>CAVTTH010000003.1:0-1682230 GCA_963737545.1 uncultured Verrucomicrobiae bacterium | reverse complement strand
GAGGGCAGCACCGGCCCGCGAGCTTCATGATGGTCGATCCGGACGGCAATCCGATCTTCGTCGACCAACACGTGTAGTCAGTCTTCGTTTTTTCTTTGTCTGCGCGAACGCTGACAGCGAGGAGTTCTGTTGTTTGCCTTGTGTAACTCGGAACCACCCAGTTCCGCATCAAATGCTGGACTTTGTGATCCTGATCAAATAGTGCATCGATGAGACACCCTTCGCATGTTGCCCGATCCAATGAATGCCTATATCCCGGGGGTGTTGTCTCGCCGTCAACTCAAAATACTTTGCGCCGAAGGCTGGATTCAAAATGTCGGCGATGATGCGTTGATAGACTATTCATCAATAGATCTGACTCTCAGCGATGAGGCGTATGCTATGAGAAGCGGCTCAGTGAAACCGTTCGGCGGTAGCTACGAACATTTTTTGTTGTCGGAGAAAGACGTAGCCCAGCGGATTGAGGCTGAGGAGGACGGTTGCTTCACGTTGGCGGCGAAATCCACCTATGTGTTCAAACTCCAGCAGCAAGTCGGACCTCTTGTCCGCGAATACGAGATGTATGGACAAACTACCGCCAAGAGTTCCGTCGGTCGCGTTGATGTACTCGCGCGATTGATCGTCGACGGTATGGACACGTACGAAACTTTCGATCGGAAGGGCGTAGCAAAAGGAAATGGGCACATGTATTTGGAAATTACACCAATCACATTCCCGGTCCGGGTAAAACCAGGAACTGCGCTCTCGCAGTTGCGAATATTCTACGGAAAACCTGACGATGTCCGCATAAGAGGCGAAGAGGTTTTCTCGTCAGTTCTGATGGGAGGCGCCGGGGACGGTTCCCTTACGGTCAATCTGTTGCCGATGAATGTAGGGAAGGATCAAGGCTGCGCATTCAGAGCAGAAGCCAAGGAAGACGTCGAATCCGGTTTGTTTGTGGAAGCAAGAAAAACCGCCGGACCCGAGGAAGTATTGGACGGTAGAGCGGGCAGGGCGAGTGGGCACGAAAGATTATCTGCCAATTACGAAGGAGCGATTTTATATACTGAGTTCTCAAGAGAAGATCGCTCTGCCGGGAGGAATCGCCGTGTATTGTCGAGCAATTGACGAAACAATCGGAGAAATGCGCATACATTACGCGGGGTTCGTTCACCCGTTTTTCGGTCGAAACCGGAAAGACAACACCATCGGAACACCTTTGATCTTTGAGGTCCGTGGACACGATGTTGAGGTCGCCTTAACCCATGGTGAAAAGATGGCTCGTTTGACCTTCTACCGGATGTCCGAAGATTGCGTGAAAGAGGAGCCGAGCAATTACGATTCGCAAACGCTCGAACTTTCGAAATTTTTTGCACCATGGAACTGAATTTTGTTCCCTCCGCCGACTCGGCTGCAGTAGCATCGCAAGCTGTGTCTGAGATCGCGAGTAACTTCCAGATCGTCAGGTTGGGACCTGGAGATGCTCGAGGCGGAAGCGATCATCTCGCAAACTTCAGAAGCTTGGTATTTTCAAATGAGGAGATCTACCCGCCATCGATAAATGGTATCTGGACAAGGTGAGTACGGGAATTCGCGAAGACGAGCGTGCTGCGTTCGTTGGATATCTCCATGAGCGACCTGTCGTGTCTGCGATCGTTAAAAAAGGCGTGAACGCCAAATTTTGTCATCTCCGAATCGATGATGATCTACAGGATTCACACCTTGGAGAGCTATTCTTCTCAGTGATGGCTTTGGAAATTAGGGACCTCGCGAGAGAAATTCATTTCACGCTTCCTCAAAATCTGTGGGATAGAAAATCTGAATTTTTCTCATCGTTCGGATTTCGAACCGCAGAAGTAGCAGATAGACAATACCGACTGTTCGATCGTGAACTTCAGTGCTTTGCGGCATTCTCCACTGTTTGGAAACACGCGCTGGAAGAAGTTACCCAAAGTCTCTCATTTCTATGATTGTGACGGGTTTTCGGGCTCAAACAAATTACTCTTTAGTATGAGGCCTTCGCACGCCGCTGACGTGATGCGGGGACAAAAGACAGTTGAACTTCGGAGGAAATTCTCAACGCGTTGGATTGGTCACAAAATCAATGTGTACGCCTCAGCTCCGACTATGAGCCTAGTCGGTGAAGCGTGCATCGATCGCATCGTTTCTGATGTCCCGGAGCAAATTTGGAAACGATATCAGCAAAGGCTTGGATGCTCTCGAACTCAATTCGATGTATATGCTCGAGGGGCGGATATATTGTACAGCGATCGAACTTAACAACGTTCGCCCTTATCGGTCAGAACTCCCACTGAGACAGATGTCGCATTTGATAAATGAGGACCTCCACCCGCCTCAGTCTTATTTACACTTGAGCGAAATCGTCCTTGGGCGAAAGCGGTTTCAATTGCCGCCTATTTACACGCTGCGGTCCAAAGCAGGTTCAAAGCACCGCTATTTCGGGATGGTTGCTGTAAACAAACTGCTCCCGACGCCGTTTTCGAGCGGCATTCTCAGCCCGAACTCCAGATACCACTAGACAAGTCTACTCGACGAACTCAGTCACAAATTCTCCCGACGGCGCGAAAATCGGCACATGAATGGTTCTCGAATTAAAGAGCACGGCAGACCTCAGAGGACCACATCCAGCGCGGCTGGGTCACAAACAACAACATAATCATTTTTAGCAGGTGAGGGTTTTTGGCGTCGCTGAGATCCTTCCAGGCGCAGTTGGATGTTTGGACGGAGATCTGTGATCCAACTCTCAAGATCTGCAGGCGTAACCAACGGAAATGCCATCGTCTCGCAGAACACCTCGGCGTACGGCACTCCCGCTGAAGCACGTTTCGCCTCAGCAATTCGATTAATTTACCCCGGGCGCGTTCCACATAGCGACGTCGCAACTTAAAACTCAGTCGCGACTTCGGAGGAGCATCGGCAAACGTCCATTCATCCTGCCCGCGTGTGCGTTGACGTGCCTCATGGCGAACGACATCCTGAATATTGGCCGCCTTCATCTCCGCATCTTTGAAAACTTCGACACCCCGAGAATGGTTTGTCGCGTACACCAAAAAGTATCGGATTGATTCCTTATCTGGATCAAAAACGACAGCCTGCGATACATATTTGAACTCGCAGAGTTGGCTTAGACTTCGGCAGTATTCGCGTATGCTAGCTCCGCCCTCTCGCCCTCATTCGTTTTAGGAGTCTTCCTTAGTCGGTCAAGTCACGCCCGGACGTCCAAACAACCGATTGTAGCTCTCGGTTCGATCGTCTTCTTCTAAGAATCGGATAATGTGCCGAGTCATCAAATTGATTAGCACTTCGCAACTACGGTCTTTAAGAAAGGGCTGCAGATGACGCATCGGTATGTCAGCCCAGCCTTTCGGGTCGAGAAACACAAACCTGAACGGATTTTGGGCGACCTTTCCAACAAGACAGTTTATCGCAGGAATACGATCAATGAATTCACCACATATTGGATGCACGGTGAAACCAGGTTCGGATATCTCAACCGCGAATTTCTGAGAACGGCAAACGCGCGCTTGTCTTGCTCGACTAATATCACGTGTATTGGAAGGTCACGTCCACGCGCTTCCTTAAGTTGAAGCCTTACTTTGCGCAGTGTTTCAATAGCTACGCCAAACGATGAATCAGCGTAGTCGGGACGGATCGTTCTCCATGGGCCGGAAAATCCATCTATATAGACAACGGAATCCCAAGCGGAGCCGACCTTGTAAGTCAGCGGAGCAAGGTACTTTTCCAGCAGGTAATGCTTTACATACGCCTGCTCGCGACCGGCATAATCGGATGGTTCTGCTTTAGGCATGAGCGGCCACGGTGATAGGTAGACCGTTCCATGTTGTTCCTTCTAGGGTGCGTCCCGCGTCCTTTTTACTCAGGCGCACCATTGCGACCGGCCGGTCTTTGTCGAATTGTAAAGTTCTTGCCGGCGCATCCATTGTCACCGCTTCTGCAGGAACCCAATGTCCCCACTGCTTGAAATGAAAGGGAACATTAGCTTCCCGACATTGGTGCAAGAGACTTATGGCCCAGTCTGGATGCATCGGACGCGAACCCGGTCCGCTTTCTCCGCCGGCAATAACCCAGTCGATTGAATTACAACCGGCACGGTCGAACCACGGTCGCAAATCGAGTGGGCCGAGTAATGGTTCGCACGACAAAAAGCGAATCGTCGCACCGGCCGAAAGCAGAAATGGCAAACGTTCCTCAGCGCATTTCTGATTCTCTACGGTTGTCCCTAACCATACATTGGATGGCCAAGATTTATTCCACGGCGCCTTAACTGCAACGTTTTGCGGTCTCTTCGTTAGGAGAAGCCAATCGAGCCACGGTGTACACTCAATTAGAAGCCAGAGACGCTCGCGCCATTGATCAAGTTCGCGGCGTCTTTCGAACACATCGGCCATGCTTGCACAAAAGACACGCATTCGCCGCTTTGCCATTTGTGCCTCTACATTCCACTGCAGTGGCTCTGCCCAATGTGCATCACCAAAAAACCTGCGGGGGGCACTTGCTCCCCAAATTTTCCGACCCATTCGCTTTGCCCAAAGCTCGGCGTAACAGTTCTTACAGGCGGGTGAGACCTTTGCGCAGCCCCACCAAGGGTTGAACGTATGGTGGGTCCACTCAATGTGCGAATTCTTTGCCATGTTCAGAAGAACATATCAGCCTTGCGACCTAATACTAGAGCAATTTTCTGGGGGCAGTCGTAGCGTCATTTCATCCCATCAAGGATTTGCACAAGGAAAGTAGACAAGAAAGTAGGAAGGATAAAGTAGAAAACATTTTAGCGATCTGATTTCATTCGGCCATGGGAAGTGACGAGTGACCGCGTAAAACCTGCGGCACGCGGCCTGTCGGCAGTGACGAGTGACGAGCCGGAGGTCGGAGGTCGGAGGTCGGAGGTCAGAAGTCAGAAGTCAGAAGTCAGCGGGAACACAATCTCGCGAGGAAGCCGACGCAGATCCTTCTTCGTCGATGTCCGCCATTGAACATTAAAGGAGGCCATCGCGCTTGAGCTCGGAAACGAACTGCTCGTGCGGAATAGTTGGCTCTCCACGGCGCTCTGCTACGACCGCCAAATCCTCCAGGTCCTCCAATAGTTTCTCGTAATCGGAGGTCGGAAGCACTACGGCAGTGCGTTCACCGCGATCATCGGTGATGTACTTGGGATCACTCACGAGTGAAGATTAGCGGAAAACGTTTTAATCCGCAATCAAGTCGTGCGCATCATCAAAGTTCGTTTGCGCGAGACGCGCGGACGGAGGTCAGGCGTCGGAAGTCAGAAGTCAGAAGTCAGGCTTTTGCTTCCAAAGGAATGTGGCTCGTGACGAGCTCGCGCAAATCCAGTTTTCGGCTGGCATGGTCGATGTCGATCCCGACCAGGTTGCCTTCGCCATCGTAATCCGAGCACTACGCCCTCAGAGACTTCGCGACTTTCAACGCTCGGTCTCGTGCGCAAGATCGATATACAGGGAATCCGTATCGGGAAAATAATTGAGTTTCATGGTCGAAACCTGCGATCCAGGAATGCGTTATGTATGGTGACTTTATCGGAAAGCGTCACGACTCGCAAGAAGCGACCCTTGCAATTCATCGACTAGCGGCCCAAAATCGATATCGATCCTGTTCCTGCGGCTCGAAGCGAATGCGGCGATTGAACGACGCGAATGCACATCTCCTTGGTCAGATATGGTCGCTTGCGCAGGATCTGATTTTCGAAATAGGGCGTGAATTTGTAATCCGCCACGCGCGCAGCGTATCACAAAGGACGATGCTCGGAAAAGTTCGTCTCGGCGAGGGCGTCGAGACCAACACCCGAGTCGCCCGCACACGGGCGGGCAGGCAGTGCGCTCCACAATCCGGGTCGTAGCTGATTTTCATACGTTCAGCACGCGATGCCATTATTCGCTGGATACAATGACTTTCGCGCGGTAACCGAGCTTACGAAGGAATTCTTCGCAATCTTGCCAGCGTAATCCGAACTCGGCGACATCGGCGAGGCCAAGTCGCCCAACGATATCAGTGAGAAGATCGACATCGGCTTCGTCGAAATCGGCATCCATCAAGGTGCGCTCGGCCCAATCGACTAGCTCGGCCTGACTGACTTTGCCGTGCAGGTAATTGGCAATCTTATCGGCGACGATCTGGCGGGTGATCTTCATGCGTTGGTCGATTTTACAGCTGTCTGTGGCCCAAATCGACGGGAAATTTCTCGTGCACTGCGACAAGGCGCCCAACGGCATCGTAGATTTCCTGCACAAAGCGAGTCGTCTTTTCGCTCGCGTCCACTTCTTTGATGTAACGGGCCCGCCCTCCGGCGCGCCCGACGAATTCACGAATGTATCGTCGCCCGCCATTGGGTAATTCTTCCCAATGTTTGAACTTTCGTTCGTTCTGTTCGCGGGAAGCCATCGAGGGATCATAGCGAGGATTACAGAGAGTCGAGAAGTTCGTTTGCGCGGGCCGCGCAAACTAGCACGCGAGACGCGCGCGCTACCCGGAGGAATTGGGAGAATTGGGGGGCAGGGAACAAATCTTGACGAGTCTCCGCTGACGAACGCAGGGAAAAGAAATTAGAAAGTGGAAAGTAGGAAGTAGAAAACAGAGGTCAGAAGTCGGAGGTCAGAAATCAGAGGACAGCCGCCTTCGCCAAGGCTACGGCGAGCCAAGGAGGCGCGCGCGCTCCCCAGCAGGTAGTCGGCGATTTTATCGGCGACGATCTGGCGGGTGATTTTCAGTAACCTCAAGAAGCGAGAAGAGTGCGAACTGAAATGTCTTCGTCCACGTCGTCCCAGTGGATGCCAATGCCCCGACCGATCAGCCGCCAGTTCGCCCGTTGCTGAGGTGTAGCCCCGAGCAGCCGGGGAAACCAGGCGAGCGGCGCGGAAACGCGGCGACCGTCAACCAGGCTGACAATCAACTCGTCGTCGGTGCACTTAACGTCGACTGCGTCCTTCACGAGGCATGGGCAAGCGCAGGGGTCGGTGGCTTGATGCCTTGTTCAGCCGCGAGTTCCAACGCGCCTTCGAGCGCGAGTTGAATCTCCCGAGCTGCTGCCTCGCGTGTGTCCCCGTGCGCCATGATGCCAGGCCATTCGACAACCTGGGCAATGAAACATTCGTCGCCTTTCTCGGCCGAATACCAGATCCGAATTTCGTAGTCGCGAGGGTCGGGTTGCATGGGTCTCTTCATCATGGTTTCAGATTGAATTTTTGCAACTCTTGCCGCACCTGGCGTACCTGATAGGCCTTGGCCTTTCTACCGCCAGCAGGCTGCAAATTTATGAAACTCGATTCACGTTGGAATATGATATGGCTGCCTTTGGTCTTGCGCGCCGTGTAGCCGAGTTTCGTCAGCAACGCGCAGAGATCGTCAAAGGAGAAATTCGCATCGTTTTGCCTGGCGATGAGTTTGTCGAACAGTTTTTCTACTTTGCTCATTCGCTGGGAATTCTAGCGGTGCATGATTGATGACTACAAGGATTTCGGAGAGAATGAAACGAGTCCGCGATGGCGAGACGCCATCGCCAACACGCGAGCCGCGTGTGCTCCCCCAGACTAACTGACGCGACGGTTTTTTTGCTTCTCGCAGCATGGGCGGCGAGGGGGGCAGAGGTCGGAGGTCAGAGAGCAGAAGTCAGAGGACAGAAGGCAGAACTCAGAAGTCAGGGGACAGTGAGCTCGCCAATCGACACGTTCCGTCGGAGGTCTTGAGAGCGTAAAGCTCCGTTGGGGCCACGCACTCTGCGGGATTGACATTGTTCAGGGTCGCAGTCCAAATGGCGGCGGGATGACATTTACGCTCCCTGGCGCTAGACGGGCGAGTTTGATTACCCGATTCGACATATCGCTTCGCGATGGCCCGGCTCCTTAAAATCAAAGTATGAAATTCTTAAGACACCGGTTCGCGGCGGCTCCGGAAGGAACGGCTGTGCTGTTCTTTATCCAAATTTTTTCCACCCTCGGCTTTGCCGTTCTCTACTCGACGCTGGTTCTCTACGCGACGAAGCATCTCCAGCTCTCGGTGAAGGTAGCCACGACGTTGATGGGCGTATTCGGCGCGTTCAACTACGGCCTCCATCTCTTCGGCGGTTACCTCGGCGGCCGCTTTCTTTCGAACCGGAATCTTTTCGTCGGCGGCATGGCGCTACAGGTCATCGGTTGTGGCTGCATCGCGACCGGCACGGCGGCGATGTTCTACATCGGTCTCGCCCTTTTCCTTACCGGCAGCGGTCTCAATGTCACCTGCATTAACATGATGCTGACGCAGCGATTCACCCCGGAGGATCCGCGCCGCGAAGGAGCTTTCCTCTGGAACTACGCCGGCATGAATGTCGGATTTTTCGTCGGGTTCGCCGTCGCCGGTTATTTTCAGGCGACCGAGAGCTACTCGAGCCTCTTCATCTTCGCGACGCTCGGCAACTTCGGCGCCATCGTCCTCGCCCTGCTCAACTGGAAGACGCTGACCGACCGCAATACGCCGTTGCTCGACGCGACGCGGAAGCAGTTCCAATTGCGCCAGCTTGCCGGCATCGGTATTCTTATCGGAACCGTCCCGGTCGTTTGGTTCATGCTCCAGCGCCCCGGCAGCACCGAGACGCTGATCAAGGGAATCTGCGCCGCGGTCGCGCTGACGTTGATTTATCTCACGCTTCGCCACTCGGATCACCGAGAAAAGCGGAACATGACGGCGTACCTGATTCTAACCCTCGGCTCGCTAATGTTCTGGTCGCTCTATCAGATGGCTCCAAACGGCCTGATGCTGTTTGCGGTCAACAACGTCGACCTGGTGGTCGGGCCAGTGACTATCCAGCCGCAATGGATTCAGAACATTAACACCGTCTGCATCGTAGTCGGCGGACCGATATTCGCGGCGCTTTTCACTCGGATGCGCGCGCGCGGTTGGAGAATCGACATCCCGCAGCAGTTCGCGGCCTCGCTGTTGTTGATGGCGATCGCTTTTCTCATTCTTCCGGCAGGAATCAAACTGGCGGGCGTCGATGGCAAGAGCGCGTTCGGGTGGCTGTTCATGAGCTATGTTTTGCAGAGCATCGGCGAGCTGTTCATCTCTCCGATCGGATACGCGATGATCGGCAAGCTCGCGCCGAGGCAGTATCAGGGCGTGATGATGGGCAGCTGGATGCTCGTGACCGGCCTCGCGTCGCTGTTCGCGGGCGACTTCTCGGGGATGATTCCCGAGCCGACGGGAAGCACGGCGCTCGCCACCAATCCCGGGTACGCGAAGCTTTTCGCCGAGCTTGGCGCTGGAAGTCTCGCGGTCGGCATCGCGCTCGTCGTGCTGATTCCGTTTTTGCGCAAACTCATCACCGACAAGGCGGAGATACCCGCTGCCGAAATGGCGGAGGCGACCGTCGTTCCCGGGATCTGAAACGCTGAAAGCTCAAGTCAGAGGACAGAGGGCGGAAGACAGGAAACTTGGTGGATCGAGCGCTCCGTCGCTCGATATTAGTCGTGCGCAGCCTGAGGCTGACAAAATCGATCATCGCCCGATGGAGCGGCCGATCCACCTTATCAGGTAAAGGTGCGCTGGCGCTGAATGTCAGACGTTCATTTCATTCGGTCGAAGGTCATCTGAAAAACAGTGACGAGCCAGAATGATTTCAGGCGACGGTTGCGGCTCCGCTGGCCTCGAGTTGCTTGAGCAGCGCCTGGAAACGAGCGTCCCCGCGCAAAGAGGCGAGATCGTTATCGTTCCGCATCCAGGCGGCGTTGACCGTGCCATGCTCGACTGCTCGCGCGAGAAAACCGATCGACTCCTCGACCTCGCCCATGGTCGCGAAAACACAGGCTACGTTGTAGAGGAGGACGGAATCGTCCGGTTCCATCTCGAGGGCTCGCTTGAGCCAGCGTTTGGCGCGCTCTTTCTCCCCCAGCACAACCAATGAACCCGCGCCCAGATGCAGGGCCCGCGCATCGTCCGGATTCCATTCGAGATGTTTTTCAAGAACGGGGACCGCGTCCCGGGCCTGGCTGAGCGCCTCTTCGGTCCGCCCGAGGCCCGAAAGGATTTGTCCCCTCAGACAGCGCGACTGATAATCGGCCGGCTCGGCCTCCGCAGCCTTCTGGAACAGGTCCGCCGCCATCTCCAGGTCACCCTGATGAAACTTGGTCCGGGCATAATAGTAGTAGGCTTGGAATAAGTGAGAATTGAGTGCGAGCGCCTTGTTGAACTCAGCTTCGGCGGCTTCGTACTCCTCCGAGATGAGGAAAGCGAGTCCTCTCGAGGCATGCGCTTCGGCGAGATTCGGATCGAGCTCGAGCGCACGCGCGCTCGCTTTCCTGGCTTCTTCTCGATAACTGGGGATTGGATCCTCATACATGATGAGGAGCGAGAAGCAGTCGGCGTAGCCGGCCCAGGCAAGGGCGAAATCGGAGTCCAGACCGATGGCGTGATGAAACATCTGTCGCGCATACTTGAGGTCGATCTTGTGAAAGCGACTGATGAATTGCCGTCCCCGCAGGTAATAGTCGTAGGCCGTAACGTCGCTGCTCGAGGTCGTCTTGAGCGCCGACCGCTGCACCGGTGTGATCGATTCGAGCAAGGTTTCGGCGATACTTTTCGCGATCTCATCCTGGATGACGAAGATGTCCTTCAACTCTTTGTCGAAGCTTTTGGTCCAGAGGTGATAACCGTTGGAAACGGCCACGAGCTGGGTCGTGATGCGCAAGTGACTGTTTGATTTGCGAACGCTCCCCTCGAGGACCGACTTGACCCCGAGCTCCCGGCCGATTCGGCGCACGTCGCCGCGGTCGTCCCGGTACTCAAACGAGGAAGAGCGCGCCACCACCCGGAGCTGCGGGATGTTGGAAAGCGCGTTGAGGATCTCTTCCGCGACACCCTCGCAAAAGTAACCCTGGTCGCGCTCAGGGCTCATGTCAGCGAACGGCAGCACGGCAATGGAGGGCCGGTCGCCTTCTTCAGCGGAATAATAATGGGTCAGTTTCGGGGTGAGGCGGATTCCCTTGCGGGTGAGATCAAAAAACCAGGCGAGAACCACGACAATGGGAAAGCCAATGATGACGAGTACGACGAGCCGGGACATGACCCATTCGGGCAAGTGAAGCGGCCCGAAAGTAACTTCACCGACCTGAAGCAGCACCCAGCTAACGACCGCGTAGGTCGCGACTACCGTATAGACATGGCGGCGCTTCAGCTCGCGTGAGAACTCAGTCAAACTAAAAGGCGGGCGCTTTTTCATTTGAGACATGCCGAAACCAGGATCGCAATCATACGGTAGTTCTTTCTTCGTCTCGCGACACTAAATTGACTTGCGCTGACGAAGGAACAAACAGATTCAATTTCAATCGCCCGAGATTTCCGCGCGGGGCCTTCCTTATTTATACAATCGCGTCGACCGCGGCTTCGACGTGGATCACGGTCGTGTCGAGGAAAGGCAGCCCTTCTGGTTCAGCGCCGCGGAGGAGGAGCGGCAGCTCGGTTCCGGCGAGGATGACCGCTTCGATTCCTTCATCCTTTCGCATCCGATCAACAATACCGATGAGAGCCGCGCGGGTCTCTGGCAGGAAAACGCCTTTGAGCAGTTCGTCGATGTATTTCTCGTGGATGAACGCCTGCTCATCTTCTCGCGGCGTAACCAGCTTGATCCCGGCGCGCGCAAACGCATCCGGATAAAACCCCGCGCGCATGGTGAAGCCGGTGCCGAGCAAATACAGCCGTTTGAACCCGCGGCCGCGCGCATGATCTGATATCGCCCGCACGATGCTGATCATCGGGATCGACGCCCACCGCTGGACCTCGTCGAAAACGATGTGGGGCGTGTTGGCCGCCATGAGTGCGACCTCAGCGCCGGCGCGCACCAGCCGGTCGATCGACTCGGAGAGGTAGTTGGCGAGGCCGACGAGATCGTTCGCGTCCAGCATCGCGATCGCGCGGTTTACATCGATGCTATCAATGATGAGGTGTGGCGCGCTCCCGTCCCCTGCCCGCGCGCGGTAGCCGTCGAGGATAAAGCGGTAATATTCGATGGTCGATTCGGGTCCGATCCCGCCGACGATGCCAAGGGTCTTCATTCGATCACAATCGCTCTGTCCATCGACGATCGTGGCGCGCTCCGTGGAGAACGGCGTGAACGTAGAGCGTATCGCCAACGACCGAAAAGAAGATTCGATAGGGGAAGCGGTTTGTAAGAACGCGCCGAATTTCTCCGCCGCGATGAACAATGCGAAATAGGGCGGGATCTTCTTGTGCGCGGCGCATTGCGTTCAATACCTCGTCAATCAATTGTTCGCCGAGTCCTGAAGTGTGCGCTTCGTACCAAACCGCAGCCTCAAACAACATCTTCCACCGCCGCATGGCGGAAGATGATTCTCTGAATCATCGCGGCTTCAGTCGCGCCAACACCTCGCTTTTCAGTTGCCCTGCGGGGATGCCTGATTCGGGGTCGCGACGAAAATCTCCGAGACGGTTCTCCAGAATCAATTTCTCGTCAGTCGTCAGTTCGTCGTCTTCGACTTCGATCGCGCGCCGAACCAATTCCTGTCGTTCCGCAAACGACAACTTGGGAATTACAGCGAGAATTTCAGTCAAGCTCATCAGAGGAAAGCAGAAATTAAGAAGGCCCGCGTAGAAAACATTCGAGTGACCTCATTTCATCCGGTCGAAGGTTTTCTGCAATAATGCCAAATCCGACGGGTTGCCGAGTTTTTCGCGGGTGCTGTCGATCCACTTTTTCTCCAATGCGTTCTTGGTCGGGCGATCGCTCTCGTAGAAGACGCCGAAAACGCCGGGGAACGGGAGCTGCGCGAGTTTGTAGGCAGCGAGCTCGTCGGTGACGTCGTGACGGAGTTCGTCCTCGGGGGTGTTGTCCCATTTCTTTTCCTCGATCAACGAGAAGGCGCCGCCTTTACGCGGATTGCCCGGATCGAAGGCGCCGGGATAAAATTCGACGCATTCACTGAGGCATTCGATGACGGAGAAACCCTGGTGATCCATCGCGCGCTCGATCATCTGGATCATGTGATTGACCTGCGCCGCGTGGGTGCGCGCGATGAAGGTAGCTCCGGCGCAGATGAGTTGTTTCATCGGATTGACCGGCATGATCGATCGCGCCCGTCGGGTCGGTCTTGGATTTGAAACCAATGGGCGACGTCGGCGAGGTCTGCTTCTTCGTCAGGCCATAGACGAAGTTGTCCATGATGAAGTAGACCATGTTGATGTTCTTGCGCGCGCCGTGATTGAGATGGTTGCCGCCGATGGAGAAACCGTCGCCGTCGCCGCCGAAGAGAAAGACGTGCAGGTCGGGCCGGGCCAGGCTGATGCCGGAGGCGAGCGGGACGGCGCGGCCGTGAATGAAATGCGCGCCGTAGCCGTTGACGAAATACGGGAAGCGCGAGGAACAACCGATCCCGGCGAGGGTGACGATCTTCTCGTGATCGAGCTGCCGTTTCTCGATCACTTTGTAATAGGATGCGAGCACGGCGAAGTCGCCGCAGCCGGGACACCAGGTCGGGTGGTCGGCGGTGACGGCTTTCTTGGTGAGTTTCTCGCGGACAAATGCCGCCGGAGCATCAGTGGCGGAGCTGCGGTTGGCGGCGGCGGATCCGTTGCCGGGTGTTGGGTTGGTTTCGGTGCTCATCTTTAAATTGCGTTAGCGGCGATTCTTTAACCGACTCCTTGCGGGACGACTTCTTTCAAGGACTTCACATTCTCGGCTGCGGTGTCGGCGTGAACGATGGGGAGGCCTTCGCGCGGAATATGCCGGGCGGCAAACGAGCGGCCTTCGAAAACGCGTTCGAGAATTTCTTTCACGCGGAAGGTGAGACCGTCGGTCTTGGTGGCGCTTTCGATTTTCGGCTCGCAGTAACGCGCCCGCAGAATGGTGGCCAGCTGGCCGAAACCGTAGACGCCCTGGTCATTCATTTCGACGGTGACGATGCGTTTGAATCTGGCGAAGATTTTTTCGAGGCCGTTCGGCAACGGGTGAAGGTGCCGCAGATGCAGCGCGCCAGTTTTCTCGCCATTTTCGCGCGCCAGTTTCACCGCGTCGTGGATCGGGCCGTAGGTGGAACCCCAGCCGACGAGCAGCGTGCCACCCTCCTGATCGCCGATAGACTTCGGGCACCGGAATTTCCTCGGCGAGCTTGCGCAATTTGTTGCGGCGTTTCGCCGTCATGGCCATGTGCAACTTCGGACTGCCGGTCGGATGACCCATCTCGTCGTGCTCGAGTCCGGAGACGAGCGGATATTTTCCGTCGATCATCGGCGCGCCGGGCGTCGCATGTTGGGTGATCTGATCGACCGCATAGGGCTTGAAGCCAGCCGGGCGCGGCGAAAGATCCAGCTTCGGATCTATCATCAAACCCTTCAGCTCCGGTTCGTGGAACGCTTCGATCCGCGTCGCCAGGGAGGTGTCGCTCAAAATAAAAACCGGCGTGCTGTATTTGCGCGCAATACGGGCCGCCTCGATCGCGATGTAAAAACAATCCTCCACCGTCGCGGCCGCAAGAACGACGCGCGGGCTGTCGCCGTGCCCGCCAAAAATGGCTTGAAAGAGATCGCTCTGCTCGACGTTCGTGGGCAGGCCAGTGCTCGGTCCGCCGCGTTGCACGTTGATAATGATGAGCGGCATCTCCGACATGGAAGCCCAGCCGATCGCTTCGGTCTTGAGCGAGATGCCGGGACCGGCGCTGCCGGTGACGGCGAGGTAGCCCGAGAAGGAAAAACCGAGCGCAATCGACACGGCGCCGAGTTCATCCTCGGCCTGCACGAAGATTCCACCGTATTTCGGGAGTTCGCCCCGTAAAATTTCCATGACCGACGACCAGGGCGTGATGGGATAACCGGCGCCGTAACGCACGCCGGCGGCGATCAAGCCGTAGGCGAGCGCCTGGTTGCCATCCATCGTGATCTGCGCGCGCTCGCCCTCTTTCGGAACGTGCGGCTCAAATCGATATTGGTGCGTGAGCACCCTGCCGACGGGATAGCCGTAGCCGGCCTGAAAGGCCATGAGCGCGGTGTTGACGATGCTCTCGTCTTTGCCCTTGAATTTTTCGGTGATGATGGTCTTCAGTTTCTCAACATCGAGATTGAAAATTTTCGAGATGAGACCGAGGACGAAAATGTTTTTGCCTTTGTCCTTGGCTGTTCCGCCGAGCGCTTCGACGGTTAGTCCGGTGATTGGGACGCCGACATACACGAAACGCTTGTCGTCGAGGTTTGGCTCAACGTTGTCAGAATCATAAAGAAGCACACCGCCCTCTTTCAGAAAGCCGATGTGGTCCTGATAACTGTGTTGATAAAACGCGACGAGGAAGTCGGCTTCATCCCCCGCCGAGAGGACTTCACCAGTCCCGATACGGACTTGGAAGATCGACGGTCCGCCGGAAATCGTGGCGGGGATCGTCATGTAGGTCATGACATCCTGTGCGCTGCGTCCGGCCAGCCTCGCGAGAAAAGCGCCGGCGGACTGAATGCCGTCCTGGGAATTGCCGGCGAGGCGAATGACTGCGTCGTTGATACTTTCAGGCCGGAGATCGGCGCGATCCGTGGCAGGACTGGCATCGGCAGCGCCGTTCGAAGCAGCGGTTTCAGGAATGACAGGAGGCGGATTCACGTAAAGAAGACAGTATCAAAAATGCGGCACGAATCCACCGGCAAATTCCCGCCTTCGCCATCCTCCTACGCAAAGCCACGGCGCGACAAGAGGCTACGGCGCGCCAAGGCGGAGCTGGGCGGAAAAAAGCGTCCAACTCCGAAAGCATTCGCGAGCAAGCGTCGAAATGTGACGATGCTAATTCAAGACCAATAAAAACCAAGGAATGTCTCGCGAATTTAACGAATCCCGTTCATGATCTGAGCCGTATGCAGCCCATCGCCGTCTCTCCACCCGTCGTCGCCATGTTCTGTCCTCTTCGATCGTGCGGTCCATCGGCCAGAGAGATGAAGCCTAACGAATCACAAAACGGGAAAATGTTCTTCCCGAGCGGGGCAATCGTCTTCTTCGTTCTCCTGCTCCTCCTTTACGCCGTGATTTGGTTCACGCTCTATTGGATCATGATCGTGCGGAGTTGAATCAATGACGAGCGTTGGCCAGCTGGAGAGACGAATCATTATTATTTCGGTGGCGTTTGTGCTGACGCTCTTCGCGCTCGCCGCCCTGGCGGTGAATCTTTATCACGTCGGCCTGCCCACCTGTCTGACCGACGTCAAGCCATTTCAAAAAGGTGAACTGATCGCCCATTCACCGACGCACTACGAAGTGCATTACGTTGCGCGGATGTGGAAGTTCGAGCCGGAGGATGTGACGGTGCCGGCCGGTTCGACGGTGGATATCTACCTGAGCACGCGGGATGTCACCCACGGGCTGCTCCTGGTAGGGACGGATCTGAATTTGATGGCTGTGCCCGGGACGGTGAACTATGCGCGGGTGAAATTCGACCATCCCCGCGTTTATCAATTGCTCTGCCACGAATTTTGCGGCAAGGGTCATGACCGTATGGCCGCCAATCTCCGCGTTGTGGAGAAGGCGGCTTTTCACGCGCAGCAGTCAAGGCCGCCTGTGCCGATGCCGGCCGGGTCGGTGAACCGACTGCTCGACGCCAAGGACTGTCTTTCCTGCCATTCGATTGATGGCGAGGAAGGTATCGGCCCAACTCTGAAGGGAATTTATGGGCGAAAGGAAAAAATGGCCGATGGATCAATGATCACCGCCGATGACGCGTATCTGCGTGAAGCCATTGTCAATCCGAACGCGAAAGTCGTAAACGGGTTTGATCCGCTCATGCCCGAGCCCGAGCTGACCAAAGAAGAGGTCGATCAAATAGTCGAGTATCTGAAGACATTGAAATAAACCAGGAAAACCAGGCGATGGAATTCTCGGACGAAAACGCGATGGAAATTGAGCCGGGGCTGAAAAAGATGATCCTGATCGAGATCATCTTCCCGGTCGCTCTGCTGATTCTCGGAATTTATCATGGCCTGATGCAGGTCCTTTATCGGTCCGGCATCATCCACCAGTCGCGGTTCCTCGGTCTCGAATATTATCAGGGCCTGACCCTGCATGGAGTGGTGAATGCGATTGTCTTCACCACTTTTTTCGCGGTCGCGTTTGGTTACGCGCTGGTCCGCTTTTTCCTCGGCCGTCCGCTGAACATGACGGTGGCGTGGCTCTCCTTCGCTTTGATGGTGGGCGGCACACTGATGGCCGCGGCGGTCATCCTCACCGGACAAGCGACCGTGCTCTACACCTTTTACCCGCCGTTGCGCGCGCACCCGGCCTTTTATATCGGGCTAACTCTCGCGATCGTGGGTTCCTGGATTGCGTTTTTCAACTGGATCCCCCCTTACCTCGCCTGGAAACGCGAGAATCCCGGCCGCAAAGTGCCGCTCGCAATCCTCGGCATTTTCGTGACGTTCATCGTCTGGTTGATTGCGACCATTCCGGTCGCGATTGAAACGATCTTTCTTCTTATCCCGTGGTCGATCGGTTGGGTCCCGACGGTGAACGTGCCGCTGTCGCGGATGCTCTTCTGGTTCTTCGGACATCCGCTCGTCTATTTCTGGCTGCTGCCGACTTACGTCATGTATTACATGATGCTGCCGAGGCTCGCCGGCGGAAAACTCTATTCGGATTTCGCCGGCCGACTGACTTTCCTCTGGCTCCTCCTTTTCTCCGTGCCGGTGGGAATTCATCATCAGTTCACCGAACCCGGCATCAGCAGCACCTGGAAATTCGTCCATGCGTTCTTCACCATGCTGGTCGCGATCCCAAGCTTCGCCACGGCGTTTACAATGGCGGCGTCGCTGGAACATGGTGCGCGCGAGCATGGCGGCAGCGGTCTGTTCGGTTGGTGGAAGAAACTTCCGTATCTCGATCGCGATCGCTGGATGTTTTCCTATCTCTTCGCCGGGCTGGTCATTTTCATCTTCGGCGGCATCACCGGAATCGTGAACGCATCGTACAATATGAACAACGTCGTTCACAACACTTCGTGGCTGCCGGCGCACTTCCATCAAACCGTTGCCGGTCCGGTCTTTCTCTCCTACATCGGCATGAGCTTGTTTCTGATTACGAAACTAACCGGCAAAGAAATCAAAGGCCGAGGCTGGAATGTCTGGGTGCCGTATATCTGGATGGTCGGGATCATGATCTTCTCGACTGGTCTGTTTATCGGCGGAGTCGGCGGCGAACCGCGGCGCACCAACATGGGTTTGAGCTACGCCGATCCGCAATCGCCGCTCTACCATGTCGATTGGACCACAGCGAAAATTCTTGGCAGCCTTGGTGGAACGATCATGACGATCGCCGCGCTCATTTATTTCGTCGTATTCTTCGCCACGCTTTTCGGGAAACCGGTGAAGCAGGGCGCACTCGAGTTAATCGTCTCAGAGCCTTATCACGACGAACAAATTCCGGCGGTGCAAAGCCTCACTCCATGGCTGGCGGGCGCGCTGTTGTTGATCGTCGTCGCGTACGCGCCGCCGTTGACCCAGACTCTGCGGAGTAATTTCCCCGGCGCGCCGCCGTATTCACCCGACAGCCCGGTGCCACTGAAACTCGGATCGACCCCCTGATGTCGACGAAGCGACTGTTGACCATTCTCGTGCCGGCGTTGTTGAGCGCGTCGTTTCTCCGCGCGGGCGCGCTCGAAAACGTCGCCCCGCAGCGCGGGCGCCTGGCAGCGCCGATTAGCTGGACGGACGACACCGGTCGCGTGCGCAAGCTATCCGACCTCAGCGGCTACCCGCTCCTTCTTCTTCCCATTTACACGCGCTGCCCGGGGCCTTGCATTCAGAACGTCGCGCAATTGAAGAAGTCGTTAGCCGATTCCAGCGGTAATCCGACAGAATTTCGGGTGTTGCTCTTTTCGTTCGATCCCGCCGACACGCCATCGGTGCTGGCGAAGTATCGCGAGCGCGAGTCCGTGCCGCTTGGCTGGCTCATTGGCAGAGCCGATCGATCGAGCATCGATGCGCTCCTCCAATCGATCGGATTCCAATACGGCGAGGCGGGAAAGGAATTCATGCATCCGAATATGCTCGTGTTTTTCGACACCAAGCTGCGAATCGCGAAATGGATTTACGGAACCAACTACTCCGGTCGCGATATCGACGCCGCTCTAAAAGTCGCGCTTGGTCAGAGCGACTGGATCGGTCAGCACTCGGATTTTCTTTACGCTATTCTTCTCTTTGCGGCCGCGCTCCTTTGCGTCGCTTTGTGTCAGCAACTGTTGCAGCGCGCTTCCGCCCGGACGCGGGCCAGGCATTTGGCGACTCAAATATCAGGGATAGATTCGCGAGTGCCGCTCCGAGACTGATCCAACACGCCGACTTGAACCCGGTCGACCCGATTCGATTCAAGAATGGCAGCCAAAAAGCCTGGCGCGCCCCGGAGTTGGCCAGCATAATGCCAACGATTTCAATTCAGGAGGTTCCGATATGAGGTACCATCTCGATTTCTCGTCGTCGATTCGCACAGTTGTTAGGCGCAGGGGCGGCCTGCGCTGTGGCCAGGCCGGCAATTTCCTTCGCTGCTGAAACAGTGGCACCGACGACCGCCCACTCGTTGGAAACCGCGAGCGTCGTGCGCTTGAGTTCGAACGAGAATCCTTATGGTCCTTCGCCAAAAGCGCTCCAGGCGATGACCGATTCGTTCGGTCTCTCATGTCGCTATCCGGACGAACACGAACGTGGGTTTATTGAGGCGCTGGCGAAACTGAACGGCGTCGATCACGATCAAATTCTGATCGGCGACGGCTCGGGTGAGATTCTCAAGCTCTGCGCCGAGACCTTCACCGGACCGGCCCGCGGCAAACTCGTCGCCGCCGATCCAACTTTCGAAGCAATTCTCGAACACGCCAAAGTCAGAGGCGCTGAAGTCGTGAAATTACCGCTGACTCCCGGTTTTGGTCACGACCTCCCAAAGATGCTGGCCGCCGCGAAAGAAGGACTCATTTACGTCTGCAATCCAAATAATCCCACAGCCAGCATCACGCCGAAGAACGAGGTGCGCGATTTTATCGCCAAGGTTCCGCGCCAGACGATGATTCTGGTGGACGAAGCGTACTATCATTACGCTGACAGCCCCGATTACGAGAGTGTGATCCCGCTGATCAAGGATTATCCCAACCTGATCGTCGCACGCACTTTCTCAAAAATCTACGGCATGGCCGGACTGCGCTGCGGTTATTGCGTCGCGCAACATGAAACGATCGAGCAAATTCGTCCGCATCAAATGTGGGACAGCGTCAACATCATGGCGCTGGTCGCGGCGATCGCGAGTCTGAGCGATCCGGATCAAGTGACAAACGGACGTCGCCTCAATAGCGAAGCAAAAAAATTCGTGATCAGCGAGCTGGAGGCGATGGGCTACAAATCGATTCCGTCACAGGCGAATTTCATCATGGTTGATGTTAAACGTCCGGTCCCGCCGCTGATCACGGCGATGAAGGAACACCGGGTGCAGGTTGGACGATTATTCCCGGCGATGCCGAATTACATGCGCCTGACCATCGGAAAGAAAACCGAGATGGAAGCTTTCCTGGCAGCATTCCGTCAGGCGACAGCCTGAAGCGGGACGGCAGCCGCGATCACTGTCCCTGGACAATTCGCGATTCGCTAACCGACCTTAATTCCTGGCTGTCTTCATTCGGCTGCCAGGAGTGCTCCTGCCAGAAGGCTTCCAGCGCACTTCGGGTTCCGCGAAAAATGTTGCGTTCGGCATGCCGGATGTTGGCCACATCCTTAGGGAATGCCGCGCGCGGAAGATCACATTTTCCATCACCCGTGTATTGCCATAAATGCCAATCACTCCAGGGCGACGTGAAGCGTGGTTGGTAGTGATAGTTCGCGATCCACAACCAGCAATTGGCGAGGATTTGTCTTTGAGACGAGCTGACCTCGCGACCGTTCAGAACTGCGCGAAGCCGATTCTCGCTCCCGTAAACGCCGGGATATTTCCCCGTCCGTTGCCGAATCCGTTCAACAAACGTGACGGCTTGATCGACGCGCATCGTGCCACCCGGGTAGTGGCCGTTCTTCTCGAAATCGAGCACGAGCAATACTCCGTCCGGACGCGGGCTTCCGCCGTCCACTTGTGAAGCCACCGTGCCGAGGAAATGATCGGCTTGCCGGACGGGATCGGTGGCGTCGCCAAAGTGGTATGCGCCCCAGAGCAAACCGGCACGTATCGCTGCGACCTGCCGGTTACCGTAGTGCGAGTCGCGATCGAAACGAGGATAGGTCGCTTCGTGAATTACACCGACGATGCCTTCCGCTTTCATCCGTTCGAAGTCCACCTGCATCAAGTCGTAGTGCGATAAATTCACAACGCTGTTCGACGCAAACGCACAAACTTGAAGGATCTGGAGCACCAGGAAAGTGCGAATCACGGAAATCTTCATCGAGGAAAAGATAATGGGATGTCGCAGAAGACAAGTGGAAATGCGACTCCGTACGACTAAGGTCCAATAGCCAAGCCCGTCCATTGAAGGCAACTTTTCCAAGTTCGAAGAATTCGAATGACATGAGCACGCGCGAGTTGGTTAAAACGGGAGCGGCAATGGAGAGAATGGAGCGTTACTGCATGGCCCATCCCCGGAGTCCAAGTGCGATGAGGCACCCGCAATTGCTGAATCGCGGCGACACCTGGATTGTCCTCCTTGGCCCGAGCGTCGATGAGGGCATTGTCGGTTTCGGCTGTTCAGTGGAAGCAGCGCTCCGCGCATTTGATGCGCAATATGTGCGCGGAGGGCGGTCGCCGGAAGCGCTGACAGACGAAACAGGGTAACGGGCGCAAGGTGAAATGACCGCGACCGAACTCCACAAGAACCATTAACGCTCCGAGCGAAAAGTGGAGGCGAGGGGAGTCGAACCCCTGTCCTCGTCGCTATCCACACAAGCATCTACATGTGTAGCCGGTGATTTATTTTTAAGGAACTGAAGGCTGCGCCGGCACACTCCAGCTCCCGAGCGTCCACGAAATCCTTCACCGCCCGGCGCGGTCACTCCGCCGAACGATTAGCCTGCTGTCCATGTTTCCAGCCGTAGCAGGCATCCAACCGGAAACATCGCGGTCAATTAAGCCGCGAGAGCGAGATCTTGGTGATCTGCGTTTATTTTTTTTGGTCCGGATTTTTACGAGGCCAACGAACCATCCTCGACATGCCGCCTGCGCTTCAAACTACGAGTCGAAGCCAGTGCGCCCCCTTCCTTTAACCTCCCTACACTGTACGATAGTCACAGGATTCATTCAAGAGTCGATCCCGCGCATTCCTGCTCCTTCTCATGATCATGCTCATAATCCCAAAAAAAGGGAGCGGTCGGAGCACGATTAAGATCACGAGCAAGAGCAGGAAAAGGAAGCGATTCGCCGGAAGCCAAGAAACTGCTTGCGCGGTGAAGATCGCTGCCGCACGACTTTCGCATGCCGCAGTTGAAGGACTTCACGGACTCCGTCGCCATTGTGGTTTCGAGTTGCGATGCGTTCTTCGACGTCTGGCATCCATTCACATTTTTTTTCCACAAATTCTGGGGCGATTGTCCGTTCCAAACTTTTTTGATCGTGAACGAACTTCGAATCCGATCGCGTGTTGTCACGCCGATTGCAGTCGGACCCGATCGCAGCTGGGCGGCGAACATGCGCGTAACATTGCGACAAATCGACCAGCCGTACGTCCTCTATTTGCAGGAAGACTATTTCCTGACGGCGCCGGTGCAGCGCGAACAGCTGGCTGCCGATCTGGCTTACGTTTTGGAACACAACGTCGATTCACTTTGCTTTCGCGCCCGCTCCGATTTGGATCCGGGCTTCGAGCAAATCAACGACCGCTTCGGCATCGTCCCTCGTGAATCGGATGGGCGGACTCGCTGTCAGATCACGCTCTGGAAACGCGAGGCGTTGACGTCCATTTTGCGTGATGGCGAAAATGCCTGGGAAATGGAATCGCGTGGCAGCGACCGGACGAAGGAAATGCGCGTGCTCTCCTACAGCAAAAGAGAGAACACGCCCGTACCCTATCTGATGTCGGCCATCACCCGCGGGCTTTGGACCGCGGAGGCGATCGCGATGTGTCGCGAGCATGGCGTCGAAATTTCTCCGCGATTTCGCGCGGAGTATTCCGCCAATTCCGCGCTCCGTCGCTTCCGGCGGGCGCTGACACGCCGGCGTTTGCGACGAGAACTTTCGCTTCTGAAAAATCGCGAGATCGATCTTGATCCATGAAACTCGAGGAATTGCGCTGGAACTTCAGCAGCCGCGCGCGCGAATTATCCGGCGGCGACGCGATCGTCATCTCGATTCCAAAAAGCGGTCGCACCTGGGTGCGGACGTTTCTTTGCGCATATTTTTGCGAGCGCCACGGACGCCCTTTTACCCTCGAACCGGAGCAGTACGGACCGAGCGGGATTCCGCGCGTGATCTTTTCGCACGACCGTTTTGAACAACGGACGAAAGCCGATTTCTGGGACCGGTTGCGAGGGAAGTACCTGATCCCAGCGAAGGAGCTGAAGCGCAATCCCATCATTCTCCTCGCCCGTGATCCGCGCGACGCTTTCGTTTCGCATCATGTGCAGCTCGTCCGGCGTACCGCGGAGACGCCCGATACACTGAAACAAAAGAGCGTGAGTGATCTGCTGCGCGATCCCAACTTCGGCATTCGTTCGATCACTGAGACGATGAACGGTTGGTTACGCGAATTTTCCGATCGAGAGAATTTCACACTTATCCGTTATGAATCACTCCAGACCGCACCGGCGGAAAATTTCTGCAAACTGCTCGCCGTGCTCGGTGAAGCCTTGCCGGACGAGAGGGCGTTTTCCCACGCGCTCACCTTTTCCGATTTCGACAACATGAAAAAACTGGAAGCCGCCGGCGCGTTTAATTCGAAAATTCTCCGACCGGGTGACGCGCGCGATCCGGAGTCTTTCAAAGTGCGGCGCGGCAAGGTGGGCGGTTATGCCGATTACCTTGATGCGGCTGACATGGATTACGCCGCCAAAGCAATGCGGGAACTGGAGCCACGGTTCGGCTACTCCCCCTAACGAATCCGGCAGCTACATCATCGGAGCGGGCGGGCCACAAGAATTCCGGTATCGCTGCCGTAACGATACAAATAACTGGAGAGCCGGGCATCGACCACGACTCTTCCGGAATTGTGCGGCGACGAGGCGTGCATGAAATGCAGCGCACCATCGCTGCCACGCAGAGCCAGGCCAACGTGTGACGTGGAATACAAGTGACGGCCGTCGCGCGAGATGATGCCGATGATATCTCCACTTTTCAGACGCGGCTCGACGTTCGCGACGCGAGTTTTTGGAATCTGGTAAAGCGGCCTGCTCGAGACTCTCGCCTCCATCTGCTCCAGCGGTCCGAGCAATGAACGATTGGCAGCGAGATAACGATAATGCCGCCAACCAACCGACATCTCACGCGCAGAATGCGGAACGCTGCTGCCGCCCAGACTGCGCGTCAGATCTTCGACCAAGCCACGGCGATCGTTATCGGCCAGCCAATCTTCCAGATAATGTAAACGAGAAAGATAATCGCCCGTGCACTCGCCGCCACGATAGCGATCGAGTTCGATGTAATGCAGCAGACGTTGCGGCGCCCACTCGGCTTCGGGGTCCTCGAGCATCCGAGCAAAGCCGAGCGCTATTTCAAAAAACGTCCAACAATCCATGCCGTTGAAATTCACCGAAGCGGCTTCGATACGATTATCGATTTCCAATGTGAAAGATTTGTAGCGCGTCCCGACGAGCGCCTGACCCACGGCCGCGGTCCGCTCGCCGATAGGCAACGATGCCCAATTATTTTTCTTCGCCAAATCAACCAGGCGTTCGAATTGCGACGTTCCCTTGAAAACCGTGCTGAAAGGCAGGCGTGATTCTCCTTCGCAAAACTGAAACGCGAGAAACAACGAAATGGCTGCGAGAAATATTTTGCCCATCCCGGCGAATATTCGGACTAAAGCGAAATGCGCAAGAGATTCGGCATGTCACCAGCCGAAAGCACGTGCGAGTAGATAACTTGCGTCGTATTTTCTCCGGTGCAGGATTTTTTTGCGGAGGATACAACCGATGCGATGCGGTCGGTTGACGGGGCCGCGCCTCTGGCCACGCGGATGCGTCCGCGGACACTCGAGGAATTCGTCGGCCAGGAGCACATTCTCGCGCCGGGCAAGCTTCTACGGCGCGCAATCGAAGCGGATCGCTTGCCTTCCGTCATTTTTTCCGGGCCGCCGGGCACAGGTAAGACGACGCTCGCCCATGTCATCGCCGAGATGACGCATTCGAAATTTATTCGCCTGAGCGGTGTGGAAAGCAACGTCGCCGAAATGCGACGCGTCATCGCCGCGGCAGCAAACCGGCTGCGTACCTCCAGACAAAAAACCATCGTCTTCATTGACGAGATCCATCATTTTAACAAAGCGCAGCAGGACATTTTGCTGCCGGATGTCGAGAGCGGTAATCTCCGCCTCATCGGAGCGACCACTTACAATCCGTTTTTCTACGTCAACAGTGCACTCGTCTCGCGTTCGCAGGTTTTTCAACTGGAACCGTTGCGAGTCGAGCATCTCGGACAATTGATCGACCGCGCGTTAACGGACAAAGAGCGCGGCCTGGGGCAATACGATGTCCAAATGGACGCCGATGCGCGCCAGCATCTGGCGAAACTGAGCGACGGCGATGCGCGCAAATGCTTGAACGCGCTCGAAATCGGCGTGCTCACGACGCCGCCTGACAAGCGCGGGATCATACATTTCACGATCAAGATCGCGGAGGAAAGCATCCAGCAAAAGGCGATCGTGTATGATCGCGCGGGCGACGCGCATTACGACACGATCAGCGCATTCATCAAGAGCATGCGGGCTTCGGATGAAAAAGGCGCGATCTATTGGCTCGCGAAAATGCTGCACGCCGGCGAGGACTTCCGCTTCATCGCGCGGCGCATCGTCATTTTTGCAAGCGAAGATGTCGGTCTGGCGGACCCGCAGGCTTTGCCGCTCGCGATTGCGACGCAGCAGGCTGTCGAATTCGTCGGTCTGCCCGAAGCGCGCATTCCCCTCGCCCATGCTGTCTGTTATATGGCGCGCGCGCCCAAAAATCGCGAAGCCTGTGATGCACTGGTCGCAGCCACCGAACAGATCGAATCCGAACACACCAAACGTGTGCCGGAAAGGTTGAAGAACAAGCACTTCCCGGTCAATCCGAAGGGCTAGACGCAGCGGATCGCTCACCTTCGGAGTGTTTTGCCAGGCCTTGAAGCGCTTCGACCAGCGTCCCAAAGGTCGCGGTTTGAATCTCTCGACCGTAATGAAACTGGGACAGAATATTAAGCCCAATATCTTTTCGCGGATCCGAGATGATTCGAGCGACGAAGCCCACCTTTTTCGCAGCCACGGCATCCATGATTTCTGCTAAATGCCGTGACGCAGAAGTCTGCATCGAATCCAACCAACGAAAATCCGCCAATAACTGAAACCCGGGCGAGGCGTCATCGACAATTTCTCGCACCTTTCGCGCAGCGTCTTTGACTTCCTGTTCCGTCACGTGCCCCACGGCACTGATCACGACCAGTCGTTTGGATTTGTCGACTTCGACTGAATACATACTTCTCGTTGCGCACGCGCTCGTCAGGCGATCGCGATTATTTGAGCGACGCCATATCGATGACGAATCGATATTTCACGTCGCTCTTGAGCATTCGCTCATAGGCTTCGTTGACCTGGTCGATCGGGATCATTTCGATCTCGCTCGTGATCCCGCGTTCAGCGCAGAAATCCAGCATCTCCTGTGTTTCGGCGATTCCGCCAATCAACGATCCGGCCACCTGTCGCCGTCCAAAGATCAGGCCGAACACATTGATCGGCGCCGGTTCCGGCGGCGCTCCGACCAGCGTCATCGTCCCTTCGCGCTTGAGAAGGATGAGATAGGCGTTGAGGTCGTGCTTCGCCGAAACGGTGTCGATGATGAAGTCGAAGCTGTTGGCATGCTTCTTCATCTCGTCCTCGTTTTTCGACACGACGACTTCATGCGCTCCGAGCTTGAGCGCGTCCTGTGTCTTGCCAGGTGATGTCGTGAAGAGGACAACATGCGCGCCAAACGCGTTCGCAAATTTCACTGCCATGTGTCCCAAACCGCCGAGTCCCACCACACCGACTTTCTGTCCTTTTCCAACCTTCCAGTGCCGGAGCGGCGAGTACGTGGTGATTCCCGCGCACAAAAGCGGAGCCGCCGCGGGCAGATCCAGTTTGTCGGAAATGCGCAGCACGAAATCCTCATCGACGACGATGGCCTTCGAATATCCGCCATAGGTGACGCCGCCCGTGTGCTTGTCGGGAGAGTTATAGGTAAAGGTCGCGCCACTCTCGCAGAATTGTTCGAGTCCTTCTCTGCAGCTTCCGCATGTCCGATCGGAGTCTACCATGCAGCCGACTGCGGCCAGGTCGCCTTCCTTGAATTTTTTCACGGCCGCTCCGACTTTTGAAACTCGACCGACGATCTCGTGCCCGGGGACGCAAGGGTAAGTCGTCGTCCCACCCCATTCGTTGCGGACGATATGCAGATCGGAGTGACAAATGCCGCAGAAAAGAATGTCAATTTGCACGTCTGTCGGCTTAGGTTCGCGGCGGTCGATAGAAAACGGTCCGAGCGGTGCGGTGGCCGCTTGGGCGGCGTAAGCTTTGGCTGAAGACATAATGATTAGTTTGGTGCGGAGCGGCAGATGATTCGGTTTTCTACATCACATCATCTTCTGCCGGCTGTCTAACTCGATTGCCCTGTGCCTTCATATCTGCCATGGTATCGCGCCCCGCAGCGGATCAATCGCTGTTGAAATGTTGGATTGAAAACTCATGAAACTACGTTTTGCCATTTTTTTGATAGCGGGCTTATGGATCGCCACAGCGATTAACGCCCAAGACTCGAAGAAATTAACCATCGGCGGCCAACCGACCGTGGACGAGTTGGTCGCCAATAACATCGAGGCCAAAGGTGGCGCCACCGCCCTGGCCGCTCTGAAATCGGTGCGCCTAACGGGCAAGCTTCTTTTGAACGAAGGGCGGTTTCAGTTGGCCTATACAGAGATAAAGAAAAGACCGGGCGAAGTTCGGACCGAGGCAACTCTTCAGGGAATGACACAGGTGCAGGCTTACGATGGCACTCAAGCCTGGCAAATCTCCCCCTTTCGAGGCCGGAAAGATCCGGAGAAAATGTCTGCGGACGACACGAAGTCTTTGATCGAGGAGGCGGAAATCGACGGACCGCTGGTTGATTGGAAAGAGAAGGGCAGCACGGTCGAGTACCTCGGGACGGAAGATGTGGAAGGGACCGAGGCCTACAAACTGAAGGTCACACGCAAGAACGGCGACATTAATTATGTCTTCCTCGATCCTGATTATTTTCTCGAGATTCGCGTTCTCACACAACGGACGGAGCATGGGGCGCAGGTCGAGACCGAAACCGACCTGAGCGACTACGAAAAGGTCAACGGCGTATTTCTGCCCTTCTCGTTGGAGTCCGGCCGTAAAGGTTCGCAGGACAAACAAAAACTGATTCTCGACAACGTTGAAGGCAATGTGCCCATCGACGACTCCGTATTTCATTTTCCCACTCAGCCTTCGAAGTAACTTCCCATGCGCTTTTCTTATCTCACATTTTTCACCACCCTGGCTGCCGCGAGTTTCGCCCTCGCCGCCGAGCAGGCTCCCTACAATTCCTCGACCATTTCCGGCCTGGGCGCGCGCAATATTGGTTCGGCCGCGATGAGCGGGCGCATCACCTCGGTCGCCGCGAATCATGAGCCGAACGGGAAGATCACCATTTTCATCGGCGCGGCCAGCGGCGGCGTTTGGAAATCGGAGGACAACGGGACGACTTTTCGCCCGGTTTTCGACGAACAACCCGTGCAATCGATCGGGGCGATTGCCCTCGACCCGAAAAACTCCAAGAACGTCTGGGTTGGCACCGGCGAATCGTGGACGCGCAACACCGTTTCAATTGGCAACGGCATGTATCGTTCGACCGATGGTGGCGAAACCTGGACGCATGTCGGTTTGCCCGCCTCGGAACGGATTTCCAAGATTGTCGTTAGTCCGGAAAACAGCGAGACGGTTTACGCGGCGGTCCCGGGTCCGTTGTGGAGCGACTCGCCGGATCGCGGTCTCTACAAGACGACCGACGGCGGCAAGACCTGGAGCCTCATCCTAAAGGGTGGCAATCTTTCGACTGGATGTTCCGAGGTGGCGATGGATCCGGCGAATCCGAATCTGCTTTTTGCCGCGATGTGGGATTTTCGACGGAAAGGCTGGACCTTTCGCTCCGGCGGTGACGGGCCGGACGCGCCTTCCGCGAGTGGATTGTTTCGCTCGGCCGATGGCGGCGCGACCTGGACGGAAGTAACGCCGGAAAACAGCAAGGGTTTTCCGAAGAAACCCTACGGCCGGCTCGCCATCGCCATCGCCGCGTCCAATCCAAAACGCATTTACTGCTTTGTCGAATCGACCGACAGCGCGCTCTTCGTCTCCGACGATGGCGGCGCCACCTGGGATAAGCGCGACAAGAGCAGCTGGATGGTCTGGCGTCCCTTCTATTTCGCCAATCTGATCGTTGATCCAAAGAATCCCGATCGCGTCTTCAAGACCGATGGCGCGCTGATTCTGAGCGAGGACGGCGGCAAGAGCTTCGCCACCGTGGGCGGATTTCAGGGTGCACACGGCGACGTCCACGATGTCTGGATTGATCCGGTTGACACGAAAAACGTCTGCGCCGTCGACGACGGCGGGATGTGGTATTCCTACAACGGCGGAAGCAAATGGTGGAAGGGAAACAATCTTCCCATTTCGCAGTTCTATCATGTCAGTTTGGACGACGTTGATCCGTACCGGGTTTACGGCGGATTACAGGATAACGGTTCCTGGGTGAGTCCGTCGGAGTATCCCGGCGGCATCGGCAACGCACAGTGGGAAGCCATGTACGGCGGCGACGGTTTCTGGATGTTTCCTGATCCGGCGGATCCCGATTATCTTTATGCCGAAGCTCAGGGCGGCAACATCGGCCGGGTGAATCGAAAAACGCACGAGGGCCGCGACATTCAACCGCGGCCTAACTACAAGGAGAAGCTGCGCTTCAACTGGAACACGCCGATCGCGCTTTCCCCTAACGAGAAAGGTACGATCTACATTGGCGCGCAGTTTCTTTTCCGTTCGCGCGATCACGGCCAGACCTGGGATCGCATCTCACCGGATCTGACGACGAACGACCCGGAGAAACAGAAACAGGAACAATCCGGCGGCGTCACCATCGACAATTCCGCTGCGGAAATGCACACCACCATTTTTTCGATCAGCGAGTCACCCAAAGACAAGAACGTCATCTGGGTCGGGACAGATGACGGCAACGTTCAGGTCACACGCGACGGCGGCAAGACCTGGAGCAACGTCGTCGGGAACGTGCCGGACCTGCCGAAGAATTCCTGGGTGACCTGGGTGCAGGCGAGCAACTTCGCTGCTGCCACCGCTTACGCCACTTTCGATCGTCACAGCTACGGCGACATGATGCCGTACGTTTATAAGACGACCGACTTTGGCCAGACCTGGACGCCCCTCGTCACCCCACAGGCCCCGGGCGGCATTCGCGGTTACGCCCATGTAATCAAGGAAGACCTTGTCAAACCCGACCTTCTTTTTCTCGGGACCGAGTTTGGCCTCTACGTTTCGATCGACGGCGGAAAATCATGGGCCCAGTTTAAGGGAGGTCGTTTTCCAGCCGTGGCGGTGCACGATCTGGCGATCCACCCGCGCGACAATGCGCTCGTGCTCGCGACGCATGGCCGTGGCATCTGGATTGTTGATGACATCACGCCGTTGCGCGCGCTCACTCCCGAGATCATGGGGAAGGAAGTTGCCTTTGTTGCGGCGAAACCAGTGCAGCAACGGATTGAAGGCAACGGCGGAGGGCCCGATGGCGATGCCGTCTTCACCGGCGACAATCCGCCCGACGCGGCCGTCATCGTTTACTATCAGCGTTCGCGCCATCTTTTCGGCAAGTTGAAGATCGAGGTCCTGGATGCCGCCGGGCGCGTGGTGGACGAGTTGCCGGCAAGCAAACGTCCCGGATTGAATCGCGTGACCTGGAACATGCGCGAGAAACCACCACGGGTTCCCCCGGCCGCACAGATCGCGTTTGCTGGAATTCGCGGCCCGCGCGTTCTGCCCGGCACCTACACCATTCGCCTAACGAAAGGTGGAAAAGTTTCCGAGACAAAATTGACCGTGGATCTGGACCGCCGCGCCAAGTTTAGCGAAGCGGACCGCAAAGCGCAGTACGACGCGGCCATGAAAGTGCGCGCCATGTTCGGCGAGGAGAGCGCGCTGATGGATCGAATCCTGTTTTTGCGCGCCGGCCTGGCCAAGAGCAGCGCGGCATTGACCAAAGACGAAGCGTTGCGCAAGCAGGTCATGGATTTCGACGCGAAGGTTGACGCCGTGCGTAAACAGATCGTTGCCACGACTGAAGGCGGCGCGATTACGGGCGAGGAGCGACTGCGCGAGCATACCGATCAGCTTTATGGCGCGATCCTCAGCTACGAGGGGAAACCGGCCGATTACCAGATGGCCTACATCGATACGCTTGAGCGAGAGCTGGGTGACACGACGAAAGAGTTCGAACAACTCGTTGCCAGGGATCTGTCGACTTTGAACGATGCATTAAAGGCCAGGAGTCTGCCGCCGGTGGCTCCTCCGCCCGCCAAGATCGCTTTCATTGACACCGGATTCAGCCACGGGGGCGGCGCCAACCTTTCTGGCGACCGCGATGGTCCGGCGGGACACACATTCTTCCGGCCGACTTTCGCTTGCTTCATTAGCAATCGGCCGAGTTCGCCAGGGTTCTCGACGAGGATACCGCCCGTGACGTGATCGTCACGCGATCTTAACCCTTTGTTACATGACGGCGGTGCGTGCTGCGCTTAGACAACGGCATCATGAAATCACCGTACGTCGTCACCGTTTCCCGATTGAAAAAGCGTGGTTATCCCAACCGCAAACGCAGCTCGATCCGGCGAATCGCTCAGGACTACCTTGCCCGGGAGCGGCTCTGGGAATTTGTAGTGGAGCTGACGCTCTTTGGAGTCTTGGCAATCGTCTCCGCCTGGCCAATGATCCACGCGGTCGAAGTATTACGCCGGTTTTAAAAAAACAGGTTGTTTTGCGGAACAGGTCCGCGTTGTGCCGTTGGGCACCATCAAGGTTCCGGCTCTCCCCATGCCATTGCGCTAGGAGCGCTTGGCAGAGGACCGGCCTCGCTTCTTGCCGGTTCGCCGCCTCGGTCGAACGAGTCGCGCACCATAACGCATTCGTTCCTGGAGGCTGGGCTGACGCACGCTAACAGCGAGGTCGCCACCCTGCGTTTCCAAAAAATCTGTCAACTCATTGAATTCCAAATCGAGTTTTACTTTTTTCAATTTGTTTTGATTGCGTCGTGGTTTTTCAGCGAGCAGCCCTTGCTCTTTTGGGGAAAGATTAAACTACAAATGTGTCGATCATGTTAAGGTCGCGTCACATTTAAGCAAAATCCAACGCGATGCCACATCGAAGTGCGTCTGCGATCTGAGACATTGCATCTCCCGCAACGGATCGCTAGGATCGAGCATCCCCTTATGCAAACATTACTTCATTTCGCCCTGGTTCCCGGGCTTATCGCTGGTGTGATCTCAATCCTGACCAGCTGGCTTTGGATGGGTGTCATCTTTCACAGCTACCAAAGAGCCACACCTGCCACGTGGCGACCGGAGGGACCACGCAATCACACGTTGTCCAGTCTGCTTCATGTCCTCGCCGCCATCGCGATCGCAACGGTCTTCGTCCTCGTTGTCCGTCACGGAGTCGGCGTTTTCGCGGAGGGTTTGCCCGGAGCGTTTCGTTTCGCCGCCGTCATCTGGATTGCGCTGGCTGCGCCGCTCGCGGTGGAAGCAGCCGTCTACATCAATCTCCATCCCTTGGTCGTGGTCGGTCAGTTGCTCGATTGGCTTACCACCGCTCTGCTCGCTTGCGTTGTCACAGCCTGGTGGCTGCACATGTAACGTCGAAGGCGGTTAGTTTCGCTGCGCCGAAACTCGCTCCCGTTTAGAAATCGGGAGGCGGCGACGGCACAATGACCACTCGGTGCGACGGCAACGCGAGCACCAAATCACCCTCCGGCGTGGTGCCAATGACCCGGGCCCGGATCATTCCGCCCGGGAATCGGACCATTCCCTCGCGACTTCGAGCGCGCGCGCCGGCAAGGCGACTCCGATGCTTGACCTCACCTCTCCCTGGCGCCTTTCCTGCGTTTGCCGATTGCGCAGCGCCGCGACTTTTTGCTTCCGCCTTCGCCGCAACTTTTCCATCCGAATTCGCTCCTTCCAAAGGCGCGGAGACGGAGGGATCCGGCAAAATCGCTGGAACAGGGGTTGAAACATTCTTGCCCGTTGACGTCACGCCCGGTGAGATTTCGGGCACAGCGGTCGCCCCGTCACCGGACGAGTCCGCCGGAGACTTGGGCGGGACCTGTTCTGCAACCGCCGGAATTTCATTTGCCGCAAGAGGGGAGGGTCGTTGCGTGGGCGACGTGGGCACTGAAGGATTCAGTGAGCTTTCCGGTACCGGTGCCGCCACAATCTGGCTCGCGGGAGCGACAGCCGGCGGAGCCATCGGCGCAATTTTTGCATTTATCTCGCCATGGAAAGCGGGTGATTGCTCTTCATTCTCGCCCCGCGTTTTCGCGGGTTTGTCCTTCGTTTCCGGGACTCCAATTGAAACTCCGATTGGCGCAGGCTGCCGTGCGGTTCGCAGGAGTCGATCGGGCCTGAAACGTTCTGGCAGAGCCAGCACAACGAGCGTGGCAATGGCGAGAAACATCGCCACCAGAGCGAGGGCTCTCGCAGGAAAGCGCCGGCGAGTAGGAACCGCAATCACATTCTCCTCCACTGGCACCGGAACGATCGCTTGTTTTCTTTGCTCCAACTCCGAAAGAACAAGCCGGATTCGCTTCTCCAATGCGATGGGATCGACCGGTCGCTCGTTAGGATCTGCCGCCAGCATGTGCGCGAGCAAACGCCTGACCTTTCGCGGAACGCCGGTCAACCTTTCGGTCGCCAGTTCCATCTTCCTCGGCGCCGCTTTCCCTGAATCATCTGGGGAGGCGAATGGCGCTGTGCGCGTGAGGAGAAACCAGAGCGTGCAGCCTAACGAAAAGACTTCCGAGCGAAAATCTACCGGCAGGTGCTCCAGCTGTTCCGGACTGGCAAAGGTCGCAGTGTTGTCGAAGCGCGCGGTCGAGACGTCGGGTGCGGAAAACGTTGGGGCAGGACCGACAAGATGCAGCACTTTCACGAGTGGCCAGTCGCCCTCCGGCGTTTGGCCGGGAACGATGAGCAGATTCCGCGGATTAATGGCGTAATGAAAAATCTTATGGGACGCAGCCGCTCCCAGCGCGCTGACGACTTGCACCGCGATGCGCAACACGACGTCGACTGACAACGGCCCGTAGGTCGTGACCCAGGCCTCGGCCGTGGTACCGTCAAAGTATTCGCTGACGCAAACCAGCTGGTCATCTTCGAATCCGAAATCGTAAAGGGTCGGGAGGTTGATGTGATTGAGTTGCCTGGCCGCAACGGCTTCGGCTTCGAGTTGCGTTCGGACCGCCTTCTTGGACGAATCGACCGGAAATAAATCTACGATCACTTTTCTACCAGAATCGATCTCCTTCGCCGCGTACCTTGCTTGAGAGGAGACCGGATGCGGCTCCGCCAACGCATCATCGCCACTGGCCGAAATACGGTATTTACCGAGGAATATTTTCTTTTCCATGTCTGGATGCGAAGGCCGGACCCAAATCCCCCACCACAACGTTCAATCCGCGCATTGATTCCGGGCCTGACGCCAGTTCAATTGGACTTCGGTTACAGACAAATAATTCACGTAAAATTTCGTTAAAGTAAAATGGCGTTTGCTGGTGGACGGCCTCGCATCTTGCCAGTGTTATCTTGTGGAAGGCGTGAATGCGCGACTCGCGGCGGACAAATGGATCGAATCGTCTGTGCCAGCCCGGCTCGACCGGTTGCCATGGAGCCGGTGGCATTGGCTGATTGTCGTCGCGCTCGGCGCAACCTGGATTCTCGACGGCCTTGAGGTCACGCTGGCCGGTTCACTCGGCGGAATTCTGACCCATCGCGAGACGCTGGGACTAAGTGATGCCCAAGTAGGCGCGAGCGCGACCTTTTATCTGGCGGGTGCAGTGCTCGGGGCGGTCCTCTTTGGATACGGAACAGACCGCTTCGGCAGGAAGAAATTGTTCTTTATCACCGTGACGCTTTATCTCACCGCGACAGCTCTGACCGCCATTTCCTGGAGTTTTGCGAGTTACGCGTTTTTTCGCGCGCTGACCGGAGCTGGAATCGGCGGCGAGTACGCCGCAATTAACTCCGCGATCGACGAATTGATTCCAGCACGTGTACGGGGCCGGGTCGATTTGATGATCAACGGCTCATATTGGATCGGCGCCGCATTGGGCGCAGGAGCGACCATCGTGCTGCTCAATCCGCACCGGTTGCCGATCTGGCTCGGCTGGCGTTTAGCGTTCGGGATCGGCGCGGTCCTCGGACTGATCGTAATATTCTTTCGGCGCTGGATTCCGGAAAGTCCGCGCTGGCTCATGATCCACCGTCGCAATGCCGAGGCGGAACAGATCGTGGACGAAGTTGAACGCTCCATCGCGCCGCAAGCTCTGCCAGCGTACGACGCGCCGCCAACGCGAATCCACACTCGCAGCCGCACAGCCTGGCACGAGATTTGGAACGCAATCGCGCACGAGCATCGTCGCCGCTCGATGCTCGGATTCGTGCTGATGTTTACACAAGCGTTCTTCTACAACGCCATCTTTTTCACCTACGGCCTGGTGCTGATGCGTTTCTACGGTGTGCCGGCACAAAATGTCGGCGGCTATCTTCTTCCGTTCGCGCTCGGAAACGTTCTCGGACCGCTCATGCTCGGGCATTTTTTCGACACCATCGGCCGCAAGCGCATGATCGCCGGGACCTATGCGCTCTCGGGCATCCTGCTCGCGTTCACCGGCTGGCTCTTTCACGCCGGACTGCTCACCGCACAAACGCAGACGCTGGCCTGGACGATCATATTCTTCGTGGCCTCTGCGGCGGCCAGCTCGGCCTACTTGACGGTCAGCGAAATTTTCCCGCTGGAAATTCGCGCACTCGCGATCGCCATTTTCTACGCCATCGGAACTCTGGCGGGCGGAGTCGGCGCGCCGGTGTTGTTCGGATGGATTATCGGCACTGGATCGCGCACGGCATTGTTCGTCGGATATCTGGTTGGCGCCGTGCTCATGATTTTCGGAGCCATGATCGAGATTTGGATCGGTGTTCCGGCAGAACGGCGGTCACTCGAGCACGTCGCAGCGCCCCTATCGAGTCGAGGATTGTAGCGGCGGTCTCTGACCGCCGTCTCCATCTTATAGGAGAATGATCGGCGGTCAGAGACCGCCGCTACAGACTGATAAGAAGCTCGCGCGTGTAGACTGAGCCGGCGGGCATGAGCGCGCTGGAATTGAGAGAAAAGCTTTCGACGTGAATCAATCCCGCATCGAATTCGGCCTGTGCTTTCAGAAATGGCCGGATTGATTGCGCGGAGACATTCTGACAGCGGGCCAGCGTCATATGCGGATGCCAGGGACGAAGATCCGGTTCCAACTCCGCGGCAAGCACGGCGTCTTGCACGCGTTTGTGCAGCTGAAACAGATGCGGGTGCCCGGTGCCGACGCCGATCCAGATTATTTTCGGCCGGCCTTTCGCCGGAAACGTTCCAACGCCGCTGACCGAAAGAAAAAATGGCGCGACCCTGATCGTAACCAGCGCCCGACGCAGTTTCGCCTCAGCTTCGCTCGCAACTTCTCCAAGGAAACTGAGAGTGAGGTGCATTTGCTCAGACCGGAGCCAGCGCACGCCACGCAGATTGGGATCGAGCGCGGTCAGCCTGCCTTTCACGGAATCCGGTAGTTCAATGCAGACGAAAAGGCGCTTCGTCTCTCCTCTCATCCGTGTTTCCGATTGAAACGCGCAACTTCCCGCTCGGTCTCTCGATCCGTCGCCCGCTTCTTCAAGTCAGCCCGCTTATCGTGCGCGACTTTTCCCGTCGCGACACCGAGCTCCGTTTTAAGGTGTCCTTTCTTCCAGTAGAGGCTCAGGATGACCAACGCCCGGCCGTCGATATTCGTTAGGCCGTGAAGCTTGTCGATTTCATGGCGGTGCAGGAGCAGGCGGCGCACGCGCTTCGGCGCCGGGACATCATGGCTGGCTTGCGCGTACGGCTGGATATCGGCGTTATACATGAACGCCTGGCCGTTCTCGATGCGCGCGAATGCGTCGCTGATGTTCGCCTTGCCGGCCCTGATCGACTTTACTTCGCTCCCCTTGAGCTCGATGCCGGCCTCATAACGCTCCAAAATGTGAAAATCGCGGAGCGCCTTGCGATTGACGATCGATTCGGCGGCCATGACGAAAAGCTTACGCTGGAGGCATCAGGGCTCAATCGCGTCGGTCGAGCCAGATCCCACGCAGGAAATCTGCCCTATCGCCCGGCTAGGCTGCGTCGGCAGGCTTTTCCTGAGTCGACTCGAAAGTGAGTTTGCCGGCGATAATCTCCCGCAATGCAATGTCAGTGAGCGAACGATGAGACGTGACTTCGACCAGCGGGCGATGCCCGAGGCCAAGTTGACGAACGCGCTTTGAAACGACGTTAATCAAGAGTTGTTGATTCGGGATCACTTGGGCTGCTTCTTGCAGGAGTTGAGTGGTCATATTGCGCAGGGAACGGACGGCAGGGATCGCTTCCGTCGGAAACCGAAGAATGGCCGGCGAATTGCCTGCGATAGCGGTGGGGAGAAGACGAGAAGCGAGCATCGTTACGAAAAGGCGAACCGAGAACTTGCGAAGAGCGCCATACCTTGTCAACGGATTAATTGGCAATCTCCGCTAACCAAAGAATCCGAAGGTTCAATCACTAGCTGGCCGCCGACCCGATTTGGGCCAGGGGAATGAATTCGCTCTCGTGCAAGACGACCGGTTTTGTCCCGCGAAGCAACCGCCACCATTCCCGGGCACATCCCGCCACGAGCAAAAAGACGAGGGCGAGAAAGACCAGCGCCACAAATGCATCGATTCTCCAAACGTCCGCCTGCCTGATCAGCTGCGCCGCCTTTTCGGGATCGGCGGTGCTCGCGCTGGCGGCAAGCGATTGAGCGCCGCTGAAAAATCCGAGTTTCGGATCCGGAGAAAAGACTTTGATGTACCCGGCGGAAAACGTGACGACGCACATGAAAACAAGCGGCGCGAGGGTGACGAAACTGTAGCGCGCCTTCCCCATCTTGATCAGGATGCTCGTGCCGAGACAAAGCGCGATCACGGAAAGCAGTTGATTCGCCAGACCGAAGAGTGGCCACAGACTATTGATACCGCCGAGCGGATCGAGCACGCCTTGGTACAGGAACCAGCCCCACGCCCCGACCAGCAACACGCTGGCGAAAAAGTTTGCGGTCCACGAACGGGTGTTGCCCAACGGTCGCCACACGTTACCGAGAAGATCCTGAAGCAGGAACCGCCCGACACGCGTGCCGGCATCGAGAGTCGTCAGAATAAAAAGCGCCTCGAACATGATTGCGAAGTGATACCAGAGCGCCATCGCAGTGGGACTCGGGGAAATGCGCGAAAACATGTGCGCCATTCCCACCGCGAAAGTAGGTGCGCCGCCGGCGCGACCGAACATTGTTTTCTCGCCAAGGTCGGCCGCAAGTTGCGTCATCCCCTGCTCTGTTACCGAGAATCCGGAAGCGCTGATTTTCGCGACTACTTCCGACGGCGCGCCTTTCGTGTTGATCGCGAAATATTCACCAGGCTGTAACACGCACGCCGCGATCATCGCCATCAAAGCCACCATCATCTCCGTCACCATCGCGCCGTAGCCGATACTGCGAATGCTCGCTTCGCGCTCAACCATTTTCGGCGTCGTGCCGGAGGCGATGAGCGAGTGAAACCCGGAAACCGCACCACAGGCGATCGTGATGCAAACAAACGGGAAGACCGGCCCGGCAAACACGGGTCCGGAGCCATCAACGAAACGGGAAATCGAAGGCATCAGGAGCGTCGGCCGTAAAACAACGACTGCGACCGCCAGTGCCGCGACCGTCCCCAATTTCAAAAACGTGCTGAGATAGTCTCGCGGCGTGAGCAGCATCCACACCGGCAGAATCGACGCCGCCAGGCCGTACAGCATCAGCGCCCAGGCCAGCCATTTCGCATCCTGCCGAAACCAGTTTTCGATTGTCGGATAGTGCACCAGAAATTGACCGCCCCAAACCGCGAACGCGAGTCCGACAAGTCCGAATGCGGTAACCCAGCCGACATTTATTTTTCCGGTACGCAAACCCAGCCCCATGATAAACGCGACCGGAATGGTTGTTGCGATAGTGAACACACCCCACGGGCTTTTTGCCAATGCCTGCACCACGACGAGCGCGAGCACAGCGATGAGAATGATCATGATCGCAAGGACGCTGACGAGAGCGAGAACACCCACGCCCGTGCCGATTTCCTCCTTTACCATTTGCCCGAGCGTCTTTCCGCGCCGGCGCACCGAACTGAAGAGCACAATCATATCGTGCACGCCGCCGCCGAGTGTGGCCCCGATCAAAATCCAAAGTGTGCCCGGCAGAAAACCAAACTGCGCCGCCAGCACCGGCCCAACGAGTGGTCCCGGTCCGGCGATGGCGGCAAAATGATGGCCGAAAACCATCCAGCGATTCGTCGGCACAAAATCTTTTCCGTCCTCCTGCACGATCGCCGGCGTCGCTCGCGCGTCGTTCAAGACCAGAACTTTGGCCGCGAGCCATTTGCTATAGAACCGGTAACTGATCGCCAGCGTGCACATGCCGGCAACGATGATCCAAAGCGCGCTGATTTGTTCGTCCCGCGAAAGCGCCAGCACGGCGACGGCGCCCGCTCCCAGGACGCCCACCAGTAACCACAGCAGCTTTCTCCAAACGTTCATCGCCGTAATTCTCTCCTGATCTGTTCTGCTTATTCTAGCGAAAACGCTTTGCAAGCGCGATCGGGCGTCATCCACATTTGACAGCGACGGTCGGCTGTCTTACGAACCCGCCCCGCCAAAACTCGTGAATCTGTCTCACAAGCTCGGAAAGGTTTTCAACGGCCGCGCCTATGAAAGCGCCAGGCAACGGGTGCGGCGCGCGCTTCTGCGACGGCGCAAGCCGAGGAATCTCGATGTTGATCAAATCATCCGCACCATCGATCGCGAAAAGTTTGAAAAGATCCGGGCCCGATACGGAATGGACGATCCCGGCGAAGAGGCGCCGAAGTACCTCCAATTGCCCCGTTGGATCGATGCCAATCTCCAGCGCGTGCGCGACCTCGAGCTCGATCTCGGCGCGCGCCGCCGGATTCTCGATATCGGCAGCGGGACCGGTTATTTCCTCTACATCTGCACGTTGCTCGGTCACGACGCCGTCGGCATCGATCTCGATAACTATCCGATGTTTGCGGAGACGACGCAGCTCCTCGGTGTGCGGCGCACCACCTGGCGGGTCGAGGCGTTCACGCCTCTCCCCGATCTCGGCCCGAAGTTCGATGTCATCACCGCCCACATGATTTGCTTTAACGGCCACAAGAGCGAAGCGCTCTGGGGTCCGCGCGAATGGGAATTTTTTCTCGACGATTTGAAGCGTCATCTCACCGGGCGCGGACGGATCTGGCTCGAATTGAATCGTGAATACGACGGCACCTGTTACACGCCGGAGCTGAAGGAATACTTTGAGAAACGCGGCGCTGAGATCAAAGAAAGCCGCGTCGTCTTTAATTCAATTCGTCCCGCATCCGCGTGAGCTGAGCGAGCTGCTCCGCGAAATCGGTCTCGCGCTGGCGATGCTCAGCAACCACGGTCGCCGGCGCATTTGAGACGAAATTTTCGTTCGCCAGTTTTTTGCGCACAGTCACAAGTTCCGCTTCCACCCTGGCGATCTCTTTCCCAAGACGTTCCCGTTCCGCTTCGAAATCAACCAACCCCTCGAGCGGCAGACAAAGACGGCCGAGTGGCGTCAGTGCGGTCGGCGTTCCCTTCGGCGGTTCGTAGTTTCTCTCTACTTCGAACGGTTTCGCGTTGAGCAAAATTTTCACCACCTCCGCTTCGTGTGGCGGAAGCGGTTCGTTCGGAATCAAAACAAAACGGATGCGTTTGTTCGAGGCGATGTGTGCATCGCGACGCAGACCGCGACCCGCAATCACCGTGTCGTATTTCGCGGTCGCGGCTTTTTCATCGTCTGAACTCAGACCGTAATGCGTTTTGAAATCGTCATCGAAAGGCTGTGGCCAGCGGGCGAACATGATCGTGCTCCCACCTTGATTCGTCGGCAGATCGGCGTGAAAACCGAAACTCTGCCACAACTCCTCACTGATGAATGGCAGATACGGATGGAGAAGACGCAGCGTGTGAGCGAGAACGAAATCGATCACGGCCAACGTATTTGCTTTGCGGGACATGCTCAGATCTCCTCTGGGGAGCGCACCCGGCTCGGGTGCATCGCCCGGCGGCTCGCCGGGCGAACCGGCGACAACCGCCGTTGAAGAAGTTGAAGGCGAGCCGTGTGCGCTCCCCGGAACCAGACTTGCCTTGCTCGCCTCGAGATACCAATCGCAAAATTCACTCCAGAAAAATCGGTAAAGCGTCTGCGCCGCTTCGTTGAATCGATATTGATCCAGCGCCTCGGAAACCTCTGCAATCGCGCGATCGAGCCGGAGCAAAATCCATTTGTCGTCACTCGTCAGCAGCGCGGGATTGATTTCTCCTTCGCGTTCGCCGCCCTGCATTTCGCGAAACCGAAATGCATTCCAAAGCTTGGTCGCGAAGTTGCGGCCTTCTTCAATCTGCTTTTCGTCAAACCGAATGTCCTGTCCGGTCGGCGCAATCCGCATCAGGCCGAAGCGCAGCCCGTCCGCTCCATATTTTGCGATCAGGTCGAGAGGATCGGGCGAATTGCCTAACGATTTCGACATCTTGCGCCCTTGCTGATCGCGAAGTAGTCCTGTGAAAAAAACATCGCGGAAAGGCGTCTGCCCAGTGAATTCCAGCCCAGCCATGATCATGCGTGCAACCCAGAAAAAAATAATATCTGGCGCGGTCACGAGATCGTTCGTCGGATAAAATTTCGCGCGCGTTGCATCGTCCATCGTCGCAAAAGGCCAAAGCCACGAGCTGAACCAAGTGTCGAGGACGTCAGGATCTTGCTCGAAACCATGTTTTTCCAGTTCACTAATCTCGTCTGGCGAGTCTGTAGCTGCGTAGATTGGTGGCGATGAATCGTCGCTATAAAGTTCTTCATACCGAAGAAATGTTTTCGCTCCGCTAACGCCGGAGAGGCAGACCTCTTTCCCGCCCGATTGGTCCACGGAATCCGGTAGAAATCTCTTGGGAAGAAGTTCAGGGAGCGCCGTGCTCTCGCGATGAATCCACACCGGAATGCGATGGCCCCACCAAAGCTGGCGGCTGATGCACCAGTCCTGAATGTTTTCCAGCCAATGCTCGTAAACGTTTTCCCAGCGCGCCGGACGAAAACGAATGGGGAGCGCACGCGGTTCGCGTGCTGTTGAAGGCGGCCCGCCTTCAACTCTTTTCGATTTCGGTGCGCCGGGCGAGCCGCCCGCCGCGGCACGCGGGCCGCGTGCGCTCCCCGGACCGATAGCAGCGCGCGCTTCCTCCACACGCGGATATTTCAGAAACCATTGTTCGCTCAAACGCGGCTCGATTGGCACACCCGCGCGCTCGCTAAAACCAACCGTACTTTCATGCGGCTCCTCTTTCGCGAGTAATCCTCGCTCGGTTAGAAGCTCAACCGCTTTCTTGCGTCCAACGAAGCGATCAAGACCATCGAGCTCAGGCACTGACGGACAATCAATCTTCGCGTTCGGGTGCAGAACATCGATAACCGGCAGGCTGTGACGTCGACCAATCTCGAAATCCACCCTGTCATGCGCCGGTGTAACTTTGAGAATACCAGTCCCGAACTTCGGATCGATGACGTCGTCGTCGATAATCGGCAACGCCGCGCGATCGAGCGGTCGCCAAACTTTCTGTCCAATCAATGCGCGATAACGTTCGTCCTCTGGATGCACCGCCAGGGCGACATCGGCCATAATTGTTTCCGGTCGGGTCGTTGCCACTTCGAGAAACCGACCCGGCTCATCGACCAATTCGTAGCGAACGTAGTAAAGAGCACTCTTCTGCGGCGTTGGAATCACTTCTTCATCGGAAAGCGCGGTGAGCGCGACCGGATCCCAATTCACCATCCGGTATCTTCGACGGATCATCCCTGCGCGATAAAGCTTGAGAAAAACGCGCTGCACATCCCGCGAGTAGTCGGTGTCCATTGTGAAACGCGCGCGCGACCAATCGCACGAACAGCCCAGCCGCTTGAGCTGCTCGATGATGATGCCGCCATGCTTTTCCTTCCATTCCCAGATGCGCCGGAGAAATTCTTCACGGCCAAGATCATGGCGCGTTTTGCCTTCCTCTTTCCGCGTCATTCTTTCCACCACGGTTTGCGTTGCGATACCGGCGTGATCGGTTCCGGGGAGCCAAAGCACTTCCCTACCTTGCATGCGAGCACGCCGCGCGAGAATGTCTTGGATCGTGTTGTTTAAGACGTGACCGAGGGTCAGGACTCCGGTGACATTCGGCGGCGGCATGACGATGGAATATTTGGGCTTCGCCGAATTCGCATCCGCCTTGAAGCATCCATCCGCCAGCCAACGGGCGTACCACTTCTGTTCCACGCTCGCCGGGTCGTAGGTTTTCGAAAGTTCCGCCATCGCGTCGGAATCATCCGGGAGCGCGCGACGATTGCAAAATGAAAACCGCCGAGGTGACCGGCAGGCAAATTGCTTGCGACACAAGGTGCGTGACGGCACTGTCCCGCTGCATGAACGGCGAAAAGATTCTCAGTGTGCTCGCCCTCGTTTCAGTCTGGAGCACGGCGGCATTCGGTGGAGATTGGACGATTATCCGCCAGCAGGATCGCGACTACGTCACGTTTGGCAACGTCGCGGAGTTCTATCAATTTCCCGAATACACCCGCGTCAGCCGAACGGTTTCGCTTCGGAGCGACCGCCGCGGCATTCGTGCGCAAGCCGGCACGAGCGAACTCTACATCAACGGCGTGCGTTTCTTTACCGACTTCCCGATCCTGACCGATGGCGACGAAGACATCATCTCAGCGATGGACGTAAGCAAAATCATCGACCCGATCATGCGTCCTCATCGCATCCCGAATGGAAAAAAGGTGGACACGGTCGTGCTCGATCCGGGCCACGGCGGAACGGACCAGGGCGCGGCCAATCAATGGGGCACAGAAAAGGACTTTGCGCTCGACGTCGCGCTGGCCGCCAGCGAACAGCTCGAGCGGGCCGGTTACCGGGTGGAAATGACGCGCTCGTCAGATGTGGGGGTTTCTCTCGACGACCGGGTCGATTTCGCGAACCGATTTCACAACGCAGTCTTCATCAGCATTCATTTCAACTCCAGCAGCGGCGGAGCCGGCGTGGAAAGCTATGCGCTCGCGCCGGCCGGCGTGGTTTCCAATGCCTCTCAGGAAGGTCACTTCGTCGATGTTCAACGGAGTGACGGGAACGTGCTCGATGCGCAAAACATGGCTCTGGCGGCGGCGGTTCACGCTTCGGTCCTCTCCCGCGTTTCCGTCTTTGACCGCGGCGTCCGCCACGCCCGCTTCCTTGTCTTAAGGAACATTAAAATTCCGGCGGTCCTTCTGGAAGGAGGCTTCCTCAGCAATCCAGTCGAAGGCCAGCGGATTGCGACGGCACAATACCGGCAGCAACTGGGAGCCGCCATTGCCCAGGCAGTCCAGAACTACGACGCGGCGGTCAATTTTCGATCGCCCGTCGCCACGCTCGCTGTCGCCTCCAAAACCCTGCCGCCGCATAGTCGCCCGATTACCGAAGCGCTCGCCGATCCGGTGCCACCGCGGCCGGACAATGCGGACCAACCCTCCATCTCCATCAGTGGCGGCGAATAATACCAGCGCGCAAGCCGCGCAACCGATCGGCGTCTTCGATTCCGGCATCGGCGGGCTGACCGTCGTGAGCGAATTGCGGCGACTCCTCCCTAACGAACAGATTTTTTACCTCGGCGACACGGCGCGAGTTCCCTATGGCGGAAAAAGTCCGAGCACAGTCGAACGCTACAGCCTTGAGATCGCGGAGATCCTTCTCGCGGAAAACGCGAAGACGATTGTCGTCGCCTGCAACACCGCGTCCGCTCTGGCGTTGCCGAGATTGGAAGAAACTCTGCCAGTCACTGTGACCGGCGTCATTCTCCCCGGTGCACGGGCGGCGGTGGCTGCGACTCGCAACGGGCACATCGGCGTAATTGGAACGCGCGCGACGATTCGGAGTGGCGCGTACGAACGGGCGTTGCGATCGCTCAATCCGAAGGTTCACGTTACCGCTCGCGCCTGCCCACTGCTTGTGCCGCTGATTGAAGAAGGCTGGCTGGAAAATGAAATCACCAACCAGGTTCTTACACGCTATCTGGAGCCGCTGGTGCGAGACGGGATCGATACGCTCGTGCTCGGCTGCACGCATTACCCGCTCCTGCGAGATGCGATCGCTCGTTTGTTAGGCGATGAAGTGACGTTGGTCGATTCAGCACAAAATTGCGCGAAAGCTGTCGAGGCCCTTCTGCGCGACGAAAATCTGAGCGCGCCAGAGGGAAATGTTGGCCGCCTCGAAGTCGCGCTGACGGACCCGCCGGATAATTTCCTGCAAGTCGCGCGCGACGCGTTGCAACTGGACGTGGGCGACGTGCAGCTGCGTGAAGTGACGCATGGCGCGGTGCGATAGCATTGTCATCCTGAGCGAAGCGAAGGACCTCACATCTGCAATCTACGTCGTCTGGTGAAACGGAAGCGCTCATTCCATTTGTGAGGTCCCTCTCCGCGCTAGGCCGGATCGGGATGACAGCTCGCCGAGACGTGCGCAACCGCTACGTGCCGCCCAATCGAGCCCGTGCCTTCTTCGACAACGATTTCACGACCAGCTCATAGGAATGATCGATCATCTCCTCGAGTTCCCGCTCGGGAATTCTGCCTTCGAGATCGACCGTGTTCCAGTGCTTCTTGCTCATGTGATAACCGGGCTGCACTTCTTCATAGCGATCACGTAACTCCAGCGCACGATCGGGATCACATTTCAAATTCGCGCGGGCTGGCACTTCATCGAGACCAGCCAGAGCAAACATTTTGCCGCCGACCTTGAAAACGAGATTGTCGGGGCCAAACGGTGTCGTCTCCTCCGCGCCCGGTTTCGCCAGACAATATTCGCGAAATGCTTCGAGATTCATTTGAGTTGTAGCGGCGGTCTCTGACCGTCGCACTTTTCGCACTCGTTGATGATGCGACCCACGGTCCTAGACCGCCGCTACAAAATTAACGGATACGCGAAACCAAAATGTCGGCGAGATCTTTGATTGCGACCCGCTCCTGTTTCATCGAATCCCTTTCTCGCAACGTCACGGTATCGAGCAGACTCGCGTCCTTTTCACCGAGCGTTTCAAAGTCAACCGTGACGCCGAACGGAGTGCCGATCTCATCCTGCCGACGATAACGCCGCCCGATCGCGCCGCTCTCGTCATAGAAAACATTCAGGTGCGGCCGTAGCAGATCGACAACCTCCCTCGCTTTCGCCACGAGCGGCTCTTTGTTCTTCAACAACGGAAACACCGCGCATTTGATCGGGGCAATACGCGGATGAAAACGCAGCACGATACGGGTTTCCATTTTTCCCTTCTCATCCGGCGCTTCATCCTCGGAATAGGCCTCGCAGATCAGCGCCAGCACGGTGCGATCGACTCCGGCGCTCGGTTCGACCACGTGCGGGATGAATTTCTGTTTTGTTTCTTCATCGAAATATTCAAGCGATTTCCCGCTGGCCTTTTCATGCTGTTTGAGATCGTAGTCAGTTCGGTAGGCGACACCTTCCAGCTCCTGCATCCCAAACGGGAATTCATACTCGATGTCGTACGTGCCCTTGGAATAAAATGCGCGATCCGCGTCCGGCACAGTGAGCACATGAAGTTTGTCGCGCGGGATGCCGATGTTCTCGTAGAACTTTATTCGCTCTTCCTTCCAGTATTCGAGCAATTCCATCCCCTGCTCCGGCCGGCAGAAATATTCCAGCTCCATCTGTTCGAACTCACGCGATCGAAAAGTGAAATTGCGCGGATTGATCTCGTTGCGAAACGCTTTGCCGATCTGCGCAATGCCGAACGGCAGTTTTTTGCGCGACGTATCGAGCACGTTCTTAAACTGCACGAAAATCGACTGCGCTGTTTCCGGTCGAAGATAAGCGATCGATTCCGGATCAGCCGATGCGCCCACCTGCGTCGAGAACATGAGATTGAACGGACGCGGTTCCGTCAGATCCTTGCCGCCGCAGTTCGGACATTGCTTCACACCGTTTTTCTCCGGCACCTGATCGGCGCGCAGTCGCGCTTTGCAGGTGCGACAATCGACCATCGGATCACTAAACGTATCCTCGTGTCCGCTCGCCTTGAGCACAGCGCGATGAGTCAGGATCGAGCCGTCGAGGCCGACGACATCGTCCCGCTCGCGCACCATCACGCGCCACCAATACTGTTTGAGATTATTTTTCAGCTCGACCCCTAACGGGCCGTAATCCCAAACGCCGTTGAGCCCGCCGTAAATTTCCGCCGATTGAAAAATGAACCCGCGCCGCTTGCACAGGCTGACGATCTTCTCCATCCGCTGCGGGTCGGGCTTGGCGCTCATGCTCTGAAGAAGTCGTCCACAGATTTCACAGATTTACACAGATTTTTGATCGCTGTAGCCGCCGCCCTATGGGCGGCGTTTGGTTTTCGGCTGGATCATCACGCCGCCCACAGGGCGGCGGCTACAGACTTATTTCTCGACCGTCACTTTCGTTTTCACCGAGTTCGCGATGAAACATTCGTTATGCGCGAAATGATGCATCTCGTCGAGCTCCTGCTCGGTCGGTTGTTTCTCGCCGGAAAACTTGAGCTTGGGATGCAATTCCACGCGCGTGATCGCCAGTTTGCCGTTTTCGTTTTTTTCCATGTGGCCGACCGCATCATCGGTGTACTCGTCGAGGACGAACCTCTTTTTGCAGGCGACGGCGAGGAACGTGAGCATGTGACAGCTCGAGAGCGACGCGACAAACGCTTCCTCCGGATCGACATTTTTCGGGTCGCCCAGATAAGCGGGCGCGGCCGTGGCCGTCATCTCGTGACCGCCATCAAACTTCCAGGTATGATTCCGCGAATATTTTGGATATTCGAACGGCGCATCGCCGCGCTCCCAACGAAGATTAACTTTATGTTCGGACATCCCTCTCTATAGAAACGCCCCGCGAAAAGCGCAAGCGCCGCGCTTGACTCGTCACTCGTCACTCGTCACTTATCCCTTCTCTCGATCGCGCGATTAGCTCAGTGGTAGAGCACTTGCTTCACACGCAAGGGGTCGCTGGTTCGAACCCAGCATCGCGCACCATGTGTTGTCTCATCACTTGTCACTCGTCACTCATCACCTCTGGCATGCGCGGTCGCCGCGGCGACAAGTCGCTGGTTCGAACTCCGCATCGCGCATGTTTACCCAGTTTTCGATTCCGTTCTTAGGACGCAAAATCGCGACCTTTGAATCTCGTCACCTGTCACTAGTCACTCATCACTATTCGTTACGAGCGGTCACCGCGGCGTGATGCGAGGCAATTGGTCATCGCGACGCGCAGTGGTTTTTTGCTTGTTAGTCAGGCGCGCGTTCGTCACAATGTTTGCCCCGAAAACATCATCTCCCAACGAAAGGATAATCATGCAAACCAGAAACCTTCTTAACGCGCTCGGGTTCGGGCGCCCAATGTTCGCAAATCCGAGATCGCTAACCGTCGCCGTCATTTCCCTTTGCGCACTGCTGCTCGCACCGAACAGCCGCGCGAACATCTTAAATGATATCCTCAATGCGGCGAACACCGCCACTTCCCGGGCCACGCAAGCCAGGGATCGCGCCACAGAAGCGCGGGATAACGCAGCCGATGCTCTCGATCAAGCCAACCAGATTCGCAGCACGATCCAGACCGGATTGCAGACCCTTTCGGGCCAGGTGCGGACGTTCATCACCGATGGGCTCCAGGAAGCCTCGCGAGTCGTTACGGAAGAGACCGACGGGCGCGACGCGTTCGTCAACGGCCCCGAGGGTCCGGCGTTTCGGCAGGACCTGTTGACGCTTCTTCAGAATCTGCAGACCATTTTTAATCAACTGACCCTCATCGCCGATCCGGGGGCGCCGCAAATTTCATTCAACGATGAGATTCAGTTGATTCAAACCATCCCATTGCAGGTGCTCTTCCCGTTGCACCGCGCCATGCAGCCCATGAGCCCACTGTTCAGCAATCTGCCGGCCGAACTGGGCAACGCCGCTGATGCGCTCCCAATTCTTCGGCAGATCCTGGAGAGCCGCTACACGGCGGGAGCGCCGCTCGGCTCGCGGCCCGATTCCTTTATCGATTACGAACTGGGCCAGACCGTCAATCTCGTCATCCTCAACAACCCGGTGGCTGTCAGCAACGCCGCAAAAGCAGTGCGCGGAGGCGGCATCGCGGTCAAGGTGTTGGGTAAGATTCTGGAAGCAAGAGGCCACACCGGCCTCGCTGCCATACCGTTGCAGATTCACGGCTACGCGGGCGTTTCTTTGGCGAGCGATCAGAAAATGAAGTGGGGAACCACGCTGACCGGTATTGGCGAACTGTTGCTCAAGGTGGCCGAGGCGGCGTCGAACAACATGGATCACGCCATGCTGATCGGTTCGCTTTCCGAGCTGCGCGACAATCAGACGGAGATCCTGGACAATCAGACCACGATTAAGCAAAATCAGGGCACGATTATCGAGAACGAGGAAAAAATCCTGCTGCAGCTTAATCGTGCCGGCCCTCGATGATCCAGCCTTTGCTCCCTTCCGAGAAGCGGGAACGATTCGTAAAATGTTAAATAATGACACTTTTCTTAAAAGTGCAGGGGAGCTTAACCACTTGCCCGCACTCTTTACATGTCATCTAGGCGATGGATAGAACCGCTGCCCGTCGCGTGTTTACATTTTGGATGACTAAATGACTTTCACTTCGAGCCACGCGATACGTTCGCTCTCAACCGAGAGCCGGGGAGGAAGTATGAGTGCGAATACGCTGACAGTCACAGACAACAGAACCGGGAAGCAATACGAGCTTCCGATCGAGAACGGAGTCGTCCGGGCGATGGACCTTCGGAAGATCAAGGTGTCGGACGACGACTTCGGACTGATGAGCTACGACCCCGCGTTCATGAATACGGCGTCGTGCAAGAGCCGGGTCACCTTCATCGACGGCGACAAAGGCATCCTGCGTTATCGCGGCTACCCGATCGAGCAGCTTGCCGAAAAGAGCACGTATCTCGAAGTTGCTTACCTGCTTCTGCACGGCGAGCTGCCGACGCCTACGCAGCTAACAGACTGGTCGTGGAACATTACCCAGCACACGTTCATCCACGAACAAATCAAGAAGTTCATGGATGGGTTTCACTACGATGCGCACCCGATGGGAATGCTGATCGGGACCGTCGGCGCGCTGTCGACCTTCTATAACGACGCGAAAGATATCTTCAATCCCGAATCGCGCCGCCATCAGATTTTCCGGCTGATAGCCAAGATGCCGACGCTTGCAGCGTTCGCGTATCGTCACAGCGTGGGGATGCCTTACGACTATCCCGACGACGATCTGTCCTATCCCGGCAACTTCCTGAACATGATGTTCAAGATGACCGAGATGAAGTACAAACCGAATCGAGTGCTCGAGCATGCGCTTGATGTGCTGTTCATCCTGCACGCAGATCACGAACAGAACTGCGGAACGAATGCGATGCGCAGCATCGGAAGCTCGCACGTCGATCCTTACTCGGCGGTCGCCGGCGCGGCGGCAGCGCTATACGGCCCGCTGCACGGCGGGGCAAACGAAGCGGTGCTTCGGATGCTAAACGAGATAGGATCGAAGGGCCGCGTGCCCGAGTACATCAAGAAGGTCAAGGACGGCGAAGTTCGGCTCATGGGATTCGGGCACCGGGTCTACAAGAACTACGACCCGCGCGCAAAAATAATCAAGCAGATCGCCGACGAGGTGTTTGAAGTCACCGGCAAGAACCCGGTGCTGGACATCGCTCTCGAGCTTGAGCGCATTGCGCTGGAGGATGATTACTTCGTCTCGCGCAAGCTGTATCCGAACGTGGACTTCTATTCGGGGATCATCTACCAAGCGATGGGCTTGCCGGTAGACATGTTCCCGGTGCTGTTTGCGATCCCGCGAACATCCGGCTGGCTCGCGCAGTGGGAAGAGATGCTTCTGGACGGCGAGCAGAAGATCGCGCGCCCGCGTCAGGTTTATCTCGGCTACGACGCGCGCGACTACGTCGAGATAGAGAAGAGGAAGGAACAGGAGAGCAAGACTGCAACTGCCGATTAGCGGCGCGCGAGAGAAGTTTGGCTGGCTAGTGCGAGCGCCGGCTCTCAGGCATGATGGGGACACCCGCTGGAAGTCCCGCCAAATAGGAGGAGCAAATGAACAGAAATATCTTACTGACCATGCTCGCCACTTCGATCGTCACTGTGTACCTGCTACCTTCTTGCGAGTCACTCTGTGCCTTTGAGGACGTCGGCAAGCTGGCGTCTGTTGTGATGAAATTTATAGCAACTCGTTAATCAGCGCTTTCGCCTGTTCGGCAGGGATGCCGATGTTGCTGCGATAGCCGAGCGGGCCTTCCATTCAATTCCCCCTGCCGTTATACGTAGTTGCGGTATTCCGGCTCATACATCAGCGATCGGACGTATTCGTCGAGATCGTCCGGCACGGCCACACCGGCCAATCCTTTTTCACACGCAACCCGGATCACTGCTGCGGCTACTGCGCGAGAAACCTCACGAATGTGGGTGAGGCGTGGATACAGTCTGCCCTCATCCAGTTCCGCCTGCGAAACCTGTTGCGCCAGCGCCCGCGCGGCCGCGAGGAACATCTCATCGGTCACGAGCCGGCTCGCGCATGCGATCACGCCCAGGCCGACGCCGGGAAAGATGTAAGCATTGTTACCCTGGCCCGGCACGAAGCGGCGGCCGAATAACGACACTGGATCGAACGGGCTTCCGCTGGCAAAGATCGCGCGTCCTTCGGTCCAGCGATACGCTTCCTCGGCTGTGCATTCGACCAGGGAGGTGGGATTCGACAAAGCGAAGACGATCGGCCGCGCAGCCTGGCGGGCAGCAGCTTCGAGCACGGCGCGCGAGAACACTCCCGGTTTTCCGGAAACTCCAATCAACACGCTCGGCCGCACGGCTTTCGATAATTGCGACAGGGTCGGTCAGCGGCTCGTGATCCTGCGCAAAGACGCGCTTGTGGCTGGAAAGATCGCTTCGGCTCCGCACGACGAGCCCCTTGGAATCCACAAACCAGCAGCGAGCGCGCGCCTCGTTCTGCGGCAACCCGGCTTCCATGAGCGCCGAGACGAAAAGATTTGCGATTCCGATGCCGGCTTCACCCGCGCCGAAAAATAGCACTCGTTGGTCGCGAAGAGTTTCACCCGTAATGCGCAAAGCGCTGTAGAGGCCCGCCAGCGCGACGGCGGCCGTGCCCTGGATGTCGTCATTAAACGTGCAGATCCGCTCCTGATATCGTTCCAACAAGCGAAAGGCATTCTCGTTGCCAAAGTCTTCGAACTGAATCAGCAGCTGCGGAAAGAGTTTGGTCGCGGCTTCGATGAACTCGTCGATCAGCGCGTCGTATTCCGGGCCGCGCAAGCGTCGCTGTCGCAGGCCGAAGTAAAGTGGATCGACCAGCAGCGTGGCGTTGTTGGTGCCCACATCAATCGTCACCGGCAGGCACTGAGACGGATGCACGCCGGCGCAGGCCGTGTACAACATAAGTTTGCCGATCGGTATGCCCATGCCGTCGCTCCCCAGATCGCCGAGGCCGAGGATGCGCTCGCCATCTGTCACCACGATCACGCGCACATTCCGCTCCGGCCAATTGCGCAATACCTCCGCCACGCGGCCCCGATCTTCCGCTGAAATGTAGAGCCCGGCCGGGCGGCGGAAAATTCGATCATATTCCTGGCACGCCTCGCCGACCGTGGGCGTGTAGATGATCGGCATCATCTGCTCGATATGATCGACCAGGATGCGGTAAAACAGCGTTTGGTTTCGTCCGGCCAGCGCGATGAGCGAGATGTAGCGTTCCAACTCCGTTGGTTTGCGCGCCAGATTGCCGAGCACTCGCTCGACCTGCTCGGCCAGCGTTTGGGCGTGAGGCGGCAACAGACCGTGCAGGCCCAGCGCATCGCGTTCGGCGGCGGTGAATGCACTTCCTTTATTCAGAACCGGATCGTGGAGCAGCTGCACTCCTCGCGGGATGATCTTCTCTGGCATCTTGTAATGGGGCTGTAATGGTCAGAGATCGCGATAAGCATCGCGTCTGTGACGAATAATTGAAATATCGATGATCCGAGCCGCGTCATCGAGCGATAAATCACGCGGTAATCGCCGACACGAATCCTCCAAAGATTCCTGCTGCCCTGGAGCTAACCGTACGCGCAGGCCGCGGATTGAAGAGCAAAGCTTCGATGTGCTCTATGACCCGCCGCGCGGTGGCAGACGGCAGCTTCTCAAGTTCCTTGCGCGCCGAACGAGCGAAGGTAACCGAGTAATCAGCCATGCACCTTGGTCAGCTTCAAACGGCGCTTGACTGAAGCGAGGCTTTCCCGCGGTTCCTTTGCGCGAGATTCAACCAAAACAGTGTCGTAGAAATCCTCCCAAAGTTTTCGGTATCGGCGCAGATCAATCACCGCGGCAGTCTTTTCTCCACGAGAATCGACCATGAAAGTAATGCCACTCATCCGGTAAACAATACCGAATCATGAACGAAAAAACCAGTGGCTTTTCCAAGTTGCTCCCGTGTTCTCAACTCGGCCACTCATCCCTCGGCACTCGTCACTCGTCACTGTCACTGGTCACTGGTCACTGGTCACTTCGACAAATGACTTTCACAGGTTTTCGTCGGCAAGAATGGCGTTTCTCTGCGTGTGCTCAGTCTTTGATTATTGAGATGCCGCCGAACGAGAGATTTGTCTAATCTCATTTCGCACTCGAACATCGAGTTTGGCGCTCCAAGTTTGAAAGGAAAAAGAGGGACGCCCAAACTGGCATCTTTTCTTCCACTGACGGACCAACTAATCTCGCGATATGAACGCGAATCGGTTGGTCTTGATGCTTCTGTTGCTGTTGACTGTCGCTTTCTTTCAACTGGCCGCGCAAAAGGCCGAAATCGATCAACGACCGCTTGAGGAAGTCAAGGCCAAGGCTCAAGCAGGTGACGCAGAATCTGAGTATCAACTTGGGCTTCGCTACTACAACGGTGAGAGCGTGGCGAAAGACTTCGCCGAAGCAGTCAAATGGTTTGGTAAAGCTGCGGAGCAGGGCTTTGCACCCGCCCAAAGCGACCTTGGTCGCTCCTACCTCAATGGTGAGGGCGTGCCCAAGGACGTCGCCGAAGCGGTGAAGTGGTTTCGCAAAGCTGCCGAGCAGAATTTCGCCAAGGCGCAAAACAATTTGGGTCTCTGCTACGCCAAGGGCGACGGCGTGGCGAAGGATGACGCTGGAGGCGGTGAAGTGGTATCGCAAAGCCGCCGAGCAGAATCTCGCCGGGGCTCAATACAATTTGGGCGTCCGCTACGCGGCTGGGCAAGGCGTGCCAAAGGATGAGGCGGAAGCGGTGAAGTGGTATCGCAAAGCCGCCGAGCAGAAGTCTGCGCCAAGGCTCAATACAATTGGGCTGCTGCTACGCCAAGGGCCAAGGCGTGGCGAAGGATGAGGCGGAGGCGGTGAAGTGGTATTCGCAAAGCCGCCGAGCAGAATCACGTCCAAGCTCAATACAATCTGGGCGTCTGCTACGCCAATGGCCAAGGTGTGGCGAAGGATGAGGCGGAGGCGGTGAAGTGGTATCGCAAAGCCGCCGAGCAGAATTACGCTAAAGCTCAATACTTCTTGGGTCTTGCTACGAACGTGGCGAAGGCGTGGCGAAGAATGACCGGGAGGCGGTGAAGTGGTATCGCAAAGCTGCCGAGCAGGGACTCGCTGGGGCTGAAGTAATCTTGGCCGCTGCTACTCTTATGGCCAGGGCGTGGCCGAAGAATTATACCGAAGGCGGTGAAGTGGTATCGCAAAGCCGCCGAACAGAATGATAGCCTGGGGCTCAAAACGGTCTCGGTGTTGCGTATCACCAAGGCCAAGGGGTGGCAAGGGATCAGGCGGAAGCCGTGAAGTGGTATCGCAAAGCCGCCGAACAGGGACTTGCCGGAGCTCAATCCAATCTCGGTTCTGCTATGGAACAGGGCAAGGCGTGGCGAAAGACGAGGTGGAGGCAATGAAATGGTATCGCAAAGCCGCCGAACAGAATGACGCCATGGCTCAACTCCTTTTGGGTGAGTGCTACTACCTGGGCATGGGCGTGGCGAAGAATTATGCTGAGGCTTACACGTGGTTGTTGCTGGCGGCGGGACAGGGCATTGAGCTCGCGAAGGAATATACGACCGAGCTAGAAAATAAAATGACGCGGGAGCAGATCGCGGAGGGGCAACAGCTGGCGCGCAATTTCAAGCCGCGAAACGCGCCATCGGGAGAGAGCGACAGTTCAAACACGAGTATTGCAGAGTCGCGCCCGGAGTCTTCCGGCTCCGGTTTCTTCATCACGGAAGATGGATATCTGATCACCAATGAACATGTGGCCGGAGACGGGGCGCAGGTGCGGTTGGTCACGGCGGCTGGCATCATCCCGGCCAAAGTGGTGAAGGTGGATGCGGCCAATGACCTGGCGTTGCTCAAGGCCGAGGGCAAGTTCGCCGCGTTGCCAGTGGCGACGAGTCGCGCGGTGAAGTTGGGCAGCACGGTGGCGACAGTTGGTTTTCCCAACATCGGCTTGCAAGGGTTCGCGCCGAAGTTTGCGCGGGGAGAAATCGGCTCGCTGTCCGGCCCGCAGGATGATGCGCGCTATTTCCAGATCAGCGTGCCGGTGCAGCCTGGAAACTCGGGCGGTGCGTTGGTGGATGAGCACGGCAATGTGGTCGGCGTCGTGTCGGCCAAGCTCAGCGCGAAAGCAGCGTTATCTACGAGTGGTGCGTTGCCGGAGAACGTGAATTACGCGGTGAAGAGCAGTTTCCTGCTTGGTTTCCTGGAATCCGTGCCGGAAGTAGCCGCGAAACTCAAAGAACCGAACACGACCGACATGAAATTTGAAGACGTGGTGGAACAAGCGAAAGAAGCCGCCGTGCTGGTGCTGGTGTATTGACTCATACGGCAGCATTGAGCGACAATAGTAGATTGCTATCTTCTACCGCTTTCAATACCCTTCGCTCCTTTAGGTAACATCTCAGCTGGTAGGTAACGTCTGACCACTAAGCTTGCCGTGGTTATTTTCGAAGTGTGGTAGCACTTCCTAACCGCAGATTTCCATTGACAATCATATAGAATAGAGTAAGCTATAGCTTCGCGCTACAAGGAAAGATCAGTGGCATATCAAGAGTAACTAAACCAAAGACGTAAACACCTATTACACTACCATGCCTAATCACCCTCCAACAACGCCCGAAAGCCCAATGAGAGCAAAAATTACGGCAGCAGCCAGTGAACTGACCGAGTTATTGCCATACTATTACTCGACCGATCCAAACAATGAGCGCTTTCTTTACTTTCGCGGATTACTGGCAAAAGCGGCGGACTCACTAACCGCGATTGATTTGCTTTTAGAATCCGTTGGTCCGATTTGGCCTCTGCATTGCCGATGGATCATCGAAGCGATCGGGTTTGCCTCGGCCCTACAGGACGACGGGAGCATCTTGGACCAAATCAAGAGGGACAGCGCACAAACGTACCTCCTTATCGCAGAAGTGGAAAATGGAGAGCGCACGAGAATACTTGAGGGTATTAGTCCACAAGAATTGCCTAAGATAAAAACCTTGTTGCAGCGACTTGAACTAAGTGTGAAGGCAGACACTGGGTTGTTATACAAATACTACCGCTTTCTATGCGAGTACGCTCACTTCGAATTCTTTCGCACCATGGCGTATCCTGCGCTCGGCGTGGAGGCATCTCAAGACTTGGAAAGAACCAAAAGCGTGCTTTTGAATCTAACTGTTGCGACTGCCTTATCGCTTCCGCTTTTTGCACATTGTCCCCCGTTCGTCGGATTCGACGATGAGCACTCTAAGAAGATAATTCTCCTTAGCGCTGAAGCTTGGCGCACGATAGGGGAAAATCAGCGCTAGATACACTTCAGTCTAGCGTGGGAGGAAAAATGTAGGGATGGGTCGCGTCCAAACATTTAACATTCCAAGGGCACCGGGGTCCCTACCCGCCGCGACTAAATCATAGCAGCTCGTTAATCAGCGCTTTCGCCTGATCGACAGGAATGGCGATGTTGCTGCGATAGCCCAGCGGGCCCTCCCCCGTGTGCAGCACGGGCTCCAACTCTTCCAGCGTCGGCAAATCGGTGCGGCGCCAAAAGAGGCCGATCGGAATCTCTTCACCCCACTGGTAACCGCGGTCGATCGCCGCGTGCAGGTCGGTCGGGTCGGCCCTGGTCATTCCAAGCCAAGCCTTGCGGCGCGTTCTGCGACCAAGCGCTCGAAAGCGCTTTGCTGATCCGCCGAGAGGAAGCTTCTCCGAATCAAATCCCGCCACTTCGGCAGAACCGTCTGAAATTCTGAAATCATTTCGTCTATAATCGACGACCTGAGCCCAAGTCGGGTGTGTCCGTAATAATCCAGCACGTCTGTCCGGGTGAGTTTTGACTTCTTGCCCTTAATGGGTAAGGCCATTTCCTCTTTTGCGTCTTTTATCGCGATCGTGGAATTCAAAAAATCGTAAGCCGGGGAGAGATTAACGCGGCCATTATCATTGGTGATTAGGGAGAAGTTTTTTAAGTGCATATCTTCGTTCCCGACCAGGAAGCTGAAGACGGTTCGTTTCAGAAGCTTGATTCGTTCGATCGCCGGAAAGGTACAGTATCGATTAATCACGTCGGCCACTTGTTCCATCGAAGAGTCGTACTTTGTGCTGCGATCAGCTCCCGACAGCTGCGCAAAGTCTTCAACCGGAAGTCGACGGCTTCCGCGCCGGTCGAAGCGTCGAACAAAATAGGTGAGGGAGCGATCGATCGCGTAGATCATCCCGTGGAGCGGTACTTCGATCTTCACGATCGACGCGAGGCGCATTGTTAAATCCTCATTAGCGGGCAGCTCAGGGAAATCGATACTTGGTGGCTTCAAAATGAATCGACCGTTGCGGTCGACAATTTGAAACTGGGAAGAACCTGGACTCAGCACCGCGCTTAGCTTGAGCTGCACGCCTTGGAGCGACATCTTGCCAACGCGCTGAAGCGCCTCCTCCCGCTGCTGCTCTGCCGTGTAGGCAAGCGGTTTGAGTGACGTTAGTTTCCGATTCAAAAGCTTTAGGCCGTTGACAGAATAGTCTTGGTCTGTCACCGGCTCGTAAGTAATCGGGCAGCGTTTCATTCGGCAGGTTGAATCGTGAGGGATCCGACGACATCGGCTCCGACCAAGAGTAATTGTCCCAGGAGATCCGAGCGATCCAGCTTGTATCGCCGCAACATCGTATCGAGTTGGATCCCTTCTGGCAAAAGGCCCTCAAACACCGGCGGAAATTTCTTGAATTCATACACCTTTGTCGTTACCGGCATGGTCAGAGATATGGGTCGTCCTGCATAACCGTCCGCGTAAGTAAATTTCCACTGATCGTTGCCCAGCTCCTCAAGTAAACCGGCCAGCAGGCGTTGCTGGTAGACGTGTGCCTTCCTCACTCTGGGGCTCCTGTCGCAGTGTCTTTCGATGATGTGAAATTGTTCTTCGCCTCGTGCACGACCGGTGACTCAAACAACATATTAATGTTTAGGACGGCCAAGATCTTGATGACCGTGTCCAATCGCATCGACCCTTTCCCATGTTCCACGTCGAATACGGCGGTCTTACCCACTCCGGCGAGCCTGGCAAGCTCGCTTTGGGACAATCCGCTCAGTCGTCGGTGGTGACGAACGATTTCGGCTAGCTTACCAGAGTGGTTTACTGTCATAGCGGTAATATTTGCTGTTTTCCAAGAATGTCCAGTTGAAATCGATCCAAATTAGAAAAAATTACCGCTATAGCAGTAAACTATTTGGATTTCAATGGATTTTACCAACTGTGCACGGCAAACGACGTAAACTCTTACCGTTTTAACAGTAAATTTACGTGAGCTTCAAGATGAAGTCTGTAAATACTTCGCAGTCGCAGCGTCCTTCTCTGCCCGCAGAACCGAGTCGTTCTCTTCTGGCGTTGATTGCCGGTGTTGCCGAATCGCAGGCGGCATGTCTGCCGCTACAGATTCTTCCGTTGCAAGTTCAATTAAAGCAACTCGTTCACCAGCGCTTTCGCCTGGTCCGCGGGGATACCAAGTTTGCGAAAGGCGAGCGGGCCTTCGCCGGTGTGGAGGACGGGCTCCAGGTCTTCCAGTGACGGCAGGTCGGTCCGGCGCCAGAAGAGGCCGATCGGGATCTCGTCGCCCCACTGGTAGCCGCGGTCGATCGCCTGCGTGCAGGTCGGTCGGGTCGTGGCCCTGTTCCTCCAGCATCTTTACGCGCGGGTTAAACCACTGGTAGGTGTTGTCCTTGTTGTAGGTGACGCAGGGACTGAAGACGTCGACGAGCGCGAAGCCTTTGTGCTGGATCGCGCCCTTGATCATCTCGACCATGTGTTTCTGTTTGCCGCTGAAGGCGCGGGCTACGTAGGTCGCGCCACCGACAATCGCCATCGGGATCGGATTGATCGGGTTCTCGACGTTGCCGTACGGCGTGCTCTTGGTCTTCATCCCCTTGACGCTGGTGGGCGAGCATTGACCGGTCGTTAGGCCATAAATCTGGTTGTCCATCACGATGTAGGTCAGGTCAACGTTGCGGCGCATGGTGTGGACGAAATGGTTGCCGCCGATGCCGTAGCCGTCGCCGTCGCCGCCGGTGCAGATGACTTTCAGTTCGTGGTTGCCGAGTTTGACCCCGGTGGCCACGGCCAGCGAGCGCCCATGCAGCGTGTGCATGCCGTAGGTGTTGATGTAGCCCGGCAGATTCGAGGAACAGCCGATGCCGCTGATGACGCAGACCTGATGCGGTTGAAGCCCGAGCTCGAACATCGCGGTCTGAAGCGCGGCGAGCACGGAGAAATCGCCGCAGCCGGGACACCAGTCGGGATGGATGCGGCCTTTGTACGTTTCCTTTGTGAGTTGGCCGGGCTTCTCGGTGGTCGCGGGTGTTTCTACGGTAGCGCTCATTAAGTCAGTGGTCAGTGGTCGGTAGTCGGTAATCACGCCATCACTTCGTGGGTGGGAACCGACAGCTGGGTCGTGCCGGCCATTTGTTCTTTGACCGCTTCGACGATGTGATGCGGCATGAACGGTTCGCCGTCGTACTTGCGGATGTGGCCGTGCGCTTCGAAGCCGGTCTCGCTCCGGAGATAGCGGGCGAACTGGCCGCTGTAACTGTTCTCGACGATGATGACGTGCTCGCTTTTCGAGAGGATGCGGCTGATCTCCGCGGCGTGGAATGGCACGATCCATTTGATGTGAAGCTGATTGGCGACGATGCCTTCTTCGCCGGCGAGTTTTTCGACCGCCTCGAGAATCACGCCGTCGGTTGAACCCCACCCGACCAGCGTAACGGCGGCGTTTTCGGGGCCGACCAGTTTCGGCGGAGCGATGTCGTTGATCGCGGTCCGCATCTTGCGCGCGCGTTTCTCGACCATCATCCGGCGCTTGTGCGGGTTGGTGAATTCATCGCTGATGAGCGTGCCGTCTTCGTCGTGCTCGTCGGTGGCGGCGGTAAAGATGTGACCAAGGACGCCGGGAACTGCGCGCGGTGAGATACCGCTCTCGGTGTTCTTGAAACGCAGGTAGGCCTTGTCGTTGTACCCGCTGGATGCGTTTGCGCTTTCGCCGTTGCTGTTAGGCAAAATCAATTCGCCGCGATCGATCCTGACATTGAAGTCGAGCTCGTCGGGATCAACGCTCGATGTTCCTTCGGAAATGAGCAGGTCGGCTAACACGAGGCCGGGACACTGATATTTGTCGCAGAGATTGAACAGCTCTGGAATCGTCTTGAACAAATCGAGCTGGCTCGACGGCGCGACGATGATGCGTGGATAATCGCCCTGGCCGGCGCCGAGCACCTGCCAGAGATCGCCCTGCTCGGTCTTGGTCGGCACGCCCGTGGCCGGACCCGCGCGCTGGACATCGACGCAGACGATCGGCGTTTCGATCATGCCCGCCATGCCGACAGCCTCGGTCATGAGCGCAAAGCCGCCGCCGCTGGTCGCGCACATCGATCGGCAACCGGTGTGCGCCGCGCCAATGACCATGTTCATCACGCCGATCTCGTCCTCGACCTGCCTAACCATGATTCCGAGCTGCCGCGCATGTTGCGCCATCCACATCAGCACGCCGGTGGACGGGCTCATCGGATACGCCGCATAAAATTTCACGCCCGCCGCCGCCCCGCCCATCGCGGTGGCCTGGTTGCCGGTGACGATACCCAGCGGCTTGGCGCCGACCGGTGCCTTCCAGGAAAATGCTTTGAAATTCTTGGCCGCGTAATCGTAGCCGGCGCGAGCGATGGCAATGTTCTCGGCCACGACCGCGTCGCCCTTCTTCTTGAATTGTCGCGCGACAACCGATTCGAGCGGCTCCGATTCGATCCCGAGCAACTGGAGCGCGGCGCCGAGCGCAGCAGTGTTGACCGCCAATTTGTTGCCCTTGGTCAGTTCCTTCATTGGCATCGGGCAAAGTTGCACACCGTCAGCGGCCTGACCGGGCGTGACTTTCTCGCTGTCGTAAATGGCGCAGGCGCCGGCCTTCAATAAAGTCAGGTGGCGGTCCATCGTGTCCTGATTGAGCGGGATGAAGATGTCGATCTTGTCGCCCATGTTGCGGACGGGCGCGTCGCTCGCGCGAATGGTCAGGAATGTATGCCCGCCGCGGATGATCGATTGATAGGCGTTGTAGGCGTTGAGATGGAGCCCGCGCCGCGCAAAGATGCGCGCGAGAATGTCGCCGGTGGAAGCGATACCCTGACCGTTTTCGCCGCCAATGCCGACTGCAAAATCTATTCTGGTAGGTTGTGCCATCTGGTTATTGAACCGTGCACTGTGCTGTGCGGAGCGCACCTAGGCAAGCGCAAGCACGGCCAAATTCTCGCCACATCAATTCATCCGAGATCGTGGACGGCGATTGAGATCAGGACGACTCTGCCAGGTTCACTCGGATTATTGTGATTCCTTCAATAAGCGCGTCAGTTCAGGGCGCATGTAATCGTCCAGCAACGGTGGCGGCCTTCGTTGAGCAAGGAGGTTGTTCATTTCGTAGGGATCACTTCGCAGATCATAGAGTTCATCCATGTCCTCAAGGTCAAGGTAGTGAATCCATTTCCATCGGCCTGAAACCACGGCCTGATAGCCCATGTTCAAGACGCGAGGAAAGACCTTGTCTGAGTAGTACTCCACGAGAAAGGAGTTACGCCAGTTAACCTTATCACCACGCAGAAGAGGAAGGAGCGAGCGACCGTGAATGGCGTCTGGAATTCTTGCGTGGCCGATGTCGAGCAGAGTCGGCGCGATGTCGATGCTCAACGCAATTTGGTCAAGCGTTTTACCGGGTTTGATCAATTTTGGCCAGCGCATGAAGAGCGGAATGCGAATGGACTCTTCGTAGGCAAGGCGCCGTTCGACGCTCAGACCGTGTTCGCCATAAAAATATCCCTCGTCGCTGGTAAAAACGATGAGTGTGTTTTCCAGTTCCTTTTGCGTTTCGAGAATGTTGAAAATCTCGCCCAGTCCTTCGTCGACAGATGCCAGCATGCGCAGGCGATTGCGGATTGTTTCGTCGTCCGTTCCGGTTTTTGCACCAAGCGGAGGCAGGTCAGCGATTGAGCGAGACAGGGCAGGCCGGTCGGTCGGCGGTTTACCGTAGTTTTCGCGATGCGGAATCGTGGCATCGGCGTAGAGATGTTTGTGGCGCTCGGCGGGAATGAATTTCCCCGCGCTTGGATCCGACAAGCTTCCGTCGGCATTCTGAACCAAATCGGGATGCACAGCTTTGTGCGAGATGTAGAGCAGAAATGGCTTGGGGTGTGGCTGCCTGAGGAATCTGTTCGCGAAGTCGTTGAGAATGTCGGTGAAATAGCCGGAGATTTTCTCACGCTTGCCGTTCACATTGAATTCGGGATCGAGATAGCTGCCCTGGCCCTTTACGCTTACCCAATAATCAATTCCCGGTCGCGCATTGTCGTCGAGACCCATGTGCCATTTGCCGACGAACGCGGTTTCGTATCCGGCGTCGTGCAACAAGCGCGGAAACGTGACGAGTTCATGGCTGCGCGGGCTGCGATCTGTGTTGTCGGTAATGCCGTGCTTGTGCGCGTATTGACCGGTAAGAAAACTGGCGCGACTCGGCGAGCAAAGCGGCGTGGTGACGAATGCGTTCTTGAAACGAACGCCTTCGCGAGCGACCCGCCGGATGTTCGGAGTCTTGACGAACGGATAATCAATCTCATCCCAGCGCAGGTCATCCGTAAGGATGAAGATAATGTTTGGGCGCGAATCGGCGGCGACAATGCATTGCGAGGGAAATGAAAATACCAGCACGATCAGCAGCGGGAGAAATGGTAATTGGCGTTTCATTCGCTCAAAAAGTCATTCGCAAGCGGTAGATCATAGGATCACAACGTTGTAACAGGTGTGAGCAGGCGTTCGTCAAATGCCGACCTCGACCGCCTGCGCTTGATCCCCTCCGGAATACGGCTGTTGCGCACTCACATGATGACAGCTGCCTTGAGAGAACTCACAGTCGAATGTGCGGCAAAGAAGGGCACCAGCTCTTCAAGAGATATTTCGCGATCGATCAACAAATCACGCGGCACTGCGCCTTTGCCTAACAAGTCGAGCGCCTGTCGGACATAACCTGGACGATGATGGAACACACCAAAAAGCGTGATTTCATCGTAGTGAAGCCGGTGAGTGTCCATCTCCGCTTTCGAACCGTGGGCACAGCCTCCAAAAAGGCAGACTCGCCCGCCCTTGCGAGCCATGTCCACACTCAGCGCCCACGTCTCCGGTTTTCCGACCGCTTCGATTACTCCATCAGCGCCACGCTCGCCCGTTGTGCGCCGGCACGCTGCTGCGATTCCATCTGATTCTTGTGCGAGATTAATCACTTCATCGGCACCTGCTGCCAGAGCCAGACGTAGCCTTCCCGGATCGCGCCCGAGCACGAGAACGCGAGCATGGGCCGTCTTCAATGCACAAACCAGAAGACGCGCCATGTTGCCCGCGCCAATCACCGCAATTGTTTCTCCGGGTTTGACCTGCATTTTGTCGACGGCATGCAGCGCGCAGGCGAATGGTTCGGTCAACGCCGCTTCGGCAAAGCTCAAGTTTTCTGGCAGCGCACGCACGTTGTGCCGCGTGATTTGGGCAGGCACGCGAATGTAGTCGGCGTAGGCGCCATTGAGCAGATCGAGATGATCGCAAAGTTCCGGCGTGCCTTGCTCACAAAAATAGCAGCGGTCGCAAGGGGCCGAGTTTAAGACGACAACCCGCTCGCCTTTGCGCAGCATCGTCACTCCCGCGCCGACTTCACTGATCGTGCCCGCCATCTCGTGTCCGAACGGCGACGGCGCGCGCGTCAACAAGACGGGGTGGCCCTGACGATAGGCTTTGAAATCCGTGCCGCAGGTGAGCGCAGTGTGGATCTTGACCACAATCTCGCCGTCTCTAGCACGCGGAACTGGCGTTTGAATCAGACGCAAATCACCGGGTCCGTAAAACAGAACCGCGCGCATTGTGGGCGGGTCAGCCATTGGGAGTGAGAATCGCCTTGAGAATGGTGCGGCTCTCGATTGCAGCCAGGGCCTCGGAGAACTGCTCCAGTGGAAAAGTGTGTTTGGTGAGGTCAGCGACGCGCACGACGCCTTTGCCTAACAAATCCAACGCTTCGGACAGATCGGCCGGGGATGCAGAGTACGAGCTGACGATGTTGAGTTCGCGATAGTAAAGCAGATTCCAATCGAGGCGAACGACGGAGTCCGGATGAAGACTGGCGAAGATCGTGCACGTTCCGCCTTCGCGTAGCCACGTCAATGCGGTCGGAATGAGCGCGGGATTTCCGGCAGTCAAAAGCACGCCGTCAGCTCCCCGGCCTTCCGTTGCGTTCGCCAGATATTCTTGAAACTCTGGCTCCGATCCCTCGAAGGCAGCGGTCAAGCCGAGCGTTCGGGCAAACTCGCGCCGTTTCAAATCAAGCTCGATCCCAATGCATTCGGCTCCGGCGTGGCGAATCAACTGCATCAGAAGGAGACCGATCGACCCCAAGCCGACCAAAACAATAACATCCGATCGTTGGATCCCGGCCCGTTTCACGGCCCGAACACAACAGCCCAACGGTTCCATGAACGAAGCCTCCTCATCGGTAAGGCTGTCGGGAATCGGAAACGCAACATTCTCCACATGCGTGGCTGGAATCCTGACAAACTCGGCGAAACCACCCGGATCGAGGTTGGTTTTCCTGAACTGCGGACACATCGAGATATTCCCACGGCGACAAAAATGACAGCAAAGACAGGGAACGTGATGGGCCGCGACCACTCGGTCGCCGATTTTGAATTTGCGGACATCTTTTCCGACTTCGACCACCTCGCCCGCAATCTCGTGACCCAGAATTACCGGCTTCTCCAATTGTTGAAAGCGGATCTTGTGAACGTCGGAAAAGCAAACCCCACAGGCCTTCACCCGAAGCAGGAGATCCCCCGTTTGAAGCGCCGGCCTAACCACCTCTTCGACACGTGATTGATGGTCTTGAGAAACGACGGCTCTCATCGAGGCGTTAATGGAAACAAGCGGTGCGATGTTCCGAGCGTCGAGCCCGAACGACTCCCTGGTGATTTATGACCTTATCCGCCCTTAATCGATTCCAGCACTTTCTTCGCGGCGTTGTGACCGGGGATACCGCTGACAGCGCCGCCGCGGAGAGCACTCGAGCCGCAGAGAAACACATTTTCAAATTCGGTTTCGACGCCCCACGTGCCGACCTCTTCCTTCCCGTTTGCGAATGGGAACGTCGGTGCGTCCTGAAAGATATTGCCGCGATAAAGTCCAAGCGCATCTTCGATGTCAACCGGACTTTTGCTTTCGATGCAGAGACTGCCGTCGCTCGCAAGAGCGAGACAATCCTCGAGCGGTTCTTCCAGCCAATTGTTTAGTCCCTCAATGAATTTTTTCTCGGCGTACCGTCGCATTGTTCTGTTGTCTCGGGCAAACAAACGCCATGGTGTGTCGAGGCCAAACAGCGTCAAGGTGTGAAATCCTTTCTCGCGCAGATCGGGCGAGAGAATACTGTCGTCGGTGAGCGTGTGGCAATAGACCTCGGATGGCACCTTATCGGGGAGCTGGCCGCGCAACGCTTGCCCGTAGCTGATGTTCATTTGCTCGTAGCCTTCGTCGATGTGGAAGGTGCCGCAGAACGCCTCGGTCTCTGCGTAGCGACTTGCCTTTAGTTTCGGCAGGCGGCGCAGGAGCATGTTGATCTTGAAGACCGAACCCTCGTCGCTCGTATCGGGTTGAAATGGGCTGCCGACAAACTTCGCGAGCACGTTCCGGCCAAAGTTTACGAGGAGAAAACGCGCCTCAACGGTTTGGGGTTTTCCATCCAGCTCGAATTCCACGCTACGTTTCTTCCCATTCACATCGAGGGCGCGAAGATCAACCCGCGTGAACATTTCCGCGCCGCTATTTCGCGCCTCGTGTTCCAACTCGTGCACCACGCGACCCATCCCGCCCACCGGCACTTTCCATTCGCCGGTCTTGTTCCCGATAAGATGGTAAATGAAACAACGATTCTGCAAGAGCGTTGGATCATGCGGATGGGTAAACACGCCTATTTTCGCGTCGGTCAACACGAGGCCACGAAGCAAATCGCTTTGCAGATGGCGTTCGATGGCGCGGCCAAGCGGTTCTTCCGCCAAACTTCGCCAGGCCTCCCGATGCGCATCGTCGACATCGAAACGACGACGAAAATCTTCCTTCGTCGTCAGAGGCTCCAACATTGTGTCCCAAACATTTTCAGCAAAGACGCGAGCCAAACCGTAAAACCTCTTCAGTTGTTCGTGTTCCGCATTACTGCCGGTCAAATCGATGATTGACTGGCGACTCGCGTCTTCGGAGACGTTGCTCAAGAGCAAGCCATCATGCTGGCCATCCTTCACGTACGGTGTGAATGATCCGATCGCGCGCCGGCGCAATTCGAGATTCAATCCGAGATCGCGAATGATTTTTTCCGGAAACAGGCTGACGAGATACGAGTAGCGCGACAGATAGGCGTCATAATCCGGAAACACTTTCTGCGAGGTGGTCGCGCCGCCGATGTAATCGTTTTTTTCGAGCAGCAGAACACTCAATCCCGCGCGCGCGAGATAGGCCGCGGCGACGAGACCATTATGCCCGGCTCCGAGGATGATCACGTCGTATTGAGGTTTCATTTGTAATTCCGATGCGGACCGAGCTTCGATGTAAGCACGTCTTTCAACTTAATTCGAGTTCGCGAATTTTTCTTGGAGATGCTGGGCCCACGCAAGGGTAAACTCAAATCCTTGGTTGTCCCTGCTCGCTATCGAAGCTGAGAACTCTCGACCTGCTCCGGGGTCGAATCTTTCTCGCTTCGATCCGCAGAATCGAGAAGGCCTCTGGGGCCCTCGCTGTATGCGGCTACCAGAGGGCGCTATGCCCGCACCGATCTCTTTCGGCCTTTTCTATCACGGGCATAGCCATTGCTTAAAAAGCTACAATCAAACGGTTTTCCTCTAATCTGCTCCGCAGCTCGGCGCTCACCGCGGCAATCAGCGCCCTCTTTCTTCTCATTTTTGCGTCTCGCGCAACTGCCACAAACGCTGTCACATTACTCTGGGATCCGAATTCGGAACCCAACATTGCGGGATATCGCCTGCTTTTCGGGATCGAGAGCGGAAATTACACGCAACAGGTTGACGTTGGAAATGTAACAACAGCAACGATTCCGAACCTGACGAACGGCACCACTTACTTTTTCGTTGTGATCGCATACAACGATGTCGCGATGCAAAGTCCTCCTTCCAATGAGGTATCAGTGACCATCTCGGGTTCACCGACTCCGACCCCGACCCCAACTCCTACCCCAACCCCGACTCCCACTCCGATCCCGACTCCGCCTCCGCCAACCGCAACCGCCCCAACTGGCATTACCAGCACCAGCTTTACTGCCAACTGGACCAGCGTCGCGTCCGCCAATGGTTACCGTTTGGACGTTGCCACCAACTCCGCTTTTACCAATTTCGTTCTCAATAATTTGGACGTAGGAAACGTCACCAGTAGGAACGTGACCGGGTTAACCCCCAGCACAAATTACTGGTATCGAGTTCGGGCCTACAATGCAGGCGGCACCAGCGTTAACTCCAACTCGAGATCGGTCACGACCAGTCCGAGCCCAACTCCAACTCCAACCCCAACTCCAACCCCGACCCCAACTCCAACACCAACTCCTACCCCAACTCCAACTCCTACCCCAACCCCCACCCAAAGCCCTACCCCCACCCCTACACCCACCGCAACACCCTCTCCAAGCCCGAGCCCATCGCCCTCTCCCTCACCGGATTCCCCTTCCTCGATGATTCTCTGGCAAAACAACCAGACTGGCGCACGCGCCCTTTGGCTCATGAATGGCACTGCCTACTCAGGCAGTGTTAACCTCGGCACTGTCCCCACTTCCTGGAATATCGTCGGTTCGGCCGATTTCAACGGCAATGGCAAAGCCGATATCCTCTGGCAGGATAGCGCAACCGGTGCGCGCGCCCTCTGGCTCATGAACGGCACCCATTACCTCAGTAGTGTCAGCTTGGGCACTGTGCCCTCTTCCTGGAATATCGTCGGTTCAGCCGATTTCAATGGCGACGGCAAACCCGACATTCTCTGGCAAAACAGCGCAACCGGTGCACGCGCCCTCTGGCTCATGAACGGCATCCACTACCTCAGCAGTATCAGCCTGGGCACTGTGCCCACTTCCTGGAATATCGTCGGTTCGGCCGATTTCAACGGCGATGGCAAACCCGACATTCTCTGGCAAGACAGCGCAACCGGTGCACGCGCCCTCTGGCTCATGAATGGCACCCATTACAGCAGCAGTCTGAGCGTGGGCACCGTGGCCGCTTCCTGGAACATTGTCGGTTCAGCCGACTTCAATAACGATGGCAAACCCGACATTCTCTGGCAAGACAGCCAGACCGGCGCACGCGCCCTCTGGCTCATGAACGGCGCTCACTACAGTAGCAGTGTTAACCTGCCCTCCGTAGCCACTTCCTGGGACATCAGAAATTTCTAAGGAATTATGAATCGGTCGACGCATCATTTCGAGTGAATCTGGCGGACGAGTGATTCACAAACGTTGCCATCAAAATTCGGATCCGACACCGTCGCCCTCGTAACACTCCAAGTATTTGATTCCGGAGCCGGTGTTGAAAACAACAACGCGTTCTTCGGGGGCAATCTTTCCCGACGAACAAAGTGACTTCAAGGCGGAAAAGCAAGCGGCACCCTCCGGCGCGACGAAGAGACCCTCGGTGGAACCCACTTCACGAGTGACTCGGATCATGGCCTCGTCTTCGACGATCACCCCACCGCCGCCGGATTCGCGCAATATTTGTAGCATGAGAAAATCGCCGACTGCTTTCGGCACTCGAAGCCCAGAAGCACAAGTATATGCATCTGGAAATTCGACCGCGTAGGTTGCGCCCGCTTCGAACGCACGGACAATGGGAGCACACCCCGCTGCCTGCACAGAAAACATGCGTGGCCGTTTTTGTCCGATCCAGCCGAGGGATTCCATTTCGCCGAAGGCTTTCCACATGCCGATAAGGCCGGTCCCCCCGCCGGTCGGATAGAGAATCACGTCCGGCAATTGCCAATCAAATTGCTCAGCCAGCTCGTAGCCGAGCGTTTTCTTGCCTTCCACGCGGTAAGGTTCCTTGAGCGTCGACATATCGAACCACCCTTCCGCTGCTTTACGCCGGGAAATTTCAGCGCCGCAATCGGTGATGAGACCGCTAACCAGCGTAACATGCGCTCCCAGTTCTCGACATTCGATGATGTTCGCACGGGGCGTGTCGCGCGGCATGAAAATGTGCGCCTCAAGGCCGGCGCGTGCAGCGTAGGCGGCCAGAGCTCCCCCCGCATTGCCAGCGCTGGGGACCGCCAGTTTGCTGGCGCCGAGGTGTTTCGCCATCGAGACAGCGACGGCCATCCCTCGCGCTTTGAAACTCTGGGTGGGATTCTGCGCTTCGTCCTTGATCCAGAGACTCGAAAGTCCAAGCCGATCTGCAAATCTTGAGGCCGGTAGCAAAGGCGTTCCGCCTTCACCGAGCGTAACCGGTTCGATATTCGCTGGCAGCGGCAACAGTTCACGGTAGCGCCAAAGTGACTTGTCGCGACCGGCCAACACCTCACGCGTGACGGTCCGACCGATCGCTGCGAAATCGTAGACCGCAAAGAGCGGTTTGTCGCATGCGGGGCAGAGATTCTGCAAACGCGAGGTATCCTGACGAAGTCCGCATGAGGTGCAGCAAAGATCGGTGAGAAACATAAATGCTAGCGAAGCTACGGCAGTTTTCCCCGACGTACGCAGATCGAGGAGACAATCAACAATCATTATCGCGGGTCTTGCAAAAGCTCCCGGCCATCGTTCTTGGACGCCGGCGCTTTGAATTGTCGGGACCTGATTTCAGCAAAGCGGGACCGCTAGAATTGCCTTCGAGCGGGGTCGTTCAGCGGACGCCTCGAAGGCTGCACTTCGCCCAAAGTTGAGCAGTAGGCGAACGAATCGCCAAAGCCCCGTCCTGCAACGTTTTTCAGAGCAAGGGCACGGCCATTGCTATAAATACCATACTTTTTGGGGTTTCCGTATTCCAATGCGTGGATTGGCAAAAATACTGGCCGGCAGTTGCATGTTTCTTGTTAGTTTGGTCTCTCACGTCCAGGCAACGGGGAGCGTCACGCTCCAGTGGGACCAAAATGTTGAGCCCAATATTGCCGGGTATCGCCTGCTTTACGGAACTGAGAGCGGAAATTACACGCAGCAGACGGATGTCGGAAATGTAACAACTGCGACCGTTCCGAACCTGACGAATGGAAGCACTTACTTCTTCGTTGCGATCGCGTACAACGATGTAGCAATGCAAAGTCCTCCTTCCAATGAGGTGTCGGTGACCATCGCCTCCCCAACTCCAACTCCGACTCCAACTCCGACTCCAACTCCGACTCCGACTCCAACCCCGACCCCAACTCCTACCCCGCCTCCGCCAACCGCAACCGCCGCGACTAGTATTACCAGCACCAGCTTTACTGCCAACTGGACCAGCGTCGCGTCCGCCAATGGTTACCGTTTGGACGTCGCCACCAACTCCGCTTTTACCAATTTCGTTCTCAATAATTTGGACGTAGGGAACGTCACCAGTAGGAACGTGACCGGGTTAATCCCCAGCACAAATTACTGGTATCGGGTTCGGGCCTACAATGGAGGCGGCACCAGCGTCAATTCGAACTCGAGGTCGGTCACGACCAGTCCGAGCCCTACCCCAACTCCAACCCCAACCCCGACTCCGACTCCTACTCCAACTCCAACTCCGACTCCTACTCCGACTCCTACTCCTACCCCAACTCCAACACCAACTCCGACCCCGACTCCGACCCCGACCCCAACTCCAACACCAACCCCAACTCCGACTCCGACCCCAACCCCAACCCCAACACCGACTCCAACTCCAACTCCGACTCCTACTCCGAGCCCGACCCCAACTCCAACACCAACTCCGACTCCAACTCCGACTCCAACTCCACGAGCCCGACCCCAACTCCAACACCAACTCCGACTCCGACTCCAACCCCAACACCGACTCCGACCCCAACCCCAACACCGACACCGACCCCAACCCCAACTCCAACTCCGACTCCGACCCCGACCCCAACTCCGACTCCTACTCCGACCCCGACTCCAACTCCAACCCCAACCCCGACCCCGACTCCAACTCCGACTCCTACCCCGACCCCAACTCCAACTCCGACTCCGACCCCAGACCCCGACTCCTACCACCAACTCCGCCTCCGCCAACCGCAACCGCCCCAACTGGCATTACCAGCACCAGCTTTACTGCCAACTGGACCAACGTCGCGTCCGCCAATGGTTACCGTTTGGACGTTGCCACCAACTCCGCTTTTACCAATTTCGTTCTCAATAATTTGGACGTAGGAAACGTCACCAGTAGGAACGTGACCGGGTTAACCCCCAGCACAAATTACTGGTATCGGGTTCGGGCCTACAATGGAGGCGGCACCAGCGTTAACTCCAACTCGAGATCGGTCACGACCAGTCCGAGCCCGACGCCGACCCCGACCCCAACTCCGACCCCTACCCCTACCCCGACTCCAACTCCGACTCCAACACCAACTCCAACACCAACTCCGACTCCAACTCCGACCCCTACCCCAACTCCTACCCCGACCCCGACTCCTACCCCAACCCCGACTCCCACTCCGATCCCGACTCCGCCTCCGCCAACCGCAACCGCCCCAACTGGCATTACCAGCACCAGCTTTACTGCCAACTGGACCAGCGTCGCGTCCGCCAATGGTTACCGTTTGGACGTTGCCACCAACTCCGCTTTTACCAATTTCGTTCTCAATAATTTGGACGTAGGAAACGTCACCAGTAGGAACGTGACCGGGTTAACCCCCAGCACAAATTACTGGTATCGGGTTCGGGCCTACAATGGAGGCGGCACCAGCGTTAACTCCAACTCGAGATCGGTCACGACCAGTCCGAGCCCGACGCCGACCCCGACCCCAACTCCGACCCCTACCCCTACCCCGACTCCAACTCCGACTCCAACACCAACACCAACACCAACTCCGACTCCAACTCCGACCCCTACCCCTACCCCTACCCCGACCCCAACTCCTACCCCAACCCCGACTCCCACTCCGATCCCGACTCCGCCTCCGCCAACCGCAACCGCCCCAACTGGCATTACCAGCACCAGCTTTACTGCCAACTGGACCAGCGTCGCGTCCGCCAATGGTTACCGTTTGGACGTTGCCACCAACTCCGCTTTTACCAATTTCGTTCTCAATAATTTGGACGTAGGAAACGTCACCAGTAGGAACGTGACCGGGTTAACCCCCAGCACAAATTACTGGTATCGAGTTCGGGCCTACAATGCAGGCGGCACCAGCGTTAACTCCAACTCGAGATCGGTCACGACCAGTCCGAGCCCAACTCCAACTCCAACCCCAACTCCAACCCCGACCCCAACTCCAACACCAACTCCTACCCCAACTCCAACTCCTACCCCAACCCCCACCCAAAGCCCTACCCCCACCCCTACACCCACCGCAACACCCTCTCCAAGCCCGAGCCCATCGCCCTCTCCCTCACCGGATTCCCCTTCCTCGATGATTCTCTGGCAAAACAACCAGACTGGCGCACGCGCCCTTTGGCTCATGAATGGCACTGCCTACTCAGGCAGTGTTAACCTCGGCACTGTCCCCACTTCCTGGAATATCGTCGGTTCGGCCGATTTCAACGGCAATGGCAAAGCCGATATCCTCTGGCAGGATAGCGCAACCGGTGCGCGCGCCCTCTGGCTCATGAACGGCACCCATTACCTCAGTAGTGTCAGCTTGGGCACTGTGCCCTCTTCCTGGAATATCGTCGGTTCAGCCGATTTCAATGGCGACGGCAAACCCGACATTCTCTGGCAAAACAGCGCAACCGGTGCACGCGCCCTCTGGCTCATGAACGGCATCCACTACCTCAGCAGTATCAGCCTGGGCACTGTGCCCACTTCCTGGAATATCGTCGGTTCGGCCGATTTCAACGGCGATGGCAAACCCGACATTCTCTGGCAAGACAGCGCAACCGGTGCACGCGCCCTCTGGCTCATGAATGGCACCCATTACAGCAGCAGTCTGAGCGTGGGCACCGTGGCCGCTTCCTGGAACATTGTCGGTTCAGCCGACTTCAATAACGATGGCAAACCCGACATTCTCTGGCAAGACAGCCAGACCGGCGCACGCGCCCTCTGGCTCATGAACGGCGCTCACTACAGTAGCAGTGTTAACCTGCCCTCCGTAGCCACTTCCTGGGACATCAGAAATTTCTAATACTTCCTCGAAGCAAGAGTGCCTGGGTTCGCAGCGGTCGAGAGCTTGATGCAGAAGCCAATCCTAGAATAGGAGTTTGGTCCTTCTCTTGGGATTGTCCTCGGCCGGAGACTCCGAGCCGAATTCACCTGCTCGGCAACTCACCAGATCTCCGCTCGCGGGATTGGCTTTTTTAACCTTCGCCTGTGCCGTTTCTTCGTTGCTGGGTATGACTATTGCTATAAATACCATAATTACTGGCTTCATTGTAATACAATGCGCAAATTGGCGATAATACTGGCCAGTGGCAGCGTGTTTCTAGGCTTGGTGTCTCACTCCCAAGCGACAGGAAGTGTCACTTTGCAATGGGATCCAAATGTGGAGCCCGATATCGCCGGGTACCGATTGTTTTATGGGCCTGCCAGCGGAACCTATACCCAAGAGATTGATGTCGGGAACGGGACAGTGGCAACAGTTCCGAATTTGACGGATGGAGGCACATATTTTTTTGTGGTCACCGCCTACAACACTCTCATGTTGCAAAGCCCACCTTCCGATGAGGTATCCGCAACCGTAAGCGCTCCACCGACACCAACTCCAACCCCAACTCCAACCCCAACCCCAACTCCCACTCCAGCCCCAACTCCAACTCCCACTCCAGCCCCAACTCCAACTCCAACCCCAACTCCAACTCCAACTCCAACCCCAACTCCCACTCCGACCCCAAGTCCCACTCCGACCCCGCCTCCGCCAACCGCAACGGCCGCAACTAGCATTACCAGCAACAGCTTTACTGCCAACTGGACCAGCATCGCGTCAGCCAATGGCTACCGCCTGGACGTTGCCACCAACTCCGCTTTTACCAATTTCGTTCTCAATAACTCGGACGTAGGAAACGTCACGAGTAGGAATGTGACCGGGCTAAACCCAAGCACAACTTACTGGTATCGGGTTCGCTCGCACAATGGAGGCGGCACCAGCGTTAATTCCAATTCGAGATCGGTCACGACCAGTCCGACCCCGACCCCGACCCCGACGCCAAGGCCAGTCATCACTGTTCAGCCTCAGCCTCAGTCAACAACATTAGGCCAGACGGCGACATTCAGCGTGACTGCTACAGGATCTGGACCGTTGACCTACCAGTGGCGGAAAAACAACGTGCAGATTGCAGGAGCAACCAACTCGTCATATACGACGCCACCCACGACGCAGGCTTACAACGGCGCGAGCTTTAAGGTGATAGTGAGTAACGGCGGTGGAAGCGTAACCAGCAACAACGCGACGCTCACAGTAAATCCAGCACCGACGCCAGCTCCAACACCCACACCCCCACCAACACCCCCACCAACTCCGACACCGACCCCAACGCCCGAACCCGCATCGACGCAGATCCTCTGGCAAAATAGTTCATCAGGAGCACGCATGATCTGGCTCATGAACGGCACGATCCATACCGGCGATGCAAGCTTGGGAACCGTTGCGACCTCCTGGAATATTGTGGGTTCGGGGGATTTCAATGGCGATGGCCAACCGGACATTCTCTGGCAGGACAGTCACACGGGGGCGCGTGCCATCTGGCTCATGAACGGCACTGCCTTCGGCAGTAGTGTCAGTTTGGGGACCGTGGCCAAATCCTGGAACATCGTGGGCTCAGCCGATTTCAACGGAGATGGCAAACCGGATATTCTCTGGCAAGACAGCTCCACCGGGTCCCGCGCCGTCTGGCTCATGAACGGCACCGTGTACGCGAGTAGTGTAAGCTTGGGGACCGTGGCCAAATCCTGGAACATCGTAGGCTCAGCCGATTTCAACGGAGATGGCAAACCGGATATTCTCTGGCAAGACAGCTCCACCGGGGCGCGCGCAATCTGGTTCATGAACGGCACCATCTACAGCGGCAACCTAGGCTTGGGAATCGTTTCGAAATCCTGGAATATCGTCGGTGCGGGCGATTTCAACGGAGATGGCAAACCGGATATTCTCTGGCAAAACTCAACCGGAGCGCGCAATATCTGGCTAATGGACGGCACAAACTACAGCGGCAACGTGAATCTTGGAACGATGCCAACGTCTTGGGACATAAGAAACTACTAAGGAGCCCTCGAACAAGAACGTCTGATCGACGCGGAAAGTCGACGATAGATTGAACTCATCTATTGAGGCTGGCAAAGCTCCATTCGGGGAACGGCCAGAGGTGAAGGCTGTCGGAGGACCGGTTGCGCCAAAACCGAAGAAGCCGCAGAGTCCTACCCCGCAGATGAATTTAGCTCCTGGTGACAACAGCAACATCAATTGAACTTTGGGCGGCGTGCGCGGTGCTCGCTGCCGGCGTGGCCTGGACTCGCTACGAAAAGAAGCGGACCCGGGATAAATTTTTGCGCGAATTGATGGCAATGGATCCGAAGCGCAGAGAAAAACTCCTCACCCGCTTGCGGCCGGAACTTCAGACCGAACTTCGCGAGCAACTAATGGAGCGTTTTCGGCTGGGTAATCTCCGTTAGAAAGGAGATCAAGAGCTTTCGGGATCAGGGTAAGAACATTCGCGTTGCAACTCTGCCTGCCTTTACTCCGTCGCGGCGTCGTGACGATGCAAAACTTCGCTTAGGGTGATAAGCAATTTTTCTCTGGTGTAGGGTTTCCGTAAACGCGCCTGCAGGTGGAGAGCGTTTAGCTCCGAGGCGCTGTAATCTTCTTCTCGACCGCTCGACAAGATGATTTTCGTCTCCGGATTCATTTTGCGTAACGTTCGGACGAGCGTCAATCCATCCATCGATGGCATGATCATGTCAGTGAGGATGAGATCGATTTCACTTGGGCGCCGCGCGAAGAGTGCCAGAGCGGCAATGCCATCCTCGGCAAGGAGCACGTTGTAACCGTAACTCAGGAGGAGCGATTGGGCCGCGTCTCGAATGCTGGGTTCATCGTCGACCACGAGGATTGTCTCACCACGTCCGGCCGGAAGTGAAATCGCCTCCGGCATTCCCGTATTCGACATCTCACTTGCACTGGCAGGGAGGCATACTCTGAAAGTCGTGTGGCCTTCTTCGCTGGAAACATTCACGAAGCCGCCGTAACTTTTCACGATCCCAAGAACGGTGGACAGGCCCAAGCCCGTGCCCTGCCCGGTTTCCTTCGTCGTAAAGAAAGGATCGAATATCTTGTCGATGACGTGACGGGGAATACCGGACCCATTGTCGACCACCTGGATCACGACATGGGGGCCGGGGTTGGCGCCGGGCGTCATGCTCGCATAGTGATCGTCTACTTCGAAATTCTCAGCCATGAGCTGGATTGTGCCGCCTTCAGGCATGGCGTCCCGAGCATTGACACAGAGATTTAGCAAGACCTGTTGCAATTGGGTTGGGTCTCCTTCAACGAGCCAGAGATCCTCTGGATAGCGTGTACAAATCGTTATCGATTTGGGAAAAGTTTCTCCTGTAATTTTCGCGACTTCTTCCAAAAGATATACTGGCTGGACCAACACTCGCGCGCCGTCCGCTCCGCGAGCAAAGGTAAGGACCTGTCGCACGATATGGGCGCCGCGCTCGGCGCTTGTCTGCACCAGAGAAAGAAATCGCTCCTTTTCTTCTACTGCAAGGTCCCCGCGCAAGAGGGGGGTTACGAGCAAGATTGGCGCGAGAATGTTGTTTAGGTCATGTGCCACGCCAGCGGCGAGCGTGCCGATGCTTTCCAACCGCTGCGAACGCAGAAATTGCGCCTCCAGTTTCTTCTGCTCGGTCATGTCGGTGTTGATGACAAGGACCGATTCTGGTTCCCCGCGGTCGTCACGCACGAGCGTCCAGCGACAGCTGACGATGATGTTGCGACCGTCCTTGCAGACCTGTTGCAGCTCGCCGCGCCACTCACCGTTTTGCAGAAGCAGATTGTTCGCGGCGGCAGCGGCCGGCCCCATTTCCTCAGAGAGGAGATCGGCAACTCGTTTACCGAGCATTTCGTTCGCGGTCCAACCATAAAGGCGTTCTGCCCCCAGGTTCCACACCCGAACCGTTCCATCCAGGTTGTGAACCAGGATGGCGTCCTGCGCGAGGTTTATCAGTTCGGCCTGCTCGCGTAGCAATCGTTCGGCCCGTCTGCTTTCAGTAATGTCCTGGACAGTGCCCATTGTTTTCACCAGACGTCCAGTCGAGTCGCGTACCGTGTCGGACTGCACCTGAACGATGCGCTGGGTGCCGTCCGGCCGCACGATGCGGTGATCGACGCAATACCGCTCACCAGTTCGCAACTGGTGAATGAACGTTTCGCGGGCTCGCTGACGCTCCTCCGGAATGAGAAGATGGAAAAAGCTGTCGTGCGTTACCTCAATGGCCCCCGGCTCGAAGCCGAAAATCCGAAAAGTTTCATCCGACCAGCGTGGAGGATTCTTCGCCCGATCCTCCCGCTTCGTCAGATCGACTTCCCAACTTCCCATGTGGGCGACACGCTGGGCCAGGGCGAGATTTGCCTCACTTTGGCGCAATTTGGAGTAAGCATGCTCCTTCTCGGTCACGTCCGTGGCAATGGTCATTCGGGCGGCCCGCTGTTCAAAAATCGTCGGGCAGGAGTAGATCGAAACGATGATCACAGAACCATCTTTGCGCAGATGCCGCCATTGACCGGCGGGGCCAGGAGGATCGTCCTCGCTCAGTGCTTGTTCAAGCTTTTCGACTTCTTCCTCCGGCCGGATATCGCGAAGCGTGCGCGACAGAAATTCCTCGCGCGAATAGCCATATTGCGAAATCGCAGCCTCATTGACCGCAAGGAAACGCAGGCTTTCGACATCATAAACCCACATCGGAGTCGGGTTCGTCTCGAAAAGGATCCGATATTGTTCCTCCTGACTGCGTAACTTCTCTTCGGCTGCTTTGCGTTCCGTGATGTCACGGATGAATGCCGTAAAAATCGGCGGACCTTGCCCGGGAATTCGAGTGAAGGTTAGTTCGGCGGGAAATTCCGATCCGTCCCCGCGCATGACCACCACTTCCAGGCATTGGCCAGAGATCTTTCCCTGATCTGCTCTTAACAGGGTTGCGATTTCGCACCGATGAGCACTACGCAACGACGATGGGATGATGACTTCCGCCAATGCCTTCCCGACCACATTTCCTCGTCGGTATCCAAGGGTCCGTTCGGCGGCAACGTTAAACTCCAGGATTGTACTGTCGCAATCGATCGTAATAACGCAGTTGTTCGATGCCTCGATCGTGGCGCGCAGTTCATCAGCGGCGGCGGCGCGGTTGATCGCATGTGAATCCACGTGCACAGCACCGTTCCGATGCTCGTCCCTAACCACAGTTGCGATCGCACTCCTCATCTGGCTTGATTTTTCGTAGCCGGCTTCCCTCCAAACTCCATCCGTGTCAGCTGGAACTGGCCGGCTATGGCCAAAGCAGGATTGTAGCCAATCACCCGAGGTCGCGAAGAATCTCCCGTTTCGTTGAAAGGTAGAATCGGTAACCTTGTTCCGTGCTGATCTTTCACGACCCACATTGCACTGCATATTCGGGTTTTGGTCACCCGGAACGGCCGGAGCGAATTATCAAAACAGCTCCGTTCTTGAGGATGCGCCACGCCCACTGGGAATGGCGCCGACCTGAGGCGGCAACCGAGGAAGCGCTGCTGCGCGCGCACTCAGCCGCCCATCTCGCTCGAATCAAGGCCGCCAAGGAAGATTTCGATGCCGACTCGCCCGCTTACAAGGATATTTACGTCCACGCAGCTCGCGCCGCCGGTGCGGCGGTCTCCGTGTCGCGGGAAGCGCTAGGTGGCAGTCGCGCCTTCAGTTTGATGCGGCCGCCGGGGCATCACGCCACTCGTGATCGCGCCATTGGGTTTTGCTATTTCAGTCACATCGCAATCGCCGCACTCGATGCGATCGAACACGGCGTCGAGCGCGTTGCAATTTGGGATTTTGATGCGCATCACGGTAACGGGACCGAGGAAATCGTCGCAAATAATTCGCGGATCGCCTTTGCCTCAATCCACCAGTTCCCCGCCTATCCGGGCACCGGAGCGCGTTCGTTCGCGAACATTCACAATTATCCCGTCGCGCCGCTTGCGGCCCGAGCTGATCACATGCGCGAGGTCGAGCGCGCACTGCACGCATTGCTTGCGTTCCAGCCCGATCTTCTGCTTGTCTCCGCCGGATTTGACGCTTATGTCGGCGACCCGATCACTCAGATGACGCTCGAGACGGAAGATTTCGCAACGTTGGGAAAATGGCTGCGCGAAACGGGACTACCCGCGGGCGCGATTTTAGAGGGGGGTTATAGCGCCGATCTACCGCAATTGATCGATGCGTTTCTCGCCAGCTGGGATGAAGGCGAGAGAAAAGTTACTGGCCAGCGTGACGGCAGCGGTCAATAGTTCCCGCACTCATCGCGGGCCGTAGCACAGCTTGGTAGTGCGCTTGAATGGGGTTCAAGAGGTCGTGGGTTCGAATCCCGCCGGCCCGATGATTCTTCAATAGCATTACATCGTCCGCCGGGAGGGCGAGATCCCGCCGGGCCATCAATGCAGGAGCTTCGCCCAGATGCACCGCTCCGGGATGCGTTGCTCCCCTGGCTTATCCGCAGTAACGTCCGCGCCTATGTTGAGCGCTGGAATCGTGGGCTTGCCGAATGTCGGGAAATCCACGCTCTTCAACGCCGTCACCCGCACTCGCAAAGCACAGGCCGCGAACTATCCATTTTGTACGATTGATCCCAATCTCGGCGTTGTCACTGTGCCCGATCACCGACTCGCGAAACTCGCCGAGCTGTCGCATTCGCAAAAAATTATTCCGGCCGCGATCGAATTTGTCGATATCGCCGGGCTGGTCAAAGGCGCGAGTGCCGGGGAGGGACTCGGCAATCAGTTTCTCAGTCATATCCGTGAAGTTCACGCGATCGTGCAGGTCGTGCGTTGTTTCGAAAACAGCGACATCCATCACGTCAGCGGCACGATTGATCCCGTCCGCGATATCGAAGTAATCAATACGGAACTCGTGCTCGCCGATCTCGCGTCGCTCCAAAAGCGCCATGATCGTTTGCAAAAAGAGGTACGGGCCGGATCGAAGACAGCAAGAACGGAAAACTCCCTCATCGAGAAATTGCTGCCGCATCTCGATGCCGGGAAACCAGCGATCACATTCGAAATGACTCCAGAGGAAAAAGCGGTCGTGCGGGATTTCTTTCTGCTCACATCGAAGCCGACCTTGTTTGCATGCAACGTGGCAGAATCCGACCTGGCGAATCTTGCGAAAATAGACGACCAAAGCGATGCCGCACGCCACGTCAAGGCGGTGCAGGATTACGCGCAGAACCATTTCGCGACGGAAGCGGTCGTGATTAGCGCGCAGATCGAGAGCGAACTGGTCGATCTGAGCGAGGAGGAAGCGCAGGAATATTTGCGCGATCTCGGAGTTGCCGGGAGCGGAGTCAGCGCGCTGATCCGCGCCGTTTATCATCTGCTCGGTCTCCGGACTTACCTGACGACCGGAGAAAAGGAAACGCGTGCCTGGACGATCCACGAGGGCGACAAGGCGCCGGCCGCTGCCGGCGTCATTCACTCCGATTTCGAGCGCGGTTTCATCGCGGCCGAAATTGTTCACTTTGATGATCTGATCTCGCATGGCTCATTCGCCAGAGCGCGCGAGGCCGGCAAACTGCGAATCGAGGGAAAAGATTACATCGTGCGCGACGGCGACGTCGTAGAGTTCCGGTTCAACGTTTAGCCAGTCTGGAACGAAACCTCTTGACTTGAAATCTCCCGGCCCTCTATCTGTTCGCTAGTCGAGAACAATTAAAGGAGAAACATTATGAAAAGAACTTCGGTTTTACTGCTTTTCGTTTGTCTAATAGCGACAAGCATTCGCGCAGAGAGTTCGGACAAACCGAGCGCAACCATAAAATTGAGTAGCGGATCGGTCGCCGCGGGGATCGGTTTCAGCTGGGGCGGCGGAACACTGACCTACAAGGGCAAGTCGTACGCCATTGGCGTCAAGGGCTTGTCGATAGGCAAAGTAGGAATTTCCGAAGCCACGGCGACAGGCAAAGTCTACAACTTGCACAAGCTTCAAGACTTTGACGGCAACTATGCCGCCGTAGCTGCGGGTATTGCGGTCGCAGGCGGCGGGGGAGCCGCCACCATGCAAAACCAAAACGGTGTGCGGATAGAACTCCAGGCCACGACCAGAGGCGTCGATCTCACGGTCGGCGGCGCCGGAGTCGATCTGCATATCAAGAAATAATCAGTCGGTGGGCTGCCGCTCAACGTGAGGCGGCAGCCCGTTTCGATGCCTTTCGCCTGCTGGCATCGGTATGATTATTCTGCCGCGTAGAGGATTCGGCCGCACTGTTCGCAGCTGACGATTTCCTTGCCGCCCTTCACCCGCACCGCCGTTTGCGCGGTGATTTTCATATGGCAACCGGTGCAAACGTCGTGCTCGAGCGCGACCACTGCAGCATCGCCTTTGCTCGCAAAAAGCCGCTTGAAACGATCGAGCACGTCTTCGTCAATCTTTCCTGCCAGCTCGGCACGTTCCCTGGTCAAGTCCTGTAGTCGCTCTTCCAATGCTTTTGCCTTGGCTTCCAGATCGGTCATTTGTCGCCCGATTGAATCTTTCGTTCCAGCGGCTTTTTTTTCTTCGGCTGCGACTTCGACTTTGAGCTTATCCTGCTGATCCATTAGCTCGAGTTCACGATCCTCAATCGCGCTAATTTCATTCTGATAGCGTTCGATCTCGTGTCCCATCGCAGCGAACTCGTCATTCTTCCGCGTCTCGTACTGTTGTGTTCGCAATTTCGCCACGCTGTCCGTCCGGATTCCGACATCGAGTTCCAATCTCTTGCGATCGACCTCAAGTTGCCGCGCTCGTTGTTTCAGCGCCTCAAGATTGGCGACACTAGCGGCGAGCTGTGCTTCGAGATTTCTCCGCTGCAGAGGAAGGTTCTTCGTTTCTGCCTGGATTTGCCTGATCTTCTGCTCGCGATCCTGAAGGACAAGCAGTTGTTCCAGCTCCGATTGCACGCGCGCATGTTATGAGCTGCGTCTGGCGTCGTCAATCGGATCGGGAAAATCAGGAGGCGGCTCCGTGATCTTTGCAAGCGAGAGAACCCTGTTTCGCAACTGCCTTCCTGCGTCAATATAACTCCACCGGTGAACGTTTACCGTCTTCCGGGCTTAACTTCGCGGCTCGTTCTTCGCCAAGAACTGCTACGCGCAGTTTCCAAATCTCTCCGTCCACGTCCGAAAATTTCATCTCCGAGAACGCATCGGGCGAGATAAGCTTTTCTTTAAAACGGGCGACGTCAGCGAGCGCACGATCGACTTCATCTCTGGGAAGCTTTGCCATGCAACCGAGTGCTTCGTCGATGGACGGGATGCGATGACAGATCATCGCCAGGTCGTTTCCCGCTGAAATCGCCCGGCGGATGGTTTCCTCGAGACCTGTACTCATTCAGAATCGCGCCCATATCGAGGTCGTCTGTCATTATAAGACCGTCGAAACCAAATTCCCGACGCAGCAATTCGGTAACGATGCGGTGCGACAAGGAGGCTGGCATCTTCTCCGTCTCCAGCGAGGGATACCATCCGTGGCAAATCATCATGCTGTCCACTTTGTCGATGAACTGACGGAAAACTGCGAGCTCTTCTGAATCCAGCTCCTCGCGGCTCCGCTCAATTACGGGCAATTCATGGTGCGCATCGATCGTGGCGGCGGAATAACCCGGGAAATGTTTCCCGCAACTTGCGATTCCCTGCTCGCGCAAGGCGTCGTTGAAAGCGCCGGCCAGCTTAACGACTTGTTCGACGTTAGTCCCGTAGCAACGACCCCGGAGCGAGTTGTCAGCTTCGTCATTGAAGGAAATGTCGAGAACGGGACAGAGATCGAGATTAAAACCGAAGAGACGCAAGAGACGGCCGGTGATTTCGCCGTGCCGCCTCACGAGATCAATGTCGCCTTTCTCCCGCAACTGCTGCGCATTCGGAGGTTCGTTGCCAATCAAGCGCAGGCGTGAAACGCGCCCACCTTCCTGATCTATCGTGATGATCGGCTCGATTTCGCTCAGATCGCGCAGATCATCGATCAGCTTCCGAAGTTGGGACGCGGACTTGATGTTGCGCCCAAAGATGATAAATCCACCCGGCTGGACGCGACGAAACAAGGCGGCTGTCGCACTGTCGAGCTCAGTACCGGGAACTCCGGTAAGGATAAGTTGACCGAGCGAAGCGCTCTCCATAGGTTCGCAAATTAGATGTCGATCCTGCCAGAGAAAACAAAAAACGAAGCAACGCGCCTCTCACGAAATCCTTCGATGAGCTTTAGCTGAATGGCAAAGAAGATCGGCATCTATGGCGGCACGTTCGATCCGATCCATCACGGCCATTTGATCCTGGCCCGCGAGGCTTCGGAACGACTTCGGCTTGAGAAATTGATCTTCGTGCCGGCCGCCGTTTCGCCGTTCAAAATCGCTCCGGCGACCGACGCGAAGATTCGACTCGAAATGCTTCAGGCGGCGATCGCAGGAGAGCCCGGGTTCTTGCTCGATCTGTGCGAACTGCGGCGCGGCGCACCCTCCTACACCATCGACACGGTCGAGGAAATCCGGCAACGCGAAGGCTCGGCCGAGTATTTCTTCCTACTCGGTGACGACAACCTGGCACAGCTCGAGACGTGGCATCGCTTCAATGAACTACGCGAGCTGGTGCAGTTCGTGGTGCTTTCGCGGGGCAATCCCGAAACGGCCAAGACAAGCTATCCGGTGATTCACCGTCAAATTAACATCTCCGCGACCGATATCAGAAACAGAGTTGCTACTGGCCGCTCGATCCGTTATCTCGTACCTCCAGCCGTGGAAGAGATCATTCGTCGCCAGCAGATTTACCAGGAGCAGAACAAATAACACCCGAAAATCTCGCGAAACTCTGCGCTGAATTCGCTTCCAACAAAAAAGCGGAGGATGTCATCGTGCTCGATCTGCGTGAGATTTCTACTTTCACCGATTTTTTCGTCATTTGCTCCGGGACGTCGGAACCGCATCTCAAAGCGATCGCGAATGAAATCGAGACACGGCTGAAAGAGGACCACGGCATTCGCGCGACCGCTGTCGATGGATTTCCAGCCAGTCAGTGGATCGTCCTCGATTACATGCAGGTGATCGCACACGTCTTTCATCGCGATAAGCGGGCCTTCTACAGTCTCGAAGATCTGTGGGGCGATGCTCCTAGAATCGAGTGGGAAACGCCGGCGCAAGCCCGACAGCTGTAGACGGACTTGGAGCCGCCCGGGACAAACAGGACACTCGGCAACGGACCTCTCCGCCTCCGCGATTTCTACTTGGGCGAAGCCTTTGGAGCCGCAGTTGAGACTGGCGTTGGCGCTGCGGGTTTCGCTTCCGGTGATTTGATCGCCAGCAATTCCACTTCGAAGATCAGGGTCTCGTTCGGTCCGATATCCTGCCCCGCACCGCGTTCCCCATAGGCCAGAGAGGGCGGAACAAAAAGCTGGTACCTCGATCCGACGTTCATGAGTTGGAGGGCCTCGGTCCAGCCTTTGATCACGCCAGAGACCGGGAATGTCGCCGGTTCCCCGCGCTTGAAGGAGCTGTCGAATTCCTTGCCGTCAATCAAGGTGCCACGGTAATTCGTCGTGACGGCATCCGTCGCTTTGGCGGTCGGACCCGTTCCCTGCTTGAGAACCTTGTATTGCAAACCGCTGGCTGTCGTCTTTACGCCCTCTTTCTTTTTGTTCTCCGCGAGGAAGACTTCGCCGGCCGCGGCGTTTTTCTGCCCCTCTTCCTTGGCAACCTCCTTCTGCTTTTCGGTCATTTCCTTCGAATACGTCGTCATCGTTTCCCGGATTTGCTCCTCGGTCAGCAGAGGTTTCGCCCCGCTGACGCCATCCTTCAGGCCCTTCTGGAGAATATCGAGGTTAATGTCCATCTTCTGCTTTTTAAAAGTGGAACCGATATCGAGACCGATGCTATAACTGACTTTGTCTCTGGAATCTTTGAGTTCTGTTTTCTCTTGCGCGAAGCAGATTGAAGCAAGAGTAACTGCGACGATGGCAACAACGAATTGTTTCATAATTAAGGGAGTTAGTCGGTGGCTTTGGCGAATGGAATTGCCACGAGAGGCAGCACGCTAATGGATAAACTGCACACGTCAAGGCGCTGCCCATGCAGATAAAATGCCGGCGTTTTTGGGCGGGATTGTCCGTGCTGGCCGCCTGCCTTTTCGCGTCCTCGATCGCGTTGGCGGTGACGCTTTCCGAGGCCGAAGCCATGCGGATCGGCCGCAAAATCTGGCAGAATGAATGCAATGGCACAATTGCCGGACTCACTTCCTGGAATGAGGGGGAAAACTTTGCTTCGCTCGGCATCGGTCACTTCATCTGGTATCCAAAAGGGGTCCGCGGGCCGTTTGATGAAAGTTTTCCCAAGGCCGTTGATTTTATTTCCGCGCGTGGCGCGAAGCTTCCCCAGTTGTTACTTGCCCGGCACCCATCGTTCTGTCCCTGGAACACGCGCGCGGATTTCTTGCGGGCGTCGCAAAGCGCAGAGATGGGACAATTGCGCCATTTTCTCGCGGATACGGTCGACCTTCAGACTCGGTTCATGGTGCAACGCTTGCAGGAAGCGCTTCCCAAGATGCTGGGGGAAACACCGGCCTCCGAGCGTGGAAGAATTCAGCGGAATTTCCAAAGCGTCGCTGCCTCCGCACAAGGCATGTATGCTCTCGTTGATTACGTGAACTTCAAGGGTGAAGGCGTTCTCGCATCAGAGCGTTACCATGGGGAAGGCTGGGGATTATTGCAGGTGCTGGAAGGGATGACAGAAGTTTCTCGTAATTCGGCGACAAAAGACTTCGCCCAATCGGCAAAAGTCGTGTTGAATCGACGTGTGCAAAATTCTCCACCCGAGCGAAACGAAGCGCGCTGGTTGTCGGGCTGGCTAAATAGACTCAATACGTATACAAGTGATTAACCCGTGAATACCGCTTTTCTACGATTGTGTGCTTTGACCGCTGCGATTGCGTTCTGCGGCGTGCCAACCGCACTTTGCCAGATACCAAACCCACGTGCCCGAGCGCCCGGCTTCTCGCGCCCTCCAGTCGCGGTCCAGCCATCACGCAAAGCCTCAGACCTTCTTCGGAGACAGGATCCGATTAAAATTAATTCTGCCATACTCGACTCTCTTACCCCGGACAATGCGCACGTCATTGTTTCGATACCAAAGCAGCGCGCCTATTTGTTCAATGGCAACGAGCTCGCCATCGACAGCCCAGTCTCGTCGGGAAAACGCGGGCACACCACTCCCACGGGCAACTTTAAGGTGATGGAAAAGGACCTGAATCACCACTCGAGCTTGTATGGCGATTTCCGGGATGGCAGCGGCCGGATTGTTCGTGGCGGAGTAAGCTCGCAAATCGACTCAGCGCCCAGCGGAACGCATTTCGTCGGCGCAGAGATGAAGTGGTTCATGCGTTTGACCAGCGAGGGTGTCGGGATGCACGTCGGATTCCTGCCGGGATATCCGGCATCCCATGGCTGCATCCGGATGCCGTCGCAGGCCGCCGAGCTTTTCTACAATCACGTCAAGGTCGGCACGCCGGTGGAAGTGCAGCCGTAGATTGTTGTCGTCCACTCCGCCGCACACCTCACTTCGGCCCGGCGCAGCAACAAAGTCTCGCGATTACAGTAAACGCAGACGAAGCATGTTGAATGCAGCCTGCGCGCTGAGCTGCTTGAAAGTCTCGCGGTCACTCGCAAAATCGAATCGGCGCACGAGCGTTTTCGTCGTCGGCGAGGCGAGGGCAATGTAGACTGTTCCAACCGGCTTTTCCGCCGTTCCTCCGTCCGGACCGGCAATTCCGGTCGTGGCCAGCGCGTACGTCGCATTCGCCCGATCACTGGCGCCCTCCGCCATCGCGCGCGCGACCGATTCGCTGACCGCACCTTCCCTCTCAATCAACGCTTCGTCCACACCCAGGGCTTTTGCTTTCGCAGCATTGGCATAGGTCACGTAACCGGCCAGAAAAACACTCGAGGCGCCGGGTACATTCGTGATGCGATGGGCCAGAAGGCCACCGGTGCAGGACTCAGCGAGGGCGAGCGTTTCCTTTCGCTCCAGCAGGAGGCTTATCAGGACCTCTTCGATTTGCTCGTCGTCCGAGGAAAAAATGGCTTCTCCAAGGGCGGGTTGGACAATCGCGGCGGCCTGTTCGATCGCGGCCGACGGGCCGATGATTCGGAGATCTACTTCGCCGGGGCGTGAACAATAGCCCAGCTCAATTCCATGAACCTCAAGAATTTTTTCCCCGATGGCCTCCTCCACCAGAGATTCGCCCATTCCCACAATGCGATAGGTCCGGAACACTGTCTCGGGAGGTGAAGGAACGAGCCGCTGCAAAATTGGCAATACGAAGTTCACAAACATGGGTCGCAATTCGCGCGGAGGTCCGGGCAGAACGCAGAGATGTGGAGAACAGACCTGCGGATTCAGATTCGCCCGGAAATAAAGTCCGGGTGCCGTTCCGTATTCGTTAGGCAATACTTCCGCACCGACCGGAACGCTGGCCTGCCGCGCGATGCGGGAAGTCCATTTGTAACCTCGCCGCACGTACCGCTCCTTAATCGCTGCGAGCACGTCCGGATCGTTTCTCAATTCAAGACCCAGCAGCTCCGACGTCAGCTCGCGAGTGATGTCGTCAGTCGTCGGGCCAAGACCACCGGTCACAAAAACGATATCAGCTGACGTGAAGGATTCTGCCAGTGCCTCACGAATGGCGACACCGTCTGGCACTGTAAGTTGCCGATCGACTCGCAAACCCAACGGCAGGATTTCCCGGGCGATGAACGCCAGATGCGTGTTGAGCACATCGCCAAGCAAGAGCTCCGTACCGGTATTAATGACGACTGTCCTCATCGCGCACGTTGGGAAGCCATGATCTAAACGTCCAACGTCCAACGTTCAACGTCCAGCTTGGAGAGGGTTCCTGCACGGCCGATAACTCTGGCCGGCGTGGACCTTGGCCTAACTAATGGCCGACTTCGAACACACGCGTTCCCAGTTTTTCGCTGCCCATCGAGCGCGAGTGCGCTCTAGCTCAAGCCGCGTCCTTGTCCTGCTTCTTGCGGACGAGCGGCAGCTTCTTGCCCTCCACCACCGCACGATTGATCGTCACCTCCGCGATGTCTTCGCGGCTTGGGACGTCATACATGATGTCGAGCATGATCCGCTCCAGCATCGAGCGCAGAGCGCGAGCCCCGGTCCCTTTCGTCACCGCCTGAGCGGCCAACGCGCGCAATGCGTCTTTCGTGACCGTCAGTCGAACGTTCTCCATCGAGAAAAGCTTGGTGTATTGCTTGACCATGGCGTTTTTCGTGTCGGTCAAAATCATCACCATCTCCTCTTCGGTCAGCGCGTCGAGTGCAGTCAGGACCGGAAGTCGCCCAATAAATTCCGGGATCATTCCGAAGCTGAGCAGGTCTTCCGGTTCAACGTGACGCACGGCTTGTTTCCGAAGAGCTTCTTCCACTTCCAGCGTCGGACTGCTAAAACCCATCGTCTTATTGCCGATTCGCTTCTGCACAATCTTATCCAGACCGACAAACGCACCTCCGCAAATGAACAGAATTTTCTCCGTGTTCACCTGAATGTATTCCTGGTGCGGATGTTTGCGTCCGCCCTGGGGTGGCACATTGCACGTGCTTCCTTCGAGAATCTTCAACAGCGCCTGCTGCACACCTTCACCGGAAACATCACGCGTAATACTCACGTTGTCCGTCTTGCGTCCGATCTTGTCGATTTCATCGATGTAAACGATGCCTATCTCGGCGCGTTTCACGTCGTAATCAGCATTCTGAAGCAGCCGGAGGATGATGTTTTCCACGTCTTCACCGACGTAGCCAGCTTCAGTCAGGGTCGTCGCATCTGCGATGCAAAACGGGACGTCGAGAATTTTCGCCAACGTTTTGGCAAGCAGCGTCTTGCCGGAACCGGTCGGACCAATAAGCAGAATGTTGCTCTTTTCGATCTCCACATCCGCGAATGGATCCGGTTGAAAAGCCGCTGAGGAATCGGCCGGCGGTGTGGCCTGAAGCACCCGCTTGAAATGATTGTGGACCGCGACCGAGAGCGTTTTCTTCGCGATCTCTTGTCCGATCACGTAAGCATCCAGCGAGCGGCGAATTTCAGCCGGCTTTGGGACGCGGATATTCGACGATTGCCGGCGCGCGTCTTCGCTCAGCTCCTTATCCAGAATGCTTTTGCAAACGTTGATGCAACTGTCGCAAATGTAGACGCCCGGACCTGCGATCAGTTTCCGCACCTCCGCGTGGCTTTTGCCACAGAAGGAACACATGGTGAGGTTGGAAGCACGAGCCATGGATTTGGCGTCTTTTTGGAGCAGCTTCTATTCCTCGACCTTGCGAGGTAATGCTGCCTCGGCGATGGCCGTGGAACGGTCCGGGACAGCGCCATCAAGCAGCTTCACTTCCTTTCGAGATTTGATCACTTCATCGACCAATCCGTAGTCCCTTGCTTCGGCCGCTGTCATGTAATAATCGCGGTCCGAATCGAGTCGCACCTGGTCCTCGGGCTTTCCCGTATGTTGCGAAATAATTCGGATCAGGCGCTTTTTCAGTTTAAACATGTATTCCACCTGCCGCTCGACGTCGCTGGCCTGGCCTTGAGCCCCGCCGGAGACCTGATGGATCATGATATCGGAGTTCGGCAAGGCGAAGCGCTTGCCTTTCGTGCCGGCACAGAGCAACACCGCCCCCATGCTTGCCGCCATTCCCAGGCAATAGGTCGTCACGTCGCAGGTCAAAAACTGCATCGTATCGTAAATCGCCAACCCCGCTGTCACCGAGCCACCCGGAGAATTGATGTAAATGTTAATGTCCTTCTTGCCGTCCTCCATCTGGAGAAAGAGCAGCTGCGCGATGACCAGATTCGCGATGTGATCATCGACCGGGGTGCCAATGAAAACGATCCGGTCCTTCAGCAGGCGCGAGTAAATGTCGTAGCTCCGCTCGCCCCGTCCGGTCTGCTCCACCACCATCGGGATAAGCACGGATTGCGATAGGTTTTTGTTCGCGATAATCATGGATTTTGTTCTGCCGGAGCCGGTTCTACTGGTATTTCTGACGTCTGCTCGATGGTAACATTCGCCTTTAGGAAATCAAGGGTCTTACCCAGCAGGATCTCGTCCGCGACGCCGTTTAAAGCATCGTGTTCCTCCAGTTCTTTTCGCATTTTTTCCACCGAAACATTGTATTGGGCGGCTTGCTGGCGAATGCGCTCCTCCAGTTCCTGACGGGTAACCTCGATCTTCTCGCGCTCAGCGATGCGGTGCAGGATGAAGTTCGTTCGCAACCGATGCGCCGCCAAGCCTCCGGCGCCTTCGACCAGCTCCTTCTCCTTCGTTTTCAGAATTTCATCGGGCACGCCGCGCTCGCGGTTGCGTTGGACCAGCTCACCCAGGGCGCGACGCGTTTCCTGGGTCAGAAGCGCCGGCGGCACTTCAAACGACGTTCGGTCCTGAAGAAACTTGACGATTTGCGCTTCTTTTGCGCGCTCTACTTCGTGTTCCTTCTCATGTTCAAGATTATGTTCGAGCGTGTGGCGCAAATCAGCCAGGGTCTTGTCCGAAGCGAATTTCGCCGCAAACGCATCATCCAACGCGGGCAAAACCTTCTCCTTAATTTCGTTTACGGTGACTGAATATTCAGCTGTTTTCCCGGCCATTGCCTTCACCGGGAATTCCTCGGGGAAACTCACTGGAACGACCCGCGTTTCAGCACGTTTTTGCCCGATCAGTTGCTCGCAAAAATTGGGGAGAAAATTATCCGGAGCAAGATGAAGCCAGAACTTTTTCCCGCCATGGAGGTTCTTGCTGGCCTCCGGCGCGAGATCGCGGATCGCCTTTCCTTCGATTGACCCCTCGAAATCAATCACGACAAAATCCCCCATTTGCAGACCGCGTTCGGGCACATCGATGAAGTCGGCCGCCTGTTCACGCAATCGCTCCACTGCGGCGTCGACATCCTTGTCGCTGACCTTGACCTCCGGCAGCTGCACCGGAATGCTTTTGTAATCCGGCAGCTCAAACTCGGGAGCGGTTACGACGGTGGCACGGAAACGCATCGACCGGTCCTGCCCGAATTCCACTTCTTCCAGATTGGTCAGTGAGACGACGCGCAGTTGCTTCGCCGCAATCGCCTCATGATAGCTCTTTGCCACGAGTTTCTTTGTCAGCTCCTCCTGGATTTCCTTGCGAAACTTCGCCTCGATGACCGGGCGGGGAGCCTTCCCCGGCCGATAACCCGGGATGCGAGCATGTCGCGCGTAGGTATTCGCGATCACGTCCCATTCCTTCGTTCACATCCTCCGGCGGAAGTTCGATGCGCAAAGTCGCAACGGAATGTGGCTGATTTTCAACTTGAACATTCATCGGAGGAGCGACGTTACGGGCGCACCGTCGGATGCGCAAATAGCGCGCCTGTAGCCGCCGCCCTGCGGGCGGCGCACCGTTTCACACTAACAAGAAGCGGCATCTCGCGCTTCGCATAGCGAAGCGGCTACAACATCAGGCCAGCGAAAACACGCGATCTCCGCGCACGTAAACCGCGTGCGTCTGCGAGACGCCGAAATAATAGGCGAGCTCCCGATAGTCCGCGCAATCGAAGAGGGAGAAATTCGCCAGCTTGCCTGGCTCGAGCGATCCAATCTTTTCGCCGCGGCCCAAACTGTAAGCGGCGTTGATTGTCGCCGCCGTGATGCTCTCCGCCGGCGACATCTTCATATGCGTCGCAGCCAGCGATAACACCATCGGCATGGATGGCGTGGGCGAAGATCCCGGATTGAAATCGGTCGCAATGACTACACCGAGACCAGCCTCGATCATTTCGCGAGCGCGCGGGTAGCGACTGAGCCCGAGTGCGTAAACGGAACCCGGCAGCAGAACGGGCTGGACTCCGGCCTCACGTAACGCTGCGATTTCTGCGGCATTCGTCTGCTCCAAATGATCCGCCGTCGCCGCGTGCAATCGCGCGGCCAAAAACGCGCCGCCCGAATTCGTCAACTGGTCGACATGCATCCGGAGACGCAATCCATGTTGCTGTGCCGCGGTCAGAATTTTCTCCGAATCCGCGATGTCGAAATAGCCGCGCTCGCAAAAGATATCGCAATATTCGGCCAGCTTTTCCTCGATCACGCGCGGGAGCATTTCGTGGATGACGAGCGCGACATATTGTTCGGGCGCGCCGCGAAACTCTTCCGGAATCGCGTGCGCGCCGAGAAACGTTGGCACAAATTCGATCGGCGTTTCCGTATTCAGCCGGCGAATCACGCGCAAAATCTTCACTTCATCTTCCACGGTTAACCCATAGCCGGACTTTGCTTCAACCGTGGTCGTTCCCCCGCGGAGGAACCAGAGTGCGTGTTTCTTCGCCTGCGCGAGAAGTTCGTCCTCGCTCGCCGCCCGCGTTTTGCGAACGGTCGAGCGAATTCCGCCTCCGCTCGCGGCGATCTGCTCGTAAGTCGCGCCCCTCGCGCGCAACTCGAATTCATCCACCCGATTTCCGCCGAAGACCGGATGCGCGTGTGCGTCCACAAATCCGGGCAGGACTACGCGACCAGTGGCATCGATGATCTCCGTATCGTTAGGCAGATCGCGCTCGATTTCATCCGAAGTCCCGACTGCGGCGATGAGGCCGTCTCGCACGAGCATTCCACCGTCTGGAATAATCGATATTTCTGAGAGCTCGTTGCCGATTCGCGGTCGCTTCCGACCGGCGAGCGTAACGAGTTGTGAAGCGTGGAGAAGAGCGAGTGCTTTCAAGTTTGGCGATCCGTTTACCGATACACCTCGCGCCGATGACCAAATGTGATGAGATAAATCTCGTTCTTCTCCGCGTCGAAATCGTAGATCACACGATAGTCGCCGATTCGAAGCCGGAACTCGGCGCGTCCTGTCATGCGATAATGCGGGAATGAGTCCAGCCGCCCTCCTATTTCCGTGATCTTCCCCAGAATCAGCGCGCTGATATTTTCTGGAACCCGCGCCAACACCGCGTCAAACTCGCGTGAAAAAACCTGCGTGGCCGCGCCGGGCATGGCTCACGGGCGGACGACGCGCACACGCCCGGCTGCAAGATCGGCTTTGCCCCGTTCGATCGAAGTAACGAACTTGGGCGACAACGCCCGCTGATCCTCCAGCCAATGTTCCAGCCACTCGCTCAGTTCCTCGGCCTGCGGCAATGGAAGCCGGGAGATGGCCGCCTCGATTTCTGCAACCGTGCTCACGGCTAAAGACTAACGCGGCGATCCGCTTCGCGCAATCCCATCACGTCCTGCGCGAACCTGCGAAACGTATAAGACGGTTATCGAATTCACGAAGGGCGATGTGGAATCATTTGCGAACGCGGCCATGCCGTCATCCCGAGCGCAGTCGAGGGATCCCGTGGCGATACCTTAAAGCTTCCAATCACCACATTCGCTCTAGAACCGCTGCGGCTCAGATACCCAGCGCGCGTTTTACTTCTGCCGTCGAATAGCGCTTTCCATTTGCAGACTCGCGCGCACCTAAATCACTTCCAGAGCGTAACGAGTTGTGAAGCGTGGAAAAGAGCGAGTGCTTTCATTCACTGCGAATGCTTAGGCGAAATTAATATTGCCATCTATTCCACTAAAGGAATATCCGATGATACGAATTTGTGCCGCATTTGAAATAAGTTCTTCTGCCCGTTTCCAAATTGCGCGGGCGTAAGTGCTGAAATGGTAACCGTTATCTTGCGCCAAAACGAACTGCCGCTGGTGCGGAAAAAACAGGAGCGGAAAAGCTGTCCGCTTCCGGCTTTTGTTGTCGCTGCTTTTTTTTTGATAAAACATATCGTCACTAATCTCTTGCGGCTCGTTCACTCGTGGAAGCCCATAGTGGTGACAAACGTCATTCAACTCTTCAACAGCCCACATACCTACCGAGCCGTGGAGCTTTAGGAACGAGAATTGGTTTTCGGAGAATTTCACCTGCCGATTGTAGTGTATATCCAAGCCCGAATTCAGTCCGCGTCCGCCATAGAATCCCAATCGCTGCGTATCGAAATTAAAGCGCTCTCGGAAGGCTGCTTCAAACATGCGATCGTAATTAAATGTCAGCACATGACACGAATTTGTCGATGCGGGCCACGCCGAATCTGCTCCGGGAAACAGTTCGTTAAGAAACTCCTGGTATCGTCGCAAACCTTGCCTTGCAACTTTCCCTTCTTGATGGAGGAAAAGTGCACTTATCGCAATAATTGCACTTTCAATCCGTTCGTAGCGAACTTGGTCGCGCGCGTTGAGAGCATCTCCTGTGATGAACCCCGACGATTCATCGTAATGACCCTGATCAATTCTTCGGACCAACTCATCTATCGTATCAATCTTGTCGCACATAAGAGCGACAGTTTGCTCAACCGCCTGTCTTATTCGTTCACAATTTGATGAATTGAGGGATTGGTGTGCGAAATCGCTCAGCGTGCTACGCATTTCCGCAGCCAGCGGGTACCCGCACTCGCGGGAGCAGCCAGCGCCGAGAATGTAAACGGTTTCAGGCATTTCAAATAACTCGATCTGTCTAGATGACGTTACTGCCGCTAAACAGGTTCCGAAATGCCAAACTGTTTGTTGAATTTGTGCGTAGGACAAGCGCGCGCATCCGGGGCCGAGGTGACTGGTTTCGATGAACCTGCTGATGTTGATATCGATTCGGTCCTCAGGCGTCCGGCATGTAGCCGTCGGCAGCAAACTTCAATACACCAGCACCAGCACGGCAGCTTCTTTGGCTTGTTCCACTACGTCCTCAAATTTCATATCCTTCGTGTTCGGCTCTTTGAGTTTGGCGGCTACTTCCGGCACGGATTCCAGGAAGCCGAGCAAGAAGCTGCTCTTCACCGCGTAATTCACGTTCTCCGGCAACGCACCGCTCGTGGCTAGCGCCGCTTTCGCGCTCAGCTTGGCCGACACCACGCCGACCACGTTGCCGCGCTCATCCACCAACGCGCCGCCGGAATTGCCGGGCTGCACCGGCACGCTGATCTGGAAATACCGCGCATCATCCTGCGCGCCGGACAGCGAGGCGATCTCTCCCTGCGCCAACTTGGGCGCGAACCCTTGCAAGCCGATGTTGGGGAAACCGACCGTGGCCACCGTGCCGCCCAACTTCACCGCGCGACTCGACGCCACCGGCAACGCCGCGAACTTGCCCTCCGCCTTGAGCAACGCCAGGTCATTCGCCGCATCCACCTTCACCACCTTGGCGGAAATGAGGCCCGCGCTCGTGACCAACCGCACCTGCGCCCCGTCTCCGACCACATGTTCATTGGTGATGAGATACCCATCCTCCGTGATGAAAAATCCGGTGCCGGAAGCTTCCGGGCGCGACTGCACAATACCCGCGCTTGAACTATCGCTCCCTGGCGGCTGGCACCTCCCGCGGCTTGAAATTGCGCGCCAGCTTTTGTCCCTCCGCAATCTGCTCCCGCGTCAACCTACTTTCCAGCTATGGCCATGTTTTTCTTGGCATCCTCATTGCCCTGTGCCGCCGCCAGCAGCCACCACTTGTAACCCTCCACATAATCCTTCGCCACGCCTTGGCCATTGGCGTAGCAGACGCCCAGATTGTATTGAGCCTTGGCGTGATTCTGCTCGGCGGCTTTGCGATACCACTTCACCGCCTCCACCTCATCCTTCGCCACGCCTTGGCCATTGGCGTAGCAGACGCCCAGATTGTATTGAGCCGCGGCGTGATTCTGCTCAGCGGCTTTGCGATACCACTTCACGCCTTCGGTACTTTCCTGGCACGCCCTCGCTATAGACGTAGGAGCGGCCAAATTTGTTTTGGGCTCGCCCACAGCCCTTTTCGGCAGCTTTGCGAAACCACTTCACGCCTTCGGCCAAGTCTTTCGCTACGCTCTCACCGCTATAGTAGCGAAGCCCGAGTTGATACTCAGATTCTGCGTCACCTGCTTCGGCCTTGGCCCTGATTTCCTCAACCGACCTGTGATCGATTTCGGTTTGTTGCGCGGCCAGTCGAAACAAAGCGGCACTCAACAGAACCGTGAGCGCCAACCGATTCGCCTTCATGTGGCAGCTTAGGTTGGTTCCCCCTGGGAGAAAAGAGACCAGTCCTGTAAATGCCGTTTCTCTTTGTCGGGCACATCGGTTTTTCCTACTCAAAAAGAAGACACCACCCGGGTGGCGCAATCGTTTCGATTACGAAACCGAAGTGCTGATTAGCAACACCGTTGGAGCGAAAACATAACGAGAAGACTCATTCCTCACCTCGCCATTTGCGTTCGAGACGAGATACCTCGGCTTGCACTCCCTCGGCTGTTGCAAAACTCTGAATATTTTCACCGGTCCCAACATCGATGGCGCCGGCACCATGCGGAACCTCCACGCTTCAGACAGTGGCATCCATTACGTTACCCTCTTCCATCACCAATTCGGACGCGGAACCATTAAAATTCTCTACGAGGAACTTTCTGAACCCATCTGTGTTTGGCGGCAGGAGAATCCACACCTTGATTTTTGATATCATCGCGTCGGTTTCTCAGTTGATCGCCCGATGGCAAATTGTTCGACTCATATGTAATGTTCTAAATTGAGATTTCACTTTATTCCCAACTCTTCGCGGCCTCTCGCATGAGTTGCTGCAATTCTGCATAAAACTCGTTAGCCAGATCCGCATTTGCGACCCGCTCGTAATACTCCATTACCTGAGCGATATCGGAGGAAACCTTCGGATGAAGAACAAGCCGCATTACGCGCGGCGCTGCTGAATTTGCTGCTCCAGTTGTTCGAGCGAAATCCCCAGCGTCGGATTTGTATCCAAATCTTTATCGCCCTGTAGCGCCTCAGCCATTCCCTCGTCGGCATCATCAAGAACAGCAGGAAGTGATTTCAGCAGGTGAGCGGCGAGAATGGCTCGCTCCCTCTCCGCTAAGTCGAGCGCGAGCTTCTCCACTTCGTCAGCTGTGGCCATGGTTGAATAATATTGCACTGCGCTGCAATCGGCAACTGCCTTGGCTATGCGCCGCAATTCCCCTCTGCTTTGCGAAGCAGACGGAGAGCACGTCCGCCTTTCCTTAGCCCATCTTGTTTTCCACGATCTGGCTGGCGGCCTTGAATTGCGATTCCGATTCCGCACTGATCTGCTCGACTTTTTCACGAAGCCTTGATTTTAGCTTTTCATCCTTCAGACCGCCTAAATTGATCCTCACGTTCATGGCTGCACCGTCGATACAGGCGCGCACCGCAAGAAGGCCAACGCCGACGTCTGATATCGAGGCGGGATTACCTTGCGCCGCCATTTCGTCGAGAATTTGATAGGACTTGAATGCTGTCTGCATCACCCTCAGCGGAATTTCTGCCGCATATTTGTTGGCTGCCTGTATGGCTGCCGAACGCGCCGCCTTTTCTTTTGTCGACTCCTTCGGCAGAGCAAATGCATCCATCACCTTGTTGAAGGCAGCGGTATCTTCGTCGACGAGAAAGAGTAATTCGTCCTTCAACTGCTGCGCCTTCACCGCCCAATCGCTAAAGTAATCGAGCTTGTCGTCCCAACCCCGTTTCCCGGCGGACAGATTAGCGACCATTCCGCCAAGGGAAACACCCAGCGCGCCCATCAGCGCGGCAACAGACCCACCACCCGGCGCGGGAGAATCGCTCAGTGTTTCATTGCAGAACTGACGCAGGTTCATTTTCACGAGCGATTTTCCTGAAACGGATCCCATCTTGGACTCTATGATTTTCTCCTTCGGATCGAATGGTCTTAACTCGCTCAATCCCATCGATCGAATGGCAATATCAATGAGCTCTTCTTCCGAGGCGCCTTCCGACCATTTTTGTTTGCGCAGGAAATATTTTCCCGCCTCGACCAGACATTTTTTGGGAAGCATGCCCACGACTTCCGATCCCGTCACACGCAGGCCACGTTTGGCGGCCGCGTCGGCGCAGACATCGAACGCAGTATGTAAGGGCGTTTCCTCAAGGTTGGTCAGGTTCATGGAGACCTGGGCGATTCCATATTCTTCCACGTACCACCCGATGGCTTTGACATGTTTCAACAATCCGGGAACACGAACAGGCTCCCCTTTGGCATCGAGAACCGGCTTTCCGTTAGGCGTGCCATCGTCGGTTTTGACCCGCCCGTTTTCTCTCACATCAAACGCAACCGAGTTGGCCCGGCGCACTGCTTTGGTATTGAGATTCACATTATAGGCGACCAAAAATTCCCGCGCGCCAATGACCGTTGCGCCTGACTTTTCGTTGAAAACCGAAGGCCCGAAATCTGGCTTCCACTCAGGCTCCTTAATTTTCTCGAAGAACCCTTCGTATTCTCCGGCACGAATGATAGAGAGATTCGAGCGGGACTGATCTTTCGCGGCCTTCTCGTAAAGATACACGGGAATCTTGAGTTCTTGACCGACGCGCTTCCCGAGCTGGTTTGCACAAGCGATCGCTTCTTCCCAACTTACGTTGCTCACCGGAATAAATGGACACACATCGGTCGCGCCCATGCGAGGATGCGCACCGCTGTGTTTGGCCATGTCGATGAGTTCCGCAGCCTTTTGAATTCCTCGGAACGCAGCCTCCACCGCGGCGTCAGGACTGCCGGCAAAGGTAACTACGGTGCGGTTGGTGGTCGCACCCGGATCGACGTTGAGCAGGGAAACTCCTTCGACCGATTCGATCGCGTCGGTGATCTGCCGGATGATATCCAGGTCGCGGCCCTCCGAGAAATTGGGCACGCATTCAATGAGTTTTTGCATAATGAAAACGCTGATTTTACCGCGAAACCGGAAGGATCGCGAGCATCCTCAGACTTCCGCCTGGCTGGCGACTCCAGATGCGAATGCCAGGAGAAATGAAGCCGCCGCCAGACAGGTCACATCGGCCACATCTTTCGTCGGATCAATTTCCACAATGTCCATCATCCGCACACTCCGATGTCGCCCGCAAAGATGGGCGGCCCGGCGCAGCATCCAGGGCTGGAGCCCGCCGGGCCGCGACCCCGGACACGCAGGTGCAAATGCTCGATCGAGCACATCCATATCGAGATCGACGTAGGTCGCTTTTCTCTTCAAGGCCAAATACTCAAGAGCATTTTGCACCACTGCATCGATCCCCTGTGCATAAACTTGATCCGCCGTGACCACGGCGATTCCCGCCTCGCGAGCTACCGCCGCATAGGCCGGGGAATTTGCAAACGGTTGAATCCCGATCTGAATGATGTTCCTTCCGGGCAATCCATCTTCGAGAAGCGCGCGAATCGGATTTCCATCCGTTAGCCCGTGCTCCAGATCACGAAGATCGTGATGCGCATCGAACGTGAGCAGCCCGCAATCCCGCAGATCCAGCTCCATGGCATGCATGCCGGGTCGGGTAATTCCGTTGTCGCCCCCAAGTAAAATAGCAGCGGTACTATCAGCCGTAGCGTCGGCGATAAATTTGACCAGGCGATCGAAAGCCACCTCGGGAGTCTTACGTGCGAAATCAAAGTCGCCGCAGTCTCTTGTCCGAAAGAGTTCAAGATTAACTCCCGCATCGGAATCGTAGAGACTATAGCGTTTAAGCGCCTTTCGAATTGCTGCCGGCGCCAGCTCGCAATGTCCCGGCGTGATAGAATGGTTCATCGGCACGCCAACGATCGCGATTGATTGATCGCCCGACGCTTGCGAATTGCCGGCCAGCCACTGAGAAGCGCGCGGCCAATTTGGATCTTCCGCGCTCAATCTCGCGCCTTCGGTTCCATCGGAATCTTAATCTCGTGCGCCTTTGCGAAGCCGATGGCTGCGGAATAACCGGCATCAGCGTGCCGGATTACTCCCATTCCAGGATCGCTCGTCAGTACCCGTTCCAAACGTCGTTTCGCGCCATCACTGCCGTCTGCCACTACCACCATCCCGGCATGCTGCGAATATCCGATGCCGACACCGCCGCCATTGTGAATTGAAATCCACGACGCGCCCGCCGCGGTGTTGATCAGAGCGTTGAGCAGCGCCCAATCGGCAATCGCGTCACTGCCATCGAGCATCCCCTCCGTCTCACGATACGGTGATGCGACCGACCCAGTGTCGAGATGATCACGCCCGATCACGATCGGCGCTTTGATCTCGCCGCGCCCAACGAGTTCGTTGATGGCGACTCCGAATTCGGCGCGCTCGCCATAGCCGAGCCAGCAAATCCGCGCCGGCAATCCTTGAAACTGGATGCGCTCTTTCGCGAGTTTTATCCACCGCGCGAGAGTCTTGTTCGTCGGAAAAAGTGCGAGCGCAAGGCGATCGGTCCGCGCGATGTCGCTCGGATCGCCGCTCAGCGCGACCCACCGAAACGGGCCCTTCCCTTCACAAAACAGCGGACGGATGTATTCCGGAACGAACCCGGGAATGTCGAATGCCTTTTCGACGCCCGCCTTTTTTGCCTGCGTCCGAATGTTGTTTCCGTAATCGAATGTCACCGCGCCACGCTTTTGCAAATCGAGCATCGCCTCGACGTGCACCGCCATCGATCGCATTGATTGTGCGATGTATTCATCTGGATTTCTGGCGCGCAACTGCAACGCCTCCGCGAGCGTCATTCCGTTTGGGACATAGCCGTTGAGCGCATCGTGCGCACTGGTTTGATCGGTCAGGACATCGGGAACCACGCCTCGTTTCACCATCTCCGGTAAAACGTCGGCGCAGTTTCCGACCAGCCCGACCGATAGGGCCTGCTTCTTTTTCCGCGCTGCATCGATCAACGCCAGCGCTTCATCGAGTGAAGCCGCGATTGCATCGCAATAGCCGCTCTGCAATCGCTTCTCGATTCGCGTCCGATCGACCTCGACGCCGAGAAAAAGTGCGCCATTCATCGTGGCCGCGAGCGGTTGCGCGCCGCCCATTCCGCCCAGTCCACCGCTAACGACAAACTTTCCTTCCAGTGTCCCGCCGAAATGCCGGCGCCCGGCCTCGGCGAAAGTTTCGAACGTTCCCTGGACAATGCCCTGGCTGCCGATATAAATCCACGAGCCCGCTGTCATCTGGCCATACATCGTTAGGCCAAGTTGCTCGAGTTTGTTGAATTCCGCGTAGTTCGACCATTGACCGACAAGGTTTGAATTCGCGATCAGCACTCGCGGCGCTTCCTCATGAGTTTTGAAAACGCCGACCGGCTTGCCCGATTGCATGAGTAGCGTTTCGTCGTTTTCCAGCTCCTGCAGCGAACGGACAATCGCATCGAACGCTTCCCAACTGCGGGCGGCCCGGCCTGTTCCGCCGTAAACAATCAGCTTGCCGGGATTCTCGGCCACATCCGGATCAAGATTGTTCATCAACATTCGCATCGCAGCTTCCTGGTGCCAGCCTTTGCAACTGAGCTGATTCCCGCGCGGCGCGCGCACGACTCGACTTGAACTCATAAGTTTTCGCTCTCGCTATCGAACTTCCCTTCTCGAATTGCCTGCGCAACTCGCGCGATGTCGCCAGACAGGGCCCGATCCTCTGTGACGGCAGGTGAAATGGACCGCAGAAGCTCGAAAGCATGTTCGACTCCAACACCAGCTTTCAGCGGCCGCCGATGTTCCAACCCTTCCGCCGCCGTTAGCAATTCGATGGCGATCGCATGCTCGGCATTGTCAACAATCGTCCGCAATTTCAGCGCGCCCGTCATTCCCATCGAGACGTGGTCTTCTTTGCCGCCCGAAGTCGGCACGCTGTCGACGCTGGCAGGATGCGCCAGCACTTTCGCTTCACTTAACAGCGCTGCCGCGGCGACGTGCGCGATCATGAATCCGGATTCGATTCCCGGCCGGCGCGCCAGAAAAGGCGGCAATCCTTCGTTCGAATCCGGGTTAACCAGACGATCGGTCCGACGCTCGCTGATGCTCATGAGATCGGTGATGGCGATTGCCGCGTAATCGAGCGCGAACGCGAGAGGCGCACCATGAAAGTTACCGCCGGAAATCACGTCACCGCTTTCGGCAAAAACGAGCGGATTATCCGTCGCCGATGCGGATTCCACGCGCATCACTTCTTCGCAGTGGGCCAGAGCTCCGCGCACCGCGCCGTGGACTTGCGGCATGCAGCGGAGACTATAGGCGTCCTGCACGCGCGGATCATCCTGCAGGTGGGATTGACGAATCTCGCTCCCCCGCAAAAGCTCAAGCAGATGTGCGGCCACCGCCTGTTGCCCGGGATGCGGACGCGCGTTTTGAATTCGCTCGTCGAACGCGGCCGGCGTACCCTTGAGTGCCTCCAGGGTCATTGCCCCAGCCACGTCGGCCACACGTGACAAACGTTTCGCGCGAAAGAGCGCCAGCCCGCCCACTGAATGCATCGCCTGCGTTCCGTTCAAAAGCGCGAGACCCTCTTTCGCTTCGAGTGTGACGGGTTCAAGACCGGCGCTCCGCAACGCATCGCTGCTGGCCATTCGTTCGCCCTTGTAAAATGCCTCCCCTTCTCCGATCAACGTCAAAGCAAGATGAGCCAACGGCGCGAGATCTCCGCTCGCCCCGACCGAGCCTTTCTCCGGAATCACCGGATGCACGCCACGATTGAGCATTTCCACGAGCAGCTCGATCACCTCGATCCTGATGCCGCTGAAACCGAGCGCGAGAACGTTCGCGCGCAACAACATCATGGCGCGTACTTCGGGTTCGGAAAGCGGCTGGCCGACACCGCAAGCGTGACTCCGAACGAGATTCAATTGCAGGTGGCGTAGCTCTCCCGCCGCGATTCGGATATCGGACAACTTGCCGAAGCCAGTGCTGACTCCGTAAACCGTTCCGCTTCGCGCGACAATCTCTTCGATGACGTTGCGCGACGCCTGAACCCGCCCGTGAACCGAAGGTCCAACCTCGACCCGTATCCGGCCAAGCGCCACCTCAGCGATTTCTGAAAGCGACAACGGTTGGCCAATCAGCTGCATCCTCCGCATCTTATTAGCAACTTGGCGAAATGGAAGAGTGGCAGCCACATTCCTCGGACAGGAAAAAGGCCAGGCCGACAAAACGACCTGGCCTTTTGGTTAAAGCTATTCGCAGACGCAAGCTTACTTCGAATAGGTCGCGGGAGCTGGAGCCGGCGTCTCCTTTTTTTGCGCGCAGGCACCTAAACTCAGGGCACTGACCGCTACAGCCACGATCATGATCGCTTTGATAATTTTCAATTTATACTTCGCCTCCTTTCCGAGCTGGTTGCTGCCGTCTTTTATTCGCGGAAGTGGATCGACGCAACGCTTTTCTCGACTTTTTTCAGAGTAAAAAAAGGGAGCTTCACGCCTCAATCAGGACCGGCGTGCCGGGCTCAATCAAATCGAAAAGTTCAACGAGATCGGCATTTTTCATTCGAACGCAGCCGTGACTGGCCGGTTTCCCAATTTCCTGTTCGTGGTTGGTGCCGTGAATGTAAATGAAACGATCGCGCGTATTCGCATTGTGGGCCTCGACGCCATCGAGCCAGAGGATGCGCGAGAGAACCAGATCATCCTCCGGCGGATGCTCGACCTGAAGACCGACCGGTTCGCGATTCTTGAAGACCGTGCCTACGGGCGCACCGGTCCCGAATTTTTCGGCAACGCAAAACTGGCCGAGTGGCGTTTTCAGGCTGCCCTCCTCCGATCCCAGGCCGAAACGTGATGTGGAAACCGGATAGGTGCGCACCGATCGCTCGCCGGATTTCAGCGTCAATCGCTGATCACGAACAGAAATATGGATACTCTTCGGACCGGTTTGCATCGCGATACCTGAACGTTACACTTCGCCTGCGAATGAAAAAAGGTTATCACGTCGCGATCGTTGGTGCCACCGGTGCGGTCGGCGTGGAGTTGTTGAAGGTCCTCGAACGGCGCAATTTTCCGGTGGCCCGCCTACGGACCCTGGCTTCTTCGCGGTCCCTTGGGCGGACGATGGAATATGGCGGACGAAAGATCGACATTGAGGAGCTTAACGAAACGTCCTTCAGCGAAGTCGACCTCGCGTTCTTCAGCGCGGGCGGAGAAATTTCGCGCCGCTTCGTTCCGATTGCTCGCGCAGCAGGCGCAATCGTCATCGACAATTCGTCGGTCTTTCGGATGGAACCCGACGTGCCGCTTGTCATCCCGGAAATCAACGGCCCGGATGTGAAGAAGCATCGGGGCCTTATTGCGAATCCAAATTGCACGACCGCCGTGGCCTTGATGGCGCTTTATCCGTTGCATCGCGCTTTTGGTGTCCGCCGAGTGTTCGCGGCTAGTTATCAGGCAGTCTCGGGCAGCGGCGCGCGCGCAATCACCGAATTGCAGCGCCAGTCGGAGGCATCGGCAAACGGACAGCCGATGGTTGCTGAGGTTTATCCGCATCCGATCGCTTTCAACGTCCTGCCGCATGTCGACTCGTTTCGCGAAGACGGCCACACTAGAGAGGAAATGAAAATGCAGAACGAAGGACGCCGGATCATGCATCTGCCTGATTTTCGCGCTTCGGTGACCTGTGTGCGTGTTCCGGTCTATCGCGCACACTCGGTCGCGATGAGCGCCGAATTCGAACGCCCCGTTTCACTCGATCGCGCGCGTGAAGTCCTGGCGAAGGCGCCTGGCGTGGAGCTGGTCGATGAACCGCATGCGCACCGATATCCCATGCCTCTCTACGTCGCGGGTCGGGACAATTGCCAGGTCGGGCGAGTACGGCTCGATTTGGCTTTTGACAATGGCCTCGCGTTCTGGGTTTCTGGCGATCAATTGCTGAAGGGCGCGGCTCTCAACGCGATCCAGATCGCCGAGCTTCTGTAAGGAAGCGACTCCGCTCGCATCCTCGATTGCCTGACAAAGGACCAAGACAGCCCGGGATCGATCCGGCCGTCTCAGGTTTGAAGTTATGTAACGATCACTAACCGGGCGTCGCAGAAGCCGCAGGCTCCTCGCCTTTTTTTGTCTTCTTGGGGGTCGGCTGCTTTTCTTGATTACGGCTGTGGGAACCATCGCCCGCCGGAGCAACGCCTCGCTGCGGTGGAACAGAAGGAGTCTGACGTTCAATCGCCCGCTTGGGCTGATCGCCTGTCTTGGGCCGACCGGGAGTTCCAACCGGCATCTCCGTCTTGGGAGATCCGACCCTTTCCTGCCTTGGCACGGTTGGGGAAACAATGGGCGCTTTGCTGGTCGCCTTCTCCGGAGGAGAAAACGTGGGATGTCTTGTGTTGCGGTTTGCCCGCGCTGCATCCTCGACGGCTTTGCCTTTGACGCCGGCATTTCTTTCTTCCGGTGGCAGGTGGGCGGCTTCCTTTCGATTCGGTCCCTTTGCCGGAATCGACGCGGCTGGCGGAGGTGTCTTCGATTCGATCGAATTCGGCGCCTTGGTGAGCGGCGACGCTTTTATAGGAGTGCCCAGCGGAGTTGCCTCCGGTTGGATTGCATGACCTCGACTTCCCTTACCTTTTTCCGCCGGCGAACTGGTCGGCGCCGCTGAAACGCCCGGAGAAGCGCTGTGAACCGGTGTCGTGGTCGCGACCGGACCTACCGAAGTGGTAGTTGCGGGAGTTGGCGCGCTGCCAGCAGCAACCTCATTGGTCGTTGCCGGTGGAATCTTCTTCGAATCCTCGGTCTTCATCTTCTCTTGCAACTGTACTTTTGCGTTTGGATCTGTGATCCCGGACCATCCGGTTTCCAATTTCGGATGCGCGATTTTCGTCTTCACCGCCTTCGGAGCCACCGTCGGCGGCGTCTTCTTGATTGTGATTGGAGCTGTCACTTCAAGCCTGCCGGCCTCGACCTTCGTCGCTGCGCTCGCGCGAAATCCTCCTTCCGCGCCAACGTTGGTCTGACGGTGAAGAGTCAGGCGCTGGATCGGGTGTGACGAGCGTTCGCTTAGCTCGCTGTAATCCGGTCCGTGGTTGTACACGGTCGTGTTCGTGTAAGTGATGTTGGTGACGTTCACTGTGTTGCGGATGAACGCGACGTTGCGCGATGGCTCGTAGATCCGCTCACGCAGCCGGGGCTCGCCGATGTAGCGGACATCGACGAAGTTGTAATACAAGGGCCCGATATCGAACTCGATGTCCACTTGACCGCCGATCGTGCGGCCCTCATAAACAGGTTCCCCGGATCGCGTGGGTGGTAACGGCGCCCATCCTATTTGATCGCCACCGATGCGCCATGAGACCCAGGCGGGGCCCCATTCGGTGCCGGGGATCCAAACCCATCCCAGGCTGGCCAACTTCGCCCAGCGCCCATAGTGATACGTCGCCCAACCGAAATCCTCGTTGGAGACCCAGGTCCAGCCGACATCGGTGTAGGCCCAAAAGCCATCCGCATAAGGCCGCCAGCTGCTGTCGCTGGCAACGTTGGGCTGCCAGCAATAACCGTAGTCGCCTGCCTCCACCCAGTTTCCGTCGTTGAGATTATCGTAAAAGAACTCGAACGAAACATCGTCCGCCCTCAACTGCTGTGCGGCCAACAGAATAAATCCGAGCACAGCTAGTGCAAAAAACATTCGTTTCATAACATTGGATCGTTGCTGAAGCTTGGACTTTCGTACGCCCACGATTATTCAAACGTCCCTCGCAAAGCCGAGAAAGTATTGCGTTTCCCCTCCGCAATCCTTGCGCGGCGGATTCTTCCTAACGACCTAACCAGGTCGAATGACAATGAACGATCGCGTGCGCTGTCGGCAAACCGAAAGGACTTGAGTGCCGTTCGGATCGAGCGAGTTAGCGATTTTCTCGAATTCGGCAACGGAGGTGACGGGCTGTTGGTTGATCTCCTCGATCACGTCACCGGCCTGCAGCCTGTTGCTGGAGGAACCTTCGACGTTGGTAATTACAACCCCGCGAACACCGCTCGGCACATTCAAGCGACGCGCGACCTCCGGAGTCAATTCGGCTACCTGAATCGCATCGAGAGGGCCGCCCTCCGTTTCCTGGTCGTCGGGCGTCTGTGAATCTTCCGGTTGCGACGGTTGCGGCGCGACGCCCGCCGACAAATAATTGGCTGGCTGCTCCTTGATTTCGGTCGTTACCTTAACCGGCTTCCCGTCCCGAATGATTTCCAGTTCCGTTTTCTTGTTCAGCTCAGCCTGAGAAACTAATGTTCGGAGTTCAGAAAAATTCTTGACGTCGTGCCCTCCGAATTTGCGAATGACGTCCCCTTTCTGCAGCTGTGCCTGAGCGGCAGGCGATCCGGGAACCACATCATCGATCACTACGCCGTCGGAATGATTGTTCTGACCGGCTTGCGGAGGCAGGCTCTGGATTCCGAGGTAGCCACGAATGATTCGACCTTGTTTCAACAGGCTCTCCAGCGCCATTCGCACGGTGTTTGACGGAATCGCAAAACCAATGCCTTGTGAGCCGCCACTGCGTGAAATAATCGCCGTATTGATTCCGATAATCTCACCGCTCAGATTGATGAGCGGACCGCCGCTGTTGCCGGGATTGATCGCCGCGTTGGTTTGAAGAAAATCTCCGAACCCATCCACGCGATTCGGACGTCCTTTCGAGCTGATGATTCCGTCGGTAACCGTTTCCTCAAAACCGAACGGGTTTCCCACTGCGAGAACAGAGTCGCCCGCTTGCACCTTGTCCGAATCACCGAGCTTGAGCGGCTTCAGGCCAGGTTCATCGATTTTCAAAACGGCCAGATCAACCACGGTATCGGCGCCCACGAGTCTCGCCTTTTTCGTCCGGCCGTCGCTTAACTGAACTTCGATTTCATCCACTTGATCGACAACGTGATTATTCGTGATGATGTGGCCTTCGTTCGAGACAATCACGCCGGAGCCGAGCGAATTTTGCACCAGTGCTTCATCACGAGGATTGCGAAACTGCCGCGGATTTCGATTAAAAAACTCGAAAGGATCGAGCCCATATTGCCGGCGCACCGCGATCTTGCGCGAGGTCTTCACGCTCACGACCGATGGAATGACGCTGCTGACCAAAGCGCGTCTCTCGCGGCTCAAGGCCTCGAGAGTCGACACCTCTTTCGGATCAACCGGCGAGACCGTCGCGAGCGTATATTTCTCCGGCACCACACGATCGCCCAAAGGCAGACCACCGTGCTTGAAGCGATAGTCGTAAAGCGCCGAAATTCCCGCGCTCAACAGAATCACAAAAAGCAGAAATTTGAGAAAATTCTTCATCAGCTAATTTGAGAAAAAGTCCGTCCCTCTTGTTCGACAATCAATTGACGGAAACGTTGATTTTCCGGAGCCGCGAGCTTCGGATCGAAACTCGAAGATCTTCACCGCGGCCGATGCGGGCGTTTCGCATCAGAGCAGCGTCGGTTTTTAGATTGCCGAGCTTAAGTGCAGGCAAACCGCTCTGCGCCGTTCCGAGCAGGTCGCCGGGACCGCGCAACTCCCAGTCCGCTTCGGCGATCTCAAATCCGTTGTTGGTCTTCTCCAGGACGGCGAGTTTCGCCACGGTCTCGGGTGATTTCTCTGTGCTTAAGAGAATGCAATACGACTTATGCTCGCCTCGACCGATCCGACCCCGCAGCTGGTGCAGCTGAGCGAGTCCGAAGCGCTCGGCATTTTCAATGAGCATGATTGTGGCGTTGGGAACGTCTACCCCCACTTCAATCACCGTGGTGCTGATGAGTGCGCTCGTTTCTCCCCGCCGGAACCGCTCCATGATCGATTGCTTTTCCAGGCTCGGTATGCGGCCATGTAACAACTCGCAGCGGAATGGCCGCAACCGCTCGCGCCAGGTTTCGAATTCCGCAGCTGCGGCTTTGACGTCCAGCTTTTCGCTCTCGTCAATCAGAGGATAAACGATGTAGGCTTGGCGTCCCGCTTCGAATCGCTCGCGCATGAAGGAGAGTACTTCGCCGAGCTTCGATTGGTCTCGAACAGCGGTGATTATTCTCCCGCGATTCAGTGGCATCTCATCAATCACCGACACATCGAGATCCCCATAAACAGTCATCGTGAGGGTGCGAGGAATGGGCGTGGCTGTCATGACGAGAACATCCGGCGCCGGCTCGCGTGCGGTCAGCCGGGCGCGCTGCGAGACGCCGAACTTGTGCTGCTCATCGATGACCACAAGGCCGAGATTGTCGAATGAAACACCCTCATAAAGTAAAGCGTGGGTCCCGATGAGGATGTCAGGACTTTCATTACCAGAGATGAGCGGGAGAAAATTCTCTTCCTGACGATCGGCAGTTCGAAGCGAAATCTTGATTCCGAGCGGTTCGAGCCAGCGACAGAGAACAGCGTAATGCTGCTCGGCCAGGATTTGTGTCGGAGCCATGAGCGCAGTTTGGAACCGGGCTTCCACGGCGAGCAACATCGCTGCGATGGCAACGACCGTTTTGCCGGAACCGACATCGCCCTGAAGCAAACGGTTCATCGGCTGGTCGGCCGCGAGGTCATGCCGCAACTCGTCGATCACGCGTTCCTGTGCGTTGGTTAGGTCGAACGGCAAGTCGCGCAGAAATCGCGCGAGCAATGCACCGGTGCCGCAATGCGCTCGTCCGCTCCGGGAAATGGCGGAAGAGCGTCGCGATCCAATCAGCATCTGCATCGCGAAGAATTCGGAGTAGACCAAATGTTCACGCGCCGGTCCGAGATTCGCCTGGCTTTCCGGAAAATGAATTTGGCGCATCGCATCGCTCCGTTCGCCTAAATCGACCCCGCGCGGCAGGAGCGTCTCGATCGAGTCCAAATCCACACTCTCGAGCACACGATAGATCAGGCTGCGCAAAACACGCTGCGAGAGTCCCTCCGTCGCAGGATAAATAGGTGCGATCCGTCGAAAATGAATGGAGATTTCGTCGTCATTCTCAATCACCTCAAACTCCGGGTGCTCCATACAAAGACGTTGTCCGCGAAGGCGCGGCTTGCCGAAAACAACCAGTCGCTGACCGGTGGCGATCATCTTTTGCACGTAATGCAGATTGAACCAGCGACAGACCAACGGCTGACTGAGCGCGTTCGCGTTGGTTTCCTGCAACGTGGCTTCAAAGATTTTCTTCCAACCACCGAAGCGTCGGAGCTGGGTTTTGACCACCTCGCCGCAAAGGCAAACCGATTGATCGCCTTCCTCGCGCGGAAAATGTGGAAATTCCGTGCGATCCTCGTGACGCTTCGGGAAATGGGTCAGCAAATCCTCGACGGTTTCAATTCCGAGGCGCCGGAGCGGGACAATTTTCGCGCGAGGAATCCATTCGATCTCGGTGAGCGCCTGCGAGAGTTCTAGCATTCGATTGGAGCGGCGGTGCGCAGCGCCCGCACGTGCATTTGCAAACGCGTTTCGCCCTCGGTACTCATCGGAAGTGATTCGGAAGGCGACATCCCAGGGCGTCGGCGGGAGGGCCTGCATCGCGCCGTCGAAAAAAATTGCGCGCTGATGATAGTTGTGTTGTCGGAGTCGCAAGACGACGTGCTTCTCTTTCACGATCCTGGGTTCACTGGCTGGCTCGACTTCGCGCGCGACGAAAACAGGCTGAGGATTCCCGCTCCCAAATGGTTGGAGCATCTCGTGCCAGCGCAAGAAATCGTAATTCAATTCGGGGAAACTGAGCTCATGATCAATATGCAAGCAGGGTTGGAGCTGATCGTCTGAAATCATGCCGCGCGCGATCCGACGAAAATCCTCGGCGAAGGACGCAAAATTCTCCTCGGTCACAGTCAGTCCGGCGGCCATTTCGTGTCCGCCAAATTTTGCCAGCCATCCACTGCAACCGGTCAACGCCCCAACGAGAGAAAAGCCTTCAATACTTCGTCCGCTTCCTTTGCCCAATCCGGTCTCATCGAACCCGACGACAATCGTGGGCCGGTGATATTTGCGCGTGATCCGGGATGCTACGATCCCGAGAACTCCCGGATGCCAGGCGCGCGCGCCTACTACGATCGCGGCGTGCGCGGCAGGATCGAAATCCCGGGCAACTTTCTCGTCGGCCTCGGCAAATATCTGTTTCTCAACCGCCTGCCGTTCGCGGTTCTGTTCGTCAAGCAAGGTTGCGAGTTCTGTCGCTTCATCTTCGTCTTCGGTAAGGAGCAAACGCAAGGCTTTCTCCGCGGTATGCAGGCGGCCGGCCGCATTTAATCGTGGACCGAGACGGAAGCCTATATCTTCTGGGGAAATGGGCGCACGCACCGCGGCGACTTCCATCAATTTTCGCATGCCCGGTCGCGTGGACCGGGCGAGCTGCAATGCACCGCGCTGCACCAGGACTCGATTCTCCTGATGCAAAGGCACGATGTCGGCGACGGTTCCGAGCGCGACCAGATCGAGATGTTGTCGGAGGTCAAACGAAGGAAGCGGTCGCGTCTTGAGAAGCGCATGGCACAGCTTAAAAACAATCCCGACACTGCATAGATATTCGGCCGGGGAATTCTTTTTGATCTTTGGATTTACAATGGCGACGCAATCGGGAAGTGAAGACTTCGGCTCGTGATGATCGAGCACGAGAACGTCGATTCCACGCTGGCGTAAATCGGCAATCTCGGCGACGGACGATGTGCCGCAGTCGACCGCAATCAGCAGCTGCGGCCGATATAGTTCGCAACACCGACTGACGCTTTCGCTGCTTAACCCGTAGCCCTCCTCCATCCGTAGCGGCAGAAACAAATCGGGGCTGGCTCCATAACTGCGCAACATCTGGGCGAGAAGGGCCAGAGATGTCACGCCATCGACATCATAATCGCCGAAGAGCGCGATGCGCTCGCGCCGATCCAGCGCCTCGAGAATGCGTTTTACTGCCGCCTCCATGCCCGGCAGCAGGAATGGGTCGCCTAACAAGCTCAATCGCGGCCGGAGGAAGTTTTCGATCTCTTCGGCACCTGTAAAACCCTTCCGCAGGAGCAGGCGTGAGATGCAGTTCGATCCGCAGATCTCGCTCCACGAAATCGGTCCACCATTCAGTTCTTCAGGCGGGGCAATGATCCACCGGCTTTGCACCGATTACTCTAATCGCTCTCGATTTCCTTACAAGAGTCCGAGCCAGACTGAGAGCAGAGTCCAGACTTTTCGGCAGTCATTCCGCTGCTTGGCCCGCCCCGCCGCGCGACACACGTTCCGCCCAATCCAGTGATTGCCAAACCCTCACGGTGACCACCAGGTACCAGCAACCGACAAGTGGACCCAAGTCAACCAGCCCAGCGTTCGCCGGGGGAATTGGAAACGTATACAGATTCAGGCAAAGAAGAGCTATTGCTATCGCGATGCCGGTGCTTCCGAACACCCGCCCGAATCGCGGGTGGCGAACCATGCTCAAGCCAAACAAAGCCGTGCCGATTCCGATATAGGCATCCCACGCTACGTCGAGTCCGAGCCAGACTGCCTGCAAGGGACGGTCCGTGTGATTACCGGTGGCGACGCCGACAGCCATTTGCACGAGAAGCATCGCAGTGAAAAGGGCACCTCCGATGGCATTCAAACCCGCGCCCGCGGCGGCAGCGACGGAGACGTGGTGCAACCGAATCAGCCGCCAAAGCCCAATGGACCCGAACGCGAGAGTGGGCCCAAAGCTGGCGGCCAGAGCAGCCGACAGGGCCAGCGGGAGCGGGGCAAAGATCAGCGCGGGATAAGCGAAACAGGCCCACATTCCCCCTACTACACCAGCGCGAATCCATCGTAGTTCCCGACGAGAAGGTTCCTCCATAAGGGCTTCGCCACGTTTATCTAACTAGAACCATAAGCAGCATTGTAGCGGCCGCTAGTCCTGCTTTGGGAAATCCTGCCGAGCGCCGCTGTCATCGCACAACTACACGATCCTGAGCTCGATCCCCCGCTGTGGCAGGAGCCCGCGCTCCTGGCACAACCTTTGGAAGGTTCTCAATCCTTCCTTCTCTCTTGCTCCAAAGTTGAATCGCACGTGCTTGTCGTAATAGCGGACACAAAATTCCCGATCGAATTCCTTCTCTGCGAGAATGAGGTCACCAACCTTCGAAAGGTTCTTGTCGCGCAATGCGCGCAAGCGCTCGGCAATCATGTCGGCGCGGGAGACCTTCGGCCGGACCAGCCAAAGCGCGTATACGAATGGCAATTTTGTAAGCCGATCCCATTCCTCCCCCAGATCCCAATAGTGATAAGCGTCGGCAAACTTCTGTCGAAACCGAATTGCCTGGTCCCCGATGAGCAATCGCGCGCCACCCGCCCGCAGCGGCGATAATCTGTCTGGCGCGATTTCCATTGGGCAAAAATTGCAACCACGTTCCGCAATCAAGTAACGAAGCAAAGCCACCGAGGTTTGCGAAGCCGGGTCCAACTCGATATTCGGGAAGGGCGATTCATCGTAGGCGACAAAGACGCTGTAAACCGGCCCTTCGGATGAAATCGAAACGCCATCAACAATTGAATAAATTGGATTGCGAAGAAATTCGAAACTCGAGACCAGAGCGACGTCCAGTTTGCCCGCCGCCAGTTTGCCACAAAGAGCAGATGGGTGATCAAAGACGACCTTCCCCAGCCAACCGTGAATCAATGGCCGCGCGTTCAAATACCCAACGCAACCGATTCGCAATGCACTAATGCCCACTCGTTAGGCGCAGACCAGCTCGCCCTCCACCGTCGCTTTGGCTGGTGGACGGCCCCTGGGCCCGGGTGGGAGATGACGATAATGACTGTCGCGCTGCGCTGGCTCACGCCCGGCTTCGCGGATGGCGTGTTCCAGTGCGGCCACGGATTGCTGTTGCGGTGTGTTGGCGCCTGCCATGTGGAAAATCTTTTCCTCGATGATGGTGCCGTGCAAATCATCAACACCGTAGCTAAGGGAAACCTGCGCAAGCGGTAATCCCATGCTCACCCAGTAGGCGGTGACATGGTCGAAGTTGTCCAAATAGATGCGGCTAACGGCCAGGTTTCGCAGCTGTTCGTAAGCCGACGCCGGTCGGATGTGCGAAAGAACCGTGGTCTGCGGTTCGAACGCAAACGGGATAAAACCAGTGAAGCCACCCGTCTCATCCTGTAGTTCGCGAAGTTGGCGCAAATGATCAACACGGTGTTCGAGAGTCTCGACATGGCCATAGAGCATCGTGCAAGTGCTGCGGCCTCCCATTCTGTGCCAGGTGCGATGAGCATCGAGCCATTCTTCCGCTGTTTCTTTGCCGCGACAGATCTGGTCGCGCACCACTGGATCAAAAATCTCAGCCCCGCCTCCAGTCATCGAACCGAGCCCAGCTTCGCGCAACATCTCAAGCGTATTTCGGATAGACGTGCGGAAAACTCTTCGCGCCAGATGTCGAACTTCGATGGCGGTGAAGGCCTTAATGTGTAAATCGGGATCGAGAGCCCGAATGCTGCGGATTAGCTCAAGATACCACTCCTTCTTCAGTGTTGGGTGCAAACCTCCGACCATGTGCACCTCAGTGATGCCGAGAGGGAGTGCTCCACGAACCGCCACAATAATCTCGCCAATGGTATGTTCGAAAGCGTGCGCGTCCCGTTTCTTGGCCGCGAATGCACAAAACTGGCAGGAGAGCACGCAAATGTTGGAGTAATTAATGTACCGATTGTGGATATAAGTGGCGAAATTTCCGTTCTTTCGCTCGCGCACGACATTGGCCATCATCCCAAGAGCATTGAGATCATTCGAGCGATACAATTCCAGCGCTTCTCCATCCGATATTCGTTCTCCGTCTTCAACCTTCTCGGCGATCGCCCGAAGTTTGTCTGGAATCAGCAGATAGTTCATGAAGGCGCGTGAGAACCTACGATGCACACGCGCTTCATGCCATGCAACAAAAAGCGCCGAATCGGACCGCGCCTTCGAAGGGGAAAGCGAAAGGGGGCGGAACTCTTGCGAGTATCCGCCCCCCGTCTCAACCCCACAGTGTAAGTCTTCTAAAAGTCGCGGTCCTTCGCCGTGCTCATGAACTTCACCCTTTGCCCGTTTTCGGCTGGTGCAGGCGGCACACCCGGTTTCGGATAATCCGCCACGAGTTCCCGCTGCGATGTCGGAACCAGCCGCACGGCACCTTTCGCATTGTTCCGCCAGCCGTTTGGATCGGCATATTCCTCGCCAGTATGGTGCAAACCGCCCACTTGATCCTCAAGTCCAGTCCCGTAATGCTGGTCGACAATGGTTGGCGTGACAAAGACGAGCAGATTGCGTTTCACCCGCGCGTTCAGTCTCTCGGAGAAGAAGTAGCCAAGAATCGGGAGATCGCCCAAGATCGGGACTTTGTTTCTAGCCTTGGTTTGTTCGTCCTGGAGCAAGCCACCAATCGCCAGAGTGTCACCGGTCTTGATCAGAACATTCGAATCGAGCTTACGAGTGTCGATAATCGGGCTGTTCACGGTGGCGCCAGCGAAAACGAATGTCGAATCGCCAACCTTGTTACTGATCACCGGTTGCACTTTCAGGGTGATGTAGTTGTCCTTGTTGATCAATGGGGTCACGGCGAGCGTGGTTCCGAACGTCTTGTCCTGGAATCCGCCGAAGACCGCAGTCGCAGTCTGTTCGTTGAAGTTCAGCTGTGGCACCGGTTGATTCCGAGTGATCTCGATGGTCGCCTTCATGTTATCGGCAGTGACGACACGCGGGTTGGCAAGAAATTCTGCGTCGTTATCTTCGTTAAGTGCCCGAAGCGTAACAGACAACTGCGGTGCCGAAAGAATGGCGAACTGACCGGCTAATGCATTGAGGCCATTGGGACCGAAAAGAAAATCGTTACCGTTCAATTGTCCCGTAAGGGGGGTTAACATACCCTGCGCCGGTGTTCCGGGGACCGTGGTGGTGGTTCCATCGGGATTAACCGTGGTCGTCGGTGGGCCCGCCAGTGAGCTGCCAGCATATTTGATGGTCTGAGGCGTGGCCGCGCTGCCGACCACTCCGGCCCAGTTGATTCCGTAACTCTGCCGCGGGTTGGCCGTCACTTCCACCAAACGCGCTTCGATCATGACCTGCTTGGTTGGTTTATCGATCTGGACCAGGAGCTTCCGGACATTGTCGATGTTGCTGCGAGTCTCGCGATAGAAAATCGTGTTCGTCCGTTCATCGATTTGTGGCACGTCCTTGCTGGCGAGTTGCGCGGCCACGAGCGGAGCCATCTCTTTGGCGCGACTGTAGCTAAATTGATAGCTGTCGCTCTCGGTCGGCTCGGCTCCTCGTTCCGCCGCCGTCTTGATGTAATAGACGTTGTCGATCTTATCCATGAATAGCCCCTTGGCCTTCACGATAATGGCGATGGCCTGCAACGCCGTTACATCCTCCAGACGCATGGTTACGGTGCCTGTGACCGCTTCACTAACGACCATGTTGATCTTTGATTGACGGGCCAGCAGCCGTAAGACCTGCCCTACATCATCGCCCTGAAATTCGCGAACTCCGACCCCCCCACTATCGAGAGAGCTTTCGGGTTCGGTGGTGGCAGGAGCGCCAGCTGGGTTGGCGGGATTAGCCGGATTAGCTGGCAAAATCGCGGGAGCCGGAGACACGTTTCCGGCCTGCACGACCATCATCTTGTTGTTGCCGGGACCCGAAGCTCCTATCGGCGGCGGCACAACCTTGGCGGGGGCAATCGGAGCAGCCGCAGGTTGGAGTGTCGTCATCGGAATCGGGCTCGACGAAGGGATGGGTGAGCTTAACTGCGCCTGGACGATGGAGAAAAGACCGAGGAAGGTCGACGTCCCGCAGAGCATGTGTTTGAAACGAGTGGCCATAGGCTTTGATGGAAGTTAAGGACTGCTTGAGAGTGTCTAAAGCAGGAAGCAGACCACCCCCTTGCCGTATAAATTCCCAACGCGCTTGTGATCGAAAGCTACCCGTCGCACCGAACCGAATGACGGAATTTTCTGAGCGATCGGCCGACCGGATCCATCCCGATCCAGAAGGTCAATTCGCGTTCGGAGCGTCTCTCTGTGAAATGCGCTCGCTACGCAGCGGTCGCAAAACCCAGGGCCGATTTTGTGAAATCGGCGGCAGGCATCTGATTGATCAATTTCACGATGCCATCCTGCCACTTGCGTCCGATTTCCTGAAGGTACTCATCATCTTCGTCGAGACGCGCCCGCATGTTGACCTGCAACGAATCCGTCTGGTAACAAAGGATGTCGACAGGCGGACCCACCGAAACGTTACTCTTCATCGTCGCATCGAAGGAAATGATCCCGAATTTCAGGGCATCCGCGATGTCAGTTTCGTAAGTGAAACCGCGATCAAGAATGGGTTTGCCGTACTTCGTTTCCCCGATCTGCAAGAATGGGCAATCAGTTGTCGCGTGGATGCTATTGCCCTGAGGATAGATTTGGTGCACCTCAGGGGCGAGTCCGGCGATCTGCCCGCCGACGATCAAGTTGATATTGAAATCAAAACCGTCGGCTTCGAGTGCGGCCCGATCTCGTTTTTCGATCGCGCGAACCTTGGATCCAACATACCGCACGGTTTCATAAAGGGTCTGCCGGTTCATGATCGTTTCGAGAGCTGGATCGTCGGCCCCGAGTAACAGATCTTCATCGACTAGGGCCAGCGTCGCTTGTGTGAGGGAAAGATTGCCCGAGCTCAGGATACAGAGAACGCGCTCGCCGGGTTTCTCGAAAACGCGCATCTTGCTGCGCATGGTGATGTTATCCATTCCAGCGCTGGTGCGTGAATCCGAAAGGAACACTGCGCCGTTCCGACAGAGCATCCCAAGGCAATAGGTCATTGCGGTTCGCCCCGTTTTGATCCGACCACTCTGCCGGTGACCTGTCGCATTTGAGTGTGATGGGTCAGCACGTGGACCCGTCCATCGCTCCCGCGAAAAAATGCGCTTAGCATCCAGCTGACAAGGCTGACCAGAATCGCGCCCCAGAATGCGCTGCCAAACCCGTCGACGTGAAATCCAGGCACCAATCCCGATGCCCAGTACAACATTAATGCGTTCACCACGAGAATGAACAGGCCGAGGGTAAACAAAATCAGTGGCGCGCTGAGGATGAGCAAGATCGGCCGCACAAAAGCGTTCAGAATTCCAAGAAGCAGCGCCGCCAGGATGAGGGCGCTGATTGAATCAAAACGTATCCCGTGAACAAGCCCTGCCGCCACCACCACCCCAATCGCAGTCACGATCCAGCGAAAAACAAAATGTCTCATTAGCCGAAAACCAATGTGAACTTCATTGGGTCCCAATTGTCAGGGAAAATCTGCTTGTCAATCGCGTACTCTGAGGTAATCGGTTCCCAATCAAAGTATCACAAGCCCTTTCTGTGCCGGACATAACTGAAAATACCAACAAAGAACGCGGTTCCAGGTCGAATCACGCGCAGCCCAAAGCCTCCAAATCCAAGCCCACCAAATCAAAGGGTGCTGCGAAACGCGCGCGAAAAGACACCGCTCCTCGGAAGAAATCCGCTGCGAAAGCCAACCGGAAGGTCGCGGCGCTCCGGGAACCTTCCTCGGATGAAATTCGTCATCGCGCGTATTTCATTTCTGAGAGACGCGCCCAACTTTCGCTCCCACCCGATGCCAACGCCGATTGGCTGGAAGCAAGGCGTCAACTGCTGGCGGAAGCGGGAATCACGGCCTCCTGACGCGACAATCCAATTCGGCCCGAGAATCACGTGATTGATTCGATGGTCGGAATGCACTCCTTCACCTTGTGCAAAAGGTGATTTACCGCGAAAGGCTTGGCGATCAGGCCGCGGACCCCCACTTCCTTGAGGAGTTCCTGCGCTCGCTTTTCGTCGCCCTTCCCCGAGACGAGCAAGAGAGGCGGAACGAAGCGGGGCGAGATCGAGTTGTTGTAGACTTTCCCGATGAGGGAAAAGAGCATCGCGCCGTCAATCATCGGCATTTGAAAATCGAAGATCAAGAGATCGTAAGTTTTTTTTAGAGCGAGTTCGAACCCATATTCCGGGCTTGGGGACGTGTCGACTTCGCAGCGGAGAAATGTGGTTAGAGCCTCGCGCATGATCCGCATGAGACCGACATCATCATCAACGATGAGAATTTGCTTTGGCTTTCCGTTACTCACAGTGGACGCTTGCGCAGAATCACGCACGGTTTCAGGATCTAAACAATACCGAAGCGGATTCAATATTGATGGAGGATGTCACGTCTCAACTGATTGCGGCTCTCCGCGAGCGCCTCGCCATCGTGGCCGACGAGTCGAGCCGGCGCGACGTGTCCTACCACGTCGAGCGGTTGAAACAGATTTCGGAACGGATCGACAAACTACAAGAGCGTTTGCCAAAACCGGTACCACCACAGCTCGCGCATTTTCTTGCGCGATCCAGCTACAACAAGGCGCTCGAGTTTCTCGAAAGCGATCCAAGGTCGCAGGAGACACCGAAGCCTTAGGGGCTTGCCAACGCTACCAGATCAGCGCGAGTACAACTCCACGATCAACTGCTCGTTGACCATTGGTTGCATCTCATCGCGCGAGGGAATGCGGGCAACCTTCCCGCTAAACGCGTCACGGTTCGCCACCAGCCAGTCGGGAACCGGCGCGATCTGCGTAAGTTCCAAGTGGCGCAGCGCCAATTGACGGGATTTCGGTTTGTCTTTGACCACGATTTCGTCGCCCGCCTTAACATTGTAGGAAGCGATATCCACTTTCCGGCCATTCACCTGCACGTGGCCATGGGAAACAAGCTGGCGCGCCGCGCTCCGCGTATTCGCAAGTCCCAGACGGAAGATGACGTTATCGAGGCGGGTTTCCAAAAGCTGGAGGAGCGTTTCGCCTGTCACGCCACGCCTGCGTAACGCAATCTCGAAAATGCGGCGAAACTGGCGCTCGAGCAGCCCGTATTGATACCGAAGCTTTTGTTTCTCTCCCAGCGCAACCGCGTAGTCAGATTGTTTCCGGCGCGACCCCTTCGGTCCATGCATACCGGGAGGATAATTCTTGCGCTCGAGCGCTTTCGCAGGTCCAAAAAGCGGCACGCCATAACGGCGGCTGACTTTTGTTTTCGGTCCGGTGTATCTGCCCATGAATAACTAGAGTTGAGGTGAGAGTTGGGAAATGCGGTTAAACCCGGCGTTGCTTCGGCGGGCGGCAACCGTTATGCGGAACTGGCGTAACGTCGCGGATTACCGTGAGATCGAGCCCGATGGCCTGCAACGCACGAACGGCGGATTCACGTCCGGCACCCGGACCTCTGACGAGAACTTCCACTTCCTTTAATCCATGGCCCATCGCCTGACGGGAGGCATCCTGCGCGACCATCTGCGCAGCGTATGCGGTGCTTTTCCGCGAACCCTTAAAGCCGACTTTGCCCGCACTCGACCAGCCAATCACATTCCCGTTGAGATCCGTGATCGTAACAATGGTGTTATTAAAAGTGGAAAACACGTGCGCGATGCCGGAATGCACGTTCTTGCTTCCCTTCGCCTTGATGATCTTCGGCTTTTCGACATCACTTGAGTCGAGAGACAGATTTTCCTGCGGAGCCTCGACGGGAGCCGAGACCTCTTTCTTTGCCTTCGCCGGCTTCTTGTCAGCCTTTCGCGCAGCCTCTTTTGTCTTCGGGGCTGGATCGGCCGACGAAATTACTGGTACCGAATCCAAAATGGCCTCTTCCTTCACGCCGTCGGATATCGTGGCGTCCACATTCTCCGCAGCGGCTTTGGGAGCCTTTGCTTTCGGCTTTTCGCTCTTCGCGGTTTTTGCCGGTTTTTTCGATTCTGTCATTTGCTATGATTCGTTAGGAGATTGCCGGCTAAATCCGGCTAAACTTTACCGGCCTTTGCATCCTTGTTGCGGATGACGCCAACCGTCTTGCGCGGTCCTTTGCGGGTCCGGGCATTGGTTGAGGTGCGTTGTCCACGCACTGGCAAACCTCTGCGGTGACGAATCCCGCGGTAACAATTAATCGCCTGAAGACGTTTCAGGTTTCCCTGTAACTCCCGGCGCAAATCACCTTCGATTAGTAATTTGCTTGCCGAAATAATCTGAATGATCTCGTTGATCTGTTGCGGCGAAAGGTCCTTCGCCCGGACATTTGGATCGATGTTCGCCTGTTCGAGAACGCGTTTCGCGGTGGAAGGTCCGATTCCGTAGACATAGGTGAGCGACGCTTCGATGCGTTTCTCGGACGGAATTTCTACTCCAAGTAATCTCGGCATAATTCTCCTATCCCTGCCGCTGTTTATGGCGCGGGTTCTTGCAGATCACGCGCACCACGTTCTTGCGCTTCACGATCTTGCACGCTTCACAAAGTCTTTTTACTGATGGTCGCACTTTCATATTCCACGAGACAAAAAAAAGCGGAGACTGCTCCGCGTTGTCACCGATGGCGGAAGGTAATCCGCCCTTTCGACAAATCGTAGGGTGAAACCTCTAGCATAACTTTATCGCCTGGCAAGATGCGAATAAAATGCAGCCGCATCTTCCCCGAGATATGCGCCAGGACCCGGTGCCCGTTGGGTAGCTCCACGCGAAACATGGTGTTGGGCAGCAGTTCGACAACCTTGCCCTCTACTTCAATTGCGTCTTTCCGCGCCATGTCAGGATCTCGGGCTCACCCTTCGTGATTAAGACCGTGTGTTCGAAATGTGCCGAGGGCATTCCGTCCGCCGTACAAACCGTCCAGCCATCATCGAGCAATCTGACGGAGGCGGTGCCCAGATTAATCATCGGTTCAATCGCCAGTGTCATGCCAGACCTCAACCGCGGGCCGCTCCCGCGCTTCCCATAATTTGGCACCTGCGGTTCTTCGTGCAGTTTTCGCCCGACTCCGTGTCCGACAAATTCCCGCACGACCGAGAAATGATTACGGGCGGCTTCGTCCTCGATCGCCGAGCAAATATCGCCGAGCCGAACACCATCATGGGCAAGTGTGATCGCCAGCCGCAACGCGTTCTCCGTCACTTGAAGCAGCTTCTCCGTTCGCTCATCAATCATCCCGACCGCGACCGTCGAAGCAGTGTCCCCTACCCAACCGTTTTCCACCACCCCAATATCCAGCTTGACGATGTCGCCATATTGGATGCGGCGCGCGCTGCCAATGCCGTGCACGATTTCATCATTGAGCGAAATGCAAATGTTGCCCGGAAAAACCCGGTGGCCGAGGCGATACCCCAGAAACGCGCTTTTCACATTCGCTTCCTGCATGAGCTCGGCCGCCGCTTCGTCGATTTCCTTGGTCGAGATGCCGGGGCGAACCATCTCGCTTACCCGATCCAAAATCTCACTCGCGGTGCGACAGGCCTGTCGCATCTTCTCGATCTCCCGGCTGCTCTTGATCGGAATCATACTACAGACTGATCGATCAGCTGCGCGATATCGGCAAAGACCGCGTCACGATCGCGATTGCCGTCGATCCGGCGGAGCGTGCCCGCCTTCTCATACAGAGCGGCCAGAGGCTGGGTCTTTGTCGTAAATTCTGTCATTCTATGCCGAAGGACCGAAACATCGTCATCCGCTCGCCTAACGAGATGTCCATCGCAGTAAGGACAAACCGGGCGCTCGGCAAATGAGGCACTCGTCACACTGGTAGTGAAGCCGCAGGACTGGCATTGGAGACGGCAAGCGATCCGGTTGTTGACCGTTTCCGGTGAAACTTCCAGCCAGATTGCCCAATCTAGAGGTGTTTGCATTCGATCAAGAATGCTCCGCAGGCTCTCGGCCTGCGGAACCGTCCGTGGGAATCCGTCAAAAACGAAACCGTGCGCACCGTGAAGTCGCAGCCAATCCTCGATCAATCCGACAATGATCTCATCCGAGACCAGATCGCCCAGTCGGGTCGTCTCCGCCGTTTTCAAACCGAGTGGAGTTCCGAGATCTTTCTCGCGTCGAAGAATCGCGCCCGGAGAAGTAACTGGAATTCCAAATTCGTGGGTGATCATCTCGGCTTGGGTTCCCTTTCCAGAACCCGGCGCGCCCAAAAGCACGAGTCGTCTTTTCACCTAGCGGCCGTAAAGGAAAATCGCGACTCCCCCAATCACCAGCACGGCGATCCCGACATAAAACCACATCAGCGTGCTCGCGCGAGCCGCTTCACCCCGATTGTAAGACGCCCGATCAAATCGGCCGCTTCGAATTCGGCCCTTGCGCAGAAAGCCATCATAATGCCGCTGGATCAGATGAGTCTCAACTTGTCGCATCGTATCCAGAATAACGCCGACGATGATGAGCAGGCTCGTGCCTCCGAAAAACTGCGCGGTAATCGTTGGCACGTTTAGTCCCTGGCTGAGCAAGCTCGGCAGAATTGCAATTAACGTTAGAAAAATCGCACCCGCGAACGTCAGCCGCGTCATCGTGTAATCGAGGAAGTCCGAAGTCGGTTTGCCCGGACGAACCCCTGGAATGTAGCCGCCGTACTTCTTCAGATCATCGGCGATCTGCGCGGGTTGGAACTGCGTCGCCACCCAGAAGTAACTGAAGAAAAAAATCATCCCGGCGAGGACGACGTAATGCGGCCAGCCGTTGGAAAGGGCGCTGGCGATCTTCGCAGCGGTGGGATTGTTCTTAAACGCGAAACCAACGATGGTGGTGGGAAATAAGAGCAGAGCCCAGGCGAAGATGATCGGCATAACGCCCGCGTAATTCACTTTCAACGGCATGTATTGCGTCTGGCCACCATACATTTTTCGCCCGACGACCCGTTTTGCGTACTGCACCGTGATCTTGCGCACACCTTGAGTGATCGCGATCACGGCAGCGATAACAATGAACAGAAACGCCACCATCAAGACGAGAATGGAAGGATTAACCTGGCTCGCCCCGGTTGCGGCCGACGGCACAAACGTCTTCCAAGCCTGCGCCAGCGCGGCCGGGAGTCGCGCGACAATGCCGATAGTGATGATTAGTGAAATGCCGTTCCCGATTCCTCGTTCCGTAATCTGATCTCCGAGCCACATCAGGAAGAGTGTGCCGGTCGTTAACGACAGAACCGTGACCAGGCGAAAGACGATTCCCTGATCTTCCACCAAGGGCGTTCCCATCCTCGCCATCGTTTCGGTAATTCCGGGTAGCATCGTGTGATAGGACTCGGGATGTTGAAACGACACCGCCAGCAGGTATCCCTGAAACAAACAAAGCACGACGGTCGCGTACCGCGTGAACTGCATGATCTTCTGCCGTCCGCCATCTTCCCGCGCGAGACGGCCGAGTCGCGGAACCACAGCCGTGAGCAATTGCAGCATGATCGACGCGCTGATGTAAGGCATGATGCCGAGAGAAAAAACCGCGCAATTTTCCAGCGCGCCACCGCTGAAAAGGTTGAAGAGCGCCGCAACTCCTCCACCGGCACTTTGAGACGAGGTCCGAAACCACTCTTGCAGCACCCATTGATTTACCCCCGGTGTCGTGATCGCGGCGCCAAGACGAACCACCACGATGACGGCGAGGGTAAAAAGGATCCGCCGGCGCAGCTCCGGTATCTTGACCGTGTTGAGAAAAGCCGAAACCATCGACTAAGTTTGCTTGGAATCCATCCGGCGCGAGGGATTAGCTTTTCTTCGTTTTCTTCTTCGCCGCCTTCGCCTTTTTCGCTGGCGCTTTTTTCTTACCGGCTTTCTTCGCAACCGGTTTTTTCCCAGCCGGCTTCGGAGCACTCCCGGTTTCCTCGGTCACACCGACCTCGGCCGGCACTCGTGCCGTTTGAGGGGCGCGGGCTGCTCGCAGTGTAATTGTCCCACCGGCCTTTTCGATTTTCTCCCGGGCCGAAGCGCTGATCCGATCCACTTCGATCGTCAATGCGTGCTTCAGTTCGCCATCACCTAAAATCTTGATCCCGGCCCCGTGACCGCGGACCAGGTTCGCTGCCCGCAGTTGTTCCTCGGTAACTGTCGATCCCGCTTTGAAACTGTTCAGCTCACCGAGGTTGATCACGGCGAACGTTTTGTGAAAGGCCGCGTTATTGAATCCGCGTTTGGGCAAACGTCGAATCAGCGGCATCTGGCCGCCTTCGAATCCGAGCCGAAGGCTGCCCCCGGAGCGGGCCTTTTGTCCCTTGTGACCTTTGCCGCTCGTTTTCCCATGGCCGGAGCTTTCACCGCATCCCAATCGCTTTACGCGGTGGGTTGAACCTGGGCGCGGCTTCATATTATGCAGTCGCATCATGATGGTTCCGCTTTCCCGTTATCCAGGCGAATGCCGCGCGTTTTCAAAATTTCATCGCGCCGGCGCAATGAGCGGAGCGCTTCAATCGTCGCCTTGACCACATTGGCGTGATTGCTCGATCCCAGCGACTTCGCGAGGACATCGCGAATCCCGGCGGCCTCCACCACCGCGCGCACGCCGCCGCCCGCGATCACACCAGTTCCGGGCGAAGCCGGGCGCAGCAAAACACGACCGCCGCCAAATTGCCCGATCACTTCATGCGGGATCGTATTTTCATGCAGCGACACTTTTTCCATCGCCTTGCGTGCGGCGTCAGACGCCTTGCGGATCGCTTCGGCCACTTCGTTCGCCTTGCCGAATCCGCAACCGACTTTGCCATCGTGGTCGCCCGCGACGATTAACGCGCTAAAACTGAAACGCCGGCCGCCTTTGACGACCTTCGCGCAACGATTAATGAAGACGACTTTTTCGGTTGTCTCCCCGCGCGCTGCCGCCGTCTTATCTGTGTGACGTTCCTGACGTCTGCCGCTGCTGTGTGGTTGTGCCATGAAGTTCTAAAATTTCAATCCGCCTTCGCGGGCCGCATCTGCAAGAGCTTTCACTTTGCCGTGATAAAGAAACCCGCCTCGATCAAAAATGACTTTGTCGACCTTCTTTGCCAGCAGACGTTCCGCGATCGTTCTTGCCGACGGTTTTGGCGTTAGTCAGATTCGCGCCGCGCTTGCCCTCGGCGAGAAGTGTTTTTTCCGTCGTAGCCGCCGCGGCCAGGGTGGAGCCGGCATCATCATCGATCACTTGCGCGTAAACATGTTTGGCGGAGAAATGCACCGCCAGACGCGGCCGTTCCGCCGTTCCGCTGACGCGTTTCCTGATCCGCTGATGAATGCGGTGCCTTGTTCCTTTACGATCGGTTGTAGCCATAACTACTGAACGGTTTTGCCTTCCTTGCGTCGAACCATCTCGTCGACGTAGCGCACGCCTTTGCCCTTGTACGGCTCCGGCGGGTAATATCTGCGAATGTCCGCCGCGACCTGGCCGACGACTTTCTTGTCGATGCCCTCGATCGTGATCTTGGTGCTGTCCGTGACGGTAATCTTAATGCCCGCTGGAATCGGAAACAAAATCGGGTGTGAAAATCCAAGGCTTAGATTCAACTTCGAACCTTGCACCGCAGCCTTGAATCCGACACCCTGGACTTCCAGTTGTTTGGTAAAGCCCTGGCTGACTCCCTGCACCATGTTATGCACGAGACTGCGCGAAAGGCCGTGCAGTGCCCTCACGCTCCGCGTTTCCGCTTCGCGCATGACTGAGACGCGATTATCCGCGACGCTCGCCTTAATTTCGCGCGGCAACGTCCAGCTTAGTTTGCCTTTCGGCCCCTCGACGTTGACGGCGCCATCCGCTCCGATGTTCACCTTCACTTTGTCGGGTATCGCCACCGCTAATTTTCCGATCCGTGACATAAGTTTCAGAGTCGGCCTACCAAACGAACGCCAGCAACTCGCCTCCCACGTTTTGTTTTTTTGCTTCCCGACCCGATAAGATTCCGCGCGGCGTTGAGAGAATGGAAATGCCCATTCCGCCGAGGACGCGGGGAATTTCCTGCGCCCCCACGTAGCGTCGTAGTCCTGGGCGACTCACGCGTTTCAAACCCGTGATCGCGCTGGTCCGATTCGCGACTTTGTTCGTGATCTTGATCCGCGGATGCTCCGCCTCCGTGTCCACGGAATATTCCGTGATGTATCCCTCCTCCTTCAAAATCCGAACGATCTCGGCTTTGATTTTCGAATAGGGAACAAACATCTCGTACTTTCCGGCAGCCGCGGCGTTGCGCACGCGAGCGAGGAGGTCGGCTATAGGATCGGTAACAGTACTCATTAACTTTTAGGCGGGTTGCGCGGCGGCGCTGGCAGGCTTTCTCGCCCGGTCGCTAAACGGCATTCCCATTTCGCTCAGAAGCGTCTTCGCTTCCTCGTTCGTCCGCGCAGTGGTGACGATGGTAACATCAAATCCGATGTTGCGCTTGATTTTATCGAGCTCGACTTCGGGAAAGATCGATTGGTCCGAAACTCCGATGGTGTAGTTGCCATGCCCGTCGAAGCCCTTGGCGGAGACGCCGCGGAAATCACGAATCCGCGGGAGCGCTGTCTTGATCAACCGCTCGAGAAATTCATACATGTGCGCCCCGCGTAACGTAACTTTCGCGCCGATCGCCTGCTCCTTCCGCAACTTGAAATTCGCGATGCTTTTCTTGGCACGCGTTTCCGACGGTTTCTGCCCGCTGATCAGGGCAAGTTCGGTCTTGGCATCTTCGAGCGCCTGCTTCACGTCGGATTGCGAGCCGACCGACGTGTTGATGACCACTTTCTCAACCTTCGGAATCTGATTCACGTTTTTGTACCCGTGCACTTTTCGGAGCGCGGGAACGACGCGTTCTTTGTAATCCTGGTAAAATTCGTTTTCCATCGCTTAAGCCTTTTCTTTCCTGGCCGGCTTCTCTTTGGCGGTTTTCTTCTTCGCGCTCTTTCCCTTCCCAGCCTTTTCGCCACGCTCGAGCACCTTCACGTTCGAGATATGAATCGGTCCCTCGCGTTCCGCGATCTTGCCGCTCGGATTGTCCTGCGACTTGCGCAGATGGCGCTTGATGATTCGCACGCCCTCGATCAGCACGCGCTGTTTACGCGGGATCACCTCGAGCACCTTCCCCGAAGAACCTCTGAAGTTCCCGGAAATGACCTCGACGTGGTCGCCCTTGTGAACGTGCAATTTGATGCGGTTCATAAGACTTCCGGCGCAAGGGAGACAATTTTCATGAAATTGCGTTCCCGTAATTCGCGCGCGACCGGTCCGAATATTCGGGTACCGCGCGGATTCAAATCTTTGTCGATAATAACGATCGCATTCTTATCAAAACGGAGCAGCGAACCGTCACTCCGACGGATCGGTTGGCGGGTCCGCACGAGGACCGCCCGAACGACTTCCCCCTTCTTCACAGTGCCAGTGGCACTCGCCTCTTTAACGTTCGCGGTGATGACATCGCCAATCCCGGCCGATTGCGCGCCACCCTTGCCGATCACGCCGATCATTGTCGCCATGCGCGCACCGCTGTTATCGGCCACATCAAGTCTTGATCTAAGATAAACCATGTTCGTCTCCTTATTTCTGGACCACCTCGACGAGCCGCCAGCGCTTTAACTTACTCAGCGGACGCGTCTCCATGATCCGAACCATGTCGCCGGTCTTTGCCTTGTTCTCTTCATCGTGCGCGTAAAATTTTCTCATCTGCTTGACGATCTTTCCGAAGCGGTTGTGCGGAACACGCGTCACCGTCCGCACCACGATCGTCTTGTTCATTCCGCTCGAGATGACCTCGCCGGTTCGCGTCTTGCGCGTCGCCCGCCCTCTGGCTTCCTCTTTCGCCGCAGGCGCAGGCGCTACTTGCTGATTTTCTTCGGCCATAAAATTACTTCTTCTCCGCGGTTTTGGAGCGCCGCTGGGCGAGCACCGTCTCAACACGCGCCACTTCCCGGCGCAGGAGCCTCAACCGGCTGGGCTGCTCGAGCTGACCGCTCTGCTGTTGCAAACGCAGATGCAGGCTCTCCTGCCGCAGGTCGCGCTTTTTTGTCATGAGCTCGTCGGAACTCAACTCGGATATTTCCTTGAATTTCATGATTCGTTAGGCGGCGACGTGGTGCCGCGTTAAAAATTTCGTGCGCACCGGCAATTTGTCGGCCGCGAGCCGGAGCGACTCACGTGCGACCGACTCGGTCACACCGTCGAGCTCGAACAAAATATTACCGGGCCGGACGGTTGCCACCCAATACTCGGGCTGGCCTTTCCCCTTGCCCATTCGCGTTTCGGGCGGGCGGGAGGTTACCGATTTGTCCGGGAAAATGCGGATCCAAAGTTTGCCTTTGCGCTTCATGTTGCGAGTGAGGGCGACACGCGCCGCTTCGATTTGAATATTGGTAATCCAGGCGCGCTCGAGCGTTTGCAGCCCGAACTCTCCAAAGTCGATCCGCAGATTGCGCGACGCCGTCCCCTTGCGGCTGCCCCGCTGGGTCTTGCGATACTTCACGCGTTTGGGCATCAATGGCATAACAAAATTCCTTCGTCTGGCGTTCTAAACTTCGGCCGGAACCGGCGGCGGCAGAGTGGCTGGCGCTTCGGCGACCGGTTCATCCTTCTTACAAAGCCAGCATTTCACGCCGATCTTCCCATAAACTGTATTGGCTTCGGCGAAGCCGTAATCGATCGCCTGCCGCAAAGTGTGAAGGGGGACCTTTCCTTCGCGATACCATTCCGAACGCGAAATTTCCGCGCCATTCAACCGGCCGGAGCTGCGCAACCGAATCCCCTGCGCGCCAAAATCCATCGCGATCTGCACCGCTTTTTTCATCGCCCGGCGATAGGCGATACGGCGCTCAATTTGCAATGCCACGTTTTCGGCAATGAGCTGCGCGTCAAGCTCGGGTGTTTTGATTTCCTGAATGTCGATCTTGATCTGTTTGCCCTGTGCCATCTTCGAGATTTCTTCGGTCATCTTCTCGATCTCAGCGCCTTTGCGTCCGATCACGATGCCGGGTCTAGCCGTGTGAATCGTGACCCGAATGCTATTCCAGGCCCGCTCGATAATGATTTTCGAAACTGCGGCGAAGAGCAGCTTCTTTTTCACGTAATCGCGAATCTTGATGTCGTTATGCAGAAACGCCGGCATCTCCTGCGGCGAGGCATACCAACGTGAGCGCCAATCGCGATTGACGCCCAAACGAAATCCAATTGGATTAACTTTCTGTCCCATAATTAGTCTTTCGCTTCGGTCGGTTGCTCATCAGCAGCGGGCGCCGCTTCGGGCGTCGCTTTTTTTGCCCTCGCTTTTCCGCCCGCCGTTTTTCCTTTTTGTTTCTTCTGCGATTTTCGCTTTTCTCGCGTTTTGATTTCGATCTCGTCAGTCAGGATGATGCGAATATGGCTCGTGCGTTTGAGAATCTGGCTGCCGCTTCCGCGGGCGCGCGTCATCATGCGCTTGATCGTCGGGCCTTCGCCTACGATCGCCTCCTTCACGACCAGACCATCAACGCGCAGATTCGCATTGTTCTCTGCGTTCGCGACTGCGCTTTTCAACGTCTTATTGATCAGGGACGCGGCCTTTTTCGGGCTGAACGCGACGAGATCGAGCGCTGCCGAAACCGGCAGGCCCTGAATTGCGCGGGTGACTTCGCGCGCCTTAAACGGCGAAATCTTCGCGTACCTATATGTCGATCGAACTTCCATTTTATTTTGAACTCACACTCTGCCGGGCATCCACCTGGAGGATGTCACCCACTGTTATTTTGTCCTTCTTCGAACCCAATTCTTGAATCACCGCGCCGCAAATTTTCTGGCGCACGTCCACCACTCGCAGTGTCGCAATCGAGCGGTCGCCACGCACCACTCGCAACGGCATACCCAGCTTCACGCCCTGCTTCTCGCCGAAGTTTCCGACCACCAGCGACCATTCTTCCTTCACGCTGATCACCCGGCCGTCCATCAAAGTCGGTTGGGCCGATTGCGTTCCCTTCTCGGTCTTTCCGAGCAACGCATTCGTGCCGCGCAATTGCGCCTCCAGTTCCATCCGGGCCTTCCCGTCACCGCCCTGCGAGGTTTGCAGAAACTGGAGCAACGCTTCCGTCAACCGCAGCATCTGGTCGCGATATTGTTCCCGCTCTTTCTGCTGCAACTGAAGATCGCTCACCGCGGCCAGAAGTCTCTGCTCAAGTTTCGCGCGATCCTTGTTCGCCGATTCCAGCCCGAGCGCTTCCATCCGCAGCTGCAAATCGGAAAACTTCCGGCGGAATAACTCCGCTTCAGCATTCGACTCCGCCAGGCTTTCGGTCAACGTCGCCACCGATTCCTGCTCGAGCGACAGCTGCTTCTGCAACTCCGCGTTTTGCGAGAGGAGCGTGGCAGCGGTCACTTTTGCTTCCGCGTTTTCAATTTTGGATTCTGACAAAGAACTATTCCCCTGTGCCCGTGCCGCCGGAGCAGCCATCAAGCACAACCCTATTGCAAATTGCAAATTGCAGATTGCAGATTGTCGCCGCGCCACGGCCACAAACTCTGCCAATCTGAAATTTGGAATCTTCAATCTGAAATCATTTATTTCGTCACCTTCGCGGTGTGCGACCCATGTTTCTTAAACACGCGCGTTGGCGAAAATTCACCCAGCTTGTGACCAACCATGTTCTCGGTCACAAAAACCGACTGAAAAGTCTTGCCGTTGTGGACCAGAAAGGTGTGGCCGACAAAATCCGGCGTCACCATCGATCGGCGCGACCAGGTTTTCATCGGCTTCTTCACTCCCGAGGCGTTCATCTTGTCGATCTTCTCCAGAAGATACGGTTCGACAAAGGGTCCTTTTTTTAACGATCTCGCCATAAGACTAAATTACTTTTTCTTGCGCCGCCGTTCCATGATGAAGCGGTCACTTCCTTTGTGTTTCGCGCGCGTTTTGAAACCTTTCGCGAGTTGCCCCCACGGGCTGACCGGGTGATGCCGCCCTCCGCCGCCCTTCGATTTTCCCTGGCCGCCACCCATCGGATGATCGATCGGGTTCATCACCATGCCACGCACATGCGGCCGTCGCCCCAGCCATCGCGTTCGGCCGGCTTTGCCGCTGGAAACGTTCATGTGATCAACGTTCCCGACCTGGCCGATGGTCGCATAGGCGTCCTCGTGAATGCGGCGAATTTCGCCGGACGGCATTTTCACCAGCGCGTAACCGCCTTCGCGGTTGTTCAACGTTGCCTGCTGCCCGGCACTGCGCGCAATCTGACCACCGCGACCCGGGACCAGTTCGATATTGTGAATGTTCGCGCCTAACGGAATCGCGCGGAGGGGAAGTGCGTTGCCCAGATCGGGCGCAACGTTCTCGCCCGCGCTCACCTTTGCGCCTACAACCAGGCCATCCGGTGCAAGGATGTAGCTGAGTTCGCCGTCCGTGTACTTAATCAGAGCAATGCGAGCGGAACGATTCGGATCGTACTGAATTGCGGTCACTTCTGCGGCAATGTCACGCTTACGCCGTTTGAAATCGATCTTGCGATATTTCTGTTTGTGGCCGCCACCGATGTGACGCGATGTCAGCCGGCCCTTGTTGTTTCGGCCACCGGAACGTCTCTTCGGCTCGAGCAGATTCTTGGCCGGCTTCGACTTGGTCAACTCCTGAAAAGTCGGGAGCGAACTGAAACGCAGCGTCGGGGTGAGTGGACGGAAATTGCGCAGAGCCATAACGAGTTAGACGAGTTCGATTTTCTCGCCTTCCTTCAGGGTTACGATCGCCTTTTTCCAATGCGCCTTGCGCCCAAAATTAGCGGTGCGTTCGCGTTTCTTCTTTCCGGCGTAATTGCACGTGTTCACGTCGACAACCTTCTTCTTGAAAAGAAACTCAACCGCGTGCTTGATCTGCAACTTGTTCGCCCGCGGATTAACACGGAAAACGTACTTGTTCAGCTTCTCGCTCAAGAGAGAAGCTTTCTCAGTCAGCTGCACGGTCTGGATTAAGTCGTAGGGCTCGTTCATTCGCGGTTCGTCCTTTCGGCCAGATGCTCGAGCGCTTTTTGCGTCACCAAAATCTTATCAAAAGCCAGCAACTGCTCCGTGTTCACATCCGCCGCCGTGGCCAGCAAAACCGGCTTCACGTTGCGGGCGGATTTGTAAGTCTTGTCGTCGAACGCATCGGAAATCAGTAGCACCTTCCGCGCGTCAGTTTGTTTCTTGACCAACGCGATAAACGCTTTGGTCTTGATCTCAGCGACCGCAAAGCTGTCGATCGTTAGTACGTCACCGGCCTTAATTCTTTCCGTAAGCGCCTTGAGAAAAGCGAGGCGCCGAATCGATTTGGAAACTTTCTTGGTATAGTCGCGAGGCTTCGGCCCGAAGACCACGCCGCCAGTCCGCCAGACAGGCGATGATTTGTAACCGGCGCGTGCTCGGCCCGTCCCTTTCTGCCGCCATGGTTTTGCTCCGGAAAAATTAACCTCCGCTTTCGTCTTCGTATTCGCGGAACCGGAACGACGCGCTGCGCGCATGGCGACGACCACACCGTGGACAGCTTGCGTTCCTCGCCCGCCTTCGATCAGGTCGAACTTTGCTTCCTTCGCAGCAGCTGGGGTTAAAACTTTCGCGCTCATTTGCTGGCTGCCGCTGGTTTCTTGATTGCAGGACGGACGACGACATAACTGCCGGTTGCTCCTGGAACCGCACCGCTGATCAAAATGACTTTTTCGCCTTCGCGCACTTGGATGACCTGCAGATTTTGCACGGTCACACGTTCGTCGCCCATATGCCCGGGCATGCCCATGTTTTTCCAAATCCGGCCCGGCGTAGAACGATTGCCGATTGCGCCGTTGCGTCGATGCGTTTTGGAACCGTGCGCGGCGCCCTGCCCGTGAAAGTTATGCTTCTTCATCACGCCTTGGAAGCCTTTGCCTTTCGACCGGCCGATCACATCCACCCAGTCTCCGGGCTGAAACTGCCCGATGCTCAAATTGATTTCGCCTTCCGGCGCATCGCTTGCCAACCGAAATTCGCGAACCAATTTTTTCGGCTCAGAGCCCGCTTTTCTGAATCCACCCATCAAAGCTTTCGTGACCCGCGATTCTTTTTGCGTGTGAAATCCGACCTGGATGGCGGAGTAGCCGTCGTTCTCGCTCGTTAGGCGGCGAAGCAGCGTGTTATCGCCCGCCGCGATCACGGTCACAGGACGCAGCTTGCCATTGGCGTCGTAGACGCTGGTCATGCCGATTTTTTGTCCGAGTAATCCGATGCTCATGATCTTGATCGTGGGTTCGCAAATTGTTCCGGCGCTAAATCTTGATGGTGATATCCACGCCCGCCGGCAGGTTCAGTTTCTTCAGCTCGTCCACCGTCTTGGCCGTCGGCTCGATGATGTCGAGCAGGCGTTTGTGGGTGCGGATTTCAAATTGATCCATCGATTTTTTATCGACGTGCGGCGAGCGATTGACCGTGAATTTCTCGATCAGCGTCGGCAACGGAATCGGACCGGCCACGCGCGCGCCGGTGCGTTTCGCCGTCTCGACGATATCGACGGCCGATTGATCGAGCATGCGATGGTCGAATGCTTTCAAGCGAATGCGGATGCGTTGTCCAGCGGCCATTTATTTCTCCTTCTGGTCGAGGATGGCCGCGACGAGCTGTTGTGGGACTTGTTCGAAATGCGAGGGCTCCATCGAATAACTCGAGCGGCCTTTGGAAAGTGAACGGATCGCGGTCGCGTAACCGAACATTTCCGCGAGCGGAACCTCGGCATGCACAGCCGTGAGATTTCCTTTCGTCTCGATGCTGCTGATGCTGCCGCGGCGGCGGCTCAGATCGCCGCAGATGTCGCCTTGAAATTCTTCTGGCGTTAGATTTTCCACCTTCATGATCGGCTCGAGCAGGATCGGCTTCGCTTTCTTGAAAGCGTCCTTGACCGCGAAAATTGCAGCGAGCTTGAACGCGAGTTCGTTCGAATCGACGTCGTGATAAGATCCGTCCACGATATCGACGTGCGCGTCGATTACCGGATAGCCGCCGACGACGCCGTTCAGTACCGCTTCTTCAATGCCCTTCTTGCAGGCCGGAATGTATTCCTTCGGAATGTTTCCACCCACTACCTTGTTCTCGATCGTAATTCCTTTGCCGCGCTCGTTAGGATGCGTCTTGATGATGACATGGCCGTACTGACCGCGGCCGCCCGATTGCTTGATCAGCTTGCCTTCGCCATCAGCCGGTGAAGTGATCGTCTCGCGATAAGCGATCTGCGGTTTGCCCGCGTTCGCATCCACTTTGAATTCGCGGAACATCCGGTCGCGAATGATTTCCAGATGCAGCTCGCCCATGCCGGCGATGATCGTCTGGCCGGTGTCTTCGTGCGTATAAACGCGGAAAGTCGGATCTTCCTCGGCGAGACGCTGCAACGCGATCGCCATTTTTTCCTGGTCCTGCTTTGTCTTTGGTTCGATCGCCATTGAGATGACCGGATCGGGGAATGAAGGCGGCTCGAGCAGGATCGGGTGATCCTCATCGCAAAGCGTGTCGCCCGTCGTAATGTTCTTAATGCCGACAATCGCCGCAATGTCACCGGAGTAGCAGGTGTCGATGTCCTCGCGCTTGTCCGCCTGAATTTGAATCAGGCGGCTGATGCGTTCGCGCTTGTTCGTGCGCGGGTTGTAGACCGTATCACCCTTCGACAGCGTGCCCGAGTAAACGCGAAAGAAAACCAGTTTGCCGACAAACGGATCGCTCCAGAGCTTGAAGGCCAGCGAGCAAAAATTGCCGTTATCGTCGGTCGGAGCTTCAATTTTTTCGCCCGGATTATCCGGGTCCAGACCAACCGCTGGCGGAATATCGAGCGGACTCGGTAGATAATCGACGACGGCATCGACCAGGTATTGCACACCAATGTTTTTTAACGCCGACCCGCCGATCACCGGCACAAATTTGTTCGCAATCGTTTGCCGGCGAATGCCCGCCTTTAACAATTCCGCAGAAACCGGTTTCTCGTGAATGACGACTTCGGCGACTTCGTCGTCGATGTTCGAAATCTGTTCGACCAACTCTTTGTACGCCTTGTCCACCACACCGACATATTCGGTCGGAATATCCTTCACCTCGTAGGTCGATCCCAGTTGATCGCTCTCCGAATAAATGATCGCCTTCTTATTAATGACATCGAGCTGACCCCTGAGCTGATCTTCCTTACCCAGCGGAAGGAGAACTGGCCATGCGTTTGCGCCAAGTTTCTTATGGATGCTCTCGACCGACATCTTAAAGTCGGCGCCGACACGATCCATCTTGTTGATGAACGCCAGGCGCGGGACGTTATATTTCGTCGCCTGCCGCCAGACTGTTTCCGATTGCGGCTGCACGCCGGCTACGCCGTCGAAAACTGCGATCGCGCCGTCGAGCACGCGCAATGAGCGTTCCACTTCAGCCGTGAAATCAACGTGGCCCGGGGTGTCGATAATATTGATGCGCTGCTTGATCCCCTCGAAAATCTTGTAAACGCCTTCTTCCTTGCGTTGTGCCCAGGCGCAGGTCGTCGCCGCTGAAGTAATCGTAATCCCGCGCTCGCGCTCCTGCTCCATCCAGTCGGTCACAGTAGTGCCTTCATGCACCTCACCCATCTTGTGGATCATGCCGGTGTAAAACAAAACGCGCTCGGTTATCGTCGTCTTGCCTGCATCAATGTGCGCGGCAATGCCGATGTTCCGTGTCCGCTCGAGCGGGAATTTGCGATCCGGCGAATTCGGACTCTTCGAAGCTGGTTTCTTTTCCATTGTCGCCGTTGCCATAAATCGTTACCAGCGAAAGTGCGCAAAAGCGCGGTTCGCCTGCGCCATCTTGTGCGTGTCTTCGCGTTTCTTGATTGCGTTGCCCTGACCGGAAGCGGCGTCTTTGATCTCATGACCAAGCGCCTCGGCCATCGGCATGCCGCGGCGGCTGTTTGCGTATTGCACGATCCAGCGCATCGCGAGCGAGACCTGACGCGCCGGCGTTACTTCCATCGGGACCTGGTAGGTCGCGCCACCGACACGGCGCGATTTTACTTCGAGACGCGGCCGAACGTTATCGAGGGCTTTGTTTAGGACTTCGAGCGGATCGACTGCATCCGACCCCTCGCGCGATTTATCGATCGCGGTGTAGACGATTCGTTCGGCGAGCGACTTCTTCCCGTTCTTCATCACGGTAGAGATCAGACGCGCGACTGCCGCGCTGCCATAACGCGAGTCGAGCTTCTCCTCTTTTTTGTAAACTTTCCGCCGACGAGACATGGGATTTCGTTTCCGTAATTCTTAGGTCGTTAAATTATTTCGTTTTCTTTGCGCCCTCTTTGGCTGCGGCATCACCGCCCGATTTCGGACGCTTCGCTCCGTATTTCGATCGACTCCGCCGGCGCCCATCCACCCCGAGACTGTCGAGCGTTCCACGCACAATGTGGTAGCGCACCCCCGGTAAATCCTTCACCCGACCGCCCCGCACGAGCACGATCGAGTGCTCCTGCAGATTGTGCCCTTCGCCGGGAATGTATGCAATCACTTCCTGGCCATTGGTCAACCGTACTTTCGCCACTTTTCGCAGGGCAGAATTCGGCTTCTTCGGCGTTCGCGTCATGACCTGAGTGCAGACGCCGCGCCGCTGCGGACAATTCTTCAGCGCCGGTGACTTCGATTTCACCGAGACCTTCTTTCGTCCTTTGCGAATCAGTTGATTAATGGTTGGCATTTTCTCGAAATTAAAATGCGCCCGACGTCGATATTCGGGCGACAAAAAAACCGCTCAGGCCGCGTCCACCTTCCTCACGCACCTGATGCGGAGAGCGACCAATATAGGAACGATTTCTAACGCTGCAAGAATATTTTAGCCCGTGGTTTACGTTGCCTGGAAAGCCTTGGATGCGAGGCGCTCCGGTCGTGGTCGAACGGCCGTCATTATTTTGTCGGTGGTCGTGATCAATCGGCCGAAAAAATCTTTGGTGAAACACGATTGACACCTCGTGTATTTCTGTTATTTCTGTTTCGTCAGAAATAACAGATGAATCTGCATAAACTCGCTCCCGTCGCCCAAAAATTTATCCTGCATTGGGGAGAAATGGGAACGCGCTGGGGAATTAATCGCACCGTCGCCCAGGTGCATGCGTTGCTCTTTCTCGCGGAAAAACCACTCCCGGCCGAGGAGATCGCCGCCACCCTCGGGATCGCCCGTTCTAACGCGAGCACGAGTCTGCGTGAATTACAGAACTGGGGCATCGTGAAGATCGTCCATCTCGCGGGTGATCGGCGCGATCATTTCGAATCGATGAAGGATGTTTTTGCCATGTTTCGCGTCATCGCGCGCGAGCGGAAGAAACGCGAGATCGATCCCACCATCAGAGTACTTCGGGATTGCATCGCCGAATCCGGCAAAGGCAAATCTGCGGATGCCTATACGCGCGAACGTCTCTCCGATTTGCTAGACTTTCTGGAATTGGGAGCTGTTGCGTTTGAACGAATGTCCAACCTGCCCACTCCAGCGGTCGTCAGGCTGGCGAAATTGGGGGACAAGGCTTTTCGAATGCTCGGCGTCGCAAGATGAGCCGGCGCTTTCTTGAATGAAGACCTCACCGCGCATCGTTCTCGCAGGCGGAAGTGGCTTTCTCGGTCGCTCTCTCTCGACGGTGCTTATCGCAAAGGGCTACGAAGTTTTTGTGCTGGGCCGGACGGCGCCGCACGAAGCGGGACCAGTGCATCACGTTCAGTGGGACGGGAAGACGCTCGGCGCGTGGAAGAAGGTGCTCGACGGAGCGGCGGCGGTTGTGAACCTGACGGGCAAGAGCGTGAATTGTCGCTACACGTCAAAGAACAAACGCGAGATTATCGAGTCCCGCGTTGATTCGGTCCGCGTCCTCGGTCAGGCGATTACGGAATGCGCGAAACCGCCAGTGGCTTTCGTGCAAGCAGGCTCGCTCGCGATCTATGGCGACCCGGGTGATCGCTGGTGTGACGAGAACGCGCCGGAGGGCGATGGATTTTCGGTGGAGGTCTGTCGACGCTGGGAAGAGGCTTTTCGTGCGATTCAAGCCCCGCTAATGCGGAAGGCGGTTTTGCGAATCGGCTTTGCGCTCGGTCCAAATGGAGGCGCGCTGGAGGTACTGGCGCGGCTAACTCGATTCTTTCTTGGAGGCGCCGTTGGCACTGGCCGGCAATTCGTTAGTTGGATTCACATCGCCGATTTGAACCGCATGTTCCTCGCAGCCATCGAGCGAAATGATATTTCAGGCGTTTTCAACGCGACGGCGCCGAATCCGGTTACCAACGCCGAGTTCATGCGAGAGATGAGACGCGCGCTTCATCGCCCGTGGAGCCCGCCAGTTCCGGCACTCGTCGCTCACATCGGTTCCTGGTTCATGCGGACCGAGGCGAGCCTCGCTTTGGGCGGACGCCGTTGCACGCCGAAGCATTTCCTCGAGCGGGGATTCGAATTTCAATTCACGGCACTTCGCGGCGCGTTGGAAGATCTTTTCGCCGGAGGCTAAACTTGAGCGGGGCGCAGCTCGAGCTTGACGGCTCCTCAGCGAAAGACGCGAGGGCCACTGGAGGATTGAGCGAAGCGGCCAGGCAACGCATGCTCGAAAATCGCAGCGAGCCCCTATTCATCGCACGCTGGGACCGAGCCGTTTTTGTTCACTACGAGACGGACCCTGAAGGTTTGCAACGGTGCGTGCCGTTTCAACTCGATTTGCGAGATGGCCGGGCGTTCGTGAGCATTGTCGCCTTTACTCTATCGAGAATGCGCCTTCGTATTGGTGGGCCAGTTGGCGAATTTTTACTAAAACCGATCGGGACACACGAATTCCTGAACGTTCGCACCTATGTCCGTCACAATGGGGAGTCGGGGATTTATTTCCTGGCTGAATGGCTGTCGAATGCTCTCGCCGTTCATCTCGGGCCGCGGGCCTTCGGATTACCTTACCGGTTTGGTCATCTCGGCTACGAGCATTGCGATGGCGACGACGAGCTGCGCGGCTGCGTAAAAGCGAAGCAGGGCCGGCTCGAATATCATGGCAGCCTTCCAGCCGGCAAGCCCTCCGTCTGCGACGCAGAATCACTCACAGAATTTCTGCTCGAACGCTACACGGCGTTCACGGAACACCGACGGCGCCGACGCTATTTCCGGGTCTGGCATCCGCCTTGGCCGCAACTATCAGCTGATGTCACCGTTGTTACTGATGACTTGCTGGCCGTAACCGGCGATTGGTGGCCCGACGCAAACCAGGTGGGAGCTACGTATTCGCCCGGCGTCAACGTCTGGATGGGGCGACCCCACCGAATCGATTGAGCGTCACTCAGGTTGCGCTTGCCAGAAAAGACGACAGCCGCGAGATGACGGCGTGTTCGAGTTGCTCCAAAAAGATATTTCGTCGAGCGCGAGATGTGGTCGCTTGACGACGGCTCATGGCGTGATTGAGACGCCGGCGTTCATGCCGGTGGGTACACAAGGGAGCGTGAAAGCAGTCAGTCCGCGGGAACTGCGCGAGCTCGATGCGCAAATCATCCTCGGGAATACGTATCACTTATTCGTTAGGCCGGGGCTGGACATAATCCGGCATTTCGGTGGACTCCATTGCTTCATGAACTGGGATGGCCCGATTCTGACCGACAGCGGCGGTTACCAAATCTTCTCGCTCGCGAAATTGAGGAAGATCACGGAGGAAGGCGTTCATTTTCAGAATCATCTCGATGGGACGCCGACGTTTATTTCGCCGGAAGTCGCGATGGAAGTTCAAGCGACGCTCGGGAGCGACATCGCGATGGTCCTGGATGAATGCCCACCGTGGCCGTGCGAACGCGATTATGCGGCGCGCAGTTTGGAAATGACGCTGCGCTGGGCGAGGAGGTGCAAGGAAGCTGCGAGGCCTCGAAACGAAAACGTCCAACGCTCAACGTCCAACGTCCAACGTCCAACGCCAGAAAGCGCGAGCCAGCTCGTATTCGGGATTGTGCAAGGCTCAACGTTCGAGGATCTCCGACGGCAAGGGGCGCAAGCGCTCTGCGAAATCGGCTTCGACGGTTACGCTATCGGTGGTGTCAGTGTCGGCGAGCCCGAAGCGGAAATGATGTCGGCGGTGGCATGGAGCGAGCCGTATTTGTCCGCGGACAAACCGCGTTACGCGATGGGTCTGGGCACGCCGCCACAATTGTTGGAATTGATCGCGTGCGGCATGGACATGTTCGATTGCGTTCTGCCGACACGGCTCGCGCGCAACGGCACGGCCTTCACCGCCAGCGGCACGTTGAACCTGAAAAACGCCGAATTCGCGATGCAAAAAGGACCGATTGAAGACAGTTGCACCTGTCCGGCCTGCCGCGATTTTTCGCGCGGATATATCCGGCATCTCGTGAAAGCGGAAGAAATTCTCGGACTGCGTCTCATCAGCTTGCACAATCTGCATTTCTATCTCGAATTGATGCGGCGGACGCGTGTGATGATTGAAAACGGAACATTTGGCGAATTTCGTCGAAATTTTGTTTCGAATTACAAAACGCGAGAGACCGATCTGGCGTTATAGCTGCCGCCGTATCTTGCGCTTGAATCCTAGGATAAGTCACTGCGGTCTGCCGCTGAGACAGCGGCACCTAGAAGAGCCGAACAATTACAATTGAATTGCAGGGAACGCGTTCGCGCTTAAGGTGCGCCTCGCTCAAATTTCCCCGATGCCTATTTTGCACCTATTTCTCGCTCAAACTCCCGCCGCCAGTCCAGCCGCGCCCGGTGCCGGACTCATCGGAATGCTTCCGTTTGTTTTCATTTTCATTCTCGCTTACTACGTGATGATTCGTCCGCAGATGCGACGGCAAAAAGAACAACAGCGCATCGTTGCGTCGCTGAAAACGGGCGACCGCGTCGTAACTGCATCAGGCATTCACGGCATCATCACCAACGTGAAGGAGACGACGGTGATCGTGAAGGTGGCCGATAACGTGAAAATCGAGATGGATAAGTCCGCCGTGACGAATGTGGTGAAGTCTGACGGGTAAGAGAGCGGCCGGGTTCCTTTAGAATGACAGAATCAGAATGACCCCCGCGTTTACATTTTTCGTCGGTCTCGTCCTTTTAATTCTTTTCGGCTGGTACTTCGCCACCGATTTCGGGGTGCGGAAACGCGTTCTGGCGACGCTGCTGATGGTCCTTCTGGTTGCGTTCAGTCTGGTGACCATTTATCCACCGAAGAAGAAGATCCAGCTCGGCCTCGATATCCAAGGCGGGACTTCGTTTTTGATTCGGCTGATGGAAGGCGATAAGCCAGTCACCAAAGTCATGCTCGATCAGGCGGTCGAAGTCATTCGCAAACGCGTCGATTACTTTGGCGGCGGCGAGCCCGTGATCAGCCCGGTGGGGAAGGATCGCATTCTCGTCCAAATCCCGGGGTTGGATCCGGAGAAAATCATTGAGGCCCGCGAACAGCTTTCCCGTGTCGCGAAACTCGAATTTCGCATGGTTTATCCGGATAACGGGGACCGTCTGCGCGCCATCGACGCAGGCACGGAGGTGATTCCACCCGAATATCGGATCGAGACCTACAAGATGGAGCGTGGCGAGGGTCAGAAGCCGACCGAAGAGCGCTTGCTAGTGAAGAAGAAAGCGGATCTCGGCGGCGATCGCGTGACCGAATCGCACGCCTATTACGGCAACGACGGCTGGACGGTGCAGCTCAAGTTCGACAGTGAAGGCGGAAAATTGTTCGGCAAGATTACCGAGGCGAATGTCGGTCATCGTTTCGCCATTGTGCTCGATGGCGTGATTCAATCGGCGCCGCGCATTAACACGGCGATTTACGGTGGCGACGCGATCATTACTGGCCACTTCGAAGAAAAGGAGGCGCGCGGGTTGGCCAGCGTCCTTGAGAATCCATTGCAGACTCCGGTAAGTGTGGAGGAAGAACGCAGCGTCTCCCCCACTCTCGGATACGATTCGATCCGGGCGAGCATCATCGCCGGTTTGGTCGGTCTGGCACTGACGCTGGTATTGGTTCAGATCTACTACAAGTTCGCGGGCCTGATCGCGAACCTCGCGCTCATCGTCAACATCATCCTGCTCATGGGCGCGCTCAGCATGTTCAACTTCGTCCTCACTCTTCCCGGGATCGCCGGCATTATTCTGACCATCGGCCTCGCGGTCGACGCCAGCGTGCTCGTTTACGAACGATTGCGCGAAGAACTCGCGCTGGGAAAATCACTTAAAGTCGCGGTGCAAGCGGCTTACCAAAAGGCGTTCAGTTCAATTTTTGACGCCAATGTTACCACTTTGATTACGGCCGCGATTCTCTTTTGGAAAGCGAGCGGACCAGTCAAGGGTTTCGCCATCTCGCTTACGCTCGGTATCCTCGCTTCCCTCTTCACGGCTTTGATCGTGGGCCGGAACCTATTCAGTTGGTTTGTCGACAGCGGGAAGGTCAAACGCATCTCGATGATGCACCTGATCTCGTCGCAAAATATCAACTTCCTCGGCAAAGGTTTCGTTGCTGTGATGTTCTCCCTGGCATTGATCATCGCGGGAGCCACGGCCTTTGTCGTTCGAGGTGACCGCAACTTCGGAGTGGATTTCAAGGGCGGAGATCTGGTGACCTTGAGTTCGACGCACGATGTCTCGGTGGCGCAGGTTCGCGAGGCATTAAAGCCGCTTCATCTCGAAGGTGAACCGATCCAGCAATCCCAGCAGGGCGGCAAAACTTACATCACCATCCGCAGCCCGATCAACACAAGCGAGGCGATCGAGAAGCAGGTGATACCGGCCCTTTCCGAAGCCCAGTTCAAGGTCGAGCGCGCGGAACGTGTCGGTGCCCTGGTCGGTGGTGAACTGGCGAAGAGTTCGCTTTGGGCGCTTGGGCTGGGAATTCTCGGGATTCTCATCTTCGTCACGATCCGCTTCGAACTTTCGTTTGCGGTGGGTGCCATCGTCGCCCTGCTTCACGACGTTCTGATCACCGTGGGCATGTTCTCACTTCTCGGCCGGGAATTGACTCTTACGATGGTCGGTGCCGTGCTCACGATTGCCGGTTATTCGATCAACGACACGATCGTTGTGTATGACCGAATCCGCGAAGGCCTGCGGAGCGGACGAAAAGGCTCGATCGAGCAAATCATGAACGAGAGCATCAACCAGACGCTGAGCCGAACCATCCTCACGAGTGGTGTCACATTGATCCCGATTCTTTGCCTGTTTTTCTTTGGCGGCCCGGTCCTGCGAGATTTCGCGCTGGCAATTATCATCGGGGTCGTAGTCGGCACCTATTCGTCCATTTTCATTGCCTCTCCGATCGTTCTCTGGTGGACGCGTGCGCGCGGGGGTAGTGCTAGTTCTCTCCGGCGAGAACTGGCCGAAAAGGCGGCGTCCGCGAAGCCCGCTGGGGCCGCTTAACGAAAGTTTTTCACAAAAGTTGACGGTGGCTGCTTGCCCGAGTAGGCTCCGCGTCACCGACCGACTAATACTGTTCCAACCTTTTAGGAAGAAACCCACCATGCCAGAAGTTATTGTTCGTAAAGGCGAGCCTGTGGATCGCGCCCTGAAACGGCTGAAGAACAAGCTGGATGCCGAGGGAATCCTTGAAGAAGTCCGCCGGTTGAGGGCCTTCGAGACACCCAATCAGAAGAGTCGGCGTAAAGCCAAGGCCAACGCAAAACGCGGCCGAACCAAGTTCCGTTTCAATCCTTCCTGATCGCCGCCCCGAGTCGCAGTACCTGGGAATTCAGGACGGCCAGCGCGAAAGAGCGCAGCCGCAGCTGTTATCAGCCCTCTTTGTCGCACTCACACACGACCCGGAAGCCAAGATCGTTGCACGAGTAATTCGGAGCGTTCGATCCGCGGGCGGTCGCCCGCAAACTGTTGAAACGCGATTTCCAACTGCCCCCGCGGTAAACACGCTTCATCCCTGCGGTGGGGCCTCGGGGATTTGTCTTTGGGGCGCCACGATAAGCTTCGAAGTAATCGAGGCACCATTCCCAAACGTTTCCGGCCATGTCATCGATTCTGAAATAACTGGCTCCGAGCGGGAATGCGCCGACGGGCGAGCTTTCCGGATATCCATCGTCGATGTCACGATCGCTCCACGCAAACACCGTGTTTCGATCAGCAAAATTGGCCACATTGTTGCGATCGGAAAAATTACCCCAGGGATATTTCCGGCCATCTGTTCCCCGAGCGGCATATTCCCACTCCGCCTCCGTCGGCAGGCGATACTTCTTCCGTTCCCGAGTCGTGAGCCACTGGCAGAATTTCATCGCGTCCAGACTGCTTACATAAATGACCGGATGATTATCGCCGGCTCCAGGAGCCCGCTTTCGGGCATGACCCGGATCAAATTGCTCGTATTGCGCATTCGTGATCAAGTACCGCGCCATGTAAAAACGGTTGAGCGTGATTCGCGTCAAAGGGCGCTCGTTGGGGGCCGCGTCCGCCTCTTCTGAACCCATGGTGAATTCCCCCGATGGGATGAAATACATTTGGCCGCCGATGGAATTCTCAAAGTTCGCATAACGATTCTGTTCGCCCTCGGTGACGATTGGTTCGGATACAGGCTCCGCTGGAATCTCTTTAGGCGCGGGTGCAACTACCTTGACGGGCGGGGGGCGGCGGGGCAGCGGCCCCGGTGGGAGCGAGCTGATCCACTTCGTCCAAAAAAACATCAACCAAATCTTCCGCTTCGCCGGCATCCAGACCGAGATTCTCGGCCATGTTGATAAAAGCATCCCGCTGGTCGTCTGTCATCGAACTGCCGTCCAACCCACTCAGGCGCAGGATGCGCAGGAAATCGTCTTTGGGGTGGAGCGAGCGCATGCGGCGGCCAGCCGGTCGCGCAGGTTTGGGCGCGGGCGCAGCCGCGCTTACCGGGTCGGCGCGCTTGGCGCCCCTCTTCTCGAGTTCGGCTTCAACGAGAGAATTCATCTCTTCGACGGTCAATCCGTGTTCCGCCCCGAACCGCCAGAGGCTCCTCTCCTCCTCCGCTGTCAGTACGCCGTCGATGAGGGCAAACGCGAGAAACTTGTGGAACTCGGCGACGGATTGCTCGTGCGCCTGAGCGGCAATATCATCGTCCACCTCCCGTCGCCGCTCTGGATCGAGCAGCTCTACCCGGGCTTCGGTGAGATAGCGGGACGACTCATCGAGCCCGGGTCGCAGAAGCTGGGTAATTGGGTTACTGGGCTGGTTTTTGAGCGGCAGTTTCTTTTGCCACCAGCGCAACAGTTCGCGGCAATGTTCTTCGATCAGCTCATTACTGGGATTCGTTTCCGGATCCAGGCAGAGCCGTTCATAGAAGTTGGGGGACTTATATTTGTTCCAGCCATCCCACTTTTGCGGATCGTCGGGTAATGGGATTGGAAACGTGATCTCGCACTTGACCATCTCTGCTACGCGACTTTGATCGTCCCTAATCCGACCGCGGCCTTGCTGATCTCACTCGGTGCGAGGCCGGTATTGCGCTGGATCGAGACTTTCGCGGTGTTGCCTGCCGCCGCCACGGCGACTTCGAGGACCTGATTCGCGTTATACTGATAAGTCAGTTCGACCGGCGAACCCTTGGGGAGAAACGGCGGCAGTTCCACATCGCAAATTCCGAGCGGAGTGCACTCTCCGGGAATCGAACTCTCGCCTTCGACTACCCGAACAATCGCGCGTTCCATATTTGCGGTCGCGGTGCCGAAGGAGTTCTTCGCCGATGCCGGAATTGCGGTCATCTTGCGAATCATCGGAAAAACATATTCCTCGAGTTGACCTTCATCCCAGAGCACGACGCCGAGTGTGTGCGAGGTGATATCAGTCACTTGAATCAGGCCGCCTTCCCGTCCGGAAAATTGCTGCCGCGTGTCCTCCGGCAGGAATTTCTCTCCGGAAATGTCCTCTTCTTCCAGCAACGAGAGAACAGCCTGGAGCGCCGCGCCGATCGAGACCGCCTCGTCCGGATTCACATCGTCAATCAGAGGTGCGCAGGAGAGTTTGGAGATCATGTCGCGCACCATTGGCATCCGCGTCATTCCACCGACGAGCAATACCTTGTCGATTTCGTCCCATTTCATCTCCGCTTCCTGCATCACCATTTCACAGATGGTTTTGCACTTCTCCATTAACTGACGCGTCCGGCGTTCGAATTCTTCGCGGGTCAGGTCAACCTTTACACTTTGTCCATTGTGACTGTGAACAACCGTTGTGTGGGGCCGGCTGCTCAACTGAATCTTGGCGGCAAGCGCCCGGCTTTGCAGATCCTGATAGCTCGCCAGGTTTAGGAGCGGATTTTCGCCGTGCGCCCGATCAAACTCCTCGGCCACGTGATTGACGATAACATCGTCCCAATCCTTTCCGCCGAGCCGGTGATCGCCATTGGTCGCGAGCATCTTGATCGTGTGATCCTCGATGCGCATGATCGTGACGTCGAAAGTGCCCCCGCCCAGATCGAAAACGAAAACGGTTTGATCCTGATCGAGCTTATCCAGGCCGTAGGCCAGCGCCGCTGCTGTGGGTTCATTGATGATCTGGAGAACATTCAGTCCCGCCAGTTGTCCTGCCGTAATAGTCGCCGTTCGTTCCGCGTCATTAAAATAGGCTGGGACGGTAATGACTGCGTCGGTCACCGCCTCCTTCAGATACTTTTCCGCGTCGGCTCTGAGCTTTTTCAAGATCAGAGCGGAAAGTTCCTCCGCGGAATAGGTTTTCCCGTCGATTTCGCGTTGAAACTGCTCCTTCGGTTTCCCCATCTCGCGCTTCACGAAATCGACAACCTGTTCCGGCTCGGCCACCGAGTTGTTTTTCGCCAGCGTGCCAATAATGGCCTTCCCGTTGTCGAAGAGAATCACCGAAGGCGTGATCCGCTCGCTTTCTGCGTTCGGGATGATTTGCGCCTTCCCGTAGGGGTCGATGTGGGCAACGGCAGAGAAGGTTGTTCCGAGATCGATTCCGACTGCTTTTCGATGAGCCATACGCGTTAAAGGAGAATTTGAATTGCGAAGGATGTGAGCCCTTCGTAAATGCAGTTTCCATGCCGAATACGAGGGGGAATTCCGCCGACGCGCCTTAAGGCGATCAGGCAGAATTTTGGAACGACCTGAAACGCGCTAGTTGAAGCGCTTCGCGATTACTTCTTCCGGTCGCAGAACCTTGCCGCGCCAGAGGAATCCACGGCGGATTCGCATCACAATCCGGCCGTCTTCCTCGGCAAAATCAGCCGGCTCGAAAGTGACGACGCGGTGATAGGTGCGGTCCACCTTTTCCTTCTGCTCGATCTCGCTCACTTCGAGTCGATGCAGGATTTCCACGATGGAATGAATCGCGTTCTCAAGATTGTTACGCCAGAGAGAAACCGATCCTCCATCGGATTCACGCTTCGCGGCAGTTTCCAGCTGCCCCAACAAGCCGGTCAGGTCATCAAACAAGACGATCAAATCGCGGATGAAAGGCTTTTGCAGTGATTCCCGCAGAAAATTGTCGCGATAATTGATCAGCTCTTCGTGCAGCGTATCAAAGAGCCGCTGGTTCACACTCTCGGTGTTACGGATCGCGCTGATCTGGTCCTCCATTTTTGTCAGCTGAGGCCCGAAGTCGAACGCTTCAGTCCGGGGCATGGAGTCGGAAATCGCCTGAAAGCGTTTCTGCAAGGTGATCTCAAGATTCTGCACTCGCGATCCCAGGGTCCGAAACTCCTGTATCATCTGGCCCATCTGCTCACTCAGTTTGGCAGTTTGCCCCTGAGGCGTATCTCCCGAGAACGACTTTGCCGCCTCCGCGCTCAATTGCTGCATGGTGGAAGCAAACTCATCCTCGATCCTTATCCCACTACCCATTACTTGATTGCCCTTTCTTGTAAAAGTTTCTGATCGTCTCCACCAAGGCCGGGATGTCGTGTCGCCGTGCTTCCACGTCGACTTTAAGGCCATGCTCGCGCACGGTCTTCGACGTGATCGGACCGATGCTGGCAATTTGCATCCCTTTCGGCCAGGGCAGCCCGAGAGCGAGGAAGTTTTCCACTGTCGAGGAGCTGGTGAAGGTGATCAGATCTGCGCCTTCGTCCAATAGGCGGCGCCGCGCGCCAGTAATGTCGCGCGTCTCGGCTACCGTTCGATAAGCGAAACCTTGATCCACGATTGCTCCCCACGCAGAGAGCTCTTTGGGTAGCACGTCTCGCGCCTTCTCTGCGCGCGCGAGCAAAATTCGTAGATTCTCCACACCTCCTTCCCTCTTGAATTCGCGAACGATCGCCTCGGCCACGAATTCTTCGGGCTGGAGATCGACATGGAGGTGATAATCCTTCACCCGCTGAGCCGTCGCCGGACCGATGGCCGCGATCCGCGCGCCGCCGATCTCGCGGGCATCGTCGTAGAGTTTGTAAAAGAGGTCGAAGAACGCCGTCACGCCGTTCGGACTGGTAAAGACGATCCAATCGTACGTGTGCGCGTCCTGAACCAGTTCAGCGAATTCGCGGAGATCCTTGGGGGGTTCGATCCGGATTGTTGGCAATTCCAAAACGTCGGCCCCGAGCAAACGCAATTCCCGACTCAGCACGCCGGCTTGCTGTCGGGTCCGCGTGACGACGATCCGCTTGCCGGAAAGCGGGCGGGCCTCATACCAATTCAGCTTTTCTCGCAGCGACACGACATCCCCAAACACCGCTACCGCCGGCGCCTCGAATCTCGCGGTCTTCACCCGTTGCGCGATGTCGCTCAGAGTTCCGACCAGCGTCTCCTGACGTCCGGTCGTTGCCCACCGCACCAGCGCGACTGGCAGGTCCGCTCGCATACCCGAGTCGAGCATCCGCTTCGCGATCGCTTCGATTCGCTCCACACCCATCAGCATCACCTGGGTCCCGCCAAGTTTCGCCAGCGCTGCAAAATCAATTGAACTTTCCGTCTTCCCCGGATCCTCGTGTCCGGTAAAAAAAGTCACGTGAGAGTTTTGTTCGCGATGCGTGATGGGAATTCCCGCATACGCCGGCCCTGCGATCGCCGATGTAACTCCGGGTACGACCTCGAACGAAATTTTCGCCTGCGCGAGCGCTTCCGCTTCTTCGCCCCCGCGCCCGAACACAAACGGATCACCGCCTTTTAATCGGACCACCTGATTTCCGGCCGACGCCTTTTCGACCAGGAGCGCGTTGATTTGATCCTGTGAAAGCGTATGTGCGCCAGCCTTCTTGCCGACGTAGATGATCTCAGCCGTTTCACGCGCCCAGCCAAGCATTTCGGGATTCGACAGGTAGTCGTAAACAATGAGATCCGCCTGCTCGATACACTCCTTTGCGCGCAGCGTTACCAATCCGAGGTCGCCCGGTCCGGCGCCCACGAGAAAGCACTTCCCGGCCTTTTTCTTATCCGCCATTGATTTGCCTTATCAATTCAGCTGCGAGGAACTCTGATTGCTCCGGATTTCCACTCACTTCCCCACGGCGACGCAGGCGGGATTCCGTTTCAAAAACTTCCGCGCGCAATTTCATCGCGGATCTTTCGATTGTAGCGAGCACTCCAACAGGCGAACCGCAGTCGCCTTGCAAGACCCGCAAAAACTCACGCTCAGCGCGCAGACACAAGAAGGTCTCCGCGTGATTTATTCGATCAACCAGCTGCTTCGTCTTTCCATCATCGGCTTTGATTTGCAGGGCAACGACCCCCTGTCCTCCTGCGGGAACAAAATCTTCACAAGGCAACAATTCGGTAAATAGCCTTGTTCCCTCAAACTGGATGGTTTGATCGGTCGGCTCAAATCCGAGGCGCTCCAGACCGGCGCGGGCCAGCACGACCGCATCCCAATCATTTTCGATCAATTTGCGTAATCTCGTAGGGACATTGCCGCGCAACTCGACCAAGCGCAGATCTGCGCGGTGCGCATGCAGCTGATAACTCCGCCGGACGCTTCCTGTGGCAACGGTTGCGTCGCTTCGCATCGAGGAGAAATCGCCGGCATTTTTCATCACTAAAACGTCCTCCACTGGCGCACGCGGAAGAACGGCACCGATCTCGAGGCCCGACGTCTTCTCGCTCGGCAAATCCTTTGCGCTGTGCACCGCGACATCGATTTCCTCTGCCAGCAGCACCCGTTCGATCTCGGCGGTGAACATTCCTTTCCGGCCCGCTCGCGGGTTCGCGGGTTCACTCAGGTTGCGTGCGGTTTCGTCGCCGCTCGTCCGGATGATCTTGCTTTCGATGCCGAGATCGGGCCAGGCCGTTCGAAGCGCGTGTTCCACCATCTCGGCTTGTGCACGCGCCAGCGCACTCCCGCGCGTGCCGATAACTAATGGCCGACCCGCGCCGTTCAAGACTCCGATGCTCGCAAAGGCACTTCGGTAACGACGGCGTGAACGAGGCCATTTCGTGACAAACGATTGGCCGCGCTTCGCGAAAACCAATCGGCAAAACTCGCAACGTGTTCGGCGATGATTTCGTCACCAGCTGTGATCTGCTGCCTCCGCAGGACGAGCGATTGTTCGGCAATCGATTGCAGGGAATCGATGTCGTAAAGATACACGCCTTCGATCTGGTTTACCTCGGGGGCAACATCCCGCGGGACCGCGATATCGATAATGAACAGTGGCCGATCCAATCGATCGCACAGCATCGGCTCGAGACTGGTGCGCGTCAGAATCGGCTCATCAGCCGCGGTCGATGAAATCAGGATATCGACCTCGCGACATTGATTTTCCCAACCTGCGAATGGGATGACGCGCCCTCCCACCAATACAGCCAGATTTGTCGCTCGTTCTTCCGAGCGGTTCGCGATCCTGAGATCAGAAACTCCGCGTGAGACCAGTGCGCGCGCCGTGCGCTCGCCCGTTTCGCCCGCACCCAGCAAAAGAACTCTCCTCCCGCTCAGATCACCGAAAATCTTTTCCGCGAGATCGACCGCGACCGATCCGACCGAGACCGCACCGCGCGTAATTTGGGTGTGCGTCCGAACTTGCTTCGCCACGCGAAAAGCACGCTGAAAGAGCCGGTGAAGGTAAGGACCGATGCGTCCATCCTGGCGAGCCTGCTCGTACGCCCGCTTGGCCTGGCCAAGGATCTCGGTCTCTCCCACCACCATCGAATCGAGACCCGACGTGACGCGAAATAAATGTTTTGCGCAATCTTCCGCCTCGTAGCGGTAAAATGCCGACGCATCCGCGAGATCGCGGTCCAAGACCTCGCGCGCAAGACATTCCGCAATCGCTTCGGTGGAAATCGGACTAGTGGCAGTCGCATAAACTTCCACCCGGTTGCACGTCGCCAGCAACAACAGTTCTTCGCAACCGCTCGCTCCGCGCAGAGCAGGAGCCGCGGCTGTCGGCTCACGGGCAAATTGCTCCCGCATCGCAACGCTGGCCGTGTGATGACTGATGCCGACGCAGAAAATGTTCATGACAGAGGCGACTTCTGAGCAACGAAGGTGATTCCCCACAATACCGATACCGCCGCCACAAAAGCGAGCACGCAGAGTACGGCCACCCGTTTCGGTGCAATCACTCCAAAATGGCGCACCCACAAGATCGCGCTGTAAAGAAACCAGACGAGAATGGCGCAGACGATTTTCAAGTGGGGCAATGGCTGACCGGTGAAGAATCCACTAACTAACCCGGCAGTATAGAGCGCGAAGCCCAGCCAAAGCAGCCGGGTGATCGCGGCAAAAAGATCATTCAACGGTGGTAGATGATAGAAAATGGAATGCAGCTGGTGCGTCTTTAGTTGTCGCTCCTGCACCAGGTACATCAGCCCGGCGACGCAGGCGAGGGCAAACGCCCCGTAGGCGATCATTGAGATGGAAGCGTGAAATTCGAGCCATGAATTCGCAGAGAGACGCATGCGGTGAGGGACATCGATCGGCGCGAGAAGCGCGAACGTCTGAATCGCAAAAACAAGTGGCGCGGTAAACGCACCCATGAGCGAGAGCCGGTAAGCCGGACCGACCAGCATGTAGATCAGGGCGACCGACCAGGCCAGGAATATGAAAACCTCGAATAGATTCGTGATCGGACAGCGACCGACCGCATGGCCGCGGACCGAGAGGAAGGCCGTTTGTAAAATGAAACCGGCGAGGATCGCGAAAAAACTAAAACGGCCCGGCTGAAAAACTCCCGCACGCAACGAAAATGCTGTCCGCGCGACGGCCGCGAAATAGCAAAGCGTCGAGGCGATCAAAAGCTGGCGTTCCATTGCGCTCGCCAGTGTAAAAGACCTGCCCCTCGCTGGCAAACCTTCCAATTCGTCTCAGGCCCCGTGATCCTCCAGCAATTTGGAAACCACCGCGAGTTCCTTCTCCACTGGAATTCCGTTGGCTCGCACGCGCTCCAGCTCCGCCCGGGCGCCGGCCCAGTCCTCGCGATGAATGTGCATCATGACTCTGGCAGCAAGCACATTCGGATGAGCTGCCGCCGGAATCAGACTCAATGAATATCCAAACGCATCTGCGGCTTCGTCATCCGAAAAATCATCGAAGCCATAGCTCTTTCCCAGGAGCCAATCCGGAATTTGCTCGCGATAGCCGAAGACAAATGAACCTTCCGGAACATAAGCCAGCGGTTCGAAATACCGCCGAAAGCGATACATGAGGAGATGAATCCAAGGCGTGAAAAAGTGAGCGAAGTCCTGATGATGCACCCGGGAAAGACCCGGTTTGAGCGCGGGAAAGAAATTGCCGACCACGCTATTGGCCAGCTCCCACGATTTCATCGCATCGATGAGCAGATACTCGATCGGTGCCGTCCGGTCCCATCTTTCCTTGTTCAGATCACCAGCATGAATCGCCACCAAATCGGCGACCGGCGCGATTTGTTCGACAAACGCATCCATGAAACTGTCGCCTTCCTTGTATCGGTCGGCCCAGCGAGTTCCGGCCACACAAGGATTCATCCAATTCTGCCAACTGAACAGATCGTACGCGTGAATACGAACCTTGCGTCCCCTCAGCCGCCGGTTCTCGCGTAAACCAGTCGCCAGCGGAATCGTGAACGAGCCGAGCCAGCAGCCCAAATCAACGATCGCCCCTTCTCCTGTGAAATCGGATGCGGCATATCTCCGAACGAAATCTCGTTCCTGATTTGAACTCATGCCGACGAGCTCTTTGAATTCCAATTCCATCCGGCGTCGTTGTGCTCGTCGTTTTCGCCGGTGCCGTTTCGCATAACGCGCAACAAGGAATGCCGTGAGGACGAAGCCAATAATGGAAACCAGCGGAATCAGGCGCATCAGGAGGTCGCAGAAAAAGATAGAGCGAACTCGCTCGTTGAAGAGCCTAACTCGAAACCTCAGCGACAATCTATCTCATTACGTCTGCTCAATATTTGGCGACAATCTCACGCTCACACACCTGACCTGATTCCTTTGCCTTTTTGTCGAACAATATGGGATTGCCCGAAGAACTACCGGCGCCTACCGTTGCAATCATGTTCGGGATTCCTCCGATCGGCCCCGAGAAAACAGGCGGATTAGGCCGAATTATTCCCCTTTCCCCAGGAAATTGCCGAATAATTCGGCCCACTTCTCGTTAGGCGATGAACAAACGGGCGGAACTCGACAGCGTGCGATTGACGACAATCGCATTAGCTTTGCCTCCTCCCAAAACATTCCAAACAGATTAATAAAGAAGAATTCACCATGAAACGAACACTCGTTGTAGCCGTCCTGGCCCTGACAGGAACCTCTATCGCCCCAGGGCAAGAGCAGAGCGCAAGCAAAGATCAAAGAAGCAGCGTCGAGCAGGCCATACGACAACTGGATAATGAACGCATTCAAGCACAGATCCACGCTGATGCGACGGCGCTCGACCGCATCTACGCTGACGATTTCATCGGCATAGGCCCAAGCGGTACAGTGAGAACCAAACCGCAGGTGCTCGCAGATTTCACGTCGCATCATCTGAAATTTCAGTCTATCACCACCGATGAGGTTCAGGTCCGCGTCTACGAAAACACGGCGGTGGAGACTGGCCTCTCAAGAATGGTTGGGCAAGACAAAGGCAAAGCTGTTCCCCGTGACAATCGGTTTACCAGGGTATGGGTAAAGCAGCAAGGACGCTGGCGAATAGTTGCCAACCACTACTCAACACGGATTACGCAGCATTAACGTAGACTGACGAGGCCATGGTCATCGCTAAAACGCGCCTAACCCCTATGAAGGCTGTCAAAGGTGAATTGTGGTTTTTTTGCTTACATGGGCTTGGTGATGGGAAGAGGGTTGGTCTTAAGCTTGGGAACGTTTCCGCTTTGATTACGCGCTGAAGAACTTTCAGCGGCTGATACTCCTATCCGCGCATGTCCTGTTTTATGGCAGCGCAATGTGACTTATGCCGTCCAACTAAAAGCGGAACGTGGGCGCGGTCCAATCTAAAGCGACGGTGCGAGCCGCACGGGCAGCATCGGCAACCAGGTTAGGCCCCGGACACACGCCACGTTCCAAAGCGTTCTCTTTGAGTTGCTCGAGTTAGCTCATCACTGTTCCCCTCGAACTCATTTACTTGATGATTAAGCCCAATTGTTGCGCCGTGAGCCGTCCGGTATGCACTCGCCACAGATCCACCGCCAGTCGGCGCGCCACGGCCACGATCGCTTTTTTGCGCACCGCTCCGGTGGCCTTTGCTCCTTTGGCCAAAACGGCCAGCCTCTTTTTGACCGGTGGATATTGCGGCTGGAAACGGACCATGCGCCAGGCACATTCGACCAGGGCTGCTCTTACCCGCGGGTTACCTCGCTTGGTCACACTGCCTGGCACCCGCTTACTGCCGCTGCTGCGTTCCCCGGGACACAACCCGGTGTAGGAACTGATCGCGCGCCGATTGTTAAACCGATGCCAGTCGCAGATCTCGCGGGTGAGCATCACGCTAGTCAGCTTGCCCAGTCCGGCCGGAATATGGGGCGGAGCGGCCGCTTCCAGTTGGCTCGTTAGGCTATCAATCTGCCCCTGCAAGCTCAACAGCGCAGGTCGAGCCACCGCCAGACGCGTCGTGATCCACCCCGGTAGATGTTTACCCAGTCGAGTCCAGGTTTGCTCTTTCCACCAGTGCGCCGGCGCCGGCAGACTGTGACTAATCAACAAACTGCGTCCCTGCGCCTCCAGCTTCTGCCGGTGATGCACCAGCTGCTCTCGCTGCCGCGTGACATGTCGGGCCTGTTCCTCTTCTTCGCTCGGCACCCGGATCACCGCCAACTCCCGCGTGTTGCCTTCCAGATAACGCGACAACCGCTGGCACAGGGTGGTGGCATCGCGCGGATCGGTCTTCACTCCCGTGCGCTGTTCATCGAGTTTACGTGGAGCAATGACGTAGCAATGGGCTCCGGCCACACGCAACTGCCGATACAGCCCGAAGCCAAAACCGCACGCTTCGTAGACTACGTGGACCGTGTGCCCCTGCCTTAACAACGACTCCACCCAGGGAACAAACTCCCCAGGCCAAAAGCGCCGCGCTGCCTTCGGCAGCAACTGATCGTATTGCGCCACCACCACGTACTGCTTGAGGTGGATGTCCAGTCCGAGCTTGATGAGCGAACTGGAAAGTTTTACTTTACCAACGACGCCCTCGAGTGAGGTCGTCCCTTCGTGATGAACGATTGTATTTTTCATAGAGCGGGTGAGTTTAACAACTCGCCCGCTCCCTTACATGCCATCTAGACGCCGTAGCCAACCGCTCTGCCGCGCCATGCGTTCGATGTCGATTTTTACTCTGTGAATTTCGCTCTTTCTTGAGCACGTTTGTTTTCCCCTGCTCGAAAGACCAAATTGGGACATCCTCATCGTTGACGTTCCCGGACAAGGCGCTAGCCTCCCGCCATGATTTCCGACGCGATCGATGAACTCCGGGCCGCCGTGCGCGATGTGCCTGATTTTCCCAAGCACGGGATCATTTTCAAAGACATCACGCCAGTTCTGAAGGATGGCGCGCTCTTTCGCGCATCGATCGATCTGTTTCTCGAGAGGTGTAAGGGCAAGGCGATCGACAAGATCGTCGGCATCGATGCGCGCGGTTTTCTCTTTGGTTCCGCTGTCGCTTACGAACTCGGGATCGGTTTTGTCCCACTCCGGAAAAAGGGCCGGCTTCCGTACAAGACCGAAAGCGCGGCTTATTCGCTCGAATATGGCGAAGCGGAAATGGAATTGCACATCGACGCAATCAAACCGGGCGAAAACATTGTTTTGATTGATGATTTGTTGGCGACGGGAGGCACGTCGGCCTCGGCGGCTACGCTGATCGCAAAGGTCGGCGGCAACTTGATCGAGGCACAGTTCCTGATCGAGCTCGCGTTTTTGCACGGCCGCAAGAAACTCGAGCCGACGCCAGTAGTGTCGTTCTTGCAGTACTAGGCGGCGATCGATTGCACCGGATTGTCATCCTGAGCCGCGAAGACGGCGAAGGACCTCGCACAGGCACGCCACGCGCCCCGACCCGAAAAAACGCGAATTGCAATTGTGAGGTCCCTCGCCCCGAAAGCGTTCGAGGCTCGGGATGACACTCGATCTCGCGTCAACTCTCGTGACACGAACAACCGTCACCACATCCGCGATCTGCCACCACCACTTCCATCGCGATTTCCTGAAGCGCGATCTGGTCGTGAATCAGATTCAATAATTCGAGCGCGCGGGTATTCGGCATGTGATCACAATGCAGCTCGATCCGCGTTCGCTTCCCGGCCAGTTCGGGATGCGCCGTCAGCATTTCTCCATCGAGGAGGAAGGAGACATAAGCGTTGAATTTTTCCTGGAGCTGATGCAGCCGAAGATCGGAGTCATCCCATGGACGTGGCTCCTTCATCACGAGGAGGACTTCGTTTCTTTTCTCGTCGAAGGCGAAAAGGTCGATGACGCCGGGGTTCGCCATACCGGTGTTTCGCTCGTTCGTTGCGGACATCTCCCTAACGTTCAACGTCCAGCGTTCAACGTCCAACATTCAATGCGTGAATGCTCGACACTCAGGTGAAATGCCATACTTTCGCAGGATGCTGCAACGGCATTTGCTCGCGGTGATCGCGCTGCTCTTCGTCCGCAGCGCCTCCGCTCAGTTCGATCTGAGCCTCCTCCAAAACAACAGCTACTGGGGAGACGGTAAAGCCGAGTTCAATATTTACGACGCGCAGATCGTACGAGAGGGCCAGCCGCGTCCGAGTGAGGCGCTGCACATCCTCGTGCGCGAGCCCTTCGATCCAAAGCAGTTCGTAAAATCGAGCGATGCGAAGCGTCCTGAAACGATCGCGGTGCTGAAAATGAATCAGATCCTGCACGTGCCTACCGGGCTCACCGCTGCGCAACAGATGCTCACCAGCTTCTGGCAGGTTGACGACGGGCGGCTCTGGAAATTTTCCCTAACGAGCAATGACGGTGTCGGGAATACCTACAAGGAAGCGCGACGCGCGGGCGAACAGTTCACCTGCGAATTTCGCACCTACGGGGATGGCATGGCTGAGGGAAAGGAAAATATCGCTCTCCCGGCGAATGGCTTTTTCTATGACGAACTGCCGCTGCGCGTTCGCCTGATCGATTTCTCGAAGCCAAGTGGCGAATTCGAGATCCAGCTGGCGCCGACAATCATCAAGCCAAGAAAGGACGATATCCTTTTCAAGACCGCCAAGGTTTCGTTCACGTCTACTGCGCGGGCGATCGATGTAACGGTGCGGTCCGATACTGGGACCGATCATTTTGTTCTCGATCGCGATTTTCCTTTCCTGCTCCGCGAATGGACAGCCGCCGACGGCAGCCATTTCAAATTGAAACGAAGCCTCAGGGTTGCCTACGAGAATTACACCAGGCCGGGCGACCGCGAACGCGCGCTGGCCGATCCGATGCTGCAGCACCGCGACTAATCCTCCTGCTCCTGATCTCGCTCGTGATCCTGATCTCTTTCGGTCTGTCGCTGAGACAGCGGCAGCTACAACGAGGAGGATTAGGAGCAAGAGCAGGAGTAGAACGGAACGGACGTTGAAGCTCAGATGACTCGGGTATAATGAAAGCAATGGCGAAGGTGAAACCATCGAAGCGGCTTACGCTTCTGGGGCGAAGCGAAACGCGCGTGCCGCAATCACCGGACGAAGCCCGGCTGGAGACCTTTGCGAATCCGAGCAAGCGCCGATACACCATCAATTTCGAAACCGATGATTTTACCTCGCTCTGTCCGGTCACGGGCCAGGCCGACTTCGCTCGAATCGCAATCGAATACGTGCCCGATGCCGTTTGCGTCGAAAGCAAATCGCTCAAGTTTTATCTCGCGTCCTATCGGAACGAGCGCGCCTTTAACGAAGCCGCAACGAATCGAATTCTCGACGATTTCGTCAAAGCCTGCGCACCGCATGAAGCGATTGTTACGGCAGAATTTTCGGCCCGCGGCGGCATCGCCCTGACGGTTCGCGCGACGTATCCCGACAGTGAGACGCGACCAAGGCGGACAAGCGCCAGCAATGGCCGATGAAGCGAGCCGTTGTGCTCCTGAGCGGCGGGCTCGATTCCACCACCACACTCGCCATTTGCGTGCACGAAGGATTTGACTCTTACGCGCTCTCCTTCGCCTACGGTCAGCGTCACACGATCGAAATAGCCGCGGCCCGTCGGGTGGCGGCGGCTCTCAAGGCACGCGAACATCGCGTTGCGGAAATCGATCTTCGGATTTTTGGAGGATCGGCATTGACGGATGAGATCGCAGTCCCAAAGGCCTTATCACCGAATGAAATGAAAGCCGGGATCCCGGTCACGTACGTGCCGGCACGCAACACCATTTTTCTCGCTTACGCTCTGGCCTGGGCGGAAGTGATCGGAGCACAGGATATTTTTATCGGCGTCAATGCGATCGATTACAGCGGCTACCCCGATTGCCGTCCGGAGTTTATCACTGCCTTCGAGAAACTGGCGAACCTTGCGACGAAAGCGGGAACGGAGGGCGTGCGGTTTCGCGTCCACACTCCGCTCATTTCAATGTCGAAAGCGGAAATCATCCGACGGGGACTGGAGCTTGGCGTTGACTTTTCACTCACTCACAGTTGCTATGATCCGGGTCCCGATGGAATAGCCTGCGGGCAATGCGATTCCTGCCAGCTTCGGCGGCAGGGCTTTCGCGAAGCCGGTGCGCAAGATCCAATTTTGTACGCGATAGAATGAAACGGTTCTTCGACATGCTGGTGCTGACTCCGCGTGAGCAACGCGTGTTGATCGCGATCGTACTGGTGATCATGCTCGTTGTGACGATCGCGCATCATCGAAGCGCCACGGAAAAACAAGCGCTGCCACGATTGAAAACCATGGACCAAACTGGCGAGATCAAGACGCGGCTGACCGACGACGCTGGATCGGAACCGGCAAACTGATATCCGGATTCAGGAGAGCAGCCAATGGATTGGGGAGCGCACGCGGCTCGCATGTGGGTTTCGGCGACTCGCCGAAACGAACTTCTAGAGAACTAATTGATCCAAACGAAAGCAATCGCGCGAAGAAAAAATCGCGAAGGCGGGCCGCCCTCGCCGGCACGCGAGCCGCGTGCGCTCCCCAAACGGATTCACTCGCGGCCGGTCAGGCTGGGAATGCTCCCGTAGCCGACAAACGAGGGCGCACGTTTCCCCTCGCCTGCAGCCGCCCGTGGGATCTTGAAATCGAATACGCTGACACCGTAACGAGATTCACCCTTGTAACTTCGGCCATCACTCGCACCCACCATGACGCGGTGCTCGCTTCCTTTTTCCCGTCCCAGATAAATCATCGTGTGCGTCACCGGCGGATCGCGTTCGATATCGTAAGTGCCGGTCCAGAAAAGGAGATCACCCGGTTTCAGCTCGTCGAGTTCGAACGAATCGTCCCTGCCGCTGAGGACGGCCTGAAACTTTCCCGCCTTGCGGACCCAAACATATTGCTGGCTGGAATCGCGCGGGACATCGGAGACTCCATTTTGTCTGAGAACGTAATAAATAAATCCTGAGCAATCCATTCCGCCGTTCGCGGGATCGGCTGAGCCGTAGGTGTAATCGAGATTGCGCGTCGTCAGCTCGAGCGCGCCCGAAATCAATTTGCGCACTTCGGGTGGATAGTTTTCGAATCCTTCGATCTCGTTAGGCGAGAGGCTCGCAACTGCGCCTTTCCTTTTTTCCGGCGAAGGTGAAGCACTCGAACTCGGAGTTAGGGAAGGCGTTTCGCTCGGAGTTGGCGAGGGGCTTTCTGTTGGCGAAGGAGAGGGCGATTTCTTGCGCTTTTTCGTTTTTGGGGAAGCTGATGGCTCGGGTGAAGCGGACGGCGAGGGATGATGTTTCTTTGATTTCGGGGTGGCGGAGGGTTCCGGAGTTTCTTTCGCTTTCGGTTTTGGCGATGGCGAAGGACTCGGCGAAGGCGAGGGATCTGTCTTTTTCTTCTTCGTCGAGGAAGTGGCGTGCCGTTTTTTCGGCGCCGGGGTGGCTTCGAAAAGTTTCTTAACTTTTTCGCCTAACGATTCGTCCTCTCCGCGCACGATTCCCACGCTCGCGCAGGCCAGGGCGGCCATGAGCACGACGCGCAAGACCATGATCCGCATGCCACCCTGCTTTGCGCTCAGGCGGCCAGTTCGCGCAAAATCGCCTTGTTTAAACGAATGCCGCCATCGAGATTTTCCAGCGGAAAATTTTCGTTAGGCGAATGCGCCCGACATCCGGGCAAGGCAAGGCCAACCAGCAAGGTTTCGACTCCGAGAATGGTCCGGAATTGCGTGGTGATCGGAATACTGCCGCCTTCGCGGATCAACGCCACCTCGGCGTTGAACGCCTCTTTCAGCGCTCGTTGGGCCGCCTGGCCGTAAGCCGAATGCGGATCGGTTAAATACCACGGGCCGCTATGGCCGTCGGTAATTTCGAGCGTCACACCCGGCGGCAAATTCTTGCGCAAATGCGCCTTCGCCAGTTCGAGGATTTCCTCACCCTCTTGGTTCGGCACCATCCGGAAGGTAAGCTTTGCCATCGCGTGACTGGCGATGACCGTTTTCGTCCCCTTCCCTTGATAGCCGCCGCCAATCCCATTGATCTCCGCGGTGGGCCGCGCCCAAAGCCGCTCCAATGTGCTGTAACCTGTCTCGCCAAAAAGAGCGGGCGCGCCGGTTTCCTCCAGCACCTCCTTATCTGCGTTGATCGGAAGCTTGCGCCAGGCCTCGCGCTCCCACTCTTCCAGCGGCTTCACCTTGTCGTAGAATCCGGCGATGGCGACGCGACCTTCGCGGTCGTGCAATGTCGCCAGCAGTTGCGCCAGGGCCGTGATCGGATTTGCGACTGCGCCGCCGTAGATGCCGGAATGCAAATCCATCTTTGCGCCGGTCACTTTCATTTCCAGTGCGGTGACGCCGCGCAAGCCATAGCTCAGGGTCGGCACACCGGGCGCGATCATGCCGGTATCGGAAACCACCACGACATCGCATTGGAGCGCTTCTTTATTTTCGGAAAGGAAATTGCCGAGGTTGCCGCTGCCGATTTCTTCTTCACCTTCAATGACGAAATGGAGATTCACGGGCAGGTCGCCCTCTTTCTCGAGTGTTTCCTGAACCCCGAGAATGTGAGCGAGGATTTGACCCTTGTTGTCCGTCGCGCCGCGCGCAAAAACAAAACCATCCTTTAGGACGGGATCGAAGGGAGGCGATTCCCAGAGTTCGAGCGGATCAGGCGGTTGCACGTCGTAATGGCCGTAGATCATAACCGTGCGCCGATCGGCTTTGTGCTTGTTGCGCGCCCAAACGACCGGATGTCCCGGCGTCGGAACCAGTCGCGTTTCGAGACCCATGCCGGTCAGTTTCTCCACCAGCCACTGCGCGCATTCGGCCACTTTTTCGGAATAATCCTCATCCGTCGAGATGCTGGGGAAGCGGAGAAAAGAATAATAATCTTCGAGATGAGAAGCGCGCATGACGGCCACTCTAGCGCGAAAATCGCTGCCGTCATCCCGAGCCCCGAATGCTTTCGGAGCGAGGGATCCCGCGGCGTTATCTTTAAGCGTCCATAACGGGATTCCTCGACCACGCTCGGAATGACAGCAGGCGCGAAAAGCTTGTTTCGATTGATCGTCCGCACCAATCTCCCGCCATGTCGCCACAAGAACACAGCTCTCGCGAAGAAGGATTGGTCCGCGCGATCGGGGTTCCGGGACTCGCTGCAAATATCGTGAACTCTACAGTCGGCGCCGGCATATTCGCGTTGCCGGCGGCGGTTGCGCTTCAACTCGGCGCCGCTTCTCCTCTCGCCTACGTCATTTGCGGTCTCGCAATGTGCCTGTTCGTCACGTCGTTTGCGATGGCCGGGAGCAGAGTTTCGCTCACCGGCGGCCTTTACGCCTATGTCGAAGTCGCCTTCGGGCGTTACGTCGGATTCCTCGCCGGCGTACTTTATTTCCTCACCGCTATTCTCGCCATTTCCGGAATCGTAGGCCTGATTGCGACTTCAGTCGGAGGATTGGTTCCGCTTCTGGCAACACAGTTTGGACGCGTTGTGGTTATCTTGTTCGTCCTACTGTTTCTCGCCGCGATCAATATTCGGGGGGTGCGGGCCGGCACACGCGCGGTGGAAGCGGTCACATTGATCAAGCTCGCTCCGCTATTGATTTTTATCGTCGCTGGCATTTTTTTTCTTCGGCCCGAAGCGCTGGCCTGGCCCGGCTGGCCTGAGGGCGGGCCCCTTGGTCGAAGTGTTTTGACCTTGCTCTTCGCTTTTGTCGGCGTGGAGGTCGCTCTCATGCCTAGCGGAGAGGTCAAACATCCCTCGCGCACCGTTCCACGCGCGATTTTCACCGCACTCGGAATAACGACATTTCTTTACATCATGATCCAACTCGTCGCCCTCGGCGTCATGGGCAAGGAATTGGGAAAATACGGCGACGCAGCTTTGGCTGAGGCTGCCGCCCGCTTCCTCGGACACACCGGGCGAATCTTAATGCTCGCCGGTTTGGCCATTTCCGCCTTCGGTTTTGCGACGAGTGACATTCTCAGTTCACCGCGAATTATTTTTGCCCTTGGACGCGACGGATTCATTCCGAAATGGTTCGCGCACGTGCATCCGAGATTTCACACGCCGGATGTTGCCATCATTACTTATGCAACCGTTGCCTTCGCGCTTTCATTCTGGTCAACCTTTCAAGAGCTCGCCGTCCTTTCCAACATGGCGGTGCTGTTGTTGTACATTCTTTGCTGTCTCGCCGCGCTGAGATTGGTTCGGCGCGACGTTCGTGGCGATGGCAAACCATTTGGTTTTCCCGGCGCGATGCTGGTTCCATCTCTGGCGATCGTCGTCATCATTTGGATTCTGGCCCACGCCACGCAGAAGGAATTTCTGGTCACCGGCGCGTGTCTTGCCATCGCCTCGCTTCTTTTCCTCTTTCGGAGTCTGGCGGCAGCAAAAGCCAAAGAATAACTCCGGTCATCCTGAGCGAAGCGCAGCGAAGTCGAAGGATCCCGTTGCGCTACCTTCAAGGTACCATCCCGGGATTCCTCGACTTCGCTCGGAATGACCGACAGACCCAACATCGTGTGGCGGGGACTGGCGGGCACCACTTTTCCTTGTAGGAAATGCTTGTCACCCTGCCCTCCTCGTTGTATCTAGCCGCAATTCCACCCCGAGGGGTGGTCCAGGAATGCATCTTCAATCGCTCGAGCTCCTCGGCTTCAAGTCGTTCGCCGACAAAACGGTCTTCAATTTTCACGAAGGCGTCACCGCAATCGTCGGCCCGAACGGCTGCGGCAAATCCAACGTGCTCGATGCGGTGCGCTGGGTTCTGGGCGAGCAATCGGCAAAATCATTGCGCGGCAGCGAAATGGCCGACGTTATTTTCAACGGGACCGATTCGCGGAAGCCGGTCGGGCTCGCCGAGGTCTCGCTCACATTTACCGATTGCAGCGAGGAACTGGGAGTGGATTGGAATGAAGTGCGCGTGACGCGACGCGTCTATCGAGACGGAAATTCTGATTATCTGCTCAACAAAACGCTCTGCCGCCTGAAAGACATTCAAAGTCTTTTCGCAGACACCGGGATCGGCCGCACCGCGTACTCGATGATGGAGCAAGGCAGGATTGATCTCATCCTCAGCTCCCGGCCGGAGGACCGGCGCGCTGTTTTTGAAGAAGCCGCCGGGATCACAAAATATCGAACGCAAAAACGCGAGGCTCTCCGCAAATTGGAAGCGACCGAAGCGAATCTTCTGCGCATCGGCGACATCATTAAAGAGGTGAAACGGCAGATCGGTTCGCTACAACGGCAGGCCGGAAAAGCGCGGCGTTATCAAGCGCTCCTGGCTGACTTGCGGATTCTCGACACGCACCATTCACGACAGCAGCTGGATCGACTCGAGTCGCAGCTGGAAGATTGCGCCGCTGAGATCAGGCGTTTGAGTGGAAGGGAGCAGGAAACGCAGGCCAGCATCGAAGGGAACGAAAATTTTCTCGCCAGTCGTCGGCTCGAGCTCGACGAAATCGACAATCGAATCGGCCATGCGCGGACCGAGATTCAGCGCCTGCAAAGCGAGATCGCGAGCAATCGCAATCTGATTGAATTCAACCGGCAGCGGGCGGAAGAGTTTGAGGAACTGATCGCGCGCTATCAAAGCGACATTATTTCCGCAGAGTCGAAACGCAGTCAGCAGGCGACTCAGCTACAGGAAGCCAACGCCCTGGTCGAGGAGACCGATCATCTGCTACGGGAAAAAGAGAACGAACTGACAGAATGGACGGAAAAGGCAACGCGTTCTCGCACTGAGCGGAGCGCACGCGAGACTGAACTGCAAGCACTGCAGCTCGCCTTCGGGAAAACGGAAAGCAAGGTGGCGGCGCTACAGGAGGAGTTGCACGGGATCACCGTGCGCCGTGAAGCGACCACTGGCCGGATTGCCGATATTCGCAAATCGATCGAGGAAGGCAGCCGCGGCCGCGACGAAGCACGGGCGCGGTTGGAAAATTCACGCGTCGCCAGCGAGCAGGAACAGCGCTCTGTCGAACAGCTCGTGGCGGAATCGCGTGCGGCGGAGATCACTTTGCACCAGCATCGTCAATCGGCGGCGGACGCGGACAGGAAACTGGGCGGGCTGGAACGATTGATCGCGGAAAAAGAATCACGGCTCGACGTTTTGCGACAGCTGAATGAAGAAGGCGAAGGCCTGAGTCAGGGTTCGCAAGCGGTTCTGAAAGGGCTGTCGGATCGCATTCGTCCGGCAATTGCGGGCGCGCTGGCTTCGAAACTTGAAGTTGATCGCGAATTTATCCCGGCCATTGAAGCGGCTTTCGGCCGAACGATGCACGCCGTCGTTTTGCAAGACGCGAAGCTGGCCGCGGAAATCATCGCCCACCTTAACGAGAATAAGCTTGGTCAGGCTGCGCTGGCGCTACCGGCTCTGGCACCTTCAACGTCGGGGAAAAAAACTTCAAACCTCCCCAAGGGCGCACTCGCCTGGGCCATCGACAAGGTCCACGCGCCAGAAGAACTGCGGGGAATTGTCGTTCATTTGCTCGCCGACGTGGTCATCGTTTCCGATCTCGTGGCCGCGCTGCAACTCAAGGCGCGCGAGACGCATTTGAAGCTTGCAACTCTTTCCGGCGAGTTTGTTTCTCTTGAGGGAACGGTTTTTGGCGGAACTGCGAGCGCGGAAAGCGATTCGCTGCTGGAGCGAAAGGCGCGGATCGATTCCCTTGTTCAAGAGCGGGAAAAATTGGAGGAAGAACGCCGCGAGTTGCAAAAGAAAAGCAGCGCCTTCCAGACAGAACTCGAAGCCGCGACGCGACGTTTGGAAGAATCTCATGGTCGGCATCGCGCTGCGCTGTTGACTCATTCCACTGTCAGCGGCCAGATCCAGCTCTCGGAGCGGGAACTGGCTGAGGCAGAACGAAAGTTGGAACAGCTCGCCACGGAGCGGACGACTCTGGAACAACAAATCCGAGTCGCCGATGACAAAGTGACCCTGCTCGAAGAGGAACTGGCGAACCATCGGAAAGTGCAGGCTGAACACGAATCGAAGCAGACTGCTGCCGAAAAAGCACGAGCGAAGGCGCACCATGATGAGGAGCAGGCGAACGAGATGCTCAACGAACTTCGGCTTACTGTAGCGACCGAGCGCCAGCGCCGCGAAAATCTCGTTAGCCAGCGGGCTCCCATGGCCGCACGCGAGGCGGAACTCGCTGAAACGATCGCGGCCCGTCGCGCCGATATCGCCACTTACGAGAGCCGCCTCCTGCGTCAATCGGAGGAAACCAATTCCGCAGAGGCGGCGATCGAAAAGCAAACCGAACAATGTGCGGCAGCGGAAAAAACTGTTGCCTCGATCGTGGAACAGCGAGCGCAGCAGCATATGGCCGTGACCGCACTGGAAGCCGAGCTGCGCGGCGCTCGCAATTCCCTCAATGATTTGCGCGATCTCCGCGGCAAACAGGAGGTTCGTCAAACTCAGTTGCAGTTGCAGATCGAGAACCTGGCGGAACATGTCAGCCGGCGTTATCAGGTCGACCTGCGCGATTTCAAGACGGATCAGTTCGCCTTTCAAAAAACGCTAAACGCTCAGTTGAAGCGGCGCGAAGGTGGATCGAGCGCGGAGCCTGCCCTGAGCCGAGCCGAAGGGTCGCTCGATGCTAATGATGGCGACGGAGCCGAGCTCGCCCAGATCATCGCCGGGTTCACGCGCCAGCTCGACAACATGGGGCCGGTCAACCTCGATGCCGTCCATGAGTACGATGAGTTGGAGGAACGTTACAAATTCCTGGAGACGCAAAACAACGATCTGATTTCCGCGCGGCGCGAACTGCTCGATGTCATTGCGCGCATCAACAACACGACCCAGAAACTTTTTGCCGAAACATTTGCGCAAGTCCGCGCCAACTTCCGCGAGATGTTTGCCGAGCTTTTCGGCGGCGGTCGCGCCGACCTTGTTCTGCAGGACGAGAACGATCCGCTGAATTGCGGCATTGAAATCATCGCCAAGCCGCCCGGGAAGCAGTTGCAAAGTATCTCGCTCCTCTCCGGTGGTGAACGCACCATGACAGCAGTCGCGCTTCTCTTCGCCATCTACATGGTGCGGCCGAGTCCGTTCTGCATCCTCGACGAGATGGATGCGCCGCTCGACGAATCGAATATCAATCGATTTATTCGCATGCTCGAGCGTTTCGTCAGCCAGAGTCAGTTCATCATCATCACCCATAACAAACGGACGATCGCGAAAGCCGATGTGCTTTATGGCGTGACGATGGAAGAACGCGGAGTGAGCAAACTCGTTGGCGTGAAGCTAGCTGGCCCGCGTTCGGACGAGACGGAAGAGGAACCACGAGAAGCGCGGCCTTCGCAGCGCCACTTTGCTCTTCCGGAGAACGGACACTCCGAACGGCAGCCTGGCCTCGCGTTGACCCGATAGGGCCGAACGAGAGTCGTTCTGAGTTTCTCATCACGCTGGTCTGTCATCGAGAGCGAAGTCGAGGGATCCCGTTGCCAATCTGAACGGTTACCTTTGCGGGGATCCCTCGACTGCGTTTCGCTCCGCTCCACTTTGCTCGGGATGACTGTTGAGCGGAGCCGGTTGCAGCAAAAAATTTTTGCGCGCCGTTCTCAATGTTAGCTACAATGGCGGGATGCTTCAGGCGGCAGTGCGCAAAAATAAGAAACCGACCAGGAAAAGCTCGCCGCCCGATCGATTTCTGGAGGCGTTTCGCTGGATGCTCCTTGCGCGGATTTTCGAGGAGAAGCTCGCCAGTCTTTATCGAGGCGGCATGATCACGGGCGGCGTTTATCTTGGCCGCGGACAGGAAGCAGTCAGCGCGGCTTGTGGAATGTTTTTGCAGAAAGGCGATGTTTTTGCGCCGTTGATTCGCGACCAGGCGGGGCGCTCGGCATTCGGCGAACCGCTGCTTGATGTCGCACGCACTTATCTTGGCTCGCGGCAGGGACCGATGCGCGGTCGCGACGGCAACATTCATCGCGGTCGTCCACGCGATAATCAGCTCGCCATGATCAGCCATCTCGGCGCGATGATTCCGGTTCTTGTTGGCAAGCTGCTCGCGAAACGGATGAAGGGCGAAAAAGGGTTCATCGGCCTAACGACTATCGGCGAAGGCGGCATGCAGACCGGGGCGACGCACGAAGGAATGAATATCGCGGCGGTTGAGCATGTGCCGCTGGTCATCGTCGCGACGAACAATCATTACGCCTACTCCACGCCTAACGACCGGCAGTTCGCCTGTGCTGATCTGGTCGATCGCGCGAAAGGCTACGGTTATGAGGGAAGCTCGATCGATGGCACTGACCTCACGCAATGCCTGGAAGTCATCGGCGGAGCGGTGAAACGCGCGCGCGCTGGTCGCCCGCCCCAACTCGTCGTCGCATCGACCCTTCGTCTCGCCGGTCACGGCGAACACGACGACGCGAGCTACGTGACCGATGACATCAAACGCGAGCCATTCGCGCAGGACGCACTGAAGCTCGCGGAGAAATTGATCCTCGATGAAGGATTGCTCGATCGCGAAGGCTTGCAGCGGATGCGCAGTGAGGTCGCGGTGGAGGTCGATGAAGCGGTCGCGACAGCACAGCAGGAAGACGTCCCGCACGGAAACGAAGAAGATTGGTGCGCGCTTTCGACGCGCGGACTCGCCGACGAGCCTATGCTCGCGGAATGACGAAGCTCGAATGTCGAATATCGAAATAATGACAAAGCACGAATGTCGAAGTCAAAGCGCGGAGCGTAGCTGTTCGCTTTTCGTCATTCGTCATCCGTCATTCGCCATGTCCTGCCCATGAGCGTCACCTACCTGGAGGCGATCCGTGAAGCGCAGGCGCGTTTACTGCGCGAGGACGAGCGCGTCTTCATTTACGGGCAGGACATCGCTGGAAAATTCGGCGGCGCATTCAAAGCAACGAAAGGCCTCGCCGAACAATTTCCCGGCCGCGTATTGAACACGCCGATCAGCGAAGACGCGATGGTCGGGACTGCGATCGGCGCGGCCATGGAAGGGATGCGCCCGATCGTTGAGATGCAGTTCGCTGATTTTTCCAGCATCGCGCTCAATCAAATTCTTAACAACGCCGGCACGCTGTATTGGCGAACGCAAGTCCCCTGCCCGATCACTGTGCGGCTGCCGTCGGGCGGAACGAAAGGCAGCGGACCCTTCCACAGCCAAAGCATGGAAGGAATCTACTCGCATTATCCCGGACTGATTGTCGTTACGCCCGCTACGGTGGAAGATGCCTACACGATGTTGATCGACGCCGTCGCGATCGACGACCCAGTGATCTTCTGCGAGCACAAATATCTTTATTATCACCTCAAAGCTGATGCGCTCCCCAAAGAGAAGTTACCGATCGGCAAGGCACGGATCGTTAGGCCGGGACGCGATCTCAGCATCGTGAGCAACAGCGCGATGGTGCATGAAGCGCTCGCGGTCGCGAACCAGCTCAGCGCGGAAGGATTCGAGATCGAGGTGGTGGATTTGCGGAGCGTGAAACCGCTCGATACCAATACCGTGCTCGCGTCGGTCGCGCGAACCGGTCGATTGCTTTGTGTGGGTGAAGCGTTTCCGTGGGGCGGCGTGACTGCGGAAGTGATCGCGCGCGTCGCCAGCGAGGGCTTTCATTTGCTCGATGCCGCGCCGGCGCGCATCAACGCGAAAGACACACCGATTCCATATCACCCGAATCTTTGGAGCGAGCATCGGCCGAACGCGAAGACGATCGCGGCCAAGGCGCGCCAGATTCTCGCCGAATAATTTTATGCCAAAAGTCCCTATCACCATGCCGCAGCTCGGCGAATCGATGGCCGAAGCGACGATCGTGTCGATCAAGGTCCAGCCGGGCGACAAAGTTTCCGCCGATCAGGAGATCATCGAAGTCGAGACGGATAAGGCCGTCATGGGTGTGACCACGCCGTGCGCCGGTGAGATCGCGAAGATCGACGCGGAAGTAAAGGGAACCTACGCCGTCGGCACGGTGCTCGGATATGTCGAAGCGAGCGAGGCCGATGCCGCGCGTTTTCAGAAACGCACGCCGCAGCCGCCGACAGACGATATCGCGGAAGAAGTGCCGGGGCGCGAAGAGCAATCGGTGAAAGCGGTGAAGACCCAGAATGGAAGCGGCTCGCATTTCCAGGTCGATGAAACCGCGCTGCCGCCCGTCGCCGCCGGATCGCACGTCGATCAGGCGGGTGGGTTGCCTGTTCCCGCGGGGATGAAGGGTGCCGGCTATTTTTCGCCGCGCGTTCGCGCACGCATGGCGGAACTGCAATTGACGCAGGCCGATCTCGCCGGCATCGCGGGCAGCGGCAACGCGGGTCGCGTCACAGTTAAAGATTTGGAGAAATTCCTTGGCGGAATCGAAGGACAGCCGACAGAGAAGCCCAGCGCGATCCGGACCGGCGTTGCAGACGCGATGCGGCGCAGCTGGACGCGTCCGCTGGCCACGGTCGGGGTTGCCGTTTGTCTGGATCCAGTCCTGCAAGATCGCGTCCAACGCGATCCGAAACCGGGCCCGGCGCTTTACGTCTTGCGCGCGCTCGCACTGGCGCTCGCCGAACAACCAAATGCGGCCGCGCGTTTGATCGGAGGCCGCGCGATTCGTTCGGAATCAATCGACATCGGTGTAGCTGTGGAAGCACAGGACGGCATCATGGTTCCGGTAATTCGCAACGCGGACAAGGTTTCGCTCGCCGACCTAACGAGTCGGTATTCTGAATTGGTCGAGCTGGCGCGGAAGCGACGCCTGACGAGTGAACAAACTTCCGGCGGCATCGCGTCCGTTTCGAACTTCGGCACGTTCGGGCTCGACTGGGGCACGCCGATTCCACTGCCCGACCAGACGCTTTTGCTTGGGCTCGGCGCCGGAAAAAAAGCGCCATCGTGGAGTGAGGAGAAACAGCAGTTCGTCCCGGTCACTCAAGCCGAGCTGACGTTGAGTTTCGATCATCGCAGTCTGGATGGCGGCGGCGCCGGGCGATTGTTGAAGCGCATAGTCGAGTTGCTCGAGGACCCGGCGAAACTTTAGGCACGCAAACTACGCTGTCATCCTGAACCGCGCAGACGGTGAAGGATCTCGCCTACTCGGAGGACCGTTTCGCGGGTTGAGCGGCAGCGACAACATCCTCGCTTCGTAGCTCCATCTTCCCGACTTTCAGTGGCTACATTCCAATTGTGAGGTCCTTCGCCGTTTACGCGGCTCAGGATGACAAGCAAGAGCGGTGCCTTGCGGATCGCGTGCACGCCTCTAGGTTCATTCCGACATGAATTCCGCGGTCACCATCGATCCCAACATCACGATGCGGGAACTCCTGGAACATTTTCCCGGAGCGCAACGCGCTTTGTTTCGCAAGTATCACATCGGCGGGTGCAGCAGTTGCGGGTTCAGCCCTGATGAAACGTTGGCCGGCGTTTGCGCGCGAAACGAAAATCTGAACGTCGATGAAGTAGTCGAGCATATCATGGTCAGTCACGAAGCAGACCACGCGATGCAAATCGAGCCACGCGACCTGGCCGATCGCCTCGCCACCGGCGAGCAGGTTCAACTGCTCGACATTCGCACGCGAGAGGAATTCGACGCGGTGAAGCTGCCGGACGCCCATCTCTTCACCCAGGAGCTCATGCAGGAAATTCTGAGCAAGTGGTCGCGGGAAAAGCCACTAGTGATTTACGATCACAAAGGCGAGCGAAGCATGGACGCGGCGGCATATTTCCAAGGCCACGGCTTCGAAAACATCAGGAATCTGCGCGGTGGGATTGATGCCTGGAGCGCCGAGGTCGATCCGAAATTGCCGCGCTATCATCTGGAACCGGAAACGAAATGAGCGACGACCTGCAAACGCGCATCGAGGAAGCGGTCAAGAACCCGCGCAACCTCGGCGAAATGAAAGACGCGGATGCGATTGGTACGGTCGGCAGCCCGGACTGCGGCGACATGCTGCGGATGTGGGTGAAGTTCAAGGAAGAAGACGGCAAGAAAGTGATTGATCGCGCGACCTTTCAAACCTTTGGCTGTCAAACAGCGATCGCCGTCGCGAGCGTTGCGACCGAGATGTTGACCGGCAAAACCGTGGCCGAAGCGCAGGCAATGTCGGGCGCCGATTTGGCCGCGCCGCTCGGTGCGCTGCCGCCGGTGAGAATTCATTGCGCGCAACTGGTGGAAGGAGCGTTGCGATCGGCGCTGAGCGGTGACGCGTCGATTCCGACACAAGAAAAGGCGCAATCGAATTCTCCAACTCTGTTGGATCAACTAAGCACTCCCGCAGTCGCGCCGGGCAAAGTCAAAATCGTTTTCGAGAAGCAGCGCGACGCCAAATAACCGCGGCTCCCTGTTGGCTTGTCATCCTGAGCGTTCGCGAAGGACCTCCCAAATCAGTAGGCGTGCAGTTCCGATGAGAGGTCCCTCGCTACGCTCGGGATGACAACGCAGTTTTTCCGCCGATACTTACTTCAACTTTCAACCTCCAATTTTTATGCACGAAAACACCGAATTCACGACCACGCGCGATTGCGAGGCGATCCAAATCCCGAGTGGAAATAAGACGACGATCCCCGCCGGCACGACGGGCGTGATCACTCAGACGCTCGGCGGCAGTTATACGATCGCCACCTATCAGGGTCTCTCTCGCATCGCGGAAAAGGATTTGGATGCTCTTGGCCTGGACAAGCCTGCCGCCAGTAATGGCGCGGTGAAATCCTTGACTGGCGAGACAGAAGTCGTCGACGAAAAAGCGGTCTGGGATCAGCTTCGCCAATGCTTTGATCCGGAGATACCGGTGAACATCGTGGACCTCGGCCTGGTTTACGATTGCCGGTTGATCGACAAACCGGAAGGCGGAAAAAAGGTGGAAGTGAAAATGACGCTGACCGCACCGGGTTGCGGGATGGGTCCGGCGATCGCGCACGACGCACAGAGCAAAATTCTAACCATCGACGGAATCGACGAAGCAGACGTGCAACTGGTCTGGGATCCGCCGTGGAACCAAAACATGATCAGCGAAGCCGGGCGAATGAAGCTCGGCATGGTTTGACAGCCTAACAATTAACGGCCTAACAATTCAACGCTGATGTTTTCTCTCGCCAGAGTTGTGGCGAAGCCCAAGAATAACGACGGCGACCGCGACACATCGGGATTGTCTTCCGGCCGCGCGGGAGGCAAATGATGCAGGCAGTCACGGAAGGCACGGCAGAAGGGCGGACGATTTCCACGCTGAAAGAAATTTTCGCCGACTGCTGTCTGGAGCGGATAGGATTTCGGCTCTGGAATGGTGCGCGATGGCCCGACGAGCGACCCCGCGAAGCGACCGTCGTGCTTCGCAGTCCCCATTCTCTCGCGCAGATGTTTTTACCGGGAACCGAGGTCGGTTTGGCGGAAGCGTATCTGCACAACGATTTCGACATCGAAGGCGACATCGAGGCGGCATTCGACATCGTCGATTTTCTTCTCACACGCCGTGAGGATGTGAGATCAAAATTGAAGCTGGCCGGCGCTCTGCTGAAGCAGGTGGGCACTTCGAAACTCCGCGCTGCCGCCTCCATGATTCTTCCCGGAGTTTTGCATTCTCCGGAGCGCGATCGTGATGCCGCAACCTTTCACTATGATTTGTCGAACGACTTTTTCCGGCTCTGGCTCGATCAACGGATGATTTATTCGTGCGCCTACTTCGCCTTTCCAGACGATTCGCTTGAGCGCGCGCAGGAACGCAAGCTGGATTACATCTGCCGCAAGCTGCGTCTGCAGCCCGGCCAGCGCCTGCTCGATATCGGTTGCGGCTGGGGCGGCCTGGTCATTCATGCAGCGACGCATTTCGGCGTTCATGCCGTTGGAACTAACCTGAGCGAACGACAAATTGAAGTGGCCCGCGATCGCATCGACGAGGCAGGACTGCAAGACAAAGCCGCCATCGAGTTGCGCGATTACCGAGAAATTTCCGCTGACGGTGAGATGTACGACGCCATCGTCAGCGTCGGCATGTCCGAACATGTGGGACGGGAACGGCTACCGGATTATTTTGGAGCGGCCCATGCGGCGCTGAAACCCGGCGGCGTTTTTCTGAATCATGCCATCGGCGAAAGTGTTGTGGCGCGACCGGACAATCGCGACGGATCGTTCATCGAGCATTATGTTTTTCCCGACGGCGATATTCCGGCAGTTCCTCTCCTGCTCCAAGCAGCTGAATCAGTCGGCTTCGAGATCCGTGATCTCGAAAATCTGCGCGAACATTATGCGCTGACGGTTCGACATTGGCTCAAACGGCTGGACGCTCATCACGCGGAGGCATTGGCATTCGTTGACGAGGCCACCTTCCGAATCTGGCGGCTTTACCTGGCTGGATCAGCCTACGGATTCCGGAGCGGACAGATGGCGATTTATCAAACACTGCTTGCGAAAAGCGACGCCGAAGGCCGAACAAATCTGCCGCTCACACGCGCCGATTGGTATCGAGAAATCGGAATAGGTTGACAATATTCGTTGGCGGAGTTCTAGTCGCATCCGCATCGGACTTTTGAATCGCAACGATCCGCTCGCGGCAAAGCCAATTTTTGATATGCCTTCCACCGAAATCATTCTCACCGAAAACATTCCCGGACTCGGAGCGGAGGCGGATGTGGTAAAAGTTCGCCGCGGTTATGCCCGCAATTTTTTGCTTCCTCATGGCAAAGCTTTCGAGGTGACACCAGCTACGATGCGTCAACTCGATAATTTGAAAGCGAAACGAGCGGCGCGCGAAGCAGCCGAGCTTAACGAAGCCGAAGAAATCTCGCGCCGCATCGGCAAGACCAGGATCATCTTCACGCTCGAGACCGGTGAAACCGGCAAGGCTTTCGGTTCCATTACGGCCCAGGACATCGTCACCCGGCTCAAGAACGAAATCGGGCACGAGATCGACCGGCACAAGGTTGTCCTGGAACATCCGATCAAGACGACCGGAGAACACGAGGTCGGGATCAAATTGCATCACGACGTCATCGCGACATTTCGTTTCCTGGTGAAATCATCGACTGAAGAAACCCGAGCTGACGCGACGGATGCGGAATCCCACGCGAAAGCTCGTCCAACTCGAAAGCGCACCGAACAAAAGTAAATGGCGACTCAACCGTCCTCCGGGATAGGTGAGAAGCCTCGTAGAGAATCGGGCAAAGTGCCCGGCCGAGGCTGGCCGGCAAAGAATGGCGGCCCGCGCAACGGTGAGTCACTCACAGGTTCTTCGCAGGATGTTCACCGGACACTGCCCCATAGCGTAGAAGCAGAACAGGGCGTCCTCGGCTCGATGCTTATCTCTCCGCGCGAGATTATCGCGGAGTGCGTCGAGAAGATTAACGCCGAGTATTTCTACATTCCGGCGCATCAGACAATTTATGATGTTCTGGTGGAGCTCTGGAACGCCGGCCAGGGCATCGATCTGATCACGTTCACGCAAATTCTCCGCGACCGGAATCTGCTCGAAACCGTCGGCGGCGCTTCGTTCGTCACGAGTCTGTTCACGTTTGTCCCGACGGCGGCAAATGTTGGCTATTACCTCGAGATCGTTCGCGACAAATACATTTTGCGCCAGATCATCGCGGCGGCGACGGAAAGCGTTCGCCGCGCCTTTGAGGAACAGGAGGAGGTCAACAGCCTGCTCGATGAAGTAGAACAGAAAATTCTCAGCGTCGGAGAAGACCGTTTCAAGGGCCAGATGCTCTCGATGAAAGAGCAGGTCATGACCACTCTGGAATCGATCGAAAAACTCTTTGAAAACAAAGGGGCAATTACAGGTCTATCGACCGGCTATCGAGACTTCGACAAACTGACGAGCGGTTTGCATTCCTCGGAGATGATCGTCATCGCGGCCAGACCGAGCATGGGAAAAACGGCGCTGGCCATGAATATCGCCGAACATGTGGGAATTCAGCTCAGGCTGCCGGTGGCAATTTTCAGCCTGGAGATGAGCGCGCAGCAGCTCGTCCAGCGAATGCTCTGCTCCAGAGCGCGAGTTAATCTGGCCAAGACACGCGATGGATTTCTGGCGGAAACAGATTTTTCGAAATTGACCTACGCGGCCTCGAAATTGGCTGAAGCCAAAATCTTCATTGATGACACCGCCTCGCTCAGCATTCTCGAAATGCGGGCCAAGGCGCGGCGACTGAAGGCGCAGCACGATATCCAATTGGTCGTGATCGATTATTTGCAGCTCCTCAGGTCGACAACGCGCCGGGCGCAGGATAATCGCCAGCTCGAGATTTCAGAAATCTCAGCGGGACTCAAGGGTTTGGCGAAGGAGCTGAAGATTCCGATCGTGGTCGTGGCGCAATTGAATCGTAATCCTGAGAACCGAACCGGCAGCGGCAAAGGTATCCCCCGGCTGGCGGATCTCCGTGAGTCAGGCTCGATCGAACAGGATGCTGATCTGGTCGGACTGCTGATTCGCGAGGAGTACTACGCTGACTCAGATGACGAAAGGAAAGAATTGGAAGGCAAGGCGGAACTGATCATCGCGAAGCAACGCAATGGCCCCATCGGGGAGGTCAAACTCACTTTCCTGAAGGACTTCACGCGCTTCGAAGATCGCGCCGAAGACGTAGTCGAATCGGACGAGGCTTTCTAGAGCGACTTCGCCGCCTCGACGACATGTTTCGCGTCGATGCCCAATTCTTTCATGACCTGATCGCCCGGCGCGCTCAGACCAAAGCGATTCAGGCCGATCACTTTTCCATCGAGCCCGACATAGTGATACCAGAGTTCGGGAACGCCGGCTTCAATCGCTACCCGGCGCCGGCACGATTTCGGCAAGACCTCTTCGCGATATTTTTCTGATTCGCGTTCGAAACGCTCGAAGCACGGCACGGAAACAACGCGTGTCCCATCGCCCAGTTCCTTCGCCGCGGCCAGCGCGTGCTGAAGCTCGCTTCCACACGAAAGAATGATCAGATCCAGTTTGCCGGTTTCGCGTTTCGCCACATACGCACCGCGCGCCACACCTTCGCGACGCGTTTTCACATCGATCTCACTCAACATCGGGACAGTTTGCCGGGTAAGCGAAAGCATGGTCGGGCCGTCGATGCGTTGGGCCGCGGCCGCGAACGCGCCGGCAGTTTCTTCGGGATCAGCCGGACGAATGACGTCGAGCTGCCTGATCAAGCGCAAACTGCTCACGGTTTCCACGGGCTCATGCGTGGGCCCGTCTTCTCCTACGCCAATCGAGTCGTGCGTGAAGATGTAGATGTTCGGTAGCCTCGAGAGCGCTGCGAGGCGGATGGCAGCGCGGCAGTAATCGGCAAAGACCATGAAGGTCGCGCCGGATGCGCGGAAGATGCCGTGATAGCCCACGCCGTTCATGATCGCGCACATTCCATGTTCACGAATGCCAAAGTGGATGTTGCGACCGCTGGGATTGTCGCGCGTGAAATCGCCCTCGCCTTCGATGTAATTCAACGTCGAGCCATGCAGATCGGCGCTGCCGCTGATCAGCAAGGGCATTTCTTTCGCCAAAGGCTGCAAGACTTCACTGCCTGCCTTACGGGTGGCGAGTTTCGCATCGGAGGGAAATACTGGAATTTTCTCCAGGAGATTCCTCGGAACTCTTTTCTCGATCGCGTCGTCTAACAGCTGCGCGTTGTCCGGAAATTTCGTGCGCCAGTCATTGTAGGATTTTTCCCAGCGATCGTAATCCGCCAGTAGCTTCTTTTTGTGATCACTGAAATATTCGCGCACTTCGCTGGAGACAAAGTAATGCTCGGCCGGTAACCCGAGGTTCTTGCGCGCTTCATCCACAAATTTTGCGCCAGCTTCCCCGTGAGCCTTATGCGTGCCGGCGACTTCCGGGATTCCTTTGCCGATCAAAGTGTGCGCAATGATCATCTGCGGCTTCCCGTCATCGCGCTCCTTTGCGGTGTTGAGTGCGTCGAGAAACTGCTGCATATCGGCGCCTTCAACTTCCTGGACGTCAAACCCGTAGGCCTCGAAGCGTTTTCTCGTGTCTTCGCTTTGCGTGGCCTTCGCCATGGCATCGAGCGTGACCGCGTTTGAGTCGTAGATGAGAATCAGGTTATCGAGGCCGAAGTGCCCGGCGAACGCGCTCGCTTCGGCGGAAACGCCTTCCTGAAGACATCCGTCGCCGGCGAGACAGATCACGTGTTGATCGAAGATTCGGTGCGCGGGAGTATTGAAACGGGCTGCCGCCATTTTCGCGGCCATCGCGATGCCGACGGCGTTGCCCACTCCCTGACCGAGCGGTCCGGTGGTACACTCAACTCCCGGCGTTTCAAAAAACTCCGGATGGCCTGGTGTCTTGCTGTGAAGTTGACGGAAGCGTTTGATCTCTTCCATCGACAGCTTGTAGCCGCTGAGATGCAACCAGGCGTAAAGGAACATGCTCCCGTGCCCGGCCGAGAGAATGAAATAGTCTCGCCCAATCCAGCGCGGTTTATCGGGATTATGCTTCAAGGCGTAGCCGTAGAGAACGGCGCCCATTTCTGCGCAACCGAGCGGTAGGCCGAGATGCCCGGATTTCGAGGCTTGCACCGCGTCCATGCATAAACCGCGCGCTTCGTTCGCTGCGCGCGAGAGAATTTCGATGTTCAAACTCATGCTCAGGTTATAAGCGCGAGCCGAGGGGAATGAAAACGAATTCCCGCGGCGGGTATTCGCGCTCTTGCATTCGGAAAAAACACCGGCAGTTATGAATTAACCGACATCATGAATCAGCCCCTGCTTCTGCACCTCATCGAGCGCCTCGAAGGGTTCGTTGGCAAGCTGCCGGCCACGATTCAAAAGCCCATTCTGAGCGAATTGACTCCGCTCAAGGAATTGTTTCTTCAACAACGTCCGCCGCGATTTGTTTTGGTCGGATCGAGCAGGTTGCCGGTCCAGGAAATTGTCCCCGCGCTTTTCGCTTCACAGCGGCCCGAAGAAAGTCGCGCAGTTCTGTCGGAGATTTTTCGCTGGCAGGAATTCACTGTCGACGAGCATGGAACGATCGCGATTCTCGACGCACGCGGTGCCGATGACGTGGCGCGTGCGAACATTCGGGATCAGCTAAAGGACCAACCCGCGGACATCTTTTTCTTTCTCGCGGATTGCGGACACGACAGTTTGCCGCAGGAGCGCGAAGTAGAAAATCTCGACTCATTTCTGGCGTGGAACGATGAAGCAGGCGCCGCGGCGAAAGTAATCGGAATCATTTGTCGTGATACTCAGCGCGCGTCCGCCCGGGATCACAACGGCGCGACTCACGCAGATGCGGAATCGAAGCTCCTCAAGGCATTCGCGTCCGGTTTGTTGATTCGCAAGCGACTGCTGCAAATTGTTGATGTCCCTCTCGTCGCCTGGACCGGTGAGACATCGCATGCGGAAGCAAAACGCTTGATGGTGCTAGTCGTCGAACACTTGCCGAACAAGGCGCGTGTAGAAATGATTCGCGTCTCCCGCGATCGAGAAGCCCAGGTTAAGATCGCGCAGATGCTGGTGAAATCGACCAGCGCGATTTGTACCGCCATTGGCGCTCAACCGATTCCTTTGGCCGATCTTCCCATTCTGACTGCGCTGCAGCTGGTCATGGTCTCCGGCATCATGTATATCAGCGGCCGCGAACGGAGCGTTCGCGCGGCGACGGAGTTCATCGCCGCGCTCGGAGCGAATGTGGGCGCGGGCATGTTGTTGCGCGAAGGAACTCGCGTAGTTCTAAAGTTCTTTCCCGGTTGGGGAAATGTCGTTTGCGGCATGGTGGCGGGTGCTGGCACTTATGCGATCGGCCGCGCATCGATTACCTATTTCATCGAGGGCCTCTCGTTGAGAGACGCTCGCCGGATGTACCTCGCGAGCCGAAAGAAGCCGGTTCGACAGACCCGCCTCGGAAAGGGTCGAAAGGCCACAGCTCGCGCGAAGTAACAGCTTGCAAAAAGGAACCGGCGACAGGGTTAATAACTTGTGAATAAGAACGGCGTCTCGACGCGTTTTGTTCACATGGTTTTTGTGAACAAAAGGGCGATGGCTGGGTGCCGAATTTCCCGGTCAGTGACGTATTCATGAACCTCTCTGAAATCGACGAAACGCTTCGCGAGATTCGCGTCAACCCGATGAAGAGTCTGGGCCAGAACTTTCTCCACGATGGAAATCTGGCTCGTTGGATTATCGACAACCTGGAGCTCGAGCCCCGTGATTACGCGGTCGAAATTGGCCCGGGACTCGGAGCCTTGACGAACCTGGCCCTTCGGTCGGGCGCGCGAGTTCTTGCAATCGAAAAGGACGCACGACTGGTAAATTTTTTGCGCAAGCGTTTTGCCAGCCCGCGCCTGGAAGTGCTGCACGCCGATGCGCTGGATTTTGATCTCCGCAGCCTTTACGCGCAGCCTCGAGTAAAATGTTTCGGCAACCTCCCCTACTACGTTTCCAGTCAATTGCTGCTCAAGTTCATCGAGCAACCAAGTCCGATTTCTCTATGGATGTTCATGTTACAAAAGGAAATGGCGCGGCGACTTTCCGCAAAACCCGGCGAAGGCGACTACGGCGCGCTCACGCTCCTCGTGCAATCGCGTTACCGAGTGGATTACTTGCGGACAATTCCGCCGACGGTGTTTCTGCCGCAACCCGAAGTCGATTCCGCTCTCGTGCGCTTGATCCCGAAGAGGCCAGACGAAGGGCCGGAATATTCTCGCGACGCTTTCACAAGGCTCGTCCGCACTGGTTTTTCCCAGCGTCGCAAGCAGCTGCAAAAGTTGCTTCGCAGCGAAATTCCTGATTGGGAGAAAGTCGTGCCAGAGATTGGCATTAAACCAAAGGCACGCGCGGAGGAACTTTCGCTGGCGCAGTGGATCGCCCTCTCAAACATCATCCAGCCGTCAAGCGCTCCAGATTCCGGGCGAGTCAAGTCCGAACGCTTTCCCGTGGTGGACGAGCAGGACCGGGTGATGGGCACCGCATCCCGCCAGGAAGTGCATGGGGATAACTTGCGCCATCGCGCTGTCCACATCCTCATTTTTAACCGGGCGGGGGAGGTTTTTTTGCAACTGCGCTCCCGGGGCAAGGACCGTCATCCGCTGCGATGGGATTCGAGCGCGGCGGGGCATGTTGATGCGGGGGAAGAATACGACGCCGCTGCCCACCGGGAGCTGCACGAAGAACTGGGCGTGACCGCGCAGCTGGAGCGTCTGGTCAAACTGGGAGCCTCGGAACAGACCGGACAGGAATTTATCTGGCTTTACCGCGCCCTCCACGAGGGCCCATTTTGCCTGGCCCCGGCGGAGATCGACCATGGTTCCTTTTTCCCGACCAATCTGGTGACAGATTGGATTCGCGCGCGACCGGAAGAGTTCGCGCCGGGATTCATCGAATGCTGGCGGAGCTATCAGCAGCACTCCGAGTCCAGCGCCAGCAACGATCGGCCGTCGGTCTAGCGGCGGCGGCTTATTTCTTCTTCCGTTTCCTCGACGCCGGAGCCCTTCGTCGAGCCGAGGCCTTCTTCCGAGTCGATTTTGCCGCAGTCCGATGAGTGCGATCAGGCAGATCGGCCATCGTCTGGCGCTTGAATTTCCGCGCAGCGCGGCGGGCCGCTTCTTTCCCGCCATGCACAGCATCGCTGAACATTTTGGTCACCATTTCCTGCCCGCGAAGAAAATGGACTTGGAAACCATGCGTTTGTTTCGCGGCGCGCGGCTTGGTATCGATGCGTTTGATGTTCGGTTCAGAATCGGGGTTGGGTCGTTTTCTCATGAAATTTCGTAATGACGCAGACGCTAAGGTAGATCAGGCGTGGACGCAAAAGCAAAACGAGGACTTTAAAATCTCGGTAATGCCGGCAGCTTCCATTCGTTACGCTTATCGCGATATGCCGCGGATGGCAACAGCGCATAACAAGGATTTTTTACCGCGCGAAGCCACGAGATTATCCGCACGAGATCCGGTTCCGCCATTGTCGTACAGCCCGCGGTCGGTCGATTGACTCCCCGCCGGATGTGAAAAAAAATCGCGCTGCCCGCGCCGGGCACCGGCGGATCGGAATTGTGACGGATCTCGACCAGCCAACGATAGGCAAAATCGTTGTGACGCATCTTGGCTTTCTGAAACCAGGGCGGTGGATGCGCCGGATCATCGATTGTGACGAAGCGATTGTAATCAGGATTCTTGAGATCATCGACCCAGGCATCCGCAGTCGTGACTTGATGAAATGGATAGTCGGCGCCCGGCGGCAACTGCGCGTCGTAGGTATAAATCTTCCCGATGTGGAAAACTCCGGCCGGGGCGCGCCCATCGCGTTCCTCTTTTCGCAAACCGGATTCGCCCTGGCCAGCCAGACCGCTGCCCCACGCCAGCCCCTTCTTTCCAAACAACACTGGAAAGGATTGGCCAACGGCCGACCAGTCGCCTCCTCTGGATCGCTCAAAAAGTTGAATGTGCCCATGCATCGAATTCCAATCCGGCGCGATACCGACGATCAACTGGCTGCAATCATCAGGAACTCCAACGGCACGGGCACTGCTCGCCAGCATGAGCACAAGCACAATTCCGCACCGCCGAATCGTCGCGATAAACATTCCCAAACCTAGACGCGCATCTTAATGATTCTGTCCAACTCGATTTCTTGATGAAAAAGCGCTGGGCTGTTCTTCTTCTCGCGGTAGTCGTCTGCGCCTGCTACGCGCCGGCGCTGCGCAACGGCTTCGTCTGGGATGATACTGCTCTCATTCAGCGCGATCCCCTCATCCGCAGTTGGCGGCTCATCCCGGAAGGTTTTCAGCATTTCCTCTTTACCGACGCGACTGCTTCGGATTTTTACCGTCCGATCCAGCGACTCACTTACACGCTCGAATACTGGGCCTTCGCGTTTCGGCCTGCGCCGTATCATGTGACGAGCGTTCTCTGCCATCTGGCTGCGGCTTTCGCGCTCCTCGCTTTCAGTTCCGAGTTTCTCCGCTTTTTCGGAACGGCTGATCGGCCACGAAAATGGATCTCATTCGCAGCGACCCTGATTTGGGCAATTCACCCGGTCCATACATCAGCGGTCGTCTACGTTTCGGGACTGGCGGATCCACTCGCGGCGGCGTTTGGTTTTCTCGGTTTATTTTTTGGACTCAGATCCCTCCGTGCATCGAAAGCAAGTGCGTGGATTTGGACGATCGCAGCTGCGGCCGCATTCCTTCTCAGCGTCATGAGTAAAGAAATTGGATTCATCTTTCCCCTCCTCTGGCTCGTTTTGTTCGGGATGAGCCGGAATTGGCGCGCTTTGCGTTCCGCAACCGTGGCGGGCGTCTTCGTGCTCACCATTTATCTGAGCCTGCGGCTTCCGGCTGAACACATTCCGTCTCCTGCGTCCACGGTCGCAACCCCATTTCTCGTTAGGCCGATTATCGTGGCGCGGGCAGTCGCCGAATACGCCGGCCTGCTCGTCTTTCCCTGGAATCTGCACATGGAACGCAATGTCGAATCGCGTCCGTTGGGATTTACCGAGACCAGCATTACCCAGGGCGCCTGGCGTGAATTGCAAACACTGCTCGGTATTCTTCTGATCGCGGCCGGCATCTATTGGATGGTGCGCGTCCGAAAAGATCCCGCCCTCTTTGCCTGTCTCATCCTCGGAATGATCAGTTACCTGCCGGTGAGCGGAATCTTTCCTCTGAACGCGACGGTGGCGGAACACTGGCTCTACCTGCCGTCGGCTTTTCTGTTCCTCGCCGTTTGTTTGACAGCTTGGTCAATGTTCGAAGCGCCGCCCGTTAACTCAAAGCATCGGGCGCAGCAAGTATTTCTGGCCGGCGCCGCCATCTGGATGCTCTTCCTCGCGGGCCGCACTTTCGTCCGAACATTTGATTGGAAAGATCAGCGCACATTTCTCGATCGGACCATCGCCGACAGTGGCGCTTCCGTGCGCATGTTGATTAATCTCGCCGGCCTCGAACTCAGCCAGGGGAAGCTCGACGAGGCACGAACGCACCTCGAAACGGCTCTCCGCCACGAACCGGGCCAACCAATGGCTTTGATCAATCTAGCCGCCGTCGCAATCAAGCAGAACGATTTCAAGTTTGCCCACGAAATTCTGACGCACGCGAAGCAGATTCCGCTGGTCGAAGCCGATGCCCACGATCTGATGGCCGTGCTTGCCTACCGGGAAAGCGGTAAGGTCGATTTGCTTCGTCTCCGCCTGGCGGCGCGCAGCGGACCGTCCAATTGGGCAATCGAGAAACGCTACATCCACACGCTCGCTGATGCCGGCCAGCTGGATCAGGCGATCGCCGAACTGAAACTTTGTCTGCTCACGCAGTGGTATCGGGCGGAGTCCTGGCAACTGCTGAGCGAGATTTTCGCGAAGGCTGGGAGATCCGAAGATGCGGCGCAGGCAGCAGAATTTGCGCGAAAATACGACGTGCACCTCGATCAGCACGCTGGTTCGTAAGAATCAATCGGAAGCCTGGATCGCTTCGATGAAACGCGGCAGATAACGTTGCGCTTTCAGATCGCCGACCCCGCGAATTTTTCGCCCGGCCTCGACAGACTGCGGCTTCAAGCGCGCAAAGGCGCGCAGCGTCTCGTCCGGGAAAATCATGTAGGCTGGGAGGTTGCCGCGCTCGCGGGCCATTTCCCAGCGCAACTCCTTCAATCGATCGAAGAGCGCCGCGTCCATGGGCAACGAATCAGTCGCAGCGGTGCTCTTTGTCTTCGCTCTGCGCGAACTCTTCTTCGCGGTCGAAGTCGTGCGCTGGGGCCAGCGCAAAACATAATCTGTTGCACCCTTCATGATTTCCTCGCCGCGCGCAGTCAACGTGATGGTCGGATATTGCCCACCTGTGGAAATCAGCATTCCGTGATCCTGGAATTCGCGCATGATCTGGTTGAGATAAGCCACGCCTTCCACTTTCAAGAGACCATAGGTGGAAAGTTGATCGAGCCGGGCATCGATGATTTCGCGCGACCGGCTGCCGACCAACGTTTGCACGACACGTCCTCTTCCGAACTGGGCCTCCCAACCATCGGGTCTCCGGCGCGACATGCGGGCGACTCCACTCAACGCCTTCCGTACAATAAGCGCCTCGTCTTCCGTCGGCCCGCGCGCCGGCTCGGCCGTGTCATTGCAAATGTCGCAATTCCCACAGCGCGGCGGATCAGATTCGCCAAAGTAGTTCAGAATCGTTTGCTGACGGCAGGCGCGGCTGTAGGCGAAATCGACCAACATCTTTAACTTCGCCCGGTCCCGCCGCTCCTTTTCCGCCAGCTTCGACCTGTCCAGCTTCAACTCCGAGCCGCGCAATTCCGGCCGAAGCACCCGCGTTCCGCGAACGCGGCGGCCTGATATATCGAAACGCTCGATGTAGCCTTCGCGATCGAGAACGTGCAGTGCGGAACTGAGCATCATGTCATTACCGTCTGCGCCCACTCGATCGGACATGTCCTTGATCGAAACTTGAAGCTCGTTCTTGTCGTCCTTTTCGCGGCGGAGCATCTCCCATGTCTCCACGATGAATGCGGGCGGCGGATTGCTCCCTTCAATAAAGAATTCCTGCACCCGCGTATCGGCGTGATTGAAGAGCAGCTCGCACGTTGCCGGCTCGCCGTCGCGCCCGGCGCGACCCGCTTCCTGATAATAGGCTTCGATGCTGCCGGGGATTTCGAAATGCGCGACGAAGCGAATATCCGGCCGATCGATTCCCATACCGAAGGCGTTGGTCGCGACAACGACATCGCGTTTCCCCTGCATGAACAAATTCTGCGCAGCGGTCCGCTCTTCCTCCTTCATTCCGCCGTGGTAAAGAATGCTGGAGATTTTTCCGAGCTTCAGCATCTCGTGAACAGCTTCGGCGCGTTTCCGCGTCGCGCAGTAGACAATGCCGGTCTTGTGTTCGCGGACGAGTGTGTTGAGGCGTTCGTACTTCTGCGCCTCATTCGCCACCGGCGTAACGAGCAGTTTTAGATTCGGTCGCGAGAAACCGGCGACGAATTCCCGCGGTTCACGCAGGGCGAGGTGAGTAAGAATGTCCTGTCGAACAACCGGCGTAGCTGTGGCCGTAAAAGCCGCCACCTGCGGACGTCCCAATTTTTCCAGGACGACGTTCAGTCGAAAGTAATCGGGGCGAAAATCGTGGCCCCACATCGATAGGCAATGCGCTTCATCGACCGCGAACAATCCGATCGTCGCCTGCCCGAGCGCTTCGACGAAAGATCGGCTGCGAAAGCGCTCCGGCGCGATGTAGACGAGCTTGTAATCGCCGCGCGACAAACGGCGAATCCGCTCCTGCTGCTCGGCCAGGCTGAGTGAACTGTTGATCAACGTGGCGGCAATTCCGCGCCGCTCGAGTGCGTCCACCTGATCCTTCATCAACGCAATGAGTGGCGAAACCACTACTGTGGTTCCTTCGAGAATCAGCGCCGGGAGCTGGTAGCAGAGCGATTTGCCTCCGCCGGTCGGCATCACCACCAGCGCATCCGCGCCATCGATGATGGCGTTGATTACTTCTTCCTGTGCATCGAGGAATTCGCGAAACCCGAAATATTTTTCGAGATACTCATGCGGCGTCATCATAGCCAGTGTTCGAGATTCAAAGCCGCTGCGCAAGCTCGCAAAGTCATCCCGAGCGAAGTCGAGGGATCCCGCGGAGTTTCCTGAAAAGCTTCTCTCTCGCCGCCGCTTGTTAGGCCGACATCGTCTGCTCCACGATCGCAGTATCATGGCCGAGGAATTTCATCCCGCTGAGCCAGATGATTCCGGAGAGCAACATCATTCCGGAAACGAAGAGAAAGGCGATGGTCATGTTGTTATGACCGGCAACAAAGCCAATCGTCGGAAAGGCCGCTGCATCCCCGAGCGCGTGAATCACCAAAATGTTCAGAGCGAAGGCGGTCGCCCGAACTTTGGGGAGCGCGACATTGGCCAGCGCGGTGTTCGAAGGCCCCGTGTTCAAGAACATGAAAAATACCGCACCGAACATCAGGAACCAAGCGGCTGGAAATGGCGTATACAACATCGCGACGAACAGAGGGAAGGCCGCGATCATTCCAATCCCGGAAACAAGAAAGTAGGATCCGGTGTACTTCTTTCGCAGTCGATCTCCTGCCCAACCGCCGAGCAGTGTCGAAATCAAGCCGGCAACAACGATTATCAGGCCAAAGTATTTCGTGGAGGACGCCGGCTGACCACGAAACTTGAGATAGGCCGCCACCCAAAATCCAATTCCGCCGATGGCGAAGGTCATTGCCGTTTGTGCGATGCAATTCAAAACGTACGACGGCGTTCGAAACAGCGTCATGTAATCTTCGCGGCTGGCGCGCTTCGCATCGGAACGAACCATTCCGGCGCGCGGATCGCGTTGGAGGAAGCAGAGAAACCCAAGCAACAATCCGGGCGGAGTGACAAGATAAAATGCCCAGCGCCACCCGAGGTGCTCATTGATCAAGCCGCCAAGGACATAGCCGAGTGCGCTGCCGACAGGAATGGCCGCGCAAAAAACAGCCATCACACGTCCGCGCGTTTTTAACGGAAACAGGTCGGCCAGCACTGTCGGCGCGGCCGGACCGTAGCCGCCTTCGCCAATTCCCACGAAGATGCGTGTGATGAAGAGCGCAACAAACGTCGCCGCCAAACCGGACGCGCCGCTGGCGAGACTCCAGAGCACCACCGCCAGCCCGATGATAATCCAGCGCGAGAAGCGATCCGCGATCCAGCCCAGCGCCGGAGCCGCGAGCATGTAAGTGACAAGAAAGGCAGTTCCCAGCGTACCGGTGATCGCCATCGCATTTGGATTGTTCGCGGCGAAAAACGTCGCGCGAATGTCCGGCTCGACCGCCGCCAGAACCTGGCGATCGATGTAATTAAACAGATTGATGCCGAGCAATAACGCCAGCGCAGTCCGCGCTCCGGGTTTAAAGTCAGTTTCGCTCGCCATCGAATTGCCGATTGCAGATGGCGACGCGCTTTTTGTAAACCATAAACGATGCAGCACCGATCCTTGGGCGAACGCGCGCTTTATTGGTTCGCCTTGACGATCGCACGCTGCATTTATCGGGTCACCGCCACCGGACGCGAGCGGCTGCCAGCCGGCGGCTTCCTTCTGCTTCCGAATCACATTAGTTGGGTCGACGCCATCGTGCTGCAACTGGCGACGCCCCGACCGATCCGTTACATCATTGACGACACAATTTACCGAAATCGAATTCTGAATCCGATCTTTCGCGTGGCGCAGTGCATCCCGATTTCATCGCGGCGCGCGAAGGAGGGTGTTCGTGAAGCGGCGGAGCGCATCCAGGCCGGTGAAATTGTCTGCCTTTTCCCGGAAGGAGAACTGACACGGTCGGGCACGCTGCTGCGACTGAAACGAGGCTATGAACTAATCGCCCGCCACGGGGATGCTCCGGTAGTTCCGGTCTGGCTGGATCAACTGTGGGGCTCGATTTTTTCCTACAAGGGCGGCCGCTTTTTCACGAAATGGCCGCAGCGCATTCCCTACCACGTCATCGTGGCTTTCGGCGAACCACTGGCGGCGAGAGACGCCACGATCGCAACCGTACGTGAAGAACTGCTCAAGCTCGGTGAAAATTGTTATCGGCTGCGGCCCGCACTGAAGCGGCATCTGGCCGCGGCGTGTGTCCAGGGTCTGAAGCGCTCGCCATTTTCCACGGCGATCATCGAAGGAACCGATGGGACGAAACTGAGCCGTGGCAAACTGCTCGGCATCTCCGTTGCGCTTGGTCGATACTTGAGAAAGAACTTTCCGGAAAAACGGATCGCCATCGTTCTACCCGCGAGCAAGGGCGGGGTCATCGCCAACCTCGCCGTCCTGCTCGCGGGGAAAATTCCCGTCGGGCTAAACTTCACCGCGGGCCGGGCGGCGATTGCGTTTGCAGAAGCGCGCGCCGGGATTCGCACTGCTATTTCGGCGACGGCATTTCAAAATCGTTTTCCCGAGTTCCCGTGGCCGGAAAATGTCGTGCTTCTCGACAAGCTTCTGCCGGAGATGAAAAGGAGGATTTTGTTCTGGTGGATCGTCACCCTTGTTCTACCCTGGCGTTTGGTCGCGCGAATTCTGCAGATTCCTCGCGTCGGTGGGCACAATGAAGCCGTCCTCCTTTTCACCAGTGGCAGTTCAGGCGAACCGAAGGGCGTCGTCCTGAGCCATCACAACATTATCGGCAACGTCTCGCAATTTAGCATCATGCTCGACGCGGGGCCGGACGATAAGATTCTTGCGTCGTTGCCATTTTTCCACAGCTTCGGCGCAACTGTCACCCTTTGGTATCCGCTCATTCATGGTGTCCCGATCGTGACATACCCGAATCCGCTGGAGAGCGCGAAGGTCGCGACCCTGGTCGAGCGGTACCGGGTCACAGTGCTGCTGGCCACGCCGACATTTCTACGCGGATATCTGCGCAAGGCGGAGCCGCAACAATTGCGCAGCCTCCGGCTTGTGATCACAGGTGCGGAAAAGCTGCCGCTCGATCTGGCGAGCAGTTTTCAGGAGCGCTTCGGCATGCGCGTCTTCGAGGGCTACGGACTGACGGAAACGGCACCGGTCGTGAGCGTCAATTTGCCCGAGCCGGAGTCGAAAGATCCGGGGGATCGCGTGCAACCGTCGAGTCGCCTGGGCTCCGTCGGGAAGATGGCCTCAGGCATCGCGGCGGAGATTCGCGAACCGGAAACCGATGAGAAACTTTCGCTGCACGATAGCGGAATGCTTTGGTTGCGCGGTCCAAATATCTTCGCCGGCTACCTCGATGATCCCGCGAGAACGGCCGAGGTCTTGCGAGAGGAATGGTTCAAGACCGGCGATATCGGCCGGTTCGATGAAGACGGATTCCTCTACATCGAAGGCCGGCTTTCACGCTTTTCGAAAATCGGCGGCGAGATGGTGCCGCACGAGTTGATCGAACAAAAAATCCTGACCGCGTTGGGACTGGAAGGACAATCGGAACGCGTTCTCGCTATTGTCGGAGTGCCGGATGAGGCGAAGGGGGAAGCGTTGATTCTCCTGAGCAGCATCGACATCGATCTGCCAAAATTGCGCCAGACGTTGAGCGAGTACGACATTCCCAACCTTTGGATTCCGAAGATCGTACGCCGGGTCGAGGCCATTCCCGTTCTTGCCTCCGGTAAACTGGATGTCGGAAAATGTAAGGAGATCGCGCTGGCAAGGTGATGCGCCGCCTCTCTGCCGTCGCCGTCGATGCGTTCATGTGCGCATCGATGAATTTCGTTCAATCGCGCCATCGATTGCACGTGCGCAGCCGCGAAGAGATGGAGCGTTATGTCGAAGAGTGCGAGAAGCTGACACCGCAAGATTTCTACGCCGCGCCACCGGATGAAACTATCACAAGGGCAATCAGCGACACGTCCAACTCGACAATCACGTGGCGAAGCCCAGTCACGACCAGGTTTCCTGTTAACGACATCGCGCGAGTCGATCTCTTCCCATGCGCGCGCGGCTGGAGCTTGCCTACCGTGCTCATACTGCACGCTCTCATGTCCGTGCATGACGCCGGGTATCGGCGCATTGCCGCACACTTTAACGAGCTCGGATGGAACGCGTGCTTCGTTCACTTGCCTTACCACTATTCGCGTGTCCCGCCCGGCTACTGGAATGGCGAGCTGGCCATCACGGCTGATCTTATCCGGTTGGCTGAGGGCTTGCGACAGGGCGTTTCCGAGTTGCGACAATTGATGGCGGCATTGCGCGTGCATGGCTGTCGCGAGTTTGGTGTGCTCGGCACGAGCTATGGCGGATGGATCGGAGCGCTCCTCGCCATGGTCGAACGCGATTTCCGCTTTCTCGCGCTCATGGCGCCCGTCGTGAATATTGAGCAGTCGGTGTGGAACTGCCCGGCCACCGTCTTCATGCGTCGCCAGCTGCGCCGGGCGAAAATCGATCCTCCACTTCTGCGGCGCCATTTTCATCTTAGCTCACCGATGCATAACCAGCCGCTGTGCGCGGCAGACCGCGTGCTTTTCGTCGGCGGCGACTTCGATCTAATCGTCCGTCCCGCCGATATTGAGGCCATCCACGAGAGATGGCGCGGCTCGGAACTGCTTCGCGTTCCCCAGGGACACTTCGGCTACCGCATGATGCGCGAAACAATCGCGCGCCTGAAGGAGCGCGGATTGTAGCTGTCGATCTTCCTTAATCGAGCCAATCCATTGCTTCGAGAACGCGCCGGAACTGAGTGTCGTCAATGGAAAGCCCGGGCAACCATTCGCCGATTAGTTCGCGCTGCCACCACGCTTTGTCACCGATCGGTGCGAATCGGTAACGATACAATCGCGCGCGAATGTATCGCGGCGGCGCGCTGGGGAATGGATTGTTGGCGATGAGTGAGAGCGTGCCGGGATCGTTGTGCAGAAGTTTCCAGACAAAATGGAACGTCCACGGATAATCGCCCGGTGAAGCCATGGCCGCGAACCAGATCTGCCAATCGATTCGCGGTTGATACGGCGCGATGAAGGGCGGGCGCCGGTTTGGATCGCCGGGCTTGGCTTTGAATTCGTATTCTTTCCACTTCGTATCACCGGTGACGATTGGGTCGTCCGTTCCTTCGAAAACAATTTCATGACGCTCGCGGCCGACGCTGCCAAACGCGCCGTATGTGTTTACGAGATCGAGCGGATCGTAGGAGTAATTCATCAGTTGCCGGCCGGAAGCGAGATTGAGCACCGGGGCGATGCTCAAATAAGCGACCAGGATCGACAGCGCGACAACGAGACCGTTCTGCACCGGAGACGGTTCAGAATTTTTCGCGGCCAATTCGGCGCGTCGAACCAACGCTCGCGGAAGAATGCGACGAAGGAACGTGTCATCGAAACAGGCGAGGAACGGAATGATGGTGACGTAATTCAGGAACGACAGATTGCCGCTGACGATGAGAAAGATTTGAAAACTGACGAGCAATACGCCCGCGACATGTCTCGCCGTTCGCGGGCCGAACGAAAACCAAGGCACGACCAGTTCGATGAAATGGTTCCAGGCCGTCTCGACTTTGTGAAACCAGTGCGGCGCGAAATGCAAATAGCGGCTGATCGGATTCGGGATCGGCTGCGTCTCGTAGTGGTAATAGAGGCAGGTCAGATCGCGCCAGCATGGGTCGCCGCGCAGTTTGATCAGACCGGCGCCGATCATGATACGAAAGCCGAGCCAGCGAAAAAGCCAGAAGACAAGGAGCGGCGGCGGTCGTTTCGGGAACGGCCGGCAATCGAGCAAAGGACAAAGAAAGATCGCCAGGAAACCGGTCTCGAGGAGTTGGATTTCCCAACCGTAGCCGTACCAGATCTGACCGATGTGAACGATCGACATGTACATGGCCCAGAGAATTGTCAGAATGATGGCGTTCGCGTAACCCGCGAAAACGACAACCGAAAGTGCGAAGCCGATCCAGGCAAAGGTCGAGAGCCCATTGTCGGAAATCCCTAACCAGAACAACGTCGGGACGCGCATTATCGCGGCGGTGGGAGATCCTAGTTCGGATTGGACTGAATCAAGAAAATGATTGGCCGGTGTCAGGCCATGCGCGCCGATGAGCGGCACGAGTTGTTGCGCGGCGACCAGAAATGCAATCGCGTAGACAAAACCGACCAGTCGCAGAATGACGAAGCGCGTCAGCCAGTAGGAATTTCCGCCGGACTGAAGCCTTTTAAAGAAATCGTTGCTCGTCATCGACCAGGAACGCAGTGAGCTACCCGATTGAAAACGTCCAACGCTCAACGTTCAACATCCAACGTCGAAATAAACGGAGTGCCAGGGGGGAGAGTTGAACTCCCGACCAAGGGCTTATGAGTCCCCTGCTCTACCACTGAGCTACCCTGGCATTCAAAACAATTTCCTGTCTCCACGTTCCTCAGATAACCCGATCAACCCCGAATGCTTTCGGGGCTGCTCTACCACTGAGCTATCTGTGGCGTGCGGCGGGAAATTCAGCGGAGCGATGGGATGTGTCAACGCCGCCGGTCGACCTCAGCTAATTTTGCGACTTCAGCAGATACGGCGCGAGGTCTTTTTTCTTGCCGCGCAATGTCGCCATAAAGCAGACGCCGTTGCGTTGTTGCACAACGCCGGTCCAGCCTTCCTGCTCGACGTAACGCCAACCAGAAAAATCGGGGGCTTCGCCTTCCTTTAGAGTTTTTTCCGCCGGGAACAAAAAGAATTGCATCCGCTTTTCGACCACCCAAATCTGAGCGACGCGATGCCCCTCGTCGTCGTCGAAGACCCGGCAACCGAGGGCATGAAAATCCGCGAATTCCGGGGGCACGTCGTAATGTTCGAGCCGGTGCTTCATAAAAAACAAATCACTCAACGCCCCCGCATTTGTTTTCACCGGATCAAGAAGGATCGACCGGGTGGAGCTAGCGATGGTCAAGAGGTTCCGCGCCGTGGCGGAGCCGGGGAAATCCTGCATTCTCTCGTGAAGCTTGAGCGCGAAAATGCCCGCGATGACGAGGAGAGCCAGCGCGATCGCGATCGTCACCGGATTGCGCCCGATCTTTTTCCAACTGAGTTTGCCCGGGGGTGTCAGCAATTTCTCATTGGCAAACCACTCGGAAATCTCCGGAGGAATAGGAATCGCACGGATCAGTCCTGCAGCGGCGCGGTCAAAGTTCTGCTGCCAGGAAAAACTTTCTGTCGTCGCCTTTGCCTTGCGCGCACGATGCACAGCCACCCGCATGGCGCGATCGGGAACGCGCGTATCGGAAAAAGGCGCGCAATGAGGCAGAGCGCGCTGCTGGCGGGAAGCGAAAATCCGATTCATTGGGCTTCGATCTGCACCACGGCATCGAGCCACGCCTGAAACTGCCGGCGCGCCTGCGCGAGGAGCCCCGAAAGTTCTGTGACCTTCATCTCCAATAACGTCAGCAGCTCGCGATGATCAAACTCATCGATGTAATAAAGAGCGAGTGCGCTCCGTTGCGGCTCGGGAGCGCCGGCGATCCAGATCGCCAGTTGATTGACGTCGAGCCTTTTCAGCTGCTCAGCAGCGTCGGCTGAGAGGTCCGCCTCCTCCATCTCGACCTGCTCGGCTTGAATTCCCTCATCGCCCACGGCCAGGCAACGCCAGCGAGCTTCCCGATAAAACCAGAAACGGTCAGGCGAAGCTTCACCGTCAGCCGCGCGCCGCGCGGCTTCGCGGACGGTCGATCGAAATGCTTCCTGCGCCTTGCCTGCATCGCCCGTCATCAGGAAACAAAAGCGGTAGAGTTGCGGAAGATTTTGATTCTGGCCGGACACACTCACCTTCTTACGAAGCAGCCACCTTACGCACCTCTCGCCGCCCGACAAGCATCTGTAGCCGCGTCTCGACGAGTCGCGAGAAATTGAACAGCGGCGACTGTCCGACGCGGCTCACAGGGCCGCGGCTACAGGTTTTGCAGCCGCCGCGCCACTTCCTCGGCGTTAGCCCGGCTGTTAAAGGCTGAGATGCGAATGTACCCTTCACCCTCCGATCCGAAACCGCTTCCGGGCGTGATGACAACATTCATATCCTGCAGCATCCGGTCAAACATTTGCCAGCTCGTTAGGCCAAGCGGAGTTTTCACCCAGATATAAGGAGCGTTCACTCCGCCAAAAACCGCCAACCCCTTGCGGCGGGCGGCATCGCTCAAAATGCGCGCGTTCCCCATGTAGTGTTCGATGAGAGAGTGCACCTGCGCCCGGCCTTCCGCGCTGTAAAGCGCTTCGGCCCCGCGCTGCACCGGATAGCTGACGCCGTTCGCTTTCGTGCTCCAGCGCCGATGCCAGAGCGGGTGCAGCGGCAGCTTGCGGCCATCTTCCGTTCGCGCGAGCAGCGTTTTGGACACGACCGTGAAACCGCAGCGCACGCCGGTGAACCCGCCCGTCTTCGAGAAACTACGAAACTCGATGGCACAGTCGCGCGCACCCGGAATTTCAAAAATGGAATGCGGAATCTCCGGATCGCTAATGTATCCCTCGTAGGCAGCGTCAAAGAGCAGGATCGCGTCGTGCTTGCGCGCGTATTCCACCCAGCGCGCCAGCTGCGTGCGAGAGGCGACCGCGCCGGTTGGATTGTTCGGAAAACAAAGATAGACCAGGTCGACATGTTCAGCGGGTGGTTGCGGAACGAAACGGTTTGTAGCGTTGCACGGCAGATAGACGATCCCTGCGTAACGGCCATCGGCGTCTGCGGCACCGGTGTGCCCCGCCATCACGTTCGTATCGACATAGACCGGGTAAACCGGATCCGTTATCGCAATTTTGTTTTGGTCGCCGAGAATATCGAGAATGTGACCACAATCACATTTCGAACCGTCGGACAAAAAAATTTCGTCCTCTGCAATCTCAACACCGCGCTCGCGATAATCGAACTGCGCAATTTTCGCGCGCAAGAATTCGTAGCCCTGTTCGTGCCCGTAACCGCGAAACGTTTCGCGGACGCTGAGCTCATCGACCGCCTTGTGCATCGCCGCGATGGCAGCGGCGGGCAATGGCTCGGTGACGTCGCCGATGCCACACCGGATCAATCGCTGAGCGGCCGCGGGATTCGCCTCACAAAAATCGCGCACCCGACGCGCAATTTCCGGGAAGAGATATCCAGCTTGAAGCTTGAGATAGTTTTCGTTGAGGTAAGCCATGATTCGTCGCACCTGCCGCCTTCACGGAAGCGAAGCGTTGTAGCGGCGGTCTCTGACCGTCGGCGGCATTTTACTTGTGCGACGGTCAGAGACCGCCGCTACAGATTGCTATTAATAGTTCTTCGCGACCGCGTCCCAATTCACCACGTTCCACCACGCCTTGAGGTAATCCGGCCGGCGGTTTTGGTAATTGAGATAATAGGCGTGTTCCCAAACATCGACGCCGAGGATCGGCTTGTTCCCGTCCATCAGCGGGCTGTCCTGATTCGCAGTCGATATGATTTCGAGTTTGCCACTCTTGTTCTTGACCAACCACGCCCAACCGCTGCCGAAACGTTTGACCCCGGCGTCCGCAAGTTTCTCCTTGAAGGCGTCGAAGCTGCCGAAAGTCGATTTGATGTCATCGGCAAGTTTGCCAGATGGCGCGCCACCCGCTTTCGGCCCCATGATTTTCCAAAAGAAGGAGTGGTTCGCATGACCGCCGCCGTTGTTACGAACCGCCATGCGGATGTCTTCCGGCACGGCATTGAGATTGGCGATCAGGTCCTCGACCGATTTGGCAGCCAGCTCCGGTTTGCCTTCGAGAGCTTTGTTCAGGTTGGTGATGTAAGCCTGATGATGTTTGTCGTGATGGATTTCCATCGTGCGCGCGTCGATGTGCGGTTCGAGCGCGTCGTTGGCGTAAGGAAGTTTCGGTAATTCGTATGCCATAATAGTACAGTTAGATCGAATCTTGCCCGGGGGCAGGTTTTATTTTTCCGCTTTGGAGGGACGACCTCTGTGTCGTCCCATTTCGTCGGACTATCGCCTACCGGCAGCGGTGAAAACTCGGATAGTGCCCGAGCCCGCTTCGATAGTTAACGTAGGTTGCCAGTGCGAGCAGTGGGAAGTTTTGGCGGTACATGTCGTATTTCAAATAGAACACGCCCGGAAACCCAGTCCCCGTGATGTGCGGTTCAACCCAGGAACCGTCGGGTTGTTGTGACCCAAGTAGAAAACGTAAACCGCGCTGTACGCTTGGCCGATCCAGATCGCCGCAGGCGCAAAGCCCCATTAATGCCCACGCCGTCTGTGAGGCTGTGCTCTCGCCCATGCCCTTGAGCGCGCGATTCTCGTACGACGCGCACGATTCGCCCCATCCACCGTCATCATTCTGACAGCTTTCGATCCAGTCGCGCCCGCGCAGAATCCAATCCTGGCGCATATCCTGCCCGATCGCGCGCAAACCACGCAGCACCTGCCACGTCCCGTATATGTAATTCACACCCCAGCGCCCATACCACGAACCGTCGTCTTCCTGCGTGTCGATCAGGTATTGGATTGCGCGATGAACGCTACGCTGATCCACATTGAAGCCAATGTAGCCGAGCAACTCGAGCGTTCGGGCGGTGAGATCGCTGCAGGTCGGATCCAAGATCGCGTTGTGATCCGCAAACGGCATGTCTTCGAGCCAATGCTGCGTCACTTCCTTGTCGAATGCGGCCCAGCCACCGTCGCGGCACTGGAAACTCAACTGCCAGCTTAGAGCGCGTTGAAAGAGAACATCAACACCGGCCGGATCATTCGGGCGCACCAGCCGCAGCGCCATTAGCACCATCGCGGTATCGTCCGTGTCCGGATAATAAACGTTGTTGTATTCGAACGCCCAGCCGCTCGCCTCGGGATGGGGGTTGTTCACCGTCCAGTCCCCACGAAATCGCACTTCTTTTTGGACGAGCCAGTCCGCCGCTTTTTGCAACGCCTCGTGCCCAGGCGGAAGACCGGATTCGCCGAGTGCGATAACATTGATTGCCGTATCCCAAACTGGCGAAAGACACGGCTGAATGCGGAAGTCGTCTGGGTCATCCACGAATAGGCCCTCGAAATCTTTCACTGCCTTCGCGTAGACCGAATTCTTCTCGGAATAACCAAAGGCCCGCAGCGCGATCAACGCGTTGAGCATCGCCGGGAAGACGGCGGCCAGGCCGTCGCTACCCTCGCCAATCCGCTTTACCATCCAGCGCTCGGCCTCTTCGAGCGCGTATTGCCGCATCGGGCGGAATGGAATTCGATCAACGATCTTCAAGGCACGATCTGCCCGTAGAAAGAAATTGCGCCAGGTAAAGAAACGCTGATCGCGCTCCATCGTGAAATCCATCTTTTCCGTGCCGAGCGGATAGAGTTCATGCAGTTGCCGATCCCCGGGCAGTCCGCGCGTCGGCTTGAAATGATTAATGATGGCGAGCGGCACGAGCATGGCGCGGCTCCACGACGACATTTTGTAAATGTTGAATGGCGCCCACGCCGGTAACAGGATCATCTCGACCGGGATGGCGGGCAGATATTGCCAGGGGAACTGGCCAAGGAGCGCGAGATAAAGTTTGCTGAAGGTATTCATGCGCGGAATGCCGCCGAGGCGCATGATGTTGGAACGCGCCTCCTGCATAAACGGCATGTCCGGCGAAAAGCCCGCCAACTTCAGAGCGAAGTAGGCTTTGACCGAAGCGTTGATTTCGCTCGGACCGCCGTAATAAATGTTCCAGCCGCCGTCGGGCAGCTGCCGTTTCAGGATGTGGCGAACGCAGCGTTCCTGCAGCTTTTCATCGACTTTCCCAACCCAGTGCATGAAGAGCACGTAATCGGAGCAGAGCGTGCTATCGACGAGCAGCTCACCGACCCAATGGCCATCCGGCTTTTGCTGGCGCAAAAGATTTCCCTGTGCGCGGGCAATCGCGTCCGAGAGTTCCGCATTTGACGCCGGATAGGCCGAGGCGGCGTCTGGGATGGCGCTCGGCAGCGCGATCACATTCGCGGGTGAATTAGGCATTTTCGCTAGGAGGCCTGCTGTGCCAGCTCGGCTTTCTTGCCAGTGAGGTGTCCGTTTCCGGAAGTCACGCCGTTGTACGCTGTGATCTCGCTGCCCAAACCGGTCGGTTTCGGCTTGGGACCGAAATTGAAGCGAATATTTTTCCAGGTGTCGCCGCGTTGCGCTTGAAGGCCAAGGCTCGCGGTTGGCTCGTAGCCGCAATGCACCATGCAGTTTTCGCAGCGCGAATCCTTCGCTACCCCATCAACTACACCGTACTTGTCCCATTCCACCTTCTCGAGCAACTCGGCGTAACTGGAATAGTGCGCATCCGTCATCAAATAACATGGGCCCTTCCAGCCGCGAATATTGCGGGTCGGGATCGCCCAGGCTGAGCAACTCAGATCGCGTTTGCCGGCGAGAAATTCGAAGTAAATCGGCGTGCCGAAAAATGTATAACGCTGCATCCACTCCTCAATCTTGCTGAACTTCTCGATCGTCATCTTGCGCGTGAGGAAGAAATTCTCCGGCTGCAAGTTCAACCGCTTGATCATGTCCTTCTTGGCCGCGTCGTATTCGTAGCCGGGCGAAATCGTGTGCCCGTCCACTCCGAGATCAGAAAGAAAATCAAACATCTCCTCGACCTCGGCCATGTCGGTCTCCTTGTAGATCGTGGTGTTGGTTGCGACCTGGTAGCCGAGCATCTTCGCCATCTTCATCGCGAGGATGCATTCCTTGAAGACGCCTTCGCGTTCGACGATCAAATCGTGCGTCCGTTCCAAGCCGTCGAGATGGACGTTCCAATACATCCAGAGGCTCGGCGCAATTGTCGGTTTCGTCGGATCTTTCGGGCCCTGCCGAATCGCTTCGGCCTCCTTCGCGTTGATCAATCCGGCTGCGAGCAGCTCAACAATCTTCGATTCAACAAACGCGGACCGTGATTCATTCTGGGTCGCAAGCCATTCGCGCATCTTCTTGCGCATGAACATCGCATTCGTGCAGATGTAAACGATCCGTTTTTGCGCGAGCAAGCCTTCCACCAGCGCCTCGATCTGCGGATAAATGAGCGGTTCACCGCCGCAGATGGAGACCATCGGCGCGTTGCATTCCTGAGCCGCGCCGAGGCAATCCTCCAAGCTCATAATATCCTTAAGCGACGTGGAATACTCACGAATCCGGCCGCATCCCGTGCAGGTCAGGTTACAAGTATGCAACGGTTCGAGCTGGAGCACCGTGGCGAACTTGTTCGTCCGGCGGAGCTTCTGCGTAATGATGTACGCAGCGATTTTGGTGGTTAAGGCCAGAGGAAACCTCATAGGTGGCAGGATAGTAACAAGGGGGCCTGCCCTGTCAATAGGGGCAGGCGTCCCAACTAGATCAGGCCGCCTGCCAACCACGCCGGATCAGGCTCACCGCGATCGCCGCAAGCAGGAGCGCGATGATCTTGGAAATACCGCGAAGTCCTTGTTTCCCCACCCAGCGCGCGAGGCGCTCGGCATTACAAAGCGCGATACCGACAAGGGCGAGATTCAAGAGGAGCGAAATGAGCGTGAAGACGACCCCGACCGTATCGATCAGTATAAGAAGGGCGGTCAACAGCGCGGGACCGGCAATGAGCGGCATACCCAGCGGCACCACGCCAAACTCCTCGTCCCCGCCGCGGCGATCATTGGCTCCGAGGCCCAACAGCTCGCGTCCGGCCAAGCCAAGCAGGATTAATCCACCTGCGACCTGAAAGTCCGCCACCGTGATATTGAGAGCGTTAAATATAATCTTGCCCAGAAAGATGAACCCGACCGCGACGCAGAGGCCCGTCAGAATCCCGAGCATGGCCTGGCGTTTTCGATGTTCGCTCGATGCGCCGGTTCCGAGTCCCATGAAGAGTGCGACCAGCCCGATGGGATCGATCGCCACAAAAACTGGAATGAACGCAATGAGGAACTTTTCGGTCAGATGAGCCATTGTTGATCGAACCTAATTCGTTGGTCGTGGATCGGAGTCCGCTAATTCCACTTTACCGGCTTCCGCTTCTACACAATGCTCACGATTCCATCAACCTTCTATGAAACTTGCATTTTCACTTCTTCTTTTCGCTTCACTCCTCCCGCTGCGCGCCGAGGAACTCAAAACCGTGGAGGATTTTCGCGCTGCCGCCGCGAAGGCAAACGAGGTCCTGATCATTCCCGAGTGGCCGAAGACCCCGGTCGAAGTTCAGGCCAACATCGACACCACCATCGCCAACGCCAATACCGCGCTCGACACTATCGGCAAACAGGACCTGGCCAAGGTGACCTTCGACAGCACCGTGGGCGCGCTCGATAACATTCAGAGCGACGCACAGATCGCGATTAGCAAGACGATCGTCATTCAGCAAACCAACCAGGACGCGGCGATGCGCGATGCGGCCGAGAAAGCGGTCAAGGTTTTTCAGGATTGGGCGGTCGGGATCGATTATCGGGAGGATGTTTACAAAGCGGTCAAAGCCTACGCCGAGACCAAGCCAAAGCTCGCCGGCGAAGACGCGCTTCTGCTCAAACACACGCTGCGCGACTATCGTCGCGCCGGCCTCGCACTCGCCCCCGAGAAAAAGGCGGAGGTCGAGAAGTTGCGCAAGGAACTGGCGAAACTGGAGACCGATTTCGAGGCCAACATCGTGGCGGTGAAAGCGCCGATTGTCTTCACGAAGGCACAGCTGGAAGGCGTCCCAGAGAGCGTTCTGGATTCGCCCGGCGTGAAAACCGGGGACGACTCCTGCACCATCCTCGCGAACGTGACCTTTCACTACAACACGGTCGAGGAGACGGCGAAGAGCGAGGAAACGAGAAAACATCTCTACCAGGTGCGCTTCAATCTCGCGCGCGACAAGAATGTGCCCGTCCTGAACGACATCCTTGCTCATCGCAACCAGATCGCGCTCAAGCTCGGTTACAAATCGTGGGACGATTTCCAGACCGAGATCAAAATGGCGAAAACCGGCGCCGCGGCCAGAACCTTCATTCACGATCTCGTCGCCGGCATTCAGCCGAAGTTTGACGCCGAGGTCGCGGAATTGCGCAAGCTCAAGGTCGCCGAGACGAAGGATCCGAACGCGCAAATCAACATCTGGGATTGGCGCTACTTCCAGAATGCGCTCAAGAAGGAAAAATACACCGTCGATACCGAAGCGCTCCGTGTCTATTTCCCCTTCCAGCGCACGCTCGAGGGAATGTTCGATATCTACCAGAGCATCTTTGGACTGAAATTTACCCAGATCGTCGCCCCGGAAAAATGGATCGCCGATCTCCAGCTTTACATGGTGACCGACGCCGCCAGCGGCCAGCCACTCGGGATGTTCTACCTCGATATGTTTCCGCGCGACGGGAAGTTCAATCACTTCGCCGAATTCGGGATCGTTCCCGGGAAACTGTTGCCTAACGGGAAATACCAGCGCCCAACCGTCGCGCTCCTGTGCAACTTCCCGCCGCCAGCCAAGGATAAGCCGTCGCTCCTCAGTCATAGCGATGTCGAGACGCTCTTCCACGAATTCGGTCACGCTCTCCACGCCATCGTGACCAATGCCAAATATGTCCGTTTCTCCGGCACGAGCGTCCCGGCGGATTTCGTCGAAGCGCCCTCGCAGATGTTGCAAAACTGGGTCTGGAACAAGAAAGTGCTCGACACTTTCGCGGCCGATTATCGCGATTCGTCGAAAAAGATTCCGGCAGAGATGATCGCGAAAATGAAGGAAGCAAAGCTCGCCACGGTCGGCGTCTATTACCGCCGTCAGTTTACCTTCGCCGACATCGATCTCAGGTTGCACGACGTTCATCCGGTCGATCAGCCCTACGATTGCGTGGCGATGTCGAACCCGATCTTCCCGAAAGACTTTCTGCCGATCGATCCGGACACGGCCTTCGTCGCCTTCTTTGGCCATCTCGCCGGCTATGATGCCGGTTACTACGGCTATGCCTGGGCGGACGCGATCGCGGCCGACATGGCGACCGTTTTTGAAAAAGCGCCTAACGGATTCCTCGACAAGACCGCCGGGATGAAGCTGCGCAAGGAAATCTACGCACCGGGCGGCTCCCGCGAGATCGATATTTCGATTCGCAACTTCCTCGGACGCGATCGCTCGATCCAGCCCTATCTGAAAACGTTGGGTATCGAAACGCCGGCGAAGGCGAAGGGCACCGCCAAGCCGTCAAAGCCGTAGCACGCCCCCAGTGTGTCATCCTGAGCCGCGCAGACGGCGAAGGACCTCGCCATTGCAATCCATGTATCCCACTTGGAGGGGACGCACAGATTACAGTTGCGAGGTCCCGCACCGCGCTTCGCCGGATCGGGATGACATGAAGAGGGAGCGGTTTCGCGCTACGGTCGAGGTTCCATGAAACGACTCGTCCAAATCTCACTCGCTTTTTCCGCTCTTTCCGTCGTCGCCTTCGCCGCTGATTTGCCACCGAAGGCCGCACTCGATGCGATCACCGCGGATGACATGCTGCGTCACATCAAGGCGCTCGCGTCCGACAAATTCGAAGGCCGCGCTCCCGGTTCAAGAGGCGAAGACCTGACGGTCGATTATATCAGCCAGCAATTCAAAGCGCTCGGCCTGAAACCCGGAAACCCAAACGGAACTTACACGCAGGAGGTTCCGCTTGCAGGCATCACCTCCCATCCGACCGCAACGTTCTCCGTCGCTGGGAAAACAATGAAACTGAACTTCCCCGACGATTACGTCGCGTCATCCGCGCGACTGGAAGCGGACATCGAGGTTCAAAACTCCGATATCGTCTTTGTCGGTTACGGCGTCGTCGCACCCGAGTATGGCTGGGACGATTACAAAGGCGCGGACGTGCGCGGCAAAACCATTTTGATGCTGATCAACGATCCTGCGATCCCCGACCCACGTGATCCGTCGAAGCTCGACGACAAAATGTTTAAGGCACGCGCCATGACTTATTACGGTCGGTGGAGCTACAAATACGAGATCGCGGCCGAGAAAGGCGCCGCCGCGGCCATTGTCATTCACGAGACTGAACCTGCCGCCTATCCTGTACTCGGTCGTGCGAACGAGCTGGGCCAAGGAAAATTTCGAGATCGATGCGCCCGATAAGAACATGGGATCCGTTTCCGTTCGCTCCTGGATCACACTCGATGTTGCGAAGAAATTGTTGAAGGATTCCGGCCAGGATTTCAATGCTTTGAAGAGACAAGCCATCAGCAAGGATTTCCGGCCGATCACGCTCGGCGCAAAAGCCAGTTTCTCGATCAAGCAAGACGTGCGCTCATTCAAATCGCACAACGTCATCGGCAAAATCGACGGAAGCGATCCGAAGTTGAAAGACGAGTGGATCATCTACAGCGCGCACTGGGATCATCTCGGCAAACATGCCGAAATGAAGGGCGACCAGATTTTCAATGGCGCACTCGATAACGCTTCCGGCGTGGCGACCGTGATCGAGTTAGCCAAAGCGCATATGGCCCTTCCTCAACCCACCAAGCGTTCTGTCCTGTTCATGACGCCGACGGCTGAAGAAGCCGGTTTACTTGGCGCCAAGTATTACGCCGAACATCCGCTCTATCCGCTCGAGAAAACGCTGGCCGACATCAACATCGATGGCGTCAATGCCTGGGGCAAAGCGCGCGACATCGAAGACATCAGCAACGGCCGATCCACGCTCGACGACATGCTCGTTGCCGCGGCCAAGACACAAGACCGCGTCGTCAATCCCGACAGTCAGCCGGAAAAAGGCAGCTTCTATCGAGCCGATCACTTCGAATTTTCCAAGCAAGGCGTTCCTTCTCTTTACCCCGGAAAAGGAAAAGACATCATCGGGAAGCCGGGACTCGGGCAGAAGAAGAAAGATGAATACGTCGCCAAACATTATCATCAACCCTCCGATGAAGTGGATCCAGCCTGGGATCTTTCGGGAGCCGTGCAAGACACGCAGCTTCTTTTCGATGTCGGCTACGAAGTCGCGAACGGCGATACACTTCCTGAGTGGAAATCCGACAGCGAGTTCAAGGCAAAGCGCAAAGAAATGCTGAACAAGCGATAACATTGTGGCTGGAGCACCAGAATGCGCTACACGGTCATTCTCACCGATGAAGTCAAAGCCGCACTGCGTTCTCTGCCTCCGAAATTACGACGCGAGATTGGTCATAAGCTTTTTCTGCTGGAGGACGACTTGGCTGGCGACGTGAGAAAACTCAGGGGCTCGAGGAAGGAGTATCGCTTGCGAGTCGGCGATTACGGGGCGCTTTTTGAACTCGAAGGCCGCATCGCAACAGTGTATGCTGTAGGGGATCGAAAAGATATTTACCGATGAGCACCGCTTCCTCTGTGAGCCGCAAATCTGAATCCGACATAGATAAGCGGATCCGCCGTGGCAAGGCTGTGCTGCGAGAACTAAAGATTGCCTTGGAAGATCTCGAAGATCGACGCGAACTGGCTGCTGCAAAGAAACGCAATGCGGGCAAGGTGGGAACGCCCTTGCGTGAGGCGGCAAAAGAGCTGGGACTGTGATTTGTCAACGAAAATACCGTTCGCAAACAAACACGAAGCGTTCGTTTAATTCTTGTTAGGTCGATGAGAACGGGCGCGCTGATTGCAACTGCCGCTGGCTCGTTGCTGGTAGTGAGTGCGCCTGTTCACGCGCAGTCTGAAGAACGGATGCTGATGTACAGCTATCAGCAGGATGGCTTGGTCGTGCACATTGCTTTTGTTGACCTACCTTCAGGGCCGGTATGCCACATAAACGACCCGCGCGGACTGCCCCGAACTGCGCGCGACTTCGCAATTTCGAAGAAAGAGTTCAACGACATGTGGTCTGCGCTCAATTCGAGTCAGATCGAACAATTCGAAAGCGGCAAGAACAATTCTTCTGGACTCGACGCTTTGAATTACTACGTGTTCAACACGGCATTCATGCCGGCGGGCAAGAACAGGATTTTTCGGGTGCCGAAAAATCGTGCGCCGACACAGCTCGTAGACTTGGTCCGAGCGATCCGGGCATACAATCGTGATTAGCCACCATTAGGCCAAATCAGATGGTGAAGCATGTACCTTTCGGATTACTCTTTCCTGCGTAAAGACATTTGAGGTAAGCGGCGGAAAGAGGCAGTAAATTTCCTGCTTTTTCGTTAGGTAACAACCCTCGAACTCGCCATGAAATCCTTAGTCATCGCGACGGCGAAAATACCGATTCCGCTTCTCAGCGTCCTGCTTGGTGGAGCGATTCTTTTCTTTGGACGGCAGCTTTTCTGGCTCTTTGTCGCTGCGCTCGGATTTGCCGTCGGGATCGAGATCACTCCGCATCTCATGCAACATCCGCCGACGTGGCTGGCACTGGTCGTGGCGCTTCTGCTGGGAGCAATCGGTGCGGTCATTGCGCTCATGTTGCAAAAGATTGCCATCGGGATCGTCGGGTTTGTGGCCGGCGGCCGCCTCGCAGTCATGATTGCCACCGCATTTTCCGCGGGGTACGCACACCATTTCGGACTTCTGTTTATCATCGGCGGTATTGTCGGCGCGATTCTGCTGCTGGTCTTATTCGATTGGGCGCTGATTGTCTTTTCGTCTGTTGAAGGCGCGCATCTCATTTGCAGCGCATTTCAATTTCCAACGACCGGCGCGACCATTCTCTTCATGGCACTAATGGTTCTCGGCATCTTCGTGCAGGCGTCCATGATGCGGCGAAGAGGGGCTGTGCGGGATTGATCGCCAAAGTTTCGGCGGTCGGAGACCGCCGCTACAGGCTCAGTGTCGGAAGTGGCGTTCGCCCGTGAAGATCATGGCGATGTTGCGCTCGTTCGCGGCGGCGATCACTTCTTCGTCGCGGACCGATCCGCCGGGTTGAATCGCGCAAGTCACGCCCGCATCGGCGGCCGCAATGAGTCCATCGGCAAATGGGAAAAAGGCGTCGCTCGCCACCGCGCTTCCCTTGAGCGAAAGACCTGCCTCCTTCGCCTTCCAGACCGCGATGCGTGACGCGTCGATCCGCGACATCTGACCGGCGCCAATCCCAAGCGTGCGATCGGCATTCGCATAGACAATCGCGTTCGACTTCACATGCTTGACCACGCGCCAGCCGAAGATCATGGCTTTCATTTCCTTTTGTGTTGGCGTGCGATTGGTCACCACCTTCGCCGTGAGATCGATCTCCTTTCCGCGATCGGAATCCTGCACGAGCAATCCGCCGGAAACGGATCGAATGTCCATCTTCGGTTTGACTGAGTCCGCAGATTCGAGAAGCCGGATAAGGCGAAGATTCTTCTTCTTCTGCAGTAACGCGCGCGCCTCCATCTCGAAATCAGGCGCGATGATGACTTCGCTAAAGATTTCGCTGATCGCTTTCGCGAGGGCTTGATCGATCGGCCGGTTACAGATGATGATACCGCCAAAAGGCGCCTGTTTGTCGGTCGCGAACGCCTTTTCCCACGCCTTCGCCAGAACCGCGTCACTGCCGACGCCGCAGGGATTGGTATGCTTAAGGATGGCAACCGTCGGTTCTTCAAACTCGGCGATCAGGTTCGTCGCCGCGCTGATGTCGAGAATGTTGTTAAACGACAGCTCCTTGCCGTGGAGCTTTTCGAAGTGCTGGTCAAAATCGCCGTAGAGCGCGGCGGTCTGGTGCGGATTCTCTCCATAACGCAAACGCGTGACCAGCGGCAGTGAGAGCGAGAACGACGTGTCGGTTTCCTGCGCCTGATTCAGATAATTCGCGATCGTCCGGTCGTAGTCCGACGTCTTGATGAAAGCTTTGATCGCAAGCCGCTCGCGCAGTTTGAGCGACGTCTCGCCGTCGTGATCGCGAATGTCTTCGAGCACCGTCTTGTAATCCGTCGGATCGACCACGACCGTGACCGATTCATAATTCTTGGCCGCGCTGCGGAGCATCGACGGACCGCCGATATCAATCTGCTCGATCGCTTCCGCGAGAGTGACGCCGGCTTTGGCGATGGTCGCTTCGAACGGATAGAGATTTACGACGACCAGATCGATCGGTTGAAAGCCATGCTCTCGCGCTTCCTCTTCGTGCTTGGGATTTCCCCGTTTGTAGAGGAGACCGCCGTGAACGCGCGGATGCAGTGTCTTCACGCGACCTTCCAGGACCTCGGGAAAATCGGTGAAGTTGGAAATCTCGCGAACGGGAACGCGTTCGCGTCGCAACAATTCCGCCGTCCCGCCGGTGGAAATAATATCCACTCCGCTGCGTTCAAGCGCGCGCGCAAACTCGGCGATGCCGGTCTTGTCCGAAACGGAAAGAAGAGCGCGTGTGATTTTCATGACCGCGACGCGAGTCAGCGATCGAGAATCACATTCTTCGCCGCCGGATAAAGCACCGGGCAGCAGCCGATCGTCTCGCAAAATGCCTTGCTGAAATGGCTCAGGCTCGAGTAACCGACTTCGATCGCCGCTTCCGTGACGTTGTAGCGACCGCTCCGAAGAAGTTCGGCCGCGCGTTCCATTCTTCGGTTGCGCAAGAACTGCGGAATGGTCAGGCCGACTTCGCGCGAGAAAATCCGGCTCAAATAAAACGGACTGCAGCCCACTTCCTGGCCAAGCATTTCGAGAGTGGGCGGATTCGCCAGGTCTTTCACGAGAAGTTCTTTCGCGCGTTCGACTCGATCGCGCGCGACGCGCTTTTGCCGCATGCAGAAAAACTCGGGATCTTTCGGCGCAAAAAGAAAGTGCGACATCAGTTCGAGCGCCTTGCTTTGATACCAGAGCGCTTGCGCGGCTTTCGGGACGGGCGGCTGAATCAAACTGGCCACGACATCGCGTTCCTGCGGCGACATCAATCGCGGCTTCGAGACGACGCTGGTTTCTTTGTCCGGGAAAATCGCGGCCCGCATCTGCGGATCGAGATCGCCTTCAGATTCAGCGAGTTGTTTTTGCAAATGCGAGCGCGAGAACTCGAGCGTGACGAAGCGATGCCGATCGTGCGCGACACGGGAAGCGGCGACTGGCTTGTCCGCCACGGAATAATACCCCGAACTGCCGGGAACATAATCGCCCTGGACATCATCCTTGCGACCGACCGCGCCCCGGCCTTGCAGATTCAAACAAAATTCGATGCTTTGCGGATGAAAACTGCGACCCCAATCCAATGGATGCTCCGTCTGAAAATCGTGCCACTCGACGCTCACCCCGAGTCGATCGAAATCGCCGTAAAGCAGCTGCCACCCGTTTTGCACGTCGCGCCAGGCGGTTGACGCGGCTGATGATGCGCGGAGTGGGTTCATGCCGGGTATTTACGAATGCGGAGCGCGAGAAAGCAAGAGTGCATTCGTTTGTTCGAGCGAAGGTCGATCCCATTTCCCCAGCGTCGCAGCCGCCTCATAAACGCTTTGCAGAAATTCGAGCAGGCACGCATCCGGGTCATCGGCTACTCGAACTTCGTCATACGGCAGAATCCATTCATGCAAGGTCGTGCTGTAGAACGCAGCCTTTGGACCCACCTTTCCTTCGGCAAAACCGGGTGGCTCCGGATAAGCGTAGGAATAATAGACCGGCTGCGGCATCGGTGCGCCACCGGGCCAGAAGCCGCCGCTGCTCACTTCATGCGAATAAGCTTCGCGCGTCACGGCATCCGGCAAATGAGGAACGCCACCCGGATGCGGCGGCGCCTTGCGGCCGGAAAAACGGGTCACGGCCAAATCGAAGCTACCCCAGAAAAAATGAACCGGGCTGCATTTCCCGATGAACCGAGCGCGAAATTCCTTGAAGATTCGATCGGATTGCACGAGCACACGCCAGAACCGATTCGCATATTCGGCATCGTAGGAAGAATGTTTTTCATCCCGATCAAATGGAATCGCCGGGTCGACTTCATTCGGGACGAGTGAAATTTTTACCGGAATATTGAGTTCCGTCAGCGCCGCCATGACCTCGCGATAAAAAACGGCGACCGACTTCGGCTTCAGAGCAATTTGCCGTTTCGCGCCATCACTGGTTTCGATAAGAAGGCGATGATCGATGAAATCGAAATCGATCTGGAAAGTCTGCGCGCCGTGCGGGATTGGAGAAGTGGTTAGGCCGCGCGCGGTGACGTAGAGCGTAACATGCCACGAGTGATTCAGCCACGGAGTCTGGGCGAGCCGGATCTTGCCCACGATCTGCGTCCACATCTGCAAGGTCGCGCAGGTCTCCTTCCATGCCTCGAAGGGCAAGCTCGGCCAAAGCGCATCCCGCTCCGTTTCGCCGGCCGAACTTGCTGGTTTCGACATTGGCAATCCGCAAACGCGCTAGTCGCGACTGAAGAAATCGACAAACGAACGTCGAACTTTTCCGAACATGCGTTTCGTTTCGTCACGCGTTTGGTAAAACATGCGCTTGATCCGGCGTTTCACGACATTCTCATCGTTATCGTCCTCTGCATTTTCGTCCCCGGACTGATCATCGCCATCGTCGGTGGCTACCTCGTCCATCGTGGTGCCGCTGAACATTCCTTCGGTGCGCGTCACCGTTCCTTTGTTGGCGCCGATGTAGATCGTGCCCACCGGTTTGCTCGCCGTGTTCTGCAGCGTAACGATCCAGATCGGGTTGCCTCGTTCGTCGGTCCGCAACGTGTAACTGACAGTTGCAAACGCCGTGTGTGATCGCTCGGCCGTATGGCTGGCCACGGTGTAGGCGCCGCTCGAATCGAGATTCAAGCGCGCAGTATCGATGATCGCACCCTGGGTCGTGCCGATAACCGGGCGGGATGGCGTGCGTTCGGAAACGATTTCGCCATTCGAGATTTCGAGCTCGCGCACGCCACCCTGGACGCGCGAATCGTCGAGCAAAACCTTCCACGTTTCAGGCTGAGGGTCACCGTCCACCCCCGTTACCGAGATGATGTGGTTGACGGCGGCGCGATTCAATTTCGCGCCGACAGTGCGAAGTGCCTCATAGGCAGTCGGGGCGTCCTGCGCCGTGGCCGATGACGCCGCGACCAGGAGCAACACGAAAGACTTCCACATGCGAAAACAGAACTGCTCTTTCAGCGGGTGTCTACCACGTTTTGCGAATGGCGTATTCCGTGCGCTCGGCGCAACGCGCTGGGAAAGCGATTGCGGTCGCATTCAATTTTCGTCACTTTGAAAGGTTGAACAGGAGCACGGTTGATCCGGTCTCCCTCAAGGCTAGTGAAACAGAAAATCGAGTTCTCCAGCCACACCGGCAATCTGGCGCTCATGCGCAACCTCGTGCGCGCGTTTCTCGAAGCATATCCCTTTTCCGAAAGGCAGCGGACGCTCATGGTGCTGGGCGTGGACGAAGCCTGCAGCAACGTCATTCGTCATGCCTATCACTTGCAAGATGACCAGTTGATGGCGCTTTCTTTGGAAGGATTGCGCGGTTGCGTACGGATGCGCCTGCGGGATTATGGGAAACAAGCCGCGCACGACGCCATACAGAGCCGGCCGGTCGATCTGATCAAACCCGGCGGCTTGGGATTGCACATGATTCGCAGCGCTTTCGACAAGGTCGATTACATTCTGAGGAAGCGCGGCACCGAGCTCGTGCTGACGAAAAATCTGAACTGATTGATCGATCTTTTCCTCGCTTGTCTAGATTTGACCTATGGTTTAGTCCGTTCGCAGTTAGAGAGGTTGTAGGGGACGCTGTTAGCGTCCCGCCGTTGGGAAGCAGACTGCTTCCCCTACAAGCCTGCCAGAACCATAATGAAACCGCCTGAACCCGATCCCGCCTTCGAAATCTCGCTGCGGCCGCCGATGTTCAGCGAGTTCACCGGCCAGGTGAAGGTCTGCGAGCGGCTGGAGCTTTTGGTGGAAGCGGCCAAGAAACGCAGCGACGTGCTCGAACATATTTTGCTGAGCGGACCACCCGGGCTCGGCAAGACGACCCTCGCGCACATCATTGCCAATGCCATGGGCGTGAACGTGAAAAACACCAGCGGTCCGGTTATTGAAAAAGCGGGCGAGCTGGCCGGATTACTCACCAGCCTGGAAAGAGGCGACGTGCTTTTCATCGATGAGATCCATCGCCTGCAACCGACGATCGAAGAATATCTTTACCCGGCGATGGAAGATTACCGGCTCGACATCATCATCGATCAGGGGCCGCAGGCGCGCAGTCTTCGGTTGCAGTTGCCAAAGTTTACTCTCATCGGCGCGACCACGCGCGCGGGCATGGTAAGCGCGCCGCTGCGTTCGCGTTTCGGAATGACGGCGCGGCTCGATTATTACAATGCGGAGGAGATGCAGAAAATTATTTTGCGGAGCGCCGGATTGCTCGGCGTCGAGATCGATTCGGCGGGTGCAGCCGAGATCGCGACGCGCACCCGCGGGACGCCGCGAACCGCGAACAACCTGCTTCGCTGGGTGCGCGATTTTGTCCAGGTGAAAGCTGATGGCAAGATCACCGCGGACCTGGCCGATCGCGCGCTGACCATGCTGGAGATTGATCGCGATGGATTCGATCAATGGGATAAGCGGATCATCGAAGCACTCATCCACAAATTTAACGGTGGCCCGGTCGGTTTGAATTCGCTTGCGGTCGCAATCGGTGAAGAAGCTGGAACGCTCGAGGAAGTGAATGAGCCGTATCTGATCATGGAAGGATATTTGAAACGCACTCCGCAGGGCCGTGTCGCGCTTCCGAATGCCTATCGCAAACTGGGACTCAAGCCACCGACAGGAGCGCAGGAACAATTGCTCTAAGATCGTGCCCGCATTTTCCGGTCATCCTGAGCGAAGCGCAGCGGAGTCGAAGGATCCCGTTGCGTTCCCTCTAAGATTACGCCGCGGGATTGAAAGCCTGGCCTCGCCGACTCTGTCGGCTGCGTTGCAACCTCGACTTCGCTCGGAATGACGGACGATCTTTTTCCCCAAACGACTGCGAAAATGTTCACGGTCGCCGAACTGACGCGCGCGATTCGCGGGACACTCGAGACAAAATTTGGCGCAGTCTGGGTTCAGGGAGAAATCTCGAACTACAAGCTGCATCCATCCGGGCACCAGTATTTCACGCTCAAGGATCAGCGCGCCCAGATCGCCTGCGTGATCTTTCGCAACACGCTTCCTCCACGCGAAACGCCTCTGGCCGATGGCGCGCAGGTGCAGGTTTACGGTAACGTCTCTGTTTTTGAAGCGCGCGGGCAATACCAGCTCAGCGTCCAGATTTTGCAGACGCGCGGGGCCGGGCTTCTGCAGGCGAAGTTCGATGCGCTCAAACGCAAACTCGAAGCCGAAGGGCTTTTTGCCTCCGAGCGAAAACGCCCGCTTTCGAAATTCCCGATGCGCATTGGCATTGTCACATCGCCAAGCGGTGCGGCCATTCGCGATATGTTGAATGTTCTGGCTCGGCGCGCGCCGGGCATCGCGATTCTCATCAATCCGGTGCACGTGCAGGGAACTGGAGCGGCCGCGGAAATCGCCGCCGCCATTCGCGAACTGGGCGCTCCGAGTTCCGACTGGCCTCCGATCGACATTCTCGTCGTGACGCGCGGCGGAGGCAGCATCGAAGATCTTTGGGAGTTCAATGAAGAGATCGTCGCGCGCGCAATTTTTGAATCGCCCATTCCCGTGGTGAGCGCGATCGGGCATGAGATCGATTTCACGATTGCCGACTTTGTCGCCGATCTTCGAGCGCCGACACCGAGCGCAGCGGCCGAATTGATCGTGCGCGACGTCGCTGAAACTCGCGGGCGAATCGAAGCGCTGGCCGCTTCTCTCAATCGTTTCCTGCGCAATTTCCTCTCGCATCAGCAGACGCGCCTGCGATTTCTTTCCGAGCGCACACTGGCACGTGAGCTGATCAAGCGCCTGCACGATGCGCAGCAGCAACTTGATCTTACCCGGGAGACGTTGCGCCGCAGTATTCGCCAGGCCTTAAGTAATGCGCGCACGACGCTGGCCAACTTAGCCAGCGCTTTGAGGTCGCATCATCCGGAGCGCGAGCTGACCGCGCGACGAGAGGGCTTTAGTAATTTGCGCCGGCGGTTCGCTGCGGCCGCGCCACGGTTACTGGAAAAAAGCCAGCAGCGCTTCGACCGGATCGAGAAAATGCTCCAACTGCTCGCGCCGGAAGCAACGCTTCACCGCGGTTACAGCATCACGACCGATGCGGAAGGAAATCTCGTGCGATCGATCAAGGCCGTTCGTTCGAAAATGAAAATTCGCACCCGCGTGAGCGACGGGGAATTTGATTCGAGAGTGGTTTAGCGATGCCCAAGGCTAACCACTACTCCGGATTGACCGCCCTATTGTTGCTGCCCAGCCAGTTGGTTCCGTCGCTCGTGTCGAAGATACTCACCTTTTGTCCAGCCGCGTTAAGACGCGTTGGAGTTTGCAAAATCGCGTCCACTTGCTTGATCTGGGCGCTGGTGTCGCAAAAAACGACCACCGCCTTTTTCCCCGCCCAAACGCCGCCCTTCTGCGTCTTGTCCCTCGAGTAAATAGGAGGCGTCCCAATCGGATCCGCAAAACCATCGGCAACGAGTGGGAAGGCTGCGTTTGAGGTCTCCGTCAGATTCGTAATGTAGGCGTAGGAATTCTCCCCGGCCTTTAACGAATCGGTATAGTTCCCTCCCGTCGGCGCGGTGTCCACCTTGTCGTCGGGTGCCACTCTTGTATAAGCCGAGCCAGCCACGAAAAAGATGCCTTCGCTCGAGACATAATTTGGAATCAACTCGCGATACGCCTGATTAGCCGTAGTGATCGGAGCGCTCGATGCGTTCTCCGGATCCCTTACGAAGGGAAAGTTGCCGCTGTTATCCGAAGCAAAAAGTTTTAGCGCCAGCGCGATTTGCTTGGCATTGGAAAGGTCTTTCGTTTGATTCGCGCGCTCGGTTACGCCGTTGAAGACCGGCAGCGCGATGCTGGCGAGAACCGCGATGATCGCGATAACGACGAGCAATTCAATCAGGGTGAAAGCGCCCGAATTGGTGTTCTTCATAAGACTTTTGCGAGTAGAGAAAGCTCTTCGGGAACCGGAGAGCGGTCAAGCTTAATGAAGTTACGGCTCCAGCTTGAAAGCATTCGTCGACAACGGAGGTAAATGAACGAGCACCGAATGCTCGCGCGCCATCCATGCCTGCGGCTCGCTTCGCACCCCACCGAAATTACCGACGTTGCTGCCTCCGTAGGTTTCCGCGTCGGTGTTAATGATCTCCCGATAATACCCGGCCTGCGGGACACCGACTCGATAGTTGTAGAGGACCTGCGGCGTCGCGTTCACGACGAAGACAACAATCTCTCCCTCGCGCGACCGCCGAAAGAATGAGACGACGCTGTTATCAGCGTCGTGAAAATCGATCCACTCAAAGCTTTCGTGAGTATCATCCTGATTCCAAAGCGCGGGTTCATTTCGATAGACATGATTGAGATGCTGGACAAGCCGGCGCAGCCCGTCGTGACGCGGCAATTGCGTTAGCTCCCAATCCAGCGCGCCGTCGTGATTCCACTCGCGCACCTGTCCGAACTCGCCACCCATGAAGAGAAGTTTCTTGCCCGGATGCCCGTACATCCACGCGTAGAACATCCGGAGATTCGCGAACTTCTGCCACTCGTCGCCCGGCATTTTCATGATGAGAGAGCCCTTCCCGTAGACGACTTCATCGTGGCTCAAAACCAAAATGAAGTGCTCCTGAAAGGCGTACATGATCGAGAAGGTGATGTTGTTGTGATGGAAGCGGCGGTAGATCGGATCGAGTTTCATGTAATGGAGGAAATCGTGCATCCATCCCATGTTCCATTTGAACCCGAAGCCGAGGCCACCGAGGTAGACCGGCCGGGAAACACCGGGCCAGGCCGTTGATTCCTCCGCGATCGTGACCGTTCCGGGAAAGCGGTCGTAACAAACTTCGTTCACGCGCTTGAGGAAAAAAACCGCGTCAAGATTTTCGCGCCCGCCGAACGCATTCGGGATCCATTGGCCCGGCCCGCGGGAGTAATCGAGATATAACATCGATGCGACCGCATCCACCCGCAGGCCGTCGATGTGATATTTGTCGAGCCAGAAGAGCGCATTCCCGATGAGAAAATTGCGGACCTCGTTGCGTCCGAAATTAAAAATGAGCGTGCCCCAATCCTGATGCTCGCCCTGCCGGGGATCCATGTGTTCGTAGAGATCGGTTCCATCGAACTCGGCCAGCGCATGTGCGTCTTTCGGAAAATGCGCCGGCACCCAATCCATGATCACACCGATTCCAGCCTGATGACATCGATCAACGAAATGCCGGAATTCGTCCGGTTTTCCAAATCGGCTCGTCGGCGCGTAGTAGTTCGTCACCTGATAACCCCATGAGCCTTCGAATGGATGCTCCGCCACCGGTAGCAGTTCGATATGGGTGTAGCCCATTTCCACCACGTACGACACCAGCTGGTCCGCCAGTTCGAGATAACTTAGCGACCGGCCGCCTTCATCCGGCCGCCGCCGCCACGACCCGAGGTGGACCTCGTAGATGCTCATGGCGCGGTTATGCCACGCCGCGTCGCGCCGCTTTCTCATCCACTCTTCGTCGTTCCATCGATATCGATCGAGGTTGTAAACCATCGACGAAGTCTCAAGGCCGTGTTGATTGAAAGATGCAAAAGGATCGCTCTTCAACAAAACGGCACCGGTGTGCGTCCTGATTTCGAATTTGTAATGCGCGCCCTCCTCGATGCCGGGCAGAAACAATTCCCACACACCGCTGCCGAGGAGCCGTCGCATTGGGTTGGTGCGTCCGTCCCAGCCATTAAAATCGCCGACCACGCTGACGCGCTGCGCATTCGGCGCCCAAACCGCAAAGTAAACACCGACGTCGTCACCGATCGTGCGCGGATGCGCGCCAAACTTCTCGTAGATTTCGAGGAGATTTCCCTCGGCGAAGAGATGAAGGTCCATCTCGCCCATGATCGTTCCATAGCAATAGGGATCGCGCGTGACAGTTTCAGCTCCATCCCAGCGCCTTATTCGGATAAGGTAATTGCAGTCGCGCTTTTTTCCCGGCAACACGGCTTGGAAGAAGCCGTTGCTCTGGATTCGCTGCGCCGGATAAAACTGATCGCTCTCGTCCGACAGCACCACGATTTCCACTTCCTTTGCCTCCGGACGAAACACCCTGATCACGAGGTCGTCCGCAAGCCGGTGCGGTCCCAGCACGCGGAAAGGATCGTTATGCGCACCGAGGAGAAACGTAGCCAGCTCGTCTGTAGGCAAACCGAGGATTCCAAATTCGCTCATGCGTTGGCAATTTTAGGGCTTCTCCACAAAATGTCGTGCGCGGATTTTCCAAGGCCAATGGTCATCCCGAGCGAAGTTCGAGGGATCCCGTCATGAAACCCTTACGGTAACGCAACGTAATCTCTCGACTTCGCTCGAGATGACGGCCGCAGTTTCCGTTTTCATTGCCTGCGGTCTCGTCGCATAATTTCAGCAATGGATCAGAGCTACGACGCGTCGCTGGAAAATCTGCTGCGGACTTACAGGGAGGATGGCGGAATCAATTATCTCGAAGTCGCCACTACCCTGCCTTCCCGGCCCGCGATCGATGAATCATGCGTCGACCTTCTCGGCCTGCTCTTTCCCGGTTTTCGCGGCGACGCCCTCGTCCACAGCAGCGATCTGCCAGACATCACGCGCAGCCGGATCAAAGCGCTCCATGCCCGGCTCCAACCCGAGATTGCGAAAAGTCTCGCAATGCGGAAGACGTCGGACGCGGTCGAAGAACGGGCCGAGGCGATCTTTCACTTTTTTGTTGGGGAGCTGGCCCGGTTGCGCGAAATGCTCTGGACCGATATCGACGCGGCCTATGAAGGCGATCCGGCCGCGCGCAGCTATGAGGAAATCATTCTCGCCTACCCCGCCATCGAAGCGATCGCGGTGCAGCGAATGGCGCATGTTTTGTATCACAAAGAGGTGCCGCTGATCCCGCGAATGATGACGGAATGGGCGCACAGCCGCACCGGAATCGATATTCACCCCGGCGCAAAGATCGGGTCGCATTTTTTTATCGACCACGGGACCGGTGTCGTCATTGGCGAGACCTGCGAGATCGGGTCGCGGGTCAAACTCTATCACGCGGTCACCCTGGGCGCGCGGAGCTTCCAGAAAGATGAGCAGGGAAAAATCCGCAAAGGCGGGAAACGGCATCCCACGGTGGAAGACGACGTGGTCATTTATCCAAATTCGACAATTCTCGGCGGCGAAACCGTGATCGGTCGCGGCACCACCATCGGCGGCAATGTTTTTCTGGTGAACAGCGTGCCGCCGAACTCACTTGTTTTCTACGAGGAGAAGCAACTTCAAGTCATTCAGAAAAGGCCGCACCAGAACGCGAAAACCGAGGGCTCGCTCCAGGGATGATCTACCTCGACTACAACGCGACAACGCCGCTCAGCCAGCCGGCCCGCGAAGCGATGGAGCCATACTTCGGACCGCACTTTGGCAATCCCTCGAGTGTGCACGCGGCCGGACGCGAAGCGCGCGCCGCGATCGACGATGCCCGCGACCGGATTGCCGCGCTTCTGCGAGTTCGGCCTAACGAATTAGTTTTTACGGGCGGAGGGACGGAATCAAACAATCTTGCAGTCCTCGGGCTGGCGCGCGGTCAGGCCGCTCGCGGCCGGCATTTGATTTGCGGAAACACGGAACATCACGCGGTCCTGCATGCATTTGAACATCTGGAGAAACACGAAGGTTTCGGTGTGACGTATCTCCGCGTCAGCGAAGGCGGACGGATCGACTTAGACGATCTGATGAGAGCGATTCGGACCGACACCACACTGGTTTCGATTATGACGGCCAATAATGAAACCGGCGTCGTCCAGCCGATGAAAAACATCTCCGACCTTTGCCGTGCCCGCGGAGTCTTGCTCCACAGCGATATGGTTCAATCGTTAGGCAAGGTTGCGACGAATCTGGAGGAAATCGATGCCGCGAGTTTCGCCGCGCACAAGATTTATGGCCCAAAGGGCGTGGGATTGCTGTTTCTGCGCTCCGGCTTGTCGATTGAGCCGACCCAGTTTGGCGGATCACATGAAAATCAACGCCGGCCCGGGACCGAGAACGTCCCAGCGATCGCCGGGATGGCGGCGGCAATCGAAGCGACGTTAGGTGATTTTGAACCGGAGCAGAAACGCGAAGCGGCTTTGCGCGATCGCCTCTGGGAAATTATTTCGCGGAGTGCTCCCGATGCGCGGCAGAATGGTGACACCGCGCACCGGCTTGCGAATACGCTCAACGTCAGCTTCCCCGGCCTGAGTTCGGAAACGCTTCTGATGGCGCTCGATCTCGAAGGCGTTTGCGCTTCGAGTGGTTCTGCCTGCATGGTCGGTTCGGTGGTGGCATCGCACGTTTTGCTCGCGATGGGTCTGCCTTCGGCGCTGGCCAGCGCAGCAGTCCGGTTCTCGTTAGGAAAGCAGACAACCGCTGCTGAAATCGAAGCAGCCGGCGAGGCAATTGCGCGCGTCATGGAGCGACTCCGGCGGAGCAGGAAACTGAACAACGAAACCTATGCTGCGGTTTGAGCAGCTCGATTTTCTCGTCAGCCTTGCAGCGGACCCTGTCAGCTTCCCGGCAGTTGAGACGGAGAAACAGGGTAAGTCAGCAGCTTGCCCGGCGATTTCTTTTTTCGGACGCGACGGCGAGCTCGAGGCGAAGGCGCGGGAAATGTTACAGCTCGTCGACGCACGCAGGCTGATCCCGCTTGTTCAGGTGGAATGGAATCCCCGGCTCAGCACCGCCGCCGGGCGCGCCGACTTTCAGAAAAAGCGCATTTGCCTTAACCCGCGGTTGCACGAGCACGGAGCCGCGGAAATCGATCGCACGCTACGACACGAACTCGCGCATTTGCTGGCACAGTTCCGCGCGGGTCGCCGACGGATTTCACCGCATGGCCCCGAGTGGCACCAGGCCTGCGAGGATCTCGGAATCGCAGATGAGACGCGCTGCCACACTCTTCCGTTCCCGGTCAACCACCGCGCTCGACCGTTCATCTACGTATGCCCAAATTGTCATCGCGATTTTCCGCGAACACGCAGGCTGCGCCGCGCGGCGGCTTGTCTTCCGTGCTGCCGAGCGTACAACGATGGCGCGTTCGACCGACGGTTTCGATTGCGGCTTTGTAGCGGCGATCTCTGATCGCCGAAATTAGCGACAATCAGAGACTGCCGCTACAACAGCTCCTCGCCCTTCGCCGCTTTCTGGCCGCGCAACTTCGCCTGGATAAACAGATCAATGTCGCCGTCCATGACCGCTTGGACGTTGCTTGTTTCAGCGCCGGTGCGGTGATCTTTCACCATCTGGTACGGCTGGAAGACGTAGGACCGAATCTGACTTCCCCACGCGATGTCGCCCTTCTCACCGTATTGCCGGTCAATCTCGGCGCGCTTTTTGTCCTGCTCGATCTGATAGAGTTTGGCTTTGAGCATCTTGATCGCCAATTCGCGGTTGCGTCCCTGACTCCGCTCGGCCTGACAGGCGACAACAATTCCGGTCGGCCGATGCACGATGCGGACTGCTGTTTCCACTTTGTTCACGTTCTGTCCGCCTTTGCCGCCGGCCCGGAAAGTATCGACATCGAGATCGGCCGGATTGATTTCGATCGGAGCCGTGTCCGCAATTTCTGGAACGACGTCGACGCTGGCAAACGAAGTGTGTCGCCGTTTGTTCGAATCGAACGGCGAGATGCGCACGAGCCGATGCACCCCGCGTTCCGTATTCAAATAGCCGTACGCGTACTCGCCGGCGACAAGCAGCGTCGCAGATTTGATTCCGACTTCTTCGCCCGTCTGGATGTCTACGGTTTGCGATTTGAAACCGCTGCGTTCGATCCAGCGCTGGTACATGCGCAGGAGCATGTCGGCCCAGTCACACGATTCTGTGCCGCCCGCGCCGGAGTGAATCGTGATGAAGGCATTGGCGCGATCGTTTTCGCCGGAAAGAAACTGGCGTAATTCGAATTCCCCCAGCTTGTGCGTCAGGCGGGAGTACTCGTCGATCAATTCCTTCTCGGCGGTGGCACGCGCGGCGAGATCGGATTCTTCGCTGGCGAGTTCCTGCAACGCTTCGAAATCCGCAGTGTCGCGTTCCAACTCCGCAAACGGATTGAGCAGCGAACGCAGACGCGAGACTTCCTCGACATCGGTCTGGGCGCGTTCGCGGTTCGACCAGAAATCGGGCGCGGCCATGCGCGCTTCGAGTTCAGCTAGCTGCGCTTGAAGTTTCGGGACGTCAAAGAAACCTCCGCAATTCGCTCACGCGTGATTTCAATTCCGCCGGGTCGATCTCCTGGACTTCGTTGGCCATGCGACAATATAACAACGCGAGCGGAGCCCGCCAACAAGCGTTGCTGGCCAGGCGCACACGGACTATTCCAGCACGTGTCATCCTGAGGCAGGCGAAGCGCGCCGAAGAGCCTGTCCTGAGCCTTCGAAGGAACCTCCCCCACTCGCTAACGATCATACAGGTTCTGTACGTAATCGATCACCGCTTGCGAGGTCCCTCGCCGTCTGCGCGGCTCGGGATGACAACGCGCCGAACGCCCGTAGCGCTCACTTCACTACTTTTGCTTGGCGTTCGGCTGAGGCTCGAGGCGGAAAATGGTTTCGCCTTCCTTCATCAAGTCGAGCCGATCGCGCGCGATCGTTTCCAAATAGGTTGGATCGGTCATCAGTAAATTTACTTCGCGCGTTTGACGGGACAGAAGCATTCGCTGCGCTGTGACCTGTGCTTGCAAGCCGTCAATTTCGTGGCGGCTCTGCATCAGTTTCTTATGCTGCGGCAGAAAGAGACTGACGATGACAAGAAGGGCCGCAATCGTTAGTAGGAAACGCAGGACCCGATTCAGGCGCTGCCAGATCGTGGCTTCGCGACGTGCTCGAAAATCGCCGTAGCCCGGATGATCCACTAGCGCATCTTACCGCCGTAAATCGCGTTGTCACCCAGTTCCTCCGCGATTCGCAGCAGTTGGTTGTATTTTGCAACTCGATCGGTCCGGCAAAGCGATCCGGTCTTGATCTGGCCCGCGTTCGTCGCGACCGCGATGTCGGCGATGGTGGTGTCTTCGGTTTCGCCGGAGCGATGACTGATCACGGACGTGTAGGAATTTTCGTTCGCCAGCTTGATCGTCGCCAGCGTTTCGGTCAGCGTGCCGATCTGGTTCACTTTGATAAGAATGGAATTTGCCACTCCTTCGGCGATTCCTTTGCGAAGAAAATCGACGTTGGTCACGAATAGATCGTCACCGACAAGTTGAACGTTGCTGCCGAGCCGGTTGGTCAAAATTTTCCATCCGGCCCAATCATTTTCCGCGCATCCGTCCTCGATTGAGATGATGGGAAAACGCGCGCAGAGTTCCGCGTAATAATCGACGAGCTCGGTCGCCGTCCGTTTCGAGCCGTCCGATTTCTTGAAAACATAGACGTCTTGCGCAGGATCGTAGAACTCCGATGCGGCGGGATCGAGCGCGACGAAAACTTGCTCGCCAAATTTGTAGCCGGCTTGCCCGACAGCGCTCGCGATGCATTCCAGAGCGTCCTCGGCGGAATCTCAACTTCGGCGCGAATCCGCCTTCATCTCCAACCGCGGTGGAGAGTCCGCGTTTCTTCAGGACATCCTTCAGGGCGTGAAAAACTTCCGCCCCGTAGCGCAGAGCTTCCGCAAAAGTAGGCGCCCCTTTCGGCATGATCATGAATTCCTGAAAATCGATGGGCGCGTCGGAATGAGCGCCGCCATTCAGGATGTTCATCATCGGTACGGGCAATACCCGGGCATCGGCGCCGCCCAAATAACGGAAGAGCGGGAGGCCGCTGGCAACGGCCGCAGCATGAGCTGTTGCGAGGGAAACCCCGAGCAGCGCGTTGGCGCCGAGTCTTTTCTTATTCGATGTTCCATCGAGTTCGATAATCCGCGCATCGATCTTCGCTTGATCGGTCGCATCCATGCCGGCCAGCGCCGGGCCGATGACTTCGTTCACGTTGCGAACAGCCTGCGTGACTCCCTTGCCACCGTAACGCTTCTTGTCGCCATCGCGAAGTTCCCACGCCTCGTGCTCACCGGTGCTGGCGCCGCTCGGAACAGCGGCGCGTCCCATTGCGCCCCCTTCGAGGTGCAGATCAACTTCGACCGTTGGATTCCCGCGTGAATCAAGAATTTCGCGCGCCTTGATTCTGGTAATGCTGGTTTGTGCCATAATGAATTCGCGACCTGCCGCCACTTTGAGCGAGGCGAGAGTGCGATTCAAATAACTTTGTTTGCCGCTGTCGCCTGGCGCTGCCGATATAATTTTGGATCCACCACGTCGATCATCGCCGCGACATTCATTCCGCCGCCGAGAAAATTGCTGACCTCATTCGCGACGAGATTCGGCGTTTTGAGAATGGCGGAATGAGCCACCGGCAAAACAGAGAACGCCGGTTGTGAAGCCAGCCACTGTTCCGCTTGTTCCATCTGATTGGCGAACACCCTCGCGAGCACAGAATCAGCTGCCGCGGCTTTCCCCTGTCGTTCGAGCATCGCGCGCTGGCTGGCCAGCACTTCTTCGATTGGCCGACGCATCAAGATAACGCGGTAGTTGTATTTGCCGTCGATTGGCAGCTCGCGCAGGAGAAGATGGATGACCTTGATTGCGCGACCGCTCGCTTGATCGAGCCACGAGCGATCGGTCCGCAGTCGCTTCACCGGATCGAATTCGAAATATCCTCGAGGATTGCTTTCGTCGGCCGGCCGAAGATCGTCAGTGAGCGGTGGAATCCCACCTGCCGCGAGCATCTGCATCATGAGCGAAGTCCCCGAGCGCGGCAGGCCGCTCACGATAGTGATGATCTCGCGATCCATGGAAAGACCGATCACGAAGCCGCGCTTTGCTTGCGACGATAAAGCGAAGCGTCAACGACTGACGTCATTTTCTCCGGAGTCGTTAGGCGATCCGGCCCGAGAAACTCGACGATCCGCCCGACAACCGATTGCGGATCTTTGACCAGGGTCGGGTAATCGATTTCGATCCATTCCATATGGGGCGCGGACCTGAGCCAGCTCCGCATCTCATGGCGATGCGCAGTCAATCCGCGCTGCAACTGTTCGGTATCGAGCTCAGCCCCTTTTGTCGCGAGCCGGTCCACCATCGCGCGCTGCGATACGACCACTTCCTCAATCGGACGCGTCATGAAGATGACTTTGTAGCCATGTTTCGTCGGCATTTTCGAGAGTAACATCGAGATGCATTTGATGGCCCGGCCCTCGAGGCCTTCCTCATCGAGCAAACCCGGTTTCCTGCCGATCTGTTTTATCGGTTCCCACTCGTAATAGCCTTTCGGATTATCCACGTCGGCGGCTCGTTCGTGATCAGTCAGCAACGGAACGCCGCCCGCTTCGAGCATCTGCATCATGAGCGATGTGCCGGAACGCGGCAGCCCGGATACGAGCACGAAGGTCTTGCCGGATTTTTTGTCGTCCGGCTTGCGATCGGGTCGCTCGCGCAAAAGGATTTGTTGCCGCTCTTCGCGACTCGGAATCTCCGGAAGATTGAAAAGTTTCTCGCTCCGGTTCGTTGGAGCTCTTCTTGTCCGTGGCCGGCTCCGGATAATCCTCGCCGCTTCCTGCCGGTGAAAAGCTGCTTTCTTGCTATCACCGCCATTGTTCCGATGGAGCGTGGCGAGATAACGATGCGCGTTGACCATCTTTGGCTGGAACCGGAGTGCCGTTTCAAAAGCCACGATTGCGCGCTCGGATTCACCCGAGCGCGCCAGTGCCACCCCAAGATTGAAGTGCGCAATCGGCAACCGGTGGAGCAAACTGACTGCCTGCAGGGCCGTATCAAAGGTTTCCTGATTCAAGCCTTGCCGGCGATAGACGCTGGACAGTCCCTGAAGCGCGAGCGCGTTATTTTCGTCTAAGGAAAGCGCCTTTTCGTATGCTCCCTTTGCTTTCTCCCATTGCAGCAAACGGGCGTAGGCGTCACCGATCTGGTTGTATATCCCCGGCACCCGGAAGTTCATTCCCTCGGCCGCGAGCAAGTCCTGTAGTCCACCTCCGAGATCGCCTCGCGCCATTTTTATCTTGGCCCGTTGAAGCATTGTTGCCGGGTTTGACGGCTCAGAATGATCCGAAATGGCCGAGATCAAACACTCCGCCTGGCGCAGATATCCATTCTGGAGATAGCAAGATGCGAGTTGCGTGAGAAATCGATCCTCCCATGGCCGTCGCCGCACAATCTCCTCGAGCAACGGCATTGCCCGATCAGGTTCACTTTTCCATTGATAGGTCCGTGCGATGTTATATTTCCCTTCGATATCGGCCGATTCTGCCTGTTTTTCCTTGTCCGCTCCCGGATCTTCAATGTAACCGAGCGCGGCGAATTGTTGCATCAGCTCCTGCGCCTGATCGCGATCGATTTGTTTGTCACCGGTATGCATGCCCGCGTCGCCGCCACGCGTTTCCCAGCTCGGGATGGTTTCGATCTTTGGAGGAACCTCGAACACTTCGAGCAGCGGCCGTCCGTCCATATCCTCGCCAACCGGCAGACCGAACAGCGTGAGAACGGTGGGCGCGATATCAATCAAACTCGCACCGTAAATTCTTTCGTCGCGTTTGATCCCGGGACCAGCGATGACGAAGATTCCGTATTGCCGATGCCAGACTGCGGGGCCAGCCGGTTCGCGCGGCGTTCCATGGGGCCGTTGCGACCCCGATTCAAAGCCGTGATCTGAACAGAGGATCACGGTGGTTTCGGGACCGGCAAGCTGAAGCAATCGCTCCAGCATCATGTCGTGGAAACGATAGGCGCCACGGACGACACCCTTGTACAAATCAAAATCCTCTTCCTTAATCCAGTCGAGTTTTGGCGGGTGGTATGGCATGAAACCATGAGAGAAATGATCCACCGCGTCATAATAAACTGCGGTGAAATCCCACGGCTCCGTCTCCATCAGCACAGTCGCGACCGAGTGGATCGAGGCCGCATCGCTCAGGATCTTGGCGAAAGACGAAAGGCGCTTGTCGATGGTCTGGTCAATCTTGGCGGCGTCGGGGACAAACGGCAGAATATGCGCTTGAGTTAGCTCTGACGGGAAAACCTTAAAGCGGGCCAGCAGCGCACCTTTTTCGGCCGGATGAATCGTTCCCGGAGGAATACGCCAGCCGTACTCCGGATCAAATCTTACTCCCCCAAATGCGTTGGTCACCACGGTTCCATTAATCGGCTCAGCCGGATGACTCGCCCACCAGCCAACGATATTACTGCGCAGGCCAGATTGGGTCAGGATATTCCAAAGAGCTTTGCACTTACGTGAAATGCTCATGTAAGGACGGGCCCCGCCGTTTATCGGATCGGGTTCGATGAAACCATGAATGCCGTGTTTGTCGGCATACTTGCCGGTCGCGACCGAGTTCCAAAGCATTGGCGAAAGGATTGGCTGGAGTGTGGCCAGATTACCCATCACCCCGCGATTAATGAGTTCCTCAAGAGTGGGCATCAGGCCTTCCTCGAGCAACGGTGTAATGTGTTCCCAATCCGCTGCGTCCCATCCGATGAGAAGGACTTTTCGTTTCGATGGTGGCTCAGTCATTCGAGTTCAGTGATAGAAGAGAATCAGATCAGCTGCAACGGTCCAGGTACAACAAAATGGCGGCCGTGGCGGCCGCCATCTTTGTGAATATGTCTCGCCTTCGACCTGTCTTAGGCCGCGAGCGCTTTGGCGCGATGCTTCCGCCAGACCCCCAATCCCAAGGCGCCTAGAGCGAGCAACCCAAGCGATCCCGGTTCCGGTATCTGGCCAGTCATGATTTGGTCGCCGAGATCCCCCCAGGCAAAGTCAACGAGCGTAAAGGTGTTTCCCGGCGCGCCATTAGTGGTGATACGGGCCCAGCCATACTGGAGACCGGAACCGTTATCGAACCTGAATCCGATGAATCCCGTGCCCGGCGTCAGCCACTGGCTGTTGGCGTAACCACTGAGGTATCCCAGTGTCCCGCCGCCGGCGACCCAGTTGGCGAAGTTGTTGAGGTTTATTCCCGAAGCCAATTTCGAGGCGTATTGGAAACTGCCGGCCACGAACCCGGCTACTGATCCGGCGGCGATCCCGTACATGAAGAACAGGGCAATGCCGCCACCGGAGCTGCCAGTATGAAATGGATTAATAGAGTCTCCCGGCTGATCCAATTGAAAATAAGCCTGAGTTCCGCTGAAAAATTGGTTGATCGGGCCGCTGTAGTGGATCGAGGCTACGGCCTCTTCGGTCGTGGCAGCGCAACCAAGCGCAGTCGCGGCGCCGGCTGTCGCGTAGGCGGCCCAGCGCGAGTTGCTGAGAGAAAGGGGCTTCGTGCGGCGGAGCTTTTTCATCTTCATGTGTGGAGAATTATCAGAACAAAACAGCGAAACAAGAAAAAAATTGGGGATTCTTGACGTGTCCTGAAAGAGCCGCGCAATACTAATCAACGCTCGGCTTGGGGTATTCTATTCACCTGAATGCGTTCCGCGATGTTTGCTGGCCATTTCGACGCTGCCGAGTGGATTGGAAAATCTACCCTTTGTTTTCTTCCTCAAATGGCGTCGCGCTTGCGGCGATAGAGCGACGCATCAACTACCGATGCCATTTTCTCCGGAGTGGTTAGGCGATCCGGTCCGAGAAACTCGACGATCCGCGCGACAACCGGTTGCGGATCTTTGACCAGGGTCGGGTAATCGATTTCGATCCATTCCATATGAGGCGCGGACCTGAGCCAGTTACACATTTCGTGACGATGCGCAGTCAACCCGCGCTGTAACTGTTCGGTGTCGAGTTCAGCGCCTTTGGTCGCGAGACGGTTCACCATCGCCTGCTGCGATACGACCACTTCTTCGATTGGCCGGGTCATGAACAATACTTTGTAGCGGTGTTTGGGCGGCATATGCGGCAGAAGCATTGAGATGCACTTGATCGCGCGCCCCTCCAATCCTTCCTCATCCAGTAATTTTGGATTCTTCGGAATCTGCTTGATGGCTTCCCACTCGTAATAGCCTTTCGGGTTGTCGAGATCGGCGGCGCGTTCGCCATCGGTCTGCACTTTCAAACCGCCTGCTTCGAGCATTTGCATCATGACGGAGGTTCCGGACCGCGGAAGGCCGGAGACCAAAACGAATGTTTTCCCGGAATCCTCCTCGGGTGGCTTTGGATCGGGCCGTTCTTTTAAGAGCGTGGCCATCCGCTCTTCCCGACTCGGGATAACGGGCAGGTCGAAAAGTTTTTCACGTTTTTTGTCGGCACGTTGACTGTGGGGCGCACGCTTGCCAGCGATTCGAACAATCTCGCGGCGATGCAGGGCTACCTTTTTCGGATTCCCGCCCTCGCCCCCGTACAAAGTGGCAAGGAAACGATGCGCGTTCACCATATCGGGTTGAAACCGGAGCGCGGTTTCAAAGGCGGTAATCGCGCGTTCGTTCTCGCCGGAGCGCGCCATGGCGACACCGAGATTGAAATGCGCCACGGGCAGCCGATGGAGCAGACTCACGGCGCGCAAGGCCGCATCCGCCGTCTCCTGGTTCAGCCCCCGCCGGCGATAAACGGTGGACAGTCCCTGGTAGGCCAGAGCGTTGTCTTCATCCAATTCGATCGCCTTTTCGTAAGCTACTTTCGCTTTGTCCCACTGGAGTAACCTGACGTAGGTGTCGCCGATCTGAGTGTAAACGCCCGGAAACCTCGGATTCATTTCCTCAGCCACGCGCAGGCTTTTCAGGCCCTCTTCCCATTCGCCGAGGTTGAACTTGATACGTCCCCACATGAGCGGCACCATCGGGCTGACGGGCTTTGCCAGATCGAACGCCTTCCTGAGCAGTTGTTCCGCCTGTCGGAGATAGCCGCCTTGAAAATATGCAACCACCAATTGAATGAGGAACCGATCTTCCCACGGGTGTTTTCGCGTAATTTCCGCCAGAAGCGGCAGGGCCTGATCCGGGCGATTTTTCCACAGGTAAAGACGCGCCAGATTGTATTTTGCTTCGGTATCAGCCGATTCCTGCTGCTTCTCCTTGTCCGCGTTTGGGTCCTCGATGTAGCCGAGCGCGGCAAATTGCTGCATCAATTCCTGGGCCTGGCGCCGATCCATCTCTTGCTCGCCCGAGTGCATGCCAGATTCGCCCGGGACTTTCTCCCAGCTCGGGATCGTCTTGACCTCCGGCGGTGTTTCGAAGACCTCCAACAAAGGGCGACCATCCATGTCTTCGCCGATCGGGAGATCGAATAACGTCAAAACGGTCGGCGCGATATCGATCAGGCTCGCACCGTAGATTCGCTCATCTTGTTTGATCCCGGGCCCGGCAATCACGAAAATGCCGTATTGCCGGTGCCAGATCGCCGGCCCCGCCGGCTCGCGCGGCGTGCCCCGGGGACGTTGCGCGCCCGACTCGAAGCCGTGATCGGAGCAGAGAATGACGGTCGTCTCCGGCCCGGCGAGCTCGAGCAGACGCGCCAGCATCAGATCATGAAAGCGATAGGCGCCGCGGATGACGCCTTTGTACATCTCGAAGTCGTCCTCGGGCACCCATTCCAGGCGCGGTGGGTGATAGGGCATGAAAGCGTGTGAGAAGTGGTCGATACCATCATAGTAGACCGCCGTGAAATCCGCCGGCTCCGCGTCCATTAACACGGTGGCGAGGGCATGGATTGAGGCATTGACGCTCAAAACCTTCGCGAACGATTCCAGTCGACGGTCCTTCTTCTGATCGATTTTTGCGGCATCTGGGATAAACGGAAGGATATGCGCTTCCGTGAGCTCGCTCGGAAAAACCTTAAAGTGGGCGAGATGCGGTCCGTTCTCTGCCGGATGCACCGTGCCAGGCGGAATCGCCCAACCTATTTCGGGATCGAACTTTACCCCACCGAAAGCGTTTGTGACCACATTACCGTTGATCGGTTCGGCTGGATGGCTCGCCCACCAACCCAGAATATTGCTGCGCAGATTCGATTGGGTGAGGATGTTCCAAAGGGCTTTGCATTTCCGGGCCGTGCTGGTGTAGGGCCGCGCCCCGCCGTTCTTCAGGTCCGGCTCGATGAACCCGTGGATGCCATGTTTGTCGGCTAATTTTCCTGTCGCGACCGAGTTCCAGAGCATGGGCGAGAGAATCGGCTGGAGCGTCGCAAGGTTGCCGATGACGCCGCGATTGATCAGGCCGTCGAGCGCAGGCATAAGCCCCTCTTCCAGGAGCGGATTGATGTGCTCCCAATCGGCGGCGTCCCAACCGATGAGAAGGACTTTCCTTTTACCGTTTTCGTTTCCCATGAGGGGCGACATTCAATAGATAAGTCCCAAAACGCAACGAACGCGGTGAATACCGCGTTCGCGACGACGACTATTCGGTCTCGTTAAACCATTCTACGACTGCCGCGCGACCGCCGCTTGGCCGCGTTTCCGGCGCCAGGCGACTAAACCCAGCCCGCCCAAGGCGAGCAGCCCCAGCGAACCCGGCTCGGGAACTTGACCGGCCGAGATCATGTCACCCACGTCCCCATAGGCATAATCGATTATCGTGTAGCTGTTGCCGGGAGCGCCCTTGTCCATTCGGATCTGGACCCATCCAAATTGCATGCCCGAACCGGAATCGAACCTGAACCCGAGATAGCCAATCCCAGACGAGAGCCACTGCGAGTTCGTATAGCCGCCCCTAAAAGCGAGCGTCCCCTTGGCAAATGTTCCAGTTCCAATGAAAGGCCTGGAGTTGATTCCCTGCCCAAAGTTAAGGCGCGACGCATACGGAAAGGCACCCGCTTGGAAGCCGGCGATTCTGGCGGAAACAGCTCCGGCCATGTAAAAAATCGCGACGCCCGATCCGCTCGCGCTCCGGGCGTGGAGAGGAACCAACGAATTCCCCGCCGCCTGACCAGCGAGTTGTATGTAAGAGATAAAAGTGGAACCCGGGGGTGCATTGATGGCAAGGTTGAGTATCCCCGAATAGTGGATGCTCCCTTCGGCCGAATAGATCCCCCCAAGCGCTGTCGCGGCGCCTGCGGTAGCATACGCGGCCCAACGCGAACTGGGAATGGAAACTGATTTACAGCGGCGCTTTTTTGTCTTCATGCGCGGAGAATTATCAGAACAAAACAGCGAAACAAGAAAAATATTAAAAATTTTTGGCTAACTTCGGAGGCTCCATTTGCATAGGTGCGATCAGCTTGCGGGATACTTGAACAAATTCAAAAAATGCCGGAGGTAACGTCGCCATTAATCGACGCTCGGCTGGGGTAATCCTTCCTCTTGGATACGTTTCGCGATCTCTCGATGTTTTTTGGCTGCTTCGACGCGGCCGAGTCGATTGGAAATTTGCGAAACATAGCGATGCGCGAGCGCGAAATCCGGATGCATGGCGAGACAGATTTCAAAAGCCTGGAGCGCACGTTCATACCAGCCGAGCCGTGACAGAACCGCTCCGAGCTGAAAATGTGCGATCGGAAAATCATGCAGGAGCGAGATCGCTTGCAGGCCGCATTGAATGCCTTCCTCGAGCCGTCCCTGCCGCGGAAGTGCAACGCTCAGGCCATAGTAGGATTCGGCGTTGTCGCCGTCGAGCTCAAGGGATTTTCGGAAGGCCTCTTCCGCCTCGGGCCAGCGGCGCAGGCGCAGATACGCTCGGCCGATTCGGCAAAGTAACCACGAATCCTGTGGTCCGTGATTCGCGGCATCCTCGAAATAACGGAGCGCGCCGGCGACGTCACCTGTGAACCAGCAATGGAAAGCGCGGAAGAGAGCGACCTGCCTGGCGTCTGGTTTTAAGAGGTCGATCGCGTCCAGAACGCGGCCGAGCGCCGCAGCATCACCCGCCGATACGGCCGCCTGACCAGCGAAAACAACGTAGCGGAGTTCTTCGGGAAATTGCCTCATTAATTCCTCAGCGAGGCTGAGGGCGCGCGCCGGCTGTTTGCCGTCGAGGTAGCTGCAGGCCAGACTGAGCTTTTGCTCCGCGCGGGTTCGCACAATATCGCGTTGAATGTCTTCGCCCGGTGCTTCAATGTAACCGAGCTCGACCAGTTGCTGCAACGCGACAGCCGCTGCCTCCGCATCGTCTTCGACGTTGCTCGCTCCGCGCGATTCCAATGTTGGATCGGGAGCTTCCTCCCATGAGGCGATGCGCTCCAACACCGGCTCCTTTTCGAAAACGTTGACCAGCACCTTGCCTTCCATGTCGCGCCCTACCGGCAGGCCGAACAGCGACAGGACCGTGGGTGCTATGTCCAGAAGGGTGGCGCCATAGACAATTTCGTCTTTCTTAATTCCGGGACCGGCGAGCACAAAAATACCGAAATTGCGGTGCCACCGCGCCGGATCGCCTCGATCGGTAGGGCGCCTCGCGCCAGTTAGGAAGCCATGATCCGATACGATCATTATATGTGCATCCGGCCCGGCCAGCTCCATTAAACGGCCCAGCATCTGATCGTGAAATTCGTAAAGCGCGTTCATAACGCCCTGGAACACCTCAAAAAGATCGGGGCGGACATGTTCCATTCGTGGAGGATGGAAAGCCATGAACTCGTGTCCCACATGATCGATCGCCGCGTAGTAGGCGGTGCAAAAATCCCACGGCATTTCTTCCATCACTCCTGTGGTCACAGCGTGGAACGAGGCACATTCGGCCAACGGCTTGGCGAATGCCTTAAGCAGGCGGCGCACTTCCGGGTCGCGTTGATCCAGTTGCGATGCCAGTGGGATAAACTGCGAGAGCATGGGACCGGTCACTTCACCTGGGTGGAGACGCAATTCCGCAAGCGACTCGGCAAGGTGCGCGGGTTGCACACTATTCGGCTGCGGTGGCCAACGCGTCGGCGTAGCCGATTCGGGCGCGACCGGAAACTGCCAAGACACACAGATGCCGTTGATGATTTCAGCCGGATGGCTCGCCCACCAGCCCACGGCGTGACAGCGCTTGCCAGCCTGCGACAAAATATTCCAGAGCGCTTTGCACTTGCGCGTGCTACTCGCAATTGGCCTCAGCGCCGTGCCGTCCGGAGTCGGCTCCACAAATCCATGGACGCCGTGAAGATAGGCCCGCTTGCCGGTCGCGATCGAAGTCCAAAGGATCGGCGACAGCATTGGCTGAAGGGTGAGCAGATTTCCCATCACGCCCTCCTCCACTAATCGCTTCAAGTTCGGCATTCGGCCCGCGTCGAGCAGCGGATGAATCATCTGCCAATCCGCAGCATCCCAGCCTACGAGTAGAAGCTTCTTCGCGATCGGCTCAGTCATTGCGGTGTCGTCGTGGCCGCTGCCTCAGCGGCAGTCGATTCGGTCGTATTCGAAGAAAAGACCCGCGCTCTCGCCAAAAACTTTGGCATGAGCGCGGGTATGTCAGAATCAGCGGCGCCGGCGACTTCGATTAGGCGGCGCGTTTCCGGCGCCACTCCCTCAGCCCGATTGCACCGGCGGCAAGAGCCCCGATGGTAAGAAACGCGGCGGTCGCAGGCTCGGGAACGACAGTGATCGGTGCTCCCGTATCATCATAACTCCAGCTTAGAATCGTGGCGGGGAAGCCACTGGTGGCGGTCGTCTGCATGGTCATATAACCATAATCGGTCGCGCCCGTACCCTCGTTAAAAAAGCGAAATCCCAGGGTCCATATTCCGGTGGTGAGATAAGGCGAGCCAGTCGTCCCAGCAACGGCTACACTATAGACCGAAGCCGGGCCGACGATGGTGCCCACGGCGAGACTGAGATACGGCCCCGTAGTTGTGCCCGCAACCCCACCCTCATTAGCTTGAGGATTACCCCAAAAGAAATTCATCTGCGTGCCGGTCACTGTAAGGGTTAAAGTCAAAGGAAGGAAACGAACCGGTTGTGCTGGTCACGCCCGTCGCAAGGTCGATGTAAACGCCCGTGAAGTTGTTGGGGATAACGATGGGCGTGTTAAACGTGATGATGGAGGCATCAGCAGTGGGAACTGCGGCAGCCGTGCCGGCTAGCGCCGCCGCGCACATACCCAAACGGACATGAACGGCGGAGGGATCGAGCGAAACGATTTTGTTCTTTTTCATAATGATAATGAGATGAAGTGTTCCTAACTTTTAACTGCTGATTATTCAGGCCAGCGGTGAGATTGGGTAACGCGTACATCTTCGTCAAGCCCTTTTTTTCAGCTTTTTGCTTTTTTTACCTGTGAGATTGGCGGAGCGGCGAGGACTTCAAACTCCCTGACGAAAAGCCGGCGTGGTACGGCCCAGCTTCCGGCGAAGGTCGCGTGCACGGAGCAGATGATTCAGCGCCTTCTCGCCATCAGGGGCACCACGACGATAAATTCGTGCGAGGCACCGATGCATTTGCGCTGGAATCCAGCCCTTCTCGACTTTCCTGCTGGCAATGTCGCGGAGGACAGTTAATCTGGCTCCATGTTCGTACCCGCATTGCGTCTCCTGATCGCGTTGCTAATGATTCTGCCCGCAATGGCGGCGCCGGAGCCGGCGCAACTCACACCTGATCAACTCGCGAAGGCGATCAGGACCGACTCGATTACGATTCCCACTCCGGGCGAACTTTTCTCCGCGCTCGCGAAGCCGGGAAAAATTAACTGGCCGAGTCAGTACCGCGGCCCCATGTCGATGACGTATCGCAATCGCGCGCAGATTGCGCTCAACCTCGGCGGCTTGATCGCCGACGGATTCATCGCGGTCGAAGCGCAGGATGCGCAACAGGTAAAAAACATCGGCGGCGACGTCATCAAAATGGCGAAGGCCCTGGGCGTAAGTGAAAATATTCTTAGCCGCGGGAACAGCATTAACGAGTTTGCGGAAAACAACGACTGGGATGTGCTCCAGGAAGAACTTGAAGCGACCCAGAACGAAGTGAAAGCCTCGATGCAAACGCATCGCGATCAAGATCTGGTAATTCTCGTTAGTGTGGGCGGCTGGATTCGCGGCACCCAGGTGGTGACGAGTGCGATCTTGAAGAACTTCGACGAGCGGACGGCACGAGTTCTGCGACAACCGGCTCTGGTGAAGTTCATCGAATCAAAAATCGACAGCATTTCTCCGGATTTGCGTAACGAGCCTTTGGTCAAGGATGTCAGCTCACAACTGGGAGTCATCGAAAAACTGGTTTCGTTCCCGGCAACGACGGCTCCCAGTTTGGACGATGTCCGAAAGCTAAATGACGCCGTTACCAAGCTGATGGGCGAAATTCAGAACAAAGGCGAAGCAAAATGATCTCACGCTCCCTGCTCTTCATCGCAATTCTTCTTGGCGCCGCTCTGGGCAGCGCGCGGGCACAGACGGACCAGGAGGTCGAAGCACGCAAGGCGGCTCTCGATGTAGCCGGGGCGTTCACGAATGATGGATTCAAATTACGCGATGGCCATTGGACCGGGCCGGTCAACCCCGGCGATCATGCCCTCATCGCGGTCAATCTCTACGCCGGGAACCAGTATTGGTTTTCCGCCGGCGCAAATGAGACCGCGAAAAAGATCGGCGTCGATATCTACGATGAAAACGGGAAGCAGCTGACGGCAGACAATTACAATGCGGGCGAAAAGGCGGCTGCGGGATTTGCGCCGCCCAACAGTGGGCAATATTTCATTTCTCTGAATTTGCTGGAGGGGACTGCGAGCAGTCTTTGTCTCGTCTATTCATATAAATGAGGGGATCATCCCGGCACCGTTCGAAAAGAATTAAACGGACAGCGAAGTTCAAAACCGCGGTTTCCGTCGTCACCCTCTTTTTATTGACTCACTTCCTGGCCGGATGCGGTTCGGGAACAAGCACTGGCAACGTCCCGAGAAACGGAAAGTATTACGCAGTCACGGTCGACAAGGCGGCTTTTTTCAAGTACGGACCGCAACAGGGAAGCGGGGCTGATCAGCAACTTCCAAAAGACACCCTCCTCACTCTTATCCACACCTCGTTCGGATATTGCAAGGTCAGCCTAACGAGCGGAGAACAAGGCTACGTCGCGCGGGAAGACATCAACGTGGCCCCGCCCCAACTGGTCGCTGCGGTCACGAACCCGGTCAGCAGTACGCCGCAGGAAGGCCGGTTTAATATTAATTCGAGCGACCCGCGTTTGGTCCCGCCGCCTGAGCCGCTTCCGGACGCGAGTCCGATCATGCCGGTTGAGCCTGATCCTCTGCAACAGCAGTAACCATCTGAATTGCGGCGTCACGTTTCCTATTGCTCGCCGCAGCGCTCGGAATCCGCGATGATCTCGGTTCAGGTTCTGTACGAGGGCAATGTTCAAGGAGTTGGGTTCCGCTATTCGGTTAAACAGATCGCGAAGGGCTTCGATGTCATTGGCTGGGTGAAAAATCTTCGCGACGGCCGGGTCGAATTACAGGCGAGTGGCGAGGAGACAGAACTGCGCGCGTTTCTCGATGCCATCGTCCAGAGTGAGCTGCGGGCCCATATCAGGAATCAAGCCGAGTCCCCGCTTCTCCAACCTCCGGCGTCGCGCGGTTTCGAGATTCGACATGAGTGAATCGGCGGTCAGCGTTCGTGGGCTGACGAAAACTTTTAAGATTCCATTCCAAAGAAAACGCATCGTCGCCGTTCGGGATCTCACTCTCACAGTTGAACCGGCTCAGGTTTACGGATTGCTCGGGCCTAACGGATCGGGAAAGAGCACGACCTTGAAGATCATTCTTGGTCTCGTCTCTCCCACGCGCGGAAGCACAGAGATCTTCGGCCGGGACAGCCGGCAGGTCGCAAGCCGCGCCACGGTCGGATTTCTGCCCGAGAATCCTTACTTCTACAAATACCTCACCGGCGCCGAAACCCTCCGTTTCTACGGGCAGCTTTGCGGATTAAGCGGGAACCGGCTCAAAACCCGCGTGAGTGAATTGCTCGACCTCGTCGGCCTAACGAATGCACGCGACCAGCGGCTGAGCGGTTATTCCAAAGGGATGCTCCAGCGCATTGGCCTGGCCCAGGCTTTCGTCCAGGACCCGAAACTGCTGGTCCTGGATGAACCCACCGCCGGAGTGGATCCAGCGGGCTCACACGAAATTCGAGATCTGATCCTTCGTTTGAAGCAGCGTGGTATTACTGTGCTCCTCTCTTCGCATTTGCTCGCTCAGGTCCAGGAAGTTTGCGATCGCGTCGGGATTCTCGCGCAGGGTGTTCTCGTCCGAGAGGGGTCTCTTCAAGAATTGGTCGCAATCGAAAATCAAACTGAACTGATTCTGGAAGACGCGCCGTCCGCGCTGGTGGAACGCATCGAAACACTCGTTAGGGATGCGGGCGCGCGCGTCGTCGATCGCCGTTCCTCCCGGACGACGCTGGAAAGATTGTTCCTCGAAGCAACCCGCGAGGAAAAGAAGGATTGAACATCTCGGAAAGCGCCCAGCTCAACTTGGAAAAGGAAATTTCCGGGCATCGCGTTTTCTCTCCGCGGCGCATCGGTGCGATTACAGCGATCACATTTACCGGATTGATCCGGCAAAAGGCTTTCTACGTCGTTCTCATTTTCGCCCTTGTCCTGATCGGCAACTCGATCTTCATGGCGCGGCTCTCTTTTCAGCAGGAGTTCCAGGTGTTGAAGGATGTTTCGCTCGGCGCGATCAGCATTTTCACTTCTCTGCTCGCGATTGTCGCGACGGCCCGTCTCCTTCCGCAAGATCTGGAGGACCGCACGATCTACTCGATTCTGGCCAAACCAGTGCCGCGCTTTGAATACCTCGCGGGTAAACTTGCCGGCGTCCTTCTTTTGCTTGCCCTCAGCACACTCGTCATGAGCGCGATGTTTTTCGCCGTGCTCTTTCTTCGCGAGCAAACGCTCCTCGGCGAAACAATGCGACAGATGGCCGGCGCGCCTGCCGATCAAATTGCCGAAGCCTCGCGCACATTGCGAAGCTCGGCTTTCAACAGCAACCTGTTCCCCGGAATCGCGGTCATCTATGTGAAGGCCTGTTTGCTCGCGGCACTGACTCTCTTTGTCTCGACGTTCGCCAGCTCCAATCTCTTTACCGTCGTCGTCATGGTCTTCGTTTACTTCATCGGCCACTTGCAGGCGACAGCGCGCGAGTACTGGCTCCAGGAACACGGCGCCGGCTGGATAACGCGCGCGTTTCTCGGCTTCGTCGCGCTCTTTTTTCCCGATCTTCAGTTATTCAATCTCGTCGATGACATTGTCGTCGGGACAACGATCCCCTTCGCGCTCTTTGGCAAAACGGTGTTGCTCGGCTGTTCTTATGCCGTGATCTACCTGCTTCTCGCATGTGCCGTATTTTACGGGAAGGAATTATGATTCGCTTTCTGACCGTCCTGTTGGTCGCGGCAATTTTCGGCGTATTGAAATTACCGGTCGAACGCAGTCTTTCGACGCAGTACAAACAAGCGTACCTCCGCGGCGTCGAGCTCGGTCTCGATTTGCGCGAACAAATTGGGCAGGCCGGTTTTCTGGCGGCCTTAAGTGGATTTCGTTCGCTGGTCGCCGATGTTCTTTTCATTCAGGCGCACGTGGCATGGGAGCGAACAGAATGGGGCCGTGTGCTTTTGCTATTTCGCCAGGTCACAACTTTGCAGCCGCGTGGAATCTTATTCTGGGATATGGCCGCGTGGCACATGGCGTGGAACGCGAGTGTCGCCGCCTTGAATGACCGGACGCAGCCACGCGAAGCCTTGCGAATCAAAGCGCAACGGGAATACTTCGCGCTCGGCAAAGATTTCCTCGAACGCGGAATCAAGAACAACCCGGATCGACCGCAACTGTACGAAACGCTCGCCCGGCTCTACAAAGAGAAATACCGTGATCACGAACGCGCGGCCGAGTATTTTGAAAAAGCCGCCCAGTTCTCGGATGCGCCCGGCTATGAAAAAAGATTTGCCGCCTACGAACTTTCTTATTGTGAAGGACGCGAGCGCGAGGCATACGACCGCCTGCACCAACTTTATGAGATGGGCGAGAACGAACGGCTGCCGACATTAATTTCGCGACTAAAGTTTCTGGAGAATCAGCTCAACATCCCGCAGGATGAGCGGATTCCAGACAGCCCACGCTAGCGCGGGCGTGACTCTCTCCACAAAATGCGCTTCGCGATTCTCAGCGACATCCACGCCAACCTTGAGGCTCTCGACGCGACGATGGCCGATGCGAAAGAACGCGAGTGCACTCATTTCGTTTGCCTCGGTGATGTCGTCGGCTACAACGCGAATCCGCATGAATGCGTCGAGCGAATCCGCGCCCTGGAATGTCCGGTCGTGCGCGGCAATCACGACGAACACGCGTCGCTCGATTCGTCATCCCGTGATTTCAACGAGCTGGCGGAGCAGGCGATCAATTGGACACGCAAAAATCTGACGAAAGCGGATCGGGCCTGGCTCCTCGGTTTGCGCCTCACCCGGCAAGTCCGCGACTTTCACCATCGTGCACGCCACTCTCGATACTCCGGGCCAGTGGGGTTATGTCCTGAGCAATCTCGACGCGGTCGCGAGCTTCACTTATCAGCACACCACTCTCTGTTTCTTTGGACACACGCATGTCCCGGTCGCGTTTATCCGCGCAGATGGTGTCAGTCGGGTGAAGGTGGATCAAATCACGATTGAGGAGGGCAAGAAATATTTCATCAATGTCGGCAGTGTCGGTCAGCCGCGCGACGGAGATTGGCGCGCGGCCTACTGCATTTATCATGTGGAAACCAATGTCGTCGAACAGCGACGGGTGAAATACGATGTTGCCACCGCCCAGAAAAAAATTCGCCAGGCCGGGCTCCCCGAGCGTCTGGCCGATCGCCTGGCCTACGGACGTTAGGTTGTAGCGGCGATCTCTGATCGCCGAACTTGGCGACGGTCAGAGACCGCCGCTACAGTCCGTAAACTTGAAATCGATCCTGATCATCAAACCGAGCTCACTCGGCGACATCGTGCACACGCTGCCGGCGGTCGCATCGATTCGTCAGGCGAATCCCAACGCTGAGATTACCTGGGTCGTCAACCCGGAGTGGGCGCCAGTTTTGCGCGGGAACAAAAGCATCGACCACGTCCATATTTTTCCACGCGGCCAACTCGGCGGATTCGGAATGCCGGGAAGTTTGGTGCCGTGGCTGCGAAAAACCAGGGAGTTGCGACCCGACGCCGCGCTTGATTTCCAGGGATTGCTGCGCAGCGCGTTGATCGGACGGATTAGTCAGGCGCGCGAATTTTACGGGATGAGCGACGCCCGCGAAGGCGCGCGTTTGTTTTACCACTACGTCACGAAAGTAGATCGCCACGAACATGCGGTGGAGCGGTACCTAAAGCTGGCGCAAAGCTTCGGGGCGGAAATTGAGCGGCCGCTCAATTTTCCTCTTCCGACCGGCGATCACGTGCCGCACTTCGATGAGAGTACCGCCCTATGTCCTGCTTCATCCCTTCGCACGCGGCGGGCGCAAATCGCTTTCTGATTTCGCGATCGAAACTTTCTGTCGCGCGTTCGCGCCCGTCCGGGTTGTGCTGGCCGGACGCACCGAGCGCACCTTCTCACTGCCAGAGAACTGTGTCAGCCTTCTCAATCAAACTTCCATTCTGCAGTTGATCTGGCTGATTCGCAGCGCGCGTTTCACTGTCAGCGTCGATAGCGGTCCGATGCATATCGCCGCAGCGATTTCGGACCGGCTCGTCTCGATTCACACCTGGAGCGATCCGCGGAAAGTCGGCCCCTACAACCCGAACGCGTGGGTCTGGAAGAACCACCAACTCGTTCAAATCCGCGATCTGCAACCTCCGGAGAAACGAAAATCCAAACGCCAATTTACGAACGAAGACGTGGAACAAATCGCCGCGCTCGTCCGTCTGTATTTGGTGTAAACACCTCAACTCGCAGGGTTGTTAAGTCCGGGAGCGCACGCGGCTCGCGTGCTGTTTGCGGTGGCCCGCCGCAAAGCTGTTACAACCACTTCGGCATTTTGGAACTTGCTCTGACGCGAACCACATGGGCACTCTTTCCGTCATTGAAGTTCATCAATCTCACGCGCCAGATTGAGATCGGCGCCAACTCGTATCTGCTCGAGATTGGCGACCGCGGCATCATCCTCGATTCCGGGATGCACCCGAAAAATCAGGGCGAGGAAGCGCTCCCGAATTTCAAATGCCTCGCCAATCGACCGGTTGACGCGATCCTGATTTCACACGCCCATCAAGATCACATCGGCACGTTGCCCGTCTTGATGCGGAGGCACCCCGACGCTCCGGTTTTCATGACCGCGCCAACGGCAGAAATCGGCGACACCCTTTTGCACAATTCGGTCAATGTGATGACGCGGCAACGGACCGAACGCAACGCCACCATCTACCCGCTGTTCACGCACCGCGAAACGGATCGTGCGACCAATCGCTGGCACAATTGCGCGCTCCGCCAAACTTATGACCTCACCGGCGAGCGCGTTTCGACCGGCAATTCGCGTGAGATTACTTTTGAATTCGTCGATGCCGGGCATGTGCTCGGGGCCACCGGCATACTTCTCCGCGCCGAAGGACGCACCATTTTCTATTCGGGCGATGTCCATTTCGACGATCAAACGATCATGCAACGCGCCGTCTTTCCCGAGAATGGCGTCGATGTTCTGATCATCGAGAGCACTCATGGCAACACGCCGTTGCCGGAAAACTTTTCGCGGGCGGCGGAAGAAGAGCGGCTGGCCGAGGCGATCGATCGCGCTTTCACCGCCGGCGGTTGCATTCTGATGCCGGTCTTCGCGCTGGGCAAGACTCAGGAGACACTCGCCATGATTTATCGACTTCGGCGCGACAAATTGCTCGGACAGTTTCCGATCTACATCGGCGGCCTGAGCTCGAAGATGACCCAGATTTACGATCGGCACGCGGCCAGCAGCCGCCGGCAGCTCCCACGCCTGCAACTTCTGGAGGAGGTCGCGCCGTTCGTTCTGAATGGACAAACGATCCAGGACGCGCCGGCACGGCCAGGACGGATCTATGCTCTCTCCAGTGGAATGATGACGCCGAAAACGCTTTCCAATATTTTCGCGCGCCGCGTCCTCGAAGATCCTCAGCATTCGATTTTCTTTGTCGGTTACGCGGACCCGGTGTCGCCGGCCGGAATTTTGAGGGCAGCGACAGAAGGCGACCCGGTTCAGCTGGATGAGGACGAGCCCGACCAGCATCTGCGTTGCAGGATCGAGAATTTTCAATTCAGCGCCCATGCGTCGCGCGAATCGATCATCGATTACGTGAACAAACTGGCACCGAAAAAGATTGTTCTGGTCCACGGCGACCCACCTGCAGTCGAATGGACCCGGGCCACGCTCGCCGCTCAGTTGCCAGACTCGGAAGTGATTGTGCCGACGCCTGGAGTGGAAATCGAATTGTGAAGCGGCGCGGCGACATTGCGCGCGACCACGAAACAGGCTCGTCATCCCGAGCGAATGCGAGGGACCTCACATTTGATCGAAGCGTTCCTTTTCCTGCGTGATGTAATAGCAGGTGGGAGGTTCTTCGCTTCGCTCAGAATGACAGCATGAAAATTGCCTCCTGGAACATCAACTCTCTTCGCAAACGAATGGATCGTTTGCTCGAATGGCTGGTGGCGACGAGCCCCGATGTGGTCTGCCTTCAGGAAACGAAATGCACCGATGAACAATTTCCCGAGCTGGCACTGCGCGCCGCCGGATATTATTGCGCATACCACGGCCAGAAATCTTACAACGGCGTTGCCATTCTTTCGAAGACCGAGCCACGCGATGTGCGCGCGGCGTTGTGCGATGAAGTGGCGGATGATCATGCGCGTGTGATCGCGGCGACGATCCGCGATGTCCGCGTTTTCTCTGTTTACGCGCCGAACGGACAGGCGGTTGGTTCGCCCGCGTACGATTACAAGATTCAATGGTACGGGCGGCTGCGCGCGTGTCTGGAGAAGGCCGAAGACAACGCGGGGAAACTGGCGATCTGTGGCGATTTCAACATCGCGCCTCGCGATGAGGATGTGCATGACCCTGTCTTATGGCGCGGAGCCATCATGTGCTCGGAGGGTGAGCGCGCTGCTTTTCAACGACTGTGCGACTTCGGACTGAAAGACACCCTTCGTCTGCATCATCCGGAAGCGGGACTTTTCAGCTGGTGGGATTACCGGATGCTCGCGTTTCCTAAAAATCGTGGACTGCGCATCGATGCGATCCTGGCAAACGTTTCGCTGGCCGCGCATTGCGCGGACGCCGGGATCGATCGCGACATGCGGAAAGGAAAGGACCCGTCCGATCACGCCCCAGTCTGGGCGGAGTTCAATTTGTAGCGGCGGTCTCTGACCGCCGTAATCTTACACTAGAACTTATTGCGACGGTCAGAGACCGCCGCTACAGAAACCAGACCCATGAAAGCAAGTTCGCGTCCGCGAGTGGCCTCTCCTCCTCCCAGGCCGCTTATGGTCTGGGATGGCGACTGCCATTTTTGCCGGCGATGGATCGAACGCTGGCGCGAGATCACCGGAGGCAAGGTCGACTACGAACCATACCAAACAGCGGCCGAAAAATTTCCGGAAGTTCCACGAAACGAATTCCAGGATGCAGTTCGTTTCATTGAAGCTGACGGGCAGGTTTTCCGCGCCGCCGAAGCTGTTTATCGTTCGTTAGGCTACAATCGCTGTCACCGGTGGCTGACGTGGTGCTATGATCGCGTCCCGGGCTTCGCTGCGATTTCCGAGACCGGCTATTCATTTATCGCGCGGCATCGCGAATTCACGTCACGGGTGACGCGAGTGCTCTGGGGCGAAGATGTTCGGCGGCCGACCTATTTCGCCGCCCGACGGCTCTTTCTTCGCGCGCTCGGTGTGATCTACTTCATCGCCTTCATTTCGCTTTGGGTTCAGATCGATGGCCTCGTCGGTGCGAATGGAATCTTGCCGGTTCGCGAGTTCCTCCCGGTGGCCAGGGAGCAAGTCGGCACCCGCGGGTTTCTTGTCCTGCCGACGCTTTGCTGGCTCAACTCCAGCAACGCCTTCTTGCATTTCCTTTGCGGCGCTGGAGCGATCGTTTCCGCGCTCTTGGTCGCGGGGGTTCTTCCGCTCCTTTGTCTGATCGCGCTTTTCGTCTTCTACCTCTCGCTTACGATCGCAGGCCAAACCTTTCTCAGTTTTCAGTGGGACATTTTGCTCATTGAGACTGGCTTTCTCGCGATATTCTTCGCGCCGCGCACGTGGCGAATGAGCGCGAAGCGTGAAGCGCCGCTTTCTCGCGTCGGTTTGTTTTTGCTCAAGTTTCTCCTCTTCAAATTAATGTTCATGTCCGGTGTAGTGAAGCTAACCAGTGGCGACGACTCGTGGTGGAACCTGACCGCACTTGATTACCATTATTGGACGCAGCCATTGCCGACGGTGTTCGGCTGGTGGGCTGATCACGGCCCGGAATGGTTCAAACATTTTTCCGTCGCGTTTTGCCTCGCGGTCGAAATCATTGTCCCATTTTTCATCTGGGCGCCGCGGCGTCCGCGAATGATTGCAGCGATTTTGTTCGTTTTCCTGCAAATCGCCATCGCCATCACCGGCAACTATTGCTTCTTCAATCTGCTCACGATCGCGCTCTGTTTTCTACTTCTGGACGATACGCAGCTCGTGCGGCGAAAAGCAGCGGCGCTCTCCGAGCGCCGTGTCGCGACGGTCAGAGACCGCCGCTACAGACTTAACTGGGCTGCAGTATTGGTGCTCGTTGTCACACTGCCAGTCAATGCGATGCTGTTGGTCTCGGCGCTAGAACCTGACGCGCAATGGCCGCGCGCGATTGCGGCGATTTACACCCGTCTCGAACCATTTCGCATGGTCAACGGCTACGGGCTCTTTCGCGTCATGACGAAAGAGCGCCGCGAAATCGTGATTGAAGGAAGCGCGGACGGCATTGATTGGGTGCCGTACGAATTCAAATGGAAGCCGGGCGACGTCATGCGCGCGCCCGGTTGGTGTGCACCGCACCAGCCGCGGCTCGACTGGCAGATGTGGTTCGCCGCGCTCGGAACGCCGCGGCACAATCCGTGGATCATTCGCCTAGCCGTGCAACTGTTGCGCAGTAGTCCGGAGGTTGGGCGCTTGTTCGAACACAATCCATTTCCGAACGCGCCGCCGCAGTACGTGCGCGGCAGCTATTACGATTATCACTTCACGACGCTGGCCGAGCGTCGCGAAACCGGCGCATGGTGGAAACGCCGCGAGCTCCGCGAATATTTCCATGATATTTCGCTGAAGGACATTTCCTCTGATTAATGGCAATGAGTGAGACCTCGTGGCCGCGGAAGCGCGCCATTAAGACACTCAGCGGTTGAAAATTACGGCATGTACCGCATGTTGGCCGATGCCGAAGGAAGAACAGATCGTGACCGAAGGGACAGTGACTCAGGTCCTTCCCGGCACGATGTTTCGCGTGGCATTGCCGGGCGAGCGAAATGTTCTGGCCCATATCTCCGGGAAGATGCGCAAACATTTTATTCGCATCGTGCCCGGCGACAAAGTGGAAGTGGAGCTTTCACCGTACGATTTGACCAAGGCGCGAATCATCTTTCGGGAAAAATAGAATGACCGCGCCGGTGTTGGGCGCAATCGCCGGGGAAACACAAATATAGGCGCGACCGAAGAGCGGATTTCGAAGGCAGATAAATTTACCACGCTGTTGCCGAAAACCGCAGGTGGAGGATAATTGAGCAGAGAAACTCAAAGGAAAAAATAATCATGGCTGAAGAAAACAAAAATACGGGAGGGTCTGTTTCGGCGGACGCTCAGGAAAAACTGGAAAGCAGTAAAACCCACGCGCGCAAGGCAGCGGAAGATTTGAAGTCCGCCGCCGGCGCAATGGCTGGAGAATATCGCGACAAGGCAGGGCAAGCCTGGGAAGATGCCCGCGGCAAAGCCGAGCAGGCCTGGGGCGAAGCGAGGGATCGCGCGCGCACCTTCCAGGAAGATGGCGAGCAGTACGTGCGGGAAAATCCGACGAAGGCTGTTTTTACGGCGCTCGGCATTGGGTTTGTGCTCGGACTCATTTTCCGGCGCTAACTGCCCTCGTTGAATGGATGATCACTCCGCGCCGGTCCGCAATCCGGCGGGACACGCGGGTTTGCTAAGTAACCTGCTGGCGCTGGTCAATTCCCTCGCCGGTTTTTTTGAGAGCCGCATCGGTCTCGTCGCGAGCGAGTCGAAAGCGGCTCTCGTGCATTTGTTGGTACTCGTGGGAGGCCTCGTGGCCGCCGGAATCCTGTTCGCGTTTGGATACGTCTTCCTGCTGGCCAGCGCCGTTGTCGCGGTTGCGCATGCGCTGCGTCTTTCCTGGATCTGGATCGCGCTCGGGGTCGCCGTGCTTCATTTCGCGCTCGCGTTGATTTGTGTGTTGATCGTACGGAGCCGGATCGCAAAGCCGGTGTTTCGCGAGAGTGTGGCTGAACTAAAGAAGGATCGTGAATGGCTGAAGAATCTGGACAAGACAAGTCGTTGAACGAACTCAGGAAAGAGATCGGGCACTCACGCGATTTGCTGGCACGCGATATCAGCGGGCTCCGTTATGAGCTCGATTTCCCGCTCAAGATCCGCCAGTCATTTCAGCGGCAGACCGTGATTTGGATCGCCGCGGCGGTCGTAATCGGCGTTGCCCTCGCGGTCATGCCGGCCAGGACCAAGGAGATTCGGGTGAATACGCGAGGCCGGAGCAAAGGAAAAAGGCAGCAGGAAGGAGTTCTCGGCGCCAGCATCGCACTCGGCGCGTTGAAGCTGGCGACGACATTGCTCAAACCTGTCGTGGTTGGTTTTGTCAGGAAAAAAATGAGGGAAATGTCCAGCACGCCTCATTCAGGGCGAAAATGGTGAGGACGTTTTAGATTTACGCGGGCAGCGCTCGCGCCTAAACATCCATGACATCGCGCCATGGCCGCAGAAACCTCGCAACCCGGTCAGACGCCGCCCGCTTCCCTCACCCACGTCGATCAATATCTGGCGATCGCGCAAGGCGGTGGCGCCTCCGATCTTCATCTCGGCGTGCACGCACCGCCCCTGTGGCGATTGCATGGAACATTGCGACCGATCTGGTCTGACGCTCCCCTGCTCACTGCGCAAGATACCGCCGCGCTGGCCGAAGGTTTTCTTTCCGACCTGCATAAAACGCAACTGGCCGAGCGCGGCGACGCGGATTTTGCCTATGCCAACGATCTTGGACGTTATCGAACGAGCGTCATGCGGCAGCGTCTGGGGGTCGATCTGGTTTTCCGCGTCATCAACACACACGTGCGAACGATGGACGACCTGGGGTTACCTGAGCATCTCAAGCTTCTCACGCGCTACCAGAACGGCCTCATTCTTGTTACCGGTTCGGTCGGCAGCGGAAAATCAACGACCCTCGCGGCCCTCGTCGAGCAGATCAATCTGGAGCGGCGCGATCACATCATCACGCTGGAAGATCCGATCGAATACATTTTCGAGCCAAAAGGCTGTCACATTACCCAACGTCAAGTGTATACCCACACGCGGTCATTCGGCGCAGCGTTGCGTGGTTCGCTTCGCGAAGATCCCGATGTGATCATGGTCGGGGAAATGCGGGATTTGGAAACAATCTCGCTCGCGATTACCGCTGCCGAAACCGGGCATCTGGTTTTGGGAACACTGCATACCGGCAACGCGTCGCGCACGCTCGATCGATTGCTCGATGTTTTTCCAGCCGATCAACAGGAACAGATTCGGATCATGGTGAGCGAATCGCTACGAGGCATCATCAGCCAGCAACTCGTTCCGCGAGTGGATGGCACCGGACGCGTGCTCGCGTTGGAAACGCTCACTAACACGCCTGCCGTCGCGAATGTCATCCGCGAGGCGAAAACGTTCATGCTCCCCGGCATCATCCAGACCGGTAAGAAGCAAGGCATGCAATTGATGGACGATGCCCTGATCGATTTGGTTAACGGCGGATTGATCAGTCCCGACGAAGCTCTCGCCCGTGCCGATCAACCGGAGCAGATGCAACAGCAGCTAAGGAAATGACGAAAACCGAATGACGAAGCTCGAAACAACGCCGAATGACGAAATCCGAACAGCTCGGATCGCGCGTCTGATATCGTTCGGACTTCGTCATTCCTTTGTCATTCGTCATTCTGGTTTCGTCATTTAGTCCATGGCCTACATCGACCAATTCTTCGACGTGCTTATCGCGGACGGTGGATCGGATCTGCACATCGGCGAAGGGCAGCCGCCAAAAATCCGGCGGCATGGCGACGTGATGCCGATCCGCAAGGAAGCGATCACGCGCGAAGAAGTGGTCTACATGTTGAGCGAAGTCTGCGGTCCGCAGAGTTGGGATATTTTCGAGGAAAGGGGTGATCTCGATTTTGCCTACGAGATGAACAGGGAATCGCGCTTCCGTTGCAACTATCTCAAACAGGCGAACGGTTACGGCGCGGTTTTCCGCTTGATTCCGGCGAAGATTGCCACGCTCGAGGAACTGGGAATTCCGCCAGTCGTGAAGGAATTCGGACAATTGCGCGGCGGGCTCGTCCTCGTGACGGGTCCAACTGGATCAGGCAAATCGACGACGCTGGCCGCGTTGATCGATTACGTAAACGAAAATTTCTCGCGCCACGTCGTAACGATCGAAGAACCGATTGAGTTCGTGCACGAAAACAAGCGCAGCATCATCACGCAACGCGAGGTGCCACATGACTCGATCTCCTTTCCCATCGCGCTCAAAGCCGCGTTGCGCGAAGATGCCGACATCGTGTTGGTCGGCGAAATGCGCGATCTCGAGACGATCTCGCTCGCGCTGACGGCCGCGGAAACGGGATTGCTCGTCTTCGGAACATTGCACACGAACAACGCACGCAAGACGATCGATCGAATGGTCGATGTTTTCCCCGCAGAGCGCCAGGCTCAAGTCCGCACGATGCTGGCCAATTCGCTTCGCGGCGTTCTCGCCCAACTTCTGCTCAAGAAAGCAGACGGAACCGGCCGCATCGCGGTCAACGAGATCCTGATCGCAAGCGCGGCGGTTTCCGCCATTATTCGCGAAGGCGCCACGCAGAAACTTCAGGATGTGATCGTCGCCGGGAAAGCGGCGGGGATGCAATTCATGGATGACGCGATCTGGACGCTGCTGCAGCAGGGCGTTGTTACTCCGCACGAAGCTTTCATGAAGGCGATCGACAAAAATCTTTTCAAAAAATTTCTGCCGGCCGAGGAACAAGGCCTCGGCAATTCCTCCGGCGCCGCGCCGGACGATGAAAGGCGACCGGTCGGCGACTTCGTGAAACCGAAAAATCGGCCAACTCGCCGATAGTCAAGTCATCCCGAGCGAAGTCGAGGGGTCCCGCGGTGTTGCCGTAGAGCTCCAGCAGCGGGATTCCTCGACTGCGCTTCGCTCCGCTCGGAATGACGGCGAGTTGGTGGAACTCTTTGACGAGCGAGACGTCGACGGTTTTCAAATTGCCGCCGGGTCAGATTTAGCGATTGAAAACTTGTGTTCTCAAATCGTTAATTCACGAAGTCGTGGATTGATTAAGTTTTCCCAATGCGCTGCAGTTTTCGTTATGAGAAGAACCTTCGCGCCCTCGGCGTCACCCGCATCGCCGGCGTCGACGAGGCCGGGCGCGGCGCCCTCGCCGGGCCGGTCGTAGCAGCAGCCGTAATCCTTCCGGAAAAATTCCGGCGGCGGAAACTCAACGATTCCAAACAGCTCGCGCCTGATCTGCGCGAGGAGATTTATCACGACCTCGTCGGCAACGCAGTGATTGTCTGGGCGGTTGGCATCGTTGATTCGCTGGAGATTGATCGAATCAATATTCTGCGCGCGACACATCAGGCCATGCGGGCGGCGATTGCAGCGCTCGCGGCCCAACCCGAACACGTTCTCATCGATGGGTTGCCAGTTTTCCCTTTCCCACTGCCACAAACCGCAATCATCGACGGCGATTGCCTGAGCCTGAGCATCGCGGCCGCAAGCGTTATCGCGAAGGTCACGCGCGATCGGATTATGCGGGACTTTTGCCAGGAATTCCCGGAATATTGCTTCAGCCAGCACAAAGGTTACGGCACCGAGCTGCATCTTACGAAACTCTATGAGCACGGACCTTGTCCGATCCATCGCCGATCTTTCGAACCGGTGGCGCAGCCGATTTTCGCGTTCTGATCCGGAGCATCTCCGCCTCGGCGCGCGCGGAGAACGCCTGGCCGCGCGATTCCTGCGGCAGAATGGCTACAAGATTCTCTACCGCAACTTTCGCGGCCGGAGCGGCGGTGAGATCGACCTTGTTTGCCGCGACGGCGACACGCTCGTCTTTGTCGAAGTGAAAACCCGCACTCGCGAAGATTTCGGCCGCCCGCTCGACGCAGTCAGCCGTGAAAAAGAAAAGCGCATCTCGCAAGGCGGTCTGGCCTGGCTGCGACTGCTCGACAATCCCGACATTCTTTTTCGCTTCGATGTCGTGGAAGTGATCATTGCACCCGAGTCGAAGCCGCGTCTGGAATTGCTGCGCAACGCCTTCGAACTCTCGAAGCCGTATATTTATTGAACCGACTTTTTGCTTTGGGCCCGACTACGGCAACGAGTGCCCGGCACTCCCCTTGACCAGGGCAGTATCTCCAGCGTTCACGCTTCCGTTGGCGTTAACGTCCGTACGGAAATTGGCGCCGGTCACCGCTGCGCCGGACTGCCCTTTGGTCTGCGCAACGTCGCCCGCATTGACCGTCTTATTCCCGTTCGTATCGCCGATGAGCATATTCACACTCACCGCCGTATCCGGCAAGACCTGTGCGGTTGTATCCGTCACTCCAGTTAAAGTCACGGTGATCTTCTGCACGTCGGCCACGCCAGTCAGATTGACCGTCATGGTGTTGCCGGAAAAGGTGGGGCTGCCGGAGACGCTACCCGTGCCACCGGTTACGCTGGCGTTGCCGCTGACCATGGTATTATCGAACGTAAACACCAGCGTGTGATTGCCGCTGCTGCTGCGGCATTCCAGTCCAGGTTCGGCGGTGAGGGGCAACGGAATATCGAAAGTTCCCGCGGCTCCATGCATCTTGCGCGAAACGGCGCCAGTCAAAAGCAAATGGTTCACGGCCGCTAGTGCATCGATGCGACCGTAGCCGAATATGTTGTTAGGCCAGGTTCCCGAACTGCTGCATAAACTCGAGTTCAGATGGAAAGCCGAGTCGCTGAGGACGGTTCGCGTCATTGCAATATCGTGACGCAACGTCGGGCGCGCCGACCAGAGGAGCGCCACCGCGCCAGCGATATGCGGAGTCGCCATCGATGTGCCGCTGGCAGTGGTATACGCAGTATCGGAGGTGTTGGTGGCCGAGCGAGTGCTCGTCCCCGGAGCAGCGATATCCGGTTTGATCCGGTTGCTACCATCGACGGTAACCGGACCGCGACTGCTAAAGCTAGCAACAGTATCGGTCCCGGTATTCAGCGCTCCGACTGTGTAAGAGGCGTCATAAAAGGACGGAGGATCGGAGATCGTAGAACAACTCGGGCCGGAATTGGTTGCGGCGACCACCATCATGATGCCAGCCGCGCGTTGGGCTTCGACGGCGGCTTGGAGACTGCCCACTGAACAGCCTTCTGAAGCCGGACAAGCCCAGGAGTTAGTTGTAATGTCCGGCGCCAGGGTCGGGTCACCTTGATTCGGGTTGCCACCCACAGGGTAAGGCGCCAGGAAAAACTCCATGCACTCGATGTACCTGGCCGGTGTGCCGTTGCCCACGTCCATGTTGCGGCAACCGATCCACTTGGCGCCCGGCGCCATTCCGACCTGATTGGTGCCGCCATCATCGCCGATCGCGGTGGCAAGGGTGTGGGTACCGTGGAAAAAGTCATCGCAAGGCTGGGGCGAGTCGTTGCCGCAGGGGTTGCCAACGCTGTTGTGGATGGAGTCATGCCAGTTGTAATCGTGGTTGGCGGTGACTCCATCCCAACCGCGGTAGTGAGGTTTGAGAGCGTTATGCGTCCAGCGAATGCCAGTATCGGCGCCTGCAATAACAATTCCCTCGCCAGTGTGTCCGAGCGCCCAAACTTGAGGCGCGTGCGTATAATTGATTCCAGGTTCAACCGTCTCGGGAGCGCGAGGTTGCAAAGGCGCCTCCGTAGTCGGGCCTGGTTGAGGGAGGAGATTTTGGACATGCGGATTGCCCTCTACACGCGCCACGTCCGGCCGGGCTGCCAATGCCTCGGCAACATCGCGGCTGCCTGTCACTAAAATTGCGTTAACGATATAGAACGAGCGATGACCGAGCCCGCGTTCACGCAACCATTGCAGGATTGGCCCTTGCGTGGTCTGGCTTTTACTCCACAACGCTTCATACACGTAGTGGCCTTTTTCATTCTTTGTCGGCAACGCCACCGCTCCGCTCAGGTCGGCCTGATCGGAAAGCACCACGAAAAATTCAGCCTGCTGGCCGTTCGCCGTCTGATCGATCACCCACGGAGCAATTTTGCTCATCGCGGCATTCAGATTCCGAGTCTCTGGAGAGCCTACGGCGCGGGACGATGCGATTGCCCCGAAGGCCGCAGCGACAGCGGCACCGAGGAAAAGTGTACAGAGGACCCACCGAAACGGTGAGGGACGGGCATTGCTTATTTTCATAACGGTTGCTCCCTCTATACGGTTCTGCCAGATAGAGCAAGCGAAATTGAATTCGTTAGGCGCTTAATGGAGATAATTTCCTGTTCAAGAGACCGGGCAAGATTCTTGCGGCCAAATAAGTATTCGAAAGCCGCGGGCTGGGTATTGGCCTTGCCATGCAGTACACCCAGCACTTGATGAGCGTGGGTTGGCCGGGACTTGAACCCGGAACCAACGCCTTAAAAGGGCGCTGCTCTACCATTGAGCTACCAACCCGCAACGGGAAGGATTTGTAATCCAGTTCAAAGATCGTCGCAAGATTGCAGCCGCGTCTCTGTGAGACACGCCCCCGCTGCCCGCAGGCCGCTCCTACAGAATCGAAAAGAGATCTCGGAGCGAATTCCTCTTTCGGTCGAGCCGAAAAATCTGGAGTCCGGCCGCGACTGCCGGTTTCCAGTCGCGATCAGGATCATCGCCGGCGTACAGGCATTCGTTAGGCGATAAACCAACGAGCTGCAAGGCTCGTCGATAAATGAGCGGATCGGGCTTGTCCGCTCCGAGCTCGCTTGAAACGCAGATATGCTGAAAGAACTTCGAGACTCCGAACTGTTCGAGAATCATCCGCAGACGTCCGTCGAAATTTGAAATCACGCCCAGACTGAAAATGCGGTTTGAGCGCTTCGAGGACACCGAATACTTCGGGATACAGTTCCCACCCGCCAGCCTCGGCAAAATGCGAATAGGCTGCTTCAAAAAACGCATCGCGATCCAATTCTTTCATCGCCTGGCGCAACCTGATCGACGATCTGGTTGACCAGTCCGCGCCACCAGCCTTTATCATCGTCATCGCGCGGCCCATCGATCGCTGGACGCGGAGACGCTCGCTCCCACGAAGCGGCGAAGGCTCGGTCGAGCGCGACCGGGTCCAGATCCAAACCCAATCGATCCCCAACCAGGGCGTAGTGAAAACCAACTCCTCGTGGCAGATGAATCAGCGTACCGACGGCATCGAAGAAAATGCTTTTGAACACAAATGAATTATCGCTCCGCCCTTGGATAAGTAGCGCAAAGGCGCTTATATATCCGCATGTTGGCGGTGGAGCACAACGATCCGATTAACGCGAAGATTCTCGCCGTCTCTGAGGATAAAATCGAAGGATTCGTGCGTGAACCTTTCGAGGAGATTGCCCGACGATCCAACGTACCGGTGGACGTAGTCATGGCGCAAATCGCCGCCATGCTACGGGCCGGAACGATCCGCCGCGTCCGACAAACTTTGCTCGCGACCAACCTCGCGGACGGCGCGCTCGTTGCCTGGAAAGTCCCGCTCGAAAGAATCGATGCCGCCTTCGACTGGATGTCTCAGCGCGATCCCTTCTCCGGTCACGTTGTTCTGCGTTCCACAGATGCCGTAACGGCCGGCTCCGATTACAAGCTGTGGACGACGATCAAAGTGCCGCATGGATTTTCGTTGCAGCGGCATGGTGAGTTGCTTGCCGGAATAGTCGGCGCGGACCATTTCCGGCTCATGCCAGCAAAGGGAATTTTCACTCTTGGTGTCGGCCATGTTCGACGGAAAGCCATCACACCGGGGACCAAAGCGGATGAAACGGCACAAATGGCGCCCGTCTATGTGGCTTCGCTCAACGAGAAGGAATGGAAAGTTCTTCTCGCGTTGAAGCGCGAATTCGTACCGGAAGAGATTCGTTTGTCGCCATGGTCGAGCCGCGCGGCGGAGGCAGACCTCTCGCTCGATGAGTTTTGCCAGATCGCTGAGGCCCTGAACGAGCGCAAAGTCATCGGCCGTTTTTCCACCTTTCTTGAACATGTGAAACCGTCGGAGAGCGGCGTCCGTGTCACTCGCTTCAACGCGCTTTTTCATTGGGCCGTGCCACGAGGTCGCGAAGTCGAAGCAGGTGGTGAAGTTGGCCGGCATCACATCCTGACCCACTGTTACTGGCGTGAGGCAGGGCCCGAATTCAAGAATGTGAATATCATGGCCGTCGCGCATGGAACCGACAAGCAGTTGCTCCTGGACCACAAAACGGCCATCGACCATCACCTTGCTGCGTGCGGCATCCCCGTTTCTTATACGAATGTCTTCTGGGGTGGCCGCAGCGAAATCAAGCCGTCGGAGATTTCGCCGCAGATCTACCAAGAATGGCTGCGCGAAATGGAAGCCCAGCCGGTCTGAGCCGCGGAATTGCGAGCCTTGCGAGCTACGAACCGAAAAGCCGAGAGTAGGTTCGATCGAGGTTGAGCAAGAGCGAGATCGCGAATGCGAGCCGATCAACCTCGCTCCCCGTCGCCATGGCGAGCGAGACGGCACGCGATCGCACCTCGTCCGAAAATTCCCCGGCTGTTTGATTCACGTTAAGACCGATCCCGACGATCGCGACGTAATCGCCACCTTTTGCCACCCGCATCTCGACCAGCACACCCGCGACCTTGCGTTCCCCAAGGCAAATATCGTTCGGAAGCTTGATCCTGGGGCGAAGCGCGAGCTCTTCCAGAATCGTTTGTTTGATCGTCTCCGCTGCCCAGCTCGTCAGGCGAGCCGACTCTGCGACTGAAATTTTTGGCCGAAGCAAAATTGAAAACGAGAGACTTTTGTACGGGACCGATTCCCAGCGATTGTTGCGTTGTCCCCGGCCGGCGGTTTGATGTTCGGCAAAGACAACGACCCCTTCCGGAACGTCCGGGGCCGCCATTTGAAAAACAAAATCATTGGCCGAGGCAGTCTCGCGAAGCACGATGATCTCGCGACCAATTCGACAATCAGCCACCGCTGCCCGCAGATCCTCAGCGCTGAGGCCGTCACGGAATTCAAGCCGGGGCATGCGTCAATTCCAGCGACAGATCGATTGCGCGCGCGGAATGCGTCAGCGCACCGACCGAAATGAAATCAACCCCGGTCGCTGCGATCCGACGAACATTCTTCAATGTCACACCGCCGCTCGCCTCAAACTTAACCGGGTTTTTCTTTCGCAGGGCGATGGCTTCGCGCAGGCCGGAGGGTTCCATGTTGTCGAGCAGAATAACCGCCACGCCTTCAATTTGCAGGAACGCTCGCACCTGATCGAGATTGTCCGCTTCCAATTCGATCTGAACGTTCGGGCGCTCCTGCCGGACGCGCTGGACCATGGCGCTCAGGTCAGAAACATCCGATCGGCCGCGAAGGTGGTTATCCTTTACCATCACCATGTCGTAGAGACCGAAACGATGGTTAAAGCCGCCTCCGGCCACCACTGCCGCCTTCTCCAATTTGCGCAACCCCGGGGTCGTCTTCCGTGTATCGAGAATTTTCGCGCGAGATTTTCCGATCGCTTCGACGAACTGCCGGGTCAGCGTCGCGATTCCGGAAAGCCGCTGCAGAAAATTTAGCGCCACCCGCTCAGCTCGAAGGATGGAACGCGCAGCCCCGTCAACTTCGAGAATAATGGCGCCTTGCTCAACATGGGTCCCGTCTGGCGTGAGAATGCTCGTCCGCAAATTCGCATCGACCCGGCGAAAAACTTCCGCGGCGGTTTCCGTTCCTGCGATCACTGCCGGCTCGCGGGCAATGATTCGGGCAGTCGCCTGCTGTGACGCCGGGACGAGATAATCCGTCGTGATATCGCCTTCTCCGATGTCCTCATTCAGGGCATTGCTGATCGGATCTACGACATTGTCGTTCATTGGGGCTGCGCCATCTCGGGCGCGCGATAAACGCATTTCCCTCTCACATACGTCTCCAGATTCGCATGCGGCCCCCCACGATAGATGCATAACGCGACAATGTCTTCAGCCGACAAGCTAGAAATCCCCTGATGATAAGGTTGAATCGCGGCCAGATCGACCACGATCAAGTCAGCCTCCTTCCCGGGATCCAGGGTCCCGATCGCCTCCGATTTACCCAGGGCACGGGAACCACCCTGAGTAGCAAGATGCAGCGCCTCGCTCGGACGAAGAAGCCGCACGTCTGGCTCGTACGCGCTGCGCGCCTTTTGCACGTCGAGCGCCGAACGCATGACCTGCCACATGTTCAACTCTGGCCCCGCCGCTACGTCCGAGCCGAGTCCCACCACGATGCCGGCCTGCAAAAGCACATCGAGTTTCATCAAGCCGCTGCCAAGAAAGAGATTCGAGGTTGGGCAATGTGCAACCCTCGTTTGCGTTGTCGCGAGAACGTCGATTTCGCGCGAATTGAGATGAATGCAATGCCCCATCATTGTCTTCGGTCCGAGCATTCCGCACTTTTCATAGACGTCGGTATAATCGCGCGCGCCCATGAAGAGATGATGCACTTTCTCGAGCTCTTCGCGGTTCTCCGCCAGATGAGTCTGGAGGTAAGCACCCATATGAGTTGCCAGTTCCGCCGCGCTGGACATCATTTTTTCCGAACAGGTTACGGCAAACCGAGGACTGAAAGCGTATTCAAGGCGGCCATCCGCCGCGCCGTTCCATTTCCGGCAAAGTCGTTCGCTTTCGAGCAGTGAGATGGAAAGGATTTTCCTTGGCTGAAGCTGTCCATACGAAGCCACATCCATCATCATTTTTCCGAGAATGATGCGGAGCCCGCTTTTCTCCGCGGCTTCGAAACTGATCTCGCAACTGTCTTCGTAGATCGCCGCATAGACCATGGCGGTCGTGGTCCCATGGCGCGCGAGTTCGTGAAAGAATTGCGGCGCTTCCTCTCGCGCTTTTGGTGCCGTAAACTCCCGCTCGACCGGGAAAATATTCTGCCGCAGCCAGGGAAGGAGTTCGCTCTCGCCTCGCGCCACGGCCGAGTATTGCGGGAGGTGCGTGTGGCAATCGATCAATCCAGGGAACACCGCGACCGTCCCGCGGCCCGACCACGTGACCTGTCCAGCCCCGGGAAGTCGGCGGACATCTTCGTAATCGCCAGCTGCAATGATTCGCCCATTCTCGATCAATACGGCACCGTCGCGCCGGCTGCGCAATGAGCCGAACTCCGGCGAATCAATCAGACAGCCGCGAATTCCGAACCGATTTCCGTCCTGATCCATGGGAACGCCCTCTCACGGAAACATCAGACGGAGAGGACTGGCAATCTTCGATTTCAACGCGTGCCCTGGCGTACAAAGAAAGATTCGGGCAGCGCACGCAAGGAGAAACAACAAATACAAAACACGTGCGGCCGCCCGAATCGCCTTAACCACCTACTTCGACATCACGAATTACCGACCGTTCGAAATATTTATGAAAAATTTGCGCCGGACCATTTATGCCACGCCATTGTAGCTGCCGCTGTCCTCAGCGGCAGGCGGCGCGCTTCCCCGATCAGAGCAGTAATTCACCCTGCGAACCCGTCTTCGCCCGGGCGGCCTCATCCCGCACCTCCTGGAGCAGGGACTTGAACTCGCATTTTTCCAGCTCTTTGAGCAACCGCGGGTAATCGGGCTGGATTCGTAAATCGTTGATCGGCACCGGTAACCCGGTGTGGCAATCCAGCTCCACCATCGCTCGATTTTGCAGGATTTGGGCCCGCCCGTTTTGGAGCTTTTCCCGAGTACGCGGGCTTTTTACCCGATCCAGATTTTCCAGCAGTGCGGACAGACTACCGTGTTCCCGAATGAGAGTCGCGGCTGTTTTCTTCCCGAAACCGATCCCCGGAATGTTGTCGACCGAGTCGCCCGTCAGCGCCAGAACATCGCCGATCAGGTTTGGCGCGACTTCCCACTTCGCCGTGACTTCGGTTTCGCCGAGCAAAGCAAAAGCGTCTTTCGGCGATGTGAGATCGGCCTTGGCCGTGGTGTAAATTTTAACGCGAGGGCCGACGAGCTGAAACAGGTCCTTGTCGTTAGTGGCGAGAATGACGTCGATGCCCTCTTTTTTCGCCTGAACAACGTAGCACCCCATCAGGTCATCAGCCTCGGTGTTCGGCAGCGAGATGTTCTTAAACCCGAGCAGTTGCGTCAGCTTGTTCTGAATGAAATCGAGCTGAGGGATCATCGGTTGCGGCATTTCTTTGCGCGTCTCCTTGTAAGCGGGCTGCAGTTCCACCCGTTTCTGTGGCAGCCCTTCATCCCAGAAGACGGCACCCAGTTCCGGCTGCAGATGTTTGATCATCAACCGCAGCGTTTTCGTGAAACCAAAAATCGCGTTGGTTGGTTCGCCGCGTGAATTGGACAGATTCTGGATCGCGAAAAATGAACGATAAACGTAGTAGTGCCCGTCAATCAGGAGCAGTTTCATCAGCAAGAGAGACTGCCACAGATCGCCGCGGTTGAAAGTCGGTCATCCCGAGCGAAGTCGAGGGAACCCGCTGCGAAACCGAGAACCTCCGTTGTGCAGTTTAACGGTACCATCACGGGATCCCTCGACTCCGAAAGCTTTCGGGGCTCGGGATGACAGAAGCGCCGTTCGCGCTTTAAGTGACCGAAATGGCAGACGAATGGATCATCAAGGTGCTCGGCAAGGAGTATGGGCCGGTTGATCTGGAGACGCTGCAGGAATGGCGGCGGGAAGGACGGTTGCTTCCCGAGAACGAAGTTCGCCGGACGTCGATCGGAACGAATGGACCAGGGCGTCTGAGATCGCGGGAATTTTCGAGGAGGATCATGCCGCTGCTCCTCCCTCGATCGCCGGTATCCCGCTGCGGCGTCTGAGCTTCGGTCAAATCCTGCTCGAGACGGTCAAGGTCTATCGCAAAGGGTTCCTCTGTTTTTTCTCTCTTTCGCTGCTCGTCGCGATCCCTGCTTTTGGGATGCAATTGACCTCGCCTTCATTCGATGTTCTTGGGGGCGCCAAAACATCTTCAAATAGCCTAACGAACAATCTTTTCGGCCTGACCATGTTCCTCCTCTGGCTGGCGGCCTGGCCAATCTATGTCGCCGGTCTGCAGTTGGCCACGGCCGACCTCGCGGCCGGCCGGGTGGTCAGCCTCCCCGACGTGTTCCGGCGGGCGATCGCTCTCTGGGTCCGCTTTGCCCGGCTTAGCATCTTCGTTTACGGGAGCTATCTCTTTTGGACCGCGCTCCCTTTCCTCGCCATCGCCGGGTTGGTCGGAGCCAATGCTACGATCCTTACGCTTCTGCTCGCGCTCTTGATTCTGAGCTTTCAGTTTTACATGGTCGCACGCCTTTTCGTGAACTTTCTGTTCTGGCAACAATCCGCCGCCCTCGCCGGCCTCGAGAGCATCGAGGCGCTGCGCGAAAGCAGGGAACTCGCCCGCAGCCGGCGCGCCGCCCCTTGGATGGAGCGTCCGCTCGTGCGCGGTGCGATCCTCGCATCCATTTGGTTTCTGATCGTGTTCGCCCTCGCTGTTGGGACCGAGCTGCCGGTAGTCTTCATGCACCTCCAAGGAGCCACTAACCTTGAAGAAATGCGCGCGATTCTCGAAAAAATGGCCGCTGCGCGAACTCCAGATGCCTTCTTGATCACGGCCTCAGTGATTACAAGCGTCATCCAGGCAGCACTGCGTCCGTTACTCGGCATCGCCTTCGTCTTTTTGTACATCGACGCAAAAGCGGGCGATTGAAGACAATCGCAGACCATCCGCAGCCGCCACTCGTCAGGCCACGCGCCGTAGTACGCGCACACGCTCCCGGCCTTCGCGTCCGGCAAAGGCCACATCCGGCGCATAATCGTCCACGATTTCGTAGTCCTCCGCAAAAAGCGCCGTCAGATCAGCCACGCTCAAAGCGTAAGGAGGACCTTCCTCACCCGGATCGAGCGCCGGATTGATGAACCACACCCCGATCAGCAAGCCACCACGTCGCAGCGTCAGGTCAATGCCGCGCCGGTAGTCAGGCCGCATTGCCGGAGGTAGTGCGCTCAGGCAGGTATGCTCCAGCACCACATCAAATGCCCCGCGCATCTCCTGCGGCGGATCAAAAAAATCCCCCGCCACGAAGCGCTCCGCCAGATGCGGATACAGTGCGCGCGCCTCCGCCAGTCCCGTCGGCGCGATGTCCAGCCCCGTCGCATCCAACCCGTGTTCCACCGCCAGCGCCACTTCATGTCCGTGGCCGCAGCCCGGGACCAGCGCGCGCCCCCGCACCGGATGACGCTCCAGACATTGCTTCATCGGTGGCGACGGCCCGCCCTTATTCCAGAACACCTCGCCTTTTCGATAATGCTCGTCCCAGTCCACGCGCGCCCCATTCATGAAGCCTAACGAGAACAAGACCAGCGACGGCTACCGGGAGCAAGCGCCAATCGTAGTGGAAGTGTTTTTAGCGGCCCGCGAATTACCAGCCTTTGTCCGGCGGCTGCCGGACTACTGCTCGGCAGGCGCGAATGGGCGCGAATGTATTTACGGATCCCAGCGGGAGCTTTTTGGCTTTTCATTCGTGTGATTCGCGGGCACTCATCCCTTCCACGTGGGTTTCAGTGTCCTTAGGGTCAGACTTATGGCGCGAACCGCGGAAATGAACCCGGCCGCCATCATCGACACGCGCAGCCAATCGTACGCGATCCATCGATGCGCAAGCTGCACAATGTCACCACCGCTACCAGGACCAATTGGCGAACCGGGGGCTGCTGCATACAACGCGGTGTTCAGAGGCCACATGACAACGATCGTTAATAAGAACACCAGAAAAATGAGCACTGCAGAACACCATAACCACAGTCGGTACGGTAGCGGCGTGCTCCACCCGGTTACGAGAGCACCTATAGAGGCTATCAAAATCGTCGGTGACACCAGCATGAAAAACTGCCCTGGATCGACCGGAAAGCGTGGCCCGTCCGGCAGGAGTGTCAGCGACTCTGGCGGCGCAGCGCTCCAGGCACTGGCGAGAACGCGTAAATCGAAGAGCTTTGCCCCCACACCGACGCCCCACGCGAGTACCGAAATCCAAAGGAATATTCTATGCAACGGAAAGCGCGCATTCACAGAATTCGTCTGGTTAGGTCTTTTTAGGTGATTTTGTTTCGACCGACTCGCTGCCAGTGAACATCAAACGCCTCCGCATCGCGACGAGCGAAAGGAAACCGATGAAAGTGAAGATGACCGACCGAGCGCCGTTCCACCACATCAAGCGGGTGTACTCTTCATTCGAGAATCCCTCGGCGAACATGTGGCCTTGGGCGATCGCGGCAGGAGGCGTGACTGCCGCGAACGCAACGCAAAGGGCGACGATGCTCCACACGAGGCGCTTCGGGACATTGCGCACCGGCACCCAGAGGAGGACTGCCCAGGTCAGACACATCGCTCCAACGGGCCAGGTACCCGAGGCCCACCGGGAAAGATAGCCGTGACTGTAGGCATGGAAGGCTTCCGGCCCATATGCGCTCATATCGGCATAGATGGGATAGCAGACCAGCTGCCCAGCCCAACCGGCCGCAACACTGTAGCAAGACAATGCGACCGCAAGGATCAAGAGGGAATCGGAAGCGTTGGAATAGCGTCGGCGACTGTTCGACACCAAGCTGCGCCGCTCCCGCCGGTCGCAAACGTAGCCAGACAGTTCGAGCAGCGGCAGCCAACGACAGCAGCAGGGATGCAGCCACCGTCACGACAAGGATGAGAAAGAAAGGCGACATGAAACCTAACGAGAAATAGACGAACGTTCGTAATTAAGGGCGAACATTTCTTCGGCTAATTCGGTTCCGAGCGAGGAACGCCTTGGACGTCGGCGGTTCATTTGGGTCAGGTCAAGGTGAGGTACGGCAACAAACCGTGCCGGCCGCCTTCGCGTCCGAAACCGCTTTCCTTGTAGCCACCGAACGGACTCGTCGGATCGAACTTGTTGTAAGTGTTCGCCCAGACCACGCCCGCGCGCAGTTTGCTCACGATCTTGAAAATCTTGCTCCCCTTGTCCGTCCAAACGCCGGCGCTCAATCCGTAGGGCGTGTTGTTCGCGCGCTCGATCGCTTCTTCCGGCGTGCGAAAGGTCATCACGCTCAGGACCGGACCAAAAATTTCCTCCTGCGCGATGCGGTGCGACGCCGTCACGCCCGTGAAAAAACTCGGCGGATACCAGTAGCCTTTATCCGGGAGCTTGAGACGCGGCTGAACCAGTTCCGCGCCCTGTTTCAAACCGCTATCGACCAGTTCGCAAATCTTATCCAGCTGCATCCGCGAATTGATCGCGCCGATGTCGGTGTTCTTGTCGAGCGGATTTCCCACGCGCAACGTCGCGATGCGGTCGCGCAATTTGCGGATGACTGCCGGAAAAACTCCTTCCTGCACGAGCAATCGCGAGCCGGCGCAACAAACGTGGCCCTGGTTGAAATAGATGCCGGAGATAATTCCTTCCACGGCCTGATCAATCGCCGCGTCCTCGAAAATAATGTTGGCCGCCTTGCCGCCCAGCTCGAGCGTCAGTTTCTTTTTCGTGCCCGCGACTGTCTGCAAGATCCGTTTACCGACTTCGGTCGAACCGGTGAACGCGATCTTGTCGACCTCGCGATGCTCGACGAGCGCCTTCCCGGTTTCGCCCGCGCCGGTTACGATGTTGACCACGCCATCGGGCAATTCCGCTTCCTGAAAAATCTCGGCAAGATGCATCGCGGTGATGCTGGTCGTTTCGGCCGGCTTCAAGACGCAGGTATTTCCACACGCGAGCGCCGGCGCGAGTTTCCACGCCGCCATCAGCAACGGAAAATTCCACGGGAATGATCTGTCCGGCCACGCCTAACGAATGTGGCGTGCGACCGGGAAAAGCATACGCTAGCTTGTCGGCCCAGCCGGCGTAATAAAAGAAATGCGCGGCAACCAGCGGCAGATCGATGTCGCGCGATTCCTTGATCGTCTTGCCGCCGTCCATCGATTCGAGCACAGCGAGTTCGCGTGATTTCTCCTGAATCAATCGCGCGATGCGGTAGAGAAACTTTCCGCGTTCGCGGCCCGGCATTTTGCTCCAGACATTGTTGTAAGCGCGGCGCGCCGATTTCACCGCGCGATCGACGTCACGCGCGTTGCCTTCCGCGATCTCCGCCAGTTTTTGTTCCGTCGCCGGATTGATCGAATCGAAATACTTGCCCGAGCACGGCGCGACGAATTTCCCGCCGATGAAGAGCGGATACTTCGGTTTCAGCTTGATGTAATCATTCGCCTCCGGCGCCGGCGTGTAGTTCCATTTGTCTCCGAAACTGAGGCGACGCTCCCGCAGCGAAAGCGCTACACGCCCATAATGCGATTTTTCCTCGACGACAACAATTGCAACAGAACGGCGGGATTTTTTTCGAGGCATAAGGTATCGCGAAGAGGTCGCCAAATCAGGGAAGTGAAAAATAATCGCCGCTTTGATAACGGCCGTCGATCGTTTTCACGATCTGCATCAGCACGTCGTTGACGAGTGCACTCGCGCCGAAACGAAAGAGATCAGGCGTCAGCCAATCGTCGCCGAGTGTTTCTTTCACCATCACGAGATAGGCGAGCGCCTGCTTGGCCGTCCGAATCCCGCCGGCCGGCTTCATGCCGATGCGAATTCCTGTTTCGTAAAAATAATCGCGAATTGCTTCCAGCATCACGAGCGTGACTGGCATCGTCGCCGCCGGTGAAATTTTTCCGGTGGAAGTTTTGATGAAATCCGCGCCAGCGCGCATCGCGATTTCGCTCGCGACGCGGACGTTATCGCAGGTTTGCAGTTCGCCCGTCTCGAGAATGACTTTTAAATGCGCCGCCCCGCATGCTTCCCTGGTGGCGGCAATCTCATCGGAGACGCGGTTGTATTGACCGGCGAGGAAAACGCCGCGATCGATCACCATATCGATCTCATCGGCGCCATCGCTCGCGGCGCTTCGCACTTCCTGGAGCTTCAGACGCAACGGCATCAATCCAGTCGGGAACGCCGTCGCGACCGACGCCACTTTCACACCCGAACTTCCAAGAAATTTCTTCGCGGCACGAACCAGATTCGGATAAACGCAAACGGCCGCGCACGACGGAACGTTGTAGCGTGGATCCGCCGGCTGCATCGCCTTGCGACAGAGAAATGCGACCTTGCCCGGCGTATCTTTTCCCTCCAGCGTGGTCAAATCCATCATCGAAATGGCGAGCTTGAGCCCCGCCAGTTTCGCCGAGGTCTTGATGCTCCGTTTGGCAAACGCCGCTGCGCGTTCCTCGACCATTATTTGATCGATCGACGGGATCGCCCATTGATCGCGCAGGACCTCTTGCCGATTTGTGGATGGAAGCAGTGCTTTCATGAGAACTTCACTCGTTCGGCGCAACCGGATTAGTACTTCATCGCGAGACCAGAAGCCATATCATAAACCCAGTGAGCTCGAATCCTGTTGGGGAAGCTGTCAGCTTCCCTCGCGGTTCGCAATATCACCCGGCAGCCGCCTTCTCGCGAGCGTCCCATTCCGCCCGGGTGTCGCCGATCAACGGCGTGAGGCGGATAAAGAATCGAATGACATAGGCAAGATAACCGGCAAAGACGAGGCCCTGGACGACGCAGAGCCAGACGTGCCCCTGCCGGACGAGAAAGAAATCGGGGTGCATCCGCATGGAGAAGACGCACCCGAGATTGAACAGAAAAAGCGCGGGCATCAAAAGAAGGATATTGAGCAACTGATCGCGCCTAACGATAAGATAAAGCCTACTGCTCGCTTCTCCAGCGCTATCCGTCTCGCGCGCTTTGATCATGCGCAAATCGTAAATAAAAAGCAGCCAGACGCAGACGCCGTAAGCGGTGCTGAACTCGAACCAGGCCAGCGGATCGGCCAGGTGCGAGAAAAGGAGTGCTTCGCCGAGAGCGCAGCCGATGTAGAAAAAATTGTGCGGAAACTCGATCGGCCAGCGGATGAGAGTGAAGGTGTGAATGATCGAACGCGACCAAAAAATTAGAATGACGAGCAACCCCTGAATGATGTAGGGCCAGGAATCAGCCCGCGGCATCGACAAGACCGCCCGAGCGTTGTCAGTCAAAAAGAAAAGCGCGACGCCCTGGATGATGCTGGCCAGCGTCAGTTCGACGTTCACGACCATGCCATCCAATTCGCGCCGCGTTACTGAGGATTTCATTGGAGATCGCTGCTCGGAATAGCAAAAGCACCGGTGCCAATCAAGCGACGGACGCGGCGCTTAAGCGTCGGGAGGCCGCGTGCCTGGAGGGATTCGAACCCAACCTGTGCATTTATAGAATAGAGATCGGCCTTTGCGGCAACGAGCCGAAGAAACTGACGCAGCTGCTCTCCATCTGGGTTGGCAATTACCGGGCTGATCTTGTCCCCAGGTGGCAAATAACCTTCTTCCGGCCGGAGCAACTTCCGCACAGCAAAAGGCAAGCCTTGGGCAGCGCGTAACGCATTTCTCTACGTTCTTAAGTCATGGAAAAAAGGGAAACACAAACCAAAAACCAAAAGAAAGAGAGAAAAAGATGAAAAAGTTATCCTTAGTTTTAGTTGGCCTGATGGCGTCCTTCGCCATCGGGGTAGCAACGTCACAGGGACAGGTATTTTATAGCCTCGAGGATCTCGGAGTCGTCAAAGGTATGGAAAGTAGCGTGCCTGCCGCGATTAACAATCAAGGGCAGGTAACTGGCACAGCCTATAAAGGAGAGGAGACATGTGCCTTCCATTACGATTACATCCAGAAATTCATGGAGGATGCCGGTGGCCTAAACAGCCGCGGATTTGGTATCAGCTCCACGAGTCTCATGGTGGGGGACGCCTTCTTCGAGACCATGGGCCCAATGCGAGCAAGCCACGCTGCCCTTTTCAAAGGGGGAATCCCGATCAACCTCGGGGTTTTGAAAGGCCAGGTGTATAGCCGGGCAAATGGCATTGATCCCAGTGGGCGGGTGGTTGGATTCTCGGGCCGAACGCGCGATGGCACTGACAGCAAGGCGTTTATGTGGACCAGCCAAACCGGCATGATCGACATTGGCACGCTGGGCGGCGCATATGCACAGGCGTATGCGATCAATGACATTGGGTTCATAACGGGCGCGTCTCAAACTCAAGGCTGGGGTCCTATGGTGACGACCCACGCGTTCATCTATGGGCCGCTGTCTGCGACCTCTGGACGAATGCACGACCTGGGTGCGTTGGGTGGCAATTCCAGTTATGGCATGGCCATCAATAGCTACAACCACGTCGTCGGCTATTCCACGATTAAACTCAACGACGAGCGCGTTCATGCTTTCTTCCATGATGGCAAAAGCATGATTGATCTCGGATCACTTGGCGGAGACGGAAATCGGTGGGGTAGCGATCTCAGCATAGCTCTGGGTATCAACAATTTCGACCAAGTTGTTGGATATACCTATCTCCCGGTGGTCGGCGAAATGCCCATCCAGCAGGTGGCTTTTCTCTGGCGCCGAGGTATCACGGGAACTGGGCAAATGATTAACCTGAACGCATTGCTGCCTCGGGCACAAAGAAATTACCTGCTCATCTCCGCGACAGCAATCAATGACAATGGGCAAATCGTGGCGAGCGCGTACGAACTTGACAGCGGGGCGCTACACGCGGTTTTGCTAACTCCTAATGGGCCCGTCACTCATTGAGGTAATTAGGCATGAGTAATCGTAGTCCTCAATAAGATGAAAAAGGACAAACAGCGTCTCTTGGAACTTAGCAGGTTCGCGAGAGACGCTGCGGCAGGCGCCCGAGAGAGAGAGAGAGAGAGAGAGAGAGAGAGAGAGATCAAATGGCGGAAGTACGGGGCAGACAGCGTAGAATGCGAGACGGACAAACAAATTTTCATGGCCGCGAGTCTGACGTGTTACGCCTGCGTTGAATCAAGCAGCGATGCAGATCGCCGCGAGCCGACCTGAAATCACCTTCCAAACGATTTTCTGCGGTCGGTTCTACTACGGGATTTTTCGACCGCCATATTGGGAAGGATGCTCGCGACAACTGGCTAAGAACGGCCAAGCAAGATTTTCGCTTTGAGGCGTATCGCTCATTTTAATATGGCGTGCCTGGAGGGATTCGAACCCCCAACCTGCTGATCCGAAGTCAGCTGCTCTATCCGGTTGAGCTACAGACACAATTTCCGAAGGGGAACCGAACAAACCGCACTTTCTCACCAGAGGAAAGTCAAATTGTTCAGTGCGTCGGATGAATTCAATCGTTGCGCAGGTCTGACCAGCTGGTACCTGAGCCGGAAGTAGATCTCTCAGAGTCTCGCGAGTGCAACCAGACGAAGATCACCGGAGTAACGATCAGAATATGAAGCAGACTGCTTATCATTCCCCCGATCACAGGTGTTGCCAGTGGCTTCATCACTTCGGCGCCAGTGCGGGTGCTCCACATGATCGGCAATAAACTTGCGACGATCGTTGCTACGGTCATCACCTTCGGACGCAATCGCAGTCGTGCGCCCTCCTTCACCGCAGCGACGAGATCAGCGTAGCCGAAGTTCGCACCAACGTGCTGGCGTCTGCGTTGGACTGCTTCCTCGAGATACACAACCATCACGACGCCTGTTTGAATGGCCGTCCCGAAAAGAGCGATGTAGCCGACCCACACAGCGACGCTGAAGTTGAAGCCGATGAGGTATTGCAAAAAGATACCACCACTGAGCGCGAACGGAACAGCAAGGATGACGTGTGCAGCTTCTCTGGCGCTCCGATAGATAACGTAAAGCAGAAGGAAAATGATGAACAAGACGCTCGGCACGATCAGCCGCAGCGTCTTGGCTGCGCGGATCTGATTTTCGAAGTCCCCGCTATATTCGATCGTTGTCCCATTCGGTAGGGAAGGAACGATCTCTTTGTTAATCCGGGCTTTGACCTCCTCAACGAAACCCCCAAGGTCTCGATCCTGCACATTCGCCTGCACGAAAACGCGGAGCCGACCGTTCTCACTCGCGATCTCGCTCGGCCCCTCCACGCGGTTGATTTCAGCGACTTGTCCCAGAGGAATTACTTTGGCGCCCGGCGATGATACCAACACGTCTTTTAGGCGCGTGAGGTCTTCTCGTTCGCTCCGCTCCACGCGCACCTGAATCGGATAACGGGCGCGGCCTTCGATGGTGGTGCTGACGTTCTTCCCTCCCAGCCCAGCCTCGACCGTGTCGAGCACATCCTGAGCTTGCAGACCATAGCGGGCCATCGCCTCGCGGTTCACTTTCACTTCAATGAATGGTTTCCCCTGGACGCGGCTTGGTGCGACTCCCGTTGCACCAGGGACGCTTTGAATGATGCGTTCGACCTCGAACGCTTTCGCCTGGAGAGCATCGAGGTTGTCACCAAGAATCTTCACGCCGAGCTGCGCGCGAATCCCGGTTGAAATCATCAATACGCGATTCTCGATTGGCTGAAGAAAACCAGGAACAGCTCCGGGAACCTGCCGCATCTTCTCCCCGAGCTCGCTAACGAGTTTTTGCTTCGTCATTCCCGCGCGCCATTCGTTCTGCGGTTTGAGCATGATGGTTGTCTCGATCATTTCAGTAGGCGCTGGATCTGTCGCCGTGTCGGCTCGCCCTAATTTTCCCGCCACAGACGCGACCTCAGGGGTCATGCGGAGAACACGATCCTGCCAAGCCATGACGCGTTTTACTTCTGTCATTGCCGTGGCCGGAACAAAGGTGGGCATGAACAGAAGGCTCCCTTCGTTTAGCGGCGGCATGAACTCTTTGCCCATTCCCGCGGTCAGCCGCTGCAGTGGCGGGAAAATTCCCAGCAAGCGGTTCAACGGACGCGGCAGTCCGAACGCGACTATGGCAGCGGCGAACAGGAGCAAGGCCGCGATTGCGAGAACGGTCTTGCGCCGGCGCAGGGCGAAATCCAAGGCCGGATCATAGAGTCGGAGCAAAAACCGCATTACCACGTTGCGTTCTTCCGAATGAAACGGACCTCGCACAAGCCAGGTGCAGAGGACCGGCACAATCGTCACGGCGAGCAGCGTCGAGCCGGCCATTGCGAAAGTCTTCGTGAAGGCGAGCGGATGGAACAGCTTTCCCTCCTGCCCGGTAAGGGCGAATACCGGCACGAAGGCCAGAATGATGATCGCCATCGCGAAGAAGATAGGTCGGCCGACCTGCTTCGAAGCACTGAGCACGACATCAAAAGTTTCGCCGCGCGAAAGCGGCGCACCCTTTGTTCTCTCTGCCTCCTCGGCGTGACGGAGCACGTTTTCAGTCAGCACGATCGCCGCGTCGACCAGAACACCGATGGCAATCGCGATGCCGCTCAATGACATGATGTTCGAGGTAATCCCGAACTGCTTCATCAGGATGAACGAGATCAGGATCGAAACCGGAAGCGGCAACGTGACGATTAGAATCGAGCGGAAATGAAACAGAAAAATGATGTGCGCGAGCGTCACGAGCAAAATCTCCTCAGTGAGTGCACGCTTGAGCGTCTCAATCGTGCGATCGATCAACGCACTGCGATCATAGAATGACTTGATTGTGATTCCCGGCGCAAGACTCGGGCTAATCTGCGCAACCTTCTCTTTCACGCGCTGAATGACATCGTGCGCATTTTCACCAGTGCGCATGACCACGATTCCGCCGACAACCTCCCGGCCATCGACGTCCAAAACGCCTCTGCGAAAATCACCACCTAGCTCTACCCGCGCAACGTCTTTCAAGTAGATGGGGACGCCGTCGCGCTCCAACAACACGACCGTTTCCAGGTCTTGGATGCTCTGGATGAGGCCAATGCCTCGGACGATAAACTCCATTCCGCTCTCTTCGATTGTCTTTCCGCCAACATTCAGATTGCTGCGGCTGACGGCGTTCATCACCATGCCTAACGAGACTCCGAGTGTTCGCATCTTCTGCGTGTTCACTTCTACCTGGTATTGCTTCACGAAGCCGCCGATGCTGGCGACTTCAGCAACGCCTTGGACGGCATTGAGCTGATAGCGAACGAACCAATCCTGTAGCGAGCGCAGCTCACCCAGGTCGTAGCCGCCCTCGGGGGCACGCGCGGGATCAACGGCCAGATAATACTGGTAAACCCAGCCGAGACCCGTGGCGTCCGGTCCAAGCTTCGCCTCCACGCCTGTCGGCAAGGTTCCGCCCAGGTAATTCAGCCGCTCCAAGACGCGCTGCCGGGCGAAATAGTTGTCGATCTTATCTTCGAAAATGACCGTGATCAGCGAGAACCCGAACATCGAACTAGCGCGCACGGTTCTGACCCCCGCGAGTCCCTGCAGATTTACAGAGAGCGGATAGGTGACTTGATCCTCAACCTCTTGCGGGCTCCGGCCGGCCCAATCCGCGAAGACGATGACCTGATTCTCACTCAGATCCGGAATCGCATCCACCGGCGTCTTCAACACCGCATGCACGCCGAGCGCGATGATTAGAAGCGTCGCGCTCGCAACAATGAATCGGTTGCGAAGCGACCACTCGATCAAACGATTGATCATGATCCTGGCTGAACCGTCACTTCACCTCCGCGCCGCATTCCAGCATTTCTCTTCCCATAAAGGGATTGCGCAGGCTGGCGGAGAATTGAATCCACCTGGCGTTTTTCGGGATGCCTTTGCCGGCCGTGTCGCTCATGGGACAGCGGAAAACTTTCAGTTTCGGAAAGTGCGCGCGCACGTGCATCGCGTAGTCGGCCGCTGCTTCGCTCAACGGGAGAAACGCACTTCGCGCCGTCGCCAGGTCAGGCGCAGCACCCGCCGGCTTCTTCACGTCGGCCGGGAAACCCGTCGGCGGAGACGGCAGCTTAGCCAACGCGGCGTTGAACGCAGGGACATCATCGCGAGCAAGCGTGTCGGAAAGATCCGCGACGGCTTGCAGGTAGTTCTCCAAGGCCTCGTGCTCAGCCGCGTTCATCTCCATCGCCGGATCGTGCAATGGAGGTGATTCGTCCGATGGTGCGCCAACGTTGGAAAGCTGCGCCTGGCCGTCGATCAGCATGTTGCCGCTCGTGACAACGCGCTCGCCTTCCTTCAATCCTTCCAGAATTTCCCAGAAGTCATCGCCCGCGCGCCCAAGAATTACGCGTCTCTGCTGATAAGCACCCGGCTGCTGCTCGACGTAAACGCGGGGATTGTTTCCGGGCCAAAGGACCGCAGTCCTGGGAACCGCGAGAACTTCCGGAGCGTCAACTTCCACGGTGCCTTCCGCATAGAGCTTGTGCCGAAGCTCGCGATTGGGGTTGGCGATCTCGACCCGAACACGCGCTGATCGAGTTGTGTTATCCAGGTTCGGATTGATAAACTTGATCTCGGCCGTGAAGACCTTGTCCGGCAATGCGGGCGTTCGCACGCTCACCTTCTGGCCGACCCTCAAAAGCGATAGATCCTGCTCGTAGGCGACGAATTGAAACCACATCGTCGAGAAATCCGCGATTTCGAAGAGCTTTTCGCCCTCCTGCACGTACTGCCCTTCGTAGGCGAATCGCTTGACCACCGTCCCGGAGATTGGCGCCAGAATATCGACGAAGATGTCGGTCTCGCTCCGCTGATGCGCTTCTGCGATTTGATCCTTGCTCAACCCGAGCTGCTGCAACCTCATCTGTGAAGCAGTCAGCAATGGGCTCGGTCCCTGGCCGTACGCGACCTTGTATTCGCGAATCGCGGCGATCAGATCCTTGCTGTAGAAGGTGGCAATCGGTTGACCAGCCTCTACTTCGGCGCCCTCGTAATTGACGAATAGCTTCTCGATCCGGCCGCCGGTGAACGCGCTCAAGATTCGGTGCTTCGAATCATCATCTTCGATCATTCCCGCGACGCGCAGCGATCGCGCAAGCGACCGCCGACGGACTTCCTCCGTCTTGATGCCAGCGACATTAGGCGCGCTTTCCGAAAGCATGACGATGTCGGTCGAAGGCCGGCTGGACTGCCCGCCACCTTCGTAGACCGGCACCAGTTCCATCCCGCAAACCGTGCACTTGCCGGGTTTATCCGATTTCACCCACGGGTGCATCGGGCTCTGGTAGTACAACACTTTCCGAGTTGGCGAAGCGGCGATTAGCGCAGCACGAGCGTTCTGCGAAATAAACCACCAAGCGGCAACCGCGAGGGCAATCGCAATGATCAGCACCGCGATGACGGTTCTGCGCCTGGCGAAGTTGTTTAATTTCATAGAGTAGCTCTGCAAAAAGGGGTTAGTTGTTTGTAATTGATCCAGCGAGACGACAAGGCGAACGCGTGCCGGCAAATGGGCACACCTCCGGCGTCAGCGTCCTTGGATCAGATGAGGCGGATGCAGATGAGCGAGAGCGGCGACAGCGAATGTGCGATTCCGTCTGCGCTAGAGAAAGCATGCGACCGTGTCGTCGCTAGTGGAATTGTCAGCCCGATTGCAATCGTTGCTGGCATGACACTGACATTTTGTTGATCATCACCCGGCTTTGTTAGCGGCTGGGCAGGTGGCCTGGTACGCTCCCGCGATGTTGCGCAGCAAGTTTTGTTTCTGCAGCAACCCACCTGGCATGCCTTCGGGCTCGGTGTATTCGACAAAATGCACGTCGCCGCAGGTAACTGAACTGTCGCCGCAAGAAGCGCAAGCGCGACTGTGACAGACGCCGTGGCCTTTCCCAACATGACGCCATTTTAGTAGCACAATCAGGGCCTCAGGTCGAATGAGACCGTGGGCAAAATGTTGGCTTGCTTTGCGCCGAGCAATTGATTGAGGATCAAAAGCTTTTTTATGGCTACGGCACGACCACGGAAGAATGACCGGGAAATTGAGCGCAAATTTCTCTTGAAAAGATTGCCGAAAAATCTGCGGGAATTTCATCATGCCACCATAAGGCAGGGTTATCTGGCAGTGCATGACGACCGGACGCAGGTCCGACTGCGCTGTGCCGGTCGACGTTGCACGTTGACCGTGAAACGCGGCCGTGGAATCGCGCGGGACGAATTCGAAATCGAGGTGGGCCGCGCCGAATTCGAGAAACTCTGGCCCGCGACTGCTGGACGGCGCCTGCACAAGACGCGCTTCCACGTTCCCTACGGTCCTCACACCGTAGAGATCGATGTCTACAATGGTCGGAACTCCGGGTTGGTCGTAGCAGAAGTGGAATTCGGAAGCGAGAAGGAGTGCGCCAATTTCCACCCGCCCGATTGGTTTGGGGCGGAGGTAACGGGGAAATCACGCTACAGTAACGTGCGGCTGGCGCGCGAGTAATCGTATTCGTTATGAGTTATCAACTGCGACGTAATGAGATCCCGGGTGAAAGCGTGCGTCGAATCTGCCGCAAGCAGGTCGAGCTGGCGCTGGCCATTGCCACCGGCAGGAAGGAGACGGAGGACACGCCGGTGCACGAAACGCGCAAGCATTTGAAGAAAGCGCGCGCGGCCTTGCGCCTCGTCCGCGAGGAAATCGGACGCGGCTTGTTCAAACGGCAGGACCATTGCCTCCGCGACGTTGGCCGGATGATTTCGGAAATCCGTGACGCCGAAGTGCGTTTGCAAACGGTGCGGCAATTGCAAAGCGTCACCCGCCGGCAGCGACGCAATTATCGAAAAGTCGAAGAGATTCTGATGCTCGATCTGGAAAATTTTGTCGCGGCATTCGCCGAATGGCAGACACAGGCAGTTCCCATCTTGGAGCGCGTGCGCGATGAGATCGACACCTGGCCGGTCGATCAATTTGGATTTACCCAGTTCCAGCGGAGCGTCCAGGCGACCTATAAATGCGGGCGGGATGCGCTCGCCGAGGCGAAGCGCGCCGGGACTGCGGAATCATTTCATAATTTCCGAAAGGAAGCGAAACAGCTCTGGTATCAGCTGCGTATCTTGCGACCGGTCAATCCAGTTGTCCTGAAAACCCTGACCGACGAATTAGGCTCGCTCGGCGATCTCCTCGGCCGAGCGCATGACCTGGATTTCCTGGGCGAACGGATGCGACAAGAGCCGGATCAGAAAACCTGGGAGCGGGAAGGTCACGAATTGCTCGCCGTGATCGAAGCGAGCCAATCGGATTTGCAGCGCGGCGCGGGTGATTTAGCGGAGCATTTTTACATGGAACGCCCGCGGGATTTCGGCGCCCGCGTCGCCGCATGGCTGGACGCATGGGCAACGGCCGAGTCACCATCAGTGGCCGATGCGCTCGTGGGCCGCAACGTCGGTATTACGACAACGCACGCCTGAGCGGCCTTCTATCAGAACCCGGCAGTTGACGGATTGATATCCAGTTTGTTCCGCCATCAAGCGAGGCAAAATGCTCCGGCATAAAGACGCAGGCATCGATTTCGCGCTGCAGCTCCTTCCTTGAGTATGGGCCGTAACGTTGCCCGTTTTTCGATACGTAGATCTGCGTAAAAGCTTTTTTTGTCATGGGTTGGCTAATCATGGTCGAATGGCAACTTTCAAGACACCATCCCGGCGTTCTCCGAAGAGCTCGTAGGCCTCGACAATGTTATCGAGCGAATATCGATGCGTGATCAGCGGAAGCGGATCGAAGCGCCCGGATTCCACCATGCTCATCAGCCGCCGCATCCGCTCCTTTCCACCCGGACACAAGGTGGTGATGATGCGGTAATCGCCGATGCCGGCAGCGAACGCATCGTAAGGCATTTGTAGTTTCCCAGAATAGACTCCGAGGCTGCTCAGCGTGCCGCCTGGCCGGAGAGAGCGAAGCGCATTTTCGAATGTTTCCTGGATGCCGAGTGCTTCGATCGATACGTCCGCTCCGCCGCTCGTTAGGCGTTTCACTTCGGCGACGACATCGGTCTGTTTCGGATCCAGCACGACATCGGCACCCATTTGACGCGACATGGCCATGCGTACCGGATCGCTTTCCACTCCGATAATGAACGATGCGCCCATCAATTTTGCGCCGGCGGTCGCGCAAAGTCCGATCGGTCCCTGGGCGAAGACGACCACAGTGTCGCCGATTCGAATGTTTGCGGATTCGGCGCCACTGAATCCAGTAGAAGCGATATCGGCGAGCAGGACGACTTGTTCGTCGGATAACCCATCCGGGATTCTGGCAAGGTTCGCCTGCGCGTTCGGAACGAGAAGATATTCCGCCTGCGCGCCATTGATCGTGTTCCCGAAACGCCAGCCGCCTAATGCCTCATAGCCGTGTTCGTGACCGCACTGTGCCGATTGTCCCGACAAACAGGCGCGGCATTGGCCGCATGGAGTGATCGCCCCGACCAGAACTCGATCCCCAATTTTGTAACCGGTGAGGCCTTCACCAAGTTCGTCGATGATACCAACCGGTTCATGACCGATAACCAATCCCGAGCGCACGGGATATTCGCCGCGGAGGATGTGCAAATCGGTGCCGCAGATCGTCGTCAACGTGATGCGAATAACCGCTTCGCCAGCCCGCGCGTGTGGCCGCGGAACCTCCTCAATCCGGATGTCATTCGCGGAGTGGAAAACGGTGGCTTTCATTTCGTTGTTCACGCGGGACGGTGCGTTGTGAATCGAGCCTGCTCGCCCTCACGCACCCAATCAATAAACCGTCCAAACGGCACGCTCAGCGCGATCGCCGCGGCAAAAACAAAGAAAACGTTGTGTACGATCAAGCCAAGACCAACGGCCAATCCGGTCCAGAGCGCGATGCTCGGCGCGTCTGCATATTCCAATCGAGTGTTTGTTCTCATATTGCCTCCATTTACCAAAACATATTCTGACCGTTGAATGAGGCTCCGCGGCATTTGTCAAACACTTGCCATTTCTTGCGCCACCGTTTTGCGCTTCTCCCGTTCCCGGCGGGAGCGGCAGAACAACGAGTCCCGCGTCAGTTCTCATGACAAAATACGACAAGAAAAAAACAAGCAATGGTGAGAGCGCGGCGGGGGTACACCTAATTTGCAAACCTATGGACTACTTGATCGTACTCGCCACCATGGCCTTCATTGCGACCTACGCGCTGATCGTCGGACGGGCGCTGCCAAAAGAATAATTCGCCGTAACTAATCGCCTCGAATACCTGCCGGATCTGGGCCAGACTTGGCTGATTGCCGCACGTACAACGCCAGCGTAAGAACTATCCGGATTTTCAGTCGAGGCAGGGGGAGTTTGTTCTCGCGGCCGGGGAACTGGTCGCCTACGCAGCGGAGACCGACAAGGACCCGACCAATATTGATCATTTCTGGATCACGATCCGGCCGGACGATAACGAATTGTTGCGCATCGCAATCAACACCTATTCAAGAATCAACGCGGCTGCGGGTTTCGATCCGAGGATGCGCGTCGGAATTGTCCTTACGAAATGGAGCGAGTTGCCGGCGGCAGGCGTATTCAAATGTGATGGCCTGGACTATGGCAACATCGAAGCAGAAGGCGACGTGACTTACACGGAATATGAACGCCCGGCGCTGGAGAAATTACTTGTGGCAAAGATCCGGCGCACGGTCTTCATCGAGGCTTGGGGAGAACTCTACGCCCGCGATCATCTTGGTCTTCATCAGATACACAGCCGGCGGGCCAGTTGCAGTGTCTCGAAGGACTACAAAGGACGCGACGGAGCGATTCGCTTTTATTATAGAGACGATTCGACCGCAGAGATGTTGCTTTTTAAATATTGCGGCCAAGTTTGAAAACGGCGGGCATTGCCTCGAGTGGCGCGATGTCTCGTTCCGATGTAGCGACATGCATATGCGCGCCATGCTGCTTACCTCTCCGAGGCAGCCACTCGTCCCGAGTGACGTAGCGGTTCCACGCCCTTCTTCAGGCCAAGTGCTCGTGCGCGTCGCGGCTTGTGCCGTTTGTCGCACAGACTTGCATGTCGTCGACGGCGAATTGCCGAAACCGAAATTGCCACTAATTCCCGGACACGAGATTGTCGGACGCATCGAACGGCTCGGCGAAGACGTCAGGGATTTTCGGGTTGGAGAACGCGTCGGGATTCCGTGGCTGAGCTGGACCTGCGGTGAGTGCAAATACTGCCGCTCCGGTCGTGAAAATCTCTGTGCGCGAGCATTGTTTACGGGCTACACGATTGACGGTGGTTATGCCGAGTACACCGTCGCGCATACGCGGTTTTGCTTCCGAATTCCAGAGGCTTATGACGATGTAAGCGCCGCGCCGCTGCTCTGCGCTGGATTGATTGGATACCGTTCGCTGCGCAAAGCAGGAGATGCACAAAGACTGGGAATCTACGGCTTCGGCGCGGCGGCGCATATCGTCGCGCAAGTCGCGCGTCATCAGGGACGAAAGATCTTCGCGTTTACGCGCCCCGGGGATGCAGCCGCACAGAATTTCGCGCTGCGACTCGGCGCCGTTTGGGCCGGCGGTTCAGATCAAACACCTCCGGAGAAACTCGATGCCGCCATTATCTTCGCGCCAATCGGAGCGCTTGTGCCAGCCGCTCTGCGCGTGCTTGAGCGCGGCGGCACGGTAGTGTGTGGCGGAATTCACATGAGCGACATCCCATCTTTTCCATATCGCGATCTTTGGGAAGAGCGCACGATCTGCTCGGTGGCAAATCTGACGCGGCGCGACGGCGACGCATTTCTTGAGCTTGCGCCGCAAGTTCCAGTTCGCACCGAGACGCAGACCTTCGCCCTCAGCGAGGCCAATGGAGCCCTCGCTGCGTTACGCTCGGGCAAACTGACCGGTGCGGCGGTTCTCGTTCCGTAAACGCAATCAGGTTTGATTTGTCTTACGGACCGCAGTCAAGGCCTGATCGATATCGGCGCAGAACCGGTCGAGACCGAGACGCTCCGCCAAACCAGATTCGAACATCACCTTCATCGGCTGCGGCTGCACGGCGGTAAGGAAAATCTCGACTCTGTCCCGCTGAAGCTTGACCACCGCAACCTCGAACGCATGGAGGCCGCTGGCATCCATCGCCGGGACGTTGCGCATGCGGAAAATTACGACACGCGGCTTACCGCCTGAACCGCGCAACGCCATATCGAGCTTGTCGGCCGCAGCGAAAAACATCGGCCCTTCGATCCGATAGAGGATCACGTCCGACGGCACGTCCTTCCCGCGAAGGCTATCTGGTCCGGCGACCTGGTCTTCGCTTTGTGAAGTGACGAGACGCACATGAGTAACCTCCTCCATTTGCCGGAGGAAAAGAACCACGGCCATGATCAAACCTGCGCCGACACCAATGGTAAGATCGAAAATAACCGTGAGAGCGAATGCGGCGACGAGCACGCCGAAATCCGCCCGCGGTCCACGCCATAACTCAACAAAGGTGTGCAACTCGGCCATGCGAAGCGCGACAGTGAGGAGAATCGCGCTAAGTGCCGCCAGCGGAATGTACCCGGCCAGCGGCGCGGCGAGAAACACCACCGCGAGCAGGAGGAGAGCGTGGACGATGCCGGAGACCGGTGTCCGCGCGCCAGTACGAATGTTTGCGGCTGTGCGCGCGATTGCGCCAGTAGCCGGGATGCCGCCCGCCAGTGGACAAAGAACATTCGCGATTCCTTGCGCGAGTAATTCCTGATTCGGATCATGACGCGTGTCGGTGATGCCGTCGGCGACCATGGCCGAGAGGAGCGACTCGATCGCGCCGAGTGTAGCAATCGTGAATGCGGGTCCCATCAAGTCGCGCATTGCTTCCAACGACACGGAGGGAAAATGAAAGCCCGGCAGGCCCGCGGGAATGCCGCCGAACCGCGTAGTGATGGTTGCGACATGCCAGCCAGCCGCGTAAGCCACAACCGTTGCCAGCGTCACTGCGACAATGCTCGCCGGCACACGTTTTGTGACAAATGGCCAGGAATAGAACGTCACCAGAGTCAGCATACCGATGGCGAAGGCCTGCCAGTTGACGAGGTGGAGATGGCTAGCCAGCACGGCGACCTGCTGCGGCACATGTCCCGGCATTATCAATCCGAGGCCGAGGAATTCGTTCAGTTGCCCACAGAAGATGATGACGGCAATGCCGCTCGTGAAACCGGCCACGACCGGATAGGGGAAAAACTTTAGCAGCCGCCCCATTCGGAGCACGCCGAGGAGGATCAGCATTACCCCTGCCATCATCGTGGCCAGGGCGAGTCCGCCGTAGCCGTAAACCGCGACCACCGAAAAGAGAACGGGGACAAATGCGCCCGTCGGTCCCGCGATTTGAAACCGGGATCCACCGAGGAGCGAGACCACCAGACTCGCGATGATTCCTGTCCAGAGTCCCTGCTGCGGCGTGACTCCCGAAGCGATGCCGAAACCGATCGCGAGCGGAAGCGCAACGATGCCGACAGTCAATCCGGCGCCGAGATCAGCAAGAAAGTCGGGCCGACGATAACCGCGGAGCGCCGCGATAATGGCCGGTTCGAACTTGCGCATGACAGCCGATCTAAGGGCACGCGCGCGCGCAGACAAGCTTCGTCGCTCCCGGAAACATTTGTAAACTAGGTGGGCACCTGCCGGCAATGGCTGGGCACCACTAGAACCGGACAATGCGCCGCACGCACGAGCTGTTCAGCAGTACTACCGATCAACGCATGCTTGATTCCGGTGTATCCGTGCGTCGACATGATCACCATATCGATGTCTGGACGCTTCGTCGCTTCCGTCAGTTTCTCGACCGGTTCGCCGATCTCGACTTCCGTTTCCGCCACGATGCCAACCAGTGGAAGAAAATTAACGAGCTCGTCCAGTCTGTCCTCCGCGTTGAGTCGAGCCGTTTCGACAATGGGAGGCCACTCAATGCCCTTGGCAAATCCAGCCGCCGCCATGTAATCGGTCGGATGCACGACGTGAATCAGCTTAACATCTGCTCCGACTCGAGTGGCGAAAGCCGACGCGTATTTTGCTCCCTCTCGAGCGCACTCGGAGAAATCCACTGGCACCAGGATCTTCTGCAGAGCGATACCACCTCTCTCGGTTTTGATTGGACCGCTGGTGCCGCGGCGCACGACCAGGACCGGACAATTGACGTGACGAACCACTTTTTCTGCCGTGCTGCCTAACGTCAGATGCTTAAGTCCCGAATGCCCTCGGGTGGCAACTACCACGAGATCAGCCTCAATTTCCTTCGCCGACATGCAGATTTCCTGAAAAGGTCGGCCGGAGCGCACGTGGCACTGTTTGGGCCGCAAACGCATCGCAAACCTGTGCTGCAATTCCCGCCTTAGCTCCCTGGCGATCTTAATGTCATCGAAGAGCTCTGGCGTCGGCGGCGTCGTCGAGAATTGGTGCTCGCCATCATAGACATAGATGAGGTGGACCAATGCTTCGAAGTGCTTCGCCAGCGGCAGCGCGTATGCGAGAGCCTGAAACGACTCGTCCGAGAAATCGATCGCGACGAGCATCGTGCGAACAGTCAGCGGATCTTGAAAGAAAGATTGTGTCGGTGCTCTGGATATCCCGGCTGAGCCGACCGGTCCCGACGAAGATTCAGCATCTGTGTTCATGAGTTCCAATTAATGCCGCGCCCAGACGGTCTCTCACCCGCGTTTGCGAAACAAGCATCGTTTCTTGCGCAAGCGTTCGCGGAAGGGCAACGCCGGCGGAACAATCCGCCGAGGAAAGCGTTTTCGGTGATTAGGTCACGTCTCTGGGTCCATGGCAGCTCTCCGCTTAAGCCGACTCCGGATGATCTTCGTCATCTCAACCACCGAGACCGGACTCAGCGCAAGGCCGATGATGACCAACCAGTCAGCACCGAACTGCGGCGTGTCCGCAAAGAAAATCCCGCGCGTAATGGAAAACCAGAGCAGCGATACCTGTAGAATTCCGGAGAAGACGATGGCCGCGAGCAGATACGGATTCGTGAAGAGTCCCAGCTCGGGCAGCGTGTAGCGCTGACTGCGACAGGCAAAGGAAAAGAAAAGCTGAGCGAAGACAGTGACGAAGAAAACGGCGGCCTGCGCATAGGCAACACCCCCCTTCGCGTAAGCGTAAGCGAATCCGGAAATCGCAACCGTCGCCATGAGAACACCGTGCGCCAGGATTCGCATCCCGCGTTGCCGGGTAAAGAACGGTTCCCGGGGCGGCCGCGGCCGGCGATTCATGACATCCGGCGCAGGCTTTTCCATGGCCAGGGCAAGGGCGGGGAATCCGTCGGTGACGAGGTTAATCCAGAGTAACTGGATCGGGATGAGCGGGACGGGCCATCCGATCAGCGCGGCAAAGAGAACGAGGGCGATCTCACTCGCATTACAGGATAGGAGGTAGTGAACGAACTCCTGAATGTTGTCGTAGATGCCGCGACCTTCCTCGACGGCGTTGACGATGGAAGCAAAGTTGTCGTCCGTGAGCACCATGTCGGAAGCTTCCTTGGTCACATCGGTTCCGGTAATTCCCATGGCAATCCCGATGTCCGCCAGTTTCACGGCCGGCGCGTCATTCACACCGTCGCCAGTCATGGCTACGACCTGCCCCTGAGCTTTCAGCGCTTTCACCACCCGCAATTTGTGCTCCGGCGAAACGCGCGCATAGACCGCGAGATCATCGACCTTTGCTGATAGCTCCTCATCCGAAAGCGCATCCAGTTGCGCACCGCTGATCACCACATCCTGCTCGCCTGCAATGCCCGATTGACGCGCGACCGCAAGCGCAGTCGCCGGATGGTCGCCGGTAATCATCACCGGGCGGATCCCGGCCGATTTGCATTTCGCGACGGCAACGCGAGCTCCCTGGCGCGGTGGGTCAATCATCCCGACCAGCCCGGCGAAGACCAGGTCCTGCTCTCCGTATTTTTCCAGCTCTTCGTCAACATCGCGATACGCCAGAGCAAGCACCCGCAGAGCCCGGTCGGCCATCTCGTGGCTTTGCCGCAGGATTTCTTCGCGGCGCCTTGGCGAGAGCGGCGTAATTTTGCCATCGCACTGCTCGAAGGCGCATCGATCCACCAGCAATTCAGGCGCACCTTTGGTGTAGATGGCAGCACGTTGCCCCGCGTTCCGCACCACCACGGACATGAGTTTGCGCTCCGATTCGAAAGGAATCTCGTGGATGATGACGCGCCCCGCATCGCGCTCGATCCCCGCTTTCCTCGCTGCCACCACGAGAGCGCCTTCGGTTGGATCGCCAAGAATGCGCCAGCGCCCGTCATTCGTTGTCGGCGCCTCCAGTTGCGCGTTGTTGCACCACATTCCAATCGTTAGGGCGAGCACGAGATCAGGTGCGCTTTGCGACTCCACGCGCTCCCCGCCGTGCCCAATGAATTCACCGTTCGGCGCATAACCGTTTCCGGTAACGCGATAGCTCTGTGCGCCGGCGACGATTTCCGTTACCGTCATCTCGTTACGCGTCAGCGTTCCTGTTTTGTCGGAACAAATCACTGTCACTGCACCGAGCGTCTCCACGCTGGCCAGGCGACGGATGAGAGCATTTCGTTTCACCATCCGCTGCAATCCCAGGGCCAGCGCAATCGTCACCACCGCCGGCAAACCTTCCGGCACTGCCGCGACCGCGAGACTGACGGCCATCAAAAAGGTTCCTGCCACGCCCTCACCACGCATCAGTTCCAGAACGAAAATAATCGCGACCAACACAACGCAGGCGACAATCAGCACGCGACCCAGTTCCTCCAGCCGCTTCTGGAGCGGAGTCGGCTCATGCTCCTCGGTTTGCAAGAACGCCGCGATGCGCCCCAACTCGCTCTCCATCCCAGTCGCGACGACGACGCCGCGACCCTTCCCGGCGACTGCGCTCGTACCCATGAACGCCATGTTCACTCGCTCGCCGATCGTCGTACTCTTTGTCACAACAGCAGACGCCTCTTTTTCGACCGGCGTCGATTCGCCGGTCAGAGAGGCTTCTTGCGTCTTCAATCTGAACGTGCTGATCAGACGCAGGTCAGCCGGCACGCGATCCCCCGCTTGCAGTTCAACGATGTCGCCGGGAACCAACTCCTGCGCGGCGATGCTCCGCAGCGTGCTGTCGCGCAGAACTCTGGCCGTGGGGGATGAAAGCTTCCTCAAAGACGAAAGCGCTTTTTCGGCCTTCCGTTCCTGAAAAAAACCGAGAAGCGCGTTCAGCAGGACAATGGCGAAGATGGCTCCCGCTTCCAGCCAATCACCGAGGATCCCGGAGAGAATCGTCGCCGCAAGGAGAATCCAGATAACCAATTGGTTGAACTGCGCCAGCAACTTGCTCCACCACGGCGGAGGCGACGCCTCGGTGAGCTTGTTCGCTCCGTCGCGCAAGAGGCGGGCGTGCGCCTCGGAACCGGTGAGCCCCTTGTCCGAATCGGACGCGAGATTTTCCAAAGTCGCACCAACAGTCTCGGTGAAGAAGAGTTGCTCCATCGCGCCCGCATCACCGCGTTTCCTCTCGCACGACCAAAACCGGTCGTTTGGTATTCGTCATCACCGCCTGCGCGACCGATCCGAGAAATGTTTTGGCCAGGCCGCTTCGACCATGTGAGCCGACACAAATAACATCGGCGTCGAAGCGTTCCGCCTCCTGCGCGATGGCTTCAGCCGCATCGCCGTTTTCAATGATCTCGACATTAACGTCAATGCGTTCGTCAGCGTTCGGCGGCACGAGAGAACGCAGTTGAGCAAGCAACTTTGGATTTCCCTTCCCTGGATGTGGTTTGTTCTTGTCGCGGGTGGATGGCGCACCGGCGGGTCCGATGACATGCATTAGTTTCAAAGTGCCGCCCCGCCGCAAGATCGCGCACCCGTAGGATGCGGCCTTATCGCCGAAATCGGAAAAATCAGTGGCGACCAGAACGCGATCCAGTTTGGGGATCGCAATTCGCCGCTGGTCTTCCGCAGGCGGAATGACCGCCACCGTGACCGAGGCGTGATGCAGGACCGTCCGGGAGACGGATCCGAATCGCAATCGACCGAAGCCGTGCCGACGATGAGTTCCAACCACGACAAGATCGACATGTTGTCGGTGGGCCACTTCAAACAGATGTCCTTCCGGGTGACCCCATCCGGGTTCGACCGTTATCGTGACGTTCTCCGGAGGCAAAAGCATGGCGACGCGTTCGGCGAGATCGCGTTCCAAAAAGTTTTGAATTTGCTCGGGGTTTTCCGTCAGCGGCAACGGCCCGTGATATCCGAGGCGATGCGCCTCTTCCGGCGGCCAATCGATGTGGACGACGCTGATTTCGCACGCGCCTACGCTTTGCATTTCATTCAACCAGCGCAGAGCGGCGTCACCGGCCGCGGAGAAGTCGTACCCGACGACAACCTTCAACGCTTGTTCGCCCCGAACCCAAGAACCGAGCTTCGATCCGGGACGGACCACCAAGGTCGGGATCGGAGACGTTTCCGCCACTCGCTCCGCAACACTGCCCACGAGCAATCGCCGACCAAGACCATGACCGACCGCCCCGACAACCACCAGTCGCGCGTTTGATTCGATCGCGACATCCACCAGTTCGTTAAAGACGGAACCGGACAGAAGTTTCTCTTCAACGATCGTCCCGGCTTTGCGCAAACGGGCGGCTTCTCGCGCCAGCTCCTCACGCTGTTTCGAGATCAGCGATTCGAAGAAGCCTGGATCGGCCGCGGCCAATCCGCGGAATTCCTCCACGTGCGCAAGGTGCAACTTCGTCCCCAAACATCTGGCCATGGCCGCGGCGACATCCACTGCCTCAACCGCCACGGCAGAAAAATCAGTTCCGCACACGATTGGACGCCTGTCTTTTTCTTCGACCGTATTCTCAGTCATCTTTTCTTCCTCAGTGTCATGGTTTGGTAGTGCTCTTGTCGATTCTTTCCGATGAGAAACTGAACATCGAGTTTGGCGAACTTACTGAACTGATCCGCGCTCGTCTAAAAACCTGGAGACGGTGACAAAACGAAAACCGCGTTCCCGAAGATTCGCGATAATTGCGGGCAGCGCGAGCGGGCGAACTCGAGATCATTGGAAACCGAGACCGATCCGCTCCCGTCAGGCGGGCACGTTTTCGGCCAGCCGGCCATAGCGCGCCAGAAGACGGCGGACTTCTTCATCCGTCGTCTGGGAAAAATCCTCATACGATTGACCGACCCCGTAGAATTCCTCGGGCAGGATCACAGCTACGACCTCATCGGCAACATCGGCTATCTGTCGAAAGGTCGTCCGTGCGATCGTCGGCACTGCGACCACAATTCGACCTGCTTCCAATCGGCGAAGCGCCGCAGCGGCCGCGATCATGGTTGAACCGGTGGCGATTCCGTCGTCGACAAGAATGACAGTCTTTCCGCGCACGATCGGTGCGGGAAGATCATCGCGATAAACTCGTTCGCGGCGTTCGAGTTCCTGCCCCTCATTGGCAGCAACCGCGTCAATTACCTCGTCCGAGATCCGGAATGAGTCCACGATGTCGCGATTCAAGACCCGAACGCCACCGGTCGCGATCGCCCCCATTGCCAATTCAGGCTGACCCGGGAACCCGAGCTTCCGCACAACAAACACATCGAGAGGCACACCCAGCGCGCTCGCTACCTGTGCGGCCACGGGAACGCCGCCTCGAGGAAGAGCAAGCACAAGCACATCCGGCCGGTTCGCATAGACAGTGAGTTTCCCGGCCAAAATCCGACCTGCTTCGTCGCGGTCGCGGAATTGAGCTCTCACGGTCGTGGATGTTAGCGGGATTTTTTTTGCCGACCCGGAAGATGCGCACGGAAATCACTCGGTGATTGGCCAAAAACGCGCTTGAACGTCCGATTGAATTGCGTGAGCGATTGGAAACCCACGTCGTAGGCGATCTCGCTAATGCGCAAGTTCGGATTCGCCAGACGTGTTCGAGCCTCTTCAACCCGAATACGCGAGACATAATCGGTGAACTTCAATCCGGTTGCCTTGTGAAAGACTTTGCAAAAATGGAAGACGCTTGCCCCCGCCGCCGTGGCGACAGCTGTGAGCGAGAGTGCCTCACCCTTGTGCATATCGATGTACTCTCGTGCTTTTGAGACCAGCTTCGGCTCCGAGTTCCGTTCTTCCATCATCAGCTGATTGCCCAAATTCGAGAGTTGTTCGGCGAAGAACGTGAGCAGCCGGACGATTGCATCATACCGGTCGGGTGGAATAAGCGGATTTTTCTCCCAGGCACGGCTGATCTCGTTCGTGAATCGAACACCACGCCGAGTAATCGCCTCACGCACTTTCTTGATGTCCGATTTGTCCGACGATCTGCCTGGCGCACGTCGCAACACCTGTCCGATTCGCAGAAATCCAATCGTCTCCTGGCCGCGCTTCACCGGCACGGCGGTCTCGGTTAGGCCAAACGGACAGGTGACGGTGTGCGGAAGTGTCCCGGTATGTCTGATCATCTCGTCGTGAGCTTGCAAACAAACGGCCAGAGTGGCCGGTTGCTCGGCCAGGAGAGCACAAAAAGGATTCTCATTTTTCTTTCCGTGATGAGCCAGCTGCCAGTATTCCAGCGGCCGCAAGGCCAACGGGAGTCCAGTAGCCTCGGCAAACGTCCGTTCGTAGCTCCGGAACAGCTTCGAGCGCCGCAGCGTCTCAACCAGTTCTTTATCCGAGCTCTCGGAAACGCGTCTCGTAAGGGTATTCACCTCGAAAACCCATAGCTTGTTACGCCCTGGAAGTCGAGATGAAGGTCACCGCAACGAAGAAATCGCCGCGGGCGGGAGCGCCGACTTCCCCGAACTGACGGCCAGCAGTTTCCCCCGCGCAGCTTGGAGCCGACGGATCATGACCGCCGCGGATCGTTTCAGCAGTTCATAGCCCAGCGAGTGATCTTTTTCGCAGTGCTCCCGCAGAATCGTGCCGTAGAAAAACAGGGCGTCCGTCGGTTTGATCGCACGGGCTGTAAACTGCCAGAGATACGGAGGGAACATCCAAGACCAGCCCAGCAGATCTCCGGCTCCGATTGTGTCCACGATCACCGGAACGCCGTAGCTCGTTCCGGATTCCAGCACCACCTTCCCGGTTTCGATCAAATAAAAGCGATCCGCCAATTCGCCTTCCCGAATGACCACTTCCCCGCTCTTGAAATGGGCCGCCATCGCGCACTCAGCGAGCAAGGAGAGGTGGGCCCGGCTCATGCCGGCCAGAAATGGGTGCAGCGCGACTTTCGTAGCCAGACGTCCCGGTTTCATCAACCTCTCCTTTCGGCTTCGGCCAGCGATTCCTGAACGAGTTCGGCCCTGGTATCGGAAAAATCGGCACAGTCCAATCGGATGCTTTGTCGCAGGCTCCGCCGCGCGATCGTGCGTCTGCCTGCTCTGGCGGATCGCACCGGGGCCGGTTTCGATTTTTTGACGATCTTAGGAAAACGACAGCTGATGATCCTCATGAGCGTCTAACAAAAATCATGTTCCTTCTCGCGGACAGCCAGAACGGGGCAGGGCGCACAACGCACCACCTGCTCGGTCGTGCCGGCGAGGCAGAGATGCTTCCAACTGTTGTAGCCATGGGCGGCCATCACAATCAGATCGACATCCCGTTCTCTGGCCTCCTCCGTGATTTCGTGCGGCACGTGGCCGGTGCGAATGGTCGAGCTGATCGACGAGCGTTGGCGCGAATTCGGTGAAGCGCGAAGCGCCCGCAGATTCTTTTCCGCCGCGGTGAGCTTCTCCTCCATCAGACTGCGATGGCTCACATTGTCGTGGGCCGTTTCATAAATATTGTTTTCGAGGACGTGGAGCAAAATGATCTCAGAGCCAAATCGCTCGGCAAATCGCAGCGCGTATCTTAGCGCTTTCTTGGAGGCGCTGGAAAAATCGATCGGCACGAGGATCACGGCCAGCCGCATTTCTTCGGAAAGTGTACCAGGCAGGGTTTTGGTTTTCATGAACCACATTTTCCCTGATTAACGGCAAGCCGCTTATCGGTAATTGCCGAAAACTATGCGTTTTTTGCGATAGCGGTCGCAGCGCGACTACCAGAGAGCCGATCAGGAACACGGCAGGAAAAGGGGTGGCCAACGGGACTCGAACCCGCAACAGCCAGAACCACAATCTGGGGCTCTACCATTGAGCTATGGCCACCGTCGCACTCTGCCGGCCCCGAATTTAGTTTTGGCCTCTCGATTTGCAAAGGCAAAGCGCAGGCCGTGGCATGGACCACGCTTCCCCGGTATGACAATGGGACCTGAGGATTGCAACTCCGCACACGTCGGCTATCGTCCGCTTCACTATCGAATGAAGAGAATCGGTCTGATCTTGCTCGCCGGTTTTTCGATTTTTCTCGTGCCTGATCGGGTGCGGGCGCAGTCGGATGACCCGAGTGAAGTATTTCTAAAAGCCTACATGACGGCGCAGCAGGGCGAGAAACTGGAACACGAGAACCAGTTCAAGGATGCCCTGGCCAAGTTCCGCTTCGCCGGCAGTCTGCTCGAACAATTACACAAGACCCACGCCGATTGGCAGCCGGCCATTGTCGAGTATCGCAGCCGCAAGATTGGCGAAAGTATTTTGCGGGTGGAGGAAAAAGCGGCGACGCAGAAGGATTTCGCGACAATTGCTCCGCCGACGCCCACGCCAACACCCGCGTCCACCGCCTCGTCAGGTAACGTTTCATCGCCGCCGCTGCCGCAACAAAGCGCCGGGCCGGCCGAGCCCAGCGTCGAGCTGGTTCCGCTCCCCTCTTCTCAGAGTCGAGGAGCCCCATCTCCGAGCGATGTTGCAATTAAGGACGCCACCAGGCGGCTCCGCGAAAAGATCGACGCATTGCAGGCAGATCTGCAGAAATCGCGCAAGGAATTGAGTGCGGCACAAAAAGAGAAAGAGTCCGTCAACGGGCGGTTGCAGGAGACAAACGTCAAGCTGGAGAAGGCGCAGAAGGAGCTCGATAAAACGAAGGCTGCGGAACACAACGTCCGCGACCAATTAGCGAAGGCCCAAGAGTCGCTCAGCAAAGCCAGGACGGGCGGCAAAGGTGATGCAAAAGCCGAGGCTGCCTTGCGGGAGGAAATTGCCCAGCTAAAGAAAGCACTCGCCACTGCGGAAACAGACAAGACTTCCGCAGAGGCTGAAAAAACGGCGGCCGCGGCAAAGTTGGAGGACGCGAATAAGCAGATCACCAATGTTACTCAGGAACGCGACGCCGCCGTTGCCCAGCTGAAAGGTTCAAAAGAGGCGCAGGAGCGTTTCCAAACGCTCATTGCTGAAAACAGCGATTTGAAACAAAAGCTGGCCGATGCCGAAAAGGCGGTGCGTGAGATCGGCGAGGACAAACCGAAGAAGGAGCAGGAGCTGGCCGACGTAAAGCGTCAGTTGGAGCAATTGCGACAGCAGCTGGCCAGCAGCAAGAAACAAAACCAGGACTCTGAGGTCATGATCGCCGACCTGCGCTCACAGCTGGATGATGTCAGCGGCGACCTGGAAAAAGCAAAACTGACCGGCGGTAATTCCGAAGAGACCGCCCGGTTGACCAGAGAAAACGATCTTCTGCGCGGCATCGTCATGCGGGAGCGGCAGGAAGAGGCCCGACGCGAGCAGGCGAAGAAGTTGATGCTCGCCGAGTTCGACAAACTCCAGGTCAAATCGGAAGTGCTGGATCAGCAGATTGAACTGCTCGCTCAGCCGATCACCAAACTCACTCCAGAAGAACTCTCGTTGTTGCGGCAGCCGGTTGTCGGCCTCTCCGATAACAATCCCAACACACTGAAAGCGAGTTTTACCGTGGCGAAAAACACCCAGGATTCAGCCGCGGCCCCCCATCCCAATTCGACAAATCAATCGCCTGAAGACGGATCCGCGCCGCCGGGACCCAACGTGGAAACGACTTTCCATCCGGGTGTACCGGACAGTCTCATTGCCATCGCTCGCGAGGCGAAGGAAGATTTCGACAATGGCAAGTTTCGCGCGGCCGAAAAAGGCTATGAACAAATTCTGGCGAAAAGTCCGAACAATCTCTACTCGCTCTCCAACCTTGGCGTGGTTTTCTTTCGCACCGGAAAACTCAAGGCCGCGGAGCTGACTCTAAAAAAGGCGATCACGCTCGCGCCCAAGGATGAGTTTTCCCGGACCACACTGGGAATTGTATATTACCGGCAGAGCAAATTCGACGAAGCGCTCACGGAGTTGACCAAGGCGCTCGCGATCAATCCGAAAAGTGCCACGGCGCACAATTACCTCGGGATTACTGCCAGCCAGAAAGGCTGGCAGGAGGCAGCGGAGAAAGAAATGCTCGACGCGATTGCGGCAAATCCCGACTACGCTGATGCGCATTTCAATCTCGCGGTCGTCTACGCCACGGCGAATCCACCCTCGAAAGAACTGGCCAAACGGCATTACGCCAAAGCCACTTCACTCGGCGCCGCGCCCGATCCGTCGCTCGAGAAGCTGATCAGGTAAGATTCGTTAGTCGCTCCGGAGCGCGTCCGGCTTGTGTGGTCATCCCGAGCGGAGTCAAGGGATCCCGTGCCGGTTGCCTAAAGGCTTTAACCGCGCACCGCGAAGTCAGTTCGAACCACTTACTTCCGGGCCATCAATTCGCGCAGTACCGAATGGCAGAATTCCGCCGTGTTTGTAATAATCGATTTCGATCGGTGTATCGATCCGCAATTTCACCGGCACACTCTCACGCTCGCCGTTTTGCCGGGCAATTTCGAGCATGACGCTGCTGCCGGGCTCGATCGAATCGGACAAGCCTGTCACGCTGAAGATTTCCGAGCCGTTCAGCCCTAACGATTGCGCGTTCGTTCCCTCCGAGAACTGCAACGGCAGGACTCCCATGCCGACAAGGTTGGAACGATGAATCCGCTCAAAGCTTGCCGCGACAACCGCCTTCACGCCTAACAACCGCGTCCCCTTCGCCGCCCAATCCCGCGATGAACCAGTTCCGTATTCGTGGCCGGCCAGAATAATCAACGGAGTCTTCGTTTCCGCATATTTTAACGCGGCGTCGAAGATCGACATTTGCTCGCCATCCGGATAATGGATCGTCACGCCACCTTCTGTTCCCGGTACCATCAGATTCTTGATCCGCACGTTCGCAAACGTCCCGCGCGTCATAACCAGGTCGTTCCCGCGCCGGCTCCCGTAGCTGTTGAAATCCTCCGGCTTAATCCCGCGCGACACCAGGTAATTCCCGGCTGGCGACGTGGCCTTGATCGCGCCGGCCGGCGAGATGTGATCGGTCGTCACTGAATCTCCGAAAATGCCGAGCGGGCGCGCGTCGCGAATTTCCTCGATGTGGCCGGGCTCCATTGAAAAGTCTGCAAAGAACGGCGGCTCGTGAATGTAATCGCTCCGTTCGTCCCACACGTAGATCTCGCCTGTGCTCGACGGAATTTCGTTCCACTTCGGATTTTGCTCGCTGAAATCGCGATAGAGGCGCCGGAATATTTCCGGCGTGAGCGCGGATTGCATCGTCTCGCGCACTTCGCGCAAGCTCGGCCAAAGATCGCGCAAAAATACGTCGCGTCCGCTTTTGTCTTGCCCGATGGCATCCTTTGACAAGTCAATGTCGACCCGCCCCGCGAGCGCGAACGCGACCACGAGAGGAGGCGACATCAGGAAATTCGCCTTAATGTTTTGATGCACGCGCGCCTCAAAGTTTCTGTTCCCGGAAAGGACCGAAGCCGCCACCAGATCAAATTCGTTAATCGCTTTCTCGATCTTCGGATGGAGCGGCCCGGAATTACCGATACAGGTCGTGCAACCGTAGCCGACGATGTTGAACCCCAGATCATTCAGGTATTCTTGCAGCCCGGTCTTCTGCAAATAATCCGAGACGACTCGCGAACCCGGCGCGAGCGACGTTTTCACCGCCGGATCAATCGTTAGGCCGCGCTCGACTGCTTTCTTCGCGAGGAGACCGGCAGCCAGCATCACGCTCGGGTTGCTCGTGTTGGTGCAGCTGGTGATGGCGGCGATGAGGACGCTGCCGTGGCCAATGCGACTTTGGCCGTGCGCAAAAACCTCGCTGGACTCCGCGTTGATTTCCCGCGCGGTATCGGGCGTCGGCCGATTTGCAACCATCTCGATTTTGTTTTGTTCGTCGCCCGGGTTAATCCCCTGATCTCGCTTGTCGGTCGAAACCATTTCCGTGTCCTTCGGTTTGGTGCCGTTGAGCTCGACGAGATGACTCTGGCCGAGATCGCCGCCGGTCTTGCCGTATCCGCCATCTTTGATCGGCGTTTCCAGCAGCGAACGAAAGGTAGCGCCCAGCTCAGGCAGATTAATCCGATCCTGTGGACGCTTCGGTCCGGCCACGCTCGGCTGCACATCGGCCAGATCGAGTTCGAGATCGATGCTGTAATCGATCTCGCCTTTCCGCGGCATGCCAAACATTTTTTGAGAACGGAAATAATTCTCAAACGCTTCGCATTGCTCGTCAGTACGACCCGTCGCCCGCAGGTAATTGACCGATTCCGCATCGACTGGGAAATACCCCATGGTCGCGCCGTACTCGGGCGCCATGTTACCGACGGTTGCGCGATCCGGAAGCGGCAGAGATGCCGCGCCTTCGCCGTAGAACTCAACGAATTTACCGACCACTTTTTGCGCCCGCAGCATCTGCGTGATGTGCAGGGCCAGATCGGTCGCGGTCACACCTTCGCGCAGTTGTCCCGTGATGTGCACGCCGACGACCTCCGGGGTCAAAAAATAAACCGGCTGCCCGAGCATACCGGCTTCCGCCTCAATTCCACCAACCCCCCAGCCGACAACGCCGAGCCCATTAATCATGGTCGTGTGCGAATCGGTCCCGACGAGCGTGTCGGCATAGAAAATTTCTGAATTCTGATCTCCGATCTGTGACTTCTGGCTCAGCACACCTTTCGCAAGATATTCGAGGTTCACCTGGTGCACGATCCCGATGCCGGGCGGAACCAGTCCAAACGTCTTGAACGCCTGCTGCCCCCATTTCAAAAATTCGTAACGTTCGCGATTCCGTTTGAACTCCATGTCCATGTTCAGACGAAGCGCTTCCGCCGATCCGGCGAAATCGACCTGGACGGAGTGATCGACGACCAGATCGACCGGCACGAGCGGCTCGATGATTTTCGGATCACCGCTCAGTCGCTTCACCGCACTCCGCATGGCCGCGAGATCCACCACAAGCGGGACACCGGTGAAATCCTGCAGAACAATGCGCGCGACTACGAATGGGATTTCTTCATTTGCCGGCGACTTCGCGCTCCAGTTTGCGAGTGTTTCGACGTCTTTGCGCCGCACTTTTTTGCCGTCGCAATTTCGCAGCACCGATTCGAGAACGATGCGGATGCTGACGGGCAGACGTGAGATGCGGCCAATCCCTTGTTCTTCGAGCGCCGGGAGCGAGTAGAGAAAACCGTCGCGGCCTTTCACGGCATCGAATTTCCTCAACGTTTTGAATTCGTCAGTCATAGTCGTGACAACACGTATCAGCTCATGCTCTTAAGCCTGTCATCCTGAGCGCCAGCGAAGGATCTCGGTCATTGGAGGCCCGTGCTGGTCCGAGTGTCGAACCTGTATCGGTGAGGTCCCTCGCCGTCTACGCGGCTCGGGATGACAAATAATAGAGCGAGCGCTCATTTCAGTTCCGCCAGCTTCGCTTTGATCTTTTCGAAATTAGGGAGCTCGCGCGCGTCTTCCAGGCTTTCCGAGTGTTGAATGACGCCGTTCCGATCGATCACAAACGCCGAGCGCTTGGCTACGCCTCCCATCCCGAGATTCATCTGCGGGAGAAAGGAGTCGTAGATCACACCGTAGCTATTCGCGACTTTGTGTTCATAGTCGCTCAGGAGCAAAACCGTTATTTTTTCCTTCTGCGCCCACGCCTCCTGCGCGAATGGATTGTCGCCGCTGATGCCGTAAACCTCGGCGTTCAGCTCGCTGTATGCATTTAGTTCGTTGGTTACCCCGCACATTTCCGTTGTGCAGGTTCCAGTGAAGGCCATTGGAAAAAACAGGAGCACCGTGTTTCTTTTGCCAAAATTATCGCTGAGTTTGATTTGCCTCGGCCCTTCCGCCGTTTTGGTCGAAAGGCTGAAGTCTGGGGCTTTGGTTCCAATTGCGAGTGCCATAAAAAATTCTCCGGTTTGGGTTGAGCGAGAGAGTTCAGTATAGAAACGGTGCGCGCACGGTCAAAAGGTTTGCGCTGAAGCCGCAATCGCCGACCCGCGGTCAGCTGGGCGGTTCTTCACGAAGCGCAAACTCTGGCCGAGATCAGCGACCTCGGCTACTACAAGAGACGTGGAACTGCTCTGGTGGCTCATCACGATCGTCCTGATGGCGGTCGGACTGATCGGAACGGTGCTACCGATCGTTCCCGGGACGACGATCATTTTTGCTGCTGCGGTGATTCATCGCGTCATGCTCGGACCGATGAAGAGCATTGGATGGTGGACCCTCGGCGGGCTGCTTCTTCTTACCCTTGCCTCTTACGCGCTCGATTTTGCCAGCGGCTATTTCGGCGCGCGGCGGTTTGGCGCGACCAGGTGGGGAATGGCCGGGGCAGTAATCGGCGGAATTATCGGACTCTTCTTTGCCTTTCCCGGACTACTCATTGGTCCGGTCGTTGGTGCGATCGCGGGCGAAATCATCAGTGGGAAGCACCTCGTCAAAGCCGGACGCGCCGGCTGGGGAACATTGCTCGGCAGTATCGCGGGAATGATTGGCAAACTTGTGATCGGCCTGGCAATGGTGTGCTGGTTTCTGATCGCCGCGCCGTCACCATGGTGATGAAGAGAGGGAATTGAGATCTGGAAACCAGGAATCCACGAAGATCCTTCCCTGATTCCTTCCTCGCTTCATGGCTTCCAGATCTCTGATTTTGTGATAAGTTGGGTGTGATGGCAGATGATCGCTGGTGAGCCGTTAGGCTCGCTGGAGGAAAGTCCGAACACCATACGGCAGCATGCCGCGTAGAAGACGCGGGCGTCGCAGTTAAAAAATTGCGGCGACGGAAAGTGTCACAGAAAAGACACCGCCGGTTCTTTGGCAACAAAGCGCAGGTAAGGTTGAAAAGGCGAGGTAAGAGCTCACCGCTCGCGGAGTAATTTGCGAGGCAGGAAAAACCCCATGCGGTGCAAGACAAAACAGAGGGAGGCCAGCCGGTCCGTTGATCCTCGGGTATCGTCGCATCACGATGGCTGTAGCGGCGGTCTCTGACCGCCGAAGATGGTTATCGGGCGGTCTCGCGCAAGCGGGATTGAGATAAATGATCATCCGGTCGCCACGGCGACCCGACAGAATTCGGCTTACCGCCATCGACATATGAAGGGCGCTTTCGGAAACGAAGGCGCCCTTCTCTTTTCTACCGATAAGCTTCGCGGCGATGACGAATGCTCTCAATTGCGACAATCAGCACAGCATCCGAAATCGTATAGATGACGCGATAATCGCCGACGCGAACCCGGTAGGCATTCTTGCTATCGACTAACTTGTGGCAACCACCAGGTCGCGGATTGCTGGCCAATGCTTCGATGCTTCGAAGAATGCGTATCTGAATCGATGGATTGAGTCGTCGAAGATCCTTCTCGGCGGAACGACGGAATTCAACGAGATACTGCGGCATTCTTTTTCAGTCTGCGCTTCACTTCCGCGAGAGGAATAGTCGGCTCGTTCTTTCTTTGAGCGATTACTCCGAGATCGTGCAGGTCTTCGAGTAGCTCTTCGTATTCCTCGATTGGAAGAATGACCGCCTTCCGTTTGCCATTCTGAACGACGTATTCCGCCGCCGATTCGCGCGCTCTCATCTTGAGGATTTTAGCACCAGCCTCTCACCGCGCCAACTTACTACACGCCGACAGAATTCGACTTACCGCCATCGACATATGAAGGGCGCTTTCTGAAACGAAGGCGCCCTTCACTTTCGTACGCTACCAGGCGCAAGCGTCCAGACATGCGAGCAAATGAGAAACCGTTTCTTCGGTCTCGTCGCCCATATTGGAAAGACGGAAGGTTTGGCCTTTGAGTTTGCCGTAGCCGCCGTCGATCACGAGGTGGTGCTTCTCGCGCAGATCGTGCACGAGCTTGGCGATGTCGATCCCGCGATCATTCCGCACGCACGTGAGGGTGACGGAGCGAAAGCCTTCTTCGGCAAAGAAGCCGAAACCTTTCTCCCTCACCCACTCATGAACGATCCGGTTGGTCCGGGCGTGTCGCGCGTGCCGGTCGGCCAAACCCTCAGCGAAAATTTCGTCGAGCTTTGATTGCAAGGCGTAGATGTGTCCGATGCTTGGCGTGCTTGGTGTCATGTCGCCTTCCTGTTGTTTCTTAAACTCGAGAAAATCGAAGTAATACCCGCGATCTTTCTGTTCCGCGGCGCGGGCGAATCCTTTTTCCGAAACTGAGAAGAGCGAAAAGCCGGGCGGCAGGGCGAGTGCTTTTTGCGAGCCAGTCAGCATGACATCAATTCCGAGTTCATCCATGGCGATCGCGACGGCGGAGAAGGAAGAGACGGTATCGACGATCAGCGCGACTTCGGGATAACGCCTAACGACGGCGCAAATGTTGGCCAGCGGATTCATCACGCCGGTGGAGGTTTCATTGTGGATTAGCGTGACGGCGTCGAATTTTCCCGTAGCCAGCTCTTCGTCGAGCGCACGGGCATCGATATGTTGGCCCCACTCAACCTGAAGCGGTTCGGCGTTCTTGCCGCAACGCCGCGCGACGTCGAGCCATTTATCGGAGAATGCGCCGCACATGCAGCAAAGCACACCGCGATCAACGAGGTTGCGGATGGAAGCTTCCATCACGCCCCAAGCCGAGGAGGTGGAAAGAAAAACCGGCTGCTTTGTGCCGAACAATTCCTGCAGTCTCGGATGAATCTCGCGATAGAGACTCTTAAACGCTTCGCCGCGATGTCCGATCATCGGGCGCGAGAATGCGGCCAGCGTTTTCTCCGATACTTCGACCGGACCGGGAATGAAAAGTTTGTCGTGGGGAAGCACAGAGCAAACGTTCAACGTTCAACGTTCAACGTCCAACGATCAATGATCGCCAGATAAATCCAGCCGTCCCACCAAATACGTTTTATGTAGTGGAGCTGTTGGAGGGAAAACGAACATCCACCGCAATAGGCAGTCGCTTTATCTTGGGGTAAGGGCGGGTCACGGGAGGCCCGCCCGCTTTTCTTATGCGCCGGCGCGGGACCAAGATCTCCCGGGAACTGCTCCCCCCGGCGCGTTCTCGCGCTTGCGCGGGAAACTTCCCCGTGGCATAAGACCAAGCTTCGCGTCTCGCGAACGTGCCCGCCGCCCAATTCCTAAATCACGATGCCTACTGTTCCACCTCCTTACCGCGACTCGACGATCGAACCGCAATTTTTTTGGGACAGACACAAGAACGAAATTCTCGCTGCCTTAGTCGTCGCTCTTCTAGCCAGCGCTGGGTTTGCCGGCTATCGTCTTTATTCCGTCCACCGTGACGCTTCGGCGGCCGAATCGCTGGCCGCAGCCAAGACGGCGGCGGATTTCCAAAAGGTCATTAAGGAATTTCCGGGTACGCCAGGCGGTGCCAGTGCTTACCTCTTACTGGCGAATGCGCAGCGCTCGGAAAAGAAAATCGCTGAAGCGAATACGAGCCTCGAGCAGTTTGTGGCAAGTTTTCCCAAGCACGAACTTGCCGCCACCGCCTGGATGGCGATCGCTGCCAACCTGGAATCGTTAGGCAAGAAAGATGAGGCACTGAGCACCTATCAACGGTTGATCACCAACTACCCGAAGGATTTTAATGTGCCAACGGCAATGCTTTCGCAGGTCCATTTGCTGGTGGAGAAGAATAAGACCGACGAGGCCCGCCGCCTGTGCGAGAATATCCTGACCCAATATCGTGAGAGCCTTGTCGCAGGTGAAGCTGCCCGGCAGTTGCGACTTCTCGGCATCGAGAAACCGGCAGCGCAGGCTCTCAGTCCTGCCATGGCCGTTCCACCAGGCGCGCCGGCTCCGGGCGCGGCTCCAAGTCCTTCGAGACCAGCGAATCCCGCGCCGACGAAGCCGTAGCTTCGCTGTGCGGAGCGACTCGAGTTGGCAATCAACTGCGCTTCGCACAGCGAAGCGGCTACAGCGGTCAATCGTTGGGCTCGCTTGTGACGAGCGTCTCGAAATCGATTAGCGCTTCGAAAATTGGAAACGCTTGCGCGCGCCGGGCTGTCCGGATTTCTTCCGTTCTTTCATCCGCGGATCACGCCGGAGCAATCCTTCCGCCTTCAATGTCCCGCGCAAATTCGCATCAACCTGCAGGAGGGCTCGCGAAATCGCCAGACGCGCCGCACCGGCCTGACCAGTGGAGCCGCCACCAGTCGCATTAATCGAAAGATCGTACGAGCTCGTCAGCTTGACCGCCTGCAACGGTTGCAACACGGTGTTTTGCAGCGGTCCGGTCGGGAAATATTCCTCAAACGACTTTCCGTTGATATCGATCTTGCCGGTGCCGGGCGTCATCCGAATACGCGCGACAGAAGTCTTGCGGCGGCCGGTAGCAATGAATTCCTGAGTCTGAGCCATGAAATTTGGGATTTGGTTTAGAGCGACGAAACGGGTGCCGGCTGCTGGGCCGCGTGCGGATGAAGCTCTCCGCGATAAACCTTTAGTTTGCGATACACATCCCGGCCGAGACGATTGTGCGGAATCATTCCGCGCACCGCACGCTCGATCAGGAGTTCGGGATGGCGGACACGCCGGGCACCCGCGCTCTCCGTTTTGTGACCACCGACAAATCCGGAAAAACTCATGAAACTCTTCTGCTCCTCTTTCTTACCGGTGAGCCGGACTTTTTCGGCATTAATTACCACCACGAAGTCGCCCGTATCCACATGAGGCGTGTAGATCGGTTTCGCTTTGCCGCGGAGAAGATTGGCAGCCTTGACCGCCACGCGACCGAGCACCTGATCTTTGGCGTCGATAATCCACCACTTGCGCGGCACTTCACTGGCTTTTGCGGAAAAGGTCTTCATCGGGCTGAAAAGGGCACGGAAACTACGGGCCAGCCGCAGTGGTGTCAACCGCTACTTGCCAGCTCAAACACATCGCAAAAGGCAGTTAGTCGTAACGCCTGCGCGCGACAGGAATTCGCCACTAAATTCCGGGGCTGGCGCCGGCGGCGATTTTCTCCAGGATCGGCCGTATGCTCGGATCGCTGGCCATCATTGCCGCGCGTAGCGCCTCTCTGAACTCGACAATCGCCTTGTCTCGTTTCTCCATTGCCGCTTTTACTTCCGGGTTCTCCATCGCCTTTTGCTGGGCGGCTCGCAACTTAAGCTGATCGTCAATCGAGAGCTTGTCGACCTGTCCCTGGCGCCGCTGCATTTCTTTCATGACCGGCGTTTCATCCGGTTCGTCTGCGGCGAAAAGCGGCGACAGCTGCGCGGTTGCAAGCGTAACGGATACGATAAGCAGATAATTGATTTTCATGAGAATGGATATCATACCGGTTGAACCGGAAAAGATGCAAGCGCCACGAGCACAAAAGCGCGCTAGTGAAATCACCGCGACGGGTTAAATATTCCGCCACGATGGCTAATCCTGACATTCCCAAGACCGCGATCAATCCCCGCCGGGCCGAGGATTTTCCCGAGTGGTACCAACAGGTCATCCGTGCCGCCGAACTGGCCGAACCCGCAGACGTCCGTGGTTGCATGGTCATCCGCCCATGGGGCTACGGGATTTGGGAAAACATGCAACGCCAGCTCGACGCGATGTTCAAGGAAACGGGACACCGGAACGCCTATTTTCCGCTCTTCATTCCGTTAAGCTATTTCGAAAAGGAGGCGGCGCATGTGGAAGGCTTCGCGAAGGAATGCGCCGTCGTCACGCATAGCCGGCTGGAGGTAAACGCTGATGGGAAGATGGTCCCGGCCAGTCCTTTGACTGAGCCGTTGGTCGTTAGGCCGACATCGGAAACAATCATCGGCGCCAGCTACGCGAAGTGGGTGCAATCCTATCGCGACTTGCCGATTCTGATCAACCAATGGGCCAACGTCGTTCGCTGGGAAATGCGTCCACGCCTTTTCCTCCGCACCACGGAATTTCTCTGGCAGGAAGGTCACACCGTTCACGAGACCGAAGCGGAAGCGCGCGCGGAGACGAAGCAGATGCTCGATGTCTACGAACGCTTCGTGCGCGATCATCTCGCGATCCCTGTTTTCACGGGCGAGAAATCCGAGAGCGAACGATTTCCCGGCGCGGTGCAGACGCTTTGTCTTGAAGCAATGGTCCAGGACCGGAAAGCGATCCAGGCCGGTACCTCACATTTTCTCGGGCAAAATTTCTCGCGCGCGAGCGGAATCCAATTCCAAACCCGCGATGGCAAACAAGAGTTTGCCTGGACCACCAGCTGGGGCATGAGTACGCGGCTCATCGGCACTCTCATCATGGCTCATGCGGATGATGACGGCCTCGTCCTGCCACCGCGGATCGCACCGACGCAAATCGTGATTATTCCAATCACTCCCAAGCCGGAAACGCGTGAAGCCGTTCTCGAGGCGGCGACAAAACTGGGTACGGAACTGCGCGCGCTTTCGTACCACGGCGCACCGTTGGAAGTAGAAATCGATCGCCGCGAACTCGGAGGCGGCGTGAAAAACTGGGATTGGATCAAGAAAGGTGTTCCGCTTCGCGTTGAACTTGGTCCACGCGATCTCGAATCCGGCCAGGTAGCAGTCAGCCGGCGCGATCAACCGGTAAAGTCGAAGGAATTTCTGGCACGTGAAGAACTCGTTAGGCAGGCGGTCGAGATGCTCGATTCGATTCAGCGAACTCTTTTCGAGCGTGCAAAGGCATTTCGCGATGAAAACACCCGGATGATCGATTCGAAGGAAGACTTCTACGACTTCTTCACCCCGAAAAACTCGGCCCGGCCGGAAATCCACGGTGGCTTCGCCCTCGCCCATTGGAATGGCTCGTCCGAAGTTGAAGAGCAGATCAAGAGCGACCTGAAAGTCACGATCCGCTGCATTCCGCTCGACGAGTCCGGACCATTGTCCGAACCTGGCACGTGCATTTTCACCGACAAACCGAGCCGGCGCCGTGTCGTCTGGGCCAAGGCATATTAGTCATGGCCTGGCTTGTTCTCCGGAGTTGGGTCCCGTGTGTTTGACCGGTTGACGCGCCGGGCCACCCTTGTTTATTGCACGCGTGGCGACCGAAATTACCCTCTATAGCCGCGAATGGTGCTCATGGTGCATCGACGCGAAAGATTATCTTTCGGAGCGCGGTTACCAATTTGACTTGATCGATGTGGGTAAGGACCGCGAAGCGTACGCGGAGATGACCGAGCTATCCGATCAGACCTATGTTCCGACCCTGGTTGCCGGCGATGCCGTGCTCGCAAATTTCGACACCGACCAATTGCAAAAGTTCCTGAACGAGCACGGAATCGAGCCCTAATGCTGTTTGGTTTATTTCTCACGCTGGGCGTCGCTGTGCTCAGCATTGCTCTCCGGAGTTATCAAACTTCCTTCTCCCAGAAGGCGGGCGCACTCGGCATCCTGATTTCCTCATTCCTCGCGATCTACTTTATCACCCGGAGCCTGCTGCTCGGGACGGTGGCCGCGCTTAGCTGGCTGTTCCTGCCCTGGCTGGAAATTCTCACGCGCATCCGTGCGCTTCGATTACCAAAGGAGAAAGCACTTCGCCCGAAGAGCCCTCCATCACCGGACGTCTTTCCGACACTCGACGAAATCTCGCGTGACATCGAGAACGAAGGTTTCAAACACGTCAGCGACGCCGGCTGGGATTGGGAGGACTACAAACAATTCTTCCGCCTCTATTACAAAGAGGAGGATCGGGCGCAGGCGACAATTTGCCTGAACGAGCAGCACGAACTCTCCTTTTATTATCTGCGCATTTCTTCACGCGCCCACGACGGCATTATCTGGACGACGTGGAACTATCCCCTCTCCTACGGCTTAAAATTGACACCGCATTTTCGAATCAATCGGCAGCGGCCGGATCAATCCTTTTGGCAGCTTTATCAAAGCCACCGCGAATTTCTCCGCCTCCATCATGTCGAGACCAGCGTGATCGACGCGTTGGATGATGAACGGATCGAGCTCGAAATCGAAAATGATTTGCGCGAACAGATTGCGCACAACATTCAGAAGGGTGTGCTTACTTCCACCCCCGGCGGCGAGGTAAAGTATTCCTGGCGCGGAATGATCTATCTCTGGTGCCAGTTTCTGCTCGACCTGGTGCGATTATAATGACGAAGCAGAAATAACGAATGTCGAAGGAATAACAAAGCAGCGAATCGCGCGCCTTTGTCCTTCGTCATTCGGATTTCGTCATTCTTCTCACACCTTCATCACTTCGGCTTCCTTGCGCTCGAAATGATCATCGACCGATTTGACAAATCGGTCGGTTAATTTCTGCACGTCGGCTTCGAGATCGCGCAATCCGTCTTCGGTCAACTCACCCGCCTTTTGCAGTTTTTTGGCTTCGTCCATCGCGGTGCGTCGATTCGCTCGCACGCGCACGCGAGCTTCTTCGGCCATTTGCTTGAGCGCCTTCACCAGATCTTTTCGCCGCTCCTCCGACAGCTCCGGGATCGGGAGCCGTATAATTTTCCCATCAACCATCGGCATAATGCCGATTTTTGATTCCTTCAGCGCTTTTTCGATGTCGCGCACGGTGGCCGCGTCGAAGGGCTGGACAACGAGCAAACGTGCCTCAGGCGTAGTGATCAACGCGAGCTGTTTCAACTTCATCGTCGAGCCGTATGCTTCCACATCCACGTTCTCCACCAGAGCGGGCGACGCCTTGCCCGTGCGCACCGAGGAAAATTCGTGGACCATGTAATCCACGCTTTTATCCATCGCCAGCTCGGCTTCGAAAAGAATCTCTTCGGCGGTCATATTTTCAGTCGGGCAATTACCACCTAACGGGCGGGTGAAGCAAGCAACGCATAATCGGGGCCTATTCGGTAACAAGGGTGCCGACTTTCATCCCGCAGACGATGTCGCGGATGTTGCTCGGCTGGTTCATGTCGAAAACAATGATCGGAATTTTGTTGTCCATGCAGAGGCTGAAGGCTGTGGAATCCATCACGCGCAATCGTTTGCTCAACGCCTCCGAATAACTGATCTGATCGTAACGCTTCGCCGCCGGATCGCCGTCCGGATCGCGATCGTAAACACCGTCCACTTTCGTCGCTTTCAAAATCACGTCCGCGCGGATCTCGCTGGCACGGAGGGCGGCAGTCGTGTCGGTTGAAAAATAGGGATTACCGGTGCCGGCGGCGAAGATGACGACGCGGCCGAGCTCGAGATGACGAATGGCGCGACCCAAGATGAAGGGCTCGGCCACGTTCTTCATTTCAATCGCGGTTTGCACCCGGGTTTGAACCCCGATCTGAACCAGACCGCTTTGCAACGCCAGGCCGTTGATCACCGTTGCCAGCATCCCCATATAATCAGCGGTCGTGCGATCCATACCGCGATGCGCGGCGGCCAGGCCGCGCCAGATGTTTCCTCCGCCAATAACGACCGAAATCTGGACCCCGAGATCGCGGACTTCCTTCACGCGCTCAGCTATTTCGCGGACGATCTGAGGCGAGATATTCTCGCGGGTGCCACGCTCCTGCAGCGCTTCGCCACTCAACTTAAGGACGATGCGTTTGTACACGGGCGTGCGCGATTCACTCTGCATGGCGAGGATGTTGAAACAGAACGGCGGCGTGTTGGGAAGCAAAATGAGTATGTATTGCCGAAGCGCCCTCACCACACGAAGGGCGCTGTCATCCTGAGCGACAGCGAAGGATCTCTCCATTGCAATCGACGACACACACTGTCGGGAGAACGCGTAATCTCCGACTGCGAGGTCCCTCGCCGTCTGCGCGGCTCGGGATGACACCATTCAAGCAGTGCGTAGCGACGTGGAGTGCCCTCGCAGAAATTCCGCTGCGCTCATCCGGCGCTTACCTTCTAGCTGCACCTCGTTCAATGACAGCGCGCGATCGCCGGTCGTGACAACAATCTCCTTTTCGATAATCAAGATTTTTCCCGGCTTTTGATCGAGATCAACAATCGTCGCCGAGAATATTTTCAGTTTGCGGGGCTTATCCGACACCCCGGCGATAATCGCAAACGCGCCCGGCCATGGATTGAAGGCGCGGATCTTGCGCTCGATCACCGCCGCCGATTCCGTCCAATCGATCCGGCCATGTTCACGTTCCAGCTTGGGCGCGTAAGTCGCGGCTGACGAATCTTGCGGAATCCGCGGAGCGTTTCCCCGCTGAAGTTGGGAGAGCGCGTCGTTCAACGCGCGCGGCGCGATCTGCGCCAGTCGGTCGTGGAGCGATCCGCCCGTGTCGTCCGCCGCAATTTCGAGACGCGATTGCAGCATGATGTCGCCCGTGTCGAGCCCTTCATCCATGTACATGACGGTGATACCCGACTCGCGATCCCCGGATGCAATTGCCGCCTGAATCGGCGCCGCACCCCGATGGCGCGGCAGAAGCGAGGCATGCAGGTTCAGACAAGCCACGCGTGGGATTTCGAGGACCGATCGCGGCAGGATTTGGCCATAGGCCATTACGACAATCACGTCTGGGGCGAGCGCGCGAATCTCCGCGATGGCCTCCGCCTTCTTGATCCGTTCCGGCTGAAGAATCGGCAGGGAGCTGCCTGCCAGGGCCGCCTTAATTGCCGGTGCCTCGATCCGTTGGGCGCGGCCGACCGGCTTGTCCGGTTGCGTGACGACACCGACCAGCTTGTGCTCCTTCGATTTGAGCAGCGAACGCAGAACCGGCACGCCGATTTCACCGGTCCCAATGAAGAGAACGCGCATCGCGCGCTAAAGCCGGATCCGTTGCGCGGGAGCGCGACGCCGAACACGACGAGGGGCTGCCCGTTGCGCCATCAATTTCTCACCCGCAGTCACTTCGCGCTGGCCCACCGACGAGGCGCAGCCGGTGCAAAGATAATCGTAGATCTCCTTATCCGGCAAAATCAGAAGAAGCCGTTCGCGCACCGGCATGGTGGCCTTGCACTTCTCACAATACAGACTGGATGCGGTGAAATTTTCAAACTGCTGCTGGCTCATGCGACCCATTGACCCCGTCGTTCACACTCTCGAGGATATGCAGCAGAACTTTCGCAGGTGGCTCCGTCGCGTCAATACAGGTGATCCGATCTTTTCCGTAATAACCCAGCACGGGCTTCGATTCTGTTTCGTAGATGCCGAGCCGGCGATTGATCACTTCTTCGTTCGCGTCATCGAGCCGATTGTCCTTCAACGCCCGCTTCTTTAGCCGGGCGAAAAGCGCGTCGCGGTTCGGACACGAAAGATGGAAAACTTTTATTACGTCGATCATTTCGTCCATGATCTTGGCCTGTCCCACATTCCGCGGTATCCCATCCAGTACCAGTATGTCGATGTCGGGCTTGAATCTGTGAGCATCCACTGCCGCATCGATGGCTTCCTTCCAGAGCTCGACGGTAATGTCGTCGGGCACGAGTTGGCCTTTGCTCGAATACTCGAGAAAAGCCTTGCCCACCTTCGTGCGCGTATCAATCGAGCGAAAGACGTCTCCGCACGGGCAATGAAAAAACCGTGGGATGCTTCCGAGCGTATGGCCCTGCGTACCTTTGCCGCTGCCTGGTGCACCGAAGAGAATGTAGGTCTTGTATTTCATGGGGAATTTTTCTGTTATAGCGCAAAACCGCCGCCAGACACAATCTTTCAAATGATCATGTGGCGCACCCGGGCGCTGAAGACCGCGCCTTTTGTCGCAAAAACGGCTACTTTGCCGCGAGCGGCTCGACATTCACTCGGCGCCCGGACCGATCGAAACGAACCTGCCCGTCAACCAGCGCGAAGATCGTGTAATCGCGGCCGAGTCCGACGTTCTTGCCCGGCAAAAACTTGGTGCCGCGCTGACGAATAATGATATTGCCGGCTACAACCGCCTGGCTGCCGAATTTCTTCACGCCCAGTCGTTTGCTGACGCTGTCGCGGCCATTCTTAACGCTGCCCTGTCCTTTTTTATGAGCCATTTGATTAGGAGGATTTCTCGGTTGTTTCTGATTTTCTCGCTTTCGCCGTTTTCCCGGCGAGCGCAATGCCGGTAATTTTGACCCGCGTCAGCTTCCGTCGATGGCCAACGGTCCGATGATAGCCTTTGCGACGACGATACTTGAACGCGATGACTTTCTTGTCCTTCCGCTGCTCGACCACTTCTCCGGTGACGGTCGCGCCTTCAATAAGCGGATTGCCATGCGTGAGCTTCTCGGCGTCACCGTAAAACAGGACATCACCGAAAACAGTTTTCTTGCCTGCTTTGCCTTCGAGCAGATCGACATCGATAATGTCGCCCTCGGCGACGCGATGTTGTCTACCGCCTGTTTTGATAATTGCGTAAGCCATAACAAAAGGGACTTTTCTGGGGAAAAGCCGCGCAAACTCACACGAGTTTGCCGCTTTGACAAGGGGAAAGCTGCAGCTGCCGCCGTCTCTGGCGGAAAGGTTTTTGGGACTCTTAGACAAGAGGAAAGCCCAGCGGGTGAATTCTGCGCCGCTGTAGCCGCGTCGCTGTGCGACGCGCCCGTTTCGCACAGCGAAACGGCTACAACCCGGAGATCACGAAGGTGATCTCCCCTTTTGCCGGATGCGCCTCGTAGTGTCGGAGAAGTTCCGCCGCCGTTCCGCGTCGGAATTCTTCGAATTTCTTTGTTAGTTCCCTCGCAACACAAAGCTGCCTGTCGGGCATGATCTCCGCGCAAGCCGCCAGCGTCTTCATGATTCGGTACGGCGATTCAAAGAAGACGGATGTTTCCTCGCGTGCGGCAGCCGCGCGCAACTCGCGTTCTCGCTGGCCGCTTTTGACCGGCAGGAATCCGCGGAAACAAAATCGTTCCGCCGAGATTCCGGAACCGACCAATGCCGTCAGAATCGCGGAAGCGCCTGGCACAATCGTGTACGGCAGATCGCGCTCGATGCATTTCTTGATCAGTCGTGCACCCGGATCGGAAAGACCGGGTATGCCGGCGTCGGTGATAAGCGCAACGTTCTCGCCGGCCGCTAATCGCTCCGCCAGCTGCTCCGCCCGCATCGCCTCATTGTGTTCGTGATAACTGAGGAGCGGTTTCCGGATTTCAAAATGGCGCAGCAAATTTCCGGAATGCCGCGTGTCCTCCGCCGCTATCACGTCCACCGATTTCAACGCTTCTAGCGCACGCAAGGTGATATCGTCGAGGCTGCCAATTGGCGTCGCGATTACGTAGAGCACGGCGCATCATCCCGCAAAATCACCAACCACGCCATTCTGTTCAACGCAGTGATTGGTAAGATTTGACGCGGACGCCAACGTGATAACGTTTCTTATCCAAACTATCGGGATCGCAAGCGATGAAGCCGGTTTTTGAGCCTCTCGCCAAGAGGCAACACTTCCTCTTAACGGATTATTCGTTTCAGTCAGGACTGGATGAATGGCGCGGGTATTCCTGGTCCGGTGGCGACGATGATTCGGATGTCCGCAAGTTTCACAATTTGCGTCGCGAATTTCTGCTCGAGTCCGCGCGCGAGCGCACACGCGAGATGGTGGCGTTTGCGATCGTGGCTCTTGTCGCCTTTTGGCCGGTCATCTACATGGTAGTTACTGTCGTGAAGCTACTGCTAAAAGGCCGGCCGTTGGACGAATAGCGGGCCGCCGCGTGCGAACTTCAGTTCCGCCCGGGCATTACCGCACCGAACGCGTCTCTGAATTCAGGCGTCGTGTCCGGCGCGAAGCCGTGGCGCATGATGTTTTCGGTAACGACGCGCGGGACCATGAATTGGAGCAGATAATCGCCACCGCCAGCTTTTGTTCCGCCGCCCGACATTTTGAATCCCCCGAAAGGATGCCGTCCCACGACCGCGCCGGTGCAGGAGCGATTGATGTAGACATTGCCTGCGACCAATTCCGCTTTCACCCGCTCGATGTTCGCCGGGCTGCGCGAGAAAAATCCGCCGGTCAACGCGTAGTCGGTATCGTTCGCGACCCGGATGGCTTCATCGAGATCGCGCACCCGGATAACGCTCAGGACCGGTCCAAAAATCTCTTCGCACGAAAGACGCATTTCCGGTTTCACATCGGTGAAGATCGTCGGTGGAATGAAATAACCCTCGGCAGGAAAATTCTTTCCTTGAAATGCGAGGGTCGCTTCCTTCTTCCCGGCTTCGATCGTGTCCAACATGCGGCGGTACGCAGTTTCATCGATAACCGGACCGACAGTGATGCCCGGCTCCTCGGGATTCCCGACGCGCAAACTCGCGGCCGCTTCCACCAATCGTTTGATGACGCGATCGTAGTTCTCATCGAGAACGATAAGCCGCGAGAGCGCCGAACATTTCTGGCCCTGATAGCCGAAGGCGGAATAAATCGAATCGACGATCGCTTCGTCGAGATCGGCGTCCGAGTCGATGATGACGGCGTTCTTGCCGCCCATCTCGCAAACGACGCGTTTCAGTTCGAGCTGGCCGGGTTGAGTTTTGCCGGCGCTTTCCCAAATCCTCAGCCCGACTTCACGCGAGCCGGTGAACGCGATCATGTGAACGTCTTTGTGATCGACCAGATGCTGGCCGATGATCGACCCTTGCCGGGCAGGTAATTAAGAACTCCGGGAGGCACGCCGGCTTCCTCGAATATTTCCATCAACATCGCGCCGCAAACGGCCGATTGCTCCGCCGGCTTCATGATGACGGTGTTGCCGGTAACGAGCGCGGCGGAAACCATCCCGGTCAGAATCGCCATCGGGAAATTCCATGGCGCGATTACGAGCGCAACGCCACGCGGCCAGTAATGCTGGTAGCTCTCTTCACCCGGCACGTGCTGCGTCAGTCGCGGGAGACCGCGCGAGCGCATCTGTTCCGCATAGAAAAGAAGGAAATCGATCGCCTCCCGGATATCGCCGTCGGCTTCGGCCCATGGTTTTCCCACCTCAAAAACTTCCAGTGCTGAAAGCTCGAAACGCCGCCGGTCCATGATCGTCGCGACGCGCTCGAGCAAACCGGCCCGATGATCGACGCTGACGCGGCACCAATGCTCGAATGCTTTACAGGCGGCGGCGATCGCGATCTCCGCCTCTGGGATTCCGGCTTCCGCCACGGCGCCGACAACTTGTTTCGGTGAACTGGGATTGATGGAGTCGATCAGTTTGCCGGTCCAAATTTTCTGGCCGTCAATCACGAGCGGATATTTTTGACCCAAACGGCCGCGCATTTCCTCGAGCGCGGCCCGCATCTGTTCCTGACTGGAGCGGTGCACGAAGTTTACCAACGGCGCGTTTTCATAGGTGTCGGCGGGCGGCGGCGCGAGCGCCGCGCCGTTGCGGTCGGGCGAGCTGGTTGCAGCCGGAGTCGCCGCCTGCGATCGCAGGCTGGATCTAATGATTTCAGACGGATCACGGAGCAGCTGCGCCGCGGAAGCGTTGTCGGAAAATTTCGCCTTCAGAAACCCCTCGTTCGACGTGTTCTCGAGCAGGCGCCTAACGAGATATGACATGCCGGGGAGCAGTTCGCCGACCGGGCAATATTCGCGGACGCGATAACCCATCTCGACCAGCGCGCGCTTGATCGGGCCGGCCATGCCGTAAAGCAGTTGAAACTCGAAACGGCTGCGATCGATTCCGAGTTGCTCCGCCACCGCCTGAGCGTGGGCGATGCTCCGGACATTGTGCGAACCGAAGGCCGAGGTCACGATCGATTCGTTTTCCAGAAGCACCCGCGTCAGCGCCTCGAAATTCGCGTCGCTCTCGGGCTTCTGCATGAAGACCGGGCAACGCCACCCATTTTGCGATGCTTTGATTTTCTCGTAATCCCAGTAGGCGCCTTTAACGAGCCGGACGGTGAAGCGCGTCCCGCGTTGCCGCCCCCACGTCAGCAGGTCGTTTAAATCCCGCGCTGCGTCGCGCAGATAAACCTGGATGACGATGCCGGCATGCGGCCAGTCCTTGAATTCCGGTTCGGCAAAAAGCGTTTTGAAAAGCTCGAGCGTCGTATTCTTGTGCGCATAGCTCTCCATGTCGAAATTGATGAATGCGCCGAGTTCTTTCGCGCGTCGCAGAATCGGTCGCAGCTTCGGCGCAAGGTGCGCGATCGCTGTCTCCGGATCGGCCGGATTCATCTGCGAATAAAGCGCGGAGATTTTTACCGACACGTTGACCACCGGGAAGAGCCCCGACTTGTCGCCGAGCGGATCGGTCCAGCCCCGTGTTTGCTTCGAGAGTCCTTCTACCAGGTCAAGGCAACGCGCGGCATATTCATCCGCTTCCTGCTCGCTCACCACGGCCTCGCCAAGCAGATCGACGGTGAATCCGATTTTTTCCCGGCGCCGCTTCCGCAGCATTTTCATGACGTCATCCGGATTCCGACCGGCGATAAACTGCCGCGCCATCCCGGAGACGTTCCAGCGCAAAATGGGAGCGGTAACCCACGGAAGAACTCGCGCCGCGCGCAATCCGGTTTGGAGAAACGGCACCGAGCCGTTGCGCATGTCGACGAAATACTCGTCGAGATGCCGCACGATGTCGTTCGGCCTCCGGAGCGACGCGAGGACATCGACGAAGCGGAACATTTGCACCTTGAAATGCTCGTCCCGCATCGAGAACGCCATCATCCGCTGGTAAAAGCCGGCCTTGCTGAAAATCGATTCAGGATTCTTGTCGACCAGCTCAAAGATGCGCTGGCCACGTCGTTCGATTTCGCCTTGGAGGGAACTCATGACGCGATAATAACGCCGCCGCTCAAATTCGGCAAAGCCGATCCGCTAACCAGCCGAGGCCAACTCGCATCGCAGAACGAGCATTAGCACCAGTGGGGAGCGCACGCGGCTCGCGTGCTGGTTTTGGCGGCTCGCCAAAATCTTCCTCCGAAAAGTTCGCGACGCCGAGCCGTCGTCGCCAGCACGCGAGCCGCGTGCGCTCCCCAGATTGTTTGCTCGACACGTCGATCTCGCGTACGAAAAGGCCGATGAGTTCGACGACCCAGCGCCATGAATTCGCAAGCGACAACACCGCCGGAATCTGTCCCGAGGCTTTAGCCGCCTTGGAGGAGGCGAATGCCGGCGCGGCCGCTTCATATGGCGAGGACAAGTGGACCGCGCGCGTTTGCGATCAAGTGCGCGAGATTTTCGAGACGGACTGCGAAGTGTTCCTTGTGTTCAACGGCACCGCCGCCAATTCTCTCGCGCTGGCCCAGCTCTGCCAATCCTTCCACAGCATCATTTGTCATGAGTTCGCACACATCGAAACGGACGAATGCGGCGGACCCGAGTTCTTCACAAAGGGATCGAAGCTCCTCCCGATCTCCGGCGCCAACGGCAAGCTGGACCTGGCGCGGGCGGAAGCGGAGCTGGCGAAATACCGCGATGTTCATTCCCATAAGCCGCGTGCGATCAGCGTGACGCAAGCGACCGAGCGCGGGACGGTTTACACGATCGATGAGCTGAGAGCGTTCGGGGAGTTTGCCCGACAACACTCATTGCGGCTGCACATGGATGGGGCGCGGTTCGCCAACGCCGTGGCTGCGCTCGGTTGCGCTCCGAAAACGATCTCGTGGCAGGCAGGCGTCGATGTCCTTTGTTTTGGTGGAACGAAGAACGGAACCGCCGCGGGCGAGTTAGTTGTTTTCTTTAACAAAGAGCTCGCGACCGAGTTCGATTATCGGGTTAAGCAGGCGGGTCAGCTCGCATCGAAGATGCGTTTTCTCGCGGCGCCCTGGTTTGGCCTGCTGAAAGATGGAGCGTGGTTGCGCAACGCCCAACGCGCGAATGAAGCGGCCAGCTCACTGGCGCGGCAACTCAGCGCTCTCCCGGGAATCGAACTGGCCTTTCCGTGCGAAGCCAATGCGGTATTTGTTCGAATGCGCGAGTTGCTGGTGAAAGCGTTGCACGCCCGCGGCTGGCGTTTCTACAAATTTATCGAGCCCGATGTTTATCGCCTGATGTGCTCGTGGGCTGTTACCGAAGAGGCAATCAATGATTTTGTCGCGGACGCGGAGGCTGCCTCGTAACCGCACCCCGCAATCGTTTTTGTGAATCTTCGCCAAATTTGTCATCCCGAGCGAAGTCGAGGGATCCCGCGATGCTACCGTCCAGGTAACGCAACGGGATCCTTCGACTCCGCTACGCTTCGCTCAGGATGACAATGCCAATCATACAATACTCTCAAGCTACAACTCGATCGTTTCCCCGATCCCGGGCAGGAACAATTTTTTTCCAGCCGCACCAGCAGCTTTCATCACGGCATCGTGGTCGATCTTGATCGGCGGGAATGTGTCGTAGTGCAGACCGAGGATTTTGGTGACGCCAACGAAATCAGCCGCCCGCAACGCGTCGTCGATCCCCATGGTGAAAAAATCGCCGATCGGGAAGGCTGCGAAATCCAGTTTGGTTGTTTCGGCAATCAACTTCATGTCGGAAGTGAGCGCCGTATCACCGGAATAATAAAAATTCCCGTCCTTCGATTCGATGACGAACCCACAGGGATTCCCGCCGTAACTGCCGTCGGGCATCGAGCTGCTGTGAATGGCAGCAGTGAGTTTCACGCGCCCGAAATCTGTCCTGGCGGAGCCGCCATGATTCATTGCCTGCACATTCTTCACTCCTTTCTTCTCTTCGAACCAACACCCGACTTCGTACGAAGTGATGACCGTCGCGCCAGTGCGCCTCGCGATATCCGCGACATCGGCAACGTGATCGCCATGACCGTGCGAAACGAGAATGAAATCGGCCGGAATTTTCGTCGCGTCGATTCCCTTCGCCAGCGGATTGGGCGTGATGAACGGATCGAAAAGCAATGTTTTGCCGCCGGCTTCGACCGAGAAACAGGCATGACCGTAATAAGTGATCTTCATGAGATGCAGTTAATCGGTGAAATGAATTCCGCTCAACCCGGGAGTTTCCGTCCGTATCTGTTGTAGCGGCGCTCTCCGAGCGTCGAAGCGAAAAGCCAGCAACGCATGTCATCCCGAGCGAAGTCGAGGGATCCCGTTGCGAAGGCTTTCAGATAACATTGCGGGATCCCTCGGCTTCGCTCGGGATGACCGCATCATATTTGGAAGCTCCTTGAAATAGAGCGAAATTGACCGGTGCAGGCGGACCCGAAAACGCGCGCGATCATCCATCTGGATATGGACTGCTTTTACGCGGCCATCGAAGTGCGCGATCAGCCGAAGCTGCGTGGGAAGCCGGTCGGCGTCGGCGGCGCGCGCGACCGCCGCGGCGTGCTGACGACCTGCAACTATGAGGCGCGAAAATTCGGCGTCCGCTCCGCCATGCCGACTTTCATGGCGCTGCAACGCTGCCCGCATCTGATCGTGCTGCCAACCCGGTTCGACGTTTACCGCCGGGAATCGGCCATGATTCGCGGAATCCTGCATCGGTTCACCTCCCTGGTTGAGCCGCTTTCGCTCGATGAAGCCTATCTCGATGTGACGGCGCATCCTGGCGCGCCCGGACCGCTCGCCCAAATCATTCGGGATTTGATTTTTCGCAAAACGAAACTGACCGCGTCGGCTGGAATCGGGCCTAACAAGTTAATCGCGAAGATTGCCAGCGAACAGAACAAACCGAATGGACAGTTCGAAGTAAAACCGGATGAGGTCCCGGCATTCATGGCTGCGCTGCCGGTCCGAAAAATCTGGGGGATCGGCGAGGTGACGGAACAGAAGCTGGAAAAACTCGGCGTTTCCACCTGCGGCGAGATGCAAAAATTCTCGCGACTCCAACTTCAGGAGCAGTTCGGGAAATTCGGCCTCGAATTATACGATCTTTGCCGCGGGGTTGATCACCGCCCGGTCGAACCGGATCGCGAGCGCAAATCGCTCAGCAACGAAGAGACCTTTTCGATCGATCTCGAAACGCTCGAGCAGTGCGAAGAAAAGCTGGAGGAGTTGTTCGAAGAATTGATGGCGGAACTGGCGCAGAAAGCCGTGGCGCGAACAGTCACAAAGATCTTCGTGAAATTGAAGTTCGCGGATTTCACACGGACAACGGTGGAACGCGCTGGTCTCGCGCCAACCTTGAACGAGTTTCGATCGCTCCTGGCCGAAGCATTCGCGCGCACGGGAAAAAGCGTGCGCCTGATGGGAGTCGGCGTGCGCTTCGCCAGCCTTTCCGAAAAAGACGAGACGCAGTTGAGCCTGCTCTGATGGGTCATGAACGACAAGATTACAAACTGAGGCACGGCGGGAACTCGGGAATCGATTTTCGGCGGAGGGCCTTAACGCATATACGTGAGTCACGTATATCGCTTCTGCGCGAATTTAGAGGTTTTCAGACCACAATTTTCACTCGGCCAGTGATAACACCACGTGATCTGCCTGTTGCGCGGCATACTCCAGCGCCGCCTGAATGTCTTCCCGCTCAAGATATGGAAAACTTTCGAGAATCTTCGCCTCGTTAGCGCCCCCGGCGAGCGCCTCCAAAATATCTTTCACCCGGATGCGCATCCCGCGAATGCAGGGCCGTCCCCCTTCCCCCGCTTCGGTGAAGATGCGACCACTGTTGGTCGAAGCATTCGCCCGCACCGGAAAAAGCGTGCGCCTGATGGGAGTTGGCGTGCGCTTCGCGAGCATTGCCGAGAAAGATGCAACCCCAGCTGAGCCTGCTCTGTAGTGTAGACGTGTTATGTCGTAATATCTACGCACCCATGGCGGAAGTTTGCCCGGTCATTCTATTTTATAAATACGTCTCGATCGCGAACCCCAACGAGTTTGCTTTCGGGCAACGCGCGCTCTGCTCATCTCTCGGACTCAAGGGCCGGGTGCTTATCGCGTCCGAGGGAATCAACGGCACTCTGGCCGGACCAGCTGAAGCGGTGAATCAATATGTCGCGTCGCTCAAAGCGGACACGCGATTCGCGGATGTCGACTTCAAGGTCAGCGCGGGCGACACGGCCACTTTCCCGAAACTCGTCGTGAAGGTAAGGCGGGAGATCGTGACGCTGAATGCGGGCGAGATCGTGCCGGACCAGGACAACCAACTTAGCGCTGCGGAGTGGAAGCGGAGAATGGAGGAGGAACCTGATACCGTGCTACTTGATATTCGGAACCGGTTTGAATGGGAGGCCGGGAAATTTGAAAACGCGATTACCTGCGAGATCGAGAATTTCCGCGATCTGCCTGGCTACGTGAATCGGCTCGAACCGCTGAAAGAAAAGACCGTGCTGATGTATTGCACCGGCGGAATTCGCTGTGAGAAAGCATCAGCGCTCTTGCGCAGCAAAGGTTTCAAGAACGTTTTTCAACTCCGCGGCGGCATTCTCACCTATCAGGAGAAATTCGGGAACGAGCATTGGCAGGGCGAATGTTTCGTGTTCGATCAGCGAATGACGGTGCGCGTGGAAGAAGGCCTGGTCCAGATCGGCCGATGCGCGCATACAAGCCGGCCGACCAGCCGCTTCGTGAATTGTCTGCACGATCCGTGTCACAAGCTTTTCCTTCTCGCGGAAGAAGCCGAGCGGGAAAATCGTGATTTTCTTCTTTGCCCGGAATGCCTCAGGAATGGTCTGACGGCAGCGACCGCCGAATTCCCAAAAACCGTCCTTTCTTTTTGACATCACTGCATCAGTGTATCATTGTATCCCATGCGGACAACGATAACTCTTGACGATCAAGCGTACGAAGCGGCGATGAGTCTTTCCAAGGCATCGGGACGGCGGTTGGGAGAAGTGATTTCGCAGTTGATTCACCGGGCTTTGCAAAAATCGGAAGATCCAAGAGCAAAACGCGGCAGGCGATTCCCCACCTTTGAGGTAGACAAGAATGCTCCATTAATTTCTCTACGATCGGTCCGCCAGGCTTGGGAAGAAAATGAAGACACTCCTTCTGGACGCTAATGTCCTGCTTGCGCTGGCCTGGCCTAATCATCCGTTCCATAAGCGAGCGACCGCACGTCTCACGCAGCGCGGAAATTATCGCTGGGCCACCTGCCTGCTCACTCAGGCTGCTTTTGTGCGCATTTCCAGCAATCCAACCGCCATTCCCGACGCAAAATCTCCGGCTCAGGCCGGGCAGATGCTGGTCGCTCTAATTTCAGACAAAGATCACGTTTATCTTGAGGCGAGAAAACGACAACTCCCGCGACTCATGAATTTGCTCCAGCGGTGCCACGGGCATAACCAGGTGAACGATGCCGTCCTGGTTTGGCTCGCCGAATCGTGGAATGCCACCTTGCTTACTTTTGACGCGCCGCTACGACATTTCTCCTCAGCCGATGGTTCAGTCGAACTCGTCGGCTGAAGATTCTCGCGGTCTCGCGACGGAATCACGCCCTAACGAGCGAATTTTCTAGCCCTTAGGTGGAGGCGGGCTCGCAGCAGGTTTTGACGCTTCGCCCGGTTTACCGGCGGGAGCGGCTTCGCCACCCGGAAGTCCGGCATCCGCGGGAACGGCGAGAATGTCGTGCTCCTGCCATGATTCGGTGCGGCCGGCCAGTTCTTTCCTAAGCGCCGCAATCTGTTCCGCTGTGATTGGCCCTCCCGTGTTTCCCCATTCCTGACGAACATAGGTCAGCACATCGGCAATTTTTTGATCGGTCAAAGTTTTTTCCCATGGCTGCATCACGGCCGAGCCGTATTGAACGCCCTTGACCGTGACTGGCCCGGTCAAACCTTTGAGAACAATCATCGCCGGCCGACGCGCGCCGCCATTCACAATCTCCGAGCCAGCAAGCGGCGGATATCCCTGACCTTGCGCACCAACACCGCTCGGCTGATGGCAGACCGCGCAGTTCGCGCTAAAAATCTTTTTGCCGCGCTCGGCCGGTGTGAGCTCCGCCACCTGCGCAGCGCCGGCGGAACCAGCACCGGATTTTGCCGCCCGCGACTCGCCTCCGAGCGGATCCAATCCGTCGCCACTGAAATTCCCTGAGTAACGGCCAAGGTACGCGCCGCCGAAAAATATGGCGAGTCCGTAGACCGCGATCAACCAGAGCGAAAGCGGCTCCAAGCCGACACGCGGCTCGATTTTTTCGCGCTGAATTGCCGCGTGAACCTGCTGCACATCTTCCGATTCACCGTAATCCATCCCCTGCCGCGCGCGTGGTTCGGAGTGCTCGTTCATTTCGCTCCTTTCCCCGGCGCAGCGGCGGCGGCGGTCGGCGCAGTCGATTTCACTTCTTTCAATGGATGCGACTGATCGAGCGACATCAGGTAGGCGACAAGGCACTCGGCATCGTAGGTTGGGACAACTTCCCAATTTGGAGGCGGTTTATCTCGATCGTCACCGATGAAGTTGACTGCATCGGCCGCCGCTTGCCCGCTGATCCGGCGCTTCTGGTAGAGAAAACGAAACGGAGGCATGTTCGAATCCTGCACCACGCTGCGCGGGTTATAGAGATGGCGATGGTGCCAGGCAGCAGTGTAAGGGAGCGGACTGCCATCGGCGGCGAACAATCTTTCCTCCGGAGACGCAGCTGGCGTTGGACTGGCTGCGGCGGGCGCAGGACTCGCAGTGGCGGGCGCGGGACTCGCGGCGGCGGGCGCAGGGCTCGCGGCGGCGGGCGCAGGACTCACTGCGGCTGGCGCGGGCGAAGTTGCCGGCGGTGCGCCTGCGCCAGCAGGCGCGGAGGGCGATGCCGCTGCCGCAGGCGCAGCAGAAGTTGACGGGGTAGTCGGTGATGCCGTCGTTGCTGGTGGCGCAGCAGTTGTGACCGCAGCCGCCGGCGCAGCCAGACCCGTCGGAAACGTTTCATCGGCATTCGGCGGACGTTTCCCGACATTCGCCAGGTCGGGACCCATCCGTTCCTTACCAAGCAGCACCGGACGATCGAAAATGTAATCGCGCGGTGCGCTGCGGCGGTTACCCCACTTGCGCTCGATATCCGACGCGGCGTAATCCGCGCGGACCTGCTGGCTGTGACAATAGATGCAGCCGTTTGCCATATAGATTCTGCGCCCGCGTTCGACCATGCCGGATTGCGGCATCGGATAAATGTCGGTACCGTCCTCATCCATCTGCGGATCGAGATTGCCGATTTGATAATTCGGAATGAGGGCCAAGCCCATCCAGGAAAAGGCGAATGTCCCGAGAATTCCGAGAAAGAGTGGCAGCAGCCCCTTCATACGTGCGCTCCCTCCGCCTCCGGTTCTTCGACCGGGTTTAAGAACGTTGGAACGCTGGCGGTACGGCCGAGCCCGAGCAGCATCAGACCAAAATGAAATGCGAAGACGAAAGCCGAGACCGTAAGCAGCACGTCTGCGACGCTGCGACCACGGAGGTAAGGCATAACTGATTGCGTGGCTTCGTCGAAGGGAAGGGTCGCGTCATTCAGGCTGGAACCCTGCGCCAGCCCGCCCGCGAGGAGCATCAACGTCGTCAATCCGATTCCGTAAACGGACGACCAGAAATGCAGCTTGATCAGCGAAGCATAACGCCATTCGCAACCGACGATGCGCGGCACGATGTAATACATCGATCCGAACATCACCATGGTGAAAAAGGCGTAGAGACCGAGCTGCGTGTATCCCATGCTTGCTTCGGTAAAGTGCAAATATCGCGCGACCGAACGAAATGAAATCAACACACCGACAACACTGAAAACCGTGTATGAAATTGCGCCAAAAACGGTAAAGCGAAGGGTCGGGCTGTAACGCATCAGCGGAAAATATCCCCGCATCGTCATGTGATGATTGAGCCCGACGGTGGCGACCGGAATGATAGTCAAGATCGTGGCCGCAATGCTCGCGGTAACCATCCACGCCGGAAACGGCCCATCGACCAACCGTTGCATGCCGGTCCAGCTCGCAAAAAACGCGTACGTCCAAAAGCCGATCGCGGCCAATTGATAACTAAAGACCGGACGCCCGATCACTTTCGGAATCATGTAATAGACGGTGCCAAGTCCAATCGCGCCTAACCAAAGGAAAAGAAGATTATTGGCGAACCACCAGTTGACCGCGGCTTGCAACACGCCCTGCACCGGCACAACAAACAACATGATCTGGGCCGCGGCGTAGAGCCATGGGAACCAAAGGAATGCGCCGAGCAAATACCATTGCGTAATGTAAATCGCATCGCCGCGACGAAAGCGGAACATGAGGACCGCCCAGGACATGATGAGCGTGTAGGCGACGAACAAGACGATGGCCGCGTAAGACGGAAACTCGAGCCATTCATAACCCGTGCTGTCGCCGGCCAGAATCCCGCCAACCCCAAGGAGCACACCGAGATTCCAAAAACCGCCGCCAGCCACGAGCAGGAGTGGATGTCGCAAAGTGGTCCGGCATAGACGCGCCATCAGCCAGATGGCCGTCCCCATTCCGGCCATCGAAGCCCAGCCATAAATCATCACATTCATCTGCGCCGGGCGAATGCGTCCCCATGTGAGGTAGCTAATTCCGGAAAAAAGATCGGGCGCGTGCAGTTTGAACGAAGCGAAGCCGCTCAGCACCGTCCCGAGTAGCAGCCAGATGATGGCGGAAGTATAGAACATGAGGACCGGTATGCGTGTGGAGGCGTCGATCAGAGCGCGCTCCACTTGTTCTACCTCCGAGGTAGTAACTTCGGTGCCGATTGTCGGCGTCTTGAATGATTGGTCGGCAGGCGTCATGGAAGATTTCCGCGATTGATTGATTTGCCGATTGAGCGCCGGCGCGGCATCACCAGATCGGTCGGAACGCCCATCGGCTCTTCGGCATCGAAGATTATCTCGGCATTTCTTTGGTAACGCCTTATTCGGGCGAGTAGCCCTAACGAGTGTTTTGGCTCGACTGAGCTCTGACCGACGGGAGATTGCTCTGTCCTCTGGGCGATGCTCATGGCGTTTTCCCCGGGGAAGGCTGCGGAGGTGGAACACCTCCCTGGAGCGGCGACGTGTTTGGCGCGGAAGCCGCGGAGGCCTGCGGTTCTGGAGTTGCAATCGGATTCGCCGGCGTCGGCTTCTTGGTCACGAGATCAGCCAGCGTCAGTTCCATCGCCCTCTCAATCGGGACATGGGCAACGCCTTTCGCCTTATCGGCCCAACCATAAGTCGTTAGGGTCTTGTTTGCTTCTTCCCGCAGCGTCTTAAGCTTTTCTTCACGCGCTTTGGCACGCTTTGCTTCGTAGGTATCGCCTCGTGGACTGGCGCCGATCACCACCCAGACAAACAACCCAAAGACGCCAAACAAGAGCACGACCCCGACCCACGTCGAAAACATGGGTTGAGGATGGCGAAGTTCCTGGAGTGCGTTCTTGTCAGTCACTGTTAGTTTGTCAGGCGAAGCGATTCAATCAGGCGCGGATCGCGCACCGGAAAGAGCGAGGTTTTGCCAACGACCCGCAGATAAACAAAAGCGAGGGTGGACCCGATCCCGAGAAGCGGAAGAAAATCCAAGATGCTCACGTGGACTCCGGTTTTGTGCAGCGCCGGCAGCACCACGATATACATGTCGAGCGTTTGCATAAGAACAATCCAGCCCGCGACGAGGCAGAGCCGGTGCGGCTTTTTCTTGATTGAGCGCAACAGCAAAATCCCAAACGGGACAAAGAACCGCCCGAAGACCAGAAGCGTGCTGAGATACCACCACGACTCGATATTGCGCTGGAGAAAATACTGCGTCTCCTCCGGGATGTTCGCGTACCAATAAAGCATGTATTGGCTGAAGCCGATGTAGGCCCAGAAGACGGAGAAAGCGAGCATCCATTTCCCCATGATGTGGTAATGCTCCAGCGTAACGACTTCCTTAAGATAACCGGCCTGGCGCAACCCGGTGATGACGAGCACAAGAAGCGACATCGAGCTGCCAGCCGCGCCGGCGAAAATGTATGGGCCCCACATCGTCGAGAACCATCGGAACTCAAGGCCCATCAACCAGTCGAATGCGGCGAATGTGAGCACGAGCGCAAAAAGCGGCAGCGCGGTGAAAGCGACCTTGCGCAAGCGAACCGTGCAGGCGGGATTCCCATCCTTGTCCTGCTTCACCGACAGACTTCGCAGGACGTAGGTGACGACGATGAAGAAGAAGAAATAAAAAGCCGCGCGGGCGAGAAAGAAATTCAAATTGAGATAGCCGCGCTTGGAATCAAGAACGGGATCGTGGCCCGGTGGAATGTTCATCCACTCATAAAGCTCGTGCCGGAAAAGCAGAATCGGCAAAAAGAAGATCAAGAGAACGGGCCAGAGCATGCCGATGTTCTCCAATTGCCGCCTGACGACGACCGACCATTCCGCATCAGTCACGTAATGAACAATGGTCCAAAAAAGGCAGCCGGCACAAAGTGTGAAGTAAACGGCGAACGCGAAAAGCCAGGAGAAACTGAATTGCCGTGGAGAAAGATACGCGCCGATCCCGCTCCCGACCAAACCGACAATGGCAGCGAGAGCGAGCAAAACGGAGAGGCCGGAGAAGCGGGTGCTCTCGAAATATTCGCCTTCCGGCGTGGGCACAACATGCGAACGATCGCTCATGGTTTCTCCAAATCCTTGTGATGTTCGGGCGGCACGTCCGCGAGCGTGGCGTTCTGGCTGCGTTGCAGCGCCCGCAAATAGGCAATGATGGCCCACCGATCCGCGACCGGGACGTTCGGCCCGTACGCCAGCATCGTGTTCTTACCGTGGGTGATGGTGTTAAAAATTTCGCCGTCCGCCATTTTGCGAATTCGTTCGTCCTGCAAACTAACGACCGTAGCGAGACCGAACTGCTTGGTTATGCCGTTTCCAGCTGCGGTCGGGCCATGGCAAACCGCGCAGTTGATATTGAATCGCTGCTGGCCCCGTTCCATCAATTCCACGGAAATCTGCACGGGCAATCCCGTGCCCCAGCGATCGCCCATTTTCCCGGTACTGTAGTAATCGGTGCCCTCGCTGAAACTCAGGCGCGGGTGCGGGAGAACACTCGTAGCTTCTTCACCACCCGGGGCTGGTTCGGCCTTCGGCATCTCGTAACCCAGCGGCACTGTTCCATCGACCGGCACTCGATTGCCGCGACCATCGGCAAAGAATCCGAGCGGCGCCTGCGCGTTCACTCTTGGCTGGCGCACCATGTCTGGGAAAACTTCAATCGGCGACCCAGTGCTCTTCTGTCCGCGGAAGCCGAAGATGGCGACGATCGCCACTCCGGTAAGAAAGAAAATGAGGAAGAATCCGCGCAACATACCTAGTCTTCGTGAATCAGGGTGACGTGCTGGCCGCCGCTTCTTTCCAGAAGTTCGCGCGCTTCCAGTTCGGTAAAGCGCGGATCGCGCGCTTCGATCACAAGAAAAAAGCCATCGTTCGTGACGCGACTGAAACGCTCCCAGTTAAAAACCGGATGATACCAGCGCGGCAGTCCGTTCATGATCAGCATCGCGAAGAATGCGGTGAAAGCGGAGAAGAGCACCGTCAGCTCGAACATGATTGGGAAAAATGCCGGGACCGTTTGCCAATTGAACGGCTTCCCATGCACGACCAATGGATAGATGAACCAGGAGGGTCCGAATTCCAGAACCGCGGCGGTCAAAAGTCCGGTGATTCCGCCACCGAGAACGGCCGCGCTCAGCCACGACTTGCCCAAACCCATCGCTTCGTCCATTCCATGAATCGGAAAGGGAGAATGCACGTCCCAGCGCCTGAATCCGGCATCGCGCACGAGTTTGGCCGCTTCGTAAAGCGCCGCCGCGCTCGGGTACTGCGCGCCCATCCCGTAAACATTGTGTCCGGCGGGTGTTTTCATGTGCGCTCCTTTCCACCAGCCGCAACGGGAGGTTGGCCGCCACGCGGAACGTAATGCGCGTCAGCTTCGGGCAGAACGATTTTCACTTCTGACATCGCGATCATCGGCAGGAAGCGAATGAACAAGAGGAAGAGAGAGAGGAAAATTCCAAGGGTGCCGACGAAGGTCCAGATATCGACCCAGGTCGGGAAAAACAATCCCCACGACGAGGGGAGGAAGTCGCGATGCAAACCGCCGACGATGATAATGAAACGCTCGTACCACATGCCGGCGTTCACGCACATGCAGACAAAGTAGACGACAAAGACATTTCTCCGGCACCACCTGAACCAAAAGAGCTGCGGCGAAAGGACATTGCAGAAGAGCATGCCGACCCACCAGTACCACCAATACGGACCGAAAATGCGGTTAAAGAACGCGAACTTCTCGTACTGGTTCCCGCTGTACCAGGCGATGAAAAATTCCATCATGTAGGCGTAGCCAACGATTGAGCCGGTCAGCAGGATAACCTTGGCCATTTTGTCGACATGCTGCGGCGTGATGATGTCGTGGAGCTTGAAGAGCGCCCGGGCCGGCAGCATCAGCGTCAGTACCATGGCGAAGCCACCGAAGATCGCGCCTGCGACAAAGTAGGGCGGGAAAATCGTGGTGTGCCAGGTCGGGATGATTGAAGTGGCGAAGTCGAAGGAAACGACGCTGTGGACCGACAGCACGAGCGGCGTGGAGAGACCGGCCAGCAACAGGTAAGCCATTTCGTAATGCCGCCAGTTGCGGTTCGATCCGCGCCAGCCGACTGCGAAAATTCCGAAGAGGAATTTCTTGATCTTCGAAGTCGCGCGATCACGCAGCGTCCCGAGATCCGGGATCAAGCCGGTATACCAAAAGAGAACCGAGACCGAGAAGTAGGTCGAAACCGCGAAGACGTCCCAGAGCAGCGGGCTGCGGAAATTCGGCCAAATCCCATAGTTGTTAGGCAAGGGCGCGAGATACCACGCCATCCAGACGCGCCCGACGTGCACGCCCGGAAAAATTGCAGCGCAAATCACGGCAAAGAGCGTCATCGCTTCCGCCGACCGATTGATTGATGTCCGCCATTTTTGGCGGAGCAAAAACAAGATCGCGGAAATGAGGGTACCGGCGTGTCCGATACCGATCCAGAAAACGAAGTTGGTAATGTCCCAGGCCCAGCCGACCGGATGATTGAGACCCCATGTTCCGACGCCGGTCGAAATTTGATAACCGAGACAGAAGAGACCGAAACCGGCGGTCATCGCTGCGATCGTAAACGCGACCCACCACCAGCGCGGAGCCGGGCCCTCGACAGCGCCTGCAATGCGATCAGTCAGCCAGCTAAAGCCGCGCTGGTTCAAAACCAGAGGCACGCGCGCGAGCGGCCGCTCAGCGGAAGCCTCGCCTGCGATCATCTCTGGTGCTGTTGGTGTGGCGTCCATCTTCAATCGTCATCCCGAGCGAAGTCGAGGGATCCCGGTGTGTCACCTTCAAGGTAATGCCACGGGATTGTTCGACTCCGCTGCGCTTCGCTCACAATGACTGTCGTGGCTAACTTCATGGCTTTTCCTCTGCTTTCACTTCGCCGCCACCCTCATGTTCTTCATTACCCAAACTCGCCACCGCGATTCGTCCAGCATCAGGCATTTTCGGGTTCGAATTCCGAATACGCGCGAGATAACTCGTTCGGGTATTGACGTTGAGATACTTCAAGAGCTGGTAATTCCGGTCCTGCGTCTTCATCTTTGAAACGCGGCTTTCCGGATCCTTGATGTCGCCAAAGACGATCGCCCCCGTTGGGCAGGCCTGGGCACACGCGGTGGTGAACGAGTCGCGTGGAATCAGCGTATTGTTCGATTCACCAGCGCGCACATGCGCGGCGATTTTCGCCTCTTCGATGCGTTGCACGCAGAAGGTGCATTTTTCCATGACGCCCCGCATTCGCACCGTGACGTTTGGATTTTTCCCCATTTTCGTTATGTCGGGTGCGCCTTTCGTCGTGAGCGGGCCGAGATATTCGCGGTAGACGCCAAACTCGCCGGCGATCTTTTCCTTGCCGATCGGGCGCTGGTTGTAATCGAAGAAATTGAAGCGGCGCACTTTGAACGGACAGTTGTTCGCGCAATATCGCGTGCCGATGCAACGATTGTAGGCCATGACGTTGAGCCCGTCTTCGCTGTGGACGGTGGCGTTGACCGGACACACGGTTTCGCACGGCGCGTTTTCGCAGTGCTGGCACATCATCGGTTCGTGCACAATCTCCGGGTCCTCCGGCCATTCGTTCTTGTCCTGATCGTACGGCTTCGCGCTGGCGTAGTAGCGATCGAGTCGCAACCAATGCATCGCGCGCCCGTGGCCTACTTGCAGCTTGCCGACGATCGGAATGTTGTTCTCGCTTTGGCAGGCGAGGATGCAGGCGCTGCAACCGGTGCAGACGTTGAGGTCAACTGTCATCCCCCACTGCTGCGGCGACGTCATGGGCGGATGCGAGTACAAGCTCGGCAGTTTTCCTTTCGGAAGCTCGTCGTCGCCCGCGATCTTCTGGACGAAGTCGCCGTCGCTGCGATAATGTTCGAGGGTCGCTTCCCTAACGAGTCCGCGGCCTTCTATGCTCCAGTGATCCTGCGTAATGGAGAGCGGATAGGTCCGGCCAATTTTCGCAACTGCGACACTCTCGATCTCGACACCGTCCGCGACGATGTAATGGGGATTTGAAGCGGTTCGAAGAAAATAGGCATTGAAGCCGGCTTGCTGACCGACCGGCCCGGTGTGGACCTTTCCGTAGCCGAGCGAAATGGTCACGGAATTATCCGCGTGGCCGGGCGAGATGAGCGCGGCGATGACCAACTCGCGCCGGATCGGTTGCTGATTCGGATCCAACATTTTTGTGGTCACCGTCACCTTCACCAGATCGCCGGTCGTGACATTTAATCCCCTGGCGAATGCAGGGCTCATCAGCGCGGCGTTGTCCCAGGTGAGTTTCGTGATCGGATCGGGCAATTCCTGGAGCCATCCATTATTGATGTAGCGGCCGTCATCCATCGCGTAACTCGGGACGAGCACGATCTCGGGCGAATCCGCCGTCGGCGCCGCCGTGGGACTCCAGCCTCGACTCGCAACACCGCTCGCACTTTGCGCGTTGAATGCGGCCGGGCGCTCGACCGGCGCGACATGCGCGGCAAATCCATCGCGCAGAAATGCAGCCCAGGCCGTTGGAAAATCTCCCGGCGGATTCGAGGTTCGAAACGTTTCCTGCACCAGTTCCGGTCCATCAGTCTTCGGCTGTCCCAGCAATGCGCTCAGGATTTGGATGTCCGAAAGGCCGCCAAACAGCGGCAGGATCATCGGCTGAATCGCCAGATACTCGCCATTCGCGGTCAGGGCATCGCCCCACGATTCGAGATAATGGGAAGCCGGCACATGCCAGCGACTCGCCGCAGAAGTGACATCCTGAAAGTAACCAACGCGCACGACGTCGGGCACTTTCTTTTGCAAATCGATCCAATCAAGCGGCTGCTTCGTTGCCGGATCGCGCACCAGTTCGCGCGGCGCGTTGTAAACCGGATCCCCTCCAAGAATAAAAAGCTGCTGAACCCGGCCAGCCTGAATGTCGCTCGCCAATTGCAGAATGCTCGCCGTTTTCCGGTTCCTGGAAAAAGCCCTAACCACCAGAGTCTTTCCGACATTCTGAAGGGCGGAATTGATCGCGTAAGCAATCAGCTGCACCGCGACCGGCTGCTGCGGCCCAGCCAGAACCAGACCCGCGCCCGGTTTGGAAAGAAGATCGTTGGCCAGCTCGGTCAGCCACGCCTCGTCGAAATTCAACGCGCTCGCCTTTGCGCTCAAGCCCGCCAGCAGCGAGTTCAGCCCGGCGTCCGAGGTTTCGGTCGCAATCTTGCCGGCGAGAGCGTGAGCAAACGCCGGGATTTGGCTGGCCGGCAGCCGCAATCGATGATCGGCCATCGCACCCGTGAGCGTGAAACGATTCTCCACCACGTAGAGCCGGTTCATGTTGTCCTTCGCCGACGCAACCCGGCGCCGCGAACTGAACCCGCGAATTGTCGCCAGGTCACCCTGACCGCAGTCAAGAAAATCACTGTCGAGCGCGAGAATCACATCGGCCTGTTCGAGGCGCGGGACGAGCCGGACGTTGTCGCCGAAGCTCATCTGCGTGCTGAAATTTTGCGCGTCGCATAAAAGCGGATCGTAAACGCACCAGCGCATTTGCGGGAACGCCTTTTCCAATTCCGCGCGCAAACGTTCCCGGGTGGGCGAATGAGTTTCTTCCACGAGAAATGCCAATCCGGCGCCACCATTCGCCGCCAGCTTCGGCCGAAGTTGCTCGAGATATTTATCGAAGGCGGCCCGATCCGAAGGTTTGCTGTGCTCCGCAAAGTATCGCGAACGCGCGGGATCGTACAGATCCAGGAGCGAGGCCTGGGCGAAGGTGTCGGAAGCGCCGCCGCTCGCAGGATGAAGCGGGTTCCCATCGATCTTGGTGGGACGGCCATCGTGGGTTGTTACAACCAGCGGGATCGCTCCGTTTCGCCGCGGCATGGCGGTTGCGTAAAAGAGAGGCTTGCCCGGAATCGCCCACTCGACGCTTTTCGTAAACGGAACGAGATGCGCTTCCGGTCTGCGGCAACTTGTTAGGCCAAAACCAGCCAGCGCCATGGACGCTCCCATCACTTTCAAGAACCCGCGTCGCGACCATTCATCGCCTTCCAGTTGCGCCGCGCCGGCGGGAAATTCGCGTTCGAGCCAGCCGCGAAATTCCGGTGTGTCACTCAGCTCGCCCAGGCTGCGCCAGTAACGTTTGCCCGTGAGCGATTCAGATGGGTGCTCGAAGACGCGTTTCATCGGTGGCACCCCTGGCAATTAAGCGGCGGTTGGATGTTCCAACGTTCCTTCAACGTTTGACCGATCTCGCGCTGCGTCAGTTTTTGCTTCTTCGAAAAATCTTCGGTCGCATCTTTCGGCTGCCCGTACTTGGCGACGAATTCCGCCGGCTGCACATCCTCCGGCTTCCAATCGAGATTGAAGACCTGATCGTTCGGCCGCAGGAAATCTTCCGGCTGCCGATGGCATTCGAGACACCACTTCATGCTGTGAGGTTTGGCGTGATAAACAACCGGCATGTGGTTGACCTGGCCGTGACAGGCCACGCAGCTGATCCCGCGATTCACATGGGCCGAGTGATTGTAGAAAACATAATCCGGCGGACGATGAATTTGGATCCACTCCACCGGTTGTCCCGATTTCCAACTCGCACGCACCGGCTCGAGCTTCGGATTATCTTTCTGGACCTGCGTGTGGCAGGCCATGCAGGTTTGCGTGTTCGGTAGATTGGATTTCGCCGCGATATCGACAAAACTGTGACAGTATCGGCAATCCATCCCGAGCTGAGTCACGTGCACATCATGCGGGAAAGGAACTGGTTGAACCGGCTGATATCCCACCCGCGTATATTTCGGTGTCACGTAATACCACGTCCCCGCGGTCAGTCCGCAAACGACAAAGATTCCGCAGATCGCAATCTTAAGCGGCAGCCAATTGCTCCAACGTGGGAAAAAATTCGCCATAAACGATCAACCGGAGCGCCGGCAGCGAAGCGGCAGTCCCCAGGTTGGAAACGGAGAGATTCTAATCTGAGGAAATGCCGGGTTCAGAAATGGAAAGGTTAAGGTTGATCGATGGCGCGTAACTGAGGCGGCAACTCTATAAATCGACATCACATCAGCAACTGAAAAAACATCTGGTGTTGGAAAACAAAAAATCATCGTCACTCTGAACGGCAAAAGTGAGAGATGGAACCAGAATTGATAACGTCAAAACTTCCACCAACCGTCAAGTGAAAGTCCGCAAAGAACTTCGTACGACCGACGCCGCCGAATGTTACTCTGCCCGGCCGCCCTTAAAATCTCTGAGTAATTTCGGCAGTCGCTCGCTCTCGATCATATCGAGGCGACGTAGAATCTCCGAAAGGAGTAATTCGTTTTTCAAGTTCACCTGATAATCCAGATCAGCGCGCAGCCGATCCTTCACCGATTGCCGGTTCTGCGACATCATAATGATGGGCGCCTGCAATCCGACGATCATTCCAAGGACGAGGTTAAGCAGGACGTAGGGATAGGGATCGAACGCCTTGTCCAGGAGGAACCAGGTGTTGAGCAACACCCAGCCGAGGAGAAAAGCGATGCTTGCACCAATAAATTTCCAGCTGCCGCCGAATTCGGCGATCACATCCGCAGCGCGATCCGCCATCGTCAGACGTGACTTCTCTTCTTCGTTCACGTTCCGCGAAACGCGATGCCGCAGCAGTTGATCGGTGCGGCGGAGTCGATGCGTGATCGCGCTGAGCATTTCGAGCGCGACATCCGGCTTGCTCCGGACGAAAGCATTGAAGTCGTGGCGGGACAAAATCGCCAGCCGGGTCTTTTCGACGATGTGCGCATCGGCCGAGCGAGTCTGCCCATCCAACACAGCCATTTCCCCAAAAAAATCGCCATTCCGGAACTCCGCCAGAGTGACATCGGTTCCGTCCGCATCCTTTACGCTGACGCGGACGCGTCCTGCTTCGACGAAATACATCGCGTCGCCGGCATCGCCGGAGCGAAACAAGATCGTGCCGCCCTCACAATCGCGCACGGTCAGCAACTCGCACAGCTCGTGCGCCGCGTCAGAGTCGAGCGAAGCAAAAAGCGGCGCTGAGCGCAGGTTTTCGATCTTCATTTGGAACGCAGAAACTTCATTTGCCGGCCTCCGTTGTCCGATTACGAACAACGGACAATTTAGGCGGAGCCGCGCTAATCGGAAAGCCCAAACGAAGCGGCCTTACCCTCCAATCCCTAGATCAGACGAAGCTGTGTGTTTACGAGTATAGATACTCGTCGTGATATTCGCGCGTCGGCGCAAATTGCGCCGTCTGGTCGCCGCCAGTCTCCGGGTATTCGAAGATGTTCCCTTCGTAATTCCGGATCACGATCTTCTCGTTGTCGTGATACAAAACGTAACCCGGATTGATCGGCACTTTGCCGCCGCCACCGGGGGCGTCGATAACAAACTGTGGCACGCCGTAACCGGTCGTGTGCCCGCGCAGGCCTTCAATGATCTCGATCCCCTTCGCGACCGACGTCCGCAAATGCGACGAGCCGTTAATCAAATCGCACTGGTAGATATAGTACGGCCGGACGCGACACATGAGAAGCTTGTGGACGAGCGTCTTCATTGTTTCCAGATCGTCGTTCACGCCGGCGAGTAATACGCTTTGATTCCCGAGGGGAATGCCATGATCGGCCAGGCGCCCAAGCGCTTCCTTCACCTCCAGCGTCAGTTCACGTGGATGATTGACGTGCACGCTCATCCAGAGCGGGTGATATTTTTGCAGCATCTTGCAGAGCTCAGGCGTGATCCGCTGCGGAAGAAAAATTGGAACGCGCGTGCCGATGCGCAGAAACTCGATGTGCGGTATGGCGCGGAGCCGGCTCAGGATTTTCTCGAGCTTATCGTCGCTGAAGATGAGTGCATCACCGCCAGAAAGAAGGACATCGCGCACTTCGGTGTGCTGTTCCAGATAACGAAATGCTTCTTCGAAGTCGGTGTGCAATTCCTGTTCGCCCACACCGCTCACGACACGACTCCGGGTGCAATAACGGCAATAGCTCGCGCAACGGTCCGTTACCAAAAAAAGCACGCGATCCGGATAACGATGCACGAGCCCGGGCACCGGCATGTGCGAATCCTCCCCGCAGGGATCGGCCATGTCGTAAGGCGAAGTCCACGTTTCCTCGATCCGGGGAATAACCTGACGCCGGATCGGACAATCCGGATTATCGCGCTCGATCAGGTTGAAAAAATGTGGCGTGACCGCAAGCGCCAGTTTCGTTCCGGAGAGCAGGACACCGCTGCGTTCTTCGTTTGAAAGCTCGAGATGCTGCTCCAGTTGGGCGAGCGAAGTAACCCGGTTCTTCAGCTGCCATTTCCAATCGTCCCAAAGCTCGGCCGGTACGTCGGGCCAATAACCCGGCGCATGCGAAACGAACGCCTTCCCATCCTTTTTCCCCTCGGCAAGAGTGACCATTTTTTGTTGTGGAGCGAAATGTTAATGACCTTAACAATCGTGTCAACGCAGGCACTTCTTGGTGCGCCACGCACTCCGATTTGAGACCGCCGGCTTTGCTGGCCTTGCGGGACCGTTCGCCCCACTTGATGCTTCCGTTACAATTGAACAACCTCCGCGACTCCATGTCCAAATTCCCAGCCATGCGCCTTCTGCTTTGTTCATTTCTCGTCGCCACGATTGCCCGCAATGCCCTGAGCGCGGCAGCGCCAGCCGGCGCTGCTGAAATTACACCGACTCCAACCGTTCCCACAGCCGCCGCGGCGGCCGGCAAAGATGTCGTCCATCAGCTCAACAGCGCTTTCACAAAAGTGTTCGAGATCGTCGCGCCGAGCGTCGTGATCATCGAAGTAACGAAGAAAAACGACAGTGATCCGAACATCACCCTGGATGATCTCTTTTACCAAAATCAACCCGACGAAAATAACCCGCGACGCTCGCCACAGCGTTCTCAGCCGGTCCAAAGCGAAGGCTCGGGCTTCATCGTCCGCTCCGATGGCTACATTCTCACGAATTATCACGTCCTTGAGGGTTCCGACCAAATCAGCGTAAAGCTGAAAGACGGGCGTGATTTTGCCGCGAAGATCGTCGGGACGGATGAAAAGACCGACGTCGCGGTCATCAAGATCGAAGCGACGAATTTGCCGGTCGTGCAACTCGGAGACAGTGATGCTGTGCGCGTCGGGCAATTTGCATTTGCGATTGGAGCGCCGTTCAAGCTCGATTACACATTCACCTTCGGCGTAGTGAGCGGAAAAGGCCGGAGCAAGTTGCTCGACAACGGCGGCTACAATATCTCGGATTACCTGCAGACCGACGCCTCCATCAATCCCGGTAACAGTGGCGGCCCACTCTGTGACATCGACGGAAATGTCATCGGCATGAACACACTGATCAACGGCCTCAATCGCGGGCTTGGTTTCGCCATCCCGAGCAATTTGGTCAATGAAATCGGCCAGCAGTTGATTTCCGGTCACAAGATTGTGCGGCCGTGGCTCGGCATTCGCATCGAAACGCTGGGTGACGACCAGTCGATCCGCGATTTGTTCAAAGGTCTCGACAAGGGTGTGGTCGTTCGTACGATCGAAGCCGACGCGCCGGCTTACAAAAGCGATCTGCGTCCGTTCGACGTGATCACACAGGTTGATACCGCGCCGGTCGCGACCGACACGCAGCTTCAACGTGAAATTCTAAAGAAAAAGGTCGGGCAGACGGTTCAGCTCACGGTTTGGCGAAAAGGCCAGACTGTGAAGATTCCGGTCACGACGGGAGAGTTGCCAACCGAGATCGGCCGCCTCGCGATTGAGTCGCCCACGAAGCCAGTCCCGAGGCCCGAAGATGCAAACAAATTTGGCCTCCAGGTGCAGGATCTGACCAAAGAGGTCGCGACACGGCTGAAGCTAGATGTGCAGCAGGGCGTGATCGTTACCGACGTGGCCGACGACAGCATTGCGGCAGGGCAGGATATTCAGCGGGAAGATGTGATCACCGAAGTCGACGGGAAACCGATTCATAACGTGGCCAGTTTCCGTGATGCGCTGACAAAGGCCGACCCTCGTCGTGGCGTTCTGCTTTATCTCGATCGCAAAGGCAGCCGCACGTTTGCCGTTCTCAAAGCTCCTGGATAGCCGCGCACCGCCTAGTTTCCGTGGGTTCAGGCGCGTTTGTTTCCCGCAACCACCAAAACGACGCCTCCAACGAGGCACAATCCTCCCAAGATTGGAGGAAGCGGAATCGTCTTCTCCCGATCCGCGCTGATCTGCAGCGGACCGGCATCTATGACCTTCTCTCGTTTCGTATAAGTAAAACCTCCGTAGGATAGGGCGACAATCCCGATGACGATCAGAATAATTCCGACAATAGCTGTGGGTTTCACGATATCGGAGATTCTCGGGTTAAAGCGTTCGACGACCTTGAATTAAATTAATAATCAAGATGACTACCGCGATCACCAGCAGGATATGAATGAAGCCTCCGAGCGTGTAAGAACTGACAAGACCAAGGAGCCAGAGAACGAGCAGGATAACAAAGATAGTCCAGAGCATAATTTCCTTTGGTTGAGTTTCCTTTCTTTCGTGCCCCGAATGACTTCCGCGCTTAAAAATTGTCGGAGCCAGTTTCGGCGAGTACCGATATTTGCTGAAATTTCAAATAAATTGCTGGCGTCGAGGAAAGAATTTGTTTACAAGCGTCCAACCACGGCGCTAGTCGCTGGAAGAAGCCCTCTTATGCGTCCAACCTTCCTAGTCTATCTTGCTCTCGCCGCGTTTCTGACAGGCTGCGCTGTCGAAGGCGTGGTGGTGGAAAAAAATTCAAGACCACTGCCGTTTTTTGACTCTGTTGGGATGGATGGCGTCTACAAGCTTAAACTCCGCGATTCCCAGGGCAATATCAGCTCGCAAATGGTGACGCCCGAGGTTTTTGCTCAGGTACCCGAGTCGGCGACTATTTCAACGATCAGCAGGCCGCCCTGCGATCGCATGTTCAAACGGCAGACATCCGAGAGGCGAAACCCCTTTATCGGGTCAGCCAGTACCCGCAGACGCTAAGCAGCGTCACGCGCCTGCCGAACCGCGGAACGAAAGTCTCGCACGTCCGAAAACAAAGCACTGTCGCACAACGGCAACATCATGGGAGAAAAGTTGCGCATGCACACCACGCGAAGAAGCATTCGTCAAAGGCGCTGGCACACCGGAAGAAGAAACATCCCGCAAAAACGCAGGCCCATCGCAAGACGCGGACTCGGACGCGCCCGTCGTAAATTTCAGTTCTGACGGTCCCGCACCGCGGCGCGGAGAATCCGTTCGCGTTACACCGCACCGAGGTCGTTGCCGCAAATTGCGGCGCTTGTATCGTGCGGCATGTCCGAAACGGAACGCTCGGCCAGGAAGCACATCACTGAGCTGCGACGCCAGATAGAAGATCACAACCGGCGCTACTACGAAGAAGCAGCACCGGTCATCAGCGATCGGGAATATGACGCGCTCTATCGCGAACTGATGGAACTAGAGAAGCGTTTCCCGCAGCTCGCCTCCGCTGAATCTCCCACGCAAAAGGTCGGCGGCACGCCGTTGAAGTCGTTTGCACAGGTCACCCATCGCGTTCCGATGCTGAGCCTCGACAACACCTATTCCGAAAGCGAAGTCGGCGATTTTTACCGCCGCATGCAAAAGAGTCTGCCCGAAGAAGCGATTCCGGTGGTGGTGGAACCGAAAGTCGATGGTGTCGCCGTTTCTCTCCTTTACGAGAAAGGAAAATTAAGTCACGCGGCGACCCGCGGAGACGGAATGACCGGCGACGACATTACTCAAAATATTCGCACGATCCGTTCTGTGCCCACGCGCCTCAAAGGCGCGCCGAACATTCTCGAAGTCCGCGGCGAGGTCTTCATGGATAAGCGGGGCTTTGCGAAGCTAAACGTTGAACGGGAGGAGGCGGGACTCCCTCCGTTCGCGAATCCACGAAATGCCGCCGCCGGATCGCTGAAACAGCTCGATCCGGCAATTGCGGCGCAACGTCCGCTCGGTGTCGTCTTCTATGGAACTGGCGTGCTGGAAGGCGCAACTCTCGACAAACACTCCGAGCTCTTCGCGTTATTGAAAGATCTTGGACTGCCGTGTTCGGAGCGTTGGTGGTTGGCCAATTCCGTGGACGAAATTCTACACGCAATCCGCGAGCTGGATAAACTTCGGTACAATTTCGCCTATCAAACGGATGGAGCGGTCGTGAAAGTGAATGCGTTCGCTCAGCGCGAGCGCCTTGGATTCACTGCCAAATCGCCGCGCTGGGCGATCGCTTTCAAATATGAAGCCGAACGCGTTGAAACCCGGTTGCAGAATATTCTGATCCAAGTGGGAAGAACGGGTGTGCTTACTCCGGTGGCCATGCTCGAACCGGTGGTGGTAAGCGGGAGTCGCGTTTCACGCGCGACGTTGCACAACGAGGAGGAGATCAAACGCAAAGACATCCGCATCGGCGATGTCGTCCTGTTGGAAAAGGCGGGTGAAGTGATTCCCGCGGTGGTGGCTGTTCGAACTGATCTTCGGACCGGAGCGGAGAAAAAATTCCGGATGCCATCAACGTGTCCCGAGTGCGGCGGAAGAGTTGTAAAGGACGAGGGTCAGGTCGCGGTTCGCTGCGTCAACAGTCGGTGCCCGGCCCAATTGAAGCGGCGGCTCGAACACTTCGCTTCACGTGGAGCGATGGACATTGAAGGCTTGGGTGAAGCAATGGTTGAACAACTGGTGGCGTGCAATTTGGTGCACGATCTGAGTGACATCTATCAACTCGACTTGGCCAGACTTTCGGCTCTGGAGCGCATGGGCGAGAAGAGCGCGCAAAACCTGATCGATGCGATCGAGGGCAGCAAAAGCCGTCCCTTATGGCGCTTCATTTTCGGCCTCGGGATTCTGCACGTGGGCGTAAGCGCTTCCCGGGCACTGGCGGCGCATTTCGGCGATCTTGATTCACTGATGGAGGCGACGCCGGAAGAATTACAGAAGATTCCCGACGTCGGGGAAGTGGTTGGTCCAAGCATTCATACATTTTTTCAGCAAAGCGGGAACCGGCAGATGATCTCACGATTAATCAAAGCCGGCGTTCGACCCAAGGCTGAGCCGCGCGTTTCAAAATCGGATTCGACGATCAAAGGAACGACCTGGGTACTGACCGGGACGCTAAGTCAGCCGCGCGAAGAAATCGCCGAGACTATCATCGCGAGAGGCGGCAAAGTCAGCAGCAGCGTGAGCAAGAAAACCAGCTTCGTCCTTGTTGGCGAAGCAGCCGGAAGCAAACTCGAGAAAGCGAAGCAGCTCGGCATTCGTGTTCTCACCGAGGCGGACTTCCGGAAGATGCTTTAGTGCGACAACTATGGACCGCCCTTTATCGGCGATTCCTGCAATTTGAGTGGCACTCCCTGGTTCATGGTCGGCGGAGCGGCCAAGAGCGGCGGATGCTGGCTCGCCGGATGAAAGTCGGCCTGGATATTGAAAGTGAGCTTCTCTTTCCCGCGCAAGACTGTGATCGGCACAACGTCGCCAGCCGTGATAAAAAATGAAGCATCGATCACGTCCTCTGGTTCATGCACTGGCGTCTTTCCGACCTGCAGGAGAATATCGCCGGCTTTGACTCCCGAACCGGCCGCCGGTGTGTCCTCCATGATCTGATTCATTCGAGCCCGAGAACCTTCCTCCGCTTCGGGGGCTTCCGCGACGTTAATCCCAATCCATCCATGTCGCGCTTCGCCGAAGCGCATGAAGTCGCTTCGGATTTTTTCCGCGGCATCGATCGGCAAGGCATAACATGAGGTATTGTTTTCGAGACTGCTGACGAGGATGCCGATGACTTCGCCCTTGAAATTCAAAACCGGCGCGCCTGCCTCGCCGCGTTGCGTCGGCAAATTCACACGCAAGTGAGTCGTGGAAAAATAGCGCCCAAGATATTTGCGATCGAGCCCCGCGATCATCCCAAAGTTAGGTGTCTCCGGCAAATCCAGCGGATATCCAATCGTGACCACAGGCATGGCGACTTCGAGATGGTTGGATCTTCCGATGGGCAAGGATGGAGTCGTCACATCCACCTTGAGCAATGCGATGCCGCTCCGCAAATCGGCGAGCAACTGCCGCGCAGGAATTTTCTTGCCGTCAATCTCGACGGTAAAATTGTCGGCCTCCCCGCCGACGGAATAGGAAGTGTAAAGAGTGCCCGCGGGATCGACAAAGAATCCGGTCCCGGAAAGTTCGCCGTGTTGATCGACGGCGTGGATTTTTACGACCGCTTTGGCGCAGCGCTCGAAAACCTGTCTGACTTCACGACTAATCGAAGACGAGGATTGTTCTTGCGCGCAAACGTCGTTTCGGAGAAGCAACCCCAATCCGACGACAAACTGAAAAATCCAAAAAAGCGAAGACCGGAAAGACAATTCCGGCCGGCCGCTAAAACCTGAAAGCCGGCTCATAACTCACTGGAATACTGTCGAGCACATAGCGCGGAGGCGCCGCGGCCCGGTGAGTGTGGACGCTTTCTTTGCGGTTCCGGAAAACAGGAAGACTAAAATCGCGGGTCGCAACCGGCGTAGCGAGGTTCCAGTTGCTTTCCGCGTCAACCGAGGTCACAAGCGAAGAACGTTCTTGAGAGACGACAGCCGTCGCACTTGGCGCTTGATAGACCTTCAGTGAAATCACGGTGGCGCAGGCCAGGACCGCCGCAGCGGCTACGGGATAGGAAGCGAGCGAGGGAAAGTTCAACCGGAACATGAAATCATGGGCGCGTTCGAGGCACAGGCGCCAGAGCGGTTGACGAAGCAATTCGTCACGCTGCCGTCGATGAAATTCATGCAGGAAATTCTCGAAATATGCCGGCGGCGGCTGCTCAAACTTTTTCAGTCGAAGCAGCTTGCCAATCTCGTCGTCGTTAAATTCGTGCATTCGGAAACCAACTATGAAACAGGGTTTTTTCGGAACTCGTCGAGATAATTTTGCAACTGGCGATTCGCGTAGAAGAGCCGGGATCGTACCGTACCTTCGGAGACACGCAAGATCTTGCTGATCTCAGCGTGGGGCATTCCTTGAATGTGAAACATGGTCACCACGGCTCTGTGTTCATCAGACAGTTTCATCATGGCCTCGTTCAATCTTCGCTGGAGCTCGGAGAGGTCGGCCTCACGCACCGGACTGCTCGTCGCGGTCAATTCAAGGAACTCTTTGTCGTTCTGAATGCCGGCGTCGATATCGTCGAGGCTAAGGTGAAAGCGCCGCCCGCGCTTCTTCAAGAAATTCAAAGTCATGTTCACCGCGATCGAGTGAATCCAGGTATAGAACGAAGATTTTCCGCGAAACCCCCGGATCGACTTGTATGCCTTTGAGAAAACGTCCTGCAACAGATCATTCGTATCCTCATGGTTCGAGGTCATGTTGTAAACGAGGCCGTACAGACGCGGCGTATATTTTACGACCAGGTCATCGAAAGCGGCGGCGTCCCCCGCTTGCGTGCGCCTCACCAATTCCTGGTCTTCGTCCCGTTTTGGTTGATCCATCGCCTCGCCTCGAGCATTAGCACGTGGCCGGATGGGCGACGATAACAAATCAGTCACGCGGCGGGCGGGCGGTAAGGCAATCGAGGGAGCCATCGGTTTTCGAAGATGAGCGCGCATCAACGGCGATCGCGCACGGAAAGAAGATACAACAGATTCCCCAAAGTAGCGACAAACGCCGCAACGTAGGTCAGCGCGGCAGCATTGAGAACATTGTTCACGCCCGCCACTTCCGTGCCCGGCTGGACAATTCCCATCTGCTGCAAAATGATTTTCGCGCGGCGGGACGCATCAAATTCGACCGGGAGAGTGATCAACTGGAAGAGGAGCAGAATGAGATAGCAGTAAATGCCAAGCGTGATGAGGCCGGTGATGTGAAAGAAAAACCCACCGATAATCACGAACGGCAACATGCGCGATGCGATCGAGGTGACCGGAATGATGGCCATCCTCGCCTTCAGGGGCGCGTATGCTTTTGCGTGTTGAATCGCGTGTCCGGTTTCATGCGCCGCGATGCCGAGCGCGGCCACTGAAGGCGTGTTGAATACGTTTGTGGAAAGGCAAAGCCGCTTGTTTGATGGGTCGTAATGATCGCCCAGGTAATCGTTTGTTTCCGCCACTTCGACGTCATGAATCTGCGCGGCCTGCAGGATCTCCCGCGCCGCTTCTGCGCCAGTGATATTCGAACTCGCCCGCACCGCGCCCCACTTTCGGAAAGCGCTGCTCACGCGAAATTGCGCCCACAAGCCGATGATTAATGGAATCCCGATCAGGAGAATCCAACTCGAAAATCCCCCGCCCGAACTCACTGGATAGTACATACGTCTGGCATTCTGTGTTTAACCGTTAGACGTTTGATGCCGCGCTTCGTTCAGATTTCCTCGCGTAAGCGTTTTGTGCGCATGCATCAAATTTCGAGCCGCTTTTCGAAGCGCGAGAGCATTCGAATTCCATTGGCAGTTACCGCCACGACATCTTCAAGCCGAACGCCGCCGAGGCCGGGATAGTAGAGCCCCGGCTCCACCGTGATGACCTGTCCCGGTTTGAAAACCGTTTTTTGAAACCGCGGGAACTCATGGATCTCGAGTCCGAGACCATGCCCGGTACCATGAAAAAATCCCACCTGTCGCCCTTTCCGCACTTCGGTCGGATAACCCTGATCCCGGAAAAATTGTTTGATCTCGTTGTGCAATTTCAAACCATCGACACCCGGCTTCATTTTCTTCAACGCCAGCGCCTGTCCGGCACGCACCGTTTCCCAAAGTTTGCGTTGTTCGTTGCTGGCACGGCCGCGCACGACCGTCCGCGTCATATCGCCGAAGTAGCCGCTCGCCGCATCACGCGGAAAAATGTCGAGAATGATCAGAGAATCTGCGAAGAGCGGTCCAAACCCTCGCTCGTGCGGATCGCAGGCCTGGTCGCCCCCGGCTACGATCGTGTTCGCGGGCAGTCCGCCCGCGTGCAAAATCGCAGAATCAATTTCCGCGCGCAAGATTTCCGAACTCAGTGAGCGTGCCGCCCACATCAGCTTCTTTCCGCGGCCCGGCCTAGATGCGCGCAACACTTCAATCGCGCGGGCCATTCCCTTTTCGGTAATGGCGAGGGCGCGACGCATCAGGCGCAGCTCGTCTTCGTTCTTCGTTTCCCGGTCCGGCCAGAAAAGTCCGTTCGATGGTTGCAGCCGGATTTTGTGTGCCGCCAGTTCCCGCGCGAAACCGAGCGGGAAATTCGCCGGCACCAGCGCCGAACGCACTCCGCGGGTCCGGAGAAAATGAGAAAGCACTTTCTCGAAAGCTGGCGACTTCTTTCTGTTACCCTGCACTTCACGTTCGAATTTGCTGTAGGCGAGAATCTCGTCGGCCCGCGCCTGTTTGCGGCCGCGATCAATTTCCAAGTCGCTCAGCACGATCGTCCGCTTCCCATTTTGCTGGAGGAAAATGAAAGGGTCCGGGACGAACATGCGCGTCGCATAGAGCATGTCAGGATCGTGTTCGCTCGCCGCCACAATGAGCCGGGTCTGATTTTTTTTGGTCGCCATAGTCTATTTCCTTCGCACTTCCAGTTGTCGCCGTAAAATCCAATGGAGCAAACCGAGCAGTGCGAAGGTCGAGCCAATCAGCACGGCGGTGTTGAAAACAAACACATCAATGCGAAACCCGAAGTAACGTTTCTGTTGGCCGAAAAAGACGTTGGGCTTCCCGCCCCGCCGGTAATCGGTTTGCTCCATCTCGGCATTCGAGACGAGATCCGAAACTTTTTGATTCACATAAAGCTGGTCGGCAGTAACACCACCCATCGCCGCAGCAAAACGCACTCGATTAAAAACTTCCTTGCCGTCGAGAATTCGATCGATCAATGCAAGATAGCCGTCCAACTCCCTCGCCGATTTCGCTTCCAACCCAGAGAGCATCGCCAGCGTTTCCTTCAAGTCATCGAGCCGTCTGCTGGTCTCAGCCGTTTGTGGCAGCGCAGCAACCCGACGAATCTCTTTGTCAGCCCGATCCTGGCGGCGCGTCAGGGGATTGAGTTTGGCCTGCGCCACAATCACCTCCTCGTATGACCAACGCATGGCGATGAACTGGCAGATGAACGGCACCTCGAGCTTGCTATTCATTTTCTTCGATCCCTCGTCCTCCGGATGCTCCGAGAACCATCGCGTAAAGGTGTAAACCAGCGCGAGGTTTCGGTTCATGTCCTCATACTTGATGAGAGCGCCTCCCATGATGATCTGGGGAATCAGCACCAGGGGAACGATATTGGCGGCGGTCTTCGGATCTGCCACCAGCGACGAAACGACCAGGCCTAACGATACGCCGCTCAACGCCGTCATGAACATGATGCCCAGATCGATCCAAAACATGCCGCGGATCGCGAGAATGTAGTTGCCGATCAGGACAAAAAGAACGCATTGAAAGAGGGCGAAGACACCGAGCGAAATTGTCTTTGCAAAAACGTAATACGACAGCCGCACATTAAGGTTGCGCTCGCGTTGCAGGACGGCGCGGTCCCGAATGATATCGTCCGCACTATTCGTTAGGCCAAGGAACATCGCGACGATCAGACTAAGAAAGAGAAAGGTTGGGATATGGTAGGCGGAGGCGAAGTCGTAGTGCCCGCTGTCCGAATAACGCAGAATAATGGCGATGAGGAGCGCGAGGACGGGCGCGACGCCGATCGTAATTCCTAAATTCGCGCGATTGCGGAGTTTGCTCATGAAGGCCCGCCGCAGGAGCGTTCGCAACTGCGTCCATTCATCATGCCAGCGAATCGGAAAACGCCGCTTTTGCGTCGGCGCGGCCGGTAGCGGCGCGACTGGGTCTTTCCGCAGCGAAACCTGCTTTACATCCTGGATCAACCGGAACGCCTCGTATTTATCCCGCCAGAATTCGGTCGAATAACGTCGGGCGGGAACGAGCTGACCGCGGCTGTTCTCTTCGAAAATAACGTCGCCGCTCAGATCGCGCAGCGGTGTCTCCAAGACATCAAAGATGAATTCCGGCCGGGTCGTTCCGCACGATGGACATGCACCAAGTTCCGCACCGAATTGATGCTGATGCTCCGCTTCGGCAAAATAGCGCAGCATGTCGGTCGGCGTCCCGAAAAAGACGAGACGCCCGCCCTTGTCGAGCAGAATCGCCTTGTGAAACATCTGGAAAAGTTTCGAGCTCGGCTGGTGAATCGTGACGAGCACAATCTTGTTATGCGCCATTCCACGGATGATCTCGATGACGTGCTCGGAATCCTTCGAGGAAAGGCCAGACGTCGGTTCGTCGAAGAGATAAACGTCGGCTGAACCGATCATATCGAGGCCGATGTTGAGGCGCTTCCGTTCACCGCCGCTCAACGTTTTTTTCATCGGCGGCGCCGACCACGCTGTCACGGCGTTCGCTCAGCCCGAGTTCAATCAACTTTCCTTCCAGCCGCCGCGTCCGATCCCGCCGCGAAAGATGCGGAGAACGAATCGCGGCGGCGAATTGCAGGTTTTCGCCAATCGTGAGGTGTTCGTCGAACGCGTCTTCCTGCGGAACGTAACTGACGTAGCGCTTGAGCTCATCGAGATTCCGGTAAAGCGACTGGCCGTTTAATAAAACCTGGCCACCAGTTGGTTCGAGCTGACCGGCTAGCACCCGCAGCAACGTGCTCTTCCCGCAACCACTCGCGCCCATCACACACACCAGCTCGCCGCGATTAACCGAGAACGAGATTCCGTCGAGACCAAGGGTCCCGCTGCCGAAACGATGGCTTATTTCACTGACCTCAAGACTGCGAATGATGTTGCGCTCTTCCTCGATGATTCGTTCGGAAAAATTGCAGCGCAGAAACTGGCCGATATCGATACGGATGGTGTCGCCGTCTTTCAGCGGAGCAGTTGTCCGCACCGCCGTCTCGCCCACCATGATCGGTCGATCGGCTTCGACCACTTCGAGCAGACCCTCGCGCTTGTCGTAATCGCAAAAGATCTTCAGAAGCACATCGCCGCTCGTGCCGGGAGAGAGCAGGATGTCATCCGCCTCCAGCCGACTCGGGTTGTTGGAAACCAGATACTCCGACTTCGACGCCTTCAGCTGAAAACGTCCGCCCATGGCGCGGGCGCGGCGGCGCAGATCGATCAGATCCATCTCGCTGTCGTTGTGGAAAATGATTTTGTCTTCGAGCGCCGCTTCGATTTGCGTGCCCGCTTTCAATTTCACGCCATTCAGGATCGCATCGACATCGCGCAGCGCCTTGACGCGCACTTTCAAACCGAACGTCACTTCGAGAGAGCTTTCCCGCGAGCGCGAGCGCTCGAGCCCGACTTCATCCGAATCCTTGTTCACGCGAACGAAGATTTGGGGGAGCGAAACGTTTTTCTTGGCGTTGAAATAGGTCGCCAACTCCTGGTAGGTCAGCACTTGATCGCCCTATCAGGATCCGTTGCCCCGGATAAATGCGGCAAAATCCGCCGCGCGCGAGCGGTCGTCCGCGGACGGAGACCGGCTGCGAGCTGTAGTTCTTCAGCAGGATCAAATCGTGGTAACGAAATGCGAGCAGGCGGTCGGTCTCGGTCAGATTTTTAAGCGTGACGTCGGCTTTGCCGTTCGTTCCGAAGGAGAGTGATTCGAGCGGAGACTCGCCGCGCTGAAAAACCGTCGAATCGGAATCCTCTGACGCGTTGAGCTGATAAACGATGTCGATAGCCTGGGCCGCCATCCCGAGCTGGGACATGAAAGAGTAGAAGGCGACGACCTGTTCCTGCTTGAGTCCCGCTTGCGAGATCAGATCATAAAGCTGAACGCCGAGCATGATCTTGCGATCCGGCCCGAGCTGCACGGCCAACTTTTGCGCCATGGTCGAGAGATCTTGTTGCTCGTAGAGAGCCTGCCGAAAAAGCTGTCGCAGTTCGGAGTAAACCGTCTCCGGATAATCGTAGCGGAGAAAGCCAAGACTCGAGTCGATTTCTTCTTCCAAAAGAACGCCGTCCGCTTTCGAAAAGCTGGCGAGCACCTGGATGAGCAGCGGCAGGAGATTCGGGCCTTCCGCGACGCTACGCGGTTTGCGCATGGCTCGCCGGATCCAGCGCCGGCCCTTGCGCTGCATCCGGTACGCAAAAGGCGTGACGCGCTGCACCGCGCGATCGATTTTATCCGCCACTGAGGTAACCAGTTCCGACATGCTCTTTGGAGCGGAAAACTTACTTGATGCCTTGCTGCGTGCAACGCAGTCGCCACGGATGAACATTTTGACTAATTGCTCCCTCTAAATTATGCGAGGGCGCGAGGCCTGCTCTTTGCATTGCCAGAGACAGCATGTTAGCGTTTTCCTCTTCGCCCTAAAGGGGTAGCTTTTCTTATGTCCCAACCAGATCGGAATAATCAAAAGGATAATAAATCCCGCGGGACCGAACCCAATTTCAACTGGCGTGGGGTGGTCCTGATCGCAATCGCAGGCGCGCTGATCTGTCTGGCTGTCCTTTTCCGTGGCGGCGCTTACCAGAGCTTCGAAGACGTCCCTTACAATCGCTTTCTCGAACTGCTCGATAACAAGCAGATCGTGATGGATAAGAATTATCCTTTGCAGTTGGTGGTGGAAGAGGGCCGCCCGACGCAGACGCTCAAAGGCGTTTACCTGAAGCCGGGGATCGGCCCCACGCCTGCGCAACAGATCCCGTTTCGGACGACAATTTTCCTGAATTACAACACGAATCTCCAGGAGCGGCTCGCGGCCGCTGGGATTCAGCCGGCGATTCGGACAGAATCGAATGTGCTGGCGCAAACCCTGGTCGGTTTTCTCCCGATCGCGGTTTTTTTGGTCGTGCTTTACCTGCTCTTCCGCCAGCAGATTCGGATGGCCGGAAAGGGTGCGTTGAACTTTGGCAAAAGCAAGGCACGGATGCTGGCCCGCGATAAGAACAAGATCACCTTCCGCGATGTCGCCGGCGTTGAGGAGGCGAAAGACGAAGTGCAGGAACTGGTCGAGTTTCTGCGCGACCCGAAGAAATTTCAGAAGCTCGGCGGCCGCATCCCCAAAGGCGTGTTGCTGGTCGGACCTCCGGGCACCGGCAAAACGCTGATCGCGCGGGCCATCGCGGGCGAAGCCGATGTGCCATTCTTCTCGATCAGTGGATCAGACTTTGTCGAGATGTTCGTCGGGGTCGGGGCATCGCGAGTGCGCGATATGTTCGAACAGGGAAAGAAGTCCGCACCCTGCATTATTTTCATCGATGAAATCGATGCTGTCGGCCGCCATCGCGGTCACGGCGTCGGCGGTGGACATGACGAACGCGAGCAGACGCTCAATGCCCTCCTCGTCGAGATGGACGGCTTCGACACCCAGGAAGGCGTCATCATCATCGCGGCGACGAACCGACCCGATGTGCTTGACCCCGCGCTCCTGCGTCCGGGCCGCTTCGATCGGCAGATCACCGTTAATTTGCCAGACGTCAAAGGACGCGAAGAAATTTTGCGCGTGCATTGCAAGAAAGTGAAGCTGGCCGAAGGCGTGGACCTTCAGGTGGTAGCGCGTGGCACACCCGGCTATTCAGGCGCAGAACTTGCCAATGTCATCAACGAAGCCGCGCTCCTCGCTGCCCGTCGTGGATTAAAAGGAATCACGTTGCACGAACTGGAAGAAGCCCGTGACAAGGTTCGCTGGGGCAAGGAACGCCGCAGCATGGCGTTGAGCGAAAAAGAAAAGACCAACACGGCCTACCACGAAGCCGGGCACGCGCTTTTGCTTGAGTTGCTCGAGCACACCGAACCGCTTCATAAAGTTACCATCATCCCGCGCGGGCCATCGCTCGGCTCGACGATGTGGCTGCCCGAGGAAGATAAATACACCAACCGCAAGAACGAACTCATCGCCAGTCTCGCCGTTGGAATGGGTGGCCGTGTGGCGGAGGAACTCGTCTTCGGAGATGTGACCAATGGCGCCCGCGGTGACATCCGGACTGCGACTGCAATCGCCCGGCGCATGGTCTGCGAATGGGGTATGAGCGAAAAGATGGGGATGGTCGAGTACGGCGAACACGAAGATTACGTTTTTCTCGGCCGCGACATTTCGCGGGCTCGCGATTACAGCGAAGCAACCGCGGAGCAGATCGATCGTGAAGTACGGAAGCTCCTCGATGATGCCTACCAGACCGCGACGAAAACGCTTACGGCCAATCGCGACAAGCTTGAGGCTATTGCCAAGGCATTGCTTGAGTTTGAAACCCTCGACGGATCACAAATCAAGGAACTCATCGAGCACGGTCGGCTGCTTAATCCGCCGCCCGGCCCACCGCCTCCCTCCGGCCAGAAAATGTCACCGGAGAAACCGCCAAAACAGGTAATCGCACCCGAGGTTCCGCCACTTCCCGGCGGACTAAGCGGCGCGCCCGCGTAGCTGCCCCTTTGTAGGGACGGTCTCTGACCGTCGCACGCCTAACGACCCTGGTTGGCGTTGGATCCCGTTCGGCGGTCAGAGACCGCCGCTACAACCTGTCACTCTCGCCTTTGCTTCTGCACGAGATGGCGCAGCTGCCGCTCCATCGTTTTGAAAGCGTCATGAATCACTTTGCTCAGTGCGTCGTGCGCTCCGTTATCTCTCTGCTCTTCTTTGGAGATGAGTTCGTGACCGGGCGGCACCGTCACATCAATCCGGACCCGAAATGGATTTCCTTTTTGATGGCCGTGATTCGGTTGTTCGATCGCGACATCACAACGGTTGATGTGATCGCAAAACTTCTCCAGTCGCGCCGCTTTTCCTAAAATGGCCTGTTCGATCGCGTCGGACTTTTCGACGCCGCGATAAGTGATGTTGACGGGCAATTGCATGATTCAGTTATGACACAATCGCGGCGTCTTGTGTTGAACAAATTGATGCGAGCGCGAAAACGTAATTGGCCCGCCGCTCAAATCGTCTTTAGTGAACGAAAATGCGCCGCAAATTTTGCGGGTTCGATTTTTACCAAATCGGACTTTACAAACTCCACCACCAGATCCCGCACTTCCGCCGGTAGCGCGTTGACCACGGCGGAATGAATCGAGGCCGGCGCTGCAAAAGACCAGCCCTTCATCCCCTCGCCCCTTACGATGCCGGCGATGTGCTCAGCGATCTGCTTATGAATCCGCCGATCGTTTTCCGTATCGAGTCCGGTCCGTTCTGCCATGGCACTTGTGCGACGCGCGTCGCCGTCGCTGATGGAAAATCGACCGGCCTGATCCGTTACCTTATCGCTAAGCCGGCCATGCGCGTCCGTGATATCGAGCGCCTGAATCAAATGGAGACTTGGTCCGCGGTTCGGCGTTTCGTCCACCCTAAAGGCCTTTAAGCTACCCCGGTCCGCAACGATGATCAGTGAGGTGGGTGTCATAATCTGGGAGATCGTCGCGCCACCAATCGCGCAGATCAAATTCCCTGTTCCGATTCTTTTTCAGATTGCGACAGCATGGGCGCCTGTTCCGTCTTCGGCTCCTCTTGCGGCCACGCGACTTCGCGCTTCTTCCACGATTCTTTGCGGGCCTCTGCTTCCGCACCAGCCTCCAGCTTCAACAAACAGGCGGCCCGACCAATCACTTCAACCTCATCGCCGGAGGGAAGCTTTCTCGCTTCCCGCAGAAATCCTTCTTCGCTCGCTGTGTCGAGAATAAGGAGCCATTCGACATGTTCCTCTCCCGGCAGAACGAACGGGATCGGTTCGTGATGCGCGTTCAACAGCAGAAGAAACGTATCGTCGCGAATCGGATCACCTTCGAAATTCGAAATGTCCATCGTATCACCGCTCAGCATCACGCCGAGACAACGGACGAAGGACGATCCCCATTCTTCGTCGGTCATTTCATTGCCGCCGGGATTGAACCACATCACGTCCTTGACCTCAGATCCCCGGATGCGCCGTCCCTGGAAAAACTTCGGGCGTCGAAAAACCGGATGATTATGCCGGAGATCGATCAGCCTTTTGGTAAAATCGAAAAGCGCCTTCTGTTTTTCATCGTGTTCCCAACTGAGCCAGCTGATTTCGTTGTCCTGGCAATAGGGGTTGTTGTTTCCCTCCTGCGTCCGTGCCCATTCGTCGCCGGCGCAGAGCATGGGCACGCCTTGCGACAAGAACAGCGTCGTCAGGAAATTGCGGCGCTGCCGCTCGCGCAGCTTGTTAATCTCGGGATCTTCCGTCGGACCCTCCACACCGCAATTCCATGAGTTGTTATGGTTGTCACCGTCGTGGTTGTCTTCTCCATTCGCTTCATTGTGTTTCTCATTGTAGCTGACGAGATCGTTCAACGTGAAGCCATCATGCGCGGTGACGAAGTTGATACTCGCATACGGCCGTTTGCCAGTTGTTTGGTACAGGTCCGGACTGCCGGTTAGCCGGTAGGCCACCTCGCCGACACGCCCCTCGTCGCCTTTCCAGAAACGACGAACTTCATCGCGATATTTTCCGTTCCACTCCGCCCAGAGCACTGGAAAATTTCCGACCTGGTAACCGCCCTCGCCGACATCCCAAGGCTCGGCGATTAGTTTCACCTGCGAGATTACCGGATCCTGGTGAATGATTTCAAAAAACGCGTGCAGCTTGTTCACGCCGTTCATGTCTCGCGCCAGTGTGGACGCGAGATCAAAGCGGAAGCCGTCCACCTTCATATCGTTAATCCAGTAACGGAGGCTGTCCATCACTAGTTGAAGCGTGCGCGGGTGAAGCAGGTTGAACGTGTTGCCCGTGCCGGTGAAATCCACGTAGAAGCGCGGATCTTCCGGCAAGAGGCGATAGTAGGCTGGGTTATCGACGCCGCGAAAACTCAGCGTCGGCCCCATCTGATTTCCTTCCGCCGTGTGATTGTAAACCACGTCTAGGATGACCTCGATCCCGGCGGCGTGCAGATCGCGCACCATGGTTTTGAACTCGATCACCTGCTGGCCGTGATCGCCGCCGCTGGAATATTTCGCCTCGGGCGCAAAGAAACCGATCGTATTGTAGCCCCAGTAATTGCGCAGTCCGCGATCAATCAATGCCTTGTCATTAATGTGCGCGTGAACAGGCAACAGCTCGACGGCTGTCACACCGAGATTTTTGAAATACTCGATCGCGGCCGGGCTGGCGAGACCTGCGTAGGTTCCGCGCAATTCCTCGGGCACTCCGGGGCACAATTTCGTGAATCCTTTCACATGCAATTCATAAATCACCGAGCTGTGCAGCGGGATTCCGGAGCGCTTTTCGTGTTCGCCCCACTCGAATGCGTTGTCGATCACAACCGCTTTCGGCATGCCCCAGGCATCATCGCGAAAATCCTGCTCCAGATCTTCCTTCTCATCGCCGACGACGTAGCCGAACATTTCGTCGGCCCAATTGATCTGGCCGGCAATCGCTTTGGCGTAAGGATCGAGCAGGAGCTTTGAACTGTTAAATCGCAGACCGCGTTCGGGCTCGTACGGTCCGGCAACGCGATATCCGTAGAGCTGACCCGGCCGCACGTCCGGCAGAAAAACATGCCAGACCTGATCGGTCTGCTCCGTCATCGGAATCTGGATGTTTTCCCGCCGCGCCTCGACCTCATCGAACAAGCAGAGATCGACTGAAGTGGCTGTCTCGGAAAAAATGGCGAAGTTCACGCCGTTGCCGAGCCATGTCGCGCCCAACGGGTACGGATAGCCCAGCCAAGTTCTTACCGATGTCATAAAAACGAAGCCGTTCCTATCCGCCAGCCGATGAGCATTGGCAAGGAGGGGTCCCTTCCGAGTCGTCTTTCATCTGGGGAGCGCACGCGGCTCGCGTGCACCGTTCGGCGGCTCGCCGAACGGCTGTGCGTTCCTGTGGCGAACTTTCACATTCTTCATCTTCGTTAGGCACAAGCATAGCGCTGGGAGATTTTCGGCGAGCCGCCGAAAACAGCACACCAGCGGCGTGCGCTCCCCGGATCCGATGGGGGGCGTTCGCGCCTTGTGCCTTGTCCTTACAAATCCTGCAATGCGCGCTGCGCCTTCTCTACATCCGAGGGCCGCAGCACCATCAGGCCCTTTTCCATTTTCGGCGCGGTGGCGAGATACGCGTATTCGATGTTGACGTTCGCTTGCGAAAGTCGTTCGGCGATCGCCGCGAGCATGCCCGGCTCGTTTGCACCTTCGATCATGAGGACATCGTTCTCGACCGCCATCAATCCGCCTTCGCCCAGCAACATCAGCGCCCGCGTCGGATCGCTCACCACCATGCGGATGACGGCGTGATCGACCGTATCCGAAATCATGAGGGCATGGATATTGATTCCCGCCTTCCCGAGCTCCTGACAAACGCGCGCCAGCGCTCCCGGCCTGTTACTGAGAAAAATTGCGAGTTGAGTCGCACATTCAATGGAGAGTTTCGCATTCATCGCGCGACAAAGATCGCGCCGTCGCGGAAATCTGACAATCAAACAAAATCGCGAATCTCCGTCGTCATTCCTGAAAACGTCGAAACCAACTGTAAGGAAAATCATCGCCGGGACAGTCGGTCGCCCAGCGCGGCGGATTCACATCACGATGCGGACGAACGACCGCATAATGGGAGTCGATTTTCCCGCAGCGCTGGCGCAAGTAACGAATCAATTCCTCGCAGGACTCGAGTTGTGCCCGCGTCGGTTGATCGCGATTGAAATCGCCGACGAGACAAATCCCGAGCGCGATATTGTTCAGGTAATCACTGTGGACATGGCCGCCATTGATCTGCCGGCGCCAGCGATCTCCCACCTCGATCTGCCCGTTGCCGGTGGATGTTCCGTTGCCGATGACAAAGTGATACGCCAGACCGTTCTGCATCCGACGCACGTGACGATGATAGTAATCGAAAACGCGAGCATTGCCTTGCCGCGTGCCACTGTTGTGGACGATGATGAACTGCCAGCGCCGCCGCTGCACCGGAGCGCGATCGATTTGAGCGCGGACAGAGCGACTCAGATAACGATAAGTCGGAGAACTGCGCGACCACGGCCAGAAACCACGACGGGGAGGCGGCGTCGGCGGGGGCTCGACGAGACCCTGGTCGCCAAGAAAGCCAGATTTCTCGACGTTAATCTGCGGCGTCTCGGTAAGTGGAATCGCGCGAGCGACAGTGGGTTGCGGCGTGGTGGATGGCGCAGCGCTTGGTGACGAACGGGGAGTCGACTCCTCCTCCTTCTTCTCTTCCTTTTCTTTTTCCTCTGAATTCTTCGGAGCGCTTTTTTTTCGGCGAAGCGGAGGGTTTCGGTGAACTCTTTACCCGCGAATGTTTTTTCTTCCGTGCCGGACTGGCGTTGGCCTTGGATTTTTTGTTCTTCGTGCTGCTCTTTTTTTTCTTCGGCGTCGGCGATTTCTCCGCTTTTGCTTTCCTGACCTCGGAGTTGCTCCCTTTCGATTTCGACTTCGCGCCCGGCGCCGGAGTCTTGGCCGGTGTCGGCTTGGCTTTCTTCTTCGTATTCGCGGCTTTTGGTTTCGCGCTGGGTGATTTTCCCGGCGTCGGCGACGGCGCGGTGTGCGTTTCCTCGGACGCGTCTTGGAGGGTGGCGCTCTTTTTTTTCGCGCCCTCGCTCAATTCCGCCCGGACCAGCGTCGTCAGCACGGCGCCGCTAACGAGTACGAGAATGATCCAGCTGCGGCAACGCGCCACGCCGCCACGTGGAAACCCCCGTTCTTTCACGCGGCCTGCGGCTCAGCGGCGGGCGCCGCTGCCGCCCGTTCCCGCTCACGACGCAGGATTGCGTTTAATTTTCCACCGAGCAGGAGGAGCAGGCAGGTAAGATACATCCAGGTGAGCAGGACGATGATCGACGCCAGCGCGAGATAGGTCGGATTATACCGATCGTATTTCATGACATATATCTGGAACAGCTTCGTCATCGTCATCCAGCCGGCGGAGAAAAAAATCGCGCCCGGCAGCGCCTGCCGGACGGTCAGATAATTTTCCGGCGTGAGAAGATAAAGCGCGAGCGCCAGAACAACCATGGCCAGCGCCGTGAGCGGCAAATTCAAGACCGTGACCCATTCCTGGAGCGGAATTCCAAGTTGGAGGTTGACCTCCGCGATGCCAGCCAGCGTTTCACCGAAAACGATGGCGCTAAAGGCGAAGAGAATCCCGATGCCAAACCAAAACAGCAGGAGAAATGAAATGACGTATTTCGACCACCAGTTTCGATCCGCCGCTACTCCGTGCGTGCGACTCAACGCATGGGAGATGGTTGAGATGAACATCGTCCCCAAATAAATGCCGATAATGATCCCGGCGGTGACAAGCGCGCCTCCGGTTCCGGTCACGACCACACTGGCGACTATCGTGTCAAGAATCTCCTGCACTCTCGGATCTGGCGGCAGGAATGCTTTGAAGACGCCGAGCATTTGGTGGAGCCTCACAGGGTCGGTGCCGAAAAGCCCTAACAAGTGCCAGAGAAAAAGGAGACCAGGCGCGAGGGTGAAGAGAAATTGAAACGCCATCTGGGCCGCGAGCCCGGTCGTGTTATCGGTTGCAGTTTCCCAAACCAGGCGGCGGAGGATTCTCCCGACGAATCCAAGTTTTTTCATGTCCGGCGGAGAGTTTACTTTGCCGCATCCAAATATCCATTAAACTTCCGCGCTTCTGCGACCCGTGAAAAAAATCCTGCTCCTCACCGCGGGCTACGGAGAAGGCCATAACGCCGCCGCCCACGGCATTCGTCAAGGTCTTGCCCGGGTCGCGCCCGACGTTGAGGTCCAGGTGCGCGATCTCTTCGCGGAAACCTTCGGCGCGCTCCACCTTTTTGTTCGCAAAGGTTATCTGACGCTAATCAACCATTGGCCGGAGGCCTGGGGACACGTTTACGACTGGCTCGATCGCAAGAAAGATTTCGACCAAAGCTTCTCGCGGTTCTCGCGGCTCAAGAAAAATCTAGCCGATTTGCTCGAGTCCTTTCAGCCGGATCTGGTGGCGTCTGTATTTCCCGCTTATCCCTATTTGCTCGAGCAGATCGCACCGACCAACCGTCGCTTTAAGAGGGTTGTGGTGGTAACGGACTCGATCACAGTCAACGCGATCTGGTATCGTTGTCGGGCAGATTATTTTCTCGTTCCGAACGAACAAAGCGCCGATGTGCTGCGCGTCGCTGGAATCGCGCCCGGACTGATCAAGACGCTCGGCTTTCCCGTTAGCCCAAAGTTCGCCGATTGCGGAGAGGATAGCCGTTTGCCTTTGGAGAAATCCGCCCCGCACGTTCTCTACATGATCAGCGCGGGAACGCGAACCGCGCCGGCACTCGTTCGCCGGTTGCTCGATCTCGAGATCAATCTCACCGTCACCGTCGGACGCGATGAACGATTGCGGCGCGCCATCGAAGCCGTCGCGCGCAATCGCCGCATCGACATTGTTGGCTGGACGGATCAACTGCCGTTCCTGCTGTGCGCGAGTCATCTGCTCATCGGCAAAGCCGGCGGCGCGACGGTGCAGGAGACAATCGCGGCACGTTGCCCCATGATCATCAACCACATCGTCTCCGGTCAGGAGGAAGGAAACGCGCGCCTGATCAGGGAAACGCACTCCGGCGAAATCGCGTTTTCGCCCGACGAAGTGATCGCGCAAGTCCAGCGCGCGTTTGCCAATGACGCGCGGCAATGGCGCGAGTGGGAAGCCAACATCACCAAACTCAGCCGCCCACGCGCTTCGCTCGAGATCGCGCCCTTTCTGCTGTCGCTTTGAGCTCGGTCATCCCGAGCGAAGTCGAGGGATCCCGTGGCAGGCCTCACAGGTTGCGCAACGGAATCCGTCGACTGCGCGTCGCTCCGCTCGGAATGACTTCTCCCCTAACGAGCGTGTGCACCACCTCCAACTCCGACGATAACACGACAAAATCAGCGTCCGCGCCAGGAGCGAGCCGACCCTTTACGGCCTCAATGCCGAGAGCGCGTGCGGGATTTCCCGTCGCCATTTCGATCGCTTCGCTTAAGGGCACTCCGACCTCGCGGACCATCGTTCGGACAAGATCTATCATCCGCGCCGCGCTCCCGGCCAGCGCCGAGCGATCATCAAGCAGACAAACGCCGTTCTCGATCACACAATCGATCCCCCCTAACGAAAAGCGCGCTCCGTCGGCCAAACCGGCCCCCGCAGTCGCATCGGTGACCAGACAAATTCCCGCCACACCCTTTGCCCGGTAGAGCATTTTCATCAGCGTCGGCGATACGTGACGACCATCGGCAATCAGCTCACAAAGAATTGCCGGCTCGCTCAGCGCAAATTCCAACAGTCCCGCTTCCCGATAGATTCCACGCCGTCGAGCCGACGACATGCAGTTGAAGGTATGCGTCACCTGGCGCATGCCGTGTTCGAAAGCAGCGCGCGCTTCATTTTCCCACGCGTCGCTGTGGCCGCCGCTCACTCGGATTTGTCGCTCCCGTAATCGATCGATGAAATCGAGCGCGCCGGGCAATTCCGGCGCCAGCGTCACTATCCTGATCACATCGGCATGCGCGAGGAGACGTTCGACGAATTCCGGAGCCGGGTCGCAAATAAATTCTTCACGTTGGGCCCCGCGCCGCACCTTCGAAATGAATGGGCCTTCCACATGCACGCCCAGAACTCGGCTGTCGTGCCGGCGGAATTCTGCTGCTGCAAAAAGCACGCGCCCGATCTCATCCATCGGCGCCGTGACCGTGGTGAGCAGAACCGAGGTTGTCCCACCGCTCGCATGAAAATCGCAAATCGCGGCAAACGCATCAGGCGTCGCCTCCATCGTGTCTCGGCCCACCGCGCCATGGATGTGCATGTCGATGAACCCGGGCGCGAGATAGTGACCGTGCAAATCGTGGCCCGCGGATTTCGCATCGCGAATGGCCGCGATCTTCCCGCCTTCGACAACCACTTCCAGCCCGTCGCGAATTCCATCCGGGAAAATCAAACGCGCGTTCGTCAGGATCATTTGCTGACCTTGTTTAATCTCAGCAGTGCCGACGCTCGCGTCAGAACTTTCTCCGAGAATCCCAGAGCACGCTTGAATTGCCAATCGCGCTCCAGAGGATTCGCGATCTTTTGTGTAGCGCGGAAAGTTTTGGCATCGATCCAGCCTTGCAGCCACATGCGATGACCGAGCACCGGCACCGGGAAATCGCTGCCCTGCAAAATGCGCTCAGCGACGTCTTCACGCAAACAATCGCGCAAGCGAGCACAACGATTGAGCGAGACCATCGCACTGACGTCGCCATGGAGATTCGGGAATTCCCGCAACATATCGACCCAATCATCGAAGTAATCGTGATCGAACGCGCCGCTACTTGTGCCGCAATGCGCCGCGATCACGGTCACGCCGCACTCCAGCGGCAGTCGCAATAGTTTCGGATCGGCAAGCACCGCATTCACGACCGGAACGGTATGTTCGCCGCCAGTGTGCGCGAGCAGTGGAAGACCCGCCTCCGCCATGCGTTCCCAAAAGCGGCGATAGCGCAAATCCGAAAGATCGATGTTCTGGCAATTCGGCAGGCATTTCATCAGGACAGCGCCGCTCGTCAAACAGCGCTCCAGTTCGTCGAGTGCATCGCAGCGGGCCGGATGAATCGAAACGCCCGCGAGAAATTCAGGGTGCTGTCGCGCCAGATTCAGAACGACGTCATTCGGGACGAACATGGAGCCGAGATCATCGCGCGGCGTACCGTCTGGATCGTGCACGCGCTCATGCGCGAGGAGGACGACGGCGTCGAGTGAAGAAGCGCGCACCAGTTGCAAGAGATGCTTCGCGTAAAACGATTCCAGATCGCCGCGGAGCGCACTGGCAGGAAGACCGAGTTGTTTCAACATGAAACCGGCCAGCCAGCGATGCCACCCGCTCAGACGTAACCAACCTCCCGATCCGTCCCCGCCATTGCCCACCATGTGGACATGCATGTCGATGCGCAGAGGCGATTGATGAGGTCTTGCCAGCGACACAGTCTTCGCAATCTACAGATTAGACTTCCCCGCACGCAGCATTTTCTTTCCCGTCCCGCCTCCTCTGGTCTTAATAGAAACACGCCATGAGTAAACCGGTTCACTGGCTGCGAAATTTCGCCGTGCGCGGAGTTTTCTGGCGGCATTATCACGACTGGGCGATGCGCAACCTTCCCTTTTACCTGACTCCGGTAATGGTCTGGTTTTGGACATCTTTCTTTTTCTTCCTGGCTGCGCCGGCCCGCCGCGCGCTCGTCGCAAATCTCGCCGTCGTCCTACCCGCCTCGCGATTGCTCGCAAATTACCTGCGGGCCTGGCGCGTGATGTGCAACTTCGCGTGGACGATTGCGGAAGGCTCGCACTTCAAGCAGCACAAGAGCCATTTCGCCTACGAACTCAAAGGCGCGGAGTTTCTCGATCGACTCGGCGCCGCGCCGGGCGCAATCGTGCTGACCGCGCATATGGGAAGCTACGATTTTGGGGCGGCGCTTTTTGCGGAAAAATTTAAGCGCGAAATCCGCATGGTGCGTGCTCCCGAGCCGGATCAATCAGCCGCGCAGCATCTCGATCAGTCGCTCGCGCAAACCGGCGCCGGAGGTGTGCGTGTCGATTACAACGCGCCCGGAAATTTGCTTTCGTTCGATCTGCTGAACGCGCTGCGAAATGGTGAAATCGTTTCAATTCAGGGCGATCGCGTTCCGGGCGGCCTCGCTTCGGCCAACGCGAAACTCTTTGGCCGCGACGCCGCATTTCCGATCGGTCCATTCATTCTCGCGCAGGCGGCCGGCTGCGAAATCTTCCCGCTCTTTATCGTGCGGATCGGTTACCGCCGGTATAAGATTATTACCGATGCGCCGTTCGCTTGCCCGCGCAGCGATCGCTCCCGCGAAGCGGACGCGGCGGAGGCGCTGCAAAAGTGGTGCGGTGTCCTCGAAAATATGATCACGCGCCATTGGGATCAGTGGTACGCGTTTGTGCCGATGTTTGCCAGTCATGCACCAGCTCTCGCCTAACGATTCATTGCCGGGAAATTATTTTGCGCTTCCGCGCCTCCGGCGGAAGCGGTTGACGCGCTCCGAAGACAACGGCGTTGAAGCGCACGTCATGAGCGTAGTGGTTTTCCTCATAAATTATCTGTTCGCCGTGCAACTCCTCGCGCCGCCGTTGTGTTCGTGGACTTTTTTTTTCGGCCTTGTCGTTTTGTTTTTTGCGGTCTGGATTTTTTGGCTGGTCGTTCTGTATCTGAACTGGCTGATCGCAAAAATCTGCTGGCGCTGCGGACTTTTTAACGACTTGCCGGCTACCCGCGTCCAAAGCGTGCTCTTCGGAATTATGACCTCGATCTTTGCTGCGGAATTGATCGCGTCAGGACGATGGTTTCGCTGGATCGGCATTGTTTGGATCGCCGCTGTAGCGCTCAATCTTTCCGCCGCACTGTTGCTGGCTCTTCGTAATGACGAGAGCCGGTAATCGTCCGGGAATTGGACGGGCCATCCTCGTTCTCGCCCTTCTCGCACCAATTTGGACGATCTTGTGGTTTCGCTATGACTGGCTCGTCGCGCTCATTCCGTTGTTTGTCTCCCACATGCTTCTGCTTTATCCGACGCTCGTTCCGCGATCGCAGTGGTGGGGGCCGGTATTTCAAACATTTGATACGCCCCGGCGCGAGGTCTGGATTACAATCGATGACGGGCCCACGTCGGCGCACACCCGGAAGATTCTCGAAATTCTGGAGCGTCATCGCGCGCGCGCGACTTTCTTTGTCATCGGGTCACGCGCAAAAGATGCGCCGCAACTTATCGAGGAAATTTTGCAACGTGGCCACACAATCGCCAATCACACTTTCACGCATCCGAGCCGATGCTTCTGGCGCGCAGGTCCGACCCGCATCTCAAGTGAGATCGATCGGTGTAGTGAAGTCATCAAAGGAAATGTAAATCGAGTCGATCCTCTGTTCCGTGCCCCTGCTGGAATCAAAAATCCATTTGTGCATCCAATTCTCGCACAACGCGGAATGTCGTTGATTGGATGGACGGTGCGTGGATTGGATACGTGGCGGCGTGATCCTTTAGCCGTCGCAAAGAGGATCAACCGCAAGGCGCATCCGGGAGCGATCGTCCTGTTACACGAAGGGCATCACCTCGAAAAATCTCCCGAGCTGAATCCGCGCTGTCTGGAACTGACGCTCGAGCAGCTCGCGACGAACGGCTATCAATTTGTCATCCCGCGCGCGGAACAGCTCCGGACAACTTTCGTTGGAAAATGAAGAGCTGGTTATTGAACGGCGTATTGCCCCAGAGCGGCCGGCTTTCAAACGAGAATTCCGCGTCATCGAAATTCTCGCGAATGGTTTCGGGGGAAGGAAAATGCAGAGACGTTGCCACACTCCAGAAGATGCATTGCGTGAAAATCTCTGCCAGATACGTGCACCAATAGCGCGCCGTCCCATCGCGAGGGCAATCGCGAACCATGCAAAACCCGCCGGGCGCCACCTGATTTCCCAAACGCACGAGCAAGGTTTTTTGATCGTCTGGCGACAGATAATGAAGCGCATCCAGGATCGCGATGTCGCCGCGAAACGGCGGTGAATCTTTCCTGATGTCATGCTGCTGAAATTCCAGCTCCTGATAACTTGAGTGGCCGATTTCGGCGGCGCGGCGAATTTTTCGCCCATCGAAATCCAATCCCGTGATCGGCTGCTCGAAGGCGCGCTCGCGCAAATAGAAACCGAGAAGGCCAAGTCCGCATCCGACATCGAGCAGCGGCTGACGCGAACATTGCAAGAGTTCGTAAACCGCGGGATAGACTGGATCGCTCCGTAGTTTGCCCACGACATAATGGCGGAGCCAACCGCGGCGAAAGCGCTCCGCGACCCGCGCAGACGCACTCCGGTGTGCCACCGAAGAGAGCATGGGGTTTTTCATTTGCGTCAGATTTTCACGCTGCCAGACTGACCAATGGGCGACTTTTTCTCCGATTATCAAGTCGGGGAATTTTTCGACGAAATGTTCGCGGCGCCGAACTCGGTTCGTCCTCACTACGCAAAGGTGCTCGATCGTTTCAAGGAAATGGAACGCGAGACGTTTGAGCGGAAACGCGCGCTCGCGGCTTCCACTTTTCTCAGTCAGGGCATTACTTTCACCGTCTACAACGACGACCAGGGGACCGAGCGAATCTTTCCGTTCGATCTCGTGCCCAGAATTATTCCGGCGAAAGAATGGGATCTGATCGAACGCGGGCTGGTCCAGCGCATCACGACCCTGAATCTATTTCTGCACGATATTTATCATTCGCAAAACATCCTGCGCGATGGCGTCATTCCGAAAGCGATTGTGTGGGAAGCGGTTCATTTTCGGCCGGAGTTCATGCATTTCGACGTGCCGAAAAATATCTACCTCCACATCTGCGGCACCGATCTGATTCGGGATCAGAACGGCGATTATCTGGTGCTGGAGGACAACGCGCGCTGTCCTTCCGGCGTTTCCTACGTGGTGGAAAATCGGCAGACGATGAAGCGCGTCTTTCCGAACCTGTTTGCGAAATATCGCGTCCGGCCGGTGGAAGATTACAGCCAGGAACTGCTCAATGTTCTGCGTTACATCGCGCCCGAGGGACGGAGCGAGCCGACCGTCGTCCTGCTCACTCCCGGGGTCTTTAACTCCGCCTACTTCGAACATTCCTTCCTGGCGCGCTCGATGGGAATTGAAATTGTCGAAGGCCGTGACCTGGTCGCGGACGGCGGCAAGGTTTTCATGCGGACAACGAAAGGGCTCAAGCCGGTCGACGTGATTTACCGACGGATCAACGATGATTTTCTCGATCCTCAGGTTTTTCGGAAGGATTCGGGGTTGGGTGTGCCCGGGCTAGTAGATGCCTATCGCGATGGAAACGTCAGTCTGGCCAACTCGATCGGCACTGGCGTAGCCGACGACAAAGTCGTTTACCATTATGTGCCGAAAATGATTCGGTACTATCTGGGGGAAAATCCGATTCTTCCAAACGTCCCCACCTATCTCGCCTCGGTTCCGGAAGAACTGGCTTACATCCGGGAACACATTTCCGAATTGGTGGTGAAAGCGGCGAACGAAAGCGGCGGCTACGGAATATTGATTGGAACGCAGGCGACAAAGGCGGAGCGCGATGCTTTCCGCAAAAAGGTGGAAAAGAATCCGCGCAATTACATCGCCCAGCCGGTCATTCCGCTTTCGCGCGCGCCATCGTTCTGCGATGGCTCGATGCAGGGCCGCCATGTCGATCTGCGCCCTTACGTTTTGTATGGCGAAAAGGTGACGATTGTTCCCGGCGGCCTCACGCGCGTGGCGTTGCGCGCCGGTTCACTGGTGGTGAACTCGTCGCAAGGCGGTGGCAGCAAGGACACCTGGGTCATCGATGAGGACGGAGACGACTGATGCTTAGCCGGGTTGCCGATTCTCTCTACTGGATGAGTCGCTACATCGAGCGCGCCGAAGACATCGCGCGCATCGCCGATGTAAACATGCTGCTGCTATTGGACCTCGCGAACCAGCCGGGAGCGGATATTCAGCAACAATGGAATCCGATTATCAGCTCTTTGGAAGAAAATGAACTCTTCGCATCTCTTTATGAGAAACCCGACGGGAAAAAGGTGATCGATTTCGTGGCATTGCAGAAGAAAAATCCGAACTCGATTTTTTCCTGCCTGACGCGCGCCCGCGAGAATGCACGCAGCACGCGCGAACAAATCTCGAGCGAGATGTGGGAACAGATCAACCGACTCTACCTTTTTGTGAAGAGCGATTCTGGCCGAAAGCTTGTGCGCTCGAGCCCCTACGAGTTCTTTAATCGAGTCATCGCCGGTTCCCATCTCTTTCAAGGCATCACCGAGGCGACGATGACGCGCGGTGAAGGCTGCTTTTTCATGAACGCTGGAAAATTTCTCGAACGCGCCGACTGCACGTCGCGCATTCTCGATGTGAAATATCACATTCTGCTCCCGTCCGGCGAAAAGGTCGGCGGGAACATTGATACCATCCAATGGATGTCAGTCCTAAGATCGTGCAGCGCGCTCGAGGCCTATCGCAAGATTTACGTCAGTCAGGTGGCGCCATGGCGGGTGGCTGAGTTCATCATCACGCATTCCGGATTCCCGCGATCAATCCGTTTCTGCGTCGATTCGCTGGACGAGGCTCTGCATCGTATCTCCGGATCGAGCGAAACGCATTATGCCAATGAAGTGGAGCGCTTGTCGGGCCGGCTCCGTTACGATCTCGATTACGCCGCGATCGGCGATATCTTCCAGTTCGGGCTCCACGAATATTTGGAAGGAATTCAGAAGCGCTTGATCGAGATCAGCGATGCGATCCACGGCACCTATTTCGCGCAGCCCGCGCTCCCCGCCTAGGGACGAAGCAGCCCCATGTACCAATCGGTCAGGGCGCCGCCAAAGAACATCCAGACCAGAGCGCCAAGCGCGAGATAAGGACCGAACGGCAGTTTGGCGGACCAGACACGCTTGCCGATCAACAATGTCGTTAGTCCAACGAGAGAACCGAACATGGAACCGGCAAAGATGCTGAAAAAGACAGCCCGCCAGCCGAGGAACGCGCCGATCGCGGCGAGAAATTTAAGATCGCCGCGCCCCATCGCTTCGCGCGGAATTTGCAGTTCGCGCACAACGCCGGAAATCTGATCGATCTGATCGAGATCAAGTTCCTCCCCGCCGACGGCGACACGATTGTAGTGAAACTGCAGCATCACCTTGCCGAATGGGCGCCCATCGATCGCGGCCTGGTCGCATTGCAACAGGAGCTGATCCTTTTCGCGCGCGAAATGATCACTCCATAATCCGCGTTCGTCGCCGACGATGAAGTCGGCGTCGTCTCCCGTCCGCGTCCAGGTAAATGCAGCCGGCTCGTCGAGGCGGATTCTCTTTTTCCCAAAAACAAGTTTTCCCCCCTCGAGGACGAGCCAGAGCAGTCCGAAGCCGAGCCCGGCCGACGCGATCGACGTGATCATAGAGACAATTCGACGATCGGTCCCCATCAGGGCCGGCACAATGAAACTGGCGACGACGCCCGCCGCGGTGCCGCCGAGAGTGATTTGGTCCGGAATTATGAAATGCTCGAAATCGACAAACGTGGCGACGATCAGGAGCGAAACGAAAACCCAGTAGGCAAACGCGATCTCCCATGAAAAATTCTGCCAGATGGCGAGAAAGAGCAGCGCGGTCAGCAATTCGACCGCGAAATAGCGAAACGCAATTCGGCTCCCGCAATTTGCGCAACGCCCGCGAAGAAGTAGCCAGCTCAGGAGCGGAAGATTCTGGTGCCACGGAATCGGTTTCTTGCACGAAGGACAAAATGATCGCCGCGGCTCGTTGACCGAAAGATCAAGAGGGAGCCGGTAGATGCAGACGTTCAAGAATGAGCCGACCACCGCGCCGAGAACGAACGCGATTCCGGCGAAAAGAAAGCGGTAAGCGACGAGTGGATCGGCCACGTGATTTAGTCAGCCTTCCGCGCGACGCGGCGTTGCATGAACCATGCGATCCAAATGCAGCTCTCATAGAGCAAACACATCGGAAGGCTCAGCGCGATCAAAGTCAGGACATCCGGTGTAGGCGTGATGATGGTGGCGAGGATAAAAATCAGAACGATGGCGTAGGGCCGGGTGCGTGTCATGAATTCATAGGTCACCAGGCCGAAACGGACGAGCGCGAGCACAACGACCGGCAATTCAAACGACAAACCGAAGCCAATAGTGAAACGAGTCACGAATGAATAATATTCCTGCACTGTCCAAGCCACATCCCAACCGAGGGATCGGGTATCGCGAAAAAAGAACAGAATGGTTTTCGGCAAAAGCCAATAATAACAGACGAGCACACCAAGCAGGAAAAGCCCGAAGCTGACAAGAATCGCCGGCAAGGTGAAACGCTTCTCCATCGCGGTAAGCGCGGGCAAAACGAATTCGGCCAGAAAATAAAGGAGTAAAGGAAACGAGAGAACGATCCCGGCATAGAACGCGAGGCGAAACGAAACGGTCAACGAATCTGTAATTCCCAGCGCCCGCAGCGCGCCCACACCCGGTCCCAACACCTCAAGCGGTCGCTGGATTATTTGGACGAGCGAAGAGCGAAAGGCGAACGCGATAATCATCGCCAGCAGCAGCGTGATCGACATTTTCACCACTGTCCAACGCAGGTCTTCCAAGTGTTCGAGAAACGGCTTGGAGGCATCGCCCTGCGCCATCTCGCGAAACTTGAAAAAATTTCGCAGTCTCATGATGAGCGCGCATCAAGCGTCACATAACCGGAGGCGATCAATCGCGCGCAGATGCTCAGCGTATTTGCATCGCGAATTTCATTTTCTCGAATCATGCGGCTGATTTCGTAGAAGCTGAAGCTGCGGCAATCCAGAATCGATTCGGAGGAATCGTGGATGTGACCGGCGGCGTTCGATTCAACCGGACGGGCCAGAAAAAAATATCCGCGCTCATCCGTGAATCCGGGCGAAGAGAAAAAATGACCAAGTGGAATTAATTCGCCATCCTCAGCCAACTCAAAGCCGGTTTCCTCCCGCAATTCACGCAACGCAACAGCCGCGATCACTGGATGCGGAGGGGTCTCGTTGGAATCGCTGTCCTCCGCGACAGCGTCGTCGATTTGGCCAGCCGGCATTTCCCAAATCGCCTCGCTTATTGGCAGCCGCTCCTGCCGGATGAGTATCAACTTCCCATCACGCGTCATCGGAGCAATCACAACCGCCGCTTTGCGTTGCACAATTGTCCATGGGCGAGGTACCCGATGCGCGGGTGTGAGCATTTCCACATCGACGACCTTCAAATGGGCATTCTCAAAACGGGCCTCGGTGGAAACGACCTGCCAGCCAACTTCGGAACGCGTTCCACTTTTTGATTCCACGGCAGGAAGATTATGAGCAGCGCACGGAAAAGCGAATGCTTGCTTTGGTATAGCGGCGCTTGCCAAAAGCGTCGCTACTTCTCCTGCTTCCGAGTCACCGCGACCGAGACAAACTCCGCCTTTGCCAGAACGAATTTTCGCAACTCGACCCGCACTTGCCTGACCGGAAAACTACGCAACAAATGCGCGGCTATCTGATCCGCCAGGGTCTCGATCAGCTTGTCGCACCGATTTTGAACAAACTCTTCGACCACGCGCGCAACAGTCGAATAATTCACGGTCCGGCTGATATCGTCCTCCAAGTCATGCCAGGACTGTTTCGGCCACAGCGTAATATTGAGAGCGAGTCGCTGCGGCGCGGCGCGTTCCAGATCGGGTACTCCAATCCGTGCAGAGATTCTCAGTTGCTCGATGTGAATCGTCTCGTCAGGCATCGCGCGAACACTATTTCGGTGCGAGTGAAGCCACAATTTTTTCGAAGCAGGGATCTCCGCGCAACGAATCCCAGAAAGGAGATAGACGCAGCCTGCCATAACCCAGGTCATAAGGGACCGCCATGACGGCGGCGAGCTGCTTGCACGTCCGCTCTTTTTCGCCGGTCCACGCATAAATCACTGCCAGATTCTCCATCATCGCCGGACCACTCAGCGCATCCTTTGACACAGGCAGCAGCTCAACGGCTCTTCGCCCCTCGCGGATCGCGTCCTCTTTGCGACCGAGACCTGCGTCGATCATCCCAAGCAGCGAGAGCGGTTGAGCATAGGCCGGTTGTTCCTTTACTGTCTTTTCCACTGCGGCCCGGGCGATGGCGAACGCTGCCCGCGCCTCATCGTGATGGCCGAAGGCGCGAGCGACGATCCCCTCAAACCAAGCCTTTGGATACTTGACTCCCAGGTCTTCGCTTCCGTCCGAACTAATGGCCGCCAGAACCTGATGCGCAGCAGCCTCATCGCGTTCGCACAAAGCCAGCCACATCCACTGCCCGGTCAATGCCGGTGCTGCCGACGGATCCTCTGCCAGGATATCTTGAATAACAGAGTGCAGTGGCCGCAAATCCGCGTGCCAGACAAGATCGACAGAGGCTCGCTGGACCCGTGTATTGATGTCTTTCGGAGCCATGGTCAGGACGCGATCGAGAGTGGCGGCCATATCCCTGTAGCGATGCAGAGCTTCATAATTAAATGAAATCTCCTGCAGGATAAAAAGGTTGCGCGGATCCAACTCGAGCGCGCTCTCCATTTCCTGGATGGACTGCTCCCACCGGCCCTGCCGCCGGTCGATGTAGGCAGCCAGAACAAGGACAAGAGGTTCGTTAGGCAACAGACGCCGTGCAATGGCAAGTTGCTCACGGGCGCGATCGTATTCGCGATAGCCCCAGTACAGATGTTGGGCGAGGGCGAGGTGCGCTTCACCAGAGTCGGGGCGAAGACGGAGCGTCGTTTGCACCGCCGCATCCGCCAATGCCAGGCGCTCCGGTGTGTGATCGATACCGAGGAAATAAATCAGGTCCTGCGCCCGGCCCAATTGGTAGTATGCGAGCAAGAAAGTCGGGTCGCGGGCAACCGCATCATCGAGCAAACGCGTTGCCTCAAACAGATTTTCTTTCGCCCGCGCGCTGAAAGCAATCGCTTCGATGAGACTCTTGGCGTGCGCGTAAAGATCGTATGCGGCCAGGTCGTGGGTGGGACGCTCTTCGATCGCGGCTTTCTCAACAGGCGACAGCCGCGCTTTCAATTGCGCCACGATTTCTTCCGCCACCTCGGTTTGGATTCCAAAAACGTCGGCCAACTCCCGGTCGTAATGCTCCGCCCAGATGTGTGCGTCTGTCCTCGCATCAATCAATTGCGCGCTGATCCGCACCCGGTCACCCGAACGCTGTACCGTCCCCTCCAGCACGTGCGCCACACCCAGATCCGCCGCGATCGCGCGCAGATTCCGAGGCATTCCGCTCTTATATTGCATGACACTGGTGCGGCTGATGACCTTGAGATCGGCCACTCTGGCCAGGTGTGTGAGAATTTCGTCCTGCACACCCTCGGTGAAGTAGCCCGCATTTTTTTCGTCGCTCAAATTCTCAAAGGGCAGGACGGCGATGCTTTTCGCGTTAACGACTGGAGCTGCCGCCTGTTGGCTGTGAGAGACGGTTCTCCACGGATGCCAGAACCAATATCCGGCAAGTCCGGAGAGTGCGATGAAGGAACCGAGTGCGATCAGGATCCAGATCGCCCACTTGTTCGTACCGCCGCTGCCGTCGGGGCTCGAGGGCGTTTTCTCGATGGTCCCGCCGCGCAGATCGAAACTCCACGCCAGAACAAGCGCCATTGGGAAACCAATCGCGACCAAAGCGACAAACACCTGTTGGACCCATTCCGCCGCGTGGAAAATCGGCAGCACCGTGCCCGCCAGTTGCACGATCGCCGAGCCACCCACCACGTAGCCGATGGCAACGCGATAGACGCGCCGCGTCTTAAGCTCCTGCACGAATGTTTTCATGTGGCCTGTCTCGTTTGTCGAAAGAGGACGGACATCGAGCCTGCGCCAAATGCAGCGACGTTCAAAACAATCATAACGAGCGCGAAAAGATAGAGACCCATCGTAACTCCTATTGCCGCATGCATGGTCAAAATGCAAAGCAGCCAGATCTGCCGTGTTTTCTTTGGCCAGATAAAAATTGGATAACCGATCTCCACGAGGCAGATGACAATTCCAACCAGCGGCAAGAGCATACTCCAACGCAGAAGGAAGTCGGCGGGGATAACATCGAAGGGGGAACGGGTCAGCGCCCGCCACATGCTATTTCCATTCCACCAGCCGGCTCCGAGGCATTTGGCCAGACCGCCGAAGAAGTAGATCAAACACAAGTGGAGCTGGACGACGCGCTGATGAAATCCGATCCGCCAAGGATCTGCTCTTCGCCTTTTCCGAAACCAGACGTCGAGAGAATACAGATCGGGCAGCGGGCATAGCATCAGATAGAAAAGCCCTATCGTCATGAAATTGTCCACGCCGTAGGCGCTCAACCCACCGCTGCTGCGCGCGGCCAGGTGAAGGAGCCAGGCCGCAATGGCCGCCGGGCGCGAAAGAAACCCGATGAGTAGACAAATGCCGCTGCCGAGCAAGAAAATCAAAGAAAGTCTCAGCGTCACTTCTTCGCTCAAACCCATCCGGCCGCCTAGCGTAACCAGCCAGCCAAGCCTGGGAATGAATGAGCTGTCCAGACTTAGAATCGCTTCACTGAGATCGCGGTCGATCAAGCCATTTCCGTTCGCGGCGAACAAGGAAATCCAGTCATGCCACAAAGACAGAGAATATATGGTTACTTGCAGACCCAGGCCGATGCGAAGCACCGTGATCCAATCACTGGACCTGACCGGAAACAAGAACCTGTTTAGCCGCTCTCTAATCATCGACATCAGGGCCGATCAACGCTGCCAGGCGGCGGGAAAACGAAGTCATAGGCGTACAGGAATTCATCCGACTCTCGGACGCCGCGCCGAAACTCCAACGCCGTTGGGAGCTCCGCGAATCCAAAAACCGCACGGATCATGATTGCGTCCGGATGCGCGCGCCAAACCGAGTAGGCAACCATCTTGATCATCACTTCCCGGAGTTCGTCGGAGCGAGTATCTCCGATGTTGTCCAATAACGTGGTCAATCGCAGACCGGCAGCGCCACTCGATACGTGGGGTAGATCATATTCGATCCGGCCATCCGGATAGTGCAGCTCGAAGACCAGCTTGTAATTGTCGGGAACATTGGGGGCAAAAAGAGCGTAACCCGATTCGATTCCACTCAGGTGGAGGTACGCAGTCACTGCCTGCCGCATGGGATTGGCGGGCGCCAGGCGCTCGCCGATCACGAATGAGGCGATGCCCTGAGCTCTCTCAGCATAAGGACAAAACGAACTGGGAAGTGACGTATAGCCCCTTGCTACAAACGACAACGTATCTCGCCAGCAGACTGCGAGGATCAAAAGAAAATGGCAGGAAAAGCAGACGAGATAGAGCTGCTTCCGGTATAACACCCGCCACGCGCTCCGTAACGAGCAGCCGTTACTTATTCCGGTACTTCTCCAGAATCGGCCTCAGGCGCTCTACCAATTCGTCGCCCGAATTCTGTTTAGCAGGATTGGTTGTCGTACCGGGGGTGGGGTTCTGCGAGTGTGCAGGATTATTGGTCGTGCCGGGGTTCTGCGAGTGTGCAGGATTATTGGTTGTGCCGGGATTCTGCGAGTGTGCAGGATTATTGGTTGTGCCGGGATTCTGTGAGTGCGCAGGATTGTTGGTTGTGCCGGGATTCTGCGAGCGCGCGGGGTTGTTTGTGTTGCCGGGATTCTGCGAACGTGCAGGATTGGTCGTTAGGCCGACTCGGATTTGGACCGCGGACTGCGTGAAACCGGTTCTTTTCACGTTGGCCGCAATCTCGGAGGCCAACTGTTTGTTAGTCACGACATCACTCAATTTACCCTGCGTCTTTGTCAGCTTTCCGTTCTCGTAGGTATCGATGCGATAGAGGGATTTGTCGTATTTGCTGAGAATTTGGTTCATCGCCTCCTGATCAGTCTTCGAGATTGTCGTTCCCGGAATGACGATGGCTTCCTTGCCAAAAACGACATTGTGACTGGCAACGGTCGACATCTTTTCGGTCGCGGAGACGTGGGCGCCAAACCAGAAAGCGATCGCAGCACCGACCAAGGCAAGACAGAGCAAGGCACGCAGTTTCATAGTGTGTCGGGTTTGCGCCTGCGTCTTCCAAATTGCAAGAACAAAATCGCAAGGTTTCCTCGTTCCCATCGGCCGCGCCTTTTCGCGGTCCAGCAAGGATCTGATCGCGCCGTTCCCTTCGAGTCAACCAACTCGAAACTTGATCTCGCGGATGGTTCTGCTCCCAAACCGCTGTTTCAGCTTGCGCAAGATTACCGGCTTCGAGACTTGATCGAGTTCATAGTGCAGCGTGGGCTGGAGCACACGCACGTAGAGCACGCCATCGCGCAAATTCGTTGGAGAGGAATGTGCCGCAATGAAGGCGCCGACCACCGTGCTCCACGCTTCCAGGACTTCCGCTTCGTGCAAACGCTCTCTCAACCCGAGTTTTTGCATCACTCTCGGGAGAAGATCGGCGGTCGATTGCCATCGATCGGGGCGCGGCATCTTGTCGGGCATCCCCCGCCACTCGGCAATAACACGAGCGCGCAGCGCGGAATTCATTTTGCGGACTGTAGCGGCGCTCTATGAGCTCGCCAATCTCATTTTCTACACAGCGACGGTCGGAGACCGCCGCTACAGCGGCTAATATTTCCGCCGCATGTTGCTCGGCAAAATATTCAGCTCGGTCCGGTATTTTGCGACCGTGCGTCGCGCGATCGGGATACCACGCTCGCTCAGAATCTCGACAATCTCCTTGTCGCTGAGAGGAGAAGCGGAGTTTTCCTCTTTCACCAAATCCATGATCGCTTCCTTCACACTCGTGTTGCTCATCGATTCGCCGCCGGCGGTTTGATAACCGGGCGTGAAAAAATATTTCATCTCGAACACACCCTGAGGTGTGGACATGTATTTGCCCGATATCGCGCGGCTGACTGTCGTCTCGTGCACGCCAACGGCATCAGCGATCTGCACCATCGTCATCGGTTTGAGGTGGGCCGAGCCGTGATCGAGAAACTCCCGCTGCCGCGCCACAATCTGATGGGCAATGTTCGAAATCGTCTGTTGCCGTTGATGAATGGACTTGATGAGGAATTTCCCGCTCCGGATCTTGTCACGGATGTAGTCCTTCACTTCGCTCCCGTTTCCGTCCTGCGACATGATGTCCTTGTAGGTGTTGCTGATGCGGAGGTGCGGAATCTGTTCCCCATTCAGGGTGATCTGGTACTCACCATCAATCTTTTCAACTGTGACGTCCGGCAGAACATAATTTTGCGGCGCCTCAGCGAAAACCTGACCGGGCCTGGGATCGAGCTGCGCGATGTTATTCGCGCATTTCTGTACCTGCTCGACGCTGATGCCCATCCGCCGCGCGATCTCTGGGAAACGGCGCTTCCCGAGATCCTGCATGTGCTCGGAGATGATCTTGTATTCTAGACTGCCCTGCCGTCCTTCGCGCTTTAGCTGAATCAGCAGACACTCCCGCAAGTCCCGAGCGCCCACTCCCGGCGGAAAGAAGCTCTGGATGAGTGTGAGCATGTGTTCGAAATCGTCCTGTGCGATCCCGGTGTTCTTCGACATCTCCTCGGGCGTGGCTTGCAAAAAGCCGCTGTCGTCGATGTTGCCGATAATCAGCTCAGCGGTCTTGCGATCGTCGGCGTTTAGCGCCGTTTGGTTGAGCTGCCCCATGAGATGCTGTTGCAGTGTTTCCTGAGTGACAATCGAGTCGAAGAAGAACTGACGCTTTTCCTCATCTTCCTGCGAGCGCCCACTGTAACTGCTCGACTGCGCCATGTAATCGCGCCATTCGTCATCGAGTTTCGCAAGTTGGTCGAATTCTTCCTTGAATGCTTCCTCCTCAGCAGTCTTGGAATCCGGGGTTTCGTCGGAACTTACTTCCGTCGAAAGTTCCTCAAGGACAGGATTCGTTTCCATTTCCTGCTGCACGAGATTCCGGAGTTCGAGCAGCGGCGCCTGGAGAATAAGCAGACTTTGCTGCAGCTGCGGCGCAAGAACCTGCTGGAGCGAAAGGTTCTGCGATTGATGCATTCCCGGACCGGCCATATCCGGAGGTTACTAATCGCTGCCATGGGACGCAAGCAATTACCGCGCCGCCATCCGCGGTGCCCCGGGACGGAGTAGATGCGGAATGCTATCTGCTCTACAATGCCGCAATCCTGCCTTCTATGAAACGAATTGTCCAAACTGCCATCGTTGTGACGGGTCTGCTGACCATTCCCGCGCTCTGGGCCCAGACCGGGATAGGCGTAGCCAACGAACAGCAGATCATCGCCATGATAAAGGAAATACAGGCCCAGCAGGCCACCATCGCGGATAACCAATCCAAGATTGACGCGAAGCTGGCCGCCGTTGCCGAGGCTATCCGGGTCGCGAGGATCTACGGAAGTCGAGGGGGCCGATAGGATGAAGACCAAGATTTTTCTCGCCCTCGTCGCCGCCACCGCGCTCCTGTCCCTGGGCCTGCGAGGACAAACGCCCGCGACGGTGGTTGTTCCGGCCCAGGCTACCGCTTCCGCGGCACCGGCAACTGCTTCCGCACCCGGTGGTAGCATCTCGTCAGAATCGACTCTGAAGGTCCTTCAAGAAATGAAGGCGACGAACGAGGCCACCCTGAAGGCGCAGGCCGCTACGCTGGCAACGCTGGATGATCTGCAAAAGGCCGCTGAGGAGCTAAAGATCTTCAGCAAACGCGGATAGGGCGATCGCAGACTACTTTTTGTTCTTCGGCTCTACCTTGCGATAGAGCGTAGCCATGCTGATGCCGAGCATGCTGGCCGCTTTTTCACGGGAACCCCCGCAGTGCGCCAGAGTCGCCTCGATATATCCACGCTCTTGTTGCTGAATAAAATCGTCGAGCGTTTGGCCCACGGGCATTGCCGCTATCGCCTGTCCGGTCTTTTCGCCCTGCGCTGACGTGACAATCTGCGGGGGCAGATCAGCCGGCAGGATCAGATCGTCTTCACACAACGCACAGGCTCGTTCGATCGCGTTCTCGAGCTCCCGCACATTCCCCGGATAGTCGTAATGGCAAAGAATATCGACGGCTTTCGAATCGATTTTTTTCGGTTCGCCGCCGGTGGCGCCCGCCTGTTTCTGGAGAAAATGATTCACGAGCAGCGGCACGTCCTCCAGGCGTTCGCGTAACGGCGGAATCTCGACCGGAATCACGGCCAGTCGGTAATAAAGATCCTCGCGGAAAGAACCGTCCTTCATTTTCCCCTGGAGCACTTCGTTAGTCGCGCCGACCACCCGGACGTTGACTGGAATGCTCTTGTTATCCCCGACGCGGCGGACCTCGCGCTCCTGCAGGACCCGGAGCAACTTGGTCTGCAACGGCGGCGCCATGGAATTCACCTCATCGAGAAAAATCGTTCCCAGATTCGCTTCCTCGAAGAGCCCGCGCTTATCGGAAACTGCACCGGTGAAGGCGCCCTTCTTGTGCCCGAACAATTCCGACTCGAGCAAATTCTCGGGCAGCGCGCTGCAATTGATCGCGACGAAAGGATGATGCTGGCGATTGCTGTTAAAGTGGAGTCCGCGCGCCACCAGCTCTTTTCCCGTTCCGCTCTCGCCTTGAATCAGGACGGTGCTGTCCGTATCGGCGACCTTGTTGATCAAGTTGTAGACGATCTGCATTTTGCGACTCGTTCCGATAATGTTTTCGAAGCGATATCTGTTTTTCAGTTCCTTGCGGAGATAGACGTTTTCCCGCAACGCCGCCTGGTAATCAAGAGCGCGTTGCACCGTCATCTGCAATTCGTCGATTTTGAAAGGTTTGGTCACGTAATCGTACGCGCCCATTTTCATCGCCTCGACAGCCGTTTCCACCGATGCATAAGCCGTGATCAAAATGACGGCGGTTTGGCGGTGATGCTCGCGAACATGGCGGAGAACATCGAACCCACTCATCGTCTCCATTTTGATATCCGCGATGACAACCTGCGGCGCGATGCTATCGAGCTGTTCAATCGCTTTGGTGGGGGACCCGAACGGAAAAACCTGGTGGCCTTTGTCGCGGCACAGAGTCACTATGACCTCCACCATTGCTGGCTCGTCGTCTATAATGATAATCTTAGCCATACTCGCAGGGCGGAGAATATTTCAGAATTGAGAAAAGAAAAGCTAAATTGAGAAAGCCTCTAAGCTGGTCAGACGATGCGCTTAAGCACTCTTTCCATCGATCATCATCCAAGCCACGGGCCCTTCGAACGCGACAATCTGCTCCAGCACATCGCCGCCGGAAACGGAGAGCGGAAGGCTTACCAGGTCGGCGCGACAACCGGAACGCACACGGCCAAGTGACTTCGCCAGACCGAGGGCCGCGGCTGGATTCGTAGTCACCATTTCCAGCAGATCGCGTGGGGACAGTGACGGGTTCGTCAGTTGCAGCCCGCGCATTTCATCGAACAAGCTCAGGCTGGAATTGCTCGCCAGGCTATCCGTCCCGAGACAAATGTTGAAGCCGAGAGAGCGCAGCCGATCCAACTGAAACGGCGCGTGACCGAAGTAGCGATGACTTCCGGGGCAATGGGCGATGTGGAATCTCTTACGGGCAAGGAGATCAAAGTCGCCTTCGGAGAGTTCGTTCAAGTGCGCGATGATCCATCGCGCATCGAGTATTTCACGAGATAAGAGCAGAGCGAGAGGCGTCCCCCGTCCGCAATCCTCCATCGGGCGACCAATGCTCTTAACGAAATCGAAAAGCGGGCCGCCCGCCTCGTGGAACATCTCCATTTCTTCGCGAGATTCGGCAAGGTGCGTTGTTTGCAGCAAGCTTTCGCGCCGAGCAAGGTTGGAGCATGCTCGATACAAGCCGGATGATGCGGTGAAAAGAGAATGCGGGGCCAAGCCCCAATGGTCTGCGGATTTTAATGACTCGACCGCGCGATCGACAATTTCTCCTGTCTGACGCGGATCTCGCACGTCAATTAATTCCCCAAACCACCATGTCCGGATCGGCTCTTTGATCTGAGCGATCGATTCCGGGAATGCGGTCAGATTGACAATCGTCGTCGTCCCAAAACTCTTCGCCTCGGCAAAGCCTTGATTGATCGATGCGATGTAGTCGTCCGCCGTTAGCTTTGCCTTCTCGGCGTTGATTGCGCGAATCCAATCGGTAAAAGAATGTTGCGACGGAATTTTGCCTCGCAGCGTCGTGTAATCGAGATGGCAGTGCGCGTTGATCAAACCCGGCAGCAGCGCCTGTTCGCCGAGATCGACGACCTCGCCCGTGTTCTGGGCTGCAACTTCGTCAAATGTTCCGACGTCAGTAATTGTCGGGGCATCGATCGCGACCGCTCCGTTCTCGACCGGTGCACCATCCATCGTCACGACGACACGGGCTCGGACGATCATGATTTGATTTTCGATTTCACCACTTTGCGCGCTTCGGCGACCAGAAGGTTGCACGCCTCCTGGCAAAGCAACGGAATGACGGGCTCGTTTCGCCCGGTCTGATCATGGGCCGTCTGATATTTCTCCGGCGGCAGCTGCGTTGATGGAATCGCTCCGCTTGTGTCGCATTTCCACACGATGGTGCGGAGGCAACCGCAATCCGATCGACAGAACCGACCGATCAAAGCATCGGCCTCGGTGTCGGTTATTTTTGCCGCCACGCGGTACATTCCGGTTTGCCTCGCCAACGTTTCACGGAAGGAAGTCGAAGTCAGCTGCCCCTGTTCCGCCGCAAGAAACGCAGCGAGGCGTCCCGGATAAAAGAGATCCAGCGCCCGGCGCAGCGCGCGAATGCCGATCAACTCCAGACGCCAACCATGACGCAGATTCGGCGCCGTTTTTAGCGGACGATAGTCGCCGGCATCATCGTATTTCGCGATCTCAGCGGCATCCTCGGCCGAAAAATAGATTGCCAGATCATCACGCTCCGCGTCATCACGGTGACATAGAACGAATGCCCGTTCCGGCCTTGACGCGATCGCAACCTGGCCGATGGCGCGCAGACCAACAGTTTGCCAACGCTCCAGCGCGAGTTCGATTTGCGGACGTTCTCGCCCCTCGCTTTCCGTCACAACACGCGAGCGATCAACGGAGCGACGTGCTCGAGGAAATTCTGATCATCGTGGTCGAACGCATTCAGATGTTCGCTTTCCGCGTCCAGCATCCCGACGACATGATGCTTTTCGTCAATAATCGGGACAACGATTTCGGATTGTGTGCTTCCGAATGTCGGCAGGTACCGCGGATCCTTATGGACGTCCGGTACTACGATTGTCTTGCGCGATTCCGCTGCCGCCCCGCAAATCCCCTGGGCGATAGGAAAGCAAGGATATGCCGGCGGGCATTTCCCCGTTCCTGCCGCAATACAAAACTCCGTTCGGGTTGCCTTGTAAATGCCTACCCAGCGATAATCGCAGGCTTCCCGAATCATCTCCACGGCTTGCTTCAACCGCTCCGGGCTGCGCGCGCCCGCCAGAACAAAGACACCGAGTTCCTGCAGGAGTTTGGTCTTCTTTGCCATGGCTAACAATACATCTTCGCCTGAAAATCTCCCGAGATCGAATGCGAAAAACCTGGCTCCCGATCAAACGCCTCAATCTGCTCGATTACGACATCGACCATTCGCGGATCATTGCCAATGGCACTCGCATAATAAAGAGCCCGGCCATTCATCTCGTGTGGATTACGCCGAAGAGCACGCGACCCACTCGTGGGCGAGGCTGATTCTTCGGCGATCCCGAGCAGTACCGGGATGTCCTGATAGCTATGCAGGCCGTCCGAGATGAAGAACGGAACAACGACGACGTTTTTCGTATTTGTTAGTTTCATCCAATCCGAAACCAGCGGCGGCTCTTCCATATAAACATTTAGAACTTCGGCAAAATGATCCAAGGCGCGAATTTTATCGACCTGTCTTTTTGCGGCGACTGCACTGTTATCATTCAAATCAGTGCCGTGCCCGACGATCAGCAAAGTCGTTTCGGAAGCTGGCGCGTCCGGCGCCACGTCGCTCACCCGCTTCAGCAGGAGGTCGGTCATGGCTGCATGAGTCCCGACGGGCTCACAATATTTCCAGACCTGTCCGTTGACGCGTTCCGTCACTCGACCGCTCAAATCCAACTCCCGCGGGATGACCGTCTGCGTAAAATAACCTTCACTGATAAAATTCGGCACGACGTAAACGTCTTTGATCGCGGCATCGTTGAAGAAGACAAGTGCGTCGCGCAGACTCGGCTCCTCTTTCCAAAAACAACACGCCACTTCGAAGAAGAGTTTCCGATTTCGAATCGTCGCGGCAAGCGCGAGAGTCGGCGCGCTCGAATCGGGATTCACCGTCGAGCCGTGGCCCGCGATCAGGAGGGCCGAGTTGGTCCACCGCTTTGTCATTCTAATGGCAACCTAACGCTAAAGGCCCACCTCTGTCACCTTGGGGTCACGACGGCGGCAACGTCACTGAGGTTGCGCTCGGCCGACTAACCCTGTTATCCTTGCGCATGAAGTATCGCGCGTACAAAAATACCGATCTCACGGTCAGCGAGGTCGGGTTCGGTTTGTGGACGATTTCGACCGGTTGGTGGGGAAACTTCACCGAGGGCGAAGCGATCGCCCTCATGCACAAGGCATTCGATCTTGGCGTCACTCTTTTCGATGCTGCCGACACGTATGGAAATGGATTGAGCGAAGAACTGATCGCGAAGGCATTTCCAAATCAGCGCGATGCAATCGTAATTGCGACGAAGGTTGGCTACGATTTTGTTACACATGGTGAGGCGCGCGGGCGCGGACAGCGCGAGATTCCTCAGGATTTTTCTCCCGACGCCATCGTTCGCGCGACGGAGGCCGCGTTAAAACGACTCAGGACCAATCATATCGATCTGCTGCAATTGCATAACATCCGGATGGAACAAATCTACGACGACGCGCTTTGGGCCGCGCTCGAACGCCTCAAATCTTCCGGGAAGATTCGATATTACGGCATTGCGCTCGGGCCCGCGATCGGCTGGCTCTACGAAGGCGTGAACTGCGTTCGCGAACGCGAAATCACAAGCGTGCAGCATATCTACAACATGCTCGAGCAGCATCCCGGGCGCGCAATGCAAGAAGTCTGCGAGCGAGGCCGGAAAAGATACGATGTTTCTGATTCGCGTGACGCATTCTTCAGGAATGCTGGAAGGACGATACACGCCCGAGACGGTTTTTCCGCCTAACGATCATCGCAGTCATCGTCCACGCAGCTGGCTGCTCAACGGAGTGAAGAAGATTGAACGGCTGCGCTTTCTCGAAAGCCCGGAGCGCACGCTCGGGCAGGCGGCATTGCTGTGGTTGCTGGCGGATGAGCGGATCGCATCGACTCTGCCAAACATCTACGAAGAAGCGCAGTTGATCGAATTTGCCAAAGCACCCGATTGCCCGCTGCTGACGAGCGAAGAGATGGCCAGGATCGCGGAACTCTACGCGGATAATTTCGGCGTCGAGGGCGAAGAACCGAAGTTCAAGGGGACGATGGAGCTTCCCGAACCAGCCGAAGCGGCTGCGCCCTGATGCGGCGCGGCGCTAATCCGATTCGTCTTCTTCGACCGGCTCGGCGCGAGGCGGCGCTTTCTCATGCCGGTTTGGTTTCTGACCCTTGTAAATTTCCTTCAGGATCTTACCGATCATCGGCGCGGCGGCACTTCCGCCATGGACCTTGCTCCCAACATCGCCCTCATAAAGCGCCGCAAAGGCGTATTGCGGATGTTCTGCTGGAACAAAGCCCGCAAACCACGCGGCCGTGCGCTCTTTGTTCTTCGGGCCCCATTGAGCGGTGCCCGTTTTTCCGGCGACAGTGACATTTTCCAAACTCGCCTGATGCGCTGTTCCGCCACCGCCGTTCACTGCGTCGATCATGCCGGTCTGTAACTCCTGCATCGTTACCGCCGATGGGTTGACGGTTTTCTTCGCGCGCACCTGGTAGGCAGTAACGATCTTGTTATCGAGCGTCTGCACTTGTTGCACGAGACGCGTTTGATAAAACGTGCCGCCGTTTGCTACGATCCCCATCGATTGTACCATCTGCAGCGGCGTCACGAGCAAATCGCCCTGCCCAATCGAAAGATTTGCAATGTCGCCGTTCAGCAGCTTTCGACCGTGTGTCGCCTTCATGTATTGATCGTCCGGCACCCGTCCTTCCACTTCGCCGCGCAGCGGAATCCCGCACTTCGCCCCGAAACCAAGCTTCCGCGCCCAATCGACAATCGGCGCGGCGCCGGTTTTCATCCCCACCTGATAAAACCATGTGTCGCACGACTCGGTCAGTGCCTGGACAAAGTTGAGTGACCCGCGCTCCGCCTTTTTCCAGTTATGAAACACCAGGTTCCCAATCTCGATCGCCGGCGGACAATCGAATTCGTCTGCCGGTTGAATTGAACCGCTTTCGAACGCAGCGATTCCGACCGTAACCTTGAACACCGAACCCGGCGGATAGGACGAGCGATAGGCTCGCGGCAAGAGTGGAATGTCCGGATCGTTCTGCAATTCCTTAAACTTGGCCGAAGAAATAGTTGGAATGAAAACGTTCGGATCGTAGGTCGGCCACGACGCCATCGCGAGAATGTCGCCCGTGTTCGGATCGACGATTACGATCGCGCCACGCTTTGCCGCCGCGGCGAGTGCTTTCTCGGCCAGATCTTGCAGATGGAAATCGAGGGTCGTGACTACGTTGTAACCCGGGACTGGTGGCGCGATGATCTTCTCCGACGTTTTGCGCCCATCTTGATCGAAGGTCAGGTTGTAAAATCCGTGCTGGCCTGTCAGCATGTCGTTGAAGGTCTGCTCGAGGCCCTCGCGCCCTTCCGTTTCTGGCCAAAGCACTTCGTGATTATCGATGATACCGTCGGGATTGCGCCCAGTCTTGCCGCTGTAGCCGATGATCTGCCCCGCGACCGGACCATTCGGGTAGAACCGGAGATAAAAAGGACGAAGAGTCAACGCCGGCGGCAAGCGATTACGAATCTCATCGTATTCGGCACGAGTCAGATTAGACGCAATCTCAAGCGGAAGAATACCGCGATTGTGATAGTGCCGGAGAATAAGGTCATCGGAAATGTTCAGGCGGTGACTGAGCAATTTTTCAGCCGCGGCGATTTTCTCATGCGTAAAGCTCAACGCCTGGGCATCGGAAAAATCGAGCGGCGTCGGATAGTTTACCGCGAGATTGTACCCGATCTTATTTTGCGCGAGCGGAACACCGTTTCGATCGGTGATCTGCCCGCGCGGCGCCGGAATATCGAGGACATACGTTCGCGCCTTTTTCTGCGTCTCGTACGTCGGAACGATTGTTTCCTCGAACGGCGAAGGCGCGCTCTCAGGCGTGGGCTGAGCCACCTGGCCAAAAACCGCGACTGGAAAGAGCGCGCACAGAAGCACGATCCGCAGTCGTTTGATCTCAAAACCTCCAGCCATTCGCGCAATCTGCGGACGAATCAATGGCGCTGCAAGAAGCGATGAACTTCCTCCGCCAGCTTCGGTCCGATGCCTTCGGTCGCGGCGATCTCTTCGACTGTCGCTTTCCGCAGCCGATTGACCGACCCAAATTTTCGGAGCAGCAAACTTTTTCGGTTTTGGCTCACACCGGGACAATCGTCCAAAATGCTCTCCTCGATCCGCTTCTTCATCAGCAATTGAAGGTAGGCGTTCGCGAAACGGTGCGCTTCATCGCGAATGCGTTGCAGCAAGCGTAGCGCACCGGAATCCGGTGGAAGTTGCAAGGGCAGCGCGCGGCCCGGCCGATAAATTTCCTCGAACTCCTTTGCCAATCCAATAATCGGCAGATCGTGCAACCCCAGTCGCTGCAATTCGCGACAAGCTGAGGACAGCTGCCCCTTCCCGCCATCGACAATGATCAGATCGGGCAGACGCACGTACGGCTGTGCGCGATCACCGCTGTCTTCCTGGGTGGAGCGAAGCGCTTCTGCTGGATTCTCTTGCGAAAACTCCGCTGCTTCCGGGTTCGCCTCGCGCGCCTGGAGCAACACTCGTGAATAACGCCGCCTAACCACTTCCGCCATGCTCGCAAAATCATCCTGCCCCGCGACCGTGCGAATGCGATAGCGCCGGTAATTATCCTTGTCCGGCACGCCAGCGCGGAAACAGACCATCGAAGCCACCACATGCGTAGTGGAAATGTTCGAGATGTCGAAGCATTCCATTACGGCAGGCAATCGATCGAGTTGCAGTGCATCCGCCAGTGCCTGCACCTCCGCGATCGGATCAATCGCGCTCGGAAGACTGTGACGGGTGAAACGCCGCATCGGTTTCGTGGTGCGCCGCAGATCTTCAAGCATGTTCCGGAGCTCAGCCGCTTTTTCGAAATCCATTTTGTCGGCCGCCTTCCGCATTTCCTCTTCCACTGCCGCCATCATTTCCCGGGAATGGCCCTCGAGAAATTCACATGCCTGGTCAACGCGCTCTCGATAAATCTCCGCCGTGATTTCGCTCAAACGCACCGGCACCTGATACGTCGCCGATTTCAGTTCACGCTCGGTCGGCGACCCGCGACCAAACGTGAGCACGCCAAATTTCTTACGCATGAAGTTGAGCGTTTGCCGAAGCGCGCCCGCGTGGGCGTATGGCCCAAAATAACGAGCGCCGTCATCCTTCTTGAAACGTGCGAGACGAAACCGCGGCCACTCCTCGGTCGGATCGACTTTGACAACGAGGAAGCGTTTGTCGTCGCGAAACGAAACATTGTAGCGCGGCCGATATTCCTTAATCAGTTTGCCTTCGAGCAGAAGCGATTCTGCTTCGCTTTGGACGGTATGAGTTTCGAAATCCCACGCGGCCTCGAGCATGGCCCGGGTCTTTAAATCCGCCTGCGCAAGTTTCGACGGCATAAAATACGAGCCGACGCGTTTGCGCAGATCGCGCGCCTTCCCGACGTAGATGACCCGATGAAAACGATCGCGCATGAGGTAGACGCCCGGCTTGTGCGGGACCTCATGCACTTTCTTGTTTAGATCTGGCTTCTGTTTCGGCGAGGGCGGCATGATTGGAACGAAGCCCGAATTTACGCTTGGAATTCGCCGGTGAGAAATGCGTTCTGCGACGCCGGTGCTAAAAGATAAACAATGTACGACGTAGCCATCGTCGGAGGCGGACCCGCGGGATCCACCTGTGCCGCTTTTTGCGCGGAGCGCGGGCTCTGGACTCTGCTGCTCGAACGCGAAAAATTTCCGCGCGAAAAAGTCTGCGGTGATTGCCTGAATCCGTTGTGCTGGCCAATCCTGCGTCAACTCAAGGTGGCGGATCAAGTCCGCGCACAACCACATGGACGCCTCGATCGCGTCGAGTTTATCGGGACTGATGACCGCATGGTTGGGATCTCACTGCCGCAAGGCGACGACGCGGAGATCGTAATTAAACGAAGTCTCTTCGACGAATTATTGATGCTGCGCGCGAGAGACCGGCGCGGAAGTGCGTGAGGAATTTATCGTTACCGCGCTGTCTCGCTCGACCAGCGGTTGGAAGATCACGGCCGCTGGTGAAAGCTTTGACGCGCGCGTGGTCGTGGCCGCGGACGGACGCAACTCAACCGTGGCGCGACTTTGCCATCTGCTTCCGCGAGTTGCCAAGGAACGGATCGCACTGCAAGCGCATGTCCCGTTGCCTCCTGATTTCGGAAATCGGGTAGTGCTGCAATTCCTGCCCGAAGGTTATTCGGGTCAGGCGCCGGTCAATGACCGCGAGTTGAATCTGTGCCTGGTAGGCAAGGCCCGGGACATGCTCGATTTGCGGAAATGGGCGGAAAGGCAATTTCATATCTCCATGGAGCACTCATGGCGCACGATCACCCCGCTCACGCGCGCCCCGCTGCCTGCGGCCCACGATCGCTTATTACTTGTTGGGGATGCCGCTCGCGTTGTCGAGCCATTCACTGGCGAAGGAATTTACTACGCCCTGCGGTCCGGCGAGCTGGCAGCCCGAGCAATTAGCGGGATCGTTCGCGGGAAAGATAGACAATCAACCCTGCGCGAGTTTGCCCGCGCCCATTCCGCCATGTATCACGGGCGATTGTGGATCAATCATCTCGCGCACGCCGCTGTCCTCTCGCCACGCGTCGCATCGCTCTTCGTTAACGCCGCACGATTTCAGCCTTCGATCTTGCGGTTGTTGACCTCGAAGATTGTCCAACCGCTGTAGTTGCCGCCGGAGACCGCGGCAGCTATAACAATTGACGGCATGCTTTGACCGTGTTCGACATCAACATCGCGATCGTCATCGGTCCGACACCTCCCGGGACTGGCGTAATTGCGGAAGCTTTCGGCGATACTTCTTCGAACGCGACGTCGCCGACCAGCCGGTAGCCGCGTTCCGCCGTCGCGTCATCGACGCGATTGATCCCTACGTCAATTACGACGGCGCCGTCGCGCACGTGTTCCGCGCGAACAAATCCGGGGCTGCCCGATCGCCGCGATCAGGATATCGGCCGAACGCGTAATCTCAGTCAGACGGCGGCTGCGGGAATGGACCACGGTGACGGTGGCGTCGGCGCCTTGAGCTTTTCGCATGAGCAAAAGTGCGAGAGGCTTGCCGACGATCATGCTGCGCCCGAGAACAACAACATGCGCGCCGGAAATCTCGATTCCGCTTTCGATCAGTAATCGCTGACACCCCAGCGGAGTGCACGGGACAAATCCGGTATCGTCACCGAGGACGAGCTTGGCGACATTCAGCGGATGAAAACCATCCACGTCCTTCGCGGGATCAAGCGCACGCACGATCGCCGCTTCGTCGATCTGTTTCGGCGGCGGCGATTGAACGAGAATTCCGTGAATCGCGGGATCGCGATTCAATTCCTCGACCCGCGCCAGTAGTTCCGCCTGCGTCGTCGTAGCGGGCAGCTCCAGCTTCACCGAATGCAGCCCCAGTTCGCGGCACATCTTGTCCTTCGAGCGCACATAAGCGCGCGAAGCCGGATCGTCGCCCACCAATACGACCGCGAGGCCGGGAATCCGCCCGCGCTTTTTTAACTCCGCGATTTCGCCACGCAGCTCAGCATAAACCTTTTCGGCAATGGTCGCGGCCTTCAATCAAATGCGGCATTGTTGGAACTAATACTCGGCTGCGGCGACCGCTCGACTCATTTTCTTTCCACCAGACTCATCAAAGCATTTTGTAAACGGAGCCGCTCATTCTCGAAATCCTCCGGAGTCCCGATTTCCCCAATGCGGAGTGGAACGCCAAAGATGACTCGCACCCGCGAAAAAGGACGCGGCAAAATAAAACGGTCCCAATTCTTCAAGCGCCAGCAGCTCGAATATTCCATGTTCGCAGGCACGACGGCCGCATCGCATTTTTGCGCCAGAAAGATGACACCCTGGCCCAGCTCGATAGACCGGACCGCGTGGTCCATCCGGTGTAATCACGATGTGCGTCCCGCCGGCGAACACCTCGGCCAGCCGGAGCAAAGCGCTAGCGCCTTTTCTCGAGGTCGAACCGCGCACAGTGACGTAACCAAACCGTTCCACAAAAGCCGCGAGAATGTCGCCGTCTCCGCTGGCGCTGATCAGAGCGCCCGCCGGGCGCGCGGAGAGAAAACGGCGGAAAACCGATGGCAGCAAGAAGAGCCGGTTATGCCAGACCGCGAAAATGAAAGGGTGCTCGACGCCGGCCCGCACCACGCCGCCCCGGTCTTCCAATTCGAAACGCAAAGTGTGGACCCAGAGTTGAATGAAGCGATATCCTAAGCCGATCAGGAATTGCGCCCGCCGTCCTTCGATTTTCAACTTGGCGGACGTCCAGTTTTTGTATCTTCGTCCCGCCAGCGATACGCGCGAGGATTCGGCAATCCAATTTGATCGAGGATCCGCCAGACGACGGTATCCGCAACGTCATCGACCGAACGCGGGTGACTATAGAACGACGGGATCGCAGGCAAAAGAATGGCGCCGGCTTCAAGCAGAGTCACGACGTTGCGGGCATGAATCAAACTCCAGGGCGTTTCGCGCGGGACCAGGATCAATTTGCGGCGCTCTTTCAAAAAGACATCGGCGGCCCGCAAGAGTGCAGTGTCGCTGACACCCAGATGCGATGCGGCCGAGCGTTGCCATGGAGCAAGGGACAATCACCATCGCATCGAAGCGGGCAGAGCCGCTAACGAACGGAACATTGAGATCATTCTCGCCGTGCTCCGACACGCCTAACGGAACGACGAGCTCGGTCGACCTCCTGCGCGGCGACCTGTTTCGCGTGTCCGCTCATGACGAGGTGAACCTCGTTCGCAGCGCAGTCAATCTGAGCCAGCAAACGTTGCAGGTAAATCGTCCCGCTGGCGCCGGTCGCGGCGATGACAAGTTTCATCCGGCTAAGGAATCACATTCGGCCGAGGAACACTAGAATTCATCCACCGCCGCGATGGTCTGCCATCCAAATCCATCTGCGACGGATTGCCGTTTGAATTTAGGCGCGAGTGAGAGCAATTAGGTAGTTCATGGTTAAGAAGCTTCTCCACACTCGTTACCGCGTGACCGATCTCGAAAAGACGGTTTCGTTTTACAAAGACGTCCTCGGCCTGGAAGAAACCCGGCGACATACCTCCGGCCGCGGATCTCAACTCGTTTTTCTTAAGGCCCCGGGCAGCGAAGAAGAAATTGAGATCTGCAAGTTCGACGCCAGCGGCCCGGTCGTCGTGGGTCCTGACCTGACGCACCTCGCTTTCGAAGTGGAAGATATGGAAAAATTCGCGACGGAAGCGAAGGCAAAAGGTTATCCGCTTTCCGACGGACCCCATCCTCAATGGCCGTGGCGGCGCCATCGCGTTCATCGACGCGCCGGAAGGTTACGAGATCGAACTAATCCAGAACCCGCCGAAGCAGAATTGAGGATCGTGTCACTTCGCTTGCGTATCTGGAGAGTTCATCGCTAATTTGCGACCCATGAAATCCGTTTGGCGACTCGCTTGTTTCTGCGCGCTGGCGTTCTCTTGCGCGGCGGCGCCGCAACCGCAGGTCGAAGTAGTTCATCCGACCGGCGTGCCGGATCGCAAAGCGCGCAATCGCACTCCGCCCCGTGCGACGCTGGTTGAAGAAGCGCCCGCCGTTCCGGCAATCTCTGGAGCCGTTCCTTCGACTCGCGCGGCCTCTACCATCGTTGTAGACGCGCGGTCGGGAGAGATTTTGGATGAAAAGAATGCCGATCAACCACGCCCTGCCGCGAGCACGCAAAAATTACTTACGGCCTTAATCGTAGCGGAGGGCGGTTTCCTCGACCGCGAGGTGACAGTGCAGCAGGTGGACACCCAGGCCGAACCGGTCCGTTTGAATATCAAACCCGGCGACAGTTATCAGCGGATCGATCTGCTCCGCGCTCTGCTGGTGAAAAGCCCTAACGATGTTGCCCGTTGCCTTGCCCGCGACAACGCCGGGAGCGTGGAAGCATTCGCCGAAGTGATGAACGAGCGTGCCCGGCAACTCGGCGCAACGCATTCGCATTTTCTCAATCCGAACGGCCTGCCTCTCCCCGGCCAATATTCGACAGCGCGCGACCTCGCCATCATCGCGCGCGCGGCCTATGCGAACCAGACGATTCGTTCGATCACCTGCCTGCGAAAGCTTGTCTTTCGTTTTGCCAGCGGCCGGACGCGCGAATTGGAAAATACCAACCAAGTCTTGAAACGCCTTCCTTATTGCAACGGATTGAAGACTGGCTACACCGAGGCGGCTGGCCATTGCCTGATCGCAAGCGGAACGCGGCCCGGTCGCGACATTATCGTGGTCGTGCTCGGGGACAGTAAATCCGGGGTCTGGCGGGATGCTTCCGCGTTGCTTTCCTGGGGTCTCTGGATGTAGCGACGCGAAGTCCGCCGGATCATGAGCGACTTGTTTCAGGAGCAACTTCAGGCGCTCCGCGCGCGCTCGATGCACCGGAAATTGCGCGAGATCGGAAGTGCGCAGGGGCCGGAAGTTCGCGTTGTTGGACAGAAGCTCGTCAATTTCTCTTCCAACGATTATCTCGGTCTGGCTAATCATCCCAGGCTACGGGAAGCGGCGACAGCGGCAATCGCTGAGTTCGGGGTCGGCGCCGGGGCGTCGCGTTTAATCAGCGGCACGCAATCACCACATGTCCGCCTCGAAACCGCGCTCGCCCAGTGGAAGGGAACGCAGGCCGCCATCTGCTTCAGCAGCGGATACGCCGCCGCCGTCGGAACCATTCCAGCTCTCGTCGGAAAGACGGACGTTGTCCTTCTCGACAAACTTTCCCACGCATCGCTGGTCGACGGCGCGAAATTAAGCGGCGCGATGCTGCGCATTTTCCCGCACAACCATCTAGGCAAGCTCGAGAGTCATCTCGATTGGGCGCAGCGCGAGCATCCCGAAAGCCGCGTCCTCATCGTGACCGACTCCGTGTCTTCGATGGATGGAGATCGTGCACCGCTTCGCGAGTTGATCAACCTGAAGAAGCGCTTTGGCGCACTGCTGCTGCTCGATGAAGCGCACGCCATCGGCGTCATCGGCGTAAACGGACGGGGCATGGCGGTAGAGCAGGGCCTCGGCAGCGACGTAGAAATTCAGATGGGCACTTTGAGCAAGGCGCTGGGGGTGAGCGGTGGATACATCTGCGGATCGTGGAGCTTGATTGACTGGCTCATTAATCGCGCGCGGTCGTTCATTTACACTACCGCGCCTCCCCCGGCTTTCGCCGCAGCCGCGCTGGCGGCCATCGAATTTCTCGATTCCCCGGAAGGTGAAGCTCTTCGTCGCGTCCTCTGGCAGCGAATCGGAAGTCTGCAAAACCTGCTGCCGATGGGAGCGCCGGCAATCAAGGGCATGGCGCTCGGACAAAGCGCCATCAACCCGTGGATCGTCGGTGATGAACAAGCAACGCTCGATTTGTCGCGCTCACTCCAAAACGAAGGCTTTCTCGTGCCGGCAGTCCGCTATCCGACGGTGGCAAAAGGCGCGGCGCGGCTACGAATTACCGTCACTGCGACACACGAAGAGGCGCAGATCCGTTCTTTCTGCGAAGCGCTCGCGCGCTCGTCCGCCTAACCGAAACAGCAATCGACTACGGGTCCGAAGCGGCAGAATCCCGCAGCAACGGCGTAGGCATCAATGCTGGATTGCGATTTATGTCCATTAGACCGGTACCCAGATCTCCAGGTCCAGGTCCTTCGGCGGGGGGAGCTGGCTCCGTCGAATTGTCTGCACTGGCATAGCGGGCCATCCGCTGTTCGAGAGTTTCGTTTTGGGCGGTTTGCGTGCTCCCGCAACCAGTGATAAACCCGAGAGCGAGGAGGCAGGAAGCGATCTTAATTTTCATTCTGAGAGATTCCTTTTCGAGAGGCATGAACTCCTGTCCACGTCCCACGGTCCTTATAATTACTATATTCGGCGTTTGAAGCGCAAGGGTTCTTTTTGTCCTACCAGACTACAAGAACCGGCTCAGGATGGGTCGCAGGGTTTCAATCGTTGCCGCGGGCCAAAGCTTCCGATCCGTGACCAGCGCGGTATCGAGCGCGGTGTGTTCCGGCCAGTTCGGCTCCGACGGGATGCGTGGAATGGCACTGGCGAGGATCTTCTTTGCAGTTTCAGCGTTTGCCACCACATGGCCAAATACTGCCTGCGCCGAGACGGGCTCATCTTCAATCTTCCAGCAATCGTAATCTGTGATCATCGCCATGCTGGCGAGCGCGATCTCCGCTTCCCGCGCCAGCTTTGCCTCCGGCAAATTGGTCATGCCAATCACGTCAAATCCGTTCCGACGATTCAGTTCCGATTCCGCCCGTGTTGAAAATGCCGGGCCATCCATGTTCACATAAGTACCTCCGTTGTGGACGGTCACGCCAGCCGCGCTGGCGGATTCGGCGAGAATGTTGCGGAGATCACTACTGATCGGCTCCGAGAACCCGATGTGCGCCGCGATTCCCGCGCCGAAAAAAGTGTGTTCGGCTCGCCGACTCGTCCGATCGTAAAACTGCGACGGCAGCAAAACGTCCCGTGGCGCATATTTCTCCTGCAAACTGCCGACGGCGGTTACGCAAATGATCCAGCGCACGTTCAGCGAGCGAAGCGCGTAAATATTCGCGCGATGATTCAACTCATGCGGAAGAATCCGGTGACCACGACCATGCCGCGGCAGAAAATAGATCTGACGGTCATGCATCCTGCCGCCGATGAGCGCGTCGGAAGGGGCGCCAAACGGAGTTTCAATGCGATGTTCCGTCGGTTCGGTCACGCCTTCCATTTGATAAAGGCCGCTACCGCCGATGATGCCAATGGCTGGTATGTCTCGATTCATCTTCGGTCGCGATTAGAAACGAAAAGCCCACAGCGTGGAAAGTGGATTCCTTCATTCGTGGCGCCAGTCGTCGCATTGTGCCATTTTCCTGCCCGCCGATGCCAAAATTTTTCATCAAGACCTACGGCTGTCAGATGAACGAGCGCGACTCCGAGCAGGTCGCCCATTCATTGATCGAACGTGGATACGAAGCCGTGGGCAACGAGGCGGAGGCAGACGTTATCCTCCTCAACACTTGCAGCGTGCGCGACATGGCCGATCAAAAAGCGCTCGGCAAAATGGGGTTGCTCGGGCACATCGCGAAACGACGGCCAGAGGTTGTCTTCGGGTTCCTTGGCTGCATGGCGCAGGCGCGCGGCGAGACGCTCCTCAAAGGAATGCCTCACGTTGATCTTGTCGTCGGCACACAAAAATTCCATCGCGTCGCCGATTACGTCCACGAGGCACTGGAACGAAAACGGCACCGGCGCATGGATGATCCACGGTTTTCCACCCGTCCCGATCATTTCGGGATCGTCGATATCGCTGAGGAAGCCGGCTCGCAGGAGACAATTCGCCACCAAACGTTATCGCCGAATCAGGCGACGGCTTTTGTTTCCGTCATGCAAGGCTGCAATATGCATTGCACATTTTGCATTGTCCCACAGACGCGCGGATCCGAGCGAAGCCGTTCGATCGCGGAAATTGTGAAAGAAGTACACGGGCTTGTCGAACGCGGCGTGAAAGAGATCACGCTTCTCGGTCAGATCGTGAATTTGTACGGGCGGCATGAATTTCCATCTGTAGCGGCGGTCTCTGACCGCCCGGATGGTGGAGCTTCGGCGGTCAGAGACCGCCGCTACAAAAAGAGTCCCTTCGTCCAATTGCTCGAAGCGGTCCATGCGATCGACGGACTCGAACGCATCCGCTTTACCTCGCCACATCCAGTCGGCTTCCGCGATGATCTCATCGGCGCTCTCGCAGAATTGCCGAAACTGGCGGAGCACGTTCACCTTCCGCTGCAATCAGGTTCCAATCGAATCTTGAAAGCGATGCATCGGCCCTACACTTCGGAAAAATACCTCGCGTTGACGAATCGTATTCGGAAAGCGCGGCCAGAGATGGCTCTCACCACCGACGTCATTGTCGGCTTTCCCGGCGAAGACGAACGCGATTACAAACAAACGCGAGACCTGGTCGAACACATCCAATTCGATAACGCCTTCATTTTTCGATATTCGACGCGACGCGATACCCAGGCCGCTGCGATGCCAGATCAGATCGATGAACGCGTCAAAGAACAGCGAAATCAGGATCTCCTGACCGTCGTGGATAAAGCTGCGCGGCGCGCGAGTGAGCGACTGGTCGGCCGTGACGTGGAAATCCTTTGTGAAGGACCGAGCCGGACGAATGCCGCGCGCCTGATGGGACGCACACGCACGAACAAGATCGTCGTCTTCGAGGGCGACAATTCTTGCGTCGGGAAACTCTTCGATGTCCATATCGAGCGCTCGAACGGTTTCAGCTTGTATGGAACGCCCGCCGTGTAACTCTGTTCCGCTTCTCCATGATTTATCACCTCTCGCTCCACACCGCCGGGATCATCGCCGGAGTATTGCTCCTGCTCGTCGGCCTTCCAGGCGTCGTAAAACCAGATTCATGCCGAAGCCTGGCCTCGCGATTCCCACGTTCCCGCAACGCCGGTATCATTCTCTTGAGCATTGATTTGCTTTGGTGCTTCTGGTTGCTTGCGACAATGGAAATGGGCGAGTTCGCCAGTTTTCGCCGACCGCTCATCATCGCCTTGCCGATCGGGTTCTTTCTCGTGATGCGGTTTGTCGACGAATTTCTCGCCGTTCGCGCACTCGGCATTTTGTTTTTGCTCGGCGCGGAACCGCTGCTCGATGCAGCTTTTTTTCGAAACGAAACCAGCCGCCTCCTCGTAACGGTGTTCGCCTACCTCTTAATCGTGGCCGGATTGTTTTGGGTAATGATGCCGTATTTGCTCCGCGATCAGCTCAATTGGAGCACGCGCAATCCTGCGCGTTGCCGGGCGCTGCATCTCGTCGCGCTACTCTACGGCGCTGCGATTCTGGCCTGCGCGTTTACGCGCTATTGAGGTAGCTGCCGCTGTCACTTGGCGGCAGAAACGCATGAAGCGCATTCTCGTCATTCGAGGCGGCGCGATCGGCGATTTCATTCTGACGCTCCCGGCGTTGAAGCTTTTGCGCGACGGTTTCCCCGAAGCACGGATCGAAATCCTGGGATACAAACACATCGTCGCGCTGGCCGAAAATCGCTTCTACGCGCAGGTCACGCGCTCGATCGAATACGGACCGCTCTCGAGCTTTTTCAGCAAAGAGGCCAAGCTACCCACCGAATTGGTCGATTACTTTGCCGGCTTCGATTTGATCGTGAGCCATCTCTTCGACCCTGACAAAATCTTCGAAACGAACGTCCGGCATTGCGGCGGAGAAAATTTCGTTTTCGCCAATCCGAAAGTTGACGGAAACGAACACGCCGCGCGCCAACTCGCCCGACCTCTCGAGCAACTGGGTTTGAAACTGACGGAATCCCGCGGCAAAGCTCTATCCCTCGGAGGCGGATCGAGAAGCCGCGCGCGATCTCGCTGGCGCGGACGCCTCGATCGTCGCGTTTCATCCCGGTAGCGGAAGCCTGACGAAAAACTGGCCAGTCGAAAATTGGATCGCGCTTGGCAACGAATTGCTCTCACGCGATAGCAGGAAAACAAGACTCGTCGTGATCGGCGGCGAGGCGGACGAAGTTCATCTGAATAAACTTGAGTCGGCCTGGAAAGACCGAGATGTATTTTTCGCCAGGAATCTTCCGCTACCAATTTTGGCAGCACTGCTCGAACACTCTCTCTTTGTTGGGCACGACAGCGGCATCTCTCATCTGGCCGCGGCTGCGGGAGCGCAATGCGTTTTGCTTTTCGGTCCGACCGACCCGGCGATTTGGGCGCCGGCAAACAAAAACGTGACGGTACATCCAGGCGTCCGAAGGAGATTTGCGTTTGCTCAGAGTAGAAACTGTAGCCGCCGCCCTGCGGCGGCGTGGCAACGCTTGAAAGAATGATATCCGTATCCAGCATGGCGAGGCCGTGCGCCAGCCGTCATCCCGAGCCGCGCAGACGGCGAGGGACCTCGCAGGCGTTCGAAACAACCGATAGAAAGTCGAAGACGAACGCCTATGAACTAATGCGCATCGGCATCAGGACGTATAGAAACGGGCTCTGAATCTTCAGAACACCCGGACTCATCTCATCGATCAGGTCGAGAAAAATCTCGTCCTCAGTCAGGTTGCGCAACGGCGCCATGAAGAATTCCGGATTGAACGCGATCGAAAATTCACGGCCTTTGTAGACAACCGGCAGAGATTCCTTTGCTTCACCGACTTCGGGAGTGTTGGCCGTGATGTCGATGTTGTTCTTGCTGAAGTTGAGTTTGATCGAATTCGATTTATCGCTGGCCAGCAATGAAACCCGGCGCAGCGAATTCAAAAATGTTTCGCGTTCAAGTGTGACGCGCTCTTTCGTTTCGCTCGGAATCACCTGACGGTAGTTTGGATAATTCCCCTCGATCAACTTCGAGACGAGGAGCGTGTTGTTGAGGTCGAAGGCGATCTGCCCGCTGCCGATGCTGATCTTGACGTCGCCCTCGTCCGTCAAAAGTCGCTGCAATTCGGTGACGGCTTTTGTCGGCACAATGATATCTCCCTCGTGGCTGCGCGGAAATTCGAGTTCAATATCCACCATTGCGAGCCGCCGTCCGTCTGTCGCCACCAGCGTCAGCTTATTGTCTTTAAGACTGAAGAGGACACCGTTGAGCACGTATCGGGTTTCGTCTGTCGAAATGGCGTAGGAAGTTTTGCGCAGTCCATCGCGCAAATCTTTCTGCCGCATGGTCACGACCTTGGCATTTTCGAATTTCGGCAGCGGCGGAAATTCCTCCTCGGGTAAGCCCAGAATCTTGAAGAAGCTTTGGCCGCTGCGGATGGATGCGGCGTTCTTGCCATCAACGTCGATCTGAATCTCGCTCGAAGGCAATTCGCGAATGATCGAAAACAAACGCCGGGCCGGCAACGTGGTCGCGCCCTCCTTTTCCACCTTCGCCTCGAAACTTCCGCGCACTCCGACATCGAGGTCCGTCGTCGTCAGGTGAACTTCATTGCCGTTCGCCTGAAGCAGGACGTTGGAAAGAATCGGAAGGGTGGTGCGGGTGCTGACGACGTTCTGGACCTGTTGCAAACCTTCCAGCAATTTTTCTTTCGTGACGCTTAGTTTCATGTCGGAACGAGCTAGATGTAAGGCTTGCGATTTTATTCGGCAACCGTAATCTCGCGCGCTCAGCGCTGGAGCGAGCTGTCGATGAACGAGATTGTTTGCCGAATCTTGTCCTGTTCCGCCATGCGTTTTTTCACCAATCGACAGGCATGCAACACAGTGCCGTGATCGCGGCCGCCGAAAGCATCGCCGATTTCGTTGAGCGAAGCCTTGGTTAACTCACGCGCCAGATACATCGCGACCTGCCGCGGGAAAGCGATGTTGGCAGGACGCCGCTTGCTCGTCATATCCGCGAGACGAATATCAAAGTGCTCCGCTACGCGCCGCTGGATTTGCTCGATCGTAACCGCGTGCCGCGCTTCCTCCTGCAGAATATCTTTCAGAAGATGCTCAACGACTTCGTTCGTTAGTTCTTTCCCGCTGAGCGAGGCGAAAGAGGCGACCCGCATCAAGGCGCCTTCCAGGCGGCGCACATTCGTGCGAATCCGAAGAGCAAGAAAATCAAAAACTTCATCGCGCAAAGAGATATGCAGCGTGCGCGCCTTCTTCCGCAGGATCGCGGTGCGCGTCTCGATATCCGGTGGCTGCAGCTCCGCCGTCAGTCCCCATTCAAAACGTGAAACAAGCCGATGCTCAAGATTGGCGATCTCGGAAGCCGGCCGGTCGCTCGAGAGAACGATTTGTTTGTGCCCGTCGAACAGAGTGTTGAAAGTGTGAAAGAATTCTTCCTGCGATCGTTCTTTTCCACCGAGAAATTGAATGTCGTCGATGAGCAGCAGATCGGCCTGCCGATAACGCTTCCGGAACTTCACCAGGTTGTTGTGCTGGATCGCGTCGATAAACTCGTTGATGAACAGTTCGCTCGAAAGATACATCACCTTTGCGTTGCGCTTTTTCGACCAAACGTACTGGCCGATCGCCTGCATCAAATGTGTCTTGCCCAGTCCAACGCCGCCATAAACAAAAAGCGGGTTGTATGTTTTCGCCGGTGTCTTGGCCACGGCCAGGCTGGCCGCGTGCGCGATTTCGTTGTTCGGCCCGATCACGAATGACTCAAACGTGTTGCGGGGATTGAGTCCCAACGCACTCGCGCTTTCCCTTGGATCGCGGCCAGCGTCGGGCGTTTTTTCTTTTTCCGGAATCGCCGCCACGATCAACTCGCCGTCCTGTCCCGACTTTTGCGACGGCAGAGCGAAGATCACGGAGCGCGGAGAGCCGCAGACCGTGACGATCGCCGCCTGCAGCGCAGGCATGTGATTACTTTCAATCCAGAACTGATAGATATTGTTCGGAACGCGAAAAGTGAGCGCATCGTCCGTCGCCTCGATGAGCTTCACCGCGGAAAACCAGCGCTTGAAAGTGTCGGCGCTGACGTGCGGCTTCAACGCAGCCGATAGCTTCTGCCATAAATTGGAACACTTCTCGTCCATGCTGACTTGTTAACAGCGTTAAACAACTCCCCACGACGGGGCGCGGGAGGAAAAAAAACAGGAGACGAGGATGGACAACGGGGCGGACACGTTGGTCGCGCGGAGAAAATCCTCGCCGCAATTCTCGGAAAAAGAGTCGTTATACGAGGGAAAACGAAGGATCAGTCCCTCTGAAATGAGTTGTGAACGAACCGAAGCGACGGCGATTCGATCCTGCTCGTGCGATTGAGTGAGTGCCATATCTATTTTTTCTCCTTGAGATTCTTCCGAACTGTTCACATCTTATTCACACCCACTATCTTTTGCTCCCTGCCAGCGGCTTGAGATTAGAAATCCATTTTCATTCCGACAAGAAAAAATCTGAATTTTATTTTTCTTTGTTTCGAAAAACATCTTGACTCAACGGTCAAAAAGAAACTCACGAGATCTCGCTGCGAGGTATCGCGAGGACGCGCGGTTGACCCCGCCGCCGCGCGTGCGCAAAATTAGTCGCTCGGACAAAAGCGGTGTGGCGGGAAAAACAAAAATGATTCAAGAAAATTCGACGCGCGTCGTTTACAATTTTGTGAACGGATAATGGCTATGCGTCTTGCTTTGCTCGCCACGGTCTCACTTCTGATCAGCGTTCCGCCTCTGTTGGCGATGGATGACATTCCGCCACCCTTTGGCTTTCGCTGGAAGGATTCGATGAGTCGCGTGGAAGCCGCTCTTAAAGGAGCAAAAGCGAAAATCGTTTCGCGAGAGAAAAAAGAGGGACGAGATGTTTGGACCGTCGAGCAACTGGTGCAACCAGGCCTGAAACGCACGCTTTTTAATTTTCGGGAAGGCCAGCTCGCTGAAGTGGAACTGCAATACGAGTATCCGGATTGGACGATCGAGCGCTACAACGAACGGATGGGAGAAATCCGCCGCTACTTCGATGGGAAATTTGGGACTGGAAAACTGGTTTCGCGTTCCCGCGATACGGACACCGAAGTGATTCAAACGCTCGTCGGTTACCAATGGATGGTCGGAGGCACAATGCTGGAACTCTTTTATTTTTCCGCGCAACACGATCCGCTCGTCTTCCGCACCATCACGGTGGATTATAAATTGATCTAGGTCGCGCGCCCGACCGCGCTTCTTTCGTTGCGCAGAGTTTCTTTTCGCAACCGCTTCAGGCGGCTGTTCAAGCTCGCCTTCGCGACGGAGCTCATCCGATCGATGAATAGGATGCCGTTGAGGTGATCGACTTCGTGCTGCAAGGCGCGAGCCAGTAGCCCGGTTGCTTCAATTTCGATTGGCTGGCCATCGAGGTTTTCAGCCCGGACATTCACCGCGACAGATCGTTCGATCTCAGCGGTGATCTCCGGGAAACTCAGGCAACCTTCGCTGGCGAAATCGGTTTCATCATCGAGCACAATTTTGGGGTTGAGCAGGATCAACGGCATCGCCGCCGGCAGCTCGATCTCCCGGCCGTTTAGCCTCAGCGTGCTCGGTCGATCCTCGGTTTGCAAAACGTCGAGCACGGTAAGTTGCAACGCTTCGCCGACCTGCTGCGCAGCCAGACCCACGCCGTTGGCAGCATGCATCGTCTCCAGCATGTTGGCGGCAAGCGTGCGAATACGATCATCCACTTCGCCCACGCACTTCCCTTGGGCGCGCAGGATCGGATCGCCGTACTTCGCGATGGGCAGGTTCATTTCTCCCCGTGCGTAAAGGCAGGGAGGTTTTTTACGCCTGCCAGCTTCAACGCGTCCATCACCTGAATGATCATCCCGAACGACGCCTTCTTGTCGGCTTGCAAGGCGAGCGAAGACCTGCGCGTCGTCGTCAAATCGCGAACGGCCGCTTCGAGCTGATCGACGGCGATGGTTCTTCCATCCAGCTGGACCTCATCATCGGCCGTCACGCTCACGATCGCCTGCTCCGTTTCTGAAGGTGCCCTGGTCGCAGTTTTCGATTCCGGCAGATTGATCTGCACTTCCGGCTGATCCTTCTTGAACGTAGTTGAGACGACAAAAAAGATCAGCAGGATCGTGAGAATATCCACCAGGGAAACAATGATGATCGACGGCGCCCGCCGTTTGCGGTGTGCGAATTTCATGGCGTCAGAGGAAAGCCAGCCTCACTCGACAGTTGCGGCCACCGGCGACGGCGCCGTCAGTTTCGACTGGATGGATTCGTCGCGCGTCATGCGCCCGTAATAGCATTTCGAAATCAAATCGGTCACCAGCGTTTCCATTTCCACCGACATTTTTTCCACCTTTTTCGAAAAGTAGCTGAAAGCGATCAGGCTCGGCACCGCGATCGACAATCCGAAGATGGTGCAATTAAGCGCCTCGGAAATGCCGAGCGCCACGCTTTTTGTATCCGAGGCGCCGGTGCTCAATCCGAGCCCGGAGAAGACATGCACCAATCCTGAAACGGTTCCGATCAATCCAATCAACGGCGCGATTCCGGTAATGATTTCAAGCACGATTAATCCCTTTTCCAGCCGGACCATTTCAAAACGCCCGCGTGTCTGGACGAATTCAACATTTTCCGACCGCGGCCAGCGTAAGTGTTGCAACGCCACACGCGTGATCCGCGCCAGCGAGGAATGATCGTGCGCGACGATCCGTGCCAGCCGTTCGGCGCTCGCGCCCGGCGCCAGCCGCTCGATCTCACTCTCGACCACCAACGGAAGCACGTTTCGTTGCCGGAGCGCTATGGTACGCAGGATGATTGTAGTCACAGCTACGATCGAACAAGCAAGGAGCGGCCACATGAACAGGCCGCCTTTTGCAAAGAAACCTACGACGGTCTGCGCCGCTCCCGGTGTTTCAGCGAGGATTGTTTGAGCGATCATTTGTTAGCGAAAGCGGTAAAGGAAATATCCAAGGGAAGCCTGCCGTCGGGTAGGGCGGAAACCAGCTCCGGTGGAATGGGAGGAATTTGCGCCTCTTGAAATGATTGCAAGCAGATGTTTGCGAAAGCCTCGTTCGCATTGTTTGAAAGGATATTCAAATTTTGGATGTGGCCCCGTTCGTCCACCTCAGCTTCCACGTGCGCCGTGCCGATACTCACCACGTCCAGTCTTTTCGCCATATAAAAATACCAGCGCGATCCAATCGCATCCAGAACCTGTTTCTTATATCGCCCCAGTGGTGTCCCAACCGCATCCACCGCCGAGACCCCATTCCTTCCGATTCGCCCCGAAATGCGCGTCTGTTCCTTCTGGGCTCGATATGAGGATGCCGGGCTCTCCGGCCGGGGACGAGGGATCGGCAGTGGTGTGGAAGCGGCAATGTCTGGAGCGGGAGTGATCTCTGTTTCCGGCTCGCGCAGCGGTGGCGGCGGTGTCGCGGTCAACATCGCAAACTGCTCCGGTTCCGGAGTCGCGACAGGAGCCGCAGTGGGCGTTGTCTTTGGTGTCTCCGAGGCCGCCGGACTCGGTACGACCGATGGTTTTGCCGCCGGGGTCGGGGACATCTCTGGCGGCGGAGGCGTCGGTTGCGGCCTTTGTCCCTGACTGGCAAGCGAAGAAGGATGGGTTTCAGTTTGAACGAAGGGCAAGTCTCTCCCCTCCTGTGTCGGCAACGGATCGTTCCCCGTCGGTGGCAGTTTGCTTGCGGCAATAGAATTCGCATTCGATTCGAACGTTTTCTCCTTCGGTGGTTCGACCGATTGCTTCGATTCATCCGTCTCCATGAACGAAGGATTTCGAGCGACTGCGGGCGGCGGTGTAGCTGAAAGATCAACAATCGTGAGCTCGACCGGCTTCTCTTCCACCGGAGTCGCCGTGGCAAAAGCTCCGCCAAAAGTAGCAAGAGAAAACGCCACCACCACATGCACCAGGAGCGAAGCCAGAATGGCCAGCAGAACCTTTGTCCTCTCTCGTAATCTTTCCATGGAATTTCCGATGTCGCGGGGGATCAGGAACCAGCTATCAAGACGAGCGGTTCACAAAACGAAAATGGCGCCGTTCGAGTGACTTCGGCCGCTTCCAAATCGGCGAAACGATATCGCACCTCTCTCCTGCTGACAAATCACGCCGCTGGTGCATCTGCCCGGGCTGGACGCGAGGACCGACTGGTCCGCGCATAATGAAAGAGATATTGCTGGGCGTAGCCGCCGTAGCCCCCAAAATATTTCGCCGTAAAGCCTCTCAATTCCTCAGCCCGAACCATTCGCCGTCGCGGAAAATATTTCTTCTTCAGAACGCGCTCGATCCAAACATCGATGGGGAACGCGCACAATCGTTCATAAGCAAAGAGCATTACACAATTAGCAACCTTTGGACCCACACCAGGCAGCTCGCACAGGTGCTCGCGCAATAATTCGTCGGACAGCTCGCTCCATCGCTCGAGATCGACGTCGCCGGAGCTGATCAGGCGGGCGGTCGCGAGAAGATTCTTCGCCCGATATCCAAGCGCACAGGCCATCAGTTCCTGTTCGGTCAGTTCCGCGATCTGATGCACCGGCGGGAAGGTGTAAACCTCACATTCGAATACGCGCCGACGTTTTCCGTATCGGGTTCGCAACGACCGCGAGATCTGGCGGATATGCGCCACCTGCTTCATCGATGAAGTGATGAATGTCGCCAGACATTCCCACAATGGTTGCCGCATGATCCGCAACCCTTGACAAAAATCGCGCGCCGCGCGCATCGCGGCATCGTCTGGGAAAGAACGGCAGATTTCCGCCAGGGGATGATCGAGCGCAAAATAGTTCTCGATTCCTTCCGCCGGGATGCCGCTGAAAAGAAGCCGATTTTCCTGCTGCTCCACGTAGATGCCTTTCGAACCGATCGTTCCCGCGTAACCCGCGCCGCACTTCTCCCAGTGGAAGACCTGACCGGAGTTCAGCGTGCGCACGAGATCGAAGTCCGCACATTCAATGCTCTGCCGGGGATCACTCTTCATCGTCAAAATTATCCATTCATCATTCCCGCATGTCATCCTGAGTCGCGCAGACGACGAAGGACCCCGCAATCTACATCGAGCGTTCAATCTTCGAAATCGCGTCGCACGTAGTTTGCGAGTTCCCTCGCTCACGCTCGGGATGACAGCGTTTTTCCACTTTGCGCTCCGCATAATTTCTGTCAGCTAGTCACCGTGGATTCCCGCCTCGTCATCGATACCGGCGTTCTCCTGCTCTACTTTTTCATCATCATCTTCATCGGCCTCCGCATGGGCCGGAAGGAGGATAACCTCGAAGATTTCGCGCTCGGCGGCCGGCGGATTCCGTGGTGGGCGGTGCTCGCTTCCATCGTCGCAGCGGAAACAAGCGCCGGCACTTTTTTTGGCACGCCGGGCGAAGGTTTCGCGCTCCGCAACTACACCTACATCCAGCTCGCCTTTGGGACCATCATCGCCCGCATCCTCGTCAGCTACATTTTCATCAAGCCGTATTACGATTACAAAGTCTATTCGATCTACGAATATCTGACCGCGCGTTTCGGCGTTGGATCGAAGAATGCAGCCTCGGCTGTTTTCATGTTCACCCGGGTGCTCGCCTCCGGAGCGCGGCTGTATGTCGCGGCCATCGCGCTCGTCCTCGCTTACGAAATGATTCGCGGCGCCCGGCCTGGCCAGACCGAAACACTTCTCATCTACATCAGCGCAACGGTTGTGATCGTGGTCCTGACTGCGATCTACACCACGCTTGGCGGAATCAAGGCCGTCGTTTGGACCGATCTCATTCAGGCTTCGATCATGATCGGAAGCGCACTCGTCGCGCTCGGCTTGCTCTATTTCGCTATTCCCGGCGGCTGGCACACGATCGCGAAACTTCACGGCGGCTTTCAATTATCCGACGTCATCACGACCGGCCTCGATCCGGCGAAAAGCGGATGGGACAAATGGAAAGGAATGTTCGAGATCGAGTACACCATCTTCGCCGGGCTCATTGGATCGACATTCATGACCATGGCGACGCACGGCACCGATCAGGACATGGTCCAACGCATGTTGACGGCGGTGGATATTCGGCGCAGCCGGCGCTCGCTCATCCTTTCCGGTCTCGCCGATATCCCGATCGCGCTCACATTCTTGAGCATTGGTCTCCTGCTCTGGGTTTATTACCAGACTCATTTCGATCCTAACCTTCCGAAATCGCCTAACGAAACCTTTTGCCATTTCATTCTCTACGAAATGCCCATCGGCCTGCGCGGTCTGCTCATTGCCGGCATCTTCGCCACCGCCATGGGCTCGCTTAGCACCGCGATCAACGCGCTCGCCACCAGTTTCACGCGAGACTGGTATCAGCCGTACATCAATCCGGTCGCAACCGCGGAACAAAGTTTGCGCACGGTGCGCTGGGCCACGGTCGGTTTTTCCGTTCTCATGATCGTCGTCGCCTCGACCACTTCCTACTTTGTCATCGTGTTGCCGAACGTGCGCATCATTCCGATCGTGCTCGGAATTTACGGTTACACCTACGGCTCGGTCCTCGGCATTTTTCTCGCCGGCATGCTGACAAAATCGCGCGGTAACGATCGCGGAAATTTCGTCGCCATGATCACCGGATTCGTCGTCGTCACGATCATTAGCGATTTGCCCAATACAATCGCGCGATTGTTCGGTACGATCGCCTACACCAAGCCGACGTGGCTGCCGGTCATGGAATTCCCCTGGTGGATCTGCTTCGGTACAATCGTTACGTTTTTGGTGGCGCTGTTGTTCCCGTCTCCCCGGCCGATTGCGGCCCGGCCAGCCTGATTCCCAAATCGCGCAGCTGCCGCGAATCGACGTCGCCGGGCGATTGCGACATCAAATCCTGGCCGCGATTGTTTTTCGGAAACGCCATCACTTCCCGAATCGATTCCTCGCCACACACGAGCATGACGAGGCGATCAAGTCCGAGGGCAATCCCACCATGCGGCGGCGCGCCGAGACGAAACGCGCGAAGCAAATGACCGAAAAGCTTGTCCTGATCGTCTTCGCCCACACCCAGCGCTGCGAACATTTTCTTTTGCAATTCCGGTTCGTGAATCCGGATGCTTCCCCCGCCGATTTCGACACCGTTTAGGACAACGTCGTAGGCGTCGGCGCGCATCTCGTGGAATTTTTTTTCATCGAGTAACGGCAGATCCTCCGTTTTCGGTCGAGTAAAAGGATGGTGCACGGCGTTCCATTTATTTTCCTCCGGGCTCCATTGCAGAAGCGGGAAATCGGTTACCCATAGAAAATCGAGCTGCTCCGATCCCTCGGTCAGCTTTTGAATTTCCGCGACGCGCAGGCGGATGCGGCCGAGCACTTCACAGGCAATCTCCCATTTGTCGGCCGCAAAGAAAACGCAGTCGCCTTCTTCGATTTCCAATTTGGAACGGAGAGCTTCCTTTTCTGCGTCGGAAAAGAATTTCACAATCGGCGACTTCCATTCCCCGTTCTCGACCTTGATGAAAGCGAGACCTTTGGCGCCGAACGTTTTCGCGATGGCGGTGAGTTCATCGACCTGGCCAATGGTGATGCCGGCAAATCCTTTCGCGTTGATCGCTTTGACCGCGCCGCCGGCATCGAGCGCGCCGCGAAACATTTTGAAGCCGCTCGAGGCAAAGATGTTCGCGAGATCGATCAGCCGCAATCCAAAACGGCGATCCGGTTTGTCGCTGCCGAACGTGCCGACAGCTTCGCGATAGGTCAGGCGGTCGAAGGGCGTCTTAATTTCGATGCCGCGCGCGGCTTTGAAAACAGCGGCGAGCATTCCCTCGGTCAGCGCAAAAATGTCGTCCGGCGTCACAAAAGACGCTTCAATGTCGATCTGGGTAAACTCCGGCTGGCGATCGGCGCGCAGATCTTCGTCGCGAAAACATTTCGCGATCTGAAAATACTTTTCGATCCCGCCGACCATGAGCAACTGTTTGTATTGCTGTGGCGCCTGGGGCAGCGCATAAAATTTTCCCGGCAACAAGCGGCTCGGCACCAGAAAATCACGCGCCCCTTCCGGCGTGCTCTTGGAGAGAATCGGTGTTTCGATTTCGACAAATCCCTGCGCATCAAGATAGTCACGCGTTGCTTTGGTGACGCGATGTCGCAGGCGCAAGTTGCGCGCGAGCTGCGGCCGGCGAAGATCGAAGTAGCGATAGGTCAGCCGCAAATCCTCGTTGCTCACCTCCCCTTCGAGCGGGAATGGCAGGACTTCGGCGCGATTCAAAACACGCAGTTGATTTGGGATGACCTCGATTTCGCCGGTCGGCAATTTTGGATTCGCCGTACCCGGCAATCGCGCCGCTACCCGGCCGGAAACCTGGATGACGTCCTCGTTGCGGAGGTGATGCGCCGCGGCCGTGACCTCTGCATTTTCCTCAGGACGGAAGACGACCTGCGTCAACCCTTCTCGATCGCGCAGATCAATGAAAATTACCCCGCCGTGATCGCGCCGGACATGCACCCAGCCGGAGAGCATGACGGTTTGCCCGATGTCGGTGGCCGTCAGCTGATTGCAGTGATGGGTTCTATACATGCGAGCGGAAACTAGCGTGTCATTCTGAGCGGAGCGAAGAATCTCTCAAGTTGGTTGTCATCCCGAGCGAAGTCGAGGGATCCCGTGAAGTTTCCAGAAGCGGCATCTCGGCAAAAGCAAGGTGCAGTTGCGCCACGGGATCCTTCGACTCCGCTGCGCTCCGCTCAGGATGACAGAATTTGCCGAACGGTCGCCAACGCGTCCTCGTTAGGAACGAGCAATTCTTCACGCGTAGCAAACGTCTTTATTTTCACTTGCGGCCATTCGTCACCGAAAAGAACGGCCACGCGAGCGCCGAGTTGCTCCGCGCTCTGAAATTGTTTGCCGACCTTCGTTGGCGTGAGCGGGAAATCGACGCGGTAGTTGCGTTCGCGCAACGCCTGGACCTGGGCGAGCGCATCACCTCGCCGCTCCTCCTTGGCGATCACAACATAGATATCGAGTTGTTGTTTCCCGCTGATGGCCGCTTCCATTCTGGCGCGCGCGCTTGGAATCTCCGCAATCAACTCACCCAGCACGACATCACCCATGGCGAATCCAGCCGCCGGCATCGAGGCCGCATCGTCGCTCAGCTGCGCAATCAAACTATCATAGCGGCCACCTCCGGAAAGCGCACGAAGTTTTCCCGCGCGATCGAACGCTTCAAAGACAACGCCCGTGTAATAGGCGAGACCGCGCACAATCCCGAGATCGATTTTCACGTAACCGACCAAACCTCGCCGCTCGAGCCCGGCGATGAGACGCTCGAGTTTTTCGCTTTTTCCTTCGCCATCCAAAATGGCGAAGACTGGTTTGGCCAGCGCGCCCAATCGCTCACTCGCTTTCTCACGCGGCTCACGCTCGCTCTTGTCAATGATCTGCAGGATTTCCTCCCAGCGCCCTTCTGCCACCTTCTGATCGCGCAAAAAATCGAGCCAGAACTCGCGATCGCTGATGCGCACAACAACATCCCTTTCGGTAAAACCAAATCCGCGCAGCAGATCGATATTTAAGGCAATTAATTCGATGTCGGCCTCGAGCGACGTTTCGCCAATGAGATCGCAATTGAGCTGAAAATGTTCGCGAAGTCGGCCGCGTTGTTGTTTCTCGTATCGGAAGCACTGCGGAATCGAGAACCACTTCAGCGGTTTCTTAAACTCGCGCTCATGCGCGGCAATTACGCGCGCGAGCGTCGGCGTCAATTCCGGGCGCATCGCCACCTCGCGTTCGCCCTTGTCGGTAAAATTAAAAAGCTGCGCGACGATTTCCGGGCCGCTTTTTTTTGTGTAAAGCTCAGTCGGCTCCAGGACCGGGCCGTCCCACTCGACGAAGCCGTAGCTGCGACAAACCTCGCGCCAGCGCGAAAAGATGTAATTCCGTACCGCGCAGTCGTCTGGCAAGAAATCGCGAAAGCCGGGAAGCGGTTGCATCAGAAGAGAAAAGCTTTCGCGCTTTTTTGGTCAATCGCCATAGCCGTTGGGAAATTTCTGATGCCATTTCCACGCGCTTCCGATGATGGCGTCGAGGGATTGGAATTGCGGCCGCCACCCCAACTCGCGCTTGATCTTCTCGGAACTGGCGACAAGCCGGGGCGGGTCGCCCGGTCGGCGCGGCTTTTCTACAACCGGGATGTCTTTGCCGGTAACCTTACGGCAGGCATCGATAACTTCGCGCACGCTCGAACCTCCGCCGGTTCCAAGATTGTAAAAATCACTCTGTCGCGCTTCGAGGGCGAGGATGTGGGCGCGCGACAAATCCAAGATATGGATGTAATCCCGAATGCAGGTCCCATCGGGAGTCTCGTAGTCGGTGCCGTAAATTTCCACGTGCGGCTTCTGTCCGAGAGCCACCTTCAAAACGTTTGGCAGCAGATGCGTCTCCATGCGGTGATCTTCGCCAAAATTCCCCGACGCGCCGGCCGCGTTAAAGTAGCGAAGCGAAACAAAGCAGAGCCCGTGAATTCGACCGTACCAGCGCAAAATGTTTTCAAACATCAACTTCGATTCACCATACGGATTGATTGGACATTGCGGCACGCTTTCATCGATCGGCACGCGATCGGGCCAACCGAAGGTCGCGCAGGTCGACGAAAAAACGAGGCGGCGGACATCATGGGCAATCATGGCGTCGAGGAGATTGATTCCGCCGCTGACATTGTTCCGAAAATATTTGGACGGATTTTCCATCGACTCGCCCACCAGGGCGTTCGCTGCGAAATGCATGACTGCGTCCGGGCGCACGTCGCGGAGAGTCGCGGAAATCGCATCCCGCTCGGCCAGGTCGCCCTCGACGAATCGCGCCCGCCGATCGATTGCGCGCCGATGACCCTCGGTCAGATTGTCGAAAACGGTAACGGCATGTCCTTCGTCAAGCAGGAGCTCTGTGCAAACGCTTCCGATGTAGCCGGCCCCACCGACGACGAGAATGTTCATCCGCCGGACACTGATTCCGTCACCACCTCACTGTCAAAACTTAAGAGAGGAAGGCGGGGAATTTGGTTTCTTTTCCTTGAGGGCGACGACCATGCGACGACAAGAACCATTGTGACAGCGAGGCGTCAGTACGGCCAGACTGCGTTCGGCCGAACCCCACTCCAGGACATCGATATCAACGTGGCGCACGCCCCAACGGCGCATCTCGAGCCGGTTTGGCTTGTAAAGGTCGATCGTGTTGGTGCCGATCAAAGCGCTGCCGTAGTCATCGATTTCAAAAACTTCATTCGTGTCGACAATCCGGAATCTGGTACCGAGCGGAAAGCGGGACCAATCTGCGGCGGCGCTTCTGACCTGACTCCCATTAAGCTGCGAACCGACGGCGTTCCGGCGCCCACCCGCTTCGGTGTGAGTGTACGCAGTGGTGCGGACGTTGGAGACTCGCCACTTGGCAATTCCGCCAGTTCGCGCGCTTGGTTGGGTCGTACAGCTAGCGATGAGACCAGCCACCAGTAATGCGAAAATGAGCCGCAGGGATTTCGACATTGGCGGCTCCAATACCGATTGAAGCCCCGAGTGGCAAGCGATAATTTCATCGCGTCCATTCACGCTCCCCGTCGTCCCGCCGGACGTACGTTGCCAAAGACTCTAGGCGCGTCCGGTACCTCCCAATTCAGTCGTGCAATGCGGGCAGCGGGTCGCCTTGATCGGGATCGTCATCATGCAGGCTGGGCAATCCTTCGAAACCGCGGGCGCGTCGGGCGCGGGGCGTTTCATTTTGTTCAGGGCTCGCACGACGAGGAAAATGCAAAACGCAACGATAACAAAGTTGATGACCAGAGTAATGAAATTGCCGTAGTTCCATGTGATCGCGCCCGCTTTCACCGCATCAGCGGGCGTAGCGAAGGTTCCGCCGCCGGGCGCATCCTTAAGCACGAGAAACTTGTTCGAAAAATCCAGACCGCCGGTCAGCAGACCGAGTGGAGGCATCAGAATATCCTTCACCAACGACGCAACAATCGCGCCGAAAGCCGCACCGATTATGACGCCAACCGCCAGATCAATCGCGTTCCCTTTGATGGCAAACTCTTTGAATTCCTTAAACATTTTCCCCTTATCTCAGTTTGCGACGACGTTGACAAGCTTCTGTGGAATAACGATGACCTTGCGGACAGTCTTGCCCTGAGTGAATTCACGCACGCGCGCGTTCCCCAGCGCGGCCTCACGCAATGCTTCTTCGGTTGCATCGAGCGCCACCACCAGCCGATCGCGCACTTTGCCATTCACCTGCAACACGATTTCAATTTCACTTTCCACGAGATATTGCTCGTCGTAGTTCGGCCAGGACTGGGCGGTAATATCGCCCCGCACATCGGAGAACTTTTCATTCAAAATTTTCCACAACTCCGAAGTGACATGCGGCGCGAAGGGATTAAGCAAAATCAGCAGCGTTCGCATCGCCGAAACGGGTTTGGTCGCTGCGTTGGTGAAGGCGTTGACCAAAACCATCATCTGCGCAATCGCGGTGTTGAATGAGAGCGTCTCAATATCTTCGGTAACTTTCTTGATCGTCGCGTGCACGATTTTGAGCTGTGATCGATCGAGTTCCGCGTTCTGCACCTCGCTCGACAAAGTCCACTCGCCCGCCTGATTTTCTTCCATCATCAAGCGCCAGACGCGCGCAAGAAATCGCGCCACACCTTCGACGCCTTTCATGCTCCATGGTTTCATTTGCTCAAGCGGGCCCATGAACATCTCGTAGCAGCGAAACGCATCCGCGCCGTACTGCTCGATGACTTCATCGGGGCCAACGACGTTGCCGCGGCTCTTCGACATCTTCTGTCCGTCTTCGCCGAGAATGATTCCCTGATTCACCAACCGTTGAAACGGCTCCGGCTTTGACAGGTAACCAAGATCAAAGAGCACCTTGTGCCAGAAGCGGGCATACAAAAGATGCAGCACCGCGTGCTCCGTCCCGCCGATGTAAAGATCGACACCGCCCGCCTGCGGCGGGAATGACGAATGACGAACGTCGAATGACGAACTGCTCGCAGATTCAAGCTTCGTCATTCCTTCGTCCTTCGTCATTCGTGCTTCGTCATTTTCCTTTCCTCCCATCCAATAGCGTTCGGCTTCTTCGCCGACAAAACGCTGGTCGTTTTTCGGATCGCAGAACCGCAAGTAATACCAGCACGAGCCTGCCCACTGCGGCATGGTGTTCGTCTCACGCACGGCACTGTCGGAATAACGAATCCAGTCCTTTGCTTTCGCCAGCGGCGGCTCGCCCGTCCCGGTTGGTTTGAAATCGGCGAGCTCCGGCGGTTCGAGCGGTAGCTCCGATTCGGGCAGCGCTTCGTGCCTGCCATCGCGCCAAACAATCGGGAACGGCTCGCCCCAATAACGTTGTCGGGAAAAAAGCCAGTCGCGCAGCTTGTAGCGCACACACGGGCAGCCGTGCCCTCGCTCATTCAGCCAGCCGATGATTTTCTCTTTTGCTTCCGGCGTTGGTAATCCATCGATAATCGGGGAGTTGATCGCAATTCCGTCCTCGAGAAATCCGATCGATTCCTCCGGCGTTTTGCCCGGCGCCTGAACAACCGGCAGGATCGGAATCTCGAACTTGCGTGCGAATTCGAGATCACGTTCATCGTGTCCGGGCACGCCCATGATCGCGCCCGTGCCGTAACCCATCAGCACGTAGTCGGCGATCCAGATCGGAATCTGCTCGTTATTGACCGGATTGATTGCGTAGGCGCCGATGAACACTCCAGTTTTTTCCTTTGCCAGATCGGTGCGCTCGAGATCGGACTTGGCTGCAACCTTTTCCCGATATTTTTGAACTTCCGGTTGTCGATCCGGCGTCGTCAGCTGGTCGACCAGGGGATGCTCCGGCGCGAGGACCATGTAGTTTGCGCCATAGAGAGTATCCGGCCGAGTGGTGAAGACGGTGATGCTGTAGCGGCGGTCTATGACCGCCGACAAGTTCGCGCCGTCGTCGGTTCGGCGGTCAGAGACCGCCGCTACGATGAATCTGATCTCAGCGCCTTGGCTGCGCCCAATCCAATTAGCCTGCAGGAGTTTTATTCCCTGCGGCCAGTCGAGACCGTTGAGTTCGGCAATCAACCGCTCCGCATACGCGGTGATCCGCAGCATCCATTGCCGCATCGGTCGCCTAACGACTGAAAAACCACCGACCTCGCTCTTGCCGTCGATGACTTCTTCATTTGCCAAAACCGTGCCAAGCTCAGGGCACCAGTTCACCGGAACTTCGGCAACGTAAGCCAGTCGCACATTGTCAGGATCGTTGCCGCGATACGTTGAAATTGGCTCCGCCTTCTGCGTCGTCGGATTGAACCAGGAATTGTAGAGCTTCAGGAAAATCCACTGCGTCCACTTGAAGTAACGCGGATCGGTCGTGTTGACTTCGCGTTCCCAATCGTAGGAGAAACCGATCCGCTTCAATTGCGCTTTGAACTTCGCAACGTTCTCGCGGGTCGTGATCGCCGGATGCTGTCCGGTTTTGATGGCGTATTGTTCGGCCGGCAACCCAAACGCATCCCACCCCATTGGATGCAACACGTTGAACCCACGCATTCGTTTGTAGCGCGCGACGATGTCCGTCGCGGTGTAGCCTTCGGGATGGCCGACATGCAGACCTGCGCCGCTCGGGTAGGGAAACATATCGAGGACGTAAAATTTCGGCTTGGCCGGGTCGAAATTCTTCTCGCCCGGATTGGGCGTACGAAACGCGCCGCGCTCGTCCCAGATCGCCTGCCATTTCGGTTCGATCCGATCAAAAGGGTACGGTTTCCGGCGCTCGCTCATAAAGTAGGCAGGTATGCGCTCAATTGGATTCGCAGGATTATTCCTGCTGTCAAAGAAGCCGCTCGGAAAACAATCCAGTCAATCCCCTAAGTTCTGTCAAACGTGCATCGTTTAATCATCGCAACGCGCAATCCGAATAAGACACGCGAATTCGCGCAGATCCTTGGAAGCCAATACGCGGTTAGCGACCTGGCCGGCTCGCCGCATGTGCCCGAGGCGGAGGAGACGGGAAAAACATTCGAACAGAACGCGATCATCAAAGCTCGAAACGCGTCAAAATACTTTCCTGATCTGGTGCTGGCGGATGATTCGGGGCTGGAGGTTGATGCTTTGCTCGGAGCGCCTGGAATTTTTTCGGCGCGTTATGCCGGGGCCCGGGCAGGCGATGAAGCGAATCGGCAAAAATTGCTCGATGAGATTGGGCGCATCCAAGTCGGCGACACCGGACTTACGGCTCGTTTCCGCTGCGTCGTCGCGCTCAGCCGGAATGGAAACCTCCTCAGCATTTTTGAAGGAGTTACGGAAGGAACGATCGTGCGTTATCCGCGCGGAACAGCGGGATTCGGTTACGATCCAATTTTTTTGCCCGACGGATCTGAACAAACATTTTCCGAGATGTCCGCAGCTGTGAAAAATCGAATCAGCCATCGGGCTCGAGCCGCGGCCAAATTGTCGGAATATCTCGCGGATCGCGAACTGCGATAGCGAGCACCCGCGAACCGCCCAACCGACGCTTACGGATGCGGCGCGGCAGCTTTGATCTGGTAACCGATCTTGTTGATCTGGGCCAGCCGAACGCGATCGAGAAGCGTGATCACATCGCCGTGCAAAGCCTGGCCATCGGCGCTGATAGAAACTTTGACGCCGGGATTCGCCCTTTGAAGCTGCATCAGCCTCGGAAGAACCTCGCCATCGAGAACAAGGACATTGTCGAAATAAGTCTCCCCCGACTCGGTCACCCGAATGGAGACGTAGTCCTTAGGCGGCGGAACCGCCTGCGGGACGCTCTGCGTTGGCAGATTGACCTTGATCCCCTTCATGTGGACCTGGCTCAGGCTCACCATCATGAAACTGGCGAGCAAAAAGAACATGATATCGATGAGAGGGATAATCTCGATCCGCGCTTTCTTGTGCGGAATTGGCGATCGCATTTTCATATGATCATCGAGTTCCTGGCCGGGACGAAGGAGCGCATTAGAACGAGGCCCCGCTCAAGGTAAAGGTTATGGGCACTTTCACTCTCGAAACCGTGCCGGGTTTGAAGCGCCATCTGCGAAAAGTGGTCACGCAGGCATTATCGAGGACGGGGCTGCCGGTGCTCTGGGCCATCGTTGCGTCAGTGGCGGCACCGCTCCCTGGATCCACTGTTATGACGCAGACGCCGCTGCCAGTCACTTTTGACCTCCGGGCCTCGTAGGGATATTGCGGACGCGGTCCAAAGATGGCCAGCGCTTTTGCGGAGGACATGGAGAGCGGCCCGGCAACGCCGACCGGTTTGGGCCTGGCGATCGGTTCGACTGGTTTTGGATTTTTCGGCTTTTGCGGCGGAGGGGTTGGTTGTTCTTCCTTGAACTCCGGCTCAGTAGTAGGAGGAGGCGGCGGAGGTGGCACATCCGGTTCTTCGGGGGGAGGCGTGGGCTCGGGCTCAGGCGGCGCCTGCTCAAACGTCGCAACGACAACCGCATCTGGAATGCCAGAAAGATCCATCGGCGGCTCTTCATGATGAATACCGGCAATCACCGTGACGGCAAAATGGATGAAGACCGCGCCGCCTAAAGCGGCCCAGACATGCCATTTCGGCGAAGGTCGATATAAGAGCGGGCCGGCCATAACGGTTAACTAACGCGGTTGCGCTACGTTCTTCCCCGCCTCGCTTTTGATCTCGAACGAGATCTTGTCGAAGCCGGAAGAACGAATCTGATTCAACACGCGCGTCACATTGATGTGCAACGCCTCTCGATCACCGCGAACAAAAATCTTCGCATCGCCATTTTCCGCTCGAATCTTGACCAGGCGGGTATAAACCTCCTCGAGGGGAATTTTTTCCTTGTCGAAATAGACGTAGCCATCCTTGTCGACCGAAATACTGACATAGTTTTGTTTGTCCTGCGTCTGACCGGACTGGCCGCTGGGCAGACTCACTTTGATCCCCTTCAGGTGGACCTGGCTCAAGCTCACCATCATGAAGCTGGCGAGCAGGAAGAACATGATGTCGATCAGCGGGATGATCTCGATCCGCGCTTTCTTGTGCGGGATGGGTGAGGAGATGTTCATTAAGACGTCTTTAGATCGTTAGATCGACGAGCCTTTCCCGGATGCGGGGGTTACCCCCGCGATCTCTATTTCCTTACGCGACATGCTTTGAGCTTCCAACATCACCTCCAAATTCGTCGCCGCCGTCTGCAGTTCGAACTCTAAGTTAGACACACGGGAAGTGAAAAAGTTAAACGGAACCAAAGAGAAAATAGCGATACCAAGACCGCAAGCGGTCGCGATGAGCGCTTCTGCGATACCGCCAGTGACCGCCTGGACGGCCAATTCTTCGTTCCCGAGGAAGCTAAAGGATTTCATCAAACCCGTGATTGTGCCCAAGAGACCGAGTAACGGCGCCAGAGTAACCAAGCGTGTCCATCACGACGAGGAACCGACCGGCCCGCTTAATCTCGATACCGGCAGCGACTTGCAAGGCCCCTTGCAGCGACGCGTGCTGATGATTCAAACCGTTCCACATCATGCGGAGAACCGGATCGCGCGAGTCGCGGGACAGGCGTGAAGCTTCCGCCACATCGCCGACCTCGATCGCGGTAAAGACTTTCTCGATCCGCTTGGGATCGCGGCGCATCCAGCGCCCGAGCCACCAGAACGTGCGCTCGAGAACGACGGTAAGGGCAACGATGGAGACGATCAGGATCGGCCACATGATCGGGCCGCCCTTGTGGAAATTGTCGAGCAGGAAGTTCGAATCAAAAACGCCACCTTTCGGCGCGGGCGCAGGCGCGGGTGAGGCTGCCGGCGCTTCGGGCGCACTAGCCGCAGCCGAAGGAGCGGCCGCAGCGGCGGCTGGCGACATCCCCGGAGCGAGTGCAGGCGAGGTTCCTGGGGCAAGCGCGGGCACTGGCGATCCCAAGGGCGCAATACTTGGAGCGCCCGCTGCTGGACTCAGACCCAACGCCGGGCTCGCCGCATCAGTCGGTGGCGGCATGGCCGGCGATGTGGCCGGAGTTGTTGCCGGTTGCGGCTGGGCCAGGCTGGCAAGTGCGAGCGTGAAAGAGAATAAGCAGACTGTTAGCGGGATTTTCATATTTAAGGATGGTTAGAGACCAGCTCGATTCGGTGATAGTTCTTTTTATTTATGCCAAGGCAGCTTGTTGCGAGTCGAGGAAAAACTTAAGAAGCATTCGATCGAGATGCACAGGCGACCTTTCGCTCTCACATTGTTTCGAATTATCCTGGTTCGAGGGATGCAAGGCAAGCTTATCAAAATGCCGTTCGTCAAAAATTTATGCGAGTCCAGGATTGACTTCTCCAAAATTAGCTGATTGCGACGCCGTTTCTTAGCGGCGGCCAATCGCCGATCCTTGCTTCCAATTTATCTCCGGCTCGAATCGGACCGACCCCTGCGGGCGTTCCGGTCAGAATCACATCGCCGGGCAACAAAGTCATCGCCTGGCTCGCGAACGAGACGATTTCCGCAACCGAATAAATCATCTGGCTGGTGCGCGCTTGCTGTTTGACTTCACCGTTTTGGCGCAGCGTGATCGGCAGGTCTGTCACATCAACATCTGTGTAAACGAACGGGCCAAGCGGAGTGTAAGTGTCGAACGATTTGCACCGTGCAAATTGCTTTTCCGATTTTTGCAAATCGCGATCACTGATGTCCTCGCCGATCGTGTAACCAAACACGCAATCAAGTCCGCGCTCCCTGGTGACGTTCTTCGCTTTGCTTCCGATGACGACCGCAAGTTCGGTTTCGAAGTCAGTCTGATGCTCGGGAAATGCAATCTCGATCGTTCCTTCGTGTGGGAGAAGCGACGTCGGCGCCTTCAACCAAATTAATGGCGTACCGAGTTCGGTGCGTTGCATTTCCTCGATGTGCTCGGAGTAATTGAGGCCGACCGCGATGAGCTTGCCCGGCGCGACCGGGAGATCGATCTGCAAATCGCCCAAAGCCAAAATGGCGCCGTCGAATTCCAATCCAAGCCAGAATGGCTTTTTCAGAACGTGAACCTGATCGCCGCGGACTTCGCCGTAAATCAATGAACCATTGCTAATGAATCCACCGAAAGTGCGCATGCCACTGTCATCCTGAGCGAAGCGAAGGACCTCGCACAAGCTGGAAGAGCATCCTTAATGAATTTGTGTGTTCCAGATTCCAATCGTGAGGTCCTTCGCTGTCTGCGCAGCTCAGGATGACCGCTGCTCGTAACTGCTACTTCGGCATGATCGCCACAAAATCGCGGACGGTTTTCTGTTCGGAAATCGAAAATGGTCTGCTGTCGCCGGCGAACCAAAACGCGCTGGAGGATCCGCCATCCAGATTAAGAGCGCGCTGGATCTTTAAGGCGCCGGCCACCCCCGGTTCGCCCAGGATCTCCGCCAGTTGCGCCAACGAAACGCGAGAGCAAAATCCGAGTGCGATTTGGTTTGACGCTCCTACCCCGACGAAAGTTCGGCGGGCCGAACGCGAGTTGTCCAACCCCGGCACCGCGCGAGCTTGATCGATGAGAAACGGTCCGGCTTGGACGGCTTCGGTGACCTTCGACTTGCGCGAAAATTCAGCCACCCGCTGCAAACGCACCTTCCCGTTCGCGACACTCAGGATTCCGGAAAGCAGGCGCGCCTTCCGCAACGGCGCGATGACGCGCCCGTCGCTCACCAGCAATCCGACCGGCGCGTAATTTGGATCGAAGTAACCGCCGTTCACTCCGACGAAGTATTTCCCTCGCTGCATCACTTCTGCGAGATCAGCGCGCGGCTCTGCGGGCTGATCGATTATTCGCAAGGTCGCTTTTCTGAAATCGCAAAGGGCGACATTCAATGTCACACGATTTCCGCTTTCCGTTTCGCGCATGTCTATTTGCAAATGACGGCACGCTGTCGCTTTCGGCGAAAGATCCGCCGAAGAAACCATCGTCCATGCGGCCTTCGCCTGAAACGTGCAGCCGACGAGCAGCGCGAACGCGAGATTGCGAATCCTCATCGGCGGTACACCATTGTGATTTCCCTGAGGAGAACGTTCACGCAAGCTTCAACGGGATCGAATACTACGGCTAAGACGCTCCGCCGTGTTTGGCAATCAGATCCTGGAAGCGTGGATCATTGCGAATCGGATCCCAAATAGGATTGAGCTTGAGGAGCGAAACCGAGGTTGTGCTCGGTCGCGAGAGCAGACCATCGAGCAACTCGATCGCGCGGTCGGCGTCGCCGACAAGGCAATGAACAGCCGCGACCGCTTCCGTGATGCTGGGCCCCTCGAACGCATCCTTACTTTCAGGCAGCAACTCCGTAGCGCGTGCCGCTTCCGCCAGAGCCGCCTCTTTCTCTCCCAGCGATGCCAAGGCCTCCGCGAGTTCAACGTGACGACTCGCGTTCTGCGGATCTTGTTTGAGTTGCGTCTCCGCGAATTCCTTCGCTTTCAAGAATGCCGTGCGCGCACCCGCTTCATCGTTTAGCGCCTTTCGCGCTGCGCCGATCAATTGGTACTTCGACGTGCATGCGCCGGGGTAGTTCTGGATCGCATCATCACTAATTGCCTCAGCCGCGCGCACCCCATCGGCATACTTGCGCTGCAGAATAAGAATGCTCGCACGGGCAATTGCCAACTTGCTGTCCTTGTTCGCTTCCGGCGGCAAGGCTCCCAGCGTCTCTAAACCCTTCTCCGCAATACTAAAGTCTCCCTTTTGCTCGATCGCGAGCTTTGCTTTCAATTCCCAAAGCGCGAACGCCTTTGGATCGATCTTAAGCGCCCGGTCGATCGTCCGCGCGGCCGCATCATAGTTCCGATTCATCTGGTAATTGAAGAACAGATTCTGGAGTGGCCAGGCGTCGTTCGGATTCAAGCTCGCTGCTTTTTCCAGATTGGCGGTGGATTCGCTCCACTTGCCCTGGCGCCGCTGAATCGCCCCTATCGCCAGATAGGCTTCGGCCTCGTTAGGTAAACCGTGCCTGGCGACTTCAAATTCCTTCGCCGCGCCGTCAAAATCTTGATCGCCATAGGTACTGAGCAAATCCAAGGGCGAGATGACCTTCGGGCAGGTCCGGCTGCAACTGCAATGAGCGTTCGGCCAAAGTCCGCGCCTTTTCCCGTCGCGCAGGCGTGGGGTCGAAACTGTGCACGATCCAGCTTTCCAATTGCGAGTATCGCGCAAACGCGAGCGCAAAATTCGGGTCGAGCTGAATCGCGCGCTCGTAAAGCTGCTCGCTCTGTTTCAGCTTCGACAGGTCCTCCATGTTGGCATGGAGATTGTGTGCCTGGACAAATGCCAGATACGCCTCGCCGTTTTCGGTCGGTCGATGCGCCATCATGGCCTGCTCAGTCGGTGAAAGCTTCGCCCGAAGGGCCGTCGCGATCTTGTCCGCGAGATCACTCTGGATGGCAAAAACGTCGGTTAACTCGCGATCGTAATCCTCGGCCCAGATATGCTCGTCGTTGGTCGCATTGATCAATTGCACATTCACTCGCACGCGATTGCCCGAGCGGCGGACGCTGCCCTCCAGCACGGCGCCTACTCCGAGAGCTTTTCCTATTTCTCGCACGTTGTTCGCGCGCCCCCGGTATTGCATCACCGACGTGCGCGAGATCACTTTGAGATCGCCGATCTTGGACAAAGTCGTCAGGACATCGTCTTGAATGCCGTCGGCAAAATAGGCGTTCTCCTTGTCATCACTAAAATTTTCGAATGGGAGAACCGCGATCGATTTATCCAGGCGCCTGGCGTCTGCGCGTGGCAAGAGGAAAAAACCGGCTGCTCCGGAGATGACGAAACCGAGCGCGACGAGCAGAAAAATGTTCCGCCGCCGATGACCTTTCGCGGCCCCGGGTTGGTTGGCCGGCACCAGCGCCGGCGTCGCACGAATGCCTTCCGGCGTTACGTCAAACGCCCACGCCAGCACCAGGGCGATGGGAAAACCGACGAGCAGCAGCATAACGGTGAGCCGCAGGGTCCAGCTCGGCAATTCCCACGCCGGGAAGACCGCCGATGCCAGCTGGATGATACCGCCCGCGGCGATGATGTATGCCACAGCCACGCGGTAGACTTTCCGGCGCTTCAGCTCGTCGAAGAATCCGTTCACAGCAGTAGCTTTCGTCGGCATAAGGTAAAGGCAAGCCCGTTCGCTCTACGATTTAGACAGGCGGCAGCGCCGGACGTTGCCGAATTCTTCTATTTAACGTGGCGCAGCAAATTTTCGATCCTGCACCGCAATGAATCAGGACAGCGAGTCTCTTTGTAAATCGAAGCGCGGCGGCGAGAACCGATTGGAGGAAATTTCCCGGACAGAAATTGAAATGCGATCACGCCGAGCGCGTAATCATCTTCCAAAGTTCCTGCAAGCCGGGAGAATTTCCCGCGGAACTCTGGCGGGATATAATCCGGCGAACCCCACGGCAGCAAGTCGGTCTCGCCGATACGGCATGCGCCCTCGAAATCGATCAGTCGCAACTTTCCCTCATGCAAGAAAATGTGCGACGGCTTGCAGTCGCGCCACACCCACCCGGCGGCGTGCAGTTTGGATAGGAGCGGCTCCAGCTGTTCCAGAATCTTCTCTGCTCGACGCCAGGAGGTCCTGGGGGGTTGCAGTCGTTTTGCGGCAAGCAAAGGACGGTCGGTAATTCGTTCGAGAACAAGATACCGATTCCCGTTGTGGGTGAACTCCAGAAAAATTCCGGGGACGGGCAGACCTGCCTTGCGCAATTTGCGCAGGACTTGGGCCTCGTGCTTGACGAGCGCGTATCCGTCTCGTCCGTCCCAGTTCGTTTCGCCATGCCGCCGTCCTTCTTTGATTATCGCCTGACGCACCGGCAGAACGGAAAGATCGACTGCTTCGTAAGCGCCTCCTTTCCCGCGCTGAGCTTTCGCTTTGAAGGCAAGAAGTTGCCGGCGGATCAGCCCGTGCCATCTCGAATTACTCGCGGGTGATTTCTGGAAACGGATCTTTCAGCCAGCGCGGAACGGCCCGTCCCGGCGCGCGTTTGTCCCGATAGCGTTTTCCACCCAAGGCTTGAATGAATCCAGGCGTTCCATCAGCCGAACTACGGAACGCTCCATATCGATAGTAGACCAAGCTGTCCTTACGATAGCGCGTGTCGAAGGGAACACGCGGACCGGGCAACCCACGCGTCGCGCGGTGAAGTTCGCCCGCCAACTTCACGGCTTCCTCAGTCGAGCGTGGATAAACGGTCAGAAATTTCCCGATCTGTGAAAAATCAGAGAGACCGGAATTAAGCGACTTCAAAAGTTCCAGTCGGCTTGGAACCTTAAAGAGCGCATCCCTCTTGCGCAGGATCGGCTCGGCACGCGCGAAGACTTCTGCGGCGGAGAGGATGGTCGCAGAAACGTGAAGCTTCCAACCTTGCGTCGGGTCATCCCCGTCAGCGAACCGGGAATAGGACCAATTCTCGTCGGAGAACGGCAGATGTTTTATCCGCGCGAGCCAACGCAGAGATGGCCCGCGCGCTATCTCAGAAATGGAGGTAACAGCCTATGATTATCGTGTAGCAAGGATCAGGGCCAGCTTACCAGACTCGGTGCAAAAGCGGGCGGGAAGAACATTGGCGTTGGGCACACCAAAACCCTCCAGTTCTTGCTCAGTAGGTTTCAAGTACGACTCGATGCAATCTCTTGCCGCCTTGTCATTGGCACCAGCCGAGTCCAATGTGCTTTTGAAGTCAGCAAGAAAAGTTGGATCGCTTTTAATTCGGGATATGAACTGCGTTAGAGTCATCGCAGGAGGGTTTGGGTTTGGACATGTTAAGGGCATAGGTACTGGTTCCTCTCGTCAGTTGTCAGTTGTTCGTTCACTTAATTATTTACCTTTAAGCGATTAGATGACTCGTTATGCGCGAAGGCAAGCTTTATTTTGGCACCTCGGGAAATTGGCGGCGCGGAACCATCCGTGCGAGGACCTCTCGAAAGCCGGGCTCGTCCCGGATATTGTCGAGTCGCGGATCGACCCTGATCCAAATCACATCGACCGCGCGTTGCTCGATCGCTTTTTCGAGCCAGTGAAAAGCTCCTTTCGTATCGTGCGAGGCCGCGCAAATCGTGGCCATGTCGTAGGGCGAGAATGGCCCCGGCTGCGAGGTCACTTCGTTCACGATTCGGTCTGATTCGGCCTTATTCCCAGCTACAGCATGTGCGTAGGCCAGTTCCAACTTTGCCCAGCCGCTGCCCTTCGAGAGTTCCACATACCTTTTCGCAGCTTCGATCCCTTCCGGATACTGTTTGTTCTGGACGTAGGCCTGCGCCAGAATCTGGACGGCCTGGCCAAAATTTCCTTCGAGATCAATTGCCTTGAGGCAGCAGGCGATCGCGTCCGGATAACGATGCGCGGCGTAAAGAATCTTCCCCCTGGACGTCAAAATGAATTGATTCAAAGGATCAAGCTTTTCGGCAGCGCTATTTTCCTTGAGCGCCTCCTCCGAACGGCCAAGCTGCGCGAGATGTCGCGCGTACAAATTATGGGCCTCCGCACTGTTCGAGTTTAACTCGAGCGCCTTCTGGAAGTCGGCCTCGCCGGCTGGCCAGTTCCAATCGAAATCTGACAGGAGCGTCGCACGGGAAATGTAGCCTTCGGCCAGATTCTCGTCGATTCCGAGCGTGATTGAAACCTCCGGCCATGCCCGGGTTGCCGCTTCGTCGCCCGTTAACTCGCCAATCTTCCCAAGGAGGATATAGGCATCGGCAATTCCAGCGTGACCCAGAGCGAAGCCAGGATCTCTCACGACCGCCTGCTCAAAAAGTGCGCGCCCTTTCTGAATCGAATCGGGCGTGCGCTTGTTCAGCAAATAACGGCCGCGCAGATACAGATCATATGCCTCCGCATCGTGGGTCAGAGGCTTTGCCAACTGCGTCGTCTCTGCCAGATGCAGTTCGATCCGCAGCGCGCCCGCCACTTTTCTTGCCACGTCACTCTGCAAGGAAAGAAGATCCTTCTCGGTTGAATCATAGGTTTCCGACCAGAGATGGAATCCGTTGGCGACATTAATCAACTGCGCAACGACGCGCACTTTGCCGGTCCCGTAGCTCACGCTCCCTTCGAGCACGTGACTAACCTGGAGCTGCCGGCCTGTGTCGCGAACGTCGAGGTTTCTATTTTTGAAAGCAAAGGCGGTCGTTCGAGCGACGACGAAAAGACCGTGGATGTGAGCGAGCGAATCGATGATCTGCTCCGTAATTCCGTCGCTGATATACTCGCGATCTTTTGATTGGCTGAGATCGAGAAAAGGGAGGACGGCAATGCTCTTCTGCGCGCCCTGTGTGAGAGGGGACGATGTCGCGGGACGATGCCGTGGGAGAGCCATCACCGCGATCACGGCGGCCAGAACGCCGATGATGACAAAGTCAAGCTTGCGTCCGGCGCGGCGGGCGATCGATTTTCCCGGAGCAATGTCCTCTGTGCGCTGCAAGCCTTCGGGTGTCAGTTCATACGCCCAGGCCACACCGAGCGCGGCGGGGAAACCCAGGATCAGCACGACGACGACCAATCGAGCAGCCCAGTTCGGAATCTCGAAAATTGGGAAAACCTGCGTCGCAATCTGGATGAGCAACCAGCTCACAACTCCATATGCGACCGCGACCCTGTAAACATTCCGCCGCTGCAGCTCGACGAAAAACTTTTTTAGGTTCACGGTATTTTTCCGCGGCTAGCCGACGGTCGAGCCTAGCAGAGCACATTTCGCCTGACGAGTGAAATCAAGAGGGCAGAGATCAGGCCGGAACGCTCCCGCATATCCACGAGCCACACCCATGGGCATCGAGTGGACGGACGCTCCTACCGATTGCCGACGACCAAGCGCGGAGCCGCTCCGCTCACCTCAAGCTGTTCACTCACTTTTCGCATTTGCGCGCTCAATGCCTGAATTTCCTTCGCCTGTTGGGCAATAACAGATTCCAATCGGGTGATCGTCCCATCTTGCTTCGTCGCTTTTGCTTCTACCCGCGTGATAGCAGCCGCTTGTTCTTCAACCTTGCGGTGCTCTTTGAGGAATTCGTTGAGCAACATCGCATTGACCGCTTCGTACCGGACAGTATACGGTTTTCCGCTCCCGTCACGCGCCACCAAGTCGGAATTCACCTTTTCCACTTGCTCTGCCACGAGACCAAATTGCGCGATGCCTTGCGGGTCCAAGCCCTTCTTGTAGCGAAACGTTACGGGGTTCAGTTCCAGGATCGCTTCACTTGCCTTGTCCATCGGTTTGATCTCCTCCTTGAAGCGTTTCGAGGAAACGACCGTGCCGAGATGACCGTTGCTGTCTACGATCACTCCCACCCCTCCAGCTACCGCCTTGCCGCTGATCCCCGCTATATAGGTCGCCTGCTGCGTTCCCACCTTGCCGATCCGAATCGCGTTCGACTCCGCTGCCACTCCCGCATTGCCAATATCGATATTGTTACTCCCGGTCGTGAGAGCTGAACCGGCTCCACCTCCCAGAGCGACGTTGGAGCCACCCGTCGTGTTGTTGAGCAACGCACTCAGGCCCACCGCCGTGTTGATGCTCCCCGTCGTGTTCAGACGCAGGGCGTTGAGACCCTCCGCGACATTGTAGCTCCCGGTCGTATTGTGGAACATGGCATTGGACCCATTCGCCATGTTATAGAAGCCGGTGGTATTGGCATAAAGAGCAAGCGCGCCGGTGGCCATGTTGTTATTGCCAGTCGTGTTGCTAAAGAGCGCTTCATAACCGCAGGCCAGGTTGTTGCTTCCGGTAGTGTTACGAAAGAGCGCCGCGGCTCCGGTGGCCGTGTTGTACCAGCCAGGTACTATTGAGCTGAAGCGCAGAATTCCCATTGGCCGTGTTGTTGTCGCCGGTGGCGTTGCTCACGAGCGCCCAATAACCAGTCGCCGTGTTACCGCCGCCCGTACTGTTGTTAAACAGCGCGTCAGAGCCGGTGGCCGTGTTAAGGTTACCGCTGATGTTGTGATAAAGCGCGTAATAGCCGGTGGCTGTGTTGTCGACGCCAGCGGTGTTGTTCACGAGCGCACTGTCACCCAAATAAGTGTTCGAGTTTGTGCCGCCGCAGCCTTCCCGGCAGGCAGCCCGTGTTTGAGGCGAGAGCGCCACGCAGACCATTGCAACAGTGAGCGGAACGAAAAGAGAAACGCTCTGCCAGAACAAGGAACTGAGCGGATTGCTCGCCAGCGGATTTGTAGTTGGTGGCTGAATCGGATGAGACATACGGGCCTTTCTTCTCCCGGTCGTCGATCCTGAGATTTCAGCCCTGAACCAGATAAGAAAGAGACCGGGAAGAGGCTCCCTGTCCGATTCAGACGTTCTCTGTAAATAAAACTGATTAGCCGCGCTCGTCCAAGTCAATCTCAAAGAATCACACTTCTCTAGCCGGAGCGCTGCCGTTAGGCACCCGCCGAATGAACGCCGCAGTTTGCTCGCTCCTCATTTTATCCCAAACGCGAACACTGTTTGAAAATGCGGCGTCTCCTTTTCGCGCGAAATGACCGTGACCTCGATCCCGCTGAAGCCGGCAGCCTCGAGCCATTGATGCAATTGCACTTCGCTGAAACCGAGCCAGTGATCCGCGTAAAGTTCGCGTGCTTTTTCAAAACGATGGCTGAGCAGATCGAGCACGACAATCCGGCCGCCCTTTTTCAGAATGCGATGCGCCGCGGCAATCGCGCGCTCTGGATGGATGGCGTGATGCAGCGCCTGACTGAAAATCGCGAGGTCGACCGAACCCTTCGCGATTGGCGGATCTTCAATGTCGCCCAGACGGTATTCGAGATTCTTGAATCCGTGCTTCTTCGCGAGCTGCGATCCGAACTCAACCATCTTCGGCGCGTTATCGACCGCGATCACTTTTCGCGCAGTCTTGGCCAACAATTGTGAAAGCGTACCTTCACCCGCTCCCAAGTCGGCCACGGTCAAAGGTGGCAAAAGAGCGATCATCGTTTGCGCCAGGGCCTGCCACGACCGGCCCGGAGAGTGACTGCGACCGAATTTTCCGGCGAGCTGATCGAAATAAGCGCGCGCTTTATCCTGTCGCTTTCGCAGGATGAGTTTCAGAGCGGTTCGATCTCGCGCCGTTTCCCCCATCTCGCGTGCCAGCGTTCGCGCAAGCTCACTCACTCGAGCCTGATGCGGGTCACGCCCACCCTTCTTCGTCAGCCCGTAATATACATTCTTCCCAGCACGCCGGTCTTCCACGACCCCGGCGCGCTTGAGCTGGGCGAGATGACTCGAGATGCGCGACTGGCCCATTCCCAAAACGTCCTGCAATTCGGCCACGGAAAGTTCTTCCTGTTCGAGCAACAGGATGAGGCGCAATCGCGTCGGGTCCGCCAGCAAGCGCAGGAAATTAGTAGTTGACTCCATTTGCGATTCATATGATATATCGACGTATCATGATTGGTCAATATGTTCGATCACGATGTTTCAGGTCGCAGAGTTCAGGTTTTTGAATGGAAACCGCCCCCGGACTTCTGGACCCCTGAATCCTGAACGCTGAATTCCTTCCGCTTATGCTCCGTCGTTTTATTTTTGCTTCCGAATCGGTTGGCGAAGGTCATCCGGATAAAGTTTGCGACACCATCTCCGATGCCGTGCTCGATGCCTGCCTGGCAGTCGATAAAAAAAGCCGCGTCGCCTGTGAGACCTTTGCCAAGAGTCACACCGTCATTGTCGGTGGAGAAATCACCATTCCGAGTTTGGAACGGGGTATCGCCCTCGAATCCATCGTGCCAATCGATCAGATCGTCCGCGATGCCGTGCGTGACATCGGCTACGTGAATGATGATGACGTCTTTCATGCCGACAAGATCAGCATCCAGAACATCATTACCAACCAGAGCGCAGACATCGCGCAGGGTGTTGATGCGCGCGAGGCAGAAGGGAAAGGGCACGCCGAACAGGGCGCGGGCGACCAGGGATTGATGTTCGGTTTTGCCTGCGACGAGACGCCGGAATTGATGCCTGCGCCGATCATGTTTGCGCATCGGCTCGGGCGCGAGCTCACTCGCATTCGCAAGAGTGGCAAGGTGCCCTGGCTGCGGCCGGATGCCAAATCTCAGGTCTCAGTAATCTACGACGGCGGCAAGCCGATCGGCGTCTCCAACGTCGTGGTTTCGACCCAGCACACGAAGGATGTGAAGCATTCGGAGATTCGCAGCTTCATCATCGAAGAAGTGATTCGCAAGGTTTTGCCTAACGACATGCTGACCGACGCGACCGAATACCTGATCAACCCAACGGGAAATTTTGTCATCGGCGGACCGGAGGGCGACACTGGCCTGACCGGTCGCAAAATCATCGTCGACAGCTACGGCGGCTGGGGCCGCCACGGGGGCGGCGCGTTTTCCGGAAAGGATCCGAGCAAGGTCGACCGCAGCGCGGCTTACATGGCCCGCTGGGTGGCCAAGAACGTGGTCGCTGCGGGCCTCGCTTTGCGGTGCGAAGTCCAGTTCGCTTATGCCATCGGCTACCCGGATCCGGTCAGCATGAATATCAACACTTTCGATTCCAACACTGTGCCGGAGGAAGCAATCGAGCGTGCCATCAATCGCGTCTTTTCTTTCAAGCCCGCGCACATCATTGAGCAACTCGATTTGCTCCGGCCCATTTACCAAAAGACCACGAACTACGGACATTTCGGCAAGGACGATCCCGACATCACGTGGGAAAAGACCGACAAGGCCGCCGCGCTGAAAAAAGCGGCGCGCTAACCGAATCCGAAGTTCGAAACCAAGATCATTTTCAAACTATGAGTTCACAAACCGTCACCGAGAAAAAGCACGATTACAAAGTTCGCGACATCAGCCTGGCCGATTGGGGTCGGAAGGAAATTTCTATCGCGGAGAAGGAAATGCCGGGATTAATGGCGATTCGCGAAAAGCATGCGAAGTCGAAGCCGCTCGCAGGGGTCCGTATCACGGGCTCGCTGCACATGACGATTCAAACGGCGGTGTTGATTGAAACACTGAACGAGCTCGGTGCATCGGTGCGCTGGGCCAGCTGCAATATTTTTTCCACGCAGGATCACGCGGCTGCGGCGATGGCGAAGGCCGGCATTTCCGTCTTCGCGTGGAAAGGGGAAAGCCTGGAGGAATATTGGTGGTGCACGTATCAGGCGATTTCGCACCCGGACGGCAAGGGCCCGCAATTGATCGTCGACGACGGCGGCGACGCGACCCTGCTCATTCACAAAGGCTACGAACTCGAGGAAGGCAGCGATTGGGCAAAGACGAAATCGGAGAACAAAGAAGAGCAGGTCATCAAGGATTTGTTGCTCGAAGTGCAACGGGAGAATCCGTATCGCTGGCACGAACTTGTGAAAGATTGGCGCGGTGTTTCGGAAGAGACCACGACCGGGGTACATCGCCTTTACAAGATGCATCAGGAAAACAAGCTGCTCGTTCCCGCGATCAACGTGAACGATTCCGTCACCAAATCCAAGTTCGACAATCTTTACGGCTGCCGTCACTCGTTAGTCGACGGGCTCAACCGCGCGCTCGATGTCATGATTGCCGGCAAAGTCGCCGTCATTTGCGGCTATGGCGATGTCGGCAAAGGCTGCGCCCAATCATTGCGCGGCCAGGGCGCACGAGTTGTCATCACTGAGATCGATCCGATTAACGCGTTGCAGGCGGCGATGGAAGGTTACGAAGTCACCACCATCGAAGAAACGCTTGGCCGCGGCGATATTTACGTCAGCGCAACCGGCAACGTCGACATCATTACGCTGGAACACATGGAGCGGATGAAAGACCAGGCCATCGTTTGTAACATCGGCCATTTCGACAACGAGATTCAGGTCGATCGTTTGAATGAAGCCAGGGGCGTGACACGAACGAATATCAAACCGCAGGTGGACAAGTACACATTTGCGAACGGCCGGGAGATTTTCATGCTCGCGGAAGGCCGCCTTGTGAATCTCGGCTGCGCCACGGGTCATCCCAGCTTCGTCATGTCGAACTCGTTTTCGAATCAAGTACTCGCCCAACTCGATCTCTGGAAAAACAAAGACACTTACAAGATCGGCGTTTACGTTTTATCAAAAGCGCTCGACGAAGAAGTCGCGCGATTACACCTCGAAAAAATCGGCGTGAAGCTGACCAACCTTTCGAAGAAGCAGGCCGACTATCTCGGGGTGCCGATCGAAGGACCGTACAAGTCCGAGCATTACCGCTATTGATCCGTGTTTCGCACGACCGGTTATTTTTTCCTCACCTTCGCGCTGCTACTAGGCTGTGCCGTGGCGGAATCGGAAAAACCGGGATTCGTTGAGGGACATGTCAACATTGGGCCGTTGACTCCGGTGGCTCAGGAGGGTGCGCCGCATCCCACGGTTTCGGCTGAAGAATATGCCGCCTTGCAGCTAACGGTCTTCAAGGCGGATGGCAAAACGAAGGTGGCGCAATTGATGCCGGACACAAAAGGAAACTTCCGCCAGATGCTGGCGCCGGGGACATACGTGGTCGCCATGCCAGTGCGCAAGATTACAAGGGCAGACCTGCCCAAGGCGATCACCGTCGTTTCCGACCAGACCGTTCATCTGGATATCGAAATCGAAACCGGAATACGGTAAGCGCGTCACCACCCGTAAAGGGACGTTAAATTCGGACAACCACCAGTGGACGTCGCAGCTCCGCGTCCCTACCGTGGGCGCGAGAGAGCGATCTTCTGGAGCAAATAGGCAGAAAAGTAACCCGCATATCGTTCTTGTAGCTCCGGGCGTTGCCAGTCTTTGCCAGTGATCGTGCCGCGGCAGGTCGCGGCGCCACAATGACAAACCATCGAGGAATCGTCGTCATCGGTCATCGCCCAATCGTGCGTCAACTCTTCGCCAGCGCGAATGTCACGCATCGCGACAAAGACAATCTGACCGCGTACGCCGATGTTCGGCTCGCACGAATGATTACTGAAAATCATCGAGCCTTCACGCTCTTCTTCCGTCACCGGACAGATGAATAAATCGTCCGCGATCTGAATTTCCGCCGAACCAAGTCGCGGCGCCAGTTCACGCAATTGCTCGTGCGTAATAATGTGACCGCCTTTCACGGCGACGATTTCGTCCTTGTCGATGCCAGCGATCGCAAACAGTCCGCGACCTTGAATTGAACTCCGGCGAATTTCTGTTTTCGGCGAAAGATAGGAAGCCGGTTTCAAAGGATTAAGGAGCGCTGTTCCTCGTTGCAGGACATTGGCGAGATATTTGAATCCAAACCAGCGACCAATTCCATCACAATGGAAACGCAATTGCGCCGCCGCGCCCGAGAATATGATTCAAGATTTCAAATTTGCCGTCCGGCAGCTCTTGAAAGCGCCGGGATTCACGATCGCCGCTGTAACCGTCCTCGCGCTGGGAATCGGCGCAAACACCGCCATCTTCAGTCTCGTCCATACGATGCTGTTCCAGGCTGTGGGTTACTCGCGCCCGAGCGAAATTGTGCAGTTGTGCTCACAGGACAAAAAGAATCCAAAAGCCTTTCGCGATTTCTCGTATCCGACTTATCGCGACATCCGTGAACAAAACACGGTCTTCTCCGATACCCTTGCCTACAACCTCGGAATAGTCGGTCTGGGAGAGAAAGGCAACACCCGCCGGGCGTTCGCAGCTCTGGTCAGTTCCAATTATTTTTCGGTCCTCGGCGTTGCGCCAATCCACGGCCGGGCATTCCTGCCGGAAGAAGAAAAACCGGATACCGGCGCGCACGTCGCAATCATCAGCCATAGCCTTTGGAAGAAACATGGCGGCAATCCCGCGCTCCTCGGCTCGCAACTGCTCATCAACGGCAAGTCCTTTACCATTGTCGGCGTGATGCCGAAGGGTTTTACCGGCACGATGCACATCTTTGGATCGGAGGTCTGGCTGCCGCTAAGCGTTTACGATGAAGTCGCGAACGACTTTGAAAGCGGACCGAAGTCGCTGAGCGATCGCGCGAACCCGCAATTGCTCATCGTCGGTCGTCTCAAAACCGGTCTGACCGCGGCCGCGGCGGAGCCGGCGCTCAAAGGTCTGGCCACGAACCTGGAAAAGGCGTTCCCAGTCGAGCAAAAAGACCAGACGTTCATGACTACTCCGCTCTCGCGTTTTTCCACCAGCCCAAATCCTCAGGACGATGGCGAAATGGCGAAGATTGCTCCCCTGCTCTTGGGAATGGCGGTCGTCGTGTTGCTCGTCGCGTGTCTCAATCTCGCGAACATGCTGCTCGCGCGCGGAACAGCGCGGCGCAAGGAGATCGCCATCCGTCTTGCCGTGGGCGCCGCGCGCACGCGGATCGTACGCCAGCTTCTGACTGAAGGCCTTGTCTTAGCGCTCCTCGGCGGCGCCGCTGGACTCGTTCTCGGAATTTGGTCATCCGATCTTCTCGTCGCTTCGCTCGGGAAAATGATGCCATTCGATCTCGTCTGGCTGAGTGGACCAAATCCCGCTTTGCTCGCGGCCACGTTTGGTTTTTGTGTGCTCGGTACGCTCGCCTTTGCGCTTGGACCGGCGCTCAAACTTTCCCGCACGGCGGTGGTTGCTGATTTGAAAGAGCAGGCAGGCGAAGATGTTGCTCGGCGACGTTGGAAATTTTTGCCGCGGAATCCGCTGGTCGTGGCGCAAATCGCGCTCTCGCTCGCATTACTCACCGCGGCGGCACTCTTCATTCGCGGCGCCAACAAAGCCGCTTCGGCGGACACCGGCCTGCATCCCGAACACAGTTTCCTCCTCGAAATCGACGCCAGTCTTGTCGGCCAGGATCCGAAGCGCGCAGCGGAACTTTATCGGATTCTCAATGAACGCCTCGCCGCGCTTCCGGGTGTCGAACACGCAAGCATTTCCGCGACGATTCCCTTTGGTTTGGTTTCACTCGGCAAGGCCGTGCAGCGCGCCGGCGTGAATGTCGGACCTGATGCGCGGCCTGCCACCGCCGCCGAAGGACTCGCTTACAGCTCGAGTTTGAACAGCGTGGGCGTTGATTATTTTGCCGCCGTCGGTCTCCCCGTTTTGCGCGGACGGACATTCACTGCCGCGGAAGCCACACTGTCCGGAGGGCCCGCCGTCGCGATCATCGACGAAGTGCTGGCGAAAAAGCTTTGGCCAGACGGCGATGCGCTCGGTCAGCGCATTCAGTTTGCGGGCGAGCACGCGCTCCGGGCCAAGGAAGACGGTGACAGCACCTTCGGCATTAGCAGGAACAACACTGGAGACATCAAACCTGGCGACGCGATCGAGATTATCGGGATTGTTCCTCCAACACGCCATGCTCTGTTTGAAAAGGAGCCAAGGAGCAGCCTTTACCTGCCCTTTTCACGCTGCTTTCAGAGCGACGTGTTCTTCTTCGTCCGGTTCGCTTCTCTGCCGAGCGGCAGCGAGGGATCCGCGGCTGATCTGATTCGTCGAACCGTTCGCGACGTCGATCCTGCGCTGCCAGTTGTCTCGCTCAGAACTTTCGCGCAACACCTCGACGGCAACTTCCAACTCTGGATCGTTCGCGCGGGCGCGGCCCTGTTTTCTGTCTTCGGCGGACTCGCGCTGGGGCTGGCGGTGGTTGGTCTCTACGGAGTGAAAGCGTATTCGGTGGCGCGTCGCACGCGCGAGATCGGAATTCGGATGGCCCTTGGCGCGCAGCCTCGCACGGTATTGTGGATGATCCTGCGTGAGGGCTCGATCATGCTTCTGTGCGGAGTCGCGCTCGGTCTCTTGCTTGCCATGGCAACCGGGAAGGTGCTGAGCGGAATGTTGTACCAGGTCGGCGCGCTCGATCCGATCGCGTTCACGACCGCCCCCGTCCTCCTCGCTGCCGCCGCACTCATCGCGACCTGGCTGCCCGCGCGCCGAGCTACGCGTGTGAATCCGATGACCGCGTTGCGGACGGAGTGACGCCGGGGTTAATCGCCGGCTAACGGAATCGCTGCGAGTTTACTCCTTCGCTGCAAGAAGTAATCGGCCGTTTTGAGCCGGTCAGGGTTTCTTCTTCAGCTCTTCCTTCATCTCCCGGAGCTGCACAGCAATTACGAAAACCAGGAGAGCAGACCGCGATTTCCATTAAACGGCCGCCTGTGAACGGACCTAGCAACGGGATTGCGTAGCCAGCCGCGTACGCGATCCTCTCGATCACACCGAGGCCGAATAATAGAACCGCTCCAACAAAGAAGAGGCGGGACATCACCGAAATCAACTTTTCAATCATAGTCTAACTTCGATCTTCAACGCCTGAAGGCCGCCAACTCAGATCACTTGCGCGGAATTGTGAGCGTTTTCTCGTAGATCCTCCCTTGGTTAATTTGCACAAAAACGGCGGTGACCGTCCTGTCCGATTTCTGAAACCAAAGCCCGACCCATCCGGGATCCTTTGGGTTCTGGGTCACGCCGACCAGAGGTCCGTAATCGTCCGGGATCGCGTCGGCGAACTTGGCCGGCTCGAGCTTCAGCTCACCTGCCAGATTCGCGGTGACTGACTCAGCCGGTTCGATCTTCTTGCACGAAAACACCAGCGAACACATTGCGACGAGAAATAGAGCGCCGAGAAATCTTCTTACCAACGCTGCGCACTTGGTTTTCGCTTCGCGGGAGACCCAGATTTGCTCTGGCGTCAGATTCATTTTGCCAGTTTGCGCGCCACCGTTGCCGGATGTCAAGGCCTTTTTTGGAGGTGTCGTTAGTCTTTCAAACCCAGACAAAGGGGCGATGCATGCTAAAACCGGAGAGATCATTTCAGGCGCGGCCGCGGCGCGACCTTACTCTTCGCCGTCGAAGTAATCAGCCTCGGTTCCTTTCACGATCACTTCCTCACCGCCTTCCGTCGCGACCGCGAACTTGCCGCTATCGGGATAATAACAGGAATCGCCGCGCGGATTATCCGCGATCACGTAATAAACAAAATCATCCTCGCCCGCGCAGGAGAGTTGGTGCGCTTCGCCCGGTCCGAAGAAAAACGCGTCGCCGGGTCCAACTTCAGTTGTTCCATCTTTATCACGGACGCTGCCGCGGCCCGAGACGACGAGATACAGCTCCGACTCCGCGCCATGCGAATGATACGGACAATACGATTTGCCTTTCGGAATGCGCGCGATCGCGAGATCAAACGGATGCCGTTTCGCCAGGTCGAGCGAATCGCGATCGCGCCCCAGAGCGATGGAAATGTCCTTCACAAACTTATGATATTTCCCCGCCGGCGATTTTCGTTCCTGTTCTTTGATTTGGTCGAGATGAACTTTGCGCATGACGCACTTTCTCGTTTCTCAGGACCGAGAGCAAGACGCGGATACATCCGGCTCAAAATCCGTTTGCACGTTTCGAGTTCCGAACCGATCAAGGAAGAACGTGAGGTCCGGACGCAAGATGATCGCTTTTCGGTGGCCGACCATATTCGTCATGCTGATAGGCTGGTTCGTTGTCTCGAACCATTGCGCGCTCGGTACCGTCATCTCGCGGATCACCGCGGAGCCGGGCGAATGCTCGATGCACTCGCAGCCGTCGAAACAGAAGCCCGCCGCCGGTTTGCCGTGCTGCAAAACGTTGCGCGCCGTCGCTGCGAGTCCGGTGAAGAGCTTGGCCCCTGTCGCCACGAAATTGCAGTCCGGTCACGCCTGTTTCGCTCCGCTGCAAGTCGGAGTCGCGCTGTCAATCTTTCGTCCATGGTTGCGGGTCGATACCGGGCCGCCCGGCGCGAAGACTTTCGCTGAGTCGGTACTGCAGCGGAGCATTCTCGCTCACGCGCCACCAGCGCTCGTACGCGCGTAGTGACAAGTCAGCTCCGATTATTTCGGAGCCACTACGGAAAAAAATTGTAAGGCAACCATCGCGGTTGCCTCGGCAAGACACGCTCCGCGCCTCCCGGACGAGCAAACCCATTTTTGACCTACATGAAAGAAATTTTGATCACCGCCGCGATGATATGCGCGGCGACGGTCGTATTTTCGCAATCAACCCCAATGCCAGCGGTGTCGCCGTCGCAGGATTACACCTGCCAAATGCATTCCGATGTGATCATGAATCATCCTGGGAATTGTCCAAAATGCGGAATGACACTCGTACCGATAAAAGAGTTGAAACCGCGATCCGATTCCAAGAGTCACGGAAGTACCAAGCACGAGATGGATATGTCGATGCGATCGTCGGTGGATCTGGCCGATCCGATGAGTCGCGAGAGCTCCGGCACATCGTGGGTGCCCGATTCAACCCCGATCTATGGCCACATGTTCATGTTCGGTGACAACATGCTCATGCTCCATGGTGGGATTTTCCCGCGTTACACAAACGTGAGTTCGCCGCGTGGCGACGATCGGATCGATGCGCCGAATTGGTTCATGGCAATGTTTTCGCATCCGCTCGGGGAGAACGCGCAGATCGGTCTGCGCCTGATGATGAGCGCCGATCTTCTCACCGAACGCGGAAGTGGTTATCCCCTTCTATTCCAAACTGGTGAGTCGTGGCGCGGCGACGCACTGCACGATCGACAGCACCCGCATGACTTGTTCAGCGAGCTTTCGTTCGCTTACTCCAAAAAATTTGCGCACGATATTTCCGCCTATCTCTATCTAGGATATCCGGGGGAACCAGCCCTCGGTCCCCCGGCATTCATGCATCGGCTTTCCGCCATGGACGATCCAGACGCGCCGATCTCGCATCACTGGCAGGATTCAACCCACATTACGTTCGGCGTGGCGACGCTTGGTCTGCAATGGCACAACGTTAAGCTGGAAGGCAGCATCTTCACGGGTCGCGAGCCGGATGAAGAGCGTTACGATTTCGATCGGCCGCGTTTTGATTCCTGCAGTGGTCGAATTTCCTGGAACCCATCGCCCAACCTCGCGCTCCAGATTTCAAACGGTTATATCAAGAGCCCCGAGGGACTCGATCCCAATCTGAAATTGCATCGCACGACTGCGTCAGTCATTTACAACCTGCCGCTCGGTCCCGATTCGAACTGGTCCAGTTCATTTGTCTGGGGACAGAACGACGTCACAAAAGAAGGGCGCACGCAATCGTTTCTGGTCGAAACAAATTATCAGCGTGGACGCGACACGATTTACGCGCGCTGGGAACGAGTGGAAAAATCCGGACACGAACTCGTTCTCGATGAAGTCGATCATGACAGGATCTTTCCGGTTAACGCCGTCTCGGTCGGCTACGTTCACGATTTGGTGCACGGAAAAAAGATCGACATCGGACTGGGGGGACAATTCACGGTTAACATCTAGCCCGGCGGCCTTGAACGTTACTATGGCGACGGCCTGGGCTACGGATTCCAAATCTTCTTCCGCATTCGCCCGTCACTCATGGGAGACCATGAAATGAAGGAGAAAGCGGTTAAGTGATCGCGCGAAGATAGATGATCGGCGCATAAACGTACGTTGCAACGTCGTTCACCTCTGCCATTCGCCGAAAAGCTCTGGCTCTTCGCCCGATATCAATTAGGCGATCAACTCGCCGACGAGCGATTTCTCTTCCTTCAATTCGGCGATCGATGCATCAATCTTCGCACGACTGAATTCGTTGATCGGGACGTTCCGGACTATCTCCCATTTGCCACCGCGGCCCCGAATCGGGAAGGAGCAAATCAAACCCTGCTCGACGCCGTAGCTGCCGTCCGAACAAACGGCGACGCTGTCCCAATCGTCGTCGGCGGTATCGGTCGTTAGGGAACGAACCGTGCCGATAATCGCGTTCGCCGCCGAAGCAGCGGAGGAGAGACCGCGCGCCTTGATGACCGCCGCACCGCGTTGTTGCACCGCCGGAATGAAAGTTTCCTTCAGCCATGCTTCATCTCCAATCACTTCGCTCGGCCGGCTTGCCACCGATCTTCGCGTTGTAGAAGTCGGGATATTGCGTGGCCGAATGATTGCCCCAGATCGTCATGTTCGTGACTTCGGTCACGTCGACGCCGGCCTTCTGCGCGAGCTGTGCTTTCCCGCGATTTTCGTCCAGGCGCGTCATGGCAAACCAGCGATCGCGCGGGATCGATTTCGCGTTGTTCATCGCGATCAGGCAATTGGTGTTGCACGGATTTCCAACAACGAGGACGCGGACATCGGCCGCGGCATTTTTTTCAATCGCCTGGCCTTGCCCGATGAAAATCTTGCCGTTGATCCCGAGCAACTCTTTGCGCTCCATCCCGGCCTTGCGCGGGATGCTGCCGACCAGCAACGCCCAGCTCACATCACGGAAACCGTCGCTCAGGTCCGCTGTCGGAACGACCCCTTTTAGCAGCGGAAAAGCGCAGTCGTCCAGTTCCATAACGACACCCTTCAAGGCATCGAGCACCGGCGGAATTTCAATCAGATGCAGCACGACCGGTTGCTCGGGCCCGAACATTTCGCCGGAGGCGATGCGAAAAAGAAGCGCGTAGCCGATCTGTCCGGCAGCGCCGGTGACGGCGATTTTGATGGGTGAGTTCATGATTTATTTAGCCACGGATCAATCGAGATGAAACATCGATTTTCAGTGGCGGTCGTACTTGTCATCCTGAGTCGCGCAGACGACGAAGGACCTCCCGATAACCTGGATGGTCACACCTGTTACCCTGTGGAACCAATACCAGTTGAGGGGTCCTTCGCTGCGCTTAGGATGACAGAGGTGATTGAGCGCGCCCGGTCTTCTCGAGAAGTTTGCGAATCAGCTTGACTCGCTTACGGACACTCGGACTTTCCGCCAGTTCTGTTGCGGTCAGGTGCATTCGCCGGCTCCAGTTCGACGACGTCGCCGTCCCAGGGACGTTGAATCGCTCTTTGCGTCCGAGCAGATCGGTAATCATGACCACTGCAATCCAGGCTTCGCTGCGAAAGAGCGCCTCCATGATTGCGGGATAAAAATCGCGCGCGTAATCAACGGGTTCGTCAGGCTGGGGTTTCCACCCGGCAAATTCCGCCATCTTCTCCAGGTCATACCGGGCCTGCTCCGACGTTTCCACTTGCTCTGCGAAGACCTCCTCCCAAAGGGCGCGAATCGGTTTGTGATCATGCGTCGCAAAAGTCGCGACGGACAGCCGTTCGTATTCACTGCCGGGAATCGATCGATCATCGGGATACTTTTCCCATTGAGGAATCTTGAATCCGGCGATACCTAGCGAATGCAGACTTGGACGCACATAATCAGGCACAGTGCCTAAATCTTCTCCTGTGACGCGCGTGTCGGCGGCTTCTTCGATCACGACGCGAAGGTATTTCTCACCCTCTCGCCGGTTCGCTTCGCAATGATCCGGCGTTTCATCGCCGCGCGGAATAAAATGTGGAACCGGACCACCGGTCCGACGTTGCATTTCGTTCCAGTCGAGCGGCAGAAACTCTTCGTTCCGCGAAGGCCGCCACGGGAAGGCATAGATGCGGTAAAATCCGAGCACGTGATCAATCCGGAACACGTGAAAAATTTTCCGCACGCCGCGAACCCGCTGCCGCCACCAATCGAAGTTGTTTCCTTCCATCGCCTCCCAGCGATAAATGGGAATGCCCCAGTTCTGTCCCCATTTTTGGGTAAACTTGTCGTCCTTGAAATACGGCTCCGGCGGCGCGCCGCCAGACCACTCCAGCGCGAACTCGGCCGGCCGTGAAAAAACATCCGCACTGTAGTAACTGACGCCAAACGGGACATCTCCCATGAGGGCGACGCCTTGCGTTTCCGCGTACTGCCGGATGACGCGCCATTGCGCGCGAGCAATCCATTGCACGTAGCGGAAAAAATCCTGCCGCTCTTCGAATTTGGCGCGCCCCTTGGGGCCGAGTCCGGCAAACCAAATCCTCGCCGCCACAAGCGTGGAGTGCTCCTGACGCCACCTGTCCCACGCTTCCCGCTCGCCGTTTTTTTCCATCAACGTGCGAAAGAAAGCGTAATCATCGAGCCACGATTTCTCAGTGCGACAGAATTCGCGAAACTCGCTCGCTGCGTTTTCGTCTGCCGCGATCCTTTCGCGAAAACGCGCAAACGCTCTTTCGAGCAAGTCGCGTTTCAGTTTTTTCACCCGGCGATAATTGACCGCGCCTTGGCGCAGGTTCGTCACCGCGTTCGCCGTCGCCTCCGCATAGTCTGCCTCGGTAAGATCTTCCGGTGAGCCCGGTGCAAGGTGCAGTGTCGTTGGCTCGATCGCCATCGCACTGATCGCATTGTAGGAGCTGTTATCCCGGCCCGTCTCATTGATCGGCAGCAGCTGGACGACTTTGAACCCGATGCCGGCGGACCAATCGATAAACTGCTTCAGTGCTTCGAGGTCACCGATCCCAAGGTCGCCTTCCGTACGCAGCGCGAAAAGGGGCGTGAGAACTCCGGCGATTTTCTGATCGGGCGAGAGATTCACCGAAAAATGACGAATGACGAATGACGAATGACGAAGGAAACCCGAAATCGGAATGACGAGAAAAATATCGGCGCAAGTTCGCTCATTTAACTTCTTTCGTCATTCGTCATTCGTGCTTCGTCATTGTCTCCGCACCTGCCAATCCTCAAGGAGATTGGTCGGTATTTCGCGCAGGAAACGTGAGGGACGTTGGAACACATCCCCGTAGCCGGCATTCAATCGCATATGCGGATAGGTCAGGTAGAGTTCGTCCCGCGCCCGAGTGATCGCGACGTAGAAAAGTCGCCGCTCCTCTTCGATCGCATCGCGCGTCTCGAGCGATCGCGTGCTCGGGAACATTCCGTCCGTTAGCCAAATCACAAACACGGTATGGTATTCGAGTCCCTTGGCCTGATGAACGGATGAAAGGTTGACCGCTTCATTGTCGCCGCTCTGATTTGGGGCCGGCTCTGCATCAACGTTGCTGATGAGCGCAAGCTGCGAGAGAAATTCGTGCACATCTTTGAACTGCCGGGCAAAGGCCGCGAGCTGATTCAGGTCCTCGCGTCGAAGTTCGTAGTTGGTGAAGTTCGCTTTGGCATAGTCATCGTAAACGGCTTCGACCACCGAGGTGATCATTTCCGATGGTGGATTCGGTTGGCCGCCGGGCGCGATTTCATCCAGCGTGTGCGCCAGTTGCTCCCACGATTTTTTCGATTTCGCGCTCACTTGCATCGCACGCAGACGATCGCCCCATGAAGTGATTTCCCCGTTTTCGGTAACCGACTTCTCCCATGCGTGCCACAGATTATCCGCGCTCTTGCCGCCGATGCCGGGCAACAATTTTACCATCCGTTTAAAGGCGACCTCATCGCGCGGATTGGCCACAAAACGAATAAAGGCGGTGACGTCTTTGATGTGCGCCTGTTCAAAGAAACGAATCCCGCTCGTGATTTGATACGGAATGCCGCGACGGGAAAGTTCGAGCTGGATTTCGATCGCGTGATAATGCGCCCGATATAAAACCGCGATCTCGTTCAGATCGATTCCTTCGTCGCGCAATTCGAGAATGCGTTGCGCGATAAACTGCGCCTGTTCGCTGCCGTCATTCAAAGCAACGACTCCGGGTTTCACAGAATTCGTTGGGCGCGTCGCGCTCAACTGTTTGCGAAATTGCTGCACATTGGCGGCGATCGCCGCGTTCGCGACTTGCAGGACTTCAGGCACACTCCGGTAATTCAGCTCAATCTTGAAAACCTGCGCGTCCGGATAGCGCTCGGGAAAAGCGAGGATGTTTTTGAAATTTGCACCCGCGCCACGAATAAATCGATTGGGCGTCGTCCCCGACCACCATCACGTTGCGGTGTTCAGCCGCGAGTGTGTCGATGAAGTCCGCCTGGATTTTGTTCGTGTCCTGATATTCGTCTACGAGAATGAACTGAAATTGCCGCCGATAAAAATCGGCGATCTCTTCATGCTCCTTCAACATGCGAAGTGTTTTTTCGAGAAGGTCATCGAAATCCATCGAGTTCGTCGCCTTTTTCTTCCGCTCGTAGCGCGCGTGCACATCTTTGATCTGCTCGAGCAGAGGCAGGAAGTAGGGGAATTTTCCCGCGAGAAGCTCTTCGATCGGGCATTCGGTGTTGACGACGAAACTAAAAATGTCAGCCAGGACTTCGCCTTTCGGAAACCGGATCTCTTTCGGATCGATCCCGGCGGACGCGATCACGGCATTGATCAAATCCTTCTGATCCTCGCGGTCCATGATCGTGAATCCGCTGGAAAATCCGAGCGCGCGGCCATGACGTCGCAACATTCGATTTCCGATCGAGTGAAATGTTCCGCCCCAAAGGCCGGTCGCATCGACTGGGAGAAGATTCGCCACCCGCTCGAGCATCTGGCGCGCCGCCTTGTTCGTGAATGTGAGCAGCAGGATATTGCGTGGATCAATTCCGTTTTCGAGCAGGTAAGCGACGCGATAAGTGAGCGTGCGGGTCTTCCCGCTGCCCGCGCCGGCGATGACGAGCAGCGGGCCCGGAGCCGCAGTGACCGCGGCCAGTTGCTGTTCGTTCAGCTCAGCCGCGTAGTCGATGTTGACGACCGAAGAAGAGGGGGCGCGCTGGAGAGTGTATTGGCGGGACATCGGCGGAATTACTTGTAGCGGCGGTCTGCGACCGTCGCAATTTCCCCCGAAATCTTTCTTCTATCTTGAACTGGCGAGCGTCGATTCTAGGCTTGATTCTGTGGAAGAATCCGAAGTGCCGCTCGAACATTTTCTCGCAATACAATGAGTAAACTCTCCGACAAAAACATTTTGATCACCGGCGCATCACAGGGACTGGGTCGGGAACTGGCACTGGCTTTTGCAAAGAATGGCGCAGCCGGTCTTTCGCTGGTCGCTCGTCATCTCGACGCGCTCCAAAAAGTTCGTGACGAAGTCCGCCAGATCGCATCGGCCACGAAAGTGCTGACGATCGAAGCGGACGTGAGCAAAGCGAAGGACATCGAGCGATTAGTCGCGACGACGCTGGACGCGTTCGGCGGGCGACTCGATGTGTTGGTCAACAATGCTTCGACCATCGGCCCGCCGCCGATGCCGTACCTGCTCGATTATCCGCTGGAAGATTTCCAGAACGTACTCAACACCAATTTGATTGGGCCATTTCTGCTGATCAAAAATTTGCTGCCAGCGATGATCGAAAACGGCGGCTCAATTATCAACGTCACGAGCGACGCCGGTGCGAACGGTTATCCTGGTTGGGGCGCGTACGGCATCTCGAAATTTGGACTCGAAGGCATGTCGCAAACGTGGGCGTCGGAACTGGAAGAGACGGGTGTGCGGGTGAACTGGGTCGATCCCGGAAATATGAACACCGCCATGCACCGCGCCGCCGAGCCGGAAGAGGATCCGGGCGAATGGGCAGACCCCGCCGCGGCCGTCGACGTCTTTGTTTTTCTAGCCTCTGATGAATCCAAAGCGGTGACCGGGAAGCGGCTGCGCGCTCAGGAAGATTGGCGCGCCGAAGCGGCGGCGTGAACTGTCTCTCTCCGCATGGCGGCACCGTTCACTTTCATTCTTCCCGATGAGCTGAGTGCGAAAGAGCCGCCGGAACGCCGCGGAGTACCGCGCGACCGTGTTCGGCTCCTGGTACTCGACCGCGCCACTGGCGCGATCCAGCACAGCCGCTTCGACCGACTAAGCGGGTATCTGCATCCGGGGGATTTGTTGGTATTCAATTCCAGCCGCACTCTTCCGGCTGCTCTCAATGCCTGCGCCTCACGCGGTCCGTGTCTCGAAGTCCGCCTGGCGCAGCATCTGCCGGATGATTCGTGGCTGGCGCTTCTTGTTTGCAAGGGCGGTGATCCGTTTGAGTGCGGTCTGCGCAGCGGAATGGATTTGGAATTTGGCGAAGGATTGCGCGGAGAAGTTTTCGATCGTGACGCACGCATCCCTCGCCTCTGGAAAATTCGCTTTTCGAAATCCGGCACCGAACTGGTTGATTCATTTTACCGGCTCGGCCAGCCGATTCGCTACGAATACGTTTCCGCGCCTTGGGATCTGGATTACTACCAGACGGTCTACGCAAAAGAGCCCGGTTCGGCGGAAATGCCATCGGCCGGACGCGCGTTCACGTGGCGCCTGCTTTTCCAACTGCAACGCTCCGGAATTGATTTTGCCTATCTCGTTCTGCATACCGGTCTCTCTACCTATCTCGATGATGAACTCGACCGCTCGCATCCGGCGTCCGAAGAAGAATATTTCCTGAGCGAAATCGCCGCCGCGAAGATCAATGGCACAAAACAAAATGGGGGGCGTGTTATCGCTGTCGGCACCACCGTCGTGCGCGCCCTCGAATCGATCGCGCAGGATCTTGGCCGGATCGCGTCGGCACACGGTTACACGCAGTTGCACCTTGCAGCCGGCAGCCCGCTTCAAGTTGTCGATGGTCTTCTCACCGGATTGCACGAACCGGAAGCGAGTCACCTCGATCTGCTCAGCGCCTTCCTTCCAGCGGCGAAAATTCAGGATGCCTATGCCGAGGCGATCCGTGAACGCTACCTTTGGCACGAGTTCGGTGACCTCAATCTGATCGTTTAGTTCGCTCTTCTGCCTTGAAGGGTCATCGGTGGAATCTAAGGTGATTCAATGCGCGTCCTCGCCATCGATAGCTCACTACGAAACACCGGTGTCGCGATCGTTGAGTCAGCGGGAAGCAAACTACGCGCGCTCCATTTCGGGATCATTCACAATGCCAGCTCGCTCCGTTCTTCTTCCTGTCTGGTCGCGATTCACGATCGGCTCACGGAACTGATTCATCAGCACGAGCCGGATTGCTGCGCGCTCGAGTCGGTCATTTACGTGCAAAGCTACAAGACGGCGATCATCCTCGGCGCGGCGCGTGGCGCCGCAATTCTGGCGGCCGCGGAACGTGGCCTGCCCGTCTTCGAATACGCGCCGCGGCGAGTGAAGCAGGCCACCGTCGGTCGCGGGGAAGCACAGAAGAACCAGATCGCATTCATGGTCCGCGCCTTATTTCAATTGACCGAAACACCGACGACGGACGCAGCGGATGCGCTTGCGATCGGCCTAACGCATCTGCGAGCGCAGGAAGCCGCCCGGCTTGGAGTTTCCGGAGCGACGCAAATATGAGGAGCGATCTGTGTGTTCGCTGGCTGGGGAGGATGGAGTTTGCAAACGCGCTCGCGATCCAGGAAGAATTGGTCGCCAACAAACGAACCGATGCTTCGTTAGGCGATGAGCTTCTCCTCCTCGAGCACGAACCGGTTTACACGATCGGGCGCACGCCCGACCAGACGAGCCTGCGCGGAGCGGCCCATCTCCCGCATCCCGTGTTTCCAATCAATCGCGGCGGTCAGGCGACCTATCACGGGCCGGGTCAGCTGATTGGTTACCCGATTCTCGATCTGCGCCGATGCGGACAGGATCTACATCGCTATCTCCGCTGGCTTGAGGATTTGCTCATTGAATTACTGGCGAATTATCACATTGCGGCGACGACGCGCCCGGGTCTGACCGGTGTGTGGATCGAGAATCGCAAGATCGCGTCGATCGGTGTCGGCGTCCGACATTGGATCACGATGCATGGGTTCGCCTTGAACGTGTCCGGCGACCTCTCGCCCTTCGATCACATCGTGCCATGTGGAATTGCAAACGTGACGATGACATCGATCGAAAAAGAGACTGGTGTTCGCTGCGAGATTGAGGCCGTAGCATCGCGCGTTGCGCAGATAGCGCGCGAACGATTGCCGGACTTGCTGGGGAGCGCACGCGGCCCGCGTGCTGATTCCGGCGGCTCGCCGGAATCTTTATCTTCCTTTGCTAATTCAATCCAAACATGACGCATGCAGTCGGCGGGCCGCCGACTGCCGGCACGCGATCCGCATGCGCTCCCCAGAGACAGCAAACGCCTCGACATCGAGCCGCGCCACATTTCTAATATCGCATGGTGATTCCTCTGGAAGACAATGCGTCTGACATCATCGGCAAGGCCCAACGTGGATTGCAGATTTCCGACAGTCAGCTCGCGGAGAAATCAGGCATGACCACCGAGCAGATTCGCGCGGTGGGTAACGGCAGGTTCGATCGAGAAACGATCACACGAATTGCACCCGTTTTGCAACTCAACGCGCACGCGCTTGTTGACCTCGCTACCGGTGGGTGGAAGCCGGGGGAGATTGGGGCGATGGACGGAGTCGCTCTCTTCAACACAACATATCACGACATGACCGTGAACGCGTATCTGGTTTGGGATCCTGAGAGCAAGGAAACAGCCGTCGTCGATACCGGCGCGGATTGTAGCGACATGCTCAAGAGAATCGAGACGGACGGCCTGAAGGTGAAACTCATTTTGCTGACCCACGCTCATCCTGATCACATTGCTGATCTCGATCGGCTCGCGAAAAAAACGGGGGCGCCAATTTTCATTTCCGAACGCGAATCCGCTAACCGGGCGGAGCCGTTCGCAGAGGGCAAACAGTTTCGCCTCGGTAAACTCAAGATTGAAACGAGATCGACCTGGGGCCATTCACCCGGCGGAACGACATTTGTCGTCACCGGTCTGGCACGTCCGATTGCGATCGTGGGCGACTCGATTTTTGCCGGATCGATGGGCGGGGGAAATGTTTCTTACAATGACGCGGTCAAAAATAACCTCGAAAAGATTCTGACTCTGCCTAACGATACCATTATCTGTCCGGGACACGGACCGATGACAACGGTCGGAGAAGAGAAGAGACACAATCCGTTCTTTGCGGTGTTGTCATTCTGAACGTAGTGAAGAATCTCCCGAGTCATGATGAAATATTGATTGTGAGGTCCTTCGCTTCGCTCAGGATGACAAATTACGTATGAATATTGGCTTCGTTGGAGTTGGAAGAATGGGCGCGAATATGGCCCGTCGCCTGAAGGAACGCGGCTTTCATGTGACCGCGGTTTACGATATCAATCGACCGGCAGCCACCACACTCGCGAGTGAGCTTGGCGCCGCCGCTTGTCAGGATTTGTCGCAAGTCACCGCCGAATCGGACGCGATCATTACCGTGGTGACGGATGACAATGCAATGCGGCAAGTATTCGCTGAAAGCGGCGACAGTCTTTTGGTCAACGCGCGCGGAAAACTGTTCATCAATTGCGCTACAATTTCACCCCAGGTGCACCTCGAAGTTGAGCAGCGTGCGGAGCGCGGCGGTGCGCAAGCGCTCGAAGCGTGCATGGCATCGAGTATTACGCAGGCGCGCGAAGGTTCGCTTTATCTGATGTGCGGCGGCAAAAAAGCGGCGTTTGAAAAGGCGGAACCAATCCTGACGGAACTCGGCTCAACCATTCGTTATGTGGGCGAGGCTGGCGAGGCCGCCAAGGTCAAAGCGCTCGTCAATATGGTGATGAACATCAACACGGCGGGTCTGGCCGAGGGTCTTGGGCTGGGCGAGGCGCTCGGTCTCGATCTGACAATGTTGCGCGAGGTGTTTGGGCAAACCGGCGCCGCCTCGCGCGTGCTCCAAACCGATGGCGAAGACATGCAAAATCGCGACCATGCCTGTTTTTTCTCAGCCGCGCATGCTGCGAAAGACAGCGGGATCGCGCTTGACCTCGCGCGCAGCCTCGGTCTTGAACTGCCACTCGCGCGCGCGACGAAGGAGCAATACGATCGGATGATTGCAGAAGGTTTGGGAGAGCTCGACAAATCAGGAATTGCCGAGCTGACGTTCAAAGGCCGGCATAAGCACTCCGGCGATCACGTTTGAACCACGTCCGGACCGCCTGACCGAGCGCCCAATCAAAATTTTTGCGCGCGGATTTCGGCGGCTACTTCCCTCGGAGTCCAGGCATTGCCCCGCCAGATCTTTAAAATGGTTCCATCGGGAGCGACAAGCGCTGTGGCGAGACCATGTGAGATCGTGCCGCCTTCGGTTTGCACATAAACGGAAAAGGCTTGAGTCAGGGCATCGATCTCGGCCGGGGCGCCAGTCGCGAAAGTCCAGATTTCCGGATCGGCGCCTTCATGTTCGCCGTACTGCTTCAAAATTTCCGGCGTATCAAATTTTGGATCGAGCGTAATGCTGAGCAGCCGCGTTTTCGCCAATGCGCCGAGATAGGTTTTGATTGTGCTCTGCAAGTCCGCAAAATTGTGCGACATGCGCGGGCAGAAATTCGGAATCGCGCAACGGGTAAAAACGAACGTCAAAACCAACGGCTGCCCCCGGAATGTATCGAGAGTGATGCTTTTCCCGTCCTGATCGGTGAGGGAAAAAGAAGGCATCCTGTCGCCCTCGTGTAGACGCGGCGATTGATCCTGGGCCGTCGCGGGCGCGGGTCTCGATTCGGGAAGTTGAACATCTTTGCGTGCGATCTTTACCACATGATCGATCCAGAAATCCTTTTCCGTCACGGTAAGGCGAAATGAAATGGCGTCGCCGGTTTTGAGATCGTCAGTCTCTTTTCGATCGCGCGCGGAAAACGGCATCGTCATTGACGGCATGAAGCCGGGGATATTTTCGTGCTGGATCTCGATCATTGTTCGATCGGGGGAAAAGCCGCGCACGATTCCGCGGGTTTCGTAGTGTCGCCCATTTTCATCTGATTTTGGAGCGCGACCACAGCCAGGCATTGCCAGCGCAACGCAGAGCGTCAGCACGATTTCAATTAACGAGTTTCGTCGCATGGCCCAACTGAAAGCGCAGGGGCCACAAGTTCCAGAAAAATCGCGCCAGACCTTGATCTGGATCAAGGCACGGAGTTTCGCGGTTCTTTAGTTTCGGGGCATGAAAAGAACATTTGCTCAGTCACTCCCAGCCATCGCGCTCGGTTGCAGCGCCCTTCTTTATTTCATCACCGGCTGTTCGCGCGCGCCGGAAGCGCCACCGAAAGTCGTGGAGATTCACGCTGACGATAAAATGCGGTTCGACGTCACCGCATTCGAAGCCAAGCCTGGCCAGAAAATTTCTGTGACGCTCAAGAACGTCGGCACGACGCCCAAGTTTTCGATGGGGCACAATTTCATCATGCTCGACCGAACTGTGACCACGCAAAACGTGCAGAAGTTTCTCGACGCAGCGTCGACCGAGGCGTCCCACGATTACGTTCCGCCGGGTTCAAAAGAAGTGCTCGCGCACACGAAGCTGCTCGGGCCAGGCGAGAGCGACACGGTCACGTTCAATGCGCCGTTCGTCCCGGGCGAGTATCTCTATCTCTGCTCGTTCCCCGGTCATTACACTCAGGGCACGAAGGGCTTCATGACAGTGAAATAAGATCGACAAACCAAGACAATGAAAACAACCAACAAATATTGGATCGCGAGCGCGATCGCACTCGTCGCAACCGGTTTCATCGGTTGCGGGAAACAGGGCGGAACATCAGCGAGCGATCGCACGGCCAACGCGCTCGCCAGCTACGTGGCCCCGGGCGAGAAGGATGAATACTATCTCTTCTACTCCGGCGGGCATTCCGGCCAGGTCTTCGTCGCGGGCATTCCGTCGCTGCGACACATCGTGACTATCCCAGTCTTCGCACCGTATCCCGCGACTGGTTACGGGTTCGATGAAGAGTCCAGAAAAATGCTGGGCGATTTCACCTGGGGCGATGTCCATCACCCGGGACTTTCGCAAACCAACTCGAAATACGATGGCCGCTGGCTCTTCGTCAACGACAACGCCAACAATCGCATCGCGCGGATCGATCTGCGCGATTTCAAAACGCACCAGATCCTCGGGCCGATTCCGAACTCGATGGGTAATCACGGATCCTCGTTCGTGACGGAGAACACAGAATACATTTTGTGTGCGACGCGTTTCTCGGTGCCGCTGCCGAAAGGTCGTGTGGCGGATCCGAAAGATTTCGAGAAGGAATTCAATGGCATGGTCAGTGGCATCAAAGTCGATGCGCAGACCGGCGAGATGAAAGTGGGTTGGCAAATTCTCACGCCGCCATTCGATTGGGACCTGGGTTCGACCGGAAAAGGACCGTCGAGCGGCTGGGCATTCTGGACGAGCTACAACACCGAGATGGCGCATGATGTTCTCGAGGTAAACGCGTCGCAGAAAGATCGCGATCTTGCGGCGGTGGTGAATTGGCACGCAGCTGAGAAAGCGGTCGCCGACGGAAAAGCGCAGATGATGGACGGTGTGCCGATCATCGATCCGACAAAAGTTCCCGGTATTTTGTATTTTGTGCCGATTGGGAAATCGCCGCACGGAATGGATGTCGACCCGACCGGCAAGTGGGTGGTGGCCGGTGGAAAACTTCAACCGGCCACGACGGTGTTGAACTTCGAGAAAGTTCAGGCTGCGATTAACAACAAGACGTTCGAGGGAGATTTTCGCGGGATTCCGATTTTGAAGTACGAAGCCGTGGTGGAAGGCGAAGTGCCGGTTGGCCTTGGCCCGCTCCATACCCAGTACCGACGGCAAAGGGTTCGCCTACACCTCGATGTTCATCGACTCGAACATCACGAAATGGAAACTTCCTCCCTGGACGGATGACGAGCGCAAGGATTTGAACAAAGTCGTGCTCGATAAAATGCCGACGCATTTCAGCACCGGTCACCTCGTTGTGGCCGGAAGCGACACGGCGAACCCGTACGGAAAATGGTGTGTGGCTATGAACAAGCTTTCCGCTGGCCGGCACATCAACGTCGGACCAGCCCAGCCCGAGTCGAGTCAGTTGATCGACATCAGCGGCGACAAAATGAAAATGGTCGCAGAAGCGTACACCGAGCCGGAACCGCATTTTGCGCAGATTCTCAAGGTCAGTGAAATCCAACCGGCCGAGGTTTACCCAAAGGAGGAAAACAAAGATCCGAACGCGGTTTGGGAGAAAGAACAGACCGGCGTTACGCGCACCGGCAATCAAGTCGTGGCCAAGCTCACCGCCATTCGCAGCCGATTCACTCCAGACCGGATCGATGCGCAGGTGGGCGATGAACTCATCGTGCACGTGACGAACGTCGAGCAGACCCGCGACATGATTCACGGCTTCGGCCTGATCGAGCACAACATCAACATGGTGATGGACCCGGGTGAAACGAAAACGTTTCACATCAAGTTGACCAAACCAGGCGTGTTTCCGTTCTACTGCACGAATTTCTGCTCGGCGCTGCATCAGGAAATGCAGGGTTATCTCGTGGTATGGAAGGCAGGTGAAGGTCCGGCGAGTGCTGGTGCAGCTGGATCAACGGCGCAACGATAACTGAGGTGGTGGCGCCGGAGAACCTGCTTCTCCGCTCCGCCACCGAAGGGCAAGAATGGTCCAGCAAGTTTCCACTCTCCTCCGCCGCGAGTTTCGGTTTCTGCACAAACCGCTGAACGTCTGGTCGCGACTTTGCCTCCTCGCCGCCGCCGTCACCATTGCGATATCGATCTTTTACCCGCTCTGGAAAATGCATTTGATCGCGCCGCAATATTCCGACGGGCTCGATCTTTACATTTTCAGCTACAAAATTCAGGGCGGCGGACTAAACGGTCAGCATCTCAACGAGATCAATAACCTCAACCATTACATCGGCATGAAGCCGATTCAGGAGGCCGATTTCATGGAGATGCGCTGGATGCCGTTCGTCTTCGGTCTCATCATTTTGATGACGCTGCGCTCGGTCGTGTTCGGCGAGATGAGCAACGTGGTCGATCTTTTCGCGGTCTATTCCTATTTCGGGACGTTCTCGATCGCTTCGTTCTGGTACCGGCTCTACACCTACGGGCACAACCTCGATCCGCACGCGCCGATGCACGTCAAACCGTTCACTCCCCTGCTGATTGGTGTGAAACAGATCGCAAACTTTCGCGAGCACAGCTTCCCACAAGCCGGCGCGTATCTGCTCTGCGTCTCGGTCTTATTCATTGTTCTGGCGGGTTGGTTTTCCCGAAAGGAAACACGAGCATGAAGACAATTGCCTTGCTTCTATGCCTAACAGCGTCCGCGCTGTCGCATACGTTGCAGGAGCGGATCAACGCAGCCGCGCGTGGTGAAACAATTCGCGTCGAAGCAGGCATTCATTCCGGGCCGCTGATAATCAGCAAACCGCTTGCACTAATCGGGGAAACAGGTTCGGAGATCCGGGGGAATGGCTTCGGCAAAGTGGTAACGATATCAGCCGATGACGTGACGTTGAGAGGATTGCGCATCACCGGCTCCGGGTTGCGATTGTCAGACGACGATGCCGCAGTCTTCGTCACCGGCAATCGTGCCACGATCGACAGTTGCGTCGTCGCCGATTCGCTCCACGGCATTTATCTGAAGAAAATCTCCGGCGCAAAGATCTTGCACAACCGCATTCAGGGCAAAATCAGTCTCGCCGCTTCGACTGATCCAGTTGAAAAAGGAATCGGGAAGGGCACGGAAAATTGCGACGCCACCCTCGTCTCAGATCGGCGTGGCAACGGAATTCATCAGTGGAGTTGCGAAAGCAATTTGATTCGCGGCAACGACATCACCGACACGCGGGACGGCATCTATTTTTCGTTCACCAGTGGTTCGCGGGTGGAAAACAATCTCGTCCATCACACCCGTTACGGGCTGCACTACATGTATTCGGATGGAAACGCGTTTGAGAACAATACGTTCACCGAGAACGCGGCCGGAGCTGCGATCATGTTCTCGAAGGACCTGATCGTGCGCGGAAATCGCTTCGTCAGCAACCGCGGCCATCGCGCTTACGGACTCATCTTTCAATCGTCGGACCGCAGCCGGATCGAACAGAACGAGATCAGCGAAAACGCCGTCGGTCTCTCTTTCAATCAATGCAACGCCAATATTGTCGCGGCCAATCGAGTAACACAAAATTACATCGGCTTGCGTGTCGGTTCGAACTCAGACGACAACCAGTTCACGGAAAATATTTTCGCGCGCAACCTGCATTCGGTCGAGACCGGCGGTTCTGATGTTTCTGGCACGCGTTGGAGTGTAAGTGGCGTGGGAAATTTCTGGGACGATGGCTTCGAACTTGATCTCGATCGCGACGGCATCAACGATCTACCGCATCGCGAGCTGGATTTGCTTAGTGTTCTTCGACGTGATTTTCCCGCAGTCGCATTTCTTTCCGACAGCCCGGCGCTGAAACTTCTGCGGTTCGCACACGGACGCGCCGCCTTGCCGGGAGCGAACACAATTGAAGACGGCGCCTCGCTCACCCCGCAATTTTGGAAGCTTCGCGGTCAACGCATCGCAAAAACAATTCTCTCCAAGCAATGATCGCTGCTGAACATCTGGCAAAAAATTACGGTCGGAAACCGGTCCTGCGCGACATGTCGATCTCGGCGGACGCGGGCGAGATCACGCTCCTGGTGGGTCCAAACGGTGCCGGAAAGACGACAACGGTGAAAGTACTGGCCGGGCTGGTTAGGCCCGAAGGGGGAATCGCACGTATCAATTCCTTCGACATTGTCCGCGACCGGATCAGGGCGCAGCGCGCGCTTTCCTATTTGCCGCAGCGTCCGAATTTTCATCCGCGGCTGACCTGCATTGAGATCCTCCAATTTTACGCGCGTCTGCGCGGGCTCGCCTTGTCGCGTTGCGAGGCGATGCTCGATCAAACCGGCTTGCGTGAGTTTGAGCGGGTCCGGATCGGCGCATTGTCCGGCGGCACACGGCAACGGCTCGGCCTGGCGTTGCTGCTCCTGCCCGATGCGCCGGTCTTGTTGCTCGATGAACCGGGCTTGAGTCTCGATCCGACCTGGCGCAAGCGATTACAGGAGACGCTTCGCTTCGAAGCTGAGCGCGGCAAGGCGGTGCTAGTGACGACGCATCTCATCGCCGAATGGAATAATGTCGCGCACCGCTGCCTGCTTTGCCGTGAGGGAAAGATCGAATGCGAACTCGATCCGGCAAATCTGCCGCACAATTTCGATGAACTGGCCCCGGCAAATCCGATAATCAATGAAACACGCTTTTCCATTGTTGGTTGATGCGACGCCCCTGCGCGCGGTTTTGCTGCGCGAGTTTCGTGCCGCGCTCATAAATCGTTATTTTCAGGTCTTCGGCGCGCTGTCACTGCTGGGTGGATTAGCTGCCATTTTTTTCAGTGAGGACGCCAACGCCATTGCCTTCTTCGTCATGCAAATCGCGCTTTATCTCGTCTCGCTTTTTGCTTTGCTCGCCGGGGTGAGCAGCGCGCAGGCGGAACGAGACGAGTGGCAATTGATGTTCGCGCAGCCGGTGCCGCGCACAACCTACGTTGCCGGAAAATTCATTTCCTATTCGTCGATCTTTGCAGCTGTGCTCGTCTTGCTGTTTCTGCCGGCGCTAATCGGCAGCTCCGCGCCGCAACGCATTGTTACCCTTTACTGGAACACGCTGCTGCTCGCGGCCGCATTTCTCGCGCTTGGCCTAACCGCTGGATTTTTCGCCCACGATCGCGCACAAGCACTGATCGTGGGCGTGAGCGCGTGGCTGTTTTTGTTTTTCGGTCTCGATCTCATCGCGCTGTTCGCCGCGCGCTGGGAATTCGTGCAGAAAATTCCCGACCTTTGGGTTTCGCTGCTGATGCTGAATCCGCTCGATTCATTTCGAATCGAAGCGCTTTTTGCGCTGGAACAGATTCCGGCTGAAGCCGCCAACAAAACTCCGCTGGCCAGCTGGTGGATCGCGCACGCGGGCGGATGGTTCAGTTTCATCGCGGTCTTTTGGTCGGTCGCGCTCGTCGCCGCAGGCAGTCTCCGGTTGAACCGTTGGGAGGAGTGATGCCGATGTCTCGCAAATTCAAAAAACTCGATGTGAGACCGATTATCGCCGGAGGCGAGGAACCATTCGCGAGAATTCGCGCCGCGGTTGACGCGCTGCAACCGGGCGAAGGCCTTTCGGTAATCGCACCGTTTCTCCCATCGCCCCTGATCGAGAAACTCGGGAGCGAAGGTTTCCAATCGCGTGTTGAACGCCAGTCTGGCAGTTCCTGGATCACGCATTTTTGGCGGGAGGATTGACGCCAGTTGTATTGACCGAGCTGTCACGCGTCAGGCTCTGTCACGACCACCTTTGGAAGTACCTTCGCCATCCAAATCAAAGAAGCGAGAAGCCAGCAGATTGCAGCGGCGACGAGATGAATCACGCGTGCCCGCGGCGCGAAATCGGCGGTCGCTCGCGAAAGCATCGCGATAACGAGAAGAAGCCCGCTGATTATCAAAAACGGCATCCGCTTTTGAAACAATACGGCATTTCCGCTGTGACCGAAGATCACACGAATCGCGACAGTGAAAACCATGAAGCTGAACCCGGTAATGAAAACAACGTGCAATGCGCCGATGCGATAGTTCGGCAACAGCGCCGCGACCACCAATCCGACCAGGATCGAGATAAGTCCGGCGCGCAGACAACTGGCGAGGAAATTGCGGCCGCGGAACGGCATCCGCACGACGAGGTAAATGGCGATCGCGCCAAGGCGGACACATCCCGCCATTCTGGGAAGATTGAAAATGTCGATCAAAAATGAAGCGATAATCACGACGCCGATGAGCGCTGCAAACCCGGCACGACGAAACCAGCCCGGCGGGAATGCGCGCGACTCGGGCAGGTCTGGCTGTGGCAGATCGAGCAGACGGGCGAGAAAAAATGGGGAGATACCGAGCACGGGAAGCAGAATGAACGCTTGATTCAGAAGCGCGCTGCCGAATTGATAAAGGCCCGAATACTGCGCGGTTTCGGAACAAGCGACGAGCGCCGCACCGGAAATGCCGCTGAGAAGGCCGAGAACAACGAGGGCGAAATTTGGAGGCGGACAATCTCCGCGCTTTCGAAAACGATTTGCGCCGGCACACATGAAAACGAGCAAGCAGGCGACGAAACAGACATCGCCGATTTGATGCGCATCGGCCACATGGAATCCGGCCGCAAGCAGATCGAGCGTGAAGATCGAGCTCAGCGCTCGCAGTGATAACGGCGGCGCGGACAAGATGCGTGGCCCGGCCGTTCCCAAAAATCCGAGCACAAACGATCCCATGAATCCTTCGATCATGAGTCGGGCATGAGAAACGCCGGGGTACGGAATGCCAGCGCCGAAATAGAACAGGAGCCAGAGGGAAACGCCCGCCATCCCTAGGAACAAACCGGTCGGGAAAAAAATTCGGAACGGCTCTTCAGAGAGGTTTGGAGGGAGTGCGACGTCCGGTTCATTCGATTGGAAATCCACCATTGTGAATGAAAATTCCGCCAAGATCGACAATTACCCCTGACCGGATAGCATTCGATCAATGGCGCTGGAATCGAAACATTTCAGACAGCTTGTCATCGAAAACACCTTGCGCAGCTGTCAGCTCTTCGTTGGGCTGTCCGCGGGCGACATTGAAGCGATAGCATCATTCACCATCCCAAAGCATCTCGCCAAAGGCGATTATCTCTTTCGCGAAGGCGATCGCTCCGAAGGTTTTTACATCATCCAGAAGGGCGCCATCAACGTCCATCGGGTGAGCGCAGCAGGAAAGGAACAGGTCATTCACGTTTTTTATCCGATCGACTCGTTTGCCGAAGCGACGCTCGCAACTGAAGGCGGATACCCAGCAGACGCGCGCGCGACCGAATCGAGCGCGGTCCTGCTCGTTCCGAAAAAGGACTTCATCGATCTCTTACGCAAACGTCCTGAGCTTGCGTTGCGCATGCTCGGGTCCATGAGCCAACATCTTCGTGTAATCGTAGGATTGCTCGACGACCTCACGCTCAAAGACATGGAGACGCGGCTGGCCAACTGGATTTTGAAACGTTGTCCCCGCCCCGTCAGCGATCGCCCTGTTGAAATCAAACTCGATCGCACAAAACGCGTGCTGGCTGCGGAAATGGGGACGACAAGCGAAACGCTCTCGCGAACACTCGGAAAATTTCGCGATCAGAAATTACTGCAAATCGTTGACAAGAGGATCATCGTTACGCAGCCGCGCAAGCTCGACGCGCTGCTCCGCAAACACCTTGGCGAACTTTAGCGCACGATCGACAAGTGTGCTTCGCCAACGGCGATTGGACCGTCGGCAAGAATCTTCGCCCGGAGGCCGGCGTTGTCTTTGAGAAACTCCTTTGCCCCCGGAGCGAAGGCAACGTCCATCCACTCGCAGGGCGCACAGTGCTGAGTGCCATGGAATTTCACTCCCTGAATCTCGAAGTCGCAGCCGATGAGCGAGAGAAGATCGACATCGGAGACAATGACATTGCGGCGCAGGACACCGGCTGGCTTGTCTCTCATCCCAAATCTCTCACAGAGTTTTTCGAAAACTTCGGCCGAGAAAAATGTGATCTGGCCTTTGTAATCTTCCTGATGGTTGAAATAGCGATCACCGAGCAGACCCTTGCCGGCGACGCAGTCGATGCGCTGCTGTTCGATTAGTGGAGAATTCCCCGGTTCGCCGCCGTGGTGGCCAACAAAATTGTGTTCGGGTGAGATGAAAATCTGGCGGATGACCACAACGGAGGATAAGACAGCGTCAACCTCGTGTAAATGAAAGGCGCGTTTGCTCGGCGGCACTTGCGCAGCACGCGGCGGTCGCGGACTTTGCTGGGACAATGGGAACAACCTGGCGAGTTTTTGCATATTTGAAGCGCTACCCGTGGCTCGGGCTGGCCACACTCGCCTGCGCCATCGTCGGCACGCTGATGGTGATCGTCTTTCCCGCAGTAGCAAAGAGGATCATCGACGAAGTAGTCCGGGATCATCATCCGGAACGATTGATGCCGCTCGTTTTTGTGGCCGCGATTGCCTTCGTCATCCAGCACGGATTGAACGCCGCTCGCATCGTCCTGAACAACACTTTCGAACAGCGTGTCATTTTCGATCTGCGAAGCGATCTCTATTCGCACATTCAATTGCTGCCGGTCCGTTGGTTCGATAATCGCGCAACCGGCGATCTGATGACGCGCGTGCTGGAGGATGTGAACTCGGTCGAGCGCATGTTGATCGACGGGGTCGAGCAGGGCGTCGTCGCGGCTTTGCAGGTAATCATCATGCTCGGCGTAATGCTTTACGTGAATTGGAAGCTGGCACTGCTCGGCCTCGCACCATTGCCGCTTCTCGCCGGGGGCGCGCTGTGGTACACCCTCACCGCTCATCGCCGTTACCGTCTGCAGCGTCGCGCTTCTTCGGCCATGAATGCTTTGCTCCATGATAACCTCGCGGGCATTCGGCAGATCAAAAGTTTCGTGCGTGAAGGCGAAGAACACGCGCGTTTCAATCGCGCCAGCGATGCGCTGCGACACGCGACGCTTGTCGTTATGCGCGTCTGGGCCCTTTACAATCCGGCGATGTATTTGATCGGCTCCCTCGGAGTCTTGCTCGTGATCGCTATCGGCGCGCAGGAGGTTCTCCGCGGCGCGATGCCGCTGGGCAATCTGGTCGCCTTTCTCATGCTGACCGGTTTTCTGTATGAACCGATCGGCAAACTGCATTCACTCAACCAGCTTATCCAAGCCGGACGCGCCGCCGGCGAACGCGTCTTCGAGATCATCGATGAAGCAATCGAGCCCGATTGGGAGAAGCGGGAGGCCATTTCGATCGCGGGAGATATCCGCTTCAACGATGTGAGCTTCGCGTACGGCGAAGGGTTGCCCGCACTTGATCACATCACTTTTCATGCGAAACCGGGTGAGACGGTCGCATTGGTTGGAGCTACCGGAGCTGGAAAATCCACCCTGGTGAATCTCCTCGTGCGTTTTTACGAATACACTTCCGGAGAGATTCTGATCGACGGGCGCCCGTTGCGCTCTTTCGGGCTCCGTCCCTTGCGCGAATCAATCGGAATGGTGACACAGGAAAGTTTTCTTTTTAACGGCACGATCCGCGAAAACTTGCTCATGGGTAAACCCACCGCCACCGATGAAGAATTACTCGCGGCGGCAGAAGCGGCGAATGCGCGCGGTTTCATTGATCGACTGGCAAACGGTTTGGATAGCAAGGTAGGCGAGCGCGGCGTGAAATTGAGCGTCGGCGAAAAGCAGCGGTTATCGATCGCGCGCGCATTGCTGAAGGATCCGCCGATTCTGATTCTCGATGAAGCCACTGCCAGCGTGGATACGGCGACCGAGCGACTCATCCAGGAAGCGCTGGAGCATCTGATGTTTCATCGCACGTCAATCGTGATTGCGCATCGACTTTCCACAGTCGTGCATGCCGATCAAATTCTGGTGCTCGATCGAGGGCGAATCATCGAACGCGGGACGCATGATGAACTTCTCGCGCTCGAGGGGAAGTACGCCCGCTTGTGCGAGCAGAGTTTCTTGGAAACGACGAGCGCGGATGTACCAGTCGCGGCCGAGGCCTTGTAGTTGCCGGAAATTACGAACCGGAAATTTCCAGCACTCGCTGCCGGACAAGCTCCTGACATTTGCGCTCCAGTTCAGCGCAACGCTGCTCCGCTTCGGCCAATGCGCGGCGTTCCTCACGCAGGCTTTGCTCGAGCTCCCGGATACGGTCCTGCAAGCCGATTGACATTCTGGTCGTGGCGGGTTCCGCCATCGAAACATGCTCGGAGGAAGGAACTGGTTTCTCCTCTGTGACCGGTGCGATGTTCAACAACAGTCCCGGCATTTCACTGATCTGTCTGCGCGTCCCGTCACAGGAATTGATGATGAAGCTCTCGCCGCTGATCTCGCCGAGATGAAGAAATTCCTGGATGGCGCCAAGAGTGGTCGGGCCGTAGTAGTGTTCTGTCGTCAGCTCGACCAGCCAATCCATCCCGAGTTCCGGCAACATGGGGGCCTTCGTCCACATTTCCTGATTAGTCGAGACGGCGTCGTGCGGCGCAATCTGAGCGGAAGAAGCCCAGGTCGTGAGTTGTTCAAACGTGAGCGGCCCGAAAATGCTGCCGTCTCCGTGCTTGCGCAAAAACCATTGCTGGCCGGAGGGCGTTTCCATCAGTCGCCGCTGGTCGCGGGAGACGGCGTCGGACTGGGAGAAGGAGCCGCTGTTGCACCGGAAACGGGAATTTGGATGATCTGCCCGATCTGCAACTTTCGGTCGTTTTCGATGTGATTAAATTTCTGCAGCTCTTCCACACCCACTTTGTGCATCTTCGCGATTGAGGTGAGCGTTTCGCCGCGCGAAACCGTGTGGCTGTTCGCATTCGCGTGCGCCTGATCGATCGCCGGAGCGGGAGTGGACGCAGGAACCGGTGTGCTCCCGCCGATCATCACTCCGGGCTTTGCCAGTTGCTGCTCGATCTTCAAAAGCTGCTGTGAGAGCGCATCAATTTTTGCATTTTGTTTTTCGATTTTCTTGGTGAGCAGCTCCAGTTGCATCGTTTCTGATAATGGTGGGGGAGTCTCCACGGCAGCTTGGGCGCGAGCCGTTGCGCAGGTCGCGGCAGCCAGACAAAAGAGACAAGCATAAATCGCGAAGGCCCTCATCGCTTCTCATGTTGGCATCAGCCGCGGACGCTGGCAAGCACGCCGCTATTCTGGGCAGAGCGAATCGAAGCCGAGGCGGCAACGCAACCGCCACAGTCGGGAAGCGTATGGCAACGCCACGGGATCCCTCGACTTCACTCGGGATGACGGTGGCCAGTTGCCTTTTCAGCAATACTCCCTAAAATTTTTAGCATGCCTGAACGCATTCAAAAGCCGCTGGTTCCTTGGGGACCCAAACCGGGCGGTGAAGGCGACGGGCCGCGCTCGCCGGACATATCCCGGCCCGATACGAAAGAGCTTCTAAAAAAAATGCGCAAGGTGGATCCCAACCAGTCCAAGCGCTACCGCCAGCGCACCGGTCAGTGATGGATCTGAATAGCCTGGCACCCGGCGAGAGTGCTGGCGCGAGCGAAGATTTTCCGGCACTGCTGCGGCGCAAAGGATTGATCAGCGCAGTTCCCGCGTTTGGCGGGGAACCAGCCACACGTTCGAACAAGCCGGCATGGGCCGCGACAGAAGCGACCACTATTCTCGCGTTCAAATTTGCGGATGGCGTATTGGTGGCGGGGGATCGCCGCGCCACCTCGGGGAACACCGTCGTCTACGATCGAGCTGACAAAGTCTTGGAAATCGATCGGCATTCCATTATGGCGATTGCCGGCGTGCCTGCAACGGCGTGGGAAATGGCGCGCGTGCTCGAGCATTCGTTTCAATATTTCCGGCGGACACAACTTCAGGAAATGAGCGTGGACGGCAAAGTCCGCGCCCTTTCGAAACTACTGCGCGATAATTTCGGGTTCGTCATGCAAGGCGTCGGAGTAGTCGTGCCGATTTTCGCCACCTACGATTCCGGGGCCGATCCCTCCGCGCGGCTCTACTTTTACGACGCGATGGGAGCGCAATTTGAAGTGACCGATTACGCTGCGACCGGATCGGGATCACCCGCTGTGCGCGGAATTCTCCATCACGAAAACAAATGGGGGAAGAAGTCGCTCCAAAAATTGCGGGAAGAGGAGGCGGTGACGGTAGCGTTGCGCGCGCTCGATACCGCCGCTGAAGCGGATACTGCAACGGGCGGAGTGGATCGTGGCGGAAAAATTTTCCCGATCATCAAGATCGTTTCGGGCGCGGGCATTACCACACTGCCCGAGCGAAAGATCGCCGCCATCTTCAAGCGGAACGTCGCATGATCGAAGAACCGTACCGATGGGTCGAAGCGATCGCGAACCGCCGCGAGTACATCGAGATGCAACTGGCGGCCGGGAGTCCGATCGCCGCAGTCGGTTATCGCGACGGAATTCTTTTGCTGACTCTGGGTAGCACGCGCCAAAAGATTTTCGAAATTTATGATCGGGTGGCGATGGGAACGATCGGCCATCCGGGCGACATCGAACGTTTGCGCATGGCGGCGATCGAGCTGGCGAGTACGGAAGGATTCGCGCGCTCGGCCGCCGATGTTTCGCTGCGGCGCCTGGCTCACTATTCACTCAGCCCGGTCATGAAGGCGGCGTTTGAGCAAGTCTATGGTGCTCCCTATCTCGCGCGCATGCTGTTCGCAGAAGTGGGCGGGAAGCCGAGCGAAGATTTGTTTCTGCGCGTGGACTACGACGGAGCGATTGCGACGAATGGCGGAGCGTTTGCGCAGGTGCAGCAGGATTTCGGGGTGCTCAGCGGCACGCAGCAGTCGACCGATTTGATGGAGTCATTTCTGAAAAAGGAGCATCACGCTAGTGCCACATTCGAGCGTGCATTTCGCACGGCGCTCGAGGCGTGGAATGTGGGACGTATGGCGCTGGGCCAGGATGGCGTGAAAGAATTGCCCGACGGCGAAGTAATCATGGCGCATCGAAAGGAGCAGCTCAAAGCGACCGGGGTAGAAGCGGCCGTCCTGGAACGCAAAGCGACGTCGGCGATTCGTTATCGCCCCTTGAGCGACGAAGAAGTCAAAGCATCGCTGAGTACTTTGGGGTAAAGCGTCTTCTTGAATGTTGCGCGTTGTGCTCGCGGAGAAGGGAATGATGCGGCGCGTTTGGCCATGGCTGGGGCTGCTTCTCATGGCTGCTTCGCTCGTTTGGCTGCAACTTTATCCCGAGTCATGGACGCCGGTCGCACCCAGCCTACCGGCGCCACCCGCACTCGAGACCGTTTCTCTCGTCATCCTGGACCCCGGCCACGGCGGAACGGATTCTGGAGTTGAGACTGCGGGAATCCTTGAAAAGGATTTGACGCTTGACGTCGCGAAACGCGTGGAGCGTCTGGTGCGTTTGAAGGGTCTGCCAGTGCTCCTGACTCGTGAACACGATGATTACGTTCCGCTGGCCGATCGAGCCGCCGTGGCTAATCGCGAACATGATTGCATTTTTGTGAGCATCCATTTTAACGACGGGGAAAAAGCCAGTGCTGGCGGGGTCGAAACCTACTACGCGTCGCATGTCACGGCGCTCTTCCCGGCCGTGGCATCCTGGCTCCCCTTTCTGGATCGTTCGGAGCTAACTCCCGACTTGGAGAGTCAGAGTCTGGCTGGCTTCATCCAGGAAGCGCTGGTCTTGCAAACGCAGGCTTTGAATCGCGGGACGAAGGCCGAACAGTTTTTCGTCATAGCCAACGTCAAGCATCCGGCGGTGTTGGTGGAGGGAGGTTTCATGTCGAACAAGACGGAGGTGAGCAGACTGGGATCCCCGGAATATCGTGAGCAGATCGCCACCGCCATTGCCGAAGGAATCACGCGCTATCGCGACGCAGTCCGCCAGCGTCAAGCGGCGGTCATGTCGCCTGACCCTGGAGGCTGAAGGAATGCGGCAAACACTACTGTTTGGGACCGTCGAATTGCACCGATTGCAGCTCGAAGAATACCGTTCCGACAAAGATCTGCGCGCTAACGCGCAACAAGAAGCGATTGGCATCGTCAGAAATCCAGCCGATCGCGCGCCGAAATTTCCGGTGCGGCTGGAGTTCGCCGTTCTTGTCTATCTTGCTCAACTGCAGATCAAGCTTGATTGCATCATAGGTTCCGGTGCCGACCGAAATTTTTTCGCGCCCGAGAACAGTAACCGTAGCGAGGTACGGAGAGGTCGTTGGATAAACGACGACGCGTTCAACATCTTTCGCGGCTAACGGCTGACTGCGCAGGTAAAGCAGAGCGGATTGAAGGTCGTAAAGATTAGGGAAATCAAACCGTATCGGTTTCGGAACCGTGTCTCCCTCGCTGCGTAAGCGTGTCACGCCTCTCGCATCGAAGGCGAGATGGGTGGAGGTTTTTTTGGAGCGGGATGTTTCGGTCTCCGTGCTTTCAATGGGCCGAAGGGTCCTGCCATCAGCCGACGCTGTCAGGTTCACATCCATTTTCCAAAGCGCGCGAGCCAGCCCAACTGTCCGACCGGTGCCGTCAACTCGGAGGCTGCGATCGGGTAGTTTGGCAAAATTGATCTCAGCCGTCGCCGCGGTGAATCCACTCCAGCCGAAGCGATAGTTCGCCTGGAGCGATCGCGGGAGCGGGAACGACCCAGGCGGGCTCTCGGTGAGAGTCGTCCGCCAATCGGCCGCTGCCACAGGACCGATGAGACATACACCACAGAATGCCCGGATCGCTAATGCCCGCCAGCGAAAGCCCATCGTCAACTATTTGCCCATCACAGATTGCTGGCAAACCGCACTCGACTCTGCGCTGCGATCTTCGCCGGGAAGCAAAAAAAAAAGCACGCGCAACGCGCGTGCTTTTTTTTTGAAACTTGATGCCGCTTAAGGCTTCTTCGCTGGCGCGGAAGCCGCAGGACTGCTAGCTGGAGCAGCTGACGTCGCACGACCCGGCTTGTTCAAAACCGCAATAACCTCGTTCGTGAATTCGATGTTATCGCGAGAGAACATCAGGATTGGCACCCCGTTCAAGCTCATGCCGGACTTATCAAAAACCAGGTCCAGATTGTTTGCCTTCACCTTGTCCATCACAACGTCAGTGATTTCCTTCACGATGCCTTCACGCATGCGCAGCGCTTGTTCTTGCAACTGACGTTCGCGGGTTTGGCGAAATTCGTTGATCTCGCGCTCCATCGTTTTGATGTTGCTGATCTTCTCGTCCCGTTCCTTGGCCTTTTGTGTTTTGGCTTCGGCACTGAGGGCCGGAGCTTCCAGTTGCTGGTTCAGTTTGTTGACTTCATCCAGCGCTTTCTTGTAGTCATCGGCGCGGTCGTCATATTCCTTCTTGGCCGCATTCTTGGCTTCGTTGATCTTGCCTTCGGCGTCCTTGGTTTTGTTGTATTCCTTGAAGGCGCGATTCATGTCGACGGTGCCAATCTTCATCGTGGCTTGAGCCAGAGCCGCGGCTGGCAGGGCGAAGGCGAAAAGGATGGCAAGAGATAGGAGCTTTTTCATAAAACAGGTTGTTGGAGAGGCTTTAGACCCCTGAGGTTTGGGTTCGTTCAAAATTGATAACCGACGTTGAAGTTGAAATGACCGTTGCCCGAATTGCCAGCTTTTTGAATCGGGATGCCGTAATCGATTCGAAGGGGGCCAATCGGCAGATTAAGCCGAATACCGACGCCGATATCGGAGGCGACATTGCTCGTCGAAAAGTCGTAGGCGGGAAAGTTGACGAAGCCGGTATCGTAGAAGATCGCAGCCCGCGCCTTGTCGGGAATGATTGGAACGGTGTATTCGATGGTGAAACGCGCGAGCGTTTTTCCTCCGATCGGATCTCCATTTATGTCTTTGGGGCCGACTTCGCGGAAATCGAAGCCACGAAGATTATTTCCGCCGCCGAGATAAAGCCGATCGTAGATTGGTACTTGCTCGTTGGTATTGCCCCACCTGTCCACCGTAGCCATTTCACCGTTAAGCAGCAGGATCGTATCGTACGGGAGCTTGAAATATTGTGAAGCCTCGAGATCGAACCCGTAAATCTGCGTTTGGCCGCCCAGAAAACCGCCCGCAACATAGGGAGTAAGCACGACGCGATGCCCGGTGCGCGAGATGAACGGATTGTCACGCGTGTCGTAGACGAGGCTCGTCGTGATCTCGCTCGTCGACTGCGAGCCCTCTTGTGATTTGATCTCGACCGAAGCAGAGTTCGAGACATTGTAAATGTCCACACTCTGGAGGAGATAGGTAAGCGAGACCGACAAGAAAGGAGTAATCGGCTTCCGGGTCGTCAAAGAGAGGCCGTAATTGCTCTGGTTGTAAACGGGTACTGAGGAAATCTGCGTTGTGATAGAAAATCTCTCCCCCTAACGAGAGCTGGCGATCTAGAAAATAAGGTTCTGTCAGGGCGATGATCGCATCCTGTCGCTCAGTGCCGAATTGAAGACGCATGCGGAATTTTTGACCGCCTCCGGTGAACGTCGGCCAGTTCGTCACATCAAAGTTACCCTGCGTGAGTTCGACAAATCCGACGGCGCTATCAATTGGTACTAAAGCCAACTCCAAAATTGAGTGACCCAGTTCGCTTTTCTACCACCTGGACGGTCAGATCTTTTCGACCGGGAACGTTGGTATCGTCGGGATAGGTTTCGACCTTCTCAAAGTAGCCAAGATTTTCGAGGCGCTTTTTCGAAACGTCCACCCGGACTGTGTTATACACGTCTCCCGGGACAATCAGAACTTCGCGCCGAATGACCTTGTCCTTGGTTCGGGTATTGCCGACGATATTGATCCTTTGGACAAAGGAGCGATCGCCTTCGTTGATCGTGTAGGTCACATCCACCCGGCCGGGACCAGCCGGGCTCGCCTGTGGTGTAATTTCCAGGTCGACGTACCCGCCGCTTCCGTAACCATCGGCCAGCGTCTTGGCATCATCCCGAAGCGCCTTGGGCGAGTAGATCGAGCCTTCTTTCATCTTCAGAAGAAGTCGGATTTTATCCGTTGTAGCCACCTTGTTGCCGACGATCGCGATTTTTCCGACGTGATACTTCGCGCCCTCTACGATGGGAATGACCAGTTGGAGCTGCCCGTGGCTGCGCTCCTTCCGTACTTCTCCGATCACGACATCGATGTAGCCGTGGTCCTGATACCATTCGCGCAGAGTGTCCAAGTCCTGTTGCAATTGCGCCTGGTCAAGCCGACCCGATTTGTCGAGGAACGAAATCAGCGTCTTGCCTTTGGTCTTCATTTGCTTGCGCAGAATCCAAGAGCTAAAGGCCTTGTTCCCTTCAAACCGAATCGCGTGCACTGACCCCTTTTCCCCTTCAGTAATCGTGTAGATGACTCGCGAGGTCGCCCGATTTTCGTCGGTATCGACCCGATACTGCACACCGACATCGGTGAAGCCGCGCCCCTGATACAACTCGATAATGCTTTGCCGACCTTCCTCGAGGGCGTCGCCGGCCAGCGGGGCGTTCAGTTTGATCTTGACCGCCTTGCGAATGGCCTTGGCGCTGATCCGTTGCGCACCCTCTATTTCAATTGCTTCAACGACGGTGCGCGTCTGGACAACTACCACCACCTTGACTCCGTCCCCTTCGGGCTGGCCGAAAATGCGGACGTTCTGAATATCACCCGAGGTGTAGAGCGTTCGAATGTCCTGTTCGACGGTAATGTCGGAATAGGGCTGGCCTACTTTCGTGCGCATCTGCGAGAGAATCCGCTCGCGACTCACGTTCTGCGCCCCCGAATACTGAATATCGATCGAACGAATTGTGGCGCCGTTTTGCGCGAAGGAAGCGATGAGGCCCGATTCCGTCGCCACAAGGGCAAGGAACAAGACAACCACCCAGCGGCGGCACAGTTTCGGAACGTATTTCATAAAAAATTGCGTGCCCCGGGAGAAGCCAGTGCGAGCCGGGTTGGTATTAGATGGGGAAGAGCAGGGCAATCGTCAAGGCGGGATTTCTTTGACCGGCTCGCATTTTCGCAGGAAGAACGCACCGACAGCGTTTAATTCAAGAGTTCGTACCAATTATTCCGCCGGCGCGGTTCGTAGCCCGCATCACGAATGAGCCTTTCGATCTCAGCCGCGTCCAGACGGAACGTCGTTCCGGCGCTGCTCACGACGTTTTCCTCCATCATGACGGAGCCAAAATCGTTCGCGCCGTACTTGAGCGCGATCTGTCCGATGTCCGGTCCCTGCGTCACCCACGAGCTCTGCACGTTTTCGAAGTTGTCCAGAAAGATGCGTGAGAGCGCCTGCATCCGGAGATACTCCGCCACGCCCGTCGGATGCTTGACTTTCAAAACCGTGTGGAGCGGCTGAAACGTCCAGCAAATGAAGGCGGTGAATCCGCCGGTCGCATCCTGTTGATCACGCAAGCGCTGCAAATGTTCGATCCGATCTTCGACTGTCTCGACGTGTCCGAACATCATCGTCGCGCTCGACTTCAATCCGAGCTCGTGCGCGACCTGCATCACCTCAAGCCACTGGTCGCTATTGCATTTGAGCGGGGAAACGCGCTGCCGCACTCGATCGACCAGGATCTCGCCGCCGCCGCCGGGGATGGAGCCGAGCCCGGCGTTCTTGAATTCGGAAATCACTTCGCGCAGGGGTATCCGGAAGGTTGCCGCAAAGTGCTGAAACTCCGGCGGACTAAAACCGTGGATATTAATGTGAGGATATTTTTCACGAATGTGCCGGAGCCAATCGAGATACCAGTCGAATTGCAAACCAGGGTGATGACCTCCCTGCATCAGAATTTGGACGCCCCCCACCGCGCTTAGTTCATCGAGCTTCTCATCCAGCTGCTCGCGACTGAGGACGTAATAGTCCTCATCTTTTTCGGTGCGATAAAATGCGCAGAACTTGCAGTAAACGTTGCAGACGTTCGTGTAGTTGATGTTGCGATCGACAATGTAGGTGACGATCTCTTCACCGCGGCCGTCATAGGACGAGCGCTTCGCTTGTCGTCTCCGGGCGTCAGATAGAGCTCCGAGCTCCTCGAGGGGCCACTGATAGAGCTCGAGTGCTTCGCTTCCCGAGATACGTGCGCCAGTCAGGATCTTCTCGCTCAGCGCGTCACGATTTAGAGCCACCATGTCGATCAGAGCTTAAACGAGTCGCGCACATTTCGCATCTGTGTTCGCGTCCAAATTGCTAGGCGACCCGGTCGCCGCCAACGTCTCAGATTGCGTCATTCACGCCTGGAGTAAAGTCTTGGCAAACTTCCAACCAGCGCGCCTGCCAACGAACAGGCCACTCCAACGAACGCAGCAATGACGACCTCGAACGGCCACAGATTATGCGAGGTCGGGTCCTTCGTCGTCTCCACCGCAACTCGCGCGATTACCGCAACGGGCACGGCAGCACCCACAACAAAAATTACCGACAACAGGCGCGCTCTTCCAAGGGCGCGAGCCATGGCAGCAGCCAAACCGACAACGATCAGGCCCGGGCCATACAAAGTATTCGGGAGCGATACTTTGTTGTACGGGATCTGCCAAAAAGGATACCCGACGGCAAAAAAGCCGGCGACGAAGGCCGCGATGAGCCAGTACTTTACACTCCTGTTCACCTATGACCAGTGAGGGGCAGACGCCTAACGAAATGTTTGGTTGTAATTCGAAGCCGGGAAGGGTTGCGGAAACCCGTTCGACTACGTCAGCGCGATGGCTTGAAAGGAACTGACGACGTCGTCCGGGCCCGCATCAGTGAAGAAGCTTTCGTAGTAGCCCGGACCGAGATCCCAATGGTCACCTTTGTAATATTCGTCGCGATAGAAGCGCCAGACGCCATTGACCACAATGAGCGAACTGATGCGATCGTTCCAAAAGTCGCCCAGATAGTGGAAACTCAAATTGGTCCGAGCGTATGCGCCTTTGAACCCAATATGATCAAAAACGATCACTTCTGGAAGCGGCACATTGCGCACCTCCGGCGCCGTATGGGCAGGCCCGGCGGCACATGCATGGTAGCTGAGCGGGCCGACTCTCCATTTGGTATCGATGATACAGCCATTATCTGGCGACAGCTCGGTTTTCGGTATTTGTCTCATAAGCGGCGAATTTTTTTCATTTGAACAAACGAACGGCGAGGTGTCGAGCGGCGATTTGCGATTTGTCCCTCATCCCTCTTAAATGCGGTGTTCGCGATTGTCCGAGCGCAAACGAATCGTTTTGTTTTGCAAATCGTGCGACGCGCGAATGAAGCGGACGGTTCGGCTTTTTGCTCGCATCAGAATGGAGTGCGTAATCGCGGTCGATCCCTGCGCTTTTACTCCGCGCAGTAATGCGCTGTCGCTGATGCCCGTCGCGCAAAAGATGATGTTCTTTCCATTCGCGAGATCATCGGCAAAAAAGACGCGCCCCAAATCTTTCTCGTGACCTCCGGCGATGAGGGCCTTCTTTTCCTTTTCATCGCGCGGCCACATCATGCATTGCATGTCGCCGCCGAGACATTTGATTCCGGCCGCAGCGAGGACGGCTTCCGGCGATCCGCCGATGCCAAAGTAGAGATCGATGCCACTCTCGGCGATGGCTGGAGCAATCGCCGCTGCGATATCGCCGTCGCTGATCATGCGCAAGGAAGCACCGACACGGCGAATTTCCGCAACGATCTCCTCATGACGCGGACGATCCAGCATGAGCACGACCACGTCCTGTGGTCGCTTGTTCAGCGCCTGGGCAACTGTGTAAAGGGTCTCTTCGATCGGACTTTCGATTCTAATCGTATTCACACCGGTCGTCTGCATGTGGCGAATGATCGCCGGCCCGTAGGCGAGCTTCATCATATAGAATGAGGGCACATCGAGGAGCGCAACCTTCACTCCTTCCTCCGGACTGGCGGCGGCAATGCAACTGATGGAATTCGGCATGCCCTTTGAGATGTTGGTCGTGCCGTCGATCGGATCGATCGCGATGTCGAACTGCGGCGTGCCCGGCATCCACGTCCCGAGTTGCTCGCCCTTAAAAATCCCGGGGGCGTCGTCCTTGATTCCTTCGCCGATGACGACTTCGCCGCAAATGTTCATGAGATCGAACATTCCGCGCATCGCGTCGCAAGCGGCCTCATCCGCCTTTTCTTTTTCGCCCCGGCCAAGCCACGGCAGCGAATTGAGCGCCGCCGCTTCTGTCGCCCGCACGAAATCAAATTCGATGATGCGTTCGATATCGTGATAATTCTGGCGTTGAAGTCTCATCTAGGGCCATTCAGGTTCGCCAAAGCTTGGCGGGATGACAAGGGGAACTCTTCGCGTAGCGTTTTCCCTCTGCCGCCAGCTACAATAGGCCGCCCCACGGCGCCGTCACAAGACTGTCACAACTCCGCGATGGCGTTGCGCATTCTTTTTCGAGAGAATCTGGCGATGATGAATCGATTGTTTGTTCTTGGCGCATTTATCCTGGCGTTCAATCCAATCGCTGGGAATGCCGCCGGCAGCGCGAAACATGTCGTGGTCGTCGTCTGGGATGGGATGCGGCCCGATTTCGTCTCCGAAGCAAACACTCCAACGCTTTGGCAGATGGCACAGGAAGGCGTTTTCTTTCGAAATCACCACTCCGTTTACCCAAGCCTAACGAATGTAAACACCGCCGCCATCGCGACGGGAGATTATCCGCAACACAGCGGCTTGCTTGGGAATCACGAATATCGTCCCGAGATCAATGCCAGGAACCCAATCGACAGCGAAAACTCCGCCGCGCTGCGAAAAGGCGACGAAGTCATGCACGGGAAATATCTCGCCGTCCCGACAATCGCGGAACTGGTGCAACAGTCCGGGCGCGCCACTACCATTGCTGGCGCCAAGGATAATATCCTGTTGCTTGATCGGAGGGCCGAGCGTGAAACCGACGCCGCGAAAAAATCCGCAAATCTCTATCGGGAAACGGTGGCTTCCATCGCCGGAGCAAACGTGCTCGGGCCCTTTCCCGCTCCGGCTACGCCTAACGAGAAACAGGATGAATGGACGACAAAGGGCCTGACAGAATTACTCTGGCGCGAACGCATTCCCGCTTTCTCGCTCATCTGGTTAAGCGATCCAGACCATTCGCAACACGTTCATGCGCCGGGTTCGCCAATCGCTCTCGACGGGATGAAGAGCGTGGATCGCGATCTGAGGGCTGTTTTGCACTCGCTCGAAAAAGCGGCTGTGCGTGATCAGACAGATATCTTCGTCGTTTCCGATCACGGTTTCTCCACAATCGAAGTCGCAGTCGACCTGCGCGAATCGCTTAAGATAGCTGGGTTTCGCGCCGCTACCGAGTTCGGTGACAATCCCGCTCCCGGCGATATCGTCATTGTGCCTAACGGCGGCACCGAATTTTTTTACGTGAAGGATCATGATCCCGCGGTCATTCGCAAGTTGGTCGAATGCTTGCAGCAATCGGATTTCGCCGGCGTCATTTTCTCGCGTGAGGGATTGCCGGGAACCTTTGGCCTGGACGCGGCAGCTATCGCCACGACAGACGCGCCGGATGTGGTTATGGCATTTCGCTGGAACGATGCGAAAAACCGATTTGGAACGCCGGGAATAATTGCCGCCGACTGGCAACGCAAAGCCGGCGCCGGGACGCACGCCACCCTCAGCCGGTTTGACATGCACAACACTCTAATCGCGGCTGGTCCGGACTTCCGTCGCGGCGCGGTCGATGACTTACCGACTGGAAATGTCGATCTGGCGCCGACGATTCTCGAGATTCTCGGAATCAAAGCGCCACCAATGGACGGAAGGGTCCTGGCGGAAGCGATGATCAATCACGCGTCTGCTGACAAATCGCGGACGGAGACACTGGAGGTCAGTCACGAATTTCCGCACGCGTCGTGGCGGCAGCACTTGAGCGTTTCGCACGTGGGTCAGACAACTTATTTCGATGAAGGCAACGGCGCGCTTATTCCAAAGTGACCGCGCCGTCCGGCGAACTCGCTTGATCGCCGAGCGCCTTCCTGATAACTGGCTCGCCATGCGATGGCCACGCCTAGCGACTTCCTGTGCGCTCTTTTTTTTGATCATTGCGTCGGCCGCCAGTGCGAAGGCGGACATCTTTACCATCAATCCCGCGCTCAGCAGTCTCACGCTTTCCGGTTCGACCAATGGCAGTCCATTCCTGCAACAAGGACCGGGCAGCCTTGTCACCAGCTACTTCGGAACGATCGATGCCTCGTTCAACGCTTCTTCGATTACCTTTAATTCCGCGACGGCAACGGCAAACAATAGCGGCAACTGGCAGCCGGGCCCGGGAGGCGTACCCGGATCCGCGCCCGCCAACTACGGAGTGATGGCAACGGTTTTCCCGTTCACTGCCTTGGGCGCGGGGCGCAATCTCCAATTCAGCCTAACCAGTCCAAATCCGATTACGTTGACCGGCACCGCCTTTGACGCCAGCCAGATCAATCTCACGGTTCTGAGCGGCCTTTTCGATTATCTGGTCGCTGGAGTGACAAATGGAACTCTCAACGAGGCCGGCCTGACCGGACCAAACGCGGCCACGGGCGGCATGTTTACCATCACCGGTGGCATCGCCACTCTGACGATACCGATCCTGTTCACCCAAACCGTTACGGTCATTAACCCGAACGACACGACCTTCACCTTTGCCGGAACGCTCGTCGCGACCGCGGCCGTTCCGGAAGGTTCGACCTCAAGTCTGCTTCTCGTAGGAACGATTCTTCTACTGTGCGGCTGGCCGCTGTTGCGACGTCGCCTCCAACTAATCTGATTGCGGAGGTTCCGGCGCAACCAGGCCCGAACCAACTCCTTCCGGAGGGACGAAGTCCGGAATGTCAGCTACGCTCGTCGATCCCGACGCGATTTCCGGCTGCTCGAGGCGTGTCGCCAGAAGCATAGCCGTGAACAAAAGCGCCGCTGCCAGGTAGTAAGGCGCACCCGGGACATGCAGCGAGTGCTTTGGACTAATGAACCACGCGAACGTCCACGAGAACAATCCCGGGCCGATGAGAAACGAGAGCGACCGCAGACTGCTGATCGCCCCCTGCAATTCGCCCTGCTCACGCTCGCTCACGCGATGCGTCATCATGCCCTGCGCGGCCGGAAATGAAATGTTCCAAAGCGAGATGATTGGAATCGAAGCAATGTAAACCGCGCCCGTCCGCGCCAGCCCAGCCACCACCATCCCGACTGCGCCAAAGAATTGGCCGATGTAAAGTGTCCGTCGTTCTCCAAGCCACGCCACAATTCGCCCGGTCAATCCGCCGGAGATTGCCGCTGTGCACACACCGACAATCGCGAGCGAAATGCCAACCATGCTTTGCTTCCACCCGAATTGATAGATGGCGAACAACGCCCAGATCGTGAAGACTTCGTGCGAGACGTAAGCGAGAAATTGCAGCGTCGCGAGTTTCCACAGCTCCGGATGCGATCGCAGCAACACGAGGGAGCCGACCGGATTGGCCCGACGCAATGTGAATTTCTTGCGGTGTTCGGGGGCGAGCGATTCCGGCACAAACAAATATCCCCAGAGCCAGTTTGCCAGACTAAACCCGGCCGCGACCCAGAATGGCAGGCGCGGACTAATATCTCCCAACGGACCACCGATCGCCGGTCCGAGGATGAAACCCAGGCCGAAGGCAACTCCGATCATGCCGAAAGCGCCCGCCCGTTTTTCTTTCGGAACGACATCGGCAATGTAGGCCATCGCAGTCGGAATACTCGAAGTCGTGATTCCGGAAATAATTCGGCCAATGAATAACCAGCCAATCGTCGGCGAGAGGGCCATCACGATGTAGTCGAGCCCGAGTCCGAGGTTCGACAGCAGGATGATGGGACGCCGTCCGACCCGATCCGACAAAACCCCGAGCACCGGCGAAAAGAAAAACTGCATCAGCGCGAAGACCGAACCGAAAATGCCGAGCCAATTCGCAGCACTGGTCGCGTTCCCGCCGAGAAAATCGAGAATCAACTTCGGCAGAACCGGTGCGATCAGCCCGAGAGCGAGCATGTCGAGCGTTACCGTGACGAAAATGAAGACGACGGCGGCTTTGCGGACCTTCATCAGTTCGCAATCAAATCACAAAAAGGTGACGGCACAACATTGCCCGCCTTTCCAACCGCGCGAAACTGAGCCGTCCTGCCAAAGTTTAGGCTGCGCTTTCCTTTGAGACTCCGCTACTGTCGACCTTCATTATGAAATCAATCCGCCCCTTTGCCATCCCGGCAGCATTCATCGTTCTCGTCGTGTGCATCTATGCGTTCCTGCTCGGAAACAAAGTGTTCGAGGGCAAATTCGAAAACGAAGCAATCGCCTGGTACATTTTCGCGAAAGGAATTTTTTGTTTCGTTTCGCTCATCGCATCGTCACGCATTCTTGATGTGCTGATCGAACGGCTTGGCGGGACCAAGAAGTTACGGTCGCGACAAAAGGTCCGGGAGCACACGCGCCTCGCGTGTTGGCGATGGCGCCCTCGCCATCGCGAACTTGACCCCTGGATGTAACTTGGATCTCAGAAAATTCGTTTCGCCGAGGCGGCGAAACCCACACGTGAGGCGCGTGTGCTCCCCGGAACCACCGCTTTAGGCGAGAGCGCTGCCAGTCAGACGTTCGTAGGCTTCGAGATATTTCGCGCTCGTTTTCTCGATCACTTCGTTGGGCAATTTCGGTCCGGGCGGAGTTTTGTCCCAATCGAGCGTTTCGAGATAATCGCGCACGAATTGTTTGTCGAAGCTGGGCGGACTCTTGCCCACGACGTATTCATTTTTCGGCCAAAACCGGGACGAGTCGGGCGTCAGGCACTCGTCGATCAGAAGCAATTTGTCGCCGACCGTGCCGAATTCGAACTTCGTGTCGGCCACGATGATACCGCACTGCGCCGCGTGATCGCGTCCGGCCGAGTAAATCTGGAGGCTGAGATCTCTTACCCGATTCGCCATTTCGTCACCGAGGATGCGCGCGCATTCCTGCATATCGATGTTTTCATCGTGACCTTCATCTGCCTTGGTTGAGGGTGTGAAAATCGGCTCGGGCAACTGCGAGGCGAGTTGCAATCCCGACGGCAACTTGATGCCGCAGACACTCTGCGATTGTTGGTATTCCTTCCAGCCGGACCCCGCCAGATAGCCGCGCACGACGCACTCGACCGTCAATGGCCTGGTCTTGCGAACGATCATTGAGCGCCCGGCCAGTTGCTTCCGAAATGGCTGCAATTCCTTCGGAAAATCCTCGAAATCGGCCGTGACAAAATGATTGTCGATTTTCTCGAAGCGCTTGAACCAAAAGGCCGAGAGCTGATTCAGAACCGCTCCCTTTTTCGGAATCGGATCGGGCAGGATGACGTCGAAAGCCGAGAGCCGATCGGTCACGACGAAAAGCAACGTCTCGCCGAGATCGAACACTTCGCGGACTTTTCCACTGCGCAGCTTTTTGATTCCGGGAAGATCGACAATCGACTGTGGAGCGGTTTGCATAAGTAGGACATCATTAGCGCATGGCCGGAATTGTCGTCAAACCCCGCGCGCGCATCTTGCATGGCCACGACTGGGTCTTTACCGGCGAAGTGCTGAAAACTTTCGGCAATCCGGCGGACGGAGATGTCATCTCTCTGAAAGATGGCCGCGATCACTTGATCGGCAGCGCCATTTACAACAGCAAATCGCAAATCGTGGCGCGGCGATTCTCGCGTCGCCGGCAGGACCTCGATCTCGATTTTTTTCAACGCCGGATCGCGCAGGCCGCGGAATATCGCGGCGACGCCATATCGATCCTCAGCTTTGCCGTGTCGTCTGGAGCGAAAGCGACGGTTTGCCCGGCGTGATCATCGATCGTTACGGCGAATATTTTGTCCTGCAAACGCTCACCATGGCGATGGACATGCGGAGAGAACTGATCGTTAGGGCTATGACCGCCGCGCTCGATGCGAGGAGCATCGTTGAACGGAACGATGTGCCGGTTCGCCGCGCCGAAGGGTTGGAGTTGCGCAGTGGGATTCTGTCAGGCGAAGGACCGCCCGAGGTCGCGATCACGGTCGCCGGTTTGAAATTGCAGATTGATTTGCTGCATTCGCAAAAGACCGGGTTCTATCTCGACCAGGTACCGAGCTATCCGCTTGTGGCGGAGCACGCGACGGGAAGGCGCGTTCTCGATTGCTTCACCAGCGAGGGAGCATTCGCCCTGGTTTGCGCACGAGCGGGCGCGAGCGAAGTCACCGCCGTCGAAGCAGGTGTCGAGAACGTTGAGACTGCCCGACAAAATGCGGCGAACAACGAACTCGACGTTCGCTGGGTTACGCAGGATGTGTTTCAATTCCTGCGCGCGGCGGAGAAAGCGCAGACCCAATACGACCTGATCATTCTTGATCCGCCGTCATTCACCAAGACGAAAGGCGGATTGCGTGATGCGATGCGCGGCTATCGCGAACTGCATGTGCGCGCCTTCAAAATGCTTTCACACGATGGCTTGCTCGCGACATTTTCCTGCTCGCATCATGTCAGCAGGGAAGTGTTTTCAGAAATGATTGCCGAGGCGCTGGTGGACGCGCGGCGTTCCGCGCGACTCCTCCATCGTTTCGAGCAAGCCCTCGATCATCCCGTGCTGCCGACTCTCCCGGAAACGGAATATTTCAAGGGGGCGCTCCTGGAGATGATGCCGGGGCGTTAGAAAAAAGTCCGTCATTCCGAGCGGAGCGAGGAACCGCGCAAACGTCCGATTCGGACTCGCGCGAGATTGGTCCTTCGAACAGGATCAACGGCCCTTTGAAAAATCAAAGACCGATGGGAGGTCCTTCGCTACGCTCAGGATGACAAGCAGAGGATTTTGCCCGCGATGATTTTCCTACGCAAATTGTCTGGAATTTTCAGGCCGTCTTATTAATGTGGGCGCTGAGCGGCCGCCGCCAACACAACGCACCGCAAAGTTAACTACTCAACCCCGCGAAGGATTTTCATGGCAGAACGAATTCGACCAATCGAGCAGATGCTGGAATTAAGCGAAGAAGAGACCGCTTCGACTGAACACCTCGACTCGCAAGTGCAAAAGGCGCAGGAGCAATTGCTCCAGCTGAAGCGACAACAGGAGCAGATCGAGAAACAAAAACGCGAGCTCGAAGAACTGAGCCGGCGTCAGGCCGAACTGGAACAGGGACGGGCCGAGATGACCGACAAACTCACGCGATCGCTGGTCGTGCTGGAGCGGGAAGCCTACGACACGCAAAAGAAACTCGAGCAGTTGCGCGCAACTCGCGAAAGTTTCGGCCAGCATCTGGAGATGCTCGAAGCGATCGATCCGAAAGATTGGAACCCGACCGATCTGCACAAGGAATTGAGCCGCGCGCTGAGCACGGTGGACGACGCGCGCGCGGATTTCAGTCAGCAACGCAGCCGCTTGTACGCGGGGACGAATGAAGAAACGAGCGGTGCGGCTCTGCCCGAAGTGGCGCCCGATTATTCTGGCGTTGGCGGCGGGAGATCATTTGGGCAATGGCTCCAGATCGGGTTGGCGTTGACGCTTCCATTAATCGTCTTCTGCTGTATCGCGCTGCTCATTTTCCTTTGGATGGCGGCGAAAACTCAGTAGTTCCGCATGTTTCGCCGACCCTCAAAACTCGATACCCCCCTTACTCAGAAACAAGCAGACCTGGCCCGCGCAGAATCGCACCTGCGCGAGGAAATGGAAAAACTCGAGCGCATGATCAAGGAAGCGCCGCGGGAGGCGGAGGAAACGTCCCGCCGGCAACGCGAGGAGTTGCTGCGGCGCGCGAGTGAAGGAGGCAATCGTCTCGATGTTTCGCTCACCATCCAGGACAAGCGTTTTACGGACAATGATGGGGCAGGCTCAGGCCGGCGCGTTTCCATGCGCAAAGAACGTCGGGAAGGCCGGATCATTTTCCTCGTTCTGGTCATCGCGCTCACGGCGGCAGTGATCTGGCTGTTGACCAATTTCCGTCTCTAAGCAGCGACCGAGATGTCCCACGCCGCCGATCTCGACGTTGCTTACGTCGCTCAACTCGCTCGTCTCAATCTCACGGCCGAAGAGATTGCTCTCTTCCAAACGCAACTCGATCACGTTCTCGAATACGCGGACAAGCTGCGCGAAGTCGACGTCAGCCAGGTGGAAACCGCGGCCCACGGCGTTCCAATTTTCAATGTCTTTCGCGAAGACGAACCGCGCGATTGGTTGACCGCGGAAGAAGCCCTGAGCAACGCGCCGCGCCAGTCCAACGATCTTTTCATCGTCACCAAAGTCGTGGAATGATCGATCTGCCGGCGCTCACCATCGCCGAACTTCAGGCGCTGCTCCGGAGCCGCGAAGTCTCGCCCCGCGAAGTGCTCGAAGCCTTGCGCGCCCGAATCGCGGAAGTTGATCCGCAGGTCGAAGCGTATTTGTCGTTAGACTTCGACGCCGCGGCGAAAAAGGCGGAGGGCGCGGACGTCAATCTCCCGCTCGGCGGAGTGCCGATCGCCATCAAAGACGTCATTAGCGTTGCCGGACAGTCGTGCACGTGCGCCTCGAAAATCCTGCGCAATTATCACGCGCCGTACGACGCCACTGCGATTCGTAAATTGAAAACCGCCGGCGCGATTCCATTCGGCAAGATGAACATGGACGAATTTGCCATGGGTTCCTCCACCGAAAATTCGAGCGTGAAATTAACTCGCAACCCGTGGGATCTTTCGCGTGTTCCGGGAGGTTCCAGCGGTGGTCCGGCGGCCGCGGTCGCGGCAGATGAAGCGTTCGGCGCTCTCGGAACTGATACCGGCGGATCGATCCGGCAGCCGGCATCGCTGTGCGGAATAGTCGGACTCAAACCCACCTACGGACGAGTTTCGCGTTTCGGCCTCGTCGCGTTTGCTTCGTCGCTCGATCAAATCGGACCGCTGACAAAGACCGTGCGCGATACAGCGCTATTGTTGAATGCGATCGCTGGCGCCGATCCACTCGACAGTCACTCTGTCTCAACGAAGCGGTGCCCGACTACACCGCGCTACTCGGGCAAGATTTGCGCGGCCTGCGCCTGGGATTGCCGAAGGAATACATGATCGAAGGAGTCGATCCGCAGGTGAAGGCCGCGGTCGATGCTGCTGTCGCACAATTCCAATCGTTGGGTGCAGAGATTGTGGAAGTGCCGTTGCCGCACACCGACTACGCGATCGCCGTCTACTACATTCTCGCCACCGCGGAGGCCTCGGCCAATCTCGCCCGCTTCGACGGCGTTCGTTACGGTTATCGAGCGGAAAATCCGAGGGATTTGCTCGATCATTATGGCCGCACCCGCGGGGAAGGTTTCGGGCCGGAGGTGAAACGCCGCATCATTCTCGGGACCTATGTTCTGAGTTCGGGCTATTACGACGCCTACTATCTGCGGGCGCAAAAAGTTCGCGAGCTGATCCGGCAGGATTTCACGGAGGCGTTCGCAAAAGTGGACGCGTTGATCTCACCGACGTCGCCGGTTCCCGCGTTCAAGTTCGGGGAGCGTACGAGCCGATCCATTACAAATGTATCTCGCCGATATTTTCACGAACGCGGCGAACCTCGCCGGAATTTGCGGCGTCAGTCTTCCGTGCGGTTTCGCCCAGAGCGAGGAAGGGCACCAGCTTCCGATCGGATTGCAATTGCTCGGTAAAGCCCTCGATGAAGCGCGCCTCTTGCAAATCGCCTACGCCTACGAACAAAGCACGGAATGGCATAAGCATCGGCCGCCCGATGACGGGCGGAAACATTCAACGTCCAGCGTCCAACGCCATCCAACTTTGAACTCAGAGAAGAGAACGTTTCGGTTCCTGTTCTGGTCCTTCGTCGTGGTGCTGCTCGTATTCGCGATTGTACCGCTGCTCCATTGCCTGCGCGGTCACAGCATCAAGGATTACATCACCTGGTATCAAACCGGACAGCTCGTCCTCCACGGTCAGGAAGTTTATCCCGACAGTCTCGTCCACAAATTCGATTTCATGTATCCGCCACCGTGCGCGCTCCTGCTCGCGCCGGTTAGTCTGCTCGGGCAGTTCGGTTTGATCTTCTTCTTCGTCGTGCTCAATGCTGCGGCCTGGATCGCGTGCATTATTTTCTCGGTTTACCTCGCAACCGGGAAATGGGGACGCCAGGACGCGCTGCTGTATTTCGCGCCAAATTTTATCGTCATCATTTACGTCTGGAGCAATTTCCTGCTCGGACAGCCCAGCCTGCTCCTGCTCGCGCTTTTGCTCGGGGCGTTCGTTTGCCTGCGCGGCAAACATCACATTTTCGCGGGCACATTGATTGCCCTGGCCGCCGCCATCAAAGCCTTCCCGATCGCCGCGATCGCATATCTCATCTATCGGCGTTATTGGGTCGCGACCGGTTCGCTCATTCTCGCGCTCGCATTTCTCCTGGTGTTGCCGATCCCATTTCGCGGCCCAGCACTCGCCCGGCAGGATTTGCATCGCTGGACTGATGGCATGCTCCTGAAATATGATGAGACCGGAGTCGGCCAGCGCGCGGGACGCAGCAACGCCTGGAAGAACCAATCGATCTTCGGTGTCGCCAACCGAATGCTGCGGCATACGGAATATAATTTCCAATGGGCGCCGCACACGCCGGTCTACGCCAATATCGCGGATCTGAAATTCGCGACCGTGAACAAGATCATTCTTGGCTCGGCCTTGCTGCTTGGTCTGGTCTACATCGGCGTGATGCCCCGACGCGCGCGGCGGACCGCTGAAACCGATGCGATCGAATTCGCCCTCCTTCTTCTCCTGATGCTGATGTTCACTCCACTTTCGTTCGGATACCTCTACGTTTGGCTGCTCTACCCATTTACCGTCATCGTTCACCGGCTGATGATCGGCGCCGGCCCCGGCGTTGCTCCGCTGGACAATGGCTGCACTGGCGCTGCTTGCCATCACGATTCCGAATCCCCTAAAGGCGCAAACCTACGGGAGCGTATTTTTTGCAACCCTTTGCTCTTTATCGGACTCGCTAACGAGTTGTGGCGTTTGAAACGCGCCGGCATGGCGGAAGCTCCGGCCGACAAGCGCGCGGACTGAAGCGACTCCGATTCTGGAGCCGATGGTGGGGATTGAACCCACGACCTACGGTTTACGAAACCGTTGCTCTACCACTGAGCTACATCGGCGATTTGGGCGGGCGCAAGATGCCATCCAGTCCGAATGCGGGCAAGGGTGAACCGGCGCGGCTCATAGAGGCGCGCTTACAGGTCCGGCGTCAGGGAGCCGATGGTTCGCGCATGCGGTGTTACCTTCGGAAACTCGTGCGTCTCTTTCACCTTCGCGATCAAGTATTCCCTTGTTTCCGCCGGAACCAACCCGAGGTCGCCGTCACCGAAATAGGTCAGCGCCTTCAAAGGCAGGGCCGGATTAAAGTTCGGATCAAAAAGTGCGATCGCGCCGCCCAATCCTTTTTCCAGGGAAATGCCAGCGCGAATCATCGCCGCGATATCAATGTAGTCTTTGGATTCCGAGCGTTGAAAAACTGTTCTGAGCTTCGTCGCCATCAAATCAGCGAGCGATGCAATCTTCAATCCAGCGGGAGCCGCCAGATCGGGGGCGGCCAATTGCCCGAAGGAAAGGTTTCCGAAAAAGGAGATGGTGACCGGGCCTCCGCGATCAATCCGGAGGGTGAGAGTGTTGGGGCCGCTTTGCAGAATTTCCGCTTCCCGAACGAAAGGAATGGTCGCAGCGAGCTGTTCCAGTTCGATCGGTGCAGACGAAAAAAAATCGAAGTCGAGAGATTGCCGGTGGCCCAAACGCAGTGCCAGCGCTGTTCCACCGTAGAGAACGAAATGGTCCGGGATGCGTTTGTCCTCATTCCAGAAGGAGAGTTGCGACGCTGGCAGAATTTTCTCCGCTGGCGTTAACATTGCGGAAGCGTCCTGACTGGCAGCGGTGGAACTGGCAGGAGATCGAGCATGTGATGCCAATAGGACCAGCTCCTGGGATCGAAAACGCCGGGCGGCGCGTGGCGCAACGCATCGCGAAAGACTTCTGTGGGCCAAAGGCGTCTCGCCTCCTCGATGTCGTGCCACGTCCCCAGACACATCACCTGGGCCAGAAAGCGACTTCGGCCCGCGAGCGCGTCCTCCGGCGTTTTCCACCAGAAAAGGCGTCTGGCCAAAGCAAGAATCCTTTCATTGTCCGGTGATTCCAGAGCAATCATGCGCCCCAATACGATACCGGGTTCGATCCGATTTGTCAGCCTCTCCTTAACGAAGTCGAGTCGTTGAAAAATCAGAGTAAATTACCAACGAATGGGTTTCGTTCGCGCCTCATAGAGGCGCGGCTACAGGGAGTGCGGCTAGAGGGGGAGGACAAAGGTCTCTCCGATCTCGCGCAGGGCAATCCGCTCCGGCTCTTTTTGCAACGCGGTTTCGAAACGTTCGATCGGTTCGCGGAATGGCTCGGCGCTCAGGCGAAACGTCTGGTGATGGACCGGCATGATGTAGCGAACACCGGCCGCATCGCACATCGCGACGGCTTGCTCGGGATTGGCATGCACTCGAATCCAAGGATCATACGCACCGACGCTCATAATCGCCAAATCGTAGGGACGATCGTCGCGCAGTTCGACAAACAGCCTCAGTGAAGGCGGTGTCGCCGCCGAAAATGATGCGCCGGCCGCGGCCTTCGATGATGTACCCGTTGTAGCCGCGATAAATATCGCGCAACGTTCGCGCTCCCCAATGATTCACTCGAATCGCCTTTACGGTGATCGACCCGTTAGGACCGATGATTTCTCGTTCCTCGCCCCAACGCAGTTCGGTCACATCGAGGAAAGATGTCCAGCGGAGCAAGTCGCGCGTGCGCGGAGCGGTAATGACTGCGGTCTCCTTTGAAAATCGATGGAGTGTCCGCATGTCGAAGTGATCGAAATGGGCGTGCGAAAGCAGAACGAGGTCGATCGGCGGGAGTGCGTTCCATTCCAAGGCAGGTTTGGTCAAACGCTTCGGCCCGATCGTCAGCTGAGGCAGGCGAATGCCGCAGCGCGGAAAGAGCACGGGGTCGGTCAGGATGGTGACGCCGAAGAAATTGATCAGCACCGTAGCATGACCGAGCCACGCCGCGGTCAGCCGGGAATCGTCCCAACGCGACGGCTCGGGGGTTGCGAACGCCGGCGCGATTGATCGCCAGCTCTCGACCGTCCACTCGCGCCAAAGATGGGCCAGCCAGTTCATTGGTTAGGGCGAGATCAAGAGCTCTGGAGGGACGACCGCCGTGCCGTCCAGCTACTCAGTGGCCGGCTCCGGGACACGAGCCGCCGGCGCAGATGCGAAGATCGCCTTGAGCCCACTCCAAAAACCTCCGCGCTTCGCGTTCAGTGGACCGGCACGCGCAACCAGGACCGGACATTCCGCGCGATTGAGAATGCTGAGCGTGAGATCACCCATGATGTAGTGCCGGAGCGGGCCGCGCGTTTGCGAAGACCCAGTTACGATGACGTCGTAGTGGCCTTCCAGCACTTCCGCGAAAATCTGATCGAGGGCAACTCCGTGCCGGATGCGCACCTCCGTCTTCACGCCCAGTTTTTCCAGACTTCCCTTTTGTCCACGCAGATTGACGCCAAGTTCCGATCCCGATGCGAGCAGTCTTTCCACGTTTTCCAGCCGGAGAAGGTCAGCGAAAACCGCCGGCGGCTCCGCCATGACGTGAAGCAGCGTGACTGACGCGCCGACGCAGGCGGCAAGCTTGCCCGTCAGCTGCACTGCATCCTCGATATAGTGCTTACCGCCGGTGCAGACCAGGAAACGTGAAATGCGCTCACACTCACCCTTCGCCACCAGCACCGGGGACGGGATGGCCTTGATAACTTCGTAAGTCTTCTCCGAATACCAATACAACCCGGTCCTCGCCTTCGCCCGGGTTCCGATGATGGCGACGTCGGTACTGATTGTCGGTTGTTTGAGTTCAGAATTTGCCAGATCGGTTCGCCTTCGCGCATGACGATTTCCGGCGAAACGCCGTATTTGCTGCGCAACAATGCCGCCTCGTTTTCCAGCGCCGCCCGCAAGGGCTGGGTGTCGGCCGGTTGTTCCGCGATTCCCAAAAGCGTGGTCGCGGCGTGGCACGGACCCGCCAGTAATCCGCCGAGTTTCGTCGGCCGGTCCGCCGGATCGGTCCCATCGCTGCAAATCAAGACGCGCATAACGAATTAAAACCTGGCTCCAGTAAACAAAGTGTAAATGACGATGACGGCCCCGATCAACGGCAGCGGCACGAAAGCGATCCGGATTTTCGGCCCGCTAAAATACTGGGTGGAGATGGCCCCGATCTGCGCGCCGATGGCGGCGCCGGTATTCATGACGAGCGCGATCATGATATCGACATTGCCCTTGATCGCATGAGTGAACGTTCCATAACTGGCCGAGATAATGATTTCGAAAAGATCGGTTCCAACCGCGAGATGAGTGGGAATTCCCAGAACATAGACCATTGACGGCATCCGGATGTAACCGGCGCCGCCGCCGAGAAAGCCGCTAAAGATTCCCCCGACAAACGCCACCAGCAGGACGGCCCAAAGTGAAATCGATTTTATGCCCGAGACCGGCAGCGAGACCATCGGCCCGACCTCCAATTTTTGAACGCGCTGGGCGATGTGCTGGAAGGCGGATTCGTCCTGCTTCGATTTTTTCCCTTTTTCCTGACGCGAGCCGCGCCGTTTGCTCGCGCGCAGCGTGGCCAGACCTTCCCAGAGCATGAAGCCGGAGATGCTCAGATAAACCGTGATTGAAATGAGGCTAACGACCAGATTGACGTTGCCGGCGCGCTTCAGGATTTGGATTAATTGCGCACCCACTTCGGCGCCTGCGATTGTTCCGAGTGCCATGATCAGGCCGAGTTTGAGATCGACGTTGCCCAAAGCACGGTGACGCTTGGCCGCGACCACGGATTTCCCGACGATGTGGGCCAGGTCGGTCCCGACCGCGAAATTCCAATCGAGACCGACTGCACGCAGGGCGGGCCCGGCGATAAAACTTCCACCCACTCCAAAGAATCCTCCGAAGACTCCGATCACGAAGCCGGCCACGACCAGGTAAGTGGGACTGATCTCCGCGTGGGAGATGGGAAAAAACATCGCCATCATTCGGAACGGCCGCCGCGCAGCCGGCGCATTAACCACGAGGTCACACTTTCCAGCACAATCGCCTGAGCAACGATGAGTCCAATCGAAACGACTGCGTAGGTCTTGATCCGGGTGGCTTCCAGATGATTGATCCAGTCGGCAAGAAAATGAAGGACGAAAAGGAAATAAAGGACGACGAGAAGGCTGTACACGACCAGCTCGACGAGAAAAGCCTTCGCCGTGCTCGAGGCTTCGGATCTATTCTTGCTTTCCATGGTTCCAGACCTTTTTGACACTCCTCTCTTCGCCGGTTGTTTGCCAGGTCGTCAACGAGGAAATACCCATTTGCGCCAGGTACCTGAATCCTTTTACCGTTGCCTTCGCTTCGAGCGGAAAGAATCATGGCCGATGCTTCCAATAAATATCCCGAAAACGTAGAGGGGAAATTCTATGTCGACGATCAGTGCATCGACTGCGATCTCTGTCGCGAGACCGCACCCGCGAATTTCAAACGGAATGACGACGGCGGTCATTCCTATGTTTACAAACAACCCGAGTCTCCCGAGGAAGAGGCGCTTTGTCGCGAGGCGATGGAAGGCTGCCCGGTCGAGGCGATTGGCCAGGACGGCGCGTAAGATCTTTGTAGCGGCCCCGAATGCTTTCGGGGTCGAATTCGATGGAAAAGCAAGAAGGCCGGCGCTCAGTGGGCGCTGCTACACCCATCGCCCTCACCATCGCCGGTTCCGACTGCAGTTCGGGTGCGGGCGCGCAAGCTGACCTTAAGACCTTCAGCGCGCTCGGTGTTTACGGCCTGACCGCAATCACCTGCGTGGTCGCGGAAACACCGGGCAAAGTCGTGCGAATCCAGGATATCGGAGCGCGGATCGTTCGCGAACAAATCGAAGTTCTTTTCGAGAGCTTTCCCGTCGCGGCGATCAAAACCGGCTTGCTCCATTCCGGCGAAGTGATCGAAACAATAACGGAAGTTCTCCGCGATCGCGCGGCAGGGCTGCCGCTGGTCATCGATCCGGTGATGGTCGCAACCAGCGGCGATTTATTGTTAAGCGCAGAGGCTTTGAAAATGTACGAGACGCTGTTTCCGCTGGCGGCGCTGATCACGCCGAATTTGAATGAAGCCGTCACCCTGCTCGGCAAACCAATCACAAGCCTGGAAGCGATGCGCGCGGCCGGAGAAAAATTGACCGCCAGATACGGCGTCCCATTCCTGCTCAAAGGCGGGCATCTCGCGGGCAACGATGCGGTCGATCTGTTGTTCTTCGAAGGAAAGATTTCGGAATTCTCAGCGCCTTTCGTGCGTAGCGTTGCCACTCACGGGACTGGCTGCACCTGTTCGGCTGCGATCACGGCCGGTCTGGCCTCAGGCATGTCGCTCGAGGCAGCTGTCCGGCGCGGCAAACAATTCGTCACCAGCGCGATCGCTCAGCATTTCGCCTGGAAATCGAACTCCGGCGGAATGATTCACGCTCTCAATCATCGGCCTAACGAGTCACTGTAGCGGCGGTCTCTGACCGCCGTAGCACTGTGCATCGCGCGCGACAGTGGTTGTAGGTTACAATTTTGCTTCGCCGGTTTCGTTTGTCGCGCCCCGCTCCCACTTCCTTAGCTGCATCGCTTCCAACGCCGCCGCCGTCTCGGCCTGCTTCTTACTACCGCCGATCCCCTGTCCGAGAACAAGACCTTCCCAAACCGCTTCCACCACAAAAGTCTTGTCATGTTCGGGACCGGTTTGCGACAGCACCTTGTAAACCGGACTGCGCGGCGAGATGGATTGCAGCAACTCCTGCAACTGGCCTTTCGGATTGATATCGATCGGCTCCTCTGTGAGCTGCTGCAGTTCTCCTTCCGCCGCTCGCAGGATAAATTGACGGACCGTGGCGAGATCGCTGTCCAGATAAACCGCACCGATTAATGCCTCGAATGCATCCGCCAGTGTAGAACCGCGCTCGCGTCCCCCGCTCGCTTCTTCTCCGCGGCCAATCATCAGATATGGCCCAAGATCAAGAGCAAGCGCCCGCCGTTTGAGCGCATCGCGCGAGACCAGGCGCGAACGCAATTTCGTTAGGCGACCTTCGGCCTCTCCAGAAAATTGGGCATAGAGATGTTCGGTGATGACGAGTTGGAGCACGGCGTCGCCGAGGAATTCGAGGCGCTGATTATCGAAGTGCTGCTGTTGCGTCTCGTGCCGAAGACTCGGGTGAGTCAATGCTTCCGCCAGGAGCAACGGGTTCCGGAACTTGTAGCCGATGCGCTCTTCAAGAGGAGTCACAGAGCTGTATCCTATTTCAAGCCGGGCAAGTTTCCAAGAAGCGACCTTGCCGCCGCATCGCCCACAGGCGGCTACGGCCGCCGAAGCTAGCGCTTTTGATAGATTGCCAGCGACGTCACGAGATCGACTGCTCTTTGCACAACCGGGTCGCGCAAACTCGTCTGCGCGGGCGAGGCAGTGCCGCGTTCAGGATTGATTTCCGGATTCGTTCCCGCCAGCAAAGCGGCCTCATTGAAGTGCGGCCGCTCTTTTTCGAAAACGAACGAAGCCATTCCGTTCTTTAAGCTCTGCTCAAAAATCTGACGCTTCTCCGCCATGTTCATCTCCACCGGCACGTCCGGGATGACGCCGTCGGGGAAGAGCGTCTTTCCCTCGGGTAGAATAATTTCGCCGACCGCGACCCGCAGAATTTTTCGATCCGATAGCGTCAAATCAGAATACTCGACCGCGCGGCCCGCCGTCGGCTGCCCAATGATCATCGCCTTGTCGTAATAACGCAGGACGCCAGCAAATACTTCGCCGACACCACTGGTGTTCGCATCGGCCAGAACAATGATCATGCCGTCGTACGCCGGATCTTGATCAGCCGAAAAAACATGTTCCTGTTTCGCCGCTGGTTTGCGCAAAGTGAAAAGTGTTTTCCCTTTGTGGACAAATCGATTCATGAACTCCGCGGCGGTCCCGAAATCGTCTGGCGGCGAAGTAGCGCGAAGATCGATCACGAGCGAGTCGACCTTTTTCGCAGCAAAAGTTTTCAGCGTTTCATCCATCGCCCGCAGATTGACGGCGGAAAGCTCTCCGAGGCGCAAGTAACCGATGTGGCTGTCCAAAACCTCACCGTAAAAAATGCCCGGGATTGTCGCCCCGCCGGGCGATTCGCCTGCCGGCAACAGCATGACGCCGTGACCGAGCCGGGCCATCAGACCCTCCAGAGTCGCCCGATTGAGTTCGACCTCGTTCAAGGCTGCGGGATTGATGAAGTTGCTTTTGAGCAAGGCAATCGCCTGCTGCACTTCGGCGGAATCCATCGCGTTGATCAGTCCCGCGTTGGTGACCGGAGTCGGCGTGGGCGACGGCTTTGACGTGGATGATTGCGTGGACAAATCCGCCGCGATCAACCACGCCGAACTAACTAAAACGAAAAGAAAAATTACTCGCGCGCTCAGAGCGCCTGCAACTTATCCAAGCGCGAACCAAGAGCAATATCGCGACGATAGTGGCAACCTTCGAAATGGATGCGCGAGGCCGCTTCGTAGGCGCGGTCCCGGGCCAGTTCCAGTGTCTCGCCCAGCGCAGTGATCGCGAGCACGCGCCCGCCCGAAGACACCACTTTGCCGTTCACAACACGCGTGCCGGCATGAAATAGGTGCACATCCTCAAGCTCCGATGCCTGGGCAAGTCCTGTGATCTTCTTGCCGGTTTCGTATTTCTCCGGGTAGCCGCCGGAGGCGAGGACGACCGTGACCGAAGTTCGACTATCCCATTCGAGACTCACCTTATCGAGCGTGCCATCGATCGTCGCCTCCAGCAGCGGCAGCAAATCGGATTTCAAGCGCGGCAGAATCGCCTGCGTCTCGGGATCGCCAAAACGGCAATTGAATTCGAGAACGTGGGCACCTTCCGCATTGATCATCAGGCCCGGAAAGAGCAGTCCGCGAAAAGTGACGCCTTTTTCGCGCAGTCCCATCAACAACGGTTGCATAATTGTTGCGTCGAATTGTGACTGCGCCGCATCGCTCCAATTATTCGCCGGACTGAACGCTCCCATCCCGCCCGTATTCGGTCCCAGGTCGCCGTCATACGCGCGCTTGTGATCGCGCGCCGTCGCCAGCATGCGATAATTCACGCCGTCAACCAGCGCGTGGAGCGAACACTCCGAGCCGCGCAAAAATTCCTCGATCACAATCCGGCGGCCCGCTTCACCGAACTGTCCCTTCTCCATCATTCCCTCAATGGCAGCGTGTGCGGCGGCGCGATCCGGGGCGATGATCACCCCTTTCCCGAGTGCGAGGCCGTCAGCTTTGATCACAATCGGAAATCGAAGTCCGTCGCAGTAACGTTGCGCTTCTTCGCTGCGTTCGAACGTCCTCGCCGCCGCTGTGGGAATTCCTCGCTCTCGCATCAAGTCCTTTGCGAAAATCTTCGAGGACTCGAGACGCGCCGCCGTTTTCGTCGGTCCGAAAATGCGCAGGCCTTCGGCCGCGAACAAATCCACCACGCCAGCGGCGAGCGGATCATCCGGCCCCACGACAGTGAGTCCAATTTTGTTTTCTCTGGCGAACTGAGCGAGTGCCGGCAAATCGTTTGCTGGAATGGCAACGTTCTCGGCGATCTGTGCCGTGCCGGCATTTCCCGGCGCGCAGAAAATCCGCGCGACCCCGGACGATTGCCGGAATTTCCAAACCAGCGCATGCTCGCGTCCGCCGCTACCAATTACGAGGAGATTCATCGTCAGTCGATTGTATCAGAAATGAACCGGTGTTCGATTGATGATTCCGGGGAGCGCACGCGGCTCGCGTGCTGGCGCTGGCGGCCCGCCAGCGCAGACTTGACCTGCTGATCGCAGCAAACTGATGTCACTCCTGCCTCGAAGATTCGTCTCGGCGAGCCGCCGAGATCAGCACGCGAGCCGCGTGCGCTCCCCAGCAAAGAAAGAAGACAGAACCGAGATTCCCAATTGAACACCACCGATGGTTCGTTACTCTCTCCTTGCCCTCAACCTTCCGCCTAACCATGAAAAAGAACAATGTTCTCAATCCTCGTTGCCCGTCGCGTCTTGTTTTGGATCGGATCGCCGACAAATGGACTGCGCTCATCATTCAGGTTCTGGCCGACGGTACGCGACGCTACGCCGGCCTCCAGCGCGAGATTGGCGGTATCTCGCAAAAGATGCTTACCCAAACATTACGCAGCCTCGAGCGGGACGGCCTTGTCCTGCGCAAAGTGTATCCGGAGGTTCCGCCCCGGGTCGAATACGCGCTTTCCAAATTGGGCCGTACTTTGATCGAGCCGCTTCAGGCGATCTGTCGCTGGTCGGAAAAGCATCTTTCCGAGCTGGAAGCGAATCGCGCGCGCGCCAAGGCCAAGGTCGCAGCCGCGCCACCGAAGCAAGCCCTCGCCGCCTAACGGGTTCTCTATTCAAGCGGAATGCACCAGACGGAGCTCATCGCGTTCCTGTTAATGATCGTGGTGACGCTCGTCGTCATCGCGCAAAAATTCACCGTTCCGTATCCGGTCCTGCTCGTGCTGAGCGGTCTCGGGTTGAGTTTGATCCCCGGTCTTCCGGTAGTGAAGCTCAATCCGGAACTGGTTTTTTTCTTTTTTCTGCCAGCCTTGCTTTATCCCGTCGCGTTGATGACTTCCTGGCGCGATTTTCGCCGGAACCTCCGGCCAATTCTACTTCTTGCCATCGGTTTGGTTTTGATCACGACGTTTGCCGTCGGTTGGATGGCGCACGCCTTCGTCCCCGGGCTACCCTGGGCTGCTGCCTTCGCCTTGGGAGCCATCGTCTCCCCGCCTGATGCGGTGGCGGCGACGGCCGTGCTCGAACGTCTCTCGGTCCCGCCACGAATCGTCAGCATTCTTGAAGGCGAAAGTTTGGTCAACGACGCGACCGCTCTGGTTACGTTGCAATTCGCCGTCGCCGCTTTGGTGACCGGCAGCTTTTCGCCGACGCACGCCGCCATTAAGTTCGTCTGGGTCGCAGCCGGAGGAATCGGACTCGGTCTGCTCGTTGGATTCGCCATTCGCTGGGTGCAAAAGCATCTCGACGATCCGCCGGTTCAGATCACGATTTCCTTGCTCACGCCATTTGTTGCCTATCTAACCGCGGAACGGCTTCACGTTTCAGGTGTGCTCGCAACAGTCGCGGCGGGGATTTTTCTAGGATGGCACTCGCCACTGGTGGTGAGCGCGCGGATGCGTCTGGAATCGCGCGCTTTTTGGAAAACGGTCGTCTTCCTCCTCAACGGTCTGGTCTTCATCGTGATCGGATTGCAGTTGCCATCCATCCTGCAATCACTCTCCGGGACCGGCACGTCGCTCTGGCAGCTGGCCAGACAAGCACTGGCCGTCAGCGCCACCGTCATATTCGTGCGCATCGCGTGGGTATTTCCGGCGGCGTACGTGCCGCGATTGTTCAGCCGGAAAATTCGTGCGCGCGAGCCGTTCCCGCCGTGGCGAAACGTTGCGATCATCGCGTGGTCCGGCATGCGCGGAGTGGTTTCGATCGCCGCGGCATTTGCGCTCCCTCTAGCTCTGGCTCCGAACACTCCCTTCCCCGGTCGAAATTACATTCTATTCCTAACGTTCTCCGTTATTCTGGCAACGCTGGTTTTCCAAGGCCTCACGCTGCCAGTCCTCATTCGATATCTCGGAGTCAAGGATGACGGCGTGACGGATGAAGAGGAACGGCTGGCGCGTCTGGAAGCGAACAAGGCGGCGATCGAGTCAATCGAAAATTCCGCGCTCGAGCGCGGAATTTCCGATGAGATCGTGAACCGGTTGCGCGCCGAGTACAACGAACGGATCGAGCAGCTTCGACTTTGTTGCGAAGCCCGGGGCAATCCCAGCGGCGCCATCGCCACCTTTGATTATCAAGAACTTCAGCAACAGGCGCTCGCAGTGGAAAGAAAAACCATCATCCGTTTGCGCAACGAACAGACGATTAATGACGACGCGTTGCGGCGGATTCAGCGCGATCTCGATCTGGCTGAAGCGCGCCTAACGGGCTAGCGCGGCGTTTTCATCATTTCACATCGAGTTCAAAGTAGATCCGAACCGCATAGAGCTGGCCCGACGAAGCAGTGGGCGGCGGTTCAACTTTCCTGACTTGCGCTCCCGCTGCTTCGATCGACTCATCGATTGCCGGATAACCCGAGGATTTCATCAGCCGAAAACTCAAAACTCGACCGTGCGGATCGATCTGAAGATCAACCGGCACCGAGATTTTCCCATGTGGCGCACCGACCGCTTCTGGTTGCACCCAGGCATTGTAAAACCGGTTGTGAAGCATGTGGCTGTAGGCGTTGATCGTCGCCGCGTTGACCGAAGGGCCCGCCTCATCCCCGCCGAAACAGCCAACGAGAAACAACGCGATCGCGATGACCGCTCCACCTCCATACAAATCGTTCCTCTTCATTGCTCGGAATTGAGCTCGAAATTGATGTTCACATCATAGTGTCCGCCTTTTCCCAAACCCGCCGGCAACGGATCCACCTGCGTGACGCGCTTCGCGATCGCCTGCACAGATTCGTCCACCACAACGTTGCCCGATGGCTTCGTGATCTCAAACCGGGAGACCATTCCATCTCTTTCGATGCGGAGCTTTACGCGGACAGAAAACTTGATGCCGGTTTCGACGACGGTCATCGGCTGCACCCATCCGCTGTAGAAACGATCGTGCAGCATGTTGCCGTACCAGCCGAATTCCGATCCGCCGCTGCCGGCGTGGCTGTGTCCGCCCGAGCCTGCTGTGGTCGATTTTTTGGAACTCTCCGTAGCTTTTTTCTTCTCCTGGACACTGGCGTTCTCTTTCGTCTCGGCGCTCGCTTTTGGCGTCGCTTTGGCAACGACGGATTTCTTCGGCGGTGGCGTTGCCTTCCGTTTCGGTGTTGGTGTGGGTTTCGGTTTTGCTCTTGGCGTCTTCTTCGGAGAAGGCTTCGGCGTTGACTTGGGAGTGGTCGACGGTGTCGGAGTCGCTATCGGTGTCGGCGACGGAGTCGCTGTCGCGAGAGGAGTGGGTTCGGGCGTTGGAAGTTGAATGTCGCTTTTCACCGGTGCGATGCTCGGTTGTTCCTCCGCTTTCTCCGGCTTGGACGGTTCGGGCGTCGGCTGCGATGTTTCCTCTGGCTCGTTAGGTCGAGCTGCGGTCGATGCCGTAGGCTCTCTGGAATCTCCGATACCACCGTCCATCCAGATGATGTCGTTCGGGGGCGGCTTTCTGGCTTCCACGCTCCAGCGAATCAGTGCGATCAAAACCGCAATGTGCGCAAGACTGATGATTGTGACGTTCCGCCAGAAGCGTGCGTCGCGCGGCATCGTTACTTCGACTCGGCCTTCGTCGCGATACCGACCCTGGTAATCTGCGCGCGCTGGAGCGTGTCCATCAAATTCACCAATTTCTGAACCGGCAGCTCACGATCCGGACGAATGACGATGGCCACGTCTGGATTCACCCGTTTTAATTCCGTCAGCCGCGCGGTCAGGGTCACCGGATCGACCAGAGTATTGTTCAATCGGATTGATTCCGTGCGATCGATCGAAATCGTCTGCACTTGCGCTGGATTGAGCGGCGCACTCGCCACTCCGCTCGAAGGAATAACCAGATTCACACTGTTCTCGAGCAACGGCGTCGTGATCATGAAAATGATCAGCAAAACGAACGCCAGATCGAGCAACGGCGTAACGTTGATCTCGGAGAGCGTCGTCAGGTTATTTCGCTGCGAATAGCGTCTCATCTTCGAAACTCCGAGACACGCGCGGTGTGATCGACATATTTGTGCTCGAACTCGGACGAAAGCTCAGCCGCGAAATTGTCCATCTCCACGATCATCCCGCGAATGCTGGTAACGAGAAAATTGTAACCGAACATCGCCGGGATCGCGACGCAGAGCGCCGTCACCGTCGTAATCAAGGCGCCGGAAACGCCCGGCGCCATCGAGGTCAGATTCGGCGAACCGGCCAGCGCGACATCGGTAAACGTATCCATCACGCCCCAGACGGTGCCGAGTAATCCGAGGAATGGCGAACCGCTTACTGCCGTCGCCAGCAAAATCATTTGCGATTCCAGCTCGAGCGCGGTTTCGCCCACCGCACGTTCCATCGCGGCATTGACCGCGTGCATTTGCGCGGGCGTGATTTTATCGGCGATTTCCAGGCGCGCGCGAAAAGTTTCATCCACCTCGGCTGAGCCGAGAAGATGGAAGGTCAGCTCCTGGCAGCCCGCGTGATAAACATTGAAAAGCGGTGTCCCCGGAAACTTCGCACGATTTTCAAACAACCGCAGCGGTTGCCGATCCTGACGAAAGGCCGCGCGAAAATGCGCCGTCTGTTTCCGCGCGAACCGGATCACGCGCATTTTCGTGATCATGATCGACCAGCTGAAAATCGACACGACACAAAGGAGCGAGAGGACGACCTTGCCCGCGACGGTTGAGTGTTCGAAGGCAAAGAGCAGCCCGCCAGCTGCAAGAAACTTCGGAAGTAGCATGTGCGCCAACGTGCTCTAGTAATAGCGGAAATCGTATGAAAGCGAAAGCAATCAGATCGCTCACTCTTCTGACGTGTCTGTGCCTGGCGCATTCAATCGCGGCACAACCCGAGGAGACGCCGCAAAATCGATTCGATTTACTCGCGAGAGCGCTCTCGCCCTTCATCGCTCTGGCCACACCAAACGGAAATGATGGCAATCATGCACTCGATTTGCAGGTGTCGGTTTTGGAAACCGCCGGGCTGGCCCCGGAGTTAAAGGGAAGCCGATTGCATGTTTCCTTCGAAGCGCCGGACAAGGTGCTCGCACAAGTTCCTGCTCCGGGCGGCCTCATTACCATCGGCCGGCATGACGACAAGATTTGGATGTTCCCGGGCAAGCAACTCCAAACGTTGCTCGATCACCAATCGGCCGAAGTCGCCAAGAGAAAAAAGCGAATGAAGTTCAGTGGTTTTCATTTCACCCAGGCGGAAGCTGTTCTGCTGCCGGCGCTGCTGACCGTCCGCTCCGCCGGCTCTGCGACTGTTGGAGCGTCGACCTACCGCGTTCTGGATGTCGGGTTGATGCCGCAATTGAAACTGACTGGCTGGACGGCGCGCGTCTGGATTCGGCCGGAGAATGAAACGATCGCGCAGATTGTAGTGCACGCCCCGTCCTGGAGCGCGACCGTCTCAATCGACAAGGCCGATTTTGCTGTTTCCCTGCCGGCGGAAACGTGGGAACCAACTGCGGAACAGCAACAAGACCTGGTGGAAGTTTCGCCGAGCGCGCTCATGCCAATGCTCGAGCGGTCGTGGCGCGTTCAGTCGGCGACGCCCGCGCCATCAGGCTGATGGGCGGTCTCGCGGATATGTCGGATGTAATTTCGCGAAGACAATGTAGGCGATTCCCAAAGCGATCAGAAAGAACGAGAAGAATTGGCCGCGGGTAAATCCGCCGATGAGTGACGCATCGGGCTCGCGGAAATTTTCAACGATGATTCGGAAAACGGCATAGCAAAAAAGAAATAATCCAGTAAGCACACCATTCGCGGTGCGCATGCGAGTCCGGACAAACCAAAGAATCGCGAATAAAAGCACGCCTTCGCAAAACGCTTCGTAGAGTTGCGAGGGATGGCGCGGCGTCAGAATTCCGCGCAGAACCGAGACGACATTCGGATGCGTGTGAATGCTTTGAATGACTGAATCCGCGCCGGTGATCGCCGGATCGATCTGCTGACAGGCCGCCACGGCGCGCGCCGCCTCTGCCGCGTTTTCCGGCTCCAGCAATTCTTTCGGGAACTGCATCGCCCACGGCACCGAAGCCGGCCGACCGTAGAGTTCGCCGTTGATGAAATTGGCGCAGCGTCCGAAGAAGAGGCCAATAGGCGCAACGACCACAAGGTTGTCCCCGAGGTTGGTCCACGAAAGTTTGTGTCGCCGCGCGTAGTAGAGCGTGAACAGGACCAGGCCGATGATGCCGCCGTGGCTCGACATTCCGCCTTCCCAAACTTTCAAAATCGAGAGCGGTTCGCGCAGCATTTCCGGTTTGTAGAACAGCACGTAACCGAGACGTCCACCGAGCATCACACCGAAGAGCGCAGCCCAGGTAATAAAGTCGCCCACCTGCGCCGGCTGCAAATCTGCATAACGGCGTTTCGCCAGCCATCGAAGCAGCGCGTAACCGCAGATGAACGCGAGCACATACGCCAGCCCGTACCAACGCGGCCCGACGGTTTCCGTGAGATGAAAGATGAACGGATCGAGATCGTGCAGGTAATAGCCGAGCATGCGGCGCGAGTGTCGATCAATTTAGCAAGAGCGGCAAGAACGACTGCGGACTCGACAACAACTGTTGTCATCCCGAGCCGCGCAGACGGCGAGGGACCCCTCTATCGCAAATTGTGTTCCCCCATTCGATATGGATCGTTTTTCTACAGATGCGAGGTCCTTCGCCGTCTGCGCGGCTCAGGATGACATGCTTTGTCGCGTCCTCCTCAGCACAGCCCGCAAGAATGGCGCCGTCCGGCTGACGCGATTTTTCGCGACTTCTTCCGGCGTGCCTGTGGCGACGATTTCGCCACCCTCCGCGCCCGCTTCCGGTCCGATGTCGACAACGTAATCGGCTTCCGCGATCACACTCAGATTATGCTCGATCACGATGACCGTGTTTCCTTCATCAACCAGGCGGTGGAGCACGTTGAGCAGCAATTCCACATCGGCCATGTGCAATCCGATCGTCGGTTCCTCCAGGAGATAAAGAGTCGATTTCGGCTTGCGCATCTTGCGCAACCGCTCGTGCTGGGCGCGGCCAATCCCGCGCGTCAACTCGCTCGCGAGTTTCAAGCGTTGCGCTTCCCCGCCGCTCAGGGTCGGACTTGGCTGTCCGAGTTTCAAATAACCGAGACCGGTATCGACCAAAAGCGCGAGCGAGCGAGCGATCTTCGGATGGGCCGAGAAAAATTCCGCCGCCTCCTCGATCGTCATTTGCATGACGTCGCCAATGCTCTTGCCATCATACAGGACCTCGAGCGTCTGCTGATTGTAGCGACGTCCGTCGCAATCTTCGCACGGCACATAGCTGCTCGGCAGAAAACTCATCTCGAGTTTGACCGCGCCCTGACCGCTGCACACTTCGCAACGGCCGCCTTCGGTGTTGAATGAAAAGCGGCTCGCCGAATAACCGCGGATGCGTGAGACCGGAAGTTGCGCATAGAGATTGCGGATCTCGTCGAAAACTTTGATATAGGTCGCCGGTGTCGAGCGCGATGTCTTGCCGATGGGTGACTGATCGACTTCGTAAACGGTTTCGATATGTTCGGCACCGGCAATTTCTTGTCGCGGCGATCTCTGATCGTCGTTCTTTTTTCGGCGGTCAGAGACCGCCGCTACAGCGGGCAGCAGCACTTCGTGCATGAGGGTCGATTTGCCGGAGCCGGAAATTCCCGTGATGACGGAAAGCCGACCGATCGGAAAACGAACCTCGATGTTCTTTAAATTGTTCGCCCGCGCGCCATGAATTTCGATCCAATGCTCCACTTCGCCTAACGAGCGACGCTTCTGGCGCGTGGGATGACAAAGCGGACTCCGCAAACATCTGCCGGTCTCGGAATTCGCATTCCCTTCGATGTCGCTCAATCTGCCCTGCGCCACTACTTCGCCGCCATGCACGCCGGCACGCGGTCCGAGATCGATGATGTGATCGGCGCGCCGCATCGTTTCCTCATCGTGTTCCACGATCACGAGCGAATTCCCTTTCTTGCGCAGCGCGGTCAGCGTATCGAGCAGACGCAGGTTGTCGCGCGGATGCAGTCCGATGGTTGGTTCATCGAGCACATAAAGAACGCCGCGCAGATTCGAACCGAGCTGAGCCGCGAGCCGGATGCGTTGTGACTCGCCGCCGCTCAGCGTCTTGGCCGAACGCCCGAGCGCGAGATAGCCCAGGCCGACATTTGTCATGAACTTCAGACGCTGCTGAATTTCAGGGACGAGATCGGCCGCAATGGTCTCGTGATGGCCGCGGAAACGAAGTTTGCCCAAAGCGCCGAGCGCGTCACTCGCAGCCAATGAAGTGAAATGGTCAATCGACTTTCCCCGAACGCGCACGTGCCGCGCAATCTCATTCAACCGGGAACCGTGGCACTTCGGGCAAACGCGCACTTCCTCTTCGTCGATATCTTCGAAGGCCCGGTCTGCCGCCAGCTCGTTTTCCAGAACCGATTCGCCTCTTTCTTCGGTGCCGGTTTCCGTCTGCATCGAGCGATTCCAAATTTCACCAAAACCGCCGCACTCCTCACACGCGCCATGAGGGGAATTGAAGGAGAACAAGCGCGGATCAAGCTCTTCGAAGGCGCGCCCACAACCGGGGCAACTCATTTCGGTGCTCATGACCGTGAGCCGATTTTTCGTGTCGAGCAGATGCGCCGTGCCGCGACCGATCTCGACCGCGCGTTGCACGAGATTTCGCGCTTTTAGAATACGTTTGGCGTCAATCGCGCCGACGACGACATCGATGGTGTGCTCCTTGAAACGTTCGAGCTTTCGAAACTGCGCGATCGGAACCAGCTCGCGATCGACATAGAGCGTATCGAATCCCTGACGTTCGGCCCAGCGCGCGACATCGGTGTGGAAGCCTTTGCGCGCTTTGACCAGCGGCGCGAGCACTTTGAGCGCGCCGCGTTTCGCGGCGGTTTCGACCTGCCGCACGATCGCGGCCAGGCTCTGCTTTTCTGCAGGCAAATCGCAGTCCGGGCAGAATTGCGTTCCCGTTTTGGCGAAGAGCAGCCGGAGAAAATGATAAACCTCGGTCACGGTCGCAACGGTAGATTTTCCACCGCCGCGTGTGACGCGCTGCTCGATCGCCACACTCGGTGGCAGGCCTTCGACCAGATCGACGTCCGGCTTCTCCAATTGCTCGACGAACTGCCGCGCATACGGCGACATACTGTCGAGAAAACGACGCTGGCCTTCGGCAAAAAGAATATCGAACGCCACCGTCGATTTTCCAGAGCCGCTCAGCCCGGTGATGATCACCATCTGGTCACGCGGGATTTCGAACGAGATGTTTTTTAAATTGTGCTCGCGCGCACCGTGGATCGCGATGGCGTGGTTACGACTTTTTACAACGAAAGGAGCTGAAGCCTCCGCGGCCCGCGCAATTTCCTCAACGTCATCCTGAGCGTAAGCGAAGGACCTCCCGAACCCCTTGGAAGTAATGCGAGGTCCCTCGCGTCCGCTCGGGATGACAATCTTTCTGTCGTTTCGCGTAGAAAGAACACCACGCAAGAATCTCCCCGTGTATGATTCCGTAATACGCGCGATTTCCTCCGGCACTCCCACCGCCACGACCTTGCCGCCATCATCACCTGCTTCCGGTCCAAGATCGATGATCCAGTCCGCGCACTTCATCACTTCGAGATTGTGCTCGATCACCACGATGGTATTGCCGGCATCGACCAATCGCTGAAAAACTTTCACGAGCAGAGCCACGTCGTCGAAGTGCAAGCCAGTCGTCGGTTCGTCGAAGATGAACAGGCTCGATTCCGCCAGCCCATTTCCGGTCTCCGATTCCGCATTCCCCGTCTCACTCAGATGCCTAACGAGTTTCAGCCGCTGTGACTCGCCACCTGAAAGCGTGTTCAAGGGCTGTCCGAGCCGCAGATAACCGAGTCCGACTTCCGCCAGCACCGCCAGCGGACGAGCCGAGCCTCTCCTCCTCGCCGATTCCGGTGAAGAACGCGATCGCCTTCGCTCACCGTCATTTGCAGAAGATCGTGAACCGATTTCCCGCGGAGCAGCACTTTCAAGACGTGCGGTTGGAAGCGGCGGCCTTCGCATTCCGCACAACGCACGTAGAGATCGCTCAGAAACTGCATCTCGATCTTTTCGAAGCCGGTTCCGCAACAACGTTCGCACCGTCCACTCCCGGAATTGAACGAGAATGAACTGGCAGTCAGCCCTTGCGCCATCGCTTCCGGCAGCGCCGCGAACAACTCCCGCACCCGATCGTAAACGCCCAGATAAAGGACCGGCGTCGAGCGCGGCGTGCGGGCCAGCGGTGATTGATCCACCATCACCACGCTGCGAATCCGGTGCGCGCCCGTCACGCTCTTGCATGCACCGGCGGGCTGATCGCTCCCCTCGCCCCGCGCACGGAGAAGATTCTGGTAGAGCACGTCATGAATAAGGGTCGATTTCCCGGAGCCAGAAACGCCAGTCACACAGGTAAAAATGCCGAGCGGGATTTCGACATCGACGTTGCGTAGGTTATGCTCGCGCGCGCCGGCAATCTTGAGCACCGAGGAAAATTGACGACGCGATTTCGGGATCGGAATGCTCTTGCGTCCGGTGAGGTACTCGCGCGTTAATGATTGGGGAGCGCACGCCGCTGGCGTGCTGTTCGCGGCGGCCCGCCGCGAATCCCGGGAAGCGTTCGGCGGGCCGCCGAACGCAGCACGCGAGCCGCGTGCGCTCCCCAGAAAATCCGCAAGCGATCCGTTCCACACTAATTCGCCACCACTTTCACCGCGACCCGGCCCGATGTCGATCAAGTAATCACCCGAGCGAATGATTGACTCCTCATGTTCGACCACAAGCAAGGTGTTGCCTTTGTCGCGCAGCGTGTGCATGACATGGACGAGCCGACCGACATCGCGCGGATGCAGGCCGACGCTCGGCTCGTCCATGACGAAGAGCGTGTTTACGAGCGACGCACCGAGACAGGTGGTGAGATTGACGCGCTGAACTTCACCGCCGCTCAAGGTGCGGGTTGAGCGATCGAGCGTAAGATAACCGAGGCCGACTTCGCAAAGATAATTCAGGCGCGCACAAATTTCGCGGCGCAACATCTCCAAGGTGGAATCGTTAGGCGGAAGATCGATGTTTGCGAGCGCATCGAGGGCGTCGGAAATCGCGAGCGCGGCAAACTCAGGCAACGTTAAATGTAGCGGCGGTCTCTGACCGTCGTGCGAATGATTCCGGCGGTCAGAGACCGCCGCTACAATCTTGTAATTCAACGCTTCAGGCTGGAAGCGGCCGCCCTTGCAACTCGGGCAGGTGGTGTAGGCGCGGTAGCGGCTGAGCAAAACCCGAACGTGCATTTTGTAGGTCTTGCTTTCGAGCCATCTGAAAAATCCGCGGACGCCGTACCAACGATCGCTTTCGTAATCGTCGTCGGTGTATTCGCCCTCACGCTTCTCACCGTTGATGACAAACTCCTGATCGACCTTCGGCAATTCCTCGAACGGCGTCTGGACGTCGATTTCCTTGCGGGCGCAGGCGCGCAGCAAATCCTTTTGCGATTCCCCCATTTCTTCGCCGCGAAAAACACGCACCGCGCCTTGCGCAATCGAGAGGGAGCGGTCGGGAATCGCTTTGTTTAGGTCAAGCGCGATCGTGCGACCGAAGCCGCGGCATTCCGGACATGCGCCGAGCGGATTATTAAACGAGAACAGCCCGGGTGTGGGCGGGCGGATATCGAGATCGCAGTGCGCACAATGCCAGCCGGTGGAGAAGGGAATTTCCTCCGCCGATGACAAACCGCTCTCGCTCATCGGCACGAAGTTGATCCTGCCCTTCCCAAAGCGAAGTGCGGTCTCAATCGACTCGATCAGTCGCGGGCGATTCTCTTCCGAGACCGTGATCCGGTCCTGAATAACCTGCACGCGCGCGCCGAGGCGTTTGATCTTCGTGTCCGAATCCGTCCGGATGATCTTTCCGTCCAACCAGACTCGCAGATACCCTTGCCGCTGCAGGAACTGAAAGAAAGCGCGCGGCTCTGTTTTTTGCGGAACGGAAACCCAGAAGGTGATGAGCAACGTCGCGCTCTCTTTCTTGTCATCCTGAGCGAAGCGAAGGACCTCGCGATTGTTCGATGGCGTCGGCGTGGTTCGTGAGGTCCCTCGCGTTCGCTCGGGATGACCCGCGTTTTGAAACTGTGCCACGATTTGATCTGCGATGGACTTCGCGGTCTCCGGCCGAATCTCGCGCCCGCAACCCGGACAATAGGCGCGCGCGATTCGCGGCATGAACAGTTTCAAATAGTCGTTAATCTCCGTCATTGTCCCAACGGTGGAACGAGAGGATTTGACTGGGTTCGATTGCTCGATCGCAATCGCAGGTGGAATTCCGCGAATTTCGTCAACGCGCGGCTTGTCCATCCGGTCGAGAAATTGCCGCGTGTACGGACTGAAGGTTTCGACGTAGCGCCGCTGGCCTTCGGCGTAGATGGTGTCGAAGGCGAGGCTCGATTTTCCGCTGCCGCTTGGACCGGTGACAACGGTCATTTTTCCCAACGGCAGATCCAGATCGATCCCCTTGAGATTGTTCTGACGCGCCCCACGAATCTCGATGCAACCTCGATCCGGCGGTGCAATCAGGGACGGCTTTTCGTTCTTCGTCGGAACCACCGATGACTATCAGTGTGGAGGTAGAATCGCGCAAGATTCGCGAGAGATTTCCGGGGAGCGCACGCGGCTCGCGTGCCGGTTTCGGCGGCTCGCCGAAACGAGCTTTCGCGGGAATCATTGGCTGAAAACAGTTGCACGAAGAAAAGTTCGCGAGGGCGAGCCGCATGCGCTCCCCAGACTAGTTCCGGAAACGTTCGGCGAGTTTCTCGCGCTGTCTGAGCAATTCGTTGGGGACGACACCGCCTAACGATTCGAAGAAATCTCCATGCCCCGCCAATTCCTTTTTCCATTCCTCGTGATCGATTCCGAGAAGCTGCACCACACTCTTATGCGGGACATCCAGTTCATCGAGATCGAGATCGTTCGGACGCGGCAGCCAGCCGATCGGTGACTTGACTGCGGCCTCGCTTCCCTCGCAGCGATCGATGATCCACTTCAACACGCGCATGTTGTCGCCGAAACCGGGCCAGAGAAATTTTCCATCCTCGCCTTTGCGAAACCAATTCACATTGAAAATCAGTGGCGGGTTCTTCAGTCGCGGGCCGATCCGAAGCCAATGACCGAAATACTCGCCGATGTTGTAGCCGCAAAACGGCAGCATCGCCATCGGATCGCGTCGAACCTGGCCAACCGCTCCCGTTGCGGCGGCTGTTGTTTCCGACGCCATCGTCGCACCCACATAAACGCCGTGCTCCCAATCGAGTGCCTGAAATACCAGCGGCATGGTGTCGCTTCGGCGCCCGCCAAAAATGATCGCGCTGATCGGCACGCCTTCGCCTTTCTCGACATCGGGATCGAGCACCGGATTGTTGCGCATCGGCGTAGCGAAGCGGCTGTTCGGGTGCGCTGCCTTCTCCTTCGAAGCGGGCGTCCAATCATTCCCTCGCCAATCAAGCGCATGCGCGGGCGGCGAGGTGTCTTTTCCTTCCCACCAAATATCGCCGTCGTCGGTGAGCGCGACGTTGGTATAAATCGTGTCGCGCTCAATCGATTTCATCGCGTTCGGATTCGACTTGTAGCTCGTGCCCGGCACGACACCGAAATATCCGTTCTCGGGATTGACCGCGTAGAGCCGGCCGTCGGCGCCGATCTGCATCCACGCGATGTCGTCACCGATCGTGGTCACTTTCCAGCCGGCAAAATGTTTCGGCGGAATGAGCATGGCGAAGTTGGTTTTGCCGCACGCGCTCGGAAACGCCGCCGCCACATAATGTTTTCTTCCTTCCGGCGATTCCACCCCGAGGACGAGCATGTGCTCGGCCATCCAGCCCTGCTTGCGGGCGAGATAGGAGCCGATGCGGAGGGCGAGACACTTCTTGCTCAACAGCACATTGCCGCCGTAGCCGGAGCCGACGGACGTTATCGCGTTGTCCTGCGGAAAATGACAGATGAGCCGACGCTCAGGATTCACATCGAGGAGCGAGTGGACACCTCGATTCCATTCCGCGTTTGGGTCGTTCCCGAGGCGCTTCGTTGCGATCGCGCCCATCCGCGTCATGATGCGCATGCTGAGGACGACGTAGATCGAATCGGTGATTTCGAATCCGACCTTGGTGAGCGGTGAATCCGGCGGTCCCATGATGTATGGGACGACGAACATCGTCCGCCCGCGCATCGCTCCTTTCAGCATGCCGTTCAGTTTTGCGTAAGTCTCCGCCGGCGCAGCCCAGTTGTTCGTCGGGCCCGCCTCTTCTTTCGTCGGCGTACAAATCAAAGTGAACTGCTCGACCCGCGCCACGTCGTTCGGGTTCGAGCGATGTAGATAAGAGCCGGGAACTTTCTCCTCGTTCAGCTTGATCAGCACCCCTTGCCGGCAAGCCTGATCGAGCAGGTAATCGTGTTCACTTTCCGAGCCGTCGCACCAAAAGATGTTCTCGGGCTGCGTGAGTCGCGCGACCTCCTGCACCCAATCGAGCACGGCCTGGTTGGCCGGTTTCGAATCTCCCATGCCGCTCGGCGGTGAGATGGCAGACGCAGGATTGTCCATATCAAGACCGCGGTTAGCGGGTCGCTATTCTCGTTCTGAACGAGGGAAGTTGTCCAAAGTAATTTTTGCGGCTGCGATTGTCATCCAGGGCGGAGGTGAACGGGGATCTCGGGAAGTCTCCTTGCAAGGGCGAGAACGCGGACGTAATTAAAATATATGTTCGGAGTTACCGTCTCCGATGATTACCAGCCAGTCGCGTGGGTGGGTCGCTATCCGGTCCATGTCGCGACGCTGCTGGTCGCCGTTCACAGCTTGATCATGGTGATCACATGTTTTCTGATGGCCTTCAGCGCGGCCTCTTTTTTGCAGCTGTTTATTTTCGATAGCGCGCAGGTTCTGAGAATGGGGCGCGTCTGGCAAATCGCGACGTACGCCTTTGTCCACGCGCCATATTCGGGATCGGCACTGCTTTGGTTCGCCGTCGAAATGTATATGCTGTTTGTCTTCGGTCGCGAAGTGGAACGCTTTGTCGGCCGCAACGCGTTCATCATTCTCTACGCCTTGCTACTTTTGGTGCCGACCGTTTTCCTGACCGTCGCCGGCATTTGGACCAGACTTGGCCTGGCTGGCTCCGCCGCGTTGCATTTCGGCATCTTCATCGCATTCGCGACCATCTATCCGAACGTGGAAATGTTTTTACGTATTCAGGCAAAGTGGGTCGCGCTCGTGCTCGCGGCCATTGGCACGCTTGGCGCGTTGGCCGGTCGCGATTGGTCGAGCATCGCCGTGTTGTGGATCAGCATCGGCACGGCATTTTTTTTCATTCGCCTTCGCGGAATCGGCCCCGAGCTCGTCTGGTGGGACAATTTGAAATCAATCGTCCGGCCGAAACCGAAGTTTCACGTCGTCCCGAAGGTCAGTCCGCGGCGCGTGATCGAACCGGAGGACGAAATGGATTCCATCGATCCGGTGCTCGATAAAATCTCGAAGTCTGGCATTGCCAGCCTGACCGCAAGCGAACGTCGCGCTCTTGATCGGGCGCGCGCCCGCCTCTTAAAGAAATCGGAGTGACGCGCGGGCGATCGTCGCCCGATTCATTCGAGCAACAGCGAAGCGCTTCGAAGTGTCTCGATGAATTTCGCTGTTGTCCCGGCCTTGAGGAGCTTCGCTCGAATGGCTTTGTCGGTCACGAGGCGCGCCAGGGTTCCGACACAAACAAGATAATCGTTCACCATTCGCTTCGGAACGCCGACGAGAAAAATCAAATACACCAGCTCTTTCGAATCGCCGAAACGCACGCCTTTTTGGCTGCGGCCAATCCCAAGCACCATCTTTTCGGCCAGATCAGTGCGCGCATGGGGAAAGGCCACACCATCACCCGTGTTCGTTGAACTTCGTCCTTCCCGTTCCATGACTGCGTCGGAAAATTGATACTGTTGCGCCACCTTTCCGTTGGCATGCAACAGCTCGACAATCTCAAGGATCGCCTCGGCCTGGTTCGCGGCGCGCAACTCCAGCGCGACCTGCTTCGGATCAAGAAGTTCGTTCAGCAACGAAGGCATGAGCAATTGCTCTGGTAGGATTGTTTGGATTGACGCGCCCAACTAGGTTATCGAATCATCCAGACACCTGTGGCAACTGAAAACATTCCCGGCGCGCCGACCGACGAGGCGACAATTTCGTTGCAGAAGAGCATTTACGATCCGGGCTACGTCAATGCCATGTCGCACTTTTATCGCGGCGAGCTCGGCCGCATCATGGTCTGGCGGCAGCGGCTCGACATCACGACGAACTGGGCGATCACGAGCAGCACCGCCATCATTACCATCGCGTTCGCAAATCGCGAAGTGCCGCACATCATCTTCTTTTTCAATCTCGCGATCGTCTGGGTGATGCTCTGGATCGAGGCGCGACGCTATCGTTTTTACGACGCTTTCCGGGCGCGGGTTCGCATGCTCGAAGCGCATTTTCTCGTGCCGATGGTGATGGAAAACCGCGCCATGTTGCAGGGCGAATGGAAGAAATTGGTCTGCGAGGATCTGATCCTGCCCTGCTTCAAAATCAGCAAGCTTGAGGCGGTGGGCCGGCGGCTGAAACGCAATTACGTTTTCATTTTCATCCTTATCGTAGTGGCGTGGATCACCAAACTTTTCCTCCACGCCAACGCCGCCGTGGACAGCTTCCCGGCGTTCTATCGGGCGCTGCGGGTTGGGCATATTCCCGCCTGGTTTGTGGCGCTTATTTTTGGCGGAACGCTTATCAGTGTGATCGGGATCACGATTTATGTCGGGAAAAAAACCACGGGCGAGATTTCCGAATTCGGCGCGCACCGCTCGCTCTGGAAGATATGAGTATCGTCATCCCGAGCGAAGTCGAGGGATCCCGCGGCGAAGCGCGGAGCTAGGTTTAACAGGGTTCTTCCGCTTCAGGTCGCCCCGCTCAGAATGACGACAAGCCAATTCCAGCGTCTTTGCGACATCGTCGCCCGGCTGCGCGCACCGGACGGCTGTCCGTGGGACCGCGAGCAAACGCACGAATCACTCCTGCCCGGATTACTGGAGGAAGCCTATGAGATTGTTGGCGCGGTTCGCGCCGGGGACGGATCGAACCTGCGCGAAGAACTGGGCGATCTCCTTCTCCTGATCACGATGTACGCGCAAATCGCCAGTGAAGCCGGTCAGTTTGGAATTGACGACGTGATCGAGGGCGTGAGCGAGAAGTTGATCCGGCGTCATCCGCACGTTTTTGCCAGCAGCACCGCACGCGATTCCGGCGCAGTGCTCAAACAATGGGAAGCAATCAAGCGTGAAGAGAAGAAGGACAAGCGCGTTCGTTACCTCGACGACCTGCCGGCCGCACTTCCAGCGCTGATGCGCGCACAGAAAGTGCAGAACAAAGTCGCGCGCGTGAACTTTGACTGGCCCGATCTCGCCCCAGTGCTGGCGAAAGTTGATGAAGAATTGGCTGAGACCAAAGCGGCCATCGCGTCGGGCAATGAGGATGCGATCGCCGATGAGTTGGGGGATCTCCTCTTCGCCGTGGTGAACTTGGCGCGAAAAAGCAAACTTCACGCGGAGACAATCCTTCAGGCCGCAACCGATAAGTTCGTTACGCGCTTCCACAAGCTCGAAGAGGAACTGCGGGCACAGGGGAAATCGTTAGGGAAAGTTGATCTCCGCGAGATGGACGAAATCTGGAATGCGATCAAATCGGAGCGAGTGGACGGGGAATCGAAGTAGTCTCACGAGCTTGTCATCCTGAGCCGCGCAAACGGCGAAGGACCTCGCATGCCTAGTGTCGCTATCCATGTCTTGAGACATCGATCCCACAATTAAGCTGTCCCGGCTCGCTCAGTTGGGAGGAGCCGCGCGGACGTTCGAGAGGTCCTCCACCACGTTCACAATGACAAAGCGTTTACAAACCGCCGACTTTGGCGATATTCCCCGTCCCCAATGTCCATTCTGATCAATTTTCTTCTCGGGATTTACGCCCTCGTCGCGCTCCTCATGACCCTCGTCATTCTGATGCAGCGTCCAAAAAGCGAGGGCTTGGGCGCCGCGTTCGGGGGTGGTGTAACGGAAAATCTTTTTGGCGCGCAAACGACGAATGTCCTCACCAAATTCACCGGCTGGCTCGCCGGGTTCTTTTTTATTCTCACTTTCGCTCTTTCGATTCTGTATTCGCACAAGAGCAATCCGAGCAGCTCTCTTCGCAACGAGCTTCTGAAAGGTCAGCCGGCAGCGACGGCATCTCCAGTAGCGCAACCCAAACCATCATTGGCCGCTGGCGCAGCGGCTAGTCCTGCCCCGGCCGCAGCAGAGACAGCTCCTTCGGCAGTTCCGGTCCCGACTGATTCCGCTGCCGCGCCGATTCCCCCCGCAGCAGGTCCAGCGACTTCCGCGCCCGCGGCCAGCGCAGCTCCGACGCAACCGCAACCCTGATTTTCACTCGGAGAAACCTCGCAGTCCCGGGTTACGTTTCCGGAACAGATTGCGGCTTGGGGCCAGCCTTTTCGTTTATGGCCTGCGTGAATTCCTGCAGGCTGGAAACAATCTGTGGCGCCTTGGTCAGAACCGTTGTCGCCAGTTTTTCGGAATAATCCGGTCGCCGCTGTGACATTTCCGAAAGCGCCATCATGACCGCGAGAGCATTGTTAATGGAATGCTTGATCTCGCTGAATTTTGCCTGCAACTGAACTAATTCTTCGTGGGTAATATTGCGGGGAGGCTCACTCATGATGACGGGTTTTCACTGGAGAAACGGTGGCGTTGATGCTTGACTGACAGGTTCGACATCTGTCGTCCGATGCCAGCGCAAGTTATCAAAATCAGTGGTGCACGCCAGCACAATCTAAAGAATCTCCACGTGGAAATTCCGCGGGAGAAGCTTGTTGTCATCACTGGGATGAGCGGCTCGGGAAAATCGTCGCTCGCCTTCGACACCCTCTACGCCGAAGGGCAGCGCCGTTACGTCGAAAGTCTGTCGGCCTATGCCCGGCAGTTCCTCGATAAAATGGAGAAACCCGAAGTGGATTTCATCGAGGGGCTTTCACCCGCGATCGCAATCGAACAGCGCAGCGCCGGTGCGAATCCACGTTCGACCATCGCTACCACGACCGAAATTTATGACTACCTGCGAGTTTTATTTTCGGCTGTCGGCCAGCCTCATGATCCGGCGACCGGTGAGGCGATCTTTCGCCAGACTCCGCAGCAGATCGTCGATCAGATCCTTGCCTATGAACCGGAGACGAGAATCATCCTGCTCGCGCCGCTGGTGCAAAACCAGGCCGGTGAATTCCGCGATGTCATCGAGAAGGCCAAGCGCGAGGGCTTTGTCCGCGTGCGCGTGGATGGCGAGATCATCGAGCTGGGCCGGCCCGAACCGATCCGGCTAAAAAAAACCAGCCGTCATACTATCGAAGCGGTGGTCGATCGGCTCGTGATTCGTGAGGCCATTCGCATGCGTCTGGCGGACTCGGTCGAAACGGCACTGAAGTGGGGCGGGAATCGGATGGCGGTGCTGCGGCAAGGCCGGGAGAACATCAACGCGGAGAGACACCGCAGCGCGGCGTCCCGACCAGAATTCGAAGAGCTTCGCTATTCCACCCACTATGGGAATGCGGCAACCGATTTCACGCTTGGCGAATTAACACCGCGCCATTTCTCGTTTAACAGCCACCTCGGCGCCTGTCCGGTTTGTCATGGACTCGGCACGCAGCTGGTCTGCGACCCGGAACGGATGATCTCGCATCCGGAAAAAACGCTGGCCGAAGGCGCGATCACACCGTGGCGTCGCGGGACAAAACCGATGCAGGCGTACTACCGGCAATTGCAGGCCGCGCTGGTAAAACACTTTCATGTTCCTGAAAATATTCCGTTCTCGGAATTACCCGAACCATTCAAGCAGGCGCTTTATTTCGGGACAGGAGATGAACCAATCGAAATGAGCTTCGGCGGGAACGGTCGATCGGCCAAAACCGCGCGTCCATTTGAAGGACTTCTGCCGCAAATGCATCGGCTCTATGAGGAAACGGAAAGCGAGTTTACCCGCAACCGCATCCGCGCATTCATGACGCGCGTGCCGTGCAAGACTTGCGGCGGCGCGCGACTCAAGCCGGAGATTCTGGCGGTCACCATCAAAGACGAAATCGGACGCGAACTGAACATCCACGAGTTCAGCGAGCTGACCATCAGGGCCGCGGCAGGGTACATCGCAAAGCTGGCCCTAACCGACCAGCAACGAACAATCGCGGCCGAAGTGGTGCGCGAGATCGCGTCGCGTCTGGAATTTCTCGTCGAAGTTGGCCTCGGATATCTGACGCTCAACCGCGAGAGCGGCACTCTTTCTGGCGGAGAAGCGCAACGCATCCGACTCGCCACCCAAATTGGTTCTGGTCTGGCGGGTGTCCTTTATGTGCTCGATGAACCGAGCATTGGTCTGCACCAGCGCGACAACGCTCGCCTGCTCGGGACGCTGCGACGGCTGCGCGATCTTGGTAATTCAGTCATTGTGGTCGAGCATGACGAAGAGACAATTCGCGCGGCAGATCACATTCTCGACCTCGGACCTGGAGCCGGACCACGCGGCGGCGAACTCGTCGCGCAAGGAACAATCGCGGACATCCTGCGCGCGAAGAATTCTCCGACCGCCGATTATCTCTCCGGCCGGCTGCGGATCGCGATCCCGAGACAACGCGTCCAGCCTTCGCGCCAACTCGAAGCAAATGGTCGAATTCCGGATGCATCGGGCTGGCTAACGATCGAGGGAGCAACGGAAAATAATTTGAAGAACGTGACCGCATCCTTTCCGATCGGTTGCTTTACCTGTGTAACCGGCGTTTCCGGAAGCGGAAAATCCACCCTCGTCGATGACATTCTGCGCCGCGCGCTCTTTCGTTATTTCCACAACTCCAAAGACAAACCGGGTGCCTACCGCGCAATGCACGGCGTCGAACAGATCGACAAGGCGATCGTCATTGATCAGAGCGCGATTGGTCGTACGCCGCGCTCGAACCCGATTACCTACACCGGCGCGTTCACGCCGATTCGTGAGTTATTCAGCCAGTTGCCGTCGGCGCGTGTGCGCGGTTACGATGCGGGCCGGTTCAGCTTTAATGTAAAAGGAGGCCGGTGCGAAAACTGCGAAGGGGGCGGACTGATCAAGATCGAGATGCACTTTTTGCCCGATGTCTACGTCGAGTGCGAAGTTTGCCACGGCCAGCGTTACAACCGCGAGACGCTGGAGATTACCTACAAGGGAAAGAATATTGCCGACGTTCTGAATTTGACGGTCGACGAAGCGGCGCGCTTCTTCCGCAATGTACCGTCGGTCTCCGATAAGTTAATCGCGCTGCTCGATGTTGGTCTGGGATATTTGCGGTTGGGGCAGGCCGCTACCACGCTCTCCGGCGGCGAAGCCCAGCGAGTGAAACTTGCGACCGAGTTGGCGAAGAAGGCGACTGGACGAACGATTTACATTCTCGACGAACCAACCACCGGATTGCATTTCGCTGACATCGAGAAACTGCTCCAAGTGCTGATGAAATTGCGCGATTCCGGCAACACCCTTGTCGTGATCGAGCATAATCTCGAGATGATCAAGTGCGCCGATTGGATCATCGATCTCGGACCGGAAGGCGGCGAGAGCGGAGGCAAAATCATCGGCGTGGGTCCGCCGGAAGAAATCGCGCGATCAACGGGAAGTTTTACCGCAGAATATCTGCGGCCGTTCCTTATGAAGTCATGACCGCAGAAAAGCACTATGTGTTGATTGGATTCTTCCTCGTGGCCATTGCGGGGGTCGCCATCGCCGAAGAACAAACCGATTTGCAAATGGCGCTTGGGCCGATGTCAGAAGGCGTCCCGGAAGTCTCAATCGTTCGTTTGCAGAATCTCATTTCCCGTCAGCTTTCTGATGAGGACCGGAGGACGGCGAATCTCAAGCTCGCGGAAGCTTACCTGGCAGCGGGCGAAGCCGAGCAGGCGCTTCCGATTCTCGATCGTCCTATTCTGCACGATTCGGCACCGGCGAACTTCTGGCGTGCTCAGGCTTTGGCCGCTCTCGGGCGCTGGAGCGAAGCACTTCCGCTCTACGAAACGATCGCGTCGAAACCGCAGGCGCCATTTCGCACCGAGGCAATTTTTGGTAAGGCCGAAGCACTGCGGGCCATGGGACGCGTGGATGAGGCCCTGCGAACCTTCACGCTGCTCTTCCCTAACGAGCACTGGAAAAATCGCGCGCAGCTCCGTGCAGTGGAGTTGTTCCTCGAAAAAAAAGACCCGGCCGCCGCCAAAAGCCTGCTCGACGGAATGCAACCGACCCTGACGGCGGACAAAAAAGAACGTCGATTTCTGCGGGCGCGGCTTGAAGCCCAATTGAATCGTCCGGCGCGAGCCGTGCGGTTGCTGCAAACCATTCCGAAAGAAACAACCGATCTTAGTCACTCGCGCTTGATCGCCGCGCTCATCGCTTTGGCTGAGGCCCAGCTTCAGCTCGGGGCGTCTGATTCGGCCGACGATGCGCTGGAAGACTTTATCGACCGAACACCGGCCGATCCAGATTTGCCAAGGCTCTTCGCCAAGCTGGATCAGGTCTATCAAATGGAGAAGAAACCTTCGCGGAACGATCTCGCGCGTTGGGCCCGCGATCCGGCGCAACCGCGCCGAACGTTCGCGCAGTGGTATCTCGCACGATTGGAACTGCGGGCTGGCAATCGAGACGTTGCATTTCAGATTTTTGGCGATCTGCTCAAAGAGCGGGCGATAGTTCCGGCTGCGATCGGTGCGTATCTTGAGTTCGCGCAACTACAAATCGATGACCGCCGGTTCGAGGAGGCTCGGGTCACGCTCGCCGCCGCGCGTTCGTTGCAGCCCAGCGCGGGAGACTCGAGACGAATCGAATGGCTCGCGGCCGAGACAGATTACGAGACAAAGAAATTTGCCGCAGCCGGCGCCAGTTTCGAACGACTCGGGCACTCCGGTTTCGGCGCCGCCGCGATTTTCAACGCCTCGCTTGCCTGGCTGCAACTCGGTGATAATGCGCGTTTCCTTGCCGACAGCCAGGAACTCGAGACGGGAGGACAGAACGAGCAGACGCGGGCGGAACTGCGGCTGGAGCAAGGTCTGATGCAGGCAGCCCAAGGCGAGAGTGAGAAGGCGGCTGAGTCGCTCCGCAGTTTTCTGCACGATTTCCCACAATCCAGGCGGGCATCGGAAGCATGGGTCGCGCTGGCGGAGCTTGCTTTCCACGCCATCCCACCACATCTCGATGAAGCGCGACAAGATCTCGCGCAGGCAATGGCAGCCGAGCCAACCACCGCGGCCCTCGAGCGCGGCGACTACCTGGCCGTTTGGATCGAAGGAGCCGCGCAGAAACCGGACGATGCGAAACTGATCGCGCGAGCAACCGAGTTTTTGAACAAGCACGGCGAATCACGTTTTGCGCCGGATGTCCGAATGAAGCTGGCCGAAACCTATTTTCAGCGCCAGGATTTTCCCAATGCGCAGACACAGTTTGAGATCCTGACCCGAGAAGAACCGAACGGACCGTACGCGGAAAAGGCGTTTTTCTTAGCCGGCAAAGCCGCAATGTCGAGCATGGGCGCCGATTCTCTTTCGCGCGCGCTGGAACTCTTCGACCAGGTCGCACGCAAAGATGGACCGCTCAAATGGGCCGCCCGCAACGAACAGGCCGCGATCGAACGCAAGCTCGGCAAGCCGCAGGATGCCCTGCCGCTGTACGAAGACGTGCTCAAGAACAACGGGAAGCCGTCGGATAAGCGCGAGGCACTTTGCGGCAAGGCAGATATTTTCTTCGAATCAGGCACTGGACAAACCGAGAATTATCAGCGCGCGATCGACCTTTACGATCAGCTCGCTTCCGACCCGCAGGCTCCGGCGCACTGGCGTAATCAGGCTCTTTTTAAGAAGGGGGTTTGTTTGGAAAAGATGAACCGACGGCCCGACGCGCTGGCGACATTTTACAAGGTGATCGAAGACGAAGCGCGGCCGGATCGCGCGCATGAATTTTTTTGGTTTTACAAGGCTGGGTTCAACGCGGCTCGTCTTCTGGAAGATGACGCCAAATGGCAGCCGGCCGCAGTCATTTACCAGAAACTTGCCGCCGTCGGCGGCGCCCGCAGTGAAGAGGCGAAGGCGCGGCTGGCGCGGCTGCGGCTGGAGCATTTTCTGTGGAATGAATGATTTATTCGTTAGGCTTCCACATCATTCGGGCGCGCAAGCGCGCACCGACGCGTTCAATCGGGTGATTCTTTCCGGCCTTGAGCAGTGCAGATAAGCGCTTCTGGCCGGTTTGCGTTTCGCGAATCCACTCCTTCGCAAATTTTCCACTCTGGATATCTTTGAGCGCGACGGCCATCCGGCGCCGAATCGATTGATCGATGATCCTCGGGCCTACCGTGACGTCGCCCCATTTCGCCGTTTCCGAGGTGAGCGTCCGCATTCCGCTGATGCCGGCCTCGTGCATCAGATCGACAATGAATTTCAGCTCGTGCAAACATTCGAAGTAGGCCAGCTCCGGTGCGTAACCGGCCCGGACAAGCGTTTCAAATCCTGAACGCACCAACGCGGTCATTCCACCGCACAGCACGGCCTGTTCGCCGAAAAGATCTGTCTCGGTCTCTTCCTTAAACGTGGTTTCGATCACGCCCGCGCGGGTGCAGCCAATTCCCCTGGCCCAAGCCAGGGCGATTCTCCTGGCTCGGCGACTCGGATTTTGCTCCACGGCAATGAGACCAGGAGCGCCTCGGCCTTCCACGAACTCGCGGCGAACCATCGGCCCAAGACCTTTCGGAGCGACCATGATGACGTCCACATCCTTCGGCGGAACAATCGTGCGGTAGAAAATGGCGAACCCATGGGCGAAGAGCAGGGTTTTGCCTTTGGACAAGTTTGGCGCGACATCACGTCGGTAGACTGCCGGGATCTTCGTGTCCGGCACCGCGAGAAAAATCACGTCACCGCGGCGGACGGCAGCCGCAGTATCCAAGACCTTCAGTCCGCGGCGGCGGGCGATTGCGCGCGATTTACTCGCGGAGTGAAGTCCCACAATTACCTGGAGACCGCTGTCCTTTAGGTTCAGCGCGTGGGCGCGGCCCTGGGCGCCGAAACCGATGATGGCACAAGTCTTACCGCGCAGCACTGCGAGATCGGCATCCTTGTCCGTGTAGATTCGCGCGGCCATACGGAGGCGAGCGGCGATGCTACGCCACCGCGCGGTGAAGTCAACGGGCACGCGCAGGGCTGGAAACGACGCAATCTAATTCGCGGCAACAGAGCCCCGAACCAACGCTTCCAGCCGCAGACCCTCGGCCGTCGCGGCGATTGCTTCTTCGTGGCGGCCCATCTTCTCGAGAATGTTGGAAAGCACCGCATACTCGCGAGGCCGATCCGGTTGACGAGAGATCACGCGGCGCTGGACGTCATATGCATCCTGAAACCGATTTTGCCCCATGCGCATCTGCGTGATCAGAGCAAGTGCGGTAACATCGTGCACATCGAGCCAACTGGCGTGACGCAGCGAAGCGGCCGCCTTCTCACCTTCGCCTTTTTCGCAATACAGGCGACCGAGAGCGAGCGCGGCTTCGTAATGCCACCAATTCTTGCGGGCAAAATCTTCCACCAACGGCAGCGCAGCATCCGGACCTTTCGTCTTCCGAAGCAACTCGGCCTCAAAGCGAACGACCTCCCAGACGCCGGGATAATCATGGCGCGCCTTCTCCGCGATCTCGAACGCGGCGTCATAATTGTTTTCGCGCTGCCGAGACAAAGCAAGATTGAGCACTGCGATCCAAGTACGGGCATACTCTTTGCGCATATTTTCGGCGGCTTTCGTCGTCGAAGCGAGAAGCTCTTCGGCCTCTTCCTTGCAGCCCTCACGCAAGAGCACTTCGGCGAGATTGTTACGTGCGATTGGGTAGTCTGGGCTTATCCGCAGAACGTTTCGAAATGTTGCTTCGGCTTTCGTGTACTCGCCGCGATTGGCGTAAACCTGGCCAAGATTCGCCAGCACACGCGAGCTCCGACCCCCGGCGGCAAGCGTTCGTTGGTAAAAGATTTCCTCCGTCGCCCAATCGCCGCTCCGCACTGCGCTTCGCGCGGCTAGCGCGATGACTGCAATGCCGCCCGAAACGAGAACAAGCTTGCGAATGCGTGCAGGTGAGCCGACTACGCATCCGGCGATGAAAATGAGCACACCAACACTCGGCAGGTATAGCCAGTGTTCCGCAACCGTCGCGTTCAGCTCAAAGAGATTGGAAATTGGCAAGTAACCGAACAGAAACCAACACGCGCCAAAAATTCGCGCTGGTCGACCAATTCCACGCCAGTTTATTCCGAGAACCAGTGCGGCCAGCACCCCTAGTCCGGCGATTGAGAGGTATTCCGAGGCGACTGATCGCTTCCAAGTTGCGTTTGTTTGATAGTTTTCCGGATCGAGAAGGGTCCGTTCCATATGAAGATTCGATGGGTAAATCATGAGTCTTCCGTAATCACCGAGGGCACGCAGCATGAGCACCGCGCGCAGCGGATTCGACCAACCCGACGAAGGGCCGGCACTTTCGTGCGGAGGTGGCAGTTGACGTAACCCGGCATAGACCCCGAGCAGACAAAGGCAACTAACCAGTGTCGCAACCTTGAATTTTGAACCAAGATTTCCTGCGAAAAAGAAAAGATGGAATAGAAACAGCCCAAACCAAACGCAGGCGATCTCGCGCGAACAAAGTGCGAGCAGTCCGGAAATCGCCGAACCGGCATAAATCAGAATTCGCCACCCGCGGCGGGGCGTTTGTCTCGCGCAGATGAACAAGAGCCAGCCGCCACAAGCAAAGAGAAACGCCAGACTGTCGGCTCGGCCGGAAATGTAATCTACCGCCGCGGAATGCACTGGATGAACGATCCAGAGAAGCGCGACGAAAAACGCGGCCCAATTTCCCAGTTCTTCATTCCCTGACCGAGGTCGCTCATCGACCGAAGAACGATGATCGCCCAGAGACACAAAAAGATGCCGAAGCAGAAAATACAGCAGCACTCCACTGAGGACATGGAAGAACAGATTGGAAAGATGGTACCCGTAAACTTCGTTATTCCAGAGCACGTAATCTGCGATGAACGAGAGATTCTGTACCGGACGATAATGTGCGGCAAACGAGTCCGGAAAAAGATAGTGACGGAAAACCTCAAGGAGGAAGATCGGGCTTCGAATCAGCGGGCTATCTCGAACGAGAGGTTGATCGTCCCAGACGAGCTGCCCTTGGAGAGAGGGCGCCCGGCAAATGATTCCGATTAGAACCAGCAACAAGGCACAGAACCACGGCTTTCTTAGGTAGCGGGCGAGGCGTGAAGTCACTTTCGTCGCTGTCGGGTGGTCAGGCCGTGCAGTCATCAAATTCGAACCGCGGTCTGTGATTCGATTGGGTAAGGCGACGAGAACGAAGTGTCGACGACATCCAGGAGACGATTGTACGGTTCGGTCGAGACGCTCGGAGGCATGTCAACCTCTCTTCCGTTTTCGCGACTCATTCCCTGCCACCGAATTCTTCCGATGGCAGGAGAATGAATCACGTCCTACGGTCCGTAGGGAGACCAAAAGGCCGTGGGCGCCACGTCTGACAAAGTGGCGAATGCACCTGCCGGGACCTTCGGCAGTGCGTCGACCGTTTGAGCGTTGTAGGCATTTCCGAAGAGGTCGGCGCCTGTGTTATACAGGGCCGTGCCGGACTTCAGGTAGGCTGTCCAGTCTGCGACAGCGACTGTGCTCCCACTCGATTTGTTGGTTTCGATGGCGTATTGATCTACCGCAGAGTCGATCAAGCGAAGATCGTTCAGGATGCGGCTGGCTTGTGAACGCTTGCGGGCCCGGAGGAATCCAGGGACAGCGATAGCGGCTAACAAGGCAATGATCGCAACGACGATCATGATTTCCACAAGGGTGAAGCCCCCGCGGCGTTTATTGAGTTTGTTTAACATATTGATTTATCTCTTCTTTTGGTTGTTTGTTTGATTGCGTTCCGCGATATGCATCGCGGGTTTGACCGTTCATAAAGCAGCGTTAATGCCAAGATCTGTGTTTTTTCGAATTACTAGAATCTGGGTGGCCCTGGCCCAGCTCGAGAAAATTGGGGCACCGATACCCTCTTACGAGAGCGGTTTTCACAGGTGAAACCAAGGGATTCCAGGAACCTTGCCCTTGGCGGCTACGTCTTCGCTGCCGTCTTATGCCTGCGGTTGATCGTGCTCGCCCGGCTGAGCGGTTCCTCCTTCCTATTGCCCAATTCCGGCGACATGCAGTTCTACAATGATTGGGCCCGGCGCATTCTGGGAGGGCAATGGACCGATCATCATGCCTTCTACGGCTTACCTCTCTACCCCTATCTCCTCGCGTTCTTCTACAAGCTGTTCGGTTATAATCCTTTCCTTCCTGGGCTTTTTCAGGCTGCTCTTGACGCAGGAACTGGTCTGCTTCTCTACAAGTTGGCCGTCAAAATCTTTGGGACGGCTGCCTCCCCAAAAACGAGCCAAGTGGAGGCTGATCGGTCTGACTTGGTTTCGAGATATAGGGGCCAATGCATAGGAGCGATGGCCGCCTTGGGCTGGGCGTTCTTTCTCCCAGAGGAAGCTTATTCCGTAATTCTAATGCCGACGGCAGGGATGATTTTTGTTTTTTGGTTCGTGACCTGGGAGATCGTCCGCCGTCGGGAAATGCCGGTCATCTTGATGACATTTTTGCTGGGTCTACTGATCGGCATTACCGCAATGGGCGTCGCGACAGTCTTATTTCTCGTTCCCCTCCTACTTGCCGCCTTCTTTTTCAAGTGGAAGACGCAAACAAAGCGGCCAGCCTATTGGCGATCGCGGTTCGCCGCAGTGACGCTTCTATTTCTCGGGATTGGAGCGGGTACTTCTCCTTGCTGGATCCACAATTATTTCATGGCGAAAGATCCTGTTTTCCTTTCTGCCCATAGCGGGGTCAATTTCTGGATTGGCAACAATCCGGTAGCAACCGGCTACCCAAAATTCCCGCCGGGACTCCATGCCGGTCAACGGGCAATGTTGCAAGATTCCATTACGACCGCCGAAGCAGCAGCTGGTCGCCCCCTGAAACGCTCCGAAGTTTCAGCCTACTGGTCGAAGAAAACGACTGCCTATATCAAAAATAACTTTGACGATTGGCTGAAGCTGGTCTTGCTCAAAATCCGAAATTTTTGGAACGCTTTCCAATATGACGATCTCAGCATTATTACCATTCTATGCGATCAAGGCATCACCCTGCCTGGCATCAAGTTCGGCGTGGTTGCGGCCCTCGGCATCCCGGGACTCCTTTTCGCTTTCGGGAAGTTCCCGCTCTCACGCTGGATCACAGCGGCGATTCTGTTGCACCTGGCGTCGCTTCTCACCGTCTTCGTCACGGAGCGCTATCGTGTGGCTGCCGCGCCAGGTTTGCTCGTGGGCGCATCTTTCGGCCTTTGGGACCTGTGGCAGAACTGCATAAACGCCAAATATCGCCGCGTTGCGGTTTATTTGGTTGTTCAGCTGGCCGCCGCTCTTTTTGTTTCTCTGCCTCAGAGGGACGCCGGTCTCTGGGCTCTGGATGCCTACAATTCCGGATGGCAGGCTCTTCAGGTAAGGAACTATTCACTCGCCGAGAAGAAGCTGGAACTGTCGTATGCCTATGTCCCGGAAAATGCGGAAATCAATTTTGCCCTGGGTAACCTACGCCTTGCCCAAGGCGACATATTTCGGGCCAGACAATTCTACGAGGCGAGTTTACGTCTCGATCCCAGGCATACCGGCGTCCTGAATAATCTGGGCGTTTTGGCCTTGAACGAGCAACATTGGGAGCTGGCTGCGAGTTTCTTCCGCCGGGCGATAGAACAGGATCCGGACGACGCAAAGACCCATTATCTCTTGGCCAGAGCGTTACTCCGCATCGGTGACCGGCAGCAGGCAAATTCTGAAATCGCCAGAGCCATACAACTAGATCCAAGCCAAGGTGACTTTTTGAAATTTCGCGATGAAATTCGCTAGGCGGCGATATGCATTTCGAAGGTTGCAATCTCAACCGACATCTGGCGTCGTCTCCTCGGGGCGTTGAAGATGCCAAATTTGTCAGTCTACTCCGCTGCAGTCCGCTTTAGAGTCCGTTTCTTTCGCCGCCGTAGGTCAGTAAGCAAAATCGAAAAGGGTTTTTCCAACCAGACGCCAGACGCGCTGAAAACTTCCATGCCCGATGCGGTACTCGACCTGCTGAAACCGTTCATCGCGATAGCCATCGTGCCCGAAGCCTAATCCACCATCGTCGGAACTTAGAATGAGCATTTCCACAGAGAAGGCGGAGGTCACTGATCTATCCCCACCAAGAAATACTGCCCAAACCGAGTGGGTGATCGTCGCTGCTCTCGCGGCATCGATCGCGAAGATTCTCATTGCCTACTACACGTTAGGAACAAATGATGTTCTGATCTTTTACTCCTTCGGCCAGGCGCTCGCCAAGGATGGTTTGGAGCGGACCTATCAGAGCACGATTTTCTTCAATCACCCGCCCCTGACGGCTTACTTTCTTCGCGCCATATTTCACCTCCATAACTCCCCACTTTTTCGGGATGTCGGGCTCTTCAACTTCCCTTTTCTTCTTCGATTGCCGGGGATCGTCGCAGATTTTCTCGTCGTCGTTCTCCTGCTCCGAATCAAAAAAAATTGTCCCCGGCTTCATTTACCCGTTTGGGCCCTCGTCATCTTCGCGCTAAGCCCTCTCTCAATCATGGTCTCCGGCTATCATGGGAACACCGATTCAGTCATGGTCGTGCTGCTTCTTTTTTCGGTTTATTTTTGCACGCGGGGGCAGCCCGAGCTTTCCGGTCTTTTCTTTGCGCTCAGCGCCCAGGTTAAGATCATTCCGCTGCTTTTTCTCCCGATCCTTTTTTGTTTCTGGATGCAGCGCCGCGTGCTTCTGCGCTTTGTTATCCCGTTTGCATTGGTCTGCGCGATTTTGTGGAGCGAGCCACTTCTAAAGTTCCCTCTAGTCTTCGCCAAGAATGTTCTGGCCTACGGCAGCACCTGGGGGATTTGGGGTCTGAGCTATTTGCTTCGGCTTACCGGCCGGCCCGAATTCAGTCGCGTGAGTTTCTTCGGCGCCGGACCATGGCAGATCTTCGTGATAACGGCTTGCAAGCTCTTGATTATCGCAGCGATTGCCGTGCTGGCCTGGCGACGTCGGAAGATTGAAGACCGTGGTGTCTGGGATTCGATCGCCTACGGATGGATAATTTTCTTTGTTTTCTCTCCCGGGGTCGGGACGCAATACTTGGTCTGGCTCGCGCCTTTCATTCTTCTGCTGTCGCCGACTTTCTACACTTGGCTCCTCGCGAGCAGCTCGATTTTTGCGTTCGCGTTTTACAACACGATCTCGCACGGCTTGCCTTGGTACCAAGGCATTTCCACCAATGCGCTAAACAAAATTTGGGCACCGTGGTCCCTCCTGCCATGGCTGGTTTTGATCACGGGATTGATCGTGCTTTGGCGGAGGGCGAAACGGGCGAACCCGTCCCTGGTTCTTTGCAGTTTGCGTCTGATCAATCCGTAACAGAAATGGGCTGAACGCATGACCGCGATCGGACCTAAACCCGTTACGCGAGATCCCGCCGCGGCCAGCATAACGATCCTCGCGATTTTCTTCTTCGCCCTTTGGACGTGCGGGTCATACGCCCGCTGGGCGAATTATGAATACCGGAGCTTTGATCTCGCTTTCTACGTTCAAGGCCTCTGGCAGTTCCTTCACGGCCGCTTCCCCGTTTCGGTCGAACAGGTTCCTCTGATGGGCAATCACGTCGAGCCGATCGTCTTTTTGATCGCTCCTCTTTTCGCAATCTTTCGTCACCCGATGACTTTCGTAGTCGTCCAGAACGCCGCATTGGCAACGATGGGCCCGGTCGGTTTTGCTATTGCGAAGCAGCTTGGATTTGGGCCGAAGGAGTCATGTTTGCTGGCCGCTGCATTGCTAATCACTCCCGCTACAGGATACATCGCCTTGCACGAGTTCCACCCCGAAGCGTTGTGCGCGCCCTTGCTATTGTTCATGTTTCGGGCGCGGCTTCTCGGATCGCTAACTCAACATTGGCTTTGGTTCATCGCGGTGCTGGCCTGTAAGGAAAACATGGCGCCGTTGCTCGCAACCTACTGTGTGGTATTCGCAGTGGCGGACCGCAAACGCGGACTGGCTGAAGTGCGCGCATGGTACTTGTGGCCGATGGGCTTGGCGCTCCTCTGGTTCGCCCTTTGCACGACCTTGATCACACCAGCTTTCAATGCGGGGAACGTCGATTATGTCGCCCTCTATGGCCTGCTGGGTTCATCCACATCCGATATCTTGCTCAACGCGGCCAGAGAACCGCAGCGAATAGCGCAGGCCTTTTTTCAATCGCTCAGGCACGGGAACCTGGTTTGGGCCCTTCTTTTCCCATTCCTTTGCTTGCCACTCTTTAGACCTCGATGGTTGCTCATCTCCGCGCCGATTCTTCTCCAGCATCTGCTCTCATGGCGCTCGTCCGAGTGGATGATTTATTTTCATTACGGAGCGCCCTTGTTACCGCTTTTCTGGATGGCCACCGTAGAAGGTGCTGTCGGCCTCGATCGCAGGAAGCTGCTTCCGGCTTCGGTTCGGCGGGCTGTTCCTTCTCTGTTAGTCCTGACGACCCTCGTCGCGCAAATTGTTCTAGGACCTACCGCGTTTCTCACTTCGACGGCGGTGAATTGGTTCGAGGGAAAGGAACATCGGGCCCGCAGGAACGCGCTCGTCGCCGAAATCCCGCCGACCGCGAGCGTGATCGCGCCACTTCCTTATCTTTCGCATCTGGCGATGCGCGAGAAGCTGTACTCGCTTCATCACATTCTGAAAGGTCTGAAGACACTCAGCCGCGCATCCTACGAACCTCCGCCGCCGACCGATTTCGTTTTAATCGATTATGGCGACACAGCGACGTTTGATGCGAGTGCCGGATATTATCATCCGGCCATGAAAACAACCGACGGACGAGTAATTCCTTCAAGCGACCAATTGCTTCATGACTTACTGGCGCAGCGCCCGTGGATCGTGACTTCAACGAATGAGTTAACGCTCTTGCGACAAGGCCAGCGCGAAGCTCCATTACACCGACAAGACCTTGGTCCGATCATTGACCTCGGGCCGCAGACGCAATTACTCGATATCAGCAAATCCTCCGATTCTCTTTCCAAAGGGCACCCCCTCGAGATCAGGATGGTTTGGAACTTTCGAGACGAGCGGGATATCTTTCCTTGGTTGGTGTTGGCACTCGTTTCTCACCATGACGGACAGCGGACGATGATCACTCGCGGGCTATGCGCGCCGGAAGCGCGCGCGGGCCTCTACGAGGAGACCTGGTCCATCGAATATCCCGAACGACTTCGGCCTGGTGACTACTCTCTCGACGCTATTTTTCTCGATCACCCGAGGGGAGCACGGTTTGAAGCCAAGAATGGCAACGCATCGCCCGGGCCGCTTCTGTCAAAGTCTGTGCCCATCGGGACCGTTACGTTATCGGTGGGGCCTCTGTCGCGACCCCATCGATGATCGATCGGAGGTGGTCGCCATCGGCATCAATGGTGCTAGTGATGATTTGATGGATTTGCTACGCGTCGAGCTTGAGACATCGCCAGCATCGAACCAGGCAAACGCTGGAGCCATCCCTTCGATCACGCCGCTATGCTCCACTCCGCTGGTATGCCGATGAAGCAGACTTGGTTGGATTCGTCTGTGCTAATCGCTGCGGCTATTGCGCTCCTATTCAAGATTGCGATCGCCTTCAATACTTTCGGTACCAACGATACGGTTGAATTCTATCGCTTCGCCGCGGAGCTAAAGCGCAACGGACTCAAGGAAACCTATCTCCACCAGGTTTCTTTCAATCATCCGCCGCTCGTGGCCCACTATCTGACCGCTATCTACGATCTCGATCATCAGCCTTTGGCTCAGAAAAATGGAATCACCTTTCCGTTCCTTCTTCGCCTCCCCGGTATCGTGGCCGATCTTGTCGTGGTCTGTGCTCTCCTCGCGTTGAAGAAGCAGCAACCGCAACTCCGGATTCCAACCTGGGCCCTGCTTCTCCTCGCGATCAGCCCAGTCTCTCTCATGGTATCGAGTTTTCACGGCAACACGGATTCCGTCATGGTCATGTTTCTGGTCCTCGCTGCCTGTCAGTGCGTCCGCAATCAACCAATCTGGTGCGGGATTTTTTTTGCTCTGAGCTGTCAAATCAAAATTGTGCCGCTGCTTTGCCTGCCGGTATTTCTTTTTGTCTGGCTGGAACGCCGCCAGTCGCTTTCGTTTGTTCTTCCGCTCCTCCTGATGACCATCGCGTTGTGGAGTGAACCGCTCGTTCATTATCCGCTCGCTTACGTCAGGAACGTCTTCGGATACGGAAGTTTCTGGGGTCTGTGGGGTGTAACCTACTGGCTGCGACAGACTGGATGGTCCGAGTTCAGTCGAGCCAGCTTCTATGGTTTCTCCGTCGCCCAGGAAATTATCGTGAGTCTGCTTAAGTTGATAATCATGGCTGCCGTGATGGTATTGGCGTGGCGCCGTCGAAAGATGACCAGCGGACGCGCCTTGTTTGCTTCGTTGGCCTACACTTGGGTGATATTTTTCGTCCTGTCACCTGGAATCGGCGCTCAGTATCTGGTCTGGGCTGCTCCGTTCATTTTGGTACTATCCCCGCAGCTCTACGCGTTCTTCACGGCTGGCAGTTCGCTATTCTTGTTCTTCTTTTACAACATCATTTGTCGCGGCTTGCCTTGGTATGGCGGAATGTCGAATGGTGACTTCAAGACCGATTGGGCGCCGTGGTCGATCTGGCCCTGGGCCGTCCTCATCATTGGCGCAGGGTTCCTCTGGAGACAGCGTCGACTTGAACGGCCTTCGCTTCGTTTATTTAGCTTCGAAGCCGTTTCCGACTGAGAATCGGAATTCATGAAGCCCTTCTTCCGTGAGCACCGGCTCGACCTCTCGATTCTCTGTCTGACGCTACTTTTCGGTATTTTTCTGCGTTTGCCTACGACCGTTTTCGAGAAGAACGGAACTCTCTCCGAAATCAGCGGGCTTCATCCCAAGGCCGGATTTCAGGGCATTGGTTTCGACGAAGCACTTTATCGGGGATATGTCGATGACCTTATTCGCTACGGAGTTAGCTCCTACCCAGATCTGGCCGAGCACTACGTGGAAGTGCAAAGCCGTCTGCCAAGCGCAATTCTGCCTCCGACGCGCTTCCTCTATGTCTTCGCGGCATATTTGTGGCATGAAGTCTTTGGCTCGGATGCTCTCTCTTCACTTCGTGATGTCTCAAGCCTGTTCAGTATCCTGCTCTTGTTTCTGGCAGCGGCATTTGCATGGCGACTTCGCGGATGGCGTGTCGCTCTTTGTGTTACCGCGCTCATGAGCTACGCTCCAACACAGATCCACATGGGTCAGCATGCTCTGATCGACGGCTTTTTCGCGTTCTGGGCCACGCTTTGTCTCTGGTTGCTCTGGGAAAATCTGCAGCGCCCTAACAAATGGCCCTGGCTGACCTGCTACGCCCTGGCTCTTGCTCTGTTGGTCCTGACCAAGGAGAATGCAATGTTTGCCTACGTTGGATTGCTTATCCTGTTGGGCGCGAATCGTTGGCTCCGTTTTGGCCAAATCTCGCGCACGCTCCTGCTTCTCACTTTTGCCGGCCCACTGCTTGGTGTCGCACTGCTCGTCAATCTCTGCGGATCATTGGAAACCACGTATCAGATTTTCCGCCTCCTCGTCAGCAAAGCCTCTGTCTTGCCGTACGCGATCGCGACCGGTGATGGTCCCTGGTACCGGTATTTGATCGACCTTATGGCGATAAGTCCAGTGATTTTGATTCTGGCGATTGGCGGGGTCTTCCAGTTGAAAATGAATGACAAAACGTCTCTCTTCCTGCTTTTTTTCGTGGTGGGAAGCTACCTTCTTATGGCCAATGTTCGTTACGGCATGAATCTTCGTTACACCAACATGTGGGATCTGCCTTTGCGCTTTCTCGCAGTCGGTTGCCTAACTAACGTAAGCGTCTCGTTCGGAAAACGCTCGCATTGGTGGCTTGGCATTTTCATCGCGATCGTTTGCGCAATCGAACTCCGCCAATATATCATTTTCTTTGTCCAGCACGACCTTTACGAACTGGTCACCGGAGGCCTGCTTCAAGCGATCAGGATTTTGAAGTGATCGCTCCAGGACTTATTTGTGACGATATAATTCGAAGCCGCCATACCGGCTGCACAGTTCAAACCTTGATTGAACAATTTTCATGGGAGCATCCGATCGGTAGCGAACCGAATCGTTCGGTTCATACCAAGTGTCCGAAGCATGATTCAATACCAGCCAGTCCGCCGTAGCGACGTCGCTTGCCAACCGGGAGTCTGGTCGATTGGCAGACCCCGGGTTCATTTCGAGAAAATAGGTAGCCGGCTCCAGCTGCGGCACTAAGTGATAGATGTAAGTGTCGTTGTCATTTGTCCGGCGAAGGTCGGCGGGACCGACAAATAAGCGCTGGTTGGGTTGCGCCAGCTCCTGCAGTTGCTTCAACAAACGACTAACATCACGAGCGTCACGCCGAGAGAGAACCGGAAATGAACGCCCGCTGTGCACCGCGAAGGCTGTGGTAACAGGTTGTTCCGCCCAACCGGAAAACAACTGGCCCCGCCAATAAAAAGCGAGGGCGGGAACGGCCATCGACAGAAGAATCAGAATCACATTGGTCGCGAGCAACGCGTGGACCCAGCCGGGCGGTTTACTTATCCACTGACCTCGTAATACCATCAAAGAAAGAGGAAGCGGCCCTAACGAGATGAAGGCGGCAAAGAGGACGTGCGACGAATCGATGCGTTGCAACGTTTGATGCGTGATGCCGAGACCCAGAAGCGCGAGGCCCAGAAGCAGTCGGGGCGCCGGCGCCCGGCGATCGAAATGCGTCGCCACTGCGCCCGCCGCGAGATTGATCAGCGTCGCCAGGATATGGGCAAAGAATAGACAGTGGACCGTGTTCCCTGCCGTGGAGAACGGCAACCGCCTGGCCGGATTCGAGTAGATCACAGGAAACAGAAACAAATTGTTAAACAATTGCTGCGGTCCCGCGACGACAAACAGCCAAGCCAAAGGCAAGAGTGCGAAAGCAAGTCCTCCGACGTACCGCCAGCGGCCCTCGCGATTCATCAAGAGAAATAACGGGAGACTTGCAAGAGCCATCGCGGGCGCGAGGTCAACGCGATAAAGAAGAGCGATCCCCGCAAGGAACCCACCCCAAAAACACCGCCGGATTGAACCTGGGTTTGCAGTGCAGCAAAGAGACCAAAGCAAACACATTATTCCACCTATCCACGCGTAGGCGGGTAGCAGCATCGGTACGAGAAGAAAACCAGTGACTATCAGGCATCCGGCCGCGAGAGCTGTGCTCCAACGCTGGATCAAAACAAAAAGCGCCAAGAGAAGGAGCACTCGATAGAGCAGACCAACCACGCGTTCAGTAAAAATGTTTGTTCCGAAGCCGGCATAGGCCGCTGACAAGGCAGCCATGTTCCCCGGGCCATAAAATGTCTCGAAATCGCGATACGGGATGTGGCCCTTAAGAAGGAGCTCCGGATAAACCAGTAATGCTCCCTCATCCATCGCAGCAGCTGGTCTTTCGATGCTGGACCAGAGCGGAGCAATGAGGGCTGCGATAACGACGGCAGCAACCAGCCATTGCCTAAGCAAAGGATGCATGCACCCCACTCAGGCCGTGAACGTTGGATTTTTCCGATAATCCCCTCGGCTCAAATACTTCTCGAGGAGAACATAAAGACAGATGAATAAGTATCGACTGCCCATTTCCTTGATCTTGAGCTTCGACTTGCCCGTCCGTCGATTTCGCCATGTGACCGGAACACTTACCCACGAATAACCACGCGCGATTGCCTTTAGCGGTAGCTCAACAGTAATGTTAAAATGGGGCGAGATTAGAGGAAGACAACCTTCGATTACACTCCGCCGATAAGCCTTAAACGCATTTGTCGTGTCATTCAGTCCGAATCCAAAAAGCGTTCTCACAAAGTAGTTAGCAAACCGATTGATGACCAACTTCACCCGCGGATAATCGATGACTCCGCCGCCATGCAGAAATCGGCTTCCGAACACGCATTCGTATCCTTCGTTGAGAAGATTCCAATAGCGGACGACGTCGCGGCAATCATCTGATTCATCGGCCATCATGATAACAACGGCATCACCAGTCATGTGGGCCAAGCCATGGCTAACCGCCCGACCAAATCCGTGTGGTTCGCGAGTTTGGAAGGCGAGAAGCTCGGGAATGCTTCGGCGAAGCGTCTGAAGGACCTGCCAGGTGCGATCATTGCTCGCGTCGTCGACCACTACGATTTCATGAGGAATCTCATGCAACCGAAGTTCCAGATGCAAATGTTCCACTGTAGAGGCGATACAACTCTCTTCGTTCCTGGCGGGAATGACGATGGACAATAATGTCAGTGCGGATTCCGATACGATCTCTTTCGACGCAGGATTTCCGCCGCGAAACGGACGGGGTGCGATTCGTGGCCACGGGGCGGACATGTTGCACTTACAAAGCGTTCTCCGTGCCAGCAAACGCTAACAACCGGTCCAAACGAGACAACTTCAACTGCTCAGGGCAATCCAGTCAGGATTGGCATCGGCGTGCTCAGCAATTTCTTCGAAGATGTTTTCTATATTGATCTGCGGCCGCCATTTCCACCGGTTGCATGCTCGCGAAGAGTCGAGCACCAGCCACGGGACATCGAACACGCGCTCATCCGCGTCTCTCCCTATTTCGTGGTCGAACCCGAAGCGATTCCTGCACCATTCGTTTAATTGCCAGAGCGACCGGCTGTTTTCCATGCCACCGCCAAGATTGTTGACATCCCGACCACTTGAACTCCCGATCTGTTGGAGTAAGACGGGAACCAAATCGCGAGGATGTAAACAATCGCGTACTTGATGGCCTTCCCCGCCAAATCCGATATATCTCAGCGGTTTGCGCCATCGGTAGGAATGGATCCAAAAGGAAAAAATGCCCTGATCCGCCCTTCCAAACTGTCGCGCACCGGCCAGTACCCCACACCGGTTAATCCAGACCGGAAACTCAAACAGTGAAGAGTATTCAAGGGCGAAATTTTCGGACGCGAATTTGGCGGCGCCGTAGAGCGAGAGCGGCGGCTCTTTTGAGAATCCTTCCGATATACCCGAGACACTGAAACCCGGCACTTGCTGGGGAATCGGTTCGAATCGTCCGTCAATATCCGTCATTTGAAGCGCGGCCAATTTCGGGATCGAATAGACTCGGCTCGTACTTAGCAGAATGAACCCGGCTTTGTGGTCCCTACAGTATTCCAAGAGGTTAATCGTTCCCATCAAGTTGTGCTCAATCAACTGCCGGCTAGAGCTGCGATCGTCGGTGCCCGCCAGTACGCTGGGATTGGCAGCCGCATCAATCACCCAATCAGCTCGAGGAAGTGTGCTTATGTCTGTAGCACTCCGAACATCGAGATGGAGCAGCTTCACTCCCAAGCGGGCCAGGATTGGTCGGTTCACCTCACTGCCGGGGCGACTCAAATTGTCCACCCCCAGAAGTTCGAGATTTTCGCTAGTGGCAAGCAACTCTGCCGCAAGAGTGCTTCCGACAAAACCACACGCTCCGGTGAGAATAATTTTCATTCGAGGGCCTATCTAAGACGCACTCTACCTTGGGAATCAACCTTCATTAACAGAAGTGAATAGCGGCCCGGACAAAGAGCGAACTTCTCTTCAGTTGGTCAAAAACAGATCGCTCAGGCCGCGCGAGAAGCCGCCTTTTGCCGCAAGGTAGCGCTGCCTTCGATGGTCTCGCTCAGGAGATTGTTCACGGTTGGCTTGGCTTCCGCGCGAACAAAAATTTGGTAGGAAAATAAACCGCGGCTCAAACGAATCAGCGCTCGATTTACCCGAAGGAAAAAGCGCGAGATCAAATTGTCCCCTAGCGCTTTCGGGAAAGGTGCCGGAATGCCGCGCATCTCGATGATTTTGTAATCGGATTGCTTCAATAGTTCGCGGAGAGAACGGAAGGTGAAAAGGCGCGTATGCGTGGCATCGAGAATGCCTTTTTTGCCGTAGTTGAACTGACCGAGCAACAGCATTAACCGCGTCGCGATAAAACCGATATTCGCGGTCGTCATGATGATTTCCGGCCGCTTGCATCCGGTGGCAAAGCGAAGCTCATCCATGAATTCCTCCGGCGCCTTGAGATGCTCGATGATGTCGAGCATGAAGATCTGGTCGAAGTGAGAGACGTTTACCGGGAACTCCTTGCGATCGAGATCCCAGTTAATAAAGTCGATTTGAGCCGTCGGCTCCGGCGCGTAACGATCCATCCCTGTAACGCGGCAGCCTTTCTTCACCAACTCCGACCCGATGTAGCCCTGGCCGCATCCGACGTCGAGGATGTAACTTCCTGGCCGCGCCGCCGCGATCGCCGCCGTGTGCGATGATTCAAAACCGAGTTTGAGGTCGTAAGTTTCCTCCGGCGGGTTCACGTCAAACTTGCGATCGAAAAATACATTCATCTGGTGGGCGCGAGCCCGGAGCATAGTCACGAAAACATCGGCCGCGTATTTCATCCCGTTGACGTGGCAAATCTCGTCGCCGTAGTAGGTGGGAATCGGCAACTCGGCGATCCGCAAATTCTTCAACACCAGCTGAATGATGATCTCGGTATCGAAGTGGAAATTATTCGTGTTTCGCTCGAACGGAATTTGCGCCAGCGCCTTCGTTGCATAAAGGCGATAACCCGAGTGAAATTCCGACAGAACGGTGCCGAGCATTCGGTTCTGAAAAGCAGTCAGAATCTGATTGCCGATCCACTTATAGAACGGCATTCCGCCGGCACGGGCGGCTTGCTTATCGATCATGCGCGAGCCGAATACGGCATCCGCTTCTTCGACGAGCAGCGGCGTGAGAAGCGCAGGTAGTTCCTCCGGCGCGTACTGGCCGTCGCCGTGCACCAGCGCGACGATATCAAAGTTATTGTCGATGGCGTAGCGGTAACCGAGTTTCTGGTTACCGCCGTAGCCCTGGTTCTCTGGTGTCCGCAGCACCGTGATCTTGAAAGCGGAATTCTGCTGCTGAAAGCGCAAACCGTTTCGGAACGTGTCGTCCTTTGAGGAATCATCGATGATCAGGACCTCGACATCCGACTGGTGCAGGCTCGCCGGAATGCGGGTCAGCACTTTCTCAATCGTCGTTGCCGCATTGTACGCGACAATGAAGACGAGAATCCGTTTCCCCTTAAGATCGATGCGGTCCGGTGCAGTCCCCGGCTCCAGCTCCTTGAGGCGCATGCCTCGTTTGAAGCTAGAAACAGGCCAGTCAGGGCGTGTGCACCTTCAGAATTGACTGCCTCAGTTGCCAATCAATTCACGCTTTTTTGCGCGCTACGATAAGGAACTGTCTGCCGAGTATTCGCCACAAGAATGGAACCTTCAGGTAAAGTCGGAGAAAAATAAGCGGAGGTGCAAAGCCTTGCGACATGCTGTAGGGCAAGAAGCGCGCTGCGACAAAATCGACGGCGAAGCCAGCCAATTCCAAGCCCTCCTTAAGCGATAACTCGGTTAGCGGAAGATGGTGGTCCCAGAAGTCCCAGTAGCGACCGGGTAAATATTTGATATTAGGCCCCATGCAAATCAAACGGCCGTTCGGCACGAGACACCGAATGGACTCAGCCAAAATGGATCGCAGACCCTCTTTTGTGGGAAGGTGCTCAAAAAAATTGCTCGTGAATACGACATCCAAATGCTCGTCAGGAAGTTCCCACCGAGCAGAACAGTCTTGAGGCAGTAGATGGACGTCAGGCGTCAATTTCTCCTTGGAAGCGGGGTTCAGGTCCATTCCGTATTTTTGGGCCGCATCGATTTGATTGATGAATTCCCCCCAACCGCAGCCGAGATCCAACACGACAGAATTCTTGGGAATCCAACGAGAAAAGAAATCCCGGGTCAGAACTTTCCAGACCGCAAATCGATAAGCAGACGTCGCCTCGAATCGCATCGCGTATTCCCGCTCCAAATCTTCGTTCATCGTTGAAGCGTGGACCCGTCTAAAACACACCGCGGGCTCAGCAGTTGGCTTTGCGCGATGGAAATCACCGTAACCTTCCTTGAAACCGACGTGCAATGCAGCGCTCAACGGGGCCGAGCCAACGTGGCTCTAAACCGCTTTCTGCTCGATTTTGCCGAGCGCCGTGTCTGCCGTCCGCAAAAGCGCCCGATCGTCGTTGTCGTTCAAGCCGCGCAGGAATCGGCGTATTTTTCGAAACGACCGTCGCAAGAACAGATCCGCCGCTGGATTTGTCGCGGGAAGATCGCTGCCGTTGCGCGCGGTTGATTGCAACTCCGCATCCCAGCGACTCAACACGCATGCCGACGCGAACATTTCCATCGCTGTATTCGCGATTCTCTCCTGAATGAGTTGCATGTCCAGGATCGGCTCGCGATACGCGATCAAGGCACGATTGACGGAAAGATTGAAACGCCAGATCAAACGCCCGAACTGCCCTGCCACCGACCGGAGTTCCGCGCTCTGAACGGGTACATCGGGAATCCGAATGGCGGAGCCGAGTCGATTCATTCCCGCGTTCCAGGCTTTCCCCAATCCGCGCGTCGGCTTGAGCATCGTGTCGTAGATCTCTTTGAATTCCATCCCCGGGCCACGCATCCCGACGAGAGCGACAAACGAGGTGAGCACTTCGTTGCTGCCCTCGCCGATCTGATTGATTCTGGCGTCCCGCACCATCCGACCCAGCGGCGAATCGTTGAAATAGGCTGAGCCACCGTGGATTTGAAACGCGTCGTTCACCGCATCCCAAAGTCGTTCCGTCGTGAAGACCTTGAGCATCGCCGTCTCGATCATGTAATCCTCGAGTCCGCGATCGATGAGCGACGCGGTCACAGCCGTCATCGCCTCCATTGCGTAAACGTCGGCCGCCATCCGCCCGATTTTCTTTTTCACTAAATCGAAATCACCGAGCGTTTTGTCGAACTGCCGGCGCGTGTTTGCGTGCTCGATCGCGAGCCGCAGACAAGTTCTTGCCGCACCCGTGCAACAGGCGCCGAAAGTCGTGCGTCCGAAATCCAGGACCGTGAGTGCGACCCGCAAACCTTTTCCGAGCGGTCCCAGAATATTTTCCTTCGGCACGCGGACATCGCGCAAGGCAAAGCGGCCGGTGGCGGTTCCGCGAATCCCGAGTTTGGGCATGCGCGCTTCGAGCATGGTGAACCCCGGCATGTCGGGCGTGACGAGAAACGCCGTGATCGCGGTTTTACCTTCCTTCCCTGGAACCGGCGTTCGCGCCATCACGGTGAGCACCTGCGCGATCGCGGCATTGGTGATATAACGCTTCTCGCCATTCAAAATGTAGTGCGAACCATCTTCACTCGGCGTCGCCGTCATCTGGACATTGGCCGCATCGGAACCGGCATTCTCTTCCGTGAGCGCGAAAGCGGCGAGCTGCTTCCCGGTCACGAGCGGAGGGAGCCATTTTTCCTTTTGCTCGCGCGTTCCGAAAAGGAGGAGCGCCCGAATGCCAATCGAATGGTGGGCGTTCGTAAAAACGGATGTGGAGGCGCAACGGCTGCCGATTTCCTCCAGGATCTTGCAATAGGCCCGTTGCGAAAATCCGCGTCCGCCAAACTCGGTCGGCGCCGTCATTCCCAACACACCGACGCGACCGAGACCGTCGATCAATTCCTGCGGGATATCTTCATTCTCATCGATCGCGACCGGATCGAGGGTTCGGTCGAGAAATTGCCGGACTTCCGTGAGCGAAGTGTCCAACTCGGCTTGTTGGGCCGCCGGGATGCGCGGATACGGCATCGCCCAATCCGCGACGAATTTCCCCAGGAACAATCCTTTCGCGAAACCAAGTTCCTGCCGCCCGGCAAAGAGCAACTCCTCGGCCTGCTGAATTTCCTTCTGTCGCTGGATTTCGGTTTCGTTCATAAAGTCAAAATGGTGGGTCGAAGCTGCGCGGCCAAACGAAAACGGCCCCCGCGCGGCGGGCAGGGCTACCAGCCGCTGAAACCCGCGGAATTAGTCGTTTAGATCGGCCCGTCTGACAACCGGAATTTACCTGTCGCGCTCTCTCCGCTACCTTCGTCGGAAATTATGAAGCGCAGCACCACTTTCCTCACCGCCGCGTTTTTCGTGACGCGGCTTCTCGCAGCCTCTTCGCCCGCTCCGGCGAATGACGATGTTGGTAAAACTCTCAACTCTTTCTTCGAAGCGGAATGGGATTACCAGATAGAACAAAATCCCACTCGGGCCTCCTTGTTAGGCGACCGCCGCTGGAACGATCGTTGGGACGACGACAGCCTCGAGGCGGAAGCAAAACGCGAAGAACACACCAGGAATGCGTTGCAACGTTTGGGGAAAATCGATCGCGCGAAACTTTCGCCGGCCGATCAGCTGAATTGCGACCTGTTCAAAAAGAATCTCGAGCAGGACATCGCCGGTTTTCGCTTCCGCATGTATCTGCTGCCGATCAATCAACGCGGCGGCATCCAGACCGCGGATGAAATGACCGAGCAGCTGCGTTTCGAAACGGTCAAGGACTACGAAGACTGGATCGCGCGGATGCGCGCGTTTGGTCCCCACATGGATCAGCAGATCGCGCTCATGCGCGAAGGAGTGAAGGCAAAAATCCTGTGGCCGAAAGCGGTCATGGATCGCGTGCCGGCGCAGATCGACAAGCAACTGGTCAACGACGCGGAGGCAAGCGGATTCTTCAAGCCGTTCAAGAAATTCCCCCGGGAAATCAGCGACGCCAATCGCGATCGCCTGACGAAAGCCGCCAAAGACGCGATCACAGCCAGCGTGTTGCCTTCATTTCAGAAACTGAAGAGCTATTACGAATCGGAATATTTGCCGGCTTGTTTTCCGCAGATCGGTGTCTGGCAAATGCCAGAGGGCGCCGATCTCTACACTTATCTGGCCAAGCGTTACACCACGACTGATCTCACGCCGCAACAGATTCACGAGAAAGGCCTGAGCGAAGTCGCGCGTATCCGCGGCGAGATGGACGCGATCATCAAGAAGGTCGGCTTCACCGGCACGCGCGCGGAATTCTTCGCGAAGCTGCGGACCGATCCGCAATTCTTTTACAAGACGCCGGAGGAATTGTTCGAAGCCTATCAGGCGCTGGCGAAACGGATTGATCCGAATCTGGTCAAGGTCTTCAAGACGTTGCCGCGCATGCCGTACGGCGTGGTGAAAATTCCAGATAACATCGCGCCCGATACCACCACCGCGTATTACAATCGTCCCGCTGCCGATGGCTCACGCGCCGGCAGCTATTACGTCAACCTCTACAAACCCGAGACGCGTCCGAAATGGGAAATGATGGCGCTCTCGCTGCACGAAGCGGTGCCCGGTCATCATTTGCAAATCGCGCTCGCGCAGGAACAAGGCGAGATCCCGAAATTCCGCCGCTACGGATTCTACACGGCGTTTTCCGAGGGTTGGGGACTTTATGCAGAGTCGTTAGGCGAAGACATGGGACTCTACGATGATCCGTATTCGAAATTCGGCCAGCTCACCTACGAAATGTGGCGCGCTGTCCGGCTCGTGGTCGATACCGGCATGCATTACATGAAATGGGATCGGCAAAAAGCGATCGACTACTTCATGGAAAATGCGCCCAAAGCCGAGAACGACATCGTCAATGAAATCGATCGCTACATCACCATGCCGGGACAGGCGCTCGCATACAAAATTGGCGAATTGAAAATCAAGCAGCTACGCGAACGATCGAAGCAAGCGCTTGGTGATAAGTTCGATGTTCGCGAATTTCACGATGCTGTTTTGCTTTCCGGCGCCGTTCCGCTCGATGTTCTGGAGCGAAACGTGAACGCCTGGATCGCGTCCAGGAAAAGCGCCGCGCCAAAACCTTAGGCCTACCGATCGCACGTTCATCTAGCATCATTCGTGGTGAGGTGACTGGGAAGCCAGCTCCGCCTTTCGGTGGCGGAACGATTTCGGCGGATTGTGCGGAATGCCTCCGCCCATCCACTCGCCGGTTGCGAGCCAGATTTCGTAGAAATAAAGCCACCGCGAGGTCCAAGGGACGATGGTGTCGGCGAGCAGCATGCCTGTGTTCCATTCCGTTCCGTGGTGGTAGTAGAGGCATGGCTCGTGAGCGCCATGCCGGTGTGGGCATCCCCGCCCATCTCGCAGCTTCAGAACAGGATCACGCACGAAGACATGCGGGCGCGGCACGAATCGGGTGTCGGTTCGATAGTCTAACTCGATGAGATAGCACTCAGTGTATTCCGCCGGCCTCACGCGGCCACGCCATTTCAGCAAAGACGATCCACGAATGCTCAAGGAAACCGTTTCCCACTGTTTTCGCAGCGCGGCCGCTTGGACCGCCAGCGGTAGCGCTTTTGCTTGCGATTGAAAGCGCACTATACGCTGCCGTAGTTCGTGTGGGGACGAATCACCTTGCTGGCTATCATCGTGACCGGCGCAAGTGTGGCCGCAGGCGAGATCACTCCCAGCTGCCCGCGGCGCTGCATTTCGTTGATCACTTCGCTGTGCGTACTAAATGCTCGTGTCTTGGCCCGCTCGCCAACGAGCGAGTCGAGTTTTTCCGAAATCGACGAGATTTTCGTGGCCTCAATGAAACTACGAACGTTTGCTTGGAAGCGGCCATACCATTTGAAAAATGCTTCGCGCCGCTCGGGTTTCGTACGCCATTTGTCGGCGAAATTCTCTGGTTGGATCACTGGGTTCAATACGGTTTGGCGCTCCACGTCGTCGAATTGCTGCAGCAATCGGCCCGTGATGCCGACGAGTGCGGCCTCAATCGTGTCTTCGCCTTGATAGGCCTTAGCTGCTAGCGTCGTTAGGATAATGCTAATCGGCGCATCAGTGGGATCGCTGAGGAACATCAAGTCGCGATGGCGCTTCATTATCTGAATCACCCACTGTAAGGGGAGCTTCTCGTCGGGCTTAGGCTGTTCCGGTACAGGGTCGGCACTCGCGTTGATCATCGTGGGGCTGCTTGGGGTGGCATGCCTCTTCGCCAGCATCTGTTTCCGCTGCCCGAACCACGCGATATACCCGAGCGGGTCGCTGCGGGCCCAGTCGGAGAGCTGTCGATCGGTCACTTGGATTCCAGTCCCCGTATCGTTCACCCAGCTCGCACTCCGGCCGACAACGATGTCGATGTGAAAGCGTTCGTCCTTCGCATAATCGAGTCTTAGGCACCGGTTCTTTTCGGTGTTGAGCATCCGGGCATAATTAGCGTCCTCTCTGAGGCGCTTCTCGACTGCGTTTCGCGCCGCCATCGCTGCCATCGCCGGTAACGAGCCAAACTCCAACGTCACATCGAAATCAAAATCCTGGCGCCCGGGCGGTTTGGTGGTGATGCCGAGGGCAGCGGAACCTTGCACGTACATTGTAGGCCTCCATAGACCAACGTGCGTTAGCGGATCGTCCAAGAATTCAGTCAGCGAGCGGTACCGCTCCATGGCTTTCGCGTAAACGCTTGGAGGGATGCTGATCGACTCGAGAGCTGATTTGAGTAGCTCAGTCCTGATCTGTTGGGGGGTTCTTGCTGACATACAGTTACGCGGCGTGTTCGTGGGTTAACGGCTCGAAGGGTTGAGCCTTCGTGGAAAAAAATCTTTGGCTGAGTTTCCGGCTTGCGTGCTCAGCTTCCCGCGCACCGAGTGCGATCAGTTCTTCAGATGCGCGGTGTAGCTCGAACTCACCTGCCGCGACGTGCGGATTAATGCGGTAGTTGCGCGTCGAATCTTCGTCCAGATGATCGCGCAGCAGATGCTCACACATGGCCTCCACAGCTACAGAATCAGCACCGATGAAGACATCTGACACCTGAGAAGCCCAGAGAGCCCGACCTGCATTTCCCCTAACCGCGTCCATCCGCACTACCTCTCTGGTCGTGCCGATACTCAGTAGGTTGATCTGCGAGCGGTCGACCCCGAGAACGGTCATGGCCTCGATTATCCCAACCAGCGAAGGGTTGTTTGCCCAGATTCCTCCATCGACGTACTTAATCAGTGATTCATCTACGAAAGCTGGCAGGTAAGTCGGCGCGGCAGCTGACGCTAGCGCGACGTCAACAGCCCTCATTTTCCAGTCGCGCAGGAACCGCGGCGAATGCCGAGTCTTGAAGAGCTTCACCTCGCGGCGCTGAAGATTGAACGCCGGAATGACGAGACGATTTGAAGAGTCGGCGAGCGTCTTTTCACCGAAAACGTCCGTCAGTGCGACACGCAACGGCTCGGCAGAATAGCGGGTAGAGATGATGCCGAAGCTCGAGGCATCGAAAATCTTCGGCCCCTTGTCCCGGTAGAAATGCAGGATGTCCGACGCTGGAATGCGAAATGCCAATCCGAGCGCAATGATCGCGCCAGTTGATGTTCCTGTTATCAGGTCGAAGTGGTCCCCGATCTGTACACCTAGGTCGCGCTCCAGATCAGCCAGCAGCTTCGCGGTGAAAAGTCCCTTCAGGCCGCCGCCGTCCAGAGAGAGGATCCGAAATGAATCCTGGTCGAATCTGCTATCTTCTTTCCCGTTTACGTTCAGCTGCATCCCTGGCTCGTTCCGCATTCGGTGCAAACGCCACAGGCTCCGGCCCGAATCACTTTGGTGCTTCCGCAATGGGAGCAAGTGATATCCATGTACATGTTGCCGAGCGCTTCCTGCACCCGCTCCGCATGGGTGTGGCCGTTGCTCGCGACATGAGGAGCGCCTTCGTTCGGCGCGTGATTCGTGACCACATCGATCAACTCCTTCTCGGCCGTGCGCGGCAAATCGGCCACGGGACGATTGATCGCTTTCTTTTCCATTTCGGGAATTTCTTTCATCGGTAGCTCGCTCTGGCCGCGGTTCGGTGATGTCGCTTCCTTGTAACCGGGAATGAACTGGCAACCGAGCCAGCGAAATACGTAATCGGTGATGCTGGTGGCGTTGCGGATGTCGGGGTTCTTGGTGAATCCGCTCGGCTCGAATCGTTGATAGGCAAACTTTTTTACCAAACTCTGGAGTGGAACTCCGTACTGCAACGCGATGGAAGTGAGCGTACCGACAGTGTCCATCAAGCCGCCGATCGTGCTGCCTTCCTTCGACATGGTGATAAAGAGTTCGCCCGGCTGGCCATCCTCATAGAGGCCGACCGTGATGTAGCCTTCGTGTCCCGCGATCTCGAACCGGTGGGTCAACGACATGCGCGTGTCGGGCATGCGATGCCGGATCGGTTGATCGAGGCGGCTGCGGAGCATCGAAACTTCCTCGTCGAGTTCGACGATCCGGGTTTCCAACTCACCACGATCCAAGGTCGCCGCTGATTCGTGACCCATGCCGCCCATGTCTTTTGTTTTGCGCGTGTTCAACGGAGCGGAACGCTTCGAACCGTCACGATACATCGCGATTGATTTGAGCCCGAGCCGCCAACCTTCGACGTAGGCATCCATGATTTCATCGACGGTCGCTGCCTCCGGCAGGTTGACCGTTTTCGAAATCGCGCCGCTGAGAAACGGTTGCGCCGCCGCCATCATGCGCAGATGTCCGACATAGCTCAGACTGCGCTCCCCTCGATGGGGCTTAAATGCACAATCGAATACCGGCAAATGCTCTGGCTTGAGGCCGGATGAAATCTTGCTTCCGTCCGCGTCGGTCACATCTTCGATCGTGTCGAAGGCGTCGATGTGCGCGATGATGCGTTCGATTTCCTCCGAGTTGTAGCCCATCTTTTCGAGCGCCGGAGAGACCGTCTGGTTCACAATTTTCAACATCCCGCCGCCGGCAAGCAGCTTGTATTTTACGAGCGCAATGTCCGGTTCAATCCCGGTCGTATCGCAATCCATCAGGAAACTGATCGTCCCCGTCGGAGCAAGCACGGTGACCTGCGCGTTGCGATAACCGTGACGTTTCCCGAGCGCCGCGGCACGATCCCAAACTTTGGCCGCTTCGTCTTTTAGATAGGCAAAACCTTCGACATCCGGAATTTCAGCGACGGCGCAACGATGCAGGCCGATCACCTCTAGCATCGACTCGACATTGTCCTCTGCCACCGGCTGCGCCACACCGCTGCAACGCGCGTCATGATATCCGGGGAACGGTCCCATGGCCTGCGCGATCGTTGCGCTTTGCTCGTATGCTTCGCCGGTCATGATCGAGGTGATCGTGGCGCACAACGCGCGTCCCTCCGCGCTGTCATAACCGAACCCATCGCTCATGATGAGCGAGCCGAGATTCGCATAGCCAAGCCCGAGCGTGCGGAAGACGTGCGAGTTTTCCGCGATCTCTTTGATCGGATAGCTCGCATTATCGACAATGATTTCCTGCGCGGTAATGAAGAGGCGCACGGCCGCCTTGAAACGTTTGATATCGAACGCACCATCGGCCGTCTTGAACTTCATCAGGTTCAGCGACGCGAGATTGCACGCCGTATTATCGAGAAAGAGGTATTCCGAACACGGATTGGTGGAATTCTGGCGGTCGGTTCCTTTGCAGGTGTGCCACTTGTGGATCGTGGTGTCGAACTGCATTCCCGGATCGCCGCAGACATGCGTTCCTTCCGCGATTTTGCGGAGCAACGTCCGCGCGTCCTTCCGGTCGCAGGGCGAACCGTCGCGCACACGGCGCGTCCACCATTCGCGACCTTCCAGGGCCGCTTCCATGAAGTCGTCACTCACGCGCACGCTCAGGTTTTCGTTTTGGTACATGACAGAACCGTAGGCGTCGCCGTTGTAGCTTCCGTCGTAACCCTGCTCGATCAGAGCCCACGCTTTCTTTTCTTCCTTCTGTTTCGCGTCGATGAATTCCTCAATGTCCGGATGCCAGTCCTTGAGCGTGTTCATCTTCGCCGCCCGCCGGGTTTTTCCGCCGCTTTTCACGACGTTTGCGACCTGATCGTAAACTTTCAGGAACGAAAGCGGTCCGCTCGGCTTCCCGCCGCCGCTTAATTTCTCGCGCGTGCTCCGCAACGAGGAGAGATCCGTTCCCGTGCCGCTCCCATACTTGAAGAGCATCGCCTCGCTCATCGCCAGGCGCATGATGTCTTCCATCGTATCCTCGACGTTCTGGATGAAACAGGCGCTGCCTTGCGGATATTCGTACTGCGTCGTCGCGCGTTCCGCCTGGCCGGTTTCGCGGTTGTAGAAATAATTTCCGAGTCCGGCCTCTTTGCCGATGCCGTACTGATGGTACAAACCGACGTTGAACCAAACCGGCGAGTTGAATGCGCCATGCTGATTCAGACAAAGCCACGTCAGCTCGTCATAAAAAGTTTCCGCGACCGTGGCATTCGCGAAATATCCGTCGGCTATGCCCCAATCGGTGATCGTGCGAGTCACGCGATGAATCAACTGGCGGACCGACGTTTCACGCCCGCCTCGGCATGGATCGGTTCCATTCGCGATGTCGCCGTAAAAATATTTCGAGACCGCAATCTTCGTCGCAAGCGGGCTCCAGCCTTTTGGGACCTCAATGTTCTCCTGTTTGAAAATCACTTTGCCGCTGTCATCGGTGATCTCCGCGGTGCGGCGTTCCCATTCGATTTGATCGAACGGCCGCACTTTCCCGCTGCTGAAAATCCGTTCAAACCGGAGGCCGCCGTTCTTCCCTTTCGCAACGCGGTTTTTTCTTCGAACAGCCGATTTTTGCGATTTGTGAAGCGAGGCAGGTTGAATTCCGGGTTTGAGTTGAATCATGGTGACGGAAGCGGGTTAAGGTTGCGAATTAGTGCGAATAATGGTGCACAGCCAAGGCCAACAACCTGTGAATACGGGCCAACATCCGTAAACAACAAGTAATTGGGGAAGCTGCGCGCAGGACACACAACATGCGGTGCAAAAAGCATCCGCGGCAAGCCCAAAATTGTAACATTTTTTTCGAGCTAAAATCACCTCTCTCGAAGTCCCTGTTGGTCATCCCGAGTGTAGTCGAGGGAGCCCGCCGCGCAATCTTGCGGCAACGCCGCCAGATCTCTTTGACTCCGCTCGAGACGACCCCGAATCGTGCTGCGACTGACACGCCCTAACGGTTTACAAACCGCCAACCCGGTCCCATAATGACCCGTCAATTTCGGCTGGCGAATTCTGATCGGGTGAAGGAAGGGTGGCTGAGTCCGGTTTAAGGCACTCGACTCGAAATCGAGCGTGGGGTTAAACCCACCGTGGGTTCGAATCCCACCCCTTCCGCCAGTTTCTCAAGCTCCGCAGAGTGGCGTCATTTACCGCTGCGAATGGGTCGCTTCGCGATAATTCGCTTCCCAACTCTTCAACGCCGCCGGGATTGTTGGACCAAACCCTGCAATGCCGGTGACCATGTTCTCGCCTGCCAAGGCGAACCAAACGTTGCGCTCCATTCCGATCTTTGGTCGCACTTTGGCTGCCAGGGAATCGGGATGAGACTGGAGGTAATCTTCCAGAGCCTCCTTCCGCCCTTCCGGCAATTCTTCGATCGGCACCGCATCCACAAAAACGAATTCGTATGCGCGGGCCCAAGTGCGTTTTCCCAACTCAATTTTTTCTGAATTTCCGTTGCCAAGAATCAAAGCGCTCAGCGACTCGCGGACGAATCAGCTTGTCTCAATCGCTGACGAGCCATATACCGGTATCCTCGGGAGGGATCATCGTGACGGGTGAAGAGACACATCTTGCGCCACGGCCGAAATCGCTGGCCGACATCCTGGCTGAGGAACTCGACGCAAAAATTGGCGGCGACGAGACCCAAGAATTGCCCGTCGCCGAAAAACAGGCACGCTTGAAAGCGGTTTACGAGCGCATTCATCACGAGCAGCCGGCGCGTTCCGCGCTTTGTCTCTCGGGTGGAGGCATTCGCAGCGCGATCTTTAGCCTCGGCATTCTCCAAGGGCTCGCGAAGACCGGTTTGCTGGGCGCTTTTGATTATCTTTCGACGGTGTCGGGTGGCGGTTACGTCGGCGGATGGCTCACGGCCTGGATCAAAAATCATCCTGGCGGCGCGGCCGGCGTTTTCGAAGAGTTGCGGCGGCGTCCGGATTCCACGCTTAACCCCGAACCGCAGCCGGTTCGGCATCTCCGGACCTTCAGCAATTACCTCACGCCGAAAACCGGCCTGACTTCCGTCGACACCTGGACGCTGATCGCCACTTACATCCGCAACATATTTCTGAACTGGCTGGTGCTGATCTCGTGGCTGGCCGCCGCAATGATGATCCCACGCCTTCATCTGGCCGCGATCCTGTTGCAGCCGGAAGGTTGGACTACCTCCCAGGAGTACCTTCAGATAGTGCACCGTTACACGATCGGCCTGATCGTCTTGTTGATCGTTGGGTTCCTGCTCATCGCGGTCGCGATGGCTTATTCCATTCTCGACGTCCCGGCCACCGGTAACGCACGATTTTCGCAGGCCCGCTTTCTCAAGTACCGCCAGGTCCCATTGTTCCTCGCGTCTCTGGTCCTGACGGAATGGTGGGCTTTGTTTCGCAATACTTACGGTTACATACCACTCAAACCGATAGACGTGCTTTGGAAGTTTGTCGTTTATGCGGTCGCCAGTTATCTGGCGGGCGGGTTACTTGCGCTCGTCGCTTCTTTGTTTTTCCGACGATGGACTCGGCCCACGCACGTCGCTGCATCGCTCACGCGGCTTTTCACGATTTTACTTACGGCGGCCGTTGGAGGTCTTTGCTTGTGGGCAATTGCCACCCGCCTTTTTTTGGCCCCCGCCGCGAATGCGATTAATTACGTTTGCTTCGCACCGGCGCTGGTTTTGGGCATCCTCTTGCTCGTAAATTTCCTTTTCACCGGCCTGGCCAGCTGGGTCTCGGAAGACGAGGACCGCGAATGGTGGGGCCGATCAGCGGCCTGGATTCTCATCACCGTGGTGACCTGGATGGTGATTAACATCATTGTGCTTTGGGGCGCACAGGCGATCACGACAACGCATGGAGATCGACTGTTGGTTTTTCTGGGAGAAGTGAAAGCCAATCCAATCGCCAAGGCGCTCCTCGGCGCGTTCGGGGGAATGGCAGGAATCCTCGCAGCATTTCTCGCCGTCCGATCAAAATTTGCCAAAGCACTTGGCACGAAAGGAAGTTCGCAACTGCCGATGTCGATAGCGGCGATTCTCTTCTTCGTACTCTTGTCGGTCGTGAGCTCGTGGGCGCTGCTTTACGTCGGTTCGCAACCGTGGGTGAAGAAGATTTCCACGACGCTCCTGGGCGTGTCGCAATATCAGGGACAACTCTTTGCCGTTTTTTTCCTCACCGGCGTGACGCTCCTTTTCGGTCTCGTCATGGGATATTTCATCAACGTAAACAAGTTTTCTCTCCATGCGATGTACCGTATCCGGTTGATTCGCGCGTTCCTCGGCGCCTCGCGCACACGGGAGAGCCGCAAGCCACATTTGTTTACTGGGTTCGATCCGGCCGATAACATGGCGTTGCGCGATCTCTCGCCCGGCAAACCTTTTCACGTCATCAATGCCGCGCTCAATCTCGTCAAAGGCGAAGAACTAGCCTGGCAGGAACGGAAAGCCGAATCTTTCACCATGAGCCGTCTGCACAGCGGTTCCTGGCATCTCGGTTATCGGCCATCGGCCGAATACGGCGACGGCATCTCTCTTGGAACTGCACTTACGATTTCCGGGGCGGCGGCCAATCCGAACATGGGCTATCACAGTTCACCAATCGTCGGTTTCCTGATGACACTGTTCAATGTTCGTCTCGGCTGGTGGCTCGGTAATCCGGGTCCGCCCGGGGCGAAGACATGGCGCCGATCCGGTCCCGGTTACGCCGTCGGCCCGCTCTTTTCCGAGGCGATCGGAAACACAAACAGTCGCTACAAATATGTGAATCTTTCTGACGGCGGACATTTCGAAAACCTCGGGCTCTACGAAATGGTCCTGCGTAGATGCAAATTCATTCTCGTGGTCGATGCCGGCCAGGATTCTGATTACGTGTTTGAAGACCTCGGCAATGCCATCCGCAAGATCCGGATCGATCTCGGGATCCCGATCGACATCAAGGTCATCTCGCCAAAGAAATCCGAAGGCACAATCAACCGCTGCGCTTTCGGCACAATCAACTACTCGGCGATCGATGGACCGGGGACGGATGGATTGTTCATTTACATCAAGCCCGTGGTGGCGGGCGACGAGCCGCCGGATGTGGCGAACTACGCCGCGGCCCATCCGGAATTTCCGCACGAATCCACCGCCGACCAGTGGTTCGGCGAATCGCAGTTGGAGAGCTACCGTCTCCTCGGTCTGCACGCGATCGACGTGATCTGCGGGAAAGACTGGAAACCTACGACGCTCCCTTTGTTTTTCGAGAAGGTGAAAAAAGACCTCGTCGCGCTCAAGCCCGCCTAACGAACCAGAGCGCGGACTGCACTTCAGTTGTCTGAGCGCAAATATTTCGCGCCAATTCGAGTTTCTGCGGAACACATGGATCATCAACACGAAGCTTTCCGGGTTAACCGTTTCCTCCCCCCAGTCTGCGCGCGGTACGTTATTTCGACAGCATCGATAACGGCTAGGAACTGCCGTCAAAGGCAATTCCCTTGTCGCGGGGCATTGGTGATGCTTATGATGAGTCCCCGATGATCCAGGCGAATTGTCGGGCGCGGTTCACGGCGGAGGATTTTCAATTCATCGTCCGGACGCTGGCGCGTTCGCAAACCGACCAGGTCTCGCTGGTCGATCTGTTGAGCGATTCAGAAACACGCGACGCCGTGCTCGATCATCCACGACTGGTGGATGCGATTCTCTCCAGCGCGACGCATCTCGCCATCTCATCCGAGTTCTACTTCTATGTCCTGGCCCGGCATGTCTTGCAACGGGCGGGAATCCACGATCGCAAACTCTGCGATTATGTCGCTTCCCTGCTCGAGACGTTTTCGCGCGCCAATGGATTGCATTCCCCGCACGCCGGTGAGGATCGTGGCCGGCAATATATTTCCGACATGCTCATCGCGCTCACCCGCGCGACGCACGAACAAAGTTTTCTCCTCCGCGCGCACGTCGGAAATTATTCTCTTTTTCTCAGCGGGATTTTCCACGAGAACACGCATCGGCGAAGCTTGCGCGGCGCGCCCGACCTGGAGTTTTACGAAAGGATCGGCCGCACCAATTACCAGATCGTGGCTTCACATTCGACCGCGCGCCGATGCGAGTTGCATGATGTGTATGAAGAGTTGGGCGACCGCTTTCACGACGTCCGGCTCGCTCTGAATCAACTTTCCGACGAACTGCTGAACCTGGACGACGACGGCAGCGCGTCACTGCTCCTATGAACGAAACGTTGTTCAGCCAGATCCAGCGGCTCTTCGAGCGGACGTACGCACAAGTCGGGATCAATCTGGAAGATTGCCTGATCGACCAGCGTCGTTGTCGACAATTAACCAAGCTGGCCGGGGCCTCGGCCCGCGAGTTGAGCGAGCTGGCCCGCACGTTTTTGCGCACCGCCGGCGATCAGCTTTATGTCGGCATCTATTATTCGCGCTGGTTGATCGAGGAACTGGAACGACACGATCCGCGCGCCGGCTTGAGCGATCGGAACATTCGTTCGCTCATTATGTTCGTGGAAGAAATCAACCATGCGCTCCATGCCGCCATTCAATTCAAAAACGGCGAACGCGCCATCGAATCGGAAGATTTCGCTCGCAATCTCGAGCTGCAGGCGCAGGTCGATACCTATCTCGTCCTCCTCTTGTTCGTGGCATTTTTTCGAAAGACGCAGCGGGTCGCGCGGACCGATCGCCGCTGGTTGCGTTTTCATTTGTTCGCCGCGCAAAATCCCGATGCCTTTGAGGATCGGAATCTCCGCGGGCGTTACCTCGAAACGACGGAACTCGCATCGAGTTACACCCAATTTCTCGATACCCTGAACGGGATGCGGCGTGTTGACGAGATCCGGCGCTTTCGCTCGCTCGATTATGGCGCAAAGCGGGCTCATATTTTCGCGCTCATGGACGTGGCGTCCGAACAAATCTGTCATCCCGAGCGAAAGCGAGGGACCTCTCAATAGCTGTAATGCCTTCGGCTCGGATCAAGCATTCACTGTAAGGTAGGCCCTCTTCTCTGAGATGACGCGGACTGCGTCGGCAAGGTCCCTCGTCGTCTCCGCGACTCGGGATGACAGAAGAAGAAAAGACGCACTGAGATTCTCCAATCGCGGATTTCCATTTGTGAACTGAAAGCACGTCCGTTACTAATCGGACGTGTTCAGTCTGACCATGCTCGGCAGCGGTAGCGCTGGAAACAGTGCGCTCGTCTCGACCGATCATTGCCGCATCCTGGTCGATGGCGGACTGAGCGCGCGTCAGCTCGTCACGCGTCTGGCGCTGTGCGGCGTCGGGCCCGGCCAACTCGATGGGGTTTTGCTGACGCATGAGCACGGCGATCATGTCTACGGACTCGAAGTCCTTTGTCGCAAATTCCAAATCCCGATCTACTGCAATTCGCTCACGGCGGAAGCGGTTCGTTACGGCTCTCACTCGTTAGGGGCGCATCGCAACTGGCGTCTTTTCCGGACCGGCTCGGAATTTGCCATCTGTGATATCGCTGTCCAAACGTTTCCGGTCCCACACGACGCGGTCGATCCGGTCGGCTTCGCTTTTCATGCCGGATCAGCCGGTCTCGGTTACATCACCGACCTGGGCTGCGCTACCAAAATGCTGGTGGAACGATTGCGCCGAGTCCAGACGCTGGTAATCGAAACGAACCACGACGAGAAACTTTTGCAGAACGATCCGCATCGACCATGGCCGGTGAAACAACGGATCCAATCGCGGCATGGCCATCTTTCAAACACGGCCGCCGCTGCCGTGCTCGAGCAACTTTTGCCGGGAAAAATCGAGCGCGTGGTACTTGGTCATCTGAGCCGCGATTGCAACACCCCGGCGCTGGCCGAAGGCGCCATCCGCACGCTCCTCGACAAATGCGAACGCAACGACATCGAAGTGACACTGCGCCCGGCAATCAGAAATTAGCGGTTCGTTCCGAATCGGCGAAACCAGAGGCGGAGCTTTTCAGCCGACATTCGAAAGTCTGTTTTTCCAGACCGCGCCGGCTGCGTTGTAGCGGCGGTCTCCGGCCGCCGGTTCTTATTTAACTTTCGGCGGTCGGAAACCGCCAATACAAAAAATGAAAACCCGGGATGCGACCGAAGCGGACCTGCCAGTCATCGTCGATATCTACAACACGACCGTGCCAACGCGCATGGTGACAGCCGAGCTCGAGCCCGTTTCAGCAGAGAAGCGCATCCCCTGGTTTCATGAGCATTCTCGGGATCGGTACCCTTTATGGGTCGCGGAAATGGACAATCAAATCGCAGGCTGGTTCAGTTTTAAGGAATTCATCCCGCGTGCCGCTTATCGCGGAACTTCGGAGGTGAGCGTTTATGTGGCCGAACGATTTCGACGCAGTGGAATCGCGCGCGGATTGCTCGCGGAAGCAATCGAACGCTCGCCATCGCTGGGGTTGAGCGCATTGGTCGGTTTGATCTTCGCCCATAACGAACCCAGCTTGCAGTTGTTTGCGCAACTTGGATTTGAACGCTGGGGTTTGCTGCCGCGGGTTGCGTCGCTTGACGGTGTCGAGCGCGACTTGGTCATCGTCGGTCGCCACATCTCGCGGCAACCCTAACGACACAATGTCCCGCGCATTCGGAGCTTGCTCTCATCCTGAGTCGCGCAGACGGCGAAGGATCTGGCCTGCGTAGTTTGCGTTTTCTCGAAAGAGAAAACGTGATTTGCAATGTGGGCGTGATTTAACGCGATGCTGCTCGAACTGCTGTGAGGTCCTTCGCCGTCTGCGCGGCTCAGGATGACAAGCCGCGCTTAAGCTTCTTCGTGGCCAACCACAAGATGGATGACACCCGCGGGATCGGAAATCCAAAACCCGTCAAAGTCTTCGCGCAGCTGTTCCACTTCGTCGCGCCGCGGCACGGCATTGATTTTCAAATAAGAGGCGGCTGCGTCGGTGTCGTTCGTTTCCAATTCCAGCCAGATGTCGGGATGGCTCAGGTTCGGGACGCGATCGATCCAGAGCCGCACCGGACCGAATTGAAAAATGCAGCCTTCGGGTTCTTCTTCGATCAACGGCAATCCGAGCGTATCTCGATAAAACGCAATCGTTGCATCGTAGGTATGACTCGGGCATTTGATGGCGATATTCGCGCCACCCGAGAACTGCGGGCCGTTGACATTGGCAACCATGAAGAGAAGCGGCTCCGGTCACCCCCCAGCCGAACCTTCGCCACCCGGTTCGGTCATGGCGATTGGATCGAGCGCAGCGTTCAGTTCGGCCTCGGGCAGGATTTTCTTTTCGCGGCAAATCTCGCGCACCGTCTTTCCGGTTTTCGCACTTTCCTTTGCGATTTCCGCGGCGCGATCGTAACCGATCTTTGGCGCGAGACTGGTGACCATCGCCATGGAAAGCTCGACCAGTTCCTTGCAGCGCTCCTCGTTCGCCTTAATGCCGCTGACACACTTTTCCGAGAACGCGTCGCAGGCATTCCCGAGCAGACGAATGCTCTCGAGAAGATCATGTGCCATCACCGGCATCATAACGTTGAGCTCGAAATTCCCATTCGCGCCCGCCCAGGTGATGCAGCCATCGTTTCCGATGACTTGCGCACAAACCATCATAAGCGATTCGCACATGACCGGGTTCACTTTGCCCGGCATGATCGAGCTACCGGGTTGAGTCGGCGGCAACTGAATCTCGCCAATCCCGCAACGCGGTCCACTGCCGAGCCAGCGAATATCGTTCGCGATCTTGAATAAACTGACGGCGATCGTTTTGAGCTGACCGCTCGTTTCGACTACTGCGTCCTTGCCGCCCTGGGCCTCGAAATGGTTTGCTGCTTCGCAAAATGCGATGCCGGTCCGCTGTTCCAAATGGCGCATGACTTTCGCGGGAAAATCGGGATGGCGGTTTAACCCCGTGCCGACGGCGGTGCCGCCGAGCGCGAGCTCGCGCAAGGCTTCAGTCGCTTTCCCAGCGCGTTCGCAAGCGTTGGCGACTTGCTGCGCATAACCCGAAAATTCCTGACCGAGCCGGACCGGAGTCGCGTCCATCAAATGGGTGCGACCTATCTTGATAATCTCCCAGAATTCCTTCGCGTTTGCTTCGAGCGCGACGCCCAATTTCTCCAGCCCAGGGAGGAGACAGGTTTTCAGTTGTTCGGCAGCGCTAATGTGGATTGCGGATGGGATCACATCGTTGCTCGACTGCCCCATGTTGACGTGATCGTTCGGATGAACCGGATCCCGCGAACCGATGGCTTTTTTCTCGAGCTGACAACAGCGATTGGCGATGACTTCGTTGGCATTGGTGTTTGTGCTCGTGCCGGACCCGGTCTGAAAAATGTCGAGCGGAAAATGCTCGTCCAGCTTTCCCTCGATCACTTCCTCGGCGGCTTGCACGATGAGCGCGGAGCGGTGGGCATCAAGTAACCCAAGATCATGGTTGGCCTGCGCCGCCGCCCATTTAAGCAAACCGAGCGCGCGAATGAACGGCCGCGGAAACCGGTAGCCGCTGATCGGAAAATTCAGGACCGCGCGTTGGGTCGAAGCACCGTAGAGTGCAGACTCCGGAACGGGCATCTCGCCCATCGAGTCCTTTTCCATCCGCATGGCCCGACGGCTCATGCCGAGCGATTCGTGGGAAAGCGCGCCGTCGCCTCCATCGCGGGATGGGTACGACCATTCCGCAGATTGGCCCGTTGAAATACCGTGATGAACATCGGCGGAATATTCTGCAGAAAATATTCCGACTTCGCGCGATCGAAAAACGTAGCGTGCTGTCGCAATTCGTTCGTGACCTGATAAATAATAAAGCTGCCGCCGGGAGCGAGCGCGTCATGCGTTTGCCGGAGCAGCGTCCGCTTCTTGTTAATCTCGAGAATACTGAACGGGATGCCGGAGACAATGTAATCACAGTCCGGGATGCGACGGCGCGCCAGCTCGCCGGGCAGCGAAGCCGCGTCGCCATTGATCACGTGGACGCGTGGATCACGGGCGAATTGTCGCTCGAGGTCCCGGGAAAACGCCGGATCCAGCTCGAGCAGGAGCAATTGCGAACCGGGCGGCATCCGGCGCGCGATCTCGCGTGAGTGAACCCCTTCCCCCGGCCCATATTCCGCTATGATCCGCGGACTGCTGAAGTCCATTTTGCCTGCCACCCGCTCGACCAGGGCTTTTGAACTAGGCGTGATCGAGGCGATCTGAAAGGGTCTTTGCAGGAAACGTTTGAAAAACAGCGCGCTCATCGAGGTGGCAATAGTCCACCGAGGCCCCTTCCTTGTAAAGTCGCGAAGTAAGGCAAACCGCGGGCCATTTGGCACCTATTCGTGGGAAATCCAGCTGGGTGCGGGATAAAGCTCAATTTTTCGGTTATCCACGCCAAGAAATGATTGACACCTATTCTGAAATTTATAAAACTGGCGCCCGCAAAAAGCCTTGCCTGTGAAGGCATAACTTGCTGACTTCTTCCCATGCACAACCTTTTAACGGTCAAGGAAACGGCCAAATACCTCCGAATTCCGCTGCCGACCGTGTACTATCTCGTGCAGCGCGGGCAACTGCCGGCCATCCAAATCGGCGGTCGTTGGCGTATCAAGAAATCGTCGCTCGACAAGGATATTCTCAAGGAAGACAAATCCGGGCAACCAACTGTGCTCGTGGTTGATGACGACGAGAGCCTGCAGACGCTCTTCAAAGTTTTTCTGAAGAAGATCGGATTCAGCCGCGTCGTAGTTGGAACCGTTAAGGAAGCTCTGGCCGCGCTGGAGAAGCAAAAATTCGATCTGCTCTTTCTCGACTTGAAATTGCCGGATGGCCCGGCGGACGATGTTTACGAGGCGGCGAAGGAGATCGATCCCGATCTGCCGATTGTGATTATTACTGGTTATCCTGATAGTGAGATGCTCGATCGGATTCTGGCGCGCGGACCGGTCACGGTCTTGAAGAAACCGATGGAGATCGAACAATTGCAGCAGACTGTTCGAATTCTCGGCCACAAGGACGCGGTCAAACTCGCGGCGTAGCGGCGACCGGTTTGATCGCAACGCGATCACTGACTTGCAGAGGTGTTGCAGCGCGATCGTGGGTTCCGCTTGACTCATCACTGGTGACTCGCCATTTGTCACTATTCCTGGCGCGGTTAGCTCAGTGGTAGAGCACTACCTTGACACGGTAGGGGTCACTGGTTCGAACCCAGTATCGCGCACCATTCAACTGTGCCCCTGCAACCACGAGAGACGACTACTTCCGTTCTGATTCCATCACTGGGACGGCATGGTCGGCAGATGACGGGGGCAATGCCGGCGCATCGGTAACAACAATGGTCGTGCCCGGCGAGACGATGTCGTAAACCTTCGCGGCGAACTCCCGCGGCACTCGCAAGCGCCGTGCGAGATCGTCAAGCGTCGCATTTCCTTCTGTCTTCACTGCCATCCATCGATGACCCGGACGGTCCGGGACAGCCGCACTCGGCGTTTCGCTGAAACCGGACAGCATCGTGAAGACGTGACTTCCAAGCGGCCGTTTCGGATCGTTGATCTCAAACACGGCGCATCCAATCGGCTTCCCATTCCGGTAAACGTAAAGCGTTTTGTCAGCGGAACTGACTAGAATACTGACCGGCCCTTCCGGGCTGATCTCCGGATTCCACTCGAAAGAACCTCCGCCAGATCGCGACACGTCGGAATCCGGAGGCCACAAAATCATGCCAGGTTGCGCCGCGAAAGCAGGTTCCGGCGTTCTTCGATCGACAACAATAACCGTGGTGCCGCGAGTGGTGACTGCATAGAGGAGTTTGGCAAATTCGCGGGGTAACCGAATGCAGCCGTGACTTGCCGGATATCCAGGGAGATCTCCGCCGTGTATCGCGACGCCCTGCCACGTCAGCCTCTGCATGTAGGGCATCGGAGCGTGATGATATTTGTTCGAAAAATGCGTGACCTCTTTTTCCAGAATCGTAAACACTCCGGCCGGTGTACTGCGCCCTTTGGCGCCGCTGCTGATGCTGGAATGCGCGATCCGGATACCGTTTCGGTAGGCGCTCAAAGATTGATCGGCCAGGCTAATGACAATCACAAGCGGTCCACTGGTCGACAGCTCAGGTTCCCAGGAAAACTGTCCGGGCCGCAATGCCGATGCGGGTGTCAGGCAAAACGCACTGGTCACGATGATGAGCGCGGCATGGATTCCGGCACGGATCCAAGGTGAAACAGTTCCATCAAGAGCGTGTTTCATCGCTTTTTCGACTGTCACGTCTGCAAACACAATCAACAAAATATCGTGTCCGCAGCATTAGCGCGCGAGCTCATTTGAGCGTGGCAATTTGTCTTTTGCTGCGCATAACTTGCGCACGAAGCCGCATCGCTGGATTGATGATAGGGTAACCGATGGCAAACGAACCGGGATCCCATTCATTCCTGAAAGGGCTTTCGTCGAAACAACTTGAGGCCCTCTCGAAAATCGCGATCCGAGCGGAGTTCGGAGCGAGTCAGCCCATCCTGCGTCAACGAGAACTCGCCGATCGCTTTTACCTGATCGAGCATGGTCGTGTCAGCCTGGATTACGAGCTCCCCCGCAAACGCCGAGTGCAAATTCAAACGATTGGTCCCGGTGAAGCCCTGGGATGGTCCTGGCTGGCCAAACCTTATAAATGGCAGTTCAGCGCCACTGCCATCGATATCGTTATCGTCAGTGTCTTTCGCGTCTCCGACTTACGCGACCTGTTCTCGCGCGATCCCAAGCTGGGCTATGTATTCATGGAACGGATCGCCCGGGCGCTGATGGATCGGCTGCAAGCCACCCGCCACAAACTGCGGGTTTATGTGATGCGCGCAAGCGGCGACGAAAATACCCAGCAAGTTTGTTAGGCAATGTGTCGTGTGCCGTCTGCGAGATGCGAAGGATGGGTTGCTCCCGAGATGCGGACTTCAACCGGTACGCGGCTCAACTTCTCGTAAATATGTCCAACGTGTCGCAGTGGCCACCAGTCATAAAGAAAGATCTGCATTGGTCGCCACATCGCCACCCAGCCGGCGATCGTTAGGCTTTCGCGCCCTAACCTGAACAACGTCGCCTGATTCCGGCGCAGCATCAGTTCGCTGATCAGGATACAGCTCGCGAGAAAGAGCAGACCAATGACCAAACTGGTTCGCCCTTGTTTTAGAAGATGCTTGAATTCCATCCGGTTGAGCTTGGCCCGATAAGCAAAGTAATTGCGCACCGCCCTTTCAACCAGCTCGGCCGAGGCCTCGGACGGAGGCGATTGATTGACATGCACGATGAGTGTCAGTGGGTCGCGTCGCGGATATTCCCGTGCCCAGCTAACGATAAATTCTTCCGCGTCATGATCGAGATCCTTCTCGTTAAACGGCGAAGGATCCATCGAGTTAAAAAGCTGCTCGATCTTATCAACGAAGATCTCGATACGATGCGGCGTCCGTTTCCGGGCCCTGACATCATGAATCATTTCGAGAGTCTATTCGCAATGTCAGGAGCGGCTCAATCTCAAAGGCCGCTTGGGAACGTCTCTTCCACCTCGCCCATTTCCCATTCCGTTGTGCGTTCGAGAGGTTCCACCGCCCGGGTGTGATCGAAATGCAGCACGGCGTCGAATTGATCCGGCAGCCGAGCGTCGAAGTAATGGCTCATCAATTCAGTTTCGGGCCGGTAAATCACGCCAATGGCGCGCTCGAGTCTTTCGGTTCGCAGCTGCGCCGCCAGATCGGCATCATCGCGGAGATTGAGAAAAAAGCGCGGAACATCCACCTCGTGCAACAGCGCTTCGTAACTTTCCGGATGCCCGGGACGAACAGCCTTGCGTTCGGCCGGTCCGTCCCAATCCGACGCTGCTGTGACTGTGCCGGTGTAGGTGGTAAAGCCGATCAGGACCGCCTCCCTGCCGAAACGTTCGCGGACGAGCTGGCCGAGATTTAGCTCGCCCCGCGCGCCCATCTGCGTGGCACGCGCGTCACCCAGGTGTGAATTATGGGCCCAGACAACGATCTTCGCGGGAGCGTTTTGCTTGCCGAGGTGCTCGGTTAACGAGACTAACGATTCCATCATGTGGGTATCGCGCAGGTTCCACGACGAAACTTCCCGGCGAAACATATTGCGATAATATTCCTCGGCGTTGCGAACAACTCGGGCATTTTGTTCCGCACAGAAAAACGCGTCGGCGGCGACCTGTCCGTCGCGCTGGAGATATTCCATGGCCTTGCGCCGCAAGGCCACGAGTTCCTGCACGACGGCATCCTCGCACGTCGGCGCCAGACCAAACCCTGCGGCATAACCATAAGTTTCGATTTTCTTGCCGAAATGCTCAAAGCAACTGTAATGATCACGAGCGCGTTTCGCTGCCTCCGGATCAACCTTGGTCAGGTAAGCGAGGACCGCTTCGATCGAGGCGTGCAGACTGTACAAATCGAGCCCGTAAAATCCGCACTTCCGGTTCTCGAACACCTGCTCGTCGTTGTGCTCACGCAGCCAGCCAATGAAATCGAGCACGTCGGCATTCCGCCACATCCATTGCGGAAAACGTTTGAACCCGCCTAACGCATCTACGCTGTCGATGTCCGCGCCTTCGCCGCGGACGAAACGGTTGATTCGGTAGGCGTCCGGCCAATCTGCCTCTACCGCGACAGCGTTGAAGCCGCGTTGGTAAATCAGTCGTTTGGTAATCAGCGCGCGTTCACGATAGAACTCATGCGTGCCGTGACTCGCCTCGCCGAGCAAGACGAATCGGGCATCGCCAACCAGGTCGATCAATGAATCGAAGTCGTCTGGTGAACCGGCCAGTGGCTCTGCCACCTTACTTATGCGATCGATCGTTGAGCTCATGCCGCCGCCGCCTGGGTTACCCGTTGATTCGCTTGTGCGAGAAGTTTGCGCACTTCCTCATCGCTCGTTTGGGAAAAGTCCTCGTACCACTGACCGACTCCGTAAAATTCGATCGGGGCAAGCACCGCCACCACGTCATCGGCGGTCTCGCGCAAATAGTCGCAGGTCGAACGCGCGATGGTCGGCGCCGCGACAATGATTCGGCCGGCACCTGACTGGCGAAGCGCGGCGATCGCAGCGGCCATGGTCGATCCGGTCGCCACACCATCATCGACAATGATGACAGTCTGCCCGGCAACTTCCGGCGGGGGAAGGTCATCCCGATAAGAGCGCTCCCGTCGTTGCAGTTCCTGCAACTCTTCCGCCGTCACCGCATCGATAACTTCGTCCGGAATGCGCAGAGAGTTGACGACGTCGCCATTGAAGACCCGCACGCCACCGCTGGCGATCGCGCCCATGGCGAGTTCCGGATGTCCCGGCAAGCCAAGCTTGCGCACGACAAATACGTCGAGCGGCACGTTGAGCCGCCGCGCCACTTGCGCCCCAACCGGTACTCCTCCCCGTGGCAACGCGAGAACGACCACGTTCGGCTTGTTGGCATAGTCAATCAGCAATTCAGCGAGAAACTCGCCGGCTTCGTAACGATCACGGAATTGTGTTTTCATTTTCGCGCCCTCAGTTGTTTGCGAAACCAGTTCGCCGCCAGACGGGCCACTTCCTCAAGCGCCCCAGGCTCCTGGAACAGATGCGTGGCGTGCGGGACGACAGCGAGCGATTTCTCACATTGAAGCTGCGCATACGCTCTCTCGTTCAAGCGCAGAACGTCCTCATCGCGTTCACCCACGATGAGCAGCGTCGGTGCTTTGACATGCGCTAAAGCCTCGCCTGCCAGATCCGGGCGCCCGCCACGGGACACGACCGCACCGATGGTCGACCCAAGCGCCGCCGCTGCCCGCAACGCAGCCGCGCCGCCCGTGCTCGCGCCGAAGTAACCGAGACCCAGTTTGCCCGAGCGCGGATCGCCCGCAATTTCTTCCGTGACGATGGCCAGCCTGCGACTAAGCAGCCCGATATCAAATCGCAAATGGCCGGTATAGGCGTCCTCAATCTCTTCTTCGGGCGTGAGCAGATCAAAGAGGAGCGTCGCGATTCCGGCCTCGCGCAGTACCTCCGCCACCGCTTGGTTCCGCGGACTGCGCCGACTACTCCCGCTTCCGTGCGCGAACAAGACAAGTCCAAGCGCCTTCTGAGGGATCTCGAGGTCGCCGGCAAGTGTGACATCGCCTGCCGGGATTAGCAGCGCCATCGACCTGGTTGGACCACCCAACTCATCATCGAGCGGCGCGGGAGCAACGTTCAAATGGTTCAGCGTTTTCATTGTCTCAGCGATGTTGGTGTGTCATTCGAGTGCCATCGGCATGCTCTTGCATGGCGTGCATGGTCGCCACGACCAGCGCGGAGACCGCGATTGCGCCTGCTACAAAAAAGAAGCCTTCGTGCGCGACGATGCCTAACCCGACGGTCAATCCGAGCAACAGGGCCACCCGTGCGGAATCAATGTATCCATCAGCTTTTGTCTTCATAATCATTCCTTCTTTGTAACAAAACAATGATTCGATCAGCGCAGTTCCGCTCGCCATGAATTGCTTTTTTCTCTGCAAATATTGCGGAGCTTCGAGAGCACAGGAGGAAATCTCGGAGGCTCGGTTCGAAGATTCGAAAGATTGAGGTGCCCGTGTGAGGCATCGTTGGCACCTCGGACAACTCTTGCCTCCCCGCCGTTGGGCGCGACTTGCTAGCTCAAAGCGTGCGCAAGATCTGCACAGAATCTCGCAAGTGACGGAGAGCGGTCGTCTCTGGCGCACAGCAATGTAAGCACAAAGAAAGGAAGGAATAACTATGAGCACACTGATAAAATGGAACCCGTTTCGGGAGCTGGACGAGATGCAAAATCGCCTCGGAATGTACTTTGGAAACGGATTCCCACTAAACAGGACCGGCAATGGCAAGAGCCTGAAGCTGCCTGACTGGTCGCCACTGGTGGACATCACCGAGGACGATCACGAGTACATGTTCAAGGCGGACTTGCCCGAAATGAAAAAGGAGGACGTGAAAGTTGTCGTGGAAAACGGCGTTCTTTCAATTTCCGGCGAGCGCAAGACCGAGAAGGAAGAGAAGAAAAGAAAATTCCATCGGATTGAACGGGCCTACGGGTTCTTCGAGAGAACGTTCACGGTTCCAGAAGACGCAGACGCCGCGAAGATCGTCGCCGACTTCAAAGATGGTGTCTTGAAGATCCATCTGCCGAAGTTGCCAATGGCAAAGCCAAAAACGATCGAAGTGAAAGTACAGTAAGAAAGAAAACCAAATGGCGGCGTGCGAACTATGCACGCCGCCGACTAAAGCGATGAACAAGAATCCACTGAACAAAGGTATCTTAACTGAGAACGCTGTTGGGATTGGCACGGTAACTCCGGAGATGGTAGACGCTCGCGCATGTGAGCTAGCCCTGATCGCCGGTCGGGTTTCTTCCCAACCGTCCCAGGTTGATTACGAACAGGCGAAACGCGAACTAAGGGGCGAACCGGATATCGAGGCTCTGGAAGAGTTTCTGGAATCGATCCCTGAGTCAGAACGCTGGGATCTCGTCCCAGGCTCGATCGGGCACCGCACACCGGAGTCATTTGGCGAAGACGAGGATAGCGAAGGACGGAGCGAGAGTGCGCAGCTTTTCGAAGAAGGAATCAAGGAGGCGGAGCACGATCAAATGCTCCAAGCAGCCCGGGCAGCCCTGAAACGGGAACGCGAACCGTAAGGCCTTATCATGAACTGGATTCAACACCGCAAGAAGCCGGTGTTGAAAAATGAATGGCCGATAGATTTATTCGCTCTCATTAAGCCGGGGAAAAGATCCAGAATTCTGCGAGCCATCGTGCTGGTGGCGGTGGCGATTTTCCTGAGCGCATGCGCGACCGGAATTGAACCCGGGACAAATCTGACCGCAGCAGAGAAAATGATGTGGTCGACTTACGCGATTGCCACGTCCAAAGGCATGGCGACGTGCATTGTCGTTAACCGAAAGGATTCATCCGCTTCGCATGGGATCCTCCCAGTAGTTGTAACTTCCGCCCATGTTCTCTCGGTCGCGCCACACGGACCTTATTATCTTGTGATCAGGCATCCCAGAATTGGCAGCAGTCCGGAAATTGGCCTTTTGGAGTTTCAAGCGCCCGATCCGGGCGAGCGACCGTTTGTCCAACATCCCAAGCACGACGTGGCCGCTTTCGAGCTTCGGATTCCGTCCGAATTCGCCGACGAAGTTTCGCTCCCCTCGTTTATTGATGAAGGATCAATCGGGCGCGCACGTGACGAGGCGCACGCCGGAGACGAAATTTCAGTCCTCGGATTTCCAAAGGTGTTTCCTGGAACAGAAGGGGCTTTCCCGGTATTGCGCGCGGGCAAGATCGCTTCCTACTCCGCCGGCCCGCCCAGCGATCGCGAGAAATTCCTGATCAACACGAACGTGTATGGCGGAGATAGCGGAGGACCTGTCTTCAGCGGTCACCGTCGCGAGAGGCCAAGATTGGTCGGGATTGTTACGGAACGGATCGGAGAAAAGAGCGGGGCTGTGCCGTTGGCGGTGGCGGTTAACGCAAGCGTGATCCGTGAGACTCTGAGATTACAGGCTGCGCGAGGACAATGGTATCTGAACAACCGTCCGGAAATCTCAGCGACCTCCGGAAAGAAAGCCCCGCCGCGGGCAAGCGTACAGCTGATCGGTCCTCCGAGATCCTTCCGCGAGATCTTCAGCGGAAAACGACGGCGCGGCTCTGCCATTCCGATGGCTTCGCCAAACTAATCGGGGCCAACGGAATTCCTTCACGGTTGTTACTGGTTTAGAAACTTCTTCAGTCGATCGAACAATTCCGCCTGAGCTGGGTTGATTCTGCGCCGCGCGGTTTCTTCGTCAAAGAATTCCGCGCGATCGATTTCCGGAAACGTTTGATACCGGCCGGAATGTGGCGGCCATTCCATTTCGAAAGAATTGGAATTGAGCTGGAATGTTTCGGGCAAATCGCCCTCGACCGCCCACGCGTGCACCGTCTTGCCGCCTTTTTGTTTGATTGAGCCCAGTGGAATAAAGTTTCCGGTCGGCTTGATTCCGAGTTCTTCCTCAAACTCGATTTGCGCTCGCGCCAGCAAATCTTCACCGGCTACTGCTTCGCCTTTCGGGATACTCCATGCGCCATCGTCTTTCCTGGCGAAGAATGGGCCGCCCGGATGGACGAGCAAAATTTCCAGGCCACCTCCGCGTCGGCGAAACACGAGCAAACCCGCACTGATACTCGATCTTGTCCGCGCAGAATCTGATTTTGAGCTTTTGCCCATCAACCGGTTTAATAAGTATCAGCGAGACTGAAACAGAAAAAGCTCATCGCCGGACTAGCTGTTATTTGCGCTGCCATCTGGATCGTCACGGCCATTCGTCCGTTAGACCGACAGGCCTGGATCCTGGAAAATATTCTGCTCATCATTTTTGTCGCAGTGCTTGCGATGACGCATCGACGGCTCCGCCTTTCCAACGCTTCTTACTTCTTTCTTGCCGCGTTCGTTCTTCTTCACATGGTCGGAGCACATTACACTTACGCGCGGATGCCGCTCGGCCTTTGGGCCAAAGATTTTTTCGGATTCTCGCGCAACCATTACGACCGTGTGGCCCATGCCGCTTTTGGATTCCTTCTCGTCTTTCCCGTGCGCGAATTGCTTTTGCGTTTCGGTGGAATCAATCGCGCGTGGAGTTTTTGGCTGCCGCCAGCGGTGATCCTCGCTGTCAGCGGTCTCTTTGAAGTAGTGGAAAGTATCGTAGCCGAAACGGTCGCGCCCGGACAGGGCGTGGCATGGCTGGGCGGGCAGGGCGATGAATGGGATGCGCAAAACGACATGCTATCGGCCTTGATCGGTGCGCTTCTCATGATGGCGATCGTCGCGTTGCTCGAACGCAAGGAAGTCAGGCGATGAATCTTGTTCGAAGGCACTTCGGGGAAAACCGTTCTCTGCAAGTAATCCTCGCACTCTACCTGCTGTTTTGGATTTTCCTTGCGATCCATCCGTTGGATCGCCGCGATTGGTTCCTCGAGAATCTGCTCGTTCTAGTAACGGCAGCCGTTCTCGTCTTTACCTATCACAAGTTTCAGTTTTCAAATTTGTCTTATGCGCTGATCGTGATTTTTCTCGCCGTTCACGCGGTTGGCGCGCATTACACTTACGCAAAAGTCCCGGCCGGTTTCTGGATGCAGGATTGGTTGCATCTAAAACGGAATCACTACGATCGAGTCATCCATTTCTCGTTTGGTCTATTGCTGCTTTACCCGATGCGGGAATTGCTCTTGCGTTCCGCGAAGGCAAATGAACGCTGGGCAAACTGGCTGGCAGTCGCCGCGCTCGCCGCGTTGAGCACTCTTTTTGAAATTATCGAAGCGATTGTGGCGCAAATCGTCCGGCCCGATCTCGGCGCCGCCTATCTCGGCCTGCAAGGCGATATTTGGGATGCGCAGAACGACATGAGCGCGGCATTCATCGGTGCCGTCATCGCCGCGCTTGGTGTCGTGTTCCTTCGCCGGAGTCAATCCGCCGGTGAAAGCATGTGATATTTGCTTCGCTCCAAAATGGGGCCTTCGGTGCTACCGCTGAGAAATTGATGAAGCACAGGGTTGGTCGACTGCCGCATCTGCTCGGGCGTCCCCTGTTCGATAATCCTTCCCCGGTGAAGCATGGCCATTCGCGTGGCGACCCGGAACGCGCTGTCCATCAAATGCGTTACAATGATCGAGGTCACCCTGGAGCGTTCGGTCAGATCGATGATCAACTCGTCGATGACCGCACTCACGACCGGATCGAGTCCCTGGGTTGGTTCATCGAATAGGATCAGCTCCGGTCCCATCACGAGCGCACGCGCGAGTCCGACGCGTTTGCGCATTCCGCCGCTCAGCTCGTATGGCATTAGATCGCCGGTGCCCGCCATTTCCACGAGCTCGAGTTTTTCTTCAACGATCCGATCAATCTCTGCTGGAGTTTTGCGAGTGAGTTCCTGGAGTGGCAACGCCAGGTTCTCGCGGACCGTGCTGGAACTGAGCAAGGCTGCATCCTGATAGACCATCCCAATGCGTGTCCGAGCCTGGTGAAGTTCTTCTGGCGTCAGCCGCGGAATCTCGCCCTGTTGAAAAAAGACGGACCCAGTTGTTGGAGTCAAAATTCCAAGAATCAAACGCAAAATGGTGGTCTTGCCCGCGCCGCTTTGGCCGATGATCACCAGCCGCTGCTGCGGATCGACCGCGAGCGACACGGAGTCCAACACTTGTTTCTTGCCAAAGCGCAAACTCACGTCGCGCAACTCGACCGTATGAAAGCTCGGCCTCTCCAAAATCAGGAACGTCCACGACTCGGGACAGTGATGACAGGTGACTCGGCGTAGCGAACCACGTGCTCGGCTACGCTGCCCAGAAAGGCGCGCTGAAATCCGGTGCGTCCGTGGGTTGAGGTCACGACGAGATCGATGTCGGGCCGGCCGCTTTCACTGCAGATTTCGTCGATCGCCGGACCAGTTCGGATTTCTGTTTCGAACGAAACTCCACGCAAGAAATCCATCTGCGTGAGCTTGCCCATCTCCTCCCCGGCGGCGGCCCGGGCATTTTCGATCACAGACGTCGCGTCAGCCCCGACCCGATCCACACCGAAGATCTGAGCATACGGGAAGACGACGTGAAGAAGACGAAGGCTCGCTCCCGTGCTACGAGCCAAACTCGCGCCATATTTTACTCCGGCGATGGAACACTGCGAGAAATCCACCGGGACAAGAATCTTACGCAGTGGAAAATGCTGCGTGCCAGCCACCAGATACCTCGCCCCGCGCAGTACCAAAACCGGACATAATGCGTAGCGAACAACCCGTTCCGCTGTGCTTCCAAGAACGACGTGTTTCAGTCCACTGTGCCCACGCGTCGGCAGAACGATTAAATCGGCGCTGATATCGCGGGCCAGTTTGCAAATCTCCTCGAACGGCCGACCAGAGACGACGTGGCAATTGTCCGGCCAAAACAAAACGTCGTGTTTCCGTTGCACTTCCGCCAGCCGATCCTGCATGAGAGCAATGGCATCGGCATAGTTAAGCATCAAATTTCCTGCGCGTGAGAGAGCGGTTAGTTCATCCGCAGGCTGGACATGAACCAGATGGATGGCAGCCTTGAATTTTTCTGCGAGCGAGATCGAATACTTGAGTGCCGGCATCGAAGCCCCCGAAAAATCCAGCGGCACAAGAATGGTCTTTATCTGCAATGCCTGTTCACCATCGGGCGCGTTTGAGGCGCCATCCGCTGCCGTTTGCTGCGAATCCGGGAGTGGCTCGCCTTCTTCAGTGATCGTCTTCATAACCAAAAGTTAATTCAGAAAGGCCCGAGTGCTTGGCCGACTTTGTCAAAGACTGGGCGTTTCTTGGTTCCGCTCAAACCGAATGCGATTCACGGAACTTATTCGTCTTACGCCGTTCGGGAAACGGATGCGCAAGCTGTGTTCGATTCCCTTTCGTCAGCCTGCCCTTTGAAGTTGGCAACGCCGTGCTCTTTGCACCCTGGCTTGACGAACGCTGCGCGCGTCGCGTTCTCACCTTCAATCCTGCAACCCTCGCCTCCGGATGGGATGGCACAACCAGCACCGATCGTTGCGCGCGACGCACCACCTGTTCCGCCACGCTCCCCATCAGCAAATGCTGAAAGCCGGTCCGGCCATGCGTCGCCATGATGATCAGGTCGACATCGCGTTCTTCGGCAAACGCACAGATCGCGGAAACAGGCGGCCCGGCTTTGAAGGCCGTTCGAACGGCACCCTGCGGAATTTTGCCAGCGCCACAAATTCCTTCATCTGACGTTCGGCATCCTTGCGGGCCGCTTTTGTTAAAGCGGAGACATTGTACACGCCATAGCCGTCGGCGCTGAACGTTTCGATAAGATGCACCGTGTGAAAGACGATAATCTTGGCGGCGCTGCGCTCGGCAAACTCGATCGCGTACTCGAGCGCCTGGAGCGAAGAGTGGGAAAAATCAACCGGGACAAGAATGGAATCGATCGCGCCAGGGGCCTTCCCATTCGACTTAGCGCTCTTCGATTTCTTTTCCGACTTTCGTGCCACCAGCACTGGACAAGGCGAGTGCTGAACGATGCGCTCCGCGGTGCTCCCTTCGAAGAAATGTGTGATTCCGGCGCCGCGCGTGGACATGACGATCAAGTCGGCAGGAATGATTCGCGCCAGACTGCAGATCTCATTGAATGTCGGTGCACCGGTTAGGAAATGACAGTCTCCGGCGGCTAATCCATTCCTCGTCGCCAGGACCTTAAGGCGCTGGCTCTGTCGGGCCTCCGTATTTTCATAGTTGGCCATCATCGAAATCGCCACCGGCAAGATGACACCCGCTGGGTAATGAAACTCGTGCACATGCGCGAGATGAACGGCAGCTTCGAACCTTCGCGCCAGGCCCTTGGCCGTCACGATTGCCGGTTTGGATAGCTTCGAAAAGTCAATCGGGACAAGAATGTTTCTGATATCTGGCTTTCTCATAATAATAACTATGGACTCGATCGCATCGTCTCGCCCGGCATCGCTTGCGAAAATTTGGGCATTTCTTGTCTGCAAGATCTACCGGGCCGGTGAGCCTGATCCGCGACTACAACACCAAAGTCACATCCGCGCTCCCCCAGCCTAACGACCAATGCCGGAGATCGGTTCCCCGGGATAAATTCCGCCGTGGATTCACCCAGATCCTCCGACTTATTCGTTTTGTCGCGCGTTACGCGATCGCGCTTTCCACCCATCGCGCTTCTTTTTCCCGGCGAATAACCAGACCGTCCAGACCCTTGCCTGCCCAAATGCTTTTCATCTTCCGAAATTGGCCCGCGATTTCCTCCAGCGTCTGGCGTTTTGGTGAACCGCTCGCAAGCAGGTCGCGAATCCTTCGCATTTCTTCGCGACGGCCGCCTTCCAGTGAAGTGCCACGGTTGAAGACCAGACTCAGAAGCGCCCCTTGCACCACCCCGGGAAACGCGTCCATGTGAGGAAAGGTTTCCAGCGTCTGTTGATAGTATTTCGGCACAGAGCAGCGATAAAAGACATCATCCGCGGCCTCGGCGCTGATCTTGATGTCTTCAAATTGACGGCACATTTGCGCAGCCGCTGGCCCGCTCTTTCCGACGGCTTGTTTCAGCCGGTCGAGTTGCTCTTTGCTCAACCATTTCCCCCAATCGCGGTAAAGCTCGGTTGCCGTTTCGGCACTCAGATCGTAACCGTGGCCAATCGTCACCCCGGACTGTCCGCCGGGAAAGCGATACGGCTGGTCTATTCCCTCTTCATCAATAATGAACTCGAGGGATTCGCGCGGAATCGCGCCGACCCCGCGAATATCCGGTGGAACACCAATCGGCAAAACCTGGGGAGCGGCCAGCGCAGTCACCGGCGGCTTGGTAATGAAACGCCACTGAATAAAATTACGAACCAGATTCCGGGCACGCTTCTTTTCCCAGACGCCGTCGCCCGTTGTGCTGTCGCGATCCCCGCAGCCATTGGTGTTTCCTTCAATGGCGATGAAGCTGTCCCGGCCAACCGCCCGCTTCACGATCCCGATGTGTGAGAAATCGTAAACAACGATCATCCCCGGTTCCGGCTTTGCCGTTCCCGGGAGCACGAATTGGTTCTGCTCGCGAGCCCAGTCGATAAAATCAAACGCTCGCGAAGTTTTCGGTCGTCGAGCTTCCACCTCGTCCGTTCTCCACCCCAAAGCCGCTCGCACCGCCGGTTGCGCGACCCATTCGCGAATGCACCAGCTGGCAAACGCCGCACACCAGGGCCATGGACCCAATGGCCGGTCGTCGGTCGCGCGCTGATAATCGCGAATCCGCACCCCGCAATTATTTCCTCCCACTTCGCGCGTTCCCACTTCCTTTTGCGCCACTTTGAGGAGAATTTTGATTAACTTGCCTCGCTGAGCCGGAGAAATCTTGTGCGTGATCCGCACAATTTTTTCGCCCAGCTTCCGCGCCAGGGCTCCGAGCGTTTGATTTCCGGCGATCCCGTCAACGTCGACCTTCAGCGCCGTTTGTGCTTTCTCCACTGCCGCTTCGGTTTTTTCACCGAAGAGACCGTCGACTTCCAAATCAGCCGCCAGTTTGATCGTCCCAGCGTGAGCGAGTCTGTTGAGATCCTTTTGCAAAGAAACTACCGCATCACCCCGGCTTCCGAGTCTTAACATCATAGGTCTTAGCGACGGCGACGGCGCGGCGCCGGCCCTTGTTTCTTCGGGGACGCAGGCAAAACGGGGCTGGCGCATACCTTGGTCGGGCCGCCAGCGACACAAACCTGGTCGTAATGAAGATCCTTCATCGTCGCATTGACCCGATCGCGTAAAGCGTTGAACGAAATCCCTCTTCCGCCGCGGCTAACTGCTTTGCGGAATTCCTTCGCGAGAGCGTAGCTAAAAACGCCATAGCTGATGGCACCGTGGTGGTACTCGTAGGCGTAGGCACCTTCCTGACACGCCTGCAGGAGGACCGGCATGTACGGTCCCGGACGGGCCTCGGGATTCTTATTGTATTCAATCGCTGTCTGATTTTCGCGCAGGCTCATCGCCGAACCCAGCCTCTTGGTGTTGCCGTTACGGCCCATGAACTTGTCACGAACCGCGCGGCTCCCTCCGAAATCGGGATTCAGTTCTGCGACTTCACGTTCCTCCCACATTTGCTCCGCCTTGTTCCAGCGCAGCATCCGGTGCCGAATATCGTCCGGTGGAATGATGCCGCGTATTTTTCGGGGACTGCTTCGCGTCAGTCCACCTGAATGGCAGCAATCGAAGATGGCATAGAACTTCGCGCTATAGGGCAGCGAGCCATAGTACTTCAGGAAATCATCGTCGGTGATCGCGCTTTCCTGTGTCCAGTGGAAGTCATATGGAACAAGACACTCATCGACGTGATCGATCACCTCGGCCGGATTGTAATCAGGGAGTTGCGCGCCGTGGCCACTGTAGAAAAGCACGCGCTCCTGCCCGTCAGCCGTCCCATCGAGCAGCCAGTCGATTCGTTCTCGAATCGCCGCGCCCGTCGCACGCTCGTCGAGAATCACGCGAATGTCCTCAGCCGCAAACCCAATTTCCTGAAGAACACTGCTCATCAGGAAGACGTCGTTCACGCAGCCGTCGAGACGTGAGGCCGGATCGGGATAATTGTTGATTCCGATGAGCAGCGCGCGCCGATGTCGAGCGGTCACCGACTGGTGATAATCCGCACTCCGCTTCGCCAGCGCGCGAGGCGCAGGTTGCTGAGCCAACACTCGATAAACCTGCTGGCGAGTGAGATCGCGTTGCAGATAACCAGCGTGCCCGGGATGAGCGGCCAGATCGACGACAGCATCGTGCCCCGCCACCCTGTCGTCCCACGAAATTTCTTCGAAGTTTTGGATGCGATCAACGATGCGATGGGCGAGGACCGGATCGCTTTGATTGAAAAGATGGAACCAATATTTCTGGTTCACACCCCTGATCTTGTTCCCAAAATGGGCCGCCTTCAGATTGGGATTGGCGATCTGAGAACCGAAGGTAATGAAATAACGGCCGCGACACGCGTCGCTCCCTTCATCCGATGTAAAGGCGTCGTAACAGATAACTGTACCGAGACTGTGCGCCGCAATCACATCGGGGCTGAACTCCTTGATCTTATCGATCAGGCTTTTGCGGAGCTGCCGGCGAAGTGACATCTTCTGGTCCCATTCCGCCACCATGCCGGCGTGCCAGCCGTCGGCCGCGCTCGCGATTGGCTTGGCCCAATCGAACAAGCCGCGCTTCGGACGAAACCAGCCAGTGACCGCGCTGGCGGCCTCACCGACAGCTGCGCCTAACGGGGCAAACCCGAGCCGCGCCGCTGCGGCCAGATCGGTCAACAAGTCGACCTTCCCGGAGAAGAGACCGTCGTAATCGAAATGATCGTAGGTCGGCGTGAAGCTTTGATCGAAATACTGAATCCCATTCGTGATCGCCTCTTTCCAGGGAGCATCCCAAGGTTGATTCTCCGGTCGCTCCGCGTGACCGACGCCATGGACGAGAAGGATTTTCATCGATGCCTAGACGGTAAAAGGCTTCTGCGCCTCAAACGCGTGGTTGGCCGGGCCGATGGTAAAATAGTTCGGCGTCTGGACCGGTGGCATGAACTTTACGATCGTCTTATGAAATCCGCGGTAGTCACCGGCGAACTTGCCGTTCTTCCACACCGCCAGAAGTGTCCCGGTAAAGAGACCGTTCCGATCACCATCGGAACTCGTTTGATTATCCTGGCAACCCGAAATCAATAATGCCGTGGCCTTGACCTTGGTGCGCGGATCAGGGCCGGTCCGCGCCTGGAGACCATCGTAAAATTCGGCGTGATCCATGTAAACACGCAGCGCGACATCTCGCGGCATGGCGCGCGGGCGCACCGGGGCGAGACCGAGCGCGGCAAATTTCATTTCGCGGAGGACCGTGCCGCTGTGGCAACTGTCGGAAAAACAAAGATGCGCACTCCGGCGGCAAAAACGGCGAACGCCGCATAGAGTTCGTCATCGATCAGTTCGCCATCGTAGAGACACCACGTTTCATCGTAACCGTCCGGTTCGAAATCGTTGCCTGTATTATAAACCTGACCCCCGTGCCCGGAGTAGGTGAGGAAGAAAATATCGCCTTTCTTCAGCCTGCCCGCGGCCGCCTTAAGGTCAGCCAGAACCCTGTTTCGTGTCGCGCTTTTCGTTAGGCGGTTTTTGTGTGAAACCCTGCTTTCGAGCCAGGGTTTGCATGTCTTTGGCGTCGAATTCGCAAGCGGATAATTTTCCCGACCATCCACTGTACTGCTTGGGATCGACGGCATTCAGTCCGAGATGGAGAGAGACGGCTTTAGGCATAACAGAAGGCTATGGTTCATCGAATGATTTGGCCGGCAATCGGGCGCGCCTCCGAAGCGATCGCCGCATCACCGGCGTGAAACGCACGAATACCCGATCTGGCGAAAAGTACCAAGACAAAATCGGAACGCCCGATAGAATCAAACGTCTCCCGAATTTTTCTCCATGCCCGAAGTTCCCGAAATTCTGCAAAACGCTCTCCGCGCCGCGAATGCAACGTTTCAACAGCTGGCCAATTTCGGCCCGGCTCTCTCGCGTGCCGGCGAATTGGTAACTGCGTGTCTCCTCTCCAATCACAAACTGTTGGTCTGCGGCAATGGCGGAAGCGCGGCCGATGGCGCCGATTTTGCCACAGAACTCGCCTGTCGGTTCGTCGACGATCGCCCGCCTTATCCCGCCCTCAACCTTGCCCAGGGCGGCAGCCTAACGAGCGCGATTGGAAACGACTACGGCTTTGACGAGATCTTCGCGCGCCAGGTCTGGGCTTTCGGCCAAAGCGGTGACCTTCTGCTCGCGATCAGTACCAGTGGAAACTCGAGCAACGTCAAACGCGCCTTGGAAGAGGCGAGGAAGCGGGGCCTAACGAGTATCGCCCTGCTGGGCCGTGACGGCGGAACGAGCAAGGGCATGGCCGATGTCGAGTTCATTGTCGCCGGAGATTCGACCGCTCGTATCCAGGAAGCGCACAAGTTCCTGCTCCACGTCCTCTGCGAGATCGTCGAACCGCGCCTCGCAAAGAAGTAAGCTCACAAAATCCTTTTTTTTGTGAGAGCGGCAGCGAACTTGATCAGAGTCTCGCGAATTTGCGCGCGGGACCAGGCTGCAAAACCGAAAAGGATGGCAGGTGGCAGTTCAGCCTGAATGCAAAAGAAGGACAACGGCTTGATTCCGATCTCGGCCGCAATGCTTTTGACTACTGGAAAATCAGTTTCCCGTCGCAGCCAGGCGACGAAATGCAACCCGGCTTCCGGGATCTGGAGATCGAAACAGTCGCTCAGCAACCCATTGAATTGTTCGATAAAGAAATCTCTTCGATCGGCATAGATTTTCCGAATCCGCTTTATGTGACTCAGGAAAAATCCTTCGGTCAGAAACCGGGCCAGCGTTGCCTGATCGATGGCGGAAGAATGCTGATCGATCACCGCCCGGATTTTGATGATCGAATCAACCAACTGCTCCGGAACAAGGAGATATCCCAGACGCAAAGACGGATAGAGAATCTTGCTCATGGTCCCGGCGTAGATCACCCGCCCGGCGTGATCGAGCCCCTGCAGGCAGGGAAGCGGCGGACCGTTGAAACGGAACTCCGAGTTGTAATCGTCTTCGAAAACAAAAGCGTCGTGCTCACGCGCAAAATCGATCAGGGCCGTTCTGCGCTTCAGACTCATGGTGACTCCGAGCGGGAATTGGTGAGAAGGCGTTACGAAAATTATTTTGGGCGAGGCCATTCTCGAGGAGCGGCCGATCACGATCCCTTCGCGATCAATCGGTCTCGGAACCACAGTGGCCCCGGCGAAAATGAAGGCCCGGCGCGCTTGATGAAATCCCGGGTCTTCAATCCACGCGGCATCGCCCGGATTTATCAGGGCCATCGCGCTGATTAGCATCGCCTGCTGCATCGCAGCCACGACGACGATTTGGTCGGGATGGCAGTGGGCGCCGCGAAAATCACACAGGTAGGCTGCAATGGCCTTGCGCAAGTCGGTGTCGCCGCGACTCGAGGCATAGCGCAACAAATTGGCCCCCTTCTTCGCAAGAACCTCCGCCCTGAGTCGCTCCCAAACTGCCATCGGAAATTCGTCGACCGCCGGTACCCCCGGCACAAGGATATCCCCTGGCCCGCCGCCGACCCCGATATTAAATTGTTTTCCCGTGCGGTCGTCGGGAAGATTTCTGACGCGTTCGGCAATACGCGGAGGACGCTCGACGCCCGGCTCGCCTTTCAGCCTGCCCACCCGTAGAAGAGTATTGGGTAACGGATCCGCGACAAACGTCCCCGATCCAATCTTTGATTGCAGGTAGCCTTCAGCGTGGAGCTTCGAAAAGGCGAGACTGACAGTGAGTCTCGAAACCCCGAGGTCGGCGGCCAACGATCGTGAAGAAGGAAGCCGCGAAGAACTGTTGCTAAAACTCCCCGACTCCAATTCATCACGAATCTGGCGGTAGAGTTGTTGATGAAGAGGTTCGCCCGACCTCCGATCGAGACGAATCATTTCGAAGGCTATGATCGAACGCCGACGCCGCCTCCTCGCGAGCGATATCTTCATTTGATCGTACCTGACTTCTTGCGATGCCGGTGTCAAACCGGCCAGATAGCGCATCTCCCATATCCTTCCGCAAAGCGGTCTAGTAACATCGCGCCAAGTGGCTCTTGTGACGTTGCCACCCCGGTCGGATGAGGATGGCATGCACCTGCGATGTCACCAAAGCATTCCCAGGTCGACGTTACCCGGAGATATGGTTCCGCGCGTCGTCGGGATCCTTGGCTTCGACGGCGTCACCACGCTCGACTTTATCGGACCACTCGAAGCGTTCAAAGCAGCGCACACCTACGACAACTACCATCGCACCCACTCATGCTACGACGTACTAATTTTCGGTCTGAACACCAAGAAATTTGTTTCGGAATCCGGGATCTCCTTCAAGGCGGACAGGACAATCCAAACAGTATCATCACTCGACACAGTTATTGTCCCTGGCAGAACCGGTTGCCACCTTCCGGGCACAAATAAGGCCGTTTCATCCTGGTTACGCGCACACGAAAATCGCGTTCGGCGAATCGCATCCGTTTGCGGCGGAATTTACGCCCTGGCCGAGAGCGGTTTGATTGATGGACGCGAGGTCACAACCCACTGGCGATTCTCCCACGACGTAGCGCAACGATTCCCGAATCTAAAGGTTAACCATACGGCGGCGTTCTTAAAGGACGGCCCGTTCTATACTTGCGGCGGCGGGGATGCCGGAGTGGAGATGACGCTGGCGTTGATTGAGGAAGATTATGGTCCGCGAGTCGCGCTGGAGGTGGCACGCGAGTTCGTTATGCGTCTCCGGCCACCGGGAGCGGAAGAATCGTTGACCTACCCTCCGAAGCAGGAACGTGAGTCCGTCGATCGGCTGGCCGACCTTCCCAACTGGATCCTCGCTCATTTGGAGGACGATCTTTCCGTTGAAGCGCTGGCTGAACGAGCTTGTCTTTGTCCTCGTCATTTCAGCCGAATCTTCAAGCGCGTTTTCAAAACCACGCCGGCAGAATTTGTCGAGCAGTTGCGCATCGGCGAAGCCCGCCGCCGCTTGTCGATTCCCGGCACGACCATCAAGAGCGTTGCCTTCGCTGTTGGTTTCAAAAGCGCTGACGTCTTCCGGCGCGCTTTTGAACGCGAACTGGGTCTTACGCCCAGCCGCTTTCGCGCGCGCTTCCAATCGCGCCGCCAGCAGCGGTCGCACGATCCGGGTGCGAATCCAACGACCAGACGTCTCCCGCAAAAATCGTCAACCGACATCCCTTAGCCTGATTGAACGCCGCTGATCTTATCTGCGCGAGAGGTAAATTGCCGCGATCATGCAGCGCGCGCTGCCGCCGGCGAGTTCAATCGTCGGAATCGAAAGCTCAAGAAGGCGCGCGTGCCGCTCGATTTCGTCACGCTGCTCTTTGGACAGAGCCGCCGCCGCCCGGGTGGAAATGACCAGCAACTTTTCTGTTTCATTGCGCAGCTCGATCGCGTTCCCGGCAAAGTTTGCAATCTGAGAACGGTCGAGTTCGATCATCGTCTTACCGCTCGCTTCCAGGCGCTGACGAATTCTTTCCTGATCTGCGCGATCAGTGATCAACTCCAATCCGACCAGGGCAAATTTTGACCCGATGCACATGATCACATTGGTGTGATAGATCGGACGGCCATCATCGCCCGCGCTTTTGAACGGCAATGCCTCATAACCAAAATCTGTGCAAAATTTTTGGAGCGGCTCACGATCGGCGCGCCTGGACAGGCTTACATAAGCAAGGCGATCCCCGTGATCGAGGACAAGGCTTCCGGTCCCCTCGAGGTAGAGATTGCGTTTCTCGTAGAACGAATAATCGACCAGCGCGCTGATTCGATAAATTTTGCCAAGCTCGTCGATCACATCGCGTCGCCGCTCGTTTCGTCGCGCGGGCGAATACATGGGATAAAGTGCAACTCGTCCGTCGTGATGGGTCGAAAACCAATTGTTCGGGAAGACTGCGTCCGGTTTCTCCGGAAACGGTGTGTCTTCAAAAACGTGGACCGTAACACCGACGCTGCGCAACACCTCGACAGCCAGGTCAAATTCACGCTCGGCCGCGCGAGAGAGCGTGTCGGTCGTCCCACCGCTCACTTCACGTTGAAAAGCATTATCGGCCGCCGTCTCAGGATTCGGGAAAAAGCGACATGGCCGAATCATCACAACCGCATTCGCGCTCTGTCGATTCGTCATCTTTAAATGCCAGCATTGATTCGCTTCTTTAATTAAACGAACCCGCAAACTGGAGAAACATCGTTGATTCTAGATTTGCGCCAACTTATAGGCGTCGCGCGCACAGCCCCACGAAAGAGTAAAACCGGAGCCGCCATGGCCATAGTTGTGAATCACGGCGCGGCCGTCGTCTAACCGGTCGCGGCAAAGGCGGACTCCACCCTTGCGATACGGACGCAGTCCAACGTGTGCGGCGATTACCTCCGGCTCGCCGATATTCAAGACACGACTGCACTCGGAAACGATGCGTGCTGTCGCCAGCGGATCGGGCTCGCGGTTATCGGAGAGTTCGTTCGTGCCGCCGAAAACGCAATCAATTGTCCTCGGGATCGCATACATGAGCGGCGGATCATCGCAAACAACCGCGCACGGAAGATCGAACTTGGGAACCACCGCGACCTGTCCGCGATGCGGCTCGAGATCGGCATCGGAGACGAGAGTCTTGGCACCGATCCCGGAACAGTTGATCACGAGCTCGAACTCCCGCTCTACCTCATCGAGCCGGTCGAAGAGAAGATTCCCTGTCATCGACCCACCAGCTTCGCGCAACCTTTGCTCGAGGTAAGCGAGATATCTCGTCGTGTCCATCACCGGAACCGGGAGCGCGAAACCACTGCTGAACTGAGCGGGGATTTGCCGTGACACCAGAGTCAACTCGTTAGGCTGGAGCAGCCGCCCTCCAAGTGCCCCGGCCCAGGCCGGCATTCGAATTTCGCCGGTCCTGGAAAAGTTGCGCAACCCCATCATGAAGACACCCGTCCTCGGTTGCCGGCTCAGTTCGACCAGTTCCCGGTAGGTTGAAAGCGCCCACCCGATCACCGCGTCGTCCCCCGCTGTATCGTACGGGTACCAAATCGCCGCGGCGGCGCCGGAATTAGTGGCTGGGCCGGTTTCCGCCGCGAAGATCGCCGTGCGCCATCCTTGTTCGGCAAAGACGACGGCGGTTGTTAGTCCCGACACTCCTGCTCCGACGATCGCTGCGTTGTTTGCCATCGCCATGAAGATGAATGTGGCTACTCGGCCTGCTGCGACCCTTCCGGTCGCGGAGAGAAGCTGGGATGGGGATTTTTCCTGGCCAGGCCCCGCGCGGTTCGAGGTTCGAATTTCCCCGTCGCAAGCCAATGTTGTTGCCGGATCGTGTAAAAAGGAAAGGCGACCGCTGTTTTTGCTGTGGCGCGGCTTGGGCGAAAGAGCCGCGGCTCGCCGGGAGCGGGCTCGAGGTGGTACGTAAACTGAAACGTCGTCACTCGCGCGATAATCCAGAACAGGTGGCAGGACGACTGCAGCGCTGCCTCCGCCTTGAGCACACTGCAATCGAAACGACTGACCCAGATGCGGCCGGCCAGCAGCCCAAAAAAACGCTCCTCTCGCGATGTTGTATTTTGCCGGGGCTTTGGTTGAAACTCGATGACGTAGGCACTCTCACCCTCAACGTTTTCATCGGGCAGACGCTTCCAGTTGTAGCGATCGCGCAGGTTGTACTTCCGCACCGCTTCGATGGTAGACTCGGCTTGGTTCTTTTCTTCGTCTTCTTTTTTCGTTTTCGCCTCTTGCGGCGGGGTTGCAGATGAGGGCTGTGTCGAGCTCGCCTTGAAAAATGACAATCGTCCTTCCGTGCGTGACGCCGTGTACTCCAGCGGTCTGGGATCGCCCGGGCGCACGATCGATTGCCAGACCCCCCGCGCGACCACGTTGCCGGCGCTGTCCAATTGATGCGTGATGAGCGTTTGGTGGTATTGCCAGTTGCGCAAAGCTGTCCGCTGGTTTTCAAACTCGGCCAAAGCCGCATCGAAGATCTCGAGCGCTGTTCGCTTCCTTTCCTGCGCCACCACATTTGACGGGGCGAGCAAGATGAGAGAAAAAAGCAGGTAGGAACAATGAGTCGTTAGGGCAATGTGGCGCATGAGAAGCGGGCAACTACTTCGCCCGATCGGTCTGAATTCCGCGCCGGGTCACGAGGTAAACGGCGAAACTTCCGAGCCAATGTCCTCCCTCGTAATGTGCACCCGTGACTGCGGCCAGCCCGGCTCGGCGATGAGCATCAGCCGCGGCCGCAAGCGCGGGCCGGCGTTTATCGTCCGCGGGAAGTCCCGAGAAGATGCCTTCGAGCATCCAGGCCCGGCTTAAGTTCAAACCGTCGAGGTGCGCCAGCTTGGGATCGCTCGGATCGGGCGAGACCGCGACCGGCAACCAGTCGGTCCCAACGGTGGTTGGAATTTGCGGCAGGAAATCCTGTAACCATCTTGCGAATTCGACCGGCGACAGGACACGGCGCATCGCGTCCGCTTCGCCGAGACAGGGCGAAAGGAAATCCTCCCCGGACGGCTCGTAGGCCTCCGGGCAATTCTTGTCCGCCAGATAAAACTCCTTCGCCTTGGTCGTGATCAGTCGGGCGAAAGATTCGTTGCCGGAGGAATGGGCGTAATCAAGCATAAGGCCGAGCGCGAACGCGGTTTGATCGTGTTCGCCAATCCGAACCGGATGCGATAGCTTGGGCAGCCACGTTGTTAGTCGCTCAACCGCCGCCTCCTCCAGCGGACGCAAGTTTGCCGACATCTCCTTCGCTTGCGGATCGTCCCACTCACGCAGTTCCGTGCAGAGTTGGAGGAGCCACGCCAATCCGTAGGGACGTTCGAAACTGGCCCGGCCTTTTCCGAGAAGATAGGCAGCCTCCTGTTTTAGATTCTCCGCCGTCAGATCTTTGCCCAGTGCCTCACGAGCTGATTTTACGAATGGCGCATCGGGAAATTTTCTCACCAGCCTAACGAGTAACCAGTGCCCGTGCACAGACGAATGCCAGTCGTAACACCCGGAAAAGGCAGGCGTGAGCTGATGCGGCGGCGCGACATCAGCGGCGCTATTCAGCACGTGGCTGATCTTGTTCGGATATTCCTTCCCCACACACGCGAGAGCCAGATTCGCGAATCGTTCCGCAGCAGCAGAATCGAAAACCGGCGACGGACTCTCCGTCGCGCCACCGATCGGTGGAAGCAGCAGGAGAGCGCAGAAAAAAATCCCTGTCTTGTTTTTCATTGCGCCTCAGTCGTGAAATTCATGTTTCGCCCCGGATAATTACCTACCTGCGTCAATGCTGCTGCCCAAAGACATAGCTTCCCCGCCCGGCGCATGACTCAGTTTCGGGCTCAACGGCACGGACTCTCCGCCGCGGGCCAGGTAGAGCGTGTAAAGCTGCTTTTGCAGATGAGTCCAGGAGAAACAATTCAACACGGCGGCAAAATAGATACCGACACAGAAAACAATCATACCGATACAGAAAAAGAGCGCGCTCGTTATCATGACGAAAAGGGAACTGAGCACGATCTCCTTCCACGTCAGAGCCAGGAACTGTTGCACGAAACTGAAATCAAAAGATTTCGCAAAGTCCTGGACCAGGGAGGCCCGGATCTTCAGCGGGACCAGCACCAGCATCATGGCGAACAGGATTACCGTGAGAGCAAGCGTCATTAGCATCATGGCGATGGCTGCGAAATAGCTGCTCGCGCTCGGATCGTGGCCAAAGCAAAACCCGCTGATCAGCATCATGGGTATCATCAGAATCCAAATTAATGGCACCATCACAAAGCTGACGACCAGGACCACGAGAAGGGGCCACAGACCACGTTCGAGATATTTGGTGAAATTGGAAAAATCAAACTCAGGAAACGTCTCGAAATCATTCTCCTGCCGCGCCCAAAAGCCTGTAATCAGCCAGCCCAGGAGCACGATTGGGCCAATGATTGGAATCAGCATGCATACGCCGCCGAAAAGAAGATTCATCATCCATTTCGGGCTCTTGAAAAAATCGGAGACGGATGCGCTGTAATTCATACCGGGACGTCAATCCCTAGCGTTGATCGAGCATTCGAATCAAGGTTGGAAATGAGAGGAGCGGGCAGGCGTTCCAGATTCAAGGAGAAGCAGATTGCACCGGCGGGCCTTCGGGTGCGTTTGCAGTAGCTGGCTCCGGCCGGCGGAAAATTATCCACACTCCGGCGAGAACCAGCGCGCCCCCGACGAGCGTCGAGAGGGAAAATCGTTCGCCACCGAGCAGCCAACCCAGTGTGACCGCGCCCGGCGGCGTGATGAGCGAGATGGTTTGCAATTTGTTCACCTGCATCCGCGGCAACAGCCAGTAGAGAAGGAGAAACGTAAGCGCCGAACCGACGAGCGCGAGATAGAGAAGACAAAACAGCGCGCGAGCGCTCCAGTGAAACCGGATGGGATTGCCTTCGACCAAAAGGCCTAACGAGAGCAGCGGAATGCTGCCGAAAATCATTTGCCACGCCGCGATCATGGCCGGGGCAAGCTGAAGGGCGCGACGTTTCAGGAGCACATTGGAAAAGGCTGCCCCCGCCCCGCCGAGCACAATTCCGAGGCCACCCCAAAAGGCGAGCATTCCTCCATGGCCAAAGAGCCGGCTGCAAATCAGGGCGACGCCACCAATCGCTAGCGCGGCCCCGCCGACTTGCTGCCAGCGCAGCGGCTCCGCCGGAAGCAGCCAGTGAGCGAACAGCATTCCGGCAACGGGAATCATCGCCTGCAAAACCGCCGCCAGTCCGGACGAGACGTGGAGTTCGCCCCAAAAAAGCAAACCGTAGTTCATTGCGAACATCAGCACACCAGTGAAAGCCAGGAGCACCCAGTCCACTCGCGTTTTCGGCAGCAGCGGCACACGCCCGACAGAGACGGCAACCAGCACGAGGAACGCGATGACAAAGCGGATCGCCGCAAAGGAAATCGGCGGTAAGTCGTCCAACCCGATCCTGATCACCAGCCAGGTCGAGCTCCAGACGACGCAAAGCGTAGCGTAAGCCGCAATGATCCGGAACCTCCACTGACTCGGCATGCGCTTACCAGCGCATTGGGTGACCGTACCCGCAACTCGCGCCCTCATTGGCAGCCAAAATTCGCGTCCCGGCCCTGGCCTCAGGTAAACTGCTTCTTGGAATTGCGACCTCCAATTTTGTAATACTGACCATGTGCGTCCGTCACACCTCATGGGGCGAAACCGTCCCTTCACTTTGAAGAACCGGGAACGGCGGAGGATTTCGTGACGACGACGGCGTTAACAAGACTGGAGCGGGCCGGGCTGGTGCTCCTGCTTGTATCGGTCGTGCTTTTCGGCGCGATCGTCGAGATACGCTCCGCCTTTATGAAGCGGCGGATGACGGATCTTGACTGCTATCTGCGGGCAGCTTGGGCGGTACGCACCGGGCGGGACATTTATTCGGTGCGGGAGACGAACGACTGGCACTACAACTATCCGCCGATTTTCGCGATCGCCCTGGCGCCGCTGGCGAGCGAGCCGCCGGGAAGCGACGGGCGCGGGATGCTCCCGTATTCGATATCGGTAGCGATCTGGTATGTCTTTAGCGTGGTCTGCGTGGTGGTCGCGGTACCTTGGCTGGCGAGCGCATTGGAAAAGGCGCGGGCTCGCTCTGGCGCCGACCCGCCGACGGAGCGCGCACGCTGGGCATTGCGAATGATCCCGGCGCTGATCTGTTTGGTGCCAATCGGGCGGGCGCTGGCGCGAGGTCAGGCCAACCCCCTGGTTCTGCTTTCGTTTTGCGGAACGATCGCCCTCGTGCTCGGGTCGCGACGATGGCGAGCGGGGCTCTGCCTTTCAATCGCCATCTGCATCAAAATCTTTCCGGTGTTCTTACTTCTCTATCCGCTCGTCCGTCGCGACCTCAGAATGCTGGCCGGTTGCGCTCTCGGGCTAATGCTCGGCCTCGTGGCCATACCTGTCGCTGTCTGGGGACCGCATCATACGATCGAAACATACCGGCACTACGAGGAGGTGCTGTTACGGCCTGCCCTGCGCATTGGAGGAGATGCAACTCGAGCGATGGAATTGACAACGGCCAATGCAACCGACTCGCAGGCGTTCATGGTGGTGATTCACAACTGGCTGCATCTCGACCGAGCTCGGCGGCCCTCCGATGCCAGCGGACCCGTCCAGACTGCTCATTGGATAATTAGCGCAATCCTCAGCCTAACGACGCTGGCCGTGGGCTGGCAACGGCAACGCGGTGATGCCATTTCGGATGTGGTCTTCTTCGGCGCGCTCATCCTGATCATGCTGCCGATCAGTCCGGTTTGCCATTTGCATTACTTCATTTTTGCCCTGCCCCTGGTAATGGGCCTCTGCGCCCATGCCTGGGAGCAAACGGGGAGCCTGGCGATGGGACGAGGTTGGATATCATTGTTTTCCATCTATGTCGCGGCAACGCTTCTCACGACGGTGCCTGTTCCAGGTTGGCAACTGCTAAGGGACACGGGTTTGACTCTCTTGGCTAATCTCGCCCTCTGGGCGGCAGGATTGTGCGTGCTGTGGTGGCGGCGGACCGGCGCGGAACGCACCGGAGATCTTGCATGAGAGTCTCGTTTGTTTATCCGATGTATAACGAGGTGGAAGGAATCGGAGAAGTGGTGCGCCTAACAAACCGGATTGGCGAACGCGTCCTGGAGGCTTACGAAATCATCGTCGTAAACGATGCGAGCACAGATGGGAGCGGCGAAATAGCAGAAGCCCTCCGGCCCTTTCATCCGCGTCTGCGCGTTCTGCATCACGATAAGAATATCGGGCTCGGGGGATCTTTAAGGACCGGCTTTGCCGCCGCCACGATGGAGCATGTTCTTTACATGGATTCCGACATGCCGGTGGCTTTCCCGGACGTAGAGGCGGCGCTGCGGGCCCTCCCAGGGAACCTCGACATGGCGGCGGGCTATCGGATCGGCCGAGCGGAGAGTTGGTATCGCGAGGTGCAGTCGACAGGTTATCGATGGCTGTTATGCGCGGTCTTTGGGCTCCGCGTGCGGGATGTGAATTTCGCGTTCAAATTATTCCGCCGCGAACTGGTCTCGAGCGAGCCACCGCAATCGCGCGGGTCGTTTATCGACGCCGAGTTGCTGCTCGAATCGAGGCGACGCGGATACGACATCCGCCAGATCGGGTTCCGATACCACCACCGGACCAGCGGCACGTCGACAATAGGTGGACCGCGCGTAATTCCGAAGTTGCTCTCGGAGATGATGCAATATCGGCGGGAGCGAGGAACCGGGTCGCGCCAACCGCGGCAGGTGATCTTTAACGCGGACGACTTCGGTCTCTGTCGGAGCGTCAACGAAGCGGTGAGGACGACTCACGAACGTGGAGTGGTCCGCGCGGCCAGCATTATGGCGGGAGGTGCGGCATTCGAGGAAGCAGCCCAGTATGCGCGCGAGCATCCGGCGCTCGACATCGGAGTGCACCTTACGCTCTGCGACGCGACGCCAGTTTGCGAGCCGGCAAAAATCCCGACGCTGATGGGTAAGGGGGGCAGGCTGGCGCCGAATCATCGTCACTTTTCGCTCCGATACGCAGCTGGGAAAATCGCGATGACCGAAATCGCGCTAGAGCTGGAGGCGCAAATAGATCGCGTCGCGGGTGCCGGCCTCGCCATCAGTCATCTCGATAGCCATCAACACCTCCATGCGTTTCCGGGAATTTTCCGGCTCGTGATCGCTCTGGCCGCGGCACGCGGGATTCGAGCGGTGCGGCTGCCGTATGAGACGCCGCGCTTCGCGCCGTGGCGCCCGCTGCGTTCCATGCAGTCCTGGCAACTCGCGACGGTCGCGGCCAGGGCTGGAAAAAATGCCGGGCATCCGGCGGTGGCGGTGCCCGATTTTTTTCTCGGGATGTGGGAGGCTGGCCGTTGGGATGCGCGCCGGCTGGCAAGGGCGGTCTCGCAGCTCCGTGGTGGAACGACCGAAATTTGCGTTCATCCGAGTGTAGCTAGCCAGCCGGGCGAGCGAAGTTGGGGCAACACCTCCGAATCTGAGGTTGCCGCACTGATCGATCCCGGCCTCGCAGAGCGGCTGGCAGGTCAACATATCGCGGTGACGAACTTTCGTGAGCGGTTCGGGTAGCGGCACCCGGCTTTTATGTGTAGCGGTGAATTCTCGTGTCGGCTCACCCGATGGCGATCGCGTCACTCGCTCAAACTTCGGAGCCGCAACTTGGAAAAATCTGAATCCGAAACCGGCACTTAAGGCATCTTACTGGAAAGCCATGATCCAGGATTTCAAATTCGCGTTCCGGCAACTTTTCAAGTCGCCAGCCTTCACCGCCGTCGCCGTCCTCACCCTCGCCCTCGCGATCGGCGTCAACTCCGCCATTTTCGCCATCATCAATGGTGCCGTGTTGCGGCCGATGGTGCCGGTAAAACCGCAGGAAGTGGTCAACGTTTTCACCGCGCGTCAGAACGCCAGCCACGATTATCGTCCGTTCTCCTACAACGAATTTCGCGAGCTGCGTGAGAACAGCAGCGACGTTTTTTCCGATGTCGCCGCGCTGGAGTTTGCTCTCGCTGGCATCGGACGCGACGAAGGGATGAAACGCAGTTTCGCCTTTCTGACCTCGGACAATTTTTTCACGATGATGGGGGTGAAGCCCGTGCTCGGCCGTTTCTACAACGCCGAGGAAGCGCGGCCAAACGCCGAGGCACCGGTGGTGGTGGTGAGTTACCCGTTTTGGAAACGACTGGGCGGCCGCGCCGATTTTATCGGCAGCACTTTGCAGATCAACGGCCAGCCTTACACCGTCATCGGGGTGACGCCGGATGGCTTTAGCGGCGTGAGCGCGTTGATCGCGCCGGACATCTGGCTGCCGCTCGGTCTGCATTCACACCTCGGATCCGCCTTTGCCGATTCCGAAGACCTGCATGACCTGGCGATGCCGAAGAACTACGCGCTCAACATCACCGCGCGCATGCGTCCCGGCCTAACGATTGAACAGGCGAAATCGCGCCTGCCCGTTCTGGCCCAGCGCCTCACCGCCATTCAGCCGCCCGACTCGGAAGGCACGCGGGAATTACAGATCCAAACGCCGTCGCGTTTCAGCATCAGCACCACTCCGGAAGATGATGGCCCGGTCACACTCATCGGCACGCTCCTCATGGCCATGGCGGGCGCGGTCTTGCTCATCGCGAGTCTAAATCTCGCGAACATGCTGCTCGCCCGCGGCACCGCGCGGTCCAAGGAAATCGCAGTCCGGCTGGCCGTCGGGGCGTCACGCTGGCGCATCGTGCGGCAACTATTATGCGAAGGTTTGCTGCTCGCCATCGCGGGTGGCATCGCCGGGCTGCTCGTCAGCGTCTGGTGCAATAATTTGCTCCTGCATTCGATGGCCGCGCTTCTCGGTTCGATGAATTTTTCCTTCGTCATCGATTTGCGTCCGGACGCCGCTGTCATCGCGGTGACATTTCTCTTCTGCGTCCTCGCGACCCTGCTCTTTAGCCTCGGACCAGCGCTGAAAGCCACGCGGGCCGATCTGGTCAACGATCTTAAACAACAAGTCGGCGAGCCGGCCTGCACCGGGCGGCTTAGTCGCTTTTTCGCGCCGCGCCACATCTCCGTTATGGCGCAGATTGCGCTTTCATTAATGCTGCTATTCAGCGCAGGCTTGTTCTTTCGCGGAGCGCTGGAAGCCGGAGGACTCAATCCCGGCTTCGACCCCAGAGGCGACATTGTGACCGAAATCGACTTTTCGTTAGTCAAAAAAAATCCGATTGAAGCGCGACGCTTGCTCTTTGCCACGATTCAACGCCTGCGCGAATTGCCGGGAGTCCGCGCGGTCGCGCTTGGCACCATGTTGCCCTACGGAAACTTCACCACCGCCCGCCGCATCATGTCGACGCGCGAATCAATGCCGACCGATCCGAAAGCGCCCGATCCAGGCGCGGGCGGCCTCTTCACTGCCATCACGCCCGGTTATTTCGATACCATCGGTGTGCGGATCTTGCGCGGTCGCGATTTCACGCAGGCCGAGGCCGAGAACAAGGACGCGCCACGTGTCGTGATTCTCGATGAGGAAATGGCGAAGAAAATCTTTCCGAATACGGACGCGCTTGGACAGCACATTCGTTACACCCAACCGCCGCGCGATGGTTCGCCTAACGATTTTGAAGTAGTCGGGATCGTAAACAGCCATCGTCACGACGTGCAAAACGATACCACCATGCGTCGTCTCTTCGTTCCGTTCGTCCAGAGCTACAGCGGCAACGTTTACCTGCACACGCGCCTTGCGAATATGGATCGCCGCGCCGTTATCGGATTGATCTCCACGTTGCGACAAACACTGCGCAAGATCGATCCCGACATGCCGGTTCTCAGCATAACCCCCTACACCGATCTGATGGAGAAGAGCGTCGGACTTTGGATCGTCCGGCTCGGCGCGGTTTTGTTTGGAGTGTTCGGGGGAATCGCCTTGCTCCTCGCGGTCGTTGGAGTTTACGGCGTGAAGGCTTACTCGGTCGCGCGGCGCACCCGCGAGATCGGTATTCGCATGGCGCTGGGCGCGCATCGCGGCGACGTCTTCAAACTCATCATGAAACAAGGCGTGCTTCAAACCGCCTTCGCCCTCGCGCTCGGTTTGTTTATTTCGTTAGGCGCGGGACGCGTTCTCGCGCAGATGCTTTATCAGGTGAGCCCGGCCGATCCGCTCGCGCTCATCACCGCCGCCATTCTCCTTGGCGCCGCGTCGTTGCTCGCCTGTTTTTTCCCGGCCCGGCGCGCCACGAAAGTGAGTCCCATCACCGCTCTACGCATGGAATAGGCGCAAGCTGATGTCTTTCCCGGCGCCGGTTTACTTCCGATGCCAGGTCTTGAGCACATTCTTGATGCGCAATTTGCAGGGATCCTTGATGAGCTTGAAGTGCAGGGTATCCGCGGTGCGCCGGAAGTGGTAGGTCCCCCGGGTGTTCATGCAGCTTTTCGGGACTTTCACCGTTTGGCCAAGTCCAGTGATGGTGATCGTATCGCCGGAGACGGCGCAGGTCCCCCACGCGTCGCGTTTCCCGTTGCGGTCCAGATCGACATCGAATGACCCATCAGTCTTGATCGTCCAGAGCGTGCCAAATGAATTGGTCCACGTGCCGGCAAGCGGATTCTGACCTGAGGGAGGAGTCGTGGCACAGCTTTGGAACAGCAAGGCGAAGATGGCAGCGAGACAGAATCGCAATCGAGCTTTCACGCGACCGATTCTGTTTGATGAGAGCCGGATATTCAAGCACGGAACGGAACCGCGCGGTTCGCAGAGATCGTTGACCACGGCTCAGCCCGAGTGAAAGTCGATGGGAATCCCCATGATGAAAGCTAAAGGTAACATGACGGGATCCCTCGACTACGCTCGGGATGACGGAGTAGTTTACGGCGGTGCTTTTATGAGCCGGCATTTTTTTGCACTCTCCGCTGTCTGCCTGTTGTTGTGTATTATTCTGACCAGCTGCGCAGGAACGAACACCGCGATCGGCCTAACGACAAACGAAGGATCGCGATCGCGAAGTGATCCTTCGGAATTTCGCTAATTTGTCATCCCGGACGAAGTCGGGGAATCTCTCGATCGAATGAAACGACTGGTATCGATCTTCCTCGCCGCCGCGCTCTCGAACGCCGCGCCGGGAACTTCCTTCAAAGAGGTTCCGGAGTTGGGAAAGTTCTTCAAAGAACAAAATGTCGTCGGGACATTTGTCTTGTACGACGTCGCGGCGGACACGATGTTCGTCTGGAACGAAAAGCGCGCAAAGCAGCGTTTTGTTCCCGCCTCTACCTTCAAGATCGCAAATTCTCTCATTGGTCTGGACTCCGGCGCTGTGAAAGGCGTCGATGAAGTGCTTCCGTTCGGTGGCAAACCGCAACCGCGGAAAGAATGGGAAAGCGACATGGGCTTGCGCGAAGCGATCAAGATTTCCAACGTCCCAATTTATCAAGAGCTGGCCCGCCGGATCGGGCTGGAGCGGATGCGCGAAGGCGTGAAGAAGCTCGGCTACGGAAATATGGAGATCGGAACTGTGATCGATCGCTTTTGGCTGGATGGCCCGCTCAAAATTTCGGCGGTCGAACAAACAGAATTTCTCGCGCGATTGGTGAGCGGCAAATTGCCGATCAAATCCACCGCGATAAGCGCTGTAAAGGAAATCACGCTTCAGGAAAGGACGAACGCTTATGAGCTGCATGCGAAAACTGGATGGTCGATCGCGACAAAGCCGCCGATCGGCTGGTGGGTTGGCTGGATCGAACGCGAGAGCAAATTTTATCCGTTCGCGCTCAATATTGAAATGATGAGCGACGATGATGGAGAGAAGCGCATTTCTATCGCACGCGCCTGTTTGCAGGCGCTCGGCAAATTGTAGCGCGGGGGTGGATCTGCGGTTGCGAAGTGATCCGGGCGACGATTAGCCATCAAAGCAATGAGCAGTTATTCGAGAGCCCGAGAGAGGTTCTCGAATGATGTTTCGAGAAGGGCCGGCGTCTGAGTCGGGGCGACCTTGTCGTTTGGAACGGATTCATTTCCAAGCCCGACCGGCGGGGGCCGGGACCTGCGTCGCTCAGGCTTTGCCGCCAAAGGTCACGTAATCGTCCAGGTCGAGGAGATCAGCCCAGGTTTTGATATCTGCGCGAGTCTTGGAAAGTTTGCCGACCGCTTCGGCAAAGTAAGGGAGTGTCTCGGCATCGCTGTCTGGTCCGCGCCGTTGTTGAAAATTGCTCCATTGCTCGATTTCCCATGGGCTTCGCTTGTGCTTCGCGTTCGCGTTGATCCATTCGAGGATTTCGCTGTCGCCTTTGTCGGCCGCGAGTTGTTCGCGCAAGGCCTCAGGATCAAGACCGAGAAAACTCAAAAGACGCTGATCCAGTGGGCAGGCGTAATGATATTCACCGTTGATCCCAGCGATGGTGGCACGGCCTTTATCGAGCATGCGAGGCAGTAACGCGTAGCCGCCAAGGCGGCTGTGTGGACTGCGGGGCGGACGTCGGGTCAAATCCGGCGCCGTCATGTTTGTGCTGGTCATACTTTTTTGATTAATCGTTAGGGTGCTTTGTTCGCAGAGCCGCTGGCGAGACGTTCGAGTTGATCGAGAATCTCTTTCTTCGCCGCGACACCGACGATCTGGTGACGCAGTTCGCCGCCCTCGTAAAAGAGAAGAGCGGGGACGCCCCGAATTCCACAGCGCTTCATCAGCGCCGGATCATCGTCGATGTTTACCTTCGCGACACGAAAGCGCCCGTCGCTTTCCTTCGCTATTTCATCCAGAACCGGCGCGATCATCTTGCACGGCCCGCACCACGACGCCCAGAACTCCACCAGCACGGGAAGAGGCGATTTAATGACGGCTCTTTCGAAACTGGCTTCATTAATGTTGATCGGTTCGTTCATATCCTCGCCCTTATTTGAGGGACTCGCGACGCGGAGGTCGCGCCGGACGCAATTCGCGAGGCACCACCATGCGGAAAAGTCTTTCGGTCCCACGCAAAAACATGATCGGCGAAGGCACGCCGATTTCCGACGCGACAAGTTGTTTGTGCAAGTCGTCGATCGTCGCGATCGGATGACCTTTGAATCCGACGATCGTATCCCCTTTCTGCAACCCCGCGACGACAGCGGGACTGCCGGAATCCAAATCCATCACGAGCACGCCGCGATCAACCGGCAACTTGTGAAAACGCACCACGCGTGGATGGAGCGGCACATTCTGGCCCGCCACGCCGATCGAGCTGCGCCGGATCCGACCGTCCTTGATCAGCCATCCCGCCACCAAATGCGCGGTGTTGCTGGCGATGGCGAAACAGATGCCTTGCGCCGGAAGAATCACCGCCGTGTTAACGCCAATCACTTCGCCCGCGCTATTCAGCAGCGGGCCGCCGGAGTTGCCGGGATTGAGCGCAGCATCGGTCTGGATGATTTCATCCATCAATCGGCCCGATTCCGCGCGCATCGAACGCCCAAGCGCACTGACGATTCCCGCGGTCACGGTTTGTTGAAATCCGTAGGGCGAACCGACTGCGATCGCGATTTGCCCGACACGAATCCCGGATGAGTCGCCCAGCCGGGCATGCTGCAAATCTGGCGCATCGATTCGGATGACGGCGAGATCCGTTTCCGGATCGGTCCCAATAAGGCGCGCCCGAATCACCCGGCCATCGTGGAGAGTGACTTCCAGTTCACGCGCGCCGTAAACAACGTGGCTATTGGTGAGAATGAAGCCGTCCCGCGCGATAATGAAACCTGAGCCGCCACCGTGACCACGATCGCCATTGAGCACGCGAATATTCACCACGCTCGGCGCGACGCGGTTGACGACCGCGGCGATCGTCTTCGAATAGGAATCGAGAAGCTGATCGTCGCCTTCGAGCGATCGTGCGGATCGTGTCGCCGGTAGATCACGGTCGCTCAACGCCCGGACGATCTGGGGCATTCGGTCAATTTTGTCTTCGAGCAAATTACTCGTCGTCATATCGAATTTTACCAGGGAAGAGTCTCGCCGAGATGAACGTAGGCGCCGTTCGGTCCATCTTCGCCGATCGTCGCGAGGGCCACGCTCGTCTTCGCGCCATCGGGAAGTTCCATCGTCGCACCCTTCCCACCCATATCGGTCTTAACCCAGCCGGGATGCGCAGCGTTGACTTTGATCTTTGAATCCTTCAACTCATAGGCGAGCTGCACGGTATAAGCGTTGACGGCCGATTTCGAGACGTTATAGGCCGGCAACTTGCTATCGTAGATCGGCGAGCCTGGTGTCCCATGGTAGGTGATGGATCCGAGGATACTCGAGAGATTAACGATACGCCCGGCATCGCTTTTGTGTAGCAGCGGCAGAAACGCTTGCGTCGTGGCGATGAGCCCAAAGACATTCGTCTCGAAAGTTTTTCTCCACGTTTCGAGAGATTGTTCGCTCACCTTCTTGTTTTCGTCGTCGAGCATCACTCCGGCGTTATTTATCAGAATGTCGAGCCGGCCGAAGTCGCGCTCGATCTGATCGGCGGCCTTCCGAATGCTCTCGGTATTGTTGACGTCAAGAGAGATCGCGCGAGCGTCGATTCCTTCCTGGCGAAGCCCGTTCGCCGCCGCTTCGCCCTTCGACAGGTCACGCGCGCCGATGAGCACGATGATATCTTTTTTTCCCAACTGACGGGCTGTCTCAAGGCCAATGCCTTTGTTCGCCCCGGTGATCAATGCAATTTTTTTCTTCATCCCATTAATTTGTTTACCAATTGGTAATAAAATAAATTCTTGTCTGGAGCAGTCAACTGAATTATTTACCACTTGGAACATATTCCATCGAATCTTCTTAATATGCCGCGCGGACGACCACGTCAATTTGACCCTGATAAGGTGCTGGACCGTGCCGTCCACGTGTTCTGGCGACGTGGCTTTCGGGCAACCTCGTTGAACGAACTATCACGGGAACTCGGGGTGGAAAAGCCCAGCCTGTACGCTGCGTTTGGAAACAAAGAACAATTGTTCCTCAAGGCCCTGGATCGTTACGCCGCCGGATTCGGGCAGCGCGCCATCGAGGCACTCGAAAAAACGCCGAGCGGAAAAGCAGCCGTCGCCGGCTTGCTCTCGGCTTTTGCCGAACAGCTTTCAGATCCGAAGACACCGGGCGGTTGTTTGATTGCGAATTGCGCGGCGGAATGTCGCGAATCGAGCGCCACGATCAGCCGGTCACTCGCGGTTTCCCTTGGCGCGATGGAGGTGGCGCTGGCGAAACGACTGAAGCGTGCGCAAAAGGAAGGCGAGCTATCTGCGTCCGAGGATCCCCGTTCGCTGGCCCGTTATTTTGCCGCGGTCATCCAGGGAATGGTGTCGCTTTCGCGCACAAAACGCGACCCGAAAGCGCTGCGGCAAATCGTGCGCATCGCGCTGAGGGCCTGGCCGGAAAATCGCGGACGAAATGATCGCAGCTGATTCACGAAGCGTGGAGCGCGTCATAGCAAGGAATGAAATTCACGAACGTCACGGAGGATTGAGGCGTGATCGAAAGGAAGAATCGGATATTTTTCAAGAATGCAGGGGCGACCATCATCGCGTTGACTCGTTCTTTGTTTCTTCGATGGTCTTCTCGTTATTGACCCAGCACCAGTGGTCCATTGGTTCTAAGGGAGCGCCGCAAGTGCAAAGATGCGATTCCGTGTCGAGTTGAAAGGTCTGACATCACGTGCAGATCATATTCCGCTTCTTGCGGCCCGAAAGCGGAGATGGGCGGACCAAGAATGGGCTACTGGTGATCCTTGCCAGGTAGATTGCTCCAAATACGGCGATAAACCACCAGAGAAATGGTCGCGTTTCAAACATGAACGGTTCGGCAGTGCCTCGTCTAGTGATCTATTCTACAAGAACCCCGCAAATCGTCAGCAACAGCGGGACCGTGGGATCAAATCTTCTTAAGCGCTTTTGCCGCTCAACGGTAGCAATTTGTGCAGCGTCTTTGCGGACCCACATAAAGCTGTGGTCTTATAACCTAGAAGGTACTCCGCTCGCGAATTCGGTGTGCACCGCCACGACTCGGCAAGCTCGCACGAAACAGCCACGTGACAAGCCAAACACAAATGAATAGATGAATAGAAGAACACATGTCGCATACGGATTGCTGCATACGTCCATCGCTTTCACGCGCAAAACGCGACCCGAAAGCGCTGCGGCAGATCGCTCGCATCGCGCTGAGGGCTTGGCCGACAAGAAGCAGTCGTCATTGTTAAGCTCTGGCCCCTGTCCGCTTTCCAGATGATAAAAATCACGCGCGCCGAAGTGAGAATCGCGTGCCAGCGAATTTTGCAGTGATGCATCGATGCGCAGAATCGGATACTCTCCATCAATGATCGTCATACCTCGAAGAATTGCGGTCTTGTTTTTCCTGATCGTGATTTGCGTCGCGCGCGCGGCGGATTATCCGGCACCAATCGAAGGCGATTTCGTCCTGCGCGATTTCAAATTCACTTCGGGTGAAACAATTCCAGAATTGCGGCTGCATTACCGGACGCTTGGGAAACCGGCAAAAGATGCCCAGGGCATTGTGCGCAACGCCGTGCTGATTCTGCACGGAACGACCGGAAGCGGCGCGCAGTTTATCCGGGCGGAGTTTGCCGGCGAGCTGTTCGGCAAGGGTCAGCCACTCGATGCCGCGAAGTTTTTCATCGTTCTGCCAGACGGAATCGGGCACGGGAAAACGAGCAAACCGAGCGACGGAATGCACGCGAGATTTCCGCGTTATGGCTACCGGGACATGGTCGAAGCACAGTTTCGTTTGCTCACCGACGGCCTCGGTGTAAATCACGCGCGGCTAATCATGGGGACATCGATGGGCGGGATGCAGACATGGATGTGGGGCGAATTGCATCCTGATTTCATGGATGCGCTCATGCCGCTCGCGAGTTTGCCGACACAAATCTCCGGCCGCAACCGTGCCTGGCGTCGCGTGGTAATCGACGCGATCCGTTACGATCCGGCATGGCATGGCGGAGAATATACGGCGCAGCCGCCGAGCCTGCGGACCGCCGCCGAGATGCTCTGGTTCATGAGCAGCAATCCGATCTTACGGCAAAAGGAGGCGCCGACACTCGCCAAAACCGACGACGTGCTGGACAAGTTTGTCACGCAGATCACGAAAGCGGACGATGCCAACGACGTGCTCTACGCGGTTGAAGCCTCGCACGATTATGATCCCGGTCCCGCTTTGGAAAAAATCCGGGCGACGCTTCTGGCAGTGAATTCCGCCGATGACTTGATCAATCCACCCGAGCTCGGGATTCTCGAACGCGAGATCAAGCGCGTGCCGCACGGGCGCGCGGTGGTGATGCCATTGAGTGACAAGACGCGCGGACACGGTAGCCACACGATTGCCACGTTGTGGAAGAACGAACTGGAGACGTTGCTGAAGGAGACAGCGGCCAGGTTCCTCAATGCCATCTCCACCTCAGTGATGAGTTGGGAAACGGAGCTTACCGGGGAGATGCGGAGTGATCCTCCCTGGCAGATAGCTGGCGACGTAGACAAGAGCAGCCTTGAGATCAAAACCATAGCGCGCCCCGCGAGCTAACATTTGTCGCGCGGCGGGGCCATCTCCCTGCCGCAACAGAGCAATTGCAGCGTCGGTGTGGTGAATACCAAGCCGCTTGCGAAAGACGTTGTGAAACTCGGCCACCCGTTGGTCCAACAAAATACGCTCGTAAATTTCGATAAAGCCTTTGTTCAACCGCACCCGGCCAAGTGTGCTCTCCGACGCAGAGTGGACACGGTAAGAGGTCAGCCTCTCCGGGAGATAATAGCAGGCACCGCCATTGCGGCAGACCAGGTAAACCAGCCAAAGATCATAAGCCGAGGCCAGATTCGGAAAATCGTACCAGTCGATTGAGTCGCGGCGCAGGACACTCGCCATTGCCATCGGCACGCTAAAATGAACCAGGCCCAGTTCCTTGAAAGGTTTGTGAATCCCGGGAGCAAGCGTGGCTCGATGAAAATAGGCGGTATTTTTTTCCGTCGCCCCCAGCTCCGTCGTTCCCGTCTGGTTAACAATGTAATGGTCGCTAAAGGCAAGCACGACCTCCGGGTTGGCTTCCAGGACCGCCACCATTTTTTCGAGAAAATCCGGCTCCCATAGATCGTCGTCGTGCAGGGTGGTGACGTATTGTCCTTTGGCTTCGCGGAACGCGCCGAGGACGTTCGGGGTCATGCCGATGTCCTCGGGATGACGCAGATAATGAATGCGGTTGTCCTGAAAACTGCGCACGATCTCGCCCGTTTCGGGTTCGCTGGCATTATCGCGCACGAGGATCTCAATGTTTCGATACGACTGTCCGATGGCAGAGCGGAGAGCTTCCTCCAGATAACGGGGCCGGTTGAGAGTTGGCATCACCACCGTGACCAACGGCCCGTCTTGTCTCTGATCATCCATGCGCTTGAAAAATCGTCCTCTCGTTCAATCGAAAAGGCGCGTCGCTAACTACACAACAGTTTTCTGGCAAAAAACAAAGTCTCGATCTGACGTGACGAGAGCGATGCGAATTCGCCTTGCTGTCGCGCTCAAACACTTATTCATTTTTGTGCATGAACGGACAGGGTTCGACGGGAAACGTGATTGCGGCGTTGTGCAGCTTCTTTATTCCGGGTCTTGGCCAATTACTTCAGGGCCGACTGCTGATCGCAATCATCCAGTTCTGTCTCGCCGCCGTCCTCTGGATTTTTTTCCTGGGATGGGCGGTGCATCTGTGGTCGATCCTCGACGCGGCTCTGTTCAAGCCGCGCGGGTAAATACGTTTTCGCCGGCAAGCGTGATGGCCGGCTGTGCATTGCGCGCCTGTAATCAACCCAATGCTTGGCACCGTTCTCGCTTGGAAGTGTGGGTTGCATGCGACCCGCGTATTTCATCCTTGTTTTCGTCGCTGGATTTGCGCTCCTCGGTCGCAATGTTTCCGCGCAAAGCGTTGAAGGCCGGGTCGAACTCCCCAAGCCTGCCGCCGAGCGCGGTTTGAGTCAGCGTTATCAGGGAGGCGCTGAGATGGCGGGACCACCCGACGCGCCGGCAGCGGTCGTTTATCTCGAAGGAATGTTTCCCGCTGGTGCGGGCGATCACAATCGATCTGCGGCCCAGATGACTCAGGCAAATCTAACTTTTAGACCAGGAATTTTGCCAGTTCAGGTCGGAACCGCAGTCGAGTTTCCCAATCTCGACGACACCTATCACAACGTTTTCTCGTACTCGAAAACGAAACGCTTCGATCTCGGTCGCTATCGAAAGGATGAAAAGCCGGGGGTAGTCGTGTTCGATAAACCTGGCGTCGTGACGTTGCATTGTGAAATCCACGGGACCATGCGCGGGACGATCCTTGTTCTGGAGAGTCCCTATTTTCAAAGAACCGATCCGGCCGGCCGGTATCACCTCGAACATCTTCCGGCCGGGCACTATCTCCTCAAAGCCTGGGTCCGTGATGGAGATGTTCGCTGCGCAGCCTGTGGTGTTGACCGCAGGCGGAATCCTTCATGTCGATTTTCCTGCGAAGTAGTCACCACGTTATTCCTTAACTTTGGATCCAAAGAGTGTTTTTAGTTTTCGAGTAAAGTTATTGCTGGCGATGATGTTGATCGTGCTGGCGGTGACCGGCGCGACGCTTTACCTGGCCGAGCAAAACACCCAGGCCAGATATCAAGAAGCTCTCGACACCCGTTTCCAAAGTCAGATGCGGCTTTTCACGGAGCTGCAGGAAGCGCAACTGGACGCGATCACGGAAAGGTGCCGTACCCTCTCGCGCTCGGTTCGGCTGCGAGCGGCTCTGGAAGAGAACGATATCGAGGACCTGTATCGCAACGGGCTGACCGAATTGCAGGGAATCTTCGGGAAGGCGTCTGCAGCGGAGGGCGCCGGGCCGGAAGCCCCACGCGCAACGTTTTTTCGCTTTCTCGCGGCGGATGGCTCGGTGCTGCTGCCCGAAGAATATCCAGCCGGCCTAACCGTGAGGGAATCTCTCGATCAAACCCTCGCTCCGATGGGCAAACTCCTCGGCAAGATCAAGGAACAAACGGTTGGTTACATTGCGTTGACCCGAGGCAACGACCCGAATGCATTGCGCGAAGTCGTGATCACAAAAATTCCCGACTGGGAGGGCAAGAACCTTGGCGCGCTCGTTCTCGGCTTTCCGGTGCGAAACCTGGCCGGCGTCGAATCCGGGCGAGATGACACCGTTAGCAGCGGCATCTGGCTGGGCAGACAGCTTTACATCGAAGGCGTCTCAACGTCCGATCGTGTTTTACTGGCCGGGCAAATCGCGGAAGCGATCTCTCGGCAGGCAGCGGGGCGCTTCGCCGTCACGCTCCAGAACGGACCTCACCTTGTCTTTTACAAAGCGCTTGATCCAAAGACGCAACTCGAACCGGCCTACGAAGTATGCCTTTACCCGCTCGCCGCCGCGCTGTACGAACAACGGGCCCTGCGTTGGAAAATCATGGGGTTCGGCCTGGCCGTGCTCGTCATCGGGTTCGCCGCCAGTCACGTCGTTTCGCAGCGTTTATCAAAGCCAGTCGATGAGATCGTCGCCGGTTCGGTCCAAAATCTGACGCTTCGCCGTCAGGCTGAAGAAGAATTGCGGGCAACCAACGCTGAATTGGAGAAAGCGCTCCGCGAACTAAGGGCCACGCAGCAGCAGGTCATTCAGCAGGAGCGTCTCAGCGCCATTGGACAAATGGCGAGCGGGATCGCGCACGATTTTAACAACACCCTTACGCCCATTCTCGGATTCAGCGATCTGCTCCTGGAAAAACCCGGGTTGCTCGAGGACAAGGTCCAGGCCCGGCGGTTTCTCCAACTCCTGAGAACTTCTGCCAAGGACGCGGCCAGCGTCGTCAGCCGGCTCCGGGAATTCTACCGGCCACTCGACAAAAACGAGGAATTCCCCGTGGTCGATCTTACCGTCATCGCGACCCAGGCGATTTCTCTGACGGAACCGAGATGGCGGGGGCAAGCTCAGGCCAGCGGAGCGACCATTCATATCGAGACCAACTTGCGCCCGGTGCCCGCGGTGTCCGGCGACGAATCAGCCATCCGCGAGGTCCTGACCAATTTGATTTTCAACGCGGTGGATGCAATGCCGGCCGGCGGAGTGATCACGCTGGAAACCGCCACGGAAGCAGACCAGGCCGTCATCACGGTCCGGGACACCGGCGCCGGGATGACCGAGGCCGTGCGACGGCGTTGTCTCGAACCATTCTTTTCCACCAAAGGCGAGCACGGGACTGGTCTCGGGCTTTCCATGGTCTACGGAATTATCGAACGCCACCGGGGAAAACTCGAAATCAAATCGGCTCCGGGCAGAGGCACGACATTCGTCATCCGGCTTCCACGCGCCGCACAGGCGCCGGCAGAAGCGCCCACAGTTTTCGAGGAAAAGCCGAAGCCCGCGCTCAACGTTCTGGTAGTCGATGACGAACCCGGTGTCCGCGATGTGATCTCTGCTTTTTTGCGCAGCGACGGCCATGGCGTCACGACGGCGAGCAGCGGCCGCGAAGGCTTCGAGCAATTCCAAACCCAACCTTTCGACCTCGTCGTCACCGATCGGGCAATGCCGGAAATGAGCGGCGACCAGATGGCCGGTTTCATAAAGCGGGTGCGTCCGGAGATCCCGGTCGTTTTGCTGACCGGCTTTGGCGCGTTGATCGAAGTGACCGGCGCGCAACCGAAGGACGTCGATGTCGTTCTGAGCAAGCCGGTCACTCTCGGGGAACTGCGCAAGACGATCGAGAGTTTGCTCCATGCGGCCTAGGCATTCTTCGTTAGGCGCAGCGTTTTCGCTGCTTCTGTCAGTCGCGATCGGCAGCATTGCTCGCGCTGATTTCCTCGAGCAGGCCGATCAAGAGCTCTCGCTCAATCGTCTTCCAAAATCAGGTCCGGCTGCGGCTCAGCGGCACCCTCGATCTCGAAGGCTACTTCATGGACCAACCCCCGCCCGGTCTCATTTTCACGGCGAGCAACTCCCTCTTTAATCCGCGCCTCACTGTGTTCCTCGACGCTCAGATCGGCCCGAATGTTTTCGTCTTTGTCCAGACGCGCGTGGATCGTGGCTTCGATCCGAGTGATGACGGCGCGCAAGTGCGACTCGATGAATACGCGGTCCGGATCACGCCGTGGAAAGATGCCCGCTTCGCAGTGCAAGCTGGAAAGTTTGCGACAATTATCGGCAACTGGGTGCCGCGGCACTACTCGTGGGAAAATCCATTTATCAATGCGCCCCTCCCCTACGAGAACCTGACCGGCATCTGGGACAGTTCTGCGCCCGATTCTGTCGACACACTTCTGTATTGGGGACACGTGCCCTATGACGATGTCACCTCGTTCGGCGACGGTTATTCCGACAAATATCTTCGTTTGCCTGTCATCTGGGGTCCCAGCTACGCCACTGGTGTCTCGGTCTCGGGCTCGCTCGGCAAGTTCGATTACGCCGCGGAAATAAAAAACGCCGCGCTCGCCTCACGGCCCGAGTCGTGGGATCTGACCCAGGTTGGGTTCGAACATCCAACCTTCGATACGCGTTTTGGTTTTCGTCCCGATCCGATGTGGAACCTCGGCGTCTCCACCAGCATCGGGCCGTACCTTCGACCGGAAGCTGCCTCTACTTTGCCCGTTGGCCACGGGATTGGTGACTACAGGGAGATCGTGATCGGACAGGACCTCAGTTTCGCCTGGCACCACTTTCAGCTTTGGGCCGAAGTCTTCGAGTCGCGTTACGAGGTGCCCAATGTGGGCAACGCCGACACGCTCTCCTACTACATCGAGGGAAAATACAAGATCACTCCGCAGTTCTACGCCGCGCTGCGTTGGAACCAGCAGCTCTTCGGCACGGTGCCCGATGAAGACGAGCAGCTGAAATGGGGTAACGACACTTTACGGGTTGACGCCGTGCTCGGCTATCGTTTCACCAACTACATTCAGGTAAAAGTGCAGTACAGTTTCACCCATCAGGACGCGCCGGAGCAGGAGGGCGCACACCTTGTGGCTGGTCAATTTACTCTGAGATTCTAGCGCGGCGCGGCATTCGCTCGTGCTTCGATTTGACCCAGACTCGGATCGTTTTTTCTGACCCATTGCTGAATCGCGTCCACGTCTTGCGGGCTCACCGCCGTGGCTCGCGGTGCGTTCTCGTTCCCTGAGGGCGCTGCGTTTGGTTGTACGGCCTTCGCCCGCTTGAACGAAAATTTCCAGTGCCGGCCAAACTTATAAAGAGCGTAGTACATCGTTTTCGCTTCGATCGCGCTGACGCCACTGCATCGCATCGCGTTGTAAAACATTCGGTCAGCCTCCTGCCACGGTCGTGCCTTGTTGTCGTAGGCAACGTCGTGCAGCACGGACGCGTTCCGATATTTCCCCTCGAAAGGGCCGCCCATAAATGACCAGAGCGAGCGCGGAATCGAGGCGCCATCGACGTTCGATCCCGCCGGTGCGATCCACACAACACCTTTCGGATCGATGTAGCGCAGTTCGCTCAGGAGCGTCATGGTTCGACCATCGCTGTCCCAGCGCGCATCGACCGGACCACTATAGTAACCCCAGTCCGTCGGTTTGGCGTGCACCGCGGGCTCAGCCCGCGGCGTCCGATGACTCGCGCAGGACGCCATCACAAGCGCAAACATTAGAGCCAGTCTCTTTCCCATGCCGTTAACGTTGGCGGACACCATTCAGAGTTCAATCACGGATTACCTCCATTTCGTACCCTGAACGAATCGGTTCGACATCGGTGACGACGACGTATTCAATTTTCTCGATGTTGAACGCACTTCGCCGCGTCGTTGTTTTCCTTTGGCTCCTTCCACCGGGTCTGATCATGGCAGCGGAGCCGACACCGCCAGCGTTCGACGTCATTATCAAAGGCGGTACGATTTACGACGGGACGGGCGGCGCCGGGCAACGTGTCGATCTTGCCATTCGTGGCGATCGCATCGCGGGTCTTGGCGATTTCAGCAAAGCGAAAGCGAGGACCGTGATTGATGCCGGCGGCCTCGCGATCGCGCCCGGATTTATCAACATGCTTTCGTGGTCGACCGAATCGTTGATTCAAGACGGGCGTTCAGAAAGCGAGATTCGACAGGGCGTCACGACGGAAATTATGGGCGAAGGGGAATCGATGGGGCCGGTCAATGATCGCGTGCGCGACTACATGCTGAAGCAGCAGAAAGATATCCGATACGAGATCAAGTGGAACACGCTCGCGGAATACTTGAAGTATCTGGAAACGCGCGGCATTTCCTGCAACATCGCTTCGTTCATCGGTGCGACCACGATCCGCGAGTACGTCATCGGCTTCGAAGACAAGGCGCCGACACCGGAACAACTCGAGCAGATGCGCGCGCTGGTGCGCAATGAAATGGAAGCCGGTGCGCTTGGCATCGGCACGTCACTCATTTATCCGCCGGCCTTTTATGCGAAAACGGATGAACTGATTGAGCTGTGCAAAGTCGCGGCCAAGTACAAAGGCAAATACATATCGCACATGCGCAGCGAAGGAAATCGCCTGCTCGAAGCGCTCGATGAATTGATTCAGATCAGCCGCAAAGCCGGGATTCCGGCCGAGGTTTACCACATCAAAGCGGCGGGCCAGCAGAACTGGAACAAGATCGACGACCTGCTTTCGCGGATCGAGGCGGCGCAAAAGGAAGGACTGAAAATTACGGCAGACATGTACACCTACACCGCTGCCGGCACCGGACTCGATGCCTGTCTTCCGCCCTGGACTGAAGAAGGCGGTTACGACGCGCTTTACCAGCGCCTGGCCGATCCGGCGACGCGGGAGAAGATCGCGGCCCAGGTCAAAACGCCGACCGACGAATGGGAAAACCTTTATCTCGCGGCCGGGTCGCCGGACAAGATTTTGCTCGTCGGATTCAAATCGGAAAAGCTCAAGCCCCTTACCGGAAAATCGCTGGCCGAGATCGCGAAGATGCGCGGCAAAGATCCGATCGAAACAATCATGGATTTGATCCTGGAAGATCGCTCCCGCATCGACTCGATCTACTTTCTGATGTCGGAAGAAAACGTGAAAAAGGAACTGGCCAAGCCGTGGATTTCGTTTGGCTCGGACGAAGCATCACAAGCGCCGGAAGGCGTGTTCTTGAAATCGAATCCGCATCCACGGGCTTATGGGAATTTCGTTCGCGTGCTCGGCAAATACTCGCGTGATGAGAAAGTGATTTCCCTGCCCGACGCCGTCCGGCGATTAAGCGCATTGCCCGCGACCAATCTCGGACTCGATCACCGCGGTTTCTTGAAGGAAGGAATGTTCGCCGATATGGTCGTGTTCGATCCGGCGACAATTGCCGATCGCGCGACCTTCGATAAGCCGCATCAGTACGCTGTCGGCGTAAAACACGTTTTCGTGAATGGCGTGCAGGTTCTTAAAGATGGCGAGCACACCGGCGCGAAACCGGGCCGCGCCTTGTGGGGCCCGGGCAAAACAAAGTAGCGCGAGCCTGCCGCCGGCGAGAGATCAGCCCGAATATCCGCCGGCGATGTAGTTTTCGAGGTGCTGGATGGTGGCGCTCTGCACCGAGATGACCCATTTCACCAGGTCACCGATCGAAATGATGCCGTGCACCGTATCGCCCTCCAATACCGGTAGATGCCGGATGCGTTTTTCGGTCATCAACCGCAGGCAGGTTTCCACCCCTTCATTCAGATGCGTCACCGTCAGATCAGTCGACATGATTTCTTCCACGCGCGTTTCGCGCGAGCGTTTGCCGTGGAGCATCACTTTGCGGGTGTAATCGCGTTCAGAAACCATTCCGATCAATCGCTGGTCGCGAACAACCAGAAGCGCGCCGACATTCTTGCCCGCCATCATTTCGACCGCCTCAAAGACCGTCGCTTCCGGCGAAATGGAATAAACCTCCCGATTCTTTTGTCCGAGAATCGCGTCGATGGTTCCGCTTACGTCCATTATTTGAAAAGGCGCAGCCGGTTCAGCGCCGGAGACGTCGTCTGAAAAGCGAGAATAGGCAACGCCGCGCGGCGATGCAAGGAAATCTGCGGGGTCGGCAACTTGCCGAAAACGAAGTTCGGGCTTCGATCGCGCTACGCTGCGAATTTCTCTTCGATCAACCGATGCAAATGCGTCGCGATCGCCGGATGATCGAGGCGTTGAATGACCTCGTTCAAAAAGCCGGTGACGATGAGGCGCTGCGCGACCGGGACCGGAATGCCGCGCGACTGGAGGTAAAACATTTCATCTTCATCGACCTGGCCGGAGGTGGCGCCGTGAGTGCAACGGACGTTGTCGGCCAGGATTTCGAGGCCAGGCATTGAGTTCGCCTCGGAGTCGTCGCTCAAAAGAAGATTTCTCACCTTTTGGTAGGCGTCGGTGAAATGCGCGTGCGGCTCGACCCGGATGAGGCCGCCGAATGTGCAGCGGGCACGATCGTCGAGTGCGTTCTTGTAAAGCAGATCGCTCGCGGTGCGCGGCGAGACGTGATCCTGCAATGTGCGGGCGTCGAACTCCTGTTCGCCAGTCGCGACCGCGACCGCGAGAAGATCGCTGCGTCCGCCTTCGCCGATGAGCCGGCTGAGACTTTCGAACCGCGAATATTTGGCTCCGAGATGCAGGTTGAGACTCATGGCCGAAGCGTCGTGATCGACGGTGGTCGTGTTCATCTGCAACGCGCGCACGTTTTCGCCCCAGGTCTGGGCACAAACGTAGGTGACTTTCGCACCAGGCCCGGCGATGAGGTCGTTCACTCCGCAGGCGAACCCGGGCGATTGCAGGTTTAACGAGCGGAACGATTCGATGACGGTGACTTTCGCGAGCTCATCAGTAACAAGGAGCAGATGCGGAAAGACGGAGGCGTTTTCGCCGTGCAACCAATGGAAAATTTCAATCGGCAATTCGATCTCGACGCCGCGCGGGACGTAAAGGAAAGTGCCAGACGAAACCAGCGCCCGATGCAAAGCGGCGAACTTGGCCGACCCAAGAACCGCGGGCTGCGACATGAAATGTTTCCGGAATAAGTCGGCGTGCTCGATCATGGCGCGCTCGAGCGGCTGAAAAATGACACCGCGTTTCGTCAACTGATCGGAAATGACGTCGCGCTCGATCAGCTGATCGCCGGCAAAGATTAACCGTGCCGCGACTTCATCTAATCCGCGCGACTGCTCCAGAATCGCGGCGCGATCGTGATCGCTCACCGGACCGCCAAACCTGAACGGCGAAAGATCAAGAAGATCGACATTGGAAAATCGCCAGAGCTGATCTTTGCGCGTCGGCGACGGAAGCGACTGAAACTGCTTCCAGGCTTCGCGCTGCTGCTCGCGAAACCAGTCCGGGAAATCGCGCGACTCGTCCGGCCCGGAAAGAATCCGGTCGGCCTTTTTCAGTTCATTATGGGCGACTAACGACATATCGATCTTGGTTCAATTCCTAACAACCTTTCGGTTACGCGCCTTGAAGCCTTCGCCGAGTCCACGAAGGCTTTCTCCGGCAGTCCAGAATCGCGCGGATTCGGACCACATTTTCCTCTACCCGGTAGTAAATCGCAAATGGGAATCGCTTGCTCAAGCTGCGATGATATCCAAAGACTTGGGCATGAACGCCGCCGTCGATGGCCAGCAAGTCGATGTCCGCCGCGAGTGAATCGCGAAAATAATTGCCGAGACCGCGCGCCTGATGCTCATAGAATTGAAACCCGGCGAGCAAATCGTCGCGTGCCTCTGGAAGGATCTCGATCCTCACGAAGTTCGGCGATGAAGATCAGCTTTTGCTTCGTTCCAATCGATGAACTTTGCCTCGCCCGACGCGATCTTTCGCTCGCGTTCGCGCAATTCTTCTTCGTGCCATGCCGGCGATTTAACTGCTTCCGAGTTGGCGGACAAGCTTTCCCAAAGCGCTTCCATCGTTTGTAGCTTCTCTTCCACCGTCATCTCGCTTAGTGGAAGCGTTGGGACTGGCATGGCAATCGACGATTCTGTTAGACAACTTCTATCCGACCGAGCCTTCCATTTCCAGCTCGATCAGGCGTTTGAGTTCGACGCTGTATTCCATTGGGAACTGGCGGACGAGATCGTTGACGAAGCCATTGACGCTCAGACTCATGGCCTGCGCTTCGGTCAGGCCGCGCTGTTGCATGTAGAAAATCTGCTCGGCGCTGACCTGGCTAACGCTGGCCTCGTGTTGCACCGCGTTGCCGGTTCCGCGCACAGTGATGGCCGGATAGGTATCGGTGCGTGACGTGGCGTTAATGAGAAGCGCGTCGCATTCGGTGTTGTTCTTGCAATGCTTGAGATGCTTCGGCACGTGCACCAAACCGCGATAGGTGGCGCGCCCGGTGCCGATGGAGATCGATTTCGAAATGATATTTGAAGTCGTTTCGTCGGCGGCATGAATCATCTTTGCGCCAGTGTCCTGGTGCTGGCCGTCATTGGCCAGCGCGATGGAAAGAACTTCGCCACGCGCTTTGCGGCCCTTCATGATCACGCCCGGATATTTCATGGTTAGGCGGGAGCCGATGTTGCAGTCGATCCACTTCACCTGTGCGTCTTCATGCGCGATCCCGCGCTTGGTCACGAGATTGAAAACGTTCGCGCTCCAGTTTTGCACGGTGATGTATTGGAGCTTGGCGCCTTTGAGCGCGACCAGTTCGACGACCGCGCTGTGCAACGTCGCGGTGTTGAACTTCGGCGCGGTGCAGCCCTCCATGTAGGTTAACTCCGAACCCTCGTCGCAAATGATGAGCGTGCGCTCGAACTGACCAAAATTTTCGGCGTTGATGCGGAAATATGCCTGGAGCGGATGTTTCACCTTCACCCCCGGCGGCACATAGATGAACGAGCCGCCGCTGAAGACGGCGGAATTGAGCGCGCTGAATTTGTTGTCGCCGATCGGGATGACCTTGCCAAACCACTTCCGGAAAATCTCCGGGTGCTCCTTCAAACCTTCGGTCGATCCAACGAAGATGACGCCCTGTTCGCCGACCGCTTTCTTGATGTTCGAATAAACGGCTTCGCTGTCGAACTGCGCTTCAACCCCGGCGAGAAATCTCCGTTCCTGCTCCGGAATTCCGAGCCGCTCGAACGTGCGTTTCACATCCTCGGGCACATCTTCCCAGTTGCGCTTGGGCTGGACGCCACCACTCAGGTAATAACGAATCTTGTCGAAATCGATGGCCTCGAGATCCTTGCTCGCCCAATGCGTCGGGAGCGGCTTTTCCAAAAATGTCTTGAGACCTTTGAGACGAAATTCGCGGACCCAATCGGGATCCTCCTTAACATCGGAAATGTAATGAATCGTTTTCTCGGACAGCCCTACTCCGGCGTCGTAGGCATGCGTGACGTCGTAGGAGAAGTTCCCGATGTTGCGATTAATATCGACGGCTGATGTTTCAGTTTTCATGGAGCGATCCTAGTTAACTGCCATTTCGCGGCTCTCCTCGCGGGCCCAATCGTATCCGCGCTCCTCCAGTTCGAGCGCAAGTTCCTTGCGGCCACTCCGTACTATACGCCCGGCCACCATCACATGCACGTAGTCGGGCACGATATAATTCAGGAGCCGCTGATAGTGCGTGATCAAAAGAACTCCGAGGTTCGGTCCTCTTAAAGAATTAACGCCGTGCGCGACGGTCTTGAGCGCATCAATATCGAGACCGCTATCGGTTTCATCGAGAACGGCATATTTCGGATCGAGCATGGCCAGCTGCAAAATCTCGGTCCGCTTCTTTTCGCCCCCGGAAAATCCTTCATTGACCGAGCGCGAGGTAAACGAGCGATCCATGCCCGAGCAGCTCCATCTTTTCGTAGAGCTTGGCGTAATAATCTGTCGCTTCGAGTTCCTCACCTTCAGGCAAACGCGCCTGCACCGCGGCGCGCAGAAAATTCGCGATCGTTACACCCGGAATCTCGCTCGGGTATTGGAAGGCAAGGAAAAGTCCGCGGCGCGCCCGTTCATCCGGTTCGAGCTCGAGAAGGTTTTCGCCATCCATCATCACAGTACCCTTGGTCACGTGGTAATCCGGATGGCCGGCCAGGACCTTGGCCAGCGTGCTCTTGCCCGAGCCGTTCGGCCCCATGATGGCGTGCACTTCGCCACGCGGCAGCCTCAGGCTAAGACCACGGACGATCGCCTTGTCGCCGATGGAAATGTGCAAGTTCTCAATGATCAATTCGTTCATATCGCGGACCGAAAATATAGCCCGATTTGCCCTTTTCGCGAATGAGCATTTGCCCGTCGGTCGCGCGATTTGCGAGACCGAGGCCTGGGGAAATCGTGCCGGGCAGGGGGCGAGCGGGTAACGGCACGCTGACTGCTACTTTGGAGCGCAATCATGCCCGCGGAAGTATCCCTTCGTTACGTCCGGTTTGCTTCTTCCGTGCGCCTTGACCGTGGAACCCCTGGGATTGGGGCAGCCATCAGCAGATAAACCCCAATTTCCAAAAAATGAGTTCCAACAACCAGCCGCCCAGTTCCTCATCGGGATCGCCGGAGGCCACGAGCGAATTAAACAACCTTTTGCAGATCATTTCTGGCACCAGCGCCTTGATCGAAAATGTCTGGGACGGCAGTCCCGGGTCGGAGAAATACTTCGCCATGCTCCGCGCCAGCGTGGAGCGGGCTGAGAAAATCATTTCGAAAATGGTGGAGCGATCGGGCGGCTCCCCCAGCAAAGTGGTCATTCACCCGGATCTTGCCGCCTTTACCCAACCGAAGAATCCCTCACCTCCGCCGGCGAAGAGACAATGCATCCTGGTCGTGGATGACGAAGAGAACGTGCTCACTCTTTGCAAAAGAATTTTCGCCGACGCCGGCTTCGAAGTCGTGACCGCGCAATCCGGTTTCGAATGCATCGATTTTGTTCGCCGGCGCCCTCGTGCTTTCAATCTGATTCTGCTCGATCTCACCATGCCGGTAATGAACGGAGCCGAAACATTCGAACGGCTTCGCGCCATCACCACCGACGTGCCGATCGTGCTCTCGACCGGTTTCATCGACAAGGAACAACTCCAGGGCCTGATCTCGGCCGGGCTCGCCGGCTACCTGCGCAAACCACATGGGCCGACCGAGATGGTTTTGTATTGCAAAGCGATCCTGGACAGCTTCCATCTCTCCCGCGCGAGTTCCGGCGGGACTTTCCAGCCCGCCCTCCACTAAAGCGATTTCATGAGCTCCGCCGTCGCTGCGCATGCCTTCGAGCAGTTTTCCCAGAATCAGCTCTTCGCCGGGATCGAACCCGAAGTGCTCGAAGAAATCGGGCCCGAAGTCGGCCTCCTTCGGGTCGCGGAAGGTGACGTCGTCTTTCGCGAAGGCGATCAGGGCGATGCGCTCTATCTCGTCGGCGAAGGCGCGGTCAAAATTTCCAAACTGGGTCGCGGCGGCAAACAGGAGACTCTCGGCTTCATTCGACCGGGTAGTTTCTTTGGGGAAATGGCGATGCTCGAAGGCGTGCCCCGCTCCGCCATGGCCACGGCGGCGCAGCCGACCATTCTCGGGACGCTGACCGAGCCCACCTTTCAGCATCTTCTCGAACTCGCGCCCAGCCGGGTGCACATGAATTTTCTTCGCTGCGTCTCCGATCGACTGCGCGGCATTAACTCCCATTTCATCAATGAAGTCATGCGGACCGAGCGCCTCAGTCTGGTCGGAACGATGGCCAGCACCATCATTCACGACCTCAAGAATCCGATCTGCATCGTACGCTGTTGCTCGGAATTGATCGCGAGCGAGAGCGCCGACCCGCGTCTGCGCGAACTCACCTCCATGCTCGACGGCGCGGTCGGCGGGATGCTGGCGATGACACAGGAGTTGCTCGACTACGCCCGCGGTTCGACCGCACTGGTGAAAGAACGGATGAGCATCTGGCGCCTGCTCAACGAGCTTAATCGACCGGCCCTGCACCTCCTGCCGGGCCAAAACATTCAGCTCACCAAACACATTCGCTACGAGGGCGAAATAGAAATCGATCTGGCGCGGTTTGCCCGGGTCCTTTGCAACATTATCAAGAACTCGCGCGAAGCCATGCCCGAAGGCGGCATTCTCACCATCACGACCGATCTCGTGCTCGGCGAGGTCGTGATTCGAATCTCCGACACCGGCGTCGGGATTCCGCCGGAGATCCTGCCCAATCTTTTCGAGCCATTTATCACCCACGGCAAAGCCCACGGCACCGGCCTCGGCCTCGCCATCGCCAAAGCGATGGTCGAAGCGCACAACGGAAGAATTTCCATCGCCAGCGTCCATGGCGCTGGCACCACGGTCGATATTCGACTCCCGGTGCCCCAGACCGAACACCCGAACGCGGCCTCGGCTTGACCGCGGGCGCATTTTGCAAATTGCGCTTTGCAATTTGCGATCTAACTATCTACCGAGCGTTGCAATCACGATCGGAGATTCCGCGGATCAGAAATGCGTTTACCCCGTGGTGTAACGGTAACACAGCCCCGAAAGCTTTCGGGGTTATTCCGGTTCGAATCCGTTGCGCTTTATTTCAAAACGGCCAAGCTAGAGTGCGCGGTACGTGTACCCCGTGGTGTAACGGTAACACAGCGCCCTTTGGAGGCGTTATTCATGGTTCAAATCCATGCGGGGTAGCCACGCCACGTAAAGGCCTTTTGGCCCACGTGGCTTTGAACGTAAAACATGCCATTCGATAATCGCACCGGACCGCGTGAGGCGAAGCCTTTTACGCGGTATCAGGATTACGGATTCAAGAGCGCGGCGGAATCGCACATGCACGTGCATTTCATGCCGCGAGTGTTGAGTTATTGCGGTGAGCTAAGGCCAGGCCTGAGGATCCTCGATGTTGGATGTGGAAACGGCGCAGCCTGTGCCGAATTTCTTCGGCGCGGCTGCGAGGTTGTCGGGATCGACCTCAGCACGGAGGGAATTGCCATTGCACGGCAGACATATCCCGATGGACGATTCGAAGCGCTGCCGGCAGATGACACGATTCTGGAAAAGCTCAATGAACCACCATTTGATATTGTGATCAGCACCGAAGTGGTCGAGCACCTTTACGCGCCGCGCGAATGGGCGACCGGATGTTACAATGCGCTTAAACCCGGTGGCAGATTTATCTGCACCACTCCGTATCACGGCTATCTAAAAAATCTTTCCATCTCGCTTTTTGGGAAATGGGATCGGCATGCTAACCCGCTCTGGGACGGAGGCCACATCAAGCTTTGGAGTAAACGCACACTTTCGGCGCTCCTACAGGAGGTCGGATTCGTGGATTTGCAGTTCGCTGGTGCTGGACGGATACCCGGTCTTTGGATGACGATGGTTATGGCAGCCGAGAAACCCGGACCCAGGAAAAAGATGAGCACTTCTGATCTTGCCGAAAACGCTCCCCTTGAAATCGTGATCGAAACCAGCCGCGCCGAACAACGGCATATGGAACCCGATTTGAGGATTTGCTAGAGATGACAAGAGGCTTTTTCCGCCTTCTTTCCCGCTGTCTCGCGCTCGCGGCACCGTATGGACGCCGCAAGCTTGCGCTTGTCGTCGCGGTCATCTTTTTGAACGGTCTCTTCCAAGTTATTGGAGTCACGTCGATCTTTCCGTTTTTCGCCCTTGCCGCGCAACCTGAGAGAATCCGCAACAGCCATTTCGGGAGCTGGTTGCTGGCTCATCTGCCGCCCATGGATCAGAATACGCTGCTAATTTGGGCGGGAATTGCTTCCATCGTTCTCCTCTTTCTCTCCAATGCCGTTACCCTGGCTGGCGAGGTTGTTCGAACCAAATACGGCCACGGACTTGGTCACTTCCTTCGGACCCGGCTGATGGAGGCTTTGTCTGCGCGGCCCTATGGCTACTTCCTCGAGCGGAATTCGGGCGCGTTGCTGCAGAAAGTCGTGTTTGACGTGATGCAGTTCATCAACGGCGTTTTCCTCCCCTCGATGGAATCCCTTTCACGTATTGTCACGCTCGCCTTCCTCTTGCTCACGGTATTTCTTGTCCAACCCGCGATCGCGTTGGGAGCAGCCTTCTTCCTGGGGGGTTTTTACGTTACCGTCTTTCTGCTCCTGCGCCGCCGCTCACACCGTCTGGGCGAAGGAATCAACCAGGCAAATATGGGAACCATTATTGCCGCCCAACAGTTCCTCGGCGGTATCAAACCGATCCTCGTCCATGACCGGGCGGCGTATTTCACAGGCGAATTCGCGCGGCACTCGGCGGCCCAGGCCCGGCTTTACCCCTGGGTGCCTATCTATGGAAACGGTCCCCGTTACCTTGTCGAGCCGATCGCATTCGGCGGATTGGTGGTCGCTGTCATCTGGCTGGCGGCACATGGCCGCGCGTTCAGCGACATTCTCCCCAACCTCTCCGTCATGGCATTGGCAGGGTATCGAATGCTGCCATCAATCCAACTTCTCTACAGTCAGCTCAACCAGATCAATACCATGCGCTACACCGTCGATGAGATTGAAACGGAGCTGGCTGAAATCGCCAAAACTCCACCAATCTCGACCGCGCCTCAGCCTAACGACAAGTCTGCGCCAGTCTCGTTCCAGAAAGCGATCCGTCTCGAAAACATCACCTTCAATTATTCGGACTCAAATCGCCCGGTGCTGGAGAATTTTTCGCTCGATATTCCCAAAAACAGCAGCGTCGGCATCGTCGGCGCTACTGGCTCGGGAAAATCAACGCTCGTTGACATCATCCTGGGCCTGCACCGCCCACAATCCGGAGTTATTCGCGTCGATGACCAGGTTCTCACTCCGCGTGATTTTTCGTCGTGGCGATCGATGATCGGTTACGTGCCGCAGGACATCTATCTTCTGGATGCCTCCGTAACCGCAAACATTGCCTTTGGAATACCGCCTGATGAGGTGGATCACACAGCACTTCGAGAAGCAGCAGAAGCGGCGCAGATTCTTAACTTCATTGAAAGCGACCTGCCGGCGCGCTGGGATACCGTGGTGGGCGAACGCGGGGCACGGCTTTCCGGTGGACAACGCCAGCGCATCGGCCTGGCGCGGGCGCTTTACCATCGGCCCCAGGTTCTGATTCTTGACGAAGCCACCAGCGCGTTGGACAACCAGACCGAATCCGAAGTGCTTGATGCAATCAACGCGTTGCAAGGCCAGTTAACTCTCATCATCATCGCACATCGCCTAACCACGATTGAGCATTGCGATGCTGTAGTAAGCTTGGAACGAAATCGGGAGACTCACTCACACGTCCCGACAATTTCATAAGGCAATCCTCGAAAAACGAACAACCCATCTAGGGAAATTCTGCTCCGTCATCTGCGGACGGGCATCATCGACTGTGTATTCGATTCAAAACTCAGACGGCAATGAGGCGCGACTTTTGCGCAACCAGGCCGTCTTCGATTGGTGCGTCAGGTCAGCCAGCCGGGAACTCGAGAGCGGTCGTCCCGGCAAGGCCGTCGAGTGGTGCTCGCTGGCTGCCTTTCTTGCGCAGGGCCCGGGCTGGTTCGGTTTTCTAGCTGACGCTGGTCTTGAGGAAGTCCTCTGCCGGGCTGCCGCAGGCCTGCCCACCATGGCGGCGAATTCACGCGAAAAAAGTCCTCGCCGGTGGCTCCATGTCATGACCGAGGCGTGGTTTTGGGGCGGTATGGTGGAGAACGTCAAGAAATGGATCCGTTTCACCAGCGACAGGGTCGTTAATAGCCTCGTTGTCTATGACCAGAAGAACGTGAGTTGGACTGAAAGCTTGCGTGCGGAAGTGGAGGCGGCTGGCGGCAAATTCATTTTGCTGGAACGGCGGGTCCCGATGCTGGAAAGGTCGTTAGCCCTGAGGCGCCTTGCCGCAACCGAAGCGGATGTGGTGGTATTGCACACGATTGTTCACGACATCGTTCCGGTACTTGCCTTCGGTGTGCCCGGCGGGCCGCCGGTTCTGAGAATGAATCACGATGACCACATGTTTTGGGTCGGCGGATCAATCATCGACTGCGTGGTCAATTTTCGGGAATTGGGCCAGAATTGGACGCTCAAGCATCGTGGCGTGGACCGCAGCGTGATCCTCCCGCTTCCTTTGGAAGAGCCTCGGAAGGAACTGGTCGCGGATGAGCGTGAATCGCGTCGCGCCGCTGCACGCGCTGCATTTGGAATACCCGAGGGCGCAGTGGTGTTATTGGCGGTCGGCAGCGGGTACAAATTCGACCCTTTCGAGAAATGGGATTTTCTGGATGCGGCTGAAGCGATCCTGGCCCGCTGCCCGGATGCTTTCATTCTCGGAGCCGGAGTGGAACACAAGGAACGTTGGCGCGCTCTGAGTGACGCATACGGGGGACGAATCAAAGCCCTGGGGGTTCAAACAGACATGACTGACTGCCTTGCTGCTTCGGACATTGGATTGGGCAGCATTCCGTTTCCTTCTCAAACAGCGATTCTCGAGATTGGCCTTTTGGGGCGGCCTTGCGTTCTAACACCGCGAGACGTTCCGATGGGAATCAACGATGTTGCCTTTGATGGATTTTCCCAACCCGATAACATGGAGGAATATGTCTCAATGGCCGCCGACTTGGTCGCCGACAAATCCAAGCGCTTATCCGAAGGAAAACGCCTCGGTGATTCTGTTCGCCGCCACCATGGCCGCTTGGGCTGGATCGAAGCTTTTGAAAGAATCGTCCGCGACATTCCCCGGACCCATGACGTGCGACCACTCGGTAAACTCGTCCCGATGTCAGCGACCCAATCTCGCTATTGGACCAGCCGCATGAACCCGGAAGGCCACGAGGCTGTGCGCCACGCGCACTACGATATTATTACAAAGAACCGGCGAATATGGCCGGCAATGGACATTCCTCTCGCTGATGCGCTGAGTGTCTCTCGCCTGAAGAAAAACCTGTCTCTGTTAACATATTCTTGGCGGAGCTTTCGTTTTAAGTTTGGGGTCTTGAGAGCGCAGTTATTCAGATAGGCCGCTCAGTCGGCGACAAAGATCAAAGAGTTTGTAACCGCCCAGCTACTCCTATGGACTCTGTCTCTCTGGCGATCCTGAACTACAACGGCCGGAAGCATCTGGAATATCTGCTGCCCACGGCCTGCGCCGCGGCTAAGAACTATCCGGGCAGTTGTTCCGTTCTCGTGCTGGACAATCGCAGCACGGATCCCGATGTGGAGTGGATCAGGCGGGAGTTCCCAGCGGTGCGGGTGGTGGTCGCGCCCAAAAACGATTTTCTCTTCTCCTACAACTGGCTCTTGCCGCAACTGCCGGAAGAGATCGTGGTGCTGCTTAACAACGACCTGCGAGTGGATAAACAGTTTTTGGAGCCATTGATTCAGCACTTCAAATCACCGGATGTTTTCGCTGTCTCGGCATCCAGTTACGATTGGGAGGGGCGCGAAAGGACCATCGGCCCAGCGCGTTTGATATTTTGCAATGGCTTCTACGGCTGGAAATATGAGCCAGGGCGCCAGGAACCCTGCCACACGCTATTTACTTCCGGCGGCTTCATGGCGGTGAATCGACAGAAGTTTCTCGAACTCGGCGGGTTCAACCGTCTTTTCCATCCCGCGTATTGTGAAGATTTGGACTTGTGCTTCCGCGCCTGGCGGCGCGGTTGGCGCTCGATTTATGAACCCGCGAGCGTAGTGTGGCATCGCGAGCAGGCCACCTGGAGTGCGGACAAAGTCACAAACAAACTACAGCTGCGTAACTCGCTTCTTTTCCAATGGTCCAGCCTGCCGATGGAGCGAGGCCGAGGCACACGGTACCTGGAGTACGGCAAAAATCGTTCTTGGCGGATTAATCCAGAGAAATAATCTCTGGTTGGCTGTCTATCCCCGTGCGTGGCAAGACTGGCGCAAACTGCGGAAGCAGTATCCGGGAGCAAAAGTTTCGCGGCAAGAGCTCGCCGCTATTCAAACGGGAGTGGATGCGCCTCTGGACGCGTGAAAATCTTCCACCTAACGAAAACGCTGTTCGGCGGATCGGGGCAGTATGCCTTGCGGTTGAGTAACGCGTTGCGGGCGCAGGGCGTGGAAAGCTCCGTGTTGGTGGCCGAAGGGCCGGTTTCGGATGGGGTTGACCTATTGAAGCGAGTGGATTCGCCGGTTCGCCGTTTTGCAGCCCGCGCAATTCGCAGCCTTTCGCGCCGCATTTCGACAGAGGCGTTTCAGTCCATTCGCAGCTGTGAACTCTACGAAACTCCGTTACCGATAACTGCGGGAGACATTGTCCATTTACATGGCATGACAGCGTGGATCGGCGTCGCGGGTCTGCGAAGATTAATACCGCAGGGGGTAAGAGTTTTCTGGACCGCCCACGACATGTGGATGCTCTCGGGCGGCTGCGTTGTTTACACCGGCTCAGAGGGATTCCAACGTAACTGCGAGAGTTGTCCGATTCTGCGGCATCCTTGGAAACGGGTTGCGATGCAAGAACTCAGGACAAAGGAAGCGTTCATTGACGAATATGAGATTCAGCCGATCGCTAACAGCGGTTGGATGGCCAAGCGCATCCAGCAGTCTCGTTTTTTCCGGGATGTGGAATCGGTTCCAGTTATTCCACCGATTGTCGACAACGCCTATTTGGTCGAAGACATTCCGGATCTGCGCCGCGAGTTACAGATTGCGGCAAATCGAAGGGTGATCAGTCTGGGAGCTCGTTCGCTCGATGATCGGTTTAAGGGTATCCCCGCGTTCTTGCAGCATCTTTCAAAGAGGACGGAACTGGCGAATAATCTGACTGTTCTTTTGTTTGGGCCTGGTTTGATAAATGTGCCGGCCAATCTCGATGTCCGCTTATTGGGGAGTATCACCAACCCAGCCGAACTCGCGAAAGTGTATCGCACCAGCGATGTTTATGTCTCGCCTTCTGCGATGGAGAGTTTCGGTATGACACTTGTAGAAGCTCAAGCTGTTGGCACGCCAGTGGCGGCCTTCGATGTCGGTGGGACGCAGGATGCGGTGCATCCCGCTGCCCGTGCTACACTTGAATCCGTAAGCGAGCCTGAACGGTTGATTTCACGACTTGCCTCTTTAATCACGCGACCCCCGACTGATCGTCACGCTGGGAATCCTTTGCGAACGTGGACCCGAATGCATTTCAGCGCGGAACAAGTCGCTCGGGAACAGGTGGCGGTTTACGCCAAGGCAAGATGAGCAAGAGCGTGACAACTCAGAGCAGGAAGCTTCAAGACTTTTTCGCCACGGAGGTCAAGATTGGCAGCGATGGTCGAGAGTATCGTCTTAGACATAGTTCTCTACGCTTGAATGAGGCACTCGAATTGCAACGGCTCGTCACCGAATCTCGGGCGTGTCAGACACTGGAAATCGGCCTGGCATTGGGAGCTTCCGCTGTCGCCATCTCGGAGGCTTTGGAGCAACAGGGAACGGCGGTTCGGCATGTGGTCTTGGATCCATTTCAAAGCGAATTCGGAGACGTTGGGCTGCAAGAACTCAATCGCCTGGGGTTGCGAGATCGGGTAGAATTTCTACCACTTTTTTCCAATGACTTTCTTTATGATTGTTCGAAACAGGGACGCCGCTTCGATCTGATTTTCAACGACGGGGCCCATTCCATTGGGTACAAGGTCGCGGATACTTTCCTTGCCGATCAGTGCCTTAATCCGGGAGGAATCCTCGCCTTCCACGATGCTTTTAAGTTCTCCGTCACTGTCGCTGTCAAATATTTGGCAAGGGAGCGCGGCTACGAGATTATCAAGCTCACTCCTGATTCCATTCTTAAACGTTGGTTGCGTGCGTTAAAATATGGAGCCTTACATGGGTCGTGGTATGGCACAAAGGCGGTGCCTTGCACGGCAGGAAGTCTCGTGGCACTGCGAAAACCTGTAGAATTGCCCTAGGAGCAAAGCCGAACGATTATTATTTTGCAGTCTTTTCATAGCTCTCCGTTCCATTAGCCGTCGCACACGATCGGAATAATCTACCCATGAGCTTTTCAAGAATATTTCTTCCTTTAAGCGGGGGTGACATTCCAGAACGAATGCTCCGCAACCGTGGTCGCTCCCGCAACGCGGTGGCAACCTTTTTGTTTCACAGGCTCAGGCAGGCATACCAAGCCTTCATGCAAGGAGATTGGAGCCCGTCGGTCAGCCACGAAGTTTCAGACTATCGGATTTCGCTAACTTCATGGCGGCCACGACTGCCCGACCTGCCCCTGGTTTTGCTAACACTTTTGCAACAGTCGCTCCGCCCAAAGGAAATTGTGGTCTGGCTGACGGCCGAAGACCATAGCGCCCTCGCTGGAAACATCCGCGAAAGGTTCGGGGAATTTGGAGTCCGTTTCCAGACGTGTGACGATCTCAGACCGCATAAGAAATGGTTGCCGTTGATTGAAGAAGGACAGCGCGATCCTTTTGTCATTTGTGATGATGACACTGTTTATCCTTATAAATGGTTCGAGGCGTTGGTTTCGGAGGACCGTTCTGACGCCTATGTCGGTGTCAGATGCCATCGGATCGTGGTTAATGTCAATGGACTGCTCGCCCCGTATTCCGCATGGGAAAAGCAGATTCGGACTAACGGGCAACCTTCCCATTCGATTTTTGTTACTGGATGTGCCGGAGCAGTGATTCATCCCGGTCGGATTCCAAAAGCATTTCTTGATCGCAAGGAGATAGCGCGGAAATGCCCTGGTGCGGACGACATTTGGCTGAAGGCCGCACACGTCGCCGCGGGTGTCCCGTGTTTCAAGACCCGATATTCCTTCCCTTGTTTGGATCTTCCCGGAACGAGCCTTTGTGGCCTGGCGCAAACCAATGTGGATAGCGACGGAAATGATCGACAACTGGCCGCCGCTTTAGGGCACTGCAGAGTGAATCTTTCAATTCTAATCAAAGATGCACATCCTCCTTTAGCAACTGCTCCAAACCAGTGAAACGAATCAGACAAGTTCTGCGTCATATCCTGGAGCGGGCCAGATTTCAGAGTTCTACCGCTTATTGGGCGCGAAGATACGCAGCCGGGGGTAATTCGGGAGAAGGGTCCTATGGACAACTTGCGGAATTCAAGGCGGAGACAATAAATGCCTTCATCAAAGCGCGTGGGGTCAACAGCGTCATCGAATTCGGCTGCGGGGACGGCAATCAACTCAGATTGCTACAGTACCCAACCTATATTGGAGTCGATGTTAGTCCTGTGGCGATCTCAACTTGTCGGACTACTTTTGGTGGCGATACGACCAAGCGATTTGTTCTGCTTAAAGACTTTGCCGACGAAAGGGCTGATCTGGCCATATCGCTCGACGTCATTTTTCATTTGGTCGAAGACATCGTATTCGAACAGTATATGTGTCGTCTTTTCGGTGCTTCACTGAAACATGTGATTATCTATTCTTCGAACTACGAACCACCCGAAAAGTTGCCGCCTCACATGAGGCACCGGGTGTTTACTGACTGGGTAGTGAGTCACCAACCAAACTGGGAACTAGTGCAGGTTATTCCGAATCGATACCCGATTGGTTTGCGAGCAACTGAAACGTCATTTGCACACTTTTTTATTTTCGAAAGGAAATAGCTTATAGATGCCGCGCCTGAGTATCATCTGTCCAACCTTCAATCGATCGAACTTGCTCCGACAGTGCGTCCAGTCGGTCCTTTGCTGCGAGAGCGTCTCAATTCAAATGATCATCGTTGATGATGGTTCGACGGATGACACGCCGTCCGTGAGTCATGAACTACAGAAGGCTTATGGTGAAGAATGTATCGTGGTCAGCCGTTCAGAGGAGAACCTTGGTGCCCAGGCAGCGCGGAATCGTGGTCTGCCCTTGGCGACGGGAGAATTCGCCATGTTCGTGGACTCGGATGATGTCGTCGTTCCCGGCGGAGTCGCAAGGTTGATTGAACGCTTGCAGGAAGATCCAACTCTTGATTACGTCTATGGAAAGGTCATTCGAACCGACGAGCAACTTAAACCGCTCCCCGGGAACTCGACGGTAGGCGAACCATTCTCAGAAGCAGCGGTTGAGCTGGCCGGCTACCATTGGTGCACGACGGGCGCTGTTTATCGAAAGAAGTATCTGGAAAAGGTGGGCCCGTGGAATGAAGCGTTAACCGGGTCGCAAGATTGGGAGTATCAAGCCCGGGTAAAACTCGCCGGTGGGCGCGGAGAATTCGTTGATACCCTCGTCGGTTACTGGAGACAACACGATCTCGGCCGGGTGGGAACGAACCGATTTCGCCCTGACTATGTCCAAAGTGTGATGCTTGCGACCGCTTCAATCCTGCGCCGGAGTCGCGAAGCGGAGAGGTGCGATGACGCTCTTGAGAGAAGGCTTGCGGGAAAGCTAATCGCCCACGCGCTGGAATTTGGAGCCAACGGTTTCGCAACGGAGCGTTATGACTGTCTGTCACAGGCCGCGGCATGTATTACCCACCAGCGATTCCTGCGGATGGCGGTCAAGTTGCTACGCCTCACTCCATCGTTTGCCGACGGCCGCCTTTGGCAGTTGCTGGTAGCGCGTAGACTGAATGGACGCGATTCAAAATCCTCTTGAAAAAGTGATCTGCAGCCAACTCGGAGCACGCGAGCACTACGCAATTCCGCGTGCCTTGTATCGCAACGACGCTCTTGGGCAGCTACTAACCGACGCCTGGGTGCCGCCGAGCAGTCTCATCGGTGCGCCTAGCGGTGTGTTAGGCGGACGATTTGAATCCGAGTTGACTAATGCGTCCGTGGCGTCCGATGAAAGTGACTTCTGATGAATCCCGTTGTTATCGCCCTAGCTAGTAACGAGCGCTATTTCCCGGGCCTATATTGCGCGGTGGCAAGCGCGATGAGATACGTGACTGCCGAAAGGCCAGTTGACCTGCGAGTGCTTGATGGCGGCATTTCCCAAGCATCCAAGAATATGCTTTCGCGATTGGCTGCGAAGTTTGGAGAAACGATCCGATTGGAGTTTGTGGCGGTAGATGATTCCGTCTTTCGCGGCACAATGCTTGGGCCCGGAAAATCGCACATGACTTATTGCCGAATATTGCTGCCACACTTGCTCGACGTGCCACGTTTGATCTACCTCGACTGTGATGTTCTCGTCTTTCGGGATCTCTCCCAGCTTTTTGATTTACAGATTAGACATGAGTCCGCAATCGCGGCAGTCCGCGATTCCGAGACAGTAACCCTGGGCGATGATTCACAGCTTGTGGCTGTCGAGATAGGCGCTTCTCCCTTCGAGCCGTATTTCAATTCCGGAGTCGTATTGATGGATCTGGATAAACTGCGAGCTTTGAACTTCACAGAAAGGGCTTTCGAATTCTGTCGGATCTGGAAAGGCAAACATCGATTTAATGACCAGTCCGCAATAAACTTTGTTCTTCACCACCAGATTGACGAATTGCCCGAGCATTGGAATCGAGCGTCCTGGCGGTTTGACGAACAGGACGACAACGACCTGGGATGTGTTCTTCATTACACCAATTCGGCGCCGTGGATCGGAGCGACGCCGGGGCCAGCGCAGGAGCTATTCGACCGGTTTGCGGCGGAAGTAAGTCTGCCTATTGATCGGGGAACAGACGATTTCAAAAGGTCACGGCGGCAACGATTGTGTCGAAGTGCGTTAGCACCTTTCAGAGCCTTAGCTTTTCCAGCGGCATCATTATTTTCGGGGATGGTCGGTCGAAGAGACAAAGCTACAGCTTACAAAAACGCTGCGCGGTATTGGGCCGATTATGTTCGCAACGCATCCCGGCGACATCGAATCTATCGCAGGCGAGCTGCGCAAATCCGGCAAACGAAATTCGCTTCTGCGGCCTCCGCAACCCCAGTATGAGAGTCTCCAATTGTGTGAGAGTGGCGTCTTTAGTCGAACAATATTCGGTATGACGGTATCTGTCATGATTACAACGCGAAATCGCATAACAGAACTGCGTCGCACTCTGGAGAACCTGGAACAAATGGATCCATCGCCGTTCGAAGTTTGGGTCGTTGCGGATGGCTGTGCGGACGGCACCGTTGATTACGTGCGAAGCAATCATCCGACTGTGCATCTAATTGTGCACGACCTCGCGGTGGGATCAGTTGCTTCGCGTGCTGAGATCATGCGGCAAATCAGCGGCGATTTGGTGCTGGCGTTGGACGATGACAGTTATCCTGAGCAACTCGATTGCATTGCTCGTTTTGTGCCGTTGTTTGAACAACGCTCCTCACTGGCTGTTTTGCACTTTCCGCAACGCACGGATGAATATCAGCAAACGCTCACGCAAACAGACTTCGGCCCCGAACGGCCAACTCGTTCCTTTGCCAACTCCGGCGCAGTGTTGCGACGGTCGACGTATCTCGCATTGCCCGGCTTTGAGCCGCGTTTTCTTCACATGTATGAAGAACCCGACTACGCCCTCCAGTGTATAGCCAACGGTTGGGATCTGCTCTATTTCCCGCACGTTACCATTCGCCATCACTACACCGAGACACAACGCAACGAACTACATAATCATCATCGACATGCTCGCAATGAAATGTGGAGCACACTGATGCGGTGCCCGTTTCCGTTCGCAATTGCAATTGCTGCATGGCGAGTTTGTTCCCATTTCCGCTATGCCTGCAAGCGGGGCTGGGCGTGGATAATCCGTGAACCGGTTTGGTGGTGGGAGACATTGGCGGGAATTCCGTATTGCCTGAAAGAACGCCGGCCGGTTTCATGGAGCGGCTACAAACGCTGGCTCCAATTGCCGTAGACGATAGTGTGGCTTTCAACTCAGCTTGGTGCGCGAGAACATTACGCCATTCCGCGGGCGCTGCACTACAGCGGTTCGCTTGAATGTCTCATCACCGACGCGTGGGTGTCAGAGACTCACCTGCTCGGCGCAATCAGAGTGGGCTTGCGCGAGCGCTTTCATCCCGATCTCGCCGGGGCACGAGTGCGGGCTTGGAATGCAGAGTTGATTGCGTTTGAGCTGACAGCAAAGACGAAACGTCTTTCCGGTTGGCCCTTGATCATAGCGCGGAACAACTGGTTTCAAGGTAAAGTGATTTCATTTCTGTCTGGCTCGCAACGATCAGCACCTGGCTCTCAACCCGTCCTATTCAGTTACAGCTACACCGCTCTCGAGCCGTTCCGCCTTGCCAAATCGCGCGGCTGGAAAACGGTCCTTGGCCAGATCGATCCCGGTCCTGTGGAAGAGCGGATCGTGGCAGAGGAAGTTGCACGGGAGCCGGAACTCGGGAGTGGCTGGAAGCCCGCTCCGACCGAGTATTGGGAGAACTGGCGAAAGGAATGTGAACTTGCCGACCACATCATCGTGAATTCGGAATGGTCACGGACCGCGCTCGTCGAAGCCGGGATTGCAAACGAAAAACTATCGATCATTCCGCTTGCCTATGATCACGCGGTCAAAAGCGAAGTGACTGAGAAGAATTATCCCGAACGTTTTTCCAGGCAGCGCCCGCTTCGTGTTCTTTTTTTGGGCCAGGTCAACCTTCGAAAAGGGATTTCGAGGTTGCTCAAAGCGACGAATCGAATGCGAGATGACGCGGTTGAATTTTGGATAGTTGGCCCCGCTCAGATCCGAGTCCCAACGGAATTTCAATCTTGCTCGCGTATTCGCTGGTTCGGGCCTGTGCCTCGGAATTCTGCATCAAAGTTTTATGAACAGGCGGACGTTTTCATTCTTCCCACGCTTTCCGACGGGTTCGCCATCACGCAGCTCGAGGCGCTCGCGCACCGCGTGCCGGTAATCGCGTCTCGCCATTGCGGTGAAGTTGTCCGGCACGGCGTTAATGGACTGCTGCTCCCGGACGCGACGGCGGAAGCGATTGAACTCGCCTTGCGATTTTGCCTTGAGAATCCGCAAGAGCTTGCCGCGTTTTCTGCCGCTGCCGCAGTTGACCAGCGGCATACCGTACGCAATTTGACGGATGCGCTCGCTTCGCTTGACGGCGAACTTGGAACGATTTCTGGCTGACTTTTAGCTGTATGAGTTCGCGCGCCTCTTCATTGACTTGCTCCTGACCGATGCTGCAAATCTACTTTTATCTACTGGTCGGATTGGTCGTGGCCATGATCGTACCGGTACTTTGGAAGCCGGATCTGATCTACCAATATCCCCATTTTATGGCCGCGACTTTCGCAGTCTTCATTCTCCCACAAGCGTACTCGCTTTATCGGAACCAATGGGGCGGCGTTTATCTGGAAATGACGCTCCTGGCGTGCGTGCTCTGCGTAAGCTGCTGCTGGCTTGGGTATCGCCTGCGCGCTCATCCGGGCCTGCTTAACAAGCTCAATGTTCAAGTAATTTCAGGGCGCTTTCTGGCCGGCGGCATCGCCCTGGTCGTAATCGCGTGGGGATTCTCCCGTCAGTTTGGAGCGTTGTCGGAAGATCAGGTCTCAAGCCAGATGACAGGCATCGGTACGATTTACCTGTTTTTCGCCGGTTTGATTTATCCCGGCTTTGCCATCTGCTTTTATTGTGCGCTCAAGGATGGCGGCGCGGTCGCGTGGCTGGCGTCCGCGGTGGCCGTCATCCTGCCGATTCAAGCGACCGTCTTCGCTGGCCGGCGCGAGTCAACGATGTTGTTGATTTTGACGCTGGGATTGAGCCTTTATTTTATCAAAGGAATCAAGCCGTTTCGAATCCTTGTCCTCGCCGCCATTGCTGGCGCAATTGTTCTGATCCCGGCGACAGGCGAATATCGCACCCGTTCCAGAGAAGATCCCCTGGAAGCGCTTCAGGAAATCGATTTTGGTGAGCAACTCGAAGCGTCAATGGACGAGACTGCACTCAGTGAATTGAAGAACTCGACGGCCCTGATGGCCGCGACCGAAGCCACGGGCGACTATCAGTTCGGGGCCGACTACTGGAACGCGCTGGTGTTTCGGTTCGTCCCGGCACAGTTTGTGGGAAAGAATCTGAAAGACTCGTTGATGATCGGCGGGGTCAAACGCGACTTCAGCGATTATGTGGAACGTACGCTGGGATTCCCCTTGCCGATGGGAACGACCGTCACGGGCGTCGGTGATTCGTTTAATCAGTTTGGTTATTTCGGCTGTCTCTTCTTCGCCGCACTCGGGTATCTGTTCAAAACTCTGTGGGCTGCCGCCAATCGCCCAAATGGGATTATTGCTCAGGTTTTGTATATCGAGGTAACGACGTCCGCGATGCGCGCAGTGACTCATGAATCGATCGACTTCCTTCCGGGTTTTGTCTATAGCGCAATCTTTATCGGGCTCATCGCGTGGTACGCGAAGGACCGCGTTTTCCCGCAACCGATCGAGCAAATTAATATGCCTGCGAACGCTGATCCTGCGCTACCCCGCTAGCGTACCTGCTCTCACGCCTGGGTAACGTCTGAAATGAAACTTGGCTTGCAACGAATCTGGTGTCCGCTTGCTGCATAGACATCGTCAGAACGTCCGGGGTTCTTTCAACTTTTTCTGACGGCATGTTGCGGCCTTGTCTCACCGGTCGCTGGTTGAGATGAGTTCGACGACCAGTAATTCTTTTGGGGGAAACAGCAGTCAGCGCGCTCCACGTCTCGGCACGAAAACTCATTTCCCGTTACTGGATCTCGCCCGCTTCGTCGCGGCATTGGGAATTATTTGGTTGCACATTGACGGGAACTCCAGCCTCGATTGGGCTAAGAGGATGGGGCGATTCGCAGTGCCCTTTTTCGCCGCAAGCGCTACATTTCTCGCGGCCAATACGGTGTGGCGGCGCCCAAACCTGACCATCGCAAAGTATGCTAAGGACCGATTCGTTAGAATTTATTTTCTATTCCTTGCCTGGTCTGTCATCTATTGGGCAGCTCGGTCGGCGAGTCATATGGTTTTCGAGCATTCCGGTTTTCTCCGGATTTCCGCAGTCGATTTACTTTGGAATGGAACGGGAGTGCAGCTTTGGTTTCTTCCGTTTATTCTTGTGGCGACGGTATTAGCTTTTGCGCTAGGCAAACTGCTAGTGGGCCAGGAGACACTGCGGTTCACCGCGTCCGCCGTGGTCGCTTCGATTGGATTACTGGCCGCTCTTCGTCCTCTCCCTGAAAGTTGGCGCGTCATGGGATATGCGATCGGGCTGTCATATTATACCGCTCCCGCAGCTTGCTGGGCTTTTAGCCTGGCAATGATTCTTGAGGAACGGGACCGTACTCAGCCTCACTTCTCCATTCGGACGTGTGTCCCAATATTTTTCCCACTCATCAGTCGTACTTGGCGTTCGGATGCTTGCCATTTGTGCAGTCATGGCGTGGATGGTCTCAGCACTCGTAGATGGCCGCTCGATTATTCTGGAGAATGCCGCGGGCTTTGGAATAACCATCATCGGATTGTCAGCGCCAGCGACGACTCCCAATCGACTGTTTTTCCAGCTCGGTCGTCTTTCCTTGGGCATTTTCTTGGTTCATGCTTTAATCGTCGAGTTCTTACAGCATGCACTCAGGCGGACTGGCATTGACAGCGGCGCTATCCGCGATCTCGCAATCTTTCTTACTGCGTCAGTGGGTAGCATCGTCGTGACTCTGCTATTGCAGAAGCACCCAAAAGTGGCTTGGCTTGTGCGTTAAGAAACTGCGGAATTTTTAATCGATGAGATCACCGCTGTGTTTTACGAGGGCAGAAACTTTCAACCGGAGGTCGAATGATCCCACGACGAACCATCGAATGGACTCTCCGGAACCTGTTCCATTACTGCCGCAGTGAAGATTGCGGTTTTGTTCGACAATTTCGGTCCGTACCATTACGCGCGATTGGAGGCCGCCGCGACGCGCCTGTCGAGTAGAGCCGCGTTGCGCCTCGCGCTGAATGGCGAATCTCTTGCCGTGGGCGGGCAGACGCTCTAGATTCATTGCATGAGCCTAACCGACATTCAACGAGCGGTAGATACGCTGCCAGCTGCTGAGCGTCTTCAACTGACAGCCTGGATGGTCGCACGCTACCCTGTACTGAAAGTCGGAGACTTGATGACGCGTGCCGCAACGCTCGCCCAGAGTGGCGAATGGAACCCGACTCCACCGACGAGCGACAATTACCCCAAGGGTGAAGTTCTCGATCACGCATTGAAGACCGCCGCAGAGCTGCGTCTGGAGCGATAGTGGCCGAACCTCGTCAGCTGGTTCACTCACAGTGGTTCGATCATTCGCTTCAGAGACTCGGCGAGCTGCGGGACGTGGAGAGCGTGCTGGCAAAGGAACTGTATCGTCTGGCCTGTTACGCGGATTTGGTGCCGTTCGCCCCCGGCTCGACTTCTCTTCGGATTTACCAGAGCGCTTCGCTGCTTCGAGATGACGGCAGCGTCGTTCGTGCTTTGATTTACTTCGTGCTCCGGAAGGATGACACGGTGGAGCTCCTGCATATCGAAACGGTCGACGCGGGCGACGTGTTGAATGGCTAACCAGAGAGCGAATGCCGCATGCCGTAATGCGGTTGAAACCGGAGAGCCTCGCCGCGACTCGCGCTGTGCAATCCGGCGACAGGACTGAGCCATTGCAACAGTGAAGGTCGCGATAATCTTTCATCGCTTCGGGCCGTATCATTGCACGCGAATGCAGGCCGCCGCCCGCCAATGCGAGGTGATCGGAATCGAGATGGTCGCTGAGACCGAGGAGTATGCCTGGTCAAAGGTGGAGGCCGAGAGCAGTTATCAGCGCGTGACTCTTTTCCCGGAGAAAGCGACGCGCGCGATGATCGCGAAGGAGATGGCCGCGCGAATGCACGCCTCTCTCGCGGAATGCCGGCCGGATGCAGTTGCCATCCCGGGTTGGTCGAACAATGGCGCTTTCGCCGCGATACAGTGGTGCGGGGAAACTGGCACGCCAGCAGTGTTGATGTCGGAAAGTACAGCGCAGGACGAGCCTCGCGTCTGGTGGCGGGAGAAGATCAAGCGTAACATCGTTAGGCTGTATTCAACGGCGCTGGTCGGTGGACAACGCCACGTCGATTATTTGGCGGAGCTTGGGATGCCGCGAGATCGGATCTTTACTGGATACGACACAGTGGACAATGCGTTCTTCGCACAGGGGGCGAAGGAAGCGAGAAGGCAGAGGACAGAAGACGGAAGTCAGAAGGCAGAGGACAGAAGTCAGAAGTCAGAAGACAGAAGTCAGAGGACAGAAGTCAGAAGAGAAGCACGGACTGCCGGAGATACTTTCTCGCGTCGGCGCGGTTTATCGAAAAGAAGAATCTGTTCACGCTGCTGCGCGCATACGCAGCGTATCGCGAGCGCTCGTCACTTGTCACTCGTGACTCGTCACTTTGGAGCCTCGTTCTCCTCGGTGATGGGCCGTTGCGGGAATCTCTCAACTCTCAACTCTCAACTCTCAACTTGCACGACTCGTGTGCAAATGCCCGGTTTCAAACAGTACGACGAGCTGCCGATGTATTACGCGCACGCGAAGGCTTTCGTGCATGCGAGCACAACGGAACAGTGGGGACTGGTCGTGAACGAAGCCATCGCTTCGGGTTTGCCGGTGATTGTTTCGAATCGTTGCGGCTGCGTCCCGGAACTGGTGCGCGAAGGCGAGAACGGATTCACGTTCGATCCGTTCAATGAGCAGGAGTTGACGGAATGTCTTTTGCAGATGAGTTCGATGCCGGAAGCGGAACGCGCTTCGTTAGGGCAGACGAGCAGCAGAATCGCGACGGAGTATGACGTTGATCGTTTCGGAATCGGATTGAAGAGCGCAGCCGAACTCGCGATGAGTCTGCCGCGGAGGCGGGCAAGTGTTGTGGATCATGCGCTGCTCTGGGCGCTGATGCGAAAGTAGCAGGACGGGACAGCGCCCGTCTTTCCAGTTTTTCGACGGTCAGAGACCGCCGCTACAGGAGTCCGTCAGATGGCTGTTTTGACAGCAGCGAACGGTGATGATTCGATGTCTCCAATGCGAACGACGGTGACTCTCGATGCCGACACTGAAGCGCTGATCCGCGAGGAAATGGGAAAGCGTCGATTGAGCTTTAAAGCGGCGCTGAATGAGGCGGTTCGTCAAGGCCTGAAGCGGGCCACTCCACGGGGAAAGGAGCGGCGTTATCGAGTGCAGACGTTCAGCTCTGGTTTTCAGCCGGGGATCGATCCAACGAAGTTGAACCAGCTGGCGGATCAACTGGAAGCCGAAGAGTATTTGCGCCGGAGCCAGAAACGAAGACCGCGGAAGAGATCGACGCTCGTAGAGACGCCGCTACAAGGCGGAGTGGCGCCGCGGTAATCGCGATCTTTCGACGGTCAGAGACCGCCGCTACAGTGAGTCGGTGAAAATCGCGTTTCTCCTCAATTCGATTTCGAGAAACGCCGGTGGCGTAGCCGAAGCTTGCCGGCGACTGAGTCAAACACTCGCGGAGCGGGATGAGGTAGAGGTGCTTGGTGTGCGGGATGAGTTCACGGAGAAGGATCTCGCGGCGTGGGCGCCGCTGAAACCGCTCGTCTTCAAGCCCGCGCTGCCGGGTAATTTCGGTGTGGCAAAGGGATATGCCGAGGCGCTGCGAAGATTCGACCCTTCGCTGGCACACGTGCACGCGCTCTGGATTTATCCATCGCTGGCAGGTTACCGATGGCACCGGCGGACGAAACGTCCCCTGATCTATACCGCACACGGAATGCTGGATCGCTGGGCCGTTCAGAATTCGGGTTGGAAGAAGCGAATGGTGCGCGCGCTCTGGGAAGATGCCGCGCACCGCAGCGCCGCATGCTTCCACGTTTTTTCTGAAGCGGAGTACCGGAGTGTGCGGGCCTACGGCCTAACGAATCCAGTCTGCATCATTCCGAATGGAATTGATGTGCCAGAAGACAGAGGACAGAGGGACGAAATGACAGAAGACAGAAGACAGACGGACGGAAAATCCTGCTCTATCTCGGGCGGTTGCATCCGAAGAAGAACCTGGGCGCCATGCTGAAAGCATGGGCGGGAGTTCAGAGGGCAGAAGGCAGAAGGCAGAGGACAGAAGGCGGAAGTAGAAAGACGGAAGAGTGGGTGCTCGCGATCGCGGGGTGGGATCAGGGGGGACACGAAAGAGAATTAGAAAAGGATAAAGGAGGAATTAGAAATATCAGATTCTGTTTCTTTCGTTGGGCCGAAATTTGGGGCGGACAAAGAAGCAGCATATCGGCAGGCCGATGCGTTCGTGCTCCCGTCGCTGAGCGAAGGGCTGCCGATGGTGGTGCTGGAAGCCTGGGCCTACGGCAAACCGGTCTTGATGACACCGGAATGCAATCTGCCGGAAGGATTCGCGGCCGGCGCCGCGCTGCAAATCGGCACGACGCCTGAAACGATCGCCACCGGTCTGAACGAGTTGATGGAGATGAGCGAAGACGAACGGGTGACGATGGGCGCGCGCGGCCGTGCGCTCGTGGCCGAGAAATTTTCCTGGCCGCGCATCGGCGAACAAATGCGCGCCGTCTACGAATGGGTGCTCGGAGGAGGGGACGAGCCGGACTACGTCCGGCGGGGATAGAGGGCGGAGGGCAGAAGGCGGAGGGCAGAGGCAGAGGGCAGAGGGCAGAGGACAGAGGACAGAGGACAGAGGACAGAGGACAGAAATCAGAAATCAGAAATCAGAAAAGGAGAGAGAATGAATGACGAGACAAAAGGCAAACCGATCGAATCGGCCAAGGACCTGACGGCTTACAAATCCGCATACAACCTTGCGATGGAGATATTCGAATTGACCAAAGATTTTCCGCCAGAGGAGAAGTATGCGTTAACGAGTCAGATTCGCCGCTCATCGCGATCGGTCTGTTTGAACCTCCGCGAGGCGTGGGCGAAACGGAGATATGAAGCACACTTTGTGAGCAAACTAACGGATTGCGATGGAGAGAATAACGAGACGGATTCATCTCTCGATTTCGCAGAAAGCTGTGGATATCTCTCAACCGAGAAGCATCGTGAGATCACTTCCCGTTGCGCGGAGGTCGGTCGGATGCTCGGCGGGATGATTAGAAAGGCTGAATCGTTCCTAATTGCTGATCTCTGACTTCTGTCTTCTGACCTCTGTCTTCTGACCTCTGTCTTCTGACCTCTGTCTTCTGACTTCTGTCTTCTGACTTCTGTCTTCTGACCTTCTGTCTTCTGTCTTCTGCCTTCTGCCTTCTGTCTTCTATTTTCTACTTTTCTTCCATGTTGTCCGTCCTGATCCCGGTTAAGAATGACGCGACGAATTTGCGCGCGTGCCTGCGATCGGTCCGCTTTGCCAACGAAATCGTGGTGGTGGATTCGGCGAGCACAGATGAGACGGCGGCAGTCGCCGAGGAAGCGGGCGCACGCGTCGTGCAGTTCGCCTGGAATGGGCAATTCCCGCGCAAGAAAAACTGGGCGCTGGAGAATATTCCATGGCGCAACGAGTGGGTGCTGATCATCGACGCGGACGAGCGGATCACGCTGGAACTGGAGCGCGAAATCCGCTCGGCGATTGGGCGAGAGGATGTCGATGGATATTACCTGAATCGGCGGTTCTGGTTTCTCGACGGATGGATATGGCATTGCGGATATTTCCCGAGCTGGAATCTGCGTTTGTTCCGGCATCGAAAGGGCCGATATGAAAAATTCGTGACCGGAGGGAACTCAAGCTCCGGCGACAATGAAGTGCATGAACATCTGTTGCTCGACGGGCGCGCGGAATATCTGGATCCGCCGATGGACCATTACGCGTTTCCCGACATCGCAACTTTTGTGGAGAAGCATAATCGTTATTCCTCGTGGGAGGCGGCGGTGCGCGAGCAAATGAACAAGGAGACTAACGATGAGACGCTGGCGGGACGTGTGTTCGGATCGCCGATGGAACGCAAACGCTGGCTGAAGCGGGTGACCCTGAACGCGCCATTTCGGCCAACACTTCGGTTCTTTTATCATTACGTCGTCTGCGGCGGGTTTCTCGATGGTTACCGGGGCTGGATATTGTGCCGGTTGTTGGCCTGCTACGAGCTTCTGAGCATGGCGAAGGCATACGAAATGGCGAATCTTACCGAATACACCCGGGCTGAAGAGGCTACGAAAACAGTTCCCTAATTTCCTCGTTAGTCGTATAATTCCAACTAGTCTAATGGCTACGATTGATCAGACGTATGATTCGTCAGCTGAAGCTCTCTCGCCGAAAGATGGCGAAGCGGAGCGTCCGGCGGAATTGAATAGCGACGCGCCGGCGGCGGCGCCGGTTCGTTTCGTCCGGTTGTCGCGGGCTTCGGAGTGGTCGGTCGCTCTGCTCTATCTTTTCCTCGATATCGTGGTCTGGGTCGCCATCTATCAGACGACCAGTTTTCTGCGACGTGAGGGTTTTGCCACCACCGCGACGCCGTTTCAATTCTTTGCCCTCGAGATGATTCAACTGGGGATCATCGTCCAGGCTCTCTACATCATCGGCGGATACGATCGCAACGTCGAAAAGCGCAGCCTCTCCTACACCGCCGAACATATTCTGGCGATTGCGACGGCGGCGGCGCTGGGTGCGCTCCTGATTTATTCGGTAGCGACCTTCGATCAAACGATGAAGCCGAGCCGGAGCGTGCTCCTGCTCAGCTTCGCGGCTTTTCTGCCCACCTCGCTCTTTTACCGCCGTTGGATTCAAAATTACGTGGCGGCGACGATTGCGACCCGTGCGTTTCTGGTCGTCGGCAGCGGGCCGGCGGCGGCGCGTTTCTATGAAGCCTATCGCGACTCGCCGAACCGGCAGCAACTGCACTTTGTTGCGCTAACCGACGAAGGTGTGGGGCGGCAGCTTGCCGGCGAAGGTTCGCCGATCGTGGAAGGAAACCTGGCGGAGAAATTGGAAAACCTGGGTCATCAATACAGCGGGATCATCCTGGCGGAGGGCTTGCAAAGGCTGAATCTGGAGTTGCTCGAACGCCTGGTGCGAACGCAATTCCAGCAGACCCGCGTGTATACGCTGGAGTCGTTTTACGAAACGCATTGGCGCTACGTTCCGCTGGATGCGATCGACCCGGTGTGGCCGCTGCAAACCGGTTTCCAGCTGGCGCGGATGTCGCCGTATCATTACATGAAACGGCTTTTCGATATGGTCGCGGCCGCGGTGGCGCTGGTTGTTTTCGCGCCTTTACTCGCGCTGATCTCGCTCGCGATCTGGATGGCGGACGGGCGACCGATCCTCTTCTCGCAATCGCGGGTTGGCCGTGAGGGCCGCCCTTTCACGATGCACAAGTTTCGCACCATGACGCCGTGTTCGGAGGATGGGGTCGACGATATTTATACGCGCAAAGGCGATCCGCGGATTACGGGCCTCGGCCGAGTGCTCCGGAAACTGCGCCTCGATGAGCTGCCGCAACTCTGGAATGTCCTGACCGGCGAAATGAGCTTGATTGGACCGCGCGCGGAATGGATCAAGTGTGCGGAACGTTACGAAAGGAAGATTCCGTTCTATCATTTCCGGCATCTGGTAAAGCCGGGAGTGACCGGATGGGCCCAGGTCAATTATCCCTACGGGGAGAGTGACGCAGACGCGATCGAGAAATTAAAATACGATCTCTATTACATTCGCCACTACTCGCTCAAGCTGGACGCGATGATCGCGATGAAGACGGTGCACGTGATGTTGTTCGTTAAGGGACAGTGATGGAAGAAAAGTAGAAATTAGAAGACAGAAGTCAGAAGTCAGAAGTCAGAAGTCAGAAGTCAGAAGTCAGAAGTCAGAGGTCAGAAGTCAGAGGTCAGAAGTGAAAATTGGAAATTCAGAGCGACGAGAACGCTCGCGCTTTTTCTACTTTCGCATTCCTAATTCCTACTTTTCTTCAACGTTGTCCTCCCATAACCGAAGGTGGGCTTGGTAGAGATGCGCCACGGCTCTCGAGCGAGGGTCAAGTGAACGGGCGATGCCATACATCCATTCGGCCTCGGCAAAGCGACCCAGGCTGTCGTACGTCCAGGCCAGATTCAAGGGATAGGTTTCGTCGAGCGGAGCGAGACGGTAACCTTCGCCGAAAGCGGCCAGCGCTTCTTCGTACGAAGCCGTGCGCGCTTCGGCCTGTCCCTTTTCATCGCCACGCGCAACCAGGCCTCGGCCAAGCCAGAAGAAAACAACCGGGTTCTGCCGTTCGTATCGGAGCGCTTGCCTGGCAAAGGAAATGGCCGCGATTGGATCCGCGCTTTCGAGCGCCGCGGCCGCGCGTGCAGCATAGTGTTCTCCGGGTAAGAGGCGAGGGACCTGAACCAACAGAATGACAGCCAGCGCTACGGTGACGAGCCCGGAAACCGTGTTCGAGCGCGAGGGCGCGACGTCAGACTTCGTATCCAGACCCGGATTGGCCACGATCCCGAACACGAACGCGAGAAGGAGGGCATTCGCGGGAATGTGCAAATTGAAGTCGAACACGGAATGGACAAGATACGCGGCGATTGCGCAGAGGGCTCCGACATTGAGCGCGAGCCGATCGCTCAGGAGCGAACTGCCGGCATCGATGCGCTTCGGCCCCAAACGAACAAAGGTTCGCCACCCATGACGCAAATGAGCAAAGAGGAAGAGGAGAAATCCGGCGAGCCCGATCAGCCCGTACTCGCACAGGAGTTGAAGGTAATCGTTGTGGACATAGACTGGATCGTCCTGCATCCGCTCGGCCCGGAATTGACGGCCATAGAAACGGTATGTGCCGCTTCCGGTGCCGGTGAGGGGTTGCAATTTCCATTGTTCGATCGACGCGCGCCAGAGAGCGAGACGCCCGTGATCGGTCGCAGCGATGTCCCCAACATGCCCGCTAACCTGCGGATTCCCCTTGATCAAAGATCCGGCGGCAATGAAGGCCACCGCAATGGCAACCAGACCGCCCAGCCCGAACTTCAGCAAAAATGTGGCGCCGGCCGACCAAAGGAGAATGAGACCGAGAACAGCAAAAACAATAAGACTCGCGGCCGCGCTCAAATATCCTCCACGACTGCCTGTCATGGCGACGCCGATGTAGCACATGGCGGTGAGATAACCGAAAATCACTCTGGCCCAGTTCGGCCAGCGACTCCAGCAGGTGATACTGAGGCCAAGAATTCCGAGAACCTCCAGCAACCCGGCGAGGTGGTCCGGATTCAGGTACAGTCCGCTTGCCCGCTGCATGCCCACCACTTTTTGCAGTGAATGGATGAGGGTAAAATTCTCACCCAACCCGAATTGGACGAGACTGACGAGCACGTGAAGAACGGCGAACCCAAGCAGCGCGATGATCAGCGCAATTCGTCGGGCTGAGCTACTCAATGCCGTTACGGTAACCCCATAGAGCGCGAGTGCCGCCAGGACCGAATACAAATCAGGTCGGGCGAAGTACGGCACCGGAGAAGTCAAAGCGCGGATGACGATATAGCCAAGAAAGAGCGCGCTGGCATATAGACAAAGAAGATCGCCTCTCGAATTCGATCGCACGGTGAAGAAGGCAATCAGTGCGGCAATTGCGATAAGGCCATAAGAGACAAAAAAAGGCACGAGCCCCGCCCGAATGAGAGAGATTTGCGGGAGGACCAGACCCGCGGCCAGAAGCAGGACGGTAAAAAATACTCCGAGGCGGCGAACCCACGGATTTGTCACAGGATTCGCTTCAGGTAGGCAGCGCGAGAAACGCTATGGCCTCACCGGAGGCCAGATTCGGCCTGGCTCGCGGGACATTCCCCTATCGTATCCCCGTGCTCGATATGTCGCTGATATATCAGGCTGCCGCATTCCAGCTCCAGGGTCTGGGTTTGGTTGTGACAAAGCTGACAAATGAGAGGGAGGCGACGGGGGGTAGCCAAGCCGGCCGGACTAGTCGCAAACCAGAAGGCGACCGCCAGAACCGTTGCGAGTATGGCGCCGGCTGACGTGGAGATCCGGCTCGACCGATTCATGAGGCTTGGACGTTTCTTCATAGGGGGTTGAATCTTGAGCCAACGACTCTATCAAATCCGAACCCTGGGATCAACCATCATTTTCGTAAATTTTGGACAAGACAAAGTCATACTAAATAGGGATATCCAGCCCCATTCTTACTTCATTGGCGGCCGTTTCTCGCGAACGAGTGCCCGCTCTCGGTCACGGTTCGCGCCCCGCCGTACGACCCTTCGCCCGCCCCGTAGCCGTGGTAAGCGTAGTCGTAGTAATGGCCCCCGCCGCGGCGATGGGGCAGGCGATTAAGAATGATGCCTGCTGGCCGGCCGCGCGCACCAATCACCAGCGAGAGCGCGCGGTGGATTGCGTTACGCGGTGTTTTTGCCGCACGCACCACTATGCAAATGGTCTGGATATAAGGGACCATCAACAGGGTGTCGCTAACGGCGAGAAGCGGTGCACTATCGATTACGATCTTGTCGAACGTTCGCATGGCGGCAGCGACGAGCTCGGCGAAAGCCGGACCGCTTAAAAGCTCGGCTGGATTGGGCGCGCGTTGGCCCCCTTCCAGGACTGAGAGCCGGCCGGTCATGGGGGCGATCGGTGGGGTTCGGTCGGAACCTCCCCGACGGATTACGTTAACTTCACTGGTCGCGACAGGACGAACGACATCGTTTAGCTCGACGTTGCCCACGAGGCAATCGACCACGCCAGGCGCCTGCTTGCGATTGCCATCGGGCCGGTTGTCATCTTCGGCGTGGCGGAAGATCTTGTGAAGACTGGGACGGCGCAGGTCCCCGTCAATGAGAAGGACATTGTGACCTTGTTGCGCGAGAGCGAGGGCGTAGTTGGCGCTGGTGAAGCTTTTTCCCTCAGTGGGCATGGCGCTGGTGAACAGAAAGATTTTGCGTTCGGTCTCACGACCGAGAAGTGAAAGCGCCGCCCGGAGATTTCGGAAAGCCTCGGCGATCGGCCCTTCCGGTGCTTCCGCCACAAGCCGATAGCTGGCTCCGGCAGCCACATCTTTGCGAGAACTCTGGTTAGGCTTAGCGCCTATTTTCGCCTCTGGAATCGCAGCCAAAACCGGGAGTTTCAAAATCGATTCGGCCTGATCAACCGTCTTGATCGAGCGGTCCAGAGAATCGGCTCCGTAAACAAATCCAAGCCCGACGGCAAGTCCGCCGAGAAGACCCAGGACAAGTGCTTTGAACGGCTGCGGGCTGACGGGAAAATGCGGCAGCGGCGAGTGTTCAACCACGCTGACCGCGTTGGTTTTCACATCCTTGGTGAGATTAGTTTCTTTGATTTGCCGCAACACGCTTTCGTACAGCGCGCGGTCAGTCTCCGCCTGGCGGGCGAGTTCTTGATAAGGAATCGCCGCTTTATTCAACGCCAAAGCCGCTTTCTCCTGCTCGCGCGTGCTGTTTTCCAGGTTGGCCTCGGTCAGCCGTGCCTGGTCCAGAGTGTTGCGCAAGACGGCGGGTTCCATACGAACGGCACGGCGCAACGCTTCTTGCGCTTCGGCCAGGGCCGCCCGAGCAGCCATCATCTTGGGATGTTTATCCTTGTAACGCTGCGCCAGCGCCGCAACTCCGCTCTCCAATTGCGCGACGTCACGACGGCGATCGCTAACCGGCGCGGCGGCGGCAATGCTTGGCACCGCAAGAAGAGCATCGACGTCGTCACCGAGGTTTTCGATTTGCTTAAGCTCGCCCTCGAGGCGAAGACGGTCTGCTTTCGCAGCGGTCAATTTGCTGGTTAGCTCCTGCAATTTGTCTTCGACCAGCCCGCCACGGCTGCCAGTGCTCCCGGCGCCCGCCTGACTTCCAGTTGCCGCCGCGCCGCCACCGAGCTGGAGAGCGTCGGGAGTTTTCGCTTTGAATTCAGCGACTGCGGCTTCGCTTTTCCGCAAATTTCCCTTCAGGCGTTCTTCCTCCTCGAGGAGATAACGGAGCGTGTCCTGACTGAACGAGGCCCGGTGTTCGACGGAATTCCGAATGTATTCGCGACCAACGGCTTCAGAGAGACTCTGAGCGAGCGCGGGATCGCGATTGGTCACGTAAAGATCGATGAGACGCGTGCCCCGGCGAATGACCGGTTTAACCATCGTCGAGAGCGCGCCGCCCAATCCCTCTTCGATCGGAGTGAAGACGGGCACAACCGGACCAAGGGCGGACGTTGTCGCACCCTTCGATGGTGAGGACGGGCTGGGAGCAGTCTTCCCGCCGACACTTTCGCCGAGCAACGCGCGCCCGCCATCATCCGCCAATCCTTCCGCTCGAATCACGCGGGCCATCAAACTGCGATTGGTCAGTTTTTGTTCGATGGTGCGCATCGCATCCTGACTGGCCAGAAAGGCAGAACGCATTCGATTCGCGGTGACTTCTTCGCCGGCGACCATTGATGGTTCCTGCACATCAACTTCAAGAACAATGTGCCCTTGGTAGAGTTTCGGGGTGCGAGCCAGGTAGCCAATCGCGACGAAAAGCCCGGCGAGAACGCATAACACAACAATCCAGGCCCGCTCCAGTAGCGAATGCCAGAAATGACGGAAGTCGAATCCGCCCTTGTGTTCGGTAGTCTGTCCACCAGGGCCGACGTCGTTCGCACTGGCGAGGTTAGGCGCAGCCGTTTGGGCACCGAAGGTTGGAGAGTGGTTCGTCATAAAAACAGATCGCGAAGGCTAAAAGATGCTTTCTCCAACCGTGATCGTGTCGCCCGGGTCCACGCGGAAGCTGTCGCCCTTGCCTCGCGCCAGCCGCTTCGCGTCGACCTTAATGAACTGATCGTGTCGCCGCACACTCACTCGCTCAGGTGCTGCGATGCGCGTATAACCCCCCGCCATGGCGATCGCCTCCAAAAGATCGATTCCACCAGGACTGCCTTCCGGCATCTCGTAACTGCCGGGGCGGTTGACCTGGCCAAGAACAGTAAAGCGACGTTTCGCGTAACCCACCAGCATAACGTTGACCTTGGGACTTACGAGGTAATCCCGTCCATAAAGTTCGGTCAGCCGCGATGCCGCCTGCGTCAGGGTAAGACCGGAGAGGCGAACAGAACCCAACAACGGCAGACTGAGATTTCCCTCCGCGTTCAATCTTCCATTAGTGCGCAGATCCTCTTCACCGAAGACCTCGACCGCCACCTGGTCGTTTGCACTTAGAACATATCCCTGCGGGGCACTGACGGCGGCAGGCAGAGCAGCTGCCGTGGCAGGGGCGGCGGCGGGCCCCGAGTCGGACTGGCCCGGTGTCTGCGCGAATGAAACGGCGGCCAGCGGAATCAAAAACAAGGCAATTCGTAACGAAGACATCATTTTAACATAGAAACTCCGCAGGTCGGACAGCCATTGTCTCTAGAAGGCAAGGGCAGTTCGCATGCCAACCTGATTGTTATCAAAGCCTGAAAAGCTAATCGAGCTGTCGTCCCGACGATGGAGGTAGTACACACCCACCGTCCAAAATCTGGTTACTTTTACATCGACGGAGGGCTGGATGAAAAAATAATTGTCGCTCCGCATAGTATTAAGGCCAGTCACGGTGCTAAAGTACTCCGAGTTTTGATATCCGCCAGCGACAGCAATATTGAATCGCTGGAGCAAACGCTGACGGATACCGAAAAAGACATTTGTGTTCACGTAATCCTGATTGATCGAAGCCGCCGAGTTAGTTGTTCCCCGCGATCCGGTGAGTGAAATGCTTGTTCCATCGAAGGGCTGATAGGTCGCCTCGATCGTGTATACCGGTGAAGTACGTCCGCTTGAGCCAGGCTCGTCAAATTGTCGGAATTCAACACCGCCAGAAGCGTTAATGCTGATCTTCCCGGTGGCTTGATAGGTCACCCGAGCGTTGATTTGCTCATAGGTCTGCCCGGGGTTCGAGGACTCCACCCAGTTATATCCGACGGTTCCCCCGATCCCTACGATCAGCTTCGGACTATAATTGTAGTTCATGAAAAGATTCCCAGAGAGCACTTCTGAGCTGATCAACTCGTCCTGGTAAGCCGAAACGTTGTATTGCATTCCACCGCTGAGAAACAGCTTGCCCGTGAGATCGTAAGCCGCGTTGACGAGCGTATTGTAGATATTAACTTGCGCCTGGCCTCTCACGTCCAGGAACGCGGTGCTCCCCCCGGGGCCCGTATTCGCAGTGGTATTGAGGTTCGCGTCGTCGAGGAGCTCGATGTCTTGACTCAAGCTCAGTGTTAAATGACCGAAATGGTGGAGGCCGCTCACGCGGAAAACGTTCTGGACGCCATTTTCGTCGGGGCGATCGACAAATAGGAAAAAGCTCGGCGCGTAATCGAGCTGGACATAGTTCCCCTGCTGCGCACCAACGTCGCCGATGCCAATGGTAATGCCCGGTTCGATCGCAAAATAGTAACCGCTGACTTTATTGAAAGTGAAAGGGCTGAGGTCGATGTTGTCGTCGTAGACCCCGCGAATGGTCAAGCGCAGGCTGTAATGGTACTTACGGGGAATGGGTGCGCTATCGCCGGCGCTCGCGTTGGGCTCAATGCTGGGTTCGGCTGGAATTTCTTCGCCTCCTTCAGGTAGCGGCGGCGGCTCGATTTCAGCCGCAGCCATCGAAGCTTCATCAGTCGCGTCGGCGACAGCTAAAGATGCGGTTGCGGCATAAGCATCCTGGCCGATAGCAGGTGAAACCGCAGTCAGAGTTGCTACGACCGTTAGAATGGCTGCGACTCGCCAGGAAAAAGACAGACCTCGGATGAGCAAAAAGCCTCTCTGCGCACTCCCTCTCGCACGAGCAGACTCGTAATCCCAAACGGTCGTCATCTCGAAAAAGTCTGATGGGTCGTCAGAGAGTCGGCCGTTGTTCGCAAGAACTCACAATGCGCTGATCCGAAATATTGCCAGGATTATTCGCGGGCGCGTGGTCCCAGTTGGGTTGCGTATTCATAGGAGAAGCAGGAGGAATCGATGTACGGTCGCCCTTTGAGTGAACAAGCAGTTCCTACGCCTTGGTTGCGGAGTCTTGCCTCTTGTCTGTGCATTTGCTTCCAGACGTCTCAGGGCGACGCGTCGAAATTTCTTATTCCTTATGAACCGAAAAGCAACGGGTTTTTCGCGGCGTAATTGCTGTAGCCGCGGCGCTGCGCGCCTCCTCGCAGAGGCGCGGCTATAACCCAAGCAAGCCCACTTTCAGACTGCCGGAGATCAGAAGCCGGAAGCCAAAGGACCGAACTGCCGGCGTTGTAGCCCCGAAAGCTTTCGGGGAAAGCTCACTCCAAACCCTACACCGACCGGCGCAACCGCCGGGAAAGTCGTCGTCGCTGACTCCAGACCAGGAATCCGACCGTGAGAATTCCCGCTACCCACGTGCTCGGTTCAGGAACGGAACTCATCGTCAGCATCAGATCGATATTTGTACCGTCCCATGAGAAAGTGCCGGCCCAGCCAGCGTTCGTAATTGTCCAACCGCTGAGATCTCCGGGATTTAGGACCCCGGTGATGATGTTGTCATAATATCCAGGGTCCGCGCCTGGCACGCCTAAGTCGAGGAAAGTGAAAAGCTGATTGGCGCCAAAAGTCCAGGTTCCTGAACCGGTTCGAGCCAGAGTTGAGTGCGTGTAGGAATTGCCCAACGCGAGTTCGATGACCGAACCAGTACTAAGGGTGAGATTGCCATTCAAGGTCAGCGCGCCGCTGGCGGCAGTACCCGTTCCACCGAGAATTATTGCGTTTGAATTGACCGTGACCGCGCCGGTAATCCTGCCGGTGCCGCCGAGGACGGTACCGCTGCCGTTTACTATTACTGCACCAGTGCCGGTGCCCGAAGTGAGGCCCGTGTTATTTACCAGGAGCGTTCCGGCGTTCACGTATGTCGTTCCGGTATAGGTATTGGCTGCGCCCAAAACCAGCGTGCCAGAGCCGGCCTTGGTCAGGGTTGATGTCCCGTTACCGTTCGCAATGACAGAATTAACCGTCAGACTACCTGCGCCCCATTGCTGAACGATCAGATCGGAATTGGTCGGAGTGTTGCTCTTCAACGTCCCGTTGTTGATCTGGTAATCGTTCGCACCAACGAACATCAAGCCTCCGCTGGTAATAGTCAGTGTCCGGGTCGCGCCAATATCCAATGACTGGCTGGCAGCGGTTGTGTCGATCTTAAGTGAGTTGACGCTTTCGGTGGCGGTAAGCGCCGCCGAACCACTCAGAAGATAGTTGGTAGTGGCGCTCCCACCGGAGGTAACAAAGGTAGTGTAACTGGTGAAAGCGGTGATTGCGGTATCAGCTGCACTGGTAGCACTCATCGCCCAGTCCGCCGCACCAGTAACGGCACCGACGGTTGCATAACCACCGAGGATACCATTGGTATTGCTTGTATCGGTGTCCGCGATGCTCCCAGCGCCGAAGTTGACGGTCGAACCGGCATTGCGGGTGATCGCGTTCATCCGAAGGACTCCCGCGCCTGATGTCCGCGTGACAGAGGAAGCGCCCGGGTTCAACGTGGTCGAGGCAACTACTTCTGTGTGAGTTCCACCGGAAAGATTGAGCGTGCCGCCACCGAGGATCAGGGCTGCCCCGTTTGCAAGCTTCGAGGTGTCATTTGTGCTGTAATCCAGCGAAAGGGTGCCGGCGTTAACAGTCGTGGTGCCGGTATAGGTGTTCGTGCCGGAAAGCGTCCAAGTGCCCGTGCCGCTCTTGGTCAGGGTGCCGCTGGTTGTTCCGATGGCGCTCGCAATAGTCCCGTCGCCCGAACCTGTTAAAGTCAGGCCAAATGTCGCACCCGTGATCGTGCCGGTATTGGTAAGATTGAGCACGCCGAGATCGGAAGAAATCGTCGCCGCCGCGCCCAGAGTCAGTAACCCGCCATAATTGTTCGTTCCACTAACGTTAACCAATGCGCCATTTTGACTGGCGGGCCCGGATCCACTGATGGTTAACGCTTCGGCCCCAACCGTAATTCCACCTTGCAACTGCAAGGTCGCGCCGTTGGCCACGGTCGTGCCTGCCGCCGTCGTTCCCAAGGCCGTGTTGTTTTGGATGTTCAACACCCCCGCGCTCACCGTCGTCGTGCCCGTGTAGGTGTTGGCGCCGCTAAGCGTCCACGTCCCCGCGCCATCCTTGGTTAGCGTCCCGCTGCCAGTCGTGATCGTTCCCGCTACCGTGCCATTGCCCGCACCACCCAGGGTCAGGTTCTGGTTCGTTCCAGTGATGCTGTTGGCTGCCGTGTTGAAGGTCAAACTGCCCGCATCCGAATTGATTCGCGTCGCGCTGAGCAGCGTTGTCGTCCCCTGCCACACGTTGTCTCCGGAAATGTTCCGCAGCGCGCCGGTCGCGCCAACTCCCGTGCCATTCAAAGAGAGCGCTTCGTTGCCCACCGTGATGCCGCCTTGAAGCTGTAGTGCAGCGCCGCCGGTCACCGTCGTGCCACCGGTGGTTGACCCCAACGCGGTATTGTTCTGGATGTTCAGCACACCCGCGCTGATCAATGTCGTTCCATCGTAGCTGTTGGCCCCGCTCAACGTCAGCGTGCCCGCGCCTAGTTTGGTCAGCCCACCAGCGCCGCTAATGGTTCCCGCGTAAGCGGTGCTGTTGGCGTCTCCGAGAGTCAAGGTGGCTGCACCCAGTGTCACACTGGCCCCGGTGCTACCGGTTAACGAGCCGATGGTTTCTGCGTTGCCGTTGAGGTCAAACACGCCCGAGCTGTTGATCGTCACGGCGGAGGTGTTCACAATCTGGTTGGCGGCGAGCAATTGCACCGTGTCCGTCCCGGTACCATCGCCAATGGTCAAAGCTCCGGCAATGGCGTTCACACCTGCGGTCTTGTTCAAGACCAACGTGCCACCATTTACGGTCGTGACCTGGTCGTAGGTATTGGCGCCGCCGCCGCTGAACGTCAGCGTGCCAGCGCCGTCCTTCGTGACCGCCAGATCATTGAGCCCGGCAGTGATCGTATTACTGACAGTTATATCACCGGCACCACCAAACGTGAGCACCAAGCTGGTTCCGTTCTCAGTAATCGCACCGCTAAGAGTCAGCAGACCAGCATCCGAATTGATCCGCGCACCGCTGGCGGCAATCGCGATGGCGCCGGACCAGATATTGTTGTTAGCAAGATTGCGGAGGGCGCCGCCGCCGCCGCCATCGCCCGCGAGATCAGTAATACGCCTCGGCAATGTTGAGTCCGCTGCATCAATGCGGATCGCCGCACCGCTGGTCAAGTCGTTCCCGACGCGGTAGTTCCCAACGCCGTGTTGTTTTGGATGTCCAACACCCCAGCGCTCACTGTCGTCGCCCCCGTATAGGTATTCGCGCCACTGAAAGCGTCCAGCGTACCTGCTCCATCCTTGGTCAACGTGCCCGTGCCCGTCGTGATCGTCCCATTCACTGCGCCATTTCCTGCACCGCCTAACGTTAGGTTCTCGGTTTGCTTCCGGTAATCGCTGTTGCGACGCCTGTCAACGTCAGATTGCCGGCATCCGAATTGATTCGCGTCGCCCTGCCAGCGTGTATTGTCCCTGCCCAACTGTTATCCCCGCTGATGTTCCGCAGCGCGCCATCTGTTGATAATTCCTGTGCCATTCAAAGTCAACGCTTCGTCGCCAACCGTAATGCCGCCCTGAAGCTGTAGCGCCGCGACCGCCGCCGGTCACACTCGTCGCCACCCGCGGTCGACCCCAGCGCCGTATCGTTTTGAATATTCAGCACGCCCGCGCTGATCAAAGTTGCCCCGCCGTAGGTGTTCGCGCCGGAGAGGACCCAGGTCCCGACGCCAGTCTTAGTCAACGACGTGGCTCCCGTATTGTCGCCGATCATGGCGGCCAGCGTGTTCGCGCCGGTATTTGTTCCCGTCAGTGTCAGCGTGCGTGTGCCTGTTCCGCCAGTAAAAGCCATCGCCCCGGTGTTGTTCAGATTCAACGCTCCGGTGCCCGAAGCGTCCAGCGCGCCAGCGGTGGCGCCCGCTCCCAAAGTGAACAGACGATCGCTTGTCGCGCCGCTGCCAGTGTAGCGCAGTGTGCCGCCATTGAGAATCAGATTGGCCGCGGCGTTGGGCGAATCACCGATGCCGCTGTTTACACCGCCGGTGACGCCTTCAATGGTCAGAAGGTCCACGCTCAGCACACCGCCGCTGATCGTGGTGACGCCGAAGTAAGAATTTACCCCGCTCAGCACCAGCGTGCCCGCGCCCGTTTTCGTCAGGTTACCTCCAGCGCCTCCACTGTCAATAAGACCACTGAGGGTGAGCGTGGTTCCGGCGTTATCAACCTGGAACACCCCAGTCGCGCCCGGGATCATTCTGAACGCCATGGTGCTCGAGAACGCGCCCACGCCCGTGAATTGCAGTGTTCCAGTCGTGCCAATATCGCCTAGGAAAACCGGCCCTGCGCTGTTGCCCAGCACACCATTGGTCCCCTGATTATTGATCGTGGCGATACTCAAATTGCCTTCGCGGACGCTTAGAAAACCAGAAAACGAATTGGTCCCGCTCAAACTCAGCGTGCCGGAGCCGTTCTTAATCAGGGAGCCGGAGCCGGCAATGAGATTGGCCACCGAAAGCGTAAATGTGGGGTCCACATCGTATCAAAATGTCGCGCCACTGCCCCCGGCAATGTGATTCTTCGGTTCGATCGTTCATCGTGAAAGTCGCCGTTGCCCGCAGCGTGCCGCCATTCAACGTGAGTTGATCGGCTGTGCCAAGCACCCGGATTGGCACCCAGACGATTTTCGTTCGCGATGGACAATGTGCCATTATTGATGATCGTTTTCCCGGTGTAAGTGTTGGCCCCGCTCAAGGTAAGTGTGCCCGCGCCCCCTTGGTGACCCATTAGCCGGCGCCGGAAATGATCGCCGAGATCGACATGTCATCGTCGGCTGCTCCATCCGCAATGGTGAAAGTACGAACGCGGCGCCGAGAGCCAGATTGCCAGTGATCGTGGCCGAGGTGGCACTCGCATTGCTCGTTACATTCCCGCCCAGCGTCAATGTCCCAGTCCCTGTGGTCACGCTGCCCCCCGTCATCGTCAGCGACCCAATGGTATCGGTTACCCCTGCGTTGAGACCCAGCACGCCACCCAGGTTGATCGTAACCGCCGAAGTATCAGCTATCTGATTGTTCGCCGTCAAGGTGACCGTGTCCGTGCCACTGCCGTCGCCGATGACCAGGTCTCCCGGCTATTGAGGTAGCACTCTTGCTCAGCAGCAGTGTGCCCTCATTCACCGTCGTCACCCCGGTGTAGGTGTTTGCCGATCCACCGCTCAGGGTCAAATTTCCCGCCCCAACTTTGGTTAGGCCAATGCCCGATCCGCTGATCACTCCGCTCAACGTCAGGTTCCCACTCCCGCCAATGCTGCTGGTCGTATTCAACGCGACGGTTCCACTCAAACTCGCCGCCTGTGCCGCTGCTGTTGATCAACGCCCCGGCGCCGCCAATGCCCGCGCCGTTGAGCGTCAACGCTTCGGCTCCGACCGTCATGACCGTTGAGATCCAGCACCGCACCGTCGGCCACGGTCGCTCCGCCCGCAGTGGTTCCCAAGCCGGTAGCGCTGCCGATCTTAAGCGTGCCTGCATTAATCAGAACCGCTCCCGTATAGGTGTTGGCTCCGCTCAGAGTGAGCGTGCCCGCGCCTTCCTTGGTTACGCTGCCGTTGGAGACGATAGCCGAAATCAACATGTCATCGGTCACCGCGCCATCCGCGATGGTGAACGTCCGTACAACGCCGCCCAGATTCAGCTGGCCAGTGCTGCCGCTGATCGTCGCCGAGGTTCCGCTCGCATTCCCAACCACATCGCCACCCAGCGTCAAAATCGCGCTGGCTCCCAGAGTCACGCTGCCCCCCGTCATCGTGAGCGACCCAATTGTGTCAGTTATTGAAGTGTTGAGACCGAGCACGCCGCCAAGGTTGATCGTGACCGCAGAAGTATCAGCGATCTGATTGCTCGCCGTCACTGTCACCGTATCCGTGCCGCTGCCGTCGCCGATGATCAGATCCCCCGCGATCGAGGTTACGCCAGCATTCTTGCTCAGCGTCAGTGTCCCGCCGTTTACCGTGGTTACACCAGTGTAGGTATTGGCCGTCCCAGCACCGCCGCTAAAGGTCAAATTACCCGCGCCATCCTTCGTCAGAGTACCCGTGCCGATGGCGATAGGATCGGCAATGGTTACGTTGCCCGCTCCTCCAATGGTCAGATTGAATGTTCCGCTGATCGCATTGCCGGCGGCAACATCGATCGTGAGCAGGTTCAAATCGGAATTGATCCTGCTATCGCTGGCGAGAGTGATCGCTCCGGCGTAAGTGTTGTTGCCGCTGATGTTCCGCAGCGCACCATCACTGCTCACACCCGTGCCGTTCAAGGTCAGTCCTTCAGCCAGAGTGGTGATGCCACCTTGAAGCTGCAACGCGGCGCCGCTGCTTACGGTCGTCGCGCCTGCAATCGTGCCCAAGAGCGCTTGCGTTTTGGATATTGAGCACGCCTGTATTGATGGTCGTGGCCCCGGTGTAAGTGTTGGCCCCACTCAGAGTCAGCGTTCCCGCGCCTTCCTTTGTCACTCCGCCGTTGGAAACGACAGCAGAAATCGTCATGTCACTGGCCGCTGCGCCATCCGCGATGGTGAACGTCCGAGTAACTCCGCCCAGATCGAGATTGCCGGCGATCGTTGCCGAAGTGGCATTGGCATTGCCCGTGACATCGCCACCGAGCAATAGCTTGCCCGTCGTGCTGGTTATACTGCCTCCGGTCATGCTAAGAGCGCCATTGTCCGTTAGTATGCCGGACGTAATCGTCACGCTCCCGCCCACGATCGTCAGCGACCCAATTGTGTCGCTTAGCGTGCTCAGGCCAAGCACGCCACTACTATTGACCGTGACCGCTGAGGTGTCTGCTATCTGGTTGCTGGTTGTTAACGTAACGGTATCTGTGCCGGTTCCGTCGCCGATAACCAGGTCGCCCGCGATCGCCGTTACGCCCGCCGTCTTGCTTAGCGTCAGCGTGCCCGCATTCACCGTCGTCACCCCGGCGTAGGTGTTGGCCGTGGTGCCGTTCAACGTCAGCTGTTCAGCGCCGGATTTCGTCAATCCACCTGTCCGGCAATCGCCTCCGCTAATCGTTAGATGTGTCGCCTGACGCGCATCAATGATGAACCTGTCGCCGCCGGAAGCGCCTGGTCACACGGTTTGGTGCTCGAATGCGTCGCCGCCGGGCTATCCGGCGGTAACCGCGATGCCGTCCCGCCATTGAGCATTAACTGCGTCAGCGGTGAATGCGCCCGGTGTTGCCGCCTGGGCTCAGTTCTCGGCCGAGGATAGACGAATAGTGCCGTCACCCGACGTTGATAATCGCCCGGTGTAGGTGTTGGTCCCGTCCAGCTCAGTGTTCCCGCGCCATTCTTGGTGATCCCGCCGCTCGTGGTCCCGATGACGCCAGTGATGGTAGTGTCACCCGCTCCCTGGACGGTGAAGCTTTGACCCGCGCCGCCCACGGTCGAATTGAAGGTCAACTGTGTGCCCGACGCGACATCAAAAATGGCAGCCCCGGTCAGCGTGACCGCGCCGAAGGCGATGCCTGCGGTGCCGCTGGTGACCGTGGCGTCCGTGTCCAGGGTCAGCGTCTGCGCGCCAATGCTCAAAGTTCCCAAGGTATGAGTTACGTCCGACCCCTGCCGTCAAACGCTCCGACTTGATTGTCGTGTCTCCGGTAACCGTCGTATTGCGGCCAAAGTTCGAGTTTGCGTCGTTGGCCAATTCCAAGATCCCGCCCGCCAGGGTCAGTGTTCCGGTATCTCCCAAAGCGGTCGCGTTGGTAGCGCGCAATGTGCCGGCGTTTAGAATGGTATTTCCATCGTAAGTATTGGCCCCGCTCAGCGTCAGCGTGCCCGCACCATTCTTAATAATCCCACTCGTGCCCGTCCCGCTTACGACGCCAGTAATCGTTCGTGTCGTTCGCGCCATCAATCGTGAGCGTCCGGCTCGCGCCCGAAACCGATGGCGCTTGCCGAAAGAGCATAGCTGCCTCCCGTCGGACCGAACCAGCGTCCCATGTCTGGCTGGCTCCGATATTGATGTTGGTGAGAGTGCCGGCGAAGCTCTGGGCCGCACCGCTGTTATTGGTAATGCCGAGAGTTGATGCGTGAGGATTCGTGTCTACGCACCCGTTCCGGTGAAGCTGAAGGTTATCCCTGATATTGACGACCCCGTTGTTAATCGTCGTGGCCCCGGTGTACGAACTAGTGCCGCCGGTCAGCGTCAGCGTACCGGTACCTTCGCTTTGTAAGCCCGCCGGCCCCGGTAACATTCCCGCTTAGCGCAGTAGCGTTGGCACCGTCAATCGTCAACGTCTTCCCATTCAGGCCAATTGCCGAACCGATAGCCAGGTTCCCAGAAGCAGCGTTCCAAGTCTGACTCGCACCCAGCGTAATCGTGGTGATGTTGATCGTTTGCAGACTGTCATCGTTGTTTACAATTCCACCGCCTTGGAGGGTGAGAGTGATGGCTCCACCGATCGTAAATGCGCCCGCGCCGGAATCGAAAGTGAGCGAGTTGATGTTGAACGCCACTTCATGTTCGGCGTCAGCCTCGTCGCGCCGGCGAAATGAAAGTCAGCGGTTCCAGCATTCGCGGGAGCCGTATCCGGATCCCAGTTGGCCGCAGTGCTCCAGTTATTGTTATCGGCGCCGCCGCCATCCCAGGTGAAAACGGCGGTGGGTGCATCGGGTGCAGCCGCCGTCGCCGTGCGTCGTGCCGGAACTGCCCGTTCCTGAGCCAGCCACTCCGGATGCGCCGCCGAGCGGCGCGCTGTTGCTAGCCGACACCGCGCTGGCCGCCGAAGTTTGATCGATGTTAGTGGAAGAAAGTGACGAGCCTTCGCTACGCTGCGGCTCGGCTGCGCAGGCGAGTGACGAGTGCCGAGTGCCGAGTCGGAAACGGAGGAAGTCCCGTCCGATCCAAATGAGGTCGCACTTGATGCAAACGACTTCGCGTCCTCCCGGAAGACTTTCGGGGCCGCGACTGATGTCGAACCCAGTGCGGCGCTTTGAATCGAGTCAATTTTGGCGGAGCTGTTGTCGTTAGGCCGAGCTCTGGCCGGCGCCGTCGGAATCGTAAGTGATCCGGGCTTTCGCAGCCCGCACGGCGGCTGCATCCTCCGCAACCAGGGCTGCGACATCGCTCCCGCCGCTGCCGCCCAAGAGGCTTGCCGCCCCGAGTTGCATTGCGTTCACACCGCCTCTGGGCAGGCTGTCGTTGCCGCCGTTCGACTCACTGCTCGCGACCGCCTTCACTGGCGTCAACGCCGTGCCGGCGGAACCGCTCGTTCGTCCTTTCGGTCCTTTCGAGTCCGGGGCCAGTTCGGCAAGATCGTTGCGGCGCTCAGGCGCAAAGCTTCCGCTCAAATCAAGATTGCCTTGCAACGCGCTCGCGCTCGCTCCGTTGTTCGACGGCGAAGTTGTGTCATCACTCAGCGTGACCGCCCCACGATGAGCGAGGGTCTGGCCATGCGCCGAGGCGCGCACCACCAGCACGATCACGACAATCGTGATAACGAGCAGAATCGCGTCAACTCGACGATGCAATTTCGTTGAGAACGGATCGGCTTTAGGCGGCATTGTGGATATCGGGTATCAGGTGTGAATTCCTAAAACAGAATGGGGGGCGACCCATCGGGGTCACTGGGGTTCTGATTCTTTCTTTTTGTGAGGGTCGCCGATAATGAGGAATTCGGTCAAAATTGCAAGCTAAAAATTCCAGAACTATCAGATTCGGCCATCATTTCGCGCAGGTCGTAGCTGTTTTCGAGCCAGGCGCAGGCCGAGACGCGCCTGCCGTCGTACGCTGCCCATCCCCAAAATTCTCCCTTCAACTCCCGGCGAAAAAGATTACGACGCGCGAACCAGAGCCCGCACCCGCGCGAGCCACACCCGCCGCTCGCGAACGCTTCGGAGTGCCCAGATCAGGAATGCCACCGTCAGGATTCCCGCCGCCCACGTGCCCGGTTCGGGCACGGGAGTGAGGGGGGAAAGCACCAGCGAGTTCGTACCGTAAATGTACTCGTAGCCGGCAAACGCCACAAAGCTGTCGAACGTGCCGCTGATCGAGCCGTATGTCGCCAGCAGATAAGCGGTCACGCCGTCGGGCGTGCCATTGAACACGAGTGCGTCGAACAAGCCGCTCAGATCGAGCAGGCCGGTGATGTTGAGCGTGTCGCTCGCCGCACCGATAATATCCACGACGAACGTGGCCAGCGACAGGCTCACCCCGCTGAAAGCGGCGCTCGCCATCGTCAACGTGCCGACGGTGCCGTTGGTCGCGCCCGTGATGTTCGCGCCGGCGTTGATCGTGACCGCGCCGCCGATCGTGCCGGTGCCGCCGAGCAACGTGCCGGTGTTGCTGACTGAAACCGCACCGGTCGCGCTCGATTGATCACCGTTAATGAACAACGAGCCCGCGCTGACCGTGGTTGTACCAGTGTAAGTGTTCGCCCCTGAAAGGGTGACCATTCCACCAGTGCTCTTTGTGAGAGTAATGCCGCTCCCGCCGAGGATTGCGCTGGCCGAACCAGACCGGAAATCATAGCCGCTGCCGGTTAGTGTCCCACCTGTGCCTGAAATACTCCCGCCGTCGAGAATTACGGCGCCAACCGTATCACTGTTCGCACCGATACTGAGTAAGCCGTCACCATTCACCGTGACGTTGGATGCGTTATTGATCTGATTAGCAGCCAACAACTTGACTGTCGCGGTATTGGCTGACCCGGTGCCATCGCCTACAACGAGGCTACCAGCGATGGCGTCGATCGCAGCCGTCTTGTTCAAATCCAGTTCTCCAACATTCACAGTTGTCGTGCCGCTATAGGTATTCGCTGCGCTGCCGGAAAAAGTCAGAATGCCAGTGCTGCCGCCGTTAAGCGTCAAATTTTTTCCTGATCCTGTAATCGCGACGCCGATATTAACCCCGCCGCTACTGTCAATGTTGATGATGTTGTTCGTTGTATTTCCGAGTGCGAGAGAAAGCGTATTGGGCGTGCCTTGACCATTATTGGCCTGCAACGTGAGGTTGCCCGTGTTGCTGGCGCGTATGATTGTATTGGCCACGCCGTTCACGGTGGCGCCGTTAAGTTGCATCGTGAGGCTGCCTCCGGTCGTTCCGCTGGAGCCGATGGCTCGGTTGGCTGTACTGGTGAAATCGAGTGCGCCCAAATACTGGGTGGCAGTTCCAGAAATGCCGAGCGCCGGGTTTGTTCCGGTCGCGGGAATCGTGGCGATGTCCGTGTTGGTCGTGGTACTGGTTGACCCAGGCACAGCGCCGCCTGACCAGTTGGTACCAGTGGTCCAGCCCGTGTTGTTTCCAGTTCCTCCGCCGACCCACGTCTGGTCAGCTAAGATCGCGTCGGGTTCGGTCACAGGAGGATCCATTGTGAGGGAATTGAGGGCTTCTGCGGCGCTGGCGGTGGACGTGCTGGCAGAAGAGAGTGACCCGCCTCCGTTAAACTCGGGCGCGACAGGCGAGGGACTAGTGACGAATGACGAGTTGGCGGCGGCGAAAGGCGTACCGGATTGGATCGCCGAATTCGCGGGAGCCGTGAAGGGAAGTGACGAAGGACGAGTGATAAGTGACGGGTCGGAAGGCAGCAGGGAAGATGCAGAAGAAGAGCCGGAAGAAGTCGCCCCTAACGAGTTCGTGCTTCCTGCCGCTGAGACAGCGGCCTCTACAGTTGCTTTGGAACCAACGGTGGCGGGGTCGTTGTCGTTAGGCTGAATGGTTCCGGCATTGCCCGGACTGATCTGGGCCCGGGCTTTCGCCGCGCGCGCGGCCGCATCCTCTGTCAGCACGGTCGCAATATCGATCGCGCCGCCCTCGCTCAAAAGACTCGCGGCCCCAAGTTGCAGTCCACTCACCCCGGCGACGGGGAAGGTTGAGGGGTGAGAGTCGAGAGTTGAGGCAGTGATGTCCGCGACCGCGGTGACCGGCGCGATCGCAGCGTCCGCCATCACGGCGCGGACAGAACCACCGCTCGTTCGTTGGTGCGGGTCGAGCAACGCCGGATCGAAATCGTTGCGGCGCTCTGGTACGAAAGCCCGACTGACACTGAGATCGTTCTGCGAAGCCGGCGCGGCCCCGTTTGCACCCTGCGAGGTTGTTGCGCCGTCAGTCAGCGTGACTGCTCCCGGGCGATCCATGCTCTGGCCGTGGAGCGAACCAAGGACAATGAGAGCGATGACGATAACGGTGAGAACGAGTAGAATGGCATCGATCCGATAATGCAATCGAGTCGAAAAAGGATCGGCTTTATGAGACATAAGGGGGCGGGGTGGTGGTTGAAATGACTGGGGGGAAAGGGGATAAAGGTTTGAAGCGGAAGTCGGTTTTACCGGACTCGACGCGAGTTTGGCAAGCTATTTATTCAGAGGCCAGAATTCAGAAAGCAGAAGGCAAACGCTCACCGTCCAACGTCCAACGCGTCCAACAGAAGCATGCCTTCATCTCCGAAGGGAACCTCGCAGACGTTAGCGAGATTTCTCGCTCCTGCCTAACCGCGGCTGATGCAGAGGGGCGCAAGAAATTTTCTCGCCTAACCCAAGGCCGTATGTCACGTTTACAAGACGGTGATCAGTGGTCGGAAGGCGAACGTTCGACCTTCAATATGCAACGCGTCACGTCACTCGTCACTCGTCACCGCTCTTGCCTTGTCCAGGAACCAGCGCGCGTTCTTCCGGGAGCAACTTATCAAGCGGAAGTTTTTCCGCTTCCGTCTGGGCATCGGCGTCGTGGCCGGTCGCGGCCAGAACGGCGGAATGAACGGCAAGAGCCGAGGGTGTGAGCGCTTTCGGCGCGAGCCGGATATCCGCATAAGCCTGGAGCGCATCGGCCGCCCGGTTTTGTTTTAAGAGCGCGAGCGCGAGAAGAGTGCGATGGGGCAGGCTGGCGGGCTCACGTTTCACCAGGTCGGCGGCGAGTTTCTCGATCGCGGCGAATTCGGACGAAGAAGAACTGACTTCTGATTTCGGATCGCCGGCTTCTGACTTCTGACTTCCGGCCTCCGATTTGTTAGGCAAAAGCAGAAGTCGAAGGTAGGCTTCGTCGTTCTGAATCGCGGAATCGTTCGGCCAGAGTTTGAGCATCTCGGCGAGGATGGCGTGAATTTTTTTGGTATCGCCGCCGGCCTGCGCCATCCGGAGGCGTCCCTGTTGCGCGATGCGCAATTTCGGCAATTCGGTGGCCGCGGCAGTGAAAGCGGCGGCAGCGATTTCATTCGCGCCATTCTTCTCAGCGTAGTCGGCGAGCGCGAGCAAGTTCCCGGTATCGCCGGCGGCGGCTTCGAGCGCGCGCTGCCAGTTGTTGGCCGCAGCGGTTTTCTCACCCAGCTGCGCGCTGCACCGCGCCAGATACATTTGTTGTCGCACCCGGTCGAGCGGGAAACGTTCGTCCAGGAGCAGGCTCTTGATCTCAGCCCAGCGATCGAGCCCGCCAAGCGCATCGACGCGATGCAAAAAAAGATCGCGGGTCTGCAACGCTTTTGCGAGCGGGATGGCGTCGAGTTCGAGTTGGTATTCGGCTTTCGAGTTCAGCCAACCGGCCAGAGCTGCCGCCGAGGTCGCATCGGCGTCTTTCCATTGCGCGATAGCCTTTGCAATCAGCTCATCGCGCCGCGCCGGATCGACGTGGATATCCAGATCGAACGCGAGCAGTTTCTGTGGAGTCTTGGCCAGCGGATGGGAGCGGAGCGATTGCGCAAGCTCGGTCGCGGAGGGAAGAAAAGAGGGAGCCGTCCCCTGAGCGGCGAGCTCGCGCTGCCCGAGAACAAGGAGGGCGTCGAGCGCCGCCTCACTTTTTCCCTGCGCGAGCTTGTTGATCTTTTTCCAAGCGGACGATTTCTCCTCCTCCTGCGCTTCGGGGGAATGGAAGTTACCGGAAAGGGCGAGTTGAATCAGTGCCGCCTGCAATTGCTCACGCTCAGTCGCGCCCGGCGCCGCGAAAACCTTTTGCAGAAACGGCGAAGCTTCTTCCGGTTCGCCCTTTTGCATTGCCGCCTGCGCCGCAATGATCCAATCGGGCGGACCGGCCGGGCTGTCTTTGCGGGTGAGCAAATCATTAATGGCGGCGGCGGCACGCGCGGTTTCGCCGGCGGTCAGTGCGATCATGGCTTCGTCTCGCCGATCCTCGCGCGAAAGAGGCTGCTCTTTTTCGAGGAGCTTCCAGAAATCGAGAGCCTCCTGCTGGCGGGTGCGCGACAGGTAACGAGCGACGGCGCGCAGCGCCTGCGGTTCGTTAGGCCAAAGTCGATAACCGGCGATCGCCTCCCCCCGGGCCTCGGTCCATTTCTCTTTCTCCAGAAAAGCGAAAGCTTTCGCCGCGTGCCGCCGCGCCTGCCACGCCTTGACGGCATGGGAGGCTGGACGCGCGCTGAAATACCCGAGGACGAGAACGGCAACGACCAGGCCGATGGCGATGGCGAGACGGCGGCGGCGAAGAGCGCGGTGGGCCAGCTCGCCCGGCGTCATCAGGAAATCGTCGCTCCGAGCCATGGAAGAAAAGTAGAAAACAAATGGGCGAAAGTAGGAAGGAAGAAGAAGTCAGAGGGCAAAAGTCAGAAGTCAGCTACTCACTCGTCAATCCCCTTCACTCCTCACTCCTCTTCACTTTCTACTTCCAGTGGGCGGCACGATGAGTTGTTTCACGGTCTCGGCAAACTGGCTTTCCGCAGCGGAGGAGGAGATTTCCTCCGGAGTCGTCATCACAAATTCCATCACCTGCTGGCCGAGATGGCGGCGGCCTTCGAGGACGAGGCGCGCTCGTTCGGTCCGCGACCATTCCGACGGTCCGCGCGCAATCTCTTCGTCCTCGCTGGTGTGGTCGCCGACGGGACGGACGCGATCTTCCCACAGACAATAGAAGGCGTGGGCGAATTGTTCCCGCCCATCCGCGAGGCGATAGAGGAATTCGAAATGGCGGAATGGAACGCTCAGACCGGGCGCGACCGGATAATAGCGAACACCACGGTCTGCGGTCTGACGCCAGCCGGTTGCGGGCAGACAAACGTCCGGGCGATGCAGGCTCGCGAGGAGCGCGCTGTTGTGCCGGGGCCGCCATCGAAAAAAGTAAAGGAGCGAGGTGCCCGGAGCCGGCGATGATTCGCTGGTCGGTTTTTCGCGCCAGACTACTCCGCGGCCTTCGTCGAACCGCAGCATCCGACGGGTATGCTCGTCCAGGTGAATATCACGAAAGCCGGGCGACGATTCCGGCCAGCGGACCGTCCATTGCATCTGTTCGATCAGGTTGTCGTTCCTGAAGCCGATACCAGTATTCGCTCGCCCCCTCGACGATCAGAACCCAGGCAAGGAGGAAAATTAGAAAGTAGAAATTAGGAAGTGAAGGGGAGTGACCAGTGACCGGTGACCAGTGAGTAGCTGATTCCCGACCTCTGTCCTCTGTCTTCTGCCCCCTGCCTTCTACTTTCGACTTGCTACTTTCTACTTCTCCCTCCGCCTGACCTCGCTTGAGCAACGCAGCAATGCCGACCGCTCCGGCAAAGACGATCAACAGAATGGCGTAGCCGGCGAAATCGTGACCGCGTTCCATCGCGTCGAGTCCGCGTGTCGCCGCCATCCAAACGAGAAAGAACGCGCGCATCACATTCGCGGCGAAAGCGAGCGCGATGATCGCGACGATCAGGAGCACTCGTCGCACGAAGGTGAAGCGATAGAGTTCGCCAAAGAGCAGGCCGATCATGAGCGAGGTTTGGAGCGAACGAACGCCGCTGCACGCTTCGTTGACGCCGACGAGGCCGGCATTCACGCGAATGACGCTGCCTTCAAATTGCGCCGGTACTCCGAGGAGATTGAGAATCTCGGAAACGATCATGGCGACGGCGCGCATCAATCCCTGGACAATTGGTTCTTCGATCGGGGTAAACCACGGCAGTGCCACAAAAACGAAGGCGACAGGAAATGCGAAATGCTTGAGCCATGCTTTGCCGCCAGCCATCCAAATCGCGAGCAGGGTGAGCGTGGCGACGATACCGGTGTGGACCCAGTCGAGTGGTCGCCAGCCGGGATTTGCGATTTCGAATAATCGCACCGGGAAAAGAAGCAGCAGCGACGGAATTCCAATGGCGAGAGCGATGAGCGTGCGGTGACCGTTCCCGATTTCCGGAGCCGGCCGCCGCTCCTAACGGAGCCAAAAGAGGAAGAGCGCGAGGAAGGGAACGAACCAGCCGTAACTGTATTGCTCGTTATAGGTCCATTCCGCGCTGAGATGGCGACAAAGAATAAACCAGAGCAGGGCAAGTGCGGCTCCACCAAGAGCGACGCGAGGGATGAGACAAACCCGGCTGGCCCGCAACCGGGTGAGCTGTTTCGAGTGGAAGTGCGCCCGCCATGAAAGAAGTCGACCAGTATAAGCCCGCGGAAGGAAAAAGTGCGAGCGTTCCAATCGGCCGCTGGAGAGGCCATGAAAATGTCACCTGACTGGCACACGAAACAGCCTTGTCTGGGGGACTATTTCTCTGATAGTAATTGCCCGCTGGAGCCTTATGCAGGAGCTCATTTGGCTTCCGGCGAAAAAACAGTGAGTCGGAGCGATGAGAAACTTAACCACGCCCTTGGGATTGGCAGGAGTCGGCTCGCATTCCGAGACGCGGCGTCACGATCAACTTATTGATTGGCGGGTGGCAGGCGTCGCCCTTTCGGTCGCAGTCGCCTATTACCTCGGGGCAAAAATTGGGTTCGCGCTGACTTTGCGGCCGCATCCGGTTTCGGTCCTCTGGCCGCCCAACTCGATTCTGCTGGCGGCGCTACTTCTGACGCCGGGACGCATGTGGTGGATTATTTTACTCGCCGCCTTCCCGGCGCATCTGGCTGCGCAACTGCAAAGCAACGTTCCGCCGACGATGATTCTCTGCTGGTTCGTGAGCAACTCGTGCGAAGCGCTCATCGGCGCCGGCTGCGTTCGCTCCATGATTGATGCGCCGATGCGCTTCGATCGCCTTGGCAACGTCGGAGTATTTTGTTTCTTCGCGGCGCTGTGCGGACCGTTCTTCTCTTCTTTCCTCGATGCGGCCTTCGTCGTTGCCAATCACTGGGGACAGGACAGCTACTGGCAGATTTGGCGAATCCGACTTACCTCCAACGCCCTCGCCGCCCTAACCCTGGCGCCTTTTTTTGTAACCTGGAGCAACGGAGGAATCGCATGGCTCATTCAGATTTGTCGCCGTCGATTACTCGAAGCCAGTCTCCTTCTTTTTGGGACGCTTTCGGTTGACGCGATCGTTTTCTATAAGTTGGCGCCGATCGCAGATTCCACGCTGCTCTATTTGCCGGTGCCATTCCTGATCTGGGCCGCGGTCCGGTTCGGCGCCCGCGGCTCGAGCGCGGCCATTTGCGGTTTAACACTTCTCGCGATTTGGAGTGCCGGGCATGGGTATGGGCCGTTTTCGACGCGGTCGGCCGAGGAGAACGCGGCTTCGATTCAAATGTTTCTGATCGTCATGTCGGTCCCGCTCATGCTCCTGGCCGCCGTCATGGAAGAGCGGAGCAAGACGGAGGCGGCACTTCGCGAACGCGAAGAGCGCATCAATCTCGCCGCCGAATCCGCCAATCTCGCGTTCTGGACCGTCGACTACGAACGCGATGAGTCGTGGATGAATGAACAAGGCCGCGCCATCTTCAACTTTGGACCGGACGAGCCGTTGTCCCGCGAATTGTTTCTCTCGCGCGTGCATCCGGAAGATCGAAACGCAGTAAACGAAGCGATCGAACATGCGCGTGCGACGTCGCCAACATTTGACTTTGAATATCGTTTGCTGCGACCTGACGGCGAGACGCGCTGGCTCATCTCACGTGGTCGTTATGTAAAGAACGATCGCGGCGAAGTCCGCGAACTGATTGGGGTCGCCATCGACGTCACGGCGCAAGTCAAAGCCAATCTTCAGCTGCGCTTGCAGCGCGATGAGATGGCGCGCATGAGTCGGGTCTCTTCAATGGGTGAGTTAACCGCTTCGCTCGCGCACGAGCTGAATCAACCGCTCACTGCCATCGCCAGCAACGCCGCGGCTGGAAAGCGTTTTCTCAAGCAGGCGTTACCTGAACCGAAAATGTTCGAGGAGTTGCTGGAGGATATTGTCAGCGATTCGCGTCGAGCCGGCGACATCATTCATGGGATCCACCATTTCGTTCGGAAGAGCGAGGGGAACCGGCAGGCGGTCAATTTGAACGATGTCGTTCGGGACGTTCTGCGACTGTTACATTCCGATCTGGTTGGCCGGGCGACCTCTGTCGAAACCGACCTCGGCTCGGACATTCCCTTTTTTGATGCCGATCCCGTGCAATTGCAGCAGATTCTGTTGAATCTGCTCATGAATTCCATCGAAGCGATGCACACCATGCCGGCGGCGGAACGCCGCATTGTTATCTCGACCAAACGCGAAGATGATTCCGTCGTCGCCAGCGTCCGCGATTACGGTGGCGGATTGCCCACAGACGATCCGGACAAGGTCTTCACCCATTTTTATTCCACCAAGCCGGCTGGGATGGGAATGGGTCTCACCATCGTTCGTTCGATCGTGGAAGCCCACGGAGGAAAGCTGAGCGCGGAAAACACCGATCAGGGCGCGCGGTTTTCATTTCGCCTGCCGATGACACGAAAATCTGAAACCTGGGAGGTCGCGTGAGCACAGCGGAGAAGCTGGTCTGCGTCGTGGACGACGACCAATCGGTCCGCCGAGGTTTGCGGCGTTTGTTCAAATCGGCCGGCTATTCTGCGGAAATGTTCGCCTCAGCGGAAGATTACCTGGCGCGGGAAATATTCGATGGACCGATCTGCCTCGTCCTGGATGTGCGAATGCCCGGGCTGAACGGTCTCGATTTGCAGGAGGCGCTCGAATCGCGCGGCGCCTGCGAACATATCGTTTTCATCACCGGCCACGCCGATGTCTCGATCTGCACCCAAGCCATGAAAAAAGGCGCGGTCGATTTTCTGATGAAACCTTTCGATGACACCGAATTGATTGATGCGGTCGAGCGCGCATTGGCGCGGTCACGGGAAGCTTTGCAAAGACGCACGGAGAGACGTTCCGCGCGCGACCGGGTCGAGAAACTGACGCCGCGGGAGTTCGAAGTCCTGCGCTTCGTTATCATGGGTTTGCTGAACAAACAAATAGCCGCCGAACTGCGCACGGCGGAGAAGACGATCAAGGTTCATCGCGGTCGCGTCATGCACAAGCTGGGGTTGAGATCCGTGCCCGATCTCGTGCTTTTCTCGCAGTCCGCGGGCATCAAACCGGCCAAAATGCCGCGTAGGACTAAAGTCCACTATCCAACCGAATTGTAGGGGCTAATCTGCGAGGTGGACGTCGCCCGGAAACGGGCGACGAACAAACGTATGATGCCTAACCAAACGGCCACTTCCGAAATCGTTTGTCTGGTCGACGACGATCCCGCCGTGCTCAAGTCGATCGGGCGCTTGCTTGCCTCCGACGGCGTTTCCGTCCGCGCCTTTAACGAACCCAATCGTTTTCTGGAATATGTCGCGGCCCATGCCGTGCCGCTCGTTGTTCTCGACATCTGGATGGAACAAATGACCGGCTTGGAGGTTCAGGCGCAACTGCGCGTTCTTTCGCCGCAGACTCGCGTCATTGTCATGACCGGGCGTGAAGATCTCCCCGCCAGACAGGCCGCGATGCAATCGGGCGCGCGCGCGTTTTTCACTAAACCGTTCGATGACGAACAATTTCTTGCCGCGGTGCACACTGTTCTTGCGGCCGAAGGATAGCCAATGAGCGAACAAGACAGAATGAAGACGACATCGGGTGAACCTCGAGAAACCAATGATCGATCCCGCGAAGAGCAGCTCGGCCTCTTGCAAACCATCACGATGGAAGTCGCTTCCGCCAGCGATCTCTCGTCCGCTTTGGAAGTCGTGCTCCGCCGTGTTTGCGAGAAGACCGGGTGGGCGTTCGGGCAGGCCTGGCTCCCGAATCAGGAAAGGACTTCTCTTGAGTGTGGGCCAATGTGGTTTTGCGAGGATCCCGATCTGAAGAAGTTCAGGGCTGCCTCTGAGAAATCTCGTTTTGCTGCGGGCGTGGGACTTCCCGGGCGCGTCTTGCAGTCGAAGCAACCTCTCTGGATACGGGATGTAACAGTCGATGAAAATTTCCCCCGACATAAGGCGGCCACAAAAGTGGGACTAAAGGCCGCTCTGGGTATTCCCATTCTATCAGGCGATGAGGTCATCGCGGTGATCGAATTTTTCCTGCATGAATCGCGGGGCGAGAACGAGCGGTTGGTCAAGGTGATCACCGCCGTCGCCGCCCAACTGAATCTGGTGATGGAAAGGAAACGCGCCGAGGAAGAACTCTCGCGCACCAACGAGATCCTCGAGTCCATCCTGTCCAGTATGGGCGATGCCGTCATCGTCGCGGACAAGGAACAGAAGTTCCTGGTCTTTAATCCCGCGGCCAGACAAATGTTCGGCACCGGACCAACCGCGACTACCGCCGCCGAGTGGTCGCGTCAATACGGCCTTTACTTGCCGGACAAGGTGACACTTTGCCCCCCTGACGAATTGTCGCTGGCGCGCTCGATTCGCGGTGAGCAGACCGATGACACCGAAATGTTTGTCCGAAACGCGAAAAATCCCAACGGCATATGGATTCGAGTCAGCGGCCGGCCGTTGAGAGATGCCCAGAATACGATTTCGGGCGGCGTCATCGTCTGCCGTGATATTACCCGGCGAAAAAAGGAGGAGGCTTTTGCCGCGGGCCAGAGCGGAGTGCTCGAGATGATCGCCGCGAATGCGCCGCTGGCGGACATCCTGACCAGGCTCGTTCTGCTCATGGAAGCGCAAGCCGATGAGATGATCTGTTCCATCCTCGTGCTGAGCGCGGACGGATTGCACGTCAAACACGGTGCGGCCCCGAGTTTGCCGGAGGCGTACGTCAAGGCGGTAAACGGCTTGCGGATCGGACCGTGCGCCGGCTCTTGCGGCACAGCGATGTACTTAAAGAGACCGGTGGTGGTGACCGATGTCATGACTGATCCGCTCTGGGCCGATTATCGACCACTGGCCCAGATTTGCGGTCTGCGAGCGTGCTGGTCGACCCCGATCTTGGCCCCGCGGGGGGATGTCATTGGATCGTTTGCCATGTACCGGCAGGAACACCGCGGCCCCAACCTTAAAGAAACACGGCTGACACAAATCGCGACACACATCGCGGGAATCGCGATCGAGCGTCAGCGAGTCCAGGAGACGTTGCGCGAGCGCGACGCGCGCATCAATCTCGCCGCCGAATCGGCTGATCTCGCATTTTGGGACATTTATCCGGAACAAAACACTGCCTGGATGAGTGAGAAGGGACGCGCGATGTACGGATTTGATTCCAAGCAGCCGCTAACTCGTGATCTGATCTGCTCCCGCGTCCATCCCGATGAACGAGCCGCAGTCCACGCGGCTTTCGATCGCGCCTGCGCTTCGCACGGGATCTTCGAGTCGGAGCACCGGTTGGTTTTGCCTTATGGCAGGACAAGATGGGTCATCGTCCGCGGCCGCTCTTTAGAGGACGAACACGGACATCTCCTGGAACTCATCGGCGTGACGATCGATGTCAGCGCGCAAAAACAGTCGGACCTCCAGTTGCAAATTCAGCGCGAGGAAATGGCGCATTTGAACCGCGTCGCCTTGATGGGGGAAATGACCGCTTCCGTGGCGCATGAATTGAACCAGCCGCTCACCGCCATTGCCAACAACGCCTCGGCCGCGCGGCGTTTTCTCGAGCGCGGAAATATTGATCAAGTATTGCTGAAACAATTGCTCCAGGACATGGTGGCCGATAGTCAGCGCGCCGGCGAAGTCATCCGTGGAATACGCGCCCTCGTCCGCAAAGAGAAGAGCGTCCGCAGCGAACTAAGCCTGAACGCGGTCATCGCCGATACTTTGCGCCTGGTGCAAACCGACGTCCTGATGCGCGAAAGCGTCATCGTCACGGAACTCGATCACAGCCTGCCTCAGGTCGAAGCGGCTCCGGTCCAGATTCAACAGGTCCTCCTCAACCTGATCATGAATGCACTCGATGCAGTTGAATCGCTTCCGCCTTCCGACCGCCGCATCATTATTCGGACGGTTGCCACACAATCGGATGATCAGAGTGTTTTCCGAAGTCAGTGTGCGCGATTTCGGCACCGGCCTGCCCAAGGACCGGCCCGAAAAAGTTTTCGATCATTTCTTTTCCACCAAACAGGCCGGAATGGGCATGGGCTTGACCATCGTCCGGTCGATCATCGAAACCCATGGCGGAACCATCGGCGCGGAAAATGCGCCGGATCGTGGCGCGCGCTTTTTCTTTCGCCTGCCGGCTGCACGCAAACAGGAAAGCCAGGCCGCATGAGCAATCCGGTTGAAACGGCGGAGATCTGTCTGGTCGATGACGATCCGTCCGTTTTGCGATCGATGGAATACTTGCTCGCCTCGGACGGCCTGGCCGTGCGCGCATTTAACAAACCGGAAGATTTCCTCGTTCATGTCGCCGCCAACCATGTGCCGGTCGTAGTGCTCGACATTTGGATGGAAAAAGTGACCGGGCTGGAAGTGCTGGCGCGGTTGTGCGCACTCTCACCAAAGACCCGCGTTATCGTCATTACTGCGCGCGATGATCTGGCGGCACGCGCAACCGCGATGCAAATCGGTCCGGTCGCTTTTTTTATCAAGCCATTCAACGACGAACAGTTTCTCGCCGCCGTCCACGACGCCCTCGCGCAGAGCAAAAACCGGCCTAACAAGTGAATTGCTCACGCAAACATCGATGAACCAGGAACCACCCGAAATCGTCTGCGAGAATTTCCCGCGGACCTGGTTTTATCCGAAGTGGCGACTCGTCTGCTGGCGCCCGCAGGGCTTGCTTAATGAGGCGCTCATTGATCAGTTCATCGAGTACCTTGAAATGGAGGAACGCTTTCAGGACGCGCCCTTTGATCGTTACATCGACCTGTCCGATGTGACGCATATTCGAATCGGAGTTGTTTACATCGTTCAGGCCGCTCGGCGTCGCTCTGTGGTGAAGCAACCAGTCAAATCCGCGATCTTTGCCAACGAACTGCTCAGATTCAGCATCGCGCAGATGTATGAAATGTTAATGGGGAAGGCCATGATCGAGGTTCAAACTTTCCGCGAACGGGCGCCTGCGGCCGAGTGGCTCGAAGTGCCGCTCCAAGTCCTGGAGCCGTCATTTTGAAGGACGACATGAAACGGAAGCCGGCCAAATTCATTCGCAAGGATTTCCCCCACACCCGGTATTATCCGAAATTTCGGCTCCGCACCTGGCATCCCCGCGGCCTCCTCAACGACGCCTTCGCCGATCGAATCGCCAAGTTTGTCGAGTTGGAAGAGGAAATTCAGAAGGCGCCCTTCAATCGCTACACCGATTTTTCTCGGTTGACCGAGGTGCGCCTCAGAATCGACCACTTCTCCGAATTCGCCGAACGCCGCCGCAAGGTATCGAAGCCGGTCAAGTCCGCACTTTTTGCCGACAAACCCGTCAGCTTTTTCATCGCGCGTTTGTACGAAATGTTGATGAACAAGGCCACGATCAAAGTCCGCGTTTTCCGAAAAAGAAAGGCCGCAGCGGAGTGGCTCGGTGTGCCGCTGAAAATCCTGGAGCCACCATCGTGAGCGACAACGCCAGCGAAAAGCCGCCCGAGTTCATCCGGAAGGCGTTTCCCCGCACCTGGTATTATCCGGATTGGCGGCTCGTTTGCTGGCATCCGCGCGGTGTGCTGAACGATGCCTTCGCCGATCAAGTCGTTGAGTTCATCGAAATGGAAGAACGCATCCAGGAGGCGCCGTTCGATCGTTACACGGATTTGTCCGGCCTGACGGATATCCGTCTCAAAGTTAATCACTTCTTCGAAATCGGGCGACGACGACGACGAGTGCAGCAGCCGGTCAAGTCCGCCTTCTTCGCCGACAAACCCGCCAGTTTTTTCATCGCCCAGATGTATGAGATGTTGATGGACAAGGCGATGATCGAAGTGCGGGCCTTTCGGGAACGAGAGACGGTGGCTGAGTGGCTCGAAGTGCCGCTGAAAATTCTGCAACCGCATTCGTGAGCCTGGGGTCGCGAACGAAGATAATTTGGAGGGATATCAAATGAAACGAAACGTTTTTACTTTTGTTCTGGTTCTCGGTTTGAGCGTACTCGTCAGGGAAAAGCTCGAGGCGCAAAGCAGCTCCGACGCAACCGACGCGGCATTTGCCGAAACAATCTCAAACAAAACCGCAACGCCCAAGCCCGCGCCCGAGGGGATGGTTTGGATTCCGGGGGGCGAGTTCTCGATGGGCGCAAAGACGAACGGCCATGGCATGGCCGAGATGCCGATGCCCTCAAATGACGCGGAGCCGGTCCATCGCGTTCGCGTGGACGGGTTCTGGATGGACGCGACGACCGTGACTAACGAGCAGTTCGAGAAGTTCGTCAAGGCGACCGGCTACGTCACCATTGCGGAGAAGGCCCCGACAAGAGAGGAATTCCCGACGGCGCCGGTGGAGAATCTGGTTGCCGGCTCGGTCGTCTTTACCCCGCCGGATCATGAAGTTCCGCTGAACAATTATTTCCAATGGTGGGACTACGTGAAGGGAGCAAATTGGCGGCATCCTCTCGGTCCCGACAGCGACATCAAGGGCAAGGAAAAATATCCGGTCGTGCAGATCGCCTATCCCGATGCGGAAGCGTACGCCAAGTGGGCGGGAAAACGTTTGCCGACCGAAGCCGAGTTTGAATTCGCCGCGCGCGGCGGTTTGAGCGGAAAAACCTACACCTGGGGCGATGACTTTCGCCCCAACCAGAAATGGATGGCGAACACTTTTCAGGGGAAATTCCCAGTCACCGACAAGGGCGACGATGGTTTTGCCGGCATCGCTCCGGTCGCGAAATTTCCACCGAACGGTTATGGCCTCTACGACATGTCGGGGAACGTTTGGGAATGGTGCAGCGATTGGTATCGCCCCGACTATTACGCCGCGCTCGCAAAAGCCGGCGGCGTCACGAGCAATCCCCAGGGCCCGGACACGCCGTTCGATCCGGCTGAGCCTAACGAGAAAAAGCGTGTCCACCGCGGTGGCTCGTTCCTTTGCAATGACCAATATTGCTCGCGCTACATCGTCGGCACCCGCGGCAAAGGCGAAGTCAACACCGGCACCAATCATCTTGGCTTCCGCTGCGTGAAATCGCCCGAAGCCGAAAGCGTCGCGACAAAGTAAGAATCTCCAACCATCCAATCTTTGGCTCGGCGTTTCCCTCGAATCGTTGGATTATTTGAACCGATCGCGATGAAAATGCAGAAGATCATCAAGCGCTGTCGGGAATTGGCCGGACCGTATCGGATCACCAACGGCCATAAGTTCCGGTTGAAGGACATCGGTCCCGGCGACACCGGTGATTTGCCGGGCGAGGATAAACCGGAGGCCAAAGAAATCCTGACCGTCGGAGTGAACGCCCTGAGCGATCAGCAGGAGCGTCTTTATGCACAGGATCAGTGGGCGGTGCTTCTGATTTTCCAGGCGATGGATGCCGCCGGCAAAGACAGCGCGATCAAGCACGTCATGTCGGGCATAAATCCGCAAGGCTGCCAGGTTCAATCATTCAAAGCGCCGAGCAACGAAGAGCTCGATCATGATTATCTCTGGCGCTGCTCGCGATCGCTCCCGGAACGCGGGCGCATCGGCATCTTCAACCGTTCCTATTACGAAGAAGTGCTGGTCGTGCGCGTCCATCCCGAGTTTCTCCAGAGGCAAAAGCTGCCGGCGTCGCTCGTGACGAAGAAGATCTGGGAGAACCGCTTCGAGGACATCCGCAATTTCGAGCGTTATCTCACCCGTAACGGCGTGCTTATTCTCAAATTCTTTCTACACGTTTCGAAGAAGGAGCAAAAGAAGCGCTTCCTCGATCGCATCGAGCAGTCCGACAAACACTGGAAATTTTCCGCCGCGGATGTGCACGAGCGGGAATTCTGGAACGACTACCAGTCCGCTTACGAAGAAATGATTCAGCAGACCGCCAGCAAAGCCGCTCCATGGCACGTGGTTCCTGCCGACAACAAATGGTTCACGCGCGCCGTTGTCGCGGCCAGCGTGGTCGAAGCCATCGCGTCGCTCGATCTGAAGTATCCGCAACTGGATGACGCCCAGATGAAGGACCTCAAAGCCGCGAAGAAGAAACTGCTGAACGAGAAGGGCGCAAAATGAATGAGGATCGCGGCGCAATTCGGATATTGAGTTTTTCGTCAAACTACCCTAACGAACTAAACCCATGAATACATCACTCCTCAAACTCCTGGCCAAAAACTGGTGGCTGCTGCTCATCCGTGGACTGTGCGGCATCCTTTTCGGCTTGCTCGCCTTCACCCGCCCGGGCATTACCCTGGTCACTCTGATTCTCTTTTACGGCGTGTTCGTCGCGGCGCTCGGCGTGATCGAAATCATGGCCGCGATCCGCGGGGGTACGATGGCACCGCGCTGGTGGCTGGCCTTCGCCGGGGTGGTCGCGCTGGCGGCGGGAGCGGTCACGTTTCTCATGCCCGGCATCACTGCGCTCGCGCTGCTTTACATCATCGGAATTTGGGCCATCGCGCACGGCCTCTTCGAAATCATTGGTGCGATCCAGCTCCGCAAGGAGATCGATAACGAATGGCTCCTGATTTTCAGCGGGCTGATATCGATCCTCTTCGGCGCGTGTGTATTTTTCTGGCCCGGCGCGACCGCGATCTCGCTCGTCTGGCTGATCGGAGTATACGCTTTCGCGGTCGGAATGCTGTGCGTCGGGCTGGCCTTCCGCTTGAAGAAACATCACTTCGCCTAACGAAACAATTTGGCGAGTAAAGCAAGAGCGTAAAAAAACCTGTGGCCTGCTGTAATGCAGGCATTGCAGGCGTAAGACCAAGGTCCAATAGCAGAAGCGAAAGACATCCTGCATCCTCTGTTGTTATGAACACCGGCTGGAGCAGCTCGTTAGTCTTGGGATGCCTTTTCCTTTTCGCAGCGTGCGATGCGTCGCCTCCCGCCAGCGCGCCTCCGGCCGAATCAAAACCGACCGTGCAGACGCCGAGCGCACAGGATTTCAAGCAAAAGCAAATGGCGTTTCTCAACCGCATTCGCGAGGCCGATCCGCAGCAGCGCACGATCGACCGCGCGTTGCTGAACGAACAAAACGAGCTGGGACTGATCCTCGATCGCAGCGTCGAGATGCAAAAAATTCCCGATCTCATGCGGGCCATGCTCGCCCAGATGGCGCGCGAATTTCCCAATCAGGATCTGACCGTGCTGGCCTATGCGCCCTCGGACCCGCCGCGGAAGATTGGCACCGCACATTTCGACGCCCGGACGCGCGCGATGTCCTATGTCCCCGAACAATGACCTTTCATAAACCCAAAACCAGAAAGGAAAAATCCTATGCCAGACACAGTTGATGACTTCATGAGACGTTTCGCCGGTGGCGGAACAATCGACGACGTAGACGCGAGCAGGTTTCACGACCGCTTTGTTTCCACCCACCCGGACGACGCGCAGTTCAATAACCAGGCTTATCACGAAGCGGCGACCCAATACCTCGGGCAGCTTCCCGGCGATCAGTTTCGCGATGCCGCGAGAAACGCGGTCGCCCAGGCGCCGCCGCAGGAAAAGGCGGGACTGCTCGGCGGCTTGCTCAGCGCATTAGGCGGGGCCGCCGGCGCAAGCCCCACCGCTGCCGGCGCATCGGCCGGGGCCGGTGGACTCGCCGCGATCGCCGGCATGCTCGGCCTCGGCTCGACCGATCCAAACAAGATGAGCGAAGACGATGCCGCGCGTGTGATGGACTACGCGCGGAAAGAGCATCCGGAAGTCTTGCAGCAGACCGTCCAGGAAAAACCATGGTTTGTGAAAGCAATGGGAAATCCGGTCGTGATGGGTGCTTTGACGCTGGCGGCGGCGAAGCTCTTGAGCAACCAGAGAAAGGGCAACGCCTGACGCGCTTCCCGCGAAGCACCTGTTACAAGCAAACGCCAACCAACCAAAAAATAGAAAGAGAAAGTTATGGGATTATTCAGCAATCTAATGTCAAAAATCTTTAGCCACGCACCTGCTCCTGTGCTCGCAACTGCCGGTACGCCAGCATCACAACCGGCTCCAGCAACTCAGCCCGCCGCCGCGGGAACACCAGCCGCCGCTCCGAGCGCGCCCCCGCCTCCGATGCCGGTTGTGGATGTCGCTGCGATCCTCGACGGATTGGCCGCCAAAAACTCCGAGAAACTGGATTGGAAACGATCCATCGTCGATCTGATGAAACTGGTCGGCATGGACAGCAGCCTGTCCGCGCGCAAGGAGCTGGCGACGGACCTGAAATACACTGGCGACATGAATGATTCGGCTTCGATGAACATCTGGCTGCACAAGGAAGTGCTAAGAAAGCTGGCTGAAAACGGCGGCAAGATTCCGGCTGCATTACTCAGCTAGATTCCGCATCGGCATTCGCTCTCGCTCCGTCGCGCAGTGGTCGCGGCCCCAGACGCGACGTGCGGGTGTCGGTGTGAACGGCTATTGGTATCAGCAGATTACCGGCGACAGCGACGCCGGGAAAGCGATAGAAAGACCATGGCATGAAGACGAAATGCGCGTTGTTGACCGCACTGTTTAGCCTAACGACCGCGGCACTCGCCGCCACGTCTGACGATGGCTCCGTTCTGCCGTTCCCCACCCCGCCGTCAGCCAGCAAGGCCGGCCAGACGCTGCAGGAGTCCGTGCATAAACGCCGCGTCGAGCCGGGGCATTTGCCGAAAGATGCGCCTAACGTCCTCATCATCCTGATTGATGACGCCGGCTTCGGCACGCCCGATACTTTTGGTGGTTTCGCTCACACGCCGACGCTTTCGAAGCTCAGCGCCGAAGGGATCAGCTATAATCGTTTTCATACCACCTCGATCTGCTCCCCGACTCGCGCGGCGCTGCTCACTGGGCGCAATCACCAACGTGTCGGCAGCGGCACGATTGCCGAGCGCGCGGTCGATTGGGATGGTTACACCGGAGTCATGCCAAAGACTGCCGCGACGATTGCCGAGGTCCTGAAGAATTACGGATACAAGACCTCCGCCTTCGGCAAATGGCACAACACGCCCGCCGATCAAACCACTGCGATGGGTCCGTTCACTTATTGGCCCACCAGCTATGGCTTTGATTACTTCTACGGCTTCCTCGCCGGAGAAACCTCGCAGTGGGAACCGCGCCTTGTGGAGAACACGACGCCCATCGAGCCGCCGCACGACGAGAAATATCATCTCACCGAGGATATGGCCGCCCAGGCAATTACGTGGTTGAAGAAACATCGCGCCTTTTCTCCAGACAAACCGTTCTTCATCTACTGGGCGCCCGGTGGCGTCCACGGTCCTCACCAGGTTTTCCCGGGATGGACTGACAAGTACAAAGGCAAATTCGACCAGGGCTGGGACAAGCTCCGTGAAGAGATTTTCGCGCGCCAGAAACAGCTCGGCTGGATTCCGGCCAATGCCGAACTCACCCCGCGCGCGCCCACCATGCCCTCGTGGGACAGCATTCCCGAATCCGAACGCCCTTTTCAAACGCGTCTCATGGAGATCTACGCCGGTTTCTGCGAGCACACCGATGCGCAAGTCGGCAAGCTGGTCGATTACCTCGACCAGACCGGACAGCGCGAGAACACCATGATCTTTTATATATGGGGCGACAACGGTTCCTCTGCTGAAGGGCAGAACGGCTCAATCAGCGAATTGCTCGCGCAGAACCAGATTCCCAACACCGTCGCTCAGCAGATCAAAGCTCTCGATGAACTCGGCGGCCTCAAGGCCCTCGGCAGTTCGTTAACGGATAATATGTATCACGCCGGCTGGGCCTGGGCCGGTGACACGCCCTTCCGCTACACCAAACTCATCGCCTCTCACTTCGGCGGAACGCGCAATCCGCTCGTTGTTTCATGGCCAAAAAAAATCAAACCGGATAAGACGCCGCGCTCCCAGTTCTATCACGTTAACGATGTGCCGCCGACGGTTTACGATATTATTGGAATCAAGCCGCCGAAAGTCGTTAACGGTTTCACGCAGGATCCGATCGATGGCGTCAGCATGGCGGCGTCCTTCGCCAGTCCAAAAGCGCCGGAAAACAAACACGTCCAGTATTTCGACAACAACGGGAGCCGCGGCATCTATCAGGATGGCTGGTATGCCTGCACCTTTGGACCGCTCATCCCATGGATGAACGCACAACCGGGGCTGGCCGACTGGGATTCGTCCAAGGACGTATGGGAGCTCTACGACCTAACGAATGATTTTACGCAGATGCACGACCTCGCGAAAGAACGCCCGGACAAGCTGGCAGAAATGAAGAAGCTCTTTCTCGCCCAGGCGAAGGAAAATAAAGTCTTCCCCATCGGAGCCGGCATCTGGCTGCGCATTCATCCCGAAGACCGGATCAAGACGCCTTACACGAGCTGGACCTTTGACGATACCACCACGCGCATGCCGGAATTCAGCGCGCCGGCCATCGGTAACACGAGCAACACTGTCACGATCAACCTCGAGTGCGGCGCAGATGCGAGCGGCGTGCTTTACGCTCTCGGCGGCGCGGGCGGCGGACTGACCTGTTACATGGACAAAGGCTGGCTTGTTTTCGAATACAACCTCATGATCATCGATCGCTCGATCGCGAAATCGAAGGAGAAGGTCGCGCCCGGCAAACACACCATCGCTGTGGAGACCACGCTCAAGGCTCCAAAACCCGGCGCGCCGGCCGACATTGTCCTTAGCGTGGACGGAAGAGAAGTCGCCCGCACCGCTGTGAAGATGACGGTGCCCGCCGCCTTCACCGCCAGCGAGACCTTTGACGTCGGCGTGGACCTTGGCTCACCAGTCTCCCGCGATTACTTCGAACGCCGCCCGTTTAAGTTCGACGGGAAGATTGAAAAGGTGAAAGTCGGATTGAAGTAGAGAGTAATGGGAGGCGCGCGCTCCTCAACCAGCATTGGCGGTCCTGGCGCGCGACTTCAACATTCTAATGCCCGAAGGCATGACATCGACAGCGAGGATGAGCTGAGCGATTGTCGGATATCTTGAGGGGTAAGTGAAACTGAAGGGACCAATTCAATCGCAAAATGAAATCAGAAATCGCACGGAAGAATTCGCCAGTGATACATTTGCTGGCCGCGACGTTGAGCTTGCTGCCGCTGTCGCTGACGGCGCAACAGATTAATCGGACTGTTCTCCCGGTCCCCAAGCCTCAGCCGCCAACCATCACGACACTTGACGCGCGCGATGCCAAGGCGCCGCCGCGGTTCGAAGTGAAAGCGCCGAAAGGGGCGCCGAACGTGGTCGTTGTCTTGCTCGACGACATTGGCTTCGGACAACCGAGCACATTTGGTGGTCCGTGCAAGATGCCGACGCTCGACAAGCTGGCGGCGGACGGCCTGCGCTACAACGATTTTCATACGACAGCACTCTGTTCGCCGACTCGCACTGCGTTGCTCACGGGACGCAATCATCACATCAACAATGCGGGCGCGATCATGGAACTGGCGACCGCATTCCCAGGCAACACCGGTATCCGCCCGCAAAGTGTGGCACCGCTGGCGGAGATGTTGCGACTCAACGGCTACAGCACCGCTGCATTCGGCAAGTATCACGAAACGCCTCCATGGGAGGTTTCGGTTTCCGGACCGCTCGATCGTTGGCCGACTCATTCCGGCTTCGACAAGTTCTACGGTTTCATCGGTGGTGAAACCAATCAGTGGGCGCCGGCCATTTTTGATGGAACCATTCGGGTAGAGCCGCCGCACGAGCCCGGCTATCATTTTACTGTTGATATGACGAACCAGGCGATCGCCTGGATGCAGGCGCAACACTCGTTGACGCCGGACAAACCTTTCTTTGTCTACTTCTCTACCGGCGCTTTGCACGCGCCGCACCATGTCCCCAAGGAATATATCGACCGCTACAAAGGCAAGTTCGAGCAGGGCTGGGACGCGCTCCGCGAAGAAACTTTTTCTCGCCAGAAACAAATGGGCGTTATCCCCGCGAGCGCCGAGCTAACGAAACGTCCGAAGGAAATTCCATCGTGGGATTCTCAGACGCCGGACCAGAAAAAATTGGAAGCCCGGCAAATGGAAACCTTCGCTGGCTTTGCCGAGCACACTGACGAGCAGGTAGGACGTCTGGTCGATGCGTTGCAGGAAATGGGTGTGCTCAACGACACGTTGTTCATCTACATCGCGGGCGACAACGGTGCGAGCGCGGAGGGCGGACCGGAAGGCGCCTATAACGAGATGATGGCGTTAAACGGGATCATCAACACTGCCGCCATCAACATGCCTCACTTGGATGAGTGGGGCGGACCGAACACTTTTCCACACTACGCCATTGGCTGGGCATGGGCTGGCGATACGCCGTTCCAATGGACCAAACAGATCGCGTCGCATTACGGCGGAACGACCAACGGCGTGGTCATTCATTGGCCGGCCCGCGTTAAGGCGAAAGGAGAAATTCGCTCCCAGTTCACGCATGTCACCGATATTGCGCCAACTGTATTGGAAGCAGTCGGATTGCCGTTTCCCAAGAGCGTCAACGGAACGGCGCAGAGGCCTTTCGACGGAACTTCGATGGTTTACACGTTCGACAATCCCAAAGCGAAGGAAACACACACGACTCAGTATTTCGAGATGTTTGGAAACCGCGGCATCTATCACGATGGCTGGGTAGCTTGCACGCGTCATTCCATTCCCTGGCTGATGGTGCCGCTTCCCCCGCTCTCGAAGGATACCTGGGAACTTTACCATGTAGCCGAGGATTTCAGCCAGGCCCACGATCTCGCCACACAAAATCCCGCCAAGCTGAAAGAGCTACAAGACCTTTTCACAAAGGAGGCAATCAAGAATCACGTGCTGCCTATCGATGACCGCCGGTCGGAACGCTTCGACGCCTCGATTGCGGGCCGGCCCGATCTGATGGGCAAACGCACTTCGCTCACGGTTTATCCAGGGATGACCGGCCTTGGCGAAAACGCGTTTATCAACGTAAAGAACCGCTCCTATACGATCACGGCGCCGGTCGAATTGCGCGACGGCAACACCAACGGCGTGATCATTGCCCAGGCCGGCGCGTTCGGTGGCTGGGTGATTTATATGAAGGACGGAAAGGTCCATCACGAATACAATTACTTTGGAGTCGAACGGACCAATATCGGCGGAGAGACGGCCTTGTCGCCGGGGAAACACGAGATCAAATATGAGTTCGTGGTCGATTCGCCCAAGCCAGGCTCAGGCGGCAGGTGTGCTCTGTATGTGGACGGACAAAAAGTGGCCGAAGGGCGCATTCCCAAGACGCAACCGTATGCGTTTTCAGCAGATGAAGGTGTCGATGTCGGCGTCGACAACGAAACGATGGTATCCAACGATTACAAGGCGGGCGAGAACAGGTTCACCGGGAAGATCGTCAAGGTGACCATCGACACGCAGCCATCAGACCTGAGCGCGGCTGACAAAAAGGCGGTGGAAGCTGCCGAAGAAGAGGCGGCAGCAATTGAGGATTAGTTGCGCAGGATTGCTCATGGTTCCCCGTTCATAACTACCGCTACAACAGCACATCTTTATTGCACCGTCACAAGAGTCCCGATTGTGGATCTCGGAGAAGAATTTGCGCGCAGCCTCCTCGGGCAATCGGATGCAACCGTGTGACGGCCAAGACTAACATCAGGTTTAGGTTAGCTATTCTCGTTTTCATGGTCCTCTGCGTGTTGATTAGCTACGACTTGCAAGTAGAGAGCGCGTCGACGGCTGGCGTTAATAGTATCTTTCGTTTGTCACGAAAGTGTAACAATCACGCGCCGATTGAACGGTGATGAAAAGCATCCCCAAGGTCTGAGAAGATTGGTTGCCTCGTCGGTTTCGACGTTGCCTTCACCGGTCGATAAAAGTTTGGCTGTCGCCAGGAAATGGCCGTGGGGCGGGAGTATCCTCCAGAACTCAACACTACGAGCGGTCACCCGCTGTAATCCAATTGGCTGGCCCAAGCCCGGCTGAAGAAGTCATTCATCTGCTCTTCCGGTGCCTCCGCGACGTGCTGCTGTAAACAGAGCTGATGATACCGCTGATGTTCCGGTTCTCCGCCCACGTACTCCACGCCGGCTTTCTCGTCTTTAAAGACGTAGAAGACTTTGCCCTTCACGGTGGTCCGCTCGAGTTTGTAGCTCGGAATCGCGGCGTAGAACTCCTTTTGCTTTGCTGTCTGCGGAGTGCGCACACGGAAGCCGGCTGCCGCGAGTAACGATGTGGTCTTATTTGTTTCCATGCTGGCGCAGCCGGCAAAGAAAATGACGCCGCAGGCGGTCAAGATGAGAATCAGGCTCGAGTTAGTTATTCTGGTTTTCATGGTTCATTGCGTGTTGATTGGCTGCGATTTGCAGTAAAGCGCGCGTCGATCGTTGGCGTCAATAGTATCTTTCGTTATTGCACTGTCACAAGCGTCCCGACTGGGATCTCGGAGAAGAATTTGCGCGCAGCTTCCTCGGGCAATCGGATGCAACCGTGTGAAGCCGGGTAGTTCGGTACGATCCCGGCATGCATTCCGAAGTCGAGACAGCTCAGGCGCATGAAATAAGGCATCTCCACATGATAGATGGTGGAACGATGGTTTCGTTCCTTGTTCGTAATTACGAAGTCCCCTCTCCGCGTGGAATAACCATGGCGCCCGGTCGAACATTGCGCGCGATATACCGGCACACCGTCCCTAACGAGAGCAACCCGTTGCAAAGCGAGAGAAATTTCGATGCGCAATTGGTCCGGCGACGGTCCGCCTCCGAGAAGAATTTGCGAGGAACGCCAGTGGCCAGTCTCCGCCGCGATGTCCAGCGCGGACATTTTATCCCGCCTCGTCAGTTTGTTCCGGCTGGCGCCTGCCGCAAGCAGAGCGCGCAGGTAATCTTCCCGGTCGAGGCCCGCTGCCAGCATCAGCACCGTCAAACCCCTGTCTGCTTCAACGTAACTGCTGAACCCTTTCGACGGGAGCAGCGCCAGAAAATCCCTGTCGCAGCGCGATGGTAGAACTGTGTTGGGATCGGCGCCACAAGACAAAAGTGTGCTAAAAAGGAACGAGTCGCTTCCGGCGACGGCATAGGCGAGCAGTGGCACATTCTTCCCCTCGGGAGTTGGAGGTGCGGAGTGCTTGCCGAGGAGCAGCTGGATTTCGCCCTTGTCCCCTTTCGTTAGGGCTGCTTGCAGAGCGCGCCGGGTGCTGGTTCGCCATTCACGCGTTGTGGGCAAACGTTCCAGAACAGACCTGACGATTTCCGAATTGCCGCCATCGAGCGCCAGTCCCAGCAAATCGTTGCCATCCTTGCAGCGGGCTTCCGCGCGAAGATTGGCGGAGCGGGCCAGCAACTCCCGAAAAATTTCGAGATTGCCGCGCATGGCGGCGGCCATCAGGGGAGTAAAACCATTCTTGTCTGCGAGATCGACCAGCGCACCGGCACCGATGAGCTGCTGCGCCGTTTTCCAATCCTGCTGCGACGTCGCGATCAGCAACGGCGTCCGGCCCTCGGCATCGTGTCCGTTCGGATCGACGTGGTCGATCAGACACAATTCGATGAGCGAGTGGTGCTGAATTGTGACAGCGCGAACCAGGTCGCTGGGCGAAATGGAAATGCGCGCGGGGGGTTCGGGTCCAAGCGCTGTCGCCCAGAACAATATCAAAAGCAGGACGCCGATCCGAAAGACGAATCGCCTTGTGAACACGCGCATATGCAGGGTTCGGGGCCAGATGTTATACCGGCTGCGTCCAGCACTGTACTACGGGCTGGATTCAACTGCGAATCGACCATCGACACGCAGCCATCAGACTCGAGCGCGGCCTGACGACGAAGAAGCGGCCGCGATTGCTTGCAATTGTGTCAAGATATGTTGACTGACCCCTATATTCTATCTCTATATTCTATCTGTGCCGTTAAACGCCGAGACCACGCCATCTGTGCACAGCAAGCAAGCCGCCGCCGCCAATGACCAACAGGGTTAGAGTTGAACCGGCTTCTGGAACTGAGGCGGAGCCGATTTGCAAGATGAGTGAGTCTGAGGCACTACCATTCGACCAGTTCCACTCGTAGGTTCCCGTCGAGAGGCCAAGTGAGGTAAAGGTCCCTAGAAAAGTCATACTGTTGGCAAGAGTGGTGCCGGAGATGTAGGAGTCGGCCACATTAAACGCGACGCCGGGACTGGGGCCGAAGCCGAAAATTGAACCTGGTCCGCTCGACAGGCTAAACTGGATGTTACCTGAGCCAAAGGTCGTAGGGTATGGGCCAGTGAATGTTGCTCCGTAATAGCTTACAGGCGAGGTGGGGTCTGACCCGAAGAACAGGCCGCTGCCCGATATCGAGTCAATACCGGGAACGATGACTCCGGATTCAATGAGCTGAAGTGACGCGAGGTCCAAGGTTCCGGAAAGCGTGAATACAACACCACCGCCGACCTCGCTGGCGTCTATAATGATGGTTGCCTTGGCTGAATTGGCGGCGAGAAGCATAACAGCGAGCGCAAGGACGAGGGGTAGTTTTCGCTTATGGGAGCCTGGTGCTGCGTTCGCCGATCTCCAAGTATCGCGGTTTTTGCTGATGCGCTGATTTGAGTCTTGCAGGGGGTTTTTCAGTTTCATGGGCCTTCCTCTCGGATGGTGCGACTCGGCGTTCCTATGAAGCTAGGGACAGGGGAATTCTCAAGCTATTACAAGAAATACCCTCCAAAATTGCAAGACAAATCTGCGCATTGGCAGCAAGTTCAAATGTTCTGGCAACGCAGCCAGCTCTATATCCTTATCCGCATTTTCACATCCGCCGAATCGGAATTGAAGAATTGGAAGAATGGGGGTCAGTCAACATATCTTGACTGATTGAAGATATGTTACTGATTGAAATTGTCTTCAATCTTGCTGGCAGTTTCGGTTTCGTTTTTCGATGTCGACGCACTTGCTGGCTCACGTTCGCCGCGCTGCGCATCGCCAGCCGCTCTGCAATCCAGCTTTGTCGTGCCACCGTCCGACTCGTGAGTAAGTCCGCCAGCGCCACCTTCCGCACGTCCGACCCGGGCAGGTCTTCCAGCGCTTTTTCCTCTAGCCCCGCCGCCTCCAGCCCCTCGCGCAAGAGTCGCTCCGCCTCTTTCTGATCGTGCGCTTTCGCAACCGCCCCGCTCCGATATGTCCGGTTTCGTCGCCTCCGCAGCGCTTTCTCCCCCAGCTTCAAAATCCCGTCCGCAAACGCCTGGCTCCCCCAATACCACCCGTGGCGTAAATGACTCCGCCGTCGATCCGCTTCCGGCGCAATTATCCCAGCCTTTCGCGCTCCTTCTTCCAACGCTCGTCGATCCAAGTGTTCAACAAAACGCCGTCGGCCCGCTGCCGTGTCGGCACACTGCGCCATCGCCAAGCCTTCTGTCACCGCCAGCCACGGCGCGCGCTGACTCGCTCCGACCGCATAACCGGTCGCAACACTGCTCCAGGGATAATCCCGCACGCTTTCACCCTTTCCCACCCGCACCAGCCCAGCACGCACCGGGTTGAGATGAAGGTAATCCATGAGCGAGCAATAATAGTACGCTGAACCTCCTTCATTCAAAACCGCTTTATATCGGTCCCCGAAGAGCCGTCCCCAGAGCCGATGCCGGCTGTTGTAGCGCCGGGTATAGGTATTCTGCAGCCACTGCATGCCCGCCACCAGATTGGGTTCCGGTGTTTGAAGCATGAAGTGATAATGATTACTCATTAACACCCAGGCGTGGACTCGCCACCCGGTCCGTTCACACGCTTCGCCCAAGGTTTCACAAAAGAAGCGCCGGTCGTTCTCGTCCCGGAAAATGCGCTCTCGCCGATTCCCCCGCGCCATCACATGATAGAAGGCCCCGGCATATTGAATCCGAATCGCCCGAGCCATCCCCGTATTATGCAGTCAAACCCTGTTCTGTCAAGATATGTTGACTGACCCCTATTCCTATTCTTATCGCGCGATAGCGTCGAGCTTCGAAAAGGCGATCACAGCGCGGAGCGACTCCAGATCGATCGCGAACGTTGAAATTGGAACAGGACAAGTCGGAGAAACAAATCCGCGAGAAAGTCGCAGAGCTGATGAAACAACCGGGGTCGAATGGAAAACGTCTGAGCGAGGAAGAGCGCAACAACCGAATCCGCGAAATATTCGGTCTGCTGCCCCAAGAAAAGAGAAACGGTGAGCTTTCCGCCGAAGCGCTCGCGGAAATTGAAAGCGCCGCGAAAATACTATGGGAGGGGAAAGACGCCACCTTCCCCAAAGGGCAGTAGACCGATGAGTGCAGTTCAAATAGAAAGGCGTAGTGATCCTACAAAACTCGTACGACCAAAGTCCCATAGTCGCGCGACAACTTCGTGTGAGAGACTGGGAGCGATCTGAAGGTGATGAGGGATTTTCGCTTGCCAGCATTTCGCCACGAGATAAACGTGCAGTTGCTTCAATTACCCAAAACAGAGGATAAAAAATGAGACCAATCGCCTCTCGACCCGGCCTCGGCAGCCGATCATTCCGTTGTTCGATGGCCCTCGTGTCTGTTGCACTGCTTTCACCCGGCTCGGCCGCGGTCGCACAAGCACCCGCGCCGGCGGCCCAATCGCAGGTGATGACGGCCACGCCCGCACCCGCGGAAGAGGCGCCGGCACCGAAAATCCCTAACGATCAATTGGATTCTCTGGTCGCGCCGATCGCGTTGTATCCGGACCCCCTGCTCGCGCAAACACTCGCAGCGTCTACTTATCCGCTGGAGGTCATTCAGCTCCAGCAGTGGATGCAAAATAACAAGAACCTCAAAGGCAAGGAGCTGGCCGACGCGGTGGCAAAACAACCGTGGGATCCGAGCGTGCAGTCAATGGCGGGTGTTCCTGACGCTCTTGAGCGGATGGCTGGTAACATCTCGTGGACGACCGATCTCGGGAACGCCTTTCTCGCTCAACAACAGGATGTCCTGGCTGCCGTCCAGCGCATGCGAGCCAAGGCGCAGGGCACCGGAAATCTAAAGACCACCCAGCAACAAGTGGTGGAGACCAGGTCGGAGGAAGGCAAGGACGTCATCGTTATCCAACAACCCAGTCAGGATGTTGTTTACGTCCCGTCTTATGACCCGGCGGTGGTCTACGGGCCGCCAGCCTATCCCTACTACCCGTACACCTATCCGGGATATCTGCCGGGAATGGGACTCGCGTTTGGGACCGGCATCGTTTTGGGCGCCGCATGGGGAAACAACTGGGGTAATTGCAACTGGGGTAATGGCGATATCAACATAAACAACAACAATAATTTTAATCGGAACGTAAACCGCAATACAAACGTCAACCGTGGCCAGGGTGGAAACTGGCAGCACAACCCGCAACATCGCGGCAACGCTCCTTACTCGAACCGAAACGTTGCGAACAAGTACGGCGGAGCCGGGAATCGTCCAGGCGGAGCGAATCGACCCGGTGCTGGCGGCGCCGGGATTACCAATCGCCCGGGTGGCGGAGCCGGAGCGGGCAATCGACCCGGCGGTGGCGCTGGAGCCGGCACTCGACCCGGCGGGGGAGCCGGAGCTGGCGCGCGACCCGGAGGCGGTGGAGCCGGCACTCGGCCTGGCGGCGGTGGGGCTGGCGCCAGGCCAGCTACTCGGCCGAGCGGCGGCGGCGGTGCGAATCGTGTTGGAAACCAACATGTCTCGTCGGGCTCTCGTGGTGGCGGCGGCAGCGCCTTTGGCGGCGGCAGTGGACACTCCGCCCGCGCCAGTAGCAGCCGAGGTGGCCACAGCATGGGCGGTGGCGGGCATGCTGCCCGCGGTGGTGGCGGCGGGCATCGCGGCGGCGGGGGACGTGGCGGCGGTGGAGGCCGCCGGAGGTAAACACTTCATTGATGGAAGGAACGACAATGAAATCAAAATTAACACCGATCGTAGTCTCGAAAATTCTCGGTTCTGCGATTCTCGTCCTGTGCTGTCTGCATGTTGCTTTGAACGCGGCTGAGCCAGCCAAACAAGAGACCTCCGCGGCAACGACAACGGCCGTAAAACAAAAAGAGTTCAACACACCGAAAGAGGCCGCTGACAGTCTCGTCCAGGCGGCCGAAGCTTATGATGTGGCTGCACTGGAGACCATTCTGGGTCCGGGTAGCGAAGATCTCGTTTCTTCCGACGACCCTGTGCAGGACAAGAACCGGGCCGTCGCATTTGCCACGAAGGCGAAGGAAAAGATGTCGATCGGGGCAGACTCCACCAATCGAAGCCGCAGCATCATCACGGTTGGAAATGACGACTTCCCGCTGGCGATTCCACTCGTCAAGCAAAAGGGAAAATGGATGTTCGATACCAAGGTCGGTCGTCAAGAAATTCTAAATCGACGCGTCGGTACAAATGAACTGGATGCCATCGCCGTCTGCCGCGGGTTTATCGAAGCACAGGAAGAATATTCCCAGACCAAGCATGACGACTCGAAAGTCAATCAGTACGCGCAGAAGATCATCAGCACCGCTGGCAAACAAGATGGTCTGGCTTGGCAGAACGCGGATGGAACCTGGGCGGGACCGGTCGGCGAGGCGGTCGCCCGCGCACTGGAGCAGGGTTACTCGGAAAAAGGGAAACCGTTTCATGGCTATTATTTCAAGGTCCTGAAGAAGCAGGGTCCTGCCGCGCCACTGGGAGAAATGGACTTCATGATTGAAGGAGCCATGATCGGCGGCTTCGCTCTGGTGGCGGCGCCAGCCGAATATCGGGTGACAGGAGTGAAAAGCTTTATGGTGGGTCCGAGCGGCGTAGTTTACGAAAAGGATCTGGGTGCCAATACGCTGAAAATCTTTGGCGAGATGGATAGCTTCAATCCTGACAAGACCTGGCACGCTACCGACGACGAGTGGCAAGAAGACGAAGAGGGCGAAGAGTAAAGAGGCCCTTCTCCCGCTGCGACTAGTTGAGTTCTTCCTCGTTGAATGCGGCGCTTCCATAACGTGCCAGCACTCTCGCGCAAGGCCTGCGCATTATTGACCATTGCTTTCGCGGTGTGCATAGCCTGGTCGTAACAGATGCACCCACAGTTTTACGCTCCGTTGTTTTCCGCGAGTTTGTTGCTCGGCGCTCTCGCCCTTTTGGAAATTGGACGCCGCATCGGTCTTCGTCAGGTCGCGCGGTACGGAGAGAAGACCCATGCTGGCCTTGGTGCCGTAGAAGGCGCCATTTTTGGGCTACTCGGACTGCTCATTGCTTTCACTTTTTCTGGAGCAATGTTGCGCTTCGACCAGCGCCGTCATTTGATCGTCGACGAAGCCAACGCGATCGGGACAGCATGGCTGCGGCTGGATCTGCTGCCTTCAGAAGCTCAACCGGACGTTGCGCGACCTATTTCGCCGTTATCTCGATTCGCATTTGGAAATGTATCGCAAACTGCCGGACCTCGCCGCCGCAAGAGCCGAACGCGGCGAATCTATCAAACTGGAAGGCGAAATCTGGAAACGCGCCGTCGAGGCCGTTAGTCAATTAGATAAGCCGCAATCTGCCATGCTGGTACTGCCTGCGCTGAACCAGATGATCGATCTTGCCAACGACGAGACGATGGCGACGAAAATGCACCCGCCGCCGATCATCTTTCTGATGCTCGCGTTACTCACACTCTGCGGCTCGTTTCTCGCCGGTTATGCGATGGCCGGCGGCAAATCGCATCATTGGACACATATTACTAGCTTCGTCGTCGTGATTTCGATTTCGGTCTACGTCATTCTCGACATTGAATATCCACTGCTCGGAATGATTCGCATCGACTCCGTGAACCAAAACCTGGTGGAACTAAGGCAGAGTATGTCCTCGAACCCTTAGGATAGTGTGGAAATAGATCTCCTGCACGAGGTGGCGGCGAATGAGAACTGTAGCGGCGGTCTGTGACCGCCCAACGCTCTCCCGCATTTACGGCGGTCACAGACCGCCGCTACAACGCGCTTCCCGGCAGACTGGACGGATTGTTCGAGCAGTGGGACCAAAGTCCAATAGGCAGTCGGCGCTTGTCTTTCCAAAGTTGTTCCCTCATAACAGCTCGGGAAACGCTTCTTCATCTCAACACCTCTAAACTATGAACAAATACATCGCAGAATTCATCGGGACTTTCTTTTTTATTGTAACGATCGGCTGCACCTTGATCGGTGCGGGTACGGGCGTCATTGCGCCGCTCGCCATCGGCGCAGTGCTCATGGTGATGGTCTACGCCGGAGGCCACATCTCGGGCGGGCACTATAATCCGGCGGTAACGCTGGGAGTCCTGATCCGCGGCAAAATCCAGGCAGCGGACGCCGTGCCTTATGTTGTGGCGCAACTCCTCGCCGCAGCGGCCGCCGCCGCGACTGTGAAGTTTCTCCGTGCCGGGGTCGACGTGACCCCGATGGTCCCAAAGATCGGCCCGGCCCTGGTGGCCGAATTTCTGTTCACCTTCGCGCTCGTCTATGTGGTGCTTAACTCGGCCACGGCCGAGGGAACATCCGGCAATTCCTTCTATGGTCTGGCGATTGGAATGACGGTAATGACCGGCGCGTTCGCCGTCGGCGACATTTCCGGTGGAGTATTCAATCCCGCGATCGCGGTCGGGATCTCCATCCTCGGCCTCTCGAGCTGGAGCAATATCTGGATCTTTCTCGCCGCGAATTTCGGCGCAGCCGTGGTGGCCGCGGTCATTTTCAACCTCATCAATCCGCCCGAACAGACGACCGGGAATTAGTCCCCTAACGAGGAAAGTCCCTCGCACCGGTGGTGTTGCTCGCAGGACCAGGGTCAAATCGGCCAACCCGCGGGCACGGCAGACTTGTTAGCAGGACCGAAACTAAAACTGAAGCGGTTGAGCAAGGCGGAACTGGATAACTCTGCCGGCGGCCACCGCGTAGCCAGCACGCGAAATGGAGACACCATTCCGTGTTTTCAACCCCGTGGCATCCAATTGGACAGCCCCGGTTGTTTTAACGGGAATAACGCGTCCGCCCACAATTGCTTCCGTGATATCAACCTTCAGTTTTTGTGTGCTGGAATAAGTCCGTTTCGAACTCACTACCTTTCCCGATACCTTTGTGCCGGCGCGAAGGACGACCTTGCCATTTACAGTCACGTCGCTCACAAGTTGGGTCGAAACAGGCGTTCCGATAGCATCCACCGACCTTATCGTCTCGAGCGTTCGAACCACCAGGGTTGTGCCGGCCGGGATTGTTGCGCCCGAAGCCAGGTTTGCAATAAGCCCGGCCAAGGCCGGGACCAAAGTCCAAATCAGTATCTTTTTCATGATTGATCCTGAGTCCGGGGAACGTGTTAGTTCGACTATCGGACCTTGGACCTGTCATAGCAACTCAATTCCCGGCGCGCGGTTGTTCGACAATCTGATCGCGACAGGCCTAGGGCAGGGATCGAGGTGATTCGAGAGTGGAGCAGGGCGCGCCTCCAGCGCGTTTTCTCCTAACGACAAAGATAGGACTAAAGTCCCATAGCGCACCTCATTTGTTTTTCAGATGATCAATCGGCGCGATCTCAGACAATCACGCCTCCAAGTCAGAAATCATCAACAAACGAAAAGAAAGGCAACTATGGACATCACTAGTCTCATTATTGAAGCAGTCAGCGGCGCAGCCGGCGGCAACATCGCGGGCGCGGCATTGAAAGAGAAAAGCCTCGGTGCGGTGGGGAATTCACTGGCTGGGATTGTCGGCGGCGGATTGGGCGGCACAATCCTCCATGCGGTCATGGGAGCGGCCACGACCGGCGGAGGGGGAATGGATATGAGCTCAATCCTCGGTAATGTCGCCAGCGGCGGCGTCGGTGGGGCGATTCTCATGGCCATCATCGGGATTATCAAGGACAGCATGGCGAGGAAGTAGACGAGGGCCACGCCGCCCGAACGCTTCGGGCGGCGCCGGGCACTACGGGTAAGTGGGGCGGCCGTGAACTATTGCGGCGTGATGCGAAATTGAAATTGTGCTATTGATGCGGTCCCATGCTCTTGTAACAAAGGGGAACAGAGTCTTAACATGAAAAGAAATCATCGATATCGGAACGTCATTCATCAACTGAGCACACACTTTCGACACGCCCTCCTCGGGCTTGTCCTTGTCGCTCCGAGCGCTTTTGCCTCCCCGAGTCCTGCACCCGACCGCTTCGCCCAGGCCGATTCTAATCACGATGGAAAGTTGTCGCGCGACGAGGCGAGCGATTATCTCGTCATCCTGATTTTTGGTTCGCGCGACGCGAATCACGATGGCCGCATGACGGTAGTGGAATGGACCGGCGGTGATCCCGGGCGCATGGCGGATTTCAAGAAGCGCGATGCAAACCACGACGGGATCGTGACATTGAACGAAGCGATCATATATGGACGCGCACACGGGATCGCGAACCAGATCATGAAGGAGGCGGACAAGAATCACGACGGCTACCTGAGTCGCGCCGAAGTGAAGGCCTACTACGCCAGCCGCGAAGGCCCGCCCCGCTGAACGATTGAGTTGGAGGCGGGTAATGGTTATTTTGTCCGAGATCGTATCATTGCCCGGGTTGCTGAAATGAAAATGAAGCTTCCTCCCTACGTTTCATTCCACCACGATCTGCGGCTCATGGTCTTTCGACCGCTCGGGATTCTCGATGAGAAGCGCGTGGACGCGGTCATAGAATTTCTTGAAACGGAAGAAAATAAGAACGGCAAGCCGTTCAATCGTTTTAGCGATCTTTCAAAGCTCGATGCGATAAACCTCGATTTTCATTACGTCTTTCGCGTTTCGCTTCATCGGCGCCTGACCTACGCCCAACATCCGCCGGTGAAATCGGCGTTCTTTGTCACGAGCGAGGCCGCCGCGCGGATCGTAAAGATTCATATGGCCATGACCGATCACTCCCCTTTGCAGGTTGAGATGTTCGAGGAGCTCGCCGCCGTTGCGAAGTGGCTCGGTGTTTCGAACGAATCGCTGGAATATTGATGAGGAAATGAAGTCTTGCCGGTGTAGGACTAAAGTCCTATAGACAAAGCCTTGGGCGGAAATCAGATTCGTCCTCCACTCAACCCACGAAGCGAAACAGAAGGAAAAATCGATGAAACAATCATTCAAGCCGTTCAGAGTTTTCGGCGCGATCGCACTGCTGGCCCTTGCGGCCGGCTGCACCACCACAAGCACCCATACGGACTTACTAGTCGCGGCGGGCTTCAAACTGATGCCCGCGGACACGCCGCGGAAGCAGGAACTGCTCAAGACACTGGAGCCGGGCAAGCTCAGTCTGGTCACATACAAGGGAAAACAATTCTACGTGCAGCCTGATGCTGCGAACAACCAGGCCTATGTCGGGACGCCGGCGCAATACCAAAGCTATCAACAACTCCGGCTCGCTCAGCAGTTGAGCAATGACAACCTCATGGCCGCGCAAATGAATCAGACTGCCATGATGGGTTGGGGCGGCGCGTGGGGACCCGGTTTCTACGGCGGCTTCTACGGCGGGCGCTGGCGCTAAGGCGCCCTTGCTCACCGGCTCGGCATAACTCGCGCTTGCGAGTGAGCCGACGCCGGAGGCAACCTGCAACCAGATTCGGCCGCGCAGGCTTAAGGCCGGCGCGAGCTGAATTATTGTGACGAGCGAGTTGCCGGATTGAGTAAGAGTCAGTTTCGTGGCGGAATTTGCAATCCCGGCATTTCGACCGCGCGAGTGTTCCTTTTAGTCGAGGGCCAGAGATCACTCATTCGTCGTGCAAAGTAGCGCCGTCTGCTAAGATGGTCCGGAACGGCAGCGCATTTTCGTTTTATGGGCGATGAATTGACCAGGCAAAACACTTCCCCAACCAAATTCAAGCTCGACGGTCTCTCAACTTCTCAGACCGTTCTGGCCTTCTGCCTTTTGGAGGCGATCTTTTATTTCGGCTACAAGTACGGTCTTTCGATCAGCCAGGCGGTTCCTTCTCCGTTCTGGTTTCCGGATGCCGTCCTCGTGTTCGGCCTTCTGCTCGTTCCACCGCGGATGTGGTGGCTTCTTTTTCTTGGGTGGATGCCGATCCGATTTTTCACCGGACTTGCGCCGGGTATCCCGACCTGGTTCCGCGTCGCGGCCTTTGCGAATGACTCGATCAAAGCATTGTTCATCGCGGTAGCGTTGCGGCGGTCTCTAAAAAATCCTCTTCGCCTCAATGACCTCCGGGATTTTGGCGTTTTTGTCGCCATCGCAGTTTTGCTGGCTCCGATGCTCTCAGCGTTTCTCGGCGCCGGTTGCCGATACCTTCTCGGCTTTGAGTTCTGGGCTTCGTGGCAGAAGTGGTTTCTGAGCGATGCGCTGGCAAATCTCATAGTGACACCGGCTTTGCTCTATTGGTTTGTCGGCGGACTTTCCGCGGTTCGTCGGACTTCGTTCAGGCGTTATCCCGAAGCAGTGATCCTGGTGGCAGGTCTTGTCGCGGCGGGTTTGATCGCGTTCACGGGACCGAGTAAACATTACGTTTCTCCGGAATTAATTTACGTGCCCGTGCCGTTTCTGTTGTGGGCTGGACTCCGGTTCGGAATGCGCGGCGCGACCGGGGCGCTTGCCCTGACGACGTTCATCGCGATTGCAGGAGCCGTCTATGGACAGGGGCCATTTTCCTCGCAATCCGCCGGACGAAATGTCCTTTCCATTCAGATTTTCCTATTCGTTATTTCAGTTCCGCTGTTTGTCGTCGCTATTCTTGGTTGGCGAAAAGAATCGCGCGATGCGCGCGCTGGCCGAAGCGAGCAGACGATTTCGCACTTTAGCTGATACCGCCCCGGTTTTGATCTGGATGTCCGATACAAACAAGCTCTGCACTTTCTTCAACAAGAAGTGGCTTGAATTTACCGGACGGACTCTCGAACAGGAGCTGGGTAATGGCTGGGCCGAAGGCGTGCACGCACAAGACCTGAAGCAATGCTTCGAGGTCTACGGGAAAGCCTTCGACGCGAGGCAACCGTTTACGATGGAATACCAGTTACGACGACATGATGGAACGTACCGCTGGATTCTCGATACCGGAACGCCGCGCTTTGACGCGGACGGTATCTTCCTCGGCTATGTCGGCTCGTGCATTGACATTACCGCGCGCAAGCAGGCGGAGTTGGATTATCATCGTCAAAACACGGAGCTGGCCCGCGTTGGCCGCGTTGCCTTGATGGGTGAACTGGCGGCGTCACTTGCGCATGAAGTGAACAATCCGGTCGGAGCCATGGTAACAAACGCGAATGCCGGGCGTCGCCTGATCGCAAGCGGTAAAATGGAAACCCGGGAATTGAATGAGCTCCTGACCGATATCGTAGCGGATGGACACCGCGCGCGCGAAGTCATCGAAGGAATCCGCAACATGGTGCGCAGGACCGAACCCACTCAGGCGCTCATCCCGATCAACGAAATCATTGACGATCTCCTGCGCATCGTGCGTGCGGACGCACTGGAACGGCGAGTGACGATTACTGCGGAAATCGATTCGGATGCAGGTCGGGTGAACGGAGATCGTGTCCAACTGCTTCAAGTGCTTCTGAACTTGACGATGAACGCGTTTGAAGCGGTGTCGGTTGTTCGCGCCAGCGAAAGACTCGTTGTCATCCGCGCCGGCCGGAGCCAGGACGGAAGAATTCTTATCAGTGTGCGTGATTCCGGCACTGGCTTTCCTCAGGGAATTGTGGATCAGCTCTTCGAACCGTTCTTTTCCACAAAGATTGAAGGAACCGGAATGGGACTCGCGATTGCTCGCACCATCATCGAGGCGCATGGTGGAACGCTCTCGGGAGAGAATTGTGACGGTGGCGGTGCGCGGTTTTCGGTTAGCTTGCCGGAGGCAACAGAGGCGAGATCCAAAGCCGCCTAATCACCGCCGAAGATCTCAGAACGTCGGAAAGCCAGCCACCCGGCGGCGTCATGCGAGCAAGGAGAAAACGGCGTTAACCGGATATGAGACCAAGGTCCCATGTCGCTTCGGAGAAAAGAGTGCGATCCTAATGGCGTTTCCTTCCATTTTGATACGCAGCTAATGAAACTCTTTCCTTCAAACGTCTCGAAAAAAAGGTGGCTGAGGAAGGCCCGCCTGTGAGTGCCTTTCCCGTCGCTCCCAGCATCTGGTTGCTCGACGACGATCCATCGATGCTTAAGGCGATGGGGCGTCTGTTGATATCTGCTGGTTTTGCGGTCGAGAAGTTTGCCGAGCCAAAAAACTTCCTAGCGCGGGCGGAACAATCCAAGTGCTCCGTCGCCGTCCTCGATGTCTTCATGCCGGAGATGAACGGATTGGAAGTGCAGGCGTGGCTGCGCCAGAAATCACCGGCGACAAAGATCATTTTCATCAGTGGACGCGACGAACCGGCAGCTCGCCAAACCGCATTGGACGCTGGCGCCCTCGGCTTTTTCTCAAAGCCTTTCGAAGACGAAGCCTTGGTCCGGATGATTCGGGAAGCTGCGGTAGCCTGAGATACTGCACGGTGCGGATGCAGCCAGTTTTGACTGCTCACGGCCCGTGCCAAAGCATATGGGACCAAAGTCCTATAGGCAGAGTCCGTCGAGCTTGCCAAATTGCACTTCTCTCCAGGTCTTCGCACCGACAAGCTGCGCGGAATTGGAGAGGCAAAAAAACTGCAGAGACAACTCAAACCCAAAACAACCTAGGAAAATCAGCACCAGAATATGAAACAAATGCGAGTCCCATTTAAAACGATCAGCGCCATCGCTCTGTTAGCGCTGGCCGCCGCTTGCTCCACCACCAGCAGCACGCAAAGCAAAGAAGACATGCTCGTGGCCGCCGGCTTTAAGACGATCACCCCGAAGAACGCGACGCAGGAGCAAAAGCTGCAAAAGCTTCCCCCCGGCAAGGTCGCGATGATCACCAAGAACGGGAAGACCTACTACGTTTTCCCGGATGTAGCTAATAACCGGGCCTATGTCGGTGGGCCGAAGCAATTCGAGGCTTACAAACAACTTCGCCTCGCCAACAAACTTAGCGAAGAGAATCTCGAAACCGCCGAGATGTACCAGGACTCTATGATGGGCTGGGGCGCATGGGGTGGATGGGGCATGGGCTGGGGCGGCTGGTACTAGACCAACCACCCTTCGATCGTGAAACACGCGGGCCGTCTCTCACGAGGCGGCCCGCGAATTCACCAGCGAAACGAAACCTCCCTCAAGAGCAAACTGGCAGAAACCAAAAATCGAAAGATGAAACGAATACCAAAACTAATACTACTCACGCTGACCCTCGGCCTGGCAGTCAGCGTCGGCGCCCCAGCGCAGGCCGCGGACAAGAAACCCAACATCCTGTTCATCATGGGCGATGACATCGGGATGTGGAACATCGGCGCCTACCACCGCGGCCTGATGGCCGGCCGGACGCCGGCCCTCGACAAGATGGCCAAGGAAGGCATGCTCTTCACCGATTACTACGCGGAAGCGAGTTGCACGGCAGGGCGCGCGAACTTCATCATGGGCGAACTGCCCATTCGCACCGGCATGACCACGGTCGGCCAGGCAGGTGCCAAGATCGGCATCCCGGCGGAAGCCTGCACCATTGCCACCGCGCTCAAGGCGCAGGGCTATGCCACCGGTCAATTCGGCAAAAACCATCTCGGCGATCTGAATGAGTTCCTGCCCACCGTCCACGGCTTCGACGAGTTCTTCGGTTATCTCTATCACCTCGATGCGATGGAAGACCCGGCACACCCTAACTATCCACAGGACTTGTTAAACGTGGTCGGCCCGCGCAACATGGTTCACAGCTGGGCCACGGATAAGGATGACCCGACCGAGATGCCGCGCTGGGGCAAGATCGGCAAACAGAAGATCGAGGACGCCGGCACGCTCTATCCGAAGCGCATGGAAACAGTGGATGACGAGATCCGCGACCTCGCCATCAAATTCATGGACAAGGCTAAAAACGATGGGAAACCGTTCTTCTGCTGGCTCAACCCGACCCGCATGCACATCGTCACCCATCTCTCCCCCAAATGGGAAGCGACGCGCAACTCGGAGAATGGCTGGTCGGAAGAGGAAGCCGGCATGGCTCAGCTCGATAACGACATCGCCCTCGTAATGCAGTATCTCAAGGACAACGGCCTCGACGACAACACGATCGTCGTCTTTACCACCGACAACGGCACCGAACTCTTCACCTGGCCCGATGGTGGAACGACACCGTTCGCGCAGTCCAAAGGGACGGTCATGGAAGGCGGCTTCCGCGTACCGTGCATCCTCCGCTGGCCCGGCCATGTGCCGGCGGACTCCGTCCAGAACGGGATCTTCTCCGGTCTCGACTGGTTCCCGACCTTCCTGACTGCCGCCGGCAATCCCGACATCACCAACCAGTTGCTCAAAGGTGTGAAGCTCGGCGACCGGACTTACAAGAACCATCTTGATGGTTATGACCAGACGGCGGCCATTACTGGAAAGGGCCCGTCCGCGCGTCACGAAATCTTCTACCTCGGCGAGAGCACCGTCGGCGCGGTGCGAATTGACGACTACAAGTATCGTTTCATCGACCAGCCGAACGGCTGGCTTGGTGCCAAGACGCAAGTGGACATTCCGTATCTGATCAACTTGCGTCTCGATCCGTTCGAGCGTCAGGGTTGGCCTAACGATGGGACGAAAGAAGGAGGGCAGCAATACTTCGACTGGTTCAAGTTCCAGTTCTGGCGTTTCGTCTTCGTCCAGCAGGTCGTCGGCAAGGAACTACAGACCTTCATCGAATACCCGCCGATGCAGCACGGCGCGAGCTTCAACCTCGAGGCCGTGAAAGCGGAACTGGCGAAAAAGATGGCCCAGGCCGAGGCGGCCGCCAAAGGCACCGGCCAGTAATCAGAGTGACGTTCACGGCGGGCGGCTCGCAAGGGCCGCCCGCCTTTTCTCCGGCTCACAGTTTTCTTCGATCGCGAAACATGCGGGGCGTCTCGTTAGGCCACTTGCGACTTCACGGCAGGGCGCGGCAACTGGCCTGGCTCCTCTGCGGGAATCGGCAGGATCGGATGGAAACGGCATGACGTTTCCTCTCCACAGGTTGACCAAGAGTGGGCCGATGGTGGCGGACCGCCGGGGCGGATAGAAGTTTAAGTTCGAAAAAGCTGAACGCAATTTTTGCCCAATGAATGCCAAGAATGGGTGAGCCAGCATGGCTGGTGCTCGCGAGCCTGACGCCTTGAACCGCGGGCCGAGGCGGCCCGCGACTTCACAGCGAACGAATCCCTTTTCCCGAAAGGGAAAACCAGACAGAAAAACAAAGACAGAAAAGCAACAAACAATGAAACTGAAAATACTAACACAATGGGCCGTCCCGCTGATCGCCGCACTCGTTGCGATCTCGGCGCAGTCGGCGGATCAAAAACCCAACATAGTCATGCTCATGACAGACGACACCGGCTGGACCGACTTCGGTTACATCAGCGGTGGCGGCGCGGCGCTGGGGCACCCGACGCCGAACGTCGATCGCCTCGCCAAAGAAGGAACTTACTTCACCAGCTGGTATGGGCAGGCGAGTTGCACCGCTGGCCGCGCCTCATTCATGACCGGGCGCATTCCCATCCGCTCGGCCTTGTCCATAGTCGTCGTTCCCGGCGATCGCAACTGGCTGCGCAAAGAAACGCCGACCATCGCCGAGTTCTTCAAAAAGAACGGCTACGGCACCTACTACTCCGGCAAGTGGCACCTCGGCGATGTTCCGGAGTCCTATCCGATCGAACACGGCTTCGACGAGATGAAGCACTTCGGCGCGTATTACCCGGGGGTTTACACCTACGCCAACACCACCAACGAATTCCACCCGTGGTTTCCGTCTTACAACCCGAAATTCTCCGAAGAGTATTTCAAGATCGTCAACATGTTCGAGTGGGAAGGCGTCGCGGGACAGCCCGCCAAGAAAGGTCCTGAGATCACCTGGGACTACCTCGCCGAGTACGATGTCCGCCAGACGGCGTCGGCCGTCGATTACATCAAGAAGCATGCGAAGGATGGCAAGCCGTTCTTCATGGACGTCAACTTCATGAAGATGCACAATCCCAACAACCCGGCCAAAGCCTTCGTCGGGAAGTCCAAACTCGGGCGGTATTCGGATTCGATCCTGGAACTTGACGACAACGTCGGGAAGGTCATGGACGCGATCCGCGCCGAGGCGCCCAATACCATCGTCATCCTCACGGGCGACAACGGTGCCTGGCAGGATGCATATCCCGACGCGGGAACGACCCCGTTCCGAGGAGAGAAGAGTTCGTGCTTCGAGGGGGCCTTCCGCGTGCCGGGCGTCATGTGGTGGACGGGTCACATTCCCGCGGGTAAGGAGCTTGGCGAGATGATGTCGCATATCGACTGCTGGTCCACGTTGGCCGCAATGGCGGGTATCACACCGCCGCCAGTCGGTGAAATGAAGGACAACAACGGCAAGCCGATCTACTTCGACAGTATCGACAACAGCGCGTGGATTCTTGGAAAAGCGAAACATTCTGCTCGCAATACGTGGATCTACATTGGCGGCGAGGAGTTCCACGGCGCGCGTGTGGACGTCGCCGGCGATCCCAGTAACCCCGACCTCAAAATTGCGTGGAAATTCCTCTACACGGCCAAAGATACCTGGCTGGGCGCGAGCCAGAACACTGCCCCTGAGCCGGCGGTTTACTGCCTGACGATGGACCCCTACGAGAAGTACGACATGCTCTTCAATGGTTCCATGTCACTGCGGCAAGTGAGCAACTCGCCGGGCAAATATGCGGGCCAGGACAATGGCTGGGCTTTAGCTCTAAACGACGAGGTGAAGATGGAGTTCAACAAGTCGATCATCAAGTATCCCAACCTCAAGCGCTTCCCCGGCGGCGATTCGGATGACCTGATTCCAAACCTGAAGAATCCGGAAAACCCGGTGCCGGCGCTGGACGTGAATAACCCACCCAACACCAAAGGCGGCGGCGGCTAACCAGTTGATTCGATCGTGAATCACGCGGGCCGCTTCTTGCGAAGCGGCCCGCGACCTCAATCGTTAAGATCCACATGGCCATGCTTCGCAAATCATCCAAATCTACGTCGCGCCGCCGCGCGGCCGGTTCAACGCGAGCTTTCCTCTCCCGGCCATCGCTGGCCGAACTGTATGCGATGGGCAAAAGCCTGCGTGACAAATGCCTGCGACAATCTCACGCGGATTGGAAATCCCCTAACGACCGACCCGATCCCGTTGCGCTCGTAAAGGCGTCGGACAATGGACGCATCGCGCAGCTTGTTCCTGTTCGGCACGGGCGAATGATGCAGACGCCGTTCACCTTCTACCGCGGTGCAGCCCTGAATATGGCGAGCGATCTGGCCAACACGCCGGTGAGCGGGCTGCGGGTGCAGGCTTGCGGCGATTGCCACCTTCTAAACTTCGGCGCGTTCGCAACGCCGGAGCGACGGGTCATTTTCGATATCAACGATCTTGATGAAACGCTCCCCGCCCCATGGGAATGGGACGTGAAGCGCCTGGCCGCCAGCTTTGTCCTCGCCTCTCGAAACAACGGTTTCAGCGAAAGCTTTGCGTGGGACGCAGCCGCGGCGTGCGTTCGATCGTATCGAGAGCGAATGGCGGAGTTTAGCGAGATGCACGTGCTCGATGTCTGGTACGCGCACATCGACATCGAAGACGTGATTCCCACGATCCGGGACAAAGAAACTCGCTCGCGGATTCGGAAACGGTTAGGCGAAGCGCGCGTTCGCAGCGTGGCTGAGCATGATTTTCCCAAGCTAGCGGAGGTCGTCGGCCGCTTGCCGAAGATCAAAGATAACCCTCCCCTCATTTATCATTGGCGAGAGAAGGAGCACGAGGAGTTTTTCGCCGGTGTTAAGAGGGCGTTCGCCAGCTATCGCGAGACCATGCAGGAAGATCGCCGGCTTCTCCTGGATCATTACCAACTGTGCGATGTCGCGATCAAAGTGGTGGGCGTCGGAAGCGTGGGCACGTGGTGTGGCATCCTGCTGCTCCTGGCCAGCGAAACGGACCCGCTTTTTCTTCAGGTAAAGGAAGCAGGCCCCTCTGTGCTGGAGGCATACGCCGGAAAGAGCATCTACCCCAACCACGGCCAGCGAGTGGTGAACGGGTGCCGGCTGATGCAATCGGCCAGCGACCTCTTCCTGGGCTGGACGGTCGGCCCGGCCGGCCGGCAACTTTACGTCCGGCAGCTCAGAGACATGAAGATCAAGATGCTGGTCGAGGTCTTCAATCGCACAACGATGATGCAATACGCCGAGTTATGCGGATCAACCCTCGCACATGCCCACGCTCGCTGCGGCGAGCCGGCAAAGATCAGCGGATACCTTGGCAAGAGCGACAAATTCGACCGGGCCGTCGCGGACTTCTCCATCGCCTACGCCGATCAAAGCGAACGCGATCACAAGGTTCTCACGAAGGCAGTGAAAGATGGAAAGTTGGAAGTGATCATCGAGCGGGAGTAGCGGCCCCGCTCCCGGGACTCAATTATAAAAGGGCCTAACGAGGCAGAAGAACGAACGGTGCGTGCGCAGCAATATTTTCGCTTTGGTTCAAGTTCCAATTCTGGCGCTTCGTCTTCGTCCAGCAGGTGATGGGCAAGGAACTACAGACCTTCATCGAATACCCGCCGATACAGCACGGCGCGAGCTTCAACCTTGAGGCCGTGAAAGCGGAACTGGCGAAAAAGATGGCCCAGGCGGAGGCGGCAGCCAAAGGCACCGGCCAGTAATCCGAGTGACCCTCACAGCGGGCGGCTCGCGAGAGCCGCCCGCTTCTTGGTCCCGATTGGCCTGCAATTCGACCGCGAGATCACCGTCGATTCCATGTACGACTAAAGTCCTATAGACGTGGACAGGAGAAAACCGGCAACGTCGTCATGCGTTACGGTGCGCTTCCGTGCCCCGCGGCGAAAGTGAACCATGAAAACTTCAACTTATTTCAGAGAACTCTGCTCCGGTTCAGCAACCAAAACCAAGCAATAGAAGAAAGGAAAAATGAAAAGACAAACATTGATCCATAGCAGCTGTTTGCTGCTTGCGGCCGTGGCGGCGCTCCTCGGCGCTGTCGCTTCGAGTCAGGCGGCGGACAAGAAACCAAACATCCTCTTCATCATGGGCGATGACATCGGCTGGATGCAGCCGGGTTGTTATCATCGCGGTTTGATGGTCGGGGAAACACCCAACATCGATCGCCTCGCGAAGGAAGGCGGCATGTTTATGACCGCCTATGCGGAGTCGAGTTGCACTGCCGGGCGCACGGCCTTCTTCACCGGCATGACCCCGATGCGCGCGGGCATGCTCATGCCGCAGTTGCCGGGCGCGATTTCCTATCTGCGACCGGGGACGCCGACGATCGCCAAGTTCCTCTACGATCTTGGCTATACCACCGGCCAGTTCGGGAAGAACCACCTGGGCGACAATCCGGATTCCCTGCCGACGGCGCACGGCTTCCAGGAATTCTGGGGTTACCTCTATCACCTGGATGCAATGGAGCAGGTCAGCTTCCCGGATATCAACAGCAGCCCGGACAAGCAGGCCGTTGTGCCGCCCTGCAAAACGATTCCGATTCCCGGAGTTCCGAATCCTCCGGGCGAACTGGACCCGAGGACCAGCAATTGCCTGACGCCGCCGCGGCCCGTCCTGTGGATGAAATCCCCCGACGGCACGGCGGCAAAACAGACGGGCAAGGATGAAGGTCCGCTCACGCTCAAGCGCGCGGAAACGGTGGATGAGGAGATTTCCTCGCACGTGGTCGACTTTCTCGATCGCAACGATCCCAAGAAGACGAACAAGCCGTTCTTCGTCTGGTACAACCCGGCCCGCATGCACATCACGACGACACTGTCGCCCAAGTACCAAGCCATGCTGGGTACCACAGGCGGCAAGGACTGGGGCATCAACGAAGCCGGTATGAAGCAGATGGACGACAACATCGGCGTGGTGCTGAAGAAGCTCGAAGACATGGGTGAACTCGATAACACCATCGTCGTTTTCACGACCGACAACGGGGCCGAGACTCAAACCTACCCGGATGGTGGCATCACCCCGTTCAAAGGCACCAAGATGACGACGTGGGAAGGCGGCATGCGCGTTCCGCAGGTCATCCGCTGGAAGGGCGTGATCCAGCCGGGCACGATCTTCAATGGTATCTTCGCCTTGTATGACTGGATGCCCACGTTCGTGGAAATCGCCGGCGGACCGAAGGGGGATGAACTCAACAAGCAGATCATGGCGGGCAAGTACCGAGGGCATCAAGAAGACCAAGCTTGCCGGTATCAACCAGCTCTCCTTCCTCACGGGCAAGACGGAGAGCAATCGTGATTACTTCTTCTACTACCAGGGCAGCATCCCATCGGCCGTTCGCTACAAGAACTGGAAGTTCTACTACACCATGATGGGTGCGACCGGCCTCAAGTCGATCTATGCTCCTGAAACCTACGCCTGGACTCAGGTCGACAACATCGCGCGCGATCCGTTCGAACAGGCCTGGGGGGACGACACGAAGAGCGCGTCGGGTGCCGGCGGCGCCATCGCCGCCCCGAGCACGGCGTATATCTATGACTGGAACCTCCTGCCCATCGGCCAGCTCATGTGGATGAAGGAACTCGAGTCTTACGCTGAGTTCCCACCGCTCCAGGAGGCTGCGAGTTACAACCTCTCCAACATCCTCCAGAAGGTTAAGGAGATGTCCGCGCAGCATCCGAGCCAATAGCTAGAGGCCGGGACAATCCTTCGATTGTGAAACACGCGGGCCGTCTCTCACGAGGCGGCTCGCGAATTCGCCAGCGAAAGAAGTATAGTTCTCCGAAAAAACCAACACCGGCGCGCCCGGTTCATCGGCCTAAGACGTAGAACGAAGAGCGACGCACAATATCCCCTGCGATCGATGCAGCCCAGTTATTAAACGTGACGAGTTATGCTTTCTTTGACCGGGCCGGGACCGAAGAATGAGTGAACAATGAAACCCGACTGGCTTTATTATCAGGGCGCCTTCTGGATTGTGGTCATCTTGCTCGCCACCTCGCTCGTGGCCTTCGAGGTGGCTTATCGCAGCGGACGCCATTGGCACGCGGACACGCACGACGCCGGGCGCGAGGTCTATGTGGCCCTCAAAGTGGCGCTGCTCGGCCTGCTCGCGCTGCTCCTCGCTTTTGCTTTCGGGATGGCGGCGGATCGCTACTCCGAGCGGCAGCGATTGGTGACGGAGGAGGCAAACATCCTGCACCGCTTGTTCCTTTGTGGCAGCCTCCTGCCACCACCGGCGCGCGCCCAGTTTCAGAAATCGTTCGGTCAGTTCGTGGACGCCCGGCTGGCCTTCTTCGACGCGGGCCCGAATCTCGTCGCGGTGCAGAAAGCGATCGATCGGACCGAGAGACTTCATGGCGAGCTGTGGAGCCTGGTGAGCGATGAAGCGCAGCGCGATCCACCGATAAGAAACCTGGACTGCATGGTGGGCGCGCTGAACGACGAATGGTCGGTGCATCGGCGACGGGTGCACGCATTCGAGGACCGGGTGCCGGACGGTGTCGTGCTTTTGCTTTTCGGTGGAACGATCCTCGCCATGGCTACGGTAGGTTTCGCCGGCGGGATTGCGAACCATCGGATGATGGTCGGGAAATGGTTGTTGGTTATTCTCATTGGCGGAACAATTTTTGTCGTGCTCGACCTGGACCGTCCGCGCCGCGGGATATTCCGGATTAGCCAGGAACCCATCGTTCACCTCAAGGAGCTCCTGAATCGCGACGACAACATTTCACCCTGAGCACCCGCAAAAGGAGGCGGCCTGCGAATTGACCAGCGAACACGAACCAAACGACGACAACCATGAAACCAATCCTCAGCACATTGACGTTGCTGGCGATTTCATTCACCAGCCTAACCACTACTTACGCCCAGGACCCGCTTCCTTCGTGGAATGACGGCGCGACGAAGCAGTCCATCACCGATTTCGTCGCCAAGGCGACGAAGGAAGGCTCACCCGATTTCGTTCCGCCTAACGAGCGAATCGCAACGTTTGACAACGACGGCACGCTCTGGTGCGAGCAGCCAATGTATTTCCAACTCCTCTTCGCGCTCGACCGCGTGAAGACGCTCGCGCCGCAGCACCCGGAGTGGAAAACGAAGGAACCCTTTGCCTCGCTCCTCAAGGGCAATGTCAAGGGCGCACTCGCCGGCGGCGAACCGGCCATCGCAAAGATCATCATGGTCACGCATGCCGGCATGACGACGACCGAGTTCGAGAAAATTGTTACCGACTGGATCGCGACGGCAGAGCATCCAAAATTCAAGAAGCCCTTAACCGAGTGTGTTTATCTGCCGATGATTGAATTGCTCGCCTACCTGCGGGCGAACGGCTTCAAGACCTTCATCGTTTCGGGTGGCGGCATCGAGTTCATGCGCCCGTGGACGGAGAAGGTCTATGGTGTTCCGCCCGAGCAGGTCGTCGGCAGCAGCATCAAGACAAAATATGAAATGCGCCACGGCAAGCCGGTTCTTGTGCGTTTGCCGGAAATCAATTTCATTGACGACAAGACCGGCAAACCCATTGGGATCAACTCGCACATTGGCCGCCGGCCCATCGCGGCGTTCGGCAATTCGGATGGCGATCAGCAAATGCTGGAGTGGACGCAAGGTGGAGGCGGCGCGCGGCTGATGATGTTGGTGCATCACGATGATGCCGTCCGCGAGTTCGCCTACGGCCCAGACTCGAAGATCGGCACCTTTAGCGACGCGCTCATGGCCGAAGCGAAGAAAGACAACTGGACGGTAATCAGCATGAAGGACGACTGGAAGAAAGTCTTTGCCTTCGAGCAGTAACCAGCTTGGAACCAATCACGAAGAACCTAACGAGCCTTCTGATCAAAGGAGCGATGGCGTGTGCCTTCGCGGCGCTTGTCCTTGGCACCGGCCACGCCACGGCCGCCGATCAAAACCCCGTCACGGCCATCGACATCTTGCTGGAGCCGGACACTACGATGCTCCAACATTCCGCCGAGGACAACGCTCGCCTGCTCAAGGTTTTCCCGAAAGGTTTCGTCCTCGATGCAACGCACCGGCCGCACATCACTCTGATCCAGCGTTTCGTTCGCACGGCGGAACTCGACGAGGTGTATACCGTCGCCAGCAAGGTTCTCGCCCACGCCAACGTGAACGGCATGAAGTTGGAGGCCTTCAAATACTACTACATCCCGAGCGGCGCGACAGGCCTCGCGGGCATCTGCGCAAAACCCACGCCGGAACTGCTCAAGCTGCAAGCCGACCTGATTGCCGCTGTGGCTTTGTTCACGGTGGAAACCGGAGACTCGTCTGCTTTCATCACCACGCCGGAAGATCCGATCATCGACCCGGCATTGATCGGCTACGTTTCGAAGTTTGTGCCGAAGGGTTCCGGCGAGAATTTCAATCCACATGTCACCATTGGCGTCGCCCCCAGGGAATACCTCGACAAGATGCTGGCCGAACCGTTTGAGCCGTTCACCTTCTCGCCCGCAGGCGCGGCCGTTTACCAGCTAGGCCAGTTCGGCACGGCAGCGAAGAAACTCAAGGAACTGAATTTGGAGCCGTGAGCCGATTAGCGCACCGTTGATTTAGTCGGCACGCCATTCTGCTGTAGCCGCGTCTCTGTGAGACGCGCCGGAAACGCCGGCTCATACATCGAGCGGTGGAGCGCTCGATCCACCTGCCCTTAGCGAACAACTGCGGACGCTCAGAAAGTGGTTAGACTTTGTTCATGAAAAGGAAGAAAAGGACGCGCGCACCGGTTTCGGTCCGTGCAGGGCAGATCGAATTTCTCAAGCTCAATACCGAGAGATGGCATTGGCGTAACGCCTATCAATGGTTGCTCGGGCTGACCTGGCCGCAGTTCGCGGCCTTTGTCGGCGCGAGCTACATCGCGCTCAATCTTCTCTTCGCTGCGCTTTATACGATCGGGGATGGTTCTGTGGCCGGGATGCGGCCCGGATCCTTTCTCGACGCGTTCTTTTTTAGTGTGCAGACCGTGGCCACCGTCGGCTACGGGAACATGTCTCCCGCCAATCTCTATGGCAACATCCTAACGACTGTCGAAATCATGACCGGCATCTTTTTGGTGGCGGTCATGGCCGGCCTTATCTTTGTCCGGTTTTCGCGGCCAAGCGCCAACATCGTGTTTAGCAAATCAATCGTGATCGCCCCTTTGAATGGCCAGCCCACCCTGATGCTGCGGATTGGCAATTTGCATCACCGCAGCATGGTGGAGGCCGAGTTCCGAATCGTCTTCAATCGCGACGAGCAACTCGTGGAGGGGGGCGACTTCCGCTATTTCTATAGCCTCAAACTCCAGTTCGACCGGCTGCCGACTTTCCCCGCCGCACTCACGCTGCGACATGTGATCGATAAACACAGCCCACTCTACGGCGCGACACCCGAATCGCTCGAGACGGGCCGCGCTGTATTGATCGCGTCGGTTGTCGGCATTGATCCAGTCATACCCGCTGCGGTGCAAACGCAACAGGATTACACCTGGCGCGACGTTCGGTTCGGCGAGCGTTTTGTCGAGATTTACACCGACCACGGCCACGGCCGGCTCACGGTCGACTACGGTCGGCTGCACGATACCGAGCCGGTGGAATGACAGCTGAACCGAGCGACCGAATCTCTTCAAGTCTGCGGCGATTTTTGCGAAGGGCGGACGAGCCTTTGGCTCGGAAGGTGGAACGCGTAGTCCCTTGCGCGTTTGCTAACGTAGCCCGCCCACCGACGACCGACTGCGCCTTCGCAACGCCGGACCAGGCAAATAAGACCAAGGTCCAATATCTCCGTTCGGCGGATTCTGTTATCCTGTCGCCATAACCGTTGCGCGCGAGGTGCGCAAACATTAGAAGAGGCGTAATGTCGTAACCAAAGGAGGAACTTGAAACTTCCCGCCCATGTTCTGTTCCGCAAGGATCTCTCTCTTTTCCTCTGGAAACCGCACGGCATCCTGGATCAAGTTGCCGTGAACGAGGTTGTCGCGTTTGTCGACGCGGCAGAAGCAAGGGTCAAGGCTCCGTTCAACCGGTTCGCTGACTTGTCGGCGCTCGATGCGGTCGATCTGAACTTCAGGTTCGTCTTCGACATCGCGCTCCACCGGCGCCTCACCCATGCGCAGCGTCCGAACGTCAAAGCCGCATTCTATGTCACGAGTGAGACGACCACTCATTACGCCAAATTGCACGAGATGCTGACTGATTATTCTTCGCTTGATGTGGATCTGTTTACCGACATCGACGCGGCGGCGAAATGGCTCGGCGTTCCGGTCCAGGCACTGATCCAGCAATAGCGGCAGAGCATTCCCCGGGGTCGAAGGCATCGAATTCGAAGACGCCTGGACTTTCGCTGCACTGATATGGGACTAAGGTCCAATATCTCGCTCGGGACAAAACTGCTCCATTCTCATCGCATGAAAATCAAATGCAGAAAAAAGTGGTGCGTATCGGGCACAATCATGGCGGCTCTTCTTCTGTTTGTTCCGGTGCTGCCCGCGGCGGAACCTCCGGGCGGAACAGAAGCTGGCGGCGATGAAGCCGACCAGCTCGCCAAACAACTGAGCAACCCGGTCTCCTCGCTCATCAGCGTGCCGTTCCAGGCAAACGAGGATTTCAATATCGGGCCGGCCGGCGGCAACAAATTCACTCTCAACATTCAGCCGGTCATCCCGATCTCGATCAGCAAGGATTGGAACCTGATTGTCCGCACGATCCTGCCCGTCATCTCGCAAAACGATGTTTTTGGCGACTCCGGTACCCAGTCCGGCCTTGGCAATACGACGCAGAGCTTCTTCCTTTCGCCGAAGGCGCCCGGCCCCGGCGGCATCATCTGGGGCATTGGCCCGGTCGGCTACTACCCGACGAATACGGATGATCTCCTCGGGCCGGATAAGTGGGGCCTGGGGCCGACGTTCGTCGCGCTCGTGCAAAAGGGAGGCTGGACCATCGGCATCCTCGCCAACCAGATTTGGAGTGTCGGCGGCGATAACAATGAGCAGAACATCAGCTCGATGTTTCTTCAGCCATTCGTCAACTACACAACCAAGACCCATACGACTTTCGGGCTGGATACGGAATCCACCTATGACTGGGAAAACGACCAGTGGACCGTGCCATTCAACCTCACGGTGAGTCAGATTCTGAAGATCGGAAGGCAGCCTGTCAGCATCCAGCTCGGCGGGCGCTATTATGCCGAGGCCCCGACGGGGTATGCGCATTGGGGCATGCGATTGAACTTCACGCTGCTTTTTCCGACCGCCAAACCGAAGCCGGGACCTGTTCCCGGGACAACCGCCGCCAAATAGAATCAAACCTGCAAATAAAGAACGTAGTTAACGAAAGCACCAACATGACTTCACTATCCAAATTGAAATACGCAATAGCACTGTTGATCGCCGCCATGACACTGCTCACCGCAGAAGGAGCATCGGCCAGCCTAACGAGCGAGTCGCGTGCCGCTCTCCGCCAGCTTGTCGCGCAAAACCAGACCGCGCGATCGCTCTCAAAGAACGCGATCGCGGTCCTTGTCTTCCCGGACGTTGTTAAAGCGGGGTTTATTTTTGGCGGCCAGGGCGGCCAGGGCATCCTCTTCTTGCACGGCAAACCAGCCGGCCGATACCAAACCGCAGCGGCGTCTTATGGATTGCAGGCGGGCGTGCAAAAATTTGGCTACGCGCTCTTCCTCATGGATCAGAAGGCGGTCGATTGGGTAAATCAGGCGCACGGATGGTCAGTTGGTTCCGCGCCGAGCCTGGTTGTTGTAGACAAAGGCGTGGCTGGCTCTCTCAGCACTGAGACACTGCACAGCGGTATCTATGCTTTCACTTTCGATCAGAAGGGTCTCATGGGAGGAATCGGAATCCAGGGGTCCAAGATTACGAGGCTCGACTAATCATTGGACTTTGCAGCGGTCGTGAAAGTCCGGGCGCTTCTCCGCGTCGATGCTCTATGATCCGCTCGTGAAACGGAGCCGACGAGGAACTCTGCCGTTCGCTTTACTGCTGGCCACGTCGCTGACCGCGTGCGATGTCGCCAGGCCCGAGCGAAGCCAGGAAATCGCGTCGGGCGTGCGGCTGCTCGGCTACATGAGCGATCTGCGTATCAAGGAAAGCTCCGGCATAGTCGCCAGCCGCCGATATCCCAATGTGTTCTGGACACATAACGACGGTGGCGGGCCGCAGAAGCAAGTTCTCTACGCCATCGACCGCGAGGGCAGCACACGCGCCACCTTAGCGGTCATTGGTCCGACGTTTCACGATTGGGAGGACATCGCTATCGACGACGCGGGACATCTTTATCTCGGCGACATCGGGAACAACGACGCGAAACGGGACACGCTCGCGGTGTATGAAATCGACGAGCCGGATCCGAATGCGGCCTTTGGCTCCATCTTACCAAAACGCGGATGGAATCTAAAGTTCCCCGGCGCTCCGTTTGATTGCGAGAGCCTCTTCATTTGGAAGGAGTATGGCTATGTCATCTCAAAGGTGTTCCATAACGCACACGCGCAGATCTTCCGCTTTCCCCTCAAGGAAACGAATGAAGCTCTGACACTCGAACTCGTCGCGACGACGAAAATCGAATCGCCGGTCACGGGGGCGGATGTTTCCACCGACGGGAATCTGCTTGGGCTCGTGGCGAAAAACGGCGCCTACGTCTTTCGCATCGACGCCGACGTCGCACACGTCAATGAGGTCACGCCACATCACACGAGGTTAAAGGACGAGCACATCGAAGGTTGCTGCTTCGTGCCCGACGGTCTGCTCGCGACGAGCGAGCGGCGCGGAATCTTTTTGTTCACCGACCCGGCATTTCGCGGCCAGTGAGGAGATCCAAGGCGGCGGCGGGTCGGGGTCCTTACACCACGTCGATATCGATCCTGCGGGCGTCAGACTTTTTCAGCTTCGCTCGCACTTCCGTCTCTAATTTCCTTGGGTCGACTCCCGCCGGGATGTAAAGAAGGAACACCATCTGGCCTTTGTCTTCATAGAGCGCGGAACTTTGCAGGCGACAACGATGCGAGACGAGCAGCGACTGCACCATGCCAAAGACAGGCTGCGGATCAACGCCCTCCTCGAGTCGGATCCTGATCCGGCAGCTCGCGTGTGAATCAAGCCAATAGACAAGGAGCCAGCTAAAAGCAGTGACGAAGATCGCCATCACCCAAGATCCCATGCCGCAGGCGAGCCCAACCACCACCACCATGATGGCTTTCCCAGTGAGCTTCGGATTATCGAGGACGGTCCGGAAGCGCAGAAGCGCGCCGATGCCGAAAATGACAAACGCCAGTGTCTGACTGCTCCCGCTCAATTCCGCGACAACTGCGCCGACCACGCCAAGGAGGATTAGTGTTTTGCGTTCTTCGAGGTCGGAGAGTGGATCCATGAGCGACGAACGACGCGGATGCCACGCGATCGCCCACGCACATGCCACGGACAGGCTGAGGCTGAGAAAGAGTCGCAGGATGAATTCGGGATGCGCGAACTGCTGGATGCTGTGCTGAATCGATAGCCACGAATCGCCGTGAGGATCCGTGCCTCCGGTAGTGGTCCCCATCTTCGCCATCTCTTCCGCGGGATTGGCGCCGAACGCGGCTGAGGACAACCCGACGACAATCGTGATGATGGCAATCGCGCCGACGATGCTCAACGTTCGCGCGAGAGGGAAGCGGAAGAAACGCGCCAACATGATTGGATTTGAACTAATCGGAATTTGCTTTCTTGACGCTGCGCTCGGAGGAAGAATCACCTGTGCCGTATTCATTTTTCGGAGGAGTCTATGCTTCCGTAACGGGGCGACAAGCCTTAATCGAAAAGATGGAATCGAAGTTCGACTTTCCCCGGAACTAACTGTCACGAGCGAATTTTTTTGAAACGCAATTACCGAACTATTTCGGACGAAGAACCAAAGTAATCCTGGTCGTGCATTGAAAGGGGCTTCAAGCATTCTGGCGGCAGTGATATAGCACTTGGACCCCGTTCCAAATGAAACCTATCAAAAGGCTGCTCCTGATTCTGCCGCTCGCGCTCGCTACCTCCTGCATGGTGGGCCCTAACTTTCGGTGGCCTAATTCGCACGTAGATCGAAAGTGGGTGCAGAAACAGGCGGTTTCCGACCACCCCTACGGGTCGACGGAGAAATATTGGTGGCGCACATTTCACGATCCCGTGCTCAACCGGCTGGTCGAGACAGCGTACGCGCGGAACCTCTCATTGCAGATTGCTGGCGTGCGCATTCTCCAGGCGCGGGCGGCGCTAAATGCGACCATCGGGAATCTGTTCCCGCAGCAGCAGGGTGCGGCGGGCGGAATCAATTATTATCGCCTGGGTAATACTTCCCGAGCGGGCCCGACAATCGGCGACAGTCCGGTCGCCAATGTGGTTTCGCAGCTGCTTAATGATCGGAACTTCCAGGTCGGACCAAACATTGCGACGGACCGGCTACTTTTTTCATCTGCGTGGGAGATTGATTTCTGGGGAAAGTTCCGGCGCGAAATCCAGTCGCAACAAGCGGGCTGGCTCGCTTCGGTGGCGGCCTACGACGACGCGTTAGTCACGCTCGTCGGCGATGTGGCGAATGCCTACGTGAACCTGCGCACGTTTCAGAGCCGGCTCGCGATTCTCAATCAAAGCATTAGGGCACAGGAGCAGAGCCTGAAGATTGCCGAGACTCGCTACAACGCAGGCGAGACAAGCGAGCTCGATCCCCTCCAAGCCCGGACCGAGCTTTCAAAAACCAGGGCCGAAGCGCCGGAGCTGGAAAATGGAATCGTGGAGGCGACGAACGCACTGGCGGTTCTGCTCGGGACGACTCCATCCGAAATCGGACATTACCTGAGGAGCCCGGAGCACATTCCGATGGCACCTGCCAGGATCGCTACGGGCATACCGCGCGACCTGTTGCGCCGCCGGCCCGACGTGCGCCTGGCAGGCCTCCAAGCCGCAGCGCAGTCACCGAAGATCGGGGTTGCGGTCGCCAACATGCTGCCGTCTTTCTCGCTCTCGGGCGCCTTTGGTTCGTCGGGGAGCAACATCGCGAGTTCGTCACTCAGCGATCTCTTTACATGGCAAAGCAAAGTCGTCACGGCAGGCGGTTCCTTCGTCGTTCCGATCCTGAATTACGGCCGTCTTGTGAACTACGTGCGCATTGAAGACGCGGCATTTCAACAAGCAGTTCTTAGCTATCAGAACACTGTTCTAAAGGCGCAGGCGGAGGTCGAGAACGGGCTCTCGGCGTTTTCCAGCGGACAGCGAGCGACTGAACTTCTCGACGAAGCCGCACAGACCGCGAAGCGTAGCGCGGACCTTGCGGTCGTCCGCTACGAGCAGGGCCAAAACGATTACACCGTCGTGCTTACCGCCCAACAGCAGCAACTGACGATCGACAATGCGGAGGTGACCAGCCAGGGGAGCACAATTCTCGCGCTCATTTCAGTCTATCGCGCACTGGGCGGCGGCTGGCAGATTCGCGAAGGTGGTGATGTGATTTCGGGCGATGTGAAAGAAGAAATGGCCCGGCGCACGAACTGGGGGAAGATGCTCGAACCGGGCTGGCACCTGCCTGATGTCGCACCGAAAACAACGGCAAAGAAGGAGGCAAACCCATGATTGGAAAAACGTCGCGCAGATTGATCCTGGCCTTGCTCATTGCCTTGTCGTGGGCAGGCTGCAAACGGCCCCAACCCTTTACCCAGACCGGTCCGCCGATGGTTACCGTGGCGAAGCCAGGTCGGGAAACGGTCGCGCCGTCGATCGACCTGACCGGCACGGTCGCGCCTTATCAGACGGTCGATCTCGTCGCGCGCGTCCAGGGATTTCTCGAGACGATCTCATTCAAGGACGGATCGTTTGTGAACAAGGACACGGTGCTTTTTCAGATCGAGAAAGACATGTACGAGGAAAAGGTCGCGCTTTACCAGGCGCAGCTGAATGGCGCGCAGGCCGAATACACACGGCAGGTCGGCATGTTGAAGCAAAACGCGACCTCGCAGGCCAACGTCGACAAAGCACTCTCGGATCGCGACCAGGCCGCAGCCAATCTCGCGATGGCTAAAATCCAGCTCGGCTACACGACCGTGCGCTCGCCCTTCGACGGACGCATCGGAACCCACCTTGTCGATGTCGGTAACGTGGTCGGCACCAATGCTGCGGCTCCGACCAAGCTCGCCACGATCGACCAGCTGGTTCCGATCTACATTAACTTCAGTGTCAGCTCGCGAGACGCGCTCCGACTTCGCAAAATCGCGCAGAAACTCGGAGAAGGCGTGAAGCCGGGCGTCGGAAAGATTCCTGTGTTCGCGGGTCTGGATGACGAGGACGGTTTTCCGCACAAGGGCGTCCTCGATTTTGCCAACAACAGTGTGGATACGAGCACAGGAACGATCCAGCTCCGGGCAATCTTCCCTAACCAGGAGAAGATTCTCTTTCCTGGTTTGTTCGCGCGTGTCCGCATCCCGCTCGGCGAACCTGCACCCGCGCTCGTTGTGCCAAACACCGCGCTCGCGAACGACCAGATCGGCGACTACCTCCTCGTCGTGAATGCGCAGAACATCGCCGAGCGCCGCAATGTTACGCTCGGCGCGCGCGTCGGAGCAATGTGCGCGGTTACCGAAGGACTGAACGAAAACGATCGCGTCATCATCGGCGGCCAGTCGGCCGTGCGTCCGGGGGCGACCGTGGCGCCAGAGGAGGCTACGGCAACGCCCGCGCCGTCAGCCGCCGAGAAAAAGTGATCCAGACGGAATTCGGGACGCATGTTTTCCAAATTCTTCATCGAGCGGCCGGTCCTGGCGAACGTCATCGCGTTCCTGATGGTCCTGCTCGGCGGCGTCGCGATCCTCCAACTCCCGATCTCGCAATACCCGCCGATCACTCCGCCTACTGTGCAAGTAGTGGCCCGATATCCCGGGGCGAGCGCGCGCACGCTGGTTGAGACCGTGGCGCTGCCGATCGAACAACAGGTCAACGGTGTCGAGAACATGCTTTACATGCAGTCTACGTGCACGAACGACGGGACCTATTCGCTCATCGTGACGTTCAAGATCGGGACCGATCCCGACTTCGCGCAGGTGCTCGTTCAGAACCGCGTCGCCGCCGCGATGGCGCAGTTGCCGCGCTCCGTCCAGACCCAGGGCGTGATCACGAACAAGAAATCGACTGCGATTTTGCAGATCATCACGCTCACTTCGCCGCATGGAAAATACGACGCACTCTTCCTGAGTAACTACGCCACCCTCCGGCTCCAGAATGAGCTGGAGCGTTTGCCCGGCGTCGGTGGCGTGACGGTTTTCGGCATCGGCCAATACAGCATGCGGGTCTGGTTGGACCCGGACAAAATGCAGGCGCGCTCGCTCTCGCCCTCCGAGGTTATCCAGGCAGTGCAGCGACAGAATTCGCAGGTAACGGCCGGTCAGCTCGGGATGCCGCCAACGCCGCCGACGCAGGATTTTCAATTCACCCTCAACGTTCACGGTGCGCTCGATAAGGCCGCGGATTTCGAGCAGATCATCGTCAAGACGGACAACAACGGGGAGATCACACGGCTGGGTGATGTCGCGCGCGTCGAGATGGGCGCGCAGACCTATAGCCAGTTCTTCGATTACGACGGCAAACCCTCCGGTGGTGTCGCCATCTTTCTTCTCCCGGAGGCAAACGCACTCGACACCGCCGCCGCCGTGAATACCGCGATGAAACGGCTGGCCAGGGATTTCCCCGAAGATCTCGAGTACACGATCCCTTTCGATACGACGATTTTCGTGCGCGATTCCGTGAACGAAGTCTATAAGACGCTCGGCGAAGCGGGCATTCTCGTGCTGCTCGTCATCATGATTTTCCTCCAGAATTGGCGGGCCACGCTCGTGCCCGCGACCACCGTACCGGTCACGATCGTTGGCGCGTTCGCTGCCATGGCGATGATGGGTTTCAGCATCAATCTGCTCACGCTCTTCGCCGTCGTCCTCGCCATCGGCATCGTGGTGGATGACGCCATTGTCGTGGTCGAGGGCGTGACGCAATATATCGAGCGCGGGCAGCCGCCGAAAGAGGCGGCGATCAATGCCATGCGAGGACTATTCGGTCCAATCATCGGCATCACACTCGTGCTTTTGTCGGTGTTTTTGCCGTCTGCGTTTCTGCCCGGCATCACGGGACAAATGTATCGGCAATTTGCGCTTGTCATTGCCAGCACCGCACTGATCAGCGCCGCGAATGCGATCACGCTCAAGCCCACGCAATGCGCCACCTGGCTCCGCCGGCCTGACCCAAACGCGAAGAAGAATTTTTTCTACCGCGGCTTCAACGCTGTCTATGGCCGCGTGGAAGCATGGTATCTGCGCATTGTCCGCCACATGGTCACCCGCAGCGGGCTCATGGCCGTGATCGTTCTCGTGCTCATCGGCGTCGCCGCCTGGGGTTTCACGCGCGTACCCACCGGTTTCATCCCGACCGAGGACCAGGGTTACGTCCTCGTCGCCGTGCAACTCCCCAATGCCGCGTCCCTCGCGCGCACCCAGCGCGCCATGGCGAAAGTGCGCGACATCATTCTTCAAACGCCCGGAGTCGCTCACGCCATCTCAATTGGCGGGGTTTCGCCGCTCGACAATAACGCCTCGCTCGCCAACGCGGGGGCAATTTACGTCATGTTCAAGGACTGGAGTGAACGCGGGAAAGGCGAGAACATTCTCGATATCTACAACAATCTCTCGAGGAAGCTGAGCGGCTTTCAGGAAGCATCCTGTCGCGTCATCGTGCCGCCACCGATCCAGGGTCTCGGACTCTCCGGCGGCTTCCAGATGGAGGTGGAACTGACCGACGGATCTTTCGATTACCAGCAACTGCAAAAAGTTACCGAACACCTTGCCGCCCAGTCCGCTTCGTCGCCGGTGATCGATGCTGCGATTACGACCTTTCGCGCCGACGTCCCACAGCTCAATCTCGACGTGAACCGCACCGAAGCGGCGACTTTTAACGTGGCCGTGGGCGACGTTTTCGACACGCTGCAAAGTTACCTTGGCTCCACTTACGTGAACCAGTTCACGAAATTCGGCCACACCTTCACCGTCTTCGCGCAGGCCGATGAAAAGTTCCGTCTTACGCCCGAAAGCGTGCTCGGTTACTACGTCAAAAGCCAGGGCGGCAACATGGTCCCGCTCGGTGCCGTTTCCTCCGTCACTCCTGCCGCCGGCCCGAATGTGATCTCACTTTATAACCTCTATCCCGCCGCGGCCTTTCTTGGAAAAGCGAGCGACAACTACAGTTCCGGTCAGGCGATCCAGACTCTGGAAGAGCTCGCGGCCCGCGAACTTCCGGCAGGCGTAGGCTACGAATGGACCGCCATGTCGCTCCAGGAAAAGATCGCGGGCAATGCGGTCTATTACATCTTCGCTCTCTCGATCCTGCTCGTCTTCTTCATGCTTGCCGGGCAATACGAAAGCTGGATCACCCCACTCGCCGTCATCCTCGCCGTGCCGATGGCGCTCCTCGGCACCGTCGCCGCCCTGATCGGCCTCGGCGTCCCTAACAATATCTATGTACAGATCGGCCTCGTGCTTCTGATCGCGCTTTCGGCCAAGAACGCCATCCTCGTCGTCGAGATGGCACGCGAAAATCGCGCGGCCGGCAAGAGCATCGTGGATTCCGCCGTCGAAGCCGCCGCCCTCCGCTTTCGGCCGATCGTCATGACTTCGCTCACATTCATCCTCGGCGTCCTCCCGCTTGTTCTCGCCACCGGCGCCGGCGCCAACGCCCGCAGATGCCTCGGGATCACCGTTCTCACCGGAATGATCGCGTCCACCTGCCTCGCCGTTCTTTTTGTTCCCTCCCTTTATGTTGTCCTGCAGAGATGGGTGGAACGGAAGCGTCGAACACAACCCGTATGATCGCAGGCAATCATTACGGCCAGATAACATGGCTTGCTTTTGAAACGCTTTCGCAATTTCTTCCTCAATCATGAAAACAAATCTCTCTAAGATTATTTTGCTGGTGACCTTCGCCTTGGGTAGCTGGACGCTGGCCGCTGATCACGCCACTCCGTCAGTCGGCGCCGATGAGGCCCTCAACCGCTTGAAGGCCGGGAACGAGCGATTCGCCCGCAGCAAGGTCAGCGCGGGCAAACCCGTCGCCGCGCGTCGCGCAGCCACCGCCCAGACGCAACATCCATTCGCCATCATCGTCGGATGCGCTGATTCGCGGACCTCACCCGAAATTATCTTCGATCAGAACATCGGGGATCTCTTCGTCGTCCGCACGGCCGGCAATCTGGTCGATGACTATGCCCTGGGCAGCATCGAGTACGCGGTCGAGCATCTCGGCTCCCGACTTATCGTCGTGCTCGGTCACGAACGCTGTGGCGCAGTGCAAGCGGCCCTCGCCGGAGGGTCCGCTCCCGGCCACATCGAAGCCCTGGTCCAGGCGATTCAACCCGCGGTCGCTGCCAGCAAAGGAAAAGCCGGTGATCCCCTAACGAACGCGGTGCATGAAAATGACGCCGAGGTCGCCGCGAAGATTCACAAACGAGCCGAGCTAGGTGAACTCGCCTCTCAGGTCCGGATCGTTCAGGGCTATTACGATCTCGATACCGGCAAGGTCGAGTGGACGTTAGAATAAATGACCGATTGACGTCAGTCTGAGAGATTCGACCAAACCAAATCAACCAAAAAAATGAAACCCGCCCGTAGTTTACTTCCCGGCTCTCGATTTGCGATGAGCGGCCTGTCATCTCTCAGGTCAATGGCGATGCTAATGGCGGGCTCAAGACACTGGCCTCTGCTGATGCTACTGCTCGCTTTGGGCGTTTCTTCTTGCCAACCAAACACGGCGCCGATCGCCGAGTCACAATATTCGGCCAGGCTTGCGGGCGATTGGCAAGGCACGGTCGGCGACATGAAAGAGACGATTAGGTTCCGGGCGGACGGTGGGTTTACTTCGCAGGTGCGCCCCATGGGTTTTATCAGCAACACTCTGGGACAAGGTGTTACTGGAACGATTCGCGGGACCTGGGCTATTCAGGGCAAGGTCATCACGCTGACCATAACCAGCACGGAAGATGAACGGCTACTGAACAAAACGACAACGAGCACAATCGAGACCTTCAGCCAAAACGCGCTGATATTAAAAAGCGCCAGCGGCGAGACTTCGACGTTCGTCCGTTTGCAGAATTAGGCGTCTTCGCCTTCGACAAATAGGTGACCCTTGGCGGACAGATGGCCGGTTGCCAGTCGTAGTCTTGCGGCCTATGGCATTGCTCACTGAACCGCGCTCCAGCGAATCGAAGCAAGCGCCCTAACGAGTATTGGCCATGATCGAAACGACAGTCGGTTCAGACAATCCGGTCTGGCAGCAACGGGAAAGCACTGACCCATCACTTGTACGACTAAAGTCCAATAGCGCAATTGACACCGAGTTTGGGAGTCTATTAGGAAATGGAGAATGGCGGCGCTTTGTCAGTGTCGGCGACCAACAGCGCATCAATTTTCAGAGATCAACTAATCCAAAAACATGAAAACAAAGACACGCATCCTCGTGAGCGCGATGCTCGCGGCAGCCGTCATCACGGCGGCGCCCTCCGCCAGGACCGAAATTGAAACCACCGGCGAATCGGGTTCGCCCAGCGCCACCACCACCATCAGTGGAAAACAACTGCCGCCTCCTGATCCGAAATTCGGCGGAGTGATCAAGGACGGCGCCCTGCAATCGAAAGCTTGGTGGGCGCCGCGCATTGTGCCGCCGAAGAAAGCCCCAAACATCCTGCTCATCATGACTGATGACTCGGGTTTCGGCGTGCCGAGTACAGTTCGGCGGCGTCATACCGACACCGACGATGGATCGTCTCGCCAAGGCCGGGCTGCGCTACAATAACATTCACTCCACCGCGCTCTGCTCGCCGACACGGGCCGCATTGATCACCGGTCGCAATCATCACTCAGCCGGCTTCGGCGTAATCTCGGAGCAGTCCACCGGCTTCCCCGGTTACAACAGCATTATTCCAAAAGACAAGGCGACCATCGGCCGCATCCTGATAGATAACGGCTACGCGACGTCGTGGTTTGGCAAGGACCACAACGTGCCGGCCTTCTGCGCCAGCCAGGTCGGGCCGTTCGATAACTGGCCGATCGGGCAGGGGTTTGAGTACTTCTACGGGTTCGTCGGTGGCGACGCGAATCAGTGGCAGCCGAATCTGTTCCGCAATACCACGCAGATCTACCCTTTCGAAGGCAAGCCTGGCTGGAACCTGGTCACGGGCATGGCGGACGACGCCATCGAGTACCTCAATCGCGTCAACCAGATCCAGCCGGACAAACCGTTCTTCTGCTACTACGTTCCCGGCGCCACGCACGCGCCGCATCATCCGACCAAGGAGTGGGTCGACAAGATTCACAACATGCACTTGTTCGATGACGGCTGGAACAAGCTGCGAGAGAAGATCTTCGAAAACCAGAAGCGCCTTGGGGTAATTCCGGCGGACACGCAGATCGAGCCTTGGCCGACGAAGGTCATCAAGAACTGGGACGATTGCACGCCCGAAGAAAAGAAGCTTTTCATCAAGCAGGTCGAAGTCTTCGCTGCCTATGAGGCCTACAACGACTACGAAATTGGCCGTGTCATCCAGGCTGTCGAGGACATGGGGAAGCTCGACAACACGCTCATCATCTACATCAACGGCGACAACGGCACCAGCGCTGAAGGCGGTCCGCTCGGCACGCCTAACGAAGTCGCATTCTTTAACGGCGTTAACATGATGCCCGTCGCCGACCAGATGAAGTGGTACGACGTCTGGGGCACGGAACAAACCTACAATCACATGTCGGCGGGCTGGTCCTGGGCCTTTGATACGCCCTTCACCTGGTTCAAGCAGAACGCCTCAAGACTCGGCGGCATTCGGCAGTGCATGTGCGTCTCGTGGCTCGGTCACATCAAAGACCCGGGTGCTCTCCGCGAGCAGTTCATGCATGTCATTGATGTTGTGCCCACCCTGCTTGAGGTCAGCGGCATTCCCGCTCCTGAATACGTGGACGGTATCAAACAGGCGCCGATTGAAGGCACTAGCTTCGCCTACACTTTTGACGAGAAGAACGCCAAGGCGCCGTCACACCACCAGACCCAGTATTTCGAGATGATGGGCCAGTGGGCATTGTATCACGAAGGCTGGCTTTTGAGCACGCAGGTGAACCGCGCGCCGTGGGAGGCCTTTGGCGCAGCCAATCCCGATCCGCTCAATAATCAGGTCCTTGAACTCTACGATCTGGACAAGGACTTCAGTCAGTCCCAGAACCTTGCCGCCAGGTATTCGGACAAAGTGAAAACGATGAAGCAGATGTTCATTGGCGAGGCGAAAAAGTATGAGGTCTTCCCGATGGACGCCTCCGTCGCCGCCCGCATCGTGGCCCCGCGGCCGAACATCACCGCGGGTCGCACCGAGTTCGTTTACACGCTCCCGATGGTTGGCCTGCCGCAGGGCGACTCCCCGATGTTGCTCAACAGCTCCTACACGATCACGGCGGACATCGACGTGCCGGAAGCCGGCGCGGAAGGTATGATCCTGACTTCAGGTGGCCGGTTTGGTGGCTACGGCTTCTACTTGCTTAAAGGCAAGCCGGTCTTCCTCTGGAACCTGATTGACCTCAAGCGGGTCAAGTGGGCAGGCCCGGACGCGCTCGCGCCAGGCAAGCACACACTGGAGTTCGACTTCAAGTATGACGGCCTTGGTGTGGGCACCCTTGCCTTCAACAACATGAGCGGCCTTGGCCGCGGCGGCAGCGGCACGCTCAAGGTGGATGGCAAGGAAGTCGCCACGCAAAAGTTGGAGCACACCATGCCGATGATTTTACAATGGGACGAGAGCTTCGACGTCGGTTCCGACACTCTGACTGGTGTGAACGACGAAGACTACAAGCCGCCATTCACCTTGACCGCGAAGTTGAACAAGCTAACGATCAAAGTGGATCGGCCGAAACTGTCGCCGGAGGACATCAAGAAACTCGAAGAAGGCATGAAGCAAGCCGACGACGCCAAGTAGTGTTTCGGTTGTGAAACGCGCGGGCTGCGTCTCCTGACCGGACGACCCGTGACTTCACGGGCGAGAGAAGAATATTTTTCAAGGAACATCAATGCAGACCAATTGACCAAGATAGAATGATATAGAACGATGAAATCTAACCACTCCCACTTCTTGGGTGGAATGCTTGCCGCGGTCATGATAACCGTCGCGCCTTCCGCCAGGGCCCAGCAAGTCACCGGGACGCTCGGCGCGCCCGGCGCCACGACTACGATTGACGGCAAGCAACTTCCACCGCCCGATCCGAAATTCGGCGGCGTTATCAAAGAGAAGGCCTCGGAGTCGACACCGTGGTGGCCGCCGCGCGTGGTCCCGCCCAAAGGCGCACCCAATGTGCTCCTTATCATGACCGATGATGCGGGTTTCGGCGCGCCGAGCACCTTTGGTGGCGTTATCCCAACGCCGGCGATGGATCGCATCGCCAAGAACGGCCTGCGTTATACGAACTTCCACTCCACTTCGCTCTGCTCACCGACGCGGGCGGCGCTTATCACCGGGCGCAACCATCACTCGGTCGGCTTCGGAGTGGTAGGCGAGATCGTGACGGGGTTTCCGGGTTACGACTCAATCATTCCGATCGAGAAGGGCACCATCGGCACGATTCTAAAGGAAAACGGTTACGCCACTTCCTGGTTCGGCAAGGACCACAACACGCCCGGTTACCAATCGAGCCAGGCCGGACCGTTCAATCAATGGCCTAACGGGATGGGCTTTGAATATTTCTGGGGGTTCGTCGGCGGCGACGCCAGCCAGTGGCAGCCGAACCTGTTCCAGAATACGACGGCCATCTATCCATTCCTCAATAATCCCACATGGAATATGGAGACGGCCATGGCCGATGAGGCCATCCACTACATGAAGCAGCTCAAAGAGCTCGCGCCCGGAAAACCGTTCTTTGTCTATTACGTGCCCGGCGCCACTCACGCGCCGCATCATCCGACTCCCGAATGGATCAAAAAGATCAGCGATATGCATCTCTTCGACGGGGGCTGGAATAAGATACGCGAGACCATCTTCGCTAACCAAAAAAGATTAGGCATCATGCCAGAAAACGCGCAAGCTAACGCCGTGGCCCAAAGGACTTCCGGAATGGGATTCGCTGTCGTTCGAGCAAAAGAAGCTTTTCATCAAACAGGCCGATGTGTATGGCGCTTACCTCGCCTATGCCGACAATGAGATTGGCCGGGTCATCCAAGCCGTCGAAGACCTGGGCGAACTGGATAACACCCTAATCATCTATATCGGCGGCGACAATGGCGCGAGTGCCGAAGGCATGATCAACGGAACGCCTAACGAATTCACCACCTTCAATGGCATTGAAGTGCCGGTGAAGGATCAATTTCTCTGGTACCCGTTCTGGGGTTCGGAGCGCACCTTCCCGCACTTTGCCGCCGGCTGGGCATGGGCCATGGATACTCCCGTTAAATGGGTGCAAGCAGGTCCCGTCGCACTTCGGAGGAACGGCCCAGGGCGTAGCCATGTCCTGGCCCGGCCATATCACAGATGTGGGCGGGATCCGCCGCCAGTTCCATCATGTCATCGACATTGTACCGACTATCCTCGAAGCAACTGGCATCCCGCAGCCCGACGCGATCAACGGCGTCAAGCAGATTCCCATCGAAGGCACCAGCATGGCTTACACGTGGAACAAGGCGAACGCCGACGCTCCGACCAAACACACTACGCAATATTTCGAGATGCTGGGCAATCGCGCCATCTATAACGATGGATGGATCGCATCGACAACGCCGGCGACTCTCCCATGGGAACTCAGCAACAAGCCGCCGCCCGACGTTATCACCGGGTACAGTTGGGAACTCTACAACCTCAAAGAGGACCCGACCCAGTTCAACGATCTGGCCGCCCAGAATCCGGACAAGCTTAAGCAGATGCAGGACCTCTTTTATTCCGAAGCCGCGAAGTACAACGTGTTGCCCCTCGACAACACGACTCTCGCGCGTTGGAACTCGCCGCGCCCGAACCTGACAGCGGGACGAACCGAATTCACCTACTCGGGAGGACTGACGGGCGTGCCCGGCAGCGCGGCCCCGAACATTATGAACAAGTCCTACACGATCACGGCCGAGGTCGAGATCCCCAAAGGCGGTGCGGAAGGCATGATCGTGACCGAGGGCGGCCGTTTCGGCGGCTACGGATTGTTCCTGAGCAAGGGCGTGGCGGGCATTCGTCGAGGCAAAGTGGTCTTTCTTTACAACCTGCTCGACCTCAAACGCACGGTCTGGTCCGGCCCCGAACTAAGTGCCGGCAAGCACACCATCGTCTTCGACTACAAGATTTCGAAGCCTGGCTTGGGCGAAGGAGGGACGGGCGTGCTCTCGGTTGACGGAAAGGAAGTGGCCAGGAATTCCATGGAACACGGCATCCCAGTCACGTTCCCGGAAGACGAAACGTTCGACATCGGCGAGGACACGCGCACAGGCGTCGCGCTGGTGGAATATCGTTACGATCCTCCTTTCAAGTTCACCGGTAAGATCGACAAGCTGACCTTCAAACTCGAACCGGAGCCCAAGCCAGCACCGTAGCGCGCGACGACCGGAAATAGAGGCGATGAAAAAGGCGCTGATATTCGCTGCGATCAGTGAAGCCGCGACTGGCGCGGGGTTGGTGATTGTCCCGTCGTTAGTCGGGCGGTTGTTGCTTGGCGCGGAACTTGGCGGCGTCGCCGTCGTGGTCGCGCGGGCATTGGGCATTGCTTTGATTGCATTAGGAATCGCCTGCTGGCCGGGCCCGCCGCGGCTCGGCATGTTGATCTACGGCGCGGCCATCGCGCTCTATCTCGCCTACGCCGGCTTGGCCCTCGGTTTCGCCGGCATCCTTTTGTGGCCGGCGGTCGTCCTGCACACGATCCTGACGATCCTTCTGGCTAAGAACATTAACCAGAGATAAGGACACGAAGACCTGGAAGAACAGGCTACGAGCGCGCTCAAGGCGGATTTGTGACACAGAAATGTCACACAGCGGCGAGCAAAGGGTGTCTCTTGGAACAGAGCGACATGAACGGGTCCCGGTAAAGCTTCGTGCTATGGCGACTTAGCCTAACGACCAATAGGCATTGTTCAAAATCTCTTGGACAAGACCCCAGTCCGCCGGCTTATCCGGCGGTCGGTGCTGGCTCGTCGCCTCCGGACCCCGGTTTGGCCGTGGGCCGCCGCAAGCGGACCCAGTGGTGCTGAATAACGACGATCTGGGTGTAAACGACCCAGACCAGCATCAGCGTCGACAGCAACGCCACCAGGTTGAAAATGAAAAGCAGCCGTGACTTGCGCGTGTCCAGCCGAACCTGCAACGCCGCGATGTCCACCTTCACCCCCTGAACGTTGGCCTGCACCTCGCCCAGCCGGGTGTCGATTCGTTGCGTGAGCCCGCTGAGCGCAGCAACCGTCTCGGTGTTGACATCGCTCTTCTGCGCCGCGACCAGTGCCCGCAGTGTGCCTGCGCAACTGGGTCGCGTCCGCGGACAGTTCTTCGAGCCGGTTAAAGGCCTCGTCCAGCGCCGCCAGCCGCGGAGCGCGGTCGGCGATGATCGGCAGCGAATTCAGCAGGCTCACTGCATTGCCGACGTTCCCGACCGCTTCCCGTACCGGAGCCAGCAGCTGCTGCATCTGCGTGATGCGTGGTGCCAGACTCGTCTCCAGGCGCTCGTTCAGCGCGTTGAGCACGGGGCTGTTCGCCTGCGCCTGTGCGCCGGCGGCGGTGATGGTCTCGGAGGCCTGCCGCACTTCCGTCCGGCTCGTCGCGATAAGGTCGTCCACTCGGCCCACTCCGGCATCGATCACTCCGACCCCCGTCTCGATGAGGCCAAACCCCTTCAGCGCGACGTCGGTGGCCTTGCGATCAACGAACCATGCGCCGAAGATGCCGCCGAGGCTCAGGCCGATGAAGAGCACGGCAAGGGCAACGGCGACAAGGCGAATTGTCTTCTCGAGGATTGGCATGCTGGGTTCCGATCTTCTTTTTAAACCAAGGCATTGTCATTACCTAACGAGATTCGTTTAGCTTCCACGTGCCCATCAATTGATCGCCCGCGTGCAACGCCCCAGCGACTAAAACTAAGCCCAAGCTTAGTGCAATGGTTTTGGTTTTCATGTCCCCATCGAGCAACGATTTCGGATCGAGGTCAATGTTTTTCACAAGCAGAACCGCCATCAGCGGTTCGCGCCGCCATCCCGACCCACAAAAGATTCATTACATTGCGGGTCATGCCAGCGAACATGAATGATGACATGAACTCAACGAGCGTGCTTGAAGTGAGCGGCCTTCCCTGTAGAGTCACCTTCTCGAAACAACAAAATCCCCAGGTCCAAAGCCAGCCCTTAACCAACCATGAAATCACTGCGTCAGTCAGTCGTCGTAGCGTTCCTCTGTCTCCTGACGGCCTCAGCGGGCTATAGCCAGCAGGATCCAAAAGACATCCGTGTTGACAAGCAAGTAACGCCCGCCAGCCCGGACGAGTGGCAGTTTTCCATCACTCCCTATGTTTTCCTGCCTACGGTGAATATCGAATTTTCGGTGCCGGATGTGACGATCGGCAATCGCACGATCGGCGGCAACATTTCCGTGATCCAACCCTGGTGGGAGACGCTGGGCAAGTTTAGCAGCAACTTCTACGTTCTGTCGCTCGGAGGCCGCCTCGAGGCGTGGAAAGGGCGCTGGGGCGGATTCCTCGATGGCTATTATATCTGGGGCAAATCCACGGTCGATCGCAATCATTCCAGGCTCGTATTTCGCGATAGAGCCGATATCACCCTCTCTTCGAGCGTAACGAGTCGCTTTCATGCAGGGGAGTTCAATTTCGGACCGCAGTTCAAGCTCGGCACAGCGTCACTGAGCCCGACCTCCAGTGTCTCCTTCGTGCTCTATGGCGGCGGTCGCGTCAACTGGATAGGCGACGATGTGGATGGCACGATCACGATCGTAGAATCAGCCAATATTGGCGAGATCGGACAGACGACTAATTTCACCAGCGACAAGAGCCGGGCTTTCGTCGAACCAATGATCGGCTTAAAGAGCACCTGGGTGTTGGGCCCGAAGGTTAATGCCATACTCCGTGGCGATGTCGGTGGTTTTGGCGTGGTCACCGCGAACAATTGGGACTGCGATCTGGAAACGGCCCTCGCCTGGGAGGCCTGGCGCAACATCTACCTCGACTTCGGCTATCGCGCCCGTGGACAATGGCAGGATCTCGGTGCCAACGGCAACGTGAACGCTCGCGGCTGGTTTTACGGCCCGGAGGTCGGCGTGACCTTCAACTTCTAGCGGATTTCCGTTTTCTGATCTCCGACAATCCGGCGCGGCGCCAACTAATTTCGCCAGAATGAAGCGCCTGAGCTACTGGCTTGGCGGTTTCCTCTTCACAGTTGTTGGCCTCGTCGGCGTCGCCTGGGCTTTCGGCGCCGTCTGGTTCGACGGACCTTTCGGAGCGAGCAACAGGCCAGCCGCTGCACTACTTGCGATCGCGTTTGTGGCCATTCTCTTATTCGTTAGGCCACTCTGGCGAAAACTGGGCGTCTTCCTCACGCTCTTTGCCGGCGTGCTTATCTGGTGGCTGACTCTTTGGCCCACCAATGAGAGCGACTGGCAGCCGGACGTGGCCGAGACAGCTTGGGCTGATATCCAAGGAGACGAGGTGATGCTGCACAACGTCCGCAACTGCGATTATCGGACCGAGATCGACTACACCCCGCATTGGGAGACGCGCACCGTCCGCCTCTCGCAGATCACCGGCATCGATCTCGCGATCGATTACTGGGGATCGCCCTGGATCGCGCATCCCATTGCAAGCTTCCAATTCGCGGACGCGGCGCCGCTCTGTTTCTCGATCGAGATTCGCAAGAAGCTCGGTCAAACCTATTCGACCATCGGCGGGCTTTACCGGCAGTTCGAACTCATCTACATCGTGGCCGATGAACGCGACGTCATTCGTTTGCGGACAAACTACCGCAACGAAGACATCTATCTTTACCGCACGACCATTTCGCCGGCGCAGGCACGCGAACGATTCCTTGAATACATCCGTTCGCTTAATGCTCTCCGGAACAAACCGCGCTGGTATAACGCCATCACGACCAACTGCACCACCAGCATCCGCACCCAGCATCCGCCTAACGAGCGCTTGCCGTGGGACTGGCGCATCCTGCTCAACGGCAAAGGCGACGAAATGATGTATGAACGTCACCTCATTGTTAGCGGCGGACTCCCTTTTGCCGAACTGAAGGCTCGCAGCCTGATCGACGCCCGCGCCCGCGCTGCCGACGACTCGCCCGATTTTTCAAAACTGATCCGCGAAGGTCTGCCTGGAATGCTCCCGAGCGATCAAAAACCTTGATCCGGTCAGAAGATGCAATGATTGGACTTCGACTGACGTCACCGGCAATTAGCCTTGCAGACGAAGTCAGCGCCGAGGTGAAACCAGGACAGAAAATGAAACGCCGCAGAGTCTCACCGAGAAACTCTGCGGCTTTCGACTAACCGACACCCGCTTATTGAACGACTACTACGCGGCGGACGACCTCCGCGTTTCCGTCCCTGTCATAATAGACATGGACCCTGGCTCCGGGCTTGATCATCTTGACGTCGATCACTCGTCCGGCGGAATCCACGTACTCCACCGTTTTGCCCAGCGTGTAAGTTACCGGTTCCGCCAGACCCACTCGTTTCACGACTAGTCTGCTCCCGGGCGTGAAGGTTGTCACGGTGCCGTCATCCGTAGTCGTGGTCACGGTCGTTTCCGTTTTTGAACCGAGTAGACCGCGCTTTGTGACCGTCTCTTCAGTCGTGGTCGTCTGCGCGAAGGCCAGAGGCGCGATCGCAGCGCAGGTCGAGAATTAGAATGCTCTTTTTCATATATTTCCCTTCTTGTTTGGATTTACAATTACCACCTTCATGTTCGCGAGAGGTGGGCTCAGCGGATGTTCTTTCGAGAACTTGCGCCGATCCAAATTGGACTGGATTCCGCTACCATCTATTCAAGCGGCACGCGAAAAACTGAGCCGACGTAGCCGTGAGAACGTAAATTCCTCAAGTTGAGCGGCACATGGATCGCAATTGATGGACTTTCCATTGCTGAGTTCGAAGGCTCGCCGCCTGATCGATGCTCGCACCCGCGTCGCCGACAACTCGCCTGATTTTCTCAACCTGACCCGGCCGATCAAGAATCCGCAATCCTGATCAGAAGATGCGGGCGTATGCTCGGACAAGAAACGGTTGGTCTTTCCCAAGAAATGCAAAGCACGCAAATCGCAAGCCCATAGTCTCACCGACAAACAAACATTGACCAAGTCTCATAAACCACTACTCTTAACATATGAACAAACATCTATCTCTCTCGAGAAAATTAGTTCTGGCACCAATCATGGCCGCATTTCTGGCCGTTTCCCTGCAAGCCGGCCCGGCGCCGGTTGAATACAAGAACGTCGCGCCGGCCCCGGTGATTTACGGGACGGGCTTTTACGCGGCGGTCGAGCTCGGAGCCAACATCTATCAAGACCGCGGCGGAACCAGAACCTTCTCCAACCTTAATGGGGACATTCTGACCATCGATCCCAAGAATGATGCCGGTTTCTTTGGCGGTCTCAAACTCGGTTACGTTTTCGGAACCGGCACGGTCCGCTTCGCCCTCGAAGAAGACATGTTTTACAACGGATGGAAAAGCGGCGCTGATTCCACGCTCGTGGTCAACGGCGTGATCACCCAGACCAGCAGCTCAAGCATCAATATCAACTCGGGCGCTTTTATGACCAACGGCATCGTCAAGTTCGGCAATCAAAGATTCCAGCCCTACATTGGCGCTGGCATCGGTGGTTACTTTGCCGAAACCCCCGGTCTTAACTTCAATGGCTTCCAGTTCAACGGAAACGGCAATGCTTCCGGCTTCGCCTGGCAGATCGTGGCCGGAGCCGATTACTATTTTAACCCCAAGACCAGCGTCTTCCTTGAATACAAGTTCCTGCAATATACCAGCTACAACAGCAACTTCGACAACAGCCGTGAACTCAACCAACAGTTGTTAGGCGCGGGCTTCCGTTTCCATTTTTAGTAGGCTCCGACCAACTTATGGGACGAACTGGCAGCCATAATCAGTGGGCCAAGACCTGAAACTATAGGATCAAACTATGAAAACGTACTGCAATTTGAATAAACTCATCGCGCTGACCGGCGCGCTCATCCTCTCGGTTTTGCCCACAGGCAAAGCCGAGGACCAGAAGAAAACCGACCAAAGCAAGATCCAACTGATGTTCGTGCAAACGGCCGACGACCTCAAGGCTGACGGCAACACCCTGCGACTCGTCAATGTCGGCCAGCAGACGCTTTACTTCTCCGATCGGCCGGTGCGCGTTGCCGGGCACCTTACGATGCCTGCCTATATGGACGAATGGAAAGCACAGGAAGGCCCGGACAACTTCAGCAGCGACCCGCCTAACGCCACGCTATCCGTCTATGAGTCGGGGAGCCATGAAAACACACTGGCCGTGGTCGAGATCAGCCATCCGGTTATTGACGGGAAAGACCTTGTCTACCACTACAAGATGATCAGTGGTACGATGCCCAAGGCCGGCGGGGCAACCGCATTGTTCATTGATTGGATTGGTGTGGGCGGCGGTGTTGGTCCCGGTTTTCACGGTGTCGGGGCCGGTGCTCGCGGGGTTGGCGTTGTGCGATAGGAATTAGGATTCGTTCCCTCGGTCTGGACGCACCAGGACATCCACGGCGCGGTTCGAGATCCTCCATTTAAGAAGCGGAAGAGGCGGGCAAGTTCTAACTCCCGGCGATTTCCTGGTCGCAATCTGGCCCTGCCTGACGTACACAAACAAAGAGACAAGATGCCAACACTCGCCTTCCTCGAGTTTGCGACTGAACCAGTCGTTAGGGCTTTCGGCGTCTCGAGCAATGTCTTTCGTCGACTGACCATCTCCCTGGCGTTTTTTTGCCTTGCCACACCCGCCCTGGGTCAGGAGCCAGAGCTTCCCCTCAAGCCTGCCGATCTGTCGAGTCCGCGCGCCACGTTGCAAACATTCCTCGAGGCCGGCGATGCCGTCGGCGCCTACCTCGCACAGGATTACCTGCCATCCCCATCGCGCACAAAATTTGCCCACCTTTATTCGCTGGCAGGACCCATCATAAAATGCCTCGACTTGACCGAGATGCCGCCAGCGGCTCGTCTAAAAGGTGGCCCGTCGGCGGCGAGCGCTTTGTACGATACGTTGAGCCGGATTCAGCTTCCGCTGTTTGAACAGATCCCGGACGCCGCCCAATTGAGCGGATTCTCCGGCGCCAAGGCCGAGCGTTGGGTGATCCCGAACACGGAAATCGTGATCGAGCGCGCGAAGAGCGGACCGCGCAGCGGAGAGTTTCTATTCAGCGCCGGGACTGTCGCCCGAGCGGACGAATTCTACGAGCGCGTGCGCAAATTGCCTTATGCACGCCCGGTCCCGCTCGAGTATTTCAGGGAAATAACCATCAGCAGTGGAGGCTGGATGATTCCCTTTGCCTGGATCAAAGCGCTTCCCCCATGGCTTCGTGCCCCGATCGCACGGCAATCGGTGTGGAAATGGATCGCCTTCTTCCTTCTCCTCGGTTGCAGCGTGCTCTTATTAAGACCGGTATCTCGCCTCTCTCGGCGGGTTAGCGACCAGAGGCCGTTCCTTCAGGCCCTGGCGCGCCTGGCGTTGCCGCTGTTTTTTCTCCTCGCGACGCCGGTTGTCACCTATCTCGCTCTCGCGCAAATCAACTTGATTAGTTGGGTCGCCCAAGTCATCGAGCTCGCTTCCGCCGCCATCATGTTTCTGGCCGGCGCCTGGATTGTCTGGCGTATTGCGCCCGTCCTGGCAGAAGCGCTCATCGCCACACCCAAAATCAATACCGAGAGCATTGACGCGCATCTCATTCGCATCTGCACTCGCCTGCTGGGAATCGTGGCCGCGGCGGGACTGCTGGCAGTGGGCGCCCAGCGGTTGGGCCTGCCGGTGTATGGCATCGTCGCCGGGCTGGGTGTCGGCGGACTGGCCATCGCCCTCGCCGCTCAACCGACCATGGAGAATCTGATTGGCGGTCTGAGTCTGTTTGCCGATAAACCCATTCGGGTTGGCGACGTCTGCCGCTACGGCAATGATGAGGGAACGGTTGAAGCCATCGGTATTCGCTCGACGCGAATTCGGGGACGAGATCGCGCGCTCACGACCATGCCTAACGCGGTGCTCTCGAAGATGCCGTTAGTGAGTCTTTCCCAGCGCGATCAAATGTTGATCCAGTCCGTCATCGGTGTGCGCTACGAGACCAGCCCGGAACAACTGCGTTATTTGCTGGTCAAGATTCGGGAGGCGCTTCTCGGTCATCCGAAAATTCAGCCCGACAGTGTCCGCGTAAGGTTTGTCAATTTCGGCGCCTCATCGCTCGATATTGAATTGTTCGCCTATGTGAAGACGACGAAGCGGCCGGAATTTCTTAGCGTTCGCGAAGAGATATTCCTCCAGGTCATGGATATCGTGAAGGAAAGCGGGACTGGATTCGCTTTTCCATCGCAGACTCTCTATTTCGGACGCGATGGCGGATTGGATCCGAAAAAGACCGAGGAAGCCGAAGTCCAAATGCGCCAATGGCGGGACGAAGGTCGTCTGTAAGATTGTTGAAAAACTTCGAGGAGCCAAACGCTGAGAGATTGTAGCGGCGGTCTGTGACCGCCGAACGCTCTCCTACAATGCGCGTTTGCGACGGTTCGCAGACCGCTGCTACAGGGAAAGCAAATTACGATCTCGGTCCTGGCAAGGCGAAATGAATGTTGGAGTAAGGCGACTGAGGCGGGACGTTCGTCGACTAAGGTCCAATAGCCAGGTTGACGCGGAGTTTGAGAATCTGGTAACCAGATGGCGGTGCTCTGACATTATCAATCGTCACCCGCACATTAGTTCGGGAGATTCAACCAAATCCAACCTATGAAAGCAGAAACACGCATCCTTGTTAGCGCGACTGTCGCGGCCGTGATCGCAGTCGCGACCTGCGCGCGAGCCCAGCAAATCACCGGCACACCCGGTTCACCCGACGCCACCGTCACGATCGACGGAAAAGAACTCCCGCCCCCACCAATGAAGTTTGGCGGCGTGATCAAGGAAAGCGCGGCCGATTCCAAAGCCTACTGGCCGCCGCGCGTGGTGCCGCCAAAAGGCGCGCCTAACGTGTTGCTCATCATGACCGATGACCAGGGTTACGGTGTGTCGGGCACCTTCGGCGGTGTCATTCCGACACCGGCCATGGACCGTATCGCGAAGGCGGGATTACGCTACACGCAGTTTCACTCCACCGCGCTTTGCTCGCCGACGCGAGCGGCGCTGATCACCGGTCGCAATCACCACTCCGTCGGCTACGGGGTCATCGGCGAGATGTCGACCGGCTTTCCCGGTTACGATTCTGTTATCGGTGAGGATAGCGCCACGATCGGCGAAATCTTGAAAGAAAACGGTTATGCCACCTCGTGGTTCGGCAAGAACCATAACACTCCCAACTTATCTCTACAGCGCGGCCGGACCTTTCGATCAATGGCCGACCGGCATGGGATTCCAATACTTCTACGGGTTCATGGGCGGCGAGACCGACCAGTGGACACCCTATCTTTATCAAAACACGACCCCGATTTTTCCCTGGATCGGCAAGCCGGGCTACAACCTCACGACCGACATGGCGGATGAAGCCATCAAATACATGAACAGTCTGAACGCGGCGGCGCCCGAGCAGCCGTTCTTCGTCTATTACGTGCCCGGCGGCACCCACTCGCCGCACCAGCCGAAAGCGGAGTGGAGAAACAAATTCAAAGGCAAGTTCGACATGGGCTGGGAAAAATTGCGCGAGGAGATCTTTGCGAACCAGAAGCGGCTTGGTGTGATCCCGGAGGGAACCCAGCTTACTCCATGGCCGGACGGTCAGGCTGAGTATGGCGGCGCGAAACTGCCGCGATGGGACTCGCTCTCGCTCGTGCAGAAAAAACTCTACGCCCGCGAGGCGGAAAACTTTGCCGGCTACGCTGCCTATACTGACAATGAGATCGGTCGCGTCATCCAGGCGGTCGAGGACATGGGCAAGCTGGACAACACGCTGATTATCTACATTAGCGGCGACAACGGCACGAGCGCTGAAGGCACTCTGGAAGGCACGTTTAACCAGATGACTGCCTACAATGGAATCTTAACCCTGCCGGAGGTAGCGCAGATGTTGCATTACGAAGGCTGGGGTTCTGACACGACCTATCCGCATATGTCGGTGGCTTGGTCGTGGGCATTCGATACTCCTTTTAAGTGGACCAAGCAGGTGGCTTCACATTTCGGCGGGACCCGGCAGGGCATGGTGATCTCGTGGCCCGGGCACATCAAAGACGTAGGCGGCATCCGAACGCAGTTCCATCACATGATTGATATCGTGCCGACCATCCTTGAAGTCACGGGCGTCAAGGCCCCGGACATGGTCAACGGAATCAAGCAAAAACCGATCGAAGGCGTGAGCATGGTCTACACGTTCGATTCAGCAAATGCCAAGGCGGCGTCGAAGCGCGACACCCAGTACTTCGAGATGTTCGCCAACCGCGGCATTTACCACGACGGCTGGTACGCCTGCACCACGCCGCCCGAGGCGGTCTGGCTCCTCGGTGCCAAGCCACTGCCACCCGTGAACGAATACAAGTGGGAACTCTACAACATCGCCGAGGATTATTCGCAGGCCAATGATCTCGCCGCCAAGAATCCCGACAAGCTCAAGGAATTGCAGGCGATATTCATGACGGAAGCCGAGAAATACCAGGTCTTGCCTTTGGATAACTCAATCCTGCCGCGTCTGGTTACACCACGGCCAAGCGCGGTCGCAGGAAAGACAGAATTCACCTATAAAGGTGAGAATGCCAACATTCCCGTCGGCAATGCGCCGAGTATTTTGGACAAGGACTACACGATCACGGCCGAGATAACCGTTCCCAAAAGTGGCGCGGAGGGAATGATCGCAACGATGGGGGGTCGCTTCGGCGGTTACGGCCTCTACCTCCTCAAAGGCAAACCGGTCTTCACCTACAATCTCCTTGATTTGGAACGATACCGCTGGGAGGGCGGCGTGGGTGCGCACGACTGGTTAGGGAGAGCGCTTTCGCCGGGCAAGCACACGATCGTGTTCGATTTCAAATACGACGGCCCCGGCCCCGGCAAGGGGGGCACCGGCGTGATGACGATTGATGGCAAGGAGTTCGCAAAAAAGACGATCCCTCACACGATTCCGATGCTCATGGCCATCGATGAGAGCTTCGATATCGGTAGCGATACCCGGTCGGGAGTGGACGACAGTTACAAGCTGCCGTTCCGCTTCACTGGCACGATTGACAAGTTGACCTACAAACTCGGCCCGAACCAAATGACGGCCGAGCAACAGAAAGCCGCGGCTGATGCAGTCGCCAAAGCCACAGACTGACCAAATGCTTGTCCGGGAGGCGAGCGGTCACAACTAGAACCAATAATTATGTTACAACTATTATTCAGAAAATGGTGGGTGGTCCTGTTGCAGGGCGTCTTGCTGATCATCCTGAGCATTTACATTTTTCAAAACCCGGTCGATGTCCTGGCCGGTATATCCCTTTGGTGTGGGTTATTGGTGCTGGGCGCTGGCTTGTTAGGAATTCTTGCCTGGCTGGCCGCTGACAAAACAGAAAGAGAAGGGATGTCGCTCTTCTGGAGTATTCTGACCGCTGCTTTTGGCTTGCTCATGATCCTGAAATTATTGGCCACCATGAAAATACTGACCGTGATTTTTGGATTGTGGATGCTGTTAACCGGCTTGTTGCTTGCACAATCGGGCTGGTCGCTCAAGAACAGAAATTCATTTGGATGGGCGATGATATTTGCCGGTATCTTGTCGGCAGTAGCGGCTGTGATGATGGTTTTCAATATCGGAACCGGAGCCGTTGGCATCAGCACCCTGCTTGGTTTGCAAGTCTTACTTACTGGAATCGCCCTGGTCCTGTTATCGTTTGCCAAGAAAATGGTGGCGAGCAGAGTCAGGGACAAATTGAATCCTTGAGGTCGAGGTCCTCATAATCAGTGAGATTCTCGCGCCAAGAACAAATCCCGCACGGAGACTGTTTCTTACGAGACGGCCGATGTGCTTTCTCGTACGACTTTAGTCCTAGACGACGTGTGCGCTGCCAGGCATACTCCGGCAATGAGAAAACATTTCACACTCCTGATGTCCGCCGTTTGTCTTTCTGCGTTTCTGACCTTCGCTCCTGCTGCGCCGGGCCAGAATCCTGATGCAGCAGCGAAGCTGCAGACCTTATCCAAACAGCTCAACCTTACGCCCGAACAAAAGGTCAAGCTGCTGCCAATCCTCGAGGCGGAGGCTCCCAAGCTTAAGGCGATCAAGAACAATTCTTCGCTTCCCCCGATGCAGAAGATGCGGCAACTCCGAGCCATCCACAACGAAAGCGCGCCGGAGTTGCAGAAGATTCTCAGTCCGGCGCAATACGAGAAGCTGCAGACCATCCGCCAGCAGGAGATCCAGGAAGCGATCGCGAAAAAGCGCGCCGCAGGTTAGGCGACCGCGTCCTTGCCCGATCGCCATTCTGTTCCTAAAATCCATTGACCGTTACAACGACGAGTCGCGCTTCTTTCCCAGCGGAGCGGGCGGAGCCACATGATTGCCGAATGATATCGCCACGATGGTGAGATAAATTCCCCAAATACTCTACGTCCAAAAACGATGAAAATAACCAAACAAAAAATCCTCGAACTGGCGCTTGCGAGTGCCATCACTACCGGCGCTTTCACCGCCTGCGACAGGAAAGGCGATGCCATCTCCGCTGCCGATCAAGCCGACAAGCGGGCGGGAATCAGCGTGCCTGGGATCGAGGAAACCAAAGCCATCGCCGAGGAAGGATTCATCTTTGGCCTGCCGATCGTGATGAACTATGCGGTGATGAATGAGTTCTGCGTCGACAAGAACTCGGGGCAGGTACAAGGCGCCCTTCAACCAGATCAACAATGAGGCCCGGGTCTTTACTTACAAAGACACGGCGGTGGTCACACCGAATAGCGATACGCCTTACTCGATGCTCTGGCTCGACCTGCGCGCGGAGCCGATAGTCATCTCGGTGCCTGCGGTCGAGAAGGAACGTTATTACTCGGTGCAGTTAGTCGATGGTAATGCCTATAACTATGGTTACATCGGCAGCCGGGCGACCGGGAATGAGCCCGGCGATTACCTGGTGGTCGGACCCGGCTGGAAAGGCGAGGCGCCGGCGGGAATTAAGAAGGTCTTCCGCTCGACCACGCCCTTTGCGCTGACGATTTTCCGCACCCAGCTTTTCAACGCCGAGGACATGCCGAACGTGGTGAAGGTGCAAGCGGGTTACAAAGCGCAGCCGCTTTCCCCATTCCTCAAACAACCCGCACCGCCAGCCGCGCCGAAGATTGAGTTCGTCCCCGCGACGACCAAGGGCATTAAGGACAACTTCTACGATTACCTCGACGCCGCCTTGCAATTCGTGCCCGAGACGCCTGATACCAAGGAACTCCGCGCCAAGCTGGCGAGCATCGGCATCGGACCGGACAAGACTTTCGCCTTCAAGGATCTCTCGGTGGAACATAAGGCTGCTATCCTGCTGGCGATGAAGGAGGGCGACGGCAAGGTGGACAAGGTTCTGAACAGCGGGATGAAAGACATCGATGGATGGAAGGTTGGTTCGCTCTTTGGCGATGCCGATTTCTACAAGGGCAATTGGCTGATGCGCGCCGCCGCAGCGAAGGGCGGCATCTATGGCAACGACGCGATCGAAGCGATGTATCCGATGACTCGCGTGGATGCGACCGGCGAGACGCTTGACGGCAGCAAGCACAACTACACGCTTACCTTCCCGGCCGGGCAACTCCCGCCGGTGAGTGCGTTCTGGTCCGTGACGATGTATGACGGCAAGAGCCAGTTCCTGATCGAGAACCCAATCAACCGCTATCTCATCAACTCACCGATGCTGCCGAACATGAAGAAGAACGAAGATGGCTCGCTTACCCTCTACATCCAGAGAGACAACCCCGGGCCGGACAAGGAAGCCAATTGGCTGCCCGCACCTAACGATACCATCTATCTCGTCATGCGTCTTTACTGGCCAAAGACGGAACCGCCCTCGATTCTGCCGCCTGGTGAAGGAACATGGAAGCCACCCGGTGTGGTAAAGGCGAACTGACGATAATGCCAACAGCGCGGAGAGGGAAACTCGATTCAGAAAAGTCTGATAAATAAATCCTGGCGCGCCATCAATGTGATGGCGCACTCCTGATTCACTGGTCTAACCCCAGGGATGTTGCAGTGGGCTGGTCAATCGCGCCTGTCACTGAGATCCCTTGATCACGCTGATAGCGACGTAGTGCGTCCCGCGTCAACGGGCCAAGCACTCCGTCGACTGAGCCAGAGTAGTACCCGAGTCTCTGTAGTTCGCTTTGAACATTAGCGACAGCTTCATCCGGTGTCAGTCCATCGTAGCCGTAGATCGGGCCATCGTAATCATAGTAGGAATAGTAGGGATCGTAACCCCAGGCCGGATACCACCAGCCGTCATACCAGCCCCAATAACCACCCCCGACGAGAATAACGGTGTCGCAGCGATTGTGCCACCAATTGCGACCGTGGTGATGACCGTATTCGCCATGATGATGTTGCGCCTCGGCAAAGTTCGACGTTCTGCCCTGCCAGTTGCGTAATCTCTCCTGCGTCTGCCACCCGAACTGGTTTCTGTTCGCGGGATGATGCCGGGACCAGGAGCCTGGATGGCTTCTACCATCGCGCGTCGTCACCGTGCCTGCGCCTGCCCAATTTCTTCCACTATGAAGCGCGGGATTCCAATTTGAATACCGAGCCTGATTGGACGCAGCAAACTGATGCGTACGGTTGATCCCCGACGGGGTTCGACCAACGTACTGCCCGCCGCGCGTTCCATTACGGAACGTCGAGTACGACCCGTAGCTATGCGGGTTCCTTGGAATCCCCGCTGAAGTATAGCTCGAACCAACACCGCCCCAAGTACGAACCGCGCCGCCTGTGTGGTATCCGCCAACTCCTCCACCATAGCCCCGGCCTACTCCGGGTGCGTGGGCACCGGCAAAGCCGGAATGTCCGCCGCCGCCGCCTGCATAATGTCCACCTCCACCCGCTCCCCCTCCATGACCACCGCGGCCGTACGCAGTAGGAACGCTCCACGACAGCAGCGCAGTTGAGAGAGCAACGCTCACCGCAATTAATGCTGGTTTCATAACAGCCTCCTTTGTTGTCTCAACAATCTTCGGTGGGGCATCGAAGCGCCTATCGTCTATTGCGTTTCTTAAGGCATATTTTGTTCGATTGGTTGATTCGCCACGCGCGCGGTGCGCTGGAACGCGTTGTCCCTAACGCGTTGATAATAATCTAACATCGGACACGGGACTGTCCGATCCACCTGCGCGTCTTATGTAGCCGTCGCCCTGTGGGCGACGCGCGCGCATCTCACAGAGACGTGGCTACAGCATTTTCGAGTGGGGAGCGCACGCGGCTCGCGTGTCCATTTCGGTGGCCCGCCGAAATGCGTTCTCCCCTCAAAGTTCGTTGTGGCGAGCCGCCACAACCGGCACGCGGGCCGCGTGCACTCCCCAGAGAAAGCTAGCGTCTCACGGAGACGAGGGCTACAGCGCGGAGGTAGAATGCGTTGTCCCTAACGGATGATCGCGATGGTCAATGGCCGTCGCCGAAGATGAAGTTCGTCCACGACTTCATGCGGAGGAGCACCTTCCGCAGGATGGCCAAGTGATGCATGTGGTGCGTGTAAATCGCCACCTGGGCGTTGCTGCCCGGCACAACCAAGTAATTTGAGAGATCGGCTTCGGGCTCTATCCTGACGAGGATGCGTCCCTCGCCTTTGATCTGCTCAGGATCAATCAGGTTCCCGCTGGGTTGGAACTGACCTGAACCGGGCTTCGTCTTCGTGTCTGGCAAGATATTGCTCGCCTTTTGTTGTTCTGGCGACGGACGAGGAACCTATTTAGGTTGTGCGAATCATTGCAGTATTCTCGCTCAAATCAGGCGCGGAAACGGCACCTAGTGCGCGGGATTGGCCACGGGCGCAGCAGGTCCGGCCGGTGGACTCACCGGCAGCGCGTGTTGCTTCTGGCCCCTGAGTTTCTCCACCAAGTAAAAGAGCACCGGGATAAGGAAGATCGCGATAAAGCTTGCCGCGAGCATTCCGCCGATGACAGTGAAACCCATAACCTGCCGCGACAGTCCGCCGGCGCCGCTCGCCTTCGCCAGAGGAACGCAGCCCAGGATGAAGGCGAAGCTGGTCATCAGGATTGGGCGCAGACGCAGCTTCGCACCTTCGAGGGCGGCCTCGATAAGGGGGAGGCCTTCCTCCACTTTCATCTTCGCGAACTCGACAATGAGGATGGCGTTTTTCGCAGCGAGGCCGATGAGCATTACGAGGCCGATCTGCGCATAGATGTTGTTTTCGTATTTTCCGACCATGAGCGCAGCGAACGCGCCGAAAACCGCGATGGGCGTGCCGAGCAGCACACTGAAAGGCAGCGACCAGCTCTCGTATTGCGCGGCGAGGATGAGGAAAACGAAAAGCAGCGAGATGCCGAAAATGACCATCGGCGAAATGCCCTCACTGGCCCGCTTTTCCTGGTAGCTCATGCCGGAATAGGCGAATCCCATTTCGTTCGGCATGGATTCCTTGAAGGCTTCCTCCATCGCCTTCATCGCCTGCCCGGACGAGTAGCCGGGCGCGGGCGCGGCGTTGATTTGGGCCGAGCGATAAAGGTTGTAGCGCATCGTGAATTCGGGGCCGCTGAGGGGTTTCGAGTTGAGGATGGCGCTGAGCGGGACCATCGCGCCGTCCTTGTTTTTCACAAAGAACTGCCCGACCTGCTCGACGTTGGTACGGTAGTCGCCCTCCGCCTGCACGAAAACCTGCCACTGGCGACCGAAGCGGTTGAAATAGTTCACGAAGTAGCTGCCCATGAAGGTCTGCAGCGTCTGGTAAACGGCGTTCAGATCGATATTCTGCTTGAGCACCTTGTCGCGATCCACGTTCAGGAAAATCTGCGGCACCTGGGGCGAGAACATTGGCGTCACGGCAGCGAGTTCCTTCTTTTCGCGGGCGGCGGCGACGAACTTCGCCACATTCTGGGCGAGGAAAGCGACATCTTTGCCGGCGCGATCCTGCAGGAGAAACGTCACACCGCCGCTCGCGCCGATGCCCGGAATGGCGGGTGGCGAGAAGGCGAAGGCGGCCGCGCCGGGCAGCTTCCTTAGAGCGCCGTTCACGTGCTTGAGGATGGCCGCGTATTGTTCGTCCGGGGCTTTACGCTCGCCCCATTCCTTAAGCGAGATGAAGAACATGCCGCTGTAGCTCGTGTTCACTCCGGTGAGGATGTTGTAACCGGTAACCGTGCTGACGTATTCAACTCCAGGCGTGGACTGCAGAATCTGCTCGCACTGTTTCATGACCTCGTCCGTGCGCTGGAAGGAAGCGGCATCGGGCAGGATAACCTGGGCGAAGAAGTAACCCTGATCTTCCTCCGGCAGGAAGCTGCCGGGGATGCGTTTGCCGAGCATTCCGGTAAGAAGGACGAAGCCGACGAGGAGGATGATCGCAATGAGTGATTTGTGAATCAGGAAACGGCACACGCCGACGTAGCCGTTGGTCGCCGCGCCGAAGACCCGGTTGAACCAGTCGAAGAATTTTTGCAGAAGGCCGCCGCCCTTTTTCTTCGGCCTGAGCAGGAGCGCGGAGAGCGCGGGCGAAAGGGTGAGCGCGTTGAAGGCCGAGATGATGACGGACACGGCGATCGTGACTGCGAATTGCTGATACAGTCGGCCGGTAATGCCGGGGATGAACGCCGTCGGCACGAAGACCGCGGCGAGGATGAGGGCGATGGCGATGACCGGCCCGCTCACTTCCTCCATCGCCTTGAAGGTCGCATCCTTCGGTGAAAGCCCGTGCTCAATGTGATGCTCGACGGCTTCGACCACGACGATCGCGTCATCGACCACGAGGCCGATCGCCAGCACGAGACCGAAGAGCGAAAGCGTGTTCACGGTGAACCCGAAGAGCGGGAAAAGCGCGAACGTGCCGATGAGCGACACCGGCACGGCGAGCAACGGGATGAGCGTCGCGCGCCAACCCTGGAGAAAGATGAAAACCACGAAGATGACCAGGATCAACGCCTCAACCAGCGTGTGCTGGATTTCCACCATGCCCTCGGTGACCGCGAGGGTGGTGTCGAGGCAGACGACATACGCGAGGTCCGCGGGGAATTTCTCCGCCAGCTTCTTCATCGTTGCTTTCGCGCCCGCGGCGGCGGCGATGGCGTTCGAGCCGGGGAGCTGATAGAGCGCGACGAGCGCGGCGGGCTTGCCATTCAGCCGGCCGCCGATCGCATAGTTCTGCGCGCCGAGTTCAATGCGGCCCACATCCTTCACCCGCAGCATCGACCCATCGGGATTCGCCCGGACGACGATCTCGCCAAATTCCTCCGGCGTTTGCAGGCGACCCTGCGCGCGCACAGCGTAGGTGAATTCCTGACCTTTCGGCACCGGCTCGCCGCCGACCGTGCCGGCGGGATTCACCGTGTTCTGCTTCTGCACGGCATCAAGGATTTCCGGGATCGTCACTCCGAGTTTCGCGAGCTGATCCGGCTTCACCCAGATGCGCATGGCGTATTGGCCCGCGCCGAAAACCGTCACGCTGGCGATGCCTTTCACGCGGGTGAACTCGTCGTTCAAATTGATGTTCGCGTAATTCGCCAGGAAGATGTTGTCGTAGCTGCCCTTCGGCGAATAGAGCGCGAACATGATCAGCGGCGAAGAGGTCGATTTCTGCACCGTCACGCCGAATTTGTTCACGTCCGGCGGGAGCTGCGAGGAAGCCTGATTGCTCCGCATCTGCGAGAGAATCTGGTCGGTGTTCACGTCGGTCCCGACCGCGAAGTTCACCGTGAGTTTCATCGTGCCGTCGTTGCCGTTGACGGACTGCATGTAGTTCATGTTGTCCACGCCGCTCATCTGCTGCTCGATGGGCGTGGCTACTGACTGCTCCACCGTCAGGGCGTCGGCGCCGGTGTAGGTGGTCTTTACCTGGATTTCCGGCGGGACGATGTCCGGAAACTGCGCAACCGGCAGGCTGAGGTAGGAGGCGATGCCTACGATGGTCATGATGATCGAGATGACCATCGCGACGATGGGTCGGTTGATGAAAAATTTGGCCACGATCTGTTACTTGGCGTCGGTTTTGACCTTGGCCTTGTTTTCGGCTTCTGCCGTGGAGCCACTCTCGGTGGTTTTCTCCGTGGGCGGCGTCCAAGGTTTGGCCGTGACCGGCGCGCCGGTCTTGATTTTTTGGAAGCCCTCTACCACCACTTTCTCGCCGGCAGTCAGTCCCGATGTAATGACCCAATCGGTGCCCGTGCGGGGGCCGACCTTGACCGGCCGGATGTCCGCTTTTCCATCTGCGCCCACGATACCGAGTTGGTAGGCGCCCTGAACTTCAGAAACCGCGCGTTGTGGCACGACCACCGCATCCTTCAACATCTGCGCGACAAGGCGTACGCGCGCGTAGAATCCAGGGCGCAGAACACTGCCGGGATTTTGCACGAGGGCGGTGACAAGAATAGTCCCGGTCGTAGTTTGAACTTGTCGATCTATGGAAAGCAATCGGCCTTTGTTTCGAAAGATGGATCCGTCAGATAAAATTAGCTCTATGCCTTCCGGTCGCTGCTGGAACGGCATGTTCAAGGCCTCCTGAATCCGTTGATTGGCGAGGAGGTAATCCGTTTCACTGATTGGAAAGAGGATTTTCGCCGGATCCAGCGCCGAGACGTTGGTCAGCACGACACTGCTGCCGGTGCCGACCAGATCGCCGACTTGCGCCTTGGCGATTCCCGCAATTCCCTCTACAGGCGCGGTCACTTTGCAAAAGTTCACATTCAACTGCGCCTGCTCGACGTTCGCCTCCAGCGCGGAGACCTTGCTGATGTTCGCCTCATTGAGCTGCGTCTTGTTGGTGTTTTCCTGAACCGAGATCACCTTCTGATCGAAAAGTTTGGTGCTCCGTTCCTTGTCGGCCTGCGACGCGAGCTGCATGGCTTTGGCTTGTTCGAGCTGGCTCTTCGCCTCTGCGAGTGCGGCCTGGAATGGGCGCGGGTCGATCTCAAAAAGGAGCTGATCCTTCTTAACCAATGAGCCCTCGTCGTAGTCCCGTTTGATCAAATAGCCGCTTACGCGTGCCCGAATTTCAGCGTTCTCTGATCCGTCGATCGTTCCGAGCCATTCACGAAAAACCGGGACGTCTCGGGTAGCTGCCTCCATCACCAGAACCTCGGGCGGCGGGCCGGCCGAAACGGCCTCCTTCTTTCCGCAACCAGTCAGGCCGCCGGTCGCGGCGATCCCCAGAACCATGAGGAGTTGAACAGTACCGATTCTTGCGCGTCATAGATTTAGCCTTTCCAGCCAACGAAACTCGGTTCCCGTCCGGCACGACCAATTGATTCGCCACTCGGAGATGTGGTCGTAAGGTTCGAGCACGCGCCTCGTGGATTTGATGGGATCGCTTTCCATAAAACTCGCGGTCTGGTCAGTGGTACGATTCGGGGAGGCAGTAAAACAGGAAGGCGAAGATGAGATAAACGGAGACCAGTTGGACTCCCTTATACCAGTTAGACCGCCCGTCGGTGCACACAATCGTGGCCATAATGACTCCGATGAACAGGGCATTGGTTTCCGCGAGGTTGAACGTCAGCATCAGAGGGTGTGAGGCGATGAAAAAGCTGGCCAGCACCAGCACCGGCGCGACGAACAGCACCATCTGGATGCAGCTTCCCAGTAACATGCCGACGGTCAAGTCCATTTTGTTTTTGCGGGCCATCACCACCGCCGGAATGCTTTGCGATGCGCCACCGATAATGGCCAGGAACACAATGCCCATGAACGTCTGCGACAGACCCAGCGCCTTGCCGGTACCTTCGGCCGCTCCAACCAGAATTTCGCTCATCCACGCCACCAGCGCGGTCGCTCCGAGCAGGGTGCCGATGGATCGCCCCAGTCCCCACTGCTGACCCTCCTCATGGGATTCCTCGTTGCCACCGGCGTTGGCGAAGTAAGCCGGGTGCGTCTTGAGCATGAAAAACAGGTAGAGCACGTAGGCCACTAGCAGCACCACCGCGATGCCAATGTTCAGAGTGTGTTCCTGCCGGACCATAGCCTCGGGTGAACCCTCGGTTGCAAAGAGGCGGCCAAACCCACTCGGAACGGCCAGGCTCATCACGGCGATCAACATCATCGAGCTGTAAACGCGGGACGCGCTGGCGCTGAAATCCTGATCGTGATACCGCAGGCCGCCGAACAGGAAGGCCGCCCCCATGACCAGCAGCAGGTTGGCGAGAATCGAGCCAACAATCGTCGCCCGGACCATGTCGAAGTAGCCAGCTTTCAGGGCGACGAGGGCCATGATGAGTTCCGGCGCGTTGCCAAACGTGGCATTGAGCAGACCGCCCACCGCGTCACCAGTGTGCATGGACAGTTGCTCGGTGGAGCGTTCAATCAACGCCGCAATCGGAATGATGGCCAAGCCCGCCAGGGCGAAGACGAGCGTATCAGGCACCTTGCCCAAATATTCCAGCGCGACGGTGATGGGGATGAACGCGAAGAGCCAGTTGATGGATGGTTTCATAGACACAAGCCAGGTTTAATGCGGTTTGAGCCGTATCTCGTGCATCCGGGTTACAACCGAGAAAAAGAAGGCTGCCGACCAGCCGCACATCAGGATGCCAGTGAGCGCCTCGATGCCACCTACCCAATTCCACTCCTTGGGCAAGACCAGGTCCCCATAGCCTGTTGTCGTGTAAGTCACGGCGCTGAAATAAAAGGCCGAGTGGAGGTCGGGCATGCCGTGATCCCAGGCATAGAACAGTGCCCAGATTGCAATCTCAACCACATGCACCAGAATGATCCACCCGGCGGTGCGGACGAGCAGCCAGGTCGCAAACCAAAAGCGCGTGCCCATTCGCGCGATCAAAGGGGTGCCCCAGTGCAACAACGCTATTATACCCATCGCATGCACGAACACGCAGAGCGCCGTTAGCGCCCAGGCGATGAAGATTTTCGAGAACATGCGGTCTGGATCAGAACTCCCTTTTCAGATCCGCAGTCTCGCGACGCTGTAGCGCGGCCAAGGTTCGCCGACCTCGAACCAACTTGAAATAGCGGCCAACTCGAAATGCACAACACCACTGCCCAAAGCAGCGCGGACGCGAACAGCAGGATCAGCAGCACAAATCCAGCCGAGATTTCGCTCCAGTCGCGCGGGGTTGGTTCCTGTTAGCATACAACCCTGACGACGTGTGCGCGAGACCGCGATTGATGTCAGCCGATCTTCAATGGCCGTCGCCGAAGATGAAGTTCGTCCACGACTTCATGCGGAGGAGCACCTTCCGCAGAATGGCCAAGTGATGCATGTGGTGCGTGTAAATCGCCACCTGCGCGCTACTGCCCGGCACGACCAGGTATTTTGAGATATCGTCTTCGGGTTCAATGATAACGAGGATGCGCCCCTCGCCTTTGATTTGTTCAGGATCCACCAGGTTCCCGCTGGGCTGGAGCTGGCCTTGGGCGATGTAGGCGCCCACGGCACTGACCTTGCCTTTGAAGAATCGCCCTGGCACGGCGGGCAGGATGAATTCAGCCTCCGAGCCCTGCTCGATCCGCTGAGCGCTGTTTTGCAGAAAAGCGGCCGTGAACTTCGGTTTTTCATCATGTAAAAAAACCATCACCGGCCGCAGCGGCACCGAAGCCGCATACATGCCGGGGCGCAAAAAATTCTGCTGGACCGTGCCGTCGGTCGGCGCGCGCACGACAGATTGCTCGAGGTTAAACTTCGCGGTATCGAGTTCGGCCTGGAGACGGGCGACGTCGGTATTGACTCCGTGGATGACTGCTTCCGCCTCGATCAGCGCGCGCTCGGCTTCGGATTTGGCGCTTTCCGCGGTCGCTTCCGCGGCATTGAAAGTGTTCTTGGCCTTCTCGAATTGAGCCTGGGCGATGGCGCCGCTTTCGAGCAGCTTTTGCGAGCGTTGGAAGATATCCTTTGCGCTGTCCCGGTCCGCCAGCGCCGACTCCAATTTCTTCTGGGCCGCATCCGCCGTGGCCTGCAACTGTTGGGTTGTCGAGACCGCAGTCGCGAGCGCTGCCTCCTTGGCATTGACCGCGTTTTGGAAAGGCTTGGGATCAATGCGAAAGAGAACGTCGCCCCCTTTCAGCGGCTTGCCCGCCTCGACCGGAACGTCGATCACCACCCCGCTGACGGCGGGAATGATCGGCGTGCTGTGGAAGTAGAACCGCGCTTCGCTGGTGAAGGGGTGATTGTAGTTCATCCCCAGCAGGAGGGCTCCCAGCAGGGCCACGCCCCCCAGCGCCGCCGTTAGCAGACTGTAGCCATTGACGGGTATCTTGAATATGCGGAACACGGCGTAGGCGAATGCCGCATAGGTAAGAATGAGAAGCAGGTCCATGATCGAAGACTATTTGGGTTGTGAACCGCCGGGCCTGGATGCGTTCGCTTCGAGGGCCGCGATTTTCTTTTCGAGCGCGGCAAGCTGCGAGGTTGCGTTGGAACTCTCCGGGTCGGCTTGATCGGTGTTTTCCCGTGGCTTTCCGCCATAACCGTGCACCGGGTGATATGAGTAGGCCCAAATCCAGAGAAACGGCCAGATGGCGTGGAGGGTGAAAAGACTGATCCACCCGCCCGCGTGAATGGCATCCGCGTGGGGGTGATTCCGCGCTTTGGCAATGTTATAGGGGATGTCATGAATCGCGATCATCCCGTAAGAGAGAACGAGGACGATAAAGAAGAGGATGGCGAGGGCGAAATAGCTTAGAAAATCCATGGCGCTCAGTTGTTGTCAGTCAAACGCTCTGCAGTGGAAGGAACATAGAGATAGCCACGCACATTGTCCATCTGTTCGTTCCGGAGCTTCCCGCGCGCGGAGGAGAAGCCTCGTCTGAAAAAAACTGGCGAAAGCCGGGGCTTTATTCTCATTAGGATGGTGGCCGCATCACCGATCTGGTCTTCCAGTCGAAGAAGATCGCCAGGAGCCGGAACACGAACGTGATGGCAATACCTGCGATGGCAGATGGCACGAGAGGTAACCGGAAAAAGACGGCGAACAGGGTGAATCCCGCCACACCGAGCCCCGAAGCAATGACATAGAACTGCCCTGGCTTGAACAAGAGCGGCTCTTCACGCACCAAGACATCGCGGACAAGGCCGCTGCCCACGGCATTTACCACGCCCACGAAGATGCAGGCGGGAATGGCCAGGCCCGCCTCAAAGGCTTTGCTGGCACCCACCACCCCATAGGCCCCGGTGCCAAGCGCATCAAAAATCAGGAAGGGCTTGGATAATCGTTCCACGTGCTTGTAAAATGGAATCGCTATCACGCAGCCAGCGATCACTGCAATCATGTAGGAGCTATCGCGCATCGCCGCCGGCGGCCCGTTTTGGATGAAGAGACCGTCACGCAGCAACCCGCCGCCAAGACCGGAGGCGAGCGCCAGTACAAACACGCCGACAGCATCGTAGTGCCGTCGGATGGCCACCATCGCTCCGGTTATGCTGAAAAGGAAGGTTGCTCCCAAATCAATGGAAATCGGAAGCGCCACAGTTCGGACGATCGACGGATCGGCAAGCATTTGGAGAGTCTAATTGTCTAACTGTCAGTGAGTGGGAGAATCATCGCCTTGCAGGGTTGGTGACTCAGGATAAATCTACGACATCATGGCGACTAGGACGGGACCCCAGGCGGTAAGCACGATATTGCCAATTGCATAAGGGACGGTGTAGCCGAGGGCTGGGAGATCGCTATCCGCCTGCTCCTGGATAGCGCGAAGCGCGGCGGTAATCGTTCCAGCGCCGGAACAAGCACCCAGGACGATGACCGGGTTCATCTTCAACACAAAGCGACCGAATAGGATGGACACAGTGTGCGGAAGAATCGCAATGACAAGGCCGACAAAGACCAGGCTGATCCCTGACTTCTGGAGCCCCGAAAAGAAGCTCGGCCCTGCAGCAAGCCCAACGCAGGCCATGAAGACCGTCAAACCGACGGTGTCGAAGATCCACATGGCAGACTCCGGGATCCGGCCGAATGTCGGGTGAACCCCGCGCAGCCAGCCGAACACCAGACCCATAATGAGCGCGCCACCACTAGCGGTAAGGGTGAGCGGCAAGCCCGCGACTACGAGGGTGAGCAATCCTACCAGGCCACCGAGGAAAATGCCGAGACCGACGAAGATCATGTCCGTCATCACCGTCTGGCGATCGGCGTAGCCGAGGTTCTTCGCCGCCCGCTCGACGTCGCGCGTCGCTCCGACGAGAGTCAGTACGTCGCTCCGCTCCAGCCGCATCGCAGGCGAGAACGGCATCGGCTGACCGCCCCTGGTCAACTTCTTTAAAAACACGCCCCGGGCGAAATCCATGCCTGCCAGATCTGTCAAGCTCTTGCCGAAGAAAGCCTTATTGGTGATCACAACGTCGAGGAAACCGATCGGAAAATCGAGAAGCTCCTTGTCACTCACCTCGGGACCGATCTCCGTTCCGCGGGTCATCAATAGTTCCGAGCGGGTCAGGACCGCGATGACGTCACCGTCACGAATGACCATGTTTGGCTCGGCCTCGATGACCTTGTCATCCCTGCGGATCCGCGAGATGAATAAGCGAGTTGCTCGGGGACGCGCCTCCAGTTCGCCCACACTCCGATTAAGCAAATCCGGATGGGTGACCCGGTAGGCGCGAACTGCGAGTGCCTGGTAGGCTGAGGGACCCTCCGGCTCTCCACCGCCCGAGGCTGCGAGCTTGGCACGGAGTTTCCGGGCCTCCTCCTTCAGATTAACACCCATCAGCTTCGGACCCACGTTCGGGAGGAACCAGACGATAAACGCCGTGCCGACCAGGTAAGTGACGGCGTAAGCCACTGGGATGTTGTTGGTCAGGCTCGTTTTGTCCGCGGCCGATATGCCGAGGCGATTGATAGCGTCGCTCGCGGTTCCTATGACTGTCGATTCCGTGAATGCACCGGCCAGCATGCCGGCCGCCGTGCCTACGTCGTAGCCGAGGAGCTTTGCTGCGGTGTACGCGGCGAGCAGACAAGTGACGCAGAGCACAAGCGTAAGGGCCACTTGCGGTCCTGCATCCTTCTTGAGCGCGCGAAAGAACTGGGGGCCCACCTTGTAACCGGTGGTGAAGAGGAAGAGATCAAAGAAAACATACTTGACCGTGGCGGGCACCTGGATGGCCAGTTGCCCGACGGCGACTCCCGCCAGCAGCGTGCCCACGGCCGTCCCGAGGCTGAACGCCCCGATCTTGAGGCGGCCGATGAGAAAGCCGATGGCCAGGGTTAAGAAGACTGCGAGTTCTTGATGCTCCCTAAGAGCGTGGGTCAGATAGTTCATAGTGTGGTTGCTCTGATAGGTTGCGGTTGTCGATCACGGAACTCGTCGAAGTTATCGACATTCCTGCGTGGCGGTCATCGGTGTAGTTACAGTTACATACTTATGTCGGCAGCAGTTCATGCCAGTGTAGCCGACCGGGCTCTTCTTGTTAGAACTTGATCACGTAGTTACAAATGGCGCGGAAGTCGGTAAGGTTGTGGACGTCTCCTCCAAACTGCTGGACAACCGCGTAACGCAGACGCAGCGACAAACCCTCCAGAACGCCTTTTTTGGGACCCCACTGAAGATTGAAATCGAACTCATTCTGCCGATACTGCCCCGCTTGGTCCGGGTCCGTGCCGAACACCGCCAAGGCATAAGCGCTCAGTCCGTCGACGGGAAAATCATAGCCAGCCCGGAGAAGAAACGCGCTCTCACCGGCTCGATTGAAGTCTTGAACCTGAACACTAGTATAGCCGGGATAACCACTCCACGGGTTTTGCAGGTTGGTATCCCCCCAGGCGTGAGTGAAAGCAGCGGTAAACAACGCTTTTTTCACGGGCAGATCTACTTTAAAGCCGAACTGATCGGCCGAAAAACTGTCACCCTGCAGGAGGTCGGCTCCGACACTGCGTTGATCCACGAACTGGGCGGCTAGCTTTGGCTTCCAATCGACGCTAATCGGGAGTTCCATTTTTGTCTCGCCATATGCGATATTGATGATATCGGAGCTGTAATAATCGATCGCACCTAACGAAAATTTCCCTTTTTCGTAGAGGGCTCCAGCTGACCACACGCCTCGCTCAACATCAGCGCCCGCGTCTTCCGCCATCGAGACAAATTCGCTGTCATTTTGCGCTTTGATTTGGTAGAAATACCCGAATCCGTACTTGATCGACGCGACGTCCTCGGCCGGCGTTGGCGCCGGGACCGCGACCTCTTTTCCATCTTTGCTCAGGCCAATGCCGTCCGTGGATGCGCTGGCGTCGTCGCTGCTCCCGCCCAGCTTGGTGCGGCCCTGTAAAACAATCGCCTCAAATGTATTTGGCGTCATGCGGGTGTCGTTCCGGTTGATAAACGGCGTGTCGTAGCCCTTGGCTCCGACAGTAATGCCCACATCTTTGGCGATCCGGAGTTCCGCGTAGAACTCGCCGAGGACCGTATAGCCATTCTGCCCCGGCGCCAGGAGGCCGGTTCCATCCCTGTCGTCAGGGGCATAGATCGGATTGGAAGTGTAAACCGTCGCTCCGAACGCAATATGGTCGAGAAAGTAACCGGTCTTCACTCCCAACCATCCGCCGATGGCCCACGCCTGTTTCTCTGCGCCACTGAAGTCGCTGCGATCGAAGTAGAAGGTGCGGAAGTTGAATTCGAACTTCGTATCTTTGAAGGCCTGCGGCGCTTTTCCAAGCGCCATTGGCGCCAGTCAAATGACTCATCGAGGGGCGTCTGCGCCTTGCTCGGTAGATGTTAGCGCGCTGTCCGTGGGAGCGACCTGCGTCACCGTTGCGACAGGAGGAACTTCCGTCACCGCGAAGGTGAGATCAGATGGGGCGGCCTTCCAGATGTCGATGTTACTCTCCTGCTGGCCGAGCGCGGTCTCCGCCCCGCTCAAGACGGCAAGCAATGCCACTGCGGCAAATGCGTAGTCACGAACAGAAGTTCGTATATTCATAGATGGTTTGCTCGGGCTGACCTTCACCGGAGCCTGCTAGCGTTGGCTTTCTCGCCTGTCAGGGTTAATATTCTTTTCACCCTTCTTTGCTTTCTATTTGCGGCAGCAGCATCGCGAAGTAACCGGACTAGCGTTTCGCTCTAGTCGGGGCTGGCGGGGCAGTCTTGCCTGTAGCTGCCTCATAAGCCTGCCTGTATCCGCGCGCGATGGCGCGCACCGCCCGGCCGATGTCGTCGTAGACATGATTCTCCAGGTTTGCGAAGGATATGCGCACCGACCAATCGGGAGCGGCAAAGCCGCCGCCGTTGAGCAGGACGATGCCGTGGTCCTCGGCCAGCCGAAACACGATGTCGAGCGGGTGCACGTTCGCCTTCATCCACTTGACGACGTCCTCGCCCAGGTACTTGCGGGCAAAAAACTCGAAATCGATCAGGCCATAGTAGTAATCGAAGTACTCGTTAGGTCCGACTTCGATGTCCAGTCCTTCGATCGTTGCCTGGACCCGCTGCTTGCAGATGCCGATGCAGGCTTTCTGATAGACTTTCTTTTCGTCCATCAGCTCGCTAGAGCGAGAACAGTGTCATCATGACCTGCTGCGGAAGCGACAGCCCGGCCGTGTGATTGAGCGCGATGTCGCGGCTGTCGGCCACGATGCGGTCGATGAAGGCGAACTCGCGCGGCTTAAGAGTGAGCCCGCCGTAGCGCTTGTCGAGTAGCTTCTTAATCGACTCAGGATGCGCGGCGATCATCTTGTCGAAGATGTTGTTCTCGTAGACCGCGATGGTCCCGAGCCGCCACCCGGTGCAGCCGAAGTACTTGCTGTAAGAGTAAACGCCGATCGTGTTCTCCGGGAACTCTCCCATCAGCGAACGGAAGCCTGGAACGAATGTGCCATAGACGTCGTCGGTAAGCAGGATGAGATCGGGCCGCTTCTTGAGCACCGCGCCGATTTTCTTAATCGTGTCTGGAGAAAGCGCGACGGCGAACGGATTGCCAGGATTGACGATGAAGAACGCCTTGATCTTCGGGTCGAGGAGCTTCTTGATCTCTGAATCCGGATACTGAAACTTATCCTCCTGCTTCGCATGTATCTCGACGTAGTGGAGGTCGTAGTCCTCCAGATGCGCCATCTCCAGGTAGGGCGTGAAGATCGGCACTCCGAGCGCTATCGTGTCGCCGGGGTTGAGAATCCGGTTGGCTTTTAGCGACTTGAAAATGTAACACATGGCGGCGGTGCCGCCCTCGACCGCATAGATCTTGAACTTGCCTTTCGGCCGCGGGTTTCCGCACATGGCCCACTCCAGGTACTCGTGCACGATCTGTTCGTTATGCACCAGCATGCGGTCTGGCACCGGGTAGTGATCGCCGATGATGGAATCCACCAACTCGTGCACGAACTTGTCGGGGTCGAAGCTGAACTTCTTTCACCGCCCACGGCACCATCGCCTGGAGAAAAGGTGCACCTGGCATGTCATCATGCTTCTTCAGCCAGGCTTCGAGCCGGCCGGCTATTCCCGGTGCGGCAGGCATCCCGCCCACGCCGGGTGGCAGGTCGAGCACCCGTTTGCATTCAGTGATTGCGAACTGCCCGAGGAGGAAGAACGCTTCGCGCGGCTCAGTGGCGACCCAGTTTGGATTGCCACGACCCGCGTTCAGGTAGGACAAGGAATTTTCCAGCGCCGTTTTCGACGCTACTTTTTGGACGAAATCCTTGATCTCGAACGGACCGAGTTTGTCGAACTCCTTCAGTCTCGCAGTATCTGATAATGCCCGGGAGGGTTTGCTTTTTGTTGTCATAGTTTTCTTTGCGGTTGAATCATGTTCGGAAAATCTGTTCTCACGACAGCAACATGATGATGACCATGCCCCAGATGGTGAGCAGGGTGTTGCCAACGGCGTAGGTAACGGTGTAGCCGAGCGCCGGGATCTGGCTCTTGGCCTGGTCGCAGACCAGACCAAGCGATGCCGTCGTCGTGCGCGACCCGGAAATGATTCCGAGGTTGAGCGCGTCGTGGAAGCGGAACACGTACTTGGCGACGAACATCCCGAGAACCAGCGGGATCGTGGTCGCGACCGCGCCCCAGAGAAAGAGACCGACGCCCTGCGTTTTCAGACCGTTGACGAAGCCCGGACCGGCAGAGATGCCGACGATGGCGATGAAGATGTTGAGGCCGACCGAGTTCATGAACCAGACGGTAGGCGTCGGAATGCGGCCGAACTTCGGGCGCACCGAGCGCAGCCATCCGCCGATAATGCCGAAGACCAGCGCTCCGCCGGCGGTCGACAGGGTGAGTGGCGCGCCAGCCACCTTGAAGACCAGCGAGCCGATCAGGGCGCCGACCACGATAAACAGGCCAACGAACGCCATATCGGTGACATCGGTCGGACGGTCGGCGACACCCAGCATCTTGGTGGCCGCCGTTGTGTCCGACGTGCGGCCGACAAGGGTGAGCAAGTCGCCACGATTGACCTCGGTGCCCGGCAAAACGGGAATATCGGTGGCGGTAGCGCCGCGCGTTATCTTGCGCAAAAACACGCCGCGCGTTGCCGGGCGCGTCGCCAACTCGGCGAGCGTCTTGCCATCGACCCCCTTGTTTGTCACCAGGACGTCGACGCCCTCCACCGGGACGGCGAGCAGCTCGCGGTCCTCGACCTCAACCCCCTGCGCCCCAAGCACGTTCACCAGCACTTCGCGCTCGCCCGCGACAGCCCCCACGTCGCCTTCCTTCAGGACGATGTCTGCGGTCGCTTCCATGATTTCGCTCCCACGCCGAATGCGCAGGATGAAGAGGCGTGCACCGGGCACCAGCGACTCAGCCTCGGCAACGCGCAGACCGACGGCCTTGCCACCCGGCTGCACCTTGTAGGCGCGCAACGCCCAGCGTGACCAGCCCGTGCCCGGACCGCCCAGCTCCTTCTTGCCGCCCCCATGCTTCTCCTCGTAGTCCTTGCACGCAGCCTCGAGGTTGATGCCCAGCAGCTTCGGACCGATGACGGCGATCACGATCGCCGAGCCCATGGTGCCGAACATGTAGGTCACGGCGTAAGCGATCGGCATCGAGTCGAGCAGGGCCTTGGCTTGATCGGCGGGCAGGCCCAGCTGGTTGATGGCGTCGGTCGAAAGCCCCATCGCGGCGGAGATCGTCTGCGAGCCCGAGTAGAGTCCGGCCCCGTAGCCGAGGTCGTAGCCGGCGAACTTTGCGACCAGCACGCAGGCGGCCAGGCTGAATACGCACTGCACCACCGAGAAGATCGCCTGCGGCAGACCGCTGCTGGCAATCCCGCGCACGAACTGCGGCCCGACGCCGTAGCCGACGGCGAACAGGAACATGAGGAACGAAAACGCCTTGAGCGGCTGGTTGACCGTGATCCCGATCTGCCCGATCACGACGGCGGCGATCAGGGTGGCGGTCACCGCCCCGAGGCCGATCCCCTTGTAGGTGAACTTGCCGAAGTAGTAACCGAGAGCGAGCGCGAGAAAAATCGCGATTTCCGGGTAGGTCTTAAGCGTGGTGAAGAACCAGTCAATCATGTTGTGCTCCGTTTTTTGTCGTTAGGCAGGGTGTTCGGATTTTAGGGTCGTCAGCTTTGTGAAAAAGTGTCAGGCGAGAATCAGCCTACTTCCTTGCTTTCTTTTTGGCTCCGCCAAGCTTCTCCGGCCTGATCAGTTCCAGGCCCGAGGCGGCGTGATATCCGTGGATTTCCTTGACGTCGAGCTTCCGCATGAAGTCGATCGTGTCCTTGGTAATGACCTGGCCGGGCACCATGATCGGGAAGCCCGGCGGATAAGGAATGACGAACTTCGCGGAGACGGCCTGGCCGCGCTTCACGAGGTCGTCGATCTCCTTCGAGTTTAGCTTCACGTGGGTGCAGTTTTCCGCGTCATAGGCAAGGTAGAAGGGCGTCCGCATGTCGCCTTCGTTGGTTTTGCTCTTCGGATTCTCGCGGAAGGCGTCGTGGAAGCGGCTGAAGTTCGGCAGATCCGGCACGTCGGTGATGAGGCTCTTGACCCGGGCGTCGAAGCCGGCCTTCTCGTCGTAGTCCCTCGCCAGCTTGCGGTCGAGATCGCGGGAGATATCGGCGAGCACCTTGATCAGATAGGCGATGTCACTGCGGGTGTTGTTGATGTTGGTCTGGAGCAGGACGCTGTTGCGCGAGGTCTTGTTGAGCTGGATGTCGAACTTGCTCGCGAGCATCCCCTTGAAGGAGGTGCCGTCGAAGCCGGCGGAACCGCAGAGGAGAGTGATACGGGTGGGATCGAGCGTGAACTCGTCGTTTGCCCACGCGTCGTAGACGGTCTTCCAAGTCGCGTTCTGCGAATGGAAGTCATCGAATCCGCTGGCGCGATACTGGGCGGGCACCATCTGGGCGTTGGTGGCGATGCTGAAGTATTTCGAGATGAGCGGATCCTGGTTCACCTCGCGGCGCAGGATCAGGGAGAGCTCGATGGAGCGGCCGACCAGCTCGTAGCCCTCCAGCTCGGCCTGGCGGCGGGCGATGTCGAGCGAAGCGATGAGCTGCAGGTTCGGCGACGTGCTGGTGTGGGCGAAGAAGGCCTCCTTGAAGGTGGGCTCGGTGCTTTCCCAGCAATCGTCGTTCACCATGATGTAGGAACCCTGGCGGAAGCAGGAGAGCGACTTGTGCGTCGAAGTTGTCGCATAGACCCGCATCTTGACCGCGTCCGGGTCGGGCAGCAGATGGGTGTCGAGAAGCCTGGGATTTTTCGGATCGATCTTGCCGTGTTTCTTTTTGAACTCGGCGTATTCGGCGCGGTAGGCCTCGGAGGCATACTTCTCGCGCAGGGCCTCACACGCGCCCATGGCGGAGCGCATTCGATGGAAGGGTGTGAAGCGGCTGTAGGCATACCAGGCCTCGTCCCAGAGGAAAACGATGTCCGGCTTGATCGCCAGCACCTCCTCCATGAAACGCTGCACGTTGTAGACGTGGCCGTCGAAGGTGCAGTTAGTGAGCAGCAGCATCCGCGCCCGGTCGAGCTTGCCTTCAGCCTTCAGATCGAGCAGCGTTTTCTTGATCGTTCTGAGCGGCACCGCGCCGTACATGGAATATTCGGTCAGCGGGTAGGCTTCGACGTAGAGCGGCTGCCCGCCGCCGAGGACGAGCCCGTAGTGGTGGGACTTGTGGCAGTTGCGGTCCACCAGCACGATGTCGCCCGGGCGGACGATGGTCTGGACGGCGATCTTGTTGGAAGTGGAGGTGCCATTCGTGCCGAAGAAGAGCTGCCGGCAACCGAACGCGCGGGCCGCTTTCTCCTGGGCCACCTTGATGTTGCCGGTCGGCTCGAGCAGCGAATCCAGACCCGCCGGTGGTAGCGGAGGATTCGGCCAGGAAAATGTTGGCGCCGTAGAAGTGACCGAAGTCGCGAATCCAGTGCGAGTTGAAAACCGACTTGCCCCGGGCAACCGGCAGCGCGTGGAAAGTGCCGACCGGGCGGCGCGCATAGTTTTTCAGGTTGTTGAAATACGGCGTGTCGTAGCGCTGGTTGACGCCCTCCATCATCGCGAGGTGGATCTCCATCAGATCTTCGATCCCGTAGAAAATGCGCCGGATGTTTTTCGAGTCGAGATGGCTTGCCATCTTTTCCACCGCCCGGTCCAGGACCAGATAAACGTCCAGCTCGGGGCGGGTCTTCGCGATAGCCTGCGCGAGAGCCACGCCGTAGTCTTTTGGCTCCAAAGAACCAGGCTCCACCGACAGATGCTGCTCCAGGTAGGTCCGCAGATTGGGTGCCTCAAACTGGGTGCGGAAACGGAAATTATCCTTGATGACCACCGCCTGCACATCCGCGTTGAGCACCACGCCGAGGATGCCGTCTTCAAAGCTCGGCACCGTTACCGCCTCATAGACAAAGGGGTCTTCCGGACGGCGAAGCTGCCGAAGTTCGTTGCGCGCCTGGCGCACCTGTTCCGGGGTGGGGTCGTCGCTAACGATCAGGACTTCGAAGTAGGGCTTGGTCAGATCGCCCGTGTCGAAGTAGTCCTTCATCAGGCGCTCGTTGCCCTCCTGCTCTCCTTCCTCCCCCAGCTTCCAGGCATTTGCGGAGCGACGGTAGGAGCCGGTGATGATCGCCCTGGCGATGCGGGTGCTGAGCTTGGAAAAGCCGGAGTAATCGTCCCGGCCCAGCGCCTCCTTCAATGCGGCCATCAAAGATTCCCCGGGATAGGCGTGGAACGCCTCGAGGATGCTGAGATGCTCGAACAAGTCCTCCACTTGCGCGACTGCTTCCTTGGTGGATGAACCGGCCGCCGACCGGGCCACGAGAGCCTGGGCGGCATGCGCCATTTCCTGCCAGCGATCACAACGGGCTTCGCCCGCGCTGAACATTCCGACGCGATATTTGGACTGGGTCTTGGACGGTTTTGACGGCGATTGGGTGGACATGGTTTTGGTGTGGCTGGATGGCTTCTTGATTGTGTTCGCAAGAGAAAGAAGACGGAGTGTTTCCGCATCCGCACGTCGCGGTTGAGCCGCACGCAGGCGGTGCGGACGAATGGCTGGTTGTTTATGATTTCGTGCTGCCCGTCTAATCTGATCTGGTGTTTTCATGATTTGTTTTATTGGAATCGTTAACGGGGACCAGGACTTCGTCTCTCACTACCTTGCGTTTCATTGACCATCTCTTGGGAGGGATGGCGAAAATCGATCCCCTTTTCCAGCCTAACGAGCCAGACAAATGGAGAAACAGAGGATTGCATTTTTTTGGATGAGTTAATAATCAAAGGTGTCTGGGTGAGATAGGGTCAGAATTTCTGATTCGACGGCAGAGGCCCATCCGGACATGCGCGTTGGATCGCGGCGATCAAGACAGATTCGTCGAGAGGCTTGAGCAGGTAATCTACGGCCCCCAGGACACGTACGCGCTCCGCATTGCCGGGTTGATCGTGGCCGGTAATGACAATGATCGGCACTCCGGCGCGCATGGAAGACATCGACTCAAGCACGTCGAACCCCGTTGTTCCGGACATGTGTAGATCCAGCAGCAGGCAGTCCGGACGATCAGACTCGACCGTTCCTAAAAAATCATCGCCCAACTCAAAAGGCGCAACCGTATAGCCGTGAGTCTTGAGCAGACGCGCCAACGCCAGGCGCATCTTCACCTCGTCATCCAGAACAGCGATGACTTTCTTGCGGTCTGTCATTCCGCGATGACAGTGGAGGGGCGTGCGCCCCTCCGTCAATTATACCTTGGTTAAACGCCTGGGTGTGGAAACCCAACCACCAAATTCAACTTTCGATTCGTTAGTCTTGTTTCCTGCCGATGCCAAGTTTTTCAGCGATCCGCACCAGGTCGGCGACAGACTCCAAGCCCATTTTATGCATCATACGTCCACGATGAATCTTGATGGTCTGCTCGCCGGTTCCGAGGTCGAAGGCGATCTGCTTGTTCAGTTTTCCAGCAACCACATGCTCCATTACCTCCCGTTCACGCGGCGTGAGAAGGGTGAGACGCGCCGAGATGGTGGCGGCTTCACGTTGCTCCGCAGCACGCGCCAGCGCGGCCCTGACTGCGCGCAGGAGATCAATGTCCTTAACCGGCTTGGTAAGGAAATCCACCGCTCCTGCCTTCATCGCACGGACGCTCATGGGGATGTCGCCATGACCGGTGAGAAAGACGATTGGCAGAAGGACGCCATTGTGGGTGAGTCGTCTTTGAAGACACAGCCCATTCAGCTCAGGCATGGCCACATCGAGAACCAGGCAACTGTCTGATCCCGGACGGTAAGCGTCGAGAAAGCTGGCCGGCGTGGTGAATCCCTCCACCTCAAATCCCTGGGTCCGCAGCAAACGCGTGACGGCCTTGACCATGGCGGGCTCGTCATCCAGCAGATAAACGATGCGGGTGGGATTGCTCATGAAGTAGCCGGTGCGATGGATTCGAGTTCCATGTGAAGGGTGAGGCCGCGTCCTTCGTTAGGCTCCGCCCAGAGTTTTCCATGATGAGCTGCGATGATCGACTGGCAAATGGATAGTCCGACGCCCAAGCCATGGGTTTTCGTGGTGAAGAAAGGCTGGAAAATCTGAGCGACATCGCCATCCGGCAACCCGCGGCCCTGATCCTGTACCGACACACACACTTTGCCCGGTTGCACGTTGGTGGAAATCTTGAGTATTCGATCCTCTTGCAGATTCTCCGTCATCGCATCACAGGCATTAGTAACGATGTTGAGCAGGACTTGTTGAAGCTGCACCATGTCGCCCGGCACATCAGGCAGCTCGTCGGCCAGCGTAGTCTGAACGGTCACGCCGCGTGCGACAAGGTCGCTGCTGAGGAGGCGCAACACATCCTCGATAACCTCATTGAGCGCCAATGGAAGAAGCCGTGTTTCTCCGCGCTTGAGCAAAGCGCGCAGTCGAGTGATCACCTCCCCGGCACGGATATCCTCGCCGACGATGTCGGCGAGAATGTCGCGCAGTTCCGCGATATCGGGGGCATCTCCGGCCAGCATGCGCTGGGCCGCCTGTGTATTGGCCAGAATGATACCCAGCGGCTGATTTATCTCATGGGCCAGGGACGCAGACAACTGGCCCAGCGTTGTCACCCGCGAGAGGTGAAACAATTCATCGCGCTGCTCCATCGCCTCCTTCTCGACTCGTTTGCGCTCGGTGATGTCCATCGAAACCCCCAGAAGCCGGCTTGATCTCCCGTCGCCATGGCTGATACAACGCGCGCGCCCGCTGATCCAGCGCACCGTTCCATCTGGCAGCCGGATGCGATACTCAATTTCATAGCTGCCCTTTGTTTCGATCGCTCGCTTTATCGCGGAATCACGCAATGGCCGATCATCCGGATGCACCCACTCCAGAAATGCCGCGTAATCGACGCCTTTTCCCGGAGTGATTTGAAATAAATCGCGCATTTTGTCCGAGACCCAGACGTCATTCGTCGCTGTGTCTATCTCCCACACTCCCAAGTTGGCCGCGTCGGCCGCGAGAGCCACGCGGTCTTCGCTTTCGATCAATGAACGTTCGGCGCGTCGGCGTTTCGCCAGATTCGCAAGCAACCCAAAGATGAGAACCGCCTGAACAAGACAGAGCGAGACCCCGGCTATGATCCACCCCGCGTATTGTTCCCAAGCCGTCGGTTCGCGGAACAAGACGACGCTTGCCGGTGGCAGATGCTTTTCGTTGATTTTCCAGCGCTTCAACTCCCGCCAGTCATACCGGGGGGACAAGGGGCCCACGATCCTGGGCGGGAAACTCGAAGCCGGTTCGCCATGCAAAATGCGAATTGCGATACGGGCCGATTCGATTCCTTCAAGCTCGGCCTGATAGAGCCGGCCGCCGACAATTCCCAAGCCGAGTTGATGCTGAAAGATGCCATTGATCGGCGCATTCGCGACCGCATGAATTCGTTGCAGTGCCTCGTCCGCATTGTGGGTCACTCCCGTGGCATCGCGCAGCAGCAGGATAAGAAAAATAAAGGAGTCCGGAGGCAGCGCTCTGGTCTTCTCCAGCATCTGATCCAATGACAGGTCATTGAGCCAGATGAAATTGATGCGATTCGCAAATGGCTCAAATTCCTTTCGAAACGCGGCTGCCCAATACTGCTCAATCGCCGACGCGCCGATCACCACCGCGATGTGCTTCGTCGCCGGAGCGACTTGGAGAATGTCCTCGATGAAACCCGGCAGATCAAAATTCTCCCCAACCAAGGTGGCGTTTTTCTCTAGCGCATTGGGAGGTAACCGTCGGCGATCCATTCCAGTGTAGAGGATGGGAGTTTTCGGAAAAAGGCGGTCCTGGTATTGCGCCACAAAGACGCCCGCGGGTGAACCGATTGGCACCACCAGGTCCGGTTGCCAGTGTGCCTGCCGTTTTTGCAGGTACTCGACCAGGGCTTCTTGCAGGTTTGGGTCTGCGTAGCGCGCCATATCCAGCGAGACTTCGTCCAGATCAATGCGTTCTCCCATCTTCTCGACCAGTTCGGTTTCAAAAGCGATCGAGTGAGTGGTGAACGGCGGCGCGACGCTCCCGAAAGAATGAACAATGAGGACGCGCTTCGGCTCACTTCCCGCCGCGCCGACCGCGGCCAGCACAAGGAAAAGGGCCACCAGAGAGCAGGCCATGCTGGAGCCGCGGAGGACAGGGTCGCCCTTCCCACGAGGTAAGCGCGTGGCTCGGCATCCATTCTCCCACGTCACAGGACTCTGATTATCAAAAGCGCGCGTCCCGCGGAAGCCTTAACTGGAGCGACAGATTTTCCTAGTAAGTTGCGGCGTTGCCGCGCACCGAGTGGCCTCCAATGATTTGGAGGATTTGAAGGCGACCTTGATACCCCGAATCATTGCGCTTTAATTGCTGAATGATTCGGCCTGCTTCTCGTTAGGAACCTGTTCCCGTTTTGTGAGGACGATGATTTCATTCTTCATGTTTTCGCTGCTCCTTCTCGCTGGCTGTGCATCTGAACGCTCTCGAGAAGAGCCCCCGTCCAGGCGAGGCTTTTTCGATTCCCCAGATGTTGAAAGCCTCCATTAGCTCGATCGCGCACATCGGCAGCATGCCGACGTTCTCCCTTTTTAAGTTCAAACCTTGCAACTTTTTGCGCTCTGTCAGTTGTCCCCTTGGCGTTTAACCAAGGTATAATTGACGAAGGGGTGCGAGCCCCGTCAGTGTCATCGCTGTTATTCACGTTGAACATCCAGGGTTCTTTCGCAGCAGCCTAAAACAACCGTACCACCATATGAATTCACCATCATTCAGATCACGATCCCCTAACAAGTTGGCTTGTGTCGTAGCCGCCATCGCATGCCTTGCTCTGGTCCTGGCGGCCTCGCGAGAAACGCCGGCGCAAACTCCCCCGGCGGACCAGACCGCGGCCGCGGCCACAACTGCCGATACGGGTACAGCGCCAGAGGCGAAAATCCCTGAGGACCAACTGGACTCGCTCGTCGCGCCGATCGCGCTTTATCCCGATCCGCTTTTGGCGCAGACGCTGGCGGCTTCCACTTATCCGATCGAGATAATGCAACTGCAGCAGTGGCTGGATAAAAACAAGGCTCTGAAGGATCAGGCATTAGCCGACGCGGCGGCGAAGCAGCCCTGGGATCCGAGCGTGCAGGCGATGGCGGCTTTCCCCGAGGTGGCTGGGCGAATGGCTGCGAACATCCAATGGACATCGGACATGGGGAACGCCTTTCTCGCGCAGCCAGAGGATGTGATGAACGCCGTCCAGCGCATGCGCGCGAAGGCCGAGGGCAAAGGAGCGTTAAAGACGGGCGAGCAACAGAAAGTAGAAAAGAAAAGCGTCGGCGGCGAGGAGGTGATCGTAATTGAGCAGGCCGATCCCAGCACGGTCTATGTTCCTTCCTATGACCCGGCGGTCGTTTATGGGGAGCCTGCGTATCCGTACCCGACTTACTCCTACCCGGGCTACGTGGCCGGGGGGGTGCTGGCGTTCGGCGGGGCTGTGGCGCTAGGCGCGGCTTGGGGCAATAACTGGGGTTGGGGTTGTGGCTGGAACAACGGCAACATCGACGTCAACGTAAACAACAACTACGTCAACAACTACAATAAGAAGAACAACATTAAGGCAGGTGAGGCGGGTAAGTGGCAGCATAGCCCGGAACATCGCGGCAACGCACCCTATGGTGATCGAGGAACTGCCGACAAATTTGGTGGCAAAGCCAAGGGTGGCGCTGGTGGGCCGGGCGGTGCGGGTGGTGTCGGAAAGCCAGGCGGTGTTGGTGGCCCCGGTGGTGCAGGTGGAGTTGGAAAGGCCGGCGGTCCCGGCGGTGCGGGTGGAGTTGGAAAACCTGGCGGACCCGGGGGTGCGGGTGGAGTTGGAAAGCCCGGCGGTCCGGGTGGTGCCGGCGGAGCTGGAAAACCCGGTGGTGCTGGAAAACCGGGTGGTGCCGGCGGTGCTGGAAAGCCGGGGGGCGCTGGTGGTGCCAAAGGTGGTGCCAATAGTGTTGGCGGTCATCAGCCTTCAAAGAGCGGAGGAGGAGGAAGTGCCTTTAGCGGTGGGAGCGGTTCTTCGGCCAAAGCGGCCAGCAGTCGCGGTGGCAGCAGCGTGAAAAGTGGCGGCGGCGGCAAAGGCGGCGGCGGGGCCAAAGGTGGCGGCGGTGCTAAAGGTGGCGGCGGCAAAGGCGGAGGAGGACGCCGGCGCTAAATGGTGAACGAACAAAAAACATTGAAACCAAAAATTATGAACTCACTAAAACTTCCGTTTCTTGTGTGTGTATTGACGGCTTCGAGTTTTCTCTGTGCCGGCTCAACAGCGGCGACGCAGACCAAAACAGGTGCCGCTGCGGTTTCGGAACCGAAACAAAAGCAATTCAACACGCCGAAAGAAGCGGCGGATAGCCTGGTTCAAGCGGCTGAGTCATTTGACACTGCCGCCCTGACCGAAATTCTGGGCCCGGACAGCAAGGACGTCATCAGCTCGGAAGATCCTGTGGCTGACAAAAACAGGGCCGCCGCATTTGTTGCGAAGGCCAAACAAAAAAGCAACGTCGGGACGGATTCAAAAAATCCTAACCGCGCCATCCTGACCGTTGGCAACGATGATTTTCCCCTTCCGATTCCAATCGTAAAACAGAAGGGCAAATGGGTATTCGACATGAAGGCCGGCCGCCAGGAGATCCTGAATCGTCGGATTGGCACTAACGAACTGGACGCCATCGCAATCTGTCGCGGGTTTGTCGAAGCGCAGGAGCAATACTCGCAGGAAAAGCATGATGACGCGAAAGTGAACCAGTACGCTCAGCGAGTTATCAGCACGCCCGGCAAACATGATGGTCTGGCCTGGCAGAACTCCGACGGCACCTGGGGAGGCCCGGTCGGAGAAGGGATCGCGCGAGCGCTGCAACAAGGCTATTCGGATAAGAGCCAGCCATTTCACGGCTACTTTTTCAAGGTGCTTAAGGGGCAGGGTCCCGCCGCGCCGAAGGGCGAAATGGATTTCGTGGTGGAGGGAGCGATGATCGGCGGCTTCGCTTTGGCGGCGGCGCCCGCCCAATACCGGGTTACCGGAGTGAAAACGTTCCTGGTCGGACCGAGCGGAGTCGTTTACGAAAAAGATCTTGGGCCGGATACGCTGAAGGTGTTCGAGACCATGGATCGATATAATCCGGACAAGACCTGGAAATCGACTAACGATGATTGGCCGGAAGAGCAGGAAACATCGACAGAATAGAGCGCCAGCGAAACAATTCCTAATCACTCATGAAAACACTTAGCGTCCTCGCCATCACCGTCGCCTTGCTGTTCACCGCCGCGGAGGCGATGCAAAAACCCGCCGCCCATACGCAAGGCACGCCGACCGGCAAGCCGACGGGACCGCTTAAGCCGGGCGAATATTGGTGGAAACCGCAGCTCTCTCCGAGCGGTCCGCTCGTGGTGCTGGTGAGCATCCCCGAGCAGACCATGCACGTTTATCGCAACGGCATCCTCATTGGCCGTTCGACCGTGAGCACCGGCTCGAAAGGCCACTCCACGCCGGGCGGCGTCTTCAGCATTCTCGGTAAAAGTCGGGAGTATTATTCGAAAAAGTACGACAACGCGCCGATGCCCAACATGCAGCGGCTCACCGACACCGGCATCTGCATGCACTCGGGGAATCTCCCCGGCTACCCCGCCAGCCACGGCTGCATCCGCATGCCGTATGATTTCTCGCAGTTGCTCTTCGGCGTGACCGCGAGCGGGGGCACGGTCGTGGTGGGCGATGGCAAGGTCCCGGTGCCGCATCTCGCGTCGAATCCCGGCCTGTTGCTTGCGCCAAAAGATTTCACACCCGCGATGGTGCGCCCACTCGCGCAAAACGAGTACGACTGGAACCCGGAGCGCAGTACGGGCGGGCCGGTCACGATGGTGGTCAGCGCCGCCGACAAAGCGATTTACGTCTATCGGAATGGCAAGCCCATTGGCCGCGCTCCGGTCGAGATCAGCGGGCGCGGATCGCTTGGCAATCATGTTTTCTCGCTACTCGAAGGCACGACCGGCCGGCAAAGTTCACTGGCACCGGGCCGCGAGGCGCGCCGGTGGATGAGCGTGACGAGCAGCGGCCGCGGCGTCGATGCCGAGAAGATCGCGTCGCGCCTGAAGATCAATCCGGAGTTTGCGGCGAAAGTTTACGACACACTGGCGCCGGGCACGACCGTCATCATCACCGATCAACCGGTCGTGCGTAGCCGCGGCAACGCCGCAGTCCTGGAGGGTTAAGGGCAATTCCTCCTTTTTAATTTCTAGTTTCTACTTTCCACTTTCTAATTTCCCCCTCTGTCCTCTGCCCTCCCGTTTCCTCCTTCCTAATTTCTAATTCATACTTTCCCTCAGCCCGTCACTCGTCACTCGCTAGTCGCGTGGGGCACCAGCCCTTTACGCGATTACGCCGCCCTCCGCTAGTCGCGTGGGGCACCAGCCCTTTACGCGAACTTCCTAATTTCGCCCCGCGCTCCTATTCGAGATTTTTCTCGACTTGCTCTCGTACCGACCGCAATTCAGTCCTGTGCCCAACCCCGACAGCATCGCCCTGGCCGCGAGCGCATGCGCGGAAGGGCTCGATTCACTCCTTGTTGGCGGCAATGCCATCAACCTGCTTGCCTATTCTCGTACCACTTTCGATGTCGATTTGCTGGTGCGCGAATCGGACGCAGAAAACTGGCTCTCCTTCTTTGCGCGACACGGCTACGCCGTTTTTCATCGTAGCGCGAATTTCATCCGCCTTCGCTTCGTGGCCGATCCAGCGGGGGCCTTACCGGTTGACTTGATGCTGGCGGACACAGAGACCTTCCAAAAGATACGCGCCGATAGTCACCTCCACGATCTTGGGAATGATCTGAAACTGGCCATCCCGAGCCCGCTGCATCTCATCGCCATGAAACTGCACGCCCTTCGAAATCCGGCGCGGCTCGAGAGTGGCATTGATCTTCAGGATGTGAAACATTTGATCAGAACCGCTCGCATCGACACATCGAGCGGAGAGTTTAACGAAATAACACTGCGATATGCCACACCGGCCATCCGAGACAGACTCTTCCGCGAACTCGGGGAACAACCGCGTTAGAGAAGAGCCCGGCGCGCTTGATCTGGGTGCTTTCGATTCACTTCCCGCCACCGCCGGGTTGGATAACAATCAGGCTTTCCGGCTGAGCCTTCAGCATGCCGTGCGGCTATTGCCGGCGTTATTCGCACGCGGCCTTGGCAATCGCGCAGTGCAGGAATATCCCAACCGCTTCCGTATTTAGTACAACACCGGCAAATGGAAAAAATAAAATGTCTACGTCGGAACTTGAAAAAGTGACAAAGGCGTGGCCGCCGATTTCTCACGCGGTCCGGGTGCCTCGCTCTGAAAGCAAATATCAAGAGCTCGTCGAGTTGCTCGATCGCATTACCGATCAAGTTGGCGAAGATGAAAACCACCCACTCGCTTCGCTCATGGACGTGCTTGGCGTCCTTGTCGAAAAATACGAAGACGATCACGTTCCGGAGCTGACCGATCGCTGACCTCTGACCTCGTCTTCTGAATCCCGTCCGTCCCTCGCCAATCGCGTGAGGCGCGAGCCTTTTACGCGATTACGCGGACTTTCCCGTTTCTAATTCCTACTTTCTACTTCCTAATTTCCCCCTGTCCTCTGTCTTCTGTCCTCTGCCTTCCGCCCTCTGCTTTCTGATTCCTCCTCTCCCATTTTCTAATTTCTAATTTCCCGCCTGCCCTCTGCCTTCTTGTCCTCTCCGCCCTCTGCCCTCTGCCTTCCGCCCTCTGCCTCGCTCCTTGTCTCCTGCCCTCTGTCCTTCTGCACTTCTGCTCTTCCTTTCCTCGCCTTTCCGTTAGGGTGTCGCTTCCCGCTTCCATATACCAGAATACAAAAATACCAAAATACAGTTTGACGAATCAACTAGACCAGTTTACACGAGGGGAATGGAAATACACTTGAAATCCCTGAAGCATTATACAAGCGACTCCAAAAGCATGCTGTCCCCTTCGTTGACACCCTTGTCGGTTATCGAAAAGTGGGCGGACCACTTCGAACATGCTCATAATGGCAAAACGGCATTGACCGCCGAGCTTACGGTCGAATACGGGGCGAAGAGAGCTCGATCCGCACCGCCCGCCTGATCTTTTTCACACACGTGTCCGAGGAACTTTCGGCTCGACGCGCTTCTCTAATTGGAATGATCTTGTTCGATCGCGCATACCGCCGCGTTCAAACAGGCTGGCTCATTCGAACAGCTTCGGAACGTGACGCATGCGCAGATCGATAAGGGCGAGCGTTCCGAAGCGGATTACAAATTTGTCTCCGACATCGGCATCTCGATTCAAGGCGTCGATGCAAATCACGCCTGGCAGCATGCGCTGAGTCTTGCGAAATACGTCAAGCAGCCGTTCGCGCGCACATTGAGTGGCGGCACAATCCGAAGGCTGCGCATCCGGGTTTGGCGGGGATTCTGAATTCGTGCCGTGAGCGAGGCGAATCGTTTGCGCTCCGCCGTTTAATCCAGCTACTCTGAGCCATGCCGACCCTGCAATTCAAAGGCAAGCCGCTGGCGGAAAATCACCATCTGGTCGTGCCGTTCAGCGAGCTGGAGGCGGTAAAGTCGCGCGGGTTGAGCAAGAGCCGAGCCTGCACGACAACCTCATCATCGAGGGCGACAACCTCGAAGCGCTCAAAGCTCTGCTGCCGACTTACCACGGCAAGGTGAAGTGCATCTACATCGACCCGCCCTACAACACCGGCAACGAAGGCTGGGTTTACAACGACAACGTCAACTCAGCCCCATGATGCAGCGACTGGCTTGGCAAGACATTGTAGGACCGCGAGGATCTTACTCCCGCCACGATAAATGGTGCTGCATGATGCTCCCGCGCTTAAGGCTCTTAAGGGAGTTTCTCGACCCTAATCTAGGCGTCATCCTGGTCTCTATCGACGACAATGAAGTCCCATAGCTTACGCATGTTGCTCGATGAAGTGTTCGGGGATCAGAACCTAGATCGCGACCTTGGTCTGGGAAAAGAGAGACGCAAAAAAACGACGCCAAAATATCGTCTCACGTCGGACACGAGTATATCTTGGTCTACGCGGCGTCGGTGGATTCTCTGAAAAATCATGGGGTCTGGCGGGAAGCGAAGCCCGAGCAAGGGGAAATTCAAAAAGAGTACAGACGATATGAGGAAAGTCCATGGCTCCAAGAACGCGCTCGTTGAGGCGGGCCTTAGAGAGTTTTACAGAAAATTGCCCAAGGGGGATCCAGCTAAGAAACACTCAAGATATGGGAATGTGGAGACCGCGGAGTTTGGCGGGACGACAACATGTCTTGGCCTGGAGGTGGAGGGCCCACATACGACGTCATTCATCCGAAGACGAAACGTCCCTGCAAGGTTCCAGATGGAGGCTGGCGATATGCGACCATCGAAAAGATGAACGAGATGATTGCTGCCGGGGTCGTTGAATTCAGGAAAAGACGAAACAGAGCCTCCCATTCGCAAGACCTATTTAGTCCGAGCCCTCTCACCGGATGTGGAAACGGATGATGGAGACAATGACGACATCGGCATCCAAGTCGCCGGTTCTTATTTTTATCGTAGCGGCTTACAGGCCTCGAATGTCCTACGACAAATATTCGGAAAGAAAGTTTTCGATAACCCGAAGGACCATGAGGTCCTTATGAGATGGATCAACTTATGTCACTTTTGGTGATAAAAAAATCACTCGATTTTGGATTGTACCGGCGGTTTCTGGGACGACGGCGCACGCGGTTCTCGCGCTTAAACGAACAAGATAACGGCAACAGGCAGTTCATTCTTTGTCAGATGCCCTATGAAACCAGAGAGCAAGAGAGAACAAAGACAACATTTGCGAAAGCATCACGGCAGAGCGCGTGCGGCGCGTGATAAAGGGCGTGCCGAAAGCGAAGGATGAATCTCTGCGCAGAGGCTTGGGCGGAACGTTCTCTTACTTCAAACTCGGGAAGGAACTGCGAAAACAGGCAATTCTCGACGGCAAGGATTTACCGAGTTACGCGGCGCTCGCGGGTTATGTTTTCTTCACCGCCACGGGCGAGGAGTTTCTACCAAAGAAAATGAAGCCGCCATTCATCGGCACGAGCCGCGACCGCGACGTGTTTCTCATCTACGAGGAGGACATCGAGAAACTGAAAGACCTTGCCTTAATCTCGATCTTGCGCGCAAGCTTGGAAAATCGGGCCGGAAGAAGCTCGTCTTTGCGCCGACAAAGTATCTCGATCAGGAATATCTCGATCGACTGAACATAGAGTTTTGCCAACTGCCGTTCGAGATCTACCAGCGCGCGACAAAGAAATGATCCAGCTGAAGGAATATCAAAAGGGGACGCTGCTCAAGTGCGCGTGTACTTCGAGACGCTCTCGGAATTCCGAGGGAAAGATTCCAAGGCGCGCGCCATTGACCCAGACCTCGGGATCGATTGGCCGGCAAAAGCCTGGGAGAAAGTGGACACGGGACGGCAGTATTTTCCGCGGCGAAATGGACTGAATGAACCGTTGCCTTCGTTCTGCTTGAAGATTCCAACGGGCGGTGGGAAGACCCTCCTCGCAACGAAGACGATTGACTTGGTCAACACCTACTTCCGAAAGAGCAACCGAGGGCTCGTCCTTTGGATTGTGCCGACCACGCAAATCTACAACCAGACGCTTTCCCGACTAAGAGACCGCGACGATCCTTACCGGCAGACGCTCGATAATTCGTCCGGAGGCCGAACGTTGATCCTTGAGCGGACGCAACAGTTCGTCCCGGCAGACGTCGAACAAAATCTTTGCGTGCTTATGCTCATGCTGCCCGCCGCATCGCGGCAGACGAAGGAGACGCTCCGCATGTTTCGTGACAGCGGCGGATTCGATGCGTTCTTTCCGTCGGAAGAAGATTATGCGGGGCACACGGCGCGTCTGAACGAAATGCCGAACCTCGATACGTTCGATGCGAAGGAATTCAGTGCGCGACAAATAAAGACATCGGTTGGCAACACCCTGCGGTTGCTGAGTCCGCTGATTATTTTGGACGAAGGCCAAAAGGCCTACAGCCAACTTGCGCGCAAGACGATCGAGGGGTTCAACCCGTGCATGGTCGTCGAGCTTTCGGCCACGCCCCCGCAGGGCGCGAACGTGCTCGTGGATGTGAAAGGCACGGCCCTGGAGCGCGAGGGCATGATCAAGCTCGATCTTCATCTGCACAATGACACGTCGATCGATTGGAAAAAGACGCTGCTGAACGCGGCGGAGCGTCGCGATTTTCTCGAAGAGCAGGCCCGCGAATACGAAGCCGAAACCGGAAAATACATTCGGCCGATCTGCGTAATTCAGGTTGAGCGCACCGGTAAACAGCAGCGCGATGGCAAGCACATACATGCGGAGGATGTTCGGGAATATTTGCATCAGCGAGCGGGCGTGAATCCCGACATGGTCGCGATCAAGACGAGTGAGAAGGATGAACTAAAAGAAGTCGATGATGTGGCGGACTTCTGTCACGGAGCGCTGTGACCCGCTACATCATCACGAAGCAGGCGCTCCAGGAGGGATGGGATTGTCCGTTCGCATACGTGCTCGCCGTTTTGACGAACCCGAGTTCAAAAACAGCGCTGACTCAACTTGTCGGTCGCATTCTGCGACAACCAGATGGGCACAAGACGGGCAATCGCTGGCTCGATGAGAGCTACGTTTATTGTTTCCAAAGGCGCGGCGCTGACTTGCTGAAGGAAATCAGACTTGGCTTCGGAAACGAAGGGCTCGGTGATCTGAAAGGCCGCATCATCGAGGAGAGTGGCCGGCACGAGTCGCGGCAGCGAGCTAGATGTTCTCCCGCGAAAGAAATTCAAGAAGCAAGCGGAGCATCTCGTGCTTCCGGCGTTCATGATCAAAGACGGGAAGCAATGGCGGCCGGTCCACTACGAGCCGGATATTCTTTCTCGTGTCCCGTGGGGGGAAGTGAAGATCGACGACCTGTTCACTTTGAAACTGCCCGATGAAGATATGACCGGCCGGAGCACCAGGCACGGACTCGGGGAACGCGTCTTGCAGGACGACGAACTCGAACAAGGGCAACGCATCGCGGTTGGCGAAGACGAAGAGCCCGATTGCGCTTTCGCAGCGAGTCATCTCCTCGACGTCATGCCCAATCCGTGGCGCGGGAATGAAATCGCTCGCGAAGTTTTCTCGAAGCTCGCGGAGCGATACGAACGTCGACGGATTCTCGACAGCTACATTTTCGTCCTCGACGAAATTCATCGCCATTTGCTCGTGGAGCGCGACCGCCTGGCCCGGCAGGTTTTCCACGACATGCTTGCAGGCGGGAGCGATGCGTTTTATGGTCGTTACCGACGAGTTTTTGAACGAGAAGGTCGCGTTCAATCGTCTGCCGAAATCGCAGACCATTTCCGAGCTTGAGCCGCGGGCAAACCGCGACACTACAAATGCTCAGTTCGAGCTGAACCTTTTTGAGCCGATGGCTGCGTCGAGTTTCAACCCGTTCGAACGTTCAGTCGCTACGTTTCTCGACACGCAGACGCAACTCTATTTCTGGTATCGCAATCGCTCGCGGCACGACTATTTCGTCCAAGGCTGGAAGCCGAACCGCATCTATGCCGACTTCATCTTCACGACTGCGCGGGACGCTGAAGAGGAACCGGAAATCGATCGGGTATTTGTGCTGGAAATGAAGGGGAAGCATCTCGCCGGGGTGAAAGATGCGGAGGATAAGCTTACCGACACGGGCTACAACGCAACGTATTCACGATCTCTGCACGAAGCTGAGCAAAGAGCGGAAATGGAGCGAGCTCGTTCCGTTCATGCAGGACAAGTCGATGCGCTTCGAAGTTGTCGATGAAGAAGGGTGGAAGGCAAGACTCAAGAAGCTTCTAGAGGAATCATATTAGCGGCTCATGGGCTGGGCAAAATTAGGGCAAACTTACTAAGTCGTATTCGGTCGCCCCGTTGCGTTTGGTCCGCCGGCTGACTCAGGAAGGCGCTAGGAAGTTCGCTTGGAGGTAAAATCATAGATGAAGTGTGGGTGGACGAAAAACTCAAGGCTAGTCCCCCAGGCGTGGAATCGCCGCAAAGAACTGGGGCGACTACTGCTTCTGGCGCACAACTTATCGAGTGGAATGACGGGGAACGCGGTATTCGACTTGCATATTTTCGGCGCCGCATCGGAGAATATTGTTGGGAACTCGGGTCTCAAACAACGGGATGTTCCGAACCCCGCGACCATCAAAACTTTGTGCGAACTCACCCTTGGAAAAAACAGATTGGTTCAAGAGGTGACCGGCTCAAAGACTGAGCTGCGGCACCTACTGCTGAGCGTTCAGCGAATAGCCTTCGGTGCCCCATATCCATCGACAAACTGAATCGACGTCTCGCCGATCCGTGCCTGAGCGATAGAAACCACGAGACACGAACAAAGCAAAACAAGGGCACGCATAAACCCCATGCGGAGCAAGGCGTATTCCCGAAAGGGGGTTGGATATGCTGCTGGCAACGCGCAAGAGACCAGCCGTAGTATGGGGCAGGCTGCGCTGTTCCACCGGACGAGCCGGCGCTTCGTCCCTATCCTGCGAAAGGGTTTTGCAATATGTGGGAGCGATCTCGCGATATCGCAAACAGGCTAAACAATGTCGCGAAACGCTCTCACAATATCGGGGGGCGATTTCACGATATCGCGAAGCGCCCAAACAATATCGCGAGACGGTTTAACGATATCGCGGAAGGCTTCCGCAATGTCTCGAACCGCTTCCACAACATCGCGGAGCGCCTGATCAATATCGCGATACGGTCTAACGATATCGGGAAGAGCTTTCACGATGTCTTGAAACCCTTCCACGATATCGCGAAGCGCCTGAACCATATCGCGAAATGATTTAATGATGTCGGGAAGAGGTTCAACAATATCGTGAAAGGCCTTCACCAGGTGCGGAAATGCGTTCCAGATATTCCAGTAAGCTTGGAGAGACCGAAAAATCGCAACGGTGACTCTCAAAGCTGACAATTAAAAAGCGCGCAATCCGCGCGCGACCTCGCGAAACTGCTCAAAATAACCGCTTTTCTCCTCTAAAAGTCGGATTTTTCTTTATCACATTTTTCGCCGATTTCTACCTTAACCTAACGAAAACAACAGATCGTTAGGTTATTTTTTGCGCTGGCAAATCGGTTGCTAAAGTTATCACCGTCGTTGGAACCTGACAGGAACTAACGATAAAACTTAAAATTAGAAAAGAGGTGAATGATCATGATAGTAAAAACAGCAATTGGTTTCTTACGGACGAACCCGGACGGTCAACTCATCATTGACGTGCAGGCCATCATAAGTGGCCTGACCAATAACCCGGACTTCCCGTCGCCAACACCGACAATCGCGGCTGTGTCGAGCGCGCTCGACGCGTTCACCGTGGCCAAGGCGGAAGCGGTCAAGGGCGGCAAGGAAGCGACCGCGCTCAAGCGAGCGGCGCGGGCCGAGCTGGTCGCGCTGCTGCGCCAGCTGGCGAACTATATCACGGACACCAGCGATGGTGACCTGACGAAGCTGCTCAGCACCAAGTTCCCCATCCAAAAACCGACCCGGTCGCCGGTGGGACAACTGCCCCCGCCTGATGCTCCGACGCTAAAGTTCGGAATGATCAGCGGTGAGCTGGATGCAGCGACCTCTCCGGTGAATGGCGCCTCCACCTATAACTGGCGGGTGGCCCTGGCGTCCGCGCCCGATGTTTATGTGCAAACCGCACAGACGACTGGCGGGCGGATGGTGTTTGAAGCTCTGACTCCCGGTCAGGTGTATTCCGTGCAGGTGTGCGCGGTAGGCGCAGCCGGCCCGAGTAACTGGAGCGATAACTCCAAGCTGATGGTGGTGTGATGGTAGCAGCGCGTCTCGCAGAGACGCGGCTACAGCAGAATGGCGTGCCGATTGATCAACGGTGCGCTGTTTTGTTTGGATTGGGGAGCGCACGCGGCTCGCGTGGCGCGTTTCGGTGGCCCGCCGAAACAGACGCGGCTACAGGAGAGCAAAGCGCCCCTTCAAAGTTCGTTGTGGCGAGCCGCCACAACCAGCTCGCCACGGGACGAGTCCGTCCGACTCGCGGACACGCGAGCCGCTCTCGCTGGAAGAAGTTGAAGAAACGGTTCGAGGATTGGTCACGGAGAAATGCCATAGCGATGTCGGAAAAGGGCGCGGTCACTTACAAGATATGATCGCCACCGGGGATCAGAAGTGGTCAGCGCTAACTATCGACACCTACACGCCGTCTCGGGCGCAATTTCGATGTCGCGAGACTCACGGCAGATCTGATAAAATCCGAAGCGTGAATGCGCCTCGTTTTGCCTTCACCAAGGCTATCCGAAAGTGTCACCCTCTTCATAGACGCGCTCGCGCGCAGGTATTCTTCATTGCCGGTTTCGCGACGATCCTTGCCACGATCGGCTGCCCGATTCGGGCCCAGGAGACAACCCCGTCACCGACTCCGTCAATCAGCGATAACGAAGAGCACACGAGGAAGGAGATCGATTTCGCCTCGCCTGACGGAAAATTTGCGTTTCTGCTCGGCCACGGTGAGTACCGACCAAACAATCGATCTGATCGACAAGAAAACTGAGAAAGTCGTGCAACACATCGACGATCAGGACATGAGCTCAGTGAATTACCAGGTCCTATGGGCGCCGGATTCGAAGCGGTTCGCGCTCATGACCAGAGTAGGTCATCCAAATCAAGATGTGAGCGTCTATTTCCAGAAGGGCGACAAGTTCCAGGAGATCGGAATTCCCGAATTGACCGTGGAGATTCCGGCGAAGATCAGGGCAGGCAAACAACATCCGCACGTCGCGACCAATAACTGGGAGACGGCGAAGAAGTGGAACAAGGATGGTTCACTGCTCTTAACCGTCGATAACACGGTCGATGGCGCCGGCCATACCGCGAGCGCCATACGCACCGTTCTGCTAGGCTTCGATCAGTCCGGCAAAGTAAAGATCTTGAAATCGACAGTGAAATACGAATCGAGGAAAGACGACGAGTGAGAGAGTTGAGTTGATCGTTAGGACTCGACGGCTTTAAGCCGTCGAGTTTTGAAACCACGTTCAAGGACACAAGAAATCCGACTCGCGCTTGGGCGATATACGTGACTCACGTATATGCATTCAGACGCCTCTCAGCGCCGAACGGAGCGCGGGGATGAGCGACATAGAAGGTAAAGTGACAAGGGTAGGAGTGAGAGAGCGCGGGCAGCGAACGAGTTTCAAATCCGATGCGTCGACGGTCAGAGACCGCCGCTACAGAACTCGAAGAGCGCCTCTCACAGAGTAGCGGCTACAGTCTGGTGCACTAGGGCGATATACGTGATTGCGGAGCGCACTGCCCGCCCGCCGGGTGCGGGCGGCTCGCGTGTCCGTTTCGGTGACCCGCCGAAACATGTAATGTAGCGTCTCGCAGAGACGCGGTATTTTTTTGGATTGGGGAGCGCACGCGGCTCGCGTGTCCGTTTCGGTGGCCCGCCGAAACATGTGATGTAGCGTCTCGCAGAGACGCGGTATTTCTTTGGATTGGGGAGCGCACGCGGCTCGCGTGTCCGTTTCGGTGGCCCGCCGAAACGTGTGATGCAGCGTCTCGCAGAGACGCGGGTACAGACAGCGCAAGGCGCCCCTTCCAAAGTTCGTTGCGGCGAGCCGCCGCAACCAGCACGCGAGCCGCGTGCGCTCCCCAGACAATTTCCGATTAGACTCGGATGCCGGACCGGATTCAGATAGAAGGGATCGAAGTTCCAACAAAATCGGGGAGCGAATTCGATTATGCGGCAAACCATCACCAATCACTTCCGTGCCGTCCGGCTCCTGGATCTCGGTTCCGGATCCGCGCGGGGACCATTTCTCGTCACCCAGCTGGGCGTTGCGCCTAACGATGCAATGGCGCGCGAGCGGATGTTTGTCCTGCGGCCAGACGGCAAATGGGTGGATTTGAATTGTTATGCCTGCCAGGGCCGGCCTGAGGTGATGGATAAACTGGTTTTCAACACCTCGACGGAGGTCATGCAAATCCTGGCCCGGCTGACCGGCAAGGCGGAGGTGGTCGATTTGCCGATTGACGAGGCCGGACTCAAGGCATGGACTGAACGGCAGAAAAGCGGCGATCTGGTGCAGGCCGCGCAAGCATGGGCGCAGCAATATCAGGAGCGCCGCCGCCAGCAGAAAAAGAAATGACGCAGAGCCAAAGGACAAACCCATGAGCAAGAAATCAAAACCAAACGGTCCTGAAAAAATGGAAACGAAGGCATACATGAAGGAGCTGCGAAAGCTTCAGGCTGAGCTGTGCCATCTCCAGGAGTGGGTCAAACACAAGGGCCTGCGCGTCATCATCGTGTTCGAGGGCCGCGACGCCGCGGGCAAAGGCGGCACGATTCGGGCGCTGACGGAGAGGGTCAGCCCGCGGATCTTTCGACTCGTCGCGCTACCCGCGCCCTCCGACCGCGAAAAATCGCAGATGTACATGCAGCGTTACATGCAGCACTTCCCAGCCGCGGGTGAGATCGTCATCTTCGACCGCAGTTGGTACAACCGCTTGGGCGTGGAATATGTGATGGGCTTTTGCACGAAGGAACAACACGCCCGCTTTCTTGAGCTCTGTCCCGAGATGGAAAAATACATCGTGGACGGCGGCGTCCAGCTCATCAAAATCTGGCTGGAGTCCAGCAACAAGGAGCAGAAACGCCGGTTCGAGGCGCGGATAGAGGATCCGCTCCGCCAGTGGAAACTGAGCCCGATGGATCTGCCCTCGCGGACCAAGTGGTTCGAGTATTCGCGTGCCCGGGACATGATGCTCAAGGCCACCGACACGAAGCACGCGCCCTGGTACATCCTGCGTTCCGACGACAAGAAACGCGCGCGTCTCAATTGTCTCCACCACATCCTGGACCTCATCCCGCACAAGAAAGTTCCGCGCGAGAAGGTGAAGCTCCCCGACCGCGAGATGAAGCACGCCTACGACGACGAAGCCACGTTGAAAGGACGGAAGTTCGTGGCGGAGAAATACTGAAGTGAGCAACGCTGCGCCCACGTCGCCGGACGGTTTCCGCTGGCTGCCAGCGATGAATTGGTTGCGCGCCTACGACAAGAGTTGGCTGCGCGGCGATGTCGTCGCCGGAATCACGCTGGCGGCATATCTTTTACCCGCGGGCCTGGGCGACGCGTCGCTGGCCAATCTGCCGCCGGAGGCGGGACTCTACGCCTGTTTGTTTGGCGGCCTGGTCTTCTGGCTGTTCTGTAGTTCACGGCACACGACGATCACGGTCACGTCCGCCATTTCGCTGCTCGTCGGTGCGTCGTTAGGCGGAATTGCCGGCGGCGACACGAGCCGGTTCAGCGCGCTGGCGGCGGGCACGGCCGTGCTCGTGGCGCTCATCGCCTTCATCGCCTGGCTGGTCAAAGCGGGCGCCATTATCAACTTCATCTCCGAGAGCGTGATGGTCGGGTTCAAGTGCGGCGTGGCGTTGTTCCTCGCCAGTACGCAGTTGCCCAAGTTGTTTGGCATCCACGGCGCCCACGGCAATTTCTGGGTGAACAGCGGCAACTTCCTGAAGCACCTGGGCGAAACGAATCTCACATCGCTCACTATCGGAGGCGCCGCGCTGGCGGTGCTCATACTCGGGAAGATTTTTCTCAAGAACAAACCGGTGGCGTTGTTCGTTGTGGTGGGCGGCATTCTGGCTTCGGGCTGGCTCGGCCTCGACGCACGTGGAGTGAAGCTGCTCGGTGAAGTCCCGCAGGGGCTGCCGGCGCTCGGACTCCCCGCGATTCACTGGGCGGATTGGGACGAACTGCTGCCGCTGGCGTTTGCGTGCTTTCTGCTTGGCGCGGTGGAGACGGCTGCGATCGGCCGTACTTTCGCCGCGAAGCACGGCGGGCGACTGGACGCCAACCAGGAATTCCTCGCGCTCGCTGCGTCCAACCTTGCCGCCGGATTGGGCCGCGGGTTTCCGGTGAGCGGTGGCATGTCGCAATCGCTCGTTAACGAAGGCGGCGGCGCGCGCACGCCGCTTTCGGGCGCATTCGCGGCGGGAATTATTCTGGTGGTGGTGCTTTTCTTCTCGCATCTGCTGGCGGCGTTGCCTCAGCCGGTGCTGGCGGCCGTCGTGCTGGTGGCTGTGGCCGGCCTGTTCAAGATCTCCGCCCTCAAACATCTCTGGCGCGGCGATCGCACTGAATTCGTCGTCGCGATTGCGGCCATCGTCGGCGTGCTCGGGCAGGGATTGCTGCGCGGCGTGATGATCGGCGCGATCATCTCGTTAGTCCTGTTGATCCGGCGCGCGTCGCGACCGCACGTCGCCTTTCTCGGACGTATTCCTGGGACGCGGCGGTTCTCCGATCGCGAGCGCCATCCGGACAATGAATTGATTCCCGGCGTGATGATCTTCCGGCCCGAGTCGGGCCTGATCTATTTCAACATGGATCACGTGCGCGACACGATTTTAGATCGGGTGCGCGCCGAGACCGCGCCTCCCAGGCTGGTCGTGCTGGACCTTTCCGCGGCGCCGCGGGTGGATATGCACAGCGCGCAGATGCTTGCGGAACTAGCCCGCGAACTCACGGCGACTGGCGTCCGTGTTCAGGCGGTCGAAGCGCGATCGTCTGTGCGCGACCGGCTGCGGGCGGAAGGCGCGGATGCTGATTTAGGCGGGGTGAACCGATTTACCACCGTGGCCGATGCCGTGGACAGCTTTAAAGAAACGGGAGCTGGCCCTTCGCAGTGAACCTGAGTCCAAGACGCCAAGCGCTAATTACCCGACATGGCCACCCGCTCTTCAACCTCGCTCGCCGCTTTACTCGCCGGCCGCCTTAGGGCAGAGCGACGGCGCTACCGGAAGCGGCTGGAGCGCAGCCGGCTGGAGTTTTCCGAAAAAGCCGTGCATGATCTCCGAGTCGAAACCCGCCGGCTGCTGGCATTGCTCGACGTGTTGCTCGCCCTGCATTTTCCCGGGCCGTTGCGGAAGATCCGCAAAGTTTTCAAGAAGCGGCTCGATGCTTTCGATGAACTGCGCGACACGCACGTCCAATTGACGTTGCTCAAACCGCTCTGCCAGGAATTCCCCGAGGCGAGCGAATTTGATGCGCTGTTGTGCCGGCGCGCGGGGCGATTGACCGATGAACTGCGCAAGGAGGTCCATGCGACCAAACACGCACACTGGGAGCGGCGCCTGCAAACCGTGGAAGAAGAACTCCGGAAGTCGGCAGGCGAAATGGCGGGGGAGGCAGCGCGCCTGGCTATCCTGGCGGCGGTGCGCGAGGCTTTTGATCAAGTTGTGGAGTTGCGCCGGCGGATTCGCCCGGATCGGACGGCCACGATTCACAAGACCCGCGTGGCGTTCAAACGCTTTCGTTACATGTGTGAGTTGCTGTGCCCGTACCTGCCGGAACTGAAGGCGGAGGACCTGAGCCGGATGCGCGAGTATCAGGCGCTGATGGGTAACATCCAGGACATCGTGGTGCTGCTCGCCGGCGTGCGGCGCGCAGTCGCGGACAAGGAGATCAGCGGGCGCGCCGTTGGCCCCTTGCGGCGGGAGCTGCTCCGGCGCCGTCGCGAGCTGATCGACATTTACCTGGCTGCGGCCGACCGTTTGTTCGAGTTCGAACCGAATGCTTCAGCGGCTAAGGTGCGCGCGTCCGCTGTTCCTGGTGAGGGAGTCATCCCTCCACACCTAACTGATAGTCCAACCCCCAAGTTCATGTCTGACTCTCTTTTCACAACACCCAAGGAACGAAGCCCCTGATCATGTTACACACAATCCTCATCGCTGGAGCCCTGGTGGCCATTACCGTTGCCATACACGCGGCTGGTCTCGGAATCGTGCTGAGTCGTTGGGCGAAGTTGCATCCCCTTTGCCCGACGCGCTTCTGGCCTATCACTTGGTTGCTGATCCGCCTGGCCTGGTGGCTAATCCTGATTCATTTGATCGAGATTTCGGTCTGGGGAATGTTCTACCTCTGGGAGGAGTGCCTGCCCGATGCCGAGTCCTCCTTCTATTTCGCAGGAGTCACCTACACGACCATTGGTTATGGCGATCTGGTGCTGAAAGTGCCATGGCGAATGCTCGGCCCGATCGAAGGATTAACCGGCATCCTCATGTGCGGTTTGTCCGCCGGCATTTTCTTCGCGGTCATAAGCATGATTTACCTCTCGCACGAGGACACAAAACGAAAATGAAGCCATGAAAACACTCCTCAAGGAAATCCTTCACAACCCGCTGCTCTGGCTGCTGGCCTTCGTGCCTGTGGTGCTTGCAACCGCAAAGCTCAAACCCGAGGCGCACACGATGCTCTTCGTGTTCTCAATCCTGGCCATCGTGCCCTTGGCCGCGCTGCTAAGTCACGCCACAGAATCGGTCGCGGCCAAGACTGGCGATGCGGTTGGCGGCCTGCTCAATGCCACGCTCGGAAATCTGACCGAATTGATTATCGCGCTTGCTGCCTTGCAGGCCGGGCAATACATGCTGGTGAAAGCATCCATCGCCGGTGCGATCGTCACGAACACATTGTTCATGCTGGGCGCGTCATTTCTGCTCGGCGGATTGAAATACCATGTGCAGGAATTCAATCGAGTCAGCGCCCGCATGCAGGCAGGCCTGCTCTTTCTGGCCACGATCGCGCTGTTGATTCCATCCGCGATTTCAAGAGCCGACCCAGCGGCGGGGGCGGCGATCACTCAGAAGCTGAGCGTGGGTCTGGCGGTGCTGCTCATCGTTGCCTACGGGTTGGGCATGTTGTTTTCGCTCAAGACACACCGCGAGCTATTTGCCAGCGCGGAACACGGCGAAGCGGGCGAAGCGCCATGGCCCATCGGTCTGGCTCTGGTCACGCTGGCCGGCGTCACGCTGCTGGTGGCATTGGTCAGCGAAGTGTTTGTCGAGTCGGTGCAGAAAGCAGCGGAGTCATTCGGGATGACGCCAGCTTTTGTGGGATTCATCGTCGTGGCACTTGTTGGAGGCGCGGCGGAAATGGCCTCGGCATTTTCGGGGGCGCGCAAGAACCGGCTGGACCTGAGCGTAGGCATTGCCCTGGGGAGCGCGGCCCAAATCGCGCTCTTTGTTGCGCCCGTTCTGTTGCTCGTGAGCTATTTCATCGGACCGACGCCGATGGATTTACAATTCTGGCCTGGCGCGGTGGTGATGATTTTCCTGGCCACACTGACCGCGTCGCTCGTCACGAATAGCGGGCGATCGACATGGTTCGTCGGGGTACTCGTATTGATGGTCTACGTGATCTTCGCGATGACGCTTTACCTGTTACCGCCCCGATCTCAGTGAAGCAGCTATCCTATTAAAACATAGTTAACACTCCAACTGACCAACTCGATGTCTGACGAAGCAATTAAGTCCTCCAAGCGCGTGTTAGATCCGATTGATCGTGTTTCCGAAGTCCTTTTCGGTCTGATCATGGTCCTTACTTTTACCGGATCGCTCAGTGTCGCCGAAGCGGGACGCGATGATGTGCGCGCGATGCTCATTGGCGCGTTGGGATGCAATCTGGCCTGGGGAATTATTGACGGAATCTTATATTTGATGGGCTGCCTGGCGGAAAAAGGGCGGGGATTGCTCACCTTTCGCGCCGTGCGCAAAGCGACCGATTCCAAGGAAGCGCAGCGCCTTGTCGCGGATGCGTTGCCATCGGTAGTCGCGTCTGTTCTGCACCCAGCCGAACTCGAAGCGATGCAGCTGCGTTTGAAGAAACTGCCCGAGCCGCCCGAGCGCGCCCGTTTGCGCAAGGACGATTGGCTCGGCGCCGCTGGCGTTTTTCTCCTCGTGTTCCTGTCCACTTTTCCGGTGGTGATTCCGTTTATTTTCATGCACAGCGCCGGTCCAGCTCTGCGGGTCTCCAATGCCGTCGCCATCGTGATGTTGTTCCTGACGGGCTACGCTTTCGGACGCCTGGCTGGGCGACGACCATGGCTGGTGGGTATTTCAATGGTTGTTCTTGGGCTGGTTCTTGTCGGCCTGACGATAGCTCTGGGCGGTTGAGACAAATGCGAGCACTTGCCTTGATTGCGATTGCCGTAGTCCTGGCGGGCGATAACGCATGGGCCGGAGCGCCGGCGAGCGCCAGCCCCGTGCCTAACGAAGAAACGGACGGGAAAACCTGGTCCTTCTCGGCCTCGGTTTACACCTACGTCGTGCCTGACGATCGTACCTATGCGCAACCCACCGTCACCGCCGATCGCGACTGGCTGCATCTCGAGGCGCGGTATAACTACGAGGCACTAAAGACCGGCTCGGTTTGGCTGGGCTACAACTTCGGCGGCGGCGAGAAGGTGGAGTGGGAATTCACGCCGATGCTGGGTGGCGTGTTCGGCAATACCACCGGCATCGCTCCCGGCTTCAAGTTTTCGCTTAGCTATTGGAAGCTCGAGTTTTCCAGCGAAGGCGAGTACGTCTTCGACACTCGCAATTCGGACGGAAGCTTCTTCTACAGTTGGTCCGAGCTGAGCCTCTCCCCCGTGGACTGGTTTCGATTTGGTTTGGTGGGCCAGCGTACGCGGGCCTACCAGAGCAGCGTCGATATCCAGCGCGGACTCCTCGTGGGTTTGTCCTATAAGAAAGTGGATTTTACGACCTATGTCTTCAATCTGGACCAGGCTAAGCCAACGTGGGTCTTTTCTGTTGGCGTGAATTTTTGAGTTATGTCCTCATCGCTTTTTCATCGCGCGCTCATTTGTAGAGCAACATTCCGGCTTTCCGCTAACATGGCTCTTCACAAGTAATCGCAATCGTTGCTTTCCCGAAAGACGCTCTCACATCAGCGATGGGAATTCGGTGATTGGTTTCGCCGGGCGGCAATGATAAAACAGTTCCGCTACCAAACCGACAAGCCACCATTGTTCCGATGCGATGAAGTACCTTCTGCCGAGCACCGTCCTGCTGTTGATGATCTCCATCGGGATGAGCTTGAATTGGACTCAATTCCTGGCCAGCTGGCGACATCTCACACTGGCGACCTGGGGGAAAGTGCTGGTAGCAACGTTCATTATTCCCCCGATCCTCGCGCTCACGCTTGGCAATTTGCTCCCACTAGACCGAGGAGCGCTGATTGGTCTGTTCCTCGTCGCGGTCGCGCCCGGTGCGCCACTCATGACTCGCGGTGCAGCAAAACGTGGTTTCGACATGCCGTTAGCTGCAAGCTACCAGGTTTGGGGCGCGTTGCTCACGCCTATCATGATTCCGCTGCTAGTCGCCGCGGCGGGGTGGCTTTACGGACGCAATATCTGGGTGTCACCCGCGAAGGTGCTGGCGGTCATCGCGAAACAGCAGTTTGTCCCACTGCTCATCGGCATGGCATTGATGCATTTCGCGCCAGCGTTTTCGACAAAAATACGCCGCCCACTCAACGTCATCGGGAACGGCCTATTGCTGGTGACTTTGATCGTCCTCCTCGTGAAAATGGGGCCGGCGCTAGGACAGGTCAGCCCTTGGGTAGCCATCGCCGCGTTGCTACTCGCAGCCGGCTGCATTGCGGCCAGTTTTGCCCTGCTGATTGGTGGAACAGTGATGACCGAGACACTCGTAGTCTGCAACGTGAATCGACACGTTGGTCTCGCTCTGCTTCTTTCCGGCACGTACTTTCGCAACCAGAACGCGCTTCCGGCCATTGCTAGCTATGCACTTGCTGCACAATTGATGATGTGGCTTTATGCAAAGCTGGCGAGTCACGGCGGAAACCGAGCGTCCAGCGACACAAACCCAATGAATGGCGTCAAAGGATCATAAGACCAAAGTCCGATGGACCTGTGGGCGACGGCAGGACAGAAACATGATGCTTCCCTGACTAGTTCACCATGGAGAAACCCTCTGACCCTCAAGTCACGGCAAGTAAGGAATCGCCAAGGAAGCGATGGGTCGAACCCGTCACCGCTGTGCTGATGGCTTTGGCAACGCTTGGCACAGCGTGGTGTTCTTACAAATCGGCGGCCTGGACCCGCCAGAGCAATCGGCTGATGAATGAATACAATGCTCTGGAGCGTCGCGCCGGCGTTTTGACTTTGCAAGGGATGCAGTCGGCCACGATTCACTCCGCGATGTTCATGCAAATGCTCGCCGCGCAGGAGGCGGGAAACGAGAAACTCGCGAATTTCTATGTTGAACGTTTCCCGCCCGATGTCCGGAGGGCCTATGATGCCTGGCTTGCGCAGAAACCTTTTGAAAATCCAAAGGCCGATCCGCATCCCTTCGTGCCGAACCTCTACGAGTCGCGCGGCTCGCGTGAGGCTGCCGAGCTGAGCGCGAAAGCCGCGAATAACCTTCTGGAAGCTCGCCGGGCAGGCAATACGTCGGGGCAGTACCTCGCGAATACCGTGCTCTTTGCGACGATGCTTTTTTTGCCAACGCCGTGGACAAGTTCGAGCAGAAGCGCGTGCGCGTCATCGCGTTTGTGTTTGCTGTGGCGGTTTTCGTATTTGCCGTTGTGCGGACGGCGTTGCTGCCAAAATGACGACATTGGGCAGGACCAACAGCTGAATTGAATTCGTCCAACTGATGTAGGCAACGCCCAATCTTCAGGTGAGGCGCATTCAGGTTCGACTGATCTGTGGCCCTCATGATAGGCAGGAAAATCGTGCATCATTTCACCGCCGCCGCAGTCGCTCTCACCGTGGTCTTGCTCTGCTCGGTAGTTCATGCGCAGGACCTCGAACCGCGGGCTTACAGCAACTCGCCGACTGGACTCAATTTCCTCATTGCCGGTTACGCCTACGCCAATGGCAGCGTCCTCACTGATCCGTCGTTGCCGCTCGACAACGTGACTAACGACTCGCATCTCGGCATCTTCGCCTTTGCCACGACGCTCAATATAATGGGCAAGTCGGCAAAGTTCGACGTGATTGTGCCCGCCGGCTCGCTCTACGCGAAGGGACTCGTCTTTGGCCTGCCGCACGAACGGTTTGTCACCGGCTTGGCCGATCCGGCGTTCCGGTTCTCGATAAACTTCATCGGCGCGCCCGCGCTGACAGCGGCGGAGTTTAAGAACTACCGGCAGAATTTCATCCTCGGTGCGAGTCTGCGTGTGATCGCGCCGCTCGGCCAGTACGACGCGGACAAGCTCGTGAACATGGGCAGCAATCGCTGGTCCTTCAAACCCGAGATCGGCTTCTCGAAAGCGCTCGGTCCCTGGACGCTCGAATTCACCCCCGGCATCACTTTCTACACCGACAACGGCGACTTCCTCGGCGGTAGGACGCGCGAAGTGGCGCCGCTCTACGCTGCTCAGGCGGGCCTCAGCTATACTTTCAAGCCTGGTTGCTGGCTGGCGCTCAGCGCCGGTTATTACGCCGGCGGGCGCACGACTGTCGATGGCGTGGAAAACGACGATCGGCAGCAAGGCGCGCGCTTCGGCACGACCTTCGCGGTGCCCGTGACGCGTCATCATTCCGTGAAGTTCTACGCCATCACTGGTTATAACGCACATCGCGACCACGACTTCAAAGTCTTCGGCATCGCGTGGCAATACCGTTGGGGAGGCGGCTACTGAGCGAACCGCCGTGCCCCCCCGATGCGCGCATCCCTTTTCTGAATAAAGGATAGACATTCAGTAAGTCTTGGTTCGGTCGCGCGCGGTTAGGTAGTATTAGATAGTATGAGCAACCTCCTGCCTCATTTGCGGCCCCCGGCGCGCCGCCGTGGTTGTTTGTGGATATTGCTCGGTTTGGTTGCGATCGCCCTGGTCGTCGCGGTTGCCGGTTTTTTCTTCGCCCGACCACAGATCGGAGAGTTTTTTGCGCGCAAGCTCGGTGAGCGGTTTTCAGAGGAGGGCGTTTTCATCGCTTGGAAATCCGCCGACTGGGTGCCGGGAGCAGGAATCCAGCTGCATGGGCTGGCTGTGTATCGTGATGCCGCGAAGCACGACCGACTGGCACTGCTTGACCTTGTGAATGCGAGGAGAGGCGACCCGTCATGGACTCGCTGGGACAAGGTGGACTTCAAGGCGGCGGATACACAGCTCCTGCTCGGAAGCGGAGCGGCTGAGACGAGACTCGATCACCTGCAGGTGCTATTGCTCATCCAGCCGGGCAGGACGGATCTGCGCGAGTTTCATGCGAGCCTGCAGGGGTTGCGCATCGAAGTGAAAGGCGCGTTGGTGGAGGCAGCCCCAGCCGGAAATGCCAAGGCGGTCGCCGCATTGAGACAAGCGGCGAGGAGCGAGGGCTTGTTCCGCGATGTGAATCTCGACCGGCTGGAGTCGTGGAAGCAGTGGCTGCAGTTTCAGCCGGAGAAGGATGAACCGGTGATGAGGATGGAACTGCGTTCGCTTCCGGACAGCAGCGGCATAAGTCTCACGATGACGTTTGATGGCTCGAAGTTTCAATGGCGGGGGCAGAAGTGGGATTTCGTGCAGGCGGCTGTGAAGATCCCCCTCGGCAAGGAGAATGCACCAATCGACATCGATCATATCCGCATCGGCCATGGGAGCCGGAAAGCGGAGCTCGCCGGGACATTCGATTCCGCCCGTCGTGTCATCCGCATCAGCGAGTGTAATTCGGGGATCGACCTGCTATCACTCGCACGCGCCATGATGCCGGATGCCGTCGGGAGTTTGTCCGCGGCAAGCACCAGCGGCGCCTGGCGAGTCAGTGGTGCGGGAGAGATCCCGGTGGATCAGCCTGAGAGCTTCCGCTGGCATGGCGACATGGCGCTCGATGGCGACCTTGTTTATGCGCGCGGGCGAAACAAACGTCTCACTGCAGAAGCCGACTTTTTCGGTGCGCGTGGAAGAGCACGTGGTGACCATCTCCGATCTCAAGGCGGGCCTCTGGGAAGGAAGTCTCGATGTGGCGAAATTGCAGGTCCATCTGCCCTCGAAGGAGAAGAAACTGCGATTCCAAGCGCAGCTCAAACTCGACGGCGTGCGATTGCAATCGATCATCAATATTTTTAGCGAAGGTCGGAAGCAACCTGGTTTGATTCCGTTGGACTGGAACGGCGCCTGGCGAATCAGCGGTGCGGGAGAGATCCCGATGGATCACCCTGAGAACTTTCGCTGGAATGGCGACGCGGCGCTCGATGGCGACCTTGTTTATGCGCGCGGGGAAACAAACATCGCACTGAAGAAGCCGACTTTTTCAGTGCGCGGGGAGGAGCAGGCGATGACGATCTCCGATCTCAAGGCGGGCCTCTGGGATGGAAGTCTCGATGTGGCGAGGTTGCAGGTCCTCTGCTCTCGAGGGAGAAGAAGCTGCGAATCGAAACGCAGCTCACACTCAACGGCTCCCGGCTGCAATCGATCATCAACAGTCTTAGCGAAGCTCGGAAGCAGCCTGCTGTTATTCCATTGAACTCGAAGGGCGCCTGGCGAATCAGCGGGACGGCAGAAATCCCCATGGATCAGCCTGAGCACTTCCGCTGGAATGGTGATGCGGCGCTCGATGGCGACTTCGTCTATGCAAGCGGCCAAACAAGCATCGCACTGCAGAAACCGACCTTTTCCGTCGGCGCGGAAGAGCAGGTGGTGACCGTCTCCGATTTCAAGGCGGGCCTCTGGGAGGGGAGCCTCAATATGCCGAAGATGAAGGTCCTTCTGCCTTCCAAGGAGAAGAAGGTACGACTCGAAACGCAGCTCTCAGTCAACGGTGCGCAGCCGCGATCAGTCAGGAAGAGCTTTAGCGCGGGTCAAAAGCAGCCTCGTGTTGTTCGGTTGAACTGGAACGGCGACTGGCGAATGAGCGCTGCGGGAGAGATCCCGGTGGACCACCCTGAGAACTTCCGCTGGCATGGCGATGTGGCACTCGGTGGTGACCTCTTCTATGCGAGCGGCAAAACAAAAGTCGCACTGCAGAAACCGACTTTTTCAGTGCGGGCAGAGAAGCAGGTGGTGTCGATCTCGGACCTCAAGGCGGGCCTCTGGGAGGGCAGCCTCAATGTGCCGAGGGCACTGGTCTATCTGCCTTCGGAGAGGAACAAACCGCGATTCGAAACGCAGTTCACAATCAAGGACGCCCGACTGCAATCGATCATCAGCAGTTTTGGCGGCACTCATCCGGAGCCTGGTGTCGTGCAATGCGATTGGAAGGGGAGCGGTAAATTTGATCTGCCGTCGCTCGCCGGTTCAGGTGCGCTGAGCATCGACGAGGCGGAGTTCTGTCGCATGCCGATTGTCGGTCCGCTGTATCGCGTGTTCGGGATACTGGCGCCAGGATTTCACAAGGATGAACCATCCACGATGACCGTGAATCATCGGATCGCGGGCAGCTCCCTGTATCTCGAGGAGTTGAAACTCGTTAGCGAGCAGGCCCTCGTCGAAGCGAGTGGCGCCGTCGATCTTGCACGCGAATACACTGAGCTCACCGCGAGGGGGAGGCTGCGGAGACTCCCCGGGCTCGTCACGGTCTTGCTCACCTGGCTACTGGAATTCAAAGGCGAAGGCCCGGTGGGTGGCGTGCGCTGGAGCCTCAATGGTCTGCCACGCTTTCACCCGATCATCAACCCCCCGAAGAAAACCACCAGGGCAGAGAGGGAGGCGGAGAACGAAGACGGCAGAGCGGTGAAGGGTTTGATCGAACTCCCAGGCAAGGTGCTTCGGGACGAGTAATCGATCACGCGGGTTCGGCCGGCTCCGCCGGTGGTTGGACCAGCCAGACGTTCGACATTTGCCAGCTCACCGGCGGCCTAACGACGCATCCGAAGAGCACCTCCAGTCGATGCGCCTTCCGCCGGTCCAGCACAGACGATTCGCCGAGCCAACGAATCGGCGTTCACTTTTTGCTCCTCCGTGTCCCGGCCAGATGCGCCTTCAACCAATCGCCGGTGGACTGCGTTTGGCCATCCGCGAATTTCACCAGGTAGGGTTTGCCGGAGCTATAACTCGTGCTGGCAATTCCGGCGATGACGTCATCGGTCGTCTTCACGCGGTCATCGGCTTTCGCGAGTTTGTCGCGCAGATGCTGCGCACCCTCGGCTCCGGAATACTCCGCGCCGTTGCGAATGAAGCGAACGCCGGATGTCCCGCCGTAGGAAATCAACTCGTTGATTTGCGCCTTCGCCTGCCGATCCAGTGCCAATGCGATCGCGGTGGTGAGGAGCAAGGTAAAGATGGAAACGAAAAGCTGGCGCATGAAATCGACGTGTTGGTTTGGGCGCGATGCTCAGAGCAACCACTCGATCGGCAGCCAGCTTATCACTTGGGCCTTGATGCGTTTCATGAGGTTCGCGTCGGGCTCGGAGTGATAGCGCACTTCCTTGTCGCCCTCGCGCGTCACCCAGATGAGGCGCTTGCCATCGAGTTCCACACGATATGCGTTCCGAGAGAGCTCGCGCTCGGTCGTTTCCGGCAGACGCCTCGCCAGGGCCGGACAGTTGAAGAGCACACCCATTTCCGTATTCAGTTTGCTCGAGCGCGGATCGAGATTGTAGGAGCCGATGAAACCAATCCGGCGATCGAAGGTAAACGTCTTCGCATGCAAGCCGCCAGTGCTCGATCCGGCCGGTTCGCGAAAGCGGCGCTTGAGCTGGGCGCCGGCGGTCGGCTTGATCTCATAGAGTTCGACGCCAGCCTCGACCAGCGCCTTGCGATAGAGCTGGTATTTGGAGTGGACCGGTACCCCGTCCGTGGAAGCCAGCGAATTGGTGATCACAACAACCCGCGCGCCGCGCTGGCGCACGCCGGACAGAAGCTCGACGCCCTGCTTCCCCGGCACGAAGTAAGGCGAGACGAGGAACAGCTCGCGCTTCGTCTTATCGACGACCTCACGAAGCTGCGGGGCGAGATGCGTCTCCGTCTTGCCGGCGGAGGTGACCACCTTGTCCGGATGGTCTTCCACGATCGTGGCCTTTCCCCAGTAGTAGGGAACGTTTCGATTCCTGAGTTGCCGGGCAAATTCACTGTCGCGCAGGCTCTGCGCGTAGGCAGAATCAGCCGCCGTTTCGTGGTATGCGATGAGCGCTGCCCGCTTCGCGGCCAACTGCTCAGGCGTCGTGTTTTGTCGCGCCAGCGCGGCGATCGGAATCGCCGACTGGTTATTCCAATAAAGATCGAATTGGTCGGACACCTCCTTCACCACCGGCCCGATGACCGCCACGTCGAAATCGGCAAAATTCATCACCGTATGCGCCTCGAAATATTCATCGCCGATATTGCGGCCGCCGACGATGGAGACCTGCCCGTCGGCCGTGAACGACTTGTTGTGCATCCGTTTATTGATGCGCCCGAAGTCGGCGATCATGCCGAGCAACCGGGGCGAACGCAGGGCCACGGGGTTGAACATCCGCACCTCGATGTTCGGATGACTGTCGATGGCGAGCAGTTCGTCGTCGCCGGGCATGACGCCGAGATCGTCGAGCAACAGACGCACGCGCACACCGCGGTCGGCCGCCCGGAACAGATGCTCAAGAAGGACCTTACCCGACATGTCCTTGTTCCAGATGAAATACTGCACGTCGAGACTGCGTTGCGCCGCATCCGCCAGGGCCAGCCGCGCGGCCAGAGCCTCGCGCCCGTCCAAAAGTGTGCGGAGGCCGGACTGCCCCGGATGCGCTGCAACACGCGGACGCACCGCCGCCGCCAGCGCCGTGCGCCCGTTGTTTTTCAGGGCCGTGGAAGAGGGGCGCTCGCCGGTCTTGGGAAGGCCTCCGCACGCACCGAGGGAAAGCATCACCAGCAATGTGCCGACGCATTGAATCGAGCGTTGGTAACTAGGAAGCATGCTGGTTGCTGGGGTTGAGGTTGAGTATTGAGGGGAGGACTAGGGACCTTTTGCCGCTTTGCCCGGCGTCGTCTCGCCGCCGAACCGCGGGTTGAGGCAGACGGTCATCCACACGGCTAGGACGAACCCAGAATAAAGAGGGGCCGTAAGCACGTAACCTAATCTATTTGTAAAGCCTCGTCGCGCACAGCGAATTCTTACATGCAGTCATTCACGCAGGGCGCTCTATACATGAAGCGCAAAATTCGAGGAATTCTGTGCGAAGATTGCGCCGGCCCGTTCAGCACCAGGAGCTCGATCTCCTTGATAGAATGGTCGGGAAACCTTACGTTCTGTCCGAAGATCTCGCGGTCGCGCCCATCCCGGACTCACAGGGTCACGGCGGCTCGACCGATACGACTGCGTCGAAGTGGGCCACTTGAAAGAGCCGCTGCACACCATCATTACTACCCAGCAACAACACCAACCAAAACCAACATCATGCCATTCGAAAAAATAAACATGGATGAAATCACGGAAAGCCGGCGCAAAGCCATTGCGGCGTCCATTCGCACCATCAGCGTCGAGGAGTTGAAGACACTCGGTCAGGAACTCTTCCCGCTTATGGACCACCCATGGCGGGACAAGTTCTTCGACTTCATCACCCAAAACGCCAGCGACACCTTTCATCACGCGACGACCCATGACGGCGTTCAAATCATCTACTGTCACGGCAAGAACAAGGGCATTTGGTTCCTGCCAGGAACCGGTATGGGCCCGATGCAGCCGAAAGGACTGGCGGCTTTGAAGGAGATCGTCGAAAAGCGTTGAGCCGCGCAGTTCATTGCGAGATTCCCGAACGCCGCCCCGCAACAGCTCCTTCTTCAAACAACTCCAAAACCAAATACATCCATGAGTGCTAATCTCGAACAACATGATGCTCACCTTTGCGTCCTTCGCGTCAGCGGTGAGCTGAAAAAAACCGAACTCGATGCCGCGGAATCGAAGTTTGTGGAAATAGCCGCCGCCGGAACAATCAAGCTTCTGGTGCTATTGGAAAACTTTACCGGTTGGGAACGGGGCGAGGCGTGGGGCGATACGGACTTTTTCTTCAAGCATCGCGATGACTTTGAAAAGATTGCCGTCGTCGGCAATCCGCGCTGGGAAGCACAGGTGCTGGCCTTCACGGGCGCGGGTCTTCGTAAAGGACCAGTGAAGTTTTTTCCGGAAACGGCCAAATCCGAGGCGCGCGCGTGGCTCGCCGAGTGAGCACGAAGCGTATTCACGCCTTTAGCATGGCCCAAATGAATTCGGGCATCACTCGCCGCGATGGCGCAGGTCCATGACCAGGGAGTTCGACGTTGTAGTGATCGGCGGCGGACCGGCTGGAATTTGCGGAGCAAATACCGCGGCGATTTTCGGCAAGCACGTCGCTCTGGTTGAGAAGCTCCGCGAGATCGGAGGATCCGGAATCAACACCGGCACGATCCCGAGCAAGACGCTGCGCGAAACCGCGCTCGCCCTTTCGGGTTGGCGCTCGCGCAAGCTTTTCGGCGTGGATCTTTCTCTCCGGCGCGAGGCAACAGTGCCGGATTTCATGCATCACAAGGATGACGTCGTCAGGCAGGAACGCGAACGACGGGAAGGGCAATTTCGCTTCTTCAAAGTAGAGCGATTTCAAGGCGCAGCGAGCTTTGTTGATCCGCACACTGTCCGGGTCGCGCCCGACATGTTGTTGCGCGGCGAAACGATTCTGATCGCGACCGGCTCCTCGCCTGTGCGTCCGCCCGAGTTTCCATTCGATCATCCGCGTGTGCATGATTCGGACGAAATCCTGAAGATCACCACGCTCCCGAAAAAGCTGGCCGTCGTCGGTGCAGGCGTAATTGGAGCGGAATATGCCTGCACCTTCACGGCTCTCGGTGTCGAAGTGTACCTGATCGACGGACGCGAATCGCTGCTCAGTTTTCTCGACCGCGAAATCTCCGAAAAGATCGAGAGCGCGATGACTGCGGACGGCGTGCATTTTGTCTGGAAGGAAAAAGTGACGCGTTGTGACGCACCGCCTACCGGGGATATCACCTTAACACTTACCTCTGGTGCGACCCTGGTCGTGAGCGACGTGCTCGTCGCGGCCGGGCGTCAGAGCAATACGGCGGATCTCAATCTGGCAGCGGCGGGTCTTACGCCCGGCAAGCGCGGCTTGCTCATGGTGGACGCGCACTGTCGCACCGACGTGCCGCACATCTTTGCTGCGGGTGATGTCATTGGTGCGCCCGGCCTCGCTGCGACCAGCATGGAACAGGCGCGCATGGCGATGTGTGTCGCCTGCGGGCGCGACTACAAGAACGTCGTCGCACCGATCTTGCCGACCGGCATTTACACCATCCCCGAGGCCAGCATGGCGGGCGAAACGGAAGAATCGTTGAAGTCGAAGGGGATTGCCTACATTGTCGGCCGGGCGCGCTACATGGATAACCCCCGCGGGCAAATTGTCGGTGATGAAAATGGATTGTTGAAGCTCATCTTTCGTCACGACGACATGCGCCTGGTTGGCGTGCACGTCGTCGGCGAGCAAGCGACGGAGCTCGTCCACATTGGTCTCGTCGCGATGATGGCCAATGCCAGAGCGGAAATATTCAACCGCACCTGCTTCAACTACCCGACGCTCGGCGATCTGTATAAATACGCCACTTACGAAGCGATGCTGAAACACGAGGGGTTCGTTGCGGACGGGTAGGATCGGTAGTCCAGGGTCGACCCTCTCCTGGACTTCACGCAACTCCTGCCGCCAGAGACGGCGGCAGCTACATTATGCAAGAAGACAGCGCGCCGCCTACGGAACAAGCACTGCCTGATAGAAACGTTTGGTGAAATTGCCTGCGTCCGGGTCGACAAACTTCCAGATCGTTCCAGTAAACGTATGCGTTTGCAGGGGAACCCAATTTATCAGGTCGCTCGACGCCATGACAGTTACTTCCTGGTCTAGGAAGCCGTGCACGTTGAAGTACATGACGCCGCCACTAAGCGTAAGTGAGTCTGCGTCGATAAACGGCGCCTCCTGACTGGTCGTGACGACGAGCAGTTGCGGAGCATAGAGGTAGCGCGTGCGTGCGCCGTCATTCAGTCGCGCGCAAACCGCATAACTACCGGGCGGGACGGCGGCCGCATCGACGGTTGCATTTAGCGTGTCGAGCGAAACCGCATTCGTTCCTGTTCTCGGCAGCATCTCGTCATCCACTTCGATCTCATTTCCGTTGTAGGGATTGAAATCCAGATCCAGAAAAATCCCGAGCCCGATTTCCCCGGCCGCGCTTGCTCCCGCTTGATGGTAGAGAGTGGCGTCAAACGACTCGCCGGCGGGGATGGAGTTTGTCGCGAGCAGAAAACGAATGGCATTCGGCCACAAGCCCGCATCCGCCGGCAGTGCCGTGCGATTGGCTCCGGTGCCACCGCCCAGATCCCAATTCTTGTTGAAGCCGTCGTTGATCCTTCCGTTCCCCATGCCGGCGGGCTCGAGGTTGCTGAGCCGATCACCTCCGCCGATCAAGCTGTAAAGAAACCCGGCCGCCGCGCCCGCCATTTCGATCGACGTCCACCACGTGCTGCGCTGAGTCGCGGTGATGGTCGCCTGCGTGTCGCTCGTGGGCGTCGCCAGATCGATCGTGCCGTGATACCAAAGATGGACATCGCTGTGGCTCGATGAGTACCCGCCGTTCAAATCGAGCAGCTTGCGATTGTAGGCCCCGAAGACCGATTGCCCGTTAGGCACGATGATGCCGTCGCCCATCGTCTGCCAAAAATTGTCGGCGAAGAGTACGTTCGCCCAACTCGTCACGGCCGCGTCGCCAAACGCCGCCACTGGCCGTGGATCGAGCGTCGTCACCTGGTCCACCCAGGTGCCCTGCGCACCGAGGAGACGCGCCATCTCCGTGATGACGGAGCCGCCGCGACTGTGACCGATCAGATGCAAGGGCATCTCGACTAGCGGCCGCCCACCCATCTCCGGAATAAGATTCGTATCCAGCAATGCGTTCACCGTCGCCTGGGCCACCTGCGTGGAGGAAGCCCCGCCAATGCTCGAGACCGTGGACCAATCCAACTTCACCACAATCTCTCCGGAGTCGGTTAGCAGCGGAAGCGTTCCGCTGAGGAAGGTGGCCGCGGCAACGTATTGTCCGGAGCCATTTCGAGTGATGGAAATCTCGTAGCAACTATAGGTGGTCCCCGGAAATCCTGGATACCCGCCGACTTCTCCCGCCATCGGAATGATCCAGTCGGTCACATTCGAATTGAAACCATGCGTGATGACGGTGACGCCGCCGGCGCCCGCTGAACCCGCCGAGCAAAGCACGACTACGAGCCCACCAAGAAAGCAGCGCAACCGCCTGCGGAATTCGGACGCCGCCCGCGCGACGAATAGTTTGTTCGAGGAAGAGCGAGCGCGAGCCACGACAGCGCAAGCATTATCCGGAACTCCCAAGGAAATCGAGAGAAAAGGCTGAAAAGGCAACCAGGGCCGCTCGAAAGAGCGAATCACGAATATGCATTGCAGGAAACGACGTTATACTGCGCCGACAGGGGTTCCACCCTCGGGCACGATTAACGCTGCAACTAATAACAAGTTATGAAACCAAAAATGACAACTCCTCACCTTGAAGATTCCAACAATCCGCTGCGTCGGCGCTACGGTTTTCTGCTCGTCGCGCTCGTCGCTCTGACGCTTTCCTCGATGGCAATTAATGCCGGCGCCAACACCCTGAGCGGCGCTCTACCCGGCATGAAAGGAGATCATCCGGCTCAGTCGTCTAAGGCGGATTCGGCAGACCATAATCATATGCCGACGATAGTTACTTTTGACGCTCCGGGCGCGGGCACCATGGGCACCCTCGCGGGAACGTTCGGGCAGGCTATCAATCTGTCGGGCGCGGTGGCGGGAGTTTTCATTACCGACGAGACTGTTTATCACGGTTTCCTGCGCTCACCGAACGGCGTTTTCACCACGATTGATGCTCCAGGTGCGGGAACCGGTTTCGGCCAGGGTACCACCTGTACGGCCATCAATCTCCAAGGGGACATTGTGGGATTCTACCAGGACGCGAGCAATGTGTATCATGGCTTTCTGCGAACTCACAACGGCACCTATACGACGTTCGACGTTCCCGGCGCGGGCACCGGAGACCATCAAGGGACACAGGCGTATAACATCAACATCGCCGGGACAATTGCAGGAAACTACCAGGACGGGAACAGCGCGTATCATGGCTTCGTGCGTGCGGCCAACGGCACCATCACCGCCTTCGATGCGCCCGGCGGCGGCACAGACTTTTTCGAGGGCACCATTACCGCGGGCGCAGACGGTCTCAACCAGTTTGGGGCAATCGATGGAGGCGTGATTGACGCGAACCGCGTGATTCACGGCTACGTCCGTTCTCACAACGGCACGATCACTACGTTCGACGTTCCGGGTTCGGGGACCGGTTCCGGACAAGGCACAAACAGCGGAGGCATCAACCTGTTAGGAACCGTTCTCGGATATTACCTGGATGGAAACAATGTGTATCACGGCTATGTGCGTTCTTACGATGGCCATATCACCACGTTCGACGTCGCGGGCGCGGGCACGGGACCTGGCCAGGGCACCATCGGGCAGAACATCAACGAATTTGGAGTGATCGATGGCTGGTACAATGACGCGAACACGGTGGCTCACGGGTTCGTGCGCGATCTCCACGGCCACATCACTACTTTCGATGTTCCGTGCGCCGGGACGGGGCCAAATCAGGGCACTTTTATCGGGCCAATCAACCAGCTCGGGGTTCTCACCGGATGGTATGTGACTAATGACAACGTGTATCACGGCTACATTCGTTACCCGTGACGCCGGAATTCAGAAATCGGAGGGAGCCGGAGCGAAGGAGTATCGCGAGTTGGCACGGAATTCGCAGCATTAGTTGATATGCGAAGGAGGATTGGAGCAGCGGGTCGTTACCTGACCGAGCAGTCGACTCGGTTTTATCAGCGATTGCTGCCTACGAAGATGCTGATGCATGTCGCAATCGGCGTTCTCGCGGGGGCCTTTCTTTCTGGCCTCCTTATCCGGAGCGTTTCGCTGCTGGTAGCAGCTGGTTTAGGGGCGATCGCGGTTTGGTGTCTCCGCAAGACGCAGAACCGACGAATTGATCGCGACGAGCTCGAGCGGCTGAATTGGAGAACCGAAACGACGTGTGAACGGGTCGTTGCAGCAAAGCCGGATCGGCCATCGAACGATTTCGTCGTCTTCCACGACTTTAACACGGTACGTGGGTGCTTTGATCACTGGTGATCAATGGCACCCGAACCGCCGCATTGTAAGGTAAGCGAGCGCCCCGTTAGCCCAGCCCGAGCGACTCCAACGTCGGCTGATCGATCGCAGCGGTCTGGTCGAGACCCTGCGCGGCCTGATATTCAGCCAACGCCTGTTGCGTCAGCGGGCCGAGCAGACCATCCACTTCCCCGCTGTAGTAACCCTGCTCCTGCAAGGCCGCCTGCACATCGGCAATAACCTGATCGAGCGGAGTAACGCTTTGGCCGGCGTAAATTGGCCCATCGTATGGGTAATAGGCCGCAGATGTATCGTAGCCCCAGGCCGGATACCAATATCCAGCATTCCAGAAGTACCACCCGCCGCCGATCAAGACGATGTGGTTGTGATGCGAGTGCCACCAGTTCCGGTTATGCCATTGGGGATGATATGATCTAAAAGCTGCGTAATGGGCGCCATTCCAATTTTGGGCGCCATTAATGCGGTAGTGTTGATTGAACGTTGCGCTGGCCACTGCCGGGTTCGGTTTCGCGTGGAAATTCTGATGCTGCATGTGAAACTTCTGCTTGTTTCCCTGAAACTGGTTGGCCTGAACCCCAGGCAACTGGTTTGTCTGAACCCCAGGCACCTTGTTCTTCTGAACCGCGGGCACCAACTTGTTCGCCCCAACTGCATGCGCCTGGTCGGGCTGAACCGAGGGCACCTTGGTTGTCTGAACGGCAGGCAACTTGTTTTTCTGAACCGCGGGAACCAACTTGTTCGACTGAACCGCAGGGACGTTGGTTGACTCCACCACAGGTACCTTGTTTGTCTGAACAGCGGTTCCCTTGTGGAATTGCTGCTTCGACACGTTGGCGTTGTGGATCTTCGCATTGTTCGGCACCGTGCTGACGTTGTGGTGAGCGTTTACCCCCTGCACATGGGTGTTTGGGACAGTGTGCTGCTTAGGTGTGAATTGCTGCTTCGGGACTGCCGTCGTTTGTTGTACCGCCTTTTTTTTCTTCGGATTGTTCGGGTTCTCCTGTTCCGCTCGGACGCCAACGGCGAACGCAAGGGAGCAGCCTAGTAATACGGCAATGAATCTTTTCATTCTGGTTCCTCGTTTCACGATTTTCTTCTTCCAATAGTATTTCCCCAAGAGCGTCACGTCAATCTCCCTGTCACCGCTGGGCTGAGCGGAATCACGACTGAGCCGCGGGCTTCTCCCCTTTGAACAGGAGCTTGAGCAGTGGTGGGGCGATCAAAGTTGTGGCCACGGCCATGATCAAGACAACGCTGAAAACAGAATCACTGAGCACGCCCACGGCTAATCCGATCTGAGCGACGACGATGCCGACTTCGCCGCGCGGAGTCATGCCCACACCGATTTGGCTCGCTGCCCGCCAACCGAGCGACCGAGCCGCCAGGCCGCATCCGAGAAATTTGGTGAGGACGGCAATCAAGATGATCACGCCGGAAAGGTACAAGGCGGAGGAATCACGAAAGATATCGAGTCGAAGTCTCATCCCGATCGAGACAAGGAAAAACGGAACCAGGAATTCTGTCACCCCACTTACTTGTTTGTGCAGAGCGTGGTTGTCTTCGGCCGCCTCGGCCAAAGCGAGTCCCGCGAGAAAAGCGCCGATGATGGCGGCAATGCCAATGACTGCCGCCGCCGCTGAGAGTCCGAGGCAGAGAATCAGCGCCGTGAGGAAGAAAGCGTGGCTGACGCGCAGTTGCTTAAGCCTGGGCGCGATTCGATTAAGGACGGGCGCACCCACAAAAGTGACGAGTGCGGTGAAGCCGATGACCATTAGTGCGGTAACGCTGATCTCGACGTAATTAACGCCCCCGGCGGCAAAGCTGGTCACAACCGCCAGAACAAGCAGACCCAGAATGTCGTCGATCACGGCAGCGCCGAGAATGATTCGACTAACGAGTGTATCGAGGGCACCGAGGCCAGACAACACGCGCGCGGTAATGCCAATCGAAGTGGCAACCAAAGCAGTACCGACGAAGAGCGCTTCGACATTCGTGCTTCCGTGCGCGCGCATGAACGCCCAGCCGGCGAGCAACGGAACGACGATGCCGGCCATAGCGACGCCAACCGCCACTTTGCCGACCCGCACGATGGCGGCAGGTTTGGTTTCGAGACCGACATTGAAAAGCAGGAACATCACTCCGATCTCGGCCAGCGCTTCGGTAATCTCCGATGGATTGACCCATCCAAGAACCTGGGGCCCGATAATCACGCCGGCCAAAATTTCGCCCACGACCGCAGGCTGCTGAAATCGCTCGAAGATTTCGGCCATCAACTTGGCGGCAGCCAGGATGATGAAAAGCGAAATCAAGATCTGTGTGCCGTGTCCCAATGTCGCTGCGAGAAAAGTCATAGACCAAAGATCACTTTCTTAGGATGTACGACGTTGGTCCCATAGGCGAATCCGTCTCTCATCATGTCTTGTTGGCACGAAGGGCAATTTTTCTTGGAGCCCCTTGTTGTTCTATGTCCGATGATAGGTAAATGTATTGTCGTAGAACCGATCGTCTCCAGGCGAGGCGGCAGGAAAACGGTGCCAACCAGATTCACTGCCACTGACAACAGCAAAAATATCATGAAAGTCGCAATCGTCCTCTTCTTTGCTCTCAGCGCCTTCTCCGCGAACAATGTCGCCGGCGCGCAATCACAGGGTAGTAGTTCCGCAGTGCCAGACCCAGGCTGGCCCCGCCAGCGAACAAATGAAAAGGGAAGCCTCGTCTACTACCAGCCCCAAGTGGACGACTGGAAGGATTTCAAGCAGCTCGATTTCCGGATGGCCTTTTCCCTGACTCCGAAGGGGCAAAAGGAAATTATTGGCGTTCTCGTGTTGAGCGCCAATACAGACGTGAACGTGGACGACCACAGTGTCCTCCTCACCAACTTTAAGATCACTGAAGTTCACTTCCCTTCGCTCGACCCGGAGAAAGCGAGCAAAATGGATCAGGTGGCCCGGAGTTTCCTGCCCGCAAACCACACCGTTACCATGTCGTTGGACCGATTGGTCGCGAGTGTGGCGAAATCACAGACTCCGCCCCCCACTGTTAAGGTACAGAATGATCCACCCACAATTTTTGTCAGCTACACGCCAGCGATTCTCTTAAACGTGGACGGTGAAGCGCAGCGGGCGGATATCGCCGGGACCCATCTCGGCTTCGTTGTGAACTCGAACTTCCCGCTTTTCTTTGGAACGGAAGCTCCGAAGGATTACTATTTGTTTACGGGCGAGCTGTGGCTCAAGTCAGCGTCTATGGAAGGAGGTTGGGCTCCGGTGCCGAAGCTGCCGGCGGATTTCACCAAGGTGGCCAACGAGCCGAACTGGGCGCAAATGAAGAAGCCGATTCTAACTCCTTCGGCCAAAGGAAAGCCGCCCACCGTGTTCTATTCGAACAAGCCGGCTGAAGTCATTCTGTTCGAAGGTCAGCCATCCTACGCAAATATCCCCGGCACTCAATTGTCGTTCGCGACCAACACCGGCGCCGATCTCTTCGTTTACGCTCCGACTCAAGAGCACTACTACTTGGCGGCTGGCCGCTGGTTCAAATCAACCGATCTGAAAGGTCCGTGGACTTATGCGACTCCGGACTTACCGCCTGATTTCGCAAACATTCCGGAGAACAATCCCGCGGCGCGAGTGCTTGTGTCCGTTCCCGGGACGGAAGAGGCAAAAGACGCTGTGCTGATGGCCCAGATTCCGACCACCGCGGTAGTCGATCCGAAGGCCGCGGAACAGGCGAAAGTCGCCTACAACGGAAATCCGGAGTTTAAGCCGATCGAAGGGACATCACTCGAATACGCGGTCAATACTCCGGATAAGGTTATCAAGGACGGCGATGCTTACTATCTTTGCCTGCAAGGTGTATGGTTTATGTCTCCGAACGCGACGGGGCCATGGACTACGGCTAAGTCAGTCCCAAAGGAGATCTACACGATTCCGCCCAGCTCGCCCGTTTACAACGTTACCTATGTTACCCAGTCCACGACGCCAGAAGGAACTATCGAATCGAGTTACACGGCAGGCTATTTTGGTACTTTCATAGCTGGCGCTGCTGTGGGAGCGATCCTTGCCAGTGGCACTGGCTACTACTATCCACCTTACTACGGTTACGCAGTTGCCGGATATCCATATTACCATCCATACCCGTGCACCTATGGCGTAGGTGCGTACTATAATACTTACACCGGCGCCTACGGCGTTGCGCACGGGGTTTACGGCCCTTACGCAGGGGCCGCGGCGGGCGCCGCCTACAATCCTTATACCGGGACGTATGCTCGCGGCGCCACTGCCTACGGTCCGTACGGAAGTCGCAGCGCCGGCCAGGCCTACAATCCCTATACCGGCAACTATGCGGCCACCAGGCAGGGCTCGAGTCCGTATGGGTCGTGGGGCCAATCGGTCGTATCCAATGGTAACAGGTCCGCCTATACCCAGCATTATTCCAATGCGAATGGAACAGTCGCGACCGCGCAAGGCTCAAAGGGCGGAGCCGCCGCCGCTTCTTCCACCAAATACGGGAACAGCGCCGTGGCCAAGACCTCCAGCGGCAACATGTACGCCGCTCACGATGGCAACGTTTACAAGAATACCGGTAACGGCTGGAGTTGGTACGACAACGGCAACTGGAACTCGGTAAACAGTTCGAAGAATGCTCAGGAACAAAGGCAAAGCTACCAAAACTCCGGCGCCGAGCAACGCACGCAGAGTGCTCAACATTCGTATCAAGCTCGGAGTTCGGGAGCAGGCGATGTGGATCGGGATTTCCAGAACCGCAGCCGGGGAGAATCTGAGAGCCAGCGTTTCGAGGGCTTCCAGCGGGGCGGAGGAGGATGGGGTGGGGGCGGTGACCGTTTTGGTGGCGGTGGACGTAGCTTCGGCGGCGGCCGGCGGCGCTAAAGTATGAGCAACGAATTGCCGTAACAAGCCGGCGATGAATTTAAGCTGGCTTTATGAGCAGAATTCTATCTGGGTCGTCCTTGCGCTGTTGGTCGGGACGGCGCTGACGGGAGAAATTGGTTGTCGCCTAGGGCGACGCTGGCACCCACGCACGGATGAGGCCCGCATTGGACACATCCGGGCGATCCTCGGTTCGGTGCTGGGGCTGCTCGCTTTGCTGCTTTCGTTCACCTTCGCCATGTCGGCGGATCGTTACAACACACGCCGCAAACTAGTAGTAAGCGATGCGAATGTGCTCGGCGGTCTTTACCTGCAAAGCGATCTCCTTCCGGATGCCTCGCGCAAGAAGTTCAAACAGCTGCTTCGTGAATATGTGGACTTACGCGCGCAAATTGCGCTCCTCCACCGCGACACCACCGACAAGGAAACTGCGGCAACCACGGCTCGATCTGAAAGGATTCACCAGGAAATGTGGCAGGTCGTTAAGGCCGCGCCGGAAAGTCGATCGTCATTGCAAGCCAACGACATGTTCGAAGGATTGGTCGATGCGATGTCGATCTACCGCGAACGAATATTTTCCTGGGAGAGCCGCGTTCCCGATCCGGTCATCTGGCTCCTCTTATTCGGTGCGCTTACTGCCATGGGCGCCATCGGATTTTTCGGCGGACTAGGAAACCATCGCGGCCTTCCGGCACGAATCACGGTGACTTTACTGCTTTGCGGGACCATCTACGTGGTGCTGGATCTTGACAAACCCCATCAGGGAATCATGCGCGTCAGCCAGAGCCCGATGCTTCATCTTAAGCGAATTCTGGATCGCGATCCAGAAACGCTGCCTTAGCCGAAAAGCATGGACGAAGCCTTAACGGCCGAGGGGCAAGGAAAAAAAATCGGAGTGCTTTCGAAGCCCGAGACGTGGCGGGTTTCCACGGTAAAACTTTTGATCGCTCTGATTCTGCTCTTCGCGGTTACCCCATTCGTCGAGGATCTCCCTAACGGGAATTTTGTTGAATCCGGTTTGGTAACATTGGTGATGATCGCATCGCTCGTTGCCGTGGCGCGCAGTCCTCGTGTTTTCGTGGCCGCGGCTTTCCTCATTGTTCCGGCGATCACCGGGAAATGGCTTAATCATTTTTTTCCCAATTATGTTTTGACCCATTGCTTTTTTGGGTTTGGGATCGCCTTTTTCAGCTTTACGGTTTATCGCATTCTCCGCTTCATTCTAAGGGCTACCTTTGTCGATGCCGAGGTACTTAGCGCAGGCATCGTCGTTTACCTGATGTTGGGATTGCTCTGGGCGCAGATTTATTCGCTGCTTGGCCAACTCACACCCGATAGTTTTCGATTCCCGTTGGCTGACCATTCCAACGGCCAGATGGACGGCTTCAATGCCTTCTATTTCAGCTTCAGCGCGCTCACCACTGTTGGCTTCGGTGATATCACGCCCTTATCCAAGGTCGCACGCACATTGGCCGTAATGGAGGCCGTTACAGGTACTTTATACCTGGCAATCCTTATCTCCCGGCTTGTTGGCAGATATTCGTCCGCGGCACAAACCGACCTCCCGAGAGATTCCGATAAGCAATGAAACTGAACCGACTAATACCCATCACCGTCATTGCCGCATCAATCACGATCTCGGGCTGCGCCAAGCTCGCTGTTGTTTCCGACAAACCTCCTGCTTCGTTCCCGCTTACGTCCGGTCCTAATCGGGGCGTCGCCGAGACCATCGACCGCGGGCAGAGAGCGGAGCGAAACCAGCCACTGGTGGCGCTCGGCTCTTTTATTGCCGCGGCTCAAGACTCATTACACGAGCTGGATCGTAATCCGGCGAACATCGAAGCGCGACAGAGTTACAATTTTGCTGTCGCCCGTATGTTCTCGGTGATTCGCAACGCAAAGCTCGATCCATGGACTGCACCAATGCGTGTCGGCGCGAACGGCGAATTCACTCTCACGTGGAAACGCGATCCACGCCCGGAGTGGAACCTGGCGCTCTACGAGTTGATTCCGGCCGATGAATTGAACATCAAGGGCACTTACGTCGAGGACCGCGTGATAAAAAGGGGAATCGGAGCTCCACTCGTGGCGAAGCGGACCCTCACCGCGGAACAAGCCAGCCGGATGTTTTGTCCGCCGTACATCTTTTACAGTGTGACCGCGACTGCGCAGTTCGAAGGTTCACGCTGCGTCATCTCGATGAACGATCCGTTAGCCGAGGAATCGGTCCGGGTAGACGGACATAGCTATCCGCTTGCAGCCGACTTCACGGCGTCATATGCCCTGCTGCTGGCCGAGGAAAAACCTCAGAAGCTGGGACTGATCCGTCTGCTTCGGCCGCAGGAATACGCCGCCACCGCCCGGGTCGCCCGCCTCGAACCCTACAATCCTAACAAGACCGTGCTGCTCGTCATTCATGGGCTCATGGATACACCGGCCACCTGGGTTCCGATGCTGAATGATTTGCGCGGCGATCCTTATATGCGGCGCAACTATCAATTTTGGTTTTACAGTTATCCGAGCGGTTATCCCTATCCCTATAGCGCTCTCATTCTCCGCCAGGAACTCGACGCCATGGAAAGGAAATTCCCACTCCGCAAGAAGATGGTCATCATCGGCCACAGCATGGGTGGGTGCATCACCCGAACTCTAATCACCGACACTGGGGACAAACTTTGGATCGAGGCTTTCGGAAAACCGCCGGAACAAATCGAGATGCCAGCTGACGACAAACGTCTCCTCGAGGAGGCGCTCATTTTCAGGCATCGACCGGAAATCGGGCGCGTCATTTTCATGTCCACTCCGCATCGCGGCAGCGACCTCGCGAGCAACTGGATCGGACGGATCGGGTCGATGTTGGTAAAGGCGCCGAGCAAACTGCTCTCAGTTGGTCAGCTTGCTAAACAGGACCTTACCCCTGATCCAGCGGCCCTTCAGTTTAAAAAATTTCCGAACAGTGTCGACACGCTGGCTCCGAACAACCGTTTCGTCGTGGCCATCAATCAGATTCCGATCACGCCCGGCATTCCTTATTACACCATCCTGGGCGATCGGGGAAAAGGCGATAGTCCCAACAGCAGTGATGGAGTGGTCGCTTACTGGAGCAGCCATCTTGGTGGTGCCAGGAGCGAGTTTATCGCTCCCTGCGGCCACGGATCGCCGCTCAATCCACAAGCGATCACCGAAGTGCACCGCATTCTAAAGCAAAACGCTCGATCCCGACAACCTGAGTAACTGACGCTCCCACCGGCCTTGCCACCGCCATTGCATGGTAGCTTCATAGTTCGCTAGTTCGATCCGATGTACACTAACCTGGACTTATTTTTTCGGGCTGAATACCTGGCGTTTTGTAAGACGAGGTTCAGTCTGCGGCGCTGGGCGTACGTTATTTTTTTTACGATCCTGTACTGGTTGATGTGGATCGTGATTGGTTGCGGCCGATTGTTGGATCACCTCCTTTTCCGGTCCTTTCTCCGACAGGAAGTGCGCGAGCCAGTGTTTATTATCGCTCCGCCCCGAAGCGGGACAACGTTTCTGCAAAAGCTGATGTCACTGGATGAAGATCGCTTCGTTCATGCAAAGCTCTACCAGACCATCTTCCCCTCGGTCTTCTTTCAGCGGTGCTTCAACCTTATTCCTCTGATCGACCGCTGGACAGGCCGCGTGCTGACAAAGCTGATGACGTGGTCCGAAAAGAAATTCTTCGGAGGTTGGGATGACATGCACAAGCTCCGGTTCGATCAACCGGAGGAGGATGATGGGTTCTTCGTTTACAGTTTTGTCACCGAAGCAATCTACCTCCTGTTCCCATACATCGACGAGCTGTGGGAAGCCGGCTTTGCCGACGCGCTCCGCGCGGAGAAACGTCGCAAACTGATGCGCTATTATCGAAGTTGTCTTCAGCGCCAGCTCTACGCCAATGGCCCGGGCAAGACCGTGCTCTCGAAAGCGACACAGAGTTCCGGGTCAGTCGAGTCACTGCTCGAAGCGTTCCCCGACGCCAAATTCATCACCATCATCCGGCATCCCTACCAATCTGTTCCATCACACGTCAGCGTCTTCTATCCGGTCTGGCGCGCACACTCGCCCGATATTGCCAAGAACGGACCCGTCTCGAAGTCGTACGCCAGATTGGCAGTCAAGTGGTATCAACACCTGTTCGAATTCCGCTCCAAGGTAAACCCGCGCCAGTATTATTGCCTCGATTATCGGGACCTGACCCGGGACCCAAAGGCGGCGGTGGAAAAACTCTACGAACACTTTGGGTGGACAGTCAGTGAAGCTTTCCGAAGGCGCTTGGCAGCAGCAGCTGATCGCGGACGCGGATTCGAAAGCAAGCACTACTACACACTCGAAGAGTTCGGGCTTTCCAAGGAATGGATTCAGGAGGAACTGGGACCATTGCTTGATTACTATTCGCTGGCCCGCTGATATTTGAATCGCCAAAAGGCGACGTGGATCAGGCCGAGCAAGATCAGAAGCAAGCCATTGGCGACAACTGCCGGCACCACCTTGGTTCCGCCGAAGGCCTGGAGCGCGACCAGCAGAGCCAGTGCGATGTTTCGATTGCTCGTCCCCAGCGCGATGACTTCACGCGAACCAGGATCCGGTCCGCCTAACGAATAGCCCAGCAGGAGAGAGATCTCGCTCAGAACCGCCATCACCATCAAGGGCCGCCAGCCGACGGCCATTATGGCCGGCCACTGGGTGGTCGTCACGAAAGCGAGGGACGTCGCTCCTGTCACTTCCGAAAGGATTTCCATCGGACGCAGGATCGACCGGGCGAATGGGAGCGCGAACTGGTGCAGAGCCATACCAACGCCCAGCGGAAGCACGATTGTAGCCAGGAGGACAAGCAGTGCTTCGCCGACCTTGAACTGCACTGCTCCGGCCTGCGCAATTTCCTTGAGCGCAATCTGACACACGAAAGGAGTCAGGAATACCGCCAGGATCGGAAAAAGAGCTGTTAGCCCTGCGGCCAATGCCAGATTTGCGCGGGCCATCCGTGCAAACACCGGCACCACCGGTGCGAATGGGGCCGCAGCCAACAAGATCATTCCGATGGAGAGTTCGGTTCCGAAGCGGCAAAGCTTTGTCGCCGCCAAGACGAGGGCCGGCACAACCGCAAAGTTTAAAGTTATGACGAGTGCCAGACGGTGCTTCCGCACCGCATGCACAACCTGCCTTATCGTCAGCCTCATTCCAACAGCCATCAACAGACCAGCCAAAGAGCCAATGGTTAGCAGGCGAACAATGTTTTCGGTATCCATGGTCAGTAACAGGCTTGAATAAGCTTTCAGGATCATGTGCCGCTGTCGAGATCAGGCCGATCAACCAGCAGGCAGCCAGCCGCACAGCATCGAATTGAAGAAGCGGCGCGATCAGGCCGCGGCGCTGCTCAGCGGCGTTCCCGCACCCGAGCGACGCACTGGAACGTCTGCGGATTCGAGAATAATCGTTTCGTTCTCGACCGCACCGGTGATGATCAAGCCGGGAGACGCCACTCGCTGTGCCCACTCGACCATGGCATCGATCTGATCGTCCTTGTGAGCGGGATCGTGATGGAAAAGCACGAGCTGCTGTACGCCCGCGTCGGAGGCGAGGGCAACGCTGTCTGGCAAACAGCCATGGCCCCAACCGATCTTATGAGGGTATTCGGTCTCGGTATATTGCGTGTCGAGGATTAGCAAATTCACGCCGCGCAAAAACTCGACGAGTTCTTTCCTGCGAGCTTCACCAATGGCACTGTGCGCTGGCACGCAGATGCTTTCGAACGGCTCGTGATCCGGCAAGTAAGCCACCGAGGCGCCGTTCGCTTCGATCCGAAAACCAGCGCAGTCACCCGGATGACTGAGACTGGTCACTCCGATGGCGAACATACCAAGTGTTTCGTGATCGGACGCCAGTTCCTCCGCCCAGCCAAGCCCACGCATTTGATTGAGTCCGACCGGAAAGCTATTGGGATCCAGTTGATTGCGCAGTGCGCGCCGGAGCGTGTCGCCTTTCCCTGGCGGGGCAATGATGCGGATGTGGTTCTTTCCTGAAAAGGCGGGCGCAAAAAACGGCAGGCCCTGAATGTGGTCCCAGTGCGTATGCGAGATTAGTATCGTCGCTTCCACCGACCCCAAACCGGAACTCTCGATGAGATCGTCACCCAGCTCGCGGATGCCACTACCCGCGTCGAGGATAAGAACCTGATTGCCGGCAGTCACCTCTACGCAGGAGGTGTTCCCCCCATAGCGCGCAGTATTCCTACCGGGCGTTGGGATTGAGCCCCGCACTCCGCAAAACCGAATGTTCATATCGCCTAACGAAGATAGTAGCAGCCGTCATGCCCGGACATAAACATGAGCTCGAAATGCAGGCGCCTGAGCTGGATTTACGTCGTCGCGAGGCGGGTTAACCGCCGAAACTGCTCGTGTGTTCGGATTGTTTCCTCGAATAACGGGTATTGGTCGATGGGCATTTCCGCTGGAAACTTAGCCACCGAACGGTTCCATTTCGCGAGCCAGTCAATCGAAAGCAATTCGTGCCGACGCGATAATGGCGCATCATGCGCCGCCGGCGTGAACGCGATCGTAGTCTCCAATTTTTCTCCGGCCATACAACCTTTGGCGACGTAGAAACCGGCGGCGAGCAGGGCGGCCCGGTTCGCAGTCGAGCAAGTGTAGGTAAAGAGTTCGGCGGCATGCCCCGCGCAAACACGGAAAAGCTGGCGAAATGCCGCCGGCCTCCACAGATCGCCGGAGATCTTCGTTGAAAACATATCGTAGAAAATGAGGTCGGGCGGCGCCGGAGCCCTGGCCATCGTCTCAAGGAAATCACCGAACAAAAGCAGCCAATTTAGTCCAGCGTGCTGTCGCGACTGCCACCGGCCGTTCTTCAGAATTCCAGCGGGACCTGCGTGATGCAGATAGGGAAATTCGCGCATCTGACGAAACGCAAGACGCAGCGAATCGAGATCGTTTTCGAAACTGATGATGCGCAATGGCCGCACGGAACCTTGAGCCGCCTGATCCTCGTAGCAGCGAATCGCTGCCATCGCATTGGCCGCGGCGCCGAGCCCGACATCCCAGATAATCAGCGGCGACGCGTTCTCCAGATCTTCGGCCGGAGAAAGTCGGATGCGCTGAGCGAGGTTTGATTGCTCGACATAGAGCTTTCTCGCTTCCTCCATCGGCGCGGTGCGTGAATGCATAATCTCGCCGGATGAGATTTGGCGAATGCTGGCAAATCCCTCCCAGGCTCGGTGCACCTCGTAATCTCCCAGGGTGAGTTTTTCTTTCCGCCCGATCATTCGCTCCGGAATGGGATTGCGCATCTCGGCTTGGTTAGGGCGAAGGGCTTGGGCTCGTGCTCGAGGATGGCGTCGGGAACGCGAAAGTCGGCGACGGCGAAGCCTCCGGAGGAGTGGATGGCGCAATTGATGGCGATGGCGATGGCGTTGGTGTCGGAGTGGGGGTGGGAGTTGGCGGTGGTGGAATGATATTTTCCCAATGACGCAGGGGAACGGTTGCACCGCCAATTTCTTTCACCAGCGCGTCACACCGCGCATACATCTTTTCCAGATCGGGAGGAGCAAATGGCGTTTCCGCGGTGCCGGGAAAAATTACATAGGTTACTTTCAAGCCGCTGACGGGCCGATTATTTGGCGTCGCGAGCGCGTTGATTTCTTTCGCGATTCGTAATGAGGCCTCACCGACTTTATCTGGTGGTCCGGCATCGCCGACTATCGCCGGATAGATCGCGTTCCCCGAGATTACAACGGCATAATCGCCAAGTTTTCCCCCCGTCCCAGCGGCGAATCCACTCGGGATGACGATGTAGGGATCGGTCGCGCCGATCATGAAACTGAATTTCTTCATTGTTTCCACTTCGCCTTTTAATTCCGCAATCGCGCTGCGCAGTTCACGCTTGCGATCAGCCGAGGTAGTCTTGAGTGCCGCCTCGGCCTCGTAGCGCTTCAGCCGATCCAGCTCCGCTTCCAGATAGGGATTTGGAGCCGAAGTTTTCTTCGGCCACTTGTAACTCGTGAACGGTTTGAAGTTGGGAGAAACGCCACTCCCGATCGGCAGCCGATCGGAATCGGAACCATCGGCATCCACGTCCATATCGGCTTGCAACAAAATTGCGCGCCGGCCCGTTTCTGGATGCCGCAACTGAAGCACCGTCTGGCAATCATAAAAATTGTGCCGGGAAAGCAATTGATCGAGACGGCCCAGATTCTCGCGCAGCACCCTCACCTTCGTTTTGTACAGGTCCGTGAAAAATGGCGAGACCGAATCTGGCTTGATCATCGCGGCCAGGCCCGGCAGCAGGTTAGGCAATTCCGGACTGACCTTTGCCAGTTCCTCGAGTGTTGCGTTTGGCGTCGGAACACGCACCAGCAGTTTTAAATCAAGCACGTAGTTCTGCGGATCGACTCGTTCCTCCGAAGCCGCGCCGCCCGGTACGGCTTCCACCGCCGCATGGACATTGATGCCATTGTAAAGTCTGGCTGTCTCCAGCCTGCCGGTAATAACGGGAGGTCTCGCCGGCGTGGGCGATGGCGGCGACACTGTTGGCGTGGGCTCGATTACAGGAACGATTTTTGGCTGTGCTGCCCAGCGCTCGAGCGAGATCCAGCGCAGGATGATTGCGACGACAGCACCGAGGAACAGAAGGAAAGCGACTCGGCGAAGCGTACTGAGGCGAAGCGTTCCCACGCGTCCCGCTACTTCTTCAACCAGGCCAGAATGCCCAGGATGATACCGATCACGCTAAGGACCGACATTATTCCGTCCGGCATCGCTTTACCCGTCTGGATGAACTTTGGAACGAATCGGCCGGCGAGCAGAAATGAAACGACCACCGCCAACGCCAGACCGCCTGCGAGATTCCGCGGCATGAGAAAAGCTCCCACCAGCAACAGAACTCCCGTGATCGATCCGGCAATAATCGAAGCCATGCTCCCCGCTTTCACATAACCGAGCACGCCGCCGGCAATGGTAAGAATTCCGAAAACGATGAAATATATCCTGGCTGGTCCGATCATACGCTTCGAGTGCATTCGTACGCCAACACTGGAGCGCTGTCCAGTCGCGCATCACTTGTTAGGGGCGGCGAAACAAAATCTTGCAAAAGCATTTTCGCGGTGCAAAGTCGCAAAGCGATGAGAAAGAACCGCCGCTTTCAACTGCTCGCCTCGAGTGGTTTGCTCGCGTCTTTCTTTTTTGCCCTCGCTCTCTCGGTGGCGCCGCAGTTGCACCAGCGCATCCACAAAGATGCGGCTTCGAGTCAGCACGAGTGCGCCGTTACCCTCATCGCCTCCGGCAAATGCCAGCAGAGCGATGTGCCTGTGCTCGTCTCCGCTCCGCAGCCGGCGGTTCAATTTTCGAAAATTCCCGCGCTCCATCCGACTTGGGTGGCGGCGCCTTTCCTCGGCGCGTCCATCTTCGAGCACGCGCCGCCCGCGCTCTCCTAAGCGCATAGTTCCGCCGCCTGCTCTCGCACGGAGCGGTCGTATTCCGTTTCGGGCGTCCTAAAGCACGCGCGCAAACTCGCGCACGCATTGGCTGCCGGCTTTCACCTGTCGTGAAACGCCGCGTCCCGTTCGCTCAAACTGAATTGCAACTTAGGAGAACTTATTTTGAAAAACTTATTTCTGATTTTGCTCGCTCTCATCAGCAGCGCGAGCCTTGCCGCGGCCCAGGATGCCGTCGCGCCCTCTGCCACCCCAAGCCCTTCGCCCGGCCAGACGGCCGAAGCTGAGCGCATCGTTGTCACTGGCGGGGAGATTCTCAGCTCAACCGACACCGCCCAGACCGTCACGGTGTTGAACGGTGATGCGTTGAAACAAAAAGCGGAAGCGACTTTGGGCGACACGCTCAACACCGAACCGGGTGTGGCCGGGAGCGGTTTCACCGCCGGCGCGAGTCGTCCAGTCATTCGCGGTCTCGCCGACAATCGAGTGCGTGTCCTGAACAACGGCACCGAGGTTTTCGACGTCTCGAACTTGAGCCCGGATCACGTGCCTAGTGTAAGCACATTGCTGAGCCAGAGTATCGAAGTCGTGCGCGGACCGGCGACGGTATTGTTTGGTTCGGGCGCAATCGGCGGCGTTGTGAACGTAGTCGATAATCGCATTCCCGTGGAAGCGCCGCCGAACCGGATCGGTGGAGAACTCGACGGTCGCTATAACAGTGTGGACACCGAACGGAGCGGTGCCGGCTCGGTCGATCTCGCCGTTACGCCGCATCTCGTCTTTCACATCGACGGCTCGGTCCAGAACCTCCACGATCGCGATATTCCCGGCTACGCCCTGGTCCCGAGCATTCAGGCCATGCTCACGCCGGAACAGCTCGCCAATCATAACTTCGGCGGAAATCCTTTCGGCTATGTTCCGAATACCTTCGTCAAGACGGAGGACTTCGGCGTCGGCGTCTCCTGGGTATGGGACAAAGGATACTTCGGCGTATCCTATTCGGAGTTCTGGTCGAAATATGGCGTGCCGGACGATCCTGAAGTGGATGATCCGAGTGAGCCAGCTCCGCGCGTTACTCTCGATGTAAACAAGAAGCAGGTGAACGTGCGCAGCTCAATCGTCGATCCTTTCGCTGGGATCAGCACGCTGAACTTCAAGTTCGTTTACACCGACTACGTCCACACAGAACTTGAAAACGGAGAGACTGGTTCAACCTTCTCGACCAGCGGCGTGGATTCACGGATCGAATTCGTGCACAAGCCGGTCGGACCATTTACCGGTTCCATCGGCGGCCAGTTTTTTGTCAAGGATCTGTCGATCCTTGGGGCGGACGCCTTCCTCCAGCCGACGCACGCGGTGGAAGGCGCCGTATTCATTTTCGAGGAAATGCAATTCGGACCGGTGACGTTGCAGGTGGGTGGTCGGGTCGAGCACGACACCGTGAATATTGATTCCAGTGATCCCGATCTCACCTCGCTCACTTCGCCGAATCAAAGAAATCAGGATTTCACTCCGCTTAGTATAGCGGTCGGCGTCATTTATCATTTTGCGAAGGATTGGGAACTGACCTTTAACGGAACCATTTCCCAGCGCGCGCCGACCGGAGAGGAGCTTTTCGCCCGCGGCCCTCACGATGCAACCTTCCAATTCCTCGTCGGCGATCCCAATCTCGGTGTGGAAACCAGCCGCGGCATCGACATGAGTTTGCGCAAGAAAGCCGGCGTCGTCACCGGCAACATCAGCGGCTTCTACACCAGCTTTGATGGCTACATCGACTTCACGCCGACGGGCGATTTCGAAGATGATCTGCGCGTCTTCATCTACACTCCGAAGAATGCGCGGTTCTTTGGCGGAGAGGGGCAGGTCGATTTCCATCTCCTTCCCCTCTCCGTTACCCAGATCGCGGACACGACCGTGAACGACCCGAAGTCAGTAAAGAATGTCATCACGGGCGAGAACCCGACATCGGTGTCCAATCCGAACGATCTCTACCTCCGGTTGCAATCCGATTACGTCCAGGCGGAAGATACCGATACGGGCACGCCGCTCCCGCGGATTACGCCGCTCCGCTACAGCGCATCGCTCAACTACGACAGCCCACATTGGACCGCGATCATCGAAGGCCGGCGGGTCGCGGCGCAGAATCGCGTCGCGGAATTCGAGACCCCGACAGCCGGCTACACTTTCCTCAATGTCGGGGTGGGCTACAAATTTCGCGTTGGACGAACGGACAACAATGTTTACGTGCGTGGCGTTAACCTGACGAATGAAGAAGGGCGCGATCATCTTTCGTTCCTGAAAGAGGTGCTCCCGCTCCCGGGGCGAGGCGTCATTGCCGGCGTCCGGATCGCATTCTAATTTCCGGGAAAACCGCGTAGCTAGTCAATCAAGAACGAACCATATTGCGAATTCGCTACCAATGAACCCGAACCGCGAGTCGAGCCGGAGAATGTTTCTTAGAACCGGCGGCATTATTCTGGCGAGCTCGGCGATTGCGGGCGCTGGCAACTTGTTTGCGAAGGAAGAAGAGAACAGGAGCGAGGAAGTCTCGCCACCCGAAGATCTGATGCGGGAGCACGGAGTGCTCAAGCGCATCCTGCTCGTTTACGGGGAAGCGCTGCGCCGCATCGACGCGAAGGAAGATCTGCCGCCGGAGCCAATCGCTGAATCGGCCAAAATCATCCGCGATTTTGTTGAGGATTATCACGAGAAGCTGGAGGAGGACTTTCTCTTCCCACGTTTCAAAAAGGCGAACAAGCTGACCGATTTGGTGGACGTGCTCCTGCGACAGCACCAGGGCGGCCGGCGGCTCACCGATATCACACTGCAATTCGCCACCAATCAGGCGCTGAAGAATCCCGACGACCGGCGCAGGCTGGCCGACTCCATGCGCCAGTTTATCCGCATGTACAATCCGCACGAAGCGCGTGAGGACACGGTCTTGTTCCCGGCATTTCGCGGCATCGTCAGTCGCGCATGAGTTCGATTCGTTAGGCGAGGATTTCGAGAAGAAAGAAGACGAACTTTTTGGCGACGACGGATTTTTCAAGGTGGTCGATCGCGTCGCCGGCATCGAAAAGCAGCTCGGCATCTACGATCTGTCCCAGTTCACGCCGAAGACCTGACGAAGGAATTTGCTGCCAATGATCGTCCGCACAACACTTGTTCTGTTACTTGCCATCGGGATAGCGGCAGGTCAGACCCCGGAAGTTCAGAAAGCCAGCTCGCCATCTCCGTCCCAACCGAATGCGGCCGCGCCGGCCAAGATCAGTTATAGCTCGGTAAAAGTGAACGGCCCGTATGTCGCCATGACATTCGACGATGGCCCACATGCGACGCTCACGCCGAAACTCCTCGACCTCCTCGCGCAGAAAAAAATCAAAGCGACCTTCTTCGTGCTCGGCGAAAACGTGCAGCGCTACCCTGAGATTCTGAAACGTGCCGCCGCGGAAGGGCACGAGATCGGCAACCATTCGTGGTCGCATCCAAATCTGGCCAAACTTTCCAACGAAGCCGTGCGCAGTCAGCTCCAGCGCACCGACGACCTCATTGCCCGGACGATCGGTTCGCGTCCGAAAATCATGCGTCCTCCATACGGCGAGCTGTCGCCAAGACAACGGCAATGGGTCAACAATGAATTCGGTTACAAAGTGATTTTGTGGGACGTCGATCCGCTCGATTGGAAAGAACCGGGGCCCTCGATTGTCGCGCAGCGGATCATCCGCGAAACGAAGCCTGGCTCGATCATGCTTTCGCACGACATCCACGCACAGACGATCGCCGCGATGCCCGAAACCTTCGATGCGCTACTGGCGAAAGGATTCAAATTCGTCACCGTCTCCGAACTGCTATCATTGGCCGAGAACGTTCGCCGCCAACTACGCCGGTTCCCGCAGCGACGTCGCCTACGCAGTAGCTGCGGTCAGTTTGCTTGCAGCGCGACTCACGCAGAAGGTGTTTTATTTACAAAGAGCGGACACGCTTTTTTCGCCTGACGATTCTCCAACCGCGATATCTTTATCGTAATGCACCAGACGGATCACGCGCGATTTCGGCATGCACACCATTTCGCAACTGATTCATCGTCGGCGGAACGGCGCACCCGCATCGTCATTGCTATCACTGCGGCGATGATGGTGGTGGAGATCGCCGTCGGTATCACCTCCAACTCAATGGCGCTACTGGCCGACGGCTGGCACATGGGCACGCATGTGACCGCGTTTCTCATCACCGCGATCGCGTATTATTTCAGTCGTCGCCACGCGGCCAATCCCCTTCACAGTTTTGGCACTGCGAAAATTGGGGTTCTCGGCGGATTCACCAGCGCGGTCGTGCTCGCCGTCATCGCCCTGCTCATGGCCGGTGAATCCGTCCGCCGCTTTTTCGCGCCGTTATCGATTCACTTCAACGAAGCCATCGGAATTGCCATCGTTGGTTTGATTGTGAATCTGATGTGCGCGCTGGTGCTGACTCATGAAGACGGCGACGGCCATTCGCCTTCGCACGCCCGCCATGATCATCACCACGATCTCAATCTTCGTGCCGCCTATCTTCACGTCCTCGCCGACGCCTTCACTTCAGTTACTGCCATCAGTGCCCTTGTCGCCGGCAAATTTCTTGCGTGGACGTGGCTTGATCCCGCCGTCGGAATTCTCGGCAGCGGTGTTGTGATGTCCTGGGCTTACGCTCTCATCCGCGATACCAGCGGAATCTTGCTCGATCGCACCCCCGCGTCTTCCGATTTGCCGGAGGAAATTCGCCGGAGCGTCGAAAGCGACGGCGATTCAATCGTAACCGATCTTCATGTCTGGCAGGTTGGTGTTGGAAAATTCGCCGCGATCGTCTCAATTGTTGCACACGAGCCGAAGGACTCTGACCAGTATCGGAACCTATTGCACGAACACGAAGAACTCGTTCACGTCACGATCGAGACGCAACGCTGCCGCGAAGGTCACGAGAACTTCGCAGGCGGTTAATCGCTTGTCTGCGACAACGCTGGGCTTGAGATAAGCGCAAATTGCACTCAGGGGTTTTGTGCAGCAAAGGTCTAGGCTGTGTTCACGACCCACCAATCGGAGTCGGAACTGGAGGCAACATGAAGATTTTCCTTTTTCTCGCGCCGCTCTTTTGTGCCGTTACCGCATTTTCTCAGGATGCACCGAGGTCAACCCCTGCTTCGTCCGCGGACGTTGAAGAGTTGCGACAGCAGGTGCAAACGCTCACTGAAATGGTGAAGGCGTTGCAGCAACAAGTGAAAGATCAGCAGGCCGCGATCGAAAAGGCCAACCCGACCTCTCCGCCTTTGCCGGAAAATCCCGAGCCTCCCACGAACGCCGCGGCCAACTTGCCTTCTCCCGCTCCGAGTCCTCCCGGACTTTTCCCTACGACTGATGATTCCGTTGTGGCTTCAGCGCCATCGATCGCGGCTCCGAGTGTGAACGCGAACGGCGCTGCCACCACAACAGCATTCCCAACGACAGACTCTTCCGTGACCACTACACCGGAAACAACGAGCGGAACCGGTTCAGCCCTAACCGCACCAATCACCCTTGCCAGCGGCGGCGGCGGGAGAAGTTACATCAATATCTCGTTTGACAGCGTGTTTGCGTTGGCCGCCTCCACCGCAAGCGACCTGTCCCATCTCGAAGTTGGCGACCACGATCCGCAGCAACGCGGTTTCAACGCGCGCAATGCAGAGATCGCTCTCGACGGCGCGGTCGATCCCTATTTTGAAGGCTTTGCCAACATCGTTCTCTTACTGGACAACGAGAACGAAACCGAGATTGAGCTCGAAGAAGCATTCATGCAAACGACGGATCTGCCGTTCGGTTTGCAGTTGAAAGGCGGACAATTTTTCGCTGCGTTCGGTCGTCTCAATCCGACCCATCCCCACACGTGGGAGTTCGCCGATACCCCGCTCGTAATCGGGCGACTGCTCGGATCTGACGGCTTGCGCGGCGTGGGCGCACAGATTTCGTGGACGCTTCCAGTCCCCTGGTATTCCCAATTCCTTTTCGCCGTCCAAAACGGCCAGGGCAACACCGGTTATTCCTTCCGTAATCCCGGCGAGGACGGAATATTTTACGACCGCGTCACGATCAATCGCCCAACGAGCAGCCTCGAGGATTTCGCCTGGATTCCGCGCTGGGAAAATTCCATCGATCTCAGTCCCACTCAGGTCGTGCTGGCCGGAGCTTCCGGTGCGTTCGGTGTAAATGACACCGGGGAAAACACACACACCCAGATTTATGGAGGCGACTTGCTTTACAAATGGAAGAGCCCACGGGCCGAGGGGGGATTTCCGTTTGTGAAATGGCAGAGCGAATACCTGTATCGGCGTTACGAAGCGGGACGCGGCCTCGACGACTCATTCCCGGTCGCGGAAACGTTTCACGATTGGGGAATGTATTCACAGGTCTTGTGGGGGTTCAGAAAAGGATGGGTTGCCGGCATCCGTGGCGACTTTCTCCATATGCAGGATTCCGATTACACCTCCGATCCCGATCGCCAGAGCCGCTCGCGGATTTCGGCGGATCTCACCTGGTATCCGACGGAGTTCTCAAAAATCCGGTTGCAGTACAATCACGATTGGCTTCAGGAAAACGAATTTTGGGCGGCACGCGAGGAAGATTCCGTGTTCCTCCAATTCGAATTCATTCTCGGCGCCCATGGCGCTCACAAATTCTAGACGAGGCACAAATTTATGAAACAAATTCTTCTGAACATCTTCTTCTCAACCGCTCTCGCGATTTCAGCTCAAGCCAAACTCAATGTTGTCGCGACGTTGCCCGATTTCGCTTCCATCGCCCGCGACATTGGCGGCGACAAGGTTAATGTCGTGACACTCGCGAAGGCGACCGAAGATTCGCATTTCGTTGACGCGCGGCCGAGCTTTGTCGTCGCGCTGCGGACTGCGGACGTCTTGATCGAGGGCGGAGCGGAATTGGAAATCGGCTGGTTACCACCGCTGCTGCAAAACGCGCGCAATCCGAAGATTGAAGTCGGCAAACCTGGCCGCGTGCAGGCATCGGCGGGAATCCGGCTGATGGAGGTTCCCGCGAATCTCACCCGAGCAGCGGGCGACGTACACGCCATGGGCAATCCCCATTTTACGGTGGACCCGATCATCGCGAAGGCCGTTGCGGCCCACATCGCTCAGGCCTTTTCCGCGGTCGACCCGCCGAACGCCGCATTCTACGCTGCGAACTACAAAAAATTCGAAGCCACCATCAACGCGAAATTGCAGGAATGGGGCGCGAAACTGTTGCCGTTCAAAGGACAGAGTGTTGTCGCATATCACGACTCATGGGTTTATTTCGCGCACCGGTTCGGCCTTAACATCGACATCTTCCTGGAACCGAAGCCCGGCATTCCGCCCTCTCCCTCACATCTTGCGGAAGTGATTGAGCAAATGAAAGCGCAGCACATCAAGGCGATTCTGGTCGAGCCGTATCATAACCGGAAGATCGCCGAGAAAGTGGCGGCATCGACCGGCGCGAAGGTTGTCGACTTTGCCCAATACCCGGGTGGCATACCGAACACCAATGACTACGTTACGCTGATTGACGCGCTGGTGAATCGATTGGAGGCGGCATTGAAATGAGTGATTCGCATACATTTTTTCCTCCGGGGAGCGCACGCGACGCGTGTTGTGTTCGGCGACTCGCCGAACATCAATTTTTCGCTGGAAATCAGATTAACGACAATGTTCGTGGCGAGTCGCCACGAACAGCACGCGAGTCGCGTGCGCTCCCCGGAAAACTGATATGTGGGACGTAATGTTTTGGCCCATTGTGGCCTGTATCTTGTTGCCGTGGCTCCTGGTCTATCTGGGGCTACATGTCGTTAGGCGCGAAATCATTTTTATCGACATCGCCATGGCCCAGATGGCCTCGCTCGGTATCTGCGTCGCAGTCCTGTTCCACATGAATCTGGAAAGCGCGGCGACATTTGGGATCGCGCTCGGGTTTACGCTGCTCGGGGCGGCGATTTTTTCCATCACCGGCAAACGCACGAGTCAGATCCCGCAGGAGGCTGTGATCGGGATCTCCTACGTTGTCGCGGCCGCAGCGGCGGTGTTGCTCCTGAGCCGTGCGGCCGAAGGCGACGAACAGATCAAACAAATGCTGGTCGGAAACATTCTGCTCGTGACGCCGCTTGAGGTTTGGAAATGCTTCGGACTTTTCATCGCCGTCGGAATCGTGCATTTCGTTCTGCGCAAATCTTTCCTGCTCGTCTCCTTCGATCGCGATCGCGCTTATAAAAAGGGATTGCGCGTTCGCTGGTTGGATTTTCTTTTCTACGCCTTGTTCGGTTTGGTGGTAACGAGCTTCGTCAGGATCGCCGGCGTTCTGCTGGTTTTCAGCTATCTCATTGTTCCGGCGGCCTGCGGAATCAACCTCGCGAGTACGATCGGCAAACGGCTCATTATCGGCTGGCTCATCGCGCTCGTCGGCGGTATCGCCGGTCTGTTCTTTTCGTTTTGGTGGGACCTGCCATCCGGCGCTGCGATCGTGTGCACGTTCGGCGCGCTCCTCATTCTGGTTTCCTTCGCCGCATTGTTCCGGCGGCGTCCCGATCAACTGGCGTGAATGAGCTCTTCGACCTTGGTTCTGCCCAACTTGCACACCTTCCTTCCCGAGGATAAGTAGTCTTCCTTCCTCCCCAAAATCGATGAAACGCCTCCTCCTCATTTTTCTTTCGCTCATCCTGATCCGGGCGGCGACCGCCAGCGCCGCGACGGAAGAGTACATCGTTCTTCTCGGCGGACCTTCTCTCATGCAATGGGAGAAATACAAAGTGCAACCGCACGATCACTGGTGGGCCAATTTCGTCCGCGCCGCGCGCATCCGGACGGAGCAGTTACGCGAACAGGTCGGACCCGACGCCATGATCACATGGCTGGTTTACAAGCAGGGTTACATCGACCGTGGCGTGCAGGAGAAACAAAATCTGCTCGAGTACCCTGAATTCCGTGCGGGACAAGTACCACCTCAACCTCGTCTACTTCCGCAACGGCGATGACGTCATCAATTACTTGAACGACGGAAAGCCGCGCGACCAGGTAAAGGTGGCCTTCTTCGAATACTTCGGCCATTCCAACAAAGCCTGCTTCATGTTCGACTACAGCAGCAACGTCGATAGCGCGTCGAAATCGTTTTTGCACCAGGACCAACTGGCCGGGATCCATCGCAATATTTTCGCCCGAAACGCGGAGATACGGAGCTGGGGTTGCCACACTGGAGAAATGATGTCGAAGAAATGGCGGGAGGCGACTGGCACACGGATGTGGGGCGTGATCGGAAAGACGCAGTACATGATGGATGAGCTGCCAGTTCTCATTTCTTCAGACGGCAAGTGGACGAATTGAATGACGAATGGCGAACCAATCCCGAATGCTTAAATGCTGAAAACGCGAGCCAACGTTTCGCCTGAATGTGTCATTCCTTCGTCCTTCAGAGCGCTTAGCCTGGCTCGTCACGGGCGTTTACAATTTCGCGGACCAGTCCCGGGCCCCGATAGATATAACCGGTGTAAATCTGCAGAAGCTGTGCGCCGGCACTCAGTTTTTCGCGCGCGCTGACCGCATCGAAAATTCCGCCCGATGCAATTACCGGCAGCTGCGAACGGGAACGAATGAAGCGAACGACCTCGGTCGATTTCTCGCGCAGCGGCGCGCCGCTTAAACCGCCCATCTGATCTTGCTCCGCATGGATCGTGTGGTGATCGAGCGTGGTGTTCGTGGCAATGATTCCAGAAATATCGTTCGCTTCACACGACGCGATGATCACTTCCAGATCGGCTGGGGAAAGATCGGGCGCGATCTTGAGCAGCACCGGTTTCCGTGCGGCGCGGTTTTCTTCGCGAATCGCGATGAGCAATCCCGACAACGCCTCCTGTTCCTGTAGGGAGCGAAGTCCCGGCGTGTTTGGCGAGCTGACGTTAAGCGTGACGTAATCCGCAAGGGGTGCGAGTCGCCGGAAGGAATAAAGATAATCATCGGAGGCATCTTCGAGAGGCGTGACTTTTGATTTCCCGATGTTGATGCCGACCGGAATTTGTGGCCAACGCCTGCTCTCTCGCAATTTTCGCAAACGTTCGCCAACCACATTGGCGCCATCATTGTTAAATCCGAGCCGGTTGATCAAAGCCTGCTGTTCAGGATAGCGGAATATTCGTGGCTTCGGGTTTCCGGGTTGCGGTTTGGCGGTGACAGTTCCTATTTCGACAAACCCGAAACCGAGCGTAGCCCACGCCGGCAACGCGACCCCGTTCTTATCAAAGCCCGCGGCCAGGCCGACGGGATTGCGAAAGGTCAGGCCGAATAGCTGGACCGGTTTCGCCTGTGGCTGAAAATATCTGAGTAATCCCCAGGCTGGCGAAAAGCGCGACGCGAAACGCAAGTAATTGATCGCAAGATGATGAGCGGCCTCCGGGTCGAGTAAAAAGAGCAGTGGCCTAACGAAGCGCTCGTAAGCGTTCATAAACTTTGGAGCGGCGCTCTCTGAGCGTCGCACTATTTTCATTCGAGCTGATTCGAACGACGGTCAGAGACCGTCGCTACAAACGCAAGATCTGTCATTTGCCAATGCAAAACTGGCGGAAGATGGAATCGAGAATATCTTCGACGCCCACTTCTCCGATCACTTCACCGATGGCGTGAAGCGCAGCGTGGAGATCGACGGCGATAAATTCCAAAGCAGGCGCATTTTTCATCGCCTCGCGCGCGCGATCACACGATTCCAAAGCGCGGCGCAGACAATCGCGATGACGGGTGTTGATCGCGACCGCACTCTGTGCGCGCAAATCTCTTTGCGTGATCGTCTCGAGAATGGTCTCCTCCAGATCGCGAAATCCATCTTCCGTCAGACAGGAAATTCGCCGCGCTTTCTCATCCTTCCAATCGGGATGCTCCGGCAAATCGCTCTTATTCAAGAGCGTGATCGTGGGCTGGTCCGATGCGTCTTCGGCAAAATCGCGGGGTCTCGGCGCGTTGCGATCGGCGATGTGCAACAGAAGATCAGCAGTTCGAAGAGATCTCATCGTGCGATTGATTCCTTCGCGCTCGAGATCATCTTGCGAAGCGCGCACACCGGCGGTATCGAGCAAACGCAGCGGCACGCCACGAAGTTTGATCACTTCCTCGATTGTATCACGCGTCGTGCCGGGAGTGGCACTGACGATTGCGCGATCGAAGCCAAGCAGGCGGTTGAGCAGGCTCGATTTGCCAGCGTTGGTCGCGCCGAAGATTACGACGCGGACGCCTTCACGCAGGATGCGACCCTCCTTGGCGGTGGCGAGAAGGCCGGAGATTTGTTCGCGCACGGAATCGAGGCGCGCGACAAGTTCATCCCCCTCATCCGGCGCGATTCCTTCCTCAGAAAAATCGATCGATGCTTCAATATGCGCGATCAGATCGATGAGACCGTCGCGAATCCTGCGAATGGTGTCGCCGAGGCGGCCTTCGAGTTGTTCGGTGGCGGAGCGCAACGCGAGATCGGTTTGCGCGCGAATTAAATCGATGACGGCTTCGGCCTGGGTCAGATCCAATTTGTCGTTGTGAAAGGCGCGCTCGGTGAATTCGCCGGGACGCGCCCCCCGCGCACCGGCGTGCAAACAGGCTTCGAGCACTTTCGCGCTGATCAGGATTCCGCCGTGGCAACTGATCTCAACCAGGTCCTCACCGGTATAGCTTGCCGGGGCGCGATGCACCGAGAGCATGACCTGATCGATTACCTGATCGCCAATCACGACCTCGCCAAAATGCTGCAACTGCGGCGGGAACCGGGAAGGCTCTTCCTTCCCGCGAAAAATACGATCGGCGATGCCGATCGCTCCCGGCCCGGAAATACGGATGAGTGCGATGGCGCCTTCGCCCGGCGGAGTGGAAATTGCGGCGATGGTTTCGCCGAATAAGCCGCTCACGAGAGCACCTTTCGCAATGCCGCGATGCACTTGTGATTTTGTTCCATCGTCCCGACCGTGACGCGGACCCACTCGGGCAGATTGTAACCTTTCAAAGCGCGGACAATGATCCGCTGTCGGAGGAGTGCTCTGAAGACAGCCGGACCATCGCCGACATTAACGAGCACAAAATTCGCCGCGCTCGGCACGAACGCCAGGCTCATGGCCGCGAATTCCTTTTCCAGACAGGCCCGACCTCCGTCCGTCCGGCGTTTCGTTTCGCGCGCATGCGTGTCGTCCTCCAGCGCGGCGAGTCCCGCCACCTGCGCAATGCCGTTGACATTGAAAGGTTGTCTCGTTTTCTGCAGCACCTGAATCAACTCGGAGCGTGCGATGCCGTAACCGAGGCGAAGGCTGGCCAGGCCGTGAATCTTTGAAAACGTCCGCAGGACGATGACGTTTTTTTCCTCACGAACAAAACGCAGCGTGTCAGGCGGTTGATCGACGTACTCGAAATAGGCTTCGTCGAAGACGACCACGATCCGATCCGGCACGCGCGCCATGAACTCATTGATCTCCTCCTGCGAGAGCAAAGTGCCGGTCGGATTATTTGGATTCGCGACAAAGATGAGACGCGTCTTCGGCGTAATCGCGGCCAGCATGCCATCAAGGTGATGGCGGTGATCAGGGCTGGCCGCTTCGATCGTTCGCGCGCCGAAGACGGACGCGATCAATTTGTAGGCGACGAATGCGTGTTCCGACGTGATCACTTCATCGCCGCGCCCGAGAAAGGCATGACCGAGAAATTCAATGATCTCGTTCGAGCCGTTGCCGAGGATGATTTTCTCCGGCGGAACCTGCAATTTCGCCGAGAGCGCTTTCCGGACATAAAAGCCACCGCCGTCGGGATAAAGATGCGAAAACGGGAGCGCGGTCCGGATTGCTTCCAGCGCTTTCGGCGATGGGCCGAATGGGTTTTCGTTTGAGGCCAGCTTGATAATATCGGCAGCCGCCGCACCGAGTTCGCGGGCCGTTTCTTCAATCGGTTTGCCCGGCTCGTAGACGGAAAGGTCGCGCAGCTGCGGATTGGCCAAATCCCAAATCGAAGTCATGCGATTCGGAGTTTAGACGGAATTTCCGGAGATGAACAGAAAAGCGTCTGACGCGGATGGGTCGCCAGCAATGTGTCACCCGGAGCGCGGCGAAGGACCTCACGTCGTTCCAATGACCTTTCCGATGACGGCCGATGACTAGCCCTGCGAGTGCGAGTCCTTCGCCGTCTGCGCGGCTCAGGATGACAGACATATGTTGCGGCAGGATGGACGCGTCAACAAAAAGCTGTTCACATTTCGTGATCTGTCGGAATGTCGCGAACCTATGAACAGCCTGCGTTTCCTCGCCGAAACAAAATTCTTCGGCATCTCAATGCACCCTTGGAAAATTGTCGGACTTACCGGCAGTCTCGTCTTTGGGCTGCGGTTCCTCATCCAGTGGATTGCATCGGAGCGAGCGCGCAAAAGCGTGATCCCGTTTGGATTTTGGGAATGCAGCGCGCTGGGGAGCTTGTTGATGCTTAGCTACTTCGCGATCTATCAGCGCGATTCCGTGGGAGTTCTAAGCACAGCGATGCCTCTCCCGATTTACCTTCGGAATCTCTATTTTCGTTACACTCATCACGAACCAAAACATGCCGGCAGCGAACCGCGTGTCGAGGAGTAGTGCCGCCGCGCTTTCCATCGCGAACGAATTCCGTTAGAATGCCCCAGCCTGATGACCTGCACCACACCGTTTGTCTATCTCGATAACAACGCCACGACCCAGCTCGACCCTGCAGTCGTGGAGGAAATGATGCCGTTTCTGACCACGCTGTATGCTAATCCCTCGAGTGGATACTCTTTTGGCTCGCAAGCGCGCTGTGCGATTAATCTTGCCCGCACCCGCCTCGCCGCGCTCCTCGGCTGCAGCACTTCCGAAATCGTTTTTACCGGGAGCGGCACCGAAGCGAACAACACCGCGATCAATTCCGCACTGCAAATGGACGAGAAGCGGCAGCATATCGTCACGACCGCGGTCGAACACAGCGCGGTACGACGGCATTGCGAGGAGCTCGGGAAGCGCGGTTGCGAAGTCACGTTTCTCGAAGTCGATGCCGAAGGGAATCTTGATCTGGCGGAACTGGAGCGGGCGATCCGCCCGGACACCGCCATTGTCTCGGTCATGTGGGCCAATAACGAAACCGGCGTGGTTTTTCCGGTGGAAGAGATCGCCCGGATCGCGCAGGAGAAAGGCGCGCTTTTTCATACCGATGCCGTGCAGGCCGTGGGCAAGCTGCCAATCAAACTCGCGGATTCCGCGATCAGTTTTCTTTCTCTCGCCGGACACAAACTGCATGGGCCGAAAGGAGTCGGCGCGCTTTATGTGAAAGGGCGAATGCGGTTTCGTCCGATGATCATTGGCGGCAGCCAGGAGAACGGACGCCGCGCCGGAACGGAGAACGTCGCTTCCATCGTCGGGCTCGGCAAAGCGGCGGAGCGCGCGGCCGAAGCGATGAAAGAAGAACAAACTGTCGTGCGGGCGATGCGAGACCGTTTTGAAGCGGGCCTGACGGAGAGAATTTCCGGCGTGCGCGTGAACGGAAATCGAAAGATGCGGCTGCCCAATACTTCCAACCTCGGCTTTGATGGGATCGAATCGGATGCGGCGTTGACGCTGCTCGATCAGCGACGCATTTGCTGCTCGGCCGGATCGGCCTGCCGGACCGGGTCGCTCTCGGCCTCGCATGTATTGCGTGCCATGGGGATGAACGATGAGTCGGCGCGATCCAGTCTTCGGTTTTCTTTTGGCCGTTTCAATTCCGAATCAGAGCTGGAGAAAGCGCTGGAGATCATCCCGGAAGTGATCGAGAAGCTTCGCAAATTATCGAATACTGGATCGCTCGTGAAGGAAGCGGCGACCATCGGGTAGGAAGACAGGCTTCCATCCGAAAACGACCCTCAGCTTTTTACAAAGCGCGCGATGGTGCGCCGAAGTTCTTCGTCTGCCTTCGCGTCGTCGTAACCCCATACGGCCACTTCCAGTGTCTGCGTGCCGCGATCGCGTTGCCCGAGCCAGGCGCGCCGCATTCGCCCGCGAAAAGTCCAATCTTCATCGATCATTTGCTGCTCGTCTCGAAACAACGTGCCGTCCCAGTAACAAAAATAGACATGCAGCGGGATGCCAGAATGATCGAACCGGTAAGATCGAATGGGCAACGCCAGTTTGCCGATGCGCAACAGTTCCGATTTCGGTTCGCCGACCGCCACCAGTCCAGCGGCCGGGAGACAAATCTCGGGACGGTGAACACTAACGAAGAGCGCAGCAGTGCGACCCGGCAGCCATTTGAAAAAGAAAAGATTCCAATGTTTCCCAGCGTCATCATTCCACGCGATGCTCCGACCCTCGTTGTATCGCAGCAAATCCGCGGCCTGTTCCGGAATCGGCAGTTCTTGAAATTGATCACGCGGAGGCCAGGTCACGGTCCATTCCGGAGCGACCGGTTCGCGACCGGCATTCATCCAAAACCAGGCTTCGCTTCCCAGTTCGACGATGCCAATCCAGACAATCAGCGCGATGAGGGCCTTGTTCGGAAGTGATGGAGTGGTCGCGCTAGTCTTCCCGAAAGGTGGGATGCTAACAGCGCCCCCGACAAACTCCTTCGCTGCGTTGGACTTCATCATCCACAAACTGATCGCCCACAGACTCAACAAACAGGCGATGAGAACAGCGAAGCCGGCGGAATCGTGCCAGCCGGCGATGGCTGCCGTCCCCTTGTGTACACCAACCCAGGCGAGCACGAATGTCCGGAGCAGATTGAAAAAGAAGGCCAGCACTCCGCCGCAGAGGACGAGCACGACGCGCTTCAACGCCGTCAGCGAATAAAATTCGCCCAGGAAAAGCGAGAGCATGAGCGTTGATTGTAACGAGCGAATTCCGGAACAGGCGTCTTCTACGCCGAGGAAGCCACTGGCGAGTTCGATCACATTCCCGTGCAGCAACGCGGTTACACCGAAGAGATTCAAAAGTTCGACGTCGATGCCGGCGACGAGATGCATCAGCGTCTGCACGATCGCTTGTTCAAATTGCGTCGGCCACGGCACACTAACGAGGAGGAAAAGGCCCGGGAACGCGAAGTGCTTCAGCCAGGGCATGCCGCCGCTGCGCCAGAACTGGAAAAGCGAGATGAATATGAGTGCGACCGCAAGTGTCCAGCTGACGAGGCGCCAATCGGGATTTGCTTTCGCGAGGATGCGAAGCGGCAGAAGAACAACGGCAGCTGCAATCACAATCGACAAAGCGAAAGCAGAAGGACGCCTCGGCTTCGGTTCCGGGCGAAGGCGCCATCGCCTAACGAGAAGATAAAGAGCGAGGAACGGAACGCTCCATCCGTAGCTGTAGGAGGGATTGAGCGACCAATCGAGACGCAACTGCAGAACGAGCTCGCCCCACAAAACGAGCAGAGCGATCACTGCCAGCCACAGCCCTGAGGAGCCCCGCCGCCGCGGCACATCGGCCGCCGGCTCGCTCAGCCTTTCCGCGGAAACAGACATCGAAGTTACGGCGCGGCGCGCCTGGCTTGCTCGACCAGTTTTGTTTCCTCCGGCAAAAGATGCGCGCTTTTGCTCAGATCAAAATACTTACGGGCCAATCCCGAGACACCGTTGGCTTGCAGGAAAACTCCGTAATACGCGGCCGTGGTCGGATCTTCGAGTTGATCGTTTCGCAGCGTGTTCATCGTGGCCAGCGCTTCGCCGGCTCGGCCCTTATTGTAGAGAGCGAACGCATACGTGGAGGTGAAAGCCGCATTCGTCGGATTTTTCAAATAGAGATCTCGCGCTGATTGCAAATCGGATTCGGAAAAGCTTCCCAGAAGAAACGAGTACATGAGCAAATTGTTCCTCGCGCCCTCATTCGCCGGATCAATCTCAGCAATGCGCGCAGTGACGCGACGCAATCCCACCGTATCGATATTCGCCGAGTATCGCTCGTAGAGAGAGCGAAGAGCTGTGGCCTGGGAATCTGGCACAGTGGAAAGCGCCCAGAGGACAGTTGTCTGCTCCGCAGTCCATCTCCAATCGGTCGCGAGACGGAGAAGTTCTCCGAGACGCGCCGGTTCTTTCGAGGCTGCCGCGACCGCATCACTCCAGGTGGAACGGCTCAGATCGACATCTCCGTGTTCCCGCAGCGAGCGAGAGAAGAGCGCCAGCCGCAGATATTCCAAATTACCCCATTTCTCGCCGGAAACTATGGCGGCGAGCGCGTCCCAATCCGAAGTCGCCACGTAAGAGAGAGCCTCGGCCGCGCGCACGCGCGAATCGGATTCCACCGATCGAGGAAGGCTTTTCGCCCATGTTATCGCCTCAGTTGTCTTGCCAATGCTTTGCAGCCACTGAATAAGTTCGGCTGATTCCTCGGGCTTTTGCTGGGCGGCGGACTTAATCGCAGCCAGTGTGCTCTCCAGTTCGGGACTGTAGTTACGCCGTAACACCTCGAGGTAAACGATCTTGTCCTTCAGAGGAGCGTCCGGTTGCCCGGCGAGATCTTTGGCCAGAGGCATGGCGTCGCTCCATTCGTACTTCGAGATATGATCGAGAAGAAGAGAGCGGCGGACAGCATCCTGGAATTTCGGTTTGCTCGCCAACGAACGCAGAGTCGCCTGAGCAGCCGCGCGTTTCTCGAGGAAGTGTAAATCAGCTACCGCGCGTTTGAATTGAAATGATTCGTTCTCCGGCTCGAGTTTCAACGCGCGCTCGTAATGCGCGGCCGCATCCGAAAATTCATTCGCCGCCGCGGCGAGATCGCCCGTGCAAGCTTCGTAGGAAGCGACTTCCCGGTCTTTCGCCGCAACCTTCTGCAAAGTTTGTCGCGCGGCCGCGATTTTCCCGAAGCCGAGTTGGCAGTGCGCGAGCGCGACAATATCGCGAACCGAATCGGGTTGTAATTTCACGATTTGCTCCCACCAGCCGATCGCGGTGGGCGATCCGGCATGTTCTGCTAGCTGAGCCAGAACACGCTGTGCTTCGACATTATTCTGGTCGATCTGCAAAGCCCGGCGCGCGCGCAACGATGCCTCGTTATACTGCTCTCGATCCAGCGCGAGCTGCGCCTGACGAGCCAGTCGCAGCGGCATGCGATGCAAATAGAATTGACGCGCCCCGACTCCGCCAGCGACGAGAACCAGGAGAATTCCAATCGACGCGAGAATGAGCCGCAGAATGCGGTGACCGGGGTCGGATGGACCGTCCGTCATATTTTATCCATTTAGCAGAAACTCAGCCCGGCGTTGAATTGTTTCTCCGCCGAAGCTCTTCGACATTTTCGCACGACCTTCATAGATTGCCGAGACGCGCGACATGACCAAATCAATCGATCCCAACACTCTGAATCCGGAAGATGCCACGCAAGGTTTGCGCCGGCGCGATCTTGATCCGGATCCGATAAAGCAATTTTCCATGTGGTTCACCGCCGCGGTTGAAGCAGGGATTCCGGATGTCAACGCCATGAGCCTTGCAACCGCAACCCGTGAAGGAAGACCTTCGGTTCGCATTGTTTTACTGAAAGGCTTTGATGAGCACGGCTTTGTTTATTACACCAATTACGCGAGCGAAAAGGGGAGACAGCTCAACGAAAATCCGCAGGCGGCGCTCGGATTGTATTGGGCGCAGCTCGAACGCCAGATCCGAATTGAAGGCGCGGTTGAAAGAACATCTCACGAAGATTCACTCCGCTATTTTCATTCTCGCCCTCGCGGCGCCCAACTCGGTGCCTGGGCATCGCACCAAAGCAAAGTGATCGATGCGCGGCGCATCCTGGAAGCGCGCCTCGCGAAGATGACCGAGCGGTTTGCCGGCGGTGAGGTTCCGCTCCCGCCCCATTGGGGTGGATACCGGGTTCGCCCGACCATGATTGAATTTTGGCAGGGCCGTCCCAACCGGTTGCACGACCGTTTTCGTTATGCGCGCGCGGCGGACGGCAGCTGGTCGATCGCACGTCTCGCGCCCTAGCAGACTTGTCATCCTGAGCCCCGCAGACGGCGAAGGACCTCGCCCATGCCGAACGCGGCTTCCGCATTACACCGACGTTGATTGCAGTCCGCGTTCAGATTGAAACAAGATCGCGCTCACTGTGTTTGTGAGGTCCTTTGCCGTCTGGCGCGGCTCGGGATGACATGATTGGAATGCGCTGGGATAGTCGGGCTCGTGAGCGCAACACCGTTTAACCCTGCTGATCTCCCCATTTTTGAACTTGAGGAGAAAATTGTCGCGGCCTTGCGCGGTCAATCACGACTGATTCTTCAAGCGCCGACCGGTTCCGGAAAATCGACGCAGGTTCCGCAGATCCTGTTCGATCATGGCCTGCTCGGCGAGAGAGAGGTCGTCATTCTCCAGCCGCGCCGCCTCGCCACCCGACTCCTCGCATCACGGGTTGCCACCGAGCGAAACAGCCGCATTGGCGATCTTGTCGGTTATCAAATCCGGTTCGAGAACGTGACCTCTCGGCCCAAACACGCATCCGTTTCGTCACCGAAGGAATCTTGTTGCGCCAGTTGATCGACGATCCCGAATTGCGCGGCGTCTCGGCGATTCTCTTCGATGAATTTCACGAGCGCCATCTTTACGGCGACATCACGCTCGCGCGCGCCTTGCAGTTGCAGGTAACGAGCCGGCCCGATCTGAAAATCGTGGTCATGTCGGCCACGCTTGAGACGCCGCAACTGCAAAAATATCTCGAGCCCTGCGTCGTGCTGACTTCCGCCGGTCGCCAGCATCCGGTCGAGATCGAATACCTCGATAAACCGGTTTGCGACGAAAATTATTCCATCTGGGACCTCGCGGCCGACGAACTCGCGCGATTGGCCGGTTCGACCGAAGGCGATGCGCTCATTTTCATGCCGGGAAAATATGAAATCACGCGCACCGTCGCCGCGATTCGCGCTTCACGCGTGGGCAATCAATTTGTCGCGTTGCCGCTTTATGGCGAATTGCCGCCGGCGGAGCAAGACGCGGCTCTCGCGCAATATGGAAAGCGCAAAGCGATCGTGGCTACCAATGTCGCGGAAACTTCGCTTACCATCGAAGGAGTGCGGTTTGTCATCGACGCTGGTCAGGCGCGCATCGCTCGATTCGATCCACGCCGCGGGATCAACACGCTGCTCATTGAGAAAATCAGTCGCGCTTCGGCCGATCAACGCGCCGGCCGCGCGGGACGGACTGCGTCCGGTCGATGTTTGCGGCTCTGGACAGAATGGGAACATGCGGAGCGACCGGCGCAGGAATTGCCGGAGGTGAAGCGGCTTGATCTCGCGGAAGTGGTGTTGACGTTAAAAGCAAGCGGTGTCGAAAACACGGCAACATTCCGCTGGCTCGAACCACCCGATCCGAAAGCGCTGGAACGCGCGGAACAATTGCTCGTCGATCTCGGCGCGCTTTCGGAAGATGAGGGGCAAACGGCAATCACGTCAATCGGTCGCCGCATGCTCGCATTTCCGGTTCATCCTCGCTATGCGCGGATGCTGCTGGCCGCGAACGAACACGGTTGTGTGCACGCGATCGCGTTGATTGCCGCGTTGACCCAGGGGCGGAATTTGCTTCGGCGCGCAGAGAGCAGGCAGGCCCGGAGCGATCGGGATGATTTGCTCGCCGGAGATTCCGATTCCGATCTGTTCACGCTCGTGCGCGCGTTCCGCTTTGCGGAGAAGAACGACTTCGATCCGCGACGTTGCGCCCGGGTTTCCGTCAATGCAGCGGCGGCGCGTGAAGCCGGCCAGCTGTGGGAGCAATTTCTCGCCATCGCACGAGAAGAAGGTCTCGATGTTCGCGCGAAAGGAAGTGCGCCCGGCGCCGTCCCGCGTTGTGTGCTTGCGGGTTTTCCCGATCAAGTCGCAGTTCGGATGGACGTGGGAACGCTGCGTTGCGCGCTCGTGCACGGACGGCGCGGAGTGCTCGCGCGCGAAAGTGTGGTGAATCAGGCGCAGCTTCTTGTTGCGTCGGAAATCCGCGAAGTCGAGAGCAGCGACGGCGAACGGCAGGTCCTGCTGACTTTGGCGACAAGAATCGAGGAAGAGTGGCTGCGCGAATTGTTTCCAGAAGCGTTCCGCGAAACTGTCGAGGTCGAATTCGACTCAGCGGTCCGCCGCGTCATCGCGCGACGCCAGACGACATTTCACGATCTCGTTCTGCGTCGTGATCCGGCGGATGCTTCGGAAGCGCAGGCAGCGGCGATTCTGGCGCGTGAAGTCGCAGCCGGCAGTTGCCCGCTCAAGCACTGGGATAATTCGGTCGAGCAATGGATCATCCGCGTGAATTGCGTCGCGAAATGGTTTCCCGAGTTGGCGCTCCCAATTATTGGCGAAGCCGAAAAGTTGCTTCTCCTCGAACAAATTTGTCAGGGGGCCTGGAGTTACAAAGAGATCAAGGACCGGCCGGTGCTGCCGATCGTGAAATCGTGGCTGACCGCCGCGAAACAGCAATCAGTCGAGAAACTCGCGCCGGAACGGATCGCGTTGCCGAATGACCGCAAAGCGAAGATCATTTATCATCCTTCATCACCGCCCACACTGGCTGCGCGAATTCAGGATCTCTATGGAGTCGAACGCAATCTCGCGGTTGGGCAGGGACGCGTTCCGCTGGTGATTCAGGTGCTCGCGCCGAATCACCGGCCGATCCAGATCACGAGCGACCTGACCACGTTCTGGCGTGAGGCCTATCCGAAAGTGAAAAAGGAATTGCAGAGAAAATATCCGAAGCACGAGTGGCGATAAGCATGTAACTTGGGCACAAACAAGAACTGACTTACGAAAGGACAATATGATCAATCCAAACGGGGATGAATTTATGGAAGACGATCCGCTGGCGGCGTCGATCGAATCGAGCGAAGAACAAATTTCTGGTGCGCGGCGACGCGTGCGGCAGGCGGCGCGCAAAGTAGGCGATGCGGCCGGCGATACCTGGGAGCAAACGAAAGAAAGAGCCGGCCAGGCCCGTGAGCGGACCGAACTTTTCCTGCGGGAAAATCCGGTGCCAACGGTCCTGGGCGCGCTAGCGCTCGGTCTCGCCATTGGCCTCGCCATCCGTTACGCCTCAAGTTCCAGCGAGAAGGAAGTGGAAATGAAAACACCTCTCGGAAATATCAACTGGGGCGTGCTGTCCCTTCCGTTTTTGTGGCCATTCTTCAAAACCGTCCGGGCGAAATATGAAGGCTCAGCCGAAGCGGTGAAGGATGGAATCGATCGCGTGAAAGACATCGATGTTGATCGGTACGTGAAACCGCTGCGCAAGCGCTGGAAGAATTGGGCGAATTGAGCCGAGATTCGGGATTGCTGTAGTCGCCCCGCTCTGCCTGCCGCGCCGAAGCCTAGCGAGGGCGTGCCGGAGCGTCTGTTCGGCAGGCGGGATGCCGTCCTATTCAATGCAGGCATGCTGCACTAAATTTGTCTCCAGGCGTGATTGCAGGCTCGGGCGATGACGCCGCACATTGTGCTGAGGAAATATCAAAAGGTGAGAGGCCACTCCGTAATCTCGCTCAAATGTTAAATGTTTAGACGCGATCGTCTTCTTTCTCCTTACTCCTCTTCCCTTTAGCTCAAAGCCACTCAACGTGAGGTTTGAACTCTGAAATCACTTCTAGCACGTCATTCGAGCACGCAAATAAAAAGTGTGTCATTTTATCCGTACCGCGCATCCCATCGGACTCGCTTGCGAGCCACTCAACAAGAGTGGATTGTTCAACAGTAAATAGAGCGCTTTGGGTAATAGCCGGATTCTCATGCACTGTTTTCAATCGATCGCCTTCATCCGTCTTTCGATAAAGCAGCGGCATCTCAAAGCTCACGCGTAGCATACGATCTGTTGCGGCATCACCCCTAAGTAGGATTCTGAAGCCTTCGTAATCGTCATGGACTGCTTCTACGAAGAGTCGCTTCGGCACGCCTTGAATGGGACTCCAAACTTGAAGCGAATCTTTATTCATCGAATCTAAGTTTGAGGCGTTTTTTGCCTCTTGAATTTCAATTATAGAGCGGGAACAAAAGAGGCAGAGCCAAGTATTGACACAAACGTTCTATTTGACGCGGCTACAATTGCAGACCGTTTCTCCGCGGACAATGGTGCACACGGCGCGGCCTTTCAATTTCCACCCGTCGAACGGCGTGTTGCGAGAAGCGCACTGAAATGTTTCGGCGTTAACCGTCCATTCCAGGTTCGGATCGATGATCGTGACATCGGCGAGTGCCCCTTCCGAGAGCGTGCCCGCGTTCAATCGAAGCAGGCGCGCGGGATTGACCGTGAACATTTCAATCAAGCGCGGGAGTTCGATCGTCTTTTTCTTGTGAACGAGGAGATCGAGAAATAATCCGAGTTCCGTCTCCAGTCCGATGATTCCGAACGGCGCGGCATCGAACTCGACTTCTTTCTCGAACTTCGCGTGCGGCGCGTGATCGCTCGCCAGAATCTCCAGCGTTCCATCGGCGATTCCTTCCAGAAGCGCGGCCACATCGCGCTCGCTTCGGAGCGGCGGATTCATTTTGCAGTTGGTATCGAAATTCTGAATCGCTTCGTCGGTCAGGGCGATGTGATGCGGGCAAACTTCGCCGCTGATCTTTACACCACGCGCCCGCGCCTCGCGCAGAAGCCGAACACTGCCGGCGGAACTGATGTGCTGGCAATGAATGTGATGATCGCAAAGTTCCGCGAGCAAAATATTGCGCATCACGATCAGTTCCTCGCCTGCGGCCGGCCAACCCGGCAGTCCCAGCAACGTGCTCCAATAGCCCTCGTGTACGGCGCCGTTTCCGACGAGATGGTAATCCTGACAATGGTCGAGCACCGGCACGCCGACCATGCGGGCGTATTCAACCGCGCGACGCATCAGCTCGTGATTCTGAATGCAGTGGCCGTCGTCGGTGATCGCGATCGCACCGGTCTGGGCAAGAGAACCGATCGGCGCGAGCTCTTCGCCCGCGATTTCTTTTGAGATTGCTCCGGTCGGCAGAACGTTGACACACGCAACTTCCGCCGCGCGATTTTTGATCCACGCGATCGTGCTCGGATTATCGGCGGCTGGCGAAGTGTTCGGCATGCAAACGATGGTGGTGAAACCTCCGGCCGCCGCCGCCCGCGCGCCGGATTCGATCGTTTCCTTCCAGCCAAACCCGGGCTCACGCAGATGCACATGCATATCGATGAGGCCGGGAGTGACGACGAGATTGTTCGCGTCGATCTCTTCGGGTTGAGCGTTGAGAGTCGGGAGTTGAGAGGGCGGAGCAATCCGGCCATCAATGATCAAGAGATCACCGACTTCGTCACGGTTGTTCGCCGGATCGATGATGCGGCCGTGGCGGATAATGGTAGCGCTCATTCTGGTGACTTCGTTCGCCGCCGCAGCTCTTTGATGCGCTTCTCGGTCAAGTCGACGAAAAGTTGATTGTCCTCCAGCGGCGCAATTGACCCACGCGAACTATCATGGGGCCCCAGATCTTCCATGGCCTTGTCGCGCTTCCTGATCCATTTCGTTTGCTCGGCCTTGAGCCGTCTTCGTCCTTTTTCCCCGAGCGAGGAATACAGGCGGAGATACACGATCGCCAGTTCAGCATCCTTCACCTCGGCGAGAAGGCCGGATAACAAATTCATCTCCTGCTGACCAGCGGATTGTTCAAGATCTCTCTCAATCGATCGCGCGACCAGATCGAGATTTGGCTTCCAATCCTTTGGAAACGGATCTTCCGCGTCCGCGACTGCCCGACCGGCACAAAAAAGGAGCGCTGCTGCTATCGCTGCGCCATAATGTATTCTTTTCATTCGCTCTTTTCCTTTGCGATTCCGCTGCAGAGATAAAGAACCGCCATGCGCACGGCGAGGCCGTTGGTCACCTGCGCAAGAATCACGCTTTGTTCGCCATCTGCGATTTCGCTGTCGATCTCGACTCCGCGGTTGATCGGACCCGGATGCATGATCATGCAGTCGGGTCTTAGTAACTTCGCGCGTTCCTTCGTCAGGCCAAAGAGCCGGATGTATTCGCCGAGTCCGGGAAAATATTCCTTGCGCTGACGCTCGTGTTGAATGCGAAGAAGATTTACGACGTCGGCGGTCGGCAGGACTTCCTCGATACGATGGGAAATGGCCACGCCTAATTTTTCGAATTCGCGCGGGATCAGCGTCCTCGGTCCGACCAGGGTAACGCGGGCTCCCAGTTTTAAGAGGCCGAAAATGTTCGAACGCGCCACGCGACTGAACAGGATGTCGCCAATGATCACGACATGGAGCCCGGCGATCGACTTTCTCCGTTCGCGGATGGTATAGAGATCGAGCAATGCCTGGGTGGGATGTTCGTGGGCGCCGTCGCCGGCGTTAATTACGCTCACGCCCAGCCGCTCGGCCAGAAATTGCGGCGCGCCTGGAGAACTGTGTCGGAGAACGAGAATGTCGGTATGCAGGGCCTCGAGGTTTTTGGCAGTGTCCTTGAGCGTCTCGCCTTTGGTCAGGCTGGAGGACGTGGCGGAGATGTTAATCACATCGGCGCTCAAACGGAGCGCGGCCAATTCAAAAGACGTGCGCGTGCGCGTGCTTGGTTCAACGAAAAGATTGACCAGCGTTTTCCCGCGCAACGCAGGCACCTTCTTGATCTCTCGCGTGCCGACCTGCTTGAAGGCGTCGGCAGTTTCAAGGATGAAGGTGATTTCTTCGGCCGACAATTCGCGGAGACCGAGCAAATCTTTACGGTTCCAGCGCGTCTTCATTTCTGGGGAGCGCACGCCGCTGGCGTGCTGGTTTCGGCGGCTCGCCGAAACAACCTCTGAGCAGTTGCGAGCGACGCCGTAGGAAAAGGATGCACGCGCTCCGTCCGAAAAGTCCGCGAAGCCGGGTCGGCTTCGCCAGCACGCGGGCCGCGTGCGCTCCCCCGCATGGAAGCATACGTTCTCATTCCTTTTCCTCCGATTTCAGTAGCCACGCCGAGTCTGGCTCATTGTCGGTTTGTTCGAGACGGACTCGGACTTTTTCGCTGGCGGACGTAGGCAGATTCTTCCCTACATAATCCGCACGAATCGGCAGTTCGCGATGGCCGCGATCGATCAAGGCAGCGAGTTGAAGCCGGGCAGGACGCCCGAAAGAACTGATCGCATCCATCGCCGCACGACAAGTTCTGCCGGTAAAAAGAACGTCGTCCACGATGATGACCGTGCGGTGATCGAGCGGCAGCGGCAGATGGGACGTTTGCACGATCGGCAAGTCCGCGCGTTTCCCAATGTCGTCTCGATGCATGGCGACATCGATGACTCCGAGCTCCAGCCGGACCTTCTCGATTCCCTTGATGATCTCACCGAGGCGGCGGGCGATTTCCACGCCGCGCAACGGAATGCCGGCCAGAACAACAGATGAGAGTTCGCGATTCCGCTCAATGATCTCGTGCGCAATACGGCGCAGGGCACGACGGACTGCCTCCGCGTCCATCACTGGAGCGGGGTCCGATACAGAAACAGGCTCTTGAGGCGTCATTATGTTTCCTTCGCGACCTCGCGGGATCGCGTTAAAGGAAGAGCTCGGACTAGGAAGTGGCGTTCAGTTCAGTTCTTGATTCCCGGAGACGCCTTTCCCGCCAGTTGGAGCGATGTTTAACAATCCAATCGAGAAGCGCCTTTTCGAAGCCGATATCGGAACCGATTTTTTCACTCTCGATCCACTTGTGTTTTAGAATTTCTTCACGTTCCGCCAGGAACTCCTTATACAAGACCGAGTTCTGGACGAAGTGAGATCCTCCTTCTTTCGAAGAGTTCATCTCGCGCATGTCTTTCATAATTTTTGGAAAAGGTCAAGAATGGAACCTAATGGTTCGACGGATATTCCCGCCTTTTATTTAGCATCGCGCAGGCCAAATGCCCGAATTATCCCGAAAGTATCTGAGCAAGCTCTTGCGCGATTTTCAGGAATTCGGCCTTAACTGGCGAGGTTTTGTCCTCGCCCACAATCGGATTTCCCCGGTCGCCCGCCTCCCGTGTCGCGATGTCGATCGGGATCTGACCAAGCAGCGGAACACGCAACCGCTTCGCCTCCCGTTCTCCTCCACCGCTCCCGAAAATGTCGTAACGCTTCCCATCGGAAGGGGAGACGAAGTAGCTCATATTTTCAATGAGGCCGAGCACGGGCACATTTACTTTCTCGAACATCGTCGCCGCTTTGCGCGCGTCGATCAAAGCGACTTCCTGCGGAGTGGTGACGATGATCGCACCGGCGAGCGCGACTGTCTGGACAATTGTGAGTTGAATGTCGCCGGTGCCCGGCGGCAAATCGAGCACGAGATAATCGAGTTCACCCCATTCCACTTGTCGCAAAAATTGCTGGGTGTAGCGCGTCACCATCGGGCCGCGCAAAATCGCAGGTGATGAATCATCGAGGAGGAATCCCATCGACATCAGCCGCAGTCCATATTGTTCGATCGGAATGATGCGATTGTCCTCCGTCGCCATCGGGCGATCGTTCGTCCCGAACATCAGCGAGATGCTCGGGCCATAAATATCGCAATCACACAAGCCGACGCGGGCTCCGGTTTTTTCGAGGGCCACCGCCAGATTCGCCGCGACCGTTGATTTGCCGACGCCGCCTTTTCCGCTTGCGATCGCGATGACGTGCGTGATGCCCGGGATATGGGTCGCGCCTACTCCAGCTGCGCCGGGAGCGGCGGCGGGAGCATGGATGTCAATGAGAACCTTCGCCTGGCGAACGCCCGGAAGGTCGTGCAGAACTTTCTCTGCCTCGCTTTTGATCCTCTGCGGAATCGCCGGGTCAATCGCGGTAAGCGCGAGTTGCACGGTAACCTCGTCGCCTTTCTGCCTGATTTCTTTCACCAGTCCAAAGGAAACGATGTCCCGGCTGAAGCCGGGATACTTCACCGCCTTGAGGGCTTCCTTGATCTGTTCGTCAGAAATGGACATGGGTGCGAAAATCTATCGACGGAGCGGCCAGTCCGGACAACTTACCACGCCGATGCTGATTTCGCCTGCGGATGAAGGTTGAACGTTGGCGGATTCAGTCCACCAGCTGCGGATTTCCCGTCGTCTCCGTGCCTAGGGAGCAGGGGGAGGCAGTTTCTGCGGACCTGTTCCAATCAGATCGATTCTCTCGTGGGTTTTCTCGATCTCCGCCACGAGAGTTGTGTAGTTCCATTGTCCGGCGGACTTCGAGGCCACCACATAGATCGTCGCCTTGCCCTTCGGACCAGAGACCGGGATGGCAAGGTTCGCTTCTCCCGACGCCCCGTTTACGTTCGTGTTCCCCGAAAGAAACATCCCGTCTTGGATCGGCGAACCGAGAGCATCAATGACCGCGAGGTTAGTCCGGGCCTTCGCGAGAGCATCTTTATAGACCGCGGATGATTTCATCGCGCCGAAGATGACCATGACCAGAAACGTGACAAAGCCGGCCACCATAAGCACAAAGGTCAGGCAACCAGTCGGGACAAACCATTTCCAGTTTCGTCCCCACCAATTGGATTTTCGCGGCGCGGAATCAACCGTTACAGGGTCCATGGCTTGAATCCTAACGACGACAGATTCGTCCGCCCAGCATTTTCTCAAGGCAGATTCAGCGCGTTAGAATCGAGCGTATCTTTGACCTGCTCGCGCTAGCGGTACCAACCTATGACCGCGAGGATTTCCGCGCGGTGGCAGCCGCAGCCGGCCGTCCGAAGCCTTGCGCGCGCCAATCCTTCAACCGCTCGCTCAGCGCCAGCAGGGCCGACGGACTGCCGCGATATTTTTTTGCGGTCTTCTTTACCATGCCTCCGAAAACGAGATTTTGCAGTTTCTCATAAGCACGCAAGCGCAGCATTTCCTCCCCCCCGCTGGCCGCGTTGCGGGCCTGGAGATTGGCATAGATGACATCGAAGAGTGGTTTGAATTCAAATGACGTTTTTCGAGAGAGCACCGCGCAAAGCTCTTCAGTCATTATGTCAGGACCGCGACGCGAGAAACCGGAAGCATTACCCATTTGCGAGTATACCATCGATTCATTGGAAAGCGAACCGTCTCCCGCAAATTAATGCCTAACGTCCACGAAATTAGCGTAGCGATGGCTGTTCGATGTTTGCCAGCGCATAAGCGGCCACAGCGACCACGGCCGCATTTTCCGCCAATTCCTTCGGGACGATTTTGTCCAGGGTATCGGCGGCGGAGTGGTGATAATTGAAATAGAAACGACTATCCTGGATTGGGCTGAACACTGGCACGCCTGCCTTTTCCAGCGGTCCAATATCCGCGCCGGCGTGCTCGGAGAAATTCAGTATGCCCGCACCTGACTCCTGAAGGATGGCCGCCACCGGAGTGAGAAGCGCCTTCACTTCCGGCCTGGCCTTAATGTTAAGCCCAAGCGGGTGACCCGCGCCGAGGTCGGTTTCTATCGCCGCAAAATGGGTGGCTATTTCGCTTGCGTGATCCTTCGCGTAAGCCTTGGAGCCGGCAGAACCATTCTCTTCGTTCATCCATGCGATCACGCGGACGGTTCGCTTCGGGCGAAGGCGGAGCTTTTGAATCAGGTTCGCCACTTCCATCGATACGGCCACGCCCGCGCCGTCATCGATCGCTCCCGTTCCCAGGTCCCAAGAATCAAGATGACCGGAAACGATCACAACCTGTTCCGGATGTTCGCTCCCCTTCAGATCGCCAATGACGTTGTAACTGGGAGCATCCGGCAATTGCTGCGGCGTCAGCAGCAAATGCATGCGAACCGGGCCTTGTGGAACAAGAGAAGCAATCAGATCCGCATCTTCCGCCGTTACGGCGCCAGCCGGAATCTTTGGCGCGTCCGCAGCGTAGTTGGTTTGGCCGGTGTGAGGCAATCGGTAGTCCGCACCGCCGACCGAGCGAATCAAGCACGCGACCGCGCCGAGTCGCGCTGCGGCACTTGGACCATCGCTTCGGTAAACGACCGCTTCGCCGTAGGCATCTCCGCCGCGGTTCTCGGCCGCCATCTGCTTATCAAACGGATAATTCAAGAGCACGATCTTGCCTGCGACTTTGTCCCGGCCGAGCACCTTTAGTTGCTCGAAATTTCGCGCAACGATCAATTCCGCGGTCAATCCCTCCGTCGGCGTCGCAACACTTCCGCCGAGCGCGGTCAGTACAATCTTCTGCGTCGTTTTCTCGGCCTGACCGGGAAATTGCACCAGCGCGGCCGTTTCCTCGCCGCGCACCCAGTGCGGCACCATTATTTTTTCCAGTTGCACTTCGCATCCGATCGCCTTCAACTCGGCGGCAATATATTCCACTGCCTTTTGCGCCTGGGCCGAACCACTCAATCGCGGTCCGATATTGTTCGCCAGATGCGCGACCTGCCGAAACGCATAGTCGCTGTTCAACGCTGCCTGCTGCAATCGTTTCAAATCGGCCAGCGTTTGCTGCGAAAAAGCGATCGGCGTGGCTGTTGGCGAAGCCTCTTGCGCCTGACATCGCAGGGTGCCAGGCAATGACATGATCGCAAAAGCCGTTAACGCAGAGAACAAAGAGCGCAGGATGGGATGATCGCTTTCAAGCATCCCGAACTTTTTCAGAAAAGACCCGGCAAAGCAACGACCCATCCTGACTGCAGCGGCTGCGCCGCATGAACGCGGCCGCTTAGATAGTCGAAAAGCTCGACTCGTCGATTGCGGGATTGACTTTGATCTCCTTCGCCTTCGTGCTTTCGAGGACTTTTCCTGTCTTGAGATCTGTCTCGGTGTTGGCAAACGAGAACCAAACACCGGCGACCTGGCGGAAATCGCTCATCCGTTGCTCGATTGTGGTTGGAGTCGGATCAACGTCGACGTGCAATGGCCGAACGTCCCGGCGCCGCGTAATCCGCCACGTCTGCGGATCGACATAAAGTGACGTGGCATAACCGTCGGAAAGAGTGAGTCGCAACACGTAATAGTCGATCCCGTCTACTCTTTCGCGCCCGACAAGCTCGATTTGATGACCGCGCCCGCGCAGTTCGTGCAAGCCGTAAAGATGACCGGGCAGTTCCAAGCCGTGGCGCAATGCCGCTGTTCCTTTCGCAGATTCATCCTTCTCGCCTTTGCCCTGTTGCCATTGCCAACCGCGCTGACCATCGAAAGCTTCCGTGTAAACACGCTGGCCGTCGTCGATAATATCGATCCGCATCCGGCCGGGGCGCGCCGCGTGATAGATACCGTCGACTTCGAAATCCGGATCCGTGATGTGGAGACTGACTTCGACCGATTGCACTGCCTCGATTGCCGCCCGGCCACCCATTGCCTCGGTATTTCGTTCGATGATTTCGTCCACAGTCTGCGGAGTGTGTCCACACCCGCAAAACGCGCAGGCAATTACTGCGAGCGCGATTGATTGAACCGGCAATCGAATTGCAAACATTCACCGATGGGACGTCACCGGCGACAAGATTTGTCTATGATTCCAAACGCCGACTACACCAAGCCCTGATCCATCATCGCGTTCGCGACCTTGAGAAAGCCGGCGATGTTCGCACCGTTCACATAGTTACCGGGAGTGCCATACTTCTCGGCGGTACGATGACAAACCTCATGAATCGTCTTCATGATGTTGTAGAGACGTGTGTCGACTTCCTCGCGAGTCCAGGAAATGCGCATGCTGTTCTGCGCCATTTCCAAACCCGATGTGGCGACGCCGCCGGCGTTCGCAGCCTTGCCCGGACCGAAAAGTATTTTCGCCTCGAGGAACTGATTCACGCCTTCGATCATGGTTGGCATATTTGCGCCTTCTGAGACGACGTAGACGCCGTTCTTCAGGAGATTGGCCGCGTCTTTCCCGTTAATCTCATTCTGGGTCGCGCTCGGGAAAGCGCACTGCGCCTTGTGATCCCAAAGCGGATTGTGATCGAGCGCGGGATTCGTCGGCGTATAGGTCGCACCGATAAATTTCTCTGCGTATTCCGAAATCCGGCCGCGTCGATTGTTCTTCAGATCCATGACGAACGCGAGTTTCTCGCGACTGATACCAGCCCCGTCATAAATGTAACCGGCGGAATCGGAGAGGGTGACCGCCCGTGCGCCCATCGAGATAAGCTTGTCGATCGTGTACTGCGCGACGTTGCCGCTTCCAGAGACGAGGCAGGTTTTCCCGTTCAGGTCCTCCTTGCGTGTCTTCAGCATTTCGGCGGCGAAATAGACCGCGCCGTAACCTGTCGCCTCCGGACGGATGACTGAGCCGCCCCACGTCAGGCCCTTTCCGGTCATCACGCCGGTAAACTCGTTCTTGAGTCTCTTATACATCCCGAAGAGAAATCCGATCTCGCGCGCGCCGACCCCAATGTCACCCGCGGGCACGTCCGTATCCGGCCCGATGTGCCGGAAGAGTTCGCACATGAAGGCCTGGCAAAAGCGCATGACCTCACTGTCGCTCTTTCCTTTGGGATCGAAATCCGCCCCACCTTTGCCGCCGCCCATCGGCAAAGTAGTGAGCGCGTTTTTGAAGACCTGCTCGAAGGCGAGGAATTTCAGGATCCCCAGATTGACCGAGGGATGGAACCGGAGGCCGCCCTTGTACGGTCCGATCGCGCTATTCATCTGAATCCGATACCCGCGGTTCACATGCAGCTCGCCATGGTCGTCCTGCCATGGAACGCGGAACATGATCACGCGCTCCGGCTCGATGATTCGTTCGAGGATCTTCGCCTTTCGATATTCCGGGTGCTGATCGAGAACGATCGCGAGCGACTCGACCACTTCCTGAACAGCCTGGTGAAATTCCGGCTCCGATGGATTCTTGGCCTTAACTTCGGCCATTAACGCTGAGACTTGGTCATTCATGAACGACCGGAGGGTATCTCAGACTGCGAAAAGAAACAGAAGCAAAATTTCAGCGCCTGACAGGATTTTCGGCCGAGCCCGGTGACCGGAACGCCGCTAACTCTTCCGGCCTTCCTCGAAATCCATCATGTCCGGCATGGTGGCAATGTCGGCGCGATCGGCAACGCCGTGTTCCTTTTTCATTCGCTCCAGTGTCGCTGTGGCGAAATCGCGGAACCCGATCTTGGAGGCAAACCCATTCCAGAGAAAGATGTCGCCCGCATTTGGCCGGCGGCCTTTTTCGTAACACCATTCCAGAATCTCCTCGTCGCTTCCGCCCTCGAGCACGCGCTCGTGCAGATCGGAATATTTGATGCGGAGGAAATTGCAAAGCGCGTCATCCGCCGTCCGCGGCGTGCCCAGATTCTTGTGATACGCCTCACCCAGTTCGCCACGCGCATGCAGTCGAATCTTGTCCAGCATCCGCGGGAAATAGATCAGGCCACCAACGTTCTCGCTCGGACTTTTCGGATAGGTGCTCATTTCGTAATCAATCAGGGAAACTGCCTAATGCTTCCTTTCGATCTAATTGTTCAGCCAAAACGCCGCATATACGCCGACAAACACGAGAATCAGTTCGGCAACCCAACGACCGGCGCGTGAGAAGCGAGATCGGTTCTCTCACTCATGGCAGATTTTGGCAATTTCATCGCACCAGGTGCTTCACGAAATTGTCATATTCTTCGTGAGTGCCAATCCAAAACCAAACGACGAGATCGCCGTCGCGACGTGCCACCGCGCGATAATGATCTCCGAGTCGGACCGACCAAACGTTGCCGCCAGGCGATTTGAATTGCATCGACGGATGGAATGGATCGCGTTGCCAGACTCGAAACTTTTCTCGAGCCAGACATTGGACGTGCGCTGGTAGTCTATTGAACTCGTTCCAGAAACGCCGATGCGTTCTGGATTTCACGGCATCTCGCGGACACGGCCCGCTTTGATGTCCTCTTCTACCGCGCCCAGAACGTCATCGAGTTTGCCGCTCGCGATGTCGCGCTTCATCTGCTCGTCCCACTCGTCATCGTTCCAACCGTGTAGCCACGCTGCAAGTTCAGCCCGCTGTTCAAATGAAAGGCGCTCAATCGCACTCTTGATTTCGGCCAAACTCACGATGTCGATCTTACGCTGCCACGCCGCAAACGCCAGCCGGGTCGAAGACTCGCCGCGGAGATCCCGGACCGAAGGCCGAGCCACCTGTTGACTCCTCGTCCCAGCGCCAGCGAGAATGTTAAATGTTTTAAGACGCGACCCCGGTGTCCCCCTAGAATATAAACCCAAAGGCCTTGGCCTTTTTCGTATCCAGGTACTCGCGACAGATATCAAGAAACCGATTTCTGAACGACTTAACGTTGTAACCAATTCCTCTGCCCGTCCGCTCCTCGTAGATAAATGTCATGCGCGTGATGGCAGGTTATCAATCAACCAGCTTCCCATCTTTAAAATTGTTTCAGCGAGATTTCAACTCGTTACGCGTCACAACAATGCGGCGGTAATAGATTCCCTGCTTCTCCGGTTTCGTCTAAGTATCGGTGATCAATAACTCCGCCACAGTGTGCAATAATGTGTCGACGCATGAACGCGACGTGCGCGAATTTCCAATCCGAATCTGAAATGGCGCTATTAATTTCGATGCCAAACACGGTCGACAGATTCGTTGCGGCGCGAGGCAGATTTTGAAACGATAGGTTCGTCGCTTTGCCAACGTCTCGACTACGGCATGCAAGGACTCGGCAGGTCTCGCGAGCGAACCCATCGAACGATGAAACACAGTTCTCTAGCGCATCCTCAAGTAAGTGACGTTTGAATTCTTCGTCAGTCTGCGTCTCAGCGAGCACAAGCTGTTTTCTCACCAAGTCGATATTCTTTTGAAGAATTTGAAGAGAATTGTGCTCGCCGCAGTCGGGGCAAAAGGCAAAAACACCGTATACCGCATAATCCAGTGTGCAATTACTGCAGCAGATGTTCGTTTCCAAGCTTCGTTCGCGATAGCGCTTTAGTGGAATTGGCGCGCCCGGTTTTAGCTTCATGCTAATACCAATTCCAAGCGACCCGCGGGGAGGCTTGATATCGAACTCGAGCTTTTTCAATTCGTCCCGGAACGCGTGGACGACTTCACGAAATGCAATTGACTTCGCGTATTCAATTTGATCTTTCGTGAAAAACTCTTTCGGGGTGCGGAGTAGCCGCAGTATGGACAATAACATGGTATGTCCCCTGTTAGGCCGGTGCCGGGCTTAACTTTGAAATAGCCTTCGCATACGCCGATCGGACATTCCCTACCGACGAATCCATTTTCATCGGTCGGAATCGAAACATTTATCCGGGTGGGAAAGCTCATTACGTGGCTTCTGCAATTTGCGATACGATTCAAATTCCTGTTGTTCCGCAAAGAGGCGCATTGAAAAGTCAGTCGGCCATTGCTCGGCAGAACGACGCCGAATTTTATGGAATACGTCTTCTGGAATGTCTATCGGGCGGCCACTTTTTAGCTGCCCAAGCGCGCGCTCCTGCTGCTCAATGCAGAACGCACGCATGCTGTAATCATCCGGCCACTGCTGCTCGCAATGCGTCTCGATAATTGTTTGCGCGTTCGCGTAACCACCACCAGTTGCAGGTTCCGTCGTGACCGATTTGATACGCACGGGCTGAGTGTGGGATTCTAAACTGGATGTTTTTACAGCTCCCCAGCCGAGAATTTGATCGACATGTCGTTGATACGCCGCTGGATTTTCTACTGCGATTTTGAGGATGACCGCCATTTCATGAATCATCTACTGAAGGTCGGCTGCACTCGAGCACCTGAGAGCACTGATACCTAACAGCGGCCCGCGGAGAATAGCGGTATCCGCCGTAGGCGCTAATAACGGCAAAAGATGACGTTCAGCTCCCCATCGTGCGCCTAATTCAAACAAAACATAGGCTGACTCAATGCTTGTGGCGGAGATCAAACCAATGAACCCTTCGCAGTCACGTATGTCCCTTCGCAATGCGCGATCTGTTTCTGCACCGCCAGCGAGTCGATGTCCCTCCACGCTCGTACACCGAATGGCTTCGGCAGGAAGATTGAGGCTAGAGCGCAATAAATCCACAAGTAGCGCGGCAAGTTGGCGATCGGTACTGCTGTGACTGATGAAAATCCTCACGTTGGACGAAATCGTTGTAGCAGAAGTTTGCGAAACTCCAATACTCCGTCGGTCAGGCTTCAATAGTTCCGCAGTAAGCAACTTCAATTCAAGATGCCGCGCTTGTCTCGCGTTCTCCAATCGAGCGTCAAACCAACCGGTCGGCGAGGTGTTTGTTGAAAGACGTTTGAATGTGTCGCCGCCGAATTTTCGGATTGCGGCTCCACATTGATTGAATTCGTTGTCGAAGACTTGGAGAAGATCGGTCTGAAAGCCTTCGTAGGGATCTATTTGAACTTTCTCAACGACATTTTTGATAGCGGTTACGAGACCACTTGATACGGCTTCGATTTCTTTGGCACTAACGGCTGCGACTTTGGCGGGCTGAATAGTTTCTCCGGCAAACGATTGTGCCAGCAAACGCTGGCCGAACCGCGGTGGTCGATAGCCATGTTCTTTGAGGTAAACGTCAATCGAATCCCTAATTAGAGATTCAACATCAACTGGTAACATGTATGTAACGGTAACAGCAAACAGTCTTAGCTGCCGTTGTCACGTAACTAAACGCCTGGCGGACCGTGCAAGCAAAACAGCCGCACTCTTTCGAGTGCGGCTGTTCGAATTCATTCTTTGTTTCGGCTTAGTAGTCCATGCCGCCCATGCCACCCATTCCGCCCGGAGGCATCGCGGGAGCTTTCTCCTTTTCAGGAAGCTCGGTTACGATGGCTTCAGTCGTGAGCAACAGACCCGAGATCGAAGCGGCGTTTTGCAACGCGCTCCGAGTCACCTTGGTCGGATCGACAACGCCGGCTTTGACCAAGTCTTCGTACTTGTCGGTTGCGACGTTGTAACCTTCGTTGCCTTTGCGTGCTTTCACTTCCTGCACGATGAGCGCGCCTTCCTGGCCCGCGTTATCCGCAAGTTGACGCATCGGCTCTTCGATCGCGCGGCGAACAATGGATACACCCACTTTTTCGTCGCCTTCGAGGTCCTTGATGTTATCAAGCGCCTTCTGCGCGCGGATGAATGCTACGCCGCCGCCCGGCACGATGCCTTCCTCGACGGCCGCACGGGTCGCGTGCAACGCGTCCTCGACCCGAGCCTTCTTTTCCTTCATCTCGGTTTCGGTCGCAGCGCCGACGTTGATCACAGCCACGCCACCCGCGAGCTTCGCGAGGCGTTCCTGCAATTTCTCGCGATCGTAATCGGAGGTGGTCTCTTCGATCTGACGACGAATCTGGCTGACGCGGCCCTGAATGTCCGCCTGTTTGCCTTCGCCTTCCACGATCGTGGTCGTTTCCTTGTCAATCGTGACACGCTTGGTGCGCCCTAATTCTTCGAGCTTAACGTTCTCGAGTTTGATACCGATATCCTCGGTAATGCAGCCGGCCACCGGTCAGCACCGCAATGTCTTCGAGCATCGCCTTGCGACGATCGCCGAATCCCGGAGCCTTCACCGCAGCCACTTGCAACGTGCCGCGGAGCTTGTTCACGACCAGTGTCGCGAGGGCTTCGCCTTCCACGTCTTCTGCTATGATCAGCAACGGACGTCCAGCTTTCGCGACCTTTTCAAGCAGCGGAAGCATGTCCTTCAAACTCGAGATTTTCTTCTCGTGAATGAGGATGTACGGATTATCGAGCACGACTTCCATGCTCTCCGGATTCGTCACGAAATATGGGGACAGGTAGCCCTTGTCGAACTGCATGCCTTCGACAACGTCGAGGCTGGTTTCGATCGACTTGGCTTCTTCCACTGTGATCGTTCCGTCCTTGCCCACTTTGTCCATCGCGTCGGCGATGATTTCGCCGATGGTGCGGTCCCAGTTCGCGGAGACAGTCGCAACCTGCGCGATTTCCGTGCGGTCGCTGACTTTCTTCGAGATCTTTTCGAGCTCGGCGACGATGGCTTCCACAGCCTTGTTAATTCCGCGCTGGAGCGAGGTCGGGTTCGCGCCGGCCGTCACATTGCGGAGACCTTCTTTATAGATGGACTCAGCGAGGACGGTCGCCGTCGTGGTGCCATCACCAGCAATGTCCGAAGTCTTGGAAGCGACTTCGCGCACGAGCTGGGCGCCCATGTTTTCATAGGGATCTTCGAGTTCGATTTCCTTCGCCACGGTTACACCATCCTTGGTGATCGTCGGGCTGCCGAATTTCTTGTCGAGAATGACATTGCGACCGCTCGGTCCGAGGGTCGCTTTCACGGCTTTCGAGAGTTTCTCGACGCCGCGCAAAAGCGCATGCCGCGCATTTTCATCAAATTGTAATTGTTTAGCTGCCATAAGTTACCTGGTTTGTTTCTAAGTTGAGAATTACGAGTGGGCCTAACCGATGATGCCGAGGATGTCGTCCTCGCGCATGATCTGATACGACTCCCCGTCGATCTTGATTTCCGTGCCGCCGTATTTCGAGATCAGCACTTTGTCGCCCTTCTTCACTGTGAACTCCACTTTCTTGCCATTGTCGTCCACTTTCCCTGTGCCAAGAGCGACTACTTTGCCCTCTTGCGGTTTTTCCTTGGCGGTATCGGGAATGATAATGCCGCCTTTTTTCACTTCCTGCTCATCGATCGGTTGCACAAGCACTCGATCCCCGAGCGGTTTTACGTTAATTGCCATGTTTGCTTACTCCTTCTACTTACTTGGGTTGATCGCCAGCAACAGGAAGGCTTTTGCCTAACGACTGCTGACAAATTGGTTTGTTTACTTCTTCTTGTCTTCATCGACGACTTCGAACTCTGCGTCGACTACATCGCCGTTGCCGCCACGCGACCCCGCGTCGGCTGCCGAACCGGGCCGTTCCCCCGTTTCCGGAGCTGGTCCTGATTCGCCGCCGGCAGGGCCCGCGCTCGCGGCCGCCTGCTTATAAAGATCTGCGCTGATTTCCTGGAACTTGTTCTGAAGATCGTCGTAGGTCTTTTTCATCGCGTCGGTGTCGTTCCGTTCGATCGCGTCGCGCACCGCCTTGATCGCCTCTTCGACTGACTTCTTCTTGTCCTCAGGAATCTTGTCGCCGAGATCTTTCAACTGCTTCTCGCACTGGTAGGCGAGCGTATCGGCGTTATTCTTGATCTCGATCGCTTCCTTCGCCTTCTTGTCTTCTTCGGCGTGCGTTTCAGCATCTCGCTGCATTTTCTCGATTTCTTCCTTGCTCAGACCCGAGCTTCCGGTAATGGAAATTTTTTGCTCCTTGCCGGTACCCAGATCTTTCGCTGAGACATGCAGAATGCCGTTCGCGTCGATGTCGAAAGTCACTTCAATCTGCGGCGTACCCCGCGGAGCTGGCGGAATCCCGTCAAGATGGAACGTGCCGAGATTCTTATTGTCGCGCGAGAGTGGCCGCTCGCCTTGCAGTACTTTGATTTCCACACCTGGTTGGTTGTCGCTGTAGGTAGAAAAGATCTGTGACTTGCGGGTTGGAATGGTCGTATTGCGCGGAATCATCGGCGTAGCCACGCCGCCCGCGGTTTCAATCGCAAGCGTCAGCGGGGTCACGTCAAGAAGCAGAACATCTTTGACGTCTCCCTTCAGCACACCGCCCTGAATCGCCGCACCGACCGCGACAACTTCATCTGGATTCACACCTTTATGTGGTTCTTTACCGATCAGCTTACGCGCCGTTTCGATCACCTTCGGCATCCGTGTCATGCCACCGACGAGGACGAGTTCGTTTACGTCGTTGGTAGAAATTTTCGCGTCCGCCAGGCAATCCTTCACCGGCTTGACCGTCCGCTCAAAGAGCCGGTCGGTCAGTTGCTCGAGTTTTGCGCGCGTCAGCTTTTTCTGGATGTGCTTCGGGCCGCTCGCATCGGCGGTTACGAAGGGCAGATTAATCTCGTACTCTTGCGAAGACGAAAGCGCGATCTTGGCCTTCTCCGCTTCTTCCTTGATGCGCTGCACGGCATCGGCCTGCTTCGAGAGATCAATGCCCGTGTCTTTCTTAAACTCCGACATGATCCAGTCCATAATCAGATTGTCCCAATCATCGCCGCCCAGGTGCGTGTCGCCGTTGGTCGCCTTTACTTCGAAAACGCCGTCGCCGATTTCGAGCACCGAGATATCGAACGTGCCGCCGCCAAGATCGTAGACCGCGATCTTTTCGTCCTTCTTCTTGTCGAGACCGTAGGCAAGGGAGGCCGCCGTCGGTTCGTTAATGATGCGAAGGACCTCAAGGCCGGCAATCTTGCCCGCGTCCTTCGTCGCATTGCGTTGCGAATCGTTGAAGTAAGCCGGCACCGTGATCACTGCTTGCGTGATCTTCTCACCGAGCTTCGCCTCCGCGTCGGACTTCAGTTTCGACAAAATCATCGCGGAAATTTCCGGTGGCGAAAACGTCTTCTTCTGGCCGTTGACTTCCACTTGCACATGGGCGTCTCCATTCGCTGCCTTCACAAGTTTGTAAGGCACTCGGTGCTCTTCTTCGTGCACCTCGTCGAACTTCCGGCCCATGAAACGCTTAATCGAAAAAACCGTGTTGGCGGGATTTGTTACCGCCTGACGTTTCGCGGCCTGACCGACCAGCCGTTCGCCGTTCTTTGAGAAAGCAACGACAGAAGGGGTTGTGCGCGCGCCCTCACTATTTTCCAACACTACCGGGTCGCCACCCTCCATCACCGACATGCAGGAGTTAGTGGTCCCCAAATCGATACCTAATACTTTTGCCATAAATAAGTAAGAGTCCTTTCTGATCGAGAGATTCGATCAAGCGTTCTCTTAGCAAACCACATTCCTAAGAATTAGATATATCGTAACTATCTCGTGTCTATTGTTTTATGCCATTGGAGTCCAAGCTGCACAAATTCATTTCGGGTCACCGTGTCACAGTTGACGCAGTTTAGATGTGCTCGATTGTCGCATCGACAACGTGTCCAAACATGATTGCAACTAGTGCCCGTTACCCGAGGCGAGGCCCAAACGCAGCGCACGGCCGTTCTACAGAACAAAAGCCACCAGGTGCGTGCGCAGCGTTTCCAAGCCTGTGATAGGCGGTTCATTCAGAGCCAATCTGGGGACTACGCCTCCCAGCTGACCCTTGTCGCCGCGGGCGAAGCAAAAGCGCGTGACTGCACTCTTGAGACCATCACGCGCGGCTCGCCGAAGAGAAACGCGCTGGTATACGGACTGCTACTTTGCCGAATGATGCAAAGCAAGACCGCTGTGGATTCTGCGGCCCCAGCGAATCCCGGCGATGACATCGTCTTCAATTGCCCAAAATGTGGTGCCGCGCTCGTGGTCGCTGCTGCCGCATCCGGCATGCTCGTAAATTGTCAGGAGTGTAAGCAGCCGATCACTGTGCCCGAAGCAAGTTTGTCTTCCAAGGACAAAGCCGGCGCTTCGGAAGTGGACGCACATCTTGCGAATTTGCAGCGCCGTCTAAAGGAAAACGAATCCCAGCGCATTGAGATCACCAGTTACATCAATCAGCACAGCATCCAGCTCCACCGTTGGCAGCTTCGCCTCCAGACGCTCGAGGAGCGAAAGAAAGAATTGATGGATGAGATCCTCGGTTTGAGCTGACGGCCCCTATCGCGGCACCGAAGACGACGCAGTTCTCGCAGGAGCGGTTCGATCAGATTCAGATCTGCCGCCGGAGTTCAAGCAACTGTTATGGCGCCGTCATAAAGGCGCGCTAATCGACCCCTGGTTTCCCGGCAGGAGTGGGCGCACCGCGCTTTCCGTTCACGCACCGAATAGCGACGCACTTGCTCGACCTTCTCGGGATCACGCACGCCATCACTGATCAGGAAGTGGAAAAAGTGTGCGCGGATTCGAGGATTTGAAGAAGGCAACGTTTTCCCACGCGACAAAGTTTGCCGGATTGTCACCTCAGTGTCACACCACTGTAACAATCGCCTTTTAGCTTCCATTCCAGTTTGCGGGAAGCGAATTGCGCAAATATCGAAACTCTCATCCAACCAAGGAGAAACTTATGTTCATCAATAGGTTCGTCTTACGGACAGCGGGCGGAAGCCTGGCTGCGATTCTTTTCCTAGCGGCGCCATCGCTCAGCGCGCAAACTTCATCGGAGTCTGAGCGGCTGGAGAAACTGGAGCGGGCTGTCGAGCAACTGCAAAAACGCAACGCAGAGCTCGAACAGGAAGTCAGCAGCTTGAAGAAGCAGACTGCGTTTGCACCTCAGATCGCGCCAGAAGGCAAAACAAAGGCGAAAGTCGCGTCCGATGGCAAGACGTATGTCGAAAAGAACGTCGTGACGGAAGAGAAGAAGCCGATCTATGTCGTTCCGGCTGGCCCGGAATTTAAGCTGACACTGGGCGGATTTATTCAGATGAATTTCGAAGATGGAGCCGTCGCAGCTTTCGAGGGCCGCTTCCCTGGCGGGCCTAACGCAGTCAACGATCGTTTTCGTTTACGCCGCGCGCGCATTAGTTTGACCGGCGATTTTGCCGAGAATTTCGATTTCAAGATCGAAGGCGACTTCGAACAAAGTGACGGCATTTCATCCAGCCGCACTGACTTTTCCGGGACCGACATTTTCATAAACTGGCACAAATTTCCCGAAGCCAATATCAAGGTGGGCCAATACAAGGCGCCGTTTGGCCTGGAGCAGCTGACACCCGACACCAGAATTTTCACGATCGAACGCAGTCTTCCGACTGGGGCACTCACGCCGGAGCGGCAGATCGGCGTGGAAGTCTGGGGCAAACCGCTGACCAACGTGTGGCCACAGCAGAAGAACCTTGTCACTTACTACGCTGGCATCTTCAACAGCGATGGCCGCAACATCACCGTCAACGATAATGAAAATTTCATGTATGTCGGTCGGATCGAGCTTTTGCCATGGCAGGGCAAGGTGCTCGGTCAAGATTCCAGCTTGAAACTTGGCGCTGACATTCTCAATAGCCGCGACGCCACAGGCGTGAATATCTCGCCTGCGGGGAACCTTTTGGTAAATGCCGATGGTTCATTGACGCCGTATGTCCTACCTTCTCCCGACCAACGTACTGCCTGGAGCCTAGACGCGTGGATGAATGTCGGCCCGTTCGATTTGATCGGCGAATATCTCTCAGAAGATGTCGATGGTGTGACCGTGAACGGCGTGCCGCCTGCGTTCGCCGATTTCAATCCGAGCGGTTGGTATGTCCAGGGCAGTTATTTTTTCATCCCGAAGAAACTGCAGGCGGCTGTTAAATGGGAAGAAATGAACCCGGATCAAGTTCCCAATGACGGTGTCCACTCCGTTACGGCGGGTCTCAACTACTACATCCGCGGCGACGCGATCAAGCTGATGGCAAACTACATCCACACGTGGTCCGATTTTCGCCAGGCGAATCCACAATTTGGCGAGGATCAATTTAATGAAGTCATCGTTCGGCTCCAGGTGATGTTCTAAACGCGAAAAAATTCCGCCGCCAGGACGCGCGTGGTCTCGCAACCAAGCAGTAGTCTCGGCGATGACCTCGTGAACTGCCCAAACAGGTCTCGAACGCTACCGGGCGGCCGCTTTGTCACGCAATCGTAACAGTAAACTTTTTGACCCTCGGCGGCTGGTTGCGACAACCTCTCCATCATGAAACTCCACCAGTTCATACTGAATTCCTTCGCGCTGGCGTTCTTCGTCGGCGTTGCCGCGACCGCTTCGGCGCAAATGACAATCAACGGCGCGGGAGCAACATTCCCGTATCCAATCTACTCAAAATGGTTCGACGCTTATACGAAGGTCGACCCATCTGTCCGCTTCAATTACCAATCGATTGGTTCTGGCGGCGGCCAAAAGCAAATTCTCGCGCAGACGGTTGACTTTGGCGCCTCCGACGGCCCAATGAGCGATGACAATCTGGCCAAAGCGCCGGGAAAATTGCTGCACATTCCGACGGTCGCGGGCGCAGACGTGGTGGCGTACAATTTGCCGAATAACCCGCTGCTCAAGCTCGACGCTGATGCGATCGCAGGAATTTTTCTTGGTCAGATAAAAAAGTGGAATGATCCGAAGCTCACTGCGCTCAATCCAAGCGCTAACCTGCCGGACCGGGAAATCATCGTCGTGCATCGCTCGGACGGAAGTGGCACGACCTATATCTGGACCGACTACCTCAGCAAGATCAGCCCGGAGTGGAAGGCGAAGGTCGGAACAAACACCTCAGTGAACTGGCCAACCGGGCTGGGCGGAAAAGGGAACGAAGGCGTGGCCGGGCAGATTAAGCAAACGCCCGGCGCGCTCGGCTATGTTGAACTCATTTATGCCGTGCAAAACAAAATGCCCTATGCCGATGTGAAGAATTCGGCGGGGGAATTCGTGAAACCGTCACTCGATTCCATCACAGCCGCTTTGGCTACGGCGGAAATTCCTGACGATTTCCGTTTTTCCATCACCAATGCTCCGGGCAAGGAGGCGTATCCGATCTGCGGAGCAACCTGGCTTCTTATCTACGAAAACCAGAAGGATCATGAGAAGGGCAAGAAGATCGTTGAATTCCTAAAGTGGGCGGAAAAGGACGGTGAGAAAATGGCGAAAGACCTGGATTACGCGCCGCTGCCCGACGCCTTGCAAGAGCGCGTCCTGAAGCGGATCAACGAGATCAAATACTAACGCCGGGCCGTCCGTTCGAGCACAGCTCCCTAACGAATCCAAATCTGTTATGCCAATAGTCGCTTCGATGCCGGTAGCTGAACGCTCTGTGGCAGAACGAATGGCGCCGCCCTCGCGCCTGGGAGATAAGGCCTTTGAATGGCTCACGCTCGCCATGGCCCTGGCGGTCGTGTTGCTCGTGTTTCTCGTCGGCTGGCAACTGGCACGCGGCTCGTCGCTCGCGATAAAAAAATTCGGATTCGATTTCCTCGCCACCTCCACATGGGATCCGGTCGCAGAACAATTCGGCGCCCTCCCGTTCATCTATGGCACGCTCGTTTCCTCGCTGGTTGCGTTGATCATCGCGGTCCCATTGAGCATCGCGACCGCGATTTATCTGACTGAACTTGCGCCCCTTTGGATTCGGCAGCCGTTGATTTCTCTGATTGAAATGCTGGCGGCAATCCCGAGCGTGATTCTCGGCCTCTGGGGAATCTTCATCATGATTCCGTGGCTACGCGATTATCCGTTTCCCTTTCTAAAGGAGTACTTCGGCTGGACGGGCCTTTTCACCGGCCCAATCTATGGCGTGAGCATGCTCGCGGGCGGCATCATCATTGCGATCATGATTCTGCCCATCATCACTTCGGTTTCGCGGGAAATTCTGCGCAGCGTCCCGAATCTGCAACGCGAAGCCGCCTACGCTCTGGGCGCCACGCGTTGGGAAGTGACACGCATTGCTGTTCTGAGTTATGCGAAGAAAGGATTGTTCGGCGCCGTCATTCTCGGACTCGGGCGCGCCCTCGGCGAAACCATGGCTGTGACAATGGTGATTGGGAACACGCCGCAGATTGCCCTCTCGCTCCTCAAGCCCGGTTACACGCTGGCGAGTGTGATTGCGAATGAGTTCACCGAAGCGACGACCGATCTGTATCTGCAGGCGCTGTTTGAAATCGGGCTGGTTCTGTTTGGAATCACCATCCTGGCAAATCTTGTCGCGCAGCTTCTTCTCAGAACCATGACCTCGGAATCGACGACGCGCGCCGTGCAATAAAAATGAAGACGCCGTCGAAGAACAAACATGAGTGGCGCAAATTCAAGAGCGGCCTTGCTTCGGGCATCGCGTTCTTTTCCGCGCTCCTTGTCATCGCTCCGCTCGCGCTCGTCTTCTTCCATCTTGTTAAGAGCGGCGCGAGCGCGGTCAACCTGGACTTCTTTATGCATCTGCCCGCACCAGTGGGTGAAAAAGGGGGAGGGATGGCCAACGCCATCATTGGTACGCTCGAGTTGCTCGCGCTCGCCTCTATCATCGGGATTCCAATCGGCGTTCTCGGCGGCGTTTACCTGGCGGAGTACGGCTCAACCCGCGGAAATGCCTGGCTGCGATTTATCGCCGACGTACTCAACGGTGTTCCTTCGATCACTTGGGGTGTTGTGGTGTACGGCTTGGTTGTAATCACCTTTCGCTCTTTTTCCGCCTACGCGGGCGGTCTCGCTCTGGGGTTAATGATGATTCCCCTCATTATGCGCACCACCGAGGAGGTCCTGCTCCTCGTGCCGAACGGCTACCGCGAGGCCGCCCTTGCCCTCGGCGTAAGTCGTTGGAAATCCATCGTGCATATTGTGATGAAAACAGCTTCGAAAGGAATCATCACCGGCATCCTGCTCGCGCTCGCGCGCGTGGCGGGCGAGACCGCGCCCTTGCTCTTCACCGCTTTCGGGAACCGTTTTTGGAACCACAACCTGGCCGAGCCAATCGCCGCCTTGCCGCTGCAAATTTTTTCCTACGCCATTTCACCTTACGACGACTGGCATCGTCAGGCCTGGGCCGGCGCGCTTGTGCTCCTCATTGGCATTTTTGTTATTAATATCTTGGTCAGGTTTCTGACTCGCAGCCGCACCGCAACTGTTCTTTAATAAGGCGTTCCGATGATCGAAACTCAGATGCCCGCGCCCATGCCAATCGCCGACGAAAGCAATGAGACCGCCCCGCTGACAGGCGAATCGGCGATCGCGGCGCCACCTGCCTTTCAAGTGGAACATCTCTCCATTTGGTATGGGCAAAAACAGGCAGTCAAAGACGCGACGATTGATATTCCGGCGAAGACGATCACCGCCATCATCGGCCCGAGCGGCTGCGGGAAATCGACCTTTCTGCGTTGCCTTAATCGCATGCACGAGCTGGTCCCGCGCACGCGTGTCGAAGGAAAGGTTTTATTTCATGGCGAAAATCTCTACGGCCCCGGGGTTGATCCGGCTGTCATTCGCCGGCGCATTGGAATGGTCTTTCAGAAATCGAACCCGTTTCCGACAATGTCGATTGCTGAAAATGTGCTCGTCGGTCTGCGTTTGAATGGCGTCCGCAACCGGGCTTTCCTTCAGGAACAACTCGAGAGATCGCTGCGCCTGGCGGCTCTTTGGGACGAAGTGAAAGACGATCTGCGCAAGCCCGGCATGAGTTTGTCCGGTGGCCAGCAGCAACGCCTTTGCATCGCCCGCGCCATTGCGGTCGAACCCGAGGTCCTTCTCATGGACGAGCCGGCGTCCGCGCTCGATCCGATCGCGACCATGAAGATCGAAGAGCTGATCTACGAGTTGAAAAGGAATTACACCATCGTGATCGTGACCCACAACATGCAACAGGCCAGCCGCGTCTCCGATAAAACGGCCTTCTTCTACGTCGGCGAGTTGATCGAGTTTGGCGATACGAATCAGATTTTCACCTCCCCCAAGGAGAAGAAGACGGAGGATTACATCACCGGACGTTTCGGTTGATCGTAACTCTAGTTCAATTCGACCCGGGCAAACGCTTTGAGTGTTTCCTCTTCCGACGGGGGTCGCAGAATACTACGCGCGGCAAAGTCTTGAGCTTGCGGATACGTCGTGGCTCGAACACGCTCAGCAGCTTTCGCTAGATCATAGGGCGTCTGCCGAAGGGAAACGTCGGGCCCGAGCAAAAGCCAATAGGCGCCTGGTTCGCCGAAAGGCATTCCCACACTGCCAGCATTCACAACTCGAGTGCTCCCGATCATTCGATCGAATTGCATATGGGTATGGCCGCACACAACCACAGATGCCTCGACTCCTTCGAAGACCGGCACGAGGCGGGTGTCGTCCGTCAGACGGGTAAATATCTCCGTATCACTACGGGGTGTGGCATGACAAAACAGCACCTCACCCAATCCACTAACCTGAATACGAAGTGTGTTGGGCCAGTCCGCTAACAACTGTTCGTCTTCGGGACGAAGCTGCTCCGCATTCCAGTGCATGGCCTCTCGAAATTGTTCCGGGACGGCGCCTGTCTCCGTGCCTCTCATCGTAGCCAGCACCTCCCGATCGCCGTTGCCCTGGATGAATTGCGCGGGAAGATCGAGGCCCCGTAAACACGCAATTGTTTCACGCGGCATCGGACCCGGAAGCACGTCGCCTCCGACCACAACAAGATCGACTTTTGCCTGACGAATATCGTCGATTACCGCTTCCAACGCAGGGAGGTTCGCGTGAATATCATAGATTGCAGCGACCCGCATTCGGATTGTCTGCAACGAGCCCGTAATTCTATTTAGCGTCGCGTCCAGCCGTTAGGGGGGCAACGAGGTGCCCGAGGCGCCTTTGACCAGAGCGACGTCCCCGGCGTTGATCGAGCCGTTTGCATTCACGTCCTCGCGGAAATTCGAACCTGTGACGGCCACTCCTGATTGCGCTTTGGTCTGACTCACGTCGCCCGCATTCACCGCCCCATTGCCGTTCGTATCGCCAACGAGCACGCCCATGGAAACGGCGACATCGCCGACGTTCGTGCCATCGTTCACATTCCCAAGCGTAACTGTGATCATCTGCGCATTAGTCACGCCAGTCAGGTTAACGGTGACTTGCGATCCGCTCACACTGAAGCTGTCCACGCTCCCAGTCCCGGCAGCTAAGGAAGCGCTCGCGACGGTAACCGGAACGGCGAAGTTAACAATTATCTGATAGTCAGGCCCACTGCGACATTCGATCCCGACCGGGCCACTAATCGGCAGCGGAAGATCAAAAGTCCCGGCGCCACCGTGAATCTTTCGAGAGAATGCGCTTTGCGCCATCGGGAAGGCGGGGGCAACTCGAATGAAATAAATATCCTCTTCCCCATTAAACGTTGCGGCATACGCCACATTGCCTCCGGTATTGTCGGAAACCATGGTCATGTAGTCGCCCATTTTGTTCTGCTGTGGGTAGCCGAGGAAGGGATTGAACGAGTTACTGACCGCCGTGTTCGGCGTCCATGTATTGCCTCCGTCCGCGCTGTAGGAATAAAAAAGTTGTGAATCGGTGTTGTTCGCGGCGTTGCGGGTATCGAGCCAAACACAATCGATGCGTCCATTCGGCGCGACAGAAAACGTTGCCATCCAATGCCATTTGTTGTGATTGACAGGGTCGTCGTTGATGCGGTGCGGGGCGCTGAAGCTTTGTCCGCCATTCACGCTCCGCGCAAACATCACGTCGGTTCCGGTGCTGAAACCCGTTGGTTGCACGGTCGCCAGCATGTAGACGTTGTTGTTCTGACTCGTGCCCGAACGGTCCACCGCCAGGAAAACCTGTCCGGCCAGCCCCTCGGGATTTATCGTGTCGCCGAAATCTATCGCGCCGCCAAGATTGACCACGGTGCTTTGGTCAAAACTTGGTGTCACCGCGCCGTTCTTTGCGTTGGTCGAGCGAATGCACCAAAACTGGGTGCCACTTCCGCTTACGCCGCCGACGAACAGGTTGCCATTCGTATCGACGTCAAGCGTGCCCCAGATCGGAGAGTTGGGAATGAAAATTGGATTCAGCCATGTTATTCCGCCATCGACGGAACGAGTGAATTGCCGGCCGCCGTAATTATTGCCGCTCGTGCTCCAAATCTGGTACTGGAATCCGTGCCCCGTGCTGTTTGTATTATCGATCGTGAACCACTGCTTGTCGCCTCCATCGGCGGGCGCGATATTGATCCAGGACTGGCCGCCGTTGAGCGAGCGCCACATGTTGTCAAAAAATGACTGTAAGAGACTGAGATAGAAAAATTGCCCCGTGTCATCGGAGTACAACACCGGATCACTGCGGAAGACATTATTTTCGAGAACACCGGGGAACGTCCAGGTCGTGCCCGCATTGGTTGTGTATCCCCAGCCCGCCTGCCGAAAATTAGAAGAAACAGTGTTGAACTGTCTCCAGCCGATCGACATCTTGCTGGGATTTGTCGGGTCCACGCAAATACTCGGCTCGTTCGCTGCGTCGCCGGTAATGTTCTGGCCATTCGCATCGACATTCACCTGATAGCTCGTGAAAGGGCCGTACTGCGAAATCATCCTCGGCGAAACTCCTGTCCGCCAAAGCAAGGACGGCGGGTTATCGTACTTTTCAAGAGCTTCGGTCGGGAGCGGCTTGCGTGGAGCGGCCTGGGAAGAAGCGATAGCAACTCCAGATAGCAAAACCAGGCAGGTAAGAAAGCTCGCCTTTGACACCCTAGGACACCTCAAGCTGACTACGGGTATATTACAACGCACGCGGTGCGTCCATTAAATTCCTCAAAACGGACTGAAGGTTAAGAACTTGTCGACCGGTGCTCAGTGCGTTTATTCTAATGACATGAGACCGACGGCGTGCCGGGCATTCTTCGCGGCACTGCTCGCTCTGTCGGTCTTGTTCACGGCATTGCCGGTGCCCGCAGTCATGGCGACATCGGCAAAGCCGGGCTGTTGCGCCGCAATGAAAACGGTCGGACCGCAAAACCATTGCGGAAAACACGCGCCAAAATCCGCGCAGGATCGCCAGTGCTGCGTAGCCTGCGCCAATTGCCTGACGTTATTTCCGCCGAGCCAGCATTCGTTAGATTTTTCACCGTCGCTCGCATGGATCCTAGCCTTAGCTTCCATGCGCAAGCAGAGCCGCACCGAGCGTCCGCCCGTCCCGCCGCCGCGAGTCAAGCTGGCCTGAAACGGTGGCTCGCCCGGACTTTGGGCGAGGAGAAAAGAAAATTCAACAGAAGGAAAATATGAAACACCTACTGATGATCTTAGCAGCCCTTGCGCTGATCAGCACAGCGAGCGCGACTCCGTCGCGTCCGGCTGCGGCTGGTTGCTGCAACGGCGGCGCTTGCTGCAAGGCGCACAGCGCCTGCTGCAAGAAGTAAGCGCGACTGCTTACCCGGTTAAAACGAGCCCCCGCTGGAGAAATCCGGCGGGGGTCTTCGTTTCGGCGTACCGCTGAGACAGCAACAATTACAACATCTGAGACGATCGGTCTCCTTCCTGACACAGAAACGTAACAAAACTGCTTTTGCGAGCGCGGGGCGCCACCTGCTAATTTGTCCATGCTGCGCCGCAGCCGGCAGAACTGGTCTATTAGAACCGATGGGAACGATCAAACGAAAACGCCGCCGCCACAAGCCGGGTGGGACTTCGCCGGTGAACTTACTCGAATCCGAGCTGCGACTTCTGCGGCGCGATCTTCGGACGACCATTCGCGCCTACGCCGCGCGGCTCGAAATCGGTTTGGCGGAAAGCGCGGCCAAATTGAGTTCCTGCAAGCCCGCCGAAGAGTTGTCGCGCGAGCGTCTGCATCAAGTGCGCGATCTCACCATCATGTTGCGGAATCGCAAGGTGAAACCGGAGAAAGGCCGCCGCAAGGATCTGCGTAAGCTCGACTCGCTGATCACCGATCTTCACCTGTTCATGCAGAATGGCGCTTCATGATCGATCGATCCTAACGAGCTAAAGTGTGAAAAGCCGTCTGCGCCGGCGCGCGCTTTCTTCTGTTCGCGAAGGGATTCAGACTTTTCTAAACGGAAGGCGTTGCCTCCCCGCATACAAATAGATTAGGGAAGCTGGCAGCATTCCCGTACAATCCTTCATGAAGATCGCTGCTGCCCAAATTTCCTGCAAACTTGGTGATCTCAACGCCAACCTCGGTAAGATTCGCGATTTTGTTTCGCGTGCCAGGGACGCCGGGGTAGAGCTCGTTGTTTTCCCGGAGATGGTTGATACCGGGTATTCGATGCCGGTGATTCAGGCTTGTGCTACTCCGTGGACGAAAGGAGCCGTCCCAGAGCTTCAACAAGTGGCCAAGGCATTTTCAATTTCCATCGTCTGTGGCGTTTCGGAACGGGACAATTCGCTCATCTACAATTCCCAGGTGTGTATCGATGCGAACGGCAGGATGGTCGCGAAATACCGAAAGATCCATCTGTTCGCGGCGGCACCAATCGAAGAAGACAAGTGCTTCTCACCGGGCAATCAGTTGACCCTCTTCGCCGTGGCTGAGCTGCGTCTGGGACTCAGTATTTGTTACGATCTCCGATTTCCTGAACTGTACCGAACACTCGCCGTGGAAAAGGATGCAAATGTTTTTGTTATCTCGTCAGCCTGGCCCTTTCCGCGAGTAGAACATTTCCGGACTCTTGCCATTGCGCGCGCGATTGAAAATCAAAGCTATGTCATCGCCGCCAATCGCGTTGGCCGGGATGATAGGACCACCTTTTGCGGGACGTCTGCCATTATCGATCCTTATGGGGTGGTGATCGCGTCAGCCTCGGCAGATCGTGAAGAGCTTGTTTGCGCTGAGATATCGCAGGAGGTCCTCCAGTCTGTTCGAGCACGAATGACCGTGTTTGCTCATCGCCGGCCGGATCTATACAGGAACGATTGCGGTTAGACCCTGCGAATTGCTTAACGCTACGCCAACAGATAGATCGCGGTCAGCGTCAGTAGAAAATAAGGAACAAGCGTGGCTGCTCCAGCATAATCCTTTGCCATTCGTTGACCGAAGAACAGTGCAAGGATCGATACCCCAGCAATCGAAGCTCCGTAAAACGCAATCGTGGAATCGTGAGCAATGAATAACATTGCACATCCCACCGCGCTCAGAGCTCCCGCCACGATCTCGAGAATCGTAACCGTTGTGACCATGAACGGCACGATTCCGGCCAGCGGACTCTTGGCAAAATGTCCCTTCAACCATTCGAGATTGCCCCGGCGGTCGATCACTTTGTCGATACCCGATTGAAGGAAAAGGATCGCGAGAAACGCGGAAGCGAACGTCTGCAGAAGAAATCTTGCCCCGTCGGGCGTGTGCAAGCTTGCCATTCGCTCATGCTGCACGTTTGGGACCGAACAGGTCAACGCTCCATAATCAGATTTGGTTCAGGAACATATACGCCGACTATTACAATATCGTAATTTGACTACCCGATATCAAAACAAATAGTCTCGCCCTCGATATCCGTTCAACGGCTGCGCGGCCGCAGATCGAAGATCACTAACAACGGTAAATTTAAACAGCAGGAGGTCAAAATGACTCGTCGTAACAAAGGAATATTTCTCATCGCGGTTCTGGCTTTAATTGGGTTGGCGTTTTTCGTGCGAGCCGGACGAGCCCAAAAGCCACAGGCGAACAAGCACGCGCCAGTGGAGTCGGCGCAAAGCGCGAAAGCAGGGCGACTCGTTCCGATAGTTGGCCATGCCGTTGGTTTTGCCGAGACCAAACCGCTAAGAGAACTTGTCGCCGAACAGACAACGGTCGATTTCGAACTGGCGGGCGAAGGCCGGGAAATCAATGAACAAAACGCAGGCGACTTCGGAACGCCTAATCCCCAGGCGCCCGTCCAAAAAGATGGCGCGTTGCAGTCTTCGGTGGCAAAGAGTCCCACACCGAATATTCCGGCTCCATCGCTTACTTTCGAGGGAATTCCTGTTCAAAACTCTGCCCCGCCCGATACAACCGGCGCGGTCGGCCCTAACGACTATGTGCAAACGGTGAATCAACTCGTCCGCGTCTGGGACAAGAACGGGGTTCCGCGCGGTCCCGCCTTCAAGCTCAGCAGCCTCTTCGCGGCGCTTGGTGGCGTGGTCGCCAGCGGCGATGCGGGTGACCAGATTGTTCTTTACGATCGCATGGCAAATCGCTGGCTGATCAGTCAGTTCGCCTTCGCCAGCCAGACGACGCCGCCCTACCACACAGCCATCGCCATTTCGAAATCGGGCGACCCGACTGGAGCGTATTGGGTTTACGATTTCGTCATGCCGGGGAGCGAGTTTCCGGATTATCCCAAGTTCGGCGCGTGGCCGGATGCGTATTATTACACGGACCGACAATTCACGAACGGGGGACCATACAACGGCTTCGGTTGCCTTGCATTCGATCGATCGAAGATGCTCGTGGGCGACCCGACAGCGACATATGTCTATTTCAACGCCGGCCCGGCTCTCAGCAATGCTTCGTCCGGCATGCTCCCAACGGACTTCTACGGCTTGACCCCTCCTCCGGCAGGATCTCCGAATGTTTTCGCCGTCTTCATCGATGACGCGTTCACTGGCGATACTTTGGACGCAGTGCGTCTTTTTAACTTCCACGTTGACTTCGTGACGCCGGCAAACTCTACGTTCCTGGAGCGCCCTGAAAGTCCGCTGGCCATGGCGTCGTTCGACACGCGGAATCCGAGCGGACGCGCTGATATTGAACAGCCTCCGCCCGCCGGAAATAACGCGACTGATCGACTCGACAGTATCGGCGATCGTTTGATGCTCCGTATGTTCTACTACAACAACGCAGGCACCGAAATGCTCACTAGTTGTGTCACCGTCAACGCAGGGACAATCCCGGCTCCAGGAATACTTCCGACCGCGGCGCAGTATGTCGCCGGCACCCGCTGGTTCACCCTACAGAAGACTACGCCGGGCAACCCCTACTCGGTTCAGGATCAGGGCACCTACTCGCCCGACACGACCGAGCGCTGGATGGGGAGCACCGCACTCGATAACGCCGGCAATCTCGCCGTGGGATTCAGCACATCGAGCCTCACGGTGTTTCCTTCAATTAATTATGCCGGGCGATTGGCCGGCGATCCTCCTGGAACATTGGCTCAGGGCGAAGCGACAATGTTTGCCGGAACGGGAGTACAGCGAGGTACCAGCAATCGGTGGGGTGATTACAGCAACGTATCTTTGGATCCGTCGGACGACGCAAGCTTCTGGGTTACGAATCGGTACTACGCCACCAGTCCGGTCGGCGGTTTCGGCTGGCAGACGCGCGTTGGAAAATTCAAATACGCTGGCACGGTCGCTCCACCGCAAGGAACATTGGCTGGAACAGTAACCGCCTGTGACACTGGCGCCTTGCTCAAAGACGCGCTCGTCCAGGTATCGGGCGGCCCGTCTACAGGCTTCTCCAGCACTACCATGCCGGATGGCACCTACTCGATGAACCTGGCGCCAGGTAATTATTCGGTTACGATCAGCAATCCGGCGCATGGGTGCGTCGCCATCGGTCCCTTCAATGTCACGATCAACAACGGTGCGACCACACCATTGAACGGCTGTCTCAGTGGTACGGCCACATTTGTTTACCAATCCTCGGCTGTCTCAATCGCAGGTGGGAACGGCAATGGCGTAATCGAACCGAACGAGTGCAATGCGTTGAATGTTTCGATCGTGAATAACGGCTGCTTGAAAGGCGCGAACGTTTCGGCGGTGCTGTCGACTTCTACTCCGGAAGTGACGATCACACAGCCAAATTCACCATATCCCGATACGGATGAGAATGGCGCGGCGTTGAATACTTCCCCATACCTGGTTAGCACTTCCAATCTGTTTTCCTGCGGCACGCCGATCAACTTTACCTTAACGATAAACTTTACCGGCGGTTCCAGCGTGGTGAACTTCAGTGTGGCCACCTGCCAGGTTCCACCGATCGTGATCAACGGCGTCCTCGATGGTGGGGATCTGCAGCAGCCTGTTGGACGACTCGGCCGGAACGGTATTGCAAGCGTGTGCGGCACTGCCAAAGCGTGTCCCGGCGCACTGGGTACTGGTCCGCGCCTCTATGATCAATACACGTTCACGAATGGCCCGGCGCCAGCCTGCGTGACGATTACGACGACGGCGAGTTGCCCGTCTCCCGCCAACGATATTATTCCTGCGGCGTACCTTAACAGCTACGATCCCGTAGGCGATCCAACATTCTGCACAAATTATCTTGGCGATCCGGGCGGCAGCCCCGGCGCGGTGGGGAACACGTTCTCGGTGGACGTCCCCGCCAATGCAACTCTGGTTGTCGTCCAGCAAGAGGCTAACGCAGGTCTGTTGGGTTGCTCGGGTTATCAGTTCACCGTTTCGGGCCTCATCGGTACCGGAGTCGGTGCCGGCCCGTGCGCCCCGGCACCGAGCGTGGTTTCGCGGAAGACTCATGGCGCGGCAGGGACGTTCGACATTCCCATGCCGATCACTGGCCCATCGGGAGTAGAAGATCGCGTTGGGAACGGCGGGATCGCTGGTGAGCACACCATCGTGCTCAGCTATACGAGCAGCCCTGCAGGAGTGAGCGCAAGCGTTCTTGCTCACAATCCGTCCGCTGGGACTGGCATGGTAAGTGGCACTTCAGTCAGTGGCAACGATCTCATCGTAAACCTGACGGGTGTTTCGAATAGGCAAATTCTGACGCTCTCGACCAGCGGCGGTAGCGTCAGCCCGGCGACCGTGCCCATTGGTTTCCTCCTCGGAGATACCAACGGCAATCGGACCGTGAATGCGGGCGATGTCGCACAAACGAAAGGCCAGTCGGGCAGCCCAGTGGGCGCTGGAAACTTCCGCACCGACACCAATGCCAACGGCACGATCAACGCGGGTGATGCCGCTCAGGTGAAAGCGAATTCCGGAAATTCGCTACCGTAGATTAAGGATCGACCGATCAAGTTAACTTCGAATGGCTCGCCTCAGTTTCCGCTGGGGCGAGCCTGCTTCGTTTGCGCGATTGCACATTTTATCGTTAGGCAGGCCGGGAACTTATCGGCCGCATGCTCCGGCACCCGGTTTCGCGGCGGACGTTAACGATCTCGGTTTTCCAGCAGGCAAAAACCGCGGAACAAACTTATTGACGTTCGAGCCTGTGCATTAACGTAGTCGCTCGATGTTTTCCCGTTATCTGCTTCGCCGTTCATTTCGTCTTTCGGCCATCCTTGCAGCAGTGCTTCTCCTCGCAAGTCGTACTCCATCGGCTGCCGGCCGACTGCGCCAGGAACCGGTCTTCGCGAAGTCGGCGGATGATCCGGCACTGCGGAGCCGAATCGCTTCCCTCGGACCAAATGTCCGACCAGAGGAGGCAGACGCGGTTGCCCGATGCGCCTACACCACGGGACGAGAATTAGCCCGCGAGTGGCGGGTGGTTTGGCCGCCGGGCGTTCAAAACTTCCTTGTCAACATCGGGGCCAGAAAAGGCGGCCTCTGTTTTCAATGGGCGGCGGAACTGTTGCTCCGGCTCAATGCCTTGAAGCTTCAGACGCTCGAGCTTCACTGGGCGGAGTCTTTCATCAGGACTGTCAGCGAGCACAATGTCATCGTCGTCACGGCCCCGGGTCAACCTTTTGAACAGGGCATCATCCTCGATAATTGGCGCTACGGTGGACATCTCGTCTGGGGACCCGTCGCTGCGGACCCCCATTACGAGTGGAAGGAAAACAAGGCCGAGTTCGAGCGTCGATCGCAAACAAGAGCCGCTCCGAGCTCGACGACGTCGCATGCAAGGTGACTGACGGATGGTGCGATACTTTCCACTGATAAGATCTTCGGGGTTTACTCTCAATTCGTCGCCCTAAGCGACATCTAACTACCAGGTCGTGTGGTCACGATTAACTTGTCGCCTTCCACGCCGATACGCTGGATCCGACTCCAAAACCTTTTTCCGTTCGGATTTTTCCCTAACGACTCGTGAAAACTGGAATTGAAGTTCCTGGCGAAAGAGGCACTAAAACGCTGGAGAACGCTTTCCGGGAAACGGTAGCCGCGGCTCTCGGCAGATTCGACCTCAAATTCGAATTGATTCAGTGCGTACCCAAAGCCGAAATCCACTCTGCCATTAAACCAGCGCCCCTTCAGTTTTGGCAGAGGCACGGAATCCAGCGGCACGCTCATATCGAGGATTACAATTGAATTCGCCAGGGTTGTGCGCACTCTACCGCGTACCCGCGCAAAATCTGGGTCGCGAACGACCAGGACATTCAAATCGGTCGTGGTAAACTCAATCGTCGCTTCCGCGTCATTCGCAATGGCTTGTCGGAGCCGATTCAAAGCATTTTCAGCTTCCTGATACTGGGTTTCGGTCGGCGGATCGATCCAGATTTCCGAAGGCTGGTCCGACGTAAATCGATCGACAAGTTTCCCGTACAAGAACCAGCCGCCGACGCCGACAATCAAAGCCAGCGCGACGCTGGCAATTGCAACCGCCAGGCAGCCCTTGGCAAAGCTTCCTGTCTCTTGTTTTGGTTGGTCGTTCACGGGCTGATGAGGATTAGCGCGCTCGCAAAAGACTGAGAAGTCAATTCGCCGGGAGTTGGTGCTTCACCCGTTCGGCCGCTTCGGGACGAGCGCTGTAGCCATCAGCGTCATCACCGTCTCGTTCTTCTGATTTCGCGTCACATATCGAAGGCGGACCGTGCCGCGATCCGGTTTCGAGCGTGACGGTCGTACGTCCACGATCTCAAGTTCCAGCCTGAGAAAATCGCCCGGTCGAACGGGCCGCGGCCAACGCAATTCGTCCGCGCCGAGACCAACCGCCCCACCGGCGAGATTTAACCCGCAGGTGACGAGAAGCCGCATCGTGATGGCTGCGGTATGCCAGCCGCTTGCGACCAAACCTCCGAACACACTCTGCCGGGCACTTTCAGACTGAAGATGAAATAACTGCGGATCGAATTCGCGGGCGAAGCTGATGATACCGGCTTCAGTGACTTCGTACTGTACCGGAGTCGAATCGATCTCCGGCGTGCAAATCTTCCAGGTAGCGCTCGGTCTCCATCAAGGATCAATACAGGAACGGGATCAGACGTTTCGTTCTGCTCGCATAAGCGCGATAACGATCCCCGATTGCGTCGAGCAAGGCGCGTTCCTCCACATTAATGCGATAGAGAAAGGCCACCAAAATCGGAATGACGAGCGCAAGCAGCGACATCCAATTTCGCAGAACCAAACCAAATCCAACGAAAGCGAGCAACGCTCCGGTATAGGAAGGATGCCGCACAAATCGGTACGGCCCTGAATCGACGAGCTGATGATCGGCGGTAATCGCGACATCGATTGTAAAGAAGCGGCCGAGGCGAATGATCGAGTACCAGCGCAGCAAGATGCCGGCGGCGAACAAGACCAAACCGAGCGCCGAGAACGGCGCGGGGAGTGACGCCGTTCGAAAATTCGCATGCAGGAGGAGGCTGAACCAAATGCTCACACCGATAACGATCCAAAGAACGCGCAGGGAGCTTGCGTCTTTCGAATCGTCCTTCTTCTTCGATCGCCTGGTGAAAGCGAGGACCAATTCCGAGAGGAAGTAGGACAGCCCGAGAATCGCCGGAAGAGAATTTCTCATACGGCGATCGGCGCCTTGATCGCCGGATGCGGATCATAGCCAGTGAGGGTAAAATCTTCGAATCGGAAATCGTGAATATTCTTGATCGCCGGATTCAACTGCATGCGCGGGAGAGGCCGGCAATCGCGAGCTAGTTGCTCGCGCGCTTGTGCGAGATGGTTTTGGTAAAGATGGAGATCACCGAAGGTGTGAATGAATTCGGCCGGCGCGAGGCCGCAAACTTGCGCGACCATGCGCGTGAGCAGCGCATAAGAGGCAATGTTAAAGGGGACACCGAGAAAAAGATCGGCGCTGCGCTGGTAAAGCTGACAACTGAGCGCCCCATCCTGGACATAAAACTGGAAGAGCACGTGACATGGAGGCAACGCCATTTGATTCAGCTCGCCGGGGTTCCAGGCACTGACGATCAGACGCCGGCTGTCGGGATTGTTTTTTATCTGCTCGATCACCTGATCGATTTGATTGATGCGCGCTCCGTCTGAAGCGGCCCAATCGCTCCATTGCGCGCCGTAAATTCGTCCCAGATCGCCTTGCTCATCAGCCCACTCGTCCCAAATAGAAACGCCATGCTCTCTGAGAAACCGGACATTTGTTTCTCCCCGCAAAAACCAGAGCAACTCGTAGATGATCGACTTGAGATGGAGCTTTTTCGTCGTCAGCAGCGGAAAAGTATCTCGTAAATCGAACCGAGCTTGCGCCCCGAAAACCGAAATCGTCCCCGTTCCCGTTCGATCCACCCGGGTTTTCCCGTCTTCCAGCACATGCCGCAGCAGTTTTTGATATTGGTCCATGTTACAGATCAGTGAAACGTGCTCGCATCCGTATTCGCAGGTTGTCAGGTTCAGGCACCTTCTTCATAGTCTCGATTCTGGCAATCCATTCCTAACGCATGAAGGCGACGCCAAGCAAAAGAATCCTCATTATCGAAGACGAGCAGGATGTAATTGACTTGCTCACGCTCAATCTGAAGAAAGCTGGCGGCTTCACCGTTTCTACCGCGACAGACGGCGCGACCGGATTGCGCAAGGCGCGCGAAGAGGCGCCCTCCCTCATCGTTCTCGACTTGATGCTGCCGAAAATGCCGGGCCTGGAAGTTTGCAAAGTTCTGAAGACCGATGCCGTGACCCGTCATATCCCGATCATGATGTTAACGGCAAAAGCCGAGGAGATTGATCGCATCGTCGGACTGGAATTCGGCGCGGACGACTACGTGACGAAACCATTCAGCCCGCGTGAGATCATCCTGCGCATTCGGGCGATCATGCGCCGCGGGACGGGCGAAGCAACGGAAGAAAAACTGACGGCTGGGCAGATCACCGTCGATCCTGCGCGGCATCATGTTGCGGTGGCCGGAAAATCCGTTCGCCTAACGACAGTCGAGTTCAATCTGCTGACGCGCTTGATGCAACGACCTGGTCGGGTCCAATCGCGTGATCGTTTGCTGAACGAAGTCTGGGGCTACGAAAGTGTGATCGATACGCGAACGGTCGACACGCATGTGCGCCGGCTGCGAGAAAAGCTTGGGAAAGCGGCCGACGCGATCGAAACCGTGCGCGGTTTCGGTTATCGCCTGCGCGAGAATAATTAGGCGCACATGAAATGGCTTGGCTTCGCCTCGCTCGGCGCGTTCCTCCTCGTGCTGGGCATCGTAATCTGGCGTCGTTGGATCGCTCCCTGGCGCGGAGCTCAGGAATTGGCGGAGGCGATCGCGTCCGAACGTCAACCGCGTGGCTTTCTGCTTGGTGGAAATTCCCGCGTGCGACGCATCGGACTGACCCTGGAGAGACTGGCGACACGTCAGCAGGAGCTGAAAGAGCGTGTGCACGAAACGGAATTCAGCATGAGGGCGATTCTGGGCGCGATGCCGGACGGATTGATTCTGGTCGATCAGCAACTCCGGCTGCGCGTGATCAATTCCGCTTTTGCGCGAATGTTTGAAATCGAGGAAAACCAGCTCGGCGCGACTTTGCTCGAAGTGGTGCGCCAGGTTGCCGTCGATCGCGCCGTCGAAGAAAGCATGCGTCGCGGCGAGACCCAGCACGAAACGATTCAGATCACGCGCCGCTCCGGAGACAATGTCGTCATTGAAGTCGCAGCCGCCCCGTTGAGCGAAAAATCGGAGCGTCTCCGCGGCGCCGTTGTTCTCTTCCGCGACATCACGCGTCTGCATCGCGTCGAAGAAATGCGCCGCGATTTTGTCGCGAACGTCTCGCATGAGCTGCGTACGCCGCTCTCGATTTTTCGCGGCTACCTCGAAACACTGCTCGAAAATCCGAAACAATCGCCCGCCGAACTGTTGCGCATCTTTGAGGTCATGGAAAAACATTCCAACCGCCTGAATTTGCTCGTCGAAGACGTGCTCAGCCTCGCGCAATTGGAAGAGTCCGGAACCCGTCTCAACTACACCGAAATCTACGTGCCCGATTTCCTCGCCGCGATTTTACGCGATTGGGAGCTGCGATTTGACGCCAAGCTTCTGCGCGCTTCGCTCGACGCTCCTCCTGATCTGCCGGTCGTGTCGGCGGATGAAAACCGTTTGCAGGAAGTGATCTATAATCTGCTCGACAACGCGGTGAAATATTCGCAACCCGAAGGCGAAATCGTGATTAAGGCTGAGCGGGAAGCTGATCAGATTCGCATTGCCATCATCGACCAGGGCGTCGGAATTCCAGCGCGCGATCTGCCGCGAATTTTTGAGCGCTTTTATCGCGCGGACAAAGCGCGCAGCCGCGAATTGGGCGGTACCGGTTTGGGATTGTCAATCGTCAAACACATCGTTGAACTGCACGGCGGTAGCGTGAAAGCCGAGAGCATTGTCGATCGCGGCACTACCATCACCGTGTTCGTACCGATTCACCCGCTGGATGACCCCGCCGTTACAGAAACGTAACACAAAATGCGTTGCCTGGCGGCACGCGCCTCGCGAAGATCGAAGAGATGGAAACAGTTGCCGAAATGCCTCGAAGCAGCGGGTGGGTCTGCCCTCCCTTCGATCGAGTCGCGTCAATTGAGAACAGACAATGATCGCACCCAAACATATTCTTGGCACTTTCGACGAAGCGCTCTCCGCTCTGCGAAATAACGTGCTCATGATGGCAAGCCTGGCCGAGCGCAGCCTCGATCGGGCGATCAGCGGTTTGATGGAACGCGACGACGATCTCTGCGCAAATGCGATCGCAGACGATGAAGAGATCGATCAACTCGAAAAACAGGTGGACAAGGATGGGATTGATCTTCTGCTCCGCTTTCAGCCCGTTGCGTCCGACCTGCGGCGGGTCGTTTCAGCAATGAAACTTTCTTCCAACTTGGAGCGCATCGCAGACCAGGCGGTCAACATCGCGCGCAAAGCCCGGAAGCTAAACCAACATCCGCCGCTCCCGGAAGTGCAGTTGATCGAGCCGATGCGCTTGCATGCCATGGCAATGTTCAAAGATAGCGTGGACGCCTACGTGCGCGAAGACGTGACCCTCGCGATGGCGCTCAAACCGCGCGACAAGGCGCTCGATGAAATGAACGCCAATGCGAGCCGTCGTCTGATCCAGAAGATGGCGGAAGATCCAAACCAGCTACGCGGTTATCTCAACATCATGTTCATTGCACGACATCTCGAGCGCGTAGGCGATCATGCCACGAATATCGCCGAGGATGCCGTTTATGCAGCAGCGGCCGAAGATATCCGGCACCAGCCCTACACTGCGACGGCGTGATTAGGGGACCGGCCGCGCCGCGCGTCGGCGCTGAGCCAATCCTTATTCTCTTTGCCTAACGAGTTCGTCGTTTCTCCGGCAAGCGCATTTTCCGCAACTCAATTTTTGTTGAAGAAAAGTGCCGGCAGTTTCCCTCCGGAACAAGTCAGTAAATCTCACGGAATTGCTGTCCCAAAACTGGAACAGCAAATTCCCGCTCCTGAAACAGAACGCCAGTTGCCTATCGGATGGCTCGCTTGTTAATCAACTGATAACAAGCGTCTTATAACTTGATATCGGCTGGTGGCACAGCCTTTGCATAAGGAGAGGTCAAACCAAAACAATTATGAATAACAAAGCAATGATCCCAGCAGAAGGAGTGCACGAGTCGACCTACGCTTTGCTCATGCGCTCGGAAGAAAAAGAACGCAGCATTCTTGAGATCGCCGTTTACGCCATCATCATCGTGTGCGCCATTTTCTCGGTCTGGCAGTTCGCAGGGCAATCAGTGGCATTCCCACTCCGCGCAATCCACAGCGCGGACTCAGGAGTCTCTTCTGGCGCTGCTCAGCACTGCGAAGCCCGAGGCTAAGCGCACGTAATGCGGCTGATCGCTACCCTCTTTTTCGCTTCATCCCTATTTGGTAATGCGGCGGAAATCGCCGCCGGCCGGTGGGAAGGTTCAGTCCAGATTCCGGGAAGGGAACTGACGGTGATCGTCGACCTAGCTCAGGACAAAGCGGGAGTCTGGGTTGGATCAATCATCGTTCCAGGATTGGACATAAAGGGGGCGCCTCTCGCGGACATCGCGGTGAAAGGTTCCGAGGCGGCTTTCGCCATCAAGAACGCTCTGAGGGGACCGCACGTCGGGGAAGCGAAGTTTCGCGGGCATCTGAATGACCAGGGCGCGCTCGTCGGCGATTTTCTACAGGGTGGAAACGCAGCGTCATTTACGCTGAAAAAGACCGGACCTCCACAAGTGGAACTGCCGCCGCAAAGCACCGCGGTCGCGAAAGAACTGGAGGGAGAATGGATCGGCGAATACGAACTCCTCGGCTATCCCCGCCATGTCACTCTCCGCCTAACGAATCATCCCGGGGGCGGAGCCACAGCCGAATTCGTAGTTGTCGGGAAGAAAACAAACAACCTCCCGGTCGATTTGGTTACACAACAGGAAAACTTCGTCAGAATAGAATCGCACGACACTGGAATTAACTACGAAGGCCGCTTTGGCAGTGAAGCTGGCGACATCAAGGGCACCTTCGAACAAGGTCCCCTCGAAATTCCCCTGGTATTGCGTCGCGCCAAGTGAATTCATGAAATCTCCGTCATTTGCGATCGCACTGATCGGTCTGTGCGCGACAGGATTTTGTCAGGCCCAGTCCATGTTTCGCGGCGACGCAACTCATTCGGGTGTGTCTCCCGGTCAGGCACCGCGACAGTTTCATCGCGTCAAGTGGAAGTTCCCAACCGGAGATCGCGTCGTCTCGTCACCAGTCTGGCAAAATAATGTCCTCTACTTCGGCGGCGATGACGGAAACGTATATGCCGTTGATGCGGCAACGGGTCGCCAGATTTGGAAGCACGTCACTGGCGGTCCAGTTCCATCAACGCCTGCGGTTGCCGGCGGAGTCGTCTATGTCGGTAGTTACGATGGCAAATTCTATGCATTGAACGCCCTCACCGGTGGGACAAAATGGAAATTTGCCACCGGCGGCGAGAGGCGCTTCGAAGCAAAAGGTCTGAACGGTCTGCAGCCCAAAAATCAAACGATCGCCGATCCGTTCGACGTTTTCTTATCGAGTCCGGTCGTAGCGCAAGACGTGGTCTACTTCGGAAGCGGTGACGGGAATTTGTACGCGCTCGATACCTCCTCTGGGGAGCTGCGCTGGAAATTTCCGACCGGCGATGTTGTCCATTCGTCACCGGCGTATGCGGACGGCGTCTTGTATTTCGGGAGCTGGGACAGTTTTTTCTATGCGGTGGAAGCGGCGACTGGGAAAGAGAAATGGCGGTTTCACGGCGGGGAAGATCCGCTGATTCACAATCAGGTCGGATTTCAGTCGTCGCCCGCTGTGGTAGGTGGAGTTGTTTACACGGGTTGCAGGGATTCGAACTTGTATGCGCTTGATGCTGCGACAGGTAAGGAGAAGTGGCGGTTTAATAACGAACTGAGCTGGGTGATCACGTCACCGGCAGTGATTCGAGGCCATGTCTTCTTCGCGACATCGGATTCGAGTCTTTATCACGTGGTTGACGCCATCACCGGCAAACCGGTGCTTCGACAGCAGTGTAAGGCGTACATGTTTTCCTCTCCGACAGTGGCAGGCGACGTTGTTCTGATCGGAGCGCTAAACGGAACGCTGGAGGCCCGGGACATTAAGACCGGCGAGTTGCTCTGGGACTACCAGACCGAGACCTCCAAGCAGAACAAGGGTTGGGTGCTGACTGCGGATCGAAAATTCAATGACCCTATGCTGTATTATTCGAATTGGCGCGAAGCACCGCTGGTGGCGACCGATCGGCAGTTCGGCATCGGCGCAATTTTTTCTTCACCGTTGGTGGTGAACGGTGTTGTTTATTTTGGAAGTACGGACGGATATTTGTACGCTCTCGAGTAGTCCGCAGTCAGAGAAGTCAGAGGTCAGGGGCGGTTTTGCCTCGACAGATCGAGGCAGATCCATCATCCTGAGATCTCGTCCGGCGAAATTGTCACGATGAACATCGTCTCTGCAGTTCTAGTTCGCTGCCTTGCCATTGCGATTATCCTCCTCACTGGAAGTGTCGTTGCCGCTGAGTCATCGAAAAAAGAAGCGCGCGTCACCCAGGTTATTCGAGACGTTAAGCTCTTACCGTCCGAATCATCGGCGCGGCCGGCTATCGTTAACGAGAAAGTATCTGAAGATACGTCGGTGCGTACGGGTGACGCTTCGCGCTCGGAACTTACCTTCGTCGATCTCACCATCACGCGCTTGGGCGAAAACACGATTTTCAGTTTTGATCATGCCGGGCGCAACGCACGGCTTGGCAGCGGCACAATGCTTCTGCGCGTGCCAAAGAATTCCGGTGGCGGAACAATTCACACGCGGGCAGTGACCGTTGGGATCACCGGCACAACTCTCACCTTCGATTTCACACGCGCGGGACGCAGCCGATTGGTCATCTTGGAAGGAGGAGCTCGTCTTTCCCTGGTCAAATATCCCAAAGAATCAGCCTTTGTCCGAGCCGGACAGATGTTGGACGTTCCAGCCGGAGCGACCAAGGTGCCGGCACCGGTCAATATTGATCTGGATCGGTTCATGAAAACGTCACCGCTTATCACAGACTTTCCACCGCTACCAAGCCAGGGTCTGATCATGGCGGCCATCCGCGACCAACAAAACTCTGGCCCGGGCGGGCCTCCCGTCTATCAAGGAGTGGCCGTGGACGAACCGCCGGGCGGATATCCGGGCGCGCCGCCCTTTTTCCCGGCAATACCGATTGTGGGCGTGAGGCCAGGAAATCCCCATCGTGGTCACGGAACGCGGCCGAGTAGCGGGGAAAATCCGACGGATGGGCAACATCCCCCCGGCGGATCTGGTCATGGCCATGGCAAGCCGCCTGTCACCGGAGGAACGGCGGTCGGCGGTGGGTCAAAGGGACCTACCCCCACACCTCCACCAGTGATTCTCCGCGGACAACCCAAGGGCTCTGGGGTCAAGGGGACGACCCACGGGACAGTGAGCAATCCACAGGCTGTGCAACGTTCGCCCGCAACTTCGGTGAAGAAGAAGCCTCCGAAGCACCAGTCTGGTCCGAATTAGCCGATTCGCTGAGGATTTTTCTTGGCCAAAGACTGAGTCGCTTCGAGGTCAGTGCAACTGCGGCGCATTTTCGCGCCTGATTTGTTAGGCGAACTTGGTGAAGGCATCGAGCGCCGCTCCAAGTCGTTCAAGGCCAGCTTCAAGATTTTTTGAGTCACCGCCAATACCGAGGCGAAAATGTTGCGGCATCTCGAAGAATTCGCCTGGAACAACTGTGGTCTCGAATCGATCGCGCAGTAGCTTACAGAAGTCATGGGCATTCCCACGACGTAACCTCGGAAACACGATTGTTCCGAACGCGGGTCGGACAACCTCGATATTTTTCTCCTGCGAATCAAGGAAGCGATTAAGCAGGCGGCGATTAGCATCGAGCAACTCCTTTGTCCGGTCGGCAAATTGCCGGAGATGATCGAGCGCAATCACGCTCATGCGCTCGGCTGCATGCACATTGCTTGCGTCCATCAGGTCGTTGAGATGCCAGACCCTCTGTACGAGTGACGGCTCGGCCAACACCCATCCGCAGCGCAGTCCGCTCAAACCGTACACTTTCGTTAGGCTGCCGGTAACAACAAACTGCGGGCCGAGACGAAATGAGGTTTGCGGTGCGAGTGCAAACGCCGCATCGAGATAAACCTCGTCCACAAGCACTCGCGCGCCGACCTCGCGAGCGATTTCACCGATCTCGCACAGCACGTCATCGCCGGTCAGCACGCCGCTGGGATTGTGCAGGTTGGTTAACACGACAAGTCGCGTCGCGGACGTGACGTTGCGCCGCACTTCAACTGGATCGATGCGAAATTCATCTTCGAACCGCCGCGTAAAACGGCGCACTTTCGCACCAAGAAATTGCGATGTGCTCAACAAGAGCTCATAGGTAGGTTGCTCTATCAGCACTTCGTCACCGGGTTCGAGGCATGCCGCCATCGCAAGAAAATTGGCCATGGAAGTCCCATTTGCCTGAGCGACGCATTCGACCGGCACGCCAGCTTTCGCCGCCAGCCGGTGTTGCAGTTCTGCATAACCGTACCCTGCTCCTCCAGTGATCTCGATGTCCTTCAAACCAACGGGAAACTCATCCATCGAAACACTGGCCACACCGCTCGTCGCGAGATTGAACCGTGCGTGCGAACAGGTCTTGGCCCACTCCATGTAGGGCGATCCAGTGGTGGCGCGTGATTCGGTCATTCTGGAATCTTGTCTTGCGCGCCGCGAGCTCCCCATAGGAAATAAATCGGTACCGCGGCCGCCACGATCGCGAGGCCGATCAAGCTATTTACCGGGTATTTGTAGAACGAGCTTGCTACCACCAGCCAGCAAGCCGTGATAAAGAATCCAGTCGTCCACGGATGGCCGGGCACACGATAGCCATAGATAGGCGCCGCGTTCGAGCCGGAGCTAATGCTCGCGTCCCGCCGACGAAAAACAAAGACACAAGTCGCGGTGAGTCCGAAGAAAAGACAATCCATCGCCACGAAATAATTCAGGATTTGTTCGTAGCTTCCGGAGAGAGCGATCACGATTGCCCAAACTCCCTGGAGCGCGATCGCTACTACTGGAACGCGGGTGCGCGGATGAAGCCAGGCCACGCTCTTGAAGAAGATTCCGTCGCGGGCCATGGCGAAATAGACGCGCGGCGCAGTCAAAATTGACTGGCTGAGAAAACCGAGCGCCGAAAGAGCGATGCCCGCGGCGATAACAGTCGCACCACGCTCACCCACGGCTGCTCGCATCACCGCCGAGGCCGGCACTGCCGTTTGTCCCAGGCCTGGCGCGCCGAGGACGCGCAGATCAACGAAATTGACCGACAAGTAGAGAACGATCACGCCCAGGACGCCAAGTAATAACGCGCGTGGCAGATTCTTCGCCGGCTCGCGCACTTCGTCGGCGATGAAGTTCGCGGTCTGCCAGCCGCCGTAAGCGAAGATCACGGGAATCATCGCCGCACCAATCGCTGTGAAAAGATCGAGTGAAACGGGCCGATCGAACACCGCGCCACCAAAAGCATGCGCGGCGGGAGCGATGAACCAGCCGCAGAAAACGAGCGTGGCAATGATTGCGATTTTCGTGACCATGAGCGCATTTTGCACTGTGCTCCCCGCGCGAACGCCGAAACAATTGATCACCGTGAGGCTCGACAATGCTGCCGTGGCGATCCATCCTTCCCCGATCGGCAAACGTGTTAAGTCGCCAAAGTACCGCGCAAATGTGATTGCGACGGCGGCCATTCCACCCGTTTGTATGACAAGAAGCAGCGCCCAGCCATAGGCGAACGCGAAGGCGGGATGGTAACTTTCTCGCAAGTATGCATACTGTCCGCCCGTTTTCGGCAAACGCGCGGCCAACTCCGCGTACACGAATGCGCCGGCCAGCGCAACCAGTCCACCAAGCACCCAGGCAAAAAGAATCAACACCGGTGTGTGGACCTGGCGCGCCACCACGTACGGATTCATGAAAATGCCGGCGCCGACGATCCCACCCATCACCATCATGGTGGCGTCGAAAAGATTCAGGCGCGCGACGAGGCCGGAGCGTGTCTGTTCCAGTCCCGCCCGCGAGATGTTGTCGTTTGAGATGGGCGGCAACGGAGACCGAACCTGAGAGATCGCTTACGGCGTCGGAGTCGACACGGGAGTAGCGCTGGCCGTCTTCGGACCACGACTCAAGTCCACGAGGTCATTCAAAATGTTGAGCGTTTCGTCGCGCTCGGGATCGATAGCCGGATCCTTTGTATCATCGGCATCGTCGCCAAGAGGATCGTCCGCATCGGAATCACCCGCCGCCTCTGGAGCCACTTTCGGCGAAATGCCTTTCTTGCTCGCGGAAGCGAGTTTCCCCGGGAACATGATGAGCTGAAGATTCGGCTTGTCGACTGTGTCGAGAGTCAAACGATAGACGCTCGGTTCTTCGCTGTGCCGTGCGAGGCGTTCTTTCGCCCGCGTCTCTTTTCGAATTTTGTCATCAGTTAATTCCTTCCGGCGGACATCTTCATTCAACGAAATGCGGTTTTCATCGATTCGGCGCCGCAAACGTTCCATGTCTTCCATCACGTAGTGAAATTCAGGCGTGTTTTGCACACGCGCGCTGGAGCGGCGTTTCAGTTCGTCAATGAACAAGGGGTGCGTGTCGGACCATTTAACGTATTTCGCTTTCGCTACCTCATCGTAAGGCAACACGTTTTTCAGCGCGCTCTCGCCGAATTCCGGAAGATCGCTCAGCGTCGGCAAAACAATATCGGATGCAACTCCGTGCAATTGCGTCGAGCCGCCGGCAACACGATAGAATTTCTGAATGGTCAACTTCAACGCCCCATCGTCGTCCGAGCGGCTGCCCAACAATGAGGTGAAGCGACCAATTTCGAGAATGGTTTGGACAGTTCCTTTGCCGAAAGTGTTTTTATCGCCCACGATGACAGCCCGGCCGTAATCCTGAAGCGCGGCCGCGAAAATCTCGCTCGCCGACGCGCTTTGCCGGCTGGTCAAAACAACCAGCGGACCAGCATAGGCGATCGACGGATCCGGATCGCTTGAAACCACGATGTTTCCGTTCGATCCCTTGGTCTGAACGATTGGCCCCGATTTCAAAAAGAGGCCAGTCAGCGCGATCGCTTCTTCGAGCGAGCCGCCCCCGTTGCGGCGCAAGTCAACCACCAGGCCGGCGATGTCTTCCTTCCGCAACCGTTTCAGTAATGCCCGAACATCGCGCGTCGTGCTCTTTTGATGCTTGTCCATGTCGGCGTAAAACGACGGGAGCGTGATCCAGCCGAGTTTCACCGCGTTGCCATTTTCATCTTTCTTGATGATGATGTCGGCACGCGCCTCCTGGTCCTTCAATTTGATTTCGTCGCGGACGATTTCGACCGTCTTGCGCTTCGAAGGATCGGCCGCATCGGCCGGAATCACTAAAAGCCGGACATGCGTACCCTTTTTGCCGCGAATTTGTTCGACTACTTTGTCGAGACGCATATCGCGCACGTCAGAAAACGGAGCCTGCCCCTGGGCCACGGCGGTAATGCGGTCGCCCACCTTGAGCCGTCCATCGACCTGCGCCGGTCCGCCGGGAACAAGGCTTTCGATTTTCGCGTAACCATCCTCCGAACGAAGCATGGCGCCGATGCCCACGAGCGACAGCCCCATGTTGATGCTGAAATTCTTTAGATCGGCCTTACTGAGATATTCCGAGTGCGGGTCGTAGGTTTGAGCGAGCGCGTCGAGAAAGAGCTTCACCTGTTCGTCCCTGTCTTCCTCGTGAAGATTGCGGACCAATCGATCGTAGCGGCGCGCTACCAATTGAGGTCCCGGTTCGATCGGATGCTCGCTCAATTTCTCCTGTAACAATTCGTTGGCAATGCGTCCGCGCCACAAGTCGTCCGCTTCCGCTTCGTCTTTCGGCCAGGGCGCTTTTTGACGACTTAAATCAATCGAACCATCTCCCTTGAAATCCATCGGCCGCTTGAGCAGCTCTTTGATTTTCGCGACGCGATCCTCGACCCGCTTCTGGTAGAGATCGAAAATTTCATACGCTGGCTTCAAGTTTCCCAGCAGAACATCATCGTCTAGGGCCGTGGCATATTTTGCCGTTAAGGCGTCGACGTCTGCCTGAGTAAAGAAAAGATGGCTGAAATCGAGGAGTTCGAGATAACTCCGCAAGAATTTGCGCGAGACATCATCGTTGAGCGGTTGGTGCGTGTAGTGCCCTTCCTCGAGGAGGCGACCCACGGAGACGCCGACTTGATCGACGTCCGTCTTTGCGTGAAGGGGCTGCGCTAGAAGAGCGCCCGCGATCAGAAAAGCGGCAACGCCGGGAAATGGACGAGTAAGGAGCTTCATTCGAGGAAAAAAGAGTCAATCAGAGTCGCAGATTTCAGACTGGAAAGCAAGACAAGTGGTACGGGCGGCTCTTAATGATGTAGGAATTGAGACAACAAAGGCTGAAGAACATTCAAACATCGCCGGTGCTTTCTCAGGTGCAGCTTCCGTTCCATCAGACGAGGAATGCGCACCAATCTTTCGATGGTAACTTGCACCGCATCAGCCCAATAAATCGATGAAATACGAAACATTTTGCGGAGGAATCTATGAAACAAATTGTTACCTCCTCCACGCCCCCAAGGGATGCATCCTGTTCGATGCTCCGGACGGGGCTTGCGAATGGCTCGAATCGCGCGAGCTCGAACCAAAGATGCTCCTGCTCACCCACGGCCACTTCGATCACATTCCGGACGTCGCGAAGATCAAACGGCGCTTCAACTGTCCCATCGGCTGCCATCCGGAAACGGCGCCGATGATTTCCAATCCCGATTTCTTTCGGGACTTTGGCTTTCAGCTGGAACTGGAACCGACACAACCCGATTTCTTCGTCGAGGCAACGCCCTCGCGCGATTTTCTCGGCGCCGAGATGCAAGTTCTGGAAGTGCCCGGCCATTGTCCGGGAAGTCTCTGCTTCTTTTCCCGGCCGGAAAAACTACTCATCGGCGGTGATGTTCTTTTCGCCGGCGGCGTAGGACGCTGGGATTTGCCGGGAGGCGATGGCGATCTGCTCTTTGCCGGAATCAAAGCGAAATTATTTCCACTCGGCGACGACATTACGGTGCTGCCCGGCCACGGTCCACCGACGACCATTGGCAGGGAGCGCCGCTCGAATCCGTTTGTTAACGAGTTTGGCTAAACGGTTATGGCGGCAGGATCATCCCGGATCTGGATTTCACCAGCGCCGCGTCGCCGGCGTTGATCGAACCGTTCGCGTTAACATCCTCGCGGAAGTTAGTGACTGTGACCGCCTGCCCTGATTGTCCCTTGGTCTGAGCTACGTCGCCAGCATTGACCGAACCGTTCCCGTTCGTGTCGCCCAGCAACACAGCCATGGGAATGGTCACGTCGCCGGCGTTGACGCCGTCGTTTACGTTAGTGAGCCCGATGCTGATGACCTGAGCATCGGCTACACCCGCCAGATTCACTGTGACCTGCGACCCGCTGACCGAGAAATTACTGACGCTGCCCGCGCCCGATGAGAGCGACGCCGCACTGACCGTGACCGGGTTTGCAAAAGTCACGATGACCTGATGCACGCCGGCGACCGGGCCGGTACGGTTCTCGATTCCCGGGCTACCGGTGGCTGGAAGATTAACGTCGAAGGTCCCTGCGCCGCCATGGGTCTTACGCGAGACAATACTCGTGGGCACCGGCACTGGCACGGGGCCCAAAGGCAACGGCCAGGCATAGGCGCCGCGACCACGCGTCCAGAGTGACAATGTGGTGCTCCCGCGATCTATCTGCATGTCCCAGATCATCATATTCGGCAGGCCATTACTAAAGCGATGCCACATCGGCGAAGCTGCGGTGATGTCGTCGGTGTAGTAGAGCCCGAAGTCTGTGCCGGCGAAAACCTGCTGCGGGAAGTTGGGATTAACGATGATTGAATCGACCGGGATGTCCGGCAGGTTGCCGGTTTTGTTCGCCCAGCTGAACGATCCACACGTGGCTCCGCATGTGACTTGGAAAACGTGGCCCGACATAGTCGGCGTGTTAGCGTTGAAACCGCCGACCGCCGCATATCCAACCGGCAGGTTCGCGGCCGGCACAGTCGGATCGAGCGCGATGCCGAGGACCGGCCGGTTAGGCAAAACGGTATTGCCGCCGGTGACATCAACCCATGTCGCCTGCGACGCTGTGCCTGTGCCGAGATTGAAGCCGATCCAGACATTGGCGTCGTTAGTCCCGACGATCGCGACGCTCTGATATTTTGGCGAATACTTGACCTGATTAATGTAGGAACGGTTGCCCAGCGTCTGTTTGGTCATGTTCTGCGTGGACGGATTGTTGGTGACGTACCAGGCGGAGGTGGGGACTGAGCTGTTGCCCCCGGAGATTGTCTCCCAGACTCTCGTCGTCCCCGCGATCAGATGGCCACAACCACCGGGAATTCCCGCCGGCGCGCAGTCGTCGCCGCCCGGAATGCCGCCGTGGAAGAGATTGATCGGCAGGACGAACGATTGCGTGTCGCCGGTCCAACTGCCTCGCGAACTTGCCCAGCTCGCACCAGAAGCCGTGCAATTGTTGACACAACGGCTGAGGCCGCCGCTGTTGTTGCCTTCCCAGAAGCGCAGGCTCGTTCCAGTGCCGATCGGATCGATCTGTCCAGAGAATCCATCGCCACCCAAACCCTCCTGCCACTGCACGCCTCCGGTCGGTGCCCCTGCAAATGTGACAGAGCTGGGGCCGTTGTCCTGCGCGCCGCCGACCGCTTGCGGCGTAGGTGAAGTAGCGAAGTTGCCACTGATATCACCAGAATAAAACTCGATGGTGTTCAAACCCGTGTCCATATTGACCCAGGTGTTTCGGGTCGTTCCAATGACCGCGATGTCGGCATCGCTGCTTGAGAACACGCCGCCATCGCTGCCTTTGAGCAGCAGGCTCGACGAGCCAGGAACATATGCGAGAGCGTGCTGGTCAACGTGGACCACGTGGCCGCCGCTATAACCGCAGGTTACGTCATAGAACGACGTGCCGGTGCGGCTTGCGAGCCAAACATCGAAGGTATCAATAAAGATGCGGTCGGGATTGTTCGGATCGACCGCCATCCCCTGGTCGTACCAGTTTTGCGGATAGTCGCCTTGCCCATTGGTGCAGTTCCGAAGCGAGCCGCCAGCCGAGCCGGTCATAAAACTCCAGGTACCGCCGCCGTCGGTGCTGGACCAAACGCCAATCTGGCAGCCGTTGGCATTGCCGCAGCCACTGTTGCTGTTTTGAGCGATGGAGCCCACCTGCGCATAGATGTAATTCGGATTGCTCGGAGCGACCGCAATATCCATGCGTCCCAGCTGGTTGCCGGTCGTAGGATTCACGTAAGGATCGCCGCTGCCCGCATTCATACTTGCGCCCGTCGGGTAGACGCTGCCCGTTACCGCTGTGCCAAACACAAAACCATTGTCGTTCCTGCTTATCAGGGTGAAATCGGATGGACAACCGCTCGCGGGCATCGTGCCCGTGTATAGGCCGTTGGCTCCAGTCAAACCGAGGTCGTATTGCACGGTGGTGGCGAACCCGCGTGTGCCGACCGCCGCCAGAATGCGTGTCGTACCGCCGATGTTAGTCAACTCAAGGCCGGTGATGTCCTGGCGTTGCGTCGTGAAGTTGTTCGTGACGCAGGGGCCGATCCAGTTATTGCCGGCATCGTAAGAGAAGTAGAGTCCGGTTTTTGTGCCGGCCACGACCTTGTTACTGTTATTGGGGTCGACGCGCACTTTGCCCACAGCCTGATATTGCGGGTACTGGCCCGCCGGTTCCGGATACGCCGCTCCGAAAACGTCCGCCCCCAGCACGGTCCAGGTCGCACCGGCATCGGTAGACTTCAAAATACCCTGGCTGCCCATCGAGAAGGAACCGTAGTTTTGGTCACCCGTCCCGGCATAAATCGTGTTGTGGTTGTTCGGGTCAATTGTGATGGTGTCGATGGCGGTGGTGCTGATGAGCGCATCGTCGGTGCGAGGGCTCCACGTAGTGGCGGCGCTGCAACAATTCGTTGTCTTCCAAACGCCGCCTCCGACGCTGCCGATGTAGCGCAACGATAGAGCCATTAGTCGTCGTGGTCGGATCGACGGCGATGGTGTTGACGCGTCCTTGCGTTGTCCCGTAGTCAAAGCAACCGGAGCAGCCGGTCATACGCTCGGGCTGTGGGCCAAGAGCGATAAAGCCGCTAGTCTCCAGCGCCAGCGGCGAATTCTTCAGTTGAAGCCTGGTCGCCTTGCGGCCGGCAGGGATTCGGCGTTGAATCAGGGCATCCTGTGCAGCCGCGCGTCGGATCCAGGCCGGATCGAAACGCCCAGTTGGATAGCTCACTCGATTGGCCCATTCTTCCTCCATCCGGTTCAAGTCGTCCGGATCCCCGCCCGGGACCGGCATGTCGCGTTCGGGCTGATCGGCGGACGCGGGGCCGCCCTCGCAATTTGCGCCGCCCGGGCACCCGACTAATTGCCTCGGCACGCCCGTGAAACTGAATGTCGCCAGGGTAACCCCGGTCGAGCAAAGAGCGACGGCAAATAAGACTCGGGAATAGAAAAAACCGGACGTTGGGGAAGTGTGCTTTTTTTTCATAGTTAGCTGTCGAGGCGCTGCGGATTACTGCTAATGCCTCCCGCCTGCAGGTTGAGTTGTGGTCTTAATCAGAACCGAGGACCTGACGCAACAGGCATTTCAATTACATTTGTGCAAGGTGGCGGGAAGTAGTCATTTTCACAGGCCTATTTATCCGGGACAAGGGCGAGAAAACAAAAAATCACGATGTCCTGCACCATGTGAATGAAGAAGGCCCAGGCAAACCCCCGCGTTTCGACCATACTCTTGGCCCAAATCCAGCCCGCCATTCCCGCCAGAATAATCCCACCGAAACCCGAAGGTTGCCCGAAGTAATGACTCAAGCCAAAGAAGGCCGCCGTTAGAATCAGCACTTCTTTTTGCGGAAGCACATCTTGCAGGCGAGCGAGCAGAACGGAACGGAATTGAAATTCTTCGTTAGCGGCATTCAGCGCCGCTGTCGCAAAACACCACGGCAGAAATATCCACAACCGGGAAGCTCGGCCAAAATCGGAGTGAATCGAGAAGAACAGGAAGATCGGCAGCGCGACACCAAAAATGACCAGCAACTGCGCGCCAAAGCGTGTCCACGGGATCGCGCGGCGGAACCAAAGAATAGGCTCCGGTTGCGCCAGTGCGCGCAAGTCTCCTACGCGCAAGAAAAGATCGCGCCGACCAAATCCGCTGCCCAGCAACGTTGCAACCATCATGATTGCCCCCACGACTGGGAGCAATCGGCTAACGAACATCTGTGCGCCCCAGCTGAGATGTTGCTGATAGGCTTGAAAGACGCCGTTTCCTTCAATCAACGGGACAAGGACCAACCACCCAAAGCGCAGTGCCGCAAGCGCGAGAAAGAATCCGCTCAACTTCCGAAACCGGCCCGAACGTGCGACGGCCATGGCGCCAGCGATAAGCAGCGCTGTCTGCAAAAGCGGCAGCCAGAGTGGCGCTCTGGCACCGCCCCGCCCCCATACAATCTCCGGCACTACGCTGGCGATGAGCATTCCCGCCCACGCCAAAACGCGGGTAGTCGCAACCTCGGATCGCTTCGCCAGCGTCCTCACGGGAGCATCGGAAGAGGAGGGGGGTTCGCCTATCGAGACAATAGTCAGTTATCTCCCAAAAACCCGCGCTCTGTCCAGAACATTATCCGTTAGGTAGCGGCAAAAGATGCGATCGCTCGATCCAATTCCTCCAGGCCTTCGATCTCGCGAATGATCCCATGCAGAGACTTCATCGCGGTCGGGATGAACCGAAGGAATTGCTTGTTGCCGTTGACGATTCCGAGAAAACCATAGGCGCCGAGTGCCTGCATCAGGCGCTGGACCGCGCAAAGCCGAAGCGTTTCGACAAAATCCTCCTCCACCGGATGCCCGTTCCTAACTTGAGCAGCTCGATAATATTCCATTAGTTCCTCGCGTTCGGTCGCGGGAAGATTCATGTACGGATCGAACAGCAACGAAGCGACATCGTATTCGGCCAGGCCCAATCGCATACCTTGAAAGTCAATCAAATAGGCCTGCGCGTTGCGAACGATCACGTTTTGCGATTGAAAATCGCGATGCACCAAAATCTCCTTCTTGTTGCCAAGACGGACTGCGATCTCGTGCAAAACCGGCAAGGCGGCGATCTCGCGCCATCGCCGTTCGGCGACGTTGAAATGGCGAGCGAGCGCATTTTCGAAGAAGTAATTTTGTTCCCATAGGTAAAGGCCGGTGTTGAAACCGGCCGGAAGATCGTTCCGGATGGATTCCGCCGCGCTCGTCGGGAGGCGATGTAGCTTCACCATTTCATCCAGCGCGGATTCATAGAGCGCGCGGCGAACCAGCCAGCTCTCATCGCGAAAACTCCAAAGATCGGTCTCGCCCAAATCTTCAATCCAGATCAGGCCTTCCTGTTCATCATGAAAATAAATTTTCGGGACGCGAATCCCATGCGCACCAAGAAACTGGGCGATTTGGACATAATGCCGATTCTCTGCACGCTCGAGATCGTATTTGACGAGAATGAGCGTCTGCTCGGGCGAGCATTGGATCCGATAAAACTTTCGATCCGACCCGCCTTTTTCAATCGGCCTGATCTCGACCTTGGCTGCGCCCAAATCCGGGAAGCGCATTCGCGTCTGACGCAAAAGCAGCTGGTCGGTCTTGGAGGAGCTAAACGTCGATGTCATGCAAGATTCCTTCGGCTCTTTGCCGGGTGCGGATGATACAGTTGCGAAGCTGACTGCCGGAAGCAACTTGTGCACCGGGCCAGAGAATCGTGTCCTCGATTACAGCGTCTCGTCCAATTCGGCAACCAGAACCAATCGAATAAAATCCAGACAGCTCCGCCGTGGAATCAACCGCAGCGTCCCGCGCCAGGCGCAGCGGCCAGTCAGGTGTTTTCACGTAGCCCGGCTTCCAGCCCTGCGCGTTGATCATGCGATGGACCTCCAGGTACCCGGCCCGCGAGCCAATGTTGAACCATTTGCCCTCATTCAGGACGACGCCGCCAATCCTTCCTCCTCGCCCGATCCAGTCCACTAAAATTGGAACGAACGAAATTTTCTTGCCCGCCTCAATCCGCGGAAAAATCGTCGGATTCCAAATCGAGACATTCGCAAAATCGTAACTGCCGACGTGGCCGTACTTGCTGTTGATATCGACGACGCGACCATCCCGGAGTGCCACTCCCGCGGCAAGACCCGTTTCACGCAAGGCAAGCGTGACATCGTTTCCTTTGCGAAAATGTTCTTCAATAAGCGGCTTCAGCTCGATGTCGGTAAGGATGTCGCCGCTGTAAACAATGAACGGTTCGGGTGCGAGGAGGTTTTCGACGTTCTTGATGCCCCCGCCGGTCTCGAGCAAGTCCGGCTCGTGAGCCAGTACCAGCCGGCGACCCGCATAAGAGCCATCCACCAAAAGACTGTCGAGTTGCGCGGCGAGATGATGCGTATTGACGACAAAGGATTTTACTCCGACCGCACACAAATGATCGAGTGCGAAAGTAATCAGCGGCTTCCCATAGATAGGTATGAGCGGCTTCGGGAGTGATTCGGTCAGCGGCCGGAGGCGCTTGCCCAAACCAGCGCCCAGAACGAAAGCTTGTTTGATCACGGGCCGTGGATTGAAGAATGGAGCGCCTCTGCTAAAGCTGTTTGCATGGCGGAAGAACCGGTTTGGCGTGGAACATCATCGCAGTGGAAAAACCTCGGCCTCTTTGTTCTGTGCGGTTTGTTCTGCTGGCTCATCGTGCCGATCTTTATTGCACTTGCGCGGTATCTCCAAACGAAAAACAAAATCTACGAACTGACGACGGAGCGGCTAAAAATCACCGAAGGCGTCTTTAGCAAGCTGACGGAAACGCTTGAGCTTTACCGGGTGAAAGACATCGAAGTTCGCCAGCCTTTTATTTACCGAATGTTCGGTCTCGAGAACATTCATGTGCAAACATCGGATCTTTCTTCCCCTTCGATATTGATCGACGCAATCCCAAATGTTGTCACGCTTGGCGATAAGATGCGGAATCAGGTGGAAGCTGTGCGGCAACTGAAACGCGTTCGCGAAATCGATATCGAATAAGATGCGCGATGCCTACCGTTGCAGATAAAGTGTCCGCGTGCCGAAGTCGATGATGCCGTGGTGCCGGCGCAGAATTTCTGAACCAAGCAAACCCGCCACCGGGGGCGAAGCATCGAGGAGTTCATCGAGAATCAACCCTTGGAGATCCATCACCGCCACTTCCTTGCTGCGGAAGTCCACGTGGCCAATGCTGAGACGTTGGATGGTTGCGAGCTGCACTCCGCGCTCCTGCAGATTGACCGCGGCCGATCTCAGCCGCGTGTTCCGCAGGGGAATTTTCATTCGGCGAACAAACCGCCGATGCAGCAAGGTGGTGAACGCGCCGGTATCCACCATCAGTTTGGCGGGTGCGCCATTGATCTTTCCATCGACGTAAAGATTGTAGCCGGCACTAACGCGAAGCGGCATGCCGCGGAATCCACGGAAATCGAACCCCGGAATCGGTCCGGGCGATTCCGGGTCCATTTTCAAAACGAGTAACTGCGCCTTGCAATCAAGGACCGCCTTGGTCGGAAAAAGAACATCCGCCCCGAGAATTCCATCGATCTCCGATTCCTTGTTCCTGCGCGATGCCTTGGGCGAGTTACTCAGGTCAATCATCACCAGGGGTTCATCCAGCAATGTGAGGGCGCCGAGCTGAAGCGTTCGCGCAATCACGACATGATTGAAGGCACCATTAATATTGAGACGCGGCGGGAGTTTCGAACTGCCAGGAAGCGGCGGGAGGCCGAAATGCTGACGCCGTCCGATCGCGATCGCACTGACGGGAGCCCCGCTGTCCACGCCAAGCAACGCGGGCTTGCCATTGATGAACGCTCGCACCAGAAGATGATTTTGAGCGGAACGCTGAAGTGCAAGCGCCTCGTATTGCAAATTTCCCGCGGCGGGACGCGCGCGCGCGACGGCAAATGACGGAATGCCGACGACGAACGCTGCAAGCAGTGCCGCGAGACTGTTTCGCGAAGGGAAAGGCATTGAGGGGGCGAACACGCGCCGGAGAGTAGCACGTCTGTCGCAGCGGCGAAATGAAGATGATTAACTCAATGCGACAAATTGATTTCGACGGAATCCCGCTTGTGCGGCGCGTCCGGATGCCACGGCCAAACGGCGAGCATCACAAAAAAACCAATGACGTACGCCACCGCCACGAACCAGCCGTGCCGCACCCATTGTCCGACCGATTTGGCCTCGGGATACATGTTACTCAAGGCCACGCCGGCGGACGAACCAAACCAGATCATGGAGCCGCCAAACCCGACCGCGTAGGCAAGAAATCCCCAGTCATAGCCGCCTTGTTTGAGCGCCAGGGCCGTAAGCGGGATGTTATCGAAGACAGAGGACAGAAAGCCGAGACCGAGCGCCGTATGCCAGGATGCGGCCGGCAGTTTTTCCACCGGCATCATCGAAGCGCTCAACACGAGAGAGAGTAGAAACACTGAACCCTTTACCGATGCCGGCAGCACTTCCCAATCCGCACGGCGCGCGACCACCGAAAGCAAGATTGCCATCCACACCGCCAGACCGATAAACGGGAAATGGCCGGCGAGATCGGGGAATTTTGTGTTGATCATCACGTTGGTTCCGATCGCGGCCGAAAGAATCAATGCAACAATTCCGACGCGCGCCCAGTCCACGTGGGTGTGTTCATGGACGTGCTGGAGGATTGGCGAATATTTTTGCTGCAGAATTGCGGCTGGAATTCCGAAAACAAGCAGCGCCACAACCGACGCAATGATCGCTTCGAAAACGGCTGCTGGCGAGACGCCGTCGATCCACATCATCGTCGTCGTGGTGTCACCGACCACGCTAAAGGCGCCGCCGGCATTCGATGCCGCCACGATCGCCGCGAGATAACCGATATGAACTTTCGCACGAAAAAGCTGGTGCGCCATCGCGCCGCCGATCAATGCGGCTGCAATGTTATCAAGAAACGAGGACAGAATCCATATCATCACCAGCATGGCAAATGCGCCCTTCCAATCGTGCGGCAAAAATTTTGGCAACACGACTGGCACGTGACTTTTTTCGAAGTGCCGCGACAACAGCGCGAAGCCGCTCAGCAAAAAAAACAAGTTCGCGAGAATTACCCACTCGTGGCCAAGATGAGCGACAAAGCCCACAATGCCGGTGCCAGTCTTGAAGCCGGAGAAGAAAATCTTGTAGAGGATGATTGTCCCCAACCCGATGAGAGCGACCCGAAGCGTGTAATGATGGAAGAGCGCGACGCCGAGCAAAGTCAGCGCGAACAAAACGAAGTCGATCGGGATCCCAAAGACGACGGGAATTTCAGGCACGGCGGCGAGAGCGCTTGCGATCATCATAAATAATTAATTGACGTCTCCAGTCGTTAGTGTTGGACGCGAAAGTTCGCGCGCACCGAGCGCGAGAACGGCACCGCTGGCCGATCCCGGCAATTTTCGAGACGCGTTTCTAGTCTTGTTTTTTTGCGTCCTCGCGCGGCGCGCCAAGCAGACGGCAATAAGCCCAAATCGTCGTTGCCCAAACGAGGGTGAGTGACGTGAGCATGAAAATCCAACCCCAGGTGTTCATTAGTTAATTGCTCCTCTCAATCGTTGCGTCCATCGAGGTCGAGTCCGGCTGCGCGCCAGCGGCGTTCGCCAACCGCGAGCGCCACGACCAATATTGCGAGAGAGACCGCGATAATCACTACGGTCCAGAGCGTGATCGGATCGCCAGCCATGCTGCGCAGTTTCGCGGGTAGTTGGGAATAGGAAAATCCACCCAAGACCACGAGCAGATAGGCGGGCGCCACCCATTTCATAATGAATTGGAACACTCGCGGAATCTTGATCAGCGCACCTTGGTCGAGCTCAGCCATTCCCCTCTTGATCCCCCAAACCCAGCCGAAACAAATGATCTGCACGGTGGCGAGGACGAAGATGCAAAATGTTCCGACCCAAAAATCCATCGTGTCGAGCGCGACCGTGTTTTTGCTGAACCAAATGACCCAAAATGAACCAAGCCCGCAAATGACCGAGGTCAATGCAATCGCCTTGCCGTGGCCGATTGCCAACGCTTCTTCGAAAAATGTTTTGACCGGCTGCAGCATCGAGATCGAGCTGGTGATGGCGGCCAGAAAAAGGAGAAAAAACCAGGCGAATCCAATCCAGCGGCCAAGCCCGCCCATTTGATGGAAAACAACGGGCAACGTTTGGAAGCCGAGGCCAAAGCCTCCGCCGACACCACTGGCACCGAGAAACACAAATGCGGCGGTGATCGTAATCAATCCGCCAAAGCCGACTTCGAATAGTTCGTTCGTCGCGCTGGCCGTGAATCCGGATAGCGCAACGTCATCCTTCTTCTTGAGATACGACGCGTAATTTAAGATCACCCCGAAGCCGACCGAAAGGCTAAAGAAAATCTGACCCGCGGCCGCGAGCCAGGTTTCGAAATCAGTGAGCTTGGAGAAATCGGGATTCCACAGATAACCGAGTCCGTTGAGAACATTTTGATCCGGATGCGAAGGATCGGGAGTGCCAAGTGTGAGCACACGAATCAAGACGATGACTGCTAGAACCGCCATCGCCGGAAGCGCGAACTGACAAAACTTTTCGATGCCACCTTTCAATCCGCGATAGACGAGAGTGATATTAAGTGCCACGACAATGAGCCAGAAGACGGCACTCATGTTCAACACTCCATTCGTGCTGGTGCCGGTCGCTTCGCCGAAAAATGTGCCAGCGGCCCGGACTTGATCTCCGATATTGCCGGTCAGATGCACGTTGCCCATCAAATAATCCCATGCATATCGAAGGCACCACGCCTCGATGTAAACGTAGTACATGTAAACGACCATCGGGATGAGGATGGATAATAGGCCTAGATATCGCGCGATTCTGCCCTTGCCAGTCACACCGAGAATCGCCGCGCCATTGTGAAATCCTTTTGTTCCGCCGTGCCGCGCCATCGCCCACTCCGCCCAACCGATCGGCAACGCGAGAAAGAGGAGCGCGCAAATGTACGGAATCATAAACGCGCCGCCACCGTGTGCAGCAGCCTGGCCTGGGAAACGCAGAAAATTTCCCAACCCGACAGCCGATCCCGATACGGCGAGGATCACTCCCACGCGCGTACCCCACTCCACCGTTTTCTTTTCAGGATTGTTCATACGCGGAAGTTCACTGCAGCCGGCTTTGTTAGGCGTTTCTGCCGCGTCCGGCGGGCCATGGCCGCAATTTGTTTCATGTTAGAGTTTCCGTTTCCTTGCATCTGTCCTCTCTTTAGCGGCAATCGCGTTGTGCTGACAACGAGATTTCTTGAGATAGTTCCGATTTTCTCGTTCTGCCTTTGCTCGTGAGCCTGCTTCGATAAACCCGTCGAGCGCGCAAAAGAGTCCGAACCTTGATCGAGGCTAGTGGCTCCCGCTGCTTCCGCCGGGAGAGTTGGCCGGGCTGCTGGATCCGAAGCCGAGGATTTCGCCGAGCCGTCGCTCCAGATTGATCTCGCGCCCGGGATTTCTCATTTTCTCCCGCCAGTCGTTCGGCAGGCTTGCGTTGAGTGCACCGAGAATCTCGGCTTCCTCGAGGGAAAGGACCTCGAAGCCTTCTGGCGTCGATGCTTGTTTTTGCAGCTGCGCGACCTGTTCAATAATCGTTCGATTCGTGACGGTTGACGCGCGGAAAAGATCCGCCAGACGTTGGAAGCCCAAATGAAAGGGAACGGTCGCGAAGGTCGTGGCCGCAGGTTCGCTCAGATTGTCATTTGGCGTATTGATCACATTTGCGGAGCCGGCCGAGTGCCAAACCTCCGCAACATCGAAGTAACCGAGTTCGACTCGATAGCCTCGGTTCGCGCGGGGCACTGATACTTCGGAGTTGCCGACCATTGGTTCTACGACGACACGGCTGACTTCGGCGCCGTCGGAATCTTGAAGAATTAGATAAACCTGGCGATTGCGAGGCGCAGAGAGCGCGAAAAGGGATGGCCAATCGACCTCCCAATAAACAAAGAGGGAAGTGGGATTGCGAGCCAGCGCACAAACAATCGGTCTTCCGTACGAGCGCGGGAGTTGGCGGGAATTCCCGGCTTCCTCTTCGCCATTGCCAGCCAACCACGATGTCTCTACCGGCGGATTCGAGAGGCGAAAATCGGTGGTTACCGGCGTTGTTTCGTGCGGTCTTTTCATTGTTGCCAAACCGAAGGAGTTTAGAACTCGCTGCGGCGGAAAAACGATACACACAACACACCAAAACGCGATGAATGATCTGTGAAAACCTTGGTCGTGCTTAATCCGGTGGCCGGTTCTGTCGTCGCAATCGACGAGTTGGAGAAAAAACTCCGGCGAATCGAAAATGCCGAAATACGCATCACGTCCAAGCAGGGCGATGCGGAGAGTTTTGCGCACGACGCGATTAAGCATGGCTTCGATCTCATCGTTGCCGCCGGTGGCGACGGAACGCTGAACGGAGTGATCAACGGGGTTAGCGAACGGATCGCAGACGTTTCCATTGGAGTTATTCCTTTGGGGACGGGGAATGATTTCGTTCGTTCGCTAAATTTACCCACCGATGTCGACGAGAACATCAAGATCCTGGCCCGAAGGCGAACGAGACAAATCGATCTCGTGCGTGTAACAACTGATCGCCACCGATATCTGGTGAATGTCTCCAGCGGGGGATTCAGCGGGATCGTGGACGAAAAACTAACACCAGAAATCAAAACAACGTGGGGGTCGCTTGCTTATCTGCGCGGGGCAGCCGAAGCATTACCCGAATTAAGCGCATACCACACCGAGGTTCTTCTCGACGACCACGAACATATCGAGATGAATCTTTACAACGTGATTGTTGCGAATGGGCGCTTTGTTGCCGGTGGAATTCCGATCGCGCCCGATGCAATTGTCGATGATGGATTACTCGATATTATCTTGATATCGGAACAGCCGCCCGCACAGCTCGCGCTCTTGATGGGTCAGATCTTTTTGGGAGAACACTTGAAGAGCCCGGCGGTCGTCTTTCGGCGCGCTGCCAGGTTGGCAGTAAGCTCAACTCCAGGAATCTGGTTTAATGTCGACGGCGAACTGATTGGAAACGCGCCGGTCACGTTTGATATCATGCCGCGGGCGTTGCGTTTTGTTGTCGGAGAAAATGATGTCTAAGATTGTTAGCATGGAAAAGCTTGGCGCCATTTCCAGCGAAATGCGCGCTGCCGGAAAAAAGCTGGTCGTGACAAATGGCTGCTTCGATCTCTTGCATGTTGCTCACGTGCGCTATTTGCAGGCGGCGCGCGAGCTGGGTGATGTCCTGGCTGTCGGCCTGAACGGGGATGAATCAGTCCGTGCCCTGAAAGGAAAAGGGCGCCCATTGAATAAGGAACAAGACCGTGCCGAAGTCCTGGCTGCACTCAGCGCGGTAGACTACGTGACAATTTTCCCGGAGGCGCGCGCGACCAGGTTCCTGGAAACCGTTCGCCCGGCGATTTACGTCAAGGGCGGTGACTACCAGAGGGAAACGCTGGATGCACAGGAACGTGCTGCCTTGGAAAACTCAGGCGTGGAGATTCGGATCCTTCCTTTTTTCGCTGGGTATTCCACTTCGGATTTGGTGAAGCGGCTTGGGCAAGACATCGCACCGTGAGACCGCTGCCGATCGGAATTCTTGGCTCCGGCAAAGGCAGCAACTGTCGCGCGATTCTCGAGCGAATTCGCGCAGGTACCCTGCTGGCTGAGATCCGTCTGATCGTTTCTGATGTTGCCGATGCCGGAATGTTGGAAGTCGCGCGGGAATTCGACATCCCGAATGCATTTCTCTTTCCGGGTAGATTCCGAACAAAGCTCGAGCCGGAAAGCGAAGAGGCGCTTGTGAAGATGTTGCGCGAAGCCGGGGTCGAACTGGTTGTTCTCGCCGGTTTCATGCGCGTTCTAAAAACACCGATGCTCGAAGCGTTTCCTCAGCGCATTATCAATATTCATCCATCACTTCTGCCGAGATTTCCCGGTTTGGAAGCATGGAAGCAGGCTCTCGCGGCGAGAGAGAAAATAACCGGCTGTACGGTTCATTACGTCGACGCCGGAATCGACCGCGGTGCCATCATCGCCCAGCGCAAGGTCCCGATCTTGCCTAACGACACGCCAGAATCGTTACACGCTCGCATCCAAATCGCCGAGCACGATTTGTATCCCGAGGTCATTGCAAATCTCGGCGGTGATCGGACCCCGGCTTAGATTCTCTCGGCTTTTTGGTCCCGATTAAGCAGTTCCTCCATCGCCTGGACAGGAGATTTTCCCTCGTAGAGGACAGCGTACACTTGATCGATAATTGGTGTTTCAATTCCACCTTTTCGTGCGCATTCGTATGCACCTTTTGTGGTGGGAATGCCTTCGGCTACCATTTGCATTCCTTTAGTAATATCGCCTAATGACTCGCCGCGCCCAAGCTGCTCCCCGACCCGACGATTTCTGCTATGCCGACTAAAGCAAGTGGCCATCAGGTCGCCGGCTCCGCTTAGTCCATAGAATGTGCGCGGTTTTCCTCCCATCGAAGTCCCGAGCCGCAGTAATTCGGCAAGCGAACGGGTAATCAACGCAGCCTTCGAATTATCTCCAAGTCCGATTCCGTCGCTGGCGCCAGCGGGGATGGCGAAGACGTTCTTTAGTGCGCCTCCCAGTTCGATCCCGGTCACTTCTTCGCTCGTGTAGATTCGAAAGCGGGCACTTCCGAGATGTTGCTGAAGTTCAGCCGCGCATGTCAGGTCGCGACAGCCGAGCACCGTCGCCGTCGGTAAGTCTCGGGAAACTTCCACGGCAAGATTGGGGCCGGAAAGGACCGCCACACGGTGTTCGGGATACACTTCGTTAATGATCTGACTCATTCGCATACCAGTGCCATGTTCGATCCCCTTCGTGCAGCTGAGCAGAACGACATCCTGACCGATGGGAAAATCACGGAGCCGGTTCGCGATTGCGCGCACAGCGACAGACGGCGTAACAAAAACAATCAGGTCAGCTTCCGCACAATCGGCGAGGTCGCTAGTTACTCGAATTGAAGAAGGGAGACTAACTCCCGGAAGATAGTCTCGATTCTCGCGGATCGCTGCAAGTTGCTCTATCCTCTCGGCATTATTGCCCCAAAGCGTAATCGCCTTGCCCTGTTTCGCCCAAAGGATTGCCAACGCGGTACCCCAGCTGCCGGCGCCGATTATCGCGGTTCGTCTTATCATCACTTCCGTTTGAAACGTTGCTCCGTTCCATTCAGAAGACGAGAAAAATTCGATCGGTGCTGCCAAACGACGAGGGCAGCGAGCCCCACAGAAAAGTAAAATAGAACAACGCTATCCATCAGCTTGAATCTCAAGAAAAACGCGATGGTGACTGGCAAACTGATCGCCGCACAAATGGACGCGACTGAAACGTAGCGGGAAACCTCGAAGGCAATAAACCAAATCGGAAACACAATTGCGGCGGCGAGCGGCATCAGGCCAATAATCACGCCGGCCGACGTTGCCACACCCTTTCCTCCCTTAAATCGAAGCCAGACAGGGAAAGCATGACCGATTACGCAGGTGACAGCGCCGAGTAGAGCGAAGAAGTCCGCGTAGAGTCGTACGGATGGATTTCCGGCTACGATCAAGAGACAGGTTCGAACAGCGACAAACCCCTTTAGCGCGTCGAAGAAGAAGACCGTGTAGCCGTACTTCTTGCCGAGCACGCGTAGGACGTTGGTAGCGCCTATATTGCCGCTTCCACATCTTCGAATATCGATTCCGGCTAGCTTCCCAACAATGAATCCTATCGGCACCGATCCAAAGAGGTAGCTGACTATCAGGATAAGGAACGTAACGTACCACACAACGAGAAAGGGCAAGGAGAAATATTATCCGATTAAGTTCTGTTCCTGAGATAGATAGCCACTATCATCGCATCGGCGTGCGTCACACCGCTTATTCGATTCACCTGGCCCAACGACGTGGGTCGATGGCGAGTGAGCTTTTCCCGGGCTTCGCGACTAAGACCCTTCACTTCGGCGAAGTCGAATTGCTCCGGAATCCTTTGCTCGCGATGGCGAAATGCGTCGCCATTTGTGGCGACTTGCCGCCGAATGTAGCCTTCAGATCTGGCGTCGGTCACAACAAGGTCCCAGATGTCCGGTGGCGCGAGTGAAGCGATGTCAGACGGTAAAAGCTCTATCGCGAAATCCCGTCTTTTCATGAGTTGTGAAATGAGTTCGCCACCCACGCGAGTTCTTTCAGCAATCTCTTGAACGTGATCCAAACTACAGCGCTTTTCGCAAAATTGTTTCCAACGAACTGAATCTATCAAGCCGATCTCATAGCCTCGTTTTGTTAGTCGTTGATCGGCATTGTCATGCCGCAACGCCAGTCTGTTTTCCGCACGACTCGTAAATAGCCGATATGGCTCGTCAGTCCCTTGAGTAACGAGATCGTCGATGAGCACTCCTATGTAAGCTTCCTCCCGTGACAATACGAAGGAGGCGCGTCCTCGCACTTTAAGTGCCGCATTTATTCCAGCTATAAGTCCTTGAGCAGCAGCCTCTTCATAGCCAGATGTACCGTTAATCTGCCCTGCAAAATATAGGCCACCAATGAGTTTCGTTTCGAGAGTGTGCTGTAACTGCGTCGGTGGAAAATAGTCATATTCTACCGCGTACCCTGGTCGAAGAATCTGCACATTCTCCAGACCTGGAATTGTTCGAAGAAATGCCGCTTGAACACCAAATGGAAGACTGGTGGACACACCATTAACGTAAAATTCTTCGGTGTGTCGACCCTCCGGCTCAAGGAAGATTTGATGTTCAGTCCTACTTGCAAATTTTACGACCTTGTCTTCGATTGAGGGACAATATCGAGGGCCAGTGCCTTTAATGCGTCCTCCATAGAGAGGCGAGCGGTGAAGATTCGCGGTGATGATCTGATGCGTTACGGCCGTCGTGTGGGTAATCCAGCACGCTTGTTGTTCCACGTGGAACCTGCCGGCCGAAGTCCAATTCAGCGTGAAGAGATCGTGGTCCGCTTTCTCCAGCGGCGAAAATCCGAACCGCGGCGGTGGCTCGTCCCCCCCTTGCACTTCGCAGTGCGAAAAATTTATCGAGCGAGCATTCACCCGGCATGGTGTACCGGTCTTGAATCGATCGACTTCAAATCCCAAGGTTCGAAGCTCTTCGCTCAATCCAGAGCTTGCGTCCGCCATTCGGCCTCCACTCTTTGAGACTTCCCCGACATGCAAAAGACCGCGCAGAAATGTGCCTGCCGTGATAACAACGCTGCGGCCGCGTATTGATAGGCCGATGTCAGTTTCCACCCCGATGACAATTCGGTCCTTGACCAGAATGCGGGCTACCGTGGCTTGGAAAATTTCGAGACACTCTTGTCTTTCCAATTGCGCTTTTAACCGAAATTGATAGGCCTTCTTATCACATTGCGCCCGCGGTGCACGAACACTTGCACCCTTCGAACGATTCAATATTCGAAACTGAATGCCGGTGGCGTCGGCATTCATCCCCATAGCGCCGCCTAAAGCATCAATTTCCCTAACGACGTGGCCCTTTGCGAGACCACCAATCGCTGGGTTGCAAGACATTTGTCCAATGGTGTCGAGATTCTGGGTGAGCATCAGCGTCTCGCACCCCAGCCGCGCAGATGCGAGCGCTGCTTCAACACCAGCGTGGCCGCTGCCGACCACAATGACGTCGTACTCCTTTCCAAGGCTAAACATTGGCGCAATCCAGGATCCCTCGCCGCGGCCAAGGGAGCAAATTATCGAGCTGAAACTCAGAAATCAGGTCGCCTGAAGCTGCGGAATAGATTTTCAATTTTGGATTGAACTCCGCCAATACCTGGCGGCACGCCCCGCATGGTGTGATCGGCTCACGGCTTGCAGCGACGATGGCAATCGCCTCCAGTTCGTGCTCGCCGGCTACAATCGCATTTCCGACGCAAACACGCTCGGCGCACATTGTCAGACCGAAGGATATGTTCTCGATATTGCATCCGATAAACACCTTTCCGGATCGCGTCAGTAGGGCAGCGCCCACACGAAATTTAGAATAAGGTGCGAATGCCCTTTCTAAGGCTCTGGCTGCTGCTTCGATGAGAGCACTTTTATCTACATTCATATCCATATTAAGTCTTTATGACTCTTGTAACATCGATTTCCAGCCTCGGGTCGCCAGCGTTGTTCGGTTTGTCTTCCATCGCTTGTAGTAACCGTAGCGCCATGCGTCCCATCATACTCAGAACAACGACCAAAGTGACCAAACCACCTCCCCAAATTACGTATTCAAATACTCGCGGGTGACTCTTGCCTCGGAAAAGATTCAATCCTAACTGGCCCAAGGTTCCAATATACACATACAAAAATAGTCCGGGGGCTTGCCCGATCGCTACCCAAAGCATGCACGTGCGAAAGCGAATCGAGGTCAGACCATAAAGGTAATTAAGCAAACTCGTCGGAAACAGCGGATGCAGCTGGCTGAGCAGAATAAATTTCCACCCCTCGCGGTGTACAGTAGGCTCGAGACCTTTGAGCCTTGGATTCCGCATCAGCCGATGGTGCAACCACCGTCGCCCAATTAAGCGACTGATAATGAAAGAAATTGCCGCGCCGCCCACGTTTCCCACGAGAACAATAAGAAAGCCCCACCAAAGACCAAAGAAAAATCCACCTCCAACGCTCAGCACGCCACCCGGTAAGAGCAATACATTACAACACGCGTACAGTAGAGGATAACAAATTGCACTCCATACTCCTAAGTGCATTACGCGCTGTTGAACATTCGCCAACCAATCCGCTATTGGAAAGATCCGATATGTGACGGAAATCAAAATTACAGCGGCAACAAGCCCGCCAAGCTGAATGTATAGGGCGCGGCTCAATTTCACTGTCTGCATCTTCGCCCGTCAGAGGCCTCATGCAAACGCCAGCACTATCATATACTGCTGCCTTAAATTTTTCTCGGTGTCAATGCATCACTTAATAAGACACCAATAACTTTTAACAAAACCGGATATTCTGATTACTGCCAATCTTAAATCTTGTTTGGCCCGTCGCTCTCTCAACGTTATCACCACGGCGTGCCACTCTGATCCGCAAGGGCAAAAAAACACTTTATTAGGCTGCTTAATATTAAGATTACGATGCTTTCCAAAATCTATTTAGTACAGCCATTGTGAAGAACGATACAAAACGTCGACAACACATTGTTCTAGGATCATGTGCTCTCGCAATCATGACAAAGGTTCCACAGGTGGGGAAAGTGAAAACGCGTTTAACGCCACCTCTTACGCCAAACGAAGCCACGGCGTTAAACACATGTTTTCTGCGCGATGTGGCAGCAGCAATATTAGATGCGAGTTGGAACAAATCCGCCGTCGGCATGGCTGTTTATACGCCACGCGGAGGGGCGAAATCATACAAAGGCATTCTTCCAAAAGAAATTCAACTGATCACGCAACGAGGCATCAACTTTGGAGACCGATTAAGATTTGCGGCGGCAGATATTATGGCTCTTGGTTTTGAATCGGTTTGTTTAATTGGTTCAGACAGCCCGACCGTACCACCCAAAATTTACCAGCAGGCGTCGCAATATCTGGCGCGAGCTGGTGATCGTATCGTTCTCGGCCCAGCAAATGATGGCGGGTATTATCTGATTGGTCTGAAAAGCGAGCACGACCACGTTTTTGAGCGAATTGACTGGAGTACGGACCGTGTTTTAACGCAAACGCGTCAGCGCGCAGCCGAGATTGGTGTTCAAGTCGAGTTGTTGCCCAGCTGGTATGATGTTGACGATCGCGCGACACTTAGTCAGCTCTGCGAAGATCTTTTCGATTCCAACGCAGGTAAGTCGGGTGGTTACGAAGCGCGCCATACAAGGTCCTATTTGTCGGAAATTTTGCGACGCGAAGGGCGTAGTCGTATTTGGCCTAACGATTAATGGAACGCAAGAAACGGGCACTCGTCACAGGAGGCGCTGGTCTTGTCGGATCGCACATCGTAGACCTTCTCTGCGACGAAGGGTGGACGGTGCGGATTCTCGACAATATCGAGCCGCAAACACACCGGCGGGGGCGACCAAACTGGATTTCGGAGGACGCAGAATTTATCAAAGGCGATGTCTGCGACCGCGATACAATTGCGGCCGCGCTCGAAGGGATAGACATCGTGTTTCACCAGGCCGCCTATGGTGGCTACATGCCGGAAATCGCGAAGTATTTCTACGTTAATAGCTTCGGGACAGCACTAATGCTCGAGGTTATTCGCGAAGAAAATCTTCCGATCCACAAAATCATTGTGGCGTCATCTCAAGCAGTTTACAGCGAAGGCGCGGGGAATTGTCCCGCACATGGCTTGGTTTTTCCCGGTGTGCGTCCCGTTGAACAGCTGCGCGCCGGAGATTGGTCGGTGCGGTGTCCCATCTGCGGGGTCGCCACGAGCAGTGTTCCGACACCGGAAAGCGCTCCGGTTGGCGGCGAAACGGTTTACGGCCTGACCAAAGTTGACCAGGAAAAGCTGGTTTTACTCTGGGGAAAGCAAACGGGAATCCCAACCGTCGCTCTGCGTTATTCATGCACCTACGGTCCGCGACAGTCGATTTTCAACCCATATACCGGCGTCATCGCGATTTTCTGCACGCGGTTGCTGAACAATCTGCCCCAGGTATTTTATGAAGACGGTGAACAGACACGCGATTTTTCTTTCGTCGAAGACGTTGCGCGCGCGAACTTGCTCGCTGCCGAAACCGATTTGCTTGATGGCTCGCCGGTGAACGTTGGCAGCGGTCGCGGCGTTAGTATTCGCGAAATAGCGGAGCAAATTTCAGAGCTTCTCGGAATCAGAATTCCCGCTGAAGTAAACGGCGAATTTAGACCCGGAGAAATTCGGCATCTGACCAGCGGGATCGATCGCATCCAGGCCGCGGGTTACGAGCCCCAGATCGATCTAGCCGCAGGAATCGGCCGTTACTTGGATTGGATTCGCGACCAATCCGACGTCCGAGATTACTTCGCAGGAGCAGCGGAGATACTGCGCCGCAAAGGCATCGTCCATCGCGTCGCGCAAATGAAGATCTGAAGTGAGCAATGGCGATGAGCTTTGTTTCCGTCGTCATTCCCGCGCTGAATGAAGAAGAGCCGATCGCCGGCGTCGTGCACCAATGTTTCGCAACACAGATCCCGCGCGAAGTGATTGTTGTCGATAATGGCAGCACCGATCGAACCGCCGAACGTGCCGGTGAAGCGGGAGCGCGGGTCATCTCGCAGCCGCTCCGCGGGTACGGCCGCGCCTGTGCCGCCGGGGTGAACGCCGTTTCACGTGAGTGCGATGTCGTGGTCTTCCTTGATGGCGACGGAAGCGATTGCCCTGAGATGATGGCTCGTCTGACCGAACCGATTGCTGCCAGTTCCCATGATTTCGTGATCGGATCGCGGACCCGCGGCGAGCGCGAAGCCGGCAGCATGAATCTCCAGCAGATTTTATCCGGGCGAATTGCCGGATGGATGATCCAACTACTTTACGGCGTTCGTTACACAGACATGTGCCCGTTCCGCGCCATCCGGCGTGATGCTCTCGAGAAGTTGTCGATGCGTGAAGAAACCTATGGCTGGAATCTGGAGATGCAGATGAAGGCCGCGCGCGCCGGTCTGCGTATTCTCGAAGTGCCGGTAAATCATCGACGCCGCGCCAGCGGCGTGTCCAAGGTTTCCGGGACGTTCCGCGGAACGTTTCTCGCCAGTGCGCGGATCATCACGACGTTGCTGCGAATCGCGTTCGAATAACTCAATCTCGGAGCTGGCATTTTGCACACCACACCGTCGTTCGTCCGCCGATTGTCTCGCGCTGGAGCAGCGTACAATGTCGCGGACAAATTCCTGTGGGCTTCCATTTCTGATGGATCAGCCAACTCCGCGGCGGATCGGAATTATTCTTTCCGAGCGTGCGCAACGCTCCGCACGCAACGAACTTCGCGGCGTGAAAGAGTGCGTCGCGCTGCGTCGCAGTCAATTTGCCGGTGAGTATGGCAGGATGAATTCGGCTCCGCCAAAGAATCTCATCCGCCATCCAATTGCCGATCCCCGAGAAACCACTCTGCATGAGCAGGACGGCTTTGATCGGCGCTTTGCGATGCCGATCCAGAAATTGCTCGACGAAACTCCGGTCGAATGCATGCGAAATGATTTCTGGAACATTGGTCGTCCACCAATCGGGCGAGATCTTTCCATGATGGAAGCGGACGCGGCCGAATTGACGTGAATCGGTGAAGACAAGCGCGCGGTCGCGTTGATGCAAAACAAGATGGTCGTGTTTTCCAGAGCGAAAATTGGGCGGCGCAACATGGATTTTTCCGGTCATGCCGAGATGAATGCTGAGCCAGTTTCCGTCCGAGAATGCAAAGAGCATTTGCTTCCCTCGGGTTGTCGACCCAAGGAGCTTTTCGTCGACAAGATTTTCCTGAAGAGCACGCGGACTCGTTCCGCGGAAAACTCGCTTCCGTGCATGCAGTCGGACAGCAACAACCTTTTTGCCGAACGCGGCATCCCATTGTTTGCGGTACCATTCGACTTCGGCCAGCTCGGGCATCGTCCAAAAATAGGCAGTGAATTTGCCGCGGCAATTCGTCACGACGGTTTACGATCGCGTCCGCGCCGTGCTAAGTTGCGCGGGCATGGAAAAAGTGATTATCGCGGGGAGTGGCTGCGCGGGTTTAACTGCCGCCATTTACGCGGCTCGCGCGAATTTGAATCCGCTTGTGCTCGAAGGAAGTCACCCTGGCGGTCAGCTTGCCACGACAACGCTCGTCGAAAACTTCCCGGGTTTTCCGATGGGGATCGATGGGCCGCAGCTCATTTTGAACATGCATGAGCAGGCGGAGAAATTCGGAGCTCGCTTCTCCTATTCCGAGGTGACCGACTTCGATCCGACAGACAGCCATGTTCGAATCAAGGCCGACGACAAATGGCTCGAGACGCAGGCGTTCATCATAGCCAGCGGGGCTTCGGCGCGCTATCTGGGCCTGGAGAACGAAGAGAAGCTGATCGGTCACGGCCTAACGAGTTGTGCGACGTGCGACGGCGCGTTTTATCGCAATGTTCCCGTTTGTGTGATTGGCGGCGGGGATTCCGCCGCCGAGGAAGCCATTTTTCTGACGCGCTTCGCCTCCAAGGTCTACCTCATTCATCGGCGCGACACGTTGCGCGCTTCAAAAATCATGGCGAACCGCGTTCTCGCGAATGAAAAGATCGAACCGATCTGGAACACGGTCGTGACCAAGTATGTTGCCGATGACAAAGGCGAGATGTCTGCCGTCAAGCTGCGCAACGTTCAAACCAAAGAAGAACGGCTGCTCGAGATTGCCTGCGTTTTTGTCGCGATTGGGCACGACCCGAACACGAAAGCGTTTGCCGGGAAGCTCGAAACCGATCCCGAGGGATATTTGCTCGTCAGGCATCTGGCGGAAAGCAAACATCCCGGTGTCTTTATCGCCGGGGACGTGGCCGATCGCGTTTACAAACAGGCGATAACGGCCGCTGGCTCCGGTTGCGCCGCGGCGATGGAGGCGGAGAAATATTTGAGTGGATTGGAACATAGAAAATCCTACGACGGCCGGTCAAGCTGACCGGTGCGTTGACTGGCGCTTCGCGGAGCGAAGCGGCTACAGTGCTCACGTTGAAGATCTGCGACCTGACCCAGTTTTACTCTCCACTCAGCGGCGGGGTGAAGCGCTACGTTCACGAGAAAATCAATTACATCCAGAACTCGACGAATGATGAGCACGTGCTCATCATTCCGGGCGAGAGAACTGAAGTCATCGAAAGCGAGCGCTCGCGCATCTATTCGATTCACTCGCCGCTGCTTTCGCGCACTTCGCGGTATCGCGCTCTGCTGAACCTACGCGCGGTCGAGCAAATCCTCGAACGTGAACAGCCGGACCTGATCGAATCGGGTGATCCCTATCAAATGGCGTGGAAGACGATTGCATCGGGTCGCGCCTTGCGCATTCCCACGGTCGGATTTTATCACTCCCATTTTCCGGAGGCGTATCTGCGGAGCGCCGCAAAGTTCTTTGGGAAAACCGCCATCGACGTCGTGATGGATTCGGCGGAGCGCTACATTGGCAAGCTCTACAACCAGTTCGAAGCGACACTGGTTCCTTCCGACCAATTGGCGCGCTTGCTGAAAAAATGGGGAGTGAGGAATGTGCGGCCGGTCAGCCTGGGGGTAAACACAGAGGTCTTTCGTCCCGATTCCGACGATTTCGTATCGACTCGCGATTCGTTAGGTATTAAGCCGGAGCAAAAGTTACTTCTCTACATTGGTCGCCTGGCGCAGGAAAAAAATACGCAGACTCTGTTTCGCAGTTTCGAAATCCTTGTGCAACGATGCCCGGGGCGTTTCCATCTGCTCGTGATCGGCGATGGAGCTCAGCGCGAGCAATTGCGCCGGCTGCGCGATGAAGTCGGTAACGTAACTTGGATTCCGTATTGCACGGAATCCGCGCAACTCGCGCGCTACTATCGCGCGGCCGATCTTTTCGTTCATCCCGGGATTCAGGAAACCTTCGGCTTTGTCACGCTGGAAAGTCAGGCTTGCGGGACGCCGGTGGTTGGGATTCGCGGGAGTTACATGGACCGCATTATTTTTCACGAGCAAGGATCGTGGGCGGAGGAAAATTCCGCGGAAGCGCTGGCAAATGCGATCGAACGGTTCAGCGAAAGCAAACTGCAACGCATGGGTAAACTGGCTTCACGCGTGGCGGAAGAACAATATGGCTGGACGGGCGTGTTCCAACATCTCTTCGGTATCTACCGAGAGGTCATCGCAAATTTCCAGCGCGACTAATGCTTTCTTGTAGCGCGGTTTATGACTGTCTCTCGCAAAACGCATCTGGGTTGTGGGCGACTTCGATGTGAACCTGCCGCTCATGGGCCCACTGGGCGTGGAATGCCGCATCGGTGCGAGGAACCGTAGGGTCCTACCAACGGAGCAGGGGCTGGAAAACAGAAATGCTCGTCAATTGGTTTCCGACTCCCGAGACAGTGATGGGCGCTGGATCAAGCGATGCTGCGCCGAGAGTCCAGTCGATTCTTGCCGGAAAACTTTCGGCACGGGGTCGCCAGTGAACGGGACTCTGCGAATCAGAGCCTTCGACTCTCGTCTCACGGGTTAGAAAGAAAATATTCCGTTGCCGCCTAACCAAAGGCGGTATTTCGTCTATGAGGGATCCAATACTCTGCCTCGATACAACTGATTCAACTTGGAGATTAGAGGAACGTCTTGTGTTTGGCCAGCGCCAGTTACTAATTGTAACTTCAACGATCAAAAGCGAAGAGCTGTGACCATCATGAGCATCGATAGAGCTCGGGAGATCATTGAGCGCGCCATGGCAGATCGCAGCGTCTACAATGACATGGCCGCTCGCGAAAATGAGATTTGGGGAAGAATTTTGCCCCACCTCGAGCAATCCGAAGCGGCTGCTGAGGACGCTAAAGCCAGCGCTGCTCTGCGCGTCGGCCGTTACCAATCCTCTCTTGCCCGACTGGCGAAGGAACGTGGCTTAAAGTTCGAGCGCGGTCTCACCCTCGGATGCGGCGCTGGCAGGCTCGAACGTGCTCTGGTCGAGGCGGGCGTCTGCCAAATTCTACATGGAATCGACATCTCCGAAAATGCAATCGCCAAAGCACTCGAGATTGCGAAAGAAAAAAAACTACCACTCACGTATGAAGTAGCCGACCTTAATTTCGTAAAACTGCCAGCGAAAGCTTTTGAGTTGGTCGTCGCGCAGACCGCTCTTCATCACGTTTTGTTTTTGGAACACATCGCCGAACAGGTTTGGCACACACTGGTGCCGAGCGGCTATTTGTGGATTCACGACTTCATCGGGGAAACCCAATTCCAATACGACGAGAAACGGCTTGTGCTCGCGAACCAGCTTTTGGCCGTCCTGCCGGAAAAGTTCCGACTGGAAACGATCTATCAGCGAGTCACTTCCAAAATCGAGCGCCCGGAACCAGGCAAACTCGGCTCACCCTTCGAATCAATTCGTTCGGGCGAAATTGTCAGTGTCTTCGAGCGCTGGTTCGACATCGAGTGGCAGACTGAGTTTGATGCTGTTCTTCGCTTCGTCGTGCCTCCAGGTACTCGCGCCGCGTATGTCGAAAATGAAGATACGCGAGCACTGTTCGAAATCCTTAGCTTGCTCGACCAGCTTTGCATTCAAGAAAAAATTCTGACACCTACCGGCGGCCAATATCTGATGCGGCCAAAGCCTCGCGAGCGAATCGCAGCAAATTCGAGGTAGAAAAACGTAAAAGCTGCTTCCTTACCGCATCCCGGCTGAGCGGCGTTTTGCCCGCGTTGCGTCTAATTTTTCCACCGCCTTTCACACCGACCTCGATCCTGCCAATTTGATTATTCTCACATGATCGCGCCGGCGGTGGTTGTGGTCTAAGTACTGGCGACAATGCATTGTTTCTTCCTGACCTGATTCGCAGATGCGACTGCAAGAGATCGTCCTCAAGCTTTGAGCCAGTGTACGGGCCTAAACGAGGCGGCGTTTTCTAATTCACGCCAAAATCTCGCCGATCGCGAGCGGCTGAGAATCAACACATGCCGGAAAACTTTTCGCGAAGTACGCAAGATTGACTAGGATAACGCGCCCAGATGACAGAGAAGCCCTCCTTTAACATACGCAGTTACCGGTCGTCGGACCGCGAGGCGGTGCGACGTCTTTGCTGCGAGACCGGTTTCCTCGGCGAGCCGATCGATCCGGTTTACGAGGACCGCGAATTGTTCGCCGATTTCCTGACGACTTATTACACGGATCATGAACCGGAATCTTCCTTTGTGCTTGAGGTGGCCGGCGACTTGCGTGGGTACCTGCTCGGTTCGCGCAAACCGCTCCGGAACCAGCTTTATTCGTTTGGGCAAAATGTCCGGCTGTTTTTCCGCGCTCTCGTCCGTTACCCGCGTTACAATGAGCGATCGCGGCGTTTTATTCGTTGGATGATCGGCCACGGTTGGCGCGAGGTGCCCGCAGCGCCGCGGCGCACACCTCACTTTCACATTAACCTGTTACCGGAAGCGCGGAAGGTTTCCACCACGCGCGCGCTCATGAGCGCGTATCTCAGTTATCTCTACCGCTGTGGCGAAAAGCACGTCTACGGGCAAATCGTTACTTTCGAGAGCCGGCGCGGCGAAAAAATGTTTGAGCGCTACGGCTTTCGCGTCTTGAACCGGGCGGAGATCACGAAGTACAAAGCGTTTTATCCCGAGTCTGTCTATCTCAGCACCGTGATCAAGAATCTTGAAACGGCGGAACCGCTCTCGGCCTACTCGCGTTCGCGCCCGTAGCGGATCACTTGTTGTCTCTCAATCCGGCGTGCGTTAAAGGATAACCGGCCAAGCCTCGGTGCTCTTGTCATACCCCTCCGGTAAAAACAAAAGGTATTGCAGGCGGACTTGGTGAGGGACCTCGGTTTTCAACGTATGCGGCTCCTGCCGGCTCAGAGCCGGTCCCTGGGCTTTCTCGGAAGTCTGAGCAAGGACGCGAGTCGCGAACAACAGATGTACTACTGCCAGAAAAAAGAAGCGTGTGGTTAGTCCCATAGATGTCGATTAGTTAATCGTGACGAATGCCCGCCCTCATGGTCGCGGGGAACTCCCGGTGTCCCCGCCTATCAGGAATCGGATTAATTCCGCCGAAATCCGCGCGGCATTACCACCGCCCAAGCCGCCGTGGTTAACAAAGGTCACGACCGTAAATCGGGCGTGGCCTTGAGGATCGAAGGCCAATCCCACAAAGCATCCGTTCGAGCCTGGTCCGGGGCCTGGTGCATTAGGCGCCGGCCCGGTACCTGTTTTCCCGCCGATCTGCCACCCCGTTCCCGCCAGGACGTTCGCGCTATTCTTCGCTGTTCCTCGTTCAACCACGGCGCGCATCGCCTCCTGCAGCTTTAACGCAGCAGCTTCGTTCAAAACACGGATAGACTTGCCGCCTGAATTCAACTCGCTTGCCTTAGCTTCGCCTGCGCGCGCGACGGCAGGAAGCATCACGCCACCATTACCCACGGCCTGAAGAAAGCGGGAAAGGTGCAGCGCCGTTACGGTGAATTTTCTTTCTCCGATCGACAGCGTGTCCTGCCAATCGGACATTGTAGTTTCCTGGTTTAACGCGCGCCAAGAGATGGCCGGCGTTAACCGGTCTCGCCATTTCGGAGAAAGTTCATCCCAGAACTTCGTATCTTTCTCCCCGGCAGTTACAGTGGCCCTGAAAGGAAAGCCATAACTCTCGAGATCTTTTAGCACGGATTCAGTACCGATAGACTTGCGGAGGCCAGAGGCAATTCGTCGACCTGCGTTATCGTTTCCGTTGACGATCATGTCAGAGAGAAGTTGCTGGCTGTCAGCTAGCTCGGGTGTCGGGGATTCGTGATCCCACCAGGATGCTGCGACCATCAACTTCACGGGCGAAAGCGGCAGTAAGGGAGTAGTGACATCAAGCTTCTCAGAATCCGAAGCTGCAAAAGCGACCAAACTTCCAGTGTGCACGTCCTGCACCACGATGATCGCTTCGAGATTACCGGCTTTCATAATCTGAAGCGCTCGCTGATTCGCCGCTTCGCAAATGGCGCCATTGCTAAGCTCCTTCGCACACGGTCCCGTCCAATTTTCCCGGCTCTCCGCTAGTGCTAGACTTGCCGCAGCTGCAAGAGATGCAGCGGTCCACCACCGGCAACCAAGAGTAATCCGTCTCATTGCGAACACTTATCTATCCAGGACTTGGATCGTCCGTTTCGCAATCTCGGCCACGAGGCGGTCACGCTTTTCAGCCGTTGCGCTTGGAGCCAGTGTGAAGATGGCGAGGAACATGGGCTCGCGCGAAGGCGGCCGAACGACGGCAACGTCATTCGCCGCGGCATTTAGGCTTCTGCCAGTCTTGTCACCGGCAATCCAGTCGGAAGGAACGCTGGCGCGGATCATACTTAATCCCATTTTGCCGTCGCATAGCCAACGCTCAAGGCGTGTGCGCGAAGCGTCCGAAAGAAGATCGGACATGAGCAATCGTTCGAGGTCATTGCACATCGCTGCCGGGGTGGTGGTGTCACGCTCGTCACCAGGAGCCGCGTTATTGAGTTCCGGTTCGTTTCGATCGAGCCGCGTCGAATTATCGCCAATCGCACGGGCAAACTCAGTCACACCATTGGGCCCGCCAATGGCTTCGACCAGCAAGTTGCCCGCTGTGTTGTCGCTTTGCTCGATGGCAGCTGCGCAAAGCTCCTTCAACGTCATGCCGCCGTCCTTCAAATGCGCGCGCGTCACCGGGGCATAAGCCAGAAGCTGGGCTTCGCCATACGCAACAAAGCGATCAAGGTTGTCCTTGTTTTCGTCAACGCGTTTTAGCAGCGCTCCGACGGCAAGCAATTTGAAGGTGCTGCACATTGGGAACCGATCCTGCGCGTGATATTCCAAATGTCTATCTCGCCCGGGGCCCAAGGCGGCTACGCCGACATGAGCAACAGCGCGCTGTTCGAGCGCGGCGATTTGCTCCGCGATGTCGTTGTCGGCGGCTGTTGCAACACAAGTCGATCCAACCAGAAAGAGAATCAATAGCAGCGCCCTTATTTGAGATGCATTCATGACCATTACGACTTCGTTCTTCTCCCGCTTGTCAATTTGTTGTGGACCTCGCGCTTAACCAGTGCGGCAACTTCGGTGTCATGTTGCCGCAAAAAAGACCTGACAACGTGCGCGTGCCGCTTCGCTAGTTCACGGAGCGCCCAAGACATCGCCTTGACGACCATGGCGTCTTTGTCCTTTAGGAGAATGCGGCAGACGATCAGCGTGCGCTTCGCGTCTCTGGCGCCACCCAAAGAGCCTCGGCGGGGTTGCTCAATGGCCGGAGCAAGCGCGCAAAGATGCGCGTGAGTAAAATGAGAGCCGCGTCAATGAATCAGCTTGCCTGCTGAATGAGAACGCGGACAGTGGCGCCCTGTGGAACCGGATCGGAATTGCGCACTTGGTCATGGTTTTGTGCCACCGTATACAAATGGCGTATACAATGCGCCTTGAAAGCGCTGTGAAAGAGAGGAGTTTTCCCTCGTAAATGCCGGCATAGCTCAGTTGGTAGAGCAGCTGATTTGTAATCAGCAGGTCGTCGGTTCGAATCCGTCTGCCGGCTCGCTCGTAGAACGAGAATCGGGCGCCGCCGGTGCGGCTTCCAGTGGCGTTGCGCACGAACATCAGGTGGTCGTAACCGGAATAAGGTCACAGAATTGTCACACAAGTTCACCATTCGTTGACCTGACGTGGTCCAATTCTCGCGGTATTGATCGAGCATACTGTCTATCCCAGAACATTCAGTGGCAGGTAACAAACCGGTTCGCCAGATCGATATCGGAAGTCTGTCGAGACGCGTTCGTTTCGGCCTGGTGCCGTCGGAGAGCAGATCCGAATCAGTCCACAAGGTGCGAACGGCGTGGATTTCCGATGTCCACCTCGGCACGCGCGGTGCCAATGCCGGAGCACTCCTCGACTTCCTGCGTGAGTACCGATTTTGAAACGCTTTTCGTTGTCGGTGATTTGATCGACATCTGGCAGCTGCGCCGGAGTCGTTATTGGCCGCAGCAACACAGCGATGTCATTCAAAAAATTCTGCGAAAAGCGCGTAAAGGCACCCGGATCATTTATATTCCCGGCAATCACGACGAACTGGTTAGCGATTTCGAGGGCGATTACGGCAACATCACCATCCAGGAACACGCAATTCACGGGTTGGCGGATGGCCGTCACGTTCTCGTCATTCACGGGCACGAGCTCGATACCGTCGTCCAGAATGTGAAGTGGCTCGCCTTTGCCGGCGACGTTGGTTACCAATTTTTGCTTTCGCTCAATCCGGCCATCAATTTCGTGCGGCGTCGCTTTGGCCTGGGCTATTGGTCGCTCAGTGCTTATGCGAAAAAGCGGGTCAAGGATGCGGTCAGCTTCATCGGCAGATTCGAAGAAGCCGTGGCGCATTACGCTAGGAAATTTGAGGTCGACGCGGTCTTGTGCGGGCATATCCACAGCGTCGCGATCCGACCGATTGAAAACGTGACTTACTACAACTGCGGCGACTGGGTCGAAACCTGTTCTGCGCTCGTGGAAAATTACGACGGCAAAATAGAGATCGTCAGCTACCTGCCGCACGCGCAATCAGCAAAGACGCTTTGGCGCGCGAATGAATTGATCGGATCCGGCGCATGAAGAAGGAAGAAGCTCCTCAATCGGGACCGGCGAAAATGCTCGCGTCGGAGATGATCTCGCTCCGTCGGGATTTGCGGACGGCCATTCGCGCCTACTCGGCCAGTCTTGAAACCGCCATGGCGGAGTGCGCAGATAAAATTGCATCGTACGGAGCCGCGGAAAAAATATCGCACGATCGTCTGCGCGATATTCGTGACCTGACCATCATGCTGCAGAAACGTAAATTGAAGCCGGAAAAGGGCCGTTGCAAAGATCTACGCAAGATCGATATGTTGATTGGCGACTTGCACGCCGTCACCCATCCCGGCTCACGCTCGAGGTAACGCCGTGATGTCGTCCACGTAACAATCACGCAAAACCCCCGTGCGCATTTGGCAGCGACTATTTACTTCGTGCGGTCACTGAATTTTTCGCGCAGCGAAATTGTAACACGGCGGACTTGCCCCTTCTCAGCGATCACCCACGCTCGTGGGATGTGCGACAATGAAAATTGTTGGCGACGCCACGCGGATATTCAGTCAGCGGAAGAAAAAAAGACGAAGGATTATGTCACCGGCCGCCAGGGCTGGTTTTGGAAGCAGCGTTGAGCCGGTAGCCAAAGCCACGAACAGTCTCGACTGCGTCGGCCGCTTTGCCCAGTTTTTGTCGCAACCGCCGGACGTGTGTGTCCACCGTTCTCGTGTTGATCAGAGTTTCATAGCCCCACGCACCCGTTAGCAAAATTTCCCGGGACATCAGGCGACCCGGCTTCTTCATCAGCATCGTCAGTAATTTGAACTCGGCGGTTGTTAGCCTAACGGGTTTCCCCGCTACATCCACCTGGTGCTGCACCGGATCGAGCGTGATCAACCCGCAGACGAGCTTTTCGTCGCTCATTTCGGTCCTGCGTCGCCGCTCGATCGCCTTGATGCGCAAGACCACTTCACGCGGACTAAACGGTTTGGTCACGTAATCGTCCGCGCCTGTTTCCAAACCGGTGATGCGATCCTGCTGGCTCGCTTTGGCCGTCAGCATGATGATCGGGATGTTGCGCGTGACCCGGTCCCCTTTGAGAATCCGGCAAATCTCAAGGCCGGACATTTTCGGCAACATAAGGTCGAGGATGATCAACCAGGGCAACTCGAGACGCGCTTTCTCCAGGCCGGTCACGCCATCCGCGGCAGTGGAAATCGTATAGGCGGGGTCTTTGACAAGATTGAGCGCCAGGAGATCGATGACATCCTGCTCATCCTCGATGATGAGGATGTTCTTGCTCGGCCTCGCCTCCGTGTTGTGCCGCTTCATGAAATCCCGAGGCAGATCTCTCGAGGCAATGAGTGGCGCGGCGGCCTTACTTCTATGTGACATGGGATTTTGCGGTGAGTTTTCTCACCGAAAGGTCCAACACATTAAGCGCGGGTACATGGCGATCGCGTTACCGTTTGGTTAAAGTCTTGTAACATCTCACAAGGACTACGTCTCCCGAACCGAGGAGTATTGGCGACGCGGCAACGCGTGAATATCGCGCAAATCAGACGCAAATTTGCTTCGTCACAGTATTGCAACTTCTTGTCTCGGAAATGTAACAACCCATAGCTTGAGGGCTCTCGTTACGACCGCATAATCAGCGTACGTGCGGCCTCCGAAACATCGTATTCTTTTTTTTTCGTCTCAGCGGGATGAGCGCAGGACGGGTCGCGTCCTCGCGTCCATGTCGATCCTTCTTTTTGCGGGCTCCCTTTCATGTGCGGGAATGGAATCAGTCTCGCCACCTCAAACCGGTTCGCTTTACATCAAGCAATATCGCGTTCTTGGTGCCCACCATTTAAGCAAGATAGACATCGAGGAAGCGGTCTACCCATTCCTCGGGCCCGCCCGCACCCCGGATGATGTCGAACAGGCGCGCGCCGCTCTTGAAAAAGCCTACCAGGCGAAAGGCTACCAGACCGTTGCGGTGCAGGTGCCGCAGCAGCGCGGCGCCCACGGCATCGTCGTTTTGAAAGTGGTTGAGAGCACGGTCGGGCGTTTGCGCGTCCGCGACTCGCGCTATTTTTCACTGAACAAGATTAAAGAGAACACGCCCTCTTTAGCTGAAGGGAGCGTGCCGAGTTTCAACGATGTCACCCAGGACATTGTTTCGCTCAATCAGTGGCCGGATCGCCGCGTCACGCCGTCACTGAAAGCGGGCGTAGTTCCCGGAACAGTGGATGTCGATCTGACGGTCAAGGACACGTTGCCCCTGCACGGCAGCGCCGAACTAAACAATCGCTACAGCGTCGACACGTCGCCTTTGCGGGTGAACGGTTCTCTGAGCTACAACAACCTCTGGCAGCTCGGTCATTCGATCGGTGGCAGCCTCCAGATCTCGCCGCAGAATCTGGACGAAGTGCAAGTCTACTCCGGCTACTACGTTGTTCGTTTCGCCGATCCGAGCTGGCTCACCTTCATCGTTCAGGGCGTGAAACAGGCGTCGAACGTCTCCACCCTTGGCGGCATCGCCGTCGCGGGTCGTGGCGCAGTTATCGGCGGCCGCGCCATTCTCACATTCCCGCAACTAACGAATTTCTATCACTCGATCACGTTCGGGTTCGACTACAAACACTTCATTCAAAACCTTACCGTCGCCGGCGAAACGTTGCCGACCCCGATCACCTATTATCCAGTCAGCGCGAATTACAGCGCAGTGTGGGCGGGAAAACATTCGGTCACGAACGCGAATCTCGGCCTGACGTTTGCCTTCCGCGGACTGGGCAGCGGGCCGGCGGAATTCGATTTCAATCGTTTCAAGGCCGACGCGAACTTTGTTTACCTGCGCGGTGATCTGTCGCATCAGCACGATCTCCCGTACGGTTTTCAGGCATTCGGAAAGATTGAAGGCCAGGTGGCCGATCAGCCGCTTTTAAACAGCGAACAATTTGCCGGTGGCGGACTTTTCACCGTGCGCGGTTATCTCGAAGCGGAAGTGCTCGGGGACGACGGCGTCTGCGGCACGCTCGAACTGCGCAGCCCATCGTTTCTCAATTCGTTAGGCGCGGAAGCCAACGAAGGCCGCTTCTACATTTTTGCCGATGGCGGTTATCTCGCGCTGCTCGATCCGTTACCGGAACAGGAATCGACCTTCGGGCTCGCCAGCCTCGGCGCGGGCGTGCGGATTCGCCTCCGCAATCATCTCAACGGCTCGCTCGACGCAGCGGTGCCTTTAATCGGCCAAACGCAAACCGCCGCACTCGATCCGCGCTTCACCTTCCGCCTCTGGGTGGACTTTTGATTTTCCCACACTGGAACAGATGAACATGAAAACAAAACTCGTTAGGTCGACCTGCTTCTCGGGTTGCGTGCTATTTCTCTTCTTCGCCAGCAACGCGCAGGCGTGGTGGAACAGCGAATGGACCATCCGCAAGAAGATTGAAATCGACACTTCGACCGCCGGAGCGCCCATTGCCGATCCAATCGGCACGACCGCGATCCTGATTCGTTTGCATGATGGAAATTTCCGTTTCACCGAAGCGAAGGAAGATGGCAGCGATATTCGCTTCGTCGCGGCGGACGAGAAGACGCTGCTGACGTATCACATCGAGAAGTACGACGCTCTCCTGAATGAGGCCTTCGTCTGGGTGAAAATTCCGGACCTGAAACCGGGGGCGAAGACGACGTTCTGGATGTACTACGGCAACGCGGGATCGAAGGCGACGCGGGTCGATGATCCGAAAGGAACTTATGACGTCAACACGACACTCGTTTACCATTTCGCCGAAAACAACACACCGGCGCGTGATTCGACGACCTATGGAAACAACGCGCAAAACGCGGCTGTGTCCGTTTCCGGCGCGTTGATTGGGCCGGGCGTCCGATTCGACGGGACGAATCCAATTACGATTGGCAATTCGGAATCGCTGGCTTGGACGGAAGGCGCGGCGCTGACCTGGTCCGCATGGGTGAAACCGGCGGCGAAGCAACCGAACGCGATCATTTTTCGGCGCGAGACCTTCGTTATTGGGGCGGATAACGGAATTCCGTTTGTCGATGTAAACGGCACGAAGACGCAAGGCGCCCCGCCGATGGAACCAAATAGTTGGCATCACATCGCGGTGACTGCAGCTGGGTCGACGATCACGTTATTCGTAGACGGCCAGAGCACGGCCACGCTCAGCGCCGCACTTCCCGCCTCGACCGCCGCGTTTTCCATCAGTGTTGACGCGGACGGAGGCACGGGATTTTCCGGGGAGATGGACGAGCTGGAAATCTCGAAGGTCGCGCGGCCAGCCGGCTTCATCAAAGTCGCGGCGATGAATCAGGGCGCGGATAAAGGAGCGAAGCTGATGACGTTCGCGAATGATGAAGTCAAGACGAGCTGGTTCAGCGGCGGATACATCGGCATCATCCTGAGTTCGCTGACGATCGACGGCTGGCTTGTCATCTGCGTTCTCGTCGTCATGGCGGCCATCAGCTGGGTCGTGATGGTGAACAAGGCGCGCTATCTCACTGCGACGACAAAGGGCAACGCGCAATTCTTTAGAGATTGGAAACACGTCGCGGCTGATCTGAGTTTCCTGGACGACAGAGACGCGCGCAAAGTGCTGACGCTTGGCGGTAGAATCGACAACCGCGAACGACAGATCGTGAAGTTTGCTTCCGTCTATCGCATCTACAAAATCGGCGCGGAGGAGATCCGGCATCGTCTCGACATGGAGGGTGGGAGGGAGTCTCACATCCTTTCCTCGCGCTCAATCCAGGCAATCCGGGCCTCACTCGACGGCGGTCTGGTTCGCGAAACGCAAAAGCTGAGCAACTTGATGGTGCTGCTGACCATCGCGATCTCCGGCGGACCGTTCCTCGGTTTGTTAGGCACGGTTGTCGGTGTGATGATCACGTTCGCCGCCATCGCCCAGCAGGGTGACGTAAACGTGAACGCCATTGCTCCCGGCATTGCGGCCGCTCTCGCCGCCACCGTTGCCGGTCTGGTCGTCGCGATTCCAGCGCTCTTTGGCTACAACTATCTGCTGTCGAAGGTGAAGGAAGCCACCAGCGACATGCAGGTTTTCATCGACGAATTCGTGACCAAGATCGCCGAGTACTACGGTGGGCGGGGCAATCACAACGGCAAGCGTCGCGATGAATCGGAGGAGATGGAGATGGAAATAATGGCCTAACGCATCGGCAGATCGACCATAACTCACCATGCAAGTTCAAGGCGACAAACCCTACGACGACATCAACATCACGCCGATGTTGGACCTCGCCTACGTCCTCCTTGTCATCTTCATCCTGATGACGACGGCGACGGTGCAGGGCTTGAAAGTGAATCTGCCGAAAGCGAGCACCGCTCCGAGCCTGGCCAAGCCGCAGACCAAAGCGATCACGATCAACAACGAGGGAAAGATCTTCCTCGACACGGTGCCGGTCACAATTCCGGAACTGGAGCAACGACTTAAGTCGCAAAAGGCGCAGACGCCCGATTTCCCGGTGGTCGTTAGGGGCGACAGCCTCACCCAATATCAGTCGGTCATGGATGTGCTCGATGTCATCGGGCGGATCGGAATCTCACAAGTCGGTTTGGCAACGAAGCCGCAGGGCAAATGACGAAGATATGGACTTCGAAGACGAGACCGAACCACCGCCGCAAAGCTTCCTGAAGCGGTTTCGCATCGCGATCATCGTAACGGTTCTTGTCCTCGCGGGCATTATTACGGTCGCGAAAATGGCTTCGAATGGCGGTGGATCATCGAAACGCGAGTCCATCACCATGGTCAGCCTGCCTCCTCCGCCACCACCTCCTCCCGTGATGACGCCTCCGCCACCACCGCCCCAAGAAGAGCAAAGAATGGAGCAACAGATGATCAAGGAAGAGCAGCCAAAAGAGGAGATCCCAAAAGATGAACCGCCGCTGGGGACGGGAATCAAAGGCGATGGTCCGGATAGCTTCGGCTTGAGCGATAAGGCGGGCAACGGACGCATCGGTGGGAATAACGGGAACGGAAGCAAATGGGGCTGGTATGCGAGCCAAGTGCAATCGCGCATTCAGCAGGCGCTGCAACAGAATCGCAAGACGCGGACGGCGAGTTTGAGCGTGAAGGTGCTGGTATGGCCCGATGCCAGCGGGCGGATCGGTCGCGCGCAGATCGCGGGCACGACCGGTGATGCCGCACTGGACGGCGCTCTGCGCGACGAAGTTCTAACCGGCCTGCAACTGCAGGAGCCTCCGCCTCCTGGAATGCCCGCGCCGATCGTTCTCCGCGTCACGGCCCGGCGGCCTAACTAGCAATTTTACAAATGTTTTTACTCGACAGGAATTTCATCTGGCGGCTTCTCCCGCTCGTCGCGCTGCTGGTTGTCACCGGCTCGGTTTTTGCCGACGGCGACAGAAGCAAGAACATCGGCTCCGTTTCGGTGAGCGGGCAGAGTGACGATGGGCAAATCAAACAATCAGATACGCTGATTGCGCAATCGTCACCAACCAACCAGATCGCCGGGGAAAAAGCGGGCGTGGGAAAGGTGCCACCAAACGCGAATGCAACCGTGGCCACGGTGACAGCCGCGCCGCAACCGACGCCTTCGCAAAACGTCACCATCAATCTGATTCATCGGCTGGTGCAGCGCGGCGTCTTGACACAAGAGGACGCCGACGAGCTGATCAAACAAGCGGAGGACGACGCGGCACAGGCGCGCGCGTTGGCGGCGAAGCAAGCCGCAAGGATCGATGAAGTGGCGCCGCAACTTTACAGCGAGCCGCCGCCTTTGCCGCAAACCATGTCCGCGACGACGCCGACCGGTCCAACCGAAGCGACGCCCGAGGTTGAGACTTCCGATGACGAAGATGCGGTCAGTGTTTCGTACGTTCCGGAAATCGTGAAACGACAATTGCGCGATGAGATCCGCGAGGAAGTAATGGCCCAGGCGAGGGAGGAAAACTGGGCGAGCCCGCGAACTTTTCCGGCATGGGCGCTGCGATTCACGCCGTTCGCCGACATGCGTCTTCGTTATGAGGGAATCTATTTCCCGTTCGGCAACGACAACCTTGGCGCGTTCCCTAATTTCAATGCGATCAACACCGGTCCGCCCTTTGATGTGACCGGCACGACATTCTCGCCCCAATTGGATGTCGATCAGGATCGGCAGCGGGTGCGGATCCGGGTGCGCTTCGGGGCGCAGATGGACTTGGAGGATGGGTTCACCTTCGGAATACGGATCGCGACCGGCGAATCGAATACGCCAACCTCGACGAATCAAACCCTCGGCGTCGCGAATAACGCGCAAGGCGGTAACTTCAGCAAGTACGCCATCTGGCTTGATCGCGCATTCGTTAGGTATGAGCTCGGCGGGAAACCGAGCGAGGATTTCATGGCGGAAATCGGCCGGTTCGACAATCCCTACTTCGTCGTCAGCGAACTGATGTGGGACGATGATCTCGGCTGGGACGGCCTCACGGTTGCGGGGAGACGTGAAGTGGCCAAGGGCGTGACTCCGTTTGTCATCGCCGGCGTCTTCCCGGTTTTCAACACCGACCTGAACTTCTCTACCAATCGGCCGGATAAATTTCCGAGCGAAAACAAATGGCTCTATGGCATTCAGCTCGGGACAAGTTTGCGATTCAACAAGAACTTCAGCGCGAAAATCGCGGGGGGTTATTACGATTTCAACAACATCGAAGGGAAACTTTCCGATCCGTTCGTTCCATTGACGACATCGGACCAGGGCAACACCGACGACAGCCGACCGAGCTTTGCGCAGAAGGGCAACACCTATTTTCCGATTCGCGATATCATCCCGACGGTCGATAACGGTTTCGGCACGACGAAGCAGTTTCAGTATTTCGGACTGGTGACGCCGTTTCGGGTTGTCGATGTGACGGGCAGTCTCGATTTCGCGCGCTTCGATCCGGTGCACGTCACATTGGTCGGCGAGTGGCTCCAGAATACCGCGTTTAATTACGATGGTATCAACGCCATCGCGATCAATAATCGCGGGCCGGATCATGCCGACGGGAGCATCGGCGATTTCGCCGGCGGCAATACCGGATGGATGGCGGGCGTGAGAATTGGCCATCCCGCGCTCGAAAAACGCTGGGCCTGGCAGGCCGGGTTCAACTATCGCTATATCGAATCCGACGCCACCGTCGACGCGTTCAACGATTCCGATTTCGGCAGCGGCGGGACGAATCTGAAAGGGTATAGCGTATTCGGCGCGCTCGCACTTTCGCCGCATATCGCCATCGGGCTGCGCTGGCTGAGCGCGAACGAAATCGCCGGTCCGACGTTCCGCAACGACATTTTCCAGTTCGACTTCAACGCGAAATTCTAAATGAAACCGAAACTCAAAACATTTGTCGTGATTGCGCTGGCCGGTCTGCTCTGCGCCAGCGGGGCGAGAGCGGATGACGCGCGCCTGAAAGAGACCTTGCGCACGTTGACCCTGCGGCTGCGTTCATCAGAAACCGAGCGCAACAACTTGCTCAGCGACAAAGCGCAGTTCGATCAGGAGAAGAAAACACTCACAGCCAAAGTGGACGCGCTGACAAAGGAGGCGGCGACGAACAAGGAGCAGCTCGATGCCCTGACCGCGAAAGTGGGCGAACAGGAAAAAGAGTTGAGGGACACGAAAGAATCGTTAGGGAAATGGAAGGCAGCCTACGATCAGCTCAGTGTCGCGGCGAAGAAAAGTGAATCGGAGCGGGCGAACCTCGCCAGCGAGTCAATCATCCTGAAGCGCAAACTGGACGATCGAGAGCGAAAGAACCTCGAACTGTTTCGGCTCGCGAACGAAATTCTGACGCGTTACGAAAAATTCGGCCTGGGCGAAGCGCTGGCCGCGCGCGAACCATTTACGGGGATTACGCGGGTGAAGCTGGAAAATCTCGTCCAGGATTATCAGGACAAGATCGCGGACCAGCGAGCCAAGCCATAGGAGAATGAATTGAGACTGGAATAAGACGGAAATGTCACACGATGTCACTCGACTTCCCGGCCTGATCCAGTTCCGTCTGAGCGACGCCCGCAGCGCCCCGAACGGAAGATCAACGTGGTCCTCCGCTCTTTTGTTTCCGCATCGTTTCACAAATGCCAACCAATAAGCTTTCCTCACGCACAATCGGCCGACCCGGCCCAGTCTTGAGCGCGCTCAGTTTGCTGCTCACGTTTTTTCTCGCCATCCCGCCGAGATTTACGGTTCTTGCGAGCGACATTCTCCGTCGCGGCAGTCCGTCGGCCCAGGAGCATGGATCGGCGGCACCGGGGAATCCTACCGCGGCGGCAGTGATGGCCGGCGCTCCGAATGGCCGGGATACTTTAGCGCGAACGACGCAGGCCTTAACTGCGGTGCGGGCGATGCAGACGGCTGCCCGAGCGGCGGCGCGGAATGGCGCCAACAATCTCGGGCTCGATCCAAATCATCCCGGTCAACATTTACCCAATGTGCCGAACGGTCTGGTCGTCGGCGGATTGCAGGTGGCGCCGGGAGTGCCGGTCGATCTTGCGCATCCCGGCCCGGATGAAAACGCAAATCTGTGGCAGGGAGCGAGGCTGCCGACGCAAACGACAAGTAACGGAGGGACCAATGTCACCATTGTGCAAAACGCGCAGCAGGCATTGCTCAACTGGCAGACGTTCAATGTTGGCAGAGAGACGCACGTGCTTTTTGACCAAACTGCCGGCGGCGCGAATGCGAGCCAGTGGATCGCGTTCAACAACGTTCGCGATCCCTCAGGGGTGCCGTCGCAAATTCTCGGATCGCTCGACGCGATCGGCCAGGTTTACCTCATCAACGCCAACGGAATTATTTTTGGCGGCTCCTCCCAAGTCAATCTCCACACCCTCGTCGCCTCGGCGCTGCCGATTAACGACAATCTGATCGAGCGCGGTCTGCTCAACAATCCCGACAATCAATTTCTCTTTTCGGCTCTGCCCCTGCCCGCTGGCGGCAACGGCGGCGGCACGCCGGCATTTACTCCGCCGCCACCGCTCACTCCGGATGGCAGAACCGGGGATGTGGTGGTGCAGACAGGTGCGCAGATTTCTTCGCCGACTTCGGCCGATCACGTTGGTGGACGTGTTGCGCTGATCGGCGCGAATGTCGACAACCAGGGCACGATATCGACCCCGGATGGCCAGACAATGTTGGCGGCTGGTTTGCAAGTGGGTCTGGCCGCGCATTCATCGAGCGACCCGAGTTTGCGCGGGCTGGATGTTTACGTCGGCGCAGTAATCGATCCGATCTCGATGCTCGATCCTTATGCCGGGACGGCGACAAACTCCGGCCTGATCGATGCCCCGCGAGCGGCCGTCACCATTGCCGGAAAAAACGTCAATCAGTTTGGCTTTATTAACAACAGCACGTCGGTCTCCTTGAATGGTCGGATCGATCTGCTGGCCAACTACAACGCGGCCAGTTCTGTTTTCGGAAGCCAGACACCGCCCAGTGGCTCGCTACCGTTTTTCTTTCAGTCGAGTGGGATTGTCACGCTCGGGTCCAACAGCGTGACCCAGATTCTGCCGGAGTTATCGAGCAACGAGCGGGTCGTCGGCACTTCTCTGGCGCTGGACTCGCAAATCAATCTGCAAGGGCTGGCCATGCACGAGGAGTCGGACGCCATCCTGCTGGCGCCGAGCGCGAATGTTGCGATCGATGCCGGGACGTGGATTACATTTCTCGACGCCGGTTCCCAAACGAGTCGCCTGATAAATTCCGGCGGTCAGATTTACCTGGATAGCGGGGCCATCATCGATGTTGCCGGTTCGCAGGATGTGACCGCGTCGGTCACGGAAAATATCGTCGCGGCGCAGCTGCTCGGTTCCGAGCTGGCCAATTTTCCGCTCCAGCGCAACGGTCCGCTGCGTGGTCAGACCATATACATCGACATCACCAGAACTGGAACATTTAACGGGCAATCGTGGATTGGAACGCCGGTGGCGAATGTTTCCGGTTACGCGAATCTGGTCCAGCGCACGGTCGGCGAGCTGACGGCCACCGGCGGCAACGTCTCGTTAAGCGCGGGCGACTCCGTTGTTCTGCAAACCGGGTCCGTGATCGATGTCTCTGGTGGCTGGATCAACTACGAAGGCGGCGTTGTCCACACCACGCAAGTTTTGTCGGGCGGCCATATCTTCGATATTTCGCAAGCCACACCCGATCGCGTTTACGACGGATTGGCCGGTGGATTTACGGTCACGCACCCGAAATGGGGTCTTGCGGAAACGACCACAAATCCGCTGCCCAATCCCGGGCGGTACGAGCCCGGCTTTGTCCAGGGCGGCAACGGCGGCAGCCTAACGATTACTGCCCCAGCGATGGCGCTCGACGGAACTTTGCACGGAAACACCGTCGCCGGGACGCGGCAACAAACGGCCCCGCCCTCAGCCAGCATTCTGGATCTCATTTTTCAGGCGCAGGATCCGACGGCCCCGGATTTCCTGGCGATTTCGCCTTCGCCGCCGAACATTATCTTCGGCTCGGGCACGCTGACCGCGGCTGATCCGTTTGCCCTCGACGATTCAGGAAATCCTCTGGCACTGAGGGACGATCGTCGTGAGCAGGTAATCCTTTCACCAGACCTGGTGAACGAAGCTGGCTTCGGCAATCTCAGAATCGACAATCGCGACGGCGACGTCACCCTGCCGGCCGACGTTCGCCTAACGACTGCGGTTGGTGGTTCGATCTACATCGACGCGGCTAATCTCACCATCGAAGGAGCGATTATCTCTCCGGGCGGAAGTCTCACTCTTAACGTTTACGATATTTCGCGAGCGACGCTGATTGCTTTGAGCATGGATCCCAACGCGCAAACACCGCCGCCCGACCCTTTGCGCGGTCACTTCGCTTTGGGTTCGAACGCGATCCTGAGCACCGCGGGAATGGTGACCGATCTTCGACCCGATGCGATTTCCCTCGTGCCGGCGACGTTCACTGCCAACGGCGGCAGCATCGCCATCAACAGCTACGACGCCATGCTCGCGAGCGGCAGCAGCATCGATGTCTCCGGTGGCGTCACGGTCGGCGCGCTTGGGCAGATTTCCTACGGCTCCGGCGGCAGCATTTCGATCAACGCTGGGCAGGACTTGCACATCGCCTCGGTTCTGGGCGGGCAAATTGTTCTGGATGGCACGCTCCGCGGCTTTTCCGGCAGCAGAGGTGGTTCGCTTGGAATTCTGGCGCCGTTTGTCCAGATTGGCGGGACAACAACCAATTCGGACGCGTTGCTGCTCACGCCGGATTTCTTCAACCAGGGAGGATTTACAAGTTTCACGATTGCAGGGTTGGGAGCGCCGACCGGTCAAATCGGACGAATTTCTCCCGGCTGTTGTCATCGCGCCGGGCACGATCATTCAACCGGTCGCGCAGAGCTTGCTCGCACGTTTGGACGGGAACGGCGCGGGAACGATCTCCCTCACTCCGACGCTCTTGCCGGAAGGTGTGCGCACGCCGGTAAGTATGTCGTTCCGTGCGCCCGGAGTGAGGGACTCATTTAACAGCGCCACGATTCAACAGCTCGTGCGGGGTGATTTCATCTTGAGTGCCGGCGCGATGATCGAGACCGATCCGCTCGGGTCGGTTTCAATTTCGGCAAACACGGCGGCCATTCTCGGAAGCATCATCACTCCGGGCGGCAATATTTCGATCAGCGGCGGCGGCAACACCGCTACGCTTTTCAGCGATCAATCGCACGCTCTTCCGACCGTCGATCTTGGGCCATCCAGTTTTCTATCCGCTGCGGGAACCACTTTGCTGACGCCTGATTCGCGCGGTTTCCGGATCGGAAGCGTTCTGGCCGGCGGTGATATTACGGTCTCGGGAAATATTGTGGCCGAGAGCGGCTCCATTCTCGACGTCTCAGGTGCCACCGGTATTCTCGATCTCGCGCCGGGCTTTAGCAGCAGCTCGCCTGCCGGATCCTTCAGTGGCGCCCTGTTTATTCCAACTCGAGTGGATAGCAACGGCGGCTCGATCACACTCAGAGGATCGCAGGAACTCTTTACCGACGCCACATTGCTGGGGGCAGCCGGCGGCCCCAGCGCGGTCGGCGGAACGCTGTCGATCTCATCCAACCGGTTTCAACTGCCGGGTGTGGTGACAACGCCGCTCGATGACAACATCATCGTCACCCAAAACGATCGCGCGATTCCAGCGAGCTTCTATGGCCCGGGCGAAAACGCCATCGGTCATCTCGTTGTCGATGAAGACGGCAATCCGATTTTTGGCGAAGGCTATTTCGCGGCGGATGATTTCATTCACTCCGGACTCGCCTCGCTTGTGCTTCAGGGCACGGTCCATTTTTCCGGCTCGGTCACGATTACAGCCGATCGGAGCCTGCTCATTGCCAGTGGTGGCGTCATTCGGGCTGACGGAGAGGTGAATCTAAACGCGCCATACATTTCGTTAGGCACGGCGTTCCGCCCGCCGTTCGCTCAGGAGGAACCGCGAAACGCATTTTCCGTCTCTGGCCAACCATTTTATTTCCCGCCCACGTTTGGCACGGGCAGTCTTTCGGTTGAAGCCTCTCTGATCGACATCGGAAATCTCTCGCTCCAGAACATCGGCAACCTGAATCTGGTGGCGAACAACGGCGACGTTCGGGGCGACGGCACGCTCGATGTCGCGGGCAACATCTCAATTACCGCGGGTCAGATTTATCCGACTACCGCGACGCAATTCACGATCGCGGCCTACGATTATTTGTTCGGCGGCAGCTCGCTTCCTGGAACGATCACGCTGACCGCGAGTGGAACACGGCCCTTGCCGCTCTCGGCTGGGGGAGAGCTGAACGTTTATGGGTCAATCATCGATGATGCTGGCGTTCTCCGTGCGCCTCTTGGCACCATTAACATTGGCTTCGATGGAACGGGCGACGCCCCGATTGATCCAATCACAAACCTCGCGATTCCCTCCGCTCAGGACGTAAGTCTTCTCGCTGGCAGCATCACGTCGGTTGCCGCTGTCGACCCGATCAGCGGCAGTTCCCTCACCATCCCGTACGGATTCAATCTCAATGGCACGGCCTGGATTGATCCCGCCGGCAACGACATCACCGCTGGCGGTGTGCCGAGGAAATATATCAACATCGCGGGAGCGAATGTTTCTGACGAACCAGGTTCGAGAATCGATATTCGGGGCGGCGGCGATCTGTTCGCCTACCAATTTGTTTCCGGCGTCAACGGAACAATCGACATTCTCAACACTTCGTCCGGCTTTGCCATCCTTCCGGGCTACGACACCGGCTACGCTCCCTATGCGCCTTACAACTCCAGTTCGGTTTTCGGGAGCGATCAAGGCTACACCAACAGCACCTTGGGCGTGGGCGATCAGGTTTATCTCAATGGCGGCGGCGGGTTGCCGGCTGGAACCTACACTTTGCTCCCGGCGCGTTATGCGTTGCTCCCGGGCGCGTTTCTGATTACGCCGAAAGCCGGGATTCCGGTGGCAGGCTCGTCGCAGCCGGACGGATCGACCCTCACATCGGGGTATCGTTTCAATGGATTCAATCCGCTGGCAGGCCAGCCGCTCTTTTCGTCTTTTGAAATTGCATCCGGCTCGGTGGTTCGCAGTCGCGCGCAGTACAACAATTATTCCGCTAACAGCTATTTGCGACAGGCTGCGATCGACCGCGACATCGCTGTTCCGAGGCTGCCAATTGATTCGGGGCGTCTCCTTTTTGATGCGACCGATACGATCTCAATCTTAGGCAGTTTGGATTCACGAGCGCTCAGCAGCGGCGGACGCGGCGGTCAGGTCGATATCAGCAGCCCGGTTGACATTCTGATTGGCGGTCCAGGCATGATCGACGTCCCTAACGAACTTGTTCTGGATGCCGCGGCGTTGAGCGCTTTTGGCGCGGAGAGTTTGTTAATCGGCGGACGGCGGCAGGACTCGGCGGATGGGACGGAGGTGACCGTCGTGACCAACAATGTCGTAATCGATAACGCAGGGGCGCCCTTGAGCGGAACCGGCGTGATCGTGGTCGCGAACCAAACGCTCACGCTGGCGCCCGGTGCGATCGTCACCGCATCCGGATCACTCGCCGCACCGGCCGACTTGCTTGTCTTTGGGAGCGCCGACACTGCGGGCAGCGGCAACGGCGTGCTCCTGCGAGTCAGTGTTGATCCGTTGGCGCAGATTGCGCGTTTCGGGGTCAATGCATCGGATGTTCCGCACGAGTTCGTGGGCGCGAACGTGCATCTGACCGGAGCGAGCGTAACGCTGGATTCGACATCGGCGACGTCGCTCGATCCCACCGCAATACTCGAGTGGTTCGGTGGTCAATCTCGACAGCGGTCGAGTCAGTATCCAGTTGCCAAACGGCGCTGAGCCGCCACCCGACGCCGGGCTCGTCCTGGCCGGCGTTGCTTTGCAGAATCTCCGATCGGTCCAGGCACTTTCGCTTTTGAGCTACTCCTCCATCGACATTTATGGCACCGGACAAATCACGGCGTCGAACAGCCTGGCGTTGCACGCCGGAGAAATCCGCGGCTTCAACAATGGCGGGATTGTCGACTTTGTCGGGAGAACGATCAGTCTCGATAACTCGGCGAATGCCAATGCGCCCGGCGCCATCGTCGCTCCGAATGGGATGCTCCGGTTCGATGCCGAAACGATTCGATTCGGTATCAATCAGATAGCTGCGGAGCAGTTCACCGGTGGACGTTTCAACGCTTCTCAGGGTATCGAGCTACAAGATGCCGGGTCGTTTTCGCTCGACGGAGATTTGACTATGGCGGCGCCGATCATCATTGCGGGCCTCGGAGCCACCCAAACCATTTCCGCAACCGGCGCGATCGATCTGCAATCGGTGTCGAGTTCTTCAGCCACCACCACGACAAGCGGACTCGGCGCCAGTTTGAGCATCATCGGCTCAAACGTGACCGACAATATCGACATCCTGTTGCCGAGTGGCTCGATCACGCTTCAGGCGACGGATGGTAACGTGACCATCGGAAATCTCTTCCCGACCAGAATCGATGTCGGTGGCACAGCGCAGAATTTTTACGATCTTATCAAGTACACCAGCGGAGGAGTCGTTAGTCTGATTGCCAACAACGGCTCGGTCAATGTCGCGGCGCAAGGATTAATCAATGTGGCCGCCCAGAGTCAGGGTGGAAACGGCGGGACGCTTTCGGTCACGGCCCCGAATGGGGTGTTTGTTTTGAATGGCGGCGTAAACGGCGCCGGTAGCATGAACGGCCGCGACGGCAGTTTCTCCCTCGATGTTGGAAGTTTGCCCACGCTTGCTTCGATCGACGCCATCCTGAATGCCGCTTCGTTTACGCAAGCGCGCTCGATTCGGGTGCGGCACGGCGACGTCCTCGTCAATGGCCTTGCCACCAGCCAGATCTTCGATCTTTCCACTGATGATGGTTCGATCGTCGTCGCCGGAACAATTGACGCATCTGGCCTGACCGGAGGAAGAATTAGTCTCGACGCCAGCAGCAGTGTCACTTTGCAGAATGGCTCCTTGCTGACTGTCGCGGCGCAGCAGTTTGATCACGCCGGAAAAGGCGGTGCGATTTCGCTCGCGGCCGGTTCGGAAATTAACGGCGTGATCGATCCAGACGCGCTCCTCGACATCCAGACCGGATCGACCATCGACTTGTCAGTCGCCAGCGCGGCCAGCCTTGGGGATTTCAGTGGCACGCTGCATTTGCGTGCGCCGCAGAATGCGGACAACACCGATCTGCAAGTCAATGCGATCAATGGCGATATCATCGGTGCTTCCAGTGTCGTGGTTGAGGGGTACGAGCTGTTCGATCTCACCGCCAGCGGCGGCGCGATCAACTCGACCGTGGAAAACGCCGTCCGGGCAAACGCCACTGCATTCATCGGCGAAGATGGCACAACGACCTCCAACTACCTCGCGATGTTCAACCGTCTGTTCACCAATAATCAAAGCCTTGCCCCCATTGCCGTCATCGAAGCCGGAGCGGAAATCATTAATCGAAGCGGTGATCTTACCCTCGGCACGACGACATCGGCTCCGAGCAGCGACTGGAACCTGGCCGACTATCGCTTCGGTCCGAACGGCTCAGCCGGTGTTCTGACGCTGCGCGCTGCGGGCAATCTCGTTTTCTACAATGCCTTGAGCGACGGCTTCGTTTCCAGTGCCTACGACTCCGCCCTGCTCGCCCTCAATCCGATGCTTACGCCTAACCAGCAGTCGTGGACCTATCACCTGACCGCGGGCGCGGATTTCGGAGCAGCCGATTTTCATCGCGTCCAGGCTTTATCGGCTCTGGGAGCGACTAGCGGTTCGGTTTTGCTTGGAAAGGATTACGGCCTGAATGTTTTTGGTTCCGGCGGTCCCGGCGCCACCACGGCCAGCGCTGTCGCGACCCGCTTCCAAGTCATTCGCACCGGATCGGGCGATGTCGACATTTCCGCAGGCCGCGACGTAAAACTGTTGAATCAGTTTGCCACGATCTACACCGCCGGGACTCAAGTGAGCGATCCGACACTCGGCGGGACGTTTGATATACCTACCCCTAACTTCTCTGGGCAAACATCCGCCGGCAACCCTCTCGGCATTCGTCAACAGCTCATCCCTTACCCTGCGCAGTACACTCTCGCTGGCGGCAATATCACGATCAGCGCCCAGGGCGACATTGTTCATCAAACTCAAATTGCCGGTGTTTTGGTCGATGACTCTTCCCGAGAGTTGCCGGTCAACTGGCTCTATCGACGTGGCCTGGTCGATCCGGCGACGGGTCTGTTCGCGCCGGTCACGCGAAGTGGCGGTTTTCATGACATCGGCTCGACGACATGGTGGATCGACTTCAGCAACTTTTTTGAAGGAGTTGGCGCGTTAGGTGGAGGCAACGTTGTCCTCAACGCCGGTCATGATGTGCGCAACATCGATGCCGTGGCGCCGACCAACGCTCGCATGGCCGGAACGGACGGCATGGGAAATCCGATTGCTCCGAACGCCGCCAATCTGGTCGAGCTTGGCGGCGGCGACGTCACCGTGCGCGCGGGAAACAACATCGACGCCGGTGTTTTTTATGTCGAGCGCGGTCAGGGAATGCTCACTGCCGGCAACCGGATCCTAACCAACGCAGGGCGTTCACCGTGGGGAGCGACCGTGGTCACTCCATCGAATGTTTTATCCGAAGAAACGTGGCTGCCATCCACTCTGTTTTTGGGGAAGGGAAGCTTCGACGTAACGGCTCGCGGAGATTTGTTGCTCGGTCCGGTTGCCAATCTGTTCCTTCTACCCGAGGGAGTAAACAATTCCTACTGGTATAAGACTTATTTCTCCACTTATGCCTCGACTGACGCGGTCAACGTGGAATCGCTCACGGGCAACGTCACCCTGCGGGAAAATATTACGCTGCCGAATGCCGCTGGATCGAACACTCCGCTGTTACAGGCGTGGCTGGACCGCATTTCCAGATTGGATACCACTCCGCAAATCCAGAGTGCTTCATTTTATCAACCCTGGCTCCGGCTGGATGAACCCAACGCCAATGCATTTGGGAGTCTGGTTTCGTTGCTGCCGCCGGCGCTGCGCGTGACCGCGTTCTCGGGCGATCTGAATGTTGCCGGCAATCTCACTCTGTTTCCGGCATCGCATGGCACGATCGATCTCATTGCGCAAGGTGCGATCAACGGTTTGCAGCGTGACGGGTTGCTAGGTGATGGCACGGCGATTTTCGATTCCAGCCGGATCAATCTTTCCGACGCCGACCCCAATCGGGTCCCCGGAATAACGAGTCCCTTTGCGTATCGCAACACGCTGACCGATCCGACCTCCCAGGGACTTAATATCACAAACACGGCGATTTTTCTGAGCGCGATTTCGGCCCTGTTTGCAGAAACTGGTTCGTTCGAGGGGGCGGCCGCTGTTTTGCAAAACAAACAGACCCTGCATGCTTCCGGACTTCTCCACGCCGGCGATCTCGATCCCGTTCACCTCTACGCTGGCAGCGGAGACATTAGCGGCTTCACTCTCTTCTCTGGCAAGGCCGCGCGCGTAGTGGCTGAGCGGGATATTACCGATATCGCTTTTTACATTCAGAATATCAGCGCCGCTGACGTCAGTCTGATCGCAGCTGGGCGCGATCTGATTGCCTACGATCCGAATTCCGCGTTGCGCGCGCCGGCGACAGCGCCCGGTAACTTGCTCGATAGTTCACCGGCGGCTGGCGATATTCAGATCAGTGGACCGGGCACTCTCGAAGTCCTAGCCGGCCGGAACTTCGATCTGGGAGTGGGCCCGAATAATTCCGATGGAACGGCTGTCGGCATCACCAGCATCGGGAACGCGCGCAATCCGTTTCTACCCTTCGCGGGCGCGGATATCATCGCCGGCGCCGGGATTGGCTTGTCCAGTGGACTAACGAACGGTGCGCTCGATTTCGCGGCCTTCGAAGCGCAATTTCTTGATCCGAATTCCGCCGCCGATCAATCCGTGCGTTATCTTCCGGAATTGGGCAAATTGATTGGCCTGCCGAACGCGACCGACTCGGAGATCTGGGCTCAGTTCAATCAATTGCCAGACGAGAAACAAGATGCGCTCGCCCTGGACATTTTCTATCTCGTCCTGCGCGATGCCGGGCGGGACCGGAACAATCCCGACAGCGCGAACTTCGGAAATTTCGATCAGGGATATGCCGCGATCGCGGCGCTGTTTCCGGGTGATGAATGGCGGGGCGACATCTCGCTCACGTCACGCGAAATCAAAACGCGCAACGGCGGCGACATCAGCCTGTTCGCTCCCGGCGGTCAGCTCAATGTCGGCGTCGATTCGACAGGTAATCAGGCCGCGGATCAGGGAATCCTGACCGAACACGGCGGCAACATCTCCATTTTCACCGACCAGAGCGTGAATGTCGGAACCTCTCGCATCTTCACTTTGCGCGGTGGCAACGAGATTATTTGGTCCTCGAACGGAAATATTGCCGCCGGCGTCTCGTCGAAGACCGTATTTTCGGCGCCGCCGACGCGTGTCTTGATCGATCCTCAGAGCGGCGACGTCCAAACCGACCTCGCCGGTCTGGCCACTGGTGGCGGGATCGGCGTTTTGGAAACCGTCGCCGGGGTGCCGCCATCCGATGTCGACCTGATCGCGCCAACAGGAACAATTGATGCGGGGGACGCCGGCATTCGCGTCTCGGGCAATCTCAATCTCGCCGCAGTCACGATTGTCAATGCCGGAAACATCCAGGTTGGTGGCGCCAGTGCCGGCGTTCCCGCGATCGCCGCGCCCAATCTCGGCAGCCTGACCGTTGCATCCAACTCCATCGCCGCGACCAATAACGCCGCCTCAAATCTCGCCAATCAGAACCCGGCCGGTGCGCCCCAGGAAGAAGTTCCGTCGATCATCTCAGTCGAAGTGCTTGGTTACGGCGGAGGCGATGATGACGAAGATCAACGACGCCGAAAACAAACGTCGGCGGCAGGCGAGTCCGTTCGGCTTTCGCAGTTTCAATCGAACGAATCTGGCGGCGGATCGCTTTAATCGGGCGGCTTGGAAGCTGCCCTTTGGTTTTGATGAGCTCTGAGAACGTTCCGGCAGAATCTGGTTTGAGCGTCAGTCGGTCGAAGCCGATCATCCTCTTGTCAGTTTTGCTCATCGCGGCCGTCCTCATGACCTTTCTGCCGGCCACGCGAAACGGGTTCGTCAATTACGACGATCCCGATTACGTGACGAAGAACGTGCGCGTGCAGCGGGGTCTCAGCTGGGAAAATCTCTCATGGGCGTTGCGAAGCGATTACGCGTCCAACTGGCACCCGGTCACTTGGGTTTCACACATGCTGGATTGCGCGGTCTTCGGCCAGAACGCGGCGGGTCATCACGCGACCAGCGTTTTCCTTCACGCGATCACGACCGCGTTTTTGTTCCTGTTGTTTTGGAAAATGACCGGTGCAACCGGACGCAGTTTTGTTTTGGCCGCGCTTTTCGGATTGCACCCGCTGCGGGTCGAGTCGGTCGCATGGATTTGCGAACGCAAAGATGTGCTCGCTGCTTTCTTCGGCGTCCTCACGCTCTGGTTTTATGTGCTCTGGGTGGAGCGCGTGGGCGGGGGAACGTGGAAAAGGGCAATTTACTACGGTACGGCGATTTTTTGTTTTGCTCTGGGCCTGATGAGCAAGTCGATGCTTATCAGCCTGCCGTTCGTCATGTTGCTGCTCGATTATTGGCCACTCCTGCGCTGGCGATTTTCGAATCAAAATGCGAACACGTGGCGCCTCGTCACTGAAAAGCTGCCGTTCTTTCTCCTCGCGGCCGCGGCCGGCACCATCACGCTGATCGTTCAGAAAAATGCCGGCGCCGTCAAGACGATGGCGAGTTATCCTGTGATTGCGCGCTGGGAAAACGCAGCCATTTCTTACTGCCGGTATCTCGGCAAACTCTTTTATCCCGTCGATCTCGCCGCGTTCTATCCGCACCCGGTCTATTGGCCGCTCGTCTCGGTAATTTTCGCGGTCTGCCTGCTTCTCGGGATTTCTTTTCTCGCGCTGCGTTCGCGCGACACTCATCCGTACTTTCTCGTGGGTTGGCTTTGGTTCCTCGGCACAGCAGTCCCAGTGATCGGTTTGGTGCAGGTCGGCGCCCAGTCCATGGCCGATCGTTACACCTACATTCCGTCGGTCGGTGCGATCATCGTTTTGGTCTGGGGCGTGTATGACCTGGCGAAAGATCACCTCTGGCTAAAAGGAGTTTTGCCTTTGGCGACGATCTTCATTCTCGGCGCGAGTGCAATCCTGACGCGGAAGCAGATCGGTTACTGGCATGACAGCGAAAGTCTTTTCCGGCACGTCATCGCCGCCACCGGAAGGAATCCAGTCGCACACATGAATCTGGGGGTGGCGCTGTTGGATGAAGATCGTTCGACTGAAGGCCTGCGCGAATTGAAAACAGCTGTCGATCTGGCGCCACACTATGCCGAAGCGCATCTGACCTTTGCCACCGCCTTGGAAAAGACAGGCCAGTACGATGCGGCGATCGCGGAATTGGACGAAGTCATCCGTCTCAATCCGAAATCAGCCAAGGCATATTTCGAAGCCGGTGTCGTTCTCGACAAGACCGGCCATCCGGCCGAGGCGGCGCATTTCTTCGAGGAAGCGATCAAATGCGATCCCAAATCTGCCGAGGCGCACAGAAACCTTGGTGTGGAGCTGGAAAAAATCGCGCAGACAGAAAGAGCGATCGCAGAATATTCGGAAGCGTTGCGGCTCGATCCCGACTACGTCGAGGCGCATCAGAGCCTGGGCGCTCTGTTTTTTAATGCCGGTCGAATTGAAGAGGCGCGGTCGCATTTTGCGCGCGCCATCGAGCTGAAACCCGACTCAGCCGTTGCCCACAATGATATGGGCGGGGCGCTCTTCGTTCTCGGCCGCGTCGATGACGCAGTCGCTCAATACAAAGAAGCGCTCCGGTTGAAACCGGATTTCACGGAAGCTCGGACAAATCTGAACGGTGTGCTTCAAGCAAAACAAACAGGAGGTCGACCATGACGTGTTCGCCAAGTTTTCATCACAAATTGAGAGTTGGCTTGATCCTTATGTCGCTCGCGATCCCGTTATCCGGCATCGCCGAAACCAGGGCCGACAAGCTCGACGAACAAGCGACGAGCAAAGACGCCGAAACACAATTTTCCATCGGACGCGCTTACTTTCACGGGGAGGGCCTGAAGAAGGATGATCTCAAGGCGTTGGAATTTTTTAGATTGGCCGCCGCTCAGGGACACGCCAAGGCGGAGCACAATCTCGGAGTGATGTATCTCCAGGGTAGCGGCGTGAAGAAAGACGCGGCGATCGCGCTTTCGTGGTTCAAAAAGGCTGCCGAACAATCCGTCCCAGAGTCAGAGGACACGGTTGGTCAAATGTACTTGTCGGGAACGGGCACGAAGAAGGATTGTCAGGAGGCGATCCGCTGGTTCAAAAAAGCCGCCGAGAGGAATTACGTGGAAGCGGAACTTCACCTCGGCCGCCTGTATTACTTTGGCGATCAAGGCTGCGAAAAGAGCTACGCCGATGCGGCGAAATGGCTCGCCCGAGCAGCTGCCGCGGGAAAAGCCTGGGCGCAAAACACTCTCGGTTTTCTATATGAAAGCGGACTCGGCGTGACAACGGATGGCAAACAAGCAGCGGACTGGTTTCGCAAGGCAGCCGAGCAAGGCGACGCCAAAGCCCAGGCCAATCTCGGTCGTTTCTATTCCAGCGGCATCGCCGGTCAACGAGATCTGATTCAAGCCTATGCGTGGTTCAAGCTCAGTGCCGATAGGGGTGAAGCCACCGGCAGCGTGCCGCTCGCGGAAATCGCGAGAGGCATGACTCCGACGCAGGTGGAGGAAGGGGAACGGCTCGCACGAGAGTTGAGCGCCAGGATTGAAGCGCCGGAGAAGCCTGCCGCGGCGCGCTAGCCCGAGCAATCCAGCTCGTTAGGGATGGCGCGCTGCGCCAATGCGAATCGCACGGGCCGGCTTGGGACGCCGCCGCCACGCGGCGTCCCCCTCCAATGGACTCAGTGTCCAGCCGCCTGCGCCGCCCGATAGGCATCAATCGATGCCCATCCATGCCACAATCGATACAGATCCGATCGAGTCACAAACGCCAGCGTCACGCCGCCCAGCGCGCAGACGGACAGGAACGGAACCAGGAAGTGCGGCGAGATTCGCATCTGCTTTAGAAACGTTTTAGTCCGTTTGAAAAAATTGAGACGGTGCAGACACCTCCATCCGCACCGCCTCGGTATTATGCATTCCGTTTTTTTAGAAACTGATTGCAGTGACGGTTCCACCGTCGCCAAAGCGCTGAACCTGCATGTCGGCCAGAGCGACATTGGGGTTCAATATTGTCGAGGTGGAATTGGTAACCTGAGCCGTCAGGTTGTTGGCGCAGGTGAGTTTTATTGGCGGTCCACCCGTTCCCCCATTGCCCAGATCGGATTTCCAGTCGAGATGCTCGTAACCCCAGAGGGTATACTGGCCTTCCTCGACCGCTTGCTGCGAGAAATCAGCCCCAGCGTACTTTAGCTTAACCGCATTAGCCGAGACGTTATTGTAATCGCTCACACCGAGATAGGTCATGAGATAGCCATTCGTCAGGTCCCCGCGCCATGTTTGATAGGCGGCGGCAGTGAGTGTGTTGTTTAGAAATCCGCGCAATGAACTGCCGCTCGATTCTCCGCCATTGCCAGGGACGCCCGTGCTCACGCCGTTGATTGTCGTTACCGGATAAAGATCCAGCGCGGTGATTGTCGTGCCGACAACCGTCGGCTTCCACTGCTGCAAGATCGTCGCAACGCCCACCCCCGGTTCGGCCATGCAGACTAATCGCGTCCCCGAGTCAAAGTCGCGTCCGGTGGCATACACCCCTATGAGACGGTCGGTCGTGTTATTACCCGTGATCGACGACAAGGGGATGGCGCCGACCGGATACAAGGCTTGAGCGAGCTGTACGGTCATCGAGTAGGACGATGAAGTGCCGCTGCCGGTGCCGAGCGGGAAGTTCTTGCTTGCGGCAAAAACAAATGTGACCACGCCAACGTTATGGTCGAGCAGGTTTGCATAGGTTACACCGTTGAAGGTGCCGTTGAAGGGTGTCGAGCTTTGGAAAGCATCGGTAAAGGCCATATCGGGTACGGCTGGCTCCGCCGGATTGGCCGGTTGCCGCGGGTCGCTGTTGTTCGATCCAACGGCGCCATCGGGCAGGAACCGAACAAGGAAGTTCGGCCTCCCGGCGACAGTTTGAACACCACCGGCCGATCCCGACCAGGAGGCCTTGATGGTGACTGGTGTAGCGCCAATGCTTCCACCGGTCCAGGTCACGGCGTTGGCATTGTTTTGCGAAGTCACGCCCGGGGTAAGGCCATCGTAGGCGATGCTGACGCTGCCCGACAATATCGCTAAAACTGCCGGCGTGGCAGCGGATCGAAAAGCGGTTGAACCGGTGATGTAAATTTTCACCGGAGCTTGCCCGGGTTGAGCCGATCGGGTTCCGGCAAAGCCCGTTCCCGTGATAGTTAGAGCGAGAATTCCCGCCAGTGCATGTTTGAATAGGTTCATATTATTTTTGGGTTTTTCTTTTAAGCGGTCGTTTGTCGTTGAGATGGTTTCCAAGTTTGGGATTTTCGATTCGTTGATAAGTCTAAGCGGAAACGGCTTTCCTCCGGAGGCGCTGAAAAGCCAGGAGCCCGCCGAGACCGAGCACCGCCATCGCATAGGTGGAAGGTTCCGGAATAACTGCCGTGTATGTTAGGGTGTTACCGTCAGCGCTGAGCCCGAAAAAGCCGACGAGTGTCGACGGTCCGCCCCCGGGGGTCAGCTGATATAGATTGAGGAAGGCGTTGGTTACGCCGGCGCCGAAATTATTCTCTGTCGTCGGATTGAAAAAGCCGTAGGCAATGTTTCCCTGGGCGTGTCCGGCGTCGTTGACGCCACCCGGCATGTAAGCAGCATAGCTATCGGTGCTGGCGTTCGGTTGCACGACCGCGGGATTGCCCGGCGTCTGCGGGAACTGATTATACGCAGTACCCTGGGCAAAGAACTTGTTCGACAGAGCAATCGAATTTCCGGTCGAGAGGTTGTTCCACGGCGTCGGTTGCGGATCGCCAGAGTTAAAGCCGCGGGTGACGAAGTTGACGTGGCTCGATCCGGCCGTGGTCGCGCCAATACTGAAAAACACATTCATATCCGATGCCCAGCCCACGCCAAAGGTCGTGGCCAACGTCGCACCGAGATTTCCCAGATTGCTGAAGACGTGATTGGTATTGACGTTGAACGTTCCGATGTCGACAAGGACGTCATTGGCCGATCCGACCTGGCGAAAACCGAGCAGGAAGTCGCCGTTCGTATACACGACTTGCGCTTTCGCCGATGATGCCATTAGCGCCGCACCGGCCATAGCCAGGAGCGTCATTTTGAAGAAGTTCTTTCTCATATTATTTTTGTGTTCGGATTGTAATTTGGTGTTGTTGTTTCGATGTGATCACATCCTAAAATCGCGCGCGCTTTCGTCGAGGAAACAAGGGTAACGTTTGCGGCTGCGCCATGTGACAATCGTGTGACAAAGAGGACGGCGAAGAATGCGGCGGCGTTGGACTTGGAATTCACGCAAATTCCAGGATGATCTTGAACCTTCCGGGTGATGATTGTTCCCAGATTAAGTTTTGCTCATTTACCCACGCCGGTTGAAGAACTCCGGCGTCTTTCCGAGGCTTTGGATGGACCGCGTTTGTTAATCAAACGGGACGATCAGACCGGGCTCGCCTTCGGCGGCAATAAGACTCGGAAACTGGAATTTTTGGTGGCGGAAGCGCGCGAACAGAGCGCGAAGACCTTGATCACCGGCGGTGCGTTACAATCCAATCATTGCCGGCAAACCGCAGCAGCAGCAGCGCGATTTGGATTTGAATGCACAGTTGTTTTGACCGGGGATAAACCGGAACAGCCGTCGGCAAATCTGTTGCTTGATCAACTGTTTGGAGCGCAGGTCGTGTTTGTTCCGGATCGCAAAGATCGGGACAAGGTTCTTGAGCAGACATTCGATCGGGCTGTTGAGAATGGAACGAAACCTTATCTCGTCCCATACGGAGGATCGAGCCCGACCGGGGCGTTAGGTTATGCATTTGCGATCAAAGAGTTGATGGAACAAAACGTTACCGCGGATTGGATCGTGTTTGCGACATCCTCGGGTGGGACTCATGCGGGACTCGTGCTGGGTCAGCGTGTGTTTGGATATCAAGGCAGAGTGTTAGGCATCAGCATCGATGAATCAGAAGAGTGGCTGAAGAACCACGTCTCGGAGTTAGCATCGGCAGCCGGTGGAAAATTGGAGGAGAAAATTCACTTCACACCGGTCGACGTCCTGGCCAATGCCGACTACTGCAAAGCAGGGTACGGTGTGTTAACCGAATTGGAACGCGAAGCGATCCATTTGTTCGCGAGGCGCGAAGGCCTCTTGCTCGATCCGGTCTATACCGGACGCGCCGCAGCAGGAATGATCGATTTGATCCGCCGGGGATTTTTCAAGAAGACCGAGACGGTGTTGTTCCTGCACACGGGCGGACAGCCCGCGTTGTTTGCGAATGAGTATGCGAACAAGGTCTAGCTGCGTTTTCGAACAATCAGTTCGTCAATCTCCAGCCGTTTGATTCGCGCGCAACCGATGGCGAGTCGCCCGATGGCGAGTTGTCCGATGGCCAGGGCACCGAGTGCGACGGCGCCGAGTGCGATTGCCCCCAGAGCCAACGCGCCAATCGCCTGTGCTGGCGATACGCCGTCGATGGCCTTTCGCTCGCGGTTGCGGACGCCGTTCATTGCCGGTCTTCTCTCCAATACCTGATCAGAACTAGGAATGTTATGTAATGCGTGACCAACAACGCAGGAACCCAGAGCGCGGGAATCCAATAGGATGGGCCCATAAACGGAGGCGCGTTGTAAACCGTCGCCAGAGTAATCGCAACAAGCAGATCGATTACGCCGAAGATGTTGAAGAGCCAGACCAGCGGTTTGGCGGCAGTCGAATCGCGAGAAACGAAAAAGATCGCAACAAAAGCCAACGCGGCGGTAACGAGATCGCCTAACGCTGCTGGATGAGCGAACTGTTCCGATAATCCTGGATAAGTCGCGCCCCGGGTCAGAAACATCAGACCGAGGTGACGCAAAGAGTGCAGCAATAAAATCGGAATCAACACCGCGCGTGGACGCAATCGGCTGAGATGAGGCAGGAGATAAATTCGCGCTGCGACATAAAACACGACAGTCGTGGCGATCAAATTCAGAGGGAGAATGCGATCCAAAATGGTTTCCATATGCCTTTACGTCTCCATTGAATTGTGACGTCGTAATTTCATTTTAGGAAATTACGGACCTTTATAGCGCTTTCTCAACTTTGGTTATGCGATCGATCGAAACGTCACACAAACGTAACGTGACCGGCCGGCTGCGAGGCGATCAATTTAATCGAGGGCAGATCTTGCCACGGGTGGCACATCTACCTAAACCGAAAGGAATTCATTATGCCGTACGTCACTGTCGGAAAGGGAAAGCGGAGCCAGACTCCGCGCCGTTGTCGGCCAAGCTACTAAACAATGGGACGCTCAAGACCTACAAAGGCTTCCCACACGGTATGCCGACCACCAAGCCGACACGATCAACGCCGATCTGCTCGCATTTATTAGAGCTTGATTCTAGAATCAAATCGCCCGAAGGACCAAAAGCATGAATAGATCTAATTCGAAAAAGACCCAGGAGCTCAAAGGAAGGCGCAACGTTCCGCTCGCCACGCGCACCGATCTCACATCTGCCGCGACGAAGGACATCGGGGGCGCGATGAACGCGATCCTGGCGGACGTGTTCGCGCTCTACCTCAAGACCAAGAATTTCCATTGGCACATGAGTGGTCCGCACTTCCGGGATTACCACTTGCTTCTCGATGAACAGGCCGACCAGCTTTTCGCGATGACAGATCCGATCGCGGAGCGGATTCGCAAGCTGGGTGGTCCGACACTCAAATCGATCGGGCACATCTCGCGTCTTCAGCGCATCGCCGATAACGACGCCGATTACGTCGAGCCATTGGACATGCTGGCAGAATTAGCGGAAGACAACAAAACCCTGACCGAGCGCCTGCGCGAGGCGCACAACGTTTGCGACGAACATCGCGACGTCGCGACCGCGAGTTTGATTGAGGTTTGGATCGACGAGACCGAACGCCGGACGTGGTTTCTGTTCGAGGCGACGCGGCGAAGAAACTAAGAGCGATCGGCGCGCGCGAATAACTAGCGGAAATAAAGAATCAGGAAAACGATCAGCATGATGGCCGCGACCGCGGCCAGCAGGATCTGTTTGCGGGGAATTGATCTGCCGCCTCCAAACTCTTTCGCAACAAATTCCTCATAATCGAATTCCTCATCCGGTAGATCGAGTCCGTCCATGAGTATTGCGCATCCGGCTTCCATCCGCTCTTTTCGTCGGCGCCGCATTCGGGACAGGCCCGCGCGTTTCTCGGAACCTCTTCACCGCAGACCGGACAAATTTCGGGAGGCGAAGGGTTTTTCTTCATTTGCGATTCGCGATATGATACCACCACATTTAAGAAAGGTTCCTATGCTTACCAGCAACAAAGTCATCGACGCGATCAACGAGCAGATTGGCAATGAGTTTGGCGCGGCCATGCAGTATGTCGCGATCGCGGCGCATTTCGCCGAGGACGCGCTCTCGCAGTTGTCGGCTCATTTTTTTCGTCAGGCCAATGAAGAGAACGAGCATGCGATGCGTTTCATCAAATACGTTATCGATGCGGGTGGCCGCGTGACGATTCCGGCGATCGACGCGCCGCAATCCCGGTTCAAAAGCGCGGAGGAAGCGATCAAGCTTTCACTCGATCAGGAAGTGCAGGTGACCCATCAGATCAACGCGCTGGTGGAGCTGGCGCGTTCGGAAAATGACTACATCACGATCAATTTTCTCCAGTGGTTTCTGGCCGAGCAATTGGAAGAGGTCTCGTCGATGGACAATCTGCTCAAGATTGTGCAGCGGGCCGATAACATCCTGCGGGTGGAAGAATATCTCGCCCGTGTCGGCGTGAAAACGATGACGCCGCCTCCAGAATGACAGAGCGACCGACAATCATAGCGACTCGGCAGATTTACGGATCATTGCTGGCTGCGCGCCCATTCCACCTGATTCAATCAGGACAGAAGGTAGACAACAGCGACCAAGTGCCAGGTTGCTGGCGAAGGCCAGTCACACAAGATCCTGCAGGATTAGTCCGATTATTCTTGTTTAAACGGGCAATTCGTAATTAACTGGGATTCGGGGATACGGAATACCGGGAAGTACCTCGACCGGGCAGCCAAACAGAGAAAGGTCACAATGAACGGGAAAAATACCGCCGCTGATGTAACCGAAACAGGAAATCCTTCCGCCAACAATGCCGTCAACAAGGGCCCCAGCCGCCGCAAGTTCCTGGGCCAGATCGGTGTGGCACTGGCGGGTGGAGCGGTCTTAGGCAAAGCCGCGGTCGCCTCCGCCCAGGATTCTTTCAAGCTTACCATTGGGGATGACATCGCTCCGCTGAACGGAGTGTTCGATCCGCGGGTCAGACGGGCCTTCGCCCTCCGCCTCGAGGCGGCGACCAGAGAAGCGCTGATTCCCGTTCCGCCGCACACGACCAACGGCGACGAAGCGCGCTATCCGGACAAGTCGGGCACCTACTCCAAGGGCATTCTGCAGAATGGGATCGGCCTGGTTAATCCAGCTCGCTTTCCAGACTTTCCGGCACGCGATTAACACCGGGACTTTCGCCGCCTTTGAAAACGTGATTCTCGGCGGTCCCCGCACATTGAACGGACCGCTCGGGGGAAACGCCTTCTCCTTGGAAGGGTGCGATGACGTGCAGTTCGGGAACGCACCGTCGCCGGCCAATCAAATAAGCAGGATCGTCGTCCCACCCGCGCCGGCCCTCGCGAGTGCGGCCTACGGGACGGAACTGGTGGAACTTTACTGGGCTTCGCTGCTCCGGGATATCGCGTTCACCGATTACGCTTCAAATCCCATAGCCGTGCAGGCTGCGGCCGAGCTGACGGCATGCCCACCTACGCCGGCCCGAGGAATGGATCGGGTAACGTCACGCCGGACCTGTTGTTCCGCGGGCCCTACCCGGGCGAAACCGTTGGGCCTTACATGTCTCAGTTGCATCTCATCCCCACCTACCTCGGTGCGCAGCCGATCAGCCAGCAGATTGCCACCTACCTGGCAAACGTCGACTACATGACTGACCCGACGACTTACCAACAGGTCCAGAACGGCATTGATACCGGGCTTCAGAACCAATTCGACCCCCAGCTGCGCTATCTCCATAATGGCCGCGATCTTGGCGCATACACCCATGTCGATGTGCTCTTCCAGGCATGCTTTGTGGCTTTCCTGGTGCTCAACACGATCGGCGCACCGGCGAACCCCGGTAATCCCTATGTCGACTCCACCAAGCAGAACGGCTTCGGCACCTTTGGTGGTCCCGATGTCGCGGCCACGCTCACGACAGCTGCTCGCCTTGCGCTGAATACCGTGTGGTATCAAAAATGGGCGATTCATCTCCGGCACCGTCCCGAGTCAGGTGGCGCGATTGTGCGACAGATTCTGACTGGCCATGGCGGCACGCTCCAGGGCCACGTGAACAACAACGTGCTCAACTCGCAGGCGGTGCAAAGCAGCTTCAACAGATATGGGGACTACTTCCTCTCGCAGGCTTTCCCCGAAGGCTCGCCTACTCATCCGGCGTATCCTACCGGCCATGGCACCGTCGCCGGCGCTTGCATCACCGTCCTGAAATTCTTCTTCGACGGCAATTTCGTTATTCCCGATCCGGTGGTGCCAGCCAGTGATGGGCTTTCGTTGTTACCCTACACGGGCTCCGATGCGGGCCAGCTCACGGTCAACGGCGAGTTGAACAAGCTGGCTAACAACATCTCTTTTGGCCATGGAATCCATTCCGGCATCCACTGGCGCAGCGACACCTCCTCCTCCGTCCAACTGGGCGAGGCAGTGGCGATCGGCATGCTCCAGGATCGGGCAAAGTGCTACGCCGAGAGATTCACCGTCAGTTTCACCAAGATCGACGGAACAACCGCGACGATTTCCAATCAGTAATCATTGCGGTAGGACGACCCAGGCGGTTGATCTAACCTCCCGTGGCAGCCTGCGACGGGTTGCCAGATTACGCGGATTGACCGATTGCTCGGGTCAGAGTCAAAGCAACTCAGAAGCTCATATCTTTGCGAGCCGAGCTTGTTGCGCTTCGCGGCGTCTGACCACCTGAAGGGTAACGAGCGCAGCGAGGGCACAGATGAGTGCGCCGATCGCGATCGTGGCGGAAGTTCCAAGAAAGTCCGCCATCAGCCCGGCTTGCAAGCTTCCGAGCGGGATCATGCCGCCAAAGATCAGCGTCCAGATGCCCATGACGCGACCACGCATTTCGTCGGGCACAATCGTTTGCAGCACAGTGTTCGAGGTGGAGAAATAGAGGACCATGCCGAACCCGCCGACCGCCAGGAGCGCGAGTGCGACGCCGAAATTTCGGTTGAAGGCGAAGAGCGCGAGCGTAGCGGAAAAAATCCAGACACCACTGAGCGCCATCGTTCGCGTGGGGAGAAAATGCCCGGTGGTCGCCACGGTCAGCGCGGCGATGAACGCGCCGACACCGCTGCCGGCCATCAACATGCCATAACCCTGCTCGCCAAGATGAAGGACATCGCGCGCGAACGCCGGCATGAGAACCGAGTAGGACCAGCCGAAAATCCCGACGACGGCGAAGAGCGAGAGAATGGTGAGAACGCGCGGATGATTCCGAACGTAACGAAATCCTTCGAGCGATTGCGCGAGCGCGCTGGTTTCTGCCTTCGCAGTCGAATGTTGCGGCAGCCGCATCATGAGCAGACCGGCGATGACCGCGATGAAACTGATTCCGTCGAGAAAGAAACACATCGCGATGCCGACCTTCGCCATGAGAATCCCGGCGAGCGACGGGCCGATGATGCGCGCGCTGTTGAAGGCGGAGCTGTTGAGCGAAATCGCGTTCATCAGATCTTCGCGGCTGGTCATTTCGATGACGAACGATTGCCGCGCCGGCATATCGAACGCCATCGTCACGCCGCCAATTATCGCGAGCACAATAATCTGCCACGGTTTGACGTGGCCGCTCCAAACCAGCGCCGCCATGGCGAGCGAAAGAACCATGGAAGAACTCTGGGTGACAACGAGGACGGAACGTTTTGGATAACGATCGGCGGCCCAGCCGCCCCAGGTTGAGAAGACGAGCATCGGCGCGGAGGCCGCGGCGGCAACAACGCCGAGGAGCGCTTTTGATCCGGTGAGTTGGTAAACGAGCCAACCCTGCGCCGTTGTCGTCATCCACGTGCCGATGAGCGAGATGAGCTGGCCGGAAAAGAAAAGACGAAAGTTTCGGTGTCTAAGCGCTGAGAATGTTTTGCGCAGCGAAATTTTTCCGCTCACGACCCGGCGCGGCCGGCCGGTCATATCTTCCGGTACCGCGACCGCGGGATTGATGTCGGGAGAGGAGCTCATTCGTTAGGCGTAATCGTCGATCGCGGAGACTGTAGCCGCTTCGCTGTGCGAAGCGAAACGGGATCGCGTGAGCAACTGGAACATGCGCCTGTAGCCGCTTCGCTATGCGAAGTTGCCAGGGCGAAGATGCCGCTTTTCGTCACGCCGCCCACAGGGCGGCGGCTACAAGTGTGCGAAGCGCACGGTGGAGATGCCGCTTTTCATCACGCCGCCCATAGGGTGGCGGCTACAAGTGTGCGAAGCGCACGGTGGAGATGTCGCTTTTCATCGCGCCGCCCACAGGGCGGCGGCTACAGGTCACACGCGATCAATGATGATCACCTTGTCGGCCCACGGCCAAATCTTGAGCTCTTGTGATGTTTCTGCTGTAGCCGCTTCGCTGCGCGAAGCGAAATTTGTGCGAACCAAATCTTTGTTTCTGGCTGTGAAATTGTTTGAATGATCTCAAACCGGCGCCGCCCACAGGGCGGCGGCGACAACGCGGCTACGGCAAATGACTCAGCTTCAGGAATGACGCAGTATCCCAGGATCCCGCCGAGACTCTCTCGGGTTTTCGCGAACAACCAGGTGTTCTTTGTAACGTTTTGCGCCTATCGCAGACGGAAAGTGCTGGCAAGCCAATCTGTCCACGCCGCGTTCATTGAATTCGCCAGTAAAGCCTATTTCGAAAACAACATCGCAGTTGGCCGCTATGTCATTATGCCGGATCATTTGCATCTGTTCGTCTGTGGTCCGGATGATTTCGTGCTGGGGAAATGGGTTGGGATGCTGAAGCAGTGCCTGGCGAAAGCGGTGGAGCGTGAAGAAGGAAACGATCCGGTTTGGCAGCGCGGTTTCTTCGATCATCTTCTGCGCAGCGACGAGAGCTACGGTCAGAAATGGAATTATGTGCGTGACAATCCCGTGCGGGCCGGGCTTGTCGCGAATGCCGAGGATTGGCCCTACGCCGGCGAAATCATTCTCATCGAACGCGCGTGACCTGTAGCCGCCGCCCTGTGGGCGGCGTGATGGCGCGATGCTCTCTCGCTTACGCTTCGCACAGCGAAGCGGCTACAGCAGAAGCGTCAGAGAAGATTGGCCCTACGCCGGCGAGATCATTCTCATCGAACGCGCGTGACCTGTAGCCGCCGCCTTGCGGGCGGCGTGATGGCGCGATGCTCTCTCGCTTACGCTTCGCACAGCGAAGCGGCTACAGTGCGAAGCGGCTACAGCAGAAACGTCAGAGAAGCTGGTAGGGATCGACATCCACACCGACGGCGACGTCTTCCGGAAAGGGAAGCTTGTCGAGGACTTCGCGAACCAGTCGGCTTAATCGCATGATCGCGGCGCCGCGGATCAGGATATGAAAACGAAACTGGCCCTGGAGCTTTTCGAGCGGCGCCGGCGCCGGCGCTCCAAGCGTGAATTCGTCCGGCAGCGCTTCCTTCAAACGGCGCGCCAGTGTCTCAGCGGAGAACTTTGCGCGAGCTTCGTGTTCTGATCGCACCGTAATCAGAACAGCGTGCTTGAACGGCGGGAAGTCACAGCGTTCGCGGAATTCCAGCTCCTGCTCGAAATAACCGGCAAAGTCATGATGACGCGCGAATTGAATCGATGGACTAAACGGCGTGTAGGTCTGGACAAAAACTTCACCGGGCTGTTCGCCGCGACCGGCGCGTCCCGCCACCTGCGTGAGGAGCTGGAATGTCCTCTCACCGGCGCGGAAATCCGGCAGGTGCAAGGCAAGATCGGCGTTAATAATTCCGACCAGCGTCACGTTCGGAAAATGCAGACCTTTCGCGATCATCTGTGTGCCGACGAGCACATCGATTTTGCCGGCGCGGAAAGCACGAAGCGTTTCGCGATACGCATCTTTGCGCGTCATCGAATCCGCATCCATTCGTCGAACGACAGCTTTCGGGAAAATCTGGCTGACGGCCGCCTCTACTTTCTCAGTCCCGAACCCGGAGTAGATAAGCGCATCCTGGTGGCAGGCCGGACATTTTTTCGGAACGGCCGCAGTGTGGCCGCAGAGATGACAGCTCAAGCGCGCGGCCGTGCGATGAAAGGTGAGCGCGACGCTGCAGTTCGGGCAATTGCGCGCCTCGCCACAATTGCTGCAAAGCAGCGACGTCGAAAAGCCGCGCCGATTCAGGAACAGAATGGTTTGCTCACTCTTTTCGAGGCGATCGCCCATCGCCGCGCGTAACTTATCGGCAAGGATCGTCAGCCCTTTCTGTTTTCGTCGTTCCTGCCGCAGATCGATAATGCGCATCAGCGGCATCTGGCAGTTGTCGACGCGCTGAGTCAGGCGGACGAGCTGATATTTCTCGCGGGTGGCGTTGAAGTAACTTTCCAGCGAAGGCGTCGCCGTCCCGAGAACAACGACACATTTCTCAATCTTCGCGCGCACGACGGCGACATCGCGGGCGTGATACCGCGGAGCGTCCTCCTGTTTGTAGGAATTCTCATGCTCCTCATCGACCACGATCAATCCGAGATTCGCGAGTGGCGCGAATATCGCGCTGCGCGCTCCGATGACGATGCGCGCACGTCCCGAATGAATCTTGTGCCATTCGTCGTGCCTCTCACCTTCGGAAAGATGGCTGTGCAAAACCGCAACCTCGTCCTGCTTCGCGGCGAATCGGCTTTTGAACCGCTCGACTGTCTGCGGCGTGAGCGAGATTTCCGGCACAAGAACGATGGCCGTCTTGCCTCGCGCGAGCGTGGAACGAATGGCCTGCAAATAAATTTCCGTTTTGCCGCTGCCAGTGACGCCGTGCAGCAGAATTGGCCGCGCCTCGTTAGGCACATCAAGCGATCGTTCGATCGCGCGCAGAGCCACAGTTTGTTCCGCGTTCAACTCCAGGCTGCCCGAAGCGATGAACTGTTCGTCGGCGTGCGGATCGCGCGGCACGGCTTGCTCGGCGAGCTGCGCGAAGCCGCGCTTCACCAGCGCGCGCAGGGTTGAATTATCGAGCGAAGTTGCCCGCAGAAGCTCGGCCGCGGCGATCGGTTCCGTCAGTTTCTGAATCGCTTCCAGTAATTCAGCCTGCCGCGGAGCACGCCTTCGCAGTTTTTCCAGTTCCTCGGCGCCAACTTCTCTGCCTGCGCTGACGAAGAGTTGTTTTTTCCAGCTCACTTCGCCGCGCCGGATCACCTGCGGCAGCAAACTGCGCATCACGCCTTCGATCGAACAGCAGTAATACGCACTCATCCAACGCGCCAACTCGAGCAGCGGTTCGCTCAGGATCGGTTTGTCGCCGACGACAGCTTCAATCGGCCTGATGCCTGCCGCGTCGGTTTCTTCGAGGAGAGCGACGACCGTGGCGAGGGCGTGCTTTTCGCGGAACGGCACGCGCACTCTCGAACCGACACTGACGAGTTCCGCCAGCGTTTCCGGCACGGAGTAATCGAGTTCGCGCTGGATCGAGCGATCAACGATGACACGAGCGTAACGGCCTTTTGGCATGCTATAGTTGGACGTGAAGATTTACCCGGCAAAAGGTCTCATTACCGTTGCCGGCGTGGGTCGAGACAAATGAACCGTTTCCTTTTCAAATTTGTTATTTGTGTGCTGCTCGCTTCGGCGATCGCGGTGGCGGTTTTCGGGTTTCGCTCGGGCGATCCAGTTTACACCTTTCATGAATGGATCAGTCCGCAGCGGTTTCAACAATATGATGATTTGATCCGCTCCGTCGCGACCGCGCATCAGCTTGATCCGATGTTGCTCAAGGCCGTGATCTGGCGTGAGAGCAAGTTCGATCCGCAAAAATTCGGCGCCTCGGGCGAGCGCGGATTGATGCAGGTGAGCGAAATTGCGGCCAGGGAATGGGCGAAAGAAAATCACGTCCCGGATTTTCACGCGGAGGATTTGTTCGAACCGAAGACAAACATGGAGGCGGGGGCGTGGTACTTGCACCGGGCGGTGCAGCACTGGGAACGCGAATTCGATCCGATGCCCTTCGCGCTTGCCGAATACAACGCCGGAGCGAGTCGCGCGCAACGCTGGGCCGGCGGAGTTAATTCAGAACCAATGTCATCCTATGATTTTCTCTCGAGGATCGATTTTCCCGGCACGCGCCGATATGTCGATTCCATCTTTCAGCGCTACGAATTCTACAAACGGCGCGGGCGAATGTAAGCGGCTTTGTCGGATCACAGTCGCGTAACGCGCAAGCGCAGAAACAATCTGGTCGCGGCGCCGATATCAACCTTTGCTCTGATCGTTTGCACGTTGCCATTGGTGGAAACGATTTCGTCGATCGAATTGGCCGGATCCCATGAGAGCAGGTTGATCGATTGTTCGACGGCGTAATTGATGTCGGTCGCGGTCGTGACTTTCGTATAGGTGAGGGTCAGAAAATTGTCCTCTCGACCAGCGCGCGGCGCGCCGATGACGTCGGGCTGGAGCGGGTTAAGATGAAGCGCGTATTCGAGCAGGTTCGAGCTGCCGTCCATGTCGGGGTCGCCAGCGGGATCGATGACGCTGTAGATCCAGTCCAGCTTCGACGAAACGCGGGTGGAATAAAATCCGGTAGGCACCGGGTTCGGTCCATCGATCAGTATGTAAGTGGGCGGAATCTGTCCGTCGGAAACATAGAAGCCGCGCGTGTCAAAAAGCGCCGCAATGAAAGCGCCGTTGCCCGCGTCATCAACGTAGAAGGGCCCGTCGACGTCATAATGGATTCCGGCCAGCTTCCAAACGCCGCCATCATCAAGGAAGAGTCCACCACCGGAGTCGCCGACCGACAAATGCGATTCGTTAGGCAAGCCGCTGGCGTCGAAGGTCGCGTAAAGCGTGTCGTCATCGAAGCCGAATGAGACAATGCCGGAAACGATATTCTCACCCCAACGCTGGACGCCATCGCCGCCGCCCCAATTCCAGCCGCGAAGATTTCCGTCGATAAAAATCGCGGTTCCACGCTGGGTCCCGCGTCCAATCGCGACGAGTTGGCGACCGATTTCGTCGTCCTTTGCATAGAGCGGGGCAAAGGATGGAAATGTTTCCGCCACCTCCCAGATACTGAGGTCGCTTTTTGGATCGGCGAACTGCCGCGTGAGCGAGTAATTCACTCCTTGAAAAGTGAAAGCCGAGCTGGCAGTTCCAAGGTGAGCGGCGGTGAGGAAGAAGTGAGGCGCGATTGGGGTTCCGAGATAAAGGCCGAATTGGCCTTCGTATTGCCAGCCGCTGTCGGCGAGAGGACCGCCCGGTGCGGTCGTGTTCTCGGCTGGATCGCCGGTGCGAAACAAAATGACCGCATTCAAATTCACTGCGCTGCAAAAAATCAAGAACGAGCAAGCCAACAATCGCACGGTCATCATCGCGGGAAGGCAATTTAGCACAGTCATCCCGAGCGAAGTCGAGGGATCCCGCGAAGTTACCTTTTATCTTCCGCAACGGGATCGCTCGACTTCGCTCGGGATGACGACTGCGCATTCCCGGTTAACAATGAATCGTGGATAAGGCGAAAATCGCGGAGGTGCTCGATCAAATCGCGACGCTTCTTGAACTCAAAGGAGAAAATCCATTCAAGATTCGGGCCTACGCGAACGCCGCCCGGTCCATCGAAACATTCGGCGGCAATCTGGGCGATCTCCAGAACATCGAGACGCTGGAGAAGATTCCGGGCGTCGGAAAGGCCATCGCCGCCAAAATCAAGGAACTGGCGGAAACCGGTTTGCTCAAATTTTATGACGAACTGCAGGCGGAGTTCCCGTCTGGAATTCTGGAACTGTTTTCTATTCCTGGACTCGGCGCGAGGAAAATCAAGGCGCTCTATGAGCAACTACAGGTGAGTTCGATCGCGCAGTTGCAAGCAGCCTGCGATGCGGACCAGGTCGCGCAGCTCCCTGGTTTCGGAAAAACAACGCAGGCGAAACTTTGCCAGGCCATCGCCGGTCGCGCGAAGCACGCCGGGTCCTTTCAGCTCGGACAGATCGCGAGCGAAGCGGAGAGACTGCAAAACGATCTGCGCGAACATCCGGATGCATTGCATGTCTGTATCGCGGGCAGCTATCGGCGACGGAAGGAAATCGTGCACGATCTCGATTTCATCGTGGCCACGAAAGCGCCGGCCGAATTATCGAAAATGTTTGTCGAGCATCCGCTGGTCGAAAGCGTGATCGCGCAAGGCGCGACGAAATGCAGTGTGCGTTTGCGCTCGGGGATTCAATGCGATCTGCGCGTGGTTGCCCCGGCGGAATATCCGTTTGCCCTCAATTATTTTACCGGCAGCAAAGAGCACAACATTGAGATGCGGAACCGCGCGTTGAAGCGGGGCTGGACGCTGAATGAATACCGGCTCGCGCCCGCTCCGAGTGAAGATGCGCCGGGCAGGAAGAAATTGAACGGCAAGATTCCGAAGATTCGCGACGAAACGGAACTCTATCGCGCGCTCGATCTTGATTTCGTGCCGCCGGAGCTTCGGGAAAATTGCGGCGAATTTGAGGCGGCTGCGTCGGGAAAATTGCCACGCCTGATTGAACCGGAAAACCTTCGCGGAACTTTTCACTGCCACACCACCGCGAGCGATGGGCACAACACGCTCGAAGAAATGGCTGACGCTGCCCAGGAGCTTGGCTTGCAATACCTCGGCATTGCCGATCACAGCCGCAGTTCGGTCCAGGCGCGCGGACTGGACGAAGCGCGATTGCGCGCGCAGGGTGCCATGATTCGAAAATTGAACGCTGGTTTCAAGGGCTTCCGCTTATTCGCTGGCGTGGAGTGCGATATCCTCCGCGATGGCGCTCTCGATTTTGATGACGGGACGCTGGCCCAATTGGATTACGTCGTCGCATCGGTCCATTCGGCATTCAATTTGACCGAGGCCGAGATGACAAAGCGGATCATCTGCGCGCTGAGTAATCCCCATGTCACGATGCTGGGACATCCGACGGGGAGGCTGTTGTTAAAACGCCAACCGTATGCCGTCGATATTCCGGCGATCATCGAAGCCGCCGCCGAGACCGGCACATGGATCGAGATTAATGCCGCACCGAAGCGATTGGACCTGGACTGGCGCTGGTGGCCTCTGGCGAAGGAGAAAGGTGTGAAGTGCGTGATCAATCCCGACGCGCACCGGGTGGAGCGGTTGCAGGAGTTGTGGTTTGGGATTGGTGTTGCGCGCAAAGGCTGGCTTACCAGGTCTGATGTGATGAATTGCCTGCCCCTCGAGAAAATCGAGAAAGCTCTCGGGGCGAAACGCGAAGCGAAATAGCAAGCATGATCCCGAGCGAAGTCGAGAGATCCCGCGGCGCGCCTTAAAGGTAAATTCCACGGGATCCCTCCGCTTCGCTTTGCTTCGGTCGGGATGACCGAGGACAACGCAAATTCGTTAGGCGCATTTCTCCCGCTGAGGCATGAACATGACGAGACACTTGCAGGCGCCGCCGGCCTTCAGAAATTCCGTCATCGGCAGGGGATGGCAGGTGTAGCCGCGTTCCTTCAATGTTGCGACCAGCCTGGGCGCGCCTTCGGGCAAAACAATGTCGTGTTCAAGCACGACGGCGTTGCAGGAAAAATGCGTTGCTTCCTCTTCGACCACGTCGATTAGGTCCGGCACATGATCGCGGATTGTGCGCTGCCCGTATTCATCGAACGCCGCCGGAAACCAAACCGCGCCACCATCCGATAAGGGGCAGAAGCAGGTATCGAGATGATAGAAGCGCGGATCGACCAGCTCGACGGAAATGACGAGACAGCCGAGCATGTCGGCGACGGCACGATGCGCATTGATGTCGGAGCGGAATTTGTAGCCGCAAAACAGGGTGTCGCCGGAAAAGAGCGCGTCGCCTTCGCCTTCGAAATAAAGATCAGCCGGCAACCATGCGACTTTGTAGCCATGCTCCTCCATCCAGCGCGCGAAGTGTGGCGCTTCGCCCGAACGCTCCTGGTGGCGAAAATTGCTCGGGATGAATTTCTTCCCGATGGTCAATCCGGCATTGGCCGTGAATACCATGTCGGGCAGCTTCGGCTGGGGCGGGACGAGATCGATTTTGCAATCGAGACTGGAAAGCTTTTGATGGAGTCCGTGCCATTGCGCTTGCGTCGCTTCCACATCCGCGCCGCGGGCGCGGCTCATCCAGGGATTGATCTCGTACTCAATCCCGTAGTAATCCGGTGGACAAAGAAGCAGATTCCGCATGCCGATCCTGTGTTTCAGGCCGCTGGGTTTGGCGGAGAGGGCGCAGCTTGCGGATCGGGGATTTTGGTCACCTCGGCTCCATGATCCCGAAGCCGAACCACCATCTCGTCGAGCTTTTCGCGGGTCGGGCCCGAAATTTCAATCCGGGCGTAGCTTTGATCGGCGCGTTTCTGCCCGATCTTGATTTCGATGATTCTGAAGTCGCAACCTTCAAGCAGGATCTTATCCAATACCTTCGGTAAAATCAGCGAATCAAGGATATGCCCTCGCAGATCGATCGTTTCCGAAAACATCGATAAAACTTAACCTAGAGCCGTCATTGCGCCAAGTCGCATCGGCTGTATCCGCCGCGCGGTGCCAAATATTTCCTCGGGTGAATAATTAATGAGAAGACTCAAGTAGAACCGGTTATCGTTCGGCCGGAATGGAAACCCGCACGATAGAACAGGCTCAACTTGCGGGCATGGCAGAAAAGATCGCGAAGATGCTCGCACTGAAGCCCGAGTACTTTGTTACCCAACCGGCCGAGCTGAATATCTTGCGCAGGCTCTCTCCGTCGGCGTTGGACGAGTTTGCCCGCCAACATGGCTGGCAAGCAGTGCGCCGGATCGGCGGACGGCAAATCGAGTTTTACCACGACGCTGGCGCGAGCCTGGGCAGCCGCGTCAATCCTGCCTGAAAAATCCGGTCAGCGGACTGGTCGGAGCAGCGGTGGGAAGTTTTTCTGCTAGTCCGATTTCGTAGGCCTCGCGACCGGCCTCGACCGCTTTCCTGAAAGCTTGCGCCATCCGGCTTGGGTCCGAAGCGATCGCAATTGCCGTGTTCACGAGCACTGCGTCTGTCCCCATCTCCAGTGCTTCTGCTGCCTGGCTCGGCGCACCGAGCCCGGCATCCACCACCACCGGAACAGTCGCTTGTTCGACAATGATTTCGATCTGTGCGCGCGTTTCGATTCCGCGATTGCTGCCGATGGGCGACCCGAGCGGCATGACCGTCGCGGTCCCGACATCCTGCAGACGTTTCGCCAGCACCGGGTCGGCGTTAATATAAGGGAGAACCGTGAAACCTTCCCTAACGAGTATTTCTGCTGCAATCAAAGTCTCGACCGGGTCGGGTAGCAAATAGCGGGGATCAGGATGGATCTCCAGTTTGATCCAGGTCGGCAAACCGGCCGTCGCGGCCAGCCGGGCAAGACGAACGGCTTCGGCGGCGTTGCGCGCTCCGCTCGTATTCGGCAAAAGCAGAAAGCGCTTTGGGTCGATGAAATCGAGAATGTTCGCGAAAGGATCGTTGCGTCCGGAAAGATCGGCGCGACGCAATGCGACAGTCACGATTTCGGTGCCGCTGGCATCGAGCGCGTCGCGCATCGCTTCGTTTGAGGAAAATTTGCCGGTGCCGACGAGGAGACGCGAGGCGAACTCGCGATCTGCGATCTTCAATTTCGACGGCTTATCCGACATGCTAGAAACATAAACCTAATCGCCCGGCCTGCGAATACAGTTGTACGCGAGCACTCCTGCGCTACGGTTCGTCATCCCGAGCGAAGTCGAGGGATCTCGCCATGAAACCTTTCAGCTCACGCCTCGGGATTCCTCGACTTCGCTCGGAATGACGATGAAGCCCAATTTCAAACTACATCACGAAGATTGCGTTGCTGGAATGCGCCGTTTGGCAACACAATCATTTGATCTGGTCGTGACGTCGCCGCCGTACAATCTCGGGATCAAATACGGAAAATATTTGGACGCTGGTGATCGCACTTCCTATCTCAATTGGTGCCAGGAATGGGCCAAGCAAATCCACCGCCTTCTCAAGCCGAGCGGTTCCTTTTTCCTGAATGTCGGTGCGGCTCCGTCGAATCCCATGTTGCCCCATGAATTGGTTCTGCGATTGCGCGCCCTATTTCGTCTGCAAAATACGATTCACTGGATCAAAGCGATTACGATCGAAGATGAAAACGGCATTCCAATTTCACGTGGCCATTTCAAGCCGATCAGTTCGCCACGTTTTCTGAATGACTGTCACGAATACGTTTTTCATCTCACACTGAGCGGGACAACACCGATTGATCGCCTTGCGCTCGGTGTTCCGTACGCGGACAAGAGCAACATCCGTCGCTGGTCGCATACGGGCGGAGCCGATCTCCGCTGCCGCGGCAATACCTGGTTTGTTCCCTATGACACAATTCAGCGGCGAGCGAAAGAGCGCCCGCATCCGGCGACGTTTCCGGTTCGGCTTGCTGAATGGTGTATCAAATTGCATGGCGTCTCGCGCGTCGAGACGATGCTCGATCCGTTTCTCGGTATTGGAAATTCCGCCATCGCCGCGCAACGCTGCGGCGTGAAGAAATTCATCGGATTCGAGATCGACAAAGAATATCTCGCCGAAGCGAAAAGGCGTTTGCGCGACCGAGCAGCGTTGTCATCCTGAGCGGAGCGAAGGACCTCTCTCACCCCGAACGGTTACGTTTGGGCATGGTGTCATCGCTTGCTCGGTTGTGAGGTCCCTCCCCGTCTTCGCGGATCGGGATGACAGCTCCTGAAGCTACGATCGATTACAAAAGCTGATCATCTTTCTTCCCGGCATCCTGCACCCGTTGAAATTTTTCCAATGGTGCCACGAGATTACCCGGCAGTGGCCTTACGCGATCAAAGATCCGTGTGGCCAGTGGCTTGGCCGTCTGGTAGCCGGCAAAAATCATTTCCAGACGCGCATCGAGATTATCAATGTAATGGAGCGCGATCGCTTCCGGCGTTTTCGGAACAACCGGCGAACCAAATTGCATTTCGCCATGATGCGAGGCGATGAGATGAAGCAGATGCATCCGCACGTCTTCGGAGGCAGGGACCAAATTCTTTTCTGCCGTCATTGCGCCGGTGGCCTGCAGTTTTCGCCAGAGCGAGTTCACGAGTTCGAGACCGATGGAAATGTGGCCGATCAACTCTCCATGTTCGTCAAACGGCATGGCGAAGCCGGTTTCGGGCAGATGATTTTCCCAGAGTTTGCCCGAATCGTGGAAGAGGATGCCCGCAAGCAAGCAGATCGAAATTTAATGCCGGATAAAGCGGCGCGATCTTCTCCGCCAGCCGCATCATTTGCGCGGTGTGTTCAACCAGCCCGCCGCGTCGTGCATGATGATAATTTCTGGCGGCGGCGCTGCGCTGAAATCGATCACCCCATTCCTGCAGGAACGCGTCGCAGAGCGCGCGCAAACGCGGGTCCGCGATCGCGCGCGTCATCGCGACAATGTAATCCCAATCCGCCGCCTGTTTTGCCCGCAGTTCGGGCGGACCCTGCAGAAGCTGTTGTTTTTCCTCCGGTGTGAGCACCCGCACTGTCCAGCGTTTGGCATCAAGCCCGAACTGCTGGTGTTGCTGAAACTCACCGGACAGCTCAATGAAGTCATTCGTCTGCAGCGCGCCGCACGCTTTGTATTCCGGATGGTCGCTCCAAACCCGAAGCGTCATGCGGTCCTCTGTATCGGCTAGATTCAGTTCGCAGTACGGCTTTTGTTCACGAGTTGTTTTGGCGATGGCGTTCTCCACCTGTACGTGCACGCGCGCTTCGACCGCCCCGTTTCGGGCGGCCTGACGAATTTGCATCAGCGTCATCAGGTCGGCCTTGCCGGCGACGCTCCCGTAGTCGGTCACTCGCATCCGGGAAATGTTACCTGATAAATGGTCCGGGGTCGCGACGAATTCGGGGCCGCGGGATGAGTATCCAGGCCGTCCCGAGGATGACGACGACAGTCAAGGTATTGGCGAAGCGTTTCTGGACTTCGAACTGGCGCAGCGCGGCTTCTGATGCCTTGCCGCTCGTCGGCGTTGAGTCGCGCGGCTGAACCGACCTAAGCCACATGCGGTCGATCGCAATGGCAGTCACACTGACCGCCAGAAATACAATCAGCCTTCTGACTCCTCTCGAAGTCATTGGATCCGCTCGATGAACGCGACGCTACGACTTGGCGACTCCGATCACGCCGCAGGCCACGCGTCCACCCGCATCGCCGGTCGGCTGAGTTTTCAGATCGTCAGCTTTCTCGTGCACGATGACACTGTGGCCGATGATCGACTTCTCGCCGCTCATCGTCATCATGTTGTCGGTTAGCTCCAGATGCGCTTTGCCCGAACTGTCCGCTTCAATGTTGCCAAGATCACCCTCGTGACGCTGCGCCACGTCATGCCCAGCGTGGGGATTGTGGGTTGGATTGAAGTGGCCGCCGGCCGATTTGCCATCAGCTGAGGAACAATCGCCAAACTCGTGGATATGAAACCCGTGTTTGCCGGGTGTTAGTCCCGAGACATCGGCGACAATTTCCATGACGTCGCCCTTTTTGGTGAAGGTGACGGTGCCCATGACGTTGCTGCCGGAAGTGGGATGAAGGACCGCGATTGCTTTCGTCGGTTCCTGTGCGGAGGCGTTGACAAACCCCATTAGAAAAATGGCAGTCGCCGCTGCCATAAATGTGGGGAAGAAATCTCGTTTCATACGTGAAACTACACCCACCGACAGCGAAGTGTAAAATGGCCGACCTGTGAACTGGCACCCTGCTGTAGCCGCCGCCCTGCGGGCGGCGTGAATGGATCGTATCATTCCAAGGACGCTTCGCATAGCGAAGCGGCTACAGAGCGACTACAAGCCCGTTGCTCTCAATCGATCAGTCGCTGGCCAATCTCGGAATACGCGTCGATGCGTCGATCGCGCAGAAATGGCCAATGCGTTCGCTGCTCCTCCACCTGCTTCCACTCGACATCTGCGATGAGGATTTCTTCCTTATCGACACTTGCTTTCGCGATGATTTCGCCGCTGGGCGCGACGAGGAAACTTTGACCCCAAAATTCGATCCCGGCCCCGCCCGCCGGCGCCTCATGTCCGACACGATTCACGGCCGCGACATAGCAACCGTTGGTGATCGCATGACTGCGCTGAACGGTTTCCCAGGCGGAGTACTGGGCCGCGCCGTATTTTTCCTTCTCCGACGGATGCCAGCCGATGGCGGTGGGATAAAACAAGAATCTCCGCGCCATGAAGAGTCGTTAGGCGGGCCGCTTCGGGATACCATTGGTCCCAGCAAACGCAGACGCCGATTTTTCCGTGACGCGTGGACCAGGCTTTGAATCCCAGGTCGCCGGGGGTGAAGTAAAACTTTTCGTAGAACGCCGGATCATCCGGGATATGCATCTTGCGATATTTTCCGAGGAGCTTCCCGTCGGAATCAATCACCGCGGCGGTATTGTGATAAACGCCAGCCGTGCGTTTTTCGAAAAGTGAAGCGACGATGACGACACCTAGCTCGCGCGCGACGGCGCTGAGCGCTTTTGTGGAAGGGCCGGGAATTTCCTCCGCCAGCGCGAAGTTGGCGTGGTCCTCCGTCTGACAAAAATACTGCGAACGAAACAGCTCCGGCAGACAAACGATCTGAGCTCCTCGCTTCGCCGCGTCGCGAATCCGTTCGACTGCCTTCGCGAAATTCGCCTCTGGCTCCGGGCCGCACCGCATCTGGACGAGAGCTATTTTTGTAGCGGCGGTCTCTGACCGTCGCACTATTTCATTCGTCTGAGTCACGATGCGGAGAAAAATTGGCCGGCGCCGGACCGCCGCTACAAGCTTCTGCGAATTGAGCGGCGAGTTACTTCACTGAATCGGCCGGCACGATCTTAATACTATCAACGGTTACTCGCTTGATCGGTTTGCTCTTTTCCCCGCTGCTGCTCATGGACACCGCGCTGTCGCCGATTTTCTTGAGCACATCCTCGCCTTTGATCAGTTTTCCGAACGCCGTGTATTGATGATCGAGATGGGGAACACGTGCGAGGCAGATGAAAAACTGGCTGCCGGCGGAGTCCGGATCGGATGAGCGCGCCATCGAGAGCACGCCCAGCTCGTGTGGCTTATCGTTGAATTCCGCCTTCACTTTGTAGCCCGGATCGCCCGTGCCAAAGCGATTTTCATTCGCGGGATCTTTTGTGAGCGGATCGCCTCCCTGGATCATGAAACCCTTGACGATGCGATGAAACGCGGTGCCATCGTAAAACCCTTCGCGCGCGAGTTTCTTGAAATTCTCGACCGTCTTCGGCGCGACGTCGGGCCAAAAGGCGGCGACCATCTCGCCTTCGCTGGTTTTGATTACGGCCACTTCGTTAGTTGATGCATTCATTGGTGTCGATTCCTGTTTGGGTTCCTCGCTTCGCACTGGCGCAGGCGCCCAGGGTCAATCCCAACAGGCAGCAAAGCAGTGTCATCTTCATGCGAGCATCTCTTGCACGGATGCGCCGCGGTGTCATCTGCTTTGCTGTAGCCGCCGTCCTGTAGGCGGCGCCTTGTTGAGGTGTGCTTTTCGGCCTGCGCTTCGCACAGCGAAGCGGCTACAGGTTCTGGAGGCTACAGCTTCTGGGAATGATACTCCTGCAGACTCTTCACCCGGAGCGGATTTCTTTGGAGGGAACGAATTCCGTTCAAGCTCGCTTGCGCGGCCCGAATGGTCGTCATGATCGGAATCTTTTGCGCGAGGGACGCGTTGCGCATCGTGACTTCGTCTTCGCGCGGAATCTTACCGCTCGGCGTGTTGATGATGAAATCGATGTCGCCATTCTTAATGCGGTCGAGGACATGCGGACGACCTTCGCGAATCTTAAAAACTCTTGAGACGGGAATGCCGGCCGCTTCCAGCGTTGCTGCCGTCCCACTGGTGGAGATGATGCCGAAACCGAGCGCGATGAATTCCCGCGCGAGCGGAATTACACTTTCCTTGTCGATGTCTCTCACGCTGACAAAGACGTTTCCTGTCTTGGGCAAGGGCGGCGGCGCGGCCATCTGCGATTTCGCATAGGCGATCCCGAGATCCTCGTCGATCCCCATCACTTCGCCGGTGGACTTCATCTCCGGCCCGAGCGAAATGTCGGCGCCTTGATAGCGCAGAAAAGGGAAGACGGCTTCCTTCACCGAAAAATGTTTCGGCACGATCTCTTCGGTGAACCCGAGTTCGCGCAAAGTTTTTCCCGTCATCACTTTCGCAGCCAGTTTTGCCAGCGGAACGCCGATCGCTTTGCTGACGAAAGGAACGGTGCGTGACGCGCGCGGGTTTACTTCCAGCACGTAGACGTCGCTGCCTTTGACGGCGAACTGCACGTTCATCAGGCCGCGCACATTCAGCTCCCGAGCCATCGCTTTGGTCGCGGTTGTGATCTCAGCGAGCACGGCTTTTGAAAGAGAGAAGGTCGGGATGACGCAGGCGCTGTCGCCGCTGTGAATGCCGGCTTGCTCGATATGTTCCATGATCGCGCCGATGACGGCGATTTCGCCATCAGCAATGCAATCGACGTCGACTTCGATTGCATCCTCCAGGAAGCGATCGACGAGAACGGGACGATGCGAACTAACTTCGATCGCGCTCTGCATGTACCGCCGGAGATCTTCCTCATTGTAGATGAGTTCCATGGCGCGACCGCCCAGGACGAACGACGGCCGCACCAGTACGGGATAGCCAATTTTCTGCGCGATCTGCACTGCTTCCTTGATACTCACTGCCGAACCATTGGGAGTTTGCCGCAACCCGAGCTTCTCCAGCATGGCAGCGAATAATTTTCGGTCCTCCGCCATCTCGATGCTCTCGGCCTGTGTTCCAATGATCGGGACGTTGGCCGCGCGCAGTCCTGCGGCGAGGTTGAGCGGTGTTTGTCCACCGAATTGAACGATCACGCCTTCCGGTTTTTCCTGATCGTAAATATTGAGCACGTCTTCGAGAGTGAGCGGCTCGAAATAAAGTTTGTCGCTTGTATCGTAATCGGTCGAAACGGTCTCTGGATTCGAATTCACCATGATCGTTTCGAAGCCGAGGTCGCGGAGCGCGAAGGCGGCGTGGACGCAGCAGTAGTCGAATTCGATTCCCTGTCCGATCCGGTTCGGGCCGCCTCCAAGGATCATGATTTTGCGCCTGGCGCTTGCGCGGATTTCGTTTTCGTCGCCGTAGGTCGAATAGTAATAGGGCGTGTAGGCCTCGAACTCAGCGGCGCAAGTGTCGACCAGACGATAGGTGGGAACGACGCCGGCAGCTTTGCGCCGCGTGCGAATCTCGGATTCGCTCGATTTGCCGGCATGCGCCAGTTGGCGATCGGAAAAGCCGAGACGTTTGAACCGTCGAAAATCGGACCCCAGGTCCATCTTCGAGGAATCCTCCACAACTTGTTTTACGTTCTGCAAAAACCAGGGATCGATTTTTGTCAGCTGGAAGACTTCGTCGATCGTCATTGCATCCTGAAACGCTTGCGCGAGATGAAAAATCCGTTCCGCGTTCGGCACGCTAAGTTTGTGGCGCAACGTTTCCGCATCGACTCGCCGCTCATTTCCATCAGCGCATAAGCCAAACCGCTTGATTTCCAGACTGCGCAGCGCTTTTTGGAGCGCTTCCTTGAATGTCCGTCCGATCGCCATCGCCTCGCCGACGCTTTTCATTTGCGTGGTCAGGGTCGGGTCGGCCTGCGGGAATTTTTCGAAGGTGAACCGCGGTACTTTTACGACGCAGTAATCAATCGTAGGCTCGAAGCTCGCTGGCGTCTCGCGAGTAATGTCATTCCGGATTTCGTCGAGCGTGTAGCCAACCGCCAGCTTGGCCGCAATCTTTGCGATCGGGAAACCGGTTGCTTTCGATGCCAGCGCGCTTGAACGCGAGACGCGCGGATTCATTTCGATCACCACCATGCGACCATTGGCTGGATCGACAGCAAACTGAATGTTCGAACCGCCCGTCTCGACGCCGATTTCGCGAATCACGGCGAAGGAAGCGTCGCGCATCAATTGATACTCACGGTCGGAAAGAGTCTGGATCGGCGCGACCGTGATCGAATCGCCCGTGTGCACCCCCATGGGATCGAAATTCTCAATCGAGCAGACGACGACGCAGTTATCAGCACAATCGCGCATCACCTCCATCTCGAATTCCTTCCAACCGACGAGCGACTCATCGATCAGCACTTCGGTGACGGGTGATAACGCAAGGCCGCGCGCGGCGATTTCGTCGAGCTCATCGCGGTTATAAGCGATGCCGCCGCCTGATCCGCCGAGAGTAAAGGCTGGCCGAACGATGAGCGGGAAAGTGCCGATCTCATCGGCGATTCGGCTGGCCTCGGCTAACGAGTGAGCTACGCCCGAACGCGGAACTTCCAGCCCAATGCGCAGCATCGCTTCCTTGAAAAGCTGGCGATCTTCGCCCTTGGCAATGGCCTGCGCGTTGGCGCCAATCAATCGCACCGCGTGGCGGGCGAGCGCACCGTTGCGATTCAATTCCATCGCAGCGTTCAAGGCGGTCTGGCCGCCCATGGTGGGCAGGATCGCGTCCGGTTTCTCGCGTTCGAGAATCGCTTCGATGACTTCCGGCGTGATCGGTTCGATATAGGTGCGGTCAGCGAATTCGGGATCGGTCATGATCGTGGCCGGGTTCGAATTCACCAGGACGACCTGATAACCTTCCTCTCGCAGGGCTTTGCAGGCCTGGACGCCGGAATAATCAAATTCGCAACCCTGCCCGATCACGATCGGACCGGAGCCGATGAGCAAGATTTTCTTGATCTGATCGTTCCGCGGCATTGGCAGCGGAGGATAGCGGAAATCAGTCGAAGTTCACGCGCGAATCGCTAGCGCGAGCGGAGGAAGGAAAATGTGCTACGCCACCTCCGCCATGCGCTGGCGGTCGAGGTAAACCTTGCAGATGCCTTTGATGCGCGTCAGCACGTAATAGGTTGTCTGGCTGCGAACACGAACGAGTTCCGCGCCGACAATGCGGGTCACGAAATCACTCGGCAGATCGAGAATTTCCTGGGGGGTCGCTCCCTCGAGGCCCTTGCACAGAATAGCCGTCATCGCGCGTGTGAGTGTTTGCACCTCTGGACCGAGCGTCATGCGCAAATGTGCTTTGCCTTGATCATCCACCTGCAAATAAACGCCTACTGTGTCCGCGCATTCCTCATCCTTACGGATATCTTCGAGGTCGAATTTCTCGCCTTCCCTTGGTTCCTGCTTCTTCGCGTTGTCGGCGTACGACACGAGCGTTTCACGCCGCTCGTCTTCGGGCAGCATTTCAAAAAGGTTGATGATCTTGTCCAGCTTCGGGGGATACATCGGCAGTTGAATTTATCTCGTGTTCAGCTTCCTGTCATTCCGAGCGTAGTCGAGGAATCCCGTGGCTCTACTACGTTCAGCCTTCGCAAGTTGGATCGCCTTCGTTGGCGGGAAACGACTATGCCCCCTTCTCGATTGGCGCCCCGACCTTATTGCCCCACTCTGTCCAGGATCCGTCGTAGTTTCGCACGTTATCGAGTCCGAGGAGGTATGTGAGCACAAACCAAGTGTGACTCGAGCGTTCGCCGATTCGGCAATATACGACCGTGTCAGTCCCCGGCTTGAGTTCGCACTGTTCCTGATAAATTTTCGCCAGCTCCCCGGCGGACTTGAAGGTGGAGTCTTCGTTCGTAGCCGTTTTCCATGGTATGCTTTTCGCGCCCGGAATGTGGCCGCCGCGCAATACGCCTTCCTGCGGATACTCGGCCATGTGCGTGATTTCGCCTTTGAACTCTCCCGGCGATCGCACATCAATGAGCGGCTTCCCGGCCTTGCTTTGCGTGAGTGCTTCGTCCGCAAACGCGCGAATTTCCTTGTCGAAACGCTTTTTCGGCATCGGATAATTCGAGAGCGGATATTTCGGAATCTCGCGCGTCATTGCCCGGCCTTCCGCCTTCCATTTGTCGCGGCCGCCATTGAGGATTTTCACCTTCTCGTGCCCGAAGAGCCGGAAGGCCCACAGCGCGTAACACGCCCACCAGTTTGCTTTGTCGCCGTAAAAAACGCAGGTCGTGTCCGGCGTGATCCCACTGCGGCTGCAAAGTCTGGCAAATTTGTCGGGCGCGATGTAATCGCGGATAACCGGGTCCTGCAGATCGGCGCGCCAATCGATATGCACCGCTCCGGGAATATGTCCGGTGTCGTAAAGCAGAATGTCTTCGTTTGATTCGATGAGACGAACGTCGCCGTCGCTCAGGTGTTTTTCGAGCCAGGCAGCATCGACCAGCGCTTCAGGATGCGCATATTGAGCAGGGGAGCTTTCCATGAGGGAAAGGCTCCGTCCGCTTCCGCTCGCGAGCAAGAGGATTTCATGCTCTCAGGCCCTGATTGCTCATCGAAAAAGTAAGGATAATAGTGATTGCGTAATGAAGATTCATTTCCTGCTTATCATCTCGATCCTTGCGCTTCTCGTCGCTGGGTGCGCCAGTGATTCATACATGTCAGATGAAGATGCTGACACCCAGCGGGGTCCGGCGCCGAACTCGCCGGATCCGACAAGCCACCTCCCGCCGCCTGGAGGGGATTTTTCTACCCCGCGATATTAGATAATTCGGGTTGGGCCAGATTTGGGTAGCCTGCCTCCGGACTTGAGAACCCTACCGCGCCAGTGCGCGATACTTCGGGTCTTGCACCTGCTTGCGCAACGCGGCGAAAACCTTCCTGATTCCCATCTCGCTGATCTTATTGGCAATGAAAGCTGGAATAGCGCCGCCGCTATCAGTATAAATGGAATAGGTCGCACGCGTTTTGGTCGCGCCTTCCGGCTCGAGCAACCACTCGCCTTCGCATAACTTTACTCGCAATACACCGGGTTTCTCGGCCGGTCCGGACTCATTCGCCGATTGCCAACGGCTGAGATAACAGAGTCCGCTCTCTCCGCTCCACGATTTCCGGTAGACACGCAGTGTGTAATCGCGATCCGTGACAATCTTGGGCGAAAGACGCTGGTAAGTGACGATCGAGTCGTTTTCCTTCTTCACCAGCCGGCATTCCGTGATGTACGGCATGAAGCTCGGGTAGTTTTCGAAGTCTTCGAGCACGCCATGGACAGCGCGGGTGGGTGCGTCGACTGCGCCCACTGCTTTGAATTCCCTGAGCGACGAACCGACATGTGGACGGCTGGAGATGGTGACACCGCCCTTATCAGGGCCCTGCTTCCAGCCGTCGCTGTTTTCACTCGGCACGACCGGCTCCGCCGCCAGAGAGGAGCTGGTCATGCCGATAAGGAAAAGCAGAATCGCCGGAAGTGCGCCGCGTGCCATCCGGCTACAGTAATGAATTCTGACCGGCGCGCCCATGGAATTTTTGTTAGAAATGAGCAATCCGCCGGCCCTGTCTCTCTATGCTCCGGCCGGATGTCGCGCGACGAAGCCGCGTGTGTCGCGGCGGTCGGCGTGCCAGCGCGGGCCGACGTCGCCATAGCGGAAGTCCGTGGTGTCGAACCGAAGACCGGCGATGACCGCGAAAGTGTGACCGGGCCGGGAATAAATTGTGATCCACCGACCGCGGCCACGCTGGCCATAACGCATAAAGTCATTCGAAGGCAATGGTGTCGGGAGCAAACTACCGCCATGCAACGCGAAAGAAACAGATCCCGAACAATCGTAGCCGTCATCGTTAAATGAGCCGTGTCCGCCGCCCCATTCGTAAGGTTTGTGACGCAGCGCGTTCGCTGCCCAGATGGCCGCCTTCACTCTGTCCGGCGCGCGCGCAGGCGCGTACGCGATTCCATTCCGTAATACCGCTCGATTTCCTGGCACCATCGGCCGCGATTCTCTTCTTTCGGGTTCAACGGCGACGGTCCCCACCGGTTGAGATTCTCGCTCGTCATCATAATCATTCACCGGTTCCGCGCGTGGAACCGCGATCGGCGCTGGCTGCGACAGGTTGTACGCAACCCGGATCGCTCTCGGCGCAGCGTCCTCTCGATTTGTTGCGCTGGTTATTGGCCTGCGGTCCGCGGAAGCGACGTTGAACGAGAACGGCTGATATGGTGTTGTGAATTTGTCACGCCGATTTGGCGAAGAATTTTGCGCATCTGAATCCGGCAGCATCGCCAGGAGAATCGCCACTAGCGAACAAACGAACGCGGCGCGGTTGCGGCGCATCACCTTCGATGGGAATAGCGGCATGCTTCAAAAAGAAGCTGCCGGCGCGCCAAACCGCGATTTTTTCGGGGCCAGAGCCGGGTCTGTTGGACGGAAACTATTGCGCCTTCACTTTTTCGCTTTCGCGCGCATGTCGAGCTGGGCGAAGAGGAATGAGTATTGGTCGGCGAGCTGTTTGATCCGTTCGCTCAGCGCGGTCCCGATACCATGTCCGGCGCTTGAACTGGTGCGAAGCAGAATCGGTTTGTCGGATTTATTCGCTTCGTCGAGACGCGCGATCATTTTGCGCGAATGATAAGGCGCGACGCGGCCGTCGTTCGCACCGGTCATCATCAGGATCGCCGGATATTTCGTTCCATCGACGACGTGATGATAGGGCGAATAGGCATAAAGCGCCTTGAACTGCTCCGGATCCTTCACCGTCCCGAATTCAGTGACATTGAACGCGCCGTTCGGTGCCAGCTCGACGCGGAGCATGTCGTAAATGCCGACGAACGAAACGACCGCGTGCATTAGCTCGGGATGTTGCGTAATCAGCGCGCCCATCAACAGGCCGCCGTTGCTCCCGCCCACGAGCGCGAGTTTTTGCGGGTTCGTCCATTTCTGTTTGATCAGGTATTCCGCCGTCGCCGCGAAATCATCGAACACAGTCTGCTTCTTCGTCAGGTTTCCGGCCTTGTGCCATTCTTCCCCGAACTCGCCGCCGCCGCGGATGTTCGCCACCACATAGACGCCGCCCCGATCGAACCAAAGTCTTCGAGTGAAATCAAAATTGGGCGACATGCTGATGCCGTAACCGCCGTAGCCATAGAGCAGAGTCGGATTCTGGCCGTCCAGTTTCGTTCCTTTCTTGCGCACAATGTTGAGTGGGATCTTTGTGCCATCCTTCGAAGTCGCAAATTCCCGTGATACTTCGATGTCGGCAAATGAAACCGGCGAAGTCCCGACCAACGCGGTCTTGACCGGCTCAGCTTTTCCCTCGGCGCAATGGAACCAGCTCGATGGCTCCGTGTAACTGGCTGCGCGAAAGAGTAACGAATTATCCTCCAGCCCAAGCATCCCCTGCACGGCGGAGATTTTTGGAATCGGAATGGGCTGCTCGCCCTTGCCGTCCAAACCAAACCGTCGGATTTGCGACGGGCCGCCGAGCAAGTCCTCGACAAAGAGCGCGTCCGCCGTCGGGACCATGTCCTGGATGACCGCGTCGCTCGCCGGCACGATCATCGCCGCGCTCACGAGCTCCGGTTTATCGAGGGACATCCGAAGAATCTTGCCGCGCGGCGCGTCCGCCCGGGAAAGCATGTAAATCGCGTTGTCGCGTCCAAGCTGCGCTTGCTTGATCTGATCGCTGAACTGCGTCAGCTGCTTCCACGTTCCATCCGGCCCGAGCAGGTAGTGCGCGAAATCGCCGCCGTCGCCGTTCGCGACCGTCGCCAGAACGTATTTTCCGTCGCGTGAAGATTGCAGCGCGATCTCGGCGATCCGCGGAAAGTCCTTTCCGATCGAATAACTGTCACTCGCATCCGGCGTTCCGAGTTTGTGGAAATAAATCTGCTGATAGAAATTCAGATCAGCTTCGGGTCGCTCGCCCTTGCGCGGGAATCGCGTGTAATAGACGCCGGTCCCATCCGCATTCCACGCCGCGCTTCCACCGGCGGTCGGAAACTGAACATGTGCGATTGTTTCCGGCAACGCCGTCGCCGTCGCCACATCGCAAAAATGCAGCGTGCCATCTTCGCTGCCGCCTTGGGAAAGCGAGACCGCCACCATTTTGCCATCGAGCGACGGCACGAACCAATCGATCGTCGTCGTGCCTTTCGCGTCCATCGCGTTCGGATCGATCAGCACCTTTTCCGACTTCAGGTCGTCGGCCGATGCGAGCGTCACCAGCATCGGCTGTTGCTTGGGCGGCTGGAATTTCATCGCGAACAAAATGCCCGGCCGCGAGACGAGCGCAGAATAACTCGGCGAAGTTTTCGCGAACCAATCGGTCAACGTTTTCTCGATCGCGGCCCGATCTGGCAGCTTATCGAGGTAGGCGCGCGTCCGTTTGTTCTGCGCGTCCGACCAGGCTTTGACTTCCGCCGCATCGTCCTGCTCCAGCCATTGATAAGGGTCTTCGACCTTGACGCCCTGGTATTCATCCGTCACCGGCTTTTTCGGCGTCTTCGAATTTGGTTCGGCCGCGACAGCAGCGTTAAACGATAGCGCGATCGAGGCGCCAATCAGAAACAAGAAGCGATTCGTCTTCATGACGGAAGAGAATGCCCGGGGTCACGCACCTTGCAATCAATTTCAGTTGATCAGTCCGCTCATTGTCTGCGCCAGTGCCGGAGAACACGATGCCGGGGCACGGCGGTGGCGTGTTCGCGCGTGGTGTCGATCAATTCGCGGTAGCGCAATTTCTCCAGCGCGGTTTGCACGGCGCTCTTGGAAAGACCGGTCGCCTCCGCCAGCGTGCGCAAACTTGCCGGCACCGGTTTCCATTTTCCGCGTGCGGCCTTTCCGTACAGGTAGAGATAAACCAGAAATGTGGCCGGTTGGCGATCATGTCCGACAATATCCCGCAGGAGAACGTCGAGCACGTAATCATCCACCGGGACAACTTCGCGGAAACGCGGCACTCTTTCTTTTAGCGGCTATACCAATAATCGGACAAGACTTTCTGCACGCGAATGCCGTCCGCCGCTGGACGTTCGCGGGTGTGCGGATTTACGCTCCGGTCGCCATGATCAAACAAATCAAATTCATCAGCATCCCAGTCCGCGACCAGAACCGCGCGCTCGATTTTTACACGGAGAAGCTCGGGTTCACCATCATCACTGATCAACCGTTCGACGATAAACAGCGCTGGATCGAACTGCGCGTGCCGAAGGCAGAGACGCGGGTGGTGTTGTTCACCGCGGAAGGAGATGAAAAGCGGATCGGGACCTTCATGAACATGTCGTATTCATGCGACGACATCGAGAAGACCTATGAAGAGCTGAAGGCGCGTGGCGTCGAATTCAACGGCCCGCCAAAAGAGGAATCGTGGGGCACATACGCGATCTTTAAGGACAGCGAAGGCAACAGCTTCGTGGTCGGGTCGTAGCGCCAGGGATGAATTAGTTTGTCTCGTGGTCTTCCTTCGCCGGCGTGTTCGCCAGGATCGAGTCGGCGGGATAGAGAATGCCGTTCTTCATTACGGCATCGATATCGGATGCGTGAGCGATGTCATCGAGCGGGTTCGAGTTCAAGATCACGAGATCAGCGAAATTGCCGGGTTCGATGGCGCCGATCTTCGGGCCGGTCGTGCCGCCGAACGCCTTGGCCGCATTAGTGGTCGTCGCGACGAGAATTTGCATCGGAGTCAGGCCGGATTCAACGGCGTCTGGGCATGTGTAAATGTCGCCGGATTGAAAGAAGTGGACGTGGGTGTCGATGTAACCGGACAGGATGAATTTATCGAAGCAGTCGACCTGTTTGTCGAGCGACGCCGCGTCTTGCTTGCCCATGCTAACGCGCTCAATCCTGTCGCCGTTGATCATCACCGTCGCGTTTGGGATAACCTTGCCGTCAGTGGGGTTGATCACCGGTCGCGCCGACCAGCGAAATTTTTTCGGCTCGCGCTGAGACGGCGAGAAGCAGAGCGCAAAGCCAAAAAAAGCGTTTCATTCCTTGGATTCCGGCACAGCTTTCTCGGCCGCTTGAAAGCCGATCTTGGAATGTGTGCCGTCGCAAAACGGTTTCTCAGTCGATGCGCCGCAACGGCAGAGCGCCATCCGTTTTTCCACCGGAAACTTGTTTCCGTCGCAGTCGATCAATTCCACTTCTCCCTTCACGATGTACGGGCCGTTCTTGATTGTCTCGATTGTTACTTCAGCCATGTCCGCACTCTAGCTGATCTCGATTGCAGATGACAGCTTGTTGTAGCGCCGACTAAAGGTGGATCGAGCGCTCCGTCGCTCGATCTTAGTCAGGCGGCGAAGCCGCAAACTCTCTAGCATCGCCCGCGGAGCGGCCGATCCACCTCGCCTTCGGCCGCGTTTCATGACCGCGAAGCGAGAAGCAATTCGGTGGCCTAACGCCGTCTTCTTCCAAACGAATAGCCGCGATGGGTCCGCCCGCCACCGATGGCGCGTTTGCCGCTGGCAGCCGACTCTGGTTCGAAGAGCACCGTGTATTTGTAGGGAAAACTCTCGAGCTTCAGACGCGGGATTTTTTGCCCGATAAAACGTTCGATCGATTGTAAGGAGGAAAGCTCTTCGCCATTCATGAGCGTGAAGGCGTCGCCGACATTCTGTGCGCGTCCGGTGCGGCCAATGCGGTGGACGTAATCTTCGGGATGCTCTGGCACATCGTAGTTGATGACGTGACTCACACCGGCGATGTCGATGCCGCGCGCGGCGATGTCGGTCGCAACCATCACTTCGTACTTGCCCGATTTGAAACCTTCGAGCGCTTCCACCCGTTCGCGCTGCGTTCGATTGGAATGAAGAACGGCCACCGCGTGTTTGGCCGTCTTCAGTTTGTGCGCGATGCGGTCGGCTCCGTGTTTCGTGCGGGAAAAAATCAGCGCGCTGTCGTAATTCGTGCGTTCGAGTAGAGCGATGAGCAGATCGAATTTCTGCTCGGCTGCCACCGGATAGACCGCGTGGGTTACGGTTTCCGCTGGAGCACGGCGGACTCCGATTTCTACGACCTCCGGATCGCGCAGAACCCACGCGGCGAGCCGTTCGATCTCGGGCGGAAGCGTAGCGGAGAAAAGCAACGTCTGACGGTCGGTGGAAATTTTTTCAACGATCCGGCGCACATCAGGCAAGAAACCCATGTCGAGCATGCGATCCACCTCATCGAGGACGAGGATATTGACGTGACGAAAGTTTAACGAACCCTGTTCGAGGAGATCGAGTAACCGTCCGGGCGTGGCGCAAACGATGTCGCTGCCGCGGGCAGCTTCTTCGCGTTGCTTGCCGTAACCGACTCCGCCATGCACCACCGCGGCGCGCAGATCGGTGAAACGCCCGTAATCGCGAAATGCGGTTTCGACTTGGGCGGCAAGCTCGCGCGTCGGCTCGAGGACGAGACAGCGAAAATTGCCTCGTTTGGCCAGGAGTGAGAGAATGGGCAGCGCGAACGCGGCCGTCTTGCCGGTGCCGGTCTGCGCGGTGCCGATGAGATCCTTTCCCGCCAGGACAATCGGAAACGCGCGCAGTTGAATCGGCGTCGGCTCGGTGAAGCCCATCGCCTGGGTGCCGCGCACGACTTCCGGTGAGAGTCCGTAATTGTTAAATGCCACGTGTTGAAGCTAGCCGCTCGCGCGGAAATGTCATTTCCAAGGAACGCAGACCTTCCGTTGTGAAACTTGGTGGACTTTGTGCGAGGCTTTCCATCTGGTTGTGACGAAGATTTTCGTAATGGCCGATACGCACGATCGGCCGCCACCGATGATTGCCACGCTGGCGAAGGGCGCGGATGAAATCTGGCATCTGGGGGATGTTTGTGCGCCCAGCGTTTTGTGGGAGATCGAAACGTTCGGGCCACCGGTGACGATTGTCCGTGGCAATTGCGATAGTCACGTTGAGTGGCCGCTGATTGTTGATCTCAAACGAAATGGAATTCGCTTCCGGCTTGTGCACATCCCACCCGACCGTGCCCCGGAGAATGTCGACGTGCTCCTGCATGGACATACGCATGTGCCGCGGAACGAACGTCGCCAAGGCGTGCTCTTTCTCAACCCCGGTTGCGTGACGCGGCCCAATCAGGGCGCCCCGGCGAGCGTCGCCTTTCTGCAAATCTCTTTGGCTGGAGAAATCAGCTGGGAGTTGAGGCAGCTGCGCTAACAGCGAAAGAATTACTTCTTCGAGTCGGCTTTCGTTTCGCTCTCAACTGGCTCTTTGGCTTTCTTCGCCTTTCCCTTTCCTTTTTCCTCAGGAACGATCTCTTCCACCACCTGCGGCGCATCCACCCATTCGAGAAACGCGACCGCGGCCGAATCACTCTTGCGTTGCCCGAGTTTCACGATGCGAGTGTAGCCGCCGTTGCGGCTCGCACTGCGCGGCGCGATGTCATCGAATAATTTCTTCACCGCACTTTTCTGTCGCAAGACCGCCAGCGCTGTGCGCCGTGCGTGGAGCGAACCGTTCTTGCCGAGAGTGACCATTTTTTCGGCGAGAGGGCGAACCGCTTTGCATTTCGCCAGCGTTGTTTTGATCCGCTGATGCTCGATCAAACTGCAAACCTGGTTCGCGAGCAGAGCTTTGCGGTGTTCCGCCGTGAGCCCGAGTTTGATGGTTTTTTTCTGGTGTCTCATGACTGCTCCTGCGTTTGGATTCCTTGGTGAAGACGGCTAGTCGTTTCCGGAACCGTCCGAACCGTTCATGCTTGCGCCGTCGCCGCCGGCGCTTGCCGGCATGTCGACGAGACCTGGATCAAATTTCTGGCCGAGGCCCAGGCCCAATTGCAAGAGCTTGTCCTTGATTTCGTTGAGCGATTTCTTCCCGAAGTTCCGATACTTGAGCATCTCCGCCTCGGTCTTCTGCGCCAACTGACCCACCGTCGTGATGTTCGCGTTGTTCAAGCAATTCGCGGCGCGGACACTCAGCTCAATTTCGTTTACGCTCATGTTGAGCAGTTTCTTGAGCTTCATGTTCTCCTCGCTCACGCCGGCTGGCGTTTCGTCGAATTCGATCACGTCCTCGTTGAAGTTGACGAAAACATCGAGGTGATGGCGAAGAATGGCGGATGCTTGCAGCAGTGCATCGTCAGGGGTGAGGCGACCATCGGTCCAGACTTCGAGGATGAGTTTGTCGTAATCGGTTCGTTGTCCGACACGTGTATTTTCCACCGCGTATTTCACACGCGTGACTGGCGAAAAAATGGAATCAATCGGGATGAGGCCGATCGCCTGGTCCGCGCGCTTGTTCTCTTCACCGGTCGCGAACCCGCGACCGACGCGCACTTCCAGTTCGGCGTCAAACTTGTGCTTCTTGTCGAGCGTGCAGATCAGCTGTTTTGGATTCAGGACTTCGTAACCCTGCACGACTTGAATGTCGCCCGCGGTCACCTCGCCTTCCTTGTTCACGGAAAGCGAAAGCTTCCGCGCTTCATGATCGGCGGCAGCCTGGAACTTCACGCGCTTCAAGTTGAGAACGATGTCGGTCACGTCCTCGACCACGCCCGGGAGGGTGGCGAATTCGTGCTGGGCGCCGGTAATTTTTACCGCGGTAATCGCAGCGCCCTCGAGCGAGGAAAGCAATACGCGGCGAAGGGAATTTCCAACGGTGTGACCGTAACCGGCTTCAAACGGTTCGGCGACAAACTTGGCGTAGGTATCAGTGGCCGAACTTTCCTCTTTGATGAGAGTTTTCGGCATTTCAAAACGACCGTAACGAACTGGCATATGATTTTAGGGATGATGGAGGAGGGATGAACTATGAAAAGCAAGGCTGTCGGCCTTTCTTACTTCTTACTTCAGACTTCTTCCTTTCGAAGCACCGGGTTTCCCCTGGCGAGTGCGGCTTCACGTCAAGCGGCGGAAGACCCAGGGACCAACGGCGCAAGTTCAAAAACTCGCTGCGGACGTGGAATCAACACGAGCGGCAGGCTTTTGCAAGCGAGATTTGCTGTAGCGGCGGTCTCCGACCGCCGACAATTGCGGATTTCCGATACGCCGATGGTCGGAGACCGCCGCTACAGGACCGCATTCAGATTCACCCCTCAATAATCTGGTCCGGCAGTTCGTCGCGGTCGTCTGGCTTCCTGACAAAGTGACGTGCGAGAAGATGTCCGGCTTCATCAATCGCTTTCACCAGTGCTTCTGTAAAATTCTCTTTCTGGAAATGCTCTCGCATGGAATCGACCAGCTTCTGCCAGAATTCTGCGCCGCACTTCTGGTGAACGGCCTCATCGCCGATAACGGCGAATTTCTGCGCGCGCGGAGCGACAAAAATCAGAACGGCGTTTCGCTCCCGCGTTTTCTGCATTCCCAGTTCGTGGAAATTGCGTTGCGCGGCGACAACTGGATCTTCCTCAAGAAATCCCCGCTGAACGTAGACGCGAATTTCCCCGGAAGTTCGCGCCTCCGCCGCCCTGATCGCCCGGACAATACGCGCGTTATCGAGTCGTCCCAGAAATTCCTTCGTTCGCATCTTTTCCTACCAGCTCGAACCGGCGCCTCCTCCTCCAAAACTTCCCCCGCCGCCGCTAAATCCACTGAAGCCACCGCCGGAAGACGAGCCGCCAGACCAGCCTCCTCCACCGAAGCCGCCGATAAATGGTCCTCCGCGTCCCGTAAACCCATAGCCGCGCCGCCGTCGGCCGGACCTCATCATGATAAAGATAAAAAGGATAATCAGAAAAATGATGAGCCCAGGGGAGATCGGGCTGCCTGAGTGACCGCTGTTGATTTTCCCCGAGCCTTTGTACTCCCCTCGGATCGCCTTGCAGATCAGGTCAATTCCGGTCGCAAGCCCGCCCTCATAATCTCCCGTGCGGAAACGCGGTTTGATATGCCGCTCCGTAATGTCGAAGGCAGTAACGTCAGGCAGCGCCCCTTCCAGTCCGTAACCGACTTGGATAAACATCTTGCGGTCCTGGATGAAAACGAAAAGAACGGCGCCATTTCTCCGGTCCTTTTGTCCAACGCCCCAGGCTTGCGCGACGCGTTGCGTGTAATCGTCGATTGATGAATCGCTCTGCATTTTCGGAAAAACCGCGACGACCACCTGATTGGAAGTGTCGCGTTCGAATTGCGCGAGCTGCTCATTGAAACGCAGGGCCGCTTCCGGTGAAACGACGTGGGCGTAATCGTTGAAGTAGCGGTCAGGCTTGGGCGGAATGACTTCGGCCGCGAGGCTGCAGATCGCGCTGGCGAAGAGAGCAACCAACGCAAGAAAAAGTCGCGTTCCCATTGCGGTCATCCCGAGCGAGGTCGAGGGATCCCGCTGCGCTACCTTTAAGTTCACTCTCACGGGATCCCTCGATTTCGCTCGGGATGACACCCGTAATTACGGCGTGCTCGCCGGCGCAGGTGAAGGAGCTGGACTGCCAAAATTGAAATTCACTGTGGGCGCTTTCTCGCTCCCAGCCTGCGCCGTGAAGAATGGGCGCGGCTTGAATCCGAACATCTTGTTTAACATGTTCGTCGGAAATGTGCCGAGCGCGGTGTTGTACTCCTGCACAGCGGTGTTAAAATTATTTCGTTCGACTGAAATGCGATTTTCTGTGCCTTCGAGTTGTGCCTGCAGATTCTGAAAGGCTTCCGTCGCGCGCAACTGGGGATAGTTTTCACTCACGACCAGAAGACGCGATAATGCGGTACTCAATTGCCCTTGCGCCTGCTGGAACTTTTCCAACTCAGCCGCATCGGTCGGCGCCTTGCTCGGGTCGAGTTTCACCTGGCCGACGCTCGCGCGCGCGTTTGTGACTTCCGTCAACGTGGACTTCTCGAAATTCGCGGCGCCGGAGACAGTGTTCACCAAATTCGGGATCAAATCTGCCCTTCGCTGATAGACCGATTGCACGTCCGCCCATTTTTTATTCACGTTCTGCTCCAACATGATTAATCGATTGTAGGTTGAGCACCCGTTGGTTCCGAAAAGCAGCAGGAGGAGCACTAAGACTTTTCCACATCCGCGAGCGAGTTCTTTCATAGATGGATTCCGGTTGTGTGACAGCGTCGCCAAAAGAAATGGCAAGTCAATCTTGCGCGGGTGCCGGCGGATTCGTTTCGCCCGCCGCAGACGGGGCCGACTCGACCGACGCGATCGCGGAAGGACGTGGCGCGGAGGGAAGATATCGCGTCCGCAATTCCTCCGCGTTCGGAAGCTCATCGAGATTTCGCAGACCGAAGTGTTCCAGAAAAAATTGCGTCGTTTCGTAGAGTAACGGACGTCCCGGGACTTCCGCACGTCCCGCGATTTTGACCAAGCCGCGTTCCATCAACGTCTGCAAAACACCATCGATCGCGACGCCGCGGACTGCCTCGACATCGGCGCGCGTGATCGGCTGGCGGTAGGCGATGATAGCCAGGGTTTCGAGACCAGGCGAGGTCAGCCGCGCCGGTTTCGGCGCCGGGAATAATTGCCGGACCCAGGCTGCATAGGCCGGGTCGCTGGCGAGCTGCCAGCCCTCAGCCTTTTCGAGGAGCTGAAAGGCACGGCCCTGGTCGATGTATTCGATTTTCAATTTCTCGAGTGCGGCTGCGATTTCCGCCTGCCTCGCATTCGCGAATTCGTTAGGGGCAAATTCGTCCGAGCCTCCCGCGCCCTTGACGACCGTGAGAATTTCGCGCGTGCTCAATGGCTTTTGCGCGGCGAAAAGTAACGCTTCGATAACTTGAGAGAGCGTCATGGTAAAAAGAAGCTTGTCATCCTGAGCGGAGCAAGGGACCTCGCATTCGAAGTCGGCGACGTGCAAGCTTCATTTGTGTGATTCACCAAAGTGGGTGAGGTCCCTCACTTCGTTCGGGATGACATCGCGCTTACAGATCACTTCTGGTTTGCTCCAATGGCGTGTTGAATTGCTTCCGCGATCCGGTTGGCCTGGCGATCGATCAACGCCAACTCGCGACCTTCGATCAGCAGTCGAATTTTCGGCTCCGTTCCGGAATAGCGCAACAGCACTCGGCCTTTTCCGGAAAGCTCCTTTTCTGCTTCGTTCACCAGTTTCATGACGGCGGGCAGGTCCGACAGCGGCGGCTTTTCTTTTACCATTAGATTGCGCTGGGCCTGCGGATATTTTGTCAGACACCTTTTTAGTTCACTGAGCGATTTGCCGCTCGCCTTCATGATCCGCAGAATTTGCAGAGCGCTGATGATGCCATCGCCGGTTGTCGTGAAATCGCGAAAAATCATGTGCCCGCTTTGTTCACCGCCGAGGTTCAAATCTCGCCGCACCATTTCCTCGATCACGTAGCGATCGCCTACTTTTGTACGAATGACCTTGCCTCCGTGTGCGCCGAGCGCTTCGTCCAGCCCGAGATTGCTCATCACGGTCGCGACCAGCGTATCTTCGCGGAGCTTCCCTGATTGAAGGAGGTCAACCGATGCGATGGCCAGAATTTCGTCGCCGTCGACGAGCGCTCCGTTTTCGTCGGCGAGCAAAACACGATCAGCATCGCCATCATTCGCGATCCCGATTTGTGCACCGCTTTGTTTCACCAGGCGCTGAATCTCCGCTGGAAATGTGCTGCCGCACTTTGCGTTGATGTTCGTCCCGTTTGGTTGGTTGTGGGCAATCGTGAGTTCGGCGCCGAGTTCGCGCAATATGCACGGAGTCGATTTGTAGCCGGCCCCGTTCGCGACATCGACGGCGATCCGCATTTTCTCCAATGACATTCCGCGAGGAAAGCTGGCCTTGGCAAATTCCACATACCGACCGAGGGCGTCGTCGATACGCGTGGCGCGGCCGATTTTTCCTGCGGTTGGCCGCACGGAATCGATCTCGCCGGTGAAAACCAGCTGCTCGATCTCCTGCTCGATTTTGTCATCGAGCTTGTACCCGTCGTGCCGGAAAAATTTGATCCCGTTATCTTCATACGGGTTGTGGGAAGCGGAGAGAACAATGCCGGCGTCGGCGCGTAATGACCGGGTAATGTAGGCTACACCGGGTGTCGGCAACGGCCCAATCACGAGGACATCAACGCCTAACGAAGTAATCCCGGCGACGAGGGCGTTTTCCAGCATGTAACCGGAAAGGCGCGTGTCTTTTCCGAGCACAATCTTGGGCCGCACCCCGGCGGGTAGCGTGCGCGGATTCAGTTTCGTAAAAACATGGGCGGCGGCGCGTCCCAGTTTTAACGTGGTTTCGGCGGTGACCGGTTCGACATTGGCGACGCCCCGGACGCCGTCGGTGCCAAATAATCTTTTCTCTTGTTGCATGATTAGCAGTTCGTCACGGTGCGGGCACCTTTTGTCGGTCGTGATTGCTGAAGAAGACGCATTGGTTTTCCAAGCCAAGAAGCGTAGCCCACGGCAATGGGAACTGTTGTAGATTGACGCTGCGCAAAATTACCATCGCCCACTCTCCGTATTCGCCCTTCATGATATCACCCAAAGTATTCTGACTGCCGCTAATCGGCGTGAGGTAAAGGCCATTGATCGGTGCACCGAAGGCTTTGTAGTCATTAAGATCCGTCATTGTTCGGACATTCTCGGGCAACCAGAGACTGGGGCGATCTGCGTACCAAGCGATTGCCCAGGGCATGTCCGAAGCGGTAATTTCATCAGGCCGCATCCAGTCGTTCAGGACCGAAATGTACGGTGGGAGGTACGGCGGCCACTGAACCAGGGGCTTCCTTGGCGAAAGAAAGCCCAGTAACATGGGGAGTCCGCAGAGCAGGAAAAGCAAAACGAGAAATCCGATCCGGGCGATGCGCACGTCGATCTCGAGACGATTCCATTGCACCAGAAGAAACGCGAGACCGTAGCAGGTCATCAGCGGAATGAAGATAAGGTGGAGCTGATTTGCGGCCACACCCAGCTCTTCCCGAATACCGTAAACCGCCATCCCGGCGACAGCGCCGCCCCACATTGCCAGGATCATCCAGCGAATCGTGCCAGTCTCCGGGCGCTTGAAGGAATGAAGAGTTGAGAGGAAGAAGACCGGTGCCACCACGCTCCAGCCGAGATATTTGAAAATCGAACCCAGCTGAGTGATCAGGTTTGCGCTTATCTTAATGCGGAAAGCTTCCGGACCAATCCCGCCGACATCCAGACCGATGTGTCTCATCCATCCTGCTTCGCTGTAATGGATGGTATCGAGGATAGAATAGATCGCCACGCCACCGGGCTGGCCACAGATCATGTAATTCCGGATCAGCCAGGGCGTATAGATCAATACGAACGGGACGAGCACAATTACGGCGGCCCAACCGCGCGGTCGGAAAAAGAAAATGCAAAAAACGAGAGCGCCCAGAAACATCCAAATCGTGAGCGCGTGAGCGAGTGCCAGTAATCCAAAGCCAACCCCCGCCGCGCCCAGCCAGATCCCGACGAAACCACCGCTGTATTGGGCCTGCACCGCCCGCACCATTGCATAAACCGTGACGTTCAGGAGAAAGAGCAACAACATCTGCGGCAAACCAGAGAGGGAGTACTGCCAGATCGTGTCGCAAACCAAGACAAGACCACAACTGAGCAACGCCAGCCGTTCGTCGAATAATCGCCGCGCGATGAAAAACAACACCGCCAAGGAGGCCAGAAAAAGAGAGATCGCACTTAATGCGATCGCCTGGTCTCCTACATAGAGGACGTCGCGCGCGCTCATTTTCCAATGCGACTTGAGAGGGAAAAGCGCTATCGCATCGACCAGAGGAGGCAGCGGCGCGTTGTACGTGTCGTACCAAATCTTCTGCGGAATATTCTTCCCGTGGCGAGAGAGCATGCCCATCGCGCGCGGCCGAATGAACTTCGTTCGCCATCCGTGACCGCTGGCGATCTCGCGTCCGATCTGCGCCTGATCCATGCCCTGCGCCGCGGCCAGGCCGCGGAATTCGTGCAAGAGATAGAAAAGCACAATCGCCAGAATTGCCGCCACCGCCAAAGCTCTTTTGACCCAGACCGCGAGGCCGCCATGCTCGAGCAGGTGGACCATCCGTTGAATGAAATCGGCGCTCCCTGGCATCTTACTCTCCGGTTGCTTCCGCGGAAGTGGCCGGCGCGGCTGGTTTGGTGGGCAGATTGTCGGACTTCATTTCGTTAATCTTGCGATGCAGGGTGCGGCGGCTGATGCCGAGCCTCTTGGCGGCAGCCGTAATATTCCCCTTGGTCGCGGCCAGGGCCTGCATGACCAATCTTTTTTCGGTTTCATGAAGATCGAGCGGACTCGCTCTTTCGCCATAGGCACTTGTGGGAGTGACACCACCCGGCAACGCTGGTCGCGACGCAGCTCGAACTGGTGACGGCAGGTCTCGAAGCGTAATCTTCGGACCATTGGACATCACTACGCCGTGCTCGATGGCAGTGCGCAATTCACGAACGTTGCCCGGCCAATCGTATGTCAGGAGCGCGTTCATGGCGTCAGTGGTCAGATCAAGCAATGGTTTTTCGTTCGCTTTACAGAAGTGGCGCAAAAAGCCGCGAACGAGAAGAGGAATATCTTCTTTTCGTTCACGCAACGGCGGCATGGTAATCCGGACAACGTTGAGTCGAAAAAACAAATCGTCGCGAAATTTTCCATCGCGGACGAGCGCTTCGAGATTCTTGTTCGTCGCCGCGATCAAGCGGACATCCGCGCGGAGTTGCTGCGTTCCGCCCACTCGCTCAAACGCCCGTTCTTCGCTGATCACTCGCAACAATTTTACCTGGGTGCTGGCATCAATCTCACCAATCTCATCGAGGAAGATGGTGCCGCCATTGGCCTGCTCAAAACGGCCGATACGCCGTTCGTGCGCCCCAGTAAACGCGCCGCGTTCATGACCGAAGAGCTCGCTCTCGAGCAACTGCGGTGAAAGCGCGGCGCAGTGGACGGTAACAAATTTTGCCTTATGCCGCCGGCTCAAATTATGGATGGCGTGAGCGGCCAACTCTTTCCCCGTGCCGCTCTCACCCTCCAGCAAAATATTTGCCGACGATGGAGCGACTTGGCGAATCGTGTCGAGCACTTCGCGCAAAGCCGCGGATTCTCCGATGATATTATCGAGCCCGTAACGTTCCTCCACCTGCTGTCGCAGTGTGCGATTTTCCTGCTCCATTCGACGGCTGTTCAGGGCCCGGGAAATGAGCAATTCCACCTTGTCGAGATTGAGCGGCTTCGTGACGAAGTCGTAGGCGCCGCGCTTCATTGCGTCGACGGCGGTGTCGACCGACCCGTAAGCGGTCATCATGATGCAAATAGGCGGATGCGGGAACTTGAGCGCGCGTTCAATCAATGTCATTCCATCTTCGCTGCCGAGTCGCAGATCAGTGATGAGCACATCAATCTGATCGCGTTCGAGCACTTCCATCGCACCGGTGATGTCGGCAGCGACGTAAGTGTCGTAGCTATCCTCGAGCAATCGACGCAATCCGTCGCGCGTGTGCTTTTCGTCATCGACGATGAGAATAGTGGGTTGCATGCGGGTCAACGAATCTGGTGCACGTTAACCGGCGGGGCGAACTCCGCGAGTCACTGCTTTCGCCTTCATCCCTCCGCCCTCTCTGGAAGCATCCGCACCCTTCGCTCCACGATTGGCAACCGAATGGTCAGCGTCAGCCCTTTTCCTTCGCTGCTCTCCATCGCCATTTCACCGCCGTGTTCGCGAATGATTCGGCGCGCGATGAGCAGGCCAAGTCCGGACCCCGATGATTTGGTTGTAAAGTAAGGCTCAAAAACGCGACTAAGGTCATCGGCCGAAATGCCGCCGCCAGTGTCGATGAATGTTATTAGGACATGTGTATCATCCCGGTCGGTCCGGATGCGCAGGATCCCGCGGCGCTTAATCGCTTCGAAACTATTCTTGATGATGTTGTAAAAGAGTTGCTTGATCTGATCGCGATCCACTTCGAGCAGCGGCAAATCCGAACGCAATTCCTGTTCAACCACGATGTCGCGATCCTTGATCTCTGGGGCAAAGAAGTGGACCGATTCCTCGACGATCGTGTTGATATTCTCCGGATGTAGTTGGGGTTTTGACGGACGGATGGCGCGGAGGAATTGCGTGACGATCGAATCGAGCCGGGTGATCTCAGAGCGCGCCACGTCGATGGACTCCTGCAGATCAGCGCGGATTTTGCCATCGAGCTTGCGGATCTTGCGCTCCATTAATTGCAGATGGATGTGGAGCGAGTTGAGCGGATTGCCAATTTCATGGGCGACACCGGCCGCGAGCAATGTCAAAGCCGAAAGCCGCTCCGATTCGATCGTCTGCTGCGTCGAGCGCTTATTTTCGGTGATATCGCGCAGGATCATGGCGTGGCCCACGTACTCGGCCTGACCGTTTCTTTGTTCTCCCTCGGCCCGACGCTCGATCATCAGCGGCACGTTGTAGAAATTGATAAACCGGTTCGCCGGGTAGAAAATTTCCATGTCGCGACTGACCGCGCCTTCCGTTTGAGAGAGCAACTTCCAATCGAGACCGCGCACGCGTTCATCCAGCCGTTTCCCGATGGAATTTTCCCCTTCGAGTCCGAACAACTCGCAGGCCGCGTTGTTCAGGTAAGTGATACGACCCTTTGAGTCGGTCACGATAATTCCTTCCTGGATCGAGTTGAAGATGGTCTCGAGAAATCCTTTTTCCTGAGCGAGGCGGAGCAGGTAATTCTGGACCTCTTCCGGATCAATTTTCCCCAGGCGTCCGATCAGTTTTTCAAGAAAACCGGCTTTCATCGCCCAAACAGTAGCCGGACTGGTCACCCGCGGCCAAATCGAAAGGGACGATTTTCTCTCCCTGGTCAGCGACCGCGGCGACAACAGTCAGGCGCAGTGCCAGCTCAAACACTACCCAAACTCGCGGAAAAGCGGAACAAAGCGTTGACGCGTTTGTGGCTCTTTGGCTATAAGCGTGGTTCCACGCAAATTCAACAAGCACGTCTTAATCAGCTATAAAAAGGAAATCCACTTCAGAAATGGTACGAGGAGTTACCAAGAAAAATGTGCCTGTGTTCACCGTAGCCGCCTTGGCGCTTTGTGCCTCCCCTGCCGTCCCGCTAGCCGACGGCTGTAATGCCCAGACAAATTGGGGAATCATGGGCAGTGGTAGTTGGTTCCCGAACTCATATGGCACAGTGAGTATCGATTGGACAAGTATCGCAGTCGCCACACGGTTTGACGTAGGCGGGGACATGGGTACCCAAGGTGGGATCGCTCTCCTGAGCGTTACGAATGGCGGGAGTATAACCGTAAGCGACGGGTACCTTCGCATGTACAGCTCCGGCACGTTCACGGGCAATGGACACATTACAACCAGCGGCGGAACGACTATTCATGGCACGCGTATCGATGGGACGCTTTCCCCGAGCGGGTCTCTCTCTTTTTATGGCGATCTCACTCTGACCAGCACCGCCACGACCGTCAGCAACGTTACGCCAAGCGGCGCGGACAACATAGAGGTTCATGAGAACTCCCCTGCTCTGGGGACTGCGTCTCTTGATGGACCATTGTTGGTGACCATGACAGGCGACTTTAGTTCGGCGCCTACACGGTTCCTCCTCTTGCACGCAGAGGGTGGCCTGTTGAACACCAATTTCCACAACGTTTCAATTAAGTATCCCACGGGTCACGGTTGGACTCCGCATATCACTTACGATCCTCCTTCTGATCCTCATTACGTTTATCTGGATCGTGTCTATGACCTTAATCCGTAATCTGGATATGATCTGATTGGCAAAGTCGCTTTGCGGGCAGAAGCGATGAGAAGATTCATCAACAGTTCGCGATCTGTCTGTGGCGATCGCGTTGTGAACCTTTTGCTTCTTAGCGCGGGCTTTGTCTGGTTGCTGGGAACAGGAACGCCGCAGGCGTTCTCACGAACCAAAGCCGCGGAGAGGTTTGCTGGGACTCTCACTCTTGCCGAACGCGTGGCGTACCAATATGCGATTGAAGAAATCTATTGGCGGCATCGGATCTGGCCGAAGGAAAATCCGGCACCCAAACCGCCACTCGATGCAGTAATCTCGTGGGAGCAGGTTGAAAAGAAAGTCGAGAACTATCTTCGTAAATCGCAGTTCGTCGCGGAAAAGCGAGGATCGCCAATCACTGCGACCGAACTTCAGGCTGAGATGGACCGGATGGCCAATCACAGCCGTCAACCTGAAATGTTGCGAGAGCTGTTCGCCGCGCTTGGCAATGATCCATTCGTCATCGCGGAGTGCTTGGTTGGGCCGATTCTGGCCGAACGGCTCGCTAACGAGCTAAGTGTTCGCATAAATGGTAGGGACAGTTCGCGGAGCCGTCCGTTGTCTTCGGCCCATGGTGCGGCGGGCTCGGCCATCGCGCCCTACCAAACCAATTACAACCTGCCGGAAATCTCAGTTCCGCTGGACTGCGCCGACAACACTTGGGCTCCTACGACGACGGAAAACGCGCCGGAGGCCCGTCGGGGTCAGAACGTAGCGTGGACTGGCAGCGAGATGATCGTTTGGGGTGGATTGGGCAATTTGGACGTTTTGAACACTGGAGCGAGATACGATCCGACTACTGACAGTTGGATGGCTACGACCGTTACGAACGCGCCCAGTGCGAGATGGCTTAATAGCGCAGTCTGGACGGGTACTGAGATGATTGTCTGGGGAGGAGGTGGCCACGGCCTTTTGAATACTGGCGGTAGATATAACCCAGTGAGCGACAGTTGGACGGCTACCAGCACCGTCAATGTGCCTGCCGCCCGCAATTATCACACGGCAGTGTGGACCGGCAGCGAGATGATCGTTTGGGGCGGAAGCGGCTGCGGTGGCAACTGTATCTGGAACACCGGAGGACGATACAATCCCACGACAGATAGTTGGTTCGCCACCAGCACAACAAACGCGCCAGCCGCACGATTCGATCACAGCGCGCTGTGGACCAGCAGTGAAATGATCATCTGGGGTGGAACTGACGTGCACGACCCTTATTTGCACACCGGCGCCAGATATAACCCCAACACGGACGCTTGGACGCCGACGAGCCTCGTGAATGCGCCCCTCGGACGAGACGCTTTTACAGGAATATGGGCCGGGAGTGAAATGATCGTCTGGGGCGGAGTGGATGAAACGTTCAACGATTGCAACACTGGCGGCAGATACAATCCAATTACAGATAGCTGGATTGCTACCAGTTTGAGCGATGCGCCGTCGCCGCGAGACTCTCAAACGGCCGTGTGGACCGGAAGCGAAATGATTATTTGGGCCGGCATCTTCAACACGACCAACTTGAACACCGGAGGCAGGTACAATCCCAGCACCGATAGTTGGACAACCACCAGCATCGTAAATGTCCCCTCGGCCCGTTACAATCACACGGCAGTCTGGACTGGCGCCCAAATGATCGCATGGGGTGGGCTCCACTACCCCAGCCCATATTTGAACACCGGAGGCATTTACTGCGCGCAACCATCAACGTCGATTGTGCAGAGCGCCGTTTCGCGAAAAACGCATGGCAGCACGGGCAGTTTTGACGTCAATCTGCCGCTGAGTGGGACAGCCGGAGTCGAATGCCGCAGCGGCGGCGTGACCAGTGATTACACAATCGTCCTCACGTTCCTTGCCAACGTGACAGTCAACGGCAGTCCGCAAGCAGCAATCACCTCAGGAACTGGAACGATCGGAAGCGGCGGTGTCAGCAATGGCGGTATGGTCATCACCAGCGGAAATGTCGTTACCATACCGTTGACCAACGTCGCCAATGCTCAGAGCATTCAGATCACGCTCAATGGCGTGAATGGTTCGACTAATGTGACGATCCCGATGAGCGTTCTCATCGGTGATGTGAATGGCAACAGGGCCGTGAACGCATCGGACGTAGCGTTAAGCAAATCGCGAAGCGGGCAGTCCGTTGATCCGGCAACCTTCCGCTCCGACGTGAATGCCAACGGCAGCATCAACGCCGCGGATGTGTCGCTTGTGAAAGCGTCATCTGGAACTGGGCTGCCCTGAGCTTGGAGGACGGCGATCCGCGGCTACAACGGCGGCCAGAGGTTTATTCGTTAGGCAGGCGCCGGCTGTCCCGTCTCGGCCGCCGCCCGCTCCTTCAGCGCCGCTTTTCGGCTCAGTTTGACCCGGCCCTTGTCGTCGATGCCGATGCATTTCACCCAGATCATATCGCCCACTTTCGCGACATCCTCGGTGCGATTGACACGGAAATCAGCCAGCTCGGAAATGTGGACCAATCCGTCCCGCCCGGGGAAAACCTCCACGAATGCGCCGAAGTCTTTTACCGTAACGACGCGGCCCTGATACGTCTGTCCCACCTCAATCTCGCGACTCATGCCGCCGATAATCTCTTTCGCGCGCGCCATGCTCTCGGGACTCGTGGCGTAGATATGGACAGAGCCGTCGTCTTCGATATTAATTTCTGCGCCGGTTTCCGCGACGATACCCTTGATCGTCTTGCCGCCCGGTCCGATGAGAGCGCCGATCTTCTCCGGATTGATTTTAATTGTCTCGATGCGCGGCGCGTATTTGCTCAGATCGGCGCGCGGCTTATCGAGCGCGGTCGCCATGATGCCGAGAATCTTCGTGCGCGCGTCCTTCGCGCGATGGATTGCCTCGGCCATGATTTTGTGACTCACCCCCGGCAGTTTGAGATCAAGCTGGAATCCCGTGACGCCGGCATTGGTGCCACAGAGTTTGAAATCCATGTCGCCGAAGTGATCCTCGGAACCGATGATATCGGTGAGAAGATGGTAGCGCTTCAGATTGCCGCTCTCATCATTTTCAGTGACGAGCCCGATAGATATTCCGGCCACCGGCGTTTTGATCGGCACGCCCGCATCCATCAGCGCCAGCATTCCGCCGCACACGCTCGCCATCGAAGTCGAGCCATTTGATTCCATAACTTCGCTCGAAATGCGGATCGCATAACGAAAATCGTTCTCGCTCGGAATCACCGGTTCGAGCGAGCGTTCCGCCAGCGCGCCGTGCCCAATCTCGCGCCGACTCGCGCCGCCTGTCCGGCCGGTTTCACCCACGCTGAACGGCGGAAAGTTATAGTGCAAAATAAAACGCTTTGATTGTTCGCCGCCTCCGTAGGCATCGATCATTTGCGCTTCTTCAATCGGCGCCAGAGTCGTAAGTGCGAGTGCCTGTGTTTCACCTCGCTGGAAGATGGCTGAGCCATGCGCGCGCGGCAGCACGCCGACCTCGCACGTAATATGGCGCAGGTCTTCATAACCGCGCCCGTCTACGCGTTTCTGCCGGTCAAGAATGCTGGCACGGAACGTTTTTTTCTGCACGTAATCGAACGCCTGCGAGATCGCGAACTTGTCCGCCTCGGGAAACTTCTCCAGCACCGCGGCTTTCACTTCGTCGCGTAAAGCGCCGACCGCTTTCGAACGCGCAACCTTGCCCTCGGTGCAAAGTGCAGCCTCGATCCGAGCGCCTGCGACGTGGTCAGCGATTTCGAGAATCTCCGGTTTCACTTCCAGCAATGGCATCTCACGTTTCGGCTTGCCGACCTGTGCGGCCAGTTCCTTCTGGATGCGAATCATTTCACGCGCATGTCCATGCGCGAACTCGAGCGACTTTACGAATTCGTCTTCCGGCAATTCATTCGCCGCGCCTTCGATCATGATGATGTCGTTTTCCGTCCCGACGTAGACAAGATCGAGATCGCTTTGCTCGCGTTGCGTGTGCGTCGGGTTGGCCACGAATTCCCCATTCACGCGGCCGACGCGCACGGCGCCGATGGGACCGGCGAACGGAATATCGGAAACGCAGAGCGCCGCGGAGGCGCCGTTGATTGCGAGAATATCGGGATCGTTTTCGCCGTCAGCGCTCAGCAGAATGCTGATGATCTGGGTGTCGTAGAGATAACCGTCGGGGAAGAGCGGCCGGAGCGGACGATCCGTCATTCGTGAAGTGAGCGTTTCTTTTTCGCTCGGACGACCTTCACGTTTGAAATAGCCGCCGGGAAATTTTCCGACCGCGGCTGCTTTTTCGCGGTAATCGACTGTAAGCGGGAACCAATCCTGGCCTTCCTTCAGCGCGGTGGCTGAGACCGCGCTCGCCATGACGATGGTTTCGGCGCAGGAAACGACGACAGCGCCGTCCGCGAGTTTGGCAATCTTGCCGGTTTCGATTGAGACTTGTGTGGCCCCGATTTGGGCCGTGACCTTGTGTTGCATACTGCTGCTTTCTGGATGTGCGAAACCCAGGCCGGTCACCCTGTTTTGTAGGTTTTAACCCCGAACGATGCCGGCGGGGCTAAAACCTAAAACTCAAGGTGTTCTATCGGCCTGGCTGCCGCTTGGTTTTCTTGGTTAACGAATGGCTTGGAGCGGGGAACAACGGGACGAGGGCCGGCCGAAAATCCTTGCGGTTACTTCCGCAAGTTCAATTTCTCGAGCAGGCTTTTATACCGGTCGGATTTCGACTTGCTCAGATAATCGAGCAAGCTCCTGCGCTGGGCGACCATTTTCAGGAGGCCGCGACGCGAGGAGTGATCTTTGGCATTGCCCTTGAGGTGTTCGGTCAGCTGCGCGATCCGGCGGGTGAGCAGCGCGACCTGCACGTCTGCGCTCCCGGTATCCTTCTCGTGGAGCTGGAACTCCTTCATGTCTGCTGTTGCGCCACTTTCTGCCATAAATTTGAAGGGGCCATTGTAGATGAACTTTCCGCTTTGGCAAGGAGCGGAATGGCCATTGCACCGCCTGCGCGACTCTCGCGAACTAGTTACCGCCCATCGATCGGTACGGCACCGGCGGCGGCGCACTCAATTTTGACGAGTCGACCTTGTTAGGGCTCTTCATGTTTCCCTTGGACGCGGCCACGCCTCTCTGGGAAGCTTCGACCATCTTTTCCGCGTTCCGAAGCCGGCTGACAATGCTGGCGGAAGAGATCTTGAGTTCTTTTGAAAGAGCAGCCCATCCCGTGCTCTTCGCTCTTCGCGCAACAATATTCTGCACGCTCGTGCCAGTTGCGACCGCGAGTGATTCGGCAGTTAGCAACTCACCGTAGCCGAGATGCGACGCGCGCAGCTGACTCTCGAGAGTTTGCTCCGGGACCTGCGTCTGTTGCGAAATGGCGGTCAGCACCAATTTCTTATCCGCAGGGCTCTTGGCCCGGGCATCAAGCGCATGCATTGCTTGATTCAAAGCAGCTTCATCGGCCGCGTAAGCTCCGACTGCACCACAAAGCGAGCCGGCCACCAGGAGGAAAATTAGTTTCTTCATGAGTGATAGGTTAACCATATCGCGGGCTCACCGCAATCGACTCCAATCTTCTAAAATGGTATCGGCGACCGGTCGGGTGCGACCCATTCGCGGCGCGCCGCCGCGGAACGGATCAGCTCATCGGAATAATGCGCTTTGATCGGCGCAGCGGTTCCCCATCGGTCCACAATCACATTAATTCGCTGCCAAAGCGGCAGACCCCCGTAGTCATTCGAAACCACATGCGCGAGCAATCGCATCCAAAACGTGGTTAGCGTCTCATGATAAACCTTTACTCCATGATACTCCGTGAAGCGGAGGAGCGATGCTCGCATTCTGGCAGTTGCTTCCGCTAGCGGCATCTCCGCGAGGTAGCTCAACGCCACCGCCAGGTGCGCCGTGTGAGGAAATTGCGACGGTGTGATCGTCGAAGATTCGAACGCTGCGACGAGAGCCTCGACCTCGGCGTCGCTCACGAAATCACGCGTCTTCGGGGGCCGGTTCAGGGATTAAATTGGATTAAATTTCCCCCAGAGGAAAAGGAGGACCACCGCGCAGATGATCGACATGATGAGACCGGCCGGGTGAAACGAAGAGCCCGGGGCCGGTTTCGAAAACAAACGCCCGATCAAACCGCCGACGATCGATCCGCCGATGCCCAGAAGTGCGCATTTCCAAAAGCCGAGATTCTGAGTGCCCGGAACCAGAAATTCAGCCACGCCACCGATGACAGCGCCGATAATGATGGACCAGATGATGTGTAACATAGTTTTTCTCCTTTAGCCCGCGAGGCTATCATGATGGTCAAGTAGAACGCCACCATATTTGTGGAAACTCTCTCGCAGCGTCGCTCGGGGCCTCCGTCAGGTTGGCCACGGTTATGGCACACGCTGACGATTTGCCTCGTCAATCGCGAGATATTCGTCGCGAGGCGGACTGAAGGTATCGAGCACACGTGTCTCCTCGATTGTCTCGACGCCGTGCGGAACGTGACTCGCGAGATAAAACGAATCGCCGGTCCTCATTTCGTGAGGCGTTCCATCAACAATCAATTTCATCCGCCCGCTTAGGATGTGGACGATCTGTTCCTGCGGATGCTGATGTTCCGACATCTTGCTGCCGGCATCGAGCCGCGCGGTCATTTGATACATCGCTTTCCCGCTGGTCGTTGTTTGGCGTTTAATACCGGGGCAAATCTCGATCCAGGGATTTTCGCTTTTCATAGGTTGCGTTTCCTATCTTTTGAATTGTGGTCGCTCAAGCTCATGGCAAAATGATACGAAGAAATTCTCAGCCTCTTCTTAAAATAAAAGCGGTGTGCGTCAAAACGTTGCACGCCGGAGTCGAGCTCAAAGTTTTCGCAACGCTGCGCGTGCGCTTGTTCCGCCAGCCAATCGAGCAGTTTGCCACCGTATCCGGCGGAGCGATCGGTCGGGCGCGTGACCAGATCATCCACGTACATGAATCGGCCGGAAAACAATGATTCCAGAATACGATAACCAGCTACCGCGCGGATCTCGCCTTCGGATTCCACGAACGCCAGCATGTAACCGCCGCGTTGTTGTCGTCTGACGCGCTCCACAAATCGATCTCGTCGTTGGAATTTCGGTCGCAATTCGCGCATGACCGCATGGCACCGCGCGATTTGGGCCGGAGTTCTTGCCACTGAAATTTTGCAGCTCGGCTTCTCACGCCGAGCAATTTTCTTTTTCAACCGATCGGCCTTTCTCGCTTGCCATCATACCAGAGGCCGAGCTTCGCACGCGAACGGACAGACGCCGGCCCGCGGAGCATGAGCCAGAACAATCGCCCCACGACGGCTAGCCCCGAATACAGGCGAAGCTTCCGGCCGGAGGTCACGATCGGTTCACGCAGGAGTTTGAAACGTCCGAGTTTCTTCAAAGCCATGGTAAAATAAACTTCCTCGCCGGCGAAAAATTGTTCGTCGAATCCACCAATGGTGAAAAAATTCTGGCGCGTGGTGAAAAGAAACGCGCCCGCGCCTAAATTCATTGCGAAGTAAAGCGTGCAAAAGATCCGAAGGAAAATGCGACCCCAAAATGGAATCGGGCCGGCCGCGGTCAGACGCGCTCCACCGCCGGAATAACCGGCCTTGAGTGCGGCGAGCGCCCCGGTTATGTGCCCTGGCCGGATGCGTGTATCAGCATCGACAAAAAACAGAGTATCGCTCTCCGCCGCGCGCCCGCCCGCATTTCGCACGGCTGCGATGTGGCGGTAGTTCACCGGCACCACACGCGCGCCAGCGCGCCGCGCGATCTCGGCGGTCGTATCGGTTGAGGCATCATCCACCACGATGATTTCAAAAGGCCGTTCCGCAGCTGCCGCCGCGACTCGTATCGCTTCCAGCGATGCCGGCAGCTCGTGTTCTTCGTTAAAGGCCGGGACAATGAACGAAATCATGGTTACCTAACGAATAGTGCGTTGATTCGGCTGGTGCGGCGCATTCCCGACAGGTTAATAGTTCACGTTTAACCGGTTTGCGTCGGAAATCGTATCGATCAATCATCCGGCGGCGCAGCGGCTTCTTCGCTCCGTTGGCGCTTGAGCGCAGCTACTTTCTCTTCCGCGCGATTCACGGCGGATTTCCGGCCACTGCCCAGAGCGAGGAGCTTCTCCTGACGATGAAGATTAAGTAGTGCCGCATCCAATTCCGCATTCTCCTTCTTCAGCGATGCCTTCTGGGCCATCGTCAAAGTCTCGACCAGAGCCGCTTCCGTTGCTTCAAGTTCAGTCTTCGAGATCTCACCCGCCTGGAAGCGGCTCTGCTGTTTGGCCGCTTCCTTCTTCGCCTCGGCCAAACGGGCGCGCTCCAGCTCCGATTGCAATTGCACGACCCTAAGTGCTCGCTGCTCCGCCTCCACTTTTGCAAGCACGCCAATTTTGTAGAGGCGTTCCGCGCCGGCAGCGCTCTTTTTCGCTCTCTCCACTTTCGCTTCCAACACCGGTACCTCAGGTTCAGAGGCAGACGAATTGGCCGATTCCGGCGATCGTTGCCTTGGTCCCTCCTTGATCAACAACGGCGGCTCGATGTCCAGCGCATCACTGGGAACCTCTTGCGGCAGCTCGTCCGTCGCGAGGACCGTAGCGGCGGCCGCGGCAAAACCGAATGCGAAGAGGCGCATGGCGACGAGAATATATCACACCTCCCTCGTGCCGATCGACCACTTTAGGTCGTTCCTTGACGCGCTGAAGTCTCCTGCTTTATAACAACGCCTTCATTCGGATGCGAACGCCATTTTCGTTTTGCCAGACTGTTCATTTTCGCGAATAGGCGCGTCGGAGGCATGGCAGGAGCTGACGTAAAGAACATCATGAATCCAGCGAGGCTGAGGATTTTTTTTGGTGTGGGTGCGCTAGCCCTTTGCCTGTCCTCGGCCCGGCCGAATTCATTTCCCGCCGCGGGACCGACAACCCCCGGAAATTCTGCTCGTCTTCGTTACGGATTGGCCTGGGCGCCCACTTCTGCTCCGCCGGCGGTGAAACGAGCGATCTGGGCCGCCAATCAACTTTGCAAATGCCCTTACCGGTATGGCGGGGGCCATCGGTCCTTCTACGACTCTGGCTATGATTGTTCGGGGACCGTCTCTTATATCCTGGGAGCCGCGGGGTTGGTGAAGTCACCGATGAGTTCCGGAGAATTGCGTCGATTTGGCAGCGGCGGCCCCGGGAAATGGATCACTGTATATGCGCGCGATGGTCACGCCTTTGCCGTGATCGCGGGAATGCGTCTGGACACGACGGCCTGGCACAGCCGTTCCGATCGGATGGCACCACGGTGGCAAACGACTTATCGCCCGCCGAACGGTTTCGTCGCCAGACACCCCGAAGGTTTATAAGCTACAAAAACGGAAACGGCGGCGATCTTTTGATCGCCGCCGTACCTGTTTCACTACCACCGAAGTTTACTGCTCAGTGGCTTCGCGCATTTCCTTGCGGGCTTCGCGCATTTTCTCGTGCGCCTGTTTCATCGCATCGAGCTTCTTCGCCTGTTCTGGGGTGAGCAGCGGGCGAATCTGCGCCATGGTGTTATCCATGACGGCTTTGGCTTTTTGCATTGCTTCCTGATGGATGGCGGTGATCTGTGGCGTCGCCGCATCAACTATCGGTTGCACTTTCGCTTTCTGATCAGCGGTCAGATCCAATTTTTCGGTCAAATGACCAAGAGGGTTTCCCCATTCATGCATGCCTTTGCCGTGGTGCCAATGCCGACCGCCCCCGCCCTCGGCGGGATCGGAAGGAGTTTGAGCGAAGGAGAGCGCGCTGAGCGCCAGTGAGCACACAGCGGAGAGCGCAATAATTTTTCTTTTCATAGTTTTGGTTTGTTCCTGGTTTACTCAGCGCGATTGCCGCGTCTGTTCAAGAATGGATGACCGCGAAGGAAACATTCCGGTTACAGATTTTTTCCCGCGGCGGGGGAGAGACCGCGATCAACGAGCAACGGACTGCTCGTTCCACCTCGTGCGGATTATTTTTGTAACCAGCCAAGGTCTGGCTCTGTCATATCCAACAGTGTGTGCGCGCTCCGGTGGACATGGATGAAGAAGCGGGTGTCCGCGCGATGGTGGAAGGGGCGCTTCGGCACGATGATGAGGCAGCCCGAGGATTGGTCGAGCAGCTTTATCCTCTGGTGGCGAAACTGGTGCGCGCACACCGCCCCCGGCGGACGGAGGAGGACGACCTTTGTCAGATGATTTTCATTAAGATACTTCAAAAACTGCCGCAGTACTCGGGCAAGGTGCCGCTCGAGCACTGGGTCTCGCGTATCGCGATTAACACCTGCATCAATCAAATCCAGGCGGAGAAAGCCCGGCCCGAATTGCGCCACGCCGACTTGAGTGAAGAACAGAGCGCGATGCTGGAAAACATGGCCGCGGAGACAGACGAATTGTCGCACGACCAGAAATTTGCCGCGCGTGACCTGGTCGAGAAGCTCATGACCGCTCTCAAACCGACGGAGCGTTTGGTCATCGACATGTTATATCTGCAACAGCGTTCGGTCGCGGAAATTCAAAAGATCACCGGCTGGAGTGGGTCACTGGTAAAGGTGCGCGCCCATCGCGCCCGGCAAAAAATGAAACGACAGATGAAGATTTTATCGGGAGAATAGACGTGTCGAACCTTGATTCTCATCTTGATCGGCTGCTGCGCTCGGCGGCCGCAGCGCCTGACGAGTCCCTAACGGAAGCGCCTTTCGGATTCGCGACCCGCGTCGTCGCGCTCTGGCGTGCGGATACGGGACGATCGAGCGAAGCAAACGCGCTCGCGCGGCTGGTCCGCAACGCGGCGATTGCGGCTGTGGCTGTCTCGCTCATGGCGACTGTCGCGGCTTACCGGCAAATCAGCGCCGACGCGGATCTCGATGAACCCCTGCTAAATGATTACGCAATCGCGGATTCGGCGATTCAAACGGACTTCCTGCAATGAACGCGGCTTTGAAATGGAAATTGATCACGGGATTCCTGCTCGTCTTCATTGCCGGCGCGTTGATGGGTGGATTTATCGGCGCCACTCACCCGCGCCATTTCTTTTTTGGTCGAATGCATTCTCACGGACTGACGGAGAGAATCCGTGAGCGTTTGAAATACGAGCTGGAGTTAACGCCTGATCAGGTCGCAAAGCTTTCGCCCATCATCGATCAGACGGCGGACAAACTGGAATCAATCCGCATCGAAACGGCGAAACGTGTGCGAGCGACTCTGGAAGAATCGCATCGGCAGATTGCTCCGCAGCTCACACCCGAACAGCGGCTTAAACTCGAGAAAATGGAGCACTCGCATCGAAAGAGAATGTGGCATCACGGGTTCGAGCCGCCGGAGCGGGAAGCGCCGTCGCCATAAGTGTTGGCGCCGCGCGCGAGATCGCGTGAGGAGTGCAAACAATCGATTGCCGACTTCGCCCATGCTCGCGGCGCACCGGTGGGGATAAGAACTGATTCGGCAACGATGTGCGTCAGTCCTTGCCTCGCACCATGGCAACCTTGTTGTCTTTGACGATCTGTCGCCAGGTTTGGCCCTGCGCTCTGAGACCGGCGATGTAGTCAAAGGTCTTGTCGGCGGCGTTGGCAATCGAGTTCGCGGCGAAGATTTCTCCGTAACTGAGATGGGTGCGTTTCATTTGTGCCTCGAGCGTTTCGACCGGGACGTGGGTCTTACCGGAGATTTTCTGCAGCACGGCTTTGTGTCCGCCTTCTTCCTGCGCATCGCGGTTCAGCTTGGCGATTACCTTCTCGAGGTCGGCCGCGTCATCAGCGCGGATCGGCATGATCGAGAGCAGCAGTGTCACCAGAATGAAGAAGAGAGATCTTCTTTTCATATCATTCGCTTTCGCCAGCGCCGGTCGGTTAATTGAGTTTAATCTTGCGGGCGCGCCGGGCAAGTTTTCCGGTCCCCGTAATGGCATCGACGCGCGTCGTGGCCCCTGTTATGCGTTTCAGAATGCCGTCACATCAAGAAAAACCGGCGGAACTAGGGTATCGCATGCCGGCCGAATGGGAGCCGCACGCTGCGACCTGGCTATCCTGGCCGCGGCGCGAAGGGATCAGCTTTCCCGACGCGTTCGATCGGGTGCTCCCGACATTGCGGGCAATGGTAGAGGCGTTGCTCACGTCGGAACCTGTTTGCATCAATGTTTGCGACGACAGGCATGAGGCGGAAGCACGAGCAGCGTTGGGCGCAACGTCCAAAGGATGTCACCTTTCATCACATTCCGACCAACGAACCGTGGTGCCGCGATCATGGTCCAATGTTTTTGACACGCGATGAAGAACCGCGTCTGGCGATTGTCGATTGGGATTACAACGCGTGGGGCGGCAAATATCCGCCGTGTGATCTGGATGAAGTTGTTCCGACCCGCGTGGGCGAGATCCTCGGCGCGCCGGTGTTTTATCCACGCATGATTCTCGAGGGTGGTTCGATCGACGTGAATGGCGACGGCGCGTTGCTTACCTCCGAATCCTGTCTCTTAAATCCAAATCGGAATCCCTCTCTCGGGCGCGCTGAGATCGAGCAGCGGTTGCGCGATTTCCTTGGCGTTAGCGAAATCCTTTGGCTCGGTGACGGAATCGAAGGCGATGACACCGATGGTCACGTCGATGATTTAACGCGTTTTGTCAGCGAGCACGGTGTCGTTACCGTCGTGGAAGAAAATCGCGATGATGCGAACTACGAGCCGCTCCAGGACAATCTGAAGCGACTGCGCGCGATGAAAGTTGGCGGACGGCCGCTCGAAATCATTACGTTGCCGATGCCGGGAAAAATTGTGCGCGAAGATCTGCGGCTGCCCGCGAGCTACGCAAATTTTTACATCGCAAATGCGTGCGTGCTCCTGCCGACATTTTCCGACCCGAAAGATGCCGAGGCAATCGAGGTCCTGCGACGCGCGTTTCCGTCACGCCGCATTGTTCCGATCGATTGTCGCGAATTGATCTGGGGACTTGGCGCTTTTCATTGCCTCACCCAGCAGCAGCCCGCGATCGTCTGATCGCTTTTTCAATTCCTGATTGCCTCGCGCTGTTCCGCAACTTAGGTATTACAGCGTTGGTCGCGCGGCCTTCCGCCGCCGTCTACGAATCAAACTTAACCCACTTCTTCTATGGCAAATTACGGCATCAATGGCTTCGGGCGGATCGGGCGCAACGTCTTGCGCGCGATGGAACAAAGCGACGTCGAGCGCATCGTCGCCATCAACGACCTCACTGACACTCTTACCCTCGCGCACTTGCTAAAGTGGGATTCGGTCCACGGGAAGTTCGACGGCGAGATCAGCCACGACGCGGAAAACATCATCGTCCGCGGTCACAAGATCAAAGTTCTGAAAGAACGCGATCCGGGCAAATTGCCCTGGAAAGACCTTGGGGCAGACGTCGTTCTGGAATCGACGGGTTTTTTCACGAGCCGCGACAAAGCCGAGCTGCATCTCAAAGCCGGGGCGAAGCGCGTCTTGATCAGCGCGCCGGCGAAAAATCCTGATGCGACAATCTGCATGGGGATAAACGACGATATTTATGACGCGTCCAAGCACACGATTGTTTCGAATGCGAGCTGCACGACGAACTGTCTCGCGCCGTTGGCAAAAATCTTGCACACCAACTTCGGGATCGAGCACGGGTTTATGAGCACGATCCACAGTTACACGAACGACCAGCGCATTCTCGATTTTCCACATGAAGACTTGCGACGCGCGCGGGCGGCAGCGTTGAGTATCATTCCCTCGAGCACCGGTGCGGCCAAAGCGATCGGCGAAGTGATTCCTGAGTTAAAAGGAAAGTTAAACGGCGGCGCGTTTCGCGTCCCGACACCGGATGGGTCCGTCACCGATTTCACGGCCGTTCTTTCCAAAGACGCGACTGCCGATACGATCAACGCCGCGTTCAAAGCGGCGGCGGGCGAGAAAAACTACCAGGGCATTCTCGAATACAGTGACGAGCCCCTTGTTTCACAGGACATCGTCGGCAACCCGCACTCCTGCATTTTCGACAGCAAACTCACGCTCACGCTCGGGAACCGATTTGTGAAAGTCGTCGGCTGGTACGACAACGAGTGGGGCTACAGCAATCGTTGTGTGGAAATGCTGGCCATGCTTGGGAAGTAAGTACTCCTGCTCTTGATCATGATCTTGCTCCTGATCGTCGCTCCATGAGCGCCTATTTTGATCACGAAAAGTTGGAGGTTTATCGTGAATCAATCGCGTTCTGCGGGTGGGTTGGTGAATTCCTTACGGCCATACCTTCGAAAACATCCGCTAAAGATCAGCTGGATCGCGCATCTACCAGCATCCCGCTCAACATCGCGGAAGGGAATGGAAAGTTCTCGACCCGCGATCGCGCGCGATTTTTGGAAATGGCTCGGGGATCGGCGCTCGAATGCGCAGCATGCCTTGATGTTTTGGTCGTGCGAAAACTGTCGAATGCGGCGCAAGTAGCTGGAGCGAAAGGTCAACTCGCAGGCATCGTGCGAATGCTAATAGGATTGTTGAAGCGCTTTTCGGAGCGGGCTGATGTTCTCAAAGAGGAGGAAGGGGATTACGAGCTTGAGCAGGATCAAGAGCAAGATCAGGAGCAGGAGCACGAGGCGCAATGAATAAACTCACTCTTCGCGATCTTGATGTGCGCGGCAAACGCGTCCTCGTCCGCGTTGATTTCAATGTTCCCACGGAAGAGCGCGACGGAAAACTCGTGATCAGCGATGACACGCGTATTCGTGAAAGCTTGCCGACGATCAACTACTTGCGAGAGCGTGGTGCGAAGATCATTTTGATGTCGCATTTCGGACGACCGAAAGGGAAGCGAGTCGAGCGATATTCCCTGCGCATCGTCGCCGATTATCTTCACAATTTGATCAATCGCCCGGTGATTTTCAGCTCCGAGACGATCGGAAACATTCCGAAAACGATCATCAAGGGCATGGCCGAAGGTGATGTGGCGGTGCTCGAGAATGTGCGGTTTCAACCGGAGGAGGAAGCGAACGATCCGAAGTTTGCGAAGGCGCTCGCGCAGCTCGGCGACGTTTACGTCAACGATGCTTTCGGCGCCGCACACCGCGCCCACGCTTCGACCGCCGGCATCACGAAATTTGTCTATCGATCGGCGATGGGACTGCTGATGGAAAAGGAAATCAAATATCTCAGCGAAGAACTGGCGAAGCCGGCGCGCCCGTTCGTCGTCATCCTCGGTGGTTCGAAAGTCTCCGACAAGATCGGCGTGATTGAGGCGCTGATGAAAAAGGCTGACGCCATTCTGATCGGCGGTGCGATGGCAAATACGTTCTGGAAAGCGCAGGGCATTCCCGTCGGTGCGAGTAGAGTGGAAGAGGACAAGCTCGATCTCGCCCATGAAATTCTCGGGCTCGCGAACGAGGAGGAAATCAAATTCCTTGTGCCCGTCGATGCGCTCGAGGCCGAGAAGATCTGGGCGAATGTTCCGACCAGGAACACCCCGATTGTCTCAACCGAGGCGGGCGTCAGCGAGGGCTGGCAGGCGGTCGATATTGGCAACGCGACGATCGATCTTTTTCGGAAGGAGATCGCAAAAGCGAAGACGATTCTTTGGAATGGCCCGGTCGGCATTTTCGAAATTCCGGATTTCGCACACGGCACGCTTGCGATTGCGAAAGCGCTGGCGGAATCGGGAGCAGTCACCATCATCGGCGGCGGCGATTCGGTTACGGCGGTGAAGCAGGCCAGGCTTGCCGATAAGATGACATTTATTTCCACTGGCGGCGGCGCATCGCTCGAATTGATTGAAGGCAAAGAACTGCCGGGCATCGCGGCACTTTCGAATAAGGATTAGCCATGCGAAAAAAAATCGTTGCCGCCAATTGGAAGATGAACATGACGCAATCGGAATCCGCCGATTTCGTTGACCGTCTGTTGCTCGAGATCGGGGACTTCGATGAAGTGGAGGTGGTCATTGTTCCGCCGTTCACCGCGATTGCGAAAGTGACAGAGGCGCTGACTGCCGCGCACAACATCAAGGTTGGTGCGCAGAACATGTATTGGGAGCGCAATGGCGCGTTCACTGGGGAAATCAGCCCGGCCATGTTGCGCGATCTGTTTGTCCGCTACGTCGTTCTCGGGCACAGCGAGCGGCGCACACTGTTTGGCGAAACGGATTTTGTGGTGAATCGGAAAGTGCGCGCAGCCCACGAAGCCCTTCTCCGCCCCATCGTCTGTGTCGGCGAAACGCTGGAACAGCGCGACCGAGGCAGCGTGGAAAAAGTCTTGTCACGCCAATTGCGCGGCAGCCTTTCTGGTCTCGAGGCAAAGGAATTGGGAGAAACCGTCATCGCTTACGAACCGGTTTGGGCGATCGGGACCGGTCGCACTGCGACGGCGCAGCAGGCGCAGGATGCCCACGCCTTCATTCGGCAAACTCTGCGAGAGATTTCCGACGAAGCGACCGCCGACAAGATCCGAATCCAATATGGCGGGAGCGTGAAGCCGGACAATGCGCGCACACTGATGAGCCAGCCGGACATTGATGGAGCGCTCGTCGGCGGCGCGAGTCTCGATCCGCGCAGCTTCGCGCTCATTGTCAAAGGAGCGGTGGTCGACGCCAGCGGCGAGTGATCTAATCGCTCGAGCCTGCGGTGGATGGCTTTTTGATTTCGAGATAGGTGCGTGATTGCACTTTGTTGGTGCCGGGCTGCATCTCTTCGATCCGCATTTGTTTCAGGAACCAGCGGCCCTCGATTTTTTGTCCGGAAATCACTTCGAAACGTTTCGCCAGCCGCCCCTCCCAATCGGAACCCTCCATCCGCATGAGCGCGCCACCTTTCTTGTCGACCCAGATGATGACGCTCGAATATTGCGATTCGCGGGACGGTGCTGTTAGCCGAAGTTTCCAGCACCAGCGCGTATTGATGGTTTCTTCGCCGATTACCTCGGCCTGCGGCCAGTAAAGGAATTTGAGAGAAATGTCTTCGTAAGTCACGGCCGTGCCTCGCACCTTGTGATCGAATTGTGCCGGAACGATTTTCTCCGTCCCCGCGCGTGTGATTTCTTCGAGACGCGAATCGTTTTCGCCCAGCCGCAGCTGGAGTGCTTCCGACGGATTGGTGAACGAATAACGAATGACCGGTCCGGTTTGCGTGAGATGAAAGGGAATCACGGTGGTATCCTGGCGTAGTTGGCCCTGAAGATCGACTTCCTGCTGGGCCTGCCGCATCCGGACCGAATCGAGAATTTCCTTCGCCGAAGGCAGCGCGGCAATTATCGAGAAGGCGAGAGCGCAGAAAATGATAAATGACGAAGGGCGAATGACGAAGGAATGACGAAATCCGAATGACAAATAGAAAGGGGGCCGCTTAATCATTTCGGCATTCGGGCTTGTTTCGTCATTCGTCATTCGTGCTTCGTCATTTATGATTCCGTGGTCTCGATAAACCTTACGCCGCTTCTTTTCCGACGCATGGACCAAACTCTCTTTCATCTCATCAACGAGCAATGGACGAGTCCTGGCCTCGACTTGTTCATGGCCGCGATCAGCAATGTCGAAATCTGGAAGCCGCTCCTTATCGGGATTGCGCTTTATGCGCTCATTTTCGGCGGTTTCAAAGGCCGCGCTTTCGTGGTTTGCGTTTTGTGCGCGCTCGCGATTTCCGACTACTGCATTGTTCGTTCGCTGAAATCGGCCTTCGATCGCCATCGGCCGAAACAGGTCGAGACTGTTCGAATGGTGGTGTTGGAGAGGACGCGGCCCGAATTTCTCGCGCTGTTCAAAGGGACGACAATACGCTACTCCGATTCCACTGACTGGATGAAATCCGGCCCGTCTTTTCCCTCCGGACACACCGCGAATAACACTATCATCGCCGTCGTCTGCACATTATTTTTTCGCCGGCGGGGTTGGCTCTATTTTTTCATCACGGCGGCGGTCGGTTACTCGCGAATCTACCTGGGTGCGCATTGGCCGAGCGATGTCATCTCCACTTTTTTTCTGGCGGCGGGTGAGGCGCTGCTGGTGATGGCGATGTTCGAACTCTTGTGGAAATGGCTCGCGCCGCGGTGGACGCCGAATCTCTTTGCACAGCATCCGCGTTTGATCGGTGAAGAGGCGGCCAAATGAATGCGACGCGCGCGGTCTGGATTTTCCTTTTCCTGTTGACCTGCATTCGTCTCGCGCTCCTCGGCACAACCGATCTTTCGGGGGATGAAGCGCATTACTGGATGTGGTCCGAACGGCTCGCGCCGGCGTATTTCAGCAAAGGTCCCGGCGTCGCGTTTGCGATTCGGGCAAGCACGGCGGTTTTCGGCGCAACCGAATTCGGCGTTCGGTTCTGGAGTCCCCTACTCAGCGCTGGCACCAGCCTGCTCCTTTTTTATTTTGCTCGCCGCCTTTTCAGCGCGACGGCCGGGCTCTGGCTCGTGCTCGCGCTCAATGCGACCCCGATTTTCAACATCGGCAGTTTCGTCATGACGATCGATCCGCTCTCCATTTTTTTCTGGACCGCGGCCCTGTTCACTTTCTGGCGCGCCGTGGAGCGAAGTCCGGAATTTTCCTGGTTTTGGCCCGCGACCGGGCTGCTCATCGGCCTCGGTTTCCTTTGCAAGTACACCAACGCCTTGGAGTTGATCTCGATTGTGCTCGTACTCCTGCTCGTGCCTCGGCTGCGCCGGGAGTTCAAGCGTCCCGGTTTCTATTTGCTGATCGGTTTGTTCGTCCTTTGCACGCTTCCTCCGGTCATCTGGAATCAGCAGCATGCTTGGATCACGCTCCTGCATTTGCGCGACCGCGGCGGACTCGAGTCCGCGCCTGGCTTTCATCCGCTCGAATTGCTTTCGTTCCTCAGCGAGCATTTCGCGACCTATTCGCCGCTCCTTTTTCTCGCGCTGACCTGGGCGGTGTTCGCGAGCTGGCGGCGCGTGCGCCAGCAATTCAAAACTCTTTACCTGTTTTGGTTCGGACTGCCGGTCTTTGCTTTCTATTTTCTCCTATCGTGCAACAAGGCAGCCGCCCCGAATTGGGATGCGCTCGCATTCATCGGCTTTGCTCTGCTCGCGGTCGGCTATTGGCGGGAAAAATTGGAAGGGCGGCCGGGATTGCAACGTGCCTTTGCCGTCGCATTTCTACTCGGTATTGCCATGAGCGTGGTCGCGCTCGACACCGATCTGGTTCGGAGTGCCGGCATTGTCCTTCGGCACGATCATTCCAACCAGTTGCGCGGGTGGAAATCGGCCACGAATGCGATCGAGAAAGTGCGAAATGATGTCGAGATGCAATTAAAGGAACCTGTCTTCCTGATCGCGGATGAGCGTGATCGCGCTTCGGAAATTTCATTTTATCTCAAGGAGAAGCGCACGGAAGGTCCCGGTCATCCGCCCGTTTACATCGTGGAATCGCAGGACATGCGGAACCAGTTTTCTTTTTGGCCGCGCTACGATGAGTTTGTCGAACGACCGGCGACTGCGCCGCAGGAGAAAAATCAGGTTTACACTGAGGAGAACGGCGTCAATCCATTTGAGGGCCGCACCGCACTCTACATCCAGGACAGCGGCAAGAAACAGCCGCCACATAATATCCGGGCTGCTTTCCAATCGACGGAACGCTTGACCACGATCGAAGTTCGCCGTTTTGGGCAGCGAGTGCGTTCCTTGGATATTTTTCTTTGCCGAATTTATCGGACACTCCCGCTATGAACGGTCCTGCCTCCGCCATCTCCGTGGTCGTTCCGCTCTTTAACGAAGAGGAAAACGTGCCGCTTCTGCAGAATGAGCTCATGGCGGCATTGGCCGGCCTGGATTTCGAAATCATTTTTGTCGACGATGGCTCGATCGATCGAACGGTCGAACGAATCAGCAGTTCGCCACAGGTGCGCCTCCTCCGGTTTGTCCGGAACGCCGGGCAGAGCGCGGCCATGTATGCGGGATTGCAAGCGGCTCGGGGTAGCGTTGCAGTCCTGATCGATGGCGATCTGCAGAATGATCCCGCCGACATCCCGCGCCTGCTTGCGGCAGTCAAAGACGGCGCCGATCTCGTTTGCGGATATCGCGAAGAGCGAAAAGACACGGCGGTTAAACGCCTAACGAGTCGCATCGCAAACGCGGTTCGGGGTCGCTTCACCAGGGATGGCGTGCGCGATACCGGTTGCACGCTCAAAGCCATGCGGCGCGAATGCATTTCCGCGCTCGTCCCATTCAAGGGTATGCACCGTTTCATTCCCGCGCTGGTGAAGGGAGCCGGTTACAGCCTGGTCGAGATTCCGGTAAATCATCGCCCGCGAAGATTTGGGAAGAGCAAATACGGTCTCGGGAACCGCGCTATTCGCGCCACGGCAGACATGTTTGGCGTTCGTTGGCTCCTCTCGCGCCAACTAAATTATAGGTTGCGCGACCAGTAAGAGAGGAATTTCCGAAGTCGTCGTTCCCTCCAGGTGGAATCCTTCAAACCTTGATTCAGAATCTAATTAGATCGCTATTAGATTCATGAAAACCAGTTTGGATATTCCCGAACGAGAGCTAAAAGATGTGCTCCGCTTTACTAAAGCGAAGACTAAAAAGGACGCCATCATCACCGCCGTGAGAGAATATAATCAACGACAACGCATTATCGCGCTCAGCAAACATGCTGGAAAATCAAAAACCTTTATGACGCTTGATGAACTGATGAAGATGCGTCGGGCGGGCTGATGCGGGATGGTGTTGATCGATTCATCCTGTTGGGTGCACTATTTCCGGCATCGCGGAGACCCACAGGTTCGCGACCGGGTCGTGAAATTGTTGCACCGGGCGGAAGCGGCCTGGTGCCCGCTCATTCGCCTGGAGCTCTGGAACGGTGTCGGAAGTGAGCTTGATCGAAAAGCATTGCGTTAGCACGAGCTTTGGTTGCCCAGTCTGGACATCACAGGTGAAGTTTGGGATTAGGCTTGGGCGATTGCCAGCCGGTGCAGACAGTTCGGGCAAAACCGCCCCGACGAGTGACGTCCTCATCGCAGCCTGCGCTTTGCACTACAAGGTGAAACTCGAATTCACCGATGCACAACTTCAACTTTCTCATGACGCTGTAGTTGAATCATCACGATCGACATGTTCGGCGTCCGCTGGCTGCTCTCACGTCAGCTGCGATACAAAGTGAAGGAATGAAGTCGGGCCCGCGCGGTTACTACAATTCCTTTGGCGCGAGAGACACGACGATTTTTTCGAAACGCGGATCGCCGCGCAGGGGATCCCAGAAGGGGTGCAGCTTCAGGTAGCCGTAGGTAATGTGACCGGTCGACGGCATTATCACCCTTAGTTGTTCGATGGCGAGGTCCGTTTCGCCGGCCCATGCGCAAGTAATAGCGAAGAACTCTTTGATGTGACCGCCGTTAATTGCGTCCTTCGTGACCGGCAACAATTCCATCGCGCGCCGGCCTTCGCGCAGTGCATCTTCCTTTCGACCTAGCGCAGCATCGATGAGACCGAGGATGCAAAGTACGGGTCCATAATCTGGCTGTTCTCGAACAATCTTCTCTTGCTCCGCGCGCGCAGCGGCAAAGGCGGCGCGAGCTTTCGCTTCGTTGTGCGTCATTCGCGCGACAAGACCGTCACCAAACGTGCGATTCAGTATGATCGCGTCCGACGCAAAGCTGTTCTTCCCGAGAGCGGCCAAAGCACGTTCCGCCGCAGCGGCATCGCGCTCGCAAAGCGCGAGCATGAACCAACTGTCAGCGATCTGCGCCGCGGCATCAGGTTTTTCGGAAAGGATTGATTGGATCGTGGCAAACAATGGTTGCGTGTCCGCGTGCCAACTTAGCTCGACGAAGGCGCGCCCCAACCGCGTGTCAACGTCTCCCGGGATGATCGCGAGAGCGCGATCTAGAATCGCAGCGATCTCGGGATAGCGGCGTTTTTTTTCATAGAGAAGCGAGAGTTGCTGAAGCAGAAAAAAGTTCCGCGGGTCGAGTTCGAGAGCGCGCTTCAAGTTTCGCTCGGCTTCTTCCCAATGGTCCTCGCGGCGATCAATAAAGGCGATGAGCTGGAAAATAAGCGGATCGTTTGGGAGCGTGCGTTGCGCCAGAGCAATCTCGGCCCGCGCTTCAGAATACTTGAGATAGCCGTAATAAAGATGGCGCGCCTGAGCGAGGTGCGCTTCTCCGGAATCTGGTTTCAGACGCAGCGCGGTCTTCAACGCTGTGTCGGCCAAAGCGAGGCGGGCCGGCGCACGATCGTGGCCGAGGAAATAAAGATAGTCGTGCACGGAAGCGAGTTGGCAGTAGGCTAGGAGAAACTCTGGATCGCGCTCCACGGCCTGATTGAGCAGGTCAACCGCCTGCATCAGGTTGGCCGCGGTGGTCGCCGCGAAACCGACCTTGAGCACGAGCAGTTTTGCCTGTGCGTAAAGATCGAAGGCGGTCAGGTCTCTTGTTAGCGGCTGCTCGATCATTCTCTTCTCGTTAGGCGCAATCGTAGCGTGGAGCTGCGCCGCAATTGTCTTGGTGATTTCGCTTTGAATGGCGAAAACGTCGGCTGAATTGCCATCGTATTTCTTCGTCCAGACGCAGGCGCCGTTGCGAGTATCGATCAGCTGAGCATGGATCTGCATTTTGCCGGCGACACCTCGCACACCGCCCTCAAGCAGATAAGCAACTCCGAGTGCCTGGCCGATCGCGCGCACGTCGCGCGACGGTCCAGGCTGGTACTGCATCACCGACGTCGGGCCGATCACATTTAAATCCGCAATCCTGGCCAAATTGGTTTGAATCTCGTCCTGGATTCCTTGCGTGAAGTAAACGTTCTCCTTCTCGCCTAAGTTTTCGAAAGGCAGCACCGCGATGCTTTTATTCGAGGGCGGCGAAGTCTCGCGGGAGAAGATAAAAAGATAGCCGTGATCGCAGAAGCAAGCGCTGCGAGTGTGGCCGCGGCAAGTTTCGGGTTCCGCTTCGACCAACGCCATATGCGCACCGGCAGCGACACTGGACGCGCGACGATCGGCCGTCCTTCCAGCCAGCGTTCTAAATCTTCGGCCAGATCGTCGGCCGAGCGATAACGCGCCTGCGGCTCGCGCTCCAAACATTGCCACAAATCGTTTCCAGATCACGATCCACCGCTGGCGCAAGCGAGCGCAGTTTCGGTGCGGCTTTTCGGATGCTTGCTGAATGACCGCCAGCGCGTGCTCGCCAATAAACGGCGGCCGCCCCGTAAACAGATCGAACAGAATCGCGCCGAGACTATAAACATCGGCTGCCGGTGTGAGCGGTGCGCGTATGCCTCTCGCCTGTTCAGGCGCGATGTAGCCGGGCGTGCCGAAAATCGTCAGCGTCCGCGTGAGATCGCTCGTGGCGTCGAGCCATTTGGCCAGACCGAAGTCGCTCACCAGCGGTTCGCCGCGGCCATCGAGCAGGATGTTGCCTGGTTTGAGGTCGCGATGGAGAATCCCTTTGCCATGCGCGTATTGAACCGCCCGCGCGACCTTGGCGACCAGCGCCACGCACTGGCGCGGTTCGCTCTCTCAATGCGCGGGCCCGCCTCCTGCCAGACTGCCGCCCGGCGCGAATTTCATGCTGAAAAACGGAAGACCATCTTCGCTCTCGCTCACTTCGTAGATCGGCAGAATGTTCGGATGATCGAGGCTCGCCGCCGCTTCCGCTTCGCGGCGGAAACGCGCCAGCGTCTCGCGGGAATCAGCGTGATAACCCAGGACCCGTTTCACTGCAACGATCCGGCGGGAATGGCGTTGCCGCGCGCGATAAATCACCCCCATGCCGCCGCGGCCAATTTCCTCCAGAATCTGATAATTGCCCAGCCGCCAATCGGCATCGCGCACCTCAATCTCCTCCAGCACTGCCTCGAACGTTTCGTGCTCTCGCTTTCATCGTGCCAAGGCGCGCCGCGCAAACAGCTTACACACAAACCCCTCCCGACCCGCGATGCCGATCCACACTTCGTGCACGCAGCCAGTTCACTCTGCACGTCTGCCACCGAATCGGAGACGCCGTTGATTATTCAACGCAGCGGAGTTAGTCCAAGTCAAAATGTTTCTACAGGCGGTAGCCAGCGCGGCGCACAGATAACGAAGCTCTTCATCGACGTCCTCCGGTTTCTTCGACCGTTTGCGCGACTTCTTCCCGAAGCATCAAGCGGTAGCGTTGCGTAACTGATAAAGCAGTCGTTTCACCGCCGTTTCGGGAACCCCCAGTCTCTTCGAAAGTTCCCCGTAAGAGACATCCTCGCGTTCGGCCGCGAGTGTGCCGCTGAGCACATCAAACACGCGGCGGCGGCCCCGCGCCTCGCATTCTTCACCCAACCGTCGCAGAGCGCGTTCCACCACGGTCGCGGCCCAGCGCACATCGTAAATCCGTTCCGGCGGCCAGTGATCGAGTTGCTGGAACGGGATCGACAAACGCGACGGCGCTTCCGCCATCCAATCGTCCCATGAAACAAACTCGAATTTCGCCGCCGCGTTTCTGCGCCCGTTTTCTCTCCGAGCTGTCGACCAGGAAATTTTGCAACGCCTTCAGCAGAAGCGAACGGAAACGGCCGCGCTCTGGATCCGCTCGTTTAAGCAGATGACCGTTCAAGCACCATGAGAAAAAAATCCTGCGTCAGATCCTGTGCATCGTTCGGTCTGATGACCGCGCCGGCACAGAAAGGCGAAAATCGGCCGCCAATAAATCCGGCAAAGCTCGGCCAACGCAACACGTGCCTTCTCCTCCTCCGTGCCGGAATCGGCGCAGGAAAGAACCACGCTCCAACACGTCGTCGCAAACCGATCTGGACTTTGCCCGCACCCAATTGCAGCATCCGCTATCATCGCCGCCTATCATTCTAGAAAAAGCATCGTTTAGACAAGCTTAATCAGAGGAAACGCATCTCACTGTTTCCGTGTTCGAGTTCGGATTATTGGTTCTTGGTTTCCATCTCGATCCAAAAGTTTCGGGTTTCGATTTCTTCTATCCGCTTCATTTGCAGCCATCTCGGTTTCTCCGCGACCGGCTGATCCGTTGAGATGGATTTCACCATTCTTCTCCGGGATTTGCCCGGCGAAGTTTGCAAAAATTTTGAAAAATTGTGAACCGAATTCGGATAGTCGGGTTTCACCGGGTCGGCCGCGGCCGATCCGGAATTTTTTTAGCACGATCAGATTTTCGCGAACTTCGTCCGCCAATTCCCGGATTGGATTAGTGATGAAGACACAAGTTGAAACTTTAAGCGAAAGAATCAAAACAATAGCGGTCGCCGCGATTATCCTACCCGCGGCGATATTCCTCTTGCTCGCCAAGACAAGCTACGCAGCCAGCGCGACCTGGGTGGCCAGCCCAGTTAATGGAGATTGGAATACCGCAGCCAACTGGACTGCGGGCGGTCCGCCCAATGGTTCTGGCGATATCGCTACTTTTGGAACGAGCAACCAAACGGCGCTCAGCTTCTCAGCAAACATCACGACGAGTGCAATCAACTACAGCCCCGGCGCGAGCGCTTTCAATCTCACGATAAGCCCGCCGGTATCCCTGACAATTTCCGGACCAGGCATTACGAATAACTCCGGGATAACCCAAACCTTCATCGCAGGTGGGTATACCGGCGATATTTTGTTCGCAAACTCTGCGAGCGCCGGAAGCTTAACTTCCTTTTCCGGCATTGGCAGTTCGGTAGTCAATGGCTTCGGCGGCGGCGTCCAGTTCATCCAGAATTCCACCGCCGATCATGGTCTTTTTTCAACTTCGGGCGGAATGGTGAGCGGCGCATTCGGCGGCTTTGTTGGATTCTATGATAATGCCAGCGCCGATCACGCCACCGTAAACAATTCCGGCGCGGCCGTGACGGGCGCGACCGGAGGCGAGACGGATTTTTTCTCCAGTGCGACGGCTGATCACGGCTTTTTCACCAACAACGGCGGGATCAACGAAGCGGCCCGGGGGTTTACCAATTTCTACAACAACTCGAGCGCGGGCCAGGGAACCTTCATCAACAACGGAAACAACATCGTTCAGGTGTACAGGCGGGAGGACATCGTTTAACAACAGCGCCAGCGCAGGGAGTGGGACCTTTATCAATAATGCCGGGACGAATAACGGCGCTTACGGCGGCAGCGTACGCTTCAATGATACGTCCAGCGCAGGCGCCGGCACGTTCGCAAATAACGGCGGCAATTCGGGACTGACCTACGGAAGTTTCACCCTCTTCACCGGCGATTCAACCGCGGCCAACAGCACGATCACCAACGAATCGGTGGCGGTTTCCGGCGCTTACGGCGGCCTGACCCAATTCCAATACAGCTCCAGTGCCGGCGACGCCAGCATCATCAGCATGGGCGGCACCATGATTGGTGCATTGGGCGGCGAAATTGATTTCTTCGACACGGCCACCGCGGGCAATGCGACGATAACGCTCAACGGCGCGACGGCCTCGGGCGGCGGTGGCGGTTACGTCTATTTCCTCGACGATTCCACTGGCGGCACATCGCATATCCAGGTTTTCGGCAACGGCTTCATGGACATCAGCGATCACAATGCGCCTGGCCTAACGATTGGTTCGTTGGAGGGCACCGGGATCGTCTCTCTCGGTGGCCGCCAGCTTATCATCGGAGCCGAGGACGCCGCCGATCCGGAAGAAGTCAGCGCGCCGCTCGATACGATTTTCTCCGGCACCATCCAGGATGCCGGGGACAGCGGCGAGAGTGGCGGTTCCATCAGAAAAATCGGAACCGGTACGCTCACTCTCGACAGCGAAAACAGCTACACGGGAGGAACTATTGTCGATGGCGGCACCCTGGTTGCGGCGCACGATGGTGCATTGGGCGGAGGCGATGTCAGCCTAACGACTTCTGGAGCGACGTTAACGCTTCAGGATGGAACAAATAATACCTACTTCGGCAACACAGCCGCGTTAAGCGTGGTTACCGACTCGCTGGTGAATCTCAATTTCACCGGGACGCTCGGCGCTTTCGGCACCCTCATCGTCGATGGCATAGTGCAGCCTCCCGGAGTTTATGGCGCGCCGGGCAGCGGCGCGCCTAACGAACTACCACAGTTCGGCGGCATGGAACAGGTATCGGCTGTTCTGCCAGTCGCAACCTCGCGGAAAACACAGGGCGGAGCCGGTGACATGGACATTTTCCTTCCACTCACCGAACCCCTGCGGTCGAATGCCGGAGCGGCGGACCGACCGATGATTATCAGATTGTCGTCAGATTTGCCAATCCGGTCACATTCACTAGTGCCTCGATTACTTCCGGCACCGGATCCGTCGCGAGCGCAAGCGCTTCCGGCCTTCAGATAACAGCAAATCTCACCGGCGTAACGAACGCCCAGCGACTTGAGCTTACCCTCTTTGGCGTCAGCTCCGGAGACATCAATGGCGATCTCGTTATTCCGATGGCCGTCCTCGTCGGTGACACGAACGGAAACGGAACCGTCAGCGCCTCCGACGTCGCTCAGACCAAGGGGCAGGCCGGACAAGCGGTGACGGCGTCTAATTTTCGAAACGACGTCAACGGCAGCGGCACTATCACCGCCGGCGACGTAGCGCAGGTGAAAGCATTGGCCGGGACATCGCTGCCGCCGGTCGAAATCGCGGCGAAGAAATCCGACGCAAAGAAAACTCATGTTCGTTTCCGCTGAAAAATCTCAACCGCAGTTATTCGTCGTGGGGCAATTCGTTTGCCGCGCGGGGACACCCATCCCAGGCAACCAATTGTTGCCTAACCAGTAAAACAAAAATGAAAACCCACCAACCTCAGCATAATTCCACGTCGATCCGCACGGCTGTTTTCGCTGCCTCTATTTGCCTCCTCGCTCTCTCAGTCTGGGGCCAGGACACGGCGCAGAAAAGCCGCGCTGCGAACTCGCCCCGCGAAAATGCGACAGCACTTCGCCCGCCTACGCCGGATGTGACAGTAACGGACACCGGCGCTGACGGCGCGAACGGTACCGATGGGAACCCGGAACAAATGGCGGCGATGGCGGTGCGGCCAATGCCGATGCGACGAGCGTCGATGCCTACAACCAAGCAGGAGCCACCGGCGGACAGGGCGGCGCTGGCGGAAACGGAAATACTTCCGGCGCGAACGGCGGCAATGGCGGCGCAGGCGGAACAGCGACCGCGTCCGGGGGAAACACCGATCCATCCGTTGCAGATGTCAGTTCCTTCAATGGCGCCCAGGGCGGAACCGGCGGGAACGGCGGCACGCCCGGCAGCGGAGGAGTTGGTGGGCAATGGGTGGTAACGGTGGAGCTGCCATGGCGACCGCTAATAACAGCAGTGACTCCGGGTCGGCGGATGCGGAAGCCGGCGGATATGCCGGGACCGGCGGGTACGCGACTAACGGCGGGAATGGCGGGAACGGTTGGCATACTTCGTGGGCTCAGCCAGCGCTTCCACCACCGGGGATGGCTTCCTTACCTACTCGAATCTCCACAGCGGTGGCATGTTTGGAGAATCATCCGGCGTTCCGGAGGATCGATTTCGAATTCCGTGGCTGGTGACACTGCCGGAAACGGCGGTAACGCGACCATGTCATCGGTCGCTAATGCGAGCGGCAATTCAATCGCAAGTGCGAACGCGTACAGTTAAGTGGCGGCTACGGCGGCGACGTCTTGAGTGGCGATGGCAATGCAGGAAACGGCGGTGTTGCAAACCTCGGTACCGTGACCGGTTCCTCTAATGGCAACTCTGCTAGCGTGCTCGGACACGTGCGCGGCGGCAACGGCGGAAACGCCTACGGACTTGGCAGTGGCGGTAATGGCATGAGCGAAACTCTCACCAACGCCATCAGCGGCAGCACGACCGGACAACTCGGATTGATTCAATTCGTCATCGGCGGAAACGGCGGAGACGGCGGGATTCCGGGAACCGCTGGCAACGCCAGTTCGTCGCTGAGCAACAGTGCCAGCAATCCATACAATTCCGTCTCGACAGTTGCCACTGGCGGAAATGGCGGCGGGCGTAATAACGCCGCTGGCACGGCGGCGACTGGAGGAACAGCCACCTCAAATTCGAGTGCTACGAACGCTGCTGGTGCGGCGTCTTCCGATGCCAATAGCACAGGCGGTATACGGCGGCACCGGCAATGGCGGCGCGAACGGTGCGAATGGCGGCACTGCGTCAGCTACCGCTGACGCGACAAGCTCAGGCGACAATAACGCCGTGAACGCGTACTCGATCGGCACTGGCGGATACGGCGGTTACATCCAAGGCGGTACCGCAAGCAGTACCGCGGGCAATGGCGGTACATCTACTGTCTCAGCTACCGGAACCGCGAATGACAACAGCTCTGTCAACGTTAACGCCCAGCTCGGGTGGTTCCAGCTTGGCCGGAAGCGGCGGTAGCACGCAACGATGACGGCAATGCCGGAAACGGAGGGATAGCAAGTCTTGGCACCGTCACCGGATCATCAAATGGCGGTCAGGTTACCGTATACGGAATTCGTTTACGGTGGCTATGGCGGTAGTGCGAGCACTGGCAATGGCGGGAATGGCGCAAGCGAAACACTCACCAATGCAATCTCCGGAAACACGACCGGAGCACTCAGTCTGACTCAAAGTGCTTATGGCGGAAACGGCGGTTCTAGTAACAGCGGCATACCGGGCACGGCCGGCAACGCATCCTCTTCGCTTACCGTAAATGGAAGCACGAGTTCCGCGCTAACACTTTCAGCACAACTGCCTATGGCGGCACTGGCGGCGGACGCAGTAACGCATCAGGCAGCGCGACCAATGGTGGCACAGCGAACGTCCGTCGTGAATTCCAGTGGCAACGCCGGATCAGTCCAATTGTATGGCAGTGCAACCGGCGGTGATGGCGGTAGCGGCTCAAGCGGCGCAAACGGCGGAACGGGCGGCGACGCCACTGCAACACTCACCGGCTCAACTACCGGCGACAATTCGTTAACCATTTCGGCACAAAGTTCCGGCGGACTTGCAGGTCAGGGTGCGGTCGATCGGTTCCGCCGGAAATGCGATTAGCACCGCCACCGGAACCGGGGAAACTGGTTACCTGCAAATTAGCTCTTATGCCACCAGCTATCCGTATTATGCTGGCAATGGTGGCAACACGACAGCGATTGCCAGCGGCAACACTGGCGGATATGTGCAGACATCATCACAGGCGTATAGCTATCAGTTCGGCGCAGCGCTGGCGCGCGCGACTTCGACCGGTTCCGCCGGTAACCCCGACAGATCCACCGATAGCTATGCAAATTCATCGGGCGGTATAATCACTTCACTGGCATTACATTCCTCGGATGTGCTCAACAGCGGGAACAATGGTGCAGGCACCGATGTTGCAGAAACCCGCGCCAATGTCGCTGCCGCCGCACCAACAGTAACAAACTCCGATGGTAAGCAGGCCTGCCTCTTCGCCACCGGCTCGCCGCTAACCGCGGACTCCAATGCCGTGCTCGCGGGAAATCCAAATGCATCAAACAATTTTCAACCGGGCGGCGCGAGCGTCATGCTCGGATTGATGACACTCCAGAGCGGCTACTCTTCCAGCAGCGCCGGAGGGGTCACGCAGCACCGTAAACGACACGGCGACCTTCCAGATCGACAGCAGCAGTTTCGCGACGCGCGACGTCAAGATTGCGCTGCTCAATCCGCAGGCCACCGGCAACGGCTTTACTCAGCTCGACCTAACGATCCAAGGCCCGAATGGAACCATCTCCGCAAACTTTCACCACGCTCGCCGAGCGCGATGACGTTACTTTACCGACAATGTCCTGAGCCTCGGATTACCGGGCGAGCAGCTTCCCTCTTTAGCATCACCGTAGCGGTGACGACCGACGCGCCAGGCGACAGTTTCCGCGCGCAAATGCTCTTCGGCACCGGGTCCGCTCTTTCTCACCAAGGTCGCTTCGCGCAAGATGCATGGTGGCGCCGGCCCGTTCGACGTGAACTTTCCGATCGCAGGTCCGATCGGGGTGGAACCGCGAAATAGCGGAGGCAACCACACCATTGTCTTTAATTTTACCAACAATGTGGTCAGCGGTTCGGCCATGGTCACCGGTGGTGTGGGCGACGTGACCGGATCGCCCGTCTTTTCCGGCAACACCATGACGGTGGATCTGACCGGTGTGGCTAACGCCCAAGCGCTCACCCTCCAGGTCAACGATGTGACCGACGAATTCGGCGAAGTGCTTCCAACCACCAGCCTGATGGCTGGCTTCCTCGTCGGCGACACCACCGGCAACGGCACGGTCAACGTTTCGGATATTGGCCAGGTGAAAGGTCAGTCCGGCCAGATGGTCGGCGCGACAAATTTCCGTGAGGATCTGACCGTCGACGGCAATATCAATGTTTCCGACGTGGGCCTGGGAAAATCGCGCTCTGGGCAATCCATTCCGTAGACTATCCGTTAGGCGTCCGACCACGAAGAAACCAACCGATGAAAACAATGAAGAACCACAGATTGCCGTGAGAAAGTAATCTTTCGGTTAAGGGGTTCGGACGCGATGGGGAGCCGTTGCTTGCCTCGCCGGTGCGTGGAAACTAAAATTGCAGCTTTGCCACGGCGCTTCTTTTCTGCTTCGGCCCGTGCCCGAAATTGCCTTGTCAACGGGGGCGCGGTCGCTAAGCTTTCGCTCCCAATCGGGGAATCTCCATGTCCTTGGCCAGCTTACTCTCTGCCGAGCAAATCATCCCCGAGATGAAGGCTACCGAACGTTGGCCGGCGATCGTGGAATTGATCGATCTCCTGGTGCAACAGGGCCGGATCAAGGTCGAGGATCGGGATAGCATTCTCACTTCCCTCAAACAGCGAGAGGAAACCATGAGCACAGGCATCGGTTTCGGCATCGCGATTCCGCATTGTTCGTCCGACCGGCTCGAGGAGGTGGTGGCGGCCTTCGGCCGATCGTCGACCGGGATCGAATTCGACGCGCTTGATAATGCGCCGGTTAAATTCGTTGTTCTTTTCATCGTGCCCAAGAACCAATTCCAAACGCATCTGCGGACGCTGGCATCGATTGCCAAGTTCCTGAACGATCGTGGCACGCGCGAGAAACTTGCGACCGCGCCATCGGCTGAGGAAATTCTCGCCATCTTTCGCGATAGCGCGCAGAAATAGTTCGTCATCCCTCGACTTCGCTCGGGATGACGTTGATTTGTGTTTAATGGAAACGTTCCAATCTCTGCTTACCCGCGAATTGTCGCGCGCCCTCGCGGAGGCCGGTCTGGCTGACGCGGGCGAGGTAACGCCGGCGAGTGATCCGCGCTTCGGCGATTACCAAAGTAACGCAGCGATGGTGCTGGCAAAACAACGCGCCGAAAAGCCGCGCGATATCGCCACTCGAATCCTGAAGCATCTCGATGTGCGCGATATCGCGGAGACGCCGACCGTTGCCGGAGCCGGTTTCATTAATTTCACGCTTCGGACCGATGCCATCATCGCCAAAGCGATCGAGGTGTTTCAAGACGGGCGCCTCGGAGTCGAAAAGGCAACCGTGCCTCACCGGATCGTGATCGATTTCGGATCGCCCAATGTCGCCAAGCCGATGCATGTCGGCCACATTCGCAGCACGGTTCTGGGCGATGCGCTGGCGCGGATCGCGACGTTCCTCGGCCACGACGTCATTCGGGACAATCACATCGGGGACTGGGGCACGCAGTTCGGGATGGTGATTTACGGATGGAAAAATTTTCTCGATCGCGCCACGCTGGAACGCGATCCAATCGCTGAGCTGGTTCGCGTTTACAAAGAAGCGAATGAACGCGCCACAGCCGATCCGAAAGTGAGAGAGGCGTGCCGCGAGGAGTTGGTCAAGTTACAGGCAGGCGAGCCGGAAAATTTGGGTATCTGGCAGGAGTGCACCGCGCTTTCCATGCGTGAGTTCGAAAAGGCGTACGAGATTCTCGATATTCACTACGACATCCAGCGTGGCGAGAGTTTTTACAACGATCGGCTGGCCGATGTGGTCGAGCGTCTGCTTAAGTCCGGTCTCGCCGAAATCAGCCAGGGCGCGGTCTGCGTTTTCTTCCGTGAAATTCCGGAGCTGGCCGACAAACCGTGCATCATTCGCAAGGGCGACGGCGGATTCAATTATGCCACAACGGATCTCGCGACGGTGGATTATCGCGTCAACGATTTAAAGGCCGATACGGTGTGGTACGTGGTCGGCGCGCCTCAGATTTTGCATTTCAAACAAGTTTTTGAGATCGCGCGACGCGAAGGTTACACAGCGGATTTTCGGCACATCACGTTTGGCAGCATTTTAGGCGACGACCGCAAGCTGATGAAAACGCGCTCGGGCGAAAGCGTGCCCTTACGCGACGTCCTCGATGAGGCCGTCGATCGTGCCCGCAAGATCATCGAAGAGAAAAGTCCGGAGCTGATCGAAGCGGAAAAAGCTGACGTGGCGAAGATCATCGGAATCGGCGCGGTAAAATACGCGGACCTCTCGCAGTATCGGATGACCGATTACATTTTCTCATGGGATCGCATGTTGTCGTTCCAGGGAAACACCGCGCCATATTTGCAGAACGCCTACGTCCGGATCCGCTCGATTTTCCGGAAGGGTGGTGAAGCGTTGCCGAACGACGCGAGGCTGATCCTCACAGAGACCGCGGAAAAAAATCTGGCCAAGCGGCTCTGTCAGTTTGCCGAGGTCGTTCCCACCATTCTCAACGATTTTCGTCCGAACATTCTTGCGAACTATTTGTTCGAGCTGGCGAACAGCTTCCACGCCTTTTACGAAGCGTGTTCGGTTTTGAAATCGGAAGCGACGATCCGCGGTTCGCGATTGGTTCTTTGTCAAACGACAGCGCGGGTGTTGAAGATGGGACTCGAGCTTCTCGGAATTCGAGTTCCCGAGAAGATGTAACAGCGTCATCGGCGTCTGCGCGGCTTGAGATGACACACGCGCGTTGGTGAAAATTTGCTCGTTGCGGAGACAAGACGAGAGCACTGTGAACGTCGACAATGATCGCCGCGAAAGAAGAACATCCGCGCATTCCCAGCTCGATCTACCGGCTGCAATTCAATCGGCAGTTCACTTTTGCGCAGGCGCGTGAACTTGTCCCTTATCTTCACGCCCTCGGCATAACCGATTGCTACGCTTCGCCCTACTTTCAGGCGCGCGCCGAAAGTTTGCACGGCTACGACATCACCGATCACAACAAGTTTAACGCAGCGATCGGCTCCCGCGAAGAATACGATCGATGGATCGCGGCGTTGCGGGCGCACGAGATGGGCCAGGTGCTTGATTTCGTCCCGAATCACATGGGCATCGGTGAACCGCTCAATCATTGGTGGGCCGACGTCCTGGAAAATGGACGCAGTTCCGCCTACGCGCCGTACTTCGACATCGACTGGCATCCGCTCAAATCCGATCTCCACGACAAAGTCTTACTTCCGATTCTGGGCGATCAGTACGGCCGTGTCCTCGAGCGCGGTGAGCTCCAAGTCCGCTTCGAGGCTGGCGCGTTCCATCTTTGTTATCACGATCGCGAATTGCCGATCGCGCCCGGAACCTATCGGCATATTCTCGAGATCGCGCTCACACAGTTGGCGGAATACAAGGACGAGGATTTTTACGCTGAATTTCAGAGCATTCTGACTGCGCTCGAATATTTGCCGCGACGAACCGAAACCGATCCGGAACGAATCGCCGAGCGAACACGCGAAAAGGAAATCGTGAAACGGCGCCTCGAACGTCGCTGCGTCGAAGCGCCGCAGGTGCAGGCGGCCATCGAAAAAGCAATCGAGCAAATTAATGGCGCACCGGGCGATCCGCGCAGCTTCGATGCGCTCGACGCTCTCCTGAACGATCAAAGCTACCGGCTGGCCTTCTGGCGGGTGGCGGCGGAGGAAATCAACTACCGCCGGTTCTTCGACGTGAATGATCTCGCCGCCATCCGGATGGAACTGCCGGAAGTCTTCGACGCCACCCATGCGTTGCTGCTCGAGCTGATCACAAGACACGCCGTCACTGGTCTTCGCATTGATCACCCGGATGGCCTCTATTTGCCTAACGAGTATTTCGAAAATCTTCAGCACCGAGCGGCCGAAGCTCTGGGAATCGACCCGCCGGCGGACGGGCGCGCCATTTACATGGTCGTGGAAAAGATCCTGACCGGCGCGGAATCGTTACGGAAGGATTGGCCGGTCCATGGCACGACCGGATACGATTTTGCCAATTTGGTGGCGGGGTTGCTCGTGGACGGCTCGGCCGAAACCGCGATCACGAAAACGTTTCAACGCTTCATCGGTCATTCGATGCCATTTGGGCATCTGATCTACGCGAAGAAACGGCAGGTCATGCGTCTGTCGCTCGCCAACGACGTGGCCGTGCTTGGCAGCATGCTCGATCGGCTCTCGGAGCAGAATCGATGGTATCGCGATTTCACCCTCGACGCGCTGGCGGATGCAGTGCGCGAAACGATTGCCTGTTTTCCGGTTTATCGCACTTATCTCGCGCCGGGTCGGCCGGTCAGCAATGAAGACCGCGAGGTCATTGAACGAGCGGTCGCCGCCGCGAAACGACGCAATCCAGCCATCGAGGAGTCCGTCTTCAACTTCCTCCGTGACACTTTGCTCTTTCGTTTTCCGGAGAATCTCGACGACGCAGCGCGCGCGGCGCACACTGATTTTGTCCTGAAGTTTCAGCAATGCACCGGGCCGGTTATGGCGAAGGGCCTGGAGGATACCGTGTTCTACATCTATAACCGGCTGGCTGCGCTTAACGAAGTGGGCGGGGAACCGCAGCGGTTTGGCGTGAGCGTGGTTGCCTTTCACGAGCGCAATCGCGAGATGCAAAGCAACTGGCCGGCGACATTGCTCGCGACTTCGACGCACGATACCAAACGCAGCGAAGATGTCCGCGCCCGGATGCTGGCGATCTCGGAGATTCCGGAGGCGTGGCGGCAGGCGTTGCCGCGCTGGCGCTCAATCAATCGACGGGCCAAGCGGATATTGGAAGACGCAGATGCGCAGGCGCCCGATGCGAACGAGGAATATCTGCTTTATCAAACGCTCCTCGGGACCTGGCCAATAGATTCCTCCGGCAAACCCGAGCAAACAGCCGGCCCGGAGTATATCGAGAGAATCCAGACTTACATGGCCAAAGCCGTGAAGGAAGCCAAACTCAACAGCAGCTGGATTCAGCCTAACGAACAATGGGACCAGGCCATGAACGATTTCGTGGCGAAGGTTCTCGAGAACTCGCCGCGCAACAGATTCTTGCCGGCGCTTCTCCCGCTGGCCGAGGAAATCGCCCGTCTCGGCGCGATCAATTCGCTCGCGCAGACGCTCCTGAAACTGACCGCGCCCGGCGTGCCGGATATTTATCAAGGCAACGAGATCTGGGATTTCAGCCTGGTCGATCCGGATAATCGCCGCCCGGTCGATTACGCGCAACGCCGCCGGATGCTGGAGAGTTTGTCGGCGGCAAGTCCGGAGCAATTGTTAGGAGGTTGGCCGGACGGCCGAATCAAGTTATTCCTCACGCACCGAATGCTGCACTTCCGGCGTGGACATGCCGAATTGTTTCGACGCGGCAGTTATGTTCCGCTGCCAACGACCGGGGCTTTGGCGGACTGCTGCGTCGCTTTTGCGCGGGAGCTTGAAGCGCAATGGATCATTGTCATTGCACCCCGGTTATCTTCGCGGGTCGGATTTCCGCCGATCGGCGAGCGCTGGCAGGATACCGCCGTGCAATTGCCCGAATCGCTCGCGCTCAGCGCGGGACGTGAAGTTTTTTCCGGGCGTTCGCTGCAGGTAAGTGAGCGGAAGTTGAATGTTGCCGAGGCGATGGCGGCCCTTCCCTTCGCTGCCTACGCGAACTAGCCCTGCACGCCGCGGTGGAACCGATCCGCGAGTGAGGCGATCCCCTGCGCGAAGTTTGCGATGTTGACGAGAGCGTCGGAACCGAACTGGGCAAACGTGATCTGAGGCGAGGCGAGAACCAGCATGACGCTGAGAAGTACCAGATTCATCAGATAGATCACGACCAGGGAAAAGAAAGTGCCGTTATCGCTCAAATCCGTCTGATTCTTCGGAATCATCCAGCAGGTGAAGGTGAGATGAAATGCCCAGGTTATGCCGATCACGGCGTAGAGGACCCGCCCGAATGGCTGCATGTTGAAGAACAGGCTGAGCAAGCCGTAGCCAACAATCGCGAGCAGGCTGTAGAGCGGGAAGAAATAAGGCGCGAGTGCGATCCAGAAATTGTTCCGGTCCGTAATGATGTGACCGCCGTCGCGCGCGACACGGAAGCGGCTGACCCGTCCTCCCATCAGCAACACCCAAAAGGCATGCGTCAATTCATGTCCAAAGACGTAAACCAGCATCGGACGGGGCAGTCCGAAAAACGCGATCAGCCAAAGCACCACCCCTAACGAGAAAAACCAGAATTCCTCCCCCGCCCAGAGTCGTTGCGCGACCGTGGCTCGCGCAAACACCGTGAAAAATGTCTCGCTTAAGATTGCGCAAAGCGGGAGGAGGAAAAGTGCAACGACGAACTTCACCCATCGTGTTGGCACCGTGAGCGGTTTGAACGCGGGCGGCTTGCGGGAAGTCGGAACCACATAAGGAATGACCTTGACCCTGGTGTCGGACTTGCCTTTTGCCGGACCGGGAGAGCTTCGCCTCCTCACCCGTGCGCTTCCACTTCGACGGCGAGGATTCATCCACACTCGTTAGGCTCGCCCCATGTAGGCGCCAGTGCGGGTGTCGATCTTGATCGTTTCGCCTTCATGGATGAACAACGGCACATTCACCGTCTTCCCCGTCTCGAGCACGGCTGGCTTGGTCACGTTCGATGCCGTGTCGCCGCGCACACCCTCCGGCGCTTCCACGACTTTGAGATTCACCGAGGAAGGCAACTCGACCTGGACTGCGCGGCCATTGGTGGAAAGCACCTCAACCGCCAGGTTCTCCACCAGATAATCTTTCGCGTCGGCCAGCAGGCTTTCCTGCAGCGTAATCGTCTCGAAGGTTTTTGGATCCATGAAATGGTAGCCGGTTCCATCCTTGTAACTGAACTCCAGCGTCGTGCGGTCGATGTCCACCAGCTCGACTTTATCGGTCGAGCCGAAGCGCACGTCGGCGCTTTTCCCGGTGCCAATGTAACGAATGATCGCCTGGACGAATGCGCGCAAATTACCCGGCGTTCGGTGATGGACATCGAGGACAATGGCAGTGTTGCCATTGTATTTTATCGCCATTCCCTTTCGGAGATCGTTTGCCGCGGCCATAACAGGGTGAGTTGATAGATGAGAGTTGAGGGTTTTACAAGTGTTCGCATGGGCTTCAAAGCAACTTCAATTTCGTGAGGTCCTGCGAGTCGACGATTCCAACCGGCGACTGGTTATCATCCACCACGACCAGGTCGTCGATCCGGTGCCGTTCGAGAAGATTTAGAACTTCGACGGCGAGTTTGTCCTGATGAACTGTGACCGGATTCAGCGTCATCAAGTCCGCCACGAGCCGCTCGCCGATTTTGGAATCGGATTGAAAATGCCGAGCGAAATCTCCGTGGGTAAATATGCCGAGCAACTCGCCGTTCGCTCCGGCTACCACAGCCGCACCGGCACGGACACCGGTCATTGTCTTCAAAACAGAACTGATTGTTGCGTCGGGGGCGACGAGCGCGAGCGCACTGCGCGGGCGCATGATCTGGTGCACGCGCAGGAGCAAGCTGCGGCCGATCATTCCGGCGGGATGAAATTTCGCGAAATCCTCTTTGTTGAAGCCGCGCGCTTCGAGCAGGACCATGGCCAGCGCGTCACCGAGCGCGAGCATGACGGTGGTGCTCGAAGTCGGCGCGAGATTCAGCGGACACGCTTCCTGCTCAATATTCACGTCGAGAAAAACATGCGCATTTTGCGCGAGAGTGGAGGCGGCATTGCCGCAAACAGCAATGATCTTGACCTGAAAGCGCGCGATCGCCGGCAGGATGCGAAGCAGCTCTTCGGTCTCGCCGCTCGAGCTCAGCGCGAGGACGACGTCGCCGTCCGCGAGCATTCCGAGATCACCATGCAGCGCGTTCAGCGAATCGAGCGAAACTGCGGGGGAACCCGTGCTCGTCAGGGTAGCGGCGATTTTGCTTCCGATCTGTCCGGATTTGCCGACCCCGAGGACGACGACTTTTCCTCGCCCTTCCACCGCTTCTTTGATTAGCTCGACCGCGTGCGAGAAATTTTCGTCGAGCCGTTGTCGCAATCTTTGCAGTTCGAGGATCTCGATATCGAGAACGCGTCCGGCCTTTTCAAGGTAGTCCATCGCTGTATAATTGTGTGCTGGGGTATCTCCAGCGGCAACTTGCAGCGTAGCGCAGTCTGAAGGAAGGAAACTATGAAAACTTGTTTACTTGGGCTCATTCTCTTCGTGGCGGTCGCGGCGACCGGTTCGGCAGAAACTTTCTCCTCCTCGGTCGGGAGTAATCGGGAGGCGGTATCGGGGAAACCGAAGCCAGCGCCGATTCGTCGGCCAGGCGTTTACGGGGTGTTCCCACGAATGTTTGCCCGCGGCCATAATCCTTTGCAAATGCTGAATCCGAAAGCACCGGCCAAATACGGCACGGCGGAACAAAGTGTCATGTTCGATCCGCACATCCCGGGAAAATGGAACGGGATTAAGCTATTCGAGATCGTGTTTTGACGGCAGAGAGTGCTCGCTTCGATTCGGAGCGGCCCATCGTCGCCTGTTATTGCGCGACTTTTCTAAAGCCGGAGATGCTCCACATCTACCGGCAGATCACCGCGCTCACGCGAGTGCAGCCGGTGGTGATCACGCAAAAGCGTGAGGAGGCGGAACGATTTCCGTTCGGCTCAGTAGAAATTGTCGGGAAACCGGTGACACATTTCCTGCGGAGATTCTGGTTCAAGCAAGTTCGCTCGGCGCCGTGGCAACTTTCGACGGGAGAAGTCAATTCTTTGCGCGAGGTGCTCGACCGTGACAACGCGGCCCTGCTCCATATTTATTTCGGCCACATTGCGGCGCATCTCCTGCCACTCATTCGCAGTTGGCCGCATCCGGTCGTCGTGTCGTTTCATGGAGCGGACGTCATGGTGGACATGGAGAAACGGGCGTACCGGGCGGCGACAGCGAAAATGCTCGAGGCCGTCCGGCTCGTGCTCGTTCGTTCCGAGTCGTTAGGGAAGGCGTTGCTAAAGTTGGGATGTCCGCCCGAGAAAATTCGCGTGCAACGGACGGGGATTCCAGTCAGCCATATTCCTTTTCGCTCGCGCGAATGGCCGACCGATGGCGCGTGGCATTTTGTGCAGGCGTGCCGGTTAATCGAGAAGAAAGGATTGCGGACAAGCATGCGCACCTTTGCCGATTTCGCCGCCAAATATCCACGGTCGAAATTCACCATCGCCGGCGAAGGCCCGTTGCTCGAAGAACTGCAACACACTGCCCGCGAACTCGGCCTCGCTGAAAAAATCTCCTTCCCTGGTTTTATTTCCCAGCGGGAACTGCGCGATCTTTTTTACGAAGCGCATATTTTCCTGCATCCGAGCGAAACGAGTTCTGATGGAAATCAGGAGGGCGTTCCCAACTCGATGCTGGAAGCGATGGCCAGCGGCTTGCCCGTTTTTGCGACGACCCATGGAGGAATTCCGGAAGCGATCGAGAACGGCGTCAGTGGAGTGCTGATTCGGGAACGCGATCACGCCGCGCTCTCGCGCGCCCTTCTGGCCGCGGCCGAGCAACCGCTCGTGCTGACCGGGCTGGCGGAACGCGGTGCAGCAGCTGTTTCCGAGAAGTTCGAACAGGGGGCGCAGGTTCGTCTGCTGGAAAATTATTATTTCGAAGCTTTGCGATCGAGTGCCTAAATGTTCAGTCACTCCGCGCGTAGCAATCGCGCTACGCGAGACCGCGGAAAAAATCTTCCAGCTGCTTCGCGATCACAGGAAATGAAGTCAGCTCCATCGCTCGCTTTTGCGAATCTGCGATAACCCGATCGTAATGCTGGCGATCCCGAAGAAGATGCTCGGCGATTTCTCCGATCTCCGCGATCGAACGATTGACGCCGCAAATGTCCGTGAAGGCGAGCCGATCGATCGCGCCATTTCCGCCGACGCAGGGCAGACGGCAGAGGAGCGCATCGCCGGCTACCTGGCCTGGAACGAAACTCGTATCGAGCTGCAATACCAGTTTGTGCCGGCTGACCTCGCGCAGGTAATCGGGGTAATGCAACTTGCGCGTGATGATGTTCAGGCGTTTTGCCGGGAAACCGAGCGCGGCGAGCAGTTTTCCGCCTGATCGTCCCTCCCGGCTAAACACCGTGACACGCTCGTTCGTCTGTTCACTCAGGGATCGTGCGAGCAGCATGGCAGCCAGATGGTTTCGTGACGGAAAATGAAACTCGCGGGTGCCGACGAAAATTCCACTGCGCTCGGAAGCGGGGCGCGAAAAATCCCAGCGCGAATCGCCGACTGGATATGGCGTCGGAATAAAGGCGACACGTTTCGCGTTGGTCTGGATCGACCGATAAACGTCGGCCGCCTCGGAGGTAATTCCTATGCACGCATCGGCGGACGCGGCGAGCTTCTTGAAACGGAGAAGTCTGCCCGGATTGCGGAGTTGCTGCGCGATCTGGTGCATTCCGGTTTCTTTCAGTGAAACCGCCACAGTGCGCCCGTTCTTCTTGAGTTGGGCAAACGCACGTTCCGCTGCCTTGAAATCTCCGCGCAGCAAAAGCAGCACCGGCGTTTTCGCGGCCATCGCCCGCCGAACGTCCCGTTGAAAAGTTCCTCCGGTGCACGCTGCAAACGCGTGAAAATTTACCGGCGCATGTCCGGGACCGATGTCGCCTGCTCCATCGGGGAATTGTTGTTCCGGATCGCGGCCAATCGAGTCCAGGATCGTGAGCCGGAAGCCTCCGGAAACCGGCGGCGCCATTACTCGTCGTCTGGATTGATCGCCTGCGGCGGGGTGTTTCTCAGAATCGAATCGGACGGGATTTCATCCATCGGGCGCACTGGCTCGGCGCGACGGATTTCGACCGGCTGCTCTTCCACCGGCGCGACTGGCTGAGCTTTGAGAACCGGCTTCGTCGGATCGGGCATGCTATTTTGCGCCGACGCGTCAGCCGGTTGTGCTTTGAGGACCGGTTTTGTTGGATCGGGCATGTCGTTCTCCGGCGAGGTTTCCACTGGTTTCGGCGCATCCGTTGATTTGACCGCGTTATAAGGATCGTTTTCCGCGAGCAGCGTTGGCCCTTTTGCGATGACTGCGGCGACCTGGCTCGTGTCGACGGCGAGCGCGGCGCGCGGCCATTCGCCGGAAGGCAATTCGCGCACGAGACGACTGCTCGGTTCACCATGAATGTTGCAGGATTCGGTCGGCGCTTGCGCGGCAGTCGCCAGTTCCATGTAAGTGGTGCGGCGTTGGGTGGTTCCGCCGGCGTCGTTCCTGACCGTTTCGTAGCATTTGTCAGTCGCGAGAAGTCCGGATTTCGAACAGATCTCGAATTGTTTCAATCCTGCTGGCCTAACGATTTCGTGCGGCGGGTAACGGGCAACGGAGGCGTTCATGACGTCGACCCAAACTGGCAACGCGATCGTGCCCCCAAAGGCGCCGCGATAAATTTTTTGCGGCTTGTCGAACCCGGCCCAAACCGCGCACGTGATCGCATCATCGTATCCCGCGAACAGGACATCGGTAAAATCGTAGGCTGTTCCGGTCTTGCCGGCAGCCGGGATTTTCTTGAGTCCAAAGGTTTCATGCGCGGCCCGACCGGTCCCGCTCTCCAATGCATCGACCAGGCACGAATGAACCTCATACGCCGTCTCCGGTTTGATGACGTTGCGTCGTCCCCGGTCTTCCATGTTTTGCCAGACGATCGAGCCATCCTTTTCCTCGATCCGGTCGAGAATGTAGGGAGCTTTGGGACGCCAGCCGCCGTTTGGGAAAATGGTGTAGGCCAACGCCAGGTCGGCCAGCGTCACTTCGCTGCTGCCGAGGAAAGTCGCCGGATACGGGCGAAGCGGAGAATGAATCCCGGCCGCATTGCACAATTTCAAAACCTCACCGACGCCGGGCTCCATCCCGACCCGCACCGTGGCCCCATTCTTCGACTTCGCGAGAGCCTCACGCGCTGTGATCGGGCCTTCGTAGCGATTATCTTCACTCTCCGGTCCCCATTCGCCCAGAATTCCAGTCGTGCCGCCAATCATGACCGCACGATTATCGAGCGCCGAGTCCTCCACGATTGATCCAGGGTAAAGCGAGCCTTGAAAGGCGGCGGCGAAAACAAAGGGCGTGAACGCCGTCCCGGCGGGGCGTTTTGCCTGGAGCGCGCGATCAAATTGATTGTGTTCAAAATCGCGTCCACCGACCAGCGCAAGGATCCCGCCGGTCGCATTATCGAGGGCGATCACCGCTCCCTGAAGATATTCCGGCGTGGGCGGTGCCGGGGCACCGGGACGGACTGGTCGGAAAGTCGCCGCGTAATCCGCATAAATCTGGTGATTGTAGCCGGGATGCTTCTCCACCTTGTCGAGATTCGCGTGCAACGATTCCTCGGCTGCTTTTTGCATCCCGGCATCGATCGTTGTGTGAATGCGGTATCCTTCATTCATTGCGCGGTCCCAGCCCACGGCTGCGATCACTTGCTGACGAATGTAATCAACCGCGTAGGTCTGCCCGCGTGCGCTTTGCCTGTTCTCCGCCACGATCTCTTCCCCCTGCGCCCTCGAGCACAGCTCGGCCGAGATGAAACCGAGCTCGCGCATGCGAGTAAGAACGAAATTGCGCGCCTCCTTTGACGCGGCCCGGTCCGTCCAGGGCGAGAGTTTGTTCGGGCTTTTGATCAGGCCGGCGAGAGTCGCGCATTCCGCCAGCGTGAGTTCCTGCGCCGATTTGCCGAAATAACCGCGCGCGGCCGCTTCGGCTCCGTAGAGACCGCCGCCGAAATAAATCCGGTTCAGGTAGAGCTCCATGATCTGCTGTTTGTTGAACTGCTCCTCGATCCGGCGCGATAGACAGATCTCGAGCAGTTTGCGGCGAAAGGTTCTTTCCTTGAGAGAGAAGCTATTGCGTGCGAGCTGCTGGGTGATCGTGCTTCCTCCCTGGCGCACGTGCCCGGCCGTGAAGTTTTTCAGCGCCGCCCGGAAGATCCCGAAGAGATCGTAGCCGTTATGCTGATAAAACTTATTGTCTTCGATCGCGACGACGGCGTTAACCAGATCGCGCGGTAACTTGTCGTACGGAATTGTCTCCCGATTCTCGACATAGATCTGGCCGTAGATTTGGTTGTTTCGATCGAGAATGACGCTGGCCGATTCCATTTGTTCGAGCTTGGCGAGATCGAACGTGGCGGCTTGAGTCTGAAGGGTGGAGTAAAGATAAGAAGAGTAGATGATAACGGCCAGGAGCAGGAGGAGCAGGATGCCGCCGGGCACATAAAACAGCGGCCGTGCGTACCAGGGGGGACGGTAACGCTCGATCGGTGCGAACTGGAGAAACGAAACAGGCATGCGAGACGAAGCGGGCTGATCAGCTTCGCGCGCAATTTAGGTGCAATTCCCCATAAAATCCAAATGCCAAAACAGAGCAGCAAGATTGTCCCGACTGGCGAGTTAGCCCTGATCAAGATTATTCGAGACGCAATCCGTCGTCGTGGTCCGGTTTCCTTCGCCTGGTTCATGGAGCAGGCGCTCTACCACCCACAGCACGGCTATTACAGTTCCGGGCGATGCGCGATTGGCCGGGCAGGAGACTATTTTACCAGTGTCAGCGTCGGGCCGCTTTTCGGAGAAATGCTGGCTGCCCAATTCGCGGAGATGTGGGAACGGCTGGAGTGGCCGGCCAACTTCACCATCGTCGAACAGGGCGCGCATCACGGCGAATTTGCCGGCGATGTCCTGGCGGCGCTGCACAAAACGCGGCCAGAGTTTTTGGCCGCGTTACGTTATCGAATCGTCGAGCCGTTTCCTGTTTTGCGCGTACGTCAGGCGAACACACTTTCCTCGTTCGAACCGAAAGTGGAGTGGCGCGATTCGCTTGAAGACATGGATCCGTTCGTCGGCGTGCATTTCTCAAACGAACTTTTCGATGCCTTGCCGGTGCATCTACTCTGTAGCCGCCAGCCTGCGGCCGACGCGGCCGACGCGGCCGAAACGCAGTGGAACGAAAAATTTGTCGGTTTGCGGGGGGATGAATTTGTTTTCGTTGAACAATCAATTGTCGATCCAGTGCTTCGCGCGCAACTGCATTGTCTCCCGTCGCGGCCAGCCGGCTATGAAACCGAGATAAGCCTGGCGGCGCTCGAATTGATCGAATCGATTTCGCGACGCCTGGAACGCGGCTACATCCTCGCGGTGGATTACGGGCATCCGCGTGAGGAATATTACGCCCAGGCTCGGACCGGCGGGACGCTACAATGCCGGGTGCGACATCGGCTTATTCGCTCGCCGTTTGAGGAAATTGGTCGTGCCGACCTCACAGCGCACGTCGAGTGGACAGGCATTGTCGACCGCGCTCGAGATTGCGGCCTCATTGTCGCCGGTTTCACGGATCAGCATCATTTCCTCACCGGAATCTTGTCTGGCCTGTTGCGCGATCAGTTTGGCGAAAGAGCGGACGCGAAGAAACGGCGCGCTTTGCAAACCCTGCTGCATCCAAATTTCCTCGGAATCACCTTCCAAGTTCTGGGACTGAGCAGGAACCTCGCGTCCGATTCGGTTCTAAGCGGGTTCAGTTTTGCGCGTCCCAGTTTTCTTGAATGAAGGGGGACGATCTGACTGACAAGATGAGTTCACACGTTTTCTACAATCGAAAGTTGAGGAACGAGAGGAATTCCTCGATCGGCTCGACCAGCAGAGCACCGCTTGCGTTTCACCGGCGTCTGGAAGGTTATGCGCCGACCCCGCTCCGCCACGCGCCGGAGTTGGCGCGCGCCCTTCGAGTGGAAGAGGTGTTACTGAAGGACGAGTCGAGCCGCCTCGGGTTGCCGGCCTTCAAGATTCTCGGAGCATCGTGGGCCATTTACCGCGCGCTGGAGTCGCGCGTTGGCGGGACATTTGAACCATGGCAGACGGTTGCCGATCTCGCGCAACGCCTCGCGCAGTTGCGACCAATGACGCTGGCGGCAGCGACGGATGGAAATCATGGACGGGCGGTCGCGCACATGGCTGCGTTGCTCGGCTGCGAGTCACGCATTTACGTGCCGGCCGGGACCGCGCAGGCGCGAATCGACGCGATCGCGAGTGAAGGCGCGTGTGTTGAAGTCGTTAGGGGAACTTATGATGACGCGGTTGTGCGTTCAGCCGAAGACGCGAGCGAACATTGCCTCGTCATCTCCGACACGTCGTGGCCTGGTTACGCGGACGTGCCGCAGTGGGTGATCGATGGTTATTCGACGATCTTCTGGGAAATCGATGACGAACTGGCCCGGCTCGACGAACGGGATCCAGACCTTGTCGTTGTGCAAATTGGGGTCGGCGCGCTGGCCGCGGCCGTGGTCCGTCATTATCGCCAGCCGGGCCGCGACCCAAATCTTTCCGTTCTCGGCGTTGAACCCACGCGTGCCGCCTGCATGCAGGCTTCAGTCGAGGCGGGCGAAATCGTCTCCGTCCCCGGGCCGCATGATTCGATCATGGCCGGGCTGAACTGCGGCCGGCCATCGATGCTGGCGTGGCCTGTCGTTTCGACCGGGGTCGACGCCTTCATTGCGATTGATGATGAGCGCGCGCGGGAAGCAATGCGGGCATTGGCTCGATCGGGCATCGTCGCCGGCGAAACCGGCGCGTCCGGTCTCGGCGGCCTGCTTGAATTGCTCACCGGCCAAAATTCCGATCAGGATCGAGAAACGCTGCGCGTCAGCGAAAATACGCGCGTGCTCATTTTCATCACCGAAGGCGCGACCGACCCGCTGGCGTATGCCGATATCGTCGGGTGATACGCATCCATCCGCCAGCGATTAGTTAGGCCAACGCAACCTCAAAAGCTCATCAAGGCGTAGCCCTTGTTCTGATATTGCATCAAAACAAGCAAAGCATCGGCCGCGACTGTGACGTCGTGCGTCAGGATTTTCGGATCGATATTCTCACCCGCCAAATACTGCCCGCAGACAAAAAACTCGACCCCTTGTTTCTTCATCCCCGCGATGACCTTCAAGTTCGGATTGTCGGTCCCGAACTTTGCCTTGTAATGGTCGTTGTCCAAAATGCCATCGACCGCGGCGCCATGAAAGACCATGGCAAATTTGGCGTTCGAGAGAGGCGCCTTCGCGGCGGCGAGTGCGTTCAGCTCCGAGCCAGCCATGTTTAATGCCGGCACCAGCTGCGTCGGCTTGTTCGCCGCGCGCGTAGCATCAAAAATCGCCAGATACTTGCTCTCCTTCGTCGGCGGGAGCGCCACGTTTGGAATTTCAACGTAACCATCAGCTTCAGGAACGGCTGGCGAATTTGGTTGCCGCCACTGCGCCGCGGTAGTGCCGATGGTCGCAATCAAGATAATGAACGTTTTCATTAGCGTGTCCAACATCTGAGATTTGCTTTGAGAGCGGCTATCCCAAGTTTCCCGGCTGCTCTGGTTGAGCCGGATCTGAATCGGATCGGAAGTTCATGACGGATTTCTCTCTCGCGACAGCCGTTTCGGATCATGACACGGCAGCGACTGGCTTGGCAATCGCACATAATCGAAAGTCCTCCGAACGAAACAGAAGATCAGCCACCCAGCGTAAACAACGCATGTGGCGCGGCGGGGAGCGGCGCGAGCCTTCGCTTCCAACTTCTACTTTTTGGAGGCTTAGACCGCTCCCGCGTCGCGCGCGACCTGCAACGTGTCGAGGTATTGTTGGAACTTGATGGCCCGGCCGTTGCGGATCGTCCAGATGTGGGCAACCTGTGCTTTGCGTTCCTCAGCTTGCCCGTGAAATCTGAAGTAATAATAACCGAGAGCCACAACTCTCTCGCCGCCGCTGCACTCAAAGATCTCCTTCGCGTCAAAGACGAGTTTGTCGAAACCCGCGGTTAAACGCTCGAAAACGCCTGAGCGCACCTCAGCTATTCCGTGATAAGGGCTGTGGTCCGCCAACGGCGAATTGTCAGCCACGATCCAGACAATGTCGTCGGCCAGATACGACATCACTGCTTCGTAGTCACGTTCGCCCAAGCGTGCGTAGAGTGTTTCAATATCTGCGATCATATTCATGCTCCATGAGGCCTAACGAGAACAAGCTCAGCCACCGCTGGCGGCGGCGAGCTGTGCTGCGGATTTTAGCGTTGAAGTCATGAAAAAGCTGGTTATCGGAACGGCCAGCGGTTGGCTGGAGCGATCGTTTAGATGCGATTGTGCCATCACGGCTTCTCTCGATCAAGCCCGTAACCGTCGTCGAACGTGATGCGGTGATCATCTATTTTCGTGATTCTTTGGCGCAGGACTCGTTTCGCTAGCTTGGGCCTTTCGGACTCGCCTCCGGTCCACGGATCGACCATAAGGTGGTTGTCGAGCTCCTGTACAAGAACATCTCCCTCAAGATGCCAAAAGCCTGACTCGAGGTAGTCGAAATCATCGTCACGCAACGGTCGGTGCAGGTTCTCTTCCGGCGGAAAACCTTCCTTCACGGTGTGATCACTGCTGAAGACAATGCGGCCACTTCCCTCGATGTACTGCCACGACCACGAACCGACAATCTTCCGATCCATGGGCGACAGGCGATGGCACGCTGTCAGTAACAGCGACATGCAGGCAATGCTCGTGACGCGTGCTGGTAGCATCTAACGAGACGGAGCTCAGCCACCGCTGGCGGGAGCGAGCTTTGCTGCGGAGTTTAATGTTGAAGTCATGTGAAAGCTAAACATCGGAACGGCCAGCGGTTGGCTGGAGCGATTGGTTAGACCGTTTCGCGCCATACAGCTATTCCGAGGATAGCATAACTGACTCCGTTGCTCACAGCTGTCGCAAGAAAAAGATTTCGAAAGCGGCGCCAATGTGGAACTGCGAAATAAACGCCATACTCCATCGCTACACTGAGCGCCCAAGCGACAACGAAGGTGAGATAGACCAGCCAGTGAGGTCCCTTTTCTGGGCTCGGAAGAAACGCTAATCCGAAAAAGCCGATGAGCGTGGAAATAATGTTAGCCGTGGCAACTGCGAGCAGAACAAACCAAAATGATGCGGCGCGAAACTGGAAAGCGTAAAACACAACGTATTCCCCAGCCAGCGCCGCTGCCGCAAACCAAGGCTCGAAAATGCCACCCATGTACGGCAAATCGAACAGAGGGAACACGACATTCGCGAGCAGAGGCATGAGGTCTAACGAGACAGAAGTGAGCTGCCGCCACCGAGGGCGAGCGTTGCTCGGAGTGAAGAGGTTTTAGTCATGATTAGATATGATCGCACGCCGGGTGGCGGTTAGCTCCACTGACTGGTTAGATGCGTTGCGTCGATGAAAGATACCATGCGAAACAAAGAACCCATGTGATGAAGCCAGCATTCCAGACGAGCGCGCACCAGCGCAACCGTCTATGCAGACTCTTCGCGGCGGGGTCTCCCCGCACCCAACCGGGCGTGTAAAGCGGCCATCCGAGGGCACAACGGTTAAACGCCATCCCGCTGCGAAACCACGTGGACTCTGGTGGGCGAAAGAACCACGCGGTCGGGCGACCATCCCGCTCCCACGCATTGCGGTGAAATGCATACTCGTAGCGTATCAGACGGCCGAGGAAGTAGAAGCTTGCGAGGAGAACCGCAATAAGCGCGATCATGGCGAGAGCAAGAATGGCAGCGAGCGCGTTCAGCATCTAACGAGAACAAGATGAGCGACGGCGGACGAGGGCGCGCATCGCTCGGAGTGAAAGGGTGGAAGTCATCTCAAATGTGGCGCGCACGGCGGTCCGCCGTTCGCTCCATCGCCTAGATGGCATGTAAGGGAGCGGGCGAGTTGTTAAACTCACCCGCTCTATGAAAAATACAATCGTTCATCACGAAGGGACGACCTCACTCGAGGGCGTCGTTGGTAAAGTAAAACTTTCCAGTTCGCTCATCAAGCTCGGACTGGACATCCACCTCAAGCAGTACGTGGTGGTGGCGCAATACGATCAGTTGCTGCCGAAGGCAGCGCGGCGCTTTTGGCCTGGGGAGTTTGTTCCCTGGGTGGAGTCGTTGTTAAGGCAGGGGCACACGGTCCACGTAGTCTACGAAGCGTGCGGTTTTGGCTTCGGGCTGTATCGGCAGTTGCGTGTGGCCGGAGCCCATTGCTACGTCATTGCTCCACGTAAACTCGATGAACAGCGCACGGGAGTGAAGACCGATCCGCGCGATGCCACCACCCTGTGCCAGCGGTTGTCGCGTTATCTGGAAGGCAACACGCGGGAGTTGGCGGTGATCCGGGTGCCGAGCGAAGAAGAGGAACAGGCCCGACATGTCACGCGGCAGCGAGAGCAGCTGGTGCATCACCGGCAGAAGCTGGAGGCGCAGGGACGCAGTTTGTTGATTAGTCACAGTCTGCCGGCGCCGGCGCACTGGTGGAAAGAGCAAACCTGGACTCGACTGGGTAAACATCTACCGGGGTGGATCACGACGCGTCTGGCGGTGGCTCGACCTGCGCTGTTGAGCTTGCAGGGGCAGATTGATAGCCTAACGAGCCAACTGGAAGCGGCCGCTCCGCCCCATATTCCGGCCGGACTGGGCAAGCTGACTAGCGTGATGCTCACCCGCGAGATCTGCGACTGGCATCGGTTTAACAATCGGCGCGCGATCAGTTCCTACACCGGGTTGTGTCCCGGGGAACGCAGCAGCGGCAGTAAGCGGGTGCCAGGCAGTGTGACCAAGCGAGGTAACCCGCGGGTAAGAGCAGCCCTGGTCGAATGTGCCTGGCGCATGGTCCGTTTCCAGCCGCAATATCCACCGGTCAAAAAGAGGCTGGCCGTTTTGGCCAAAGGAGCAAAGGCCACCGGAGCGGTGCGCAAAAAAGCGATCGTGGCCGTGGCGCGCCGACTGGCGGTGGATCTGTGGCGAGTGCATACCGGACGGCTCACGGCGCAACAATTGGGCTTAATCATCAAGTAAATGAGTTCGAGGGGAACAGTGATGAGCTAACTCGAGCAACTCAAAGAGAACGCTTTGGAACGTGGCGTGTGTCCGGGGCCTAACCTGGTTGCCGATGCTGCCCGTGCGGCTCGCACCGTCGCTTTAGATTGGACCGCGCCCACGTTCCGCTTTTAGTTGGACGGCATAAGTCACATTGCGCTGCCATAAAACAGGACATGCGCGGATAGGAGTATCAGCCGCTGAAAGTTCTTCAGCGCGTAATCAAAGCGGAAACGTTCCCAAGCTTAAGACCAACCCTCTTCCCATCACCAAGCCCATGTAAGCAAAAAAAACCACAATTCACCTTTGACAGCCTTCATAGGGGTTAGGCGTCATTGCGACGTTCAGGCTGCGTTAGGCTCGTTATTGCTCGTCTCATCTTAACGAGTCAATGGTCCTTAACTAGTCGTCAGAGTACTGGACGCTTTACCCATACCCGTCGTCAAGAGAGTCGATCGAGCTGGGCGACAGCATTATGTCTGACGGCGCAAGTGCCCCGAGAAGGCCTGTCCCACGCTTGTTCTCTAGACGCAGACTTTTGTCACTATCTCGGTGCGTAGACTGAATAGTGTCAGCTCACAAGATCAGAAGACGGAAATCAGCCGCGGCTCATGGTTCGGACTGGAAGTATGGAATAGCGCCATGAAATCATCCGCGAGAGATCGATCTCGCGGCCATCGACATCGGCACGAAGTCTGTGCGTCAGATGCACTCGTTATCCGGTGTGCAGATCGTCTGCGCGACGCAATTCCCGGGTTTTGTCGCAGGCCCGCAAGGCTGCCACTGCAGGCGAGCCAACTATGAAAATGAGATCGCAGTAGACGTTCTTCATGCGCCTAACGAGAATTAGACGAATGTTCGTCTTTAAAGGCGTAAAAAATTACGTCTATCACGGCCGGGAGGAAGCGGCTGAGTCATCATCGACCGGGCTGCGGAAAGCGAGGCTAGGGCGGTTGCACACATGGGTGTATATCACAGGGAGAGGATTTCAGAATCGGGCGGCGAAAGCAACCGCGTAAAAAGGCTTCGCCTCACGCGGTTGATTGATGTTACCGCGTAAAAGGCTTCACCTGACGCGGGTTGGCGGGACGCGTAGTCGGGGCGCGCCTCACAGAGGCGCGGCTACAACGGAATGACAAAGCAGCGGCTCACACTCACCGCTCAATAATCGTGGCATCGTTCTCATTTCTTGACATCTTCCGCGGACGGCGGGTACTTCGCACCTGCCTTGAAGCCATTATTTCCCATCCATCGCGTCCTCATCGGGGTGCCGCTCCTCGCGGCCGGGCTGCTCGTTTGCGCCGGTTGCAATAGGAGCGACGACACCAAGATCACCGTTTATCGGATCCCGAAGGAGACGCAGCCCGAGTCAACCATGCAACCGGTGGCCATGAATGGCGCCGCGCCCGCCGGAGTACATTGGACGGCGCCGACCGACTGGGAAGAACAGCCGGCGAGCGGTTTTCGCAAAGGGAGTTTCCTCGTCCGCGGCCCGGATGGAAAGACGGCCGATGTTTCGGTAATCTCCTTCCCGGAAGGGGCCGGCGGTGTGCTGGCAAATGTGAACCGCTGGCGCAATCAACTAAAGCTCGCGCCGATCGCGGAGGAGGCGAAAGCGGGCACGCCGTTGCCAGTCGATGGGCACGACATGCTTTTTGTCGATCTGTTAAGCGAAGAGCCGATTCTTCCGGACGGATCGAAGTCGCGCATCCTGGGCGGGATTTTGCCGCTCAACGGTGAGACATGGTTTTTTAAGATGATGGGGCCGGACGCGCTGGTGGAATCACAGCGCGATGCCTTCAAACAATTTCTCCAAAGTGTGCACGCGGCTTCCGGCACCGTAGCGTCAATGCCGGCGCCGATGACGACGAATGCGGGCGGAAGCACGAACGCCCCGCCCCCGCCCCCGATCGAAGCGCCCCCGAGCGTGCCGGTGCAATACGCGCTTCCGGCCAACTGGAAGGAGAAACCTCTCTCGCCGATGCGGCTGGCGAGTTTCGACGCCACCGCGCCTAACGGAAAGCAGGCTGATATTTCGATCGTCTCGCTGCCCGGCATCGCCGGCGGTGATCTTGCGAATGTGAATCGCTGGCGCGGCCAGCTGAATCTGGAACCGATTGATGAAAAAGCGCTCCAGCAATCGGCCGAGCATATCAAGGCGAACGGCCACGATTTTCTGATGGTTGATCTGGCGAGCGCCGGGCCGCTCGGCGATAAGAACGAGAAGCAGCGCATCATCGCCGCGATCCTGGATGAGAAGGATCGTTCGTGGTTTATCAAAATGACCGGCGAAGACGAAGCGGTGGCATCGCAAAAGAGCGCGTTCACCGATTTCCTGCGCAGTCTGAAAATTCCCTAACGAATGACGAAATCCGAATGACGAAGCCCGAAACAATGACGAAGCTCGAAGGCGGAACGATCCGCCGCTCGGCCACGTCGCTTTGTTGTTCACGCCTGGGGTTCGATTCGTCATTCGTCATCTCTGCCGCCCGAGTCCGGCGAGGCGGTCATTCGTCATTTCCCTGATGTCCGCCAGCACCGCCAACCAGTTCCGCCTTCGCGAGGTCGCCTCTGCACGTCCTCGCCTCGCTCCGTTTGACAGTCGTCTGTCTCGGGATCGGCATGTTGCTGGTTCTGCTCGGGACGCTGGCGCAGGTGCATCTCGGAATTCACGCGGTGCAGGCGAAGTATTTTCAAAGCTTGTTTGTCTTCTGGTCGCCACGGGGAGCGGATTGGAAAATTCCGATCCTGCCCGGTGGCTATCTGCTCGGGACGGTGCTGCTGGTGAATTTGATCGCGGCGCACGCGACGCGGTTTCAGTTCTCGAAAAAAAAGGCCGGCATTATCCTCCTGCATCTCGGCGTAATCCTGTTGCTCATCGGTCAGTTGCTGACCGGACTCTTCGCGCGTGAAACGCAAATGCGAATGGATGAAGGTCAGACGCTCGGTTATTCCGAGGAAACACGCGAAGTCGAACTGGCGGTGATCGACGTGACCAATCCTGAATACGATCAGGTGGTGGCGATTCCGGAAAAGAGACTCGCGCGCGGCGGCACGATCCAGAATCCAACGCTGCCCTTCACGCTCAACATCCAGCGTTTCCTGCCAAACTCGCACATTGCCATGCGCGCGCAGGAGCCGAACGCGCCGCCATCGCAAGCCACCAGCGGTTTCGGCCCGAACATGGCGATCACAGAAGTGCCGCGCACGGTGAAGGACGACGAACGCGACATCAGCGCCGCGTTTGTCGAGGTGAACGGAGTGAATAGTTCGTTAGGGACATGGCTCGTCTCGAACGCGATTGCTGAGCCGCAGTCTTTCACTGTCAACGATCACACCTACGAGCTGGTCATGCGGCAGCGGCGGTTCTACAAGCAGTTTGCCCTCAAGCTTCTCGATTTCCGGCATGATCGTTACGCCGGGACCGACATTCCGAAAAATTTCTCCAGCCGCATCCGTTTGCTCGATTCCGAGCGGAACGAAGATCGCGAGGTATTGATCTCGATGAACGATCCACTGCGTTATCGCGGCTTCACCTTTTACCAGGCGGGCTTCGATAACAACGACAAGACCACCATCCTGCAAGTGGTGAGAAATCCGGCGATGCTCCTGCCCTACATTGCGTGCGGCCTCGTCGCGCTCGGATTGGTCACCCAGTTCTCGATGCACCTCTTCGGCTTTGTGAAAAAGAGGAGCCAATGAAAAAGACGGGCTCAATCGGAATCTGGGTCGCCGTCGCGGCGGCGGCCATTTATGTGCTGTCGCCGCTTTTTCAACACGACACCCGTGGCGGATTCGAGATGCAGAAGTTTGGCCGGCTGCCGTTGCTCCTCAACGGCCGGATCAAGCCGCTCGATACCGTCGCGCGCAATTCGCTTCTGATTATTCATGGGAACCAAACGCTACGCACCGACCACGGCGAGCTGACCCCAATGGATTGGCTGGCGGAGGTGTTGATGAAACCGGATGAGGCGGATCAGCAAAAGATCTTCGTCATTCGCAATCTGGAAACACGAACCGCGCTCGGCCGAGCGCCGACAAAGGCAAAGGGTTCCTCTTTTCTAGCGGCCTTGGGCATGTTGCCAGACCCTGATAAATATTGGTCCTTTCGCGAACTCTTCTCTCATCTGCAGAACATCGAACAACAGGCCGCGCTCGCGCAAAAAGTGGATGCGCAACTGCGCTCGCCCTTTCAGCGCGACATCATCAAACTTTATGAGCGGCTGACGCTTTATCACCAGCTCGAGAACAGTCTCGAGGTCAAAGGGACGGAGGATTTCAAGAGTCAGATCGACGATCTGGTGAAGAACATCCGGCCCTCGCCGGTTCCGATGAACAGCGGGATCTCGGCTGATGCGTTGCAGAATCTGGGGTTCCTCGCCGAGGCCGGCTATTTTTATCCGATTCCGCCGTTTCCGCCTAACGACGATCCGTTGCGGTGGCGGAAGATGGGCGAGAGTCTGCTTCTTTTCCTGACCGATGGAAAGATGCATCCGGCGGTGCCGGCCTACGCCGCGATGGCGACGGCGTTCGCGGCCGACGATCCCGCCACGTTCAACAAAACGCTCGATGATTATTCGGACTGGCTGAAGCAGAACCTGCCGGGCCGGGTGCGGAAGGCGAACGTTGAGTCGGTCTTCAATCAACTGCAGCCGTTTTACGGCGCGATGGTGCTCTACGTTTTGATCTTCATTCTGGCCTGCGCCTCCTGGCTCGTTAGGCCGGAAACGCTCGGCCGTTATGCCTACGCGCTGCTTCTTTTCACCTTCGTCATCCACACCGCCGGATTGATCACCCGGATGTATCTGGAAGGCCGCCCGCCTGTGACCAATCTTTATTCCTCCGCCGTTTTCATCGGCTGGGGCGTGGTCTTGCTGGGAATTTTGCTTGAGCGCTTTTATCGCAACGGCATCGGCAGCGCGACCGCTTCCATCCTCGGATTTGTCACCCTCCTCATCGCGCATCATCTCTCGATGGACGGCGACACCATGGAAATGATGCGCGCGGTGCTCGATACCAACGGCTGGCTGGCGACGCACGTCGTCTGCGTCACGCTCGGATACGCGTCCACTTTCCTCGCCGGATTTCTCGCGCTCACGTACATCGTCAGAGGCGCGCTCACCTCCTCGCTCGATCGCGCGACAGCGCAGTCTCTCGCGCGGATGGTTTACGGGATCGTCTGCTTCGCCACCCTCTTCAGTTTTGTCGGCACCATTCTCGGCGGCATCTGGGCCGATCAATCATGGGGGCGCTTCTGGGGTTGGGACCCGAAGGAAAACGGCGCGCTCCTCATCGTGCTCTGGAATGCGATCATTCTCCACGCGCGCTGGGGAGGACTCGTTAGGCAGCGCGGTCTCATGGTGCTGACCGTCTTCGGTAATGTCGTGACCGCATGGTCGTGGTTCGGCGTCAACATGCTCGGCATCGGGCTGCATTCCTACGGTTTCATGGAAAGCGCTTTTCCGTGGCTGATCGGCTTTTGTGCGAGCCAGCTGGTTTTCATGCTCATCGGCGCGCTCCCGGCGCACGTATGGCGCAGCCAGCTCGACCCACTCAAATCGCCGGCAGCATCCCGCCCGGCCAGACAGCCAGTCGGCCACGCCATCGAAGAGAGCTGAGTTTCGTCCGCAGATCGGCGAAGATTTCAGATCCCGAAACGAGTGTCCCGTCAGGCTTTGGTTAGGGCGCGACGGCGGATGATTCGGCGGCCAAGCGCGATGCCGGGTGCTTCAATGAAACGAAAACTAACGAGCGCGGCCGGTACGATCAAACCTAGCGTCAAAATCGTTGCAAGGAAGCCGACCGGCATCGGGGCGGCGACGCTCCAGGCCATGGGAATCCCAGCGCCGACGAGCGCGAGCGCCCAGGGCAAGAGCGGCACGTGCAGGACATAATAGCTGCCCGCGGCAAGGCCGACGCGGTTGATCGGTGTCCAATTGAGCCAGTGGGTTCCCGGCGTGTCGGCTCGGTAGGCGACCAAGGCGACCAGCGTGAACGCCGCGTAGGTCTCAAACAGCGCGCTCCATTGCGAATAGATGCCGAGGAGCGGACCCGGCAGGAAAAGGCCGGCCAGCGCTGCAAGCAACACTCCGCCGCAGGCGCCTCGCGACAGTTTGCCGACGAACTGGCGGCCAAAGGTCGGCACGAGCATGCCGACAATGAATGCGTAGATGTGATGGGAGAACGGCGGCCATAGCGCCCAGTGACCGGAGAACGACAGCGCAGTGGTCGCGATCGCAAGCGCGGCGATCGCAGTACTCCCGAACCGTCGCTCCATGAAGAACACCGCTACGATCACGGGCGCGGCCAGCACTTCAACCTGCAACGCCCATAGCGTCGGATTGGCCGAAACGTCGAGCAGCAGGCAATGGGCGAAGAAAGTCGTGACCGTCAGCGGCGCACCGCCAGCGCTCGGTGGCAAATGGCCGCCATGGATGGCTGCGCTCAGCGCCGTGCCGAACACGACGATCGGATAGATGCGAAAAATCCGGGCGGTGAAGAAACGCCGCGCCGCCGCCACGATATTCTGCGGGCCGTATTGCAGCGACACATAAAGCACCAGGCCGCTGATGACGAAGAACATCATCAGGGCGCTGCGGCCGGGGAAGAACGCGAGCGCCAGTCGTCCGACAAAATTCTGCCAATCGCCGACGTGCGGCCAGGGCGTATGGGGAAACAGCGCAACTCCGTTGAGGTTCCAGCCGGAGAGATGATAGCCGGCGACAGCGAGAGCGCCGAGGATGCGCAAACTGTCGACCCGGGAAAAAAACGGCCGCGACGTATCCATGCCAAGACGATCCGACATGGCCGCGACTGTATCATCAATGGCGAAATGTTATGTCAGCGGATTGGCTCGAGACCGCTGCGGTATCGCGTCGGATGAAAAAACAGCAGCGCGTTGAGATGGAGCGGAAGTGAAGTATTATCGAGCCTTAACGTGAAATATCCCTTATCCACTTTCTCACTCGTTGTTGCCGGTCTAGGCGCCGCTGTTTTCAGCGCAGTTCTTCCGGCAAATGCGGCGGTCAACGTTACTCAGCATCACAACCATGATTCACGTGACGGTCTTTACGTTGATCCAGCGTTTACCCGCGCCAATGCGGCGAACGTGACGCGCGATCTGAACTTTACCGGTACGATAGTCGGCAACGTTTACGCCCAGCCGCTTTACATCGAAGGCGGCCCGAGCGGGCCGATGGTCATCGCAGTGACCGAATCGAACAACGTTTACGCACTCAATGCCACAACCGGCGCGATCATTTGGCAACGGAACGTCGGCACGCCCGTGACGTCGGGTCTCCCGTGCGGCAATGTTAATCCCGTTGGCATTACCGGCACGCCGGTCGTGGACCTCGCTTCGCGCTCGCTTTTCCTGGATGCAGAGACGACGCCAAGCGCTGGTGTTTTTAAGCACCTCATCTTCTCAATCAATGTGGACACGAGTAACATCAACCCCGGCTGGCCGGTGGATGTGAGTGCCACTGCCGTCTCAGGAGGGACGACTTTTACTTCATCCATCCAAGGCGAACGAGCCGCACTCGCCGTCGTGGGTAACACTGTTTATGTGCCCTACGGCGGACGTTTCGGCGACTGCGGAAGCTATCACGGCTGGCTCGTCGGCGTGCAGATGAATAATCCTGCCAGTGTGATGGCCTGGGCTACGACAGCGATGGGCGGCGGCGTGTGGGGACCGGGTGGGGTTGCCAGCGACGGAACAGATACGTTCGTTGTTACCGGGAACACCTTTGGGACGGGAGGAGTGTGGGGAGGTGGCGAAGCGGTCGTTCGTTTACAACCGGGCCCAGTCTTTAGCGGCTCGACCACCGACTATTGGGCACCGACTAACTGGCTCTCGCTGGACAACGGCGACACCGATCTCGGCGGGTCTGGTGCGATCCTCGTGGATGTGCCCGGTGCCACGCCAACTCATTTGGTGGTTGCCTTAGGCAAAGATCGCACTGCCTATTTGCTCAATCGTGACAATCTCGGTGGGATCAGCGCGCCGGTGGCTTCGTCGCTGGTCGGCACGAGCTCGATCATTCAGGCGGCAGCCACCTACCGGGCAGCTCTGGGTACGTATGTCGTTTTTCGCGCCAGTAGCAGCGCGACCATCGCCTTTCGCATTACCGCTACTAATCCGCCAACGATCACTACGGGGTGGAGTGTGACAGGCCAGAGCGGTCGCAGTTCGCCTTTTGTCACTACGACCGATGGCACGAATAACACGATTGTGTGGGTCGTCGGTTCCGGCGGCGACCAGCGATTGCATGGTTACAATGGAGACACCGGCGCGGTCGTTTACAATGGCGGAGGCGCAAACGAATTAATGACCGGAACACGCGGGTACAACGCCAACGCCATTGCTGCTCGCGGACGCATCTACGTCGCGGCCGACAACAAAGTGTATGCTTTTAACGTTCCGCAAATTCCTCCGATACCAACCGGCGCAGTCTCGAGGAAAACCCACGGCGCAGCCGGCGATTTCGATGTGAACCTGCCGCTCACTGGCACACCCGGCATCGAATGCCGCAGCGGTGGAGCGACAAACGATTACGAGGTGGTGCTTACCTTTGGCGCCTCGGTCAATGTGACCGGAGATACTCAGGCACAGGTGACCTCGGGCACGGCGGACATCGGCAGCGGCGGAGTCAGCAATGGTGGGATGGTTACTGTTAATGGAAATAGTGTGACCGTGCCGCTGACCAATGTGGCCAACGCCCAGACCATCAACGTTACTTTGAACGGTGTGACTGACGGGGTTGGTTACGGCAATATCGTGGTTCCGATGAGCGTGTTGTTAGGCGATGTCAATGCAAACGGCGCGGTAAACGCGAGCGATGTCGCGGTGACCAAGGCGCAGGCCGGTCAGGACGTGACATCCGTAAACTTCCGCTCTGATGTAACGGTTAACGGTTTCATCGACGCAGCGGACGTAGCGCAGGTCAAATCAAACGCTGGCACAGGTCTGCCTCCGAAGTCAAAAGAGGGCGCAAGTCGCGATAAACGTCACCGGAGCGCAGAGAAGAAAACTCGTTCAATCAGCGATGCGCGCGCGCTGTCCCATCAGAATTGGCATGGCGATTGATCATCGCGCTGGTCGCTAAATTAAGGGTCTGGCGTCCTGATCCATCCCGCCTTATCGGTGGGATGATGAAGTCGCGATGCGTTCTCGCCGGCCTGATCGTATTTGCATTTGCCGTCGCGCTTGTGCGCGCCGCAGAGCCGAATGCGTTCGCGATTTACGTGAGTAACGAACGCTCCGGCGATGTCTCGATCATTGATGGTCAGACGAATGCTGTGGTGGCGACGGTTCCAGTGGGCAAACGGCCGCGCGGCATTCACCGTTCGCCGGACGGCAAGCGTGTCTATCTGGTATTGAGCGGGTCGCCGCGCATGGCGCCCGGCGTCGATACTGAGCGCGCGCCCGCCGATAAAACTGCGGATGCTCTGGCTGTGATTGATGCGAGTTCCAGAAAACTCGTGCAACGATGGCACGTCGGTTCTGATCCGGAGCAATTCGCCATCAGCAAGGACGGCAAGTTCGCTTTTATCGCGAACGAGGACGACGCAACCGCTTTGATTGTCGACCTGGAGTCCGGCCAGCCGCGCGGGAAAATCAAAGTCTCCGAGGAACCGGAAGGGGTCGGCGTCAATCCGGGCAATGGCGACGTTTATGTCACGTGCGAGGAAAAAGGCGAACTCTTCGTCATTGTGCCTAACGAGCAACGGGTGGCGGCGAAAATCGGCGTCGGGGCGCGCCCGCGATCGGTTGCTTTTGCTCCGGACGGCTCGCGGGCCTACGTCGCCTGTGAGGCTGCCGGTAGCGTTGCGGTGATCGAGACGAGTGTGAACAAGCTGCTTTCGAAAATCCAATTGCCGGAAGGATCGTTGCCAATGGGTACCGTGATATCGCCGGATGGACGGGAGTTGTACGTCTCGACCGGCCGCGGAAACCAAGTGGCAGTCATTGATACGGCGAAAAATGAGGTCGCGGCGATGATTCCGGTCGGGGGTAGGGCCTGGGGCATAGCCTTGAGTCCCGACGGCTCGCGCCTTTACACGGCTAACGGCGCCTCCAACGACATTTCAGTGATCGACGTCAAATCCAGGAAAGAAATCACGCGGATAAAAGTCGGCGACGGGCCGTGGGGCGTGGCGGTTGTTCCGAATCCCTAACGAGTGATGAACTTTCCGCAAGCTCAGAGTTGCCATCGGATTTGCAGGGAGACCAGCCGCGGCGCGCCGATCGAAATCAGCCCGTCGGCCGATTTGCCGGTTTCGATCTCCGTATTGAAGAGGTTTTCGACGCGAATCGCAGCGGAGCCGTGCGACGAGAAGTAGTACATCAACGCTACGTCGACGGTGGTAAAGGTGGCGAGCACTCGCGAATTTTGATCGTCTTCAAATTGCTGACCAGTGTAGCGAACCTGCGCGTTGATCAGCCACTTTGCCGTTGGCGTCCACTCAATGCCGCCGGTGAAAACGTTCTCCGGAGTTTGCGCGAGCAACTTTCCCTGGAGCGCGGGATCGGCGGCTTGCTCGATCGTGGGATAGGTGAACAAATAGCCACCCGTCAATCGCACCGACGGTATCAGGTTCCACTCGGCCATGGCTTCGAAACCCGGAGCAACGACGAGATCGACATTCTGACGTTGTCGTAAGACACCCCCGCCCGGACTGGCGCCAATGGTGACGTTGCTCACCGCATCCTCCAGTCGATTGAGAAATCCGGTTCCGGTTAGGCGGAACGTGCGTGTCGCCTGCCATTCCAGCGCCACTTCTCCGCCAAGGAGATGCTCCGGCTGCAAATCGGGATTTGCGTTAGTGACGTCGTTGCCCACGCGGAATGGCCGGTAAAGCTCGTTCAATGTCGGCACGCGGAAACCAGTGTAAAACGCACCTCGCACTGCGAGTGCATCCGTCGCTTTCAGGCGCGTGCCGATGCGGCCATTGATTTCATTCCCATCGCGATCCGCAAATTGTGAGTCGGTAATCACGGCGCCGGTCGCGCGTTCCGTTTCCTTACGGAATCCATCGAAAAGCTCCCAATGATCGAGGCGGAGACCGCCGACGATTGTTGCGGTCGAAGAAACCGACCAGGTATCTTCGCCAAAGATACCGGCGAAAAGCTGGTCGCCGCCGGCCTGGCGCAGGCGCTGGAACGCCATGCCGTTCCAGAGAAACCTCTCGTTAGTCTGACCCTCGACCCAGCGCGTGTCGCCGCCTAAAACGATGTGGTGTTCGCCTGCTGCCATGCTCCAGACCGCGCTGCCGCCCGCGGCATCGGCCGGCACATTGTATTGGTCCAGCGCCGGTGTCTCCACATCGCGATCCGCGTTGATCGAGCTAAAGGTGCTGCTGAACCGCCGAAATTGTCCGTATGCGCTTAGCTGCAGCTCGGCCTGTTGCGATGGAAACTTTTCCGTGAACACCGCACTGATGTCTTCTCCGGTCGTCTCGTTCTTTGTAAAGATCGTTCCATTCCCGCGTTCGTCATCAAACCAGCGCCCTCGCAGACGGATCGACGCGTTGTCGCTGATTTGCCACTCGGTTCTAAGGTCGACGAGATTGGAATCCGCGCTCGCGTTGTTGTCGACCCGGCCGCGTGGATCCGCTGCAATCACCGGATAACCGCCGGTCGAAAAGCGATCCGCGAAGATCGCCGCGGCAAATTTTCGCTGAACAACCGCCGCGTCGAGCGTCGCTTCATACGTATCGTCGTTACCGACTAATCCCTCGGCGAGCGCCGACGTCGCATCCATCGGATTGGACACGATGAAAATCGTTCCGGCGAGTGCCGCGTTCCCAAACAACCCCGCGCCGCCACCCGGATTCACCAGGACCGATTCCACCGACGCTGGCGGCACCTGACTCCACAAGACATAGCCGGCGAATGGATCATTCAGCGGGATGCCGTCGAGAAGAACGAGCGTGCGTCCGGCGCCGCTCGGACCGAAGTTGCGGAGCGTCACACCCTGCGTTGTTGGGTTCGCGGTGCGGCTGCCGTTGCGCCGGAACAAACTGAAACCGGGCACCTGCGCGCGCAGAATATCATCGAGCCGAAGCTCAGGCGCATGACGAAGTTCATCTTCGCCGACCAGCTGAATGCTGAACGGCGCGCCCCATTCTGCATTGGGCAATCGATCGGCCTCGACCACCACGCGTTCGAGGGAAGTTTCATCTGCCTTCGCCGGGAGGAGTAAGACGACGGAGCCGAACACGCTCGCGCAAATCAGCTTCGATTTGTGCAGAGCGGTCCATTTCACCCCTCACTTGTCACTCGTCACCCGTTACTTGTCATTTACTCCTGGGCGGACCACTCCTGTAGAAAGGCAAGCATCTTGCTCGTATCGTAGCTCCTGCCGTGTTCCAGTTCTGAAGAATCCTTTGTCGTTAGGGCGCTGCCCTTGTCGTCGAGGATAACGATTACCGGCAATCCGAGGCGGGTCGGATTCCCGTATCGCCCATCGACCTCTTTGTTGTGTTCCTTGTTCACGTCAATCTCGGCCACGACATAGCCGCGCTTCAATTTCTCCGCGATGGCCGGATCGCTCGAGAAAATGCCGTGCAGCTTGTGGCACCAGCCGCACCAGTTGGCGCCGAAGATGAGAAGAACGCGTTTGTGTTCTCGTCGCGCATCCGCCAGGGCTGCCGCGATCTGCTTCGAGCCGTCAACCGCTTCATCATAGATATGAGGACGGGCTGCCCTCCGCCAGTACGCCGCGCCCACGTAGGCGGCTGCCACGAAGCAGAGAAATAAGGACAGGGACAGAAATTTGATCTTCATGAGAACAAGCGAACTGAGCCTTCGGTGGTCTCTCTATTGAGACGGCCAATCTGGCATTTCCGGATTCAAAATTCTCTGGAACGTCGATGAACAGGCGGCGGCAATTGCTTGAATCGCGGACCACGATAACCTTTGGGAGATTAACCACGCCAGGGTGGCGAAATTGGCAGACGCGCCAGACTTAGGATCTGGTGGAGCAATCCTTAGGGGTTCGAGTCCCCTCCCTGGTATTTCCTGGTTTTCGAATTATCCGCTCCCGACTCAAAGTTCCTTTGTCATGAAGACGCTATTCGGATCTTCCGAGTAATCGGCGAAAGGTCCGCAAAAGCGTAAAACCACTGTGCGCGTAGAGCTGACGAGCAGGCTCGAAGGCTTGCATCGATCCGGTTTCCAAGCTCAAGCGTAGATAACCGCGGCGCGCGGCTTCGCCGATAATGTGACGCAGAAGAGTCTGCGCGACGCCCTTCCTGAGATGCCGGGAAACGGTCCGCATTGATTTGATCTCGCCATGCCGCGAGTCCAGCTCCTTCAGGGCTCCACACCCAAGCAGCTCACCATTTTCCCAAACCGTCCAAAACGTAATCTCCGGCTTGCGCAATCCCTCGATCGGCAGCGCGTGAATACTCTCCGGCGGCGAGTGCAGCCGCATGCTCGCCAGATGTTCCTCCAGTAACTCGCGGATTTCGGGACCGCCCGGATCGTCTATTTTGATCTGCACGATGCCCGGCGTCGACGTTTGCCGCGAAGAACCCTAACCCGCTACGATCTTCGGCAAATTCGCCGGATCGGTTTTTTCCAATGCGATACTTAGCACTTCGTCAACGTTCTCGACCGGGATAAACTTCAGCTTCTCTTTCGCTTCCTCCGGAACATCGGCCAAATCCTTTTCGTTCAACTTTGGAATGATGACGGTGGTCACACCGGCGCGCATTGCGCCGAGGCTCTTTTCCTTTAGTCCGCCAATCGGCAGGACCAATCCGCGTAGTGTGATTTCGCCGGTCATCGCGACATCGGGCCGGACCGGCGTATTGCTAAAGAGCGAAGCCAGCGCCGTAAACATGGCCACGCCGGCGGATGGTCCATCCTTCGGGACCGCGCCGGCGGGGACGTGGACGTGGATGTCGTTGTCGCGAAATTCATCCGCCTTTACTCCGATCTCGTTGGCGCGGGTACGGACGAGACTGAGCGCGGCCTGGACTGATTCTTTCATCACCTCACCAATCTGACCCGTAAGAATGACATTGCCTTTGCCCGGATAACGGGTCGCTTCGATGAACAAGACTTCGCCACCGTAGGGAGTGTATGCGAGACCGGTGACAACGCCGGGCTTGCTCGACGTCAATCTTGTTTCGCGGACATAGAGCGCCGGGCCGAGAGTTTTCGCAACAAAATCCGGCGTGACGAGGACATGCTCGCATTCACCACGGGCGCATTTCGCCGCGACCGCACGACAGACCGCGCCGATTTGTCGTTCCAGTTCACGTACTCCGGCTTCGTGCGTGTAGTCGTTGATAATGCGCCGAAACGCTTCTTCCTCCCACTCGCATTGCTCCGGCTTGAGGCCGTTTTCTTCCAACTGCCGCTTGAGCAAATATCGTTTTGCGATCTCGACTTTTTCACGCTCGGTATAGCCGGGGAGTGAAATGATCTCCATCCGGTCGCGCAATGGTTCCGGGACGGCGTCGATGTAATTCGCGGTCGCGATAAAAATAATCTGCGACAAGTCGAACGGCACATCGAGATAGCGATCGACGAACGCGAAATTTTGCCGCGGATCGAGCACTTCCAACAAAGCGCTCGCCGGATCCCCGCGAAAATCGGTGCCAATCTTGTCGATTTCATCCAGCATCATCACCGGGTTGCGTGTTCCGGCGCGGCGCAGCTCCTGAATTATGCGACCGGGCATCGAACCGATATACGTACGACGATGCCCGCGGATTTCCGCTTCGTCACGAATACCGCCGAGACTCATCCGCGCGAACTTGCGACCGAGTGCATCGGCAATCGATTGACCCAGACTCGTCTTGCCCACACCCGGCGGCCCAACAAAACAGAGAATCGGTCCGTGGCCCTGCGGATTGAGTTTGCGCACGGCCAGATATTCAATCAGCCGCCGCTTGACCTTTTCGAGATCGTAATGATCGCGATCGAGGATTTGTTGCGCTTGATCGAGATCGATGTTGTCGTCGGTTACTTTCGACCAGGGAAGTTCCGCGATCGTTTCGACGTAGGTAACGATGACCGAATACTCCGGGCTGGCCGGCGGAATAAAATCGAGCCGTTTCAGTTCGCGCTCAGCCTGGGCCATGACATCAGCTGGCGGCTTCGCTTTTTCAAGGCGTGTGCGTAGTTGGGCGACTTGTTGGTCGGTGCCGGCATCGCCTTCACCCAATTCCTGCTGGATCGCCTTGAGCTGCTGGCGCAAATAGGCTTTCCGCTGCGCATCGGAGAATTGCGAGGCCACATCTTTCTGCAGCTTTTGCTGGATCTGCGCGATCTCGAGTTGCGTCGCGATATGGGTTTGGACCGCGTGCACCCGCTTGACTGCGTCAACCTCCTCGAGAATCGCCTGCTTCTGCGCCACATCGACGTTGAGATTGGGCGCGAGAAAGTCGACCACTTGATCCGCGCTCTCGAGGCTGCGGACGATCGAGGCCGAACCTTCCGGCGCGTCTGGTGTTAATTCGAGCAACTGCACGGCGGAGTCGCGCAGATTTCGAAACGCGGCTTCGAATTCCTTGGTTTGTGGCGGCGGAACAGAACTGAGCAACGCGATCTCGGCGCGCAAATATGGATGTGCGGAAACGATCTTGCGCAGGGAAAATCGCGCCAGCCCCTGCACGAGCGCGACGGCGTGGTCGTCCGATTGTCGCAAAAATTTCAGCACGATCGCAGCCGTGCCGATCTCATACAGATCCTGCACCTCCGGCTCCTCCTTGGTTTCATCGCGTTGCACGATCAGCCCGATGATCTTGCTTTGGGGCAAGGTCTCGTCGAGCAGCCTGATCGACGACAGCCGGCGCACGTTCAACGGCGCCACCGTCCCTGGGAAAATGACAAATCCGCGCAGCGGGAGGATCGACAAGGTGTCCGGAATTTTCGGTGTTTGTGCCTCGCTTCCGCTCGCAACGGCCGCGCTGCCGGCTGCCGAGGGCGTCGCTTCGCCCCCGGATTGGAGTGTTTCCAGTAATTCCGCACTCATGATTTCCTTAGCGGCAGATGAATCCAGAGTAAGCCGTTTTTTTGTTCCGCGTGCACCTTGTCCACCTCGATTTCAGCGGGCAACCGGAGTTCGCGTTCGAATGGGCCATAATCAATCTCCATCGCGATCATTTGCATCGCCTCCCTCGTTTCGCCACTTGGCTCCGGCACATCGCGCACCCCGCGGATCGACAAGCATTGATTGGCAATGACAAGATCGATGTCCGATCGATCGACTCCGGCCAGGTCGACACAAACGCGAATGCAATCCTCGCATCGATAAGCGTTGATGGCCGGTCGCCAGAGGTGCGTAGCGGAGCGGGACAGGCGCAGATCCGCCACCTGATGCGTCACGTTCTGCACGCTGCTATGCAGCCAGCGCAATCGAATTGTGCGGGTAGAATCCATCAGGCGAATAACGTTGCCCGCGCTCGTTTCAGATTCAACCACGGGTGATTGTCGCGGAGCGCTTGCCGGAGTTGTCCGCCATGCGCCAGCATACAAGCTGCGACCGCTGACGCGATCTGCTGCTTCAAATATTCAGCGAATGTACCTCTTTTGGAAGAACATGAATTCAGTGCGCCGGTGCGTCGACCGACACCGCCTCAACGGGTAGCGGCGGCTCGCCGTGGACCTTCGCAGTGCCGACGATGCGAGCCCCCGTTTGCTCCTCAGTTGTCGAAGCGGCGCCATCGCGCGACTTCATCTTTTGCTGCGGCGACGCGGCGATGATGTAGTTGCCTTCGAAAACCAGCGATCTTTTCAGGCTGCCGTTGTAACCCGTGGCGCGAAAATAGAATTCATCGTTAGCCGTTTCGTCGGAATCTTTGGCCGGTGCGGCCGCTGCGGCTCGATTGGACCTAGCCGTGTAGTTTTGTTTCTCCAGATTGCGTGCGTCGTTCTGACCAAGGCGCTCGATCTTTCCGGTGTAAGTCGAACCATCGGCATCCACAACGCGGATTTGGCGGCCGTCCTGCTCAACCTGAAAATTGCTCAAGACGTTCGCCGCCTGCTGGAGTTTGACATCGCGACGGAACGCCTGGTTTGCCGAAGTCTGCGAAAACTGCTGCCTGAAATTCTCAGCTTTTCGCTTTAGTCCGAACGCGCCCGAGTCGGCGATTAACGCGGGCGAATTGTCGGCGCCCGGCGCTGGCAGGGATTTCGCAGCCGGTTGATCGACCTTGCCCGTTCCAAAACCGGATCGCTCCCGTTGCTCGGCCAACAGATGCGTTTGTTCCTCCGCTCGAGTTTCTGTGTCGGCGGCAGTTGATTTGGAATTGTCAGCCGGAGGCGCAGCAGGAACTGCCACTTCAGCAAATTTCTTGATGTCGCTCGAATTTTCTTCCGCAACCTTCGCCAACGCCAATGGTTTGGCTTCGTCGGCACGCTTGCTCTTGTCTTCAGGGAAACCTTCGGTGGTCGCGCCGGCGGATGCGCGATTGCTCATCGCGCTGGTTGACGGTTGAATCTCAGGGGCCACTGCCGGCCGCGAATCAGCAGACGCGAGTCGATCCAATTCCTTCCTGGCCTTGGCACGATCCAGCGCCACGCGAACACTCGCATCACCACCGGATTGTCGCGAACGCCACCATGCCAGAGGGGCGCCTACCACCAGCACCGCCATGGCTGCTCCGATTGCAATCCGCGGCCACCACATTCCAAACCAACGCGAGCGCAGCTCTGGTTCATCTTTGCGGGCAACGCGTGCGATCTCCGCATGCAACCGCGCCCGCATCGGATTCGGCATTTTCGGATCGGCGCCAAATTCGGCCCGGCGTGCTCGCGCGGATGACTCGAGAAGTTCTTCGATCGGTTTCCTAGGCTCGTCTGACATGGTTGCAATAGTTAGACGGGAAACAGGTTCTCCCGCGGTAAAATTTCTTTCGCGATGGTGCCGAGCCGATCGAGACACTTACTCAGACGCGAGCTGACCGTTTTCGGATTCAAACGCAACTCGGCGGCGATTTCCCCGTAACTCAGATCGCCGTAATATCGCAATTCGATGATCTCGCGACATGGCTCGCCCAGCCGATCCAGGCTCTGCCGGACGAGCGCGAACGTCTCGGAGTTTTGCAGCAACCCGTCCGGGCCGAGTCGGGACGAAGGCGGATCCACCGGTGGTTCATCATGATTGTTTCCGGAATGCAATGAGAGGTGGACAGCGTTCCCGCCGCGTTTAGCGGCGTGCATTTTCTCCCGAAAATCCATCGCCTTGTTCGCCGCGATCCGCAGCAACCAGGTCTGAAAGGAACTTCTTTGCTGAAATGATCCGAGATTCCGGACGGCGGAAAGAAATGTTTCCTGGCAAATTTCCTCCGTATCTTCGTGACTAAAGTCGGCGGAAAGCTGGAAGACGAATCGCGCGACGGTCGCGTAATGTTTATCGAACAAATCGTCCCACGCCTCTTCATCGCTGGCGCGGCATCGCTCGATCAAATCCGCTTCGGCAGGATCTGAAGAAAAAACACTGGGCGATTGCGGCGAGCTCATTCCCCGGGCGGATCGGTAATCAACATCTCACCCTCATCTGACCTGTCCAGCCGCCCACGGTTCAGAAAAAAGCGGGAGCATTTTTCCGGAGGCCCCGACTAATGCTCTATGAACGCAAGATCAATTCTCGCCCTGGTTGGTTGCCTCTTTGGTTTTCTCGCGCAGGTCCGGGGCGATGGTTTCATCATCATTGAGCATCCGGTACCGGTGCCGATCGGGCATTTCCCTTTCGCGCCTCTGGAGGTGACCAATCACCACGTCGAGGTCAAAATCGACGGTCAGGTCGCGACCACATCGATTGATCAGGAATTTTACAACCCGAACGATCAGCGCCTTGAGGGTACCTACATGTTTCCCGTGCCGAAAAATGCGCACATCGACAAGTTCAGCATGGAGATCGGCGGGAAAATGATGGAAGCCGAATTGCTCCCCGCCGACAAGGCGCGCCAGATCTACGAAGACATCGTGCGCAAGATGCGCGATCCGGCCCTGCTCGAATACGCAGGGCGGGATCTGTTCAAGGTCCACATTTTTCCGATCGAGCCGCGCGGCCGGAAGCCGATCAAGATCTCGTACACGGAACTACTGCGTTCGGATACCGGCGCGGTCACCTATACCTATCCACTAAGCACAGAGAAATTTTCGGCGCGACCGATCAAGAGCCTGAGCCTGAAGGTGGAGGTGAAGACGGATCAGCCGCTCGCGTCCATTTATTCCCCCAGTCACAAGGTCGAGATCAAACGCGACGGGACGAATCGCGCGATCATTGGTTACGAATCGAAGGACGAAAAGCCGGACACGGATTTTCAGCTCGTCTTCAGTTCGGAAGCGCGCGACGTCGGATTAACTTTGCTCAGCCAAAGGCCGGACTCGGATGATGGCTATTTTCTCCTGCTCGCGGCACCGACGGTCGCGAAGGACGCGAAGCCGGCGCCGAAGGATATCGTGTTCGTGGTCGACACTTCGGGCTCGATGGCGGGCGCGAAATTGGATCAGGCGAAGAAGGCCCTGGCCTTCTGCGTCGAGAACTTGAACGCCGACGACCGCTTCGAGATCGTTCGCTTCTCGACGGAAGCCGAGCCGCTCTTCGGCAAGCTCGTCGATGCGAACGTGGATCAGCGAAAGCGAGCCGGCGATTTCATAGCGGGGCTGAAACCGATCGGCGGCACCGCGATCTCCGACGCGCTGCAAACCGCGCTGAAAATGCGTGCGGAAAAGAGCGACCGGCCGTTCGTCGTAATTTTTCTCACTGACGGCCTGCCGACGGTCGGCTCGCGGAGCGTCGATGAGATTATCGCGGGAGTAAAGAAGGCCGGCGACGTGCGGATTTTTTCCTTCGGGATCGGTTCGGACGTGAATACCCAGTTGCTCGATCAGATCGCGGAGAACACCCGTGCCTTCAGCCAGTACGTTCTGGCGAACGAAGATCTCGAAGTAAAGGTTTCGAACTTTTACACGCGCATCAAGGAACCGGCCCTAACGAATTTGCGTCTGGAATTCAGTGGCAGCGTGCGCGTAAGCAAGATGTATCCGGCGGAATTACCCGATCTCTTCAAAGGCGATCAGCTTGTTCTGGCGGGCCGCTACAGCGGCTCGGGTGAAGTTGAAGCAAAGCTGACCGGAATGGCCGGCGGCCGCGAGCAGACCTTCACTTACAAGGTTCGATTCGACGATCGCAACACGGCGAACCAGTTTGTCCCGCGTCTTTGGGCGACGCGCCGGGTTGGATTTCTGCTCGACGAAATTCGCCTGCACGGAGAAACAAACGAACTGCGCGACGAAGCGACGGATCTGGCGCGCAAGTACGGGATCGTCACACCGTATACCGCGTATCTGATCGTCGAAGACGAGGAACGCCGCAATGTGCCGACGGCAGCCCGGTCGTTGCAAGGGATGAGAACGGATACCGCCGCCCGGGACAGCGCGGCGAAGGCGTGGGCTGGATTCAAGGAGAAGAAGGATGGCGACGACGGCGTCGCGAACGCGCGGAGCCAGAACTTTTTCAAATACGCCGAACAGCCTGGAGCCTCTATAGCCTCGGGAGCATCCGAGTCATCGCGCGGAATGGTCGCGGCCGCACCGGCAGCGCGGGCGGAGGCGGACCGCATCACGCAGTACACCCAGCAATCGAAGTTCGTGAACGGCCGCAATTTTTTCCAAAACGGAAAGCAGTGGATCGATACCAGCGCGCAAAACATGTCGAAGCGGCAGCGCGTCCAGTTCAACTCCGACGATTATTTTAACCTCCTCAAGAAGCATCCTGAAGCCGCGCCATGGATGGCGCTCGGCCAAAACGTCCTGCTCGCGCTCGACGACACCGTTTACGAAATCACTGACTAACGAAACAAACATGAAAACTACGCTTAAACTTATCGCTACACTCATCGCCTGCTCCCCCACGCTGTTTGCCAAGACAGAAACTCCGCCTGAAAAGAAACCGCGAATCGAAGTCTGTTTTGTCCTCGATACCACCGGCTCCATGGGCGGATTGATCGAGGGCGCGAAACAAAAAATCTGGTCCATCGCCAATGAGATGATCAATGCGAAGCCAACGCCGGAATTGAAACTGGGGCTGATCGGTTACCGCGACAAGGGCGACGACTACGTCGTGAAATCTTTCCCGATGACCGACGACATCGACGCGGTCTACGCGCACTTGCGCGGGTTCGAGGCGGCCGGTGGCGGCGACACGCCTGAGTCGGTCAACGAAGCGCTGGCCGAGGCCATCGACAAGATGTCGTGGAGCCAGGATCGCAGCGTGCTGAAGATTATTTTTCTGGTCGGCGATGCACCGCCGCACATGGATTACGCGGACGGTCCGAAGTATCCCGAACTCTGCAAGGCGGCGGCGAAGAAGGATCTGATCATTAATACCGTGCAGTGCGGCGGCATGGCCGAGACGACGCCGATCTGGCAAGAGATCGCGAAGTTGTCGGAAGGAAGCTTCGCTGCGATTGCGCAATCGGGGAACGTGGCGGTGATCTCTACGCCGATGGACACGAAGCTTGGCGAGCTGAACAAACGGATGGGCGCGACCTTGATTCCGTACGGCGACAAGGATGTGCGCGGTGCAGTAAGCGCGAAACAGGCTGTCGCGGAGAGCGCGCCTCCGACCGCCGTGGCCGATCGGCTCAGTTACAACGCCCGAACCCGGAAATCCGTTCAAGGAACCGGCGAATTGCTCGATGCGCTTGCAAACAATGAGGTAAAGCTCGAATCGATCGACCAGAAGCAGCTTCCGGCGGAATTTCAAAAGCTGAACCGCGAAGAGATGGAGCAACGCATCGCCAAAACGCAGAAGGATCGTGCGGATGTGCAAAAGGAAATTGATGAGGTGACCAAGAAACGCGACGCCTACATTCAATCGGAAACCAAACGTCTGGCGGCTGCCGGCAAAGGCGACAGCTTTGACGAGAAAGTCGCCCAGACGATCCACGCGCAGGCGGAGAAGAAGGGGATCAACTACGCGCGGTAATGTGCGGCGACGCTGCTCATGTAGCTGCCGCCGTCGCGGCCGGGCAGGGGGTTGTATCGAAGAGGTCTGCCGCCAGAGATGGCGGCAGCTATACCCAGGGCGACGGCCGTCACAGCTACCGTTTTATTTGTCGTGGCGAGACTAACCAGAGAAGCCGGCCGCGCATCGTTGGCTGTTCGAGTTGGACGCTGATGATGCTGGCCTTTGCCAGCTTGATCCTTCCACCAGTCAGTGCGCGCACCACTTCACTGAAATCGGGTTCGTGTCCGACGATCATCAAATTGCGATGGCCATGGTTTCTGACCAACGCTCTGAGTTTGGATGCATTGAATCCGGGCGCCAGTTTCTCGTCCTTGCATAGCTTGATTTCGAGTCTGCGCGCGACAATCTTCGCGGTCTGCGCCGCGCGCGGTAACGGACTGGTCACGACCAGATCAACCGAAACCTCCGTCTTCTCGAGAAACCTCGCCATCTGGCGAGATTCCTTTTTTCCACGCTTGGTCAACGGACGCTCGTCATCCGATTTCTTCCAATCGGGCCAATCAGCGTTGGCGTGGCGGAGCAGAAAAAGATTCATGCGCTAGAGCACCTGCCATTTCGGTGTGCGGGAACGCGGCTTCGTTTGCCAGAGGCGGGTGCCGCCGAGAAAAGCATTCCGATTGTGCCCGAATTCGATCCCTTCGGGCAACTCCTCGAACATTTTCGCGTTACCGCCGCCGAGGACAATATAATCGGCGATGAGAGCAAGCTTGAGTTGTGCGATATCGTGCAGGACTTCGCGCTGCCATCTTTTCTTTCCTAACGATGTGAGGCCCGTTTTCCCAAGGTGAGCTTCGATGATTCGGCCGTCGCCATAGGGCAAATCACCGAGCTCGAGCGAAAGCACATTATTGTTCCAGACCAGCGCAGAGCCGAGGCCGGTGCCGAGCCCGAGGAAGAGCATTCTGCCGCCGTGGTAACTGCCGAGCGCCTGCAAGGCCGCGTCGTTAATCATTTTCACGGGTTTGCCGAGCGCTTTCGCGAAATCGAATCCGACCCAGCCGGGATGCAGATGTTTTGGATTTTTTATGATCTTGCCGTCGCGGACCGGAGCGGGAAATCCAACGGCAACCGCATTGTAATCCCAATCGGCAGTGACCTTCCTGATGTTCCGGACCATCGTCCCCGGGGGCAATCGCATTCCGGAAGGAAATTTCCGTTTTTCGGCACGTGAGATCATCAGCTTCACCGTCGTCCCGCCGATGTCGATGACGAGGACCTTCCTCACACGCGATGATCTTTCGTCGAGGTGAAGGGAGTCGTGATGGGGGAAAGTTTGATCATCGGAGGAACTTCGGATTCAGCGAGTTTGCGGGCCTGTTTGCGTGAACGTTCGCGGAAATGCAATTGCGCCTGCGAACGCGGCTCACCGTCTGCGGGCTTAAGTCGCACATAAGTGCCGTCGGCCTGCAATTCGCGGGCTTTCCCGTGATCGTTGAGGAAATTCGGAAGCACTTCGTTGATGATCTCGTCGCGCAAAGCCGGATCTTCAATCGGGAACGCGATCTCGACGCGCCGCAAAAAATTTCGCGGCATCCAGTCCGCGCTCGCAAGATAGACAACCGGGTTGCCGGCGTTATCAAAATAGTAAATCCGGCTGTGTTCGAGAAACCGGCCGACGATGCTCAAGACGCGGATGTTTTCGCTGAGCCCCGGCATTTTTGGTCGCAAGCAACAAATTCCGCGCACGATCAGATCGATTTTCACGCCGGCCGAGGAGGCTTCGTAGAGTTTCTCGATAATCTCCTGATCCACGAGCGAGTTGAGTTTAACGATGATGCGTCCAGGTCGGCCAGCGAGGGCGTGATCGCGCTCACGCTCGATCAAGGCAGTCACGCGATTCTTCAAATCGAACGGCGCAACGAGCAGCTTTTCCATGCCCGGATAACTGGCGAGTCCGGTGAGCGTGTTGAAGACGACGGCGACCTCTTCGGTGATCTTTGGATTCGTTGTCAGCAAACTGAAATCGGTGTAGATGCGCGCGGTCCGCGGGTGATAGTTCCCGGTCCCGAGATGGACATAGTGCCGAAGGCGGTCAGCATCGCGCCGGACGATGAGCAGCGCCTTACAGTGCGTCTTCAAACCGACGACGCCATAGACGACATGGGCGCCCGCTTCTTCGAGACGCTTTGCCCACTGGATGTTGGCGGCTTCGTCGAAACGCGCGCGAAGCTCGACCAGCGCGGTGACTTGTTTGCCCGCGCTCGCGGCATGAATCAACGCCTCGACAATCGAGGAATCGCCACTGGTCCGGTAGAGGGTGATCTTGATTGCGAAAACCTGCGGATCCGTCGCGGCGGTTTCGATTAGCTCAACCACCGGATCGAAACTTTCGTAGGGATGATGCAGGAGTACGTCCTGCTTGCGCATCACTTCGAAGATATTTGCCTGCGGCGGCAAAGCGGGATCACGCGTCGGTTGGAAGACGCGATCCTTCAGTTTCGCGAAAGCATCGTTCGCCACCAGCGGCGCGAGGTGGGTCATCGAAATCGGGCCGTCGAGTTTATAAAGATCGGCTTCAGCCAGGTCGAAAAATTCCAGGAGTAATCCCTGAAAATCTCTCGGACAATCCGCTTCTACTTCGAGTCGAACTGCATTGCCACGGCTGGAACGCCGCAGCTCCTGCTCGATGCTGCGGAGAAGATTTTCGGCCTCTTCCTCGTCGATATAGAGATCGCTGTTGCGGGTGACACGAAAGGCGTGGACGCCATCGAGCACCAGTCCGGGAAAGAGATCGGCGATGTGATGTTTGATGAGCGAAGCGAGGTAAATGTAATCCCACGGCTCGTCGTCGCCATTGCCGCGCGGCATGAGAATGAGACGCGGCAGCACGCGCGGCACCTGCACGATGGCATGAAGCAATTCGCCACCATGCTCAGAACGTGCGCGCACGAGCAGGTTGTGACTCTTGTTCAAAAGTTGCGGGAACGGATGGCTCGCATCGACTGCGAGTGGGGTGAGCAGTGGAAAAACTTCCTCATGAAAATAGCCGCGCGCCCAGGCTGCGCGTTTCGCGCCCAGTCCCGTGACCTCGCGGAATCGGATTCCGTTCCTGGCCAGCTGCGGCGTGATCTCGTCTTTCCAAAGGGCGTATTGCGTGGCTACCAGCTCATGAGCCGTGCGCTGGATGGCGTTAAACGTGTCGGTCGGGCTTAGTCCGTCCGCGCCCACGTCACTCGTTTGGCTTTCGATCTGTTGCTTGATGCCGGCGACGCGGATCTCGAAGAATTCGTCGAGATTCGAACTGAAGATGGAGAGGAATTTTACCCGCTCGATCAGGGGTTGCGTCGGATCCTGCGCCTCCTCCAGGACGCGGCGGTTGAACTCCAGCCAGCTGAGCTCGCGGTTGATGAAATTTTCCGGGGCCGAGAATCGTCTCTCGACCGTGTCGGGCAACGAAACGATGTTTGCCGGCTGTCCCGGGGTCGCTGGGTCAACGTTTGGCTGCATAACCCACAAACCCCGCGAAACTCAATCGCCAAACCCAAGTGTGCCGGCGAGGCGCTGAAAAATTCCGTGCGTCTCCTGTTTCGGCGCCGCTGAGGCTGGCCAGCATTCCACGATTTCAAGTCCGAGAAAACGAAAAAGCGTGAGCCGCGCGAACTTCAGATCCAGGCGCAGGTTCTTCGCGATTTGCATGACGGAGCGACTGCCATTGAACTGGGAAGCGAACTGCGCTTCCGCCACGGTCAATCGAAGCTTCTGCACCCGCAGGAATCCGTCGCGCGTATACGCCGGAATGCAGGCCGGATCGATCGGGTCCGTTTCTGCGAGTTCCTGATATTGAGTGAAACGCAAGGTGCTCAGAGCCCATTGATCGACATCCGGGTCGCCTGGAACCTCGCGCGTGAAGCTCGGCAGTTCCGCGCTTTTTTCGAACACAAAACGCACCCGGCGCGCAGTCCAGAGTTGGGCAAAAAGTTTTTGGCCGTAGTGCTGGACGAGCTGGAGGGCAGGTTCGCGAATGATCAGACCTTCGCGCGCGAGCGTAACGAAAAGCGGACAGCCCGTTGCTCTCTGCCGATCACGCGCCTCCGCGATTCGGTCGGGATCCACGTTTACCAGCGTCACGGGAGCTTCGGGGCAGTAAAGGTCGGGGTCGCGCGAGGTCACGAACAAGATCTTTCCGTCCTGTGCGAAAAGCTCGACCGCTTCCTTTTTCCAAAACGCCCGGAGCGTGCCGGTCAATTTTTCTTGCGCGATCGTCTGTAGCGCCCAGTGCAGGGAAAAGAAATTTGTATCGCCAGAAAAAAAGGTCCCATTTTCTGGAACCGGAGTTTCGGGATTTTCGGCGTCGTCATCTGAATCAGTCTGCGCCCAAGCCTCGCCGGGTGAAGCTGCGGGCGGGGGAAACACAGGCTGAGCCATAGCGATGTTTTCATACTCGGACGACGGCCTGGGAGAACTCTCGACAGCCGGCGCTTCGGGTTGCCATGCGGGAGGCTCGTTGGTCGTTGGACTGACGAATTCAGAGGCGGTGCCATCCGGCCAGGGAACGCCCGAACCACCTCCGTAATTCTCCTGCATCACTCCGGTCGGTTGCTCAAAGGAAGTCTCGACCGTGGGGGCCGCAACCCCTGCTTGCGGGACATGCTTGGCCACGATTTTCGTTAGCGTCTCGGAAGTGAACGGTTTGCTCAGAAATCCGACGACATTCAGATTCGTGATCTGTTCCGGCCGCAGGTCCGCTCCGAAGCCCGACATGAAAACGACCGGGATTTTTTCGGTCGTGGGATTTTGGAGCAGCCGCCGGCACACCTCATCGCCTTTCAAATCGGGCAACACGTAGTCGAGCAGGATCAGATCTGGCGCCTCGGACTCGCTCAAGCGCAAGCCTTCTTCCCCATTCGGAGCCGTCACTGGGCGATAGTTCGCTTCACCCAGAATTTCTTCAACGAAGCTGAGCAGCATCGCGCTATCGTCGATAACCAGAATCTTGCCCGCGCTGCCTGCACCGCCACCTCTGGAACGCGCGGGCGATGGAGTCGCGCGTGTTTCATCCAGACTGCGGACCGCCTCCATCAGCAAGATCTGCCAATCGAGGTCGATCGTGCGCGGGATGTCGGTAACGCCGGAGACCTCCGAGATCATTCCGCCTTTCCAGTTAACGATCTCATTGAAAGCGGGGATGCCCGATTTCCCCGGCGCAGTTGCGTGCCGGACCTGTCCGTTCTCGAAAAAGATGCGGGCTTTTTCGCCGCGCGGTCCGGTAAATTCCAATGCCGCCGTCGCCCCACTCATGCACTTCAATTGAACGATATCGGCGATATGAAGGTCGCTCAGCGTGCCTTGAAATTTCTGGCTTTCGGGTTTGCCGGAAGGCTGAAGCAGCGCCTGGACGAGATCGACAAAGTCAGCACGTGGGAACGGCTTTTCCAAGAAGTGTATTGCCCCTAGGCCGGCTGCCTGTTCGCGATGGGCAGCCAGATGAATCGCGGTCAGGATGATGGCCCGCGCGTTCGGGTGACTCGTGCGCAAATCGTAAAGAAAATCCTGACCGAGGTCGTAAGTGGCATCGACATCGAGAACAAACAGATCAGGCTTGTTGTGCAGAACCAACTCCTGCGCTCGTTCCAGACTATTTGCTACCTGCACTTGCGTGGCCGGAGCGGCTTCGCCGAGGGCGCTGGTGATTTCAGCAGCGATGTGTTCGTCCGGTTCAAGGACGAGAATTCGGCCGCCTAATTGGATAGAGTTTTCAGCCATGCATCCGCACTTTTGTTCAAAAATGTCCGCGGGGCCGACTACCGTCGCCACGCAGACGACACCTTAGAAATGCCTGCTTCTTACTAAATGGAAAGTCCTTTTTTCATCGCCCGGGAAGAAAGCGCCTACCAAGAAGCCGAGATGTTCAATGCAGGCACGCCGCTCAAGACAACCGCGTAGCTCTTCGCAGGCGATTGGGTCAGCCATTTGGAGGAGAAACGGCAGTGGAGTTCCTGGGTTGGCGAAATGAATGAATCACAAAACAAGCAACGGCTATACAAATACAGGAGTCGGCCACGTTGAAAGCCGGCCAGGGGTGGGCGAATGGAACGTGAAGATCAAAGAGCAGGAAATCGACCACGTGACCGTGGATCAGACGATCGGTGAGATTTCCAAGTACGCCTGCCAGCAGCAAAGCGAGCGCGACATCGCGCAGGGGATCATAGGAGCGCCGACGCACGAGGAGAGGCACTATAATGAACAGAGCCAAAAAGCAGAGAATCACGAACACCAGATTGTTGTTCTTTAGAACGCCGAAGGCGGCGCCGGTATTCGTCACGTGCACGAGGTCAAAAAAATCGGGAATGATCACGCGAGCCTGTTCTGGGCTGACGAACCGAAGCACAAGCCACTTCGTGATCTGGTCGAGTGCGTAGAGCGGGAGCGAAATCCAGAGAATGAATTTCATTTGGCGGCGTCCCGGGAACTCCCGACAGCGTCTTCGCAGCGATCACATAAATCCGGATGCGCGACACTCGCGCCGACCGTTGGTCGATGCCGCCAGCAACGAGCGCATTTTTGAAACGGCGTCCTGGCAATGGAGGCTTCGACAACTTCGCCATTTTCAATTCTTAGATCGCTGAGAATAAAAAACTCCTCGAGTTCTTCTTTCGAGATCCCGGCAATGGATTGTTCGTGACAACGTAAGGTCACAGCGGTCTCAAGCGCGTTGCCGATCAGTTTCTCCTGCCGCGCTCGCTCAATCGCCTGGCCGACGACTCCACGCAATTTTAGAAGCTCGTTCACCTTCTCGACTGCCTCCCCCTGCGGGGCTCCGGCAACTTTTGGAAATAATTGCAAGTGGACGGAACCGCTCCCACCGAGATAACCCCACGCTTCCTCCGCGGTAAATGCCATGATCGGCGCGAGCAAGCGGCAAAGTGCGTCGAAAATCTGGCGCATCGCCGTCTGCGTCGCGCGGCGCCGCGGCGAATTGGGTGTGTCGCAATACATCCGATCTTTGGTGATATCGATGTAAAGACTGCTCAGATCGACCGCACAAAACTGATTGAGCGTGTGGTAGACCTTATGGAATTCGTAAGCCTCGTAGGCCGCGCTGCAATCGGCAATGACGTTATTGAGTCGCTCCATTATCCAGCGATCGACGAGCGTTGCAGCCGGATTTGGCCCCGTGCTTACGGCGGGATCGAAATCGAAAAGATTGCCTAACAAGATCCGCAAGGTGTTCCGGATGCGCCGATAGGTATCGCCGAGGCGCGTGAACATCTCTTCCGAAAACGGAACGTCGTCAGTGTAGTCAATGCTGCTGACCCACAGCCTGACCAGATCGGCTCCGTGCTTTCCGACGAAGTGCGCCGCGTCCATCGGCTTGCTGTAGCTGCTCGATTTCGAGATTTTTTGGCCATCGACATCGACGACAAACCCGTGCGTGACGCAGATCTTGTACGGCGCGCGGTCGTGCAACGCGACGCTGGTCATGAGCGACGATTGAAACCAGCCGCGGTGCTGATCGGTCGCTTCCAGATACATGTCGGCCGGATCGCGCAACTCGGGATGGCTCGCGAGTACCGCTTGATGACTGACCCCGGAATCAATCCAGACATCGAGTGTGTCACTGCGATGCGTCGTGCCCTCGGGCAGGTCGAGTTCGCGCGCAAGCGCGGCGTCGTCGAGTTCGAACCAAATATTCGAACCATGTTGCGCGACCAGATCCGCCAGCTTGCGGATCCAGGCCGGATCGAGAATGGCATCGCCAGCCGCCGAATAGAAAACGGGCAACGGCACGCCCCAGCTACGTTGCCGCGAGATCACCCAATCGGGCCGCGATTCGACCGTTCCGGAAATTCGGTTCTCGCCCCAGGCTGGCAGCCAGTGGACTCGCTTGATCGCGGCCAGCGCTTTGGCGCGCAGCTCGTCGATGCGAATGAAGAATTGTTCGACCGCGCGAAAGATGATCGGCGTCTTCGAGCGCCAGCAATAGGGATAGGAGTGCTGGTAAACTTGTGCGCCAAGGAGCATCCCTTTCTCGCGCAGTAGTTGGACGATCTCGGCATTTGCGTCGAAAACATATTTCCCGGTTAACGCGGGCAAGCCGGCTTCGTCGGTGAAGAGACCGTGATCATCGACCGGCGAGAAAATCGGGAAGCCATTCTTCTTCCCTAACCAATAATCGTCCTCGCCGTGGCCCGGCGCGATATGGACCGCGCCAGTGCCCGCGTCCATGGTCACAAAATCGGCCGTCAGGACGATGGCAGTGCGGGGCAGGAACGGATGCTGCGCGCCGATCCCCTCGATTTTGTTGCCGGGAAATGAATCGGGTTCGCCGATCGGTTGCCAGCCGGTCGCGGCCGAGAAGTTGGCGACCAGTTTCTCGGCGAGCACCAGCGTTTCCGTAACGCCATCGCGCTTGAATTTTTGCCGCACGTAGCACTCTGTCGGATGAACCGCGATGGCCAGATTCGCGGGAAGCGTCCAGGGCGTGGTGGTCCAGACCACGATGCTGGCGCGGTTCGCAAGATTGCCGGTCCCGATCGGGAACTTGACGTAAACCACAGTATCTTCGCGGTCCCGATATTCCACCTCGGCTTCGGCCAGGGCCGTTTGAGCTCCCGTGCTCCAGAAAACCGGCTTCTTCGATTCGTAAACGAGACCCTTTTCCACGAAGACCGCGAAGCAGCGGAGAATTTCTGCTTCGTAGGCCGGGTTGAGAGTCAGATAGGGATGCTCCCAATCACCTAGTACACCGAGGCGCTTGAATTGCTCGCGCTGAATATCGACGAATTTGCGAGCGAACGCTTCCGATCTTTTGCGCACTTCCAATGGCGACAGCCCGCGAGATTCTTTCACGACTTTGTACTCAATCGGTAAACCGTGACAGTCCCAGCCGGGTACATAGGGAGCGCGGAAGCCGGCCATCGTTTTCGATTTCACCACCAGATCCTTGAGAATCTTGTTCAGTGCGGTGCCCATGTGGACATCGCCATTTGCGAACGGTGGGCCGTCATGCAGGACGAACAGCTCGGCTCCGGCCCGCGCCTTTTGGATTTTCCGGTAAAGTTCGTCGGCCTCCCATTTTTTCAGGATTTCCGGCTCGCGCGTGGCGAGGTTTGCCTTCATCGGAAAGTCCGTTTTCGGCAGGTTGAGCGTCTCTTTGTAATTTTGCGGCATCGCGGAGGGCGAGGCTACCATCCGGCGCGCGCCAGCGCAACGAACCGCCCCAGCTACCAGGTCGTCTGCAATCGCATGAAGTTTTCGGGTCATGCAACGCAAAACCTGTGATGCACCAAGGCGAGCTTGAGGTGTTCTGCTAGAATATTCGAATGAGTGCGAAAGTCTCGCCGACTCCAACACGGCGAACGCAAGTGTCGCTCTGGATCGGCACGTCGGTTGCGGCGGCGCGAGAAAACGTTCTGCTCCCTTGGTTCCATGACGGCCGGACGCGTTTCCTGGCAACAAGCAAAGCCGACCGCGGTAGTCGTTCCATTTCGGAGCCACGCCTACGCGCTGAAATCATTCCTCCTCGAAAGGAACGTCTCGCTTTTGGGCGTTCACTTCTTACGCCCTCACAATTGCGCGAATTGCTGGCCGCGGGGAGTGAAAGCCGTTTGCCGCTGCGCGAGCATTTGCGTCTACTCCTTGCCATCGCGGCAGAGGAGTGCATGGAACTGCCCGATGATCCCGAGCGTCGGGAGAAGCGGATGCAGGAACCTGACTATCTCGCGGCCAAATCCGTGGCGCGGGCGCCTGATCATTTGTTGCGCGCGATCGATCAACTCGGTGCGGCTGGTTGGGATTTTTCTGCCGTGGATCTTCCGGCGCTACGCGAAATCGAAGCGCGTTTTCAAAAGCTTGTCGCGCGTTGCGGCTTCGAATTAATTCATATTGCTGATGGGCGAGCCGCGATAAAGGCCCGCAAGGCTGATCCACTTTTCGCGAACCTTCTTGTCATTGGGTTCAACGCCGCCCATTGGCCGCTTTGGCCGTTGCTTCAGGCGGCCGCCGTTTCGGCCAGGGAAGCCACTGTTCTCCTCGATGATCCGCCAGATGAAACGCGCGATCTCGACGAAACCTGGGTTGGCTCGTGGGAAGAATTTTTGGCGAAGCGAAGCGGGTGTCGCCGCTGGTTAGGGAAACCGGCGAGAGCTTGTTCAGTGAAGCGGAAATGTGCGGCGTCGCGGATGAGCCGGCCAATTCTCGTTCGTGGTCGGGACTGACGCGACAGAGCAAGCTCAGGCGATTGCTGCAGTGTGCCTGCGCTATTTGGCCGAGGAGAAATGCACTCGAGTGGGCATTGTTTTTGCCCAGGCTGGAACGTTGGCGCGTCTGGTCGGAAGCGCTTTGGAAGTTCGAGATTCCGCACAACGACGGTTTGGCTCACCCGTTGCCAGGCTTTTCGAAGCCGAATGGAAAGCATGGCTGGAACTTCAACGCAGTCCGCGTCTCGACTTCCTGCTTCGTTCAATTCCCTACGAATCGAGACCAAATCTTTCCCGGCCTCAGTTTGACCAACCTCGAGTGGACTTTGCGCAATGCCTATGCCGAAGTGCTTATCGACGACCTCGAAATTCTGCAGAGTTCTGTCGCGCGGATTATCCTCTGGTGGCCGCCGCTATCGCTTCGTTAGGGCAACTTCCCGAAAAGGCCACACTGACAGGATTTCTCAGTCAACTGAAACCCAGTGTGAGCGTTTGGGCTGGAGCAGTCGTTGGCGCGAAATCTGCAGCCCGCCTCGGCGACTGGACCGGAAAATTACGACTGTTTTTTCACGTTCTCTTTTCTTGCGCTGGTTGGGAGAGATCACAGTTAGCTTCGGCGCCGAGCATTCCGCCGCTGGCAATCACCCCTACGCACGCGTGCAATTGGTGACTGTTCCTCAGGCCTGCGGGCAGGAATGGTCGCATTTGATTTTTGCCGGCTGGAATGAAGGCTCCTGGCCGCCACCGGCCAAGGGCGAATTCGCACGCGAAGAAACCATCACCGCTTTCAATCAAAGCGTGCGCCAGTTCAATCAGCACGCGACCCGCTGGCCGCCACGGCGAAGGACATTTCAGTGTCGCGATGGCTATACGCTTTATCTCGGCCCGGTCCAACGCCGGCAAATCGCGCTGTCGCAATTCGAAACTTTGCTCGGATCGACCACTGAAGGCGTGACTCTGGCCGCCAGCTTGGTGCAGGAAGACGCACCTGAACGCCTTTGGAATCCGAGCGAATGCTTCACGCAGCTGTATCTACAAAGCGCGACGCGAGCCGCTTACGCAAGAGGCCCTGAAAACTTTGCAACGCACGACGGTGTTGCTTCCAATCGCTGCGCCATCAAGCGCGGATGTGCGCCAAACACTGACCGCCTTCAACGCGCGCCGCGACGCTCTACGCCAGCAGGTGAATACGACTTCGCTTTACGACCTAACGATTCTTATCGACCAGCGCCTACCCTGAGTGTGAGCGATCTCGAAGCTATGGTTTCGTCCCCTGCAATTGTTTGGATGAAACGTTACCTTGGGGTGAAAGCGCCAGACGACACGTCCAACCCATGGGCCGCAACCAGCGGCAAATGGGTCCATCGTTGGTTGGCCAACTTTGGCGAAACGCGAGACGGTAAACTTTTTACAGCTTTTCCGTCGGCGACAAAAATTGACGAGCGCGTCCGAGTTTCCGCCGATGAACGCCGCGCGACCTTGCAGCAGCTTTGTGATTCGCTCGGTCGCATCGTACCCGACTGGTGGATCTCGGTTGGTTAAATGCGCGTTATCTGGCCCGCCATCTCGGCGCCAAGATTGCCAGCGCGGAAGGATGGAAATGGATGGCGGCGGAGTATCCGATCGGACTGGAAGAGGCTGTGAGAATCGCCGACGGAGTGGAACTGCAATTGCGCGGGCAGATCGATTTGATTCTCGCGCAAACGGAAGCTGCCGATTTCGTCGGCCAGAAGATTTGGATCGTCGATTACAAGACTAGCTCGACAAAGGAATTGAAGGACTCCGATTTGCACGACTCGTTAGTCAAGGGCACGGCGCTGCAGCTCGGGCTTTATTCGCTGGCTCTGCGCGCGCGCGGCGCCGCGGAAGTGAGTGCTAGCCCTTTTGTCCTCCGCGGTCAGAAAGGTCGCGCCGCAATTGTCCGTCGCGGATCTCGCGCTGCATAACGGTGTCTTCGCTGATCTCGCCGCCATGCAACAGACCGGCGTTTTCGGAATGAAAGGCGAACTACGACCGGCGTTTGGATACAGCGCTGCATATCCGCTCGCGACGCTGCCCATCGACGAAGATGTTTTGGAAGACAAGTGGCAGCGCACGCACAAGAACCTCGTTACTGAAAAAGAGGAGTGGGAAAGATGGTAAACCCGAGCGACATCGACTTGCGCGAGCGTTTTGCTAACGAACTCGATCACAATTTCTCGGTCGTAGCTTCAGCCGGCTCCGGCAAAACTACGGCGATCACGCAACGTGTTTTGTCGATCGCCCGTTCGGCCAAGGCAACAGAGATTTTGCCGCGGCTGGTCGTCGTCACTTACGCGAATCGCGCCGCGGATGAAATGCAACTGCGGACTCGACAAATCCTGCTCGCGGATAATTTGCGCGCGGACGTGCAGACCGCGTTCAACCGCGCCTTCTTCGGCACGATTCACTCGTTTTGCATGAAGTTATTGACCGATTACGGGCACTACCTCGGGCTGCCGGCACCTCTCGAACTGCTCGCTGATGACGACGATCTCTGGCGGGAATTCGTACAAGGCCAGACGCGCATTGGGCATTCGTTGGGTCCTGAAAATCGGAAAAAGCTTCTGCGTTTGGTGCAGGCGCGGGACTTGATGGAATTGGCGCGGCGCGCTGGAACGGAAACGCTGTCTGCGCCGGAATTATCGCCCTGTCCGCCGCTTGATTTCGCGGACGTTTATGCGGAGACCGACCGGCGTGATTCCGACACGATCAGTAAATCGCAGACGGAATTGCGGGATTGGGAAAGGCGGTACGCGGGCGATTGGGAATTTTTGCGCTGGCCCGTCTGTTTCAGCACAGCGACGTCCAATTTCACGGAACTTTGGCAGGAAAATTCTCGCCACTGCGAAAATGGGTTTGCGATCTCGCGGCCTGTGTCGCGACAGAAGTGCAACGGGATTATCGCGAGTTTCGGCTCGAGCGTGGTCTTGTCACTTACGACGATCAGGTCGCGCTCGCGAAAGAATTGCTTCGGCATCCGCTCGCCCGTCCGCGCATTCGCGAAGAAAAGTTTTGTGTGATTCTCGATGAAGCGCAAGACACCACCCCGGCGCAATTCTCTGTGCTCTTGGAATCAGTGCGGCCGCCTGGCGCGAGTGGTGATTGGCTGGAAACGCGTGCCAATCCGCCGCCAGCCGGTCGCTTCTGCATGGTAGGCGATTTTCAGCAATCGATTTACCGCGACCGCTCGGAGTTAGATTACTATCGAGCAGTGCACGATGCGCTCGTCAGCGGCGCCGGCGGCGAGGAACTTGAATTTTCTGTCACGTTTCGACTCGATCAAAAGCAGCTCGATTTCGTGAATGAAACTTTTTGCGAAATTCTGAACGACCGGAAGGGGCAGGTGCGCTTTGTGGAATTGCATCCACGTCCGGACATTCTTCCTGGAAAAGTGATTCGCGTCCCACTCGGCAAGGAATTGCTCGGGGAAGGCAAGAAGCTGAAGGACTACCAGAAGGGGCGGATCGAAGCTGATTTTCTCGCGCGCTGGATCAAAGATGCGGACCTGAAAAAACTTTCGGCCGAGTCGTGGCGCGACGTCGCGATTCTTTGTCCGCGCAAAGCCTGGCTGCAGACCATCGCCGCGGCGCTACGGCGTGTGAAGCTGCCGGTGGCGATTCAATCTGAGCGCGACGTAAACGGCGACAGTCCCGCCTACGCATGGCTGACCGCTCTCCTCACGATCATGACCGATCCGCGCAACGCCTACGAGATCGTCGGCGTCCTGCGCGACATTTTCGGCGTCTCCGATCACGACCTCGCGGTTTTTTCCGAAGCGCAAAGTTTTCGTTTTCGCATCGACGAGGAGTTGTCGGCTGTCGGGAAAGTTTCCTCGCACTTGCGCGCACTGGCAAAAACCTGGCAGCACCTGACAGAGCTCTCGCTTTTCGACGCAGTCGTTCGCGTCGTCGAAGAAACGCACTTGCGCGAACGGCTGCAATTGTTGCCCGCAACTGAATTTGGCGATCTTGGCCGTGAGCTGGATGTGCTACTCGCGCAAGCGGCGGAAGGGGAAGCGAGCGGACTGATTCTCGCTGAATTCGCCGAGCGTTTGCGCGACGATTTCACGACGCCGCGTGCTATTCGCTTCGCCGCGAACGACAACGCCATCCAACTCATCACTTCGCATAAAGCCAAAGGTTCGGAATGGCAGGCGGTGATCCTGCCGTTTCTGGGACGCGATTTGCGTGTGCCGTCGCCGCGCTACCCGGATTTGGTGAGGTCTCCAGCGAGCGGCAAGCTCTTGGTCGCCCTGAACGGAGCCGACAAATCGAAGGAAATAAAAAAGGCGCTCGATCTCGCTCACGAACAGGCAACCGAGAGACTGCTTTATGTCGCGACGACCCGCGCGCGACGCACACTCGTGCTCGTCCTCGACCAGGAAATCTTTGCGACCGCAAAAGGTGAACTTCCGAAAAACGCTCAACTGCGCCGATTGATTCGTGGGGAAAATTCTTACTCTGGTGAATTCGACGAGCACAGTTGCACGATCGCAAGCGTGGAGGATCGCGCGACGCTCACGTCGACGCCGGAGACGGTGTCCTCGAAAGTCGAGTTAAATTCCCGCGAACTCAAACGGGCCGTCCAGCGCGCATCAGAATTCGTCCACAAATTCAATCCCAGCGGTTACGACGAAGAGATCCCGTTCGCTCTCGGGGAAAGCGGAGGTGCGCATCCAAGGCCTGCGATTTCGCTCGTTAGGTCGCGCGCCGATACACCAGCCACACTTTACGGACGCTGGTGGCACTTGCTGCTCCAACAGATATCCTGGTCTGTCGGCGTCGAGGAGGCTGAGGCGATTTTTCTGCGACACCTTTCGCGTTCGCCTGAAAAGAACCGTTCCATCGGTGAATGGAAGCTCGCTCGCGAGAAACTATTTAGCGACTCTGTTCTGATGCGCTTCCTATCAGGCGGTAAGGCGCGATCATACCCGGAGTTCCCATTCGTCTGGAGCATAGACAACCATGGCTGCGTTGAAGGTGTGATCGACCTGCTTGTGATCGAGGAAAGTGCGAGCCGATGTTTGCTAGTCGATTGGAAGACAAACCGGATCGCTGAGGGTGAGGAAGAAAAACTTCGTCAACGGTATTTGGCGCAGATCGCTGCCTACTGGACGGCGGTCCGGCAAATCACGAAATTCAGAGTTGAAGCGGCGGTGTACTCAACCGCGAACGGCAACTTTCTTCTCTATAACGAAAACGAACTGGACGCCGAATGGACACGCCTGCGAGCGCTGCCGCCGGATCAGTTCGTCGCCGATGTGTCGGCGCCGTAGGAGGTGCGGTTAGCTCTGTCGTGTGCCCGCTGATGAATTCTTCGACGCGGGTATAAGCTTCGTCGTCCGTCATCTGCACGGGCGGATGCTTCGAAAAATACGCGGATGCGGAATGAAGCACACCGCCGAGGCCGCGATCGAGTCCGAGTTTGCAGCAGCGAATCGAATCGACGGCAATGCCGGCGGAATTCGGTGAATCCTCAACCGAAAGCTTGACGTCGAGCTCCATCGGAACATCGCCGAAGAGCTTTCCCTCCACCCGGATGAAACAAATCTTGTTGTCATTCTGCCAGGGAACGTAATCGCTCGGACCGATATGGATGTTTTCGTCGGCGAGACGAGTGCCGATGACCGACTGCACGGCCTCGGTCTTGGAGGTTTTCTTGGACGCGAGCCGGCCCCGATTGAGCATGTTCAGGAAATCGGTATTGCCGCCGGTGTTGAGTTGATAGGTGCGTTCGACCTTTACCCCGCGCTTGCGAAAGAGATCGACGATGGTGCGATGCAGAACCGTCGCTCCCAATTGGGCCTTGATGTCGTCGCCGATGATCGGGAGTTTCTTTTCCTCGAATCGTTTGGCCCAGATCGGATCGCTGGCGATGAAAACCGGAATGTTATTGACGAGGGCGAGGCCGGCTTCGAGCGCACATCCCACGTAAAATCGCGTGGCTTCCTCCGAACCGACCGGCAGGTAATTCACCATGATCTCAGCGCCGGATTCGCGCAGCTCGGCGATGATCTGTTCGCGCGTCGATTCCTTTTCCAGCGGCTGAAAGGTGCGGAGAGGATCGTACTCCTTCATGTGTGGTCCGATGCCATCGAAGACGCAGCCCATTTTCACGATCGTGCCGGTCTTCCGGACTTTTCCGCAGAAAACCTTGGTGCAATTGGGCGGAGCAAAGATCGCTTCACTGACGTCGGTTCCGACTTTGCGCCGATCGATATCGAACGCAGCCACGACCTCGATATCGTTAGGTCGATATGGACCCACCTGGCTGTGCATGAGGCCGACACTTGCGCCGTTCACAGCCGGTCCCCGATAGAAGGTAATCCCCTGAACGAGAGAACTCGCGCAGTTGCCTACGCCAATAATGGCAATTCGGATTTTGTTCATGGCAGGAAAAAACGCAAGGTTAGCCGTAATGGCTCGGTAGGATCAAGGCGCAAAGTTGCCCATCATATATCAAAAGAAGTCCGATGCAATGGCGGCAGTGAACTGGACAATCCGGGCACCTTCATCTGCTATAATGGGCTCGGAGCTGGGGATTTTGATTGAAAAAGGAAGATGGGACACGGAGATAGGACGGATGCGCGGCGGTGCCTGGACCTTCATTTTTCTGGTGGCGTCGGCCAGAGTCACATTGGCCGTGCCAAGCTATACGGTGGAGCAGGCTGTGGCAATCGCGAAGAGACAGAATACGGAACTCGCCATTGCCGCCAAGCAAATGGAGGTGGCCCGCGGCGGCGTGACCGAAGCGCGCTCTGGTTTCTTGCCATCGGTGGTTTCAACGGGATTGGTGAGGAGAAGGGAGCAGCAGGAGGCATCGCAGCTCCGGTCTAACGAATACGACGTCTCGTTGCGTGTGGTGCAGAATCTCTACACCGGTGGCGCGATCACGAGCCGGCGAGCCATAGCCCATCTCATCGAGGCAAAGCGAGCGCTCGAGTATCAGGCGCTCGTCAATCGCGTAACGATGGATGTGAGGATCGCGTTTTACGACGTGCTGCTTAATCGTGCCAAGGTCCGGGTCCGCGAGCAATCGGTCGGCGTTCTCCAGGAGGAACTCAAGACGCAGCGGGAACGACTGTCGGCTGGGATGGTGGGGACATTAAACGTTAGCCGGGCCGAGGTCGCCCTTGCGAACGAAGAGCCGGAGCTGATCGATGCGCAGACGCGATTGCAAAATTCCTATCTGCGATTGCGCGAATTGCTCGGCATTGATCCGCGCTCGAACACAGGGCAATCGCAATTCGAGGCCGTGGGTGAGCTGCAATATCATCCGCACCATCCGGATTTGAATGAATGTCTCGCCTATGCTGATGTCGCGCGGCCGGAAATCAAAGTGCGGCAGATAGATATCGCAACCGAGAACCAGCAATTAATCCTGGACCGGAGCGAGACGCGGCCGCGAGTGGAAGCCTTCACCGGTTACGAAATCTATAGCGAGAATGATCCGTTAGTCGGCCCGGAATTCAACCATGGTTATGTTGTGGGGCTTAATGCCGTTTGGCATATTTTCGATGGATACGCGACGCGCGGGCGGCTTCAGGCAACACGGGCTCGGCAAGACGCGGCCCGGCAGGCGCTGGAAGCGACCCGGCTGTCGGTTGTCTCGGATGTGCGGAGTGCCTTTCTCGATCTTGAGCAAGCGGATCGCGTCCTCGAATCGGAAACCCACAACGTGCAGAATGCGGATGAGTCCCTCGAGATCGCAAAGGGAAATCTGAGTGTGGGATTGGGAACGCAACTCGACGTTCTTCAGGCCGCGTCCGACGTGACGCGAACCCGGACCACGCGGCTGGGCGCGTTCTATCTTCACAACGTTGCCCTCGCCCGCCTGGCGCGCGCCTCCGCTCGCGAACCGGAGGTGCTCGGGTTCGGAGCAAGAGCTGCAAAAGGTCCAGCGACGGGGAAACCGATTCTCGAGGTCGCGGCACCGCCGTCAACATTGGATCGCCGATGAGACGAAATTCCACGCCTTGCAATTGTAGCTGGCGCCATCTCTGGCGGCAGACCGATTTTGTGAACGCCGCCAAACCCCTGCCGTCGAGACGACGGCGGCTACAACGAGCCGTTATTTTCGCTGCAGCCATACTTGCTCTTTTTGTGGCGAACCTGGAGGCGATCACCCTCGACGCCGCAATGGCGAGAACGCTGGAAAGGAATCCTGTCATCCAGGGAGCGAAAACAGAGGCCGAACAAGCTGCGGGCCGCCGGCTCGTCTTGCGCGCGATCGGTCTTCCGAACGTGAGAATGCAAGTTTTGGGCGGAGTTGAGGGCGGGAAACGCGCGGGTGAAAAGCCGACTCAGCCGTTCGGAACGGCGCGAGGTTTCTTTACGCAACCGTTGTTCAACGCGGCCATTCCTTCTTCGGGTCGCCGCGGCAATGTGGAGATCCTCCTCGCACAGCAACGCCTGAACGTCGCGATCGTTGAACAGCTTCATGCCACGCGAATTGCCTTTTACACGGCGCTTTTTGATGACTCGTTGCGCCAGCTCGGAGAAGCGCAACGGAAGCGGCTTGCTGAAAATGTCAGCACCCAATCAGCGCGTTACGAGGCGGGGCAAGCCGATCGGGGAGCGGTCGCGAGCGCGAAGTTACTCGAGCAGGAACTCAATCCTCACATCGAGGAAGCGCGCCGCGGTTATCAAGGCGCTCTTCTCGCGCTGGCCACGAGCATGGGAGATGACCCTGGACCAGCAGGAAGCGCTGCCCGACCAGGTGGAACCTTGCAGTTTGTGACCACTAATTACGATCTCGAGGCAGAAACCGATTTAGCGCTGAGTCGTCGGCCAGACTTGAAGCTCGCTCGCCTCCTGGTCAAGGCGGCGGATGAAGATCAAAGAATCATCGCCGCAGCATATTACCCTGCTCTCGATGCGACGCTTTCGGCCTCCTACATTCCCGCCACGACTCAAAAGGAGAGGGGGGGTGTGGCGGTCAGTTCGACCAATATCATCTCGTCGAACGTGGCCGCCGGCGCCGCCTACACCTGGCAAGTGATCGACAACGGAAAGGTGGGCGGCCAGGTCGCGCAAGCGCGCGCCATTCGCGAGATGAATGAAATTTCGGTGCGTCAACTCGAAACGAATGTTTCGCTCGAGCTGAAGCGCATCTACAATAATTTTCGAGCGATCGAAGGACGTTGGAAATCATTGAGCGCGGCGGTCGCGGCCGCCGAGCAAAATGTGATGGTGCTGCAGGGAAGTCTGGCCGAAGGGCTTTCGTCGCAATTGGAATTTCGCAACGCGGAAAACAGCTTTCTCGAGACCAAAGGCGCCCTGCTGTCGGCCGCCTATCAACAAAATGTGGCCCGCGCGGAATGGGATCGCGCGACCGGCCGCTACTTTCAATTTTCCGGGGACACCGCGGGAAATTCGCATTAGTTGCAGCAGTTTGAAGCTCCCGCGTTCGAAAAGAGTCATCTGGGTTACCGTGGCCGCATTGTTGCTGGTCATCGGCACTATCTATTTTCTCACCTTGCCGGTGGTGGATGTCGCGATTGTGCGTCGGGGAACGGCCATCTCGGCTGTATACGGGACGGTTCGAATCGAGCCAACTCTGCTCGTTCCGGTTCGCGCGCAAAACCCCGGGTTCATCCAACTGGCCCCGGCGTTATCCGCGGGACGCGGTGCGATTGGCAAGCCGGTCGAGAAAGGCGAGTTGCTGGCCACGATTTCCGACGAAAGCACAGCCCGCCAGTTGAAGGAAGCTCGCGCTGACCTCCGGGCCGCGCAGCAGCGAGCGGAACTCCCGTTGCCTTCCGCCGAGGCGCTCAAAGTTGCGGAGGACAATCTGAGCCGCCTCGAGAAATTGACTGCGCTCAACAATGTCCCCGCCGTGGAACAGGAAAAGGCCAGGAGCGAAGTCAACCGCCTGCCGCGGTCTGCTCGGGAACGAAAAGATCGAACGCGATCGCAACCTTGCGGTGCTCGACGACACTTGTCGAAAACTCGAATCGCAAATGAAGAACACCGAAATCCGCTCGCCCATGGACGGTCTGCTCACCGGCATAAAAACGATCGAAGGCGAACTCGTCGCGGATCGAAGCGAGCTCTTCACGATTTCATCGCGCAAGAGTTACGTCCGCGGCGAAGTGGACGAAGAAGATGTCGGCGAAGTGAAAATTGGCATGAAAGCGATCGTGCAGGTTTATGCATTTCGCACGCGTCAGTTCACGGCGAAGGTCTCCGCCATCCAACCAGCCGCTGATCCTGACACGCAGCGCTACACCATTGTTTTGGATCTGGAAAATCCGCCGGAAAACCTTCTCGCCGGAATGACCGGCGAGATGAACATTATCACCGGCCGGCACGAGAACGTCCTTCTGCTCCCGGCCCGCGCGTTGCTGGTCGATCAAGTGCTTCTCGTTAGGCACAAGACGGTGCAATCGAGAACAGTCAGGGTGGGATACCGAACGCTCGATTACGTCGAAGCTCTGAGCGGGATCGCAGAAGGTGATCACGTGATTATTTCCGATCAGGACAAATTGCGGGTCGGACAATTTGTCCGGCAGAGGACCGTCCAGCTTCCGGCGCCAGTCGTCCCCCAGTGAACCCTCCCCTCTACATCGCGCTCCGGTTTCTGACGCACCGGAAGCGATCGTTCATCCTGAGTTTGGGCGGCGTTGTTTTCGGCGTCGCCATTTTCATCTGCACCCAGGCTCAGACGGCCGGGTTTGCGGAGAATTTCATCGAATCGAATCTCGGCAGCAACGGCGCGCTCGCGCTTTTTTCGCGTTTTCAACCATCGGGCAGAGGGCTGCCGGTCGCAGGAAAAAGCTCAAATGCGAACGCAGCGCATCGCCGTTACCTCGAAGGCATCGTCGATCCCGGTGGAATCATGCGGGTGAGCCGGCAATTCTCAAATGTCGCAGCTTGTTCTCCGGTCTTGCGCGGCCTGCTCAGCGCGCGCGCCGGCTTTGAAACTGCAACCGCAAATTTATTCGGGATCGATCCGGCCACGTATATTCAGGCGACGAATTTGCGAAGCCAGATCATTGACGGAAGCTTTGACGACTTTCGGAATAATCCGGCATCGGTGATTATTGGATCGCGGCTGTCGGAAGCGCTTGCCGTAAGTGCCGGCGGGACGCTGCAATTGCTCTCGCCGGGCGGCGAATACCAGCGTTTCACAGTCGCCGCCGTCGCCCGCAGCGGCATTGGATCGAACGACGCTACCCGCATTTATTGTCACGCAAGAGTCGCGCAGAAACTACTGCTGAAGCCATACAGCGCTTCCATGATTATCTACAAATTGCGCGATCCGGAGCGGGCTCCTGCGCTGGCGAAGCATTTTGAAATGCTCTTTCACCAGGAGGCCGAAAGCTGGCAGGCGCGCGAAGAGGGTAATCTGCAACTTTTTGTGACTTTGCGAGTGTCGGCTGCCATCACTGTTTCGCTCATTATTTTGCTGGCGGGCTTTGGAATTTTTAATGTCCTCACCATGACCGTGCTCGCCAAGTTGAAGGAGATCGCGATCCTTCGGTCGATGGGCTATCGGCGCGCCGACATCAGTGCCATTTTTCTCTGGCAAGGCGCGATGATTGCTGCGGCCGGATCTTTCATCGGTTGCGGGTTCGGCGCCCTGATGACGTGGGGCGTATCGCATATTCCGATCAAAGTGCGGGGCTTGCTCTACGCGAATACCTTCCTTGTGAGCTGGGATTGGCATCACTATTTCTGGGCGACGATGCTCGCGATTCTCGCAGTCTTCATCGCCAGTTATGTGCCGGCGCGGCGAGCGGGATTGTTGTCGCCGGTAGTGACCTTGCGCGGATCAAGCGGGTGATTTATTTGGCGCCATCCGAAAAATCAAAGGGCCGAATTCGGATTGCCCAGAAGGCGCGGGCGACGTGAACCGCTGCTGATACCGCTTCCCAGTACGCCATCACGATAAATGATTTTGCCGGCGCTCCGAGCAGCATGCCCACCGCCAGAATCCAGATGTAGATGTTGCGCCGTGCTCCGAGGAACCGGATTTTGCGATCGAGCGGGCTGAGTTCATCGACCAGTCGGCCGTAGCGACGAATGATACTGAGTTTCGCCAACGCATCGATTCCTTCGGCCCCGAGAAGTAGGAGCAAGTACTTATATGAGTCCGGCAATTCGCCCGACGCCTGGAAGTGATAGGCAAGCGCCAGCGCCCAGGCCAATTCGTAGAGTGTATCGAGCCAATGCTCGAGCTTACCAGCTTCGGACGTCTCCACTTTCACACGCGCCTGTTTCCCGTCGAGGCCGTCGAGAACGCCAATAGCAAGGGCAAGCGCCGTTCCCCAAACGAGATGGCCCGTCGCGAAGAGAACCGCTGTAGTCCACGCGACCACATTGCAAAGCACGGTCAATTGATTCGGTGTGATCGAAGTCTTGCATAATCGCGCAACGAGAAACGTTTCGATCGGTCCATGCACGTAGGCAGGAAAATCGAGGGAGCCTTTTTGGGCCGCGTTCAGGATGAGCCGCTCCGCCTGTTTTCGCAACGCTGGCTGCGGCGCCGGAATCCAAAGTGGCCTCAACTCGCGGCGCATCGTGAGCGAGTAGGAAGGTTGCGCCGCGATGTCCAATGAAGTCAGGCGTCCTTCATCCACCTCGCGACATAAGGTTTCGTAGAACGGTCCGTGCTTTCCCAACAGCGAATCATGGCCCAACACCGCGGCGCCGGAAAATCGTCCGCTCTTTGTCGCCGGCATTTGAGAAATGAAAGTCTGCACCGCCGGTGGCGGAGCAGAGTCGACTAAAACGGCCGGTTCCTGCCTTGCCATGAGCAATCGGATGAGGCGTTCGTCCCAGACGGCGTCGCCCGGAAGCACCAACAGCATGTCGCCTTCCGAGCTGCCCTCGCAGATTTCTTCGATTGTTACCGCCCCGGCATTGCGTCGTTGGATCTTAAATTCGATCTCACTCCTCGGCGGCGACGCCCTGGCCAATTCATTCTCCAGTGCTTCCGCCGTGCTGGAAACAATTACCGCGTCGTGAACACCAACACGCTGCAGCGTCCGGAGCAGACGCTCGATCAACGAGATGCCGCAAAGCTCGATCAATGCGGTTGGAGCGTCCGCCAAAACGACAACCTTCATACTCTGTTCGTGGTCCGATTTCCGAGACGAAACCAGGCGGATGGAAATTGCGTTGGGGCGGTTCCAGTGCTAAGCCAGTAACTCTTTCCCGGCCAACATTCGGCCAGCCCGGCCGGGGTGCACGATTTTCGCGATGCCGACCGCAGAATTAACAGCCACACCAACGCTTGAAACGCGCTCGGAAGAACGCGCGCCCGGAATATCGTTTCGATTGCGATACAGTCCGTTGCTAGCACAAATGGTGATCGTTCGCCGCTGCAATCTTTCCTGCGCCTATTGCACCGAGTTCGACAAAACAAGCGAACCGATTCCCTTCGCCATTCTTGAAGCGCAGCTGCAAAAACTGAAGAATCTCGGCACTTTCGGAATCTCCCTCACCGGAGGCGAGCCGACGCTTCATCCCGATCTGCCGCGTCTCATTCGCAAGTGCCGCGAGCTTCGTTTTTTTCGCACCGGTATGATCACGAACGGCTTCTTTTTGAAACCCGAGTTGATCAACGAACTGAACGACGCGGGGTTGCAGGAAATGCAGATTTCGATCGACGGCGTGAACGGGAACGACACCACGCAGAAAGTCCTGAACAACTTGCGCAAGCGTCTCGAAGCGCTGCGTGATTACGCCAAATTCAACATTACCGTGAGCGGGGTCATCGGCGCCTGCCCGCCGGAAGAGGCCGAAGAGGTGGTGGCGTTTGCCAGCCAGATGGGTTTCACGCCACGCGTTCTGCTCGTACATGACAAACATGGGCAGCTGAAGTTGAACGAGCAGGAGCTTCAGGTTTTCACGCGCATCGTCAAGAAGTTACCCAGAAGTTGGATGGATTTCTCCGGCTACCGAAAACGTCTCGTCCGCGATGGGTCGTCGCCGTTCAAATGCCGGTCCGGCAGCCGTTATCTTTATATCGATGAATTCGGCCGGGTGAACTGGTGCTCGCAAACCCGCACGGTTTGGTCAAAGCCGTTGATGGATTACACACACGCGGATTTGCGTGAGCAATTCTATAGCTACAAGGCTTGTAACGAGACGTGCACAATCGGCTGCGCCCGTTCCGCCAGCCAGCTCGATAACTGGCGCCCGCAGGCGGGGGCGAATTAGTTTTTGGAAGCGCCTGGGCCAAATCGTAACTTCGACGGAATGGCTCCTGACATCTGGCTGAGCTGCCGCGGAATCGAGCGTTTTCTCGGTGAAGAAGATTCGCGCGTTCACGCCTTGCGCGGCGTCTCGCTCGATCTGGAACCAGGCGGCGTTCACGCTATCGTCGGGCCGTCCGGTTGCGGCAAGAGCACGCTGCTTTACATCCTCGGGTTGCTCGATCGTGCCGACAGCGGAACGCTCACCATCGATCATCAGCTCGTTTCCGGTTTGCCGGACGATCTGTTGTCCGAGAAACGCAATGAATTGCTCGGCTTTATTTTCCAATTTCACTTCCTGCTCGAAGAATTCACCGCGCAGGAGAACGTCATGATTCCCATGCGCCGCCTCGGCCGTCTCGGTCAAAGTGAAATGGAGGAACGCGCGGCCCGTTTACTCGAGGCTGTCGGCCTCGGCAGCAAATTGACGCGGCCGAGTCGTCATCTTTCCGGCGGCGAGCAACAGCGTGTCGCTGTCGCGCGCTCTTTGGCGAACGATCCGCGTGTGATCCTGGCTGACGAGCCGACCGGCAACCTGGATAGCGCGAATTCGCGCCGCGCCTTCGAGCTATTGCAAAATATCGTCAAGGAGGGAGGAAAGGCCTTGTTGCTCGTCACGCACAATCCCGAAATCGCAGAGTCGTGTGATTGGATTCACGAAATGCAGGATGGCGTTATCATCGGCAGCCATCCGCGTGGCAGCACGGCGAGATGAAGACGGCCGAAGCGATCACGCCCTCCACCGTGCCCAGCAGTGCGCCGGTCGATCATGGCCTGGAGTTGAAGCGTGGCGCGCTGGTCAACACCGTCGCGCTGCTCGCCTCGAACTTTCGCGGCATCTTTACTTTCCTGGTCGCGCGGCTCCTCGGGCCAGCGGCTCTCGGCACATTTCTGGTGGCGTGGGCGACCACGGAGGTGCTGAGCAAGATCGGTTTGTTCGGCCTCGATAACACGACCATTGCGTTCATCGCGCGCGCCGAAGCCGTGGGCGATCGCGCTCGCAGCCACGGCATCTTTCGCGTCGCGGTGTTTCTAGCGCTCTTTCAAGCGATCGTCATTGCGGTTGCTTCTAGCATCGTCATTCAGCTTTTCGGCGAACGGCTTGGTTTGGATCAACGGCTGATCGGTCCACTCTCCGTCATAATTTGGTCGCTCCCGGGTCTCGCACTGTATTACATCAACACGGCTGTCTCGCGCGGCATGAAAGTCATGCGACACGACATTTTTTCCCGCGGCATTACTCTACCCACCGTAACCAGCGTCGCGTTTCTTTTAGCTCTCGTTTTCGGGTCACGGATCTACGCGCCGGCCGTTGCCGCGGTCGCGGGGACGGCCGTATATGGGATCGTCGCATTGACTCTGGCATGGTCGCTCTTTCGCCGCGGACCGATGCCTCCCGCCGGATTTTCATATCGTGCCGAAGCCGGCCGATTGCTTTCCTACGCAGCAAACATCAGCGTTTACGAGGTGCTCAATGCAATCATCGTCCGCATGGATGTGATTATGCTGGCCTGCTTCATAGGGCACGCGCCGGGCGTGACGCTGCCGGTCGTCGGAATCTATGGCGTCGTGGTGGAAATAGCGGGCGGATTACGAAAGGTAAATCAGGCGTTCAATCCGATCTTTGCGCCAATCGTTGCCGCCATGACCGTGCATGGTGAACAGGAACGCGCCGCGGCCGCATTCTCGCGTGTCGCGCAATGGATGCTCTGGGTTTTGCTGCCCCTTCTCGCCGTGATGACGTTCGCCGGCGGCACGATTCTGGCCATCTACGGGCCCGCCTTTCGCCAGGGCAGCACCTGGTTGATCATCGTCGCGATCGCCTGCGGCACGAACTCACTCGTTGCCCTGGCCGAGACTGTCATCATGGTGCAAAGACCGCGCGTCAACGTCTTGAACTCCTCCATCGCTTGCGCCGTCGCTTTTGTCGCGAACTTGTTCCTCATTCGCATTTTCGGAGTAATGGGGGCGGCTTTCGGCATTTTGCTGCCCTACGTGCTCTTGGGAATTCTGCGCCATCGCGCCTTGCGTTCGGTCTTCCGGTGGCGCAACCCCTGGGCGAACATCAGTCCCCCTTTCATAGGTGCACTGGTTGCGGTCGTGCCGGCCGTCGCCTGCGGTGTGATCATAAACGGAACCGCTGGCGAAATTGCCAGCAGCGCGCTTTTCCTCGGGGTTTACTTCTTTGCCTGGCGTTATCACCGTGCACGGAATCAATCGCGCGTCGACGCCACCGTGCTGGCCTAACGAGGCGCCATGAAAAAAATCTTTTTGACCGGAGCAAGTTCGGGCATCGGTCTGGCCACGGCGAAATTATTGACCCAGCACGGTCACGAAGTCTGGGGCACTTCGCGCGATGTGGCGCGTGTTCCGCAAATCGCCCGGCTGCATCCGATTGCTCTCGATTTGTCCGACGCGCCTTCAATTCGTGGAGGCTTTGAATCTGCATTGGCTCAAGCAGGCCGTTTCGACGCTGTCGTTAACAACGCGGGCAGCGGGCACTTTGGTCCAGCAGATTCTCTCTCGCAGGCAGATCTCGCCGGTTACTTCCAGATTCTTTTCTTCGGCCCGGTCGAGCTAATGCGCCTCGCGATGGCATCAATGCGCGGGCAAGAACGCGGCCTGATCATCAACGTTACTTCCCTGGTCTCGCGCCTGCCGATTCCGTTCATGGCGGCATACAACGCCGCCAAAGCGGCGCTCGCCTCCTACACGATGACGATGCAGCTCGAACGGCAGAACGCTCATGTGCGGCTGGTGGATCTCCAGCCTGGCGATATTCACACCCGGTTCAACGATGCCGCTATGAAGATCGAGATTACCGATGCGCGAGTCGCCCAAGCGTGGCAGATCGCTGAAAGCAATCTGAAAAATGCGCCGTCCCCGGAACTCGTGGCGCAGCATATTTTGAAAATAATCGATCAGGAAGATCCCCCGCCGCGCGTAACGGTTGGAAATTTTTTTCAGGCTACTTTCGCGCCTTTGATTTTTCGTTTCTTGCCACAACGCGGCCGGCTTTGGGGTCTGCGGAACCACTTCAGAATTTGATGCCCGATATTACTGACGCAGTTGTCCTGATGGCGGGAACGGGTTCGCGCTTGCGCGCTTCCGGCGAATTATTGCCGAAGCCGCTTGTCCCAATCCTGGGCCGCCCGCTGATTTCGTACATCGCGGAATCGCTTCAGGACGTCGGTGTTCAAACCCTGCATGCGATCGTGGGCGCAAATGGCGACGCTCTCATCGAATCTCTGCGTCCATTGATTCCAGCCACGATGCGTCTGAACGCGATTCCAAATCCGGATTGGCAAAAACAAAACGGGATATCCGTCTTGTGCGCTGCCGGCAAAGTCACCGAACCATTTTTTCTTACCATGGGCGATCATCTCTTCGATCCTGCGATTCTTTCCCTTGTCGCCGAGTCCGGCGATTCGACCTGTCTAAATCTCGCGGTCGACAGGAAGATCGAAACAATCTTCGACATCGATGACGCCATGAAAGTGCAAACAAATGGTGGGCGCGTCGTCACCCTGGGAAAAACGCTCGAGATCTACGACGCAATCGATACCGGGATATTCCTGTGTCCGGGGGAGCTTTTCGATTATCTGCGGCGCACCCGACAAAACGGTGATTGCAGCCTTGCCGACGGAGTGCGGCTGATGGCCGCAGATGCCAAGGTTCGTGCGATCGATATCGGGGGAGCACAATGGCAGGATGTCGATACGCCGGAGATGCGCGCGCATGCGGAAGAAAATCTCAGCAACCTCGCGTGGCTGAAGTCCTGAGAGGTGGGGAACAGTCCACGATCGGTTTGAAACCTCATGCCGAGCTGGTTGGCTTGACTCCGCGTCTGCGACGACGATAAGGAACGAGTATGTTCGATCTCCAGCAGGCCTTTCGGGTTTTCGACTCCAAGCCATGGGCTGCGCACCTCTACGTGACCGAGCAGTGCAACCTGGATTGCCATTACTGCAACGAATTCAACAACTCGATCCCGCATCCGGCGTTGGCCGATCTGAAAAAGTGGATGGACCACATTCGAGGGCTCGGCGTCGCCCGGATCGGTTTGCAAGGGGGCGAGCCGCTCAAGCATCCCGATATTGTGGAGGTGGTCCGCTACGCAAAATCCCTCGGCTTTTGCAAGGTCAGCATGTCGACAAACGGGTTTCTCCTGGATCGCCAGCTGATTGCGGACCTCGAAGCGGCTGGCCTCGACAGCATCCACATTTCCGTGGACCGGATGACGCCGATCGAGAGCACGCGCAAATCGATGAAATCGATCCTGCACAAGCTCGACTGGTTCAAGCATTCCAAGATCAAGCTGAACGTCAGTGGCGTTCTTTTTAAGGAGACGCTCAATGAGATGGGGCGGGTGGTGGACACTTGCCTCGATCTGGGCGTGCCGGTGCAGGCGCGCGCGGTGCACGACGATCTCGTGCACGACCGGGCTTTGCGGGATCCAAATGCGAGCGAGCCATTGCTCCACTTTATCGAACAGGAGGAGGAATTGAAACGCAACGGAGAGAAGATTCACACCAGCTGGAACCTTTTCGCTTACCAGAAAAAGATGTTGCGGCGGGAGCCGATCGAATGGACGTGCGCCGCGGGTTACAAATATTTCTTCGTCTCATCGACTGGTAAGTTCTGGCTCTGCAGCCAGGTCCGAACCGAACGCCACATTCTCGAGATCACGCGGGCAGATTTGCTGAGCTACAACAAGAAGAAAAGTTGCCAGCCGAAGTGCGGAGTTTATTGCACGGTGGAGACTTCGCTGGCCGTGAACAACCCGCTGCGATACGCCGCCCGGGAAGTAGCGGGCAGGCTTTCGACTCGCGTGTCAAAACTCCGGGGCGGTGGTCCCAAACGCATCCGCGATCTGACGCCCACCTCGTAAGGCGAAAGCTCCGGCACTCGCCAGCTTTTATCTTATCGGGTTCGCGCGAATCAGAGTCCGCGCCGGTAAATTCGATAAGTCTTGTATTTCTCGGCCCCGATGGCTTCAAGAAATCGATTCATCAGCCGATTGTTTTCCAGGATGAGGCTGCCCTCGCCGACATAGCCCCGCTTCAGCATCGCCTCTTCGATAATGTGCAGAACCAGCATTTCGGCGATACCGTGTCGCCGATATTTCGGAATCACGCCAAGGGCAACCAGCCGGCAAGTTTTGATGCGATTCTTATAATAGAGAAGTTTTGCGAGGCCGATCGGGAGACCGAAGGTGGTCAGTCGGCCATTAACTTGTCGCAACGCGACGTTGATGTCCGGCACGCAAAGAATGAAGCCAACGGGCTCTCCCCTGATTTCCGCCAGCCAAACCAGTTCCGGCAGCAGGATCGGCTTCAATTCGTGCGTCATGAATTTGAATTCCTTTTCGGTGAACGGCACGAAGCCCCAATTATTTTGCCAGGCCTGATTGTAAATCTCGCGGAGGCGGCGTGCCTCTCCCGCGATATCGCGGAGAAGCCCATGGCGCAACGTCACCTCCCAGCGTTTTTGCAGCCCGGCAGCCAGTCTACGCAATCTGTTTGCGGCCTCGGTGGGATTTGCAAACCACCAGGCATAAAAATCCATCGTCTTCTGAAATTTCCACCCCTCGATCAATTTGCTGTAATACGGAGGATTGTGCGGTGTGAGAAGCATCGGCGGAAACTGAAACCCGTCGATGAGCAGGGCGCAGACGTAGTTTGTCGAATAGTCGATCGGTCCCATGATTTCACTTCGGCCCCGGCGGCGCAGCCAGTCTGCAGCGGCACCGAATAGTGCGTTCGCGACGTTTTGATCATCGATTGATTCGAACATCCCGAAGCATCCGATATTCGACTTATGCAGCGCGTTGTATTTCGGATCATCGCTCGCCATAATTCGCCCGACGATCTCGCCGCCTGATTGAGCCAGGAAAAGCGCGGCGTCGCCATGCTCGTAAAACGGATGCTTCTTACGATCGAGGAACTCCTTGCGCTCCAGCAGCAGTGGAGGTACCCACACCGGGTCGTTTGCATAAACACGCCATGGGAATTTGATGAAGGCATCGCGTTCTCGACGCGAAACGACCTGATTGATTTCGATTTGCGGCACGACGGGTTGATTTCAGCGACGGTGGCCCGGCGTGCAAGATCGAAATGACGTTGCAGCAAATTGGAAACTGAGTACCAGCAACGGCCTTGTGACGCCTCGGAACAACCAGTCTGTTCTCGCGCAGGGTTTCGCTTTCAAAGCCTATGAAATAGAGGAGCTTTCGGACGTTTATTTTTTCCGCAGGCTCGGCTGGATCATCGCTTGTGGCGGCCGCGCACTTCGGATGACGCCGACTCACCTCACCCTCGTGGCCACATTGGTGGGGATCGTTGGCGGCGTTTTGCTCTACGACGAACGTCTCGGCATTTTGGCCTTCGCGTTCCTCATTCTTTACGGCGTCATCGATTCTGCGGACGGACAACTCGCGCGCATGACGGGCCAGGCTACGGAGTTTGGCCGGGTGCTCGATGGAGTCAGCGGATATGTTACCCACGTCGCGATCTACCTGGCGGTCGCGGCGGGCGTCATCCATCGCGGCGGAAGCAGCTCCATTCTCATTTGGATGTTGCTGGCGGCGATAGCGAACGCGATGCAAGCGCAGATGTACGATTACCACCGCACCGACTACGCGACGGTCGTGGTCGAAGGTCACACGCCGGGCCACGATGCGGGCGAAGTAACCTCGGCGGGGCTGAGAGGGCTCTATCAGTTTTATTTGATGACGCAACGGCTTCTGATCGGCTCGCACATCAAAGTCGATCAGGTGCTGGCGACGCGATCGAGTGCGGGCGTTGTTCGCGAGAATGATCGAGCCCGGTATCGGGAGTACTTCTTTTGGCCTGTGCGCGGGTGGAATTTGCTCGGAGACAACACGCGACGCTATGCCATCGGCATATTGGTGTACCTGCACCAGATTGATCTTTTTTTCGCGTTCGTTCTGCTGCCGATGAACGTGGTGTTTCTCGTGATGTGGTTCTGGCAACGGAGGGCAGATCGCCGATTCTTGGCCGGCTTGGTGATCGACCCACCCACCTCATGATTCGCACGATTCTTTTCGATATGGGTGGCACTCTCGATGGCGATGTCGGGCATTGGTTCGATCGCTTCCTCGTCCTCTACGAGACTTTTGGCGTGAAGCTTCCGCATGATTTGATCCGGGACGCATTCGACGCAGCAGAGCGAAGATCGGCTCTGGATGAAACCATCGAATCGTCGAATCTTGCGCAGATGATCGAGCTCCATGTGGAGTGGCAGCTTGCACATCTGGGACTGAATGATCCGACACTTGAGCGGCATCTGATCGAAGGCTTTCTCGGGCCTATTCGCGCGGCCACGGTAGCCAACGTCAGGCTCCTGGCGGACTTTGTTGCGGATGGTTTTGAACTCGGAGTGGTTTCCAATGGTTGCGGCAACGTGAAGAAATTGTGTCAGGAGTTTGGATACGCGGCATATTTGTCGGTCGTCGTCGATTCGCGCAGGGTGGGACTGTTCAAACCGGACCCGGCAATTTTTGTCTACGCTGCGAGAAAACTTGGTGGCGATCCCGCAACCATGATGATGGTGGGCGACTCGTTCGATCGCGATGTGCGTCCGGCGAAGAAGGCCGGTATGAAAACGGCGTGGCTCGCCGACGCGGAAGTGAGGAAATGCTCCGAGCCGTCGCTCGTCGATCTGCATCTCAGCAAGCTTGCCGATCTACCTGGCGCGTTGGCCGCCGCGGCGCTCGCATGAAGGCGATAAAAAAACCGTTCCTGCGAGCAGGTGTGCTTGCCGCCGGCCGCGGCGAGCGCTTGCGCACGGTATCGGCGTATAAGCCGCTGGTGAAAGTCGATGGCCGGACGCTGATTGAGCGGGTCTTGATCTCACTGGCAGAGGCGGACGCTGCCGAGGTGGTTGTGATTATCAACGAAGATTCTCTCGCTGTTCGGGATTATGTCTCCGCCATGAAGTGGCCGTTCGCAATTCATTGGATCGTCGAGACGACGCCATCGTCGATGCACAGTTTTCTTCGCCTGCTCGAAAAACTCGCAGCCGATGGCGATAGCGGACCATTTCTCCTTTCGACTGTCGACACCGTAGCCAGCTCGCAGACTTACACCCGATTCATCGCGCAAGCGCGCCGCGAGGACGCAGCGGTTTCGCTCGCGCTCACTTCTCCCGGAAATGACGAGAAGCCGCTTTTCGTGCGCTGTGCGCCGGACGATTCGCGTGTCACCGCTATCGGTGACGCGGCTACGCTCTCGCGGCAAGCGACCGCTGGCTTCTACGCCGTTCGGTCGACGATTCTTCGGGAAGCCGAGACCGCGCGACACGACGGAATCGATGCGCTGCGAACTTTTCTCGGGCGTTTGCTCGATCGCGGCTATCTTCTCGAAGGCATTCCGATTGCGCAATCAATCGATGTTGATCGCCCCGGCGATATCGCGATTGCGGAGGATTTTCTCCAGGCCGCCGCTGTATGAAACAGCTGATCGGATTGTATCGGGAAAAGCAGTATTCTCCCGGCCGTCATCGATCAAACGATGTCCTGCTGATCGATCAGATCGCGCACCGGCTTCGGGAACGCGATTTCGCGGTGGATCTCCTCACCCTCGACGAGGCGGAGAATCGCCGTGCGGATGCAGCAATTGTCTTCTCGATGTGTCAGGGAAGGTCATCGCTCGAAACCCTTGCCGTTTGGGAGCAGGAAGGCGTCAGGATTATCAACAGCCCGAGATCAGCCTTGAACACGCATCGCGATCGTCTACCAGCGTTGATGGTTGAGGCTGGCATATCGTTTCCGGAAACGGAATTGATTGCCATACGCGAACGAGCGGACTTGCGATCCCTCGATGTGAATCGCGGCATTTGGCTGAAGCGCGGCGATGTGCATGCTTCGGTGACCGCGGACGTGCAATGGATTGATTCGACCCGCCGCCTTGAGGCGGGAATGATCAATTTCGCGAAGCGCGGAATCAACATCGCGGCACTGCAGGCGCATCGAGCAGGCGACGAGATCAGATTCTATGGCGTCGCAGGCCGCGGATTTTTTCACTGGTTTTATTCAGGCGAGGTCCGGAAATATCCTGTCAATCTTGTCGACTTGGAAAACCTCGCTTATCGAGCTGCCGCCGCGGCAGGCCTCGATATTTTCGGCGGCGACGTCATTGTGTCGCCTTCCGGCGAGCTGACATTGATCGACTTGAACGACTGGCCGTCGTTTGCGCCCTGCCGCGAACGAGCTTCCTATGCGATCGCGGATTTCATTGCGAGACGTGTCCATGCTGGGTGACGCTCAACCTCATCTTCGAATGCAGACCCGGGCGCTTTTCGACGAAGAACAACAACTCATCGCGCCGGGCTCGCAGACCATCGCCTTGTTGTCCGAACTGGCGATTGAGCGAGGAGAGGGCGCCACCCTCATCGATCTCGACGGGCATACCTATCTGGACCTGAACGCCGGGGTATCGGTAGCAAGCCTCGGCCACGCTCACCCGCGCTACCTCGCCGCGCTCACTCAACAGCTGCAGGCAATATCGGTCGGTAGCTTCACTTCCCGGCCGCGCGCTGAACTCGTTAGGCTCATTGCCGACCTGGCACCGGGCAACCTGACGCGGACGCAGTTCTTTAGCGGCGGGGCCGAGGCGGTGGAAGCGGCGATTCGGTTGGCCCGGTCTTACACAAAGCGAACTGATATCGTAGGCTTCACCGGTGGTTTTCACGGGAAAACAGCCGGCGTGCTACCGATTTCGGATGTGGATTGGAAGAATCTGATTGGGCCACTGCCGGCGGGTCACCATCTCGCGCCCTATGCCGATCCAACACGATTTGCGGGCTCGGAAGTGGAATGCCGGGAGTATGCGATCAAGGAGCTTCGGCGCGTGATTGAGAGTGATGTCGGCGGCCAGCTCGCGGCGATTGTCATCGAACCGATTCAGGGGACGGCCGGTAACATCGTGCCGCCTCCTCTCTTCCTTCGCGAAGTGCACGACGTCGCGCATGAGTACGGCGCGCTCCTCATCGCCGATGAGATGATCACAGGATTCGGTCGCACCGGTCGAATGTTTGGATGCAGTCGCGACAACGTCGTCCCTGACATTATGACTCTCGGCAAAGGAATGGCGTCTGGATTTCCAGTGAGCGCTCTGGTTTCGACTGATGAGATCGTGGCGGCGAAACCGTTCTCGCTTCCGAGCGCGTCCTCGTCCAGCTATGGCGGAAATCCGCTCGGGGCGGCGGCTGCGTTGGTTACGATCCAGACGATATTGTCGGACAGGTTGGTTGAGAATTCCGCAAAAGTTGGACGTCTGCTACAGGATGGGCTTGTAGCGCTGGCGGCGAAGCATCGCTCGATCGCGAACGTTCGAGGAGAAGGGTTATTGATCGGGTTCGATCTGGTAACGGATCAGGAAATGAAGACGCCGCTTCCAACGGAGAAATGCATTGAGTTTTTCAAGGATTGTCTTGCCGACGGACTAATCATGATGAGTTACACGCCAAGAGTGCGCGTTCATCCGCCGCTGATTCTTTCCGCAGAGCAGGCGAATTCTGCGCTGGCCATTATCGACCGCGTGCTGGAACGGCTCGAAGCGGAATAGAAGCGTGCTGCGAGGTGCGATAATCGGCTTCGGTGAGGTTGCTCGCCACGGGCACTTTCCAGCTTATGCGGCTTCTGAAGAGGCGAAAATCATCGCTGTGGTTGATCGAGGGGAAGAGCGGCGCAAGGCGGCGCGTGAATCACTGCCGGAGGTTGCGGCCTGTGCAACGATTGAAGAACTGGTAGTTCGGAATGAGATCGATTTTGTCGACATTTGCACGCCGCCGGCATTGCACAGCGGGCTGATCCTCGATGCGCTGGCCAGAGGTTGGAACGTTGTTTGCGAAAAGCCGCTCGTGTTGGATTTGGTCGAGCTCGAGAAGGTACGGAGCATGGCTCAAAAATCCGAACGCGCCGTAGTTCCAGTCCATAACTGGAAATACGCACCGATCATCAGGCGAGCGACAGAAATGTTGCGCTCAGGCGTGATTGGGCAGGTGTGCGAAGTCGAAATCGGAACTTTGCGGGTTCGAGATTGCGCCGTTGCCGATCCGAATCATCCAAACTGGCGGCGCGACCCCGCGATTGCCGGAGGTGGCGTTCTGATGGACCACGGCTGGCATGCGATCTATCTCGCGCATCACTGGTTTCGTGAGAAGCCATTCGAGATTGACGCTTCGTTTCATCGTTCCACTCCACAGCAAATTGAAGACGAGGCCACTTTGACGCTCACATTTCCGAGTGGTCAGGCGAAGATATTTCTGACCTGGCGAGCTGATGCACGGCGAAACACGATGCGTCTGACTGGCGAGCGCGGTCAGATCGCGATCGATGACGACACGTTGAACGTTGCCGGGGAATCCATACGTTTTGGGAGCGCGCTGTCCGCTGGATCGCATCATGCGGATTGGTTCTCGGCGATGCTCCCGGAGGTTGTCGCCAGCTTTCGGCAACCGCAGGCCGCGCTGGAATCTTTCGATGAAGCCGCGCTATGCCTGTCGGTCATTAGCCGCGCTTATCAGAGCGGCTAGGCGTGCTGCTGCTGCATTTGCGCTGGCGCAAACGTATCTGACAGAATGTTCAGTGCCTCGTCCAGATCCGCACGCGTGTGATTCGCCGTCACGCAAGCACGGAAGCAAATTCTGTCCTGCGGTACAGCCGGATAATCCACGGGTGCGACCCAGAGGCCGCGATGGCGAAGCTCATGTCCCATGCGATACATCCGCTCTCGATCTCCGATTACGAGGGGCATGATATAGGTAGTCGAATTGCCGGTATCGATGCCGAGCCCGTTCAGTTGTTTATGAAAGTAATCCGCGTTTTCCCAGAGACGGGTGCGCAACTCCGTCCGGCTCGTTCCCAATTCGAGCGCTTTCAAGATGGCCGCGACCACCACCGGAGGCAGCGCACAGGAATAGACATAGGGGTGCGAGTAGAAACGGAGGTAGTCGAGCGTTTCCTTCGCGCCGCAGACAAATCCACCGAGCGCTCCGAAGGCCTTCGAGAAAGTTCCATAGAGAATCCGAATTCGTTTCTCGACGCCGAAGTGTTCCACCGCACCGCGGCCATGGGCACCGCAGGCGAGCATGGAATGCGCTTCGTCGACGAACACGCTCGCTTCATGAGCGTCAGCTACATCCATCAAGGCATTCAAATTGCCGAAGTCGCCATCCATCGAATAAATGCCTTCAATGATTACGAGCTGACGTTTCCCCTTGTGTCGGGTCAAGGCCGCGTCGAGCGACTCGGCGTCGTTATGCTCGAAGCGTTCCGTTCTGGTCCGCGCCAGCACGGCGCCGTCGCGCAGGCTGAGGTGGGAACGATTGTCCATCACGGCGACGTCGCTCTTGCGCAGGAGCCCGGAAATTGTCCCGAGCGCTCCGCCGAAGCCAGAATTGAAAAGCATCGCATCTTCGTAACCGAGGAACTCCGCCATCCTCTTTTCCAATTGCCGATGAAGATCAGTCATACCGGATAGCATTGGCGAACCGCACGCGCCCAGGCCGTGGGTGGCCAGAGCGTGGTGGGCCGCAGTGATTACTTCCGGATGATTGGCCAGTCCGAGATAGTTGTAAGAGCAGAGATTGATCACGGAGTGCGAGGCACCACCGTAGAAGAGTGTGGTCCGCGCCTCGGCCGGACCGAGCAACTGGGGTTCGTACAATTCGATGGCCCACTCGCCGATGTGATGCCACTGCGTGAAGGCCGGCGGTGGCTTCAACGGATCCTTGCTGTCGCCAACGAGGAAATCGCTCAGGTTGAGTTTGGCGGGATCCTTCTCCATACCGGGATGAAGATTCGGTTGGGGTTGGGCGGAATTCATGGTGAGCTTGGAAAAGAGAAGTTCAATTTGATATCTGATTAATGCGGCGTTGTGACGTCCTTTTGGGGATCGCGAATGAGGGCGATGCAGCGATCGTCCTGATGTCCATTCGATTGAGCAGCCCAACAGAATACGGGAGGAGACAAAAAACGTCTATAAATAAAAATATGCTTCTACGATTTTTATTTTTCAAAAAGGCGTCCCAAACAAAGGCCTATTTTCGGCGTTAAAGATAGCTCCGATTGCCGTTGATCGTGCGAAAAGTTACTGCGCCTTCCATGGTCCGCAGGGAACTCTCCAGAACCTGTGCTGGCTCGAGCGTTTGGAGGCAAAGATTGTTCACGCAGCGCGACCGCTTGTTGTTCAGGAAACTGATACACGGGCTGCAATGAAAAAAGGTATACAGGATCACGCAATTGCCCAGCGGCCCGTAGACAAAAGGCGAATCGGTACTGAAGAGCGCCACGATTGGAGTCTGGGTGAGTGAAGCGAAGTGCACGGGACCGTTATCGTTGCTGATCAACAACCGGGAGAAATTGATGAGTTCGATGAGTTCGGCCAGCGATTGAGTGCGTCCGCAAAAATTTCGACAGCGGTCGGCGTCTACGGCGGCGACAACCTTTTCGCAGGTGGCGACATTCTCGGGAACGCCAATCAATAGGACGCGAACCTCGGAGGATCGTTCGAGAATTCCCTTAATCACCTGGGCGTAGTTTTCGGCCGGATAATTTCTGATCGCCAGATTGGGACCTACGTCGGGATTGACCAGCACAAGCGGAGTCTCCTTCCAATCCGGGAACACTTCTCTCACCCGCATCTTCATTTCCTGGGCAAGATCGACATCGGATTGGAACGCCGGGAGCAGAATTTCCGAGGTTTCAATTGGTCCCTTGTAGTTGGGATAATGCTGCTTGTCAGACAACGCTGCCTTGGACAAAGCGAGAAAATTCTTCGCAACGTGCAGGTTTTGATTGAAGGCACACGGAACGTCGATGAAATGACCTCGGTAAAGTCCCTCGTATTCGTAACGATAAAAGCCCGCGATCTGGCGGGCTCCGACAAGAAATGAAACGATGGCGGAAAGCCTGGTGAACTTGTCGAGGTCGATCACCAGATCAAACTTCCTCCGGCGCAACGCTGCGACGGTGCCGGCCAAAGAAGAAAGAAAGCGGAATATGCTCCCGCCCTCCACCCCGTGGATATTTTGATCCGGAACCAGGCCAAGAAGCTTCCATGACTCCTTGTTCCCGTTTACGCACAGGACGTGCAGATCACATTCAGGGAGCTTGCTTTTGACATACTTTAGCGCCGAATAGGCCATGATGGCCGCTCCCATCTCGAAGAATTCGACAAATAGAATGCGTCGGTACGCCGATGCTCTTCGCTTGCGTTTGAAAAGAGAAAGCAAAGCGCAGATGAACTGTCCGACGTACCGGTCGATGAACCGCAGAACTCCTGATTCCTTCACGGCGGGAAGAGTATGTTCAGGCAGCAAAAGAAGCGAGACAGCTTTGCTTCTCGAGGACTGGTTCCGCAAGAGATGAACGCGGCAATCCGTAGATTTCGAGGATTCCAAGCAGCTGCGCTTGGAATCGTTCTTCTCACGGTGGTTACCCGCCTGCCGTCACTGCAACATCCCCAGGCGATCGACGATGAAGCGCCCTATTCCGTCGTGGCAAACGAGCTTATCGACGGAGGTCACCCCTACATCGACGCTATAGATCGTAAACCGCCGCTCCTCTTTTGGACGTACGCAGCGGTTTTCGAGATCGCGGGAAAATACAATTGGATGGCGTTGCACGTCGTTGCGCTCATGTGGGTGTTGGGCACGATGGCTGGCCTTTATGTGATTGGCCGACGATTGTTCGATCGCGAGACGGGATTGATTGCGGCGTTGCTCTACAGCGTTTTCCAACCCTGGGCAGTGGCGAAAAATCTGGCTTTCAACGGCGAATTGCTGATGAATTTGCCGATTGTTTGGGCGTGGGCGATCGCGTTCGGGCGCAGGGCGTCGCGACTGCGCCCGGAACTTTTCGCGGGGGGTACTCTGCTCGGCGCTGCGTTCCTGCTCAAGCAACCGGCAGCAATTGCCGCTGTGCCGCTCGGATTGTATCTGTTTCTCCCAAGTTATCGTGCCAGCCGCGGCGTTACCCGGATGGAATCCATCGCACAAGCGGCCATTCTCACGCTGGGATTTTTGGCCGCGCTCGGATTGGTAGCGCTCATCCTCGAACGGCAAGGCATTCTGCACGAGGCGTTCTATTGGACGTTTACCAGTCACACCGTCCCATACTTTTTTCTGAAGCGTGGCGTTTTGCACACCCTGGCTTTTGTCGGAGCCTGCCTGCCCCTGGTTCTCGGAGCGGCAATGTCGCTTCGAGACGATGACGGAATTTGGGCGAGCCGGAAGACGGAGAGATTTGCGCTCATCGGACTCCTCGTCGCTTCGGCTGTTGGGGTCGTGGCGGGCGCACGTTTTTATCCCCACTATTATATTCAATTGATCCCGCCGCTCGCGCTTTTGGCGGCCCCGCCTTATGCACGCTTCTGCTGCGGCAGAGCCAGGATGCGATCCTGGATCTTTCGACCGGCGGTCGCTTCTGCATGGCTCGCAATTACCGTGGTCGCATTCTCCGTCTCGCACTGGAAACTTTTGGCGCGAGATAGCGAACCTTCCGAAACGGTACGCTACCTCACCGCCCATTCCGCGCCTAACGACCGAATCTTCGTCTGGGGTCGCAACGCAGCGGATCTATACCTTCTGGCGCGACGCCGCCCGGCCTGCCGCTACATTCTGACGTTTCCGCTTACAGGCTTCATTTTCGGCGACGATCTCCCCGGCGTCGACACTCGTAACCGCATCGTGCCGTGGGCATGGAATAATCTCGAGGAAGATTTCCACAAACATCCGCCGGCGTTTATCGTCGATCTTTATTCAAGTCCCGGTGCGCAATATCCAGCGCGCGATTTTCCGTTTCTCTCCAACCTGCTGGCCGAACATTACCAGCCGGCGGCCCAGACCGCTGAAGGTGTGATCTATCGCAGACGTTGAAGGGCGACCCTAACGGGATTCGAACCAGCGCCCAGCATTCCCGCTCTAACCACGACCCCCGCGCTTTTTCGGCGCCTTCTGAGGATGCGAAACCACGCGTTGGCGATTCAGTGATGCCTGCCCATGATGTGACGCAAGCCGCTGGTAATGCGGGACGACGTGCCGGGGATACCAGGCCATACGCTGGTGATGCACCGCTGCCTGTTGATGACGAACAGCGTGGGAAGCGTTCGCCACTTTTCGGGATCCAGTGTGTCGCACCTGCGCTGTATTGCGTGAGTGTGACGTTGTCGCGCCCACGCGATTTTTAGCCGCAGGTCGGTTCCCAGCCACGGCGTGATTTCCGATCGCGGCCTGGCTGGACGCGCGTCCATTCTTTGCTGCCGCCACTGTCTCGGTACCGGTCGGCCGATTTTTCCTCCCAAATGTTCTCACCGCGGTCGCTTTCGGTTGTCCTTTGTTGTTCACGGCGCGCAGAGCGGGATCATTCTTGGCCGCTGTTACCCGTGATTGCTGCGCGGAAGTGGGCGCAACATGCCTTGCATTCGCCAATGCCTGTTCCCTGGCATTCGGCGCGGCTTGAACGCCGCCAGGACCGTTAAAGCTCGCACGGGCGCCCCTGTTATTCTTCAGCACCTGACGATCGATGTAAGTGTTGCGAATCACGTTTGTGTTTACCCGGCTTACGGCCGTGTTGTAGCGGAAAGTGCTGCCGACCCATTCGCCGCCGTAATAGCCACTTCCGTAATAGCCATGGCCGTAATTAATCCCACCGTAAAACCCGACCGACGGGCCCCAGTAACCAGCATTGAATACGTAGCTGCCTCCGCTGTAGGCCCAATAACCTGGCGTCCAGAGAAAACCGACTTGTGGCGGAAGCACCCATTCCCCCGGCACCCAGTAATAGCCGAAGTCGTAGGCCCAATAGCCGGGAACCCAAATGTAACCGGGCTCCGGGCATACCGGTTGTGCGTAAACCGCAATCGGCGGAGGCGCAATCCCGATTGAGACAGCAACGTAAGCTGAAGAAGAAGCCAGCGGCAGTCCCAGGAAGAGCAACGCCGCAAGCGCAAAAGCAGGAAGTCCCATTCTTGTTTTCATTTTCATATGTAGTGCGTTGTTGAAACGAGAGATGCGATGCTCTGCAACGCGTTGCAAAGTGAAGCCCCTTCGGCTTCACCCTCGAGTATCGTATCACTACTAGGATTCGAATCAGCGTCCGGAGCCGCGCGTATCCAAAGGCCGCCTACTCTCTCGACCAGGTGATCTCGTTTGCTTATAGGCAAAATGAGCAATGGCGACCCTAACGGGATTCGAACCCGATTTGAGCGTTGCGTTACACTGCGCGAATACTGCGCAATTCTTCGCGGCGACGATACTTAGAGGGAAAACAGCACGATCACCAATTTCGCAGCATCGCGCGAGATCACGCAGCTCTCGTGTCCGAAATTGTCCGAAATCTTTCGCGCGCGCGTGTACTGGTGTCGAAAGTGCCAGCCACGGTTGAGAGCGCCACCTGAGCCACCGGCACATGCATTATTTATGCCCGCAGCGGGGCCTCGGTTCTTGCCTTCAGCTGCGGGTGAGACCCCAAAACCTCCCCGCCAGACGACGCGCCAGCCCGCCGCGCATCCATTGCAATCGGCGAGACCGATTTGCGTTCCCACAAGCTCATTTTTGTGATCCTTGATATTTATGAATGAAAGGCGGAAAGGTTTTAGAAAAATGAAGAGCCTTCGCAGCAAGAGAAGCCGAAGAATATGCCCACTCGCCTGCTCGAGGGTGCTAGTGATTTTGTTAGCTTTTGGCATACCAGCAGGGGCGTGGAAAGTTTGACCAGTGGGCCAGCTTGGGGCTATGGAGAGTTCCAGGTGAAATGCAGGACCAGATAGACAAGCCCATTTTTGTCGTGGGATCGCCCCGCTCGGGAACCAGCATTCTAACCTGGTGTTTGGGTCACCATCCGAATTTGTTTCCAGTACCAGAGTCAAATTGGATGGGGGACTTCTCCGTCAGCGTCGCTGTTGCGCACCAGATTGGTACGGCACGCGGCGATTACTCGATCTTGAGCGCGATGGACATTCGGGATGATGAATTATTCGCGGCCCTAGGTCAGAGCATCAGCGACTTGATCCTGCGGCATCGCACGGATCTGGAACGAAAACGCGAAACCAGGAGCGCAGCGTTGAAACTTGACGCACGTTGGCGTGAAGCCGCCAGCACAGCGGCAGGGCCTAAAGAACGTTGGGTCGATGGAACGCCGGAGTATTCTTTGCACATATGCGGCCTGCGGAAGCTTTTCCCCCACGCTTTGTTCATCCATTTATGCCGCGATGTTCGGGCAGTCGTGCGCTCGATGATTAACTTCCATCGCGTGGCAGGATTTAACTTAGTGGCTAACGAGGAGGAGGCCTATCGGTACTGGATGCGAACCGTCAGCGCATGCCAGATGGCTGAGCGCGCCTACGGCCCGAATGTCGTTCGACGCATCCGATATGCGGATCTAATCGACAGTCCAGAATCGGCGATCCGTTCGTTGCTTGACTTCCTCGGGGAGCCCTACACGGCAAAATGCCTCGAGCCGCTCGCGCAACGGATCAATAGTTCCAATGTGCCGGACGATTTCAAAGCGGACGACTCGGTTGCCGATCCCGCAGTAGTCGAAGAGGCAACGCGGTTGAGTCGAGACTTGGAAGGAACTGCACAGCCAGCGAAGGCTTCGCGTACTGCGGCCGATGAAATGGAGGCTGGGTTTGCGCAACGGACCCAATACATGGCGACCCTGAAGAGCAAATATCAACGAGCCCTGGAAACGCTCCACAAACCCGGGCAAGCGAAAGCGCCACAGGCTTCTGTGTCGCGAACCCTTTGAACAATCCGACCAGATCGATCAGCAACGCATGATATCGTCTCTCCACGAACTGCTGCAATTGCGACCGAGACTGGGACAAGACTCCGCTGGCCCCGTGCTTGCCGAAGGATGTTATCGAAAAACTTCCGCGAAATATCTCGAAGCATTTCACCGCCTAACGAGCAGCGAGCTCGCCTAGGCTAAGCACCGGCCGCTTTGAATTTAGATCGTGACGAAGTCCAAGCCGTGTTTTAATTTCCCGAGCTTTCTGGAAAATGGCTACAGCATCGCAATCTCTCGAAGGGCGTTCGCTTTCGGTTGTCACAGCAGTTTACAATGGCGAGGATTCCCTCGCTGAACTTTGCCGGCGCCTGGGCGACGTATTGCCACAGGTCGCAACGCAGCACGAGATCATCTCTGTTAGCGATGGTGGTCGATCAACGCAGGAACAGATCGCGATGTGGTCGGCTTGACCCACAAAAGTTCTCATCTGGCGGTAAGCGATCGTTTCGAGCTGAGTCTGTTCAGCGAAAAGTTCGACTATATGTTCGCGCTCTCCGTCTTTACCCACCTCTTCGCGAATCATATTCGCTGCCTTACCAAGGCTCGTGAATTGCTGGCGCCGGAGGTCGATTTTTTGCGACTTTTTTGGTGCCGCGCAGCGTGCACCTCGCCCCGATTGTTCATCAGCCCGGAGGAGTGAAGACCGATTACTACGGCGATCCCTTTCCCTTACTCACCGGATGAAATTCGTGATGGCAAAACTGGCTAATTTATCCGTGGAAATTATTGGTGATTGGAACCCTCGTGCGCAATAGGTGCTGATGTTTTTGCGATGACTACGATTCGGCCATTGAGGGTACGCTAAACGGTAATGGATCCGCACGTATGGGACTTCCTGAAGCTGTGCGGTCAGACGCTTGCCTTCCCGGAGCTGATCGGAGAGCTCGGCGCAACTTCAGGTGGCAGAACAGGAAGCGATTTCCGATCTGCGGCCACTCTTTCCTGGAATAGTTTACATCGGTTGCGATATGCGGCCGGGGCGCGGGCGATTCGCGAAGGACCGACTTTCGGTTGGGAGGTGCTCGCAGAAACTTGGGCCACATATCGCGACGCATTCGAGTGGTTCATGGCCACGCGATTGAATGTTGATCAGTAGAACGACACTATGTCGAGCCGTCAGACCTTGCTAGGGTCGGGGTTGCCTTGCTCAGGCTCTCGTGGCGCACCTTGAATATCGCGAACTCGGAATTCGCAAACACTTCGGAGAGGGAGGTGGGGATCTTCGCTGGGACGCCTTCGGTTCGCTTGCTCACGATGACGTACTTAACGCGTGCGTCCCGCAATAACTCGCCTTGAATTTTTCCGAGCCGCCAGTCTTTCCAAAATTGCTTTACCGCAGATTCCCTGCGTGTGTAGTCGCTCCGTGCTACGGCAGCGTTGGCGAAATAACCGAACGGCACCCGGCAGTTGGTAAGCGCAAAGACAGGTGCAAGCAGCTCATCCCCACACAACACGACGTCTCCCGGCTGTGCGTCCGTCGTCAGAAAATCGGTGACAGCCAGGATTTCGGCGTCATAGCTTTGCAGTTGCTTCCCAAACGGTTTCCCGTTCCCGAAGAGGTGGTCAGGATTCCGCCAATAGATGAAGTGCTGCAGCGTCGCAGGTACACTCAACCCGATGGCAATGGCCATCGTCGCTGCCGCGGCAACCGAGGAATACACGCCACGGCCAACAGCCCATCGGTACAAGGTCTGGAGAACTTCGACCGCAAATAGCCAGGCGACATATTTGCTTTGCACGAGAAATGTTCCGCTAACCGGGTTGTATCGAAATGTCCATCCTGCCGGCGTAAAGCTGAACATTAGTGCGATCAACAGACCGAGGACCACGAAAAGGGCGAGAATGAACCGGAGAGCGGATTTTGCGTTCGGACGAAATATGGCATTGAGGATCGCTGGCACGCCGATCACGCGCAGACCAAGGGTACCAACGAGATAGACTGGCAAAGCCACGGTGGCGAAAGCGAGCCACCCGCTCAAGCGATCCTTGATTCCAATCGCCTCCATCGCCTGGGATATGTACAGCCCCGGCTCGAATTTAATGACAACGTTCGCTTCACTTTTGTTCTTGAGAAGAACTGGTAAAACCAGGGGCGTCGCCAAAGCGGCAGTCCACGCAGCGACTTTGAACAAGTTTGAATTCCGGTATGCAACAAGGTAGAGCACAGCCGCCACTCCCAGGCTGCACATGATCTGGGCCGCAGTGAAAATCTTCACCTCAATCAACGCGACAAACAGCAGCGCAGTAAGGAAAAGCCACGCCCCGCTACGCTCCTGCAGGTAGCGCTGGAGACAAAACAATCCAGCAAAAAGGAGACCCATTCCAGGCAAGATTGGATTCGTATAGAAGAGAGGCAAAACCGCGGGCGGCACACTGAAGTAGCGAAGGGACCAGTCAATGTTCTCGCCCAGTAACAATCCGGGAACGAAGGAGAAGTCTTCGCCAAAAAACACCAGGAACACGACGAGAGCGCCGAAATATCCTGACCGAAGCCAATTCCTCGAAAAGCAAAAAACACTGAGCATCGAAAGAGCGAGAAACAAGGTAGGGACAAAGCGCAGCGTGAGGTCGCGCGTGTTTAGGCGAGTCGCATTGGCAAACATCGCGACCGCAACATCCATTCCATAGTGGTAAGAAAGCGGGTGCCCTGAAAAGTGCGGAGCCTGCGGCGGTATCGTATGCGTCAATTCGTTCGCGATCGCTATGTGCAAGATGACGTCAGGCACCGGATAGGCGCGTATCGTGCCATCCGCCCGCGGCGTGAGATTCGTGTAGTAAAAAGGCAGAAAAGCCAGCACGACAATCCCGAGCGCAATAACTCCCGCCAGGGCGATACTGGATCTGTCACGCGACACTGCAGCGTTCTCCGGGGACAGCGACGCCTGCTTCGGGGAATGACGCCACAGCGTTCTTGTTTTGCTAGCATAGAGCCAAACAAACACCGCGGAAGTCATCAGCGGCCAAACGAGAAAGAAGCGGCCCTGGTGAGTGTACGTAATCAACCAATAGGCCAGACCGCTCACAATCAGCCCGAGAAAACAAGCCAGGGTTACGTCTTCCAGCGGGCTCAAGGTCCGCTTAAGCGCAATTAACAGTAGTTTGCCTGGCACATAGGCCAGTAAAATTACGGCGATAACAAACAGGCACGCGCCGGAAACAATTTGCATGTCTGAATTAAACCTGCACGCAGCAGGACAGGAAGAGACTAGGTCATCTCGCAAACTCGGACGCAAGGTTAAATTCCAAGTCAGCGCCGCTTTGACGAAATCCGCCTTGTCTCCTAGCTTCGGGGGCCTTTCTGAACATGAACTCCCCGTTGCAGGTTGCCGCACAGCATTCCATTTCAGTCGTCACGCCAGTCTACAATGGCGAAGCTTCCATCTCTGAACTGTGCCGGCGCCTGAGCGAAGTGTTACCGCAAATCGCGACCGAGTATGAGATCATTCTCGTCAACGACGGTAGCCGGGACCGAAGCTGGGAGACTATCTCAGAGCTGTCGTCGCGTTTTGCGACGGTGCGCGGTTTGAATCTGATGCGCAACTATGGCCAGCATAACGCTCTGCTTTGCGGCATCCGTGCTGCGAAATACGACGTGATCGTGACGATGGATGACGATCTGCAGCATCCGCCGGAAGAAATCCCGCGACTGCTCGAACAACTGGAACAGGGATTCGACGTTGTGTATGGCGCGCCCAAGGAAGAACGCCACGGGTTCATGCGCGCTCTCGCTTCCCGCATTACGCGGCTCGCGCTGGGGAGCGCCATCGGAATGGATCTCGCCAGGAACGTGAGTGCGTTCCGCGTTTTCCGTACGCAACTGCGGGAGGCATTCGCAGGCTATCAAACGCCGTTTGTTTCCATCGACGTGTTGCTGACATGGGCGACGACGCGCTTCACCGCGATACCCGTCGTTTTCCAGCCGCGCCATTCGGGCACTTCAACTTACACTTTCACAAAGCTGGTTCGCCACGCACTTGATATGATGACCGGCTTCAGCACGGCGCCATTGCAACTCGCCAGCCTGATTGGATTTGGCTGCATGTTGTTCGGGCTTGCAGTCTTCCTTTACGTATTCACCCGCTATTGCCTAGAAGGCAGTGTGCCGGGATTTCCATTTTTGGCTTCCATAATTGCGATCTTTTCAGGCGCACAGCTTTTCGCCCTCGGCGTGATAGGCGAATACCTGGCCCGCATCCATTTTCGGACGATGAATCGTCCCGTTTACGTTGTTCGAAGCGTTAGCGGCGAACCAAAAGACTTGCGATAATCGCCCGATGATCGCGCGATTCGATCTGACGGCCATGGATGAATTGAAGGAGGCGCTGCCGCGCTTCACGCATAAGCCCCTGCCTCATTTGTCGTATCTAAAGCGCGATCAGATCGAGGGCTATTGGCTGGACGACATCGCTCAGGAACTGAACAGCGAATCCACGACCGCATTTGCATCGCATGCCGAAGACGGCATCAACGGTTTTGTGCTTTACGGCGATTCGCCATGGGACACCAAAGTAGTAGGGCGCCGCGTCGCCGCAATCAAGCACCTCACGCAGACGCATGGAACGCGAGACTCGGAAGTGCTCGATGGCTTGCTCGACAAAGTCGTCCGGCATGCCGCCAGTCGTGGCACGGAATGTCTGATATGTAAGGTTCAGGCTCTTGATTGCGCGGGAATTCATGCGCTCGAGCGGCGAGGGTTTTTTCTTATGGACACGCTTCTGGATTTCCTCTTCGATTCGTCACGCACACCGCTTGAGAGCATCAGGCTTCCAAAACGGCCCAATGATTCGCGGATTCGTCTCGCGAAACCTGAGGACCTACGAGAAATCCTCGCGCTCACTGAAAAGGCATTTGCGACGCATTTTGGTCGATATCATTCAGATCCCAAAATGCCAGTCGGAACGGGCGCACGAGTTTATGAGCAATGGGCGCGTTCCTCCTTTGAAGGTTGGGCTGATTGGATTCTTGTCGCCGAGGTTGATGGTAGAATTGCAGGTTACGCCGTGTGGAAAAAGGCATCCGCTCTCGAGGTCAAACATTCTTTCGACATCGCGCATTGCAACCTGGAAGCGATCCACCCGGATTTTTTTGGGCGAGGACTTTACACGGCACTCACTCTCGAGGGCATGCGAATTGGAGGAAACTTCGCACAGCACTTCGACCTGCCGGCACACGCTGGCAATTATCCAGTGCATCGCGGCACGCTAAAGCTGGGCTGGAAGATCGCCGGCGCCAGACACTCATTTCACACATGGCTCAAGCCATGATTGAGCAATGCAACGCTGTGTTGCCTGCTGCACCTGCAGGACTGAATGCTTGCCGAAATGCCGTGTGCGCATAGCCTGCCGCTAAACCAGAGGTATTAAGCCAGCTCTAGCAAACTCAACGATGCAAAGTGACTCTGGATTATTGCGCTGGTTGAAAATTCCATTTCTGTACAACGCATTTCAAGCTGCCGTTGGTGGAAACGCACTGCGTCGCAGGATCATCCAAAACCACGTTCGGGCTAAACCGAGTAATAAGGTGATCGATATCGGGTGCGGTTCGGCGCAAGCGTTGCGCTGCCTTCCAGAGGTTGAGTACCCTCGGGCTCGACACCAATGCGCAGTATATTGCTTCTGCCAAGCGGACGCACGGCACCAAGGGGACCTTTATAATTGGCGACACTCACTCGCTTCGGGGTGACTCGCGATTTCAAAACGCCGACATCGTGATCACAATCGGCGTGTTACACCACTTGGACGACCAAGATGCGGCGCATTGTATTCGGTTCGCGTACGACGCGCTCAAGGAGGGCGGTCGATTCATTTTTCATGATCCGTGTTGGACCCCGAACCAAGGAGCGTTTTCCAAGTATATCATGGCTCGCGACCGAGGTCGGAATATTCGAACCGAGCAAGAATATCGTCGGCTTGTCGCGAAGCTTTTCAGCAATGTCGAGGCACGGGTCGACACCAAGCCAATGCGCATCCCGTACGTAACTGCCGTCTTTGAATGCGAAAAATGACGTGTCGTGATTCCGATATCCGGTCCAGCACACCCTGTAAAAATGCAGTTGGAGCGCGAATGGCTTTGCGCCTGAGCGAAGGATGAAACGATGCCTCGCGTGTGAAGCTCTTTTTGAAGGCGCCGATTGGACATGTCCGAAGTGCGGTTATGAGCCAGGCCTGCGCGACGAGACATATCAATTCACGAAGGAACCGTCTGACGCTCACGCCGGATTCAAACCCGAGTATTTCGCTCGGCTCGCTGAGATTGAGAAATCAAATTTCTGGTTTCGAGCGCGGAATAAGCTCATTCAGTGGGCGCTTCGTAATTATTTTCCGGATGCCAAAAATTTCTTCGAGGTTGGTTGCGGAACTGGTTTCGTGCTTGCAGGGCTTTATGAAAAGTTTCCGCGACTGCGCCTGGCGGGCAGCGAAATATTTGCGGACGGCCTTGCCATCGCGCGATCACGGCTGCCGTGGGTAGAGTTCTATCAAATGGATGCGCAATGCATTCCATTTGAATGCGAATTTGATGTCGTGGGCGCGTTCGACGTTTTGGAACACCTGGTTGAGGATGAGCGTGCGCTAAGGCAAATGTTCAATGCGGTCCAGCCGGGTGGTGGATTGCTTGTTACGGTGCCGCAACATCGTTTTCTCTGGAGCGCGAGCGACCAATATGCGATGCATCAACGTCGCTACAGCAAATCCGAATTGCACACAAAAGTCGAGAGCGCTGGCTTCCAGATCCAGCGAATCACTTCTTTTAATTCGCTGTTATTGCCCCTTATGATTTGGTCGCGCCCGCAACGAAAACACAATCACGATTTCCAACCCTGGCGCGAATTTGAAATTGGCACGACGCTTAACAAAACTCTGGAAAGCGTTTTGAACCTCGAACGAATGGTTATAAGAACAGGCGTCTCTTTCCCTGCGGGAGGATCGCTTTTGTTAATCGGTCGAAAACCCTTGAGCCCATCGTGATCCGCATTCCTTTTAATCGTCCGTTCGCGACGGGAGATGAACTTGATTACATCCGCGCCGCCATCGCGGCGCCGAAATTTGCCGGCGACGGCAGCTTCACCGCCCAGTGCCACGTTCTGCTCGAACAGTCGCTTGGGATTCAGAAAGCACTCCTAACGACGTCTTGCACTCATGCGCTGGAAATGGCTCCACTGCTCCTGGATATCGGACCCGGAGACGAAGTTATTGTTCCGTCGTTCACGTTTCCCTCTGCGGCGAATGCGTTCGTGTTACGCGGGGCCAAGCCTCTTTTCGTAGATATTCGAGCAGACACGCTCAACATTGATGAGAGCCAAATCGAGCGACGCATCACCGCGCACACGAAAGCGATTTTTCTTGTGCATTACGCGGGCGTCGGTTGCGAAATGGACACGATCACGTCTATCGCGCGGCAGCATGGCATTGCTGTTGTGGAAGATAACGCTCACGGTCTTTATGGCAGATACCGCGGACGGTATCTCGGCACGCTCGGGCAGCTTGCAACTCTCAGTTTCCACGAGACAAAGAATTTCTCGTGCGGAGAAGGCGGCGCCTTGTTGATCAACGATTTTCAATTTAATCAACGGGCCGAGATCCTTCGCGAAAAAGGAACGAATCGCAGCCAATTTTTTCGCGGCGAGATTGACAAATACAACTGGATCGATGTTGGGTCGAGCTATCTGCCTTCGGACCTGCTGGCGGCCTTTCTCCGTGCGCAGCTTGAACATCGCGATCAGATTCAGTCGAAGCGGCGGCGAATCTGGGAAATCTACGCTCGCGAGCTGGCTTCGTGGGCCGAAACCAACAGCGTTCGGCTCCCAATCGTGCCGGCAGAATGCGAACAGAGTTATCACATGTTTTATGTGCTCATGCCGTCCTTTGAGAGCAGACAAGCGTTGATTTCACACCTAGCTGGCTTTGGAATTCTGGCTGTGTTCCACTATCTGCCGCTGCATTTGTCTCCGATGGGTCTGCGGTTTGGCGGACGCCAGGGCGACTGTCCTGTCACAGAAGATTTGGCGGATCGCCTCCTGCGTCTTCCGTTTTTCACGGGAATGAGCAGTCCGGAGCAGAGCCAGATAATCGACGCCGTGCGCGGATTTGATTGCTAGGCAGCATGCGCCAGTGGTTAGACGGGAAACCTTAAGCGACGCGATGCGTCACACTGAACAACTGCCTGGAACAACAGAGCGAAAGCTGCAACCGGCGCGCCGCTTCGACATATATAGCTTGCTAGCTTGCCTTGCGATTTCGGCATTCCTTATCCTCTGGATCACCTTCGCCGGTGAAAGCTTCAACTTGCGTTCTGCATTCTTTCTTTTAGTGCTGCCGTGGTTCCTGCTTAGGGCTGGCGGCATCATTAGCGCCGCCATACGATTGCCATCCTTCTTCGCACTCGACTTTCTGTTAGGTGTTGCCGTTGTGTCCGTTGTCGTTCTGGCCTGGAAGGTCTTCCTGCCATTATCGCTCTGGGTCATGCTGATTGTTCTTCTGATCGCAATTGCAGGGATTCCAAAGCTTCTACCCCAGCAAAAGCGTGACCCGCTTTCCCGTTTAGGGCTGCTGGGGATAATTGTGAGCCTTGTTGCAGCAACCGCCTGGTCGCAGGATCTCATTTCGCCGACGATCGCGGTCAAAGATGGCGTCATATTCAAGCCGTGGGCGGATTTTTTCTTCCACGCCACTATCGTTGCGCGCAGTTTAGGAACTCAAACGTTGGTTCAGGTAGGTAACTACGAGTGGAGGGGCTTTCCCGCAATCTTCTATCATTACGCCAGCTACTCACTCGCCTCGTGTTTAGCTAAAGTGGGGCACGTGCCTGCCTATATTACGGTAGTAGGTTTCTGGGCGCCATTCGGATCATTCCTCGCTGGACTAGCCAGTTATGCTCTGGCAAGGGCCATCTGGAGTCAGGGAGCAGGACTGGCAGCTCTCATGGCTATGTCCCTGATACCTGACGCGTGGTTGTTGAACGTCGCTCATCCCATGTACGGTTATTTCTGGCTCCAACAGGTTGCTCCTGCCGGTCCGTATGCGGTCGCGACGACTGGAACCGCGCTCATACTTATCGCACGCGGAGCGAGCCAAGGGCGGCGTGCCTGGATAGCGTCGGGCGTGGTCCTGGGCGTACTTGTCGTTTTTTTCAAGGTTCAGGTTTTCGCGGCGGCATTTCCATTGCTGTTTTCCTTTGCTGTTGTGGTCTGGCCGCCGCGGAGGCACTGGCGATGGCTCGCGCTGGGCGCCTGTGTGATGGCTGGATTAGTCCTTCTCCCGCTGGCAGACCGTTTTTACGTGGAACCGGATGTGCGCTTCGATTTCTCCGGCAGTAATTGGTATTGGAAACTCTTGGCAAACATGGCCAGAGGTACATCCGTCGAGGGTTGGTATCAGGTTTTTCGCGTTGGACATCCATTTCCTTCGCACCTGGCGCTAGCGATCGCCTTACTCCTAGTTAATGCTTTGGGAATTTTCATCGTAATCGCTCCACTCGTTTGGCTTCTCGCGGGGCGGCGCAAGACATGGCAGACATCGGATGGGATATCAGTGGCCGCGGTAGCCATTTTGCTCCTGATGACTTTCGGCATTGGCAGAAATGGGATGTCGGAGAACGCGTACGAATTCATACAGTATCCGTTCATCTGGGCATACTGGCTGGTGGGCGCGCTAACCGCGGGGCGCCTTTTTTCCATCGTGTCAGAACGGTATCTGCGCTTTGCCACGGCAATTGTGATCGTTAGTATTGTAATCTTAATGCTAATTCCAGCGCGGTATGGCTCGGGTCTACAGCCAGGGAAGTGGCCGGGAGCGAAGGCGTATTCCAGCCTCCGCGTGGATCGCGGCTTAGTTGAGTGTGCGCATTACATCCGGAGCCAGCCTCCTACTAACGCAGTCGTGGAGGATTCGCATCAGGACAAGCTTCTTATCGTGGGTGGATTGAGCGAGCGGCCTTCTTTTGCTGCCAGGCTTGAGATGTGGAAGCGAGCAAGCAAAGCTTTCCGAGAGTCTCCCTACCAGGCGCGGCTACGGAAGCTGCAGAGTCTGCAGGAGGCGACAAACATTCCGGACTTGCGGCGCAGTGTCCGTGAAACCGGCATTCGCTGGTATTTGCTTCATCCGGGTGATTCCAATGTCTGGCCAGCCGAGTTCCGCGATCACCCGTCATTTGAGTCTAACGGCTACAAGGTTTACGACATGCAGCGTTGTTTCGATTTGCGGGGATTGCTAGGGTGTTCCTCGCGATCCGTTGGGGCAACGCCAACTTTGTGACTTTATGGAACCACTTCTAGTGACCGCTACGGGACCGGCCCCTCGGCCCAATATATTGTTCGTCATGACCGACCAGCAGCGGTTCGACACTATAGCTGCGCTCGGCAACTCGCATATTTACACGCCTAATATCGATCGCTTAGTGCGAAGGGGAATTGCGTTTTCGAATGCATACGCCACTTGTCCGGTTTGTGTCGCTGCTCGTTACACGATCAGGACGGGATGTGAGCCGCCGACGACGCGCGTGTTTAGTAACGCAAAAGCGGCTGCGGTGGCCGGGCAAGCGCTGGAAATGGAAGCGCGTTGCGGACCGTATCTGGGGCGAACGATGTCGCGACTTGGGTACCGAACTTTTGGAATTGGAAAATTTCATACGACTCCGTGGAACGAAGATCTCGGTTACGAAACCTTATGGCGCTGCGAAGAGACTTACCATCCGCCAAAGCGCGAAGGCGATGACTACGGATCATGGCTGGCAGGGGAGCACCCAGAGTTCGATTTCCTGGAGCAACCGATGGGCGAACGCAGCGAGATGTACTACGTTCCCCAGCGCAGTCCGCTTCCAGCCGAACTAGGAGGCGAATGGTGGATGGCCGATCGCGCGATAGAGGAGATCGCAAAGTCAGGTGATTTGCGCCCGTTTTTCGGATTCGTCTCGTTCGTAGGTCCGCATCCGCCGCTGGCTCCGCCAATTCCTTTCAATCGAATGTACAATCCTGATCGAATGCCAGGTCCAATCCTCGGCAATATTGAGGAAGATCACCTAGACGAAGAGATTCCTTTCATGCGACACGCCATCTGGGCCAATGCGATCAATCCCGAGCTGGCGAAAATCGTCAAGGCGCGCTACTACGGCGAGATCAGTTATCTGGATCATTGTCTTGGCCGAATTCTCGACGCAATCGAAGCGCGGCCGAATCCGGACAATGTTCTAATCTGTTTTTTTTCCGATCACGGCGATCTTTTGGGTGATCATCACGGCTGGCAGAAACAAAACTTCTTCGAGGCGGCCTGCCGTTTTCCATTGCTTCTGAGCTGGCCCGCAATGCTGGCCGCCGGAGCCGTACGAAAGGAACTGATCAGTCTGGCCGATCTTTTCGGCATTGCCACCGGGGCTGCGGGCGCATGCGAAGTGCGTCAAGGAATGGACGTTCTCAAAATGTTGCGAGGTGAATGCGCGCCGCGCGAATATCTCGTCGGCATGGTAGAAATTCCTGGCTCACAGGATTTCAAAGTCATGGTGCTCATGGGCGAGTGGAAATATATTTTCATGGCCAACGGCGGCTGGGAACAACTCTTCAATCTCACACGCGACCCCGATGAGCTGTCGAACTGCATTGGTTCGTCTTCGGCAATCAGGAATGATCTTTATGCTCTGGCTGTGCAAGCATGCCGCGTCCCGGGTGCGATGGACACGCTCGACGGGGATAAACTTCGCGCATTTCCTTTTCGCAAACGGCCATTGGTGCGCATCTATCAATTCGACCGGTCGCGCGGCGTGCTCGGCTTTCCAGATAAACCGCAGGACGCGCTGAAAGATTTCGACCGCACCACGTTGAGGCGAGTGAGGTGATTATGGGGAGCCCTTCGGATGATCAGGAAGATCTCGGCGCCGACCTAAAACCGGGCGACCCGCATTATCGCGCGTACGTCGGTCCTCCAGAGGATTACGATTTGATCGCGGCGATGACATTCAATCTTCTCACCACGCTCGGTCTGCGCCAATCTCACTCATTGCTTGATGTCGGCTGCGGTTCGCTTCGGATCGGGCGCTTGCTAATTCCCTACCTCAATCGCGGAAAATACTTCGGCGTAGAGCCGAATGAATGGCTGGTCGAGGAAGGAATTAAGCGGGAGCTAGGCGAAACGTTGGTGCAAATCAAACGCCCGACGTTCTTCTTTTCCGATTCTCCCGACACCGTTGCCCGAGCGAAAGTGTCATTCGATTTTGCGTTGGCACAGTCGATCTTCAGTCACTGCGGACTGGATCTGATCAAGGGTTGGTTGTCCGCAATTTCGCGTTCGCTCGCTGGCGACGGAGTTTTAGTTGCGACATTTTTGCCTGGCGAGGAAGACTCTCCGCGCACCGGCTGGATCTATCCCGAATGCGTAAATTACCGGCCAGCGACACTGGAACACGCAGCCGCAGAAGCGAATTTGCGATTTGAAATTCTGGATTGGAAACATCCCCGGCAGACGTGGGCACTCTTTGCTGCGCCCAAGTTTGATTCAGCATGGTTCAAGAACAAACCTCTCATCTGGAACGCAGCACTTGAAAGAACGCTCAGTCAAAAGAGCAAGCTGCAGAATCGATGAACCGTCGCCGAGCTTGAAGGTTTGCCCAGTGTGCGGTGGCGACCGGTTCACGAATGAATCAGTGCTATGGCCAGAGCTGATCGCGCAATGGGAGTTGTCGCCCGATGAAATCGCTTACATCAACTTGCAGCAGGGATTTTGCTGCGTCAGTTGCAAGAATAATTTGAGGGCGATGACGCTGGCTGCGGCGGTCACCGGCGCTTTCGGTTTCTCCGGCAGCTTCGAGGATTTCTGTCGGAACCACTCGGGGATTCGGCAACTCACTGTGGTCGAGATCAACCCGGCCAAGAATTTGTCGCGTTTCCTCCAGGCACTTCCGAAACACGCGCTTTATTCGTTTCCGCAAATCGACATGCAGCAGATGAGCTTCCCGGATTCATCGATCGACGTGATTATTCATTCCGACACTCTCGAGCACGTTCCTGACTCGAAGGCGGCCCTGAAAGAAATCCGACGCGTGTTGAGACCGGGAGGCCATTTGTTTTACACTGTGCCGATTGTGATCGGTCGCCTCACCCGCACACGGCACGGGTTGCCGCCGAGTTATCACGGGAAGCCTGAAGCCAAACGTGACGACTGCATCGTGCAAACGGAATATGGCGCAGATTTCTGGTGCGAAATTTTCCAAGCGGGATTTCAGCAGGTCACCCTAACGAGTCCGATTTTTCCCGCGTCGGTGGCCATCTATGCAATCAAAACGTAGAAGCAACGACGAGATTTTTGCGGTGCCGCTGAACGTCGAGAACGTGGCGGACTGTTTATTTTACCACACGATGGAACTACCCGGCTACGGAGTGATGGATGGCGAGTGGGATTTGCGTGCCGGAGTGGATGACTATCTGGGCAGAGTCGCCTTCGCCGGTCAACGTATTTTGGAAATTGGCCCCGCGAGCGGTTTTCTAACCTTCGAGATGGAAAAACGCGGCGCCGAAGTCGTGTCAGTCGAAGTAACAGCGGAGCATGGTTGGGATTTCGTGCCGTATCCGGTTAAAAAATTGGAAGAAGTGTTCGGCACGCGCCGAATCGTGATGGAACGGCTGAAGAATTCGTATTGGTTCAGTCACGCGGCTCACCAATCCAAGGCGAAGGTCCATTATGGAGACGTTTACAATTTGCCTTCCGTCCTCGGAGAATTCGACATCGCAATGATGGGTTCCGTGTTGTTGCACTGCCGCAATCCACTCTGGATCGTTGAGCAATGCGGAAAGATGGCGAGATCGCTCATCATCACCGATATGTTCCATCCGGATTTGGAAGGAACGCCTGTCTGCCGTCTCGCGCCCGCTCCACAGAATTTCCTCTGGCATACCTGGTGGCATTTCAGCACACAATTTTTCACTCAGTTCCTCGCCGTGATGGGATTCACGCCGACGGAGATTTTGACGCACCAGCAGTACCGGGACGGAAGAGCCTACACGCTTTTCACCATCGTTGCTCGACGGCAATGACGTGTTTCGCGCAGTTCTGCTAGCGTGTGCGGTTTCTGCCGCCAGCGACGAATTTCACCAGTCATTCGTCAGGTCGCGAACTCCTTCAGTGCGCGATGTCCTGCCGGATGGTGCAGGAGCACTCTTAGAGGTGTTGATCGGCACGGCTTTTGCACAACGTGCTAAAAACGCCGGAAGCAATGCCCGAAGCGAAGTGGTCGATGCGCGGTTATGACTTGGGCGCCAGCTCCTCGTGTTGCGCGTATTTAAAACTGAACGAAATGATCTCCCGTGAATGCGGGATCGCAGTTACAGGGCAAAGTGTATAAGCGTTCTGAGCTTGAAGCACCAAAGTCAACGGACGCCGCGACAGTTCGCTCGGTGCTGGCTGCCATTGCGGTGTGTCTTGCCGTTTCTTTCGGAACGCTCCGTATGCTGGGAGCGGCCATGCAGCAACCTGCAGCCGGGAGCGATGCGGGGAAAAGTTCAGGTGCGCCCGCAATCAGAGCAAGCCCCGACCACGTGACAGTCGCTGGTGGGAGTGGCAGCACCGAGATTAGCTGGGATACAGGAAACGGATCTGTGGGCTTTGTTTTTGTAACAGCAAGTGACCGCAAACCGGTTCTGTTCGCTAGTGGCGCGAAGGGGAGCCGCGTGGCTCCGTGGATTCGGGCGCGCAACTATGCTTTTGAGCTTTATAGCGATGACCAGCGGCGAACGTGGCTCGCCGCAGTGACCGTTTCTGGAACTACGGAAAGCGAGGTCTCTCTGAATACGATGTTATTACGAGGCAAGGCCCGTTGGCCACTATTTGTGGCACTGATAGTGATTATATATATCGCTGTTTACCTCAGCTCGGCGCGAGCTCTACGCACAACATTTCCCACAGAGCCAACGACGTCGCCGCGTCGACTCCGTGTTGGACGAAATCTTCTGCTCGGCGTAGCCGCCTTTGTCTGTCTGGATGGCGTTATTTTTCACACCGGCTTGTACGTCTCGATCCTGGCTCAGGATTCCTATGCAGGGCGATTGGCAGTAATTACGCGAGCCGAAAACCAGCGCCCTGCATCGGGTCTGAAAGAGGTGCTCGTTGTGGGAGATTCCAGAATGGCGGAGGGGTTCTCTACCACCGTGGCTGACGAGCTGGGCGCCAACGCCGGGTTGAAGTTTGTCAATCTCACCGAACCAGCCGCTTCTGTTAACACTTGGTACTATATGCTTCGGGAAGTCGATCCGGCAGCGCGACGCTACCGGGCGATCATTGTTCCTTACGGTGTTGGCTATGAGCCAAGCACTGCGGATCCTTTGAGAATTTCCATGGCCGCTCCGCTCTTGCGGTATGGGGATTGCTTGGATTTTGCCTCTGCATTTCAGCGATGGTCTGGTCGATTCAGGGCATTTACGGCATGCATACTGCGAGGGTCGGCATATCAGAGCGATGTTGCCGATTTTCTCGAACATCCAATTGCGCGGATGAGAAGCATTCAACAAGAGCGGAACAGACTGCATTCGCGCGCGGTTTATAAAGGCCGGGACTACGATCTTGTAGGCACGTCTTATGATCCCAAGACAGGCGAGGTAACCTTCCCACCACGATTAACTGAAACTCAGCGACAAGCCATCCGTACGAGTTTGGTACAGCCGTCTCGAGCGGAAGTGCAGTACTTTTTGAAGTTACAACGCGATTGGATTCCGCGAATACTGGATCGTTATTCGAATAGTCCAACCGCAATTGTGCTTACGCCTCTCCCTCGTGGTCCGTTCGTAGAGCTTAGTGGATTCTCCATGGCATACGATGTCGTTTTTCCAAGCGTCATAACCCAGAGAGCAGCTTTTTCGTTTCCGAAACAAATGTTCGACTTTCTTGAAAAACCCGAATATTACTTTGACGGGTACCATCTTAATGCCAAAGGCCGGCAAAGATTCACAGAAACATTCGTAGCGGAGCTGATGGGTCGTCTTTAGCTCCGCTGATTTGCATGTACACTCCAACTGCAAGTCAGACTTGGGTGCGAGTGAAGCCTTTGGAAGCACGTACACTTCAGTGAGTGAGAATTCCAGCGGCGAAAATACCGTGTATGGCCCGTAAGAAGACGTGCAGCTCTTAACATAACTGTTCCTGATGTTATTCAACAGCTTCCAGTACTGGATCTTCTTTCTAATTGTGGCTGTGCTGTTCTACAGCATGCCGTTTCGCATAGGGAAACTGCTACTGCTGTGCGCAAGCTATGTATTTTACATGTGGTGGGATCCACGATTTATCGTGCTCATCTTGACCTCCACTGTCGTTGATTACTTCCTGGGCATTTGGCTGGAGGTGACCAGCGGTAGCCGTAAGAAACTTTTGCTCGCCGTCAGCCTCGTCGTTAATCTGGGCATTCTCGGTTTCTTTAAATACTACGACTTCTTTGCTGGTTCTTTAGCTGCTTTGCTCCATATGCCCAAGTCGTCGGTGGTCTTGCAAGTTGTTCTCCCTGTCGGAGTCAGCTTCTACACGTTTGCCAGTCTTTCTTATACGCTGGATGTCTACTGGGGAAAAATGAAGGCTGTCAGAAGCCTGATCGACTATGCATTGTTCATCGCATTTTTCCCTCATCTTATTGCAGGTCCAATCATTCGCGCCCGACAATTTATTTCCCAAATCCAATACTGGCGGCTTCCGGCGGCAATTGTGATTCAGAGCGGCATTATCCTGGTCCTGTCTGGTCTGTTGAAGAAGATGGTTTTCGCCGATCGATTCGCGGTCGTTTCCAACGGCTATTTCAATAATCCGACTACTCACCCGGGCTGGCTGGCTGCATGGTCGGGTTGCATTGCCTTTTTCATGCAAGTCTTCTTCGATTTCTCTGGTTACACCGATATCGCTCGTGGTTGCGCAAAGCTGCTGGGCTTTGAGTTTCCACTTAACTTTGCGCGTCCTTTCCTAGCGAGAAATCCTCCCGACCTCTGGCAGAGATGGCATATAACCCTGTCCACGTGGGTCCGGGATTATATGTTTATGCCGTTCAGTCGGGGAAGAAAAGGGCGATTCATGTTATACCGCAACATGCTGGTTGTAATGGTGCTGGTGGGACTGTGGCACGGAGCTAACTGGACATTTGTGGCCTGGGGAGCATACCACGGCGTTCTGCTAATTGGGTATCGACTCTTCGATCGGGCAGCATCAGGGACAGCAATTGCCAATGTTATGAGGAAGTGCTACTTCGTGCCGTTTAGCATTGGACTGATGTTTCTTTCGTGCACCGTAAGCATGGCTTTCTTTCGCCCAAGGACGCTCCAGGCGAGCGGATACGTCTTAAGTGCACTATTCGGTTTCCAACACGTCCCTGGTGAATTCCTGCTGACAACCGGGACGATCGTGCTGTTTTTCATTTCGCTATTTTTGGCGGTCGCGCAAGAACGCGCGCAGTTTATTGACCGTCTCGCACTTCAGCCGGCGCGCGTTCAAGTTCCAGCATACGTTTGCGCATTTCTAGCGCTCGAACTGTTTCCCGCTACAGCCGAAGTGCCGTTCGTTTATTTCCAGTTTTGAGCAACGGAACCGGATTGACGAATTAGATGCCGGACGCTTTCCGGGACTGCTCCTGGTAATCACCGGAACGCCGACATTTTTCGATGGGCCACAGGGGATTAGAAAGCTTCCGCCACTCGCGCAACGTCTCCACACGGATTTCGAGACGGACGTGCGCTTTGACAATCCTAGAGCTCCGCAAATTCGACTGCGATCCTTTGATTTCCAGATGCTCATGGAAGTTGGAAGGAAGGTTCGGGACATTTTGTCGACCGCTCCCTGGCACGGGAACGTCTGCTACGGTTAGCCGATGATTCCTTGACTGAAGCGCTGGCCAAGGGCGTAACAGGAACATTGGGTGGGAAAACTGGAATCGCTCCCCGAATTTTCCTTAAGAAGCTCGTGGGCGCTCTTGATCTTGCCTTCGTTAATTAGCTCGTAACACTTGCCGCGCGGAATTCCGAAACTCCTCCGCACGTCAGGAAATCGGCCAAATTCCATTTCGGTGTGTTGCAATAGTGACCACACCTTTCCATGCGCGTCCGAGGGTATCGTGGCAGACCCAAAAGCAGCCGATGACACGGTTGCGCGAGCCGTTGGCAGGTTTGCTTCCCTCGCGTTGCCACCGTGACGGCACGCGGCGGCGAGCCGATGGCACCTTTTCAGGTGCGAAGTATGTCAAGCGCCGAGCGCAAGTTTTTTGAGCGCGCGCGGGTCAGCGAGCCAGATTTTTCATTCATCCAAATTCTCTAGTGAAATCTCGACGAATGAAAAACGCCACAGCACGAGGCGGCGTGGATGCATATGAACACCAGCAAACGCGGGCGCATTTGTTATGTGGAAATGTTATGCATTTGGCCTTGCTTCCCTCTGCTTAGAGGGTGGCGACCCTAACGGGATTCGAACCCGTGTTACCGCCGTGAAAGGGCGGTGTCCTAGGCCACTGGACGATAGGGTCGTAAGAGAGCGGGCAATATCAGAAGCGCGTCCTTGCCTTGCAAGTTATTTGCACGCCTCTCGTGAATTGCGATCGGCCCGCGCATGTGAATGCAGATTCGTAACAAGCTCCGCTGTGCGTAAGGTCGCACCATCATGGCGACGGAGAACATTGCGAGCGTTCTCGACCAGTCGCAGGCGGGCGGGTTCATCGCGGAGAAGTCGCGCAACGTTCTCGCGCAATTCTGCTTCATTCGCCACTTGAACGGCCCCTCCCTGCTGAACGAGCGAACGCGCCAGGACCGCAAAATTTTCCATGTTCGGTCCGAAAATGACGGGACGGCCGGCAGCAATCGGTTCGACCGGATTTTGTCCGCCGTGCGCGGTCAGCGTTTTTCCCACGAAGACGACCGTGCCTGCGGCGTACCAGTGTCGCAGCTCGCCCATCGCGTTGAGAATAAAACAGTCTGGCTTCGTCACTCGCGACGGCGAAATGTCCGCATCCGTGCGCAGAGCCACTCGCAAACCAAGCGGTTGAAGCATCCGCTGAATCTCGGGCGTTCGCTCGAAATGACGCGGCGCGATAATCAGGAAAAGATCGGGAAATTCACTACGCAGACTCAGGAAAATTTCGGCGGCGATTCGTTCTTCCCCCGCATGCGTACTGCCGGCGAAAAAGATCGGACGCGCGGGATCGATTTCGCATCGCTCCAGAACTTCGCGAGGAATCGCCGGATCGGGAGGCACGAGGGATCGATCGAACTTGATACTGCCAACGAATTCAATGCGCCCGCGCTCAACTCCCAGCGCCTCCCAGCGGGCGACATCTTCCGGCTCCTGAACACAGACGAGATCGAGCAACTGGAAAACAGGTGCGAATACAAATCGAAATTTGTGAAAACGACGTTCCGAACGCGGCGACAGCCGGGCATTCACGAGTGAGAGTGGCAACGCGCGGCGATGCGCTTCGGCCGCAAGATTTGGCCACACTTCAGCTTCGACTAGTATCACGCTTTGCGGGCGGATGACGTGGAAGGCGCGCCGCATTATCGGCCAAAAATCGAGAGGATTGTAAAGCACCTCGATCCATTCCGGCGCATCCTTCGTTGCGATGGCGAATCCGGTGGTGGTTGTCGTTGTCAGCGTCAGGCGCAGGGCGGGATCGAGTTCGCGAAGTTTTTCCGCCAGCTTCAGCGCAATCAATACTTCACCGACGCTGACGGCGTGAATCCAAGTGTGATCGCCAGCCCGCAATCGATTTTTCAAAGCACGATCGTAAAATCCAAAACGCTGCCCGAATTTGTGCCGATAATTTCCGCGCCGGACCATCTTCCCAAGAATCCCCGGGAGGAAGAACAGCAGGACAACCGGAAAGAGAAAGTTGTAGAAAAATCTGATCATTCCGAAACGCTGGCAAGAGGAGACGACCAATCGGTACGAGCAAGGAAGAGAACTTCAGTCGCGCCGTAGGTTCTCGCACGAATGACGCGCCACAAATTGGTTTTCGAGATCGGCTCGGAAGGCCGTTTTTCGAGCACAAAAGTTCCCGACGGTGCAAGCATGGCCGCAAGGTCCGTGCTGGAAAGCAGCAGCGCTGTGAATGCCTTCCCGTCTTTCGTATTCTCGTAAGGCGGATCCGCGAAGATGATGTCAAATTGCGCGCCGGAATCGGACTGGCGCAGGAAAGAAAAAACATCTCGTTTGCGAACTCGGCCGGGCAGATTCGTTTTCGAAAGATTGCGTTCGATGGTCGTGACTGCCACACGATCGTTCTCGACGAAGAGCGCCGAGCTCGCGCCGCGGCTGAGCGCTTCGATCCCAATCGCTCCACTTCCTGCAAAAAGATCCAGCACTCGCGCGCCGATGATATCGTCACCAAGGCCGGAGAAGATCGCAGCCTTCACGCGATCCATGGTTGGACGCACCCCGGTCCTTGGGACTTCGAGCCGGATGCCTCCGACCGCCCCGGCAATCACTCTCATGGCGTTGCCGCGGGAGTGGCCGTTGTCGCCGGCGACGGCAACGGCGACCGCAACGTGGCCGTACTTTCAGGAGACGGCGATGGCGCAGCCAGTTCAGTTGCCTCATCGGGATGTTTGTTCTTGTTCAAATCCCGGGATTTCTTCCTGCCAAATAAACTGTTGATGACGCTGCCGAGATCCTTCAATTCCCGGCCAACCAGCTTTTCCATCAAATTCGTCCTCGGGCGTCCCACCGTCCCGTCGACTTGGAAATCGATCGCCGTAAATGTCGGGTCACTCGTCGGTTTGAAGTTGTCCCGGATCGCGCGGAAAAGTTGTCGGCTAATCTTTTCATTCACGGCCAGCTTCGATTCCAAATGCAGCTTCCCGGCGAACGTGATCGTGCCAGTGGCAGAGAGTCGAATGTTTCGTGAACGCACGAGAAGCTCGTCCACCGTTACCAATCCGGGAGTGAGATGGTATTTTGCCTCTGCCTGGTCAAGATGAAGCTGCCTGAGTTCGTCGATTTGCAAAATTTGTCCCAGCGCGACGAGCAGGCTGTAATGCTGAATTTGTCCGTCACGCAGATGAATTTCGCCCGATCCGTTGAGGGCCTGGGCATCGGCAGTCTTTCCAGTAGCGGCGAGATTTCCTTCCAATTTTCCCTGAACCACGCCGGGGTTGCCGCCCGCGTTCGTGACAATTTGGTCGGCCTGGACGTCGCGAAATTTCACACTCGCGGTAAAAGGCGAATCATGTTCTTGCGGATGCATGGTAAAACGCCCGCTCACCAAACCGCCTCCGACGGCAGCTGAGATCTCCGACAGGTCGAGCATCGCCGGATCGTATTGCAATGGAGACTCCAATCGCTCGAGAAAAAAACGATCGCGTAACGAAGTCTTCGCAATCTTCACAGTGCCTCGGAGAGCGGTTCCGTTCCGCAGGCTGGAGCGAAAATCGACATGCGAAAATGTCGCCACCATCTTGCCCTTTTCATCCAGAAAACGAAAGCTGCCGTCCGCGAGATAGACACGACGAATTTCCGGAACGTAGGGAGGCTCCGCGCCCTGCCTGGCCGGGGAAGAAGCCCGGGGCGGAAGAGCGGGAGTTTGCGATGATTCCGGAACAGTCTCCGGGGGATTCTCTTCCGGCGCGGGTTCGGAAGCCACTGCCGGTTCTTTGTTCGTTAGGCTCTCTTTCGGGAGCGTAGGCAGTCGCCATTTGCCGTCTGCATTCTGCGTCCAAACCACTTCCGGCCGACGGAGAGAAACTTCTTTGATCACCAAAGGCCTTGAGAAAAGTGACGCGAAACGAATTCGCAGCCGAAATGTCTTCGCGTCCAGGAAGGGAGCGTCCACAACCGAGTTCGGTTGCGGAATGGTGATCCCGCTGAGCTTGAGGCCACCCCAGGGTGTGACGCTGATCCGCCGGATATGCAGCGGCGTGTCGAGGCGCTGGCTAAGTTCCTGCTGAATCCTGGCTTGTGTCCCCTGTGACTGCACATAAAGATTCGCAGCGATCAACAAGACGGCCAGGAACCCAATGATCCCGCAAAGAACAAACCAGACCGCGCGGCGTACCTTTCTCACGCGATGATGTTACGCGCCCAGGGTTGGAAGAAAAGACCGAAGCCCACGGGCGAAATGCGCCGCCGATGAAGAACACCGTTGTCATTCTCAATCCGGCCGCACGCGGCAACCGCGCCCGGCTTCTGCGCACGCGAGTCGAAGAAATCGCCCACGGATCAACCTTGTGCGCAACCTCGCGCACCGGGGAAGCCGAGGCTCTCGCCCGGAATGCCGCGGCGGAAGGGTTCCAAACCATCGTGGCCGCGGGCGGCGACGGCACCATTCACGAAGTGGTTAACGGCCTCGCCGGGGCGGACGTCGCTCTCGGTTTGCTGCCGCTGGGGACAATGAATGTCTTCGCGACCGAGCTGGGCTTGCCCGCGAACGACCTGGGGCGTTGCTGGCGAATCATTCAGGATCAGCACTCCCGCCTGATCGATTTGCCGCGCGCCAACGGCAAACATTTTGTCCAGCTCGCCGGGGTCGGCCTTGATGCGCAGGTGGTGAAGGAGACCAGCCGCGCCTTCAAACGAAGCTTCGGGCCGCTCAGTTATCTCGTTTCTGCCGCCCAGATCGCCGCCCGGAAACCACCTCGTCTGGTGATCGAATCAGATGACGCCGTCGCGGGAGAGGCCTCTTTTGTTCTGGTAGGCAACGGCAGGCTTTACGGTGGACCGTTTCCTTTTTTCAAACACGCGCTGATCGATGACGGCCTTTTTGATGTCATCCTTTTTAAGCAACTCGGTTACCTGGAAATCATGAAGTATCTGCAAAACGTGATCTTCACTTCCGATATTACCCTGCCTGAGGTGGAATACTTTCAGACTCGACGCTTGCGCATTAGCAGCGAGGAAAAAGTTCCGGTTGAACTCGACGGTGAGTTGGTCGGGCAATGTCCGGTCCAATTCGACATCCACACCCGGCGTCTTCGGGTATTGGTGCCGTCGTAGAACCTGGCTCTGACACCATTGACTGCGCCCCGAATCGTCACTGACCCAACCCGACCGCTCGAACTGGCGCGCGTTGCCAAAGCGGCCAGTTGCCATACCTTTCTAAAATAGTTTCGCGACCCGTTTGGTCGAGAACGAACAGGACATCAGGACCCTGGACGATGAACCACCAACCAAAAAGACCGCCGATTCTTGGTTAGACGCAAATTTTTCGCCTAATTCTCGTTAGGCTGCAAGCATGGCGATCTCGCATTCCATGTCCATAGCGGAAGCGCAACGCGATATGCGGTCCGCGTATTACGGCGGTGCGCCCGGCATGTTCATATCAGCGGCGGTTTGGTCGACAGCAGGGGTTGTGTCCCTGTTGGCTTCCCCGGAGCGGGCGATTTGGACTCTTTTTATCGGCGGCGTGCTGATTCACCCGATCTCGGTGCTGTTGACCAAGGTGCTAGGGCGTTCCGGCAAGCACAGCCCGGAGAATCCGTTCGGCTCTTTGGCCCTGGCGACTACCTTCTGGCTTTTGTTGTCATTGCCACTCGTCTACGCCGTGTCGCGTATCCGTATCGAATGGTTCTTTCCGGCCATGCTTTTCGTCATCGGTGGCCGCTACCTGACCTTTTCGACTCTCTTTGGCAACCGCGTCTATTGGGCTTGTGGCGCCGCACTTGTCCTGGCCGGCTACGTGCTGGGGCGCGCTAATGTCATGTCCCACTTTGGCGCGTTTGCGGGCGCCGCCCTGGAGGCTGCTTTCGCAACGGCTATCTTCGTCGCCGCCCGCCGCGAAACTGCGGTTTAACGAGGCGCAAGGCGCCAGTGCATGATTTCCGAATCGACAAGCAAGGGGGGTTGCGATACTCTCGGGAGATGCGCCTCTCTGGACGAAAAGCCTCGTCTTTCAGACGGCACTGGACCCATCAGCAGCGGGTCGTTCTGGTCGCGCTCATCGGCACGAATGTGGGGATTTTCGTCGCGCAGTTGCTATTGCAAAATTATGACCCCGATTTTGTCAGGAATTACCTGGCCCTGAGCGATCAGGGCCTCAACCAGGCCTACGCCTGGCAATTTCTTTCGGCCCCATTTCTCCACAGCAGTCCCTGGCATTTGCTCGGCAATATGCTCCTGCTCTATCTCCTGGGTCGCGACCTGGAGTTGATTCTCGGTCAGAGACATTTTCTTTATCTCTATCTTCTCGGCGCGGTGGGCGGGGAGCTCGGACATCTTTTTCTCATGCCATCAGACTGCATGCTGCTCGCTGCCTCCGGGGGCGTGGCCGCGGTCCTCATCGCCTATGCCACCATTCTGCCGGAGCTGGAGTTGACCTCGATGGTTTTCTTCGTGGTCCCTTTGCGGATAAAGGCCAAGCACCTCGCTTACGGAGTAGTGGCCGCCTCGCTGATGCTCTTGTTTGTGCGTCGAAGCGGCACCGTAATCCACAGCGCCTGCATTGGCGGTTGTGCGGTGGGCTGGATCTACGCGCATCTCCTCGGCTTCGGGCGACCTTCGATCGTGCAACGATTTCTCCAGCAACGCCGTCTGGAAGCGGAGCGGCTTCAGCGCATGAGCAACGAGCAATTCATCTCCGAGGAAATCGATCCGTTGCTCGACAAAATTTCCATCGCGGGGATCGGGAGTCTGACCCGGAGCGAACGGCGCAAGCTCGCCCAGGCGCGCGAAAAAATCGTCGGGCGAATGAGCTTACCCTAGCCGCTGAATCAGTCCGGCTATCTCGGGTGACCGCTTTCGGGTATGAGCTCACGCGATCGGTGGATCGAAGATAGATCGGCGGCGACAATTTTTCCGCAGCAGGTAGCGCGGACGTTGAAGAATCTGCAGGAGAACTGGCCGGATTCCGCCAAACCCCTTCGGGATCTGATCGAGGCTTTTCCGTTGGGAGACGTCGCTCTTCTCCATCTGCTGTCGGTTTCAAGTATCTGCGCCGATCGTTTCGTGCGGTATCCGGAAACTCTTTTGTGGCTGCAACAGGTTGGCGTGTGCGCGGCGCCGCGCAGTCACAGGCGAATGCTGGCCGATCTGAGGGAGCTGGCCCAGGGTGCCATCCCTGCTGACAATTTTCGATGGTTGCGCCTTTGGAAGGGGCGCCAGATGGCCCGGATTGCTCTGCGTGAAATCGCGGAGGTAGCGCCCCTCGAGCAAACCACGGCTGAGCTTTCGCAGGTAGCCGAAATCTGTGTTGCCGAGGTCTTCGAGCACTGGAATTCCGAGTTGCGTAACCGTCGCGGCTCGCCGCAAACGGACTTTGCCGTGCTCGGCTTGGGAAAACTGGGCGGACGGGAACTGAATCACAGCTCGGACATCGATGTCATCTTTCTCTACGAGAAAGAAGGCAACGTCACGCCGAACCTCAACTATCACGAATGGTTCAATTCATTAGGGGAGAAAATTGTGGAAACGTTTTCCAGTGCGAACTCGCACGGCTCGCTTTTCCGGATCGATCTCCGGTTGCGCCCGGAAGGCACGGCCGGTCCGCTGGTGCGCTCACTCGAGAGCATGGAAAATTATTACGCCGGGTTTGGCGAAACCTGGGAACGGCTCGCCTTAATCAAAGCGCGGGGGATTGCCGGGAGCCGCGAGCTGGCCTACGAATTTCTCCGCGAACATCAGCCCTTCATTTATCCAAAGAGCCCAACGCCCGATTTGCTGGAAGAAATTTCCGCGATCAAACGCCGGATCGAGCGCGACATTGTCGGTCACGAAAACCTGGAGCGAAACGTCAAACTGGGTGTCGGTGGTATTCGGGAAATCGAATTCGTAGTGCAGGCGCTGCAGTTGTTGCACGGCGCGCGCAATGCGTTCCTGCAGGAGCAAAGCACGCTCAAGGCGTTATCCGCCCTCGCTGAGCTCGATCTTTTGCCAAGAGAGGAGACGAGGTCGCTCGATCTCGCCTATCGCTTTCTCCGGCGCGTCGAACATCGCCTGCAAATCGAGGCCGAGCAGCAAACCCACACCGTGCCGCAGGAGCCAGAGCGGCTTCGCCGGCTCGCTGTCAGTCTCGGGTTTCTGTCGCCCGATCATTTTCTCGAAACGTTGCAGGACCGGATGAGGAACGTTCGCGCGGTTTTTCTTCGCGTTATCTCCCAGCCTTCCTCGACGGGAGATCGCCGAGATGAGGAGATGGCGATTTTTCGAGATCGAGCGAAGGCGTCCAAATCGATGGACGATCTTGTCCAGGGACCTGGCGCATTTCATGTAGCGCCACGGACGCGGCAGATCTTTCGCAAACTTCGCCCGTTCCTGATCGCATGGCTCCGCCACACCGCCGACCCGGATGCTACGCTCAATCAATTCGTTCGCTTTGTGGAAGCGTACGGTCTCCGCAGTTCGCTTTTCGAGATATTGGCGGCGAACCCGCGTCTGCTTGAGCTTGTCATCAAAACCTTCGACGCCAGCCGCTACGCCGGCGATCTGCTCATCCGTCGTCCCCAATTGCTTGAGGAGATCACCATCGGTACCAGGCTCGACGACAACCCGGATGTTGCAGGTCACTTGCGACGACTAAATTCCCTTTCTCCGTCCGCACAAAACCTCGACGGCGTCCGGACGTATCGACAAACGCAATGGATGCGGATCGTCGTACGCGACGTCTTGGAGTTGGCGACGAGCGATTCCATTTTTGCGGAACAATCCGCTCTCGCCGAAGCATGTCTCATTTCCATCGAGCAACTCCTCGACCAGAAAAACATTCTGACCGTTATCGGATTGGGAAAATTTGGCGGCGGTGAAATTACGTATGGTTCCGATCTCGACGTCCTGTTTATCGGCGAGAATGCCAAGACCGCGCAAAATCTCATGGTCGCGATGGGACAACCGAGCGCGGAAGGAAATATTTCGCCACTCGATGCGCGGCTCCGGCCGGATGGCGAAAAGGGTCCGCTCGTCTGTTCGTTAGGAACGTACGAATCTTATTACGAGAATCGTGCTCAACTTTGGGAGCTGCAAGCGCTCACCCGGGCGCGAGGAATTTGTGGTCCATCCCAGGACGCGTTCGTCGAGATGGCGCAACGCTTCTGGCGGCGGGCGGGCCAACGGGAAGATCTCTTTATCGAGATTAACAGCATGCTGGAGCGAATTCGCCGTGAGCGCGGAACGGGCGCGGATTTGCTTGAGTTCAAGACTGGAACCGGCGGGACTATCGAAGCGGAATTTCTCGTGCAGGCGCTGCAAATGAGGAACGCGATTTGGAATCCGCACTGGATTGACGCAGTTGGTGAGTTGACTCAAGAAGGTGCGCTATCCGAGTCCGACGCTGCTCGCCTCACAAGGGCCTACAGTCTTCTTCGCCGATGCGAATCTGTGCTCCGCCGCAGAGAGGACAAAAGCGTTTCTGTTCTTCCGGCTGACGAATCAGAGCAGCACAAGGTCGCGCATTGGCTCGACTACCGGGATCGCGAAGTGTTTCAGAAGGAATACGTCGCAGCACGTGAAACCATTCACGACATTTACTCGGCGCGGATCAGTGCCCGGTGATTAATCGCGCGATCTCTCGGAGAACAATGAAGCTCGCGACCAGTCCGAGGGAGACGACCAGGAAAAGAACGCCAAGCACTCCGATAACGAAAACCCAGTCACTTCGCCGGGACCTGCCTTGGCTCGCTGCATGGGTTTGCAGAATTCGGTAGTTCCGCGCGTTCGATTTGAACCAAAAGGAAAAGGCATCGCCGATTCCCGGAATGATTCCGACCAGTTCGTTAATCAGAATGTTTAGCGACATGCGGGCGAGGACGATTTTCGGTAATCCGCGGCGGGCGGCTTGAACCAAGGCCAGGGCAGAGACGAGCGCTGAAGCAGTGTCACCCAAACCCGGGATAAGGCCAATGAGCGGATCAAGGCCGAATCGGAATTTTGTTCCCGGCACGCGCAGGAGGTTGTCCATGACGAGCGCGATCCATCGGAACAACGGTTCGAGCTGAGCGCGCCGTTCCTTTTCCTCCGGAGGCAGAACTTCCCATTCGACCTCTTTGACATGGGAGTGTTCTTTTGCGCTCGATGGAGCTGTCATCCTGAGCGAAGGCGAAGGATCCCGCGAAAGACAGACCAATGCTAGCCCGGAATTTCCTTCAGCATCTGCGCATTGGTCGGAAATTTCTTCACGAACATGAGAAGCCGTTCGATGGCTTCTCCTGGCTTATGTCCAGCGAGGCCGCGGCGAATCATATTGATTTTCTCCAGTTCGAACTGGGAGAGCAGTAATTCTTCGCGCCGCGTGCCGGAGAGGAAGATATCGATCGCCGGATACGTTCGTTGATCACTGATCTTACGATCGAGCACCATTTCCATGTTCCCGGTGCCTTTGAATTCCTGGAAGATGAGTTCATCCATGCGGCTGCCAGTATCGATCAGCGCCGTGGCCACGATGGTTAACGACCCGGCTTCCTCGGTGTTCCGCGCGGCGGAGAAAAGTTTTCTCGGGATTTCCATCGCGCGCGCGTCGATACCGCCGCTCATCGTCCGGCCACCACCGCCGGTCGCGTTGTTAAAGGCGCGCGCGGTGCGTGTAATTGAATCGAGCAGGATGAATACATCCTGTCCCGCTTCGACGAGCCGCTTCGCGCGCTCGACCGCGAGCTGGGCAATTCGAGTGTGGCTCTTGATATCGCTATCGTTCGAGCTCGCCATGATTTCGGCTTGGGGACAGGAGCGCCGGAAGTCAGTGACTTCCTCCGGTCGTTCATCAACAAGGAGAATGATCAATTTCATTTCCGGGTGATTCTTCACGACCGCGTCGGCGATATGATGGAGCAAGGTTGTCTTTCCGGTTCGAGGCGGCGCGACAATGAGGCCGCGCTGGCCCATCCCGAGCGGCGTCATCAAATCCATCACCCGCGTGGTATAACGATCGGGGACGGTTTCGAGCTTGATCCGGCGATTTGGATTGATCGTCGTGAGTTCCTCAAATGGACGAAGCCCTTGGTATTTCGTCGGTTCTTCGTCGTTGATCTTGAGTAATCGTGTCAGTTGCGGACCCCTATTACCACGGCGGGTTTCACCGTATATCCACATGCCGTCGCGCAAGCCGAAACGGCGAACGATTTCCGGAGTGACAAAAATATCCTGAGGCGTTTGCACGAAATTTCGTTTGGCATCGCGCAGAAAACCAAAGCCCTTGCCCGAGATTTCGATGATTCCGTCTCCGAACTCAGGTTCGCGTTCAGGTTGCTCACCATTGCGGAACGAGTCATCGCCGCGCAGCTCTTCGCTTCGATCCTCCGATAACCCAGTTACGCGGGAATACTCGTTGCCTTCGTCGGCCAATTGTTGCTCTCGTCCATCATTTCCGGGCGCGCCGTCCGGTGAAAAATGGCGCGCATCCGCCTGACCCTCGCGCGCTACGGCTCCGCGTTCCGCGTAGTTGCGGTTTCTCCGAGGATACCTGCGCCGAGGACGACGCAGACGTTCCGGTTCGGTGCCGGTTCCCGCCGGTGGCTGGTTTTGGTTTTCTTCGTTCATAATGAGAGAGATTTATTGTCGCTGCCGTGATGGCATCTGCCGCGAGCTCGCGCGGCTACTTCATTTATCAAGCTGGCAATCTGGCCAGCAGTTCGTCGGGAATATCTAAATTGGAATAGACGTTTTGAACGTCGTCATCATCTTCGAGGCTCTCGCACAGCCGCAAGATCTGGAGAGCGGTAGCCTCATCGGTGACAGCAACTGTCGTATCGGGAATGAACGTGAACTTCTGCCCATCGGTTGTGACGCCCGCGTTTTTAAGCGCGTCAGCTACAGCGTAGAGCTGATCGTGGGAAGTAGTAATAAGATACGAATCCTCGTCGGATGTCAACTCCTCAGCGCCGGCTTCGATGGCAAGCTCAAACATTCTCTCCTCGTCAGCGGCTCCGTGCGGGACTCGGATCTGTCCTTTTTTATGGAACATGTAGGAAACGCTGCCGCTCGTTCCGAGGTTGCCTTCATTCTTGGTGAAGATCCGGCGGATTTCGGCGGCGGTGCGGTTTCGATTGTCTGTCGCGGCCTCGACAATGACCGCGACTCCCCCGGGCGCGTAACCTTCGTAGACGATTTCGTCAAAATGTTGCGCTTCAGCGCCTTCGCCCGTCCCGCGTTTGATGGCGCGCTCGACATTGTCATTGGGCATGCTGGCCGCGCGAGCCGCCTGGATCGCACTGCGGAGGCGCGCGTTCGTGCCAGGGTCGCCACCGATTTTCGCCGCGATGCTGATCTCCTTCGAAAGCTTGCTGAAGACAGCGCCGCGTTTGCTATCGGTTGCGCCTTTCAAGCGCTTAATCTTGGACCACTTACTGTGTCCCGACATGGGTGCGGAATCTTATTTTTTTAACCACAACAGCTGCCTGGCCAAACAGCGTTCGCGGACTGATTCGGAACGGGCGCGCCTCGAAAGAGGAATGCTAGCGAGGAGGCAAACTGCGAGAAATATTCAACCTCACTGGAAACCGTTTGTCAACGGTGCTGAAAGCCCAAATTCTCGTGTTAATCAGGCAGCGTTAGCACTCGCCCGCTTACGCGCGGTCGGGTCAAGGATGCGTTTGCGGAGGCGTAGCGATTTCGGCGTGACCTCCACGAATTCATCGGCGCCGATGTATTCGATGGCGCGCTCGAGGCTCATCTTCAGCGGCGCTTCCAACTGGATGCCCTTCCCGTCCCCCTGGCTGCGCATGTTGGTGAGATGTTTCGCCTTGCAGGGATTGACGGGCAGATCGTCTGGCCGCGCGTTTTCGCCCACAATCATCCCGGTATAGATCTCCTCCTGCGGACCAATGAAAAGTTTTCCGCGGGCCTGAATGTTGTTCAGCGCGTACGCCGTGCTCGTGCCCGGTTCCATCGAGACCATCACCCCCCGGTTTCGTCCTTCAATCTCGCCTTTGAACGCCGCGTATTCACGGAAGAGATGACTCATCATTCCTTCACCGCGCGTCAGATTTATCAGGTCGCTCTCGAAACCAATCAACCCTCGCGTCGGGATGATGGCTTCGATTGAAACGCGAGTGGCGTGATGATCCATGCTGACGATCTCGCCTTTTCGGCCAGCAATCGATTGCAGAACGTCTCCGAGATTCTCGTTCGGCACTTCGACATACAGGTTTTCCAGCGGCTCGAGCAAACTGCCGTCTCCGCCGCGCTGGAAGATCACTTCCGGGCGCGACACCATGACCTCGTATCCCTCACGCCGCATCTGCTCGACGAGGATGGCGATCTGCATTTCGCCACGGGCGTTGAGTTCAAACGCCCCGGCGGTTTCGGTGTCGTTCACCTGGAGCGAGACATTGCCTCGCGTTTCGCGAATCAAACGTTCCCGAACATGGCGGGCGGTAACGAATTTTCCATCTCGGCCGGCGAAAGGAGAATCGTTCACGAGAATGCGCATGCGAATCGTGGGTGGATCGATGTCGACAAATTGCATCGGAGCGCGCTCTTCGCGATCGGTCAGCGTTTCGCCGATGTAAACCTCTTCGAATCCGGTCAGACCGATGATATCGCCTGCGCTCGCATGCTTCACTTCCACCTGCCCGAGCCCGGCAAAAGTATAAAGCGCTGTAACCGTCGCGCGCTCGCGGCGTCCATCGCGATGAATGCAAACAATCGAATCACCGACCGCGACGCGTCCGCTAACGATGCGACCAAGCGCGATGCGGCCGAGGTAATCGCTGTAATCGAGATTGGAAACGAGCATCTGAAACTGCGGCTCCTGCGAAATCGTCGGCGGCGGCACATGCTGGACAATTGATTCGAAGAGTGGAGTCATGTCTTCGTTGTTCTCGTGCAGCTCGCGCATGGCGAAACCGTTTTTCGCGCTGGCGTAGATGATCGGAAAATCGAGTTGCTCATCGTTTGCCTTAAGCTCAACGAAAAGATCGAAAACCATGTCGAGCACCTTGTGCGGGCGCGCATTTTCGCGATCGATCTTGTTGATGACGACGATCGGTTTCACTTTGTTCTCGAGCGCCTTGCGGAGGACAAATCGAGTCTGTGCCTGCGGACCATCGTGCGCATCGACTACGAGCAAGACGCCGTCCACCATCTTCATGATACGCTCGACTTCTCCTCCGAAATCGGCGTGTCCGGGCGTATCGACGATATTGATTCGGTAGCCGTTCCATTGGAAAGCGGCGTTTTTCGCGCGAATCGTGATTCCTTTTTCACGCTCGAGGTCCATCGAATCCATCACGCGCTCCTCGATCTTCTGATTCGAGCGAAACGTTCCTGATTGCCGGAGCAGTTGATCGACAAGTGTGGTCTTCCCGTGATCGACGTGCGCGATGATGGCGATGTTGCGAATCTTGTCCATGAGAGCGTCCTCGCTGTCGTCAGGCGACTGCGTAAGTTGCCGGAGTTGACTCGCAGGTGTGTGCCTGACGTCCACGGGAGGAGCGCGGAATATCAGGGCTCTGGCCCAAGAGTCAAATCCTCAGGAACAAACCAGCAGTAGTTTTCTTCCCCGCGGAGCCGAGTCGGTTTGACGGGAAAGAAAAAACGCGCCGGGCTTTCGCTTCGGCGCGTCAGGAAGAATTTAGACTCTGTTAGTAGTAACGACGGACGTAATATCCGTGGATCCAAACCTGGCGGTGATGGCGCCACGCCCAGTGTCCCGGGACCCAGTACCAACGATGGCCGTGGCGCCAATAATATGGGCCATGGTTGTAATAAGGCCGATCACCGATTTCGACATAGATCCCGGCTGCCTTCGCGCTGGTCATCGGAGTAAACGCGCCCGCACAGAGCAGAACGCCCAACAAGATCATTAGATATCGTTTCATATTCATGTTTTGAGTGACTCCAGGATTGACGCAAAGATGCGCAGGTCTATTCAGGGCGTCTACCCAAGTATCGTATGCGAAGTCATCATCGGTTCCCCGCTCGGTTCCACCCATTTGCCATGCTCACGGATAAGATCCTGCAGTCGGTCCACCGCTTCCGCCTCCGGGATGTTAAACTTCACGGGAGTCTTCCCGACGTAAAGATTCACCTTCCCCGGAGCGCCGCCCACATAACCAAAATCCGCGTCAGCCATTTCCCCGGGTCCATTCACGATGCATCCCATGATCGCGATCTTAACGCCCTTCAAATGCAAGGTCGCCTCCTTAATCCGCGCCGTTGTGGTTTGCAGATTGAACAACGTCCGGCCGCATGAGGGGCAGGCGACGTAATCGGTTTTGAAAATCCGCGCGCCAGCTGCTTGCAGAATATTATAGCTCAGGCGAAGCGCTTGCCCCGGAGCTTCCTCGCCTTGCACTAAAATTGCATCGCCGATTCCGTCGCAGATAAGCGATCCGACGTTCGTTGATGCCCGGAGAAGCGTCGCAAGAAAATCATTCTCGTCCTGCTTCGGAGATGCGGTGATCCCGAGCGCGGTCGAGGGGTCCCATCGCGCACCCATCAAGGTTCCATCGCGGGATTCCTCGACCCCGTTTCGCTTCGCTGCACTTTGCTCGGAATGACTGGGGAGTATGTCTTTCAGGAGAATCGGATGACGTCGATCTAGCCTCGCGGCGAGCAATCGGAAGGCGGCGATCACCGGCCAATCAACATCGTCACGAACGGTTACGAGTTGAGCGCCGTCTCGTTTGTTCAATTCGGCAATCGCCTCGTCGTCCCGGGGATCGACTTCCGCGATCGACACCTTTTCGTAAATAATCTCTGGCTGATAATCGCCCAGCCGGTTGATCTTGTGCGCGATCTTCTCAAAATTCGCCTCGCGAATCACGACGCGCATTAACTCCTCGCCGCCTATCTTGATCTGTCCGGCGTCTTCCTGGTTACCGTTCGATTTCTCCTCTGGTTCAGAAACAGCCGTCATCGCGATCGTTTCAGTCGCTCGCCGCTGATACGAAAATGGGTCAAAGGAAAGTTGGACGTTGGATGTTGGACCTTGAACGTCGGACGTTTTCTGAATCATCGCCACCAGCGCCTTCGCCACCGGAATTTCGTGAATGCTGTCCTCGGTTAGTGACACGCGAATCGTATCGCCGATTCCATCAGCCAGAAGCGAACCGATCCCGATCGCGCTCTTGATTCTGGCATCCTCGCCTTCGCCCGCTTCGGTCACTCCGAGATGAATCGGGTAATTCCAGTCGGCCCCTTCTTCATTCAAGCGCGCCACGAGCAATCGATAGGCGTTGATCATCACCTTCGGGTTGCTCGATTTCATCGAAAAAATGAAGGCGTGATAATCGAGATCGCGCGCGATGCGGGCAAATTCGAGCGCGCTTTCCACCATTCCGAGCGGAGTGTCGCCGTAGCGATTCATGATCCGGTCGCTGAGCGAACCATGATTCGTGCCGATGCGCATCGCGATGCCGCGTTCCTTGCAGAGCTGCACCAGCGGCGTGAACCGCTGTCGGATACGCTCGAGTTCGGCCGCGTACTGCTCGTCGGTGTATTCGAGAATCTTGAACTTCTTCGAGTCGGCGTAATTGCCGGGATTGATCCGCACTTTCTCGACCCACTTCGCCGCTTCCATGGCGGCTTCCGGCTTGAAATGAATGTCAGCCACGATTGGCGCATCGCAACCGCGCTTCCGTAATCCCCTAACGATATGTTGGAGGCTAGCCGCGTCTTTCACCGTTGGGGCGGTGATTCGCACGATCTCACAGCCGGCGTCCGCCAGCTCCATCGTCTGCGCGATGGACGCCTCGGTGTCCATCGTGTCGCAAGTGATCATGGATTGGACGCGAATCGGGTTCGCGCCGCCAACACCGACGTGTCCAACCATCACCTCGCGCGTCACGCGACGTTGATAAGCGTATGGAGAAGCGCAGTACTGCATCACGTGGTCGCGACTGGCTCGACCAGCACGGCGGTTCCGTAACAAAGAACCTCGGTCACGCCTTGCATGATCTCCGTCGCGTCATAGCGCAAACCGATGACGGCGTTCGCCTCGAGAGCGCGCGCATGTTCCAGCATCTGATCGAGCGCGTCCTGTCGCGTCTTTTCGCATAGACTCGTAAAGAGTGAGATGTTGCCGCCGACCAGTGTTTGCAGGCCCGCGCCGATCGTCCCGAAGATGGAACGGGAGCGCACAATAATTCCGCGAACGACTCCGAAAGTTTTTACTACGCGATACCCGTCAAGGCTAAAGGCGGTGGTAGTCATGCCTGAATTCATGATCCTAACTTATCCACGATTCACACGCAGCGCACCGCCATAATGATTCGACGACAGATTGGATCGGGACGGGCCACCGTCCATGCAACCGCCATCAGTGCTGCGGCGTAGCTGCAGGTTTCGTGGATGTCGACCCTTCCGTCTGTTCTCGCCGAGAGCCGAACAAATCTCCGACATCGAAAAAGCTGACATAAAGCATGTAGCCAATAATCACGACCGCGCAGCCCGTTTGCACGAACTCCAGAATTCGCATGCTCACCGGCTTGCGCCGAATCGATTCAATAATCGCGAGCACGATATGTCCACCGTCGAGCACGGGGATGGGGAGCATGTTTAGAATCGCAAGGTTCACATTCAGTACGACGCTGAACCAAAGCGCCAGCTGCCAGCCGCGATCGCTTTCAAAAAGCATGTAATAAATCCTCACGATGCCGACCGGGCCGCTAAGATGCTGTAGTTTCACATCCGATTTCGGCGAAGCGACTGCCTCGATCGTATTCAGCGTGCTGGTGATACTGTCGTACACCTGTTCGACCGGATTCGGATGGGAGATGGACATCTGGCCGGACGTGTCCCATTCGATCCCAATGCGCGGCACTTTTTCGCCCGGTAACATCGTCGGGGTGATCGGCACCTCCAATTTCTGGCCGCCGCGATCGACCTGCAGTCGCATTGGTTTTCCGGCGTTCTTTTCGATGTAATCTGCCAGCGCGAGCGGACTGTAGATCGAAGTATCGTCGTAACCGCGGATAATGTCGCCGCTCTTCAATCCGGCCGCGGCTGCCGGTGTATTTGGCCGCACTTTCGCGATGACCGGCGTGATTGCGGGCGAGATCAGGACCTGGCGGACACTCTTGCGGCGCCAGCCCCGGGTTTCTGCTTTGTACGGGACGACTGAAAACGTGAGCATCTTGCCGTCACGCTCGACCTTGATCGGGATCGTCTCGCCTTCGCTGCGAACCACATTCCAGACCACGCTGTTATTCATTCCGCTGAAGCGCGTCACGTGTTGCCCATCCACCTCAAGAATCTTGTCGCCCGGCCGCAACCCGGCCTTCGCAGCCGGCGAATCGCTCTCCATGTAACCGATTACGGTGGTCATGTCCGATTCGCTCACCGGATGTCCGACGACCCAAACGATGCCTGCGAAGAAAAGTGCGAGGAGCAAACTAAAGAGCGGACCCGCGATCGCGACGATGATTTTGTCCAACGCGGAAATCTTCGGCAATTTCGCGCGATCCGTTTCCGTTTCTCCTTCGATGATATCCATCGGCGCAAGCTGCGGCAGCGCGACGAAACCGCCGAACGGAATCGAGCCGAGCGAATACTGCACGCCATTCACGGTTTTCTTCCAAAGCGGTTTGCCGAACCAGATGCCGAATTTCTCGATCACCAGACCGCGCCAGCGCGCCGCCAGAAAGTGACCCAGCTCATGCACGGCGATGAGCAGGTTAAAGAGAATCAGGACCTCAAGGACAATGAGGACAACGCGCAGAGTATGGGCAAACATCGACACTATTCCGTGATTAATTTTCCGGCGTCTTCCCGCGCCGATTGATCGGCCCGCAATATTGCATCGAGCGAAGGATGCGCAACGGAGGTATGCCGGTTCATCACTTCCTCGACCAATTGCCAGATGCGCGGGAATGAAATCTTGCCATCGAGGAATGCTGAGACTGCAATTTCATTCGCGGCGTTCAAAACCGCCGGCAACGTGCCGCCAGTCTCGCCGGCTTTGCGGGCCAGATTGAGCGCCGGAAAATCGTCGTAGCGCGGCGTTTCGAAATCCAGCTGCCGCAGCTTGCCAAAATCGAGCGGCCGCAACGAATTCGGGACGCGATCGGGCCAGGTCAGGGCGTATTGAATCGGGAAACACATATCGGAGTGACTGAGTTGAGCAAGCACCGAACCGTCCGTGAACTCCACCATCGAGTGGACGATACTCTGCGGATGAATCACCACTTCCACCCTTTTCATTTCCACATTGAACAGCCAGCGCGCTTCAATCATCTCGAGCCCCTTGTTGAAGAGCGTCGCGGAATCGATTGTAATTTTCGGGCCCATGTTCCAGGTCGGATGACGCAGCGCTTGTTCGCGCGTGATCGCAGCAAAGTCCCGCCCCGGCGTCTCACGAAACGGACCGCCGGATGCCGTGAGAATCAGTCGGCGAACTTCTGAAGTGCGTCCGTCCAGACATTGGAAGATCGCGTTGTGCTCACTATCGACCGGCAGCACGCGAAGATTTTTCTTCGCCGCCGCGCCCATGACAATCTCGCCCGCCATGACGAGAATCTCCTTGCTCGCGACGGCCAGATCTTTGCCCGCTTCAATCGCAGCCAACGCCGGTCGCAATCCGCCGGTTCCAACCACTGCCACCAAAACCATTTCTGCATCCGGGAGAGACGCGATCTCGCTCAGTCCTTCTGCACCGCTGAAGATTCGCGGTTCATATTTCAGCGCGCTTCGCAACTCAGCCAGTTTAGTCTGATCGACGAGGCAAACCGCCGACGGCCGGACTTTATTGGCTTGCGCCGCTAGTTTTTGCGCATTGCTCTTCGCCGCGAGCCCGACGATTTCCATCCGCTCCGGAATATCTCGCGCTACTTTCAACGCGCTCTCGCCGATCGATCCTGTCGCGCCCAGAACAACGACGCGCTTTCGTTTCATTTGGTTCACGAAACGCGAATGACGAGCCGGAGATAGAAAAACAAAAGCGGCGCGGTGAAAAGCAGGCTATCGACGAGATCGAGTGCGCCGCCGATCCCGGGCAGCAAATTTCCCGAATCTTTCACACCGGTACTGCGTTTGATAATCGATTCCGCGAGATCGCCGACAACCGCGGCGAAGCCGAGCAGCAATCCGAGAATGACCGCATGCGTCAAGGTCAGGACCGAGAGATGCCCCGGCATGAGTTTGAAGAGACCGACGCTGGCGAGGGTCGAAAACGCCAGCGCGCCGAAAAATCCTTCCCAGGTCTTTTTCGGGCTGATGTGCGGCACCAATTGATGACGCCCGATCGCGCTGCCGGTTAGATACGCGCCCATGTCGCTGAATTTTGTAACCACAATCAGATATAGCCCGTAAAACTGTCCGGTCACCGCGCCGGTGGGCGAACGAGGCACGACATAGACAATCTTCGTCATAAAATTGAAGAGCCAGAGAACGTAAAGGAGGCCGAAAAGAGTGTAGGCCATGGTCTGGAGCGGTGCGTCATCGCGCAAACGTTCGAACATTTGCCGGGTGAAGACGGTGAGCAGGAAAAAGAGCAATACCGCCATCTCGAAATCGTAGGAGTGGGCCGGCCCGGGCCGGGAGAAGTAGTAAAAACTTCCGCATAACATCACAGCGCCGCAGATCATTCCCGTCACTTTGAAATTCGGGAGCCCCTTATGATCGAGCATGCCGTAGAACTCCCACAGCGCGATCAAGCCGCATGTGCCAATCAACACGAAGAACGCCAGCTCGTATCCGGAGAAGACGATCCCTAACGAGATCGACCAAAGGACAATCGTGCTGGCGAAACGAAAAATGAAAACCGAACGCTTGGTCGGGGGCTTTGTCTCGATTTGTTCAAGCGTTTCGGCCATCGGTTGCAGCATCCGGAATCATGTAATCAAACGCAAGCTCAGATGGCTGATTGCGCTCGCGTAATTTGCGCCGTTGTTTATTCTCATCCGCGTGAGCAAGACAATGCAGGCGCTGGTGAAAAGACGCGCTGAGCCCGGCCTCTGGCTCGAAGAACTTCCGGTCCCGGAAGTCGGCAGCGACGATGTCCTGATCAAGATTCTCAAGACCTCGATCTGCGGGACCGATGTTCACATTTACAATTGGGACGCCTGGTCGCAGAAAACGATTCCCGTGCCGATGGTTATTGGGCACGAATTCGTCGGCGTGGTCGATCGTGTGGGCGATCGTGTCCGGGGTTTCGCAGCGGGCGACCTCGTTACCGGTGAAGGCCACATCGTCTGCGGGCATTGCCGCAATTGTCTGGCTGGCCGGCGTCATTTGTGCCCAAACACACAAGGCGTCGGTGTCAATCGGCAGGGCGCGTTCGCCGAGTACCTATCCATCCCAACTTCGAACGTCTGGCACGCCGATCCGAACATTCCGCTCGATGTCCTTTCCTGTTTCGATCCGTTAGGCAACGCGACCCACACCGCGCTCTCGTTTGATCTGATCGGCGAAGACGTGCTCATTACCGGGGCCGGCCCGATCGGTTGCATGGCGGTCGCGATTTGCCGGCACGCCGGCGCGCGCAATGTCGTGATTACCGACATCAATCCCTATCGTCTCGAGCTCGCCAAGAAAATGGCCCCGAATGTTTTCGCACTCGATGTCCGTACGGCCCGTTTGAGCGACGCGATGAAGCAGCTCGACATGAAGGAAGGTTTCGATGTCGCGCTGGAGATGTCTGGCAATCCCAAAGCGATGACCGATTTGCTCCCGGCCATGTTTCACGGAGGCAAGATCGCATTATTGGGCATCATGCCGAGCAGCGCGGCCATCGACTGGAACGTCGTCGTTTTTAGCGCGCTCACGATCAAGGGAATCTATGGCCGTGAGATGTACGAAACCTGGTACAAGATGACCGCGATGATTCAGAGCGGCCTCGACATCTCACCTGTCATCACGCATCGCTTTCCCTACACGCAATTCAAGGAAGCGATCGAGCTAATGAAGTCCGGAAATTCCGGTAAGATCGTGCTCGATTGGGGGACGTAACGGAATCGCTCTCGATCGCGACGGGCTCGTTGTTACTCCATCTTCGCGGCCGCTCGATTATCGCCACGCAGTTCCAAAACCATCCGCTTGATGTGGCGGTGCTCCTGGTGACGCTCGAGGAAGTGCAGACTTTCGCCCGGATCGCCCCATTGCAGAATCTGAATCGACTCCGCGCGAGCACCCCATGCGTTCATCTCGTTAGGTGAAGCCATGTAAAGGTCGATCGTGTTCCGGCCTGACAACGCCCACCCGTAATCATCCACCTTGTACATCTGCCCGGTTGAAAGCAGACGGAAGGTTGTGCCCGCAGGCCAGCGCGACCAATCGGCTGCCGCACTTCCGATTCGCGGTCTCGCGACTGCTGCTCGTTTCTTACCGCGCGTTGTCTTTGTGCTGCTCGAAGACCTGCTGACGGACCGTCGGTCGCTGACTGAAAAGGGCTGGTGTGGCGCACCCGAATACGAAACTGTTTGGTAGTCAGACTGTTCGTCGGGATCGAGCGAGCTGGCGCGAGGAACCACTTCCACTCGATGAATCGGCGGCCCAGCGGCCTGTAATTCCCCACCGAGCGCGTTGTGGTTGGTGTATTCGCGATGGTCCGCCTCGGTGTGCGTGTAAGCCGTGGTCCGGACGGTTTGAAAATCGGTCTTGGTGAGGGGTGGCTCGGTACTGCGGCAGCGGTCTCGAAGTGGTCCCGCACCCCGCGAGGACAAAGAGCGCGCCAATGCCCAGGGCGGATCGAAGAAGTTCCCGGCGTTCCACGATAGATCGGAAAGTTATTAACAGTTATTCACAATTGGTGCAAATCCCGATTTTTGCGATGTCTCGGCCCTTGCTGTCATCCCGAGCGAACGCGAGGGACCTCACAATATTTCCAGATTACTTCCGCGAGACGAGGCGACGCGGATTTCATTGCCGGTTTTCATCGGGATAGCAACGGCCGACGAATAGGAGAGGTCCCTCGCTCTGCTCGGGATGACAAAGCTGCTCGATTGCACCACACAAACCGCGACCACTTCTTCCTTCTGATTCCAGATTCCGCTTTTTCTAATCTGCGAAAATCTGTGTAGTCTGTGGACCCTATGCTTCCCGAATTCCAAAAGCAGCTTGCGGCCACGCTCGATGAGATTAAATCGCAGGGTCTTTTCAAAACCGAGCGTATCATCACTTCACCGCAGGACGCGAAGATCGACATCGTCGGCGGAAAGCGCGTGCTCAACATGTGCGCGAACAACTATCTTGGCCTCGCCGATCATCCGGCGTTGATCGCGGCGGCGAAGGAAGCGCTCGATACGCATGGCTTCGGCATGGCGAGCGTCCGTTTCATCTGCGGCACGCAGGACATCCATAAGGAACTCGAAGCCGCACTCAGCAAATTCCTCGGGACGGAAGATACGATCCTTTATCCTTCCTGCTTTGATGCGAACGGCGGCGTCTTCGAAACGTTACTCGGCGCGGAGGACGCAATCATCAGCGACGAATTAAATCACGCCAGCATCATCGACGGCATCCGGCTCTGCAAAGCGCAGCGCTTCCGCTACAAGAACAATGATATGAATGATCTTGAAGCGAAACTGCGCGAAGCGGCCGGCGCGCGTTTTCGCATGATCGCGACGGACGGCGTTTTCTCGATGGACGGCACGATCGCGAATTTGAAAGCCATCTGCGATCTCGCCGAAAAATATCAGGCGCTTGTCCTGGTCGATGACGCGCACGCCGCCGGATTTCTCGGCAAGACCGGACGCGGCACGCCCGAGCATTGCGGTGTGATGGGTCGCGTAGACATTCTCACTGGCACGCTCGGCAAGGCGCTCGGCGGCGCGAGCGGCGGCTACATCAGCGCGCGGAAAGAGATCGTGGCGCTCCTTCGTCAACGTTCGCGGCCTTATCTGTTCTCCAACACCATTGCGCCGCCCGTCGTCGCGGCCTCATTGAAGGTGCTGGAGTTGCTTACTGCGTCCACCGAATTGCGCGACAAACTCGAAGCGAGCACGAAATATTTTCGGGAAGCCCTAACGGACCGTGGCCTAACGATTAAACCCGGCACGCACCCGATCGTCCCGATCATGATTGGCGACGCCGCTCTCTCGCAGAGATTCGCCGCGCGCATGCTGGAGAAAGGAGTCTACGTCGTTGGCTTCTTCTATCCGGTCGTGCCGCACGGGACTGCTCGCGTCCGGACCCAGGTTTCAGCCGCGCATTCGCGGGAGGATTTGGAATTCGCGGTCAACGCCTTTGCTGAGACAAACGAAGAGCTGAAATAATCTTGCCATCCCCCGCTGAACGGGTCCGGATAATGCCACCGGATCCGGGGCGGTCATCGAATTTCTGACGGCCGTAGCGCGCCTGCGTTCGGACGACTGTCCAGGCCACCGCCGCAAGCGCGTTTCCTATTTCTCGAGTTTGCGGAGTTTCAAGTAAATCGCCAGCATCAGCAATCCGATCAACGCGATGCTGCCGGCTAAACCGAACTGGCGGTACTTGTACTCTTCGCGCGCCTTCTCGACGAGAGTGCCGGTTCGCTGGGCAGCCTCTTCTCCCGGCAGCGCCACCTGTTGGAACGTATCCCGGCTGAACGAATGCACATAGGTGCGCGACTTCTTCAAACTATCTGTCAGTTCGGTTAAGTGGTTGCTGATCGGCTCAACATCCAGACCTTTGGCAGCAAGTTTCTCCGAGATTGCATCAAACTTGTTCCGCGCTTCGTCCATTTGCGTAATCGTCTGGTGAAAATAATCTGCCGTGGCGATGCAGTGGGGGTTGTCCTTGGCGTACTGGCGATGGCAATCCCCGCACAGCGAGCCCGATCCTGACGCCAGCATCGAATCGTGTGTCTTGAGGATGGCATGGTTGCCATGACACTTGCTGCACTCCGGCCAGTTATGCTGGTCGAAAGCCTGCTTGTGTTTGCTGCCATCGAAGAGACTCGCATTGGCCGAGTGGCAAAGACTGCAACTGCGGCTCACGCTCGCCACGCCCGGCGGAGTGGGGGCATGATTTCCGTGACAATCGTTGCAGGCGGGTGCGCCCAGGTCGCCCCGTACCAGCAGCGCCTGGCCGTGCACGCTCTTTTTGTAATCCGCGAGTTGATTGGTCGGAAGCGGCGCGCCATTCGGCAGGGTGAACCCGGCCATGGTCTTGGGATTCGAATGGCACGCGCCGCAGGTTTCCGGCACCCGCTGGGCATAGACTTTGGACTGCGGATCTTTCGCCGGCCGAATCCCGTGCACGCCGTGGCAACTCACGCATGTCGGCGCGCGGTCATCATGTTCGTCCAACAGCCTATGGCCGTGTGGACTCTCTTTGAACTTTGCGAGTTGATCGGTCGGCAGCGCAGGATTGAACTCGTGCATCTTGGCAGGATCGGAATGGCAACGCGCGCAGAACTGAACGACCCAGGCACGATTTTTTTGTCGATCTTTTTCCGGCCATTCTTTCACATGCGCGTGTCCCAGATCGGCCGTCGGATCGCCGCCATGACAACCGGCACATGACACGCCGCGACGAAAGTGAACGTCCTCGACGACTTCTCTTAGATTCATGTGCGACGGCGAAGCGCCTGGGTTGGACGCGAGAGAAAAGAGCTCCTCCGCGGATTGGTTGGCCGAGTCGCTGTGGCAAAGGACACAGTTGTTTTGCAGGACCAACTCCATTTTTTGCGGTCGCAACTCCAGCGCCAGCAAGATCGACAAGTGCTCCGGCCGCGTGACCATTTCCTTTTCGACCGCGCGGTTGAGCAGTTCTTTCAGGTTATCATTGAGTCCATTGAAGTATGTCTTTTGTTCGGCTGTGATAATCGCTTTGCCGTTCTCATCTTTCGCTGCAAGCATGGCGGCTAATTTCGGAGACGGCGTCACGGAAGCTTGATCAGTCGCAAAACCCACGACGGGGATGAGGAAAAGTCCGACGATGATCGGGATCGTTCTCAAGATGCATCTCTCCCATCAATTTGTGGGCGCATCACACGCGAGATTGCAATGGCGAGAACGGCCAGCGCTACCGAGATCACGCCGGCCAACAGATAGGAAATACCGACGAAACCATGGAGCGCGACCTGCAAAAGCGCTGCACCCGTCAGAATGAACCAGCGGTGCTCGAAGCGCCAGTATCGAAAAACAATCACCACCGCGCCCGCAAGCAAAGTCCACAGCGCGCACACCCGAGCCGAGTTGTGTACCGCAGCCAGCTCGTCAGTGGCTCCGCTTGCTCCGATGTCCCAGCCCAGCAGGGTCAGGTAAGTTAGAAACAGGATCGCCGCCCAGCCCAGATCACTGAAAGCCGGTGATGGCTTGTCCCGGCGAGCGCGTCGGTCAAGCCACGGGATGAGGCCCCAGATGCCGAACATGAGCGCGATTAACAGCAAGCAGACCTGCGGTCCTTCCAGACCAAAAAGGTGCGGCGGAAATTCTTTGAGCAACTGATACTCCCAGAGGAAATACCATTCCGGTTTTATCCCTGGATAAGCCGGCGCCAGTGGGTCTGCCTTCTGACCCAGCTCCCAATCCATTCCTGGAATGCCCGGTCCGTAGGGGAGGAACACGGCGAGCGTCAGCAGCGCCATCAAACAAGCGAGCCACAGCAACACATCGCGCAGGGCAAAGCTGGGAAAGAATTTCATGCCGCGGGGCGCAACCTTGGCGCCCAGCGGCAGTGCCATGCCTTGTCGCTGGATGACTAGCAGGTGCAAACCGATCAAGCCGACGAACGCCAAAGGCAGAATCACGACGTGGGCGGCGAAGAAGCGATACAGCGTATTAATCGTGACGTCCTGCCCGCCGCGCAACACTTGCAACAGCCAGTCACCTAGCAGCGGCACCGAGCGCACGATATTCGTGCCCACCGTCGTGGCGAAGTAAGCGAGCTTGTTCCAAGGCAGCAAATAGCCGGAGAAACCGAAACCGAGCGTGAGCAGAAACAGAAGGTAGCCGGAAACCCAGGTCAGTTCGCGCGGCGGGCGGTAAGCCTTCAGCATCATTGTGCTGAACATGTGAAGCACCAGCGAAATGATCATCAAATGCGCGCTCCAACTGTGAATCGAACGTATCAGCCAGCCGAACGGGACCTTGGTTGTGAGAAAACGAATACTCTCGTAGGCCGTCGCTTCGCCCGGTTGGAAGTACATCAGCAAGAGCACTCCGGTAATTACCTGAACAATGAAAAAGAACATGGTGATCCCGCCCAGATAGTACCAGCCCATCCAGTGCGACCCCAATGGCACCTGCTTGTGACTCAGGAATTCGAGCAGCGGCGTTAGTTGATAACGCCGATCGAGCCAGCCGCGCAGCCCTCCGTTCTTCTTAGCGCCGTTATTGTCAGGCTCGTTCTTCAGAAATCACAATCCCCCCATCCGGTTGGCGTCGAGCTGCGTATTTCTGCAGCGGCTGAGGCGGCGGCCCGGACAAAACGCGGCCAGTAAGATCGAAGCGGCCATCATGGCAAGGACACCAAAGGACTGATTGCGCCGGCTGATATGTGATCGTGCAGCCTTCGTGCGTGCACTTGGCGCTGAACGCGTGCAATTGATCGCCCGCTTGCAAAACGATCACGCGCTGCCCGCTCACCGGGACGATGACAAACTTGTTTTGCTCCAGTTTTGAGGCTTCGTCGCGCGTCAAATGCGTTGGTCCCGTGGGACCGGTTTGCGGCAGCGGTTTGAGATAACGAATGATCGGGTAGGCGATGCTGACCAGCCAGCCGAGAAGACTCGCGCCCAACAGGAGGTCGAGAAAATCGCGGCGTGATTTCTTCGAATCGGACGCCAGTTGAATTTGTTCTTCCATTTCAGGCTCCTGATGGTGAAAGGCTACCCGCGTGCAAGAACTCTCATCACATTAGAAAAATTGCTTTTCTCGTCCGGAAACTACGTCTGAGAGCACACTAGCAATACCCGACTTGGCCAGCAAAAAAGCTGCGCATTTCTTCGGATTGATTGTTTCCCATTATTTCTGCAACCCGCCGGTATGGCAATCGATGCAGGAAAATTCCGCATACGGGGCGTCGATATGGATGAAATCGTGCCCTTTGGCATTGACCTGTTCAAGTGCTTCGCCGCTGCCTTGCGCGAGAATGAGATGGCACGACCGACAATCGCTTGCTTTGATTGACATCTTGCCGTCGGCCGAGACGTGTTTGCCGTCATGGCAGCGAAAGCATCCGTTCCAATTCTTGTGTCCAACAAAATCGGGATACGTGCGCCAATCGACCTTCACCTCCGGGAAAAAATTCTGCCGATAGATGATCTGCGCTTCATTGATGATTGGATTTGCCTGCGCGGGGTCGGGATAAGCTTCGCGTAGAGAATTGGCGATGCCCTGCTCGGCTTCGCCTTTCGTGGAGTAAGGTTTGACCAACGCCGCGACCACTTTCGATTTCACCCACGGAGTCTTTGGATCGAGCCGCCCGGTCGATAAGGCCAGGTCAACCGCTTCGTTAGGCGTATGCAGCTTGTGCGCGGGCCGGCTATGACAATCCATGCAATCCATTCGCCGAATTTGATGCTTCGCGGGATCGTCCTTGAAATCGGGATCGCGGTATTCCGTGGTAACGCCCTGTGGATTCGTCATTCTCACCCACGGAATTGAGAGTAGTTGGTCGTCCGTCGCAATGTATTCAATTTTATTGGCAATATTCATGTGCCAGTGAATGCCGCCTTGCGGACCATTTGACGGATCGCCGCCGCCGACATTGAGCAGGAGGCGGACAGCGAACGGCGTGTTCTTCTCGTCGGAAAGGTAATGCTGGTACGTGCGCTCGACGTTGCCGACGTATTTTTTGGGCCAGTGGCACTGCTCACAAATCGCTTGAGAGGGGCGTGGATTGGCCGCGGTGATACGAATTGGGCGATCGAAATCGTTGTGCACTGTGTGATAAAGCTGTTTCACGCCGTTGACTTTCGTCTTGAAGTACGCGGCCGCGCCCGGGCCGACGTGACACGCCACGCACTCCACGCTTGCATGTGCGGTGTGTTGAAACGCAACGAACTGCGGTTCCATCGGAAGATGGCATGTCTTGCCGCAGAACTGAACAGATTCTGTAATTTGGTAGGTCTGATAACTCCCCAGAGCGGTCAGAAACAAGAATCCAACGCTCGCCGCAACAAAGAGCGCGAGAATTCTTCGGTCGCGCGGACGTGACAGATCAATTTTGATCGCAAGGGGCTCGGCCTCTCGCACAGCGTGACGCCGCGTCCGCCAGCGAAGAAGCGCACCAAGGAACGTAAGAAAGATTCCGAGAATGAAGAATAGCGGCGCTATGACATAAGCGAGAATGCCGATGTACGGATTGCGGTGGATCGCGAACAGATCAAACGCGAAGAGGAGAAGAAAGGCGAAGAGCGCGCTGGCGGCGAGCACCATTCCGGACCAACTAAGCCAGTTGCGAAAATTGCGCCTAAAAGGCCGGGGCTGCGCGGGAGCTGGAGCGTCAGGCATCGCGCCATTATTTACGGGCGGCTCGAAAAGTCACCTCGAAACAACACAATGATCGTCGATCTTGGAAATAAGATCGAAATGGAGTCGGCGTCGCAAACCGGCGATGCACCGCCGCACTCCAGACACCGCCCGCAAAATCAGGGGCGATTACTTCTTCAATGAACGAACGTAGGCCACGAGCGCCGTGATGTCGGCGTCAGAAAGTTTGCTACCGAATGGTTTCATCGTCTCCTTGCCGTTTGTTTTTACGCCTTCCTTGATTGCTCGCGCCGCTTCCGCATCGCTAAACGCCGCCTGAACCTTGGGGTCGCGATAATCTTTGACGCCCAATTTCTTGCCCATCATGGTGCTGCCGCTGCCATCCTTGCCATGGCAGGCGGCGCAGTTTGCGTTCCAATTCGCGCTCGCGTCCGCTGCGAAAGCTACGCTCGCGCTAAGGATCATGGGTGCGATTAACAAAGCCGTTTTGGTCATGATTTTCATTGCAGATTCCCTGGTTGATACTTCTCCGGACGCTTCATGGTCAAGTTGAAGTCAGTCGAAGCCAATCGCAACTGTTTTTCCGGCCGCACCGGCAGCGGCGCAGCCGCTCGCAAGATCAAACGGACCAAACGCCCGTGCGCCTATTTTTTCAGCGTCCGCACATAAGCGACAAGCGCCTTGATATCGTCATCGCTTAATTTTCCGCCGAACGCTTTCATGGTCGTCTTGCCGTTTTCCTTCACGCCTTCCTTGATCGATTGGGTCGCTTTGGCGTCAGTGAATGCAGCTTGAACTTTCGGATCGGTCAGATCCTTTGCATTCAATGTTTTCCCCATTTTCGTATCCGCGTTTCCGGCTTTTCCGTGACACTGTGCACAGTTGGCGTCCCAAAGTGCTTTCGCATCGGCGGCGCGGACGGAACTTGCCGAGATGGCAAGCAGGCTAATGGTGATGATGGCAATGATTTTCACGACTGGATCCTTTCTGGCTGGAGCTATTCTGATGTCAATTCTACGGCTAATTCTGGAGGAGCAAAGTCTAAATCGCCCGGCTGATCTTTTCGACGCCGCGCGTCGGCGGATGCTCGGAAGCTCCGCCAACGCTCGAGCGGCATCGCCGCCACCGCCATCAATATGAGCTGGCTGACGATAAATCCGACCAGCCACGGAAATGCTTTTTGCATGAACCCGTACGAATGCAGGCCAACGCCGAGCATGTTCACGCCGAACCATGAGAAACTCGTGATGACGTTGCCGAAGATTGCCATGATCATGAGCCCGCGCTGCCGAATGAATCCGCCCCAACGCGCGTGCAGAATAATCGCGCACCAAAGAACGATCAGCACAGCGCCGTTTTCTTTCGGGTCCCAACCCCAGAAGCGGCCCCACGATTGATCGGCCCATATGCCGCCGAGGACGGTCCCGACAAAACTGAAAAGCGTCGCGAAACAAACCACGCCGTAAGTCATGCGCGAAAGAGAATCAGCCGTTTCCTTTTTCAGCGAGCGCGTGAATACGCCGCGCACGATATAGATTGTCGCCAGCATGCCGGCCAGGAACATCGCGGAGTAGCCCGTTGTAATCGCGACGACGTGCGTAGCCAGCCAGATGTTGGTGTCGAGCACGGCTTGCAACATCTCGAGGGTATCGCCACTTCCAGCAAGATGATGGGCGATGATCAGCGTAATGAAGCCGATCGCGCCGGCGCAGGCCGCGCCGATACCATCACGAAAAATTCGTTCGAGGATGAGCGATACGATGACTGCACCCCACCCGATGAAGATGGCGGAGGAATAAAGGTTGGTGACGGGCGGGCGTTCCTGCAGGTACATCCGCGAAACAAGACCGAAGGTGTGAATGGCGAGCGCGAGGAGCAGCAGATAAAAAGCGGAGCGATTGAGGGGCCGGTTCCACGCCATCCACGACAAACAGGCGAGCAAAAACGCCGCCACGTACAAAGTCATGCTGTGGGTAAAGGGATCGACATGGTTGAAAAGAAATTCGAACGACGCGCGCCTGGTTGAATTAGTTTGTTCTTTCGCCATCCAATCGGCCACAACCTTGAGATCTTGATTAAAGGCATCGTGATTGGTCGCGCGATAAGCGTCGCCGAGCGAGGCGTACATCTTCGCCACGGGATGAATCTGCCGTTCCGTGATCGATTGCACTAAAGCTTCACCGACGGGGCGCCACTGATCCTGCCGGCCTAACGAAGACGGCGGAATGGCCAGAATGTAAGCCATCTCCGCTGATTTTTGATAGCGCTGGATCAGCCCCGCGATGTCATCGAGCTTCGCTTTGTCGAATGGCTCCCCGGCTTCGCGTCGTCGTGCCGCTTTTCCGGCCCCCGGCAAGTTGTCCTCGAGAAATTTCAGTTCGGCCGCAAAATTCCTTGCCCCTTCCGGCTGCAGACTGTTTTTCAATCGTTGATACAGCACGAGCCCGTTGCGCAGATTCAGGATCGCGTTTTGGTAGGCCGAGCGTTCGACCGATTGCAGTTTCTCCGACAGTTCGGCCTGATCGTCGATCTGCTTCAGAAAGGGCGTGATCTCGGCGAAACTAAAATATTTCCGGTCGCTTTGTTCCCAACCGAACAGTCCGAGCACTTCCGCATTCTGAATCACGAAGACAGGATATTGATCGGCGACCGGCGCGTTGAAGAGAGTGTCGGCGAGCCAGCGGACTGCGCTGATCCATGTTCCATTCCCCGCCGCCTGAACCGTTTGTTTCTCGTGAATAATGAGCAGCGAATTGCGCGCAACAGTGTCGAGCGGCTTAACACGACCGCCGACCAGCACCGGAATCTTCCCGAAGGTAACCAGATCAACATCCGCTGCGGGGATCTGCGGCGGCCGCCAGCTCAAGGCCAGCCAGAACAGCGCGAGGACGATGACAAGCGCGGGAAAGAAGCGTTTCATGCCAGTGCGGTTCTTTGTCGCCGTGAAAATCCGACAAGGTGATAACCAAACTGAATGAGCAACCCGGCGGCGACGATCACGCATGCAATGTAGGGCGCGATGAAACTGGGATTATGCACGACCTGCAGGATCGAGGCGGAATCGTCCTTCTGAAACCCGGCCTGATAATACGTCTCGCCCCGATAACGCAACGGATGATTCATATATATCAGGACATCGCGATTCACCGAGCGCTCGGGATCGATCAACGTGATACGGCTGGCGAAGTTCTTTGGAATCTCGGTGCCGGCGTATTTTTCATGGGTAAACTTTCGCAACGTTACGCTGAAAGGCTTGTAATAGCGCGCCGGACGCATCACGAGGTGCCAGGTGCGCCCCGCGCAGGAAAATTTCTGGGGCGCACCAAGTGCATCCGAGACCAGCCAGGTGCCGAGCGGTAGCGATGCCGCGCGGGTCGCGGGATCGATCGGCACGATTTCAACCGCAGCAGCAGGGACATCTCGATCTTCCACGCCGGTCGCGCGCGGGACGGATTGGACCACAATTTGCGCACCCGGTCCTTGATTCGCAATGGGGCGGGCACCATCGGTTGATTCGCGCAACATCTGCAATCGCGCATTCTGAAAGAAATTCCGTACCACGATTCGGAATGGCAGATTGCCGCGCTCGATTACTCGATCGCGCCGCAGCAACGCTTCGGGAATTGCGGTCACCTGATCGAACTGCGAATCGGTCGTGTCGACGACCGCGAGTTCCATCAATCGCGGATCCTCGGAGTAATTTTTCGTGTCGCCTTGTGACAGGCGCATGTGGCTCTCAACGGCAAGGAGATCGGTGAGGAGGCCGCCGGCGAGCATGATGATCAGGCCGGCATGGGTGAGATGAATACCGAGCTTGCGCCACGCCCAATGAAAACGTTTGGCGTGCGCGGCGATCAGATTGATCAGCAGGACGCCGCCGATGAGATGTCCGCCGGGAAACACCGGAACCTTGAACCCGCGGCTCTCCGACGGCCACCACACGAACAGACTTTGAAAGTAACGTTGCTGTGCTTCATGAATGCCGAGATGCACTTGCGCGAGCGTGCCGGCGAGGATGAGCGCGATCGCAGCGGCCAGGCAGACAATCGTCAGCTTCAGTGATGTGATCAGGGCGACAAATTTTCGCATCACATTTTCAGACTCGGCCAGCCGAAACAAGGTTAATGAATCCCGGGGAAAAGCAAAATTCGCTGACCGCAACGATTCCTGCCCAAAGCCCATGATCGTTGGTGCTTCAACGAGTCGGTAAATTCAGATCGGCAAACGCAGTCGGCGAGATCGATGCAGCCTTTCGCGCGATCTCTCGCATTAGGCTCTCCAGCAACTAGAAGCCGAAAACAAGGCTGGAAAATATGGAGTGCGCCTGGTAGTTGTTGTGACCGCCATAGAGGCCGTCGGTGTAGTTATAGTAACCATACTGGAGATTCAGGCGAACGCTCTTTGTGAGCTGACGGCTCATGCTCGCTGTCACGCTATTTTCGGTCTGATCCGCCCCGTAAGGCAGGCCGGCCAGTGAATTGTTCGTGTAATCGGCCGCCCGATAGTAGTTGTAGCCGACACGAAACTCAGTTTTTTCGTTCATCAGGAAGCCGATATTCGCTCCGATCGTCCAGTAATCGCTCTGAAAATTCAGCACCGTCGGGCCTGCTCCGGGGAGAATCACAATATTCGCGGCCGGAGTTTTCGTCTGGTTCAGAACGTAGGAAAAATCTCCCTGGAGGTAGAGCCGGGCGAGCGGGTTCCAAGTCACGCTTTCCGTGATCACCTGATTGCTAATCCAAGCGGTGTGCTCGGGATTAAGCAAAATACCGTTTGGAATGTTAAACTGGCCGATCACTAAAGAGGTCGTGTAGTCGTAGCGCGTAACCAAAGCGAGCGTGCCGAGGGAAGGCGGGAGTTTGGGTCGCCAGGTGAGACGAATATTGAAGTCGTTCGTGCTCCATGTCTGGTACTCGAGGTTCTGGCCATCAGCGTTGGAGCTATTATCGTATCGAAGGCTTTTGTAAAAATACTGCCCGGCCAGGCTGAGCCGGGCCATGGGATACCAGGTGAAGCCGACAGTGTATTTCTGCCAGAGCAAATCCAGATTCTTGATGTCGGAAGTCGCTGGACCCCCGATATCGCCTTCGCTTTCGTGGATATCGCCATTTTGCTCCTCCCAATCGCCCCTCGCGTAAAAGAGCCAATTGGTCACGCCCGTGTAACGCAACTCGAATGTCTCCGCAAAAGTGTTAAAGTTTTGAAAGCTGCTCGCCGCCACCGGAACAAGAGGTGCCGTTCGGGTCGTGGTCTCGACAAAGACTGAGTTGCTTTGGGTATCTTCGTAGGTGTAACGGAAGGCGGTGAGAACCGTAAGATTCTTCACTGGCAACCACATGAGATTGAGATTGACCACCCATTGTTGGGAGTTCGAGGTGCCGGCAAGGTTTAGGTAGCCCTCGTCGCGAATGCCCAGTGTGTCGATCGGATCGCTGTAGGAGGCGTAATAGAAAGGTCCATAGATACGCGATCCGCTCAGGTCGTTTGACAGCGTCGTGTAAGAGTAGGCGGTCGTTAGCCAGAGTGAATCGCTGAATCGCGTCTCCGTTGTCGCATGCCCGCTAAACAGATCGAAATTGTCGCTTTCTTTGTTCGTGACAAACCGTTGGTTAGGTGCGCCGGCGCCGCGCTCGAAGTTGTAACCGTCATTGTTATTCTCGTGTTCGTAGCGCATTCCCAAACCGACATCGGTGTTGCCGAATGTCTTGCTCATCTCCAGTGAGACAATGTCACGGGCTTCATCAATGTCGCGGTAACTCGGCACAATTTTCCGGGTCGTGGATGCTCCGGGCGGCAGGCCCGTCACAGTGGTGTCGCCCCATTCGGTCGAATCCTTCTGGCCCTGCCGAAACTCGTGCGAATAGCGGATAATAATCTCTGGCCAGTTCGGCAATTGCAGGCCCAGCTCGAACCACGCTTCGCCTCGAGTAATGTACATCTCGGGGATGGGCGGCGGGAAAAACGCCCCATTAACCGGGAAGAATCCGCCGTTGCCATCATAGTAGCTCCGGAACTGGTCATACCCCGCCTTGATATACCCCAGGTCTGGCTTGGAGAAGCTCAGCGTCAGGTTATAATCGCCGGTATCGATAATGGCATGCCCGTCGATCGAGAACTGTCCGTTCTTGTCCACCGTTTGCTCGTAATGCAGGTCGTGGATTCCGCCAAAGACGTCGCCCGACACGTGATGCTGCTGCTCAAAAAGAGCGGTATCGCCATTCGTAATCAGCCCGCCGACGGAAAGCTCGATCCAATTGTTGTAGGTCGGTTCTTCGGCCGGCGTCTCACCCGGAACCGCTTTTCCGTCGGCGTTTGTTTTCGGAACAGGTTCACCGGCGTGAAGTGGGATATTCGTCGAGAGAAAAAGGCAGATTAGGAATGCAAACGTGCGCGTTTTGATCAGTCGAGGAAGTGTCGAATCGAACAAGGACATGGTTCAAAACCTCAGGTGCGAGTTGACCTGCGAACCGTGGACCGCCTCATGACAGCCGGCCGACCAGCAAGTGCCCTGCTGCAGGAAGCTGGAGTGGTTGACATTTCCGATGAAAATTGCGCCAGGAGCGGTTTGCTGCTGGAAATGGCATTTCAGGCAAAGCGCCTGGTTGCGGACCGTTAACATTCGCTGATTGACCGAGCCATGGGGCGAATGGCAGACGACGCATCCTTCGCGCAGCGCTTCGTGCTCAAACACGAACGGGCCGCGCTGAGCTGTGTGGCATTGGAAGCAGGTTTCGTTTTGGCCAAGCAAAGCGGTGCCGCCGCCCTTGAGCGATTGCATGCCGCTGGTCCCGCCGCCCTTGAACACGTTCCCCTTGTGCGGATTGTGACAATCAGAGCAGCCGATTTTTCCTTCCAAGACCGGATGGTGAAAAGGCAGCTCGAATGCCGCCCGCACCTCGAGGTGGCATTGAAAACAGGTGGTCGGAGATTTTCTCGGGTTAATGATCGTGCCGGCGCCGCCGCCAGCTTTAACGTGCAAACTCCCCGGCCCGTGGCACGACTCGCAGCCCATGTCCGTAATCTCCTTTGGAGTTCCGCCGCCCTTTGCCTCAGCGCCTTTTCCGCTGCTCTTACTCACGATTACCTTTTTTGTCTGCAGTCGCGCGTGGGTGGCTGTTCGAAAATCACGCGTGATCGCCTCGTGACAGGTTGCGCATTCTTCCGATCCGACAAACTCAGCGCCGGGAATGCTCGGCGGTGCGAGAATGGCGTGACTCGGTTCGAAGTCACTGCAAGACAGCAGAATTACGGTCAGCGCAGCTCCACCCCCGACCGCCCACCAGAATTTTTCGCGCTTACCGTGGATCAATCGAGTTAGCCACAGATGCCACACGAAACGGAGGGTTACTAGAAGACGATCAAGATGGCAACACATTTTTACGGGTAATGTGCGTCTTGAGTTTTCCCGATCGACGAATTCAACGGCCGCACCTTGTCTTTGAGTGCGCCAGGCGATACGCAGTGGGCGATTTCCCGATCAATTTTTTGAAAACGCGATTGAACTGCGACAGCGATTGGAAGCCCACTTCAAACGCGATTTCGCTGACCCGCGAATTTGAATTCCGCAACAGGTCGCACGCTTTCTCGATCCGGGTGCGGGCCACGTAATCGACAAAGTTTATTCCGGTCACGCATTTGAATTTCTCGCTCAGATAATTTGCGCTGATGTTCACGAAGTTCGCAACCCTCGTTAGGGAAAGCTCTTCGTCGAAATGCTGGTGGATGAAATTGCGTGCCCGCCAGATTTCAACGGGCTCTGCTCCGTTCGACGTCTGGAAGCTCGATTGACTCGCGGGTTGCATGGCTATTATCACGCTTCATTGAACCGCGCCCCCGAGACCGAGGCTCACCATCTCTTGGCAATTGCTGGCGTGATTTTGCTCGGCGGGAAATTTGAAATCTATTATTCCTAACCAAGGTACCCAATCAAGATGCTTTACATGGTCGTTGAGCATTTCAAAGAAGGAGCCGCTCCGGAAATCTATCGTCGCTTCCGTGAACAGGGCCGCATGATGCCCCACGGCCTGGAATACGTCTCGAGTTGGATTGCGGAAGATCGAAGAACTTGCTGGCAATTGATGCAGACGAAAGACGTCAAACTCTTCCCACTCTGGACCGACCATTGGAAGGATCTGATGGATTTTGAGATCGTGCCGGTGCGAACATCGGCCGAAATGGTGCAGCTGATGAAACAGAAATTGTAGGTGTCGCCGCTGGCGGCCCGTGGGAAGCCATCGGCAACAGGTCAATCCTCGTGCAGCGCGATGGTCGCGCCGACCCACGTCTTCTCTTTGTTGAAGTCGACGCCCATCATTTTGCCCTGACTCATTCGCACGAGATTGTTCACCAGCACGGGTTCCCGTCCGTCCGGCCAGATGAACATCATTCGGATTTCCGCTTTGGATTTCTTGTTGTCGACGGTGGGAACAAATTCCGCGTACGCGACTTTCTTTTGCAAAATCCATTCATTCGGCTTTTCCAGCGCCGCGAGTTTTTCGCGGGTCGGTTCCATGTCCACACCAAGTCCGGCAAAGGAATAGAGCGGCTTCATCACGTAATCGTCGAGCGATTCGCTATCGGGAAATTCGTCGGCGAAGAACGCGGGAGCGGTGTGTTCCGTCCTCAAGAAGGGCAGCGAATGCTTGCTGATCCGAAAATACCAGTTCGGATGCCCAACCCATTTCACGTCCAGCTCGTCCTGAAATCGAAACGGCGGGCTGAGATCGGGACGCCGAATCAATTCATCGAAAATGACGCGATTGTAGATGCGCTCAATCCGTACTTCGCGTCCGTCGCGATCATAAAAGAGCTGGGCGCCGCGTTTACGAATCTTCGTCAGGCAAACGGACCGCACGCCGAGGAGCGTTTCGGTGCAGGCAAAATCGATTCGCGTCTTCTGCTTCCCGGGCTCGATCTCAAGCAGAATGACGCTCTTCGGATTTGAGTCTCCCACGATCACGCTGCGCAAGAGCTCGATGTAAGCTTCGTCCTTCAAGCCGCCGAAGGACGACGTCCAATTGCGTGGTATCGCCGGAAACGTTTTGCGCAAACAACCAAGAAAAAACAGCTGGAATCCGTAGAGGCTCGGGAAAGCCTGAAGTTCGATCAGGCGTGGTGTCAGCCGGTTGTTTTCGCGGCAAACACCAAAATCGATCGTGAGAAAATTCGGGTGCGCCGTTTCGTTAGGCACTTCCAACCCGTCCGGGATTGCGTTTTCCGCATGGCGCGCAAGTTCCGGCGTGCGTACTCGATCCACGATGGTCGTTGCCGCATTGGTTAGCTCGTCGGTGAACGCCGCGGTCAAAAAGATCGGCGTTTCGGAAATGCGAAAATCGGCCGGCCATTTTTCCGTGTCATTTACGCAGCGCACAAGCGCTTCGTATTTGTCGGGCGTGAAAGCGGCGTTGAAACGCGAACGAAGTTCCGGGTCCATTTTTCAGACGAGGAACTTTCCGCCCTTCATCACCTGTTCGCCGTCGAACCAGATATCGAAGTCGCGCCCGACGCAGTCGATATGCGTTTTCGAAACCCAATTTGCGCCGGTGTGTTCGGCGTAGGGATGACCAAACGCGATGTGGACGCCGGGAATCTTTTCGTCCTGAAGAATGTGCCCGATGACGTTGGTGCACGCGATGTTGGTGCCGATGGCGAACTCGCCGACCCGATTGCTGTTTTCGTCCGTGCCAGTGTAGAGGCGAAAATCATCGCGCAGGTCTTTGTTCTCCGATTTCAGAGATCGGATCCGATTGTTCTCAACCTCGATCGTTAACGGATTCGATTGAAGATCACCATAGCGTTCGCACAGATAGTCACCAACCACGCCATCCACCACGAACACACCGTTGGTATTCATCGGCGACGTAAAAATTTCGCCGCCGGGAAGATTGCCCCATTTGTCCCTCGTGATGATGCCGCTGGTCTTGAGCCATTTTAGTTTCGGCGAAAGCTCGGCTTCGAATTCGGTCCCGTGGGGCGTTCTGCACATGATGCGTTCCGCTTTGCGCGCACGCTCGACCAATCGCTGGCTTAACTCGTCCACTTTCACAAAATCGGCGCGCATGCCTTCAAGCATGATCTCGCGGTTGATGTTAACCATGTGAGCGTGGCGAACGTGGTGATGGTTTACCACCGCTGTCATTTCACTGCGCGAACCAAGTTCGCCGGTTTGGGTTTGGGCGGCGAAGATCGAGACCTGCGATGTGGCGAGATCTTCCAGAATCGGCTCGGGCATGAATTCCAATGGTCGACGGGCATGGTGCTCGAGGACGAACAAGCTGTATTCCGATCCGACCCGTTCCACCTCTGTTTGCAACGCGGCGGCAATCTCGCGCGTCGCTGTGTCGGTGATAATGGTGATGCGCTCGCGCGGGGTCAGGCGCAGACAAACGTCGATGGCGTTGCGCGCGCCGGGCATCAACTCGGGATCAATTGAATGAAGGTAGACTCGATCGGGCATGGAAAAGGAATGGGAGAATTACGCGGAAATTCGGTGTCGGCAAACCACTCTTATCAGACCGAGCGCGCCTAACGGGCGCTTGCGGGCCGCGGCTCGGCAGCGTTCAACTCCTCGCACGTCTCCGCCACGATCTGATCAACCACGGCTTTCATCTCCTGCGTGCGCTCCCAAACGGCGAGTTGTCGATCCGCGCCAGTGCCTTCGCGCAAGATTCGTTCGATGTGCGCGATCTCGCCTTGAGTGCCCAGTTCTTCCGCTTCCGGCGCCACAAACTCGAGGATTTCGTTGATCAGACTTCGCTCATCGAGTTCGCAGCACCGGCCGAAATCAATCATTTTTCCATCGAGACCGTAGCGAGCGGCGCGCCAGCGATTCTCATCGAGAAGCCGTCGGGGATAGATTCGAAAAGTAATGTTTTGCCGGAGCAGTTTGTGCAATTTAACGATGACCGCTTGCATCAATGCCGCCAGCGCGATTGTGTCGTCGACCCGCGATTGCGCATCGCAGATTCGGAATTCCAGAGTATCGAAAAATGGATGCAGGCGGATGTCCCACCAAATCTTTTTTGCGTTATCGATGCAACCGGTGGCGATGAGCAGCTTCAAGTAATCCTCGTATTCGGATAGGCTTTCGAACGCGTCGGGAATGCCGGTGCGCGGAAACCGCTCGAAGATTTGCAATCGATACGACTTCAGGCCGGTATTCTCGCCCAGCCAAAAAGGCGAGTTCACTGAAAGCGCGTAAATGTGGGGCAGAAAATAACGTGCCTGATTCATTACCTGGATCGCCATTTCACGATCGGGGATGCCGATATGGACATGCAGTCCGAAGATGAGATTTACTCGCGCAATCTGTTGCATGTCCTTGATGATCGTGGCGTAGCGGTCGTCCACCGTAATGAGCTGATTCATCCAGTGTGAAAACGGATGTGTCCCGGCCGACGCAATCGTCAGTCCATCCTGTCGAGCCAGCAGGGCCAGCTCGCGACGAAGGTGAAGAACCTGCTGCCGGGCGGAAGCGGCATCCTGGCAAACCTCAGTGTTTAGCTCGACGACCGATTGATGCATCTCCTGCTTGACATGCCCCTGCAAAATCATTTTGCCGCCGGCGAGAATCTCCTGAATATGCGAGCTGCAGCTCTCGCGTCTCCGGATCGATGATCTGGAATTCCTCCTCGATCCCGATCGTGAAAACGTGGTCTCTTACGCTCATGGCCTTTACAGTTTAAGCCTAATGGAGACGGAAATGAAATCCACAGATTATCGTTCCCGATCGCGTACCCGAACCGGTCTCGCCGCAGACAAACTGAGCCCGCCAACCGATCTGCAATCGACGCGCGACTGGATTTGTGCTTTGAGATAGCTAGCAATCAATTTACACCGTGGATCTTACCACCACTTACCTCGGGATGAAGTTGCGCACGCCGTTGGTGCCGTCGGCTTCACCGCTCTCGGAGGAGATCGACAAGATCAGGCGGATGGAACAAGCCGGCGCGGCCGCCGTTGTTCTGCATTCGCTTTTTGAGGAGCAAACGGAAACTGGTCCTTTTAAATCCACGGCGGAATTTCGGGTCACGCCGGACGCTTACCTGAAGCATATCGCAGCGGCCAAGCGCAGCGCTAAAATCCCAATTATCGGCAGCCTGAACTGCACCACACTTGGAGGGTGGATCAGTTACGCGCGGCAAATCGCGGAGGCTGGCGCAGACGCGCTGGAGCTCAATATTTACAAAATACCGACGCGGCGTGAAGTCCCGGGCTCCGTCATCGAAGAAGGATACTTCGACGTGGTTAGAACGATACGAGCCAAGACTGCGATCCCGCTCGCGGTGAAGCTCAGTCCGTACTTCAGCAACTTCACGAACATGGCCGCGTCACTTGACGAACTCGGCGCCAACGCGCTCGTCCTCTTCAATCGTTTTTACCAACCCGACATTGATCTGGAAAAAAATGAGGTGGTGCCGAACCTTACTCTAAGTGTGCCGGCGGACATGCGATTGCCATTGCACTGGATCGGAATCCTTTTCGGAAAAATCCGTGCGAATCTCGCCGCCACGAGTGGCATTTATCAGGCACACGACGTGATCAAGATGGTCATGGCCGGGGCCGACGTCACTATGCTCTGCAGCGCTCTCATGCGGCATGGGATCGAGCATATCCAACGAATTGAGATGGAGGTGGTCGCGTGGCTGGAGCAACACCAATACGGTTCGTTAGGCGAAATCAGGGGAATCATGAGCCAGAAGAATTGCCCGGACCCGAGCGCGTTTGAGCGTGCTCAATACGTCCGCGGTCTTTCGACGCATACGTCGTTGTTTCCATTGCGCCGTTAGGCAGTCGTCGGCGTCAGTGCCGTCTTCCGTTAGGAGGGCGAGACAGGCGCGTTCAGACCTTCGTACGTTTCGGCGACGATCTGATCGACTACCGCTTTCATATCCTGAGTGCGTTCCCAGACGGCGAGTTGCCGATCCGCGCCCGTGCCTTCGCGCATGATCCGCTCGATATGCGACATCTCTCGTTCGCTCCCGAGTTCGCCGACCTCAGTCGAAACGAATGCGAGCAGCTCATTTAGAGAGACTTCGCGTTTCCACCTCGGCTTCGCGGCCGAAATCGATCAGTTTGCCATCGATGCCGTAGCGCGTGGCCCGCCAGCGATTCTCATCCAGCAATCGGCGTCGATAAACGCGGAAGGTCGTGTTCTGCCGAACGAGTTTGTAGAGCTTTGCGATCACCGCCTGGATCAATGCAGCGATCGCGAGCGTGTCATCCACGCGCGATTGCGCATCGCACACCCGCAGCTCCAGCGTGTCGAAAACTGGATGGAGGCGGATGTCCCACCAGATTTTCTTTGGATTGTCGATGCAGCCAGTTTTGACCAGCAGTTTGCAATAGTCTTCATACTCGGAGAGCGACTCGAACGCGTCGGGAATCCCAGTGCGTGGGAAACGCTCGAACACTTTCAGCCGGTAACCTTTCAGTCCGGTGTTGCGTCCCGACCCAGAATGGCGAGTTGACCGAGAGCGCATAAATGTGCGGCAGAAAATAGCGCGCCTGATTCATGACGTGAATCGCGCTCTCGCGGTCCGGAATCCCGACATGAACGTGCAAACCGAAAATGAGATTGGCCCGTGCCAGCAGCCCCATGTCTTTAACGATGGTCTGATAACGCTCGCCCTCGGTGATGAGCTGATCGTACCAGTGTGAAAACGGATGAGTGCCGACAGATGCAATCTTCAATCCGCTGACTCCGGCCAAAGTGCCCAGCTTGCTCCGCAGATCCGTCACGTGATGGCGCGCGTCGGCGATCGATTGACAAATCTCGGTGCCGAGCTCGACCACCGATTGGTGCATCTCCGGCTTGATCTGCTCCTTGAGCGTGATCTTGCCGCCTTCGAGAATTTCGTGAATATGCGACCGCAGTTCGCGCGTCTCCGGATCAACGATCGCGAATTCTTCTTCAATCCCGAGTGTATAGACGTGATCTGGCTTGCTCATTGAAAAGAAGGTGTGGCGCCTGCCAGGAACAGGAACGCGTGAGGAAAGTAGCGCACCCTCCCGGCTCCTGTCATCCTGAACGTAGGTGAAGGAGATCTCACGCTCAGTCGCATCCCTGATTGTCACGCGCCGGGATTGGGATCGCGCGATCCCTCGACCGCGCTTGGAATGATTACGTCAGAGCTTGCCGGTTAACGGCGGTCTCGACATATTTTCCCCAGTTCAAATTGTCCCGACCCGGAACATGCTCGCGCGCCTTGCGGATCGCCATTTCTGAGACGGCCTCCAACACCCACTGGAAATTTTCCTCGCCGACGTTGCTCCTTTCCGCATCCGGAGCGGGATTGCAGAAGTCGATCGCTACCGGCACGCCGTCGCGGATCGCGAATTCGACGGTGTTGAGGTCATAACCCAGATATTGGTTCAGTGTGAGGACGCCTTGCTCGATTTCTTCCAGGATCGCGCGCGGCGCCTGCCAGTCGGTCTGATAACGCAGATGATACGGATGCCGCGGCTCGTAATTCATGATTCGCACATGGCGCTGATCGATCGAGTAACAGCGGAAGTACATTTGAAATTCGATCGCCTCCTGCAGCATCATAACGAGCTGACCGGTCTCGCTGTAAGCGCGAAAAAATTCCTCGGGATTATGAAGCTTGTAGACGTTTTTCCAGCCGCCGCCGGAGAATGGTTTGAAAAAAGCGGGCCAGCCGACGTAGGCGAATATCGCCTCCCAATTCAGCGGGTAGGCGAGATTGCGAAAGGAGTTGTCGTTCGTGTCCGGTGGCACTTGATGCGACGGCAATAGCACTGTGCGCGGGACGGCGACGCCGATCTTCGTCGCCAGCCCGTTGTTGAAAAACTTCTCATCGGCACTCCACCAAAATGGATTGTTCACGACGGCGCAGCCAGTGAGCGCTTCGTTTTTTAGCCAGGCGCGATAGAAGGGAACGTCCTGTGAGATTCGATCGATCACTACGTCATACCCGGCCGATTCACCCTGGAGTACCTTGTCGATGCGAACAAACTCGGCGTGAATATCTTTGCCGCCGGTTTTCGTATTCACGCGATCGACAAAGGCTGGAGGGAAACTGTGTTCCTGACCGAAGAGGATTCCGATTTTTTTCATAAATGTTTTGTCATTCCGAGCGGAGCATGAGCGTAGTCAAGGAATCTCGTCGCGCTACTTTAAAAGCTTGCACCAGGAAATCCCTCGGCTTTCGCTCCGGATGAACTCAAATGGTTGACAGGTAATACGGCAGAATATCGTGCCAGTAATTCCAATCGTGCCCGCACGATTTCCGGTCGTCGAGCCAGTGCGAAACGCCTTTGGCGTAATCGAAGACATCGACGATCACGCGCTCATAGGGGTTGTGGGTACACATGCGCCCATCTCCGAACATGAGCTTATCGAAATTGCGGCTCAAAGGCGGCGTCCACCAGTGGATATGTCGCTCGGTCATGCGCGACGCCGAATAAACGCGAGAGCGACGCGATTGGCGATCAGAAAAATGCGAGCGTCTTCGCGTCAGCCGGGTTGCGAACGCAACTCTTCTCGCCGATACAAGGCGCTTCCATGGGCGAAAAGCACACTCTGACTGGGAACATTCACCGGCATCGGGATTTCGAATCACGAATTCTTCAGAACCATCGCGACGTCCTGGTCTATTTGCCCCGCTACTACCGGCGCTCGCGGAATCGTTACCCGGTGCTGTATCTGCAGGATGGTCAGAATGTATTTGACGCGGCCACCTCATTCGCGGGCGTTGAATGGGGAGTTGATGAAACTGCCCAGAGGTTGATTCGCAACAAACTGATCGAGCCGCTCATTATCGTGGCAGTCGCAAATACAGGTGAAGATCGGATCCACGAGTACGCTCCTACTGCCGGTGCAATTTTCGAAAGCGCGCTGATGGAAAAACGCAGCCGCGGGCTGGCGAAAAAGTACGGGCAATTTTTGATCGAAGAACTCAAGCCGTACATCGACAAAAGGTATCGCACGAAACGTGACGCGGAATTCACCGGGCTGGGAGGATCGTCCATGGGGGGATTGCTCACGCTCGCGCTCGGGCTTTGGTTCCCTGATTACTTCCAGCGGCTCATGGTCATGTCGCCGGCGGTGTGGTGGGACGACGGAGCGATCGTGCGAATGGTAGAAGCGCTCGATGACAAACTTCCACTCAAGATCTGGCTGGATACCGGAACAAACGAAACTGGCTGGGAGCGGGCACGGGAACTACGCGATCGTTTGATCGAGAAAGGTTGGCGGGCTCTCGATGACTTCCGGTATTTCGAAGCGGAAGGCGCGGACCACAACGAGCGCGCCTGGGCCGCACGGGTCGAGCCGGCTCTGCGCTTTTTGTTTCCGTTGTCGCCGGCGCAAATGAAGACGAGACTCGGCCGTCTGCCGTTGTTCTCGTGGAGCAGACGTTAGGCGGTTTCGGCGAAACGGCCGAGCGCGCGAAATTTTTCGTAGCGCTTTTGCAGCAGACTTTCGACCGGGATCTCGAGGACGCGCTGCAGGTTTTGTCGCAGCGCGGTGCCCAGATTCGCTGCCGCGAGATCGTGATCGCGATGGGCGCCTCCCTCGGGTTCCGGCACAATCTCATCCACTACGCCGAGCCGGATCAAATCCTGCGCGGTGAGCTTGAGCGCTTCCGCGGCTTCTGGCGCGTGCTTTCGATCTTTCCACAAAATCGCCGAACATGCCTCCGGGCTGATGACGGAATAGTAGGCGTTCTCGAGAATCAATACCCGGTCGGCAACGCCAATTCCGAGCGCGCCGCCGGAGCCGCCTTCGCCGATAACCGCGGCAATGATCGGAACCCGCAGCGTCATCATTTCACGCAAATTGACGGCGATGGCTTCAGAAATGTGGCGCTCTTCTGATCCGATGCCGGGATAGGCGCCGGGCGTATCGATCAGAGCCATGACCGGCAAATTGAATTTCTCGGCGAGACGCATCAATCGAAGTGCTTTGCGATAGCCTTCCGGATGCGCGCATCCGAAATTGCGCAGCACGTTCTCTTTCGTGTCGCGCCCCTTCTGATGCGTGATCACAACGCAGCGTTGCGCTCCCAGTTTGGCCAGACCACTCGGCATCGCCTTGTCATCGCCGAACACGCGATCGCCGTGCAATTCCACCCATTCCGTGAAACAGCGCGCGACGTAATCGAGCGCAAACGGCCGCTGGACGTGCCGCGCAATCTGCACCCGCTGCCACGCCGTCAGATTATCGTAAATCATGCGGCGCGTTTCGTAGATCTTGGTTTCCATCGATTCGACCTCGGAATCGAAGTCGAGATCGTGCTTGTTGGAATGGCTCTTGATCTCTTGCAACCGGCGTTGCAGTTCCAGGATCGGTTTTTCGAAGTCGAGCGGATGGGAGTCCATTTCGCTAGTCTGTAATGGTGACAGCGGTCTTGGTGTTTACAAGGCTGCTCAATTCGACCAGATCGCCCGGAGCCAGACCCAGACCCTGGCTCGGCGCCTGCAGCGAGTCGGGATACGCTGGATCGGGCATGGCGTAAAGAATGTATCCGCTGGCGGCGAGTCGAATCCAGCGCGTGCTGTTGACATATTCTTTCGTGCCGAAACCGACGCGCTTGCCGTCTTTCCATGCCATGACTTCGGCCACACGGGTCGTGATTTTTGGGAGCGCGCGCTCCGGCAATTTTACCGCCAGGATGTGGTAGCGCTTAAAGAATGCCTTATGATCGAGGAGGACGACGAGCCGGTCCTTTCGCTGAATGAAGAGGGAAAACTCAGGATGCGAAATGAGCAAGCGGTCGCCGATATGAAGCATAGTCCCGCTGAGATTGTTCATGCGCATGATCAACTCGGGCGTTGTTTTCATTTTGTGTGCGACCCGGGCCAGAACATCGCCGCGCTTCACAATGTATTCCTGTTTTTCCGGCGACCGGTAACTCGTCAGCAAGATATCCATGTTCACTTCGCCGAGAACGTCTTTCGCTTCTTCCGAGTGCTTTCCGTTGGGATATTTTTGCAGGAACGCGTTCAAGGCAGTGCGCGCTTCCTGTAGCTTTTTGTCCTGCCGGAGCTTCACGGCGGCCTGGAATTCCGGAAGAGTGTAATCCGCTTGCGGCTGCGCTTGCGCCGGGGCGGCAATCTCGGCCCGAACCGCCACCTGTGGCCGGACGAAAAGCTCATAGGTAAAGTAGGCGCCGCCGCCAAACACAATCGCAGCCAATATCAGCGCAAAAAGCCACTTCATGGGAGAGCGCGCGATCTGTGATTAGGCTTCATCCATTGCCGGCAGGCGTATTGCCAACCGTCTGTGAGCGAGGACAACCGAAGCGGTTGCCCTACACTTCTTTCTCCGGACCGGAAAAGAAACGATTCCAGAAACGATAGCGCAACCGGTCGTCCTCGTTGCTCCAGGTAAAGTGGCAATCCTGACAATAAAATTCCTTTTGAAAGATGCGCAGCGCGAAGAAGACGCTGGCCACGCCCGGAGTAAGAAATTTTCGTGTCAGCTGCGGATATTCGATGCGCGAGGATGAGCACTGGGGGCAGCGGATGGCAGAGCCGATGTCAGGATCGGTCGACTCCCATTCCACCATCAACTTCTGCGCGGCCTCGAAATCGTCTTCCTCCACCATCACCTTCGCATTGGCCTGTGGCTTGGCCATGAAGGCAACCTTCTGCAAGTGACCTTCGTTGTGGATATCGGCCTTCAATCCTGCCTGCTGGAGGCGGTCCTTCAAATGCTTCGCCTTGGCTGGCTCGTTAAAAGTGGCGATCGTCACCATAAGTTAATTTTTCACAGACCGGCGCTTCTGCATCAAATATTAATTCGCGGTCGGACGCAAGATCAGTGAACAACGTTCAGTCCCGGCGGGGGGAACCATCGGTAGAGCATCAGGTAAACGAGCACGCCGGTGACTGAAACGTAAAGCCAGATCGGCATGGTCCAGCGCCCAATCCGGCGATGCCGATCCCACCGGCGTCGAAAAGCCGGGATGAGCGTGAGGATCACGAGCGGGAGAGTGACAAAGGCGAGGAGGATGTGTGAGATCAGCATCGCAAAATAGAGCAGGGAGATCGCGCCACCGGCGGCGAAGTGTGTCGACTTCTCGCCAGTGTAGTAATGGTAGGTCAGGTAACACCCGAGAAAAAGCGTCGAAGAAATGACGGCGGTAATCATGCACGCGATGTGCCGGCGCCATGCCCCGCGCCGGATTAGATACCAGCCGGTCGCGATGAAAATCGTGCTCACGAAATTGAGCGAAGCGTTTATGGCCGGGAGATCGGCAACACTCATGTTGCGTCCACTGTAGCGGGGGTCACATCTCTGTCATCCCGATCGCACCCACCGTGTCGCCACACTTGAAATCGCCGACGCCTCTCGTAGGAGTGCAAAAGAATGCCGCTTCTGGAAACTTCCGAACCGGCGCGCATTGCTTCGCGCGCCAAAGACCGCGGTTCGTTATTTCACAGAGCGACGAGAATCGGACTGCGGATCGTCGCGCTCGTGATCTTAACGGGCCTGATCGCGGGCAGTTGGTATTTGGCGAAGCGTGGTTTTGGCCGGCAATGGCGTTCTCGCGTGGTGGAGGAACTGCGGAAGCATGGCGTCGAAGCCTCGGTCCGCCGCCTTACCCTCGATCCGTTTCGCGGACTGGTCGCGCAGGACGTCCGCATTTTTGATTATCACAATCGGGAAAATACACTCGCGCGCATCAGTGAGATTGCGCTCGATATCAACTACGCGGCGCTGCTGCATCATCAGCCGTTTCTAAATGCGCTCGATATTCGCAATGCCCAGCTGACGCTGCCGCTCAAATCTCCGGACCAAAAAACGATCAGGGCGCGGGTGATGAATATTCGCGCGCATGTCTATTTTCCTCCCGAGCAGATTTACGTCAGTCAGGCCGAGGGAATTTTCTGCGGCGTGCAAATTTCTGCCACCGGTCAATTGATCAAACGCGAGAACTATCAGCCGTCCGCGGGAACTTCGGGAGAAAGCTGGGAGCGCCATATCGCCCTCGTGCAGCGCGTCGTCACGGAACTCGAACGCATCACTTACCCGGCGGGCGTGGCGCGGTTGCAGGTCAAATTCATGGGCGACCTGTCTCAGCTCGAAGACGCGCGGGTGGACGCGACGCTACGGGCAGATCGAATCCAAAGTCGAGGATATGAGGCAAGGAATTTTTTTGCGCGCGCCGAGTGGGCCGATCAAAAACTGAATGTCACACAGTGTGAATGGCGTGATAAGGCCGGCAGTTTTGCCGGGCGTTGCAGCTGGAGCCGTTCCGATGGCAAGGCTGAATTCCAAGCCCGTTCGACTCTGGATCTGAGACAGTTCGTCGGTGTTCTCGGCTTCAGTCAACTGCTTGGCGACGTCACGTTTCAAACGCCTCCCTTCGTTGAGATTTCTGGTTCCTTTGGTGGCAGCGACAGGTCGACGACAAAAACCGTCATCGGTCGCGCTGTGCTGGGAAATTTCTCCTACAAGACGGTCCCCTTCCTCAGCCTGGCGGCGACTTTTTCATGGGACGGAGAGCGGACAATGTTGCGTGAAGTCCACGTGCAACAGGCCAGCGGTGAACTCACGGCCGACCTGTTCGATGCCCCGAATGATTTTCGATTGAACTTCGAAAGCACAATCAATCCAGGGGTTCTTCGTCCGCTGATGCCCGAAGATTTCGGAAAATTCCTCGGCGAATGGGAGTGGGAGCGGCCGCCGACCGTCCGGCTCTCCATCCGGGGGTCGGGTCATGATCCCAGCACATGGACGGGGGACGGCACACTCGCACTCCAGCGAACGCGGTTTCGCGGTGCCTGGATGAACAGCGCAAGCGGAAACATGCACTTTGGAAATGGCACCTTTGCCTACGAAAACTTTCGCGTGACGCGCGACGAGGGAATTGGCACGGGGTCGTTCACGTACGATTTCGGGAAACACGAAGTTCGCATCGAGAACGGGAAGTCTACTTTGCGGCCGACGGACGCAATTTTCTGGGTCGAGCCGAAGCTGTGGAAGGATGTCGCGCCCTACAAATTCAGGAAACCGCCTAACGTTACCGTAAACGGCACGGTGCAGTTCCGTGGCGGCAAGAACACTCATCTTGAAATTGGAGTCAATGCGCCGGGTGGAATGGATTACACCTTTCTGGGGAAGAGCCTTCCGTTCGATTCCGTCGCGGGCCAGCTTCTTTTTGCGAACGATCGATTGCAGTTGCAAAATGTGGAGGCGTCTCTTTTTTCCGGCACGGTCCGCGGTAACGCCGACATCTCTCTGGCAAAGAATGATCCGCAATACCATGCGAAGCTCGCCCTCTCCGGGATCAATTTTCCCCGACTGACAGATCTCTATTTCAAATATCAAACGACTCAAGGAAAGCTCAGCGCCACCTATGATTTTTTTGGTTTGGGCAGCGACGCGCGCAGCATGCGGGGGAGCGGTAAAGTAGAAGTGACAGAGGGCGACATTTTTGCCATCCCGGTTTTCGGTCCGCTCTCCGAGTTGCTCGGGAAATTTGTTCCCCAAGCGGGCTACAGCATCGCCCGCAAAGCGACGGCGGATTTCACGATCAAACAGGGCGTCCTCCACACCGACAACCTCAACGTTGCCGGCAAACTCTTCGGGATGCTCGGACACGGCGATGTTCGATTTGCCGATGATAAACTGGATATGGACATCCGGATCAACGCCAACGGCCCGGGGTTTGTTCTCCTCCCCGTCTATAAACTTTTTGAATACAAAGGCGAAGGCAGCCTTTCCAAACCGACGTGGCGGCTAAAACGGCTTCCGTCGCTTTGATTGCTGACTTGAGGAACGTGCGGCCGAAGCCTGGGCGATTGCGCAGAACGCAATCCGAAGTCAAAAATCCGAAATCAGAAACTCTTCTCGGCGCGCACATGTCGATCGCCGGTGGGGTGCACCGAGCGGTCGAGCGTGCACGAGCCATCGATTGCACCGCGATGCAGATTTTTGTGAAAAACAACATGCAGTGGTTTGCGCGGCCGTTTCGCCCCGATGAAATCCGCTCCTTTCTTGCTCATCCGCAACGCCACGAACTGGGCGCCGTTTTCGCCCACGCGAATTATTTGATTAATCTCGCGGCAACGAATCCGCAGTTTCACGCCAATTCCATCCGAGCGCTCGCCGAGGAAATAATCCGTGCGGATCAACTGGAACTGCCGTTCATCGTTCTGCATCCGGGTGCGCATCTCGGCGCGGGCGAGCAAGCGGGGCTGGTGAAAGTCGTGAAGTCGATCGACACGATTTTCCGGAGGATTCCGAAAGTGAAAACGAAGATCGCGCTCGAGACGACGGCCGGCCAGGGTTCATGTCTCGGTGACAAGTTCGCGCACCTCGCACATATCATCGCGAACGTTCGCGAACCTGAACGGCTCTGCGTTTGTCTCGACACCGCGCATGTTTTTGCGGCCGGTTACAATATCGGAAACGAAAAAGGAACCCGCGCCATGTTCAGGGAGTTCGATCGCACGATCGGCCTTGGTCGCCTCGCTGCCTTGCACCTGAACGACTCAAAAACTGTCCGCGGTTCACGGGTCGATCGACACGAACACATCGGCAAGGGCCGGATCGGTCTCGACGCCTTTCGCGTCATCATGCGCGATCGCCGCTTCCGCAAGATTCCGAAAGTGCTCGAAACACCGAAGGGCCCGGAATTAAGGGAAGATATTGAAAACATGAATACGCTGCGCTCATTTGAGAAAAGGTCGCGCCAAGGCTAAGAATTGGGATGGGTCGGAAGCAACAGTCGCGTTGCCATTTTTCCGCAAAGACTTTGCTGTGTGCCGTCGGGCTTTGTCTCGCTGTCCCGATCGCTGGTCTGGCGACCCCGGCGAATCTGGTCGAGATCACCATCATGCGATTGGCAGGGGCGGCCGCCGACTTCACCAACGACGGCAAGGCCGACGTTGTCTTGCAAGACAGCGTGACCGGCCAGCGCTCGATCTGGCGAATGAACGGGACGACCTACAGCGGCAGCGCGAATCTCCCGACGGTGGCGACACAGTGGAGCATCGTCGGAGTGGGAGATTTTAATGGCGACTACAAGCCCGACATTCTCTGGGAGAACACGGTCACTGGCCAGCACGTGGTCTGGCTGATGAACGGGACGGCTTACAGCAGCAGCGTGAACCTTCCTTTGGTGGCGATACAGTGGAGCATCGCCGGGGTGGGTGATTTCAACGGCGACGACAAGCCGGACATTCTCTGGCAAAACACCGTCACCGGGCAGCGCTCGATTTGGCTGATGAACGGGACAGTCCGCACCGGCAGCGTGAATCTTCCGACCGTGGCGACGCAATGGAAGATCGCCGGGTCTGGCGATTTCAACGGCGACTATAAGTCCGACATTCTCTGGGAGAACATCGCGACCGGTCAGCGCTCGGTCTGGCTGATGAACGGGACGGCTTACAGCAGCAGCGTGAATCTTCCGACCGTGGCGACGCAGTGGAAGATCGCCGGGTCTGGCGATTTCAACGGCGACTATAAGCCCGACATTCTCTGGCAGAACACCGCGACCGGTCAGCGCTCGGTCTGGCTGATGACCGGGACAGTCCGCACCGGCAGCGCGAATCTTCCCATGCTCTCGACGCAATGGGATATTCGGAATCACTGACCGTTTGCGTGACCTCGATACCGATGGCAGGCGGTGTCAGGTTAGAAAACGGATCGTTAGGGGACAATGATATGGTTTGCCATCGCTGGTTTGGAGCGATGCGATGATGACGGAAGATCGTGTTCGTGATCCAGAGCAGGATCAGGATCGGAATCCCGACGAGGACGGCATGCGCGATCGCCGCGTTCCGCAAGATCCCGAAGGTGCTCGAAACCCCGAAGGGCAGGGAATTGAGGGAAGATATTGAAACATGAATACGCTGCGCCCACTTGAGAAAAGGCCGCACCAAGGCTAAGGGTTGGAATGGGTCAGAAGAAACAATCGGGTAACCATTTTTCCGTGAAAATTTTACTATGTGCCGTCGGACTTTGCCTCATTGTCCCGATGGCCGGTGCGACGGAGCCCGTCGTGCGCATGACAACCAGCCTCGGGACAGTAGACATTCAGCTGCTGCCCTCGTCTGCTCCAAATACGGTGACCAATTTTCTTCGCTATGCGGACCGCAATCCCAATGGCTACAACGGCACTTTCATTCACCGGGCGTCGCCCGACGGACCTGATTTCTTCGTGCAAGGCGGGGGATTTATTACGTCCACTTTCGTGGATAACGGTAATTCCACTACGGCTACGCCAATTCCGACAGATCCGCCCATCATGAACGAATTTCATCTCTCGAATGTCCGTGGCACTCTGGCCATGGCCAAGTTAAGCGGCGACCCGAATAGTGCGACATCGCAGTGGTTCTTTAATCTCGTCAATAATTCCCCAACCTTCGATACGACTGATGGTGGGTACACGGTTTTCGGTCGCGTAATCGGCGACGGCATGACGGTAGTGGACGCCATCGGCGCGCTGCCCCACCTTCGCGCCGTCGTCGGCGATGGCATACCAGTCCACGATTTTGTCACGGGAATGCTCGCGACGCCGGCGAACCTGGTCAATATCACCATCATGCGATTGGCGGAGGCGACCGCCGATTTCACTAACGATGGCAAGCTGGACATTCTCTGGCAAAACAGCGTAACCGGTCAGCGCTCGATCTGGCGGATGAATGGGACGACTTACAGTAGCAGCGCGAGCCTGCCCACGGTTTCGATTCAATGGAACATCGCCGGGGCGGGAGATTTCAATAACGACGGCAAGGCCGATATTGTCCTCCAAAACAGCGTGACGGGACAACGCGCGCTCTGGCTGATGAACGGAACCACATACAGCGCCGGCATGAGTCTTCCGACGGTGGCGACGCAATGGAGCATCGCCGGGGTGGGAGATTTTAACGGCGACTACAAGCCCGACATTCTCTGGCAGAACACCGCGACCGGCCAACACGCGGTCTGGCTAATGAACGGGACGGCCTACAGCAGTAGCGTGAACCTTCCTGCGGTGGCGACACAGTGGAGTATCGCCGCGGTCGAAGATTTCAACGGCGACGACAAGCCGGACCTTCTCTGGCAGAACACCGCGACCGGTCAGCGCTCGATCTGGCTGATGAACGGGACAGTCCGCACCAGCAGCGTGAATCTTCCGACCGTGGCAACGCAATGGAAGATCGTCGGGGCGGGCGATTTCAACGGCGACTACAAGTCCGACATTCTCTGGGAGAACACCGCGACCGGGCAACGCGCGATTTGGCTGATGAACGGCACAGGCCGCATCGGCGGCGCGAATCTTCCGACGGTCTCAACGCAGTGGGACATTCGGAATCATTGACGCGGGCGAAAAAACGCAGCCGCGATTCGTAGCTGCCGCCGTCACTGTGCGGCAGGAGTTTTCTTTGCTAGGTCAGAAAACGGATCGTTAGGGGATAACGATAAAGTTTTCCATCGCTCGCTTGAAGCGACGCGATAATCACGAAGATCGTGTTCATGATCCAGAGCAGGATCAGGATCGGAATCCCGATGAGCACGAAACAGAGTACGAACGCGACCGCATCGTAGATCAGCATCGAGAGTTGGAAGTTCAACGCTTCCTTCCCGTGCGCGTCGATTTCCGGGGATTCGGCCCGTTTCGCCAGCCACACGATCAGCGGCCCGAGGACGTGACCCATGAAGTGGAAAAAGACTCCGAGCAAGGCACTGGCGTGGCAAAGAACTGTCCAGGTGCGGACGTCGATTGACGCGGAGGCTGGTGGAGGCGCCGGAACGGCGGGTGGAGGTGTTGGCGGAGGAGTTGGCGTTGTTTCCATATCAGTCATCGTCTTTGACGCGTTCGATGTGAGCGCCCAGTTCGGTCAATTTTTCGTCGAGATGCTCGTACCCGCGGTCGATATGATAAACGCGTCGCACTTCGGTAATGCCGTCGGCTTTCAAGCCGGCCAGCACCAAAGCGGCGGACGCGCGCAGATCGCTCGCCATGACGGGCGCGCCGTGAAGCCGATCCACGCCCTGAATGACCGCGCTCGCTCCCTCGATCTGCACCTGCGCGCCCATTCTCTTCAGCTCTGCCACATGCATGTAGCGTTGCGGGAAAATATTTTCGGTAATGACGCTTGTCCCCTGCGTGGTGGAAAGCAGCGCGCACATTTGCGCCTGCATGTCGGTCGGAAAACCAGGAAACGGTTCCGTCGCCAGCTCGATCGGCCGGGCCTGGCCATTGGGAGAAACGGAAATCGATTTATGGCCGGTCTCGACGATGAATCCGCAATCCGTTAGCGCGTTGGTCACGCAAGTCACGTGCTCCGGTTCGACGCGATTCAGTGTAATGCCTTTCCCGGAAATCGCGCCGGCCACCAGAAACGTGCCCGTTTCAATGCGGTCGGGGATCACGTCGTGCTCCGCTGCGTGCAATTCCGCGACGCCTTCAATGATCATGCGCCGCGTACCGGCGCCTTCGATCTTCGCGCCCATCTTGTTCAGGAAATTCGCCAGATCGACCACCTCCGGTTCGGACGCCGCGCCTTCGATCACGGTCACGCCCTCAGCCAGCACCGCCGCCATCATCACGTTATCGGTTCCGAGAACGGTGGGCCCGAACTTGCCGCGGAGATTGATGACAGCGCCAACCAACTTCGGCGCGAAAACTTTGACGTTGCCGCTTTCGACCCGCACGGCTGAGCCGAGGGCCTCAAAACCTTTCAGGTGCAAATCAATCGGCCGGTCGCCGATGACGCAGCCGCCGGGCAGCGAGACGGTGGCTTCTTTGCAACGGCCGAGCAACGGCCCGAGCACGCAGACCGATGCGCGCATTTTACGGACGATCTCGTATGGCGCGACAGAGTTCACCTTCCCCGCGCGCACGATCACGGTGCCGCTGGCCCGTTCCACTTCCGCGCCGAGATGCATCAGGATCTGGAGCATGTAATTCGTGTCGCTCAGATCGGGGACGCGATGGAGGATGCAGGGCTCGCGCGTCAGCAGCGTGGCGGCGATGATCGGTAACGCAGAATTCTTCGACCCGCTGATCTTAATCGATCCGGAAAGGGGATGGCCGCCGTGAATGAGGATCTTATCCATACCGGGCAAACAGGAATCGTGGGATTCCTGCATAATCGTTTTTTGGCTGAATGTCGTGAAAATTCTTTTCTCGGAGGAAGGCGGCCAGACCTTCCGCCTGCCCGATCCGAATTTCGAGGGCGAGCAAACCATTGGGTTGCAAATGTTCCGGTGCCTGCTCTATCAGCTTTCGGATCAATTCGTCGCCCCGGTCGCCTCCGAAAACCGCGACCTCGGGATCACGTAAGACTTCGCGTGAAAGTGATGGTCGGTCTTGCATGGAAACGTAAGGAAGATTCGCGACGATTACGTCGAATCTTTCAGAGAGATTTTGGAGCAGATCGCTCTTGGCAAACTGGACTCGGCTGCTCAGGCCAAATTGCTCGGCGTTCTCGCGCGCCAGCGCGAGCGCAGCCTCGGAAATATCGATCGCATCGATCCGGGCTTCGGGAAATTTCCCTGCCAGGCTAAGCCCGATCACGCCACTTCCGGTGCCGACATCCAGAATTGCCGACTTGGGATCTTTGATTTCAAATGCCAGAAGCTCGACCAGCTCTTCGGTTTCCGGGCGTGGAACGAGTGCGCGCGAGTCGCATTTGAAACTGTGTCCGCAGAATTCCACCGTGCCGAGCAAATGCTGAAGCGGCTCGCCCTGGCCGCGCCGGCGAACGAGGTCCCGCAGTGGCACGAGCTTTGTTTCCTCAACCGGTTGTTCGAACTCGAGATAAAGCTCGATCCGCCGACGCTCGAGCACATGTGCCAGCAGATGCTCGGCGTTCAAGCGCGGACTTTCGATTCCGCGTTTCTTGAAATAGGCGGTGGTTGATTGGAGAACCTCGAGGACCGTCACGGCGACGGAAGCTTTGCCCGCCTTTGCCTCCGAGGCGAGCCGATGCGCGAAGAATTCGCGTGGTTAATGATTCCGGATATCCCAAGGCAGGGAAGCGCTCGGAAGGTAGACGCCGCTCATGATGGTCGTGCCGTTCATCAACCAAAGAATGGCCCTGACAAACTGGAAGTCCGGCGCGGTATCCAGCGCAACCTCGGGATTAGGAGGGGGGGTGAACTGGACATTCAAAAGAGTGCCTAGCAGCGTTCCATTGCGATTGACCGCCGCACTGGCATACCTGAAATCGTTCCACGAATTTACAGTTGGTCCGAAAGAGTTAGTCGCGGCGGCGTAGGTGAAGGCATGAGTCCTTGGATAAAGCGGCTCCAAAAAGAAGAGCCGGCTCCCATCTGCACTATGATGAATCTGTGTATTACCTGAGAGCAAGTGATTATCCCCCAAAGAACCGGGCGCATCGGTGCGGACGCTGATCGTATTAGTCGAGAGATTTATCTGACGCAGAGAACTTCCAGAGGTTGTAACCATGGCAAGGCCGTTCGAAGCGATAGCTACATCCCATCCACCGCCTGCTGACGACGGGTAATTAATGTTTGTTACTGCGCCGGTGAGTAGGTTAAGCTTGTGAAAAGTGCCTTGCGAACCGTTCGTGTTATTCTGTGCCACGAGCAGAAACGAATCATCGGGGGTGATGTCTGCACCGTTAAGCGAGCCACCAAGATTGTAACCAGTCTCCAGCACGTCGGTGGAAAGATTGTAACGCCGCACCCAACCGTCCGATGTCGTAATGTAAGATACGTTCCCGCGTGATTGAAGACCATGTCGCGGCGTGTCGTCAATGGGATGAGCGTGCTTTGCGCCTGGAGGGGCTCGATCAATCCGACAACGATGAAAACAAAGACCGCGAATATGCGCAGCAGGGGCTTGGGAGGCACGGCCGCGGATTCTAGGCCAAACATCCTCTGCGAGCAATATTCATTTCGACAAAGCTCGACTTCCACACGATCCAATCACGAAAGGGCGGCAGTCTTCTCTCGCGGCCTAACGATTCCGAATATCCCACTGCAGGGGCGTGGTCGGAAGGTAGCCGCCGCTCGACAAGTGGACGCCGTTCATGAGCCAGAGGGCGCGTTGACCGGTGGAAAGATTTTGCAGAATGAGGTCCGGCTTTCCGTCCCGGTTAAAGTCGCCAGTGCCAGCAATTCTCCAGTTGGAGGCCGGCGTTGTTAGATAGGCGCCGCCCGCATACGAAATTCCATTCATGAACCAGACGGCTGCCTGTTGCGTGGAATAATTCTGGAAAACGATGTCGGTCTTGCCGTCTCCGTTAAAATCTCCTGTGCCCACGATCTTCCATTGCACCGCGGCAGCCGGGAGATTAACGCCGCTGGTTCGGCTAACACCGTTCATAAGCCAAAGAGTGTGTTGCCCGGTCGCAAGATTTTCCAGCGCCAGATCGGGCTTGCCGTCTCCGTTGAAATCGCCGGTTGCGGCCACGCTCCAATTTGCCGGCAGGCTGGGGAGGTTGGCGGTACCGGTCCGGAGGAGATTGTTCATGTACCAAACGCTGACCTGGCGCGTGCCGTAGTCCTGCAGGACAATGTCGGTTTTCCCATCGCTGTTGAAATCGCCGCTTCCCACGATCGCCCACGCGACGGCCGTTGAGGGCAAATTTGCACCGCTGCTGTAAGCTGCGCCGTTCATCAACCAAACGGCGCGCTGACCGGTGGAATTGTTTTGGAAGAGAATATCGCTAACCCCATTGTGATCGTAATCCGCCGCCGGGGCCGATGCGCCGGTCCAGTTCAACACGATGTTGCCGGTGTCCCCATTGTACCCATCGACGGCAATCTGGTAGGTTACGCCCGCGACCGCGGAAAAGGTCACTCTGCTTTGCACATCAACGCCGTAAACAATGTCGTCGTTGCTCGCGACCATCATTAGGCCGTTCAGATTGTTTCCGGTGTATAAAGCCAGCAACGTATCAAAGTCGCTGCCGATCGTATCGATCGTGATCGCGCCGCTCGCGGGCGCGGTCCAGGAATACCAGACCGATGCGAATGCACCCACGCCGGCATGAGCGGGCTCTCCTCCTTCGCTGGTCGCTCCAAAATTGTTTCCGTTGACCGTGCCAGCCGCGCCGGTGAGCAGCTGGCGGTTGGCAAAATTGTCGTTTGAGAGGGAACCGCCACCGCCATAGCGCTGCACCATGCCGGCGATGTCCTGGCTGCTCAGATGATCGGTTTGTCCCATGGTGTAGAGGTACATGGAATAAGCCGGCTTTGGCTCAATCGTGTTCTGGCCGTTGCTGCTGAAAGCCAGCCTGCTGTAATGCATCACCGAATCGAAATCGTACGGACCGTACGAAACTGATCCTGATTCAATATCGAAATTTGACTGCTGCCCGGCCTGGATATTGCCATAGAAAATGGTGACGTAACCGTCCCGGTTCGAACGGGAATGTTCGTGGATTAATCCCAAAGCGTGGCCGATTTCGTGCGCGATAGAGTAGCGAGACGACCAGCTCACGATGTTCATCTCCTGCCTGCCGCCGATCATTCCGATGTAGGAGTTGTTGATGTTGGAATTCTGCACCCAGACGTAATTGCCGCTGCCAGTGCTTTCAACAAAACTAACTGACGCAACCGAACTCCAGGCCGCAGCCGCGTTTCTCCACGCGGTGCGATTTGTCGTAGAAACGCCGTTGTCGAACTGGTAATAGACCACGCCGCCCGGCCAGCGGTTGCCGGTGAAGGCGTTGTCGACTTGAACCGCTGCAATCGGATACCGCATGTCGTCGATTTGGAAAAAACTTCGACCGTTCTCTGTGTGCGGTGTCAGAGTGCTGAGATCGAGTTTTGCGCCCTGCTTGCTTCGGGTTAAGAGCGCCTCTTCCGAAGTGGGTGAGAAAGTGGATGCTTCGGTCGTTGGCAGTGAAAAATCGACAACCAGAAGTAGCGCCAGCCCCGCGCACAAAGTGGAAATCGACTGGAGGAGCGGACTCTGCCGCATAGATCGCCGGTTCCCTGGGAAATTCGAGGTCATCTTGTGATTCGAGCGCTGCCCGTGGCGTTCGCGTCCGCGGAATTTAACGGCATTTCGCGGAAAAACAATTTTGGCCTGCTGCCTCAACTTGCGAGCGAAGATTCCTTCAACCGCGCCTGAAGATCCGCCGCTTGCAGCGCGGCGATCATTTCGCCGAGATCACCTTCCATTACGCGATCGAGATTGTAGAGCGTCAAGCCGATGCGATGATCGGTGATGCGGTTCTGCGGGAAATTGTAGGTGCGAATTTTTTCCTCGCGACCACCCGAACCGATCTGGCTGTTACGGGTCGCGGAATATTTCGCTTCTTCTTCGCGCTGCTTGTCCTCGAGAAGTCGCGCGCGCAAAATCTTTAGTGCTTTTTCCTTGTTCTTCTGCTGGCTGCGTCCGTCCTGGCAGCGCACAATTCTTCCCGTCGGGATGTACATCACCTGCACGGCGGAATCGGTCGTGTTCACGCCTTGGCCGCCCGGTCCGCCCGCACGGCAAACTTCGATACGGAGATCCTCGGGCTTTAGCTCGAAATCGACTTCCTCGGCTTCCGGCAACACCGCGACGGTCGCGGTGGAAGTGTGGATGCGTCCTTGCGCTTCGGTCGCGGGGACGCGCTGGACCCGATGCACGCCGCTCTCATAACGCAGTTTGCGAAAGACTGATTCGCCCGAAACTCGAAAGATCACTTCCTTCAGGCCGCCCAGTTCCGAGGGACTCGATTCAAGCTCCTCTATCTCCAGTCCTTCGGCTTCGGCGTAACGATTATACATGCGAAAAAGATCAGCCGCGAAAATGGCCGCTTCGCTTCCGCCGGTTCCGGCGCGGATTTCAATGATGGCATCGCGGTTCTCATTTTCGTTGGGAGGAAGCAGCGCGATCTGCATGTCGCGTTCGAGATCAACGACGCGCTTCTCCAGTTCCGGAATTTCCTCGTGCGCCATCTTCGCGAGGTCCTCGTCGGCCGAAGAAGCAAGTTCGCGATTATCTTCCAACTGACGCCGCGCGGTTTCGAGTTCGGCCCAGCGCGCGAGCAATTGCTTCACGCTGGCGTGTTCCCGCATGATTTCGCTGGCGCGTTTGCGATTTTCGAAAAGAGCCGGGTCCGCGATCTCGCGTTCGAGCTGCTCGAAGCGCTCACGTTTCCGTGCGATTAGATGGGTATAGTCCATGGCCGTAGCGGCGGTCTCCGACCGCCGAGGGTGCGACTCCGAAAGCCTTCGGAACCGCTAAAGGAGAGCTAAGATTTCTTGGCCACGCGTGTGGCCTTGGTGCTACCGTAGCGGCGCGCGAATTTCTCCACGCGACCGGCGGTGTCGACAAACTTTTGTTCGCCGGTGAAAAACGGATGGCAAGCGGCGCAGATGCCGATTTTAATGTCACGCTTGGTCGAACGGGTATGGTAAACCGCGCCGCACGCACAGACGATATCGGTCTCGAAATATTCAGGATGGATGCCCGCTTTCATGTTCAAAAAGGAGCGCGAACTTATTCGCGACCGGCGGATCGCGCAAGGGATGAAATCTGAACTCGAGAATCCGCTGCTCCGGGCCTGGGCCGGCACACTCGCTCGTGCCGCCGATCGACCCGCGATCTTTGATGTGCGCGGCGGCGTGCGGCGGACATTTCGCGAGGTAGAAATGCGCGCGCAGGCCATCGCCGCGAAACTGGAATCGTTCGCTGCCGGCGCGGTCGTTGCGGTCCAAATCGGTAACCACGAAGACTGGCCGTCAATCCTGCTGGCGTGTCTGCGCAGGCAACTGGTGGTCCTTCCACTCGAGCAATCAATGGCGCCGTCGGAATGTGAGGCGGTGTCGAGAATCTGTCATGTCGCTGCGGTTGCTACCGCTTTCGATTTAGCTGCCGCCATCTCTGGCGGCAGACCCCAGCATTCTGCAACAGACGTGGCGAAAACGGAAGAAATTACCATTCGCGACCTCGCGCATACTCGCATCGATTGGGGGGGCTCGATTCCGTCGCTCTTGAAATTGACTTCCGGAACTACAGCCGCGCCGCGCGCGATCCGTTTCCTGAGCGAACAACTACTGGCGGATTGCGAGCAGATTTGTGACACGATGGGAATTCATGAAGGCGATCGAAACTTTGCCGTCATTTCAGTTTCCCATTCCTACGGCTTCAGCAATGTCATCACGCCATTGCTCGCGCGCGCCGTGCCCATCGTGCTAAGTGACGATCGCTTACCACGCGCCTTGCTCGATAATCTCGCGCACTCGGCTGCGACGGTGTTTCCTGGCATGCCGATTCTTTACCAGGCGCTCGCCAAAGTGGACGACCCACCGGAATTGCCACACTTGCGATTATGCATTTCGGCCGGCGCGCCTCTGGCCGTGGCTGTGGCCAGAAAATTTCACGAGAAATTCAATCAGCCGATTCATTCCTTTTACGGATCGTCGGAATGTGGCGGGATTTGTTACGATCGCGATGGCACCGTGTTCGAAGAGGGTTTTGTCGGTCGCCCCATGAAGGGCGTGAAACTGGAATGGCTAGAGCCGGATGCATCGGCCGGTCGCGTGCGGGTGCGCAGCGCCGCGGTTGCAGACGGATATTTTCTGGAACCGGATAACCCAAAGCTTGGCGGCGGCCGTTTCGTTCCCGACGATTTGCTCCGCGAAACTCCGCGTGGCCTGCGCATCGTCGGCCGGATTTCCGACATCATTAATGTCGCGGGAAAAAAGGTGAACCCGATTGAAGTGGAAGCCGAATTACTGCGATGCGCCGGCGTTCGAGAGGCGGTGGTATTTGGACGGCTGTCGTCGCTGCGCAATGAAGAAGTCGCAGCTTGCGTGGTCGCCGCCGCGGAGGTGAAGGAGTCCGATTTGATTGAGTCGTGCCGGCGGCGTTTGAGCGGCTGGCAGATTCCAAGGCGGATTTTTTTGATCGATCAAATCCCGGTGAATGAGCGGGGAAAATTTAGCCGCCGCGAGCTCGCTCAAAAGTTTGCCGCGCCCTCGTAACTTTTCTCGACAGACATTCAACACTCCGTCAATCTTCGAATACAGAGAAACAATCAACATTCATCTTTATGCGAACTATCCTTCTTTCCTCTCTCGGCGCGATCCTTCTGCTGGTAGTTTTTGGCGGCTGCTCGACCACTGTGCGCACAGATAGCGGCCATTCAGTGACGACCGGCGTCCATACCCACTAAGTAAAACTTGGACGGGCGGGGCGCAGCTTCTAGCTTGCGCTGCCATGAAACCCGAAAGGCCGATGGAAGCCGCCGCGCGCGAGATCGTCGCGCGGCTGACCGCTCATGGGCACATTGCGTACTTCGCGGGCGGATGTGTACGTGATTTGTGGCGCGGCCAGACGCCCAAGGACTTCGATGTCGCGACGGATGCGCGACCCGAGATCGTGCAAAAACTTTTCGCCCGAACCTACGCAGTCGGCGCGCACTTCGGCGTCATCGTGGTGCTCGAACAAGGATTTCAATTCGAAGTCGCCACCTTTCGTTCCGATGCCGCCTACCTGGACGGGCGGCATCCAATCGAAGTGCATTTTTCCACGCCGGAGGAGGACGCGGTTCGACGCGACTTCACCATCAACGGAATGTTCTTTGATCCCGCCACGGACCAGGTCCTCGATTTCGTTGGCGGGCGGGCGGATATCGAGGCACGATTGGTTCGCGCGATCGGCGATCCGGCGCAGCGCTTTGGCGAAGATCGATTGCGAATGTTGCGCGCCATTCGCTTCGCCACGGTGCTTGAATTTGAAATTGAACCAGCGACCTGGAGCGCGCTTGTCGCAAACGCCGATTCAATCAAGGAGATTAGTGCCGAGCGGATTCGCGAGGAACTGGTTCGCATTTTTCTTTCACCTCACCGGAGTCGTGGCTGGGATCTTCTTGATGCGAGCGGTTTGATGAAAGTGATTTTGCCCGAGCTTGAAGCGATGAAGGGCTGCGAGCAGCCGCCACAGTTTCATCCCGAGGGCGACGTCTTCAAGCATACCCGGATCATGCTGGAATTGCTGCCGCCGGAAGCATCGCTCCCGCTCGTCTTCGCTGTCCTGTTTCACGATATCGGCAAGCCGCCCACTGCCTCAGTCGATGAAGCCGGTCGCATTCGTTTCAACGCGCACGATCGCGTCGGCGCGGAAATGACTGAAGCAGTCATGTCGCGTTTGCGCTTCTCGCGAGCCGAGATCGACGCGACGGTCGAAGCCGTGCGTCAGCACATGGTGTTCAAGGATGTGCCGAAGATGCGCGTGGCGAAACTAAAGCGCTTCATGGCGCGCCCGACGTTTCCTGATGAACTGGAATTGCATCGGGTCGATTGCGCGAGCAGCCACGGTATGATGGACAACTACGAGTTCCTCGTGCGAAAGCGCGAGGAGTTTGCAAACGAGCCGATCATTCCGCCACCGCTGGTGCGCGGAAACGATTTGCTCGCTCTCGGACTGAAGCCGGGGCCGCGCATCGGCGAGATTCTGGAAGCGGTCGAGACGCGACAGCTCGAGGGCGAATTGCGTTCGCGCGAAGAAGCGCTCGTTTGGGTTAAGAAAGAATACTCGTTAGGCGAACAATCATTGTAGGTCAACTCAACCGGGCGCGCGCCCGCAGTTAGGGCGGCAATATCGCGCCCGATTGCGATTTGACCTGCGCGACGTCGCCGGCGTTGATCGAGCCGTTCGCGTTCACGTCTTCGCGGAAGTTAGCCGCCGTGACCGCCTGCCCGGATTGGCCTTTGGTCTGTGCTACGTCCCCGGCGTTGACCGAGCGGTTCCCGTTCGTGTCGCCGAGGAGCACGCTCATCGCCACCGGGACGTCGCCGGAGAGTGTGCCGTCATTCACGCCTGTGAGCTTCGCGACGATCGTCTGCGCGTTCGTAACGTTCATGAGATCGACAGTCACCGTTGCACCGTTGACGCTGGATAGACTGGCCGAGCCGTTGCCGCTAATCAGACTGGCCGAGACGACGGTGACAGGATTAGCGAACTGAATGATCATTTGATACACACCAGATGCGCCGCCACTGCGACACTCGATGCCGGGGGTGCCGTTGGGCATGAGGTCAACGTCGAAGTTTCCCGCTCCGCCTTGTGTTTTGCGCGAGAACGCCGCGGTCGGTTGCGGAGGCTTGCACTTCCCCGCGGTCCCAGCGTTGAAGATGGACTGCACCTCTGCTTGTGAGAGCGCGCGGCTGAAAAGTTCTACTTCGTCAATCAAACCAGCCCAATTCGCGAGACTTGAGCGTGCGCCGATGTGCAGGGAGCCATTAGTGGTTGTCAGTGGACCGCTGGTCGAGATCTGTCGCGTTAGGGCGCCGTTGACGTAAGCGTTAACGATTGTGCCATCATAAGTCACAGCAATATGACTCCAATTGTTGAGCGGAAGTTGAGCCCCGCCGTCAACCCAACCTCCGCAGTCGTCCGGAAGGGAGATGCCCCTGAGGAAAAAGGCGAAATTTCCCAATGGGATGCCATTTCCGGAGGTGCAAACACCCATATTTCTTCGTGCGATCTGGTACTGGACATGACTTGAGTCTAATTCCTTGTTCACTATCATGCTGACCACATCGCCTGGCCCGGCATCAGCTGTCGGAAACACCCAAGCATCGAGCGTTATTTGTTGGGTAGGATCAAGTGCTGGAGCGTCTGTCACAGCCACATCGCTGCTAGCGCCGTTGAAGCTGAACGCCTCGCCTACCAGGCCAGGAGCGAACGTCGCGCCGCCTTGCAAAGCTCCGTTTCTGGCGTTCTGGATATCGCGCGCGCTGCCATCGCCTGGCCACCAACCCACCATGTCCGCTGGTGGCGGTGTGCAAGCCGCCGCGACGGTAATCGTGCCGGTCATTCCGCGATCGCAATGCGCGACGCAAAAGTAAGAATAGGTACCAGCTTGCGCGAAGGTATGCTGGTAGACGGTACCCATATTGGAAAGAACGCCAGAAGGGCAATTCATATCGTCCGGCGAGCAGAATTGCGAATCAATCGCGCAAGGATTGCCGCTTGAGACACTGTGATTGCTACTCGCCCACGTCCAGCGGACGGTGTCGCCGACTGCGATGTTGAGCGTGTCAGGCGAAAAAACGGTCATACCGCCCGGTCCGACCGTGACATCGAAGATCTGGCTGGTAGCTGACGGCCGGGCATTCGGAACGCGGCGGCCGTTTTGATCGACGATGGTAATTTTCCCGGCCAGTCCCTGCTGGTTAGGCGGTGCAGCCAGAGCGTGCCCCGCGCCGAAATGCGATAGGAAAAAGATTCCCGCGACAACGATTATTTTCGACCAGCATGTACCTCGCGGCGTTGTGTGTGATCGTTTCATATTAAGACTCCATTACCGACCCAAGCCTATTCGCCGAGCCGCTGCACGACGGCCGAGTCGTGCAATCTGGAGGATCGGGGTCCAAGGCTGAGGTCGCAGCGATTGTTCTGGCTCGGGGTGTGGCCAGTCAAGTAAGAAACACCGCCGGGGACTGGCGATAAGTAATGCCAGTCTTGATGATGCGATTGCGTTATTTGTTAGGGGAACAATTCGTATCGATTCGATGGATCGTCGAGCCTTTTCAAGGCAGCGACGTGCCTGATTGTAACTTCACCAGATTAACGTCGGCCGAATTGATCGCTCCGTTAGCAGTCACATCCGATCGGAAATTGGACGTGCTGACCGGCATGCCGGATAGTCCCTTCACCACGCTGATGTCACCAGCGTTCACGGCGCCGTTGCCGTTGATATCGCCGACCAGGACGTCCATCGGAACGGAGAAGTTCAAGGCGTTCGGGCCATCAGTAATTCCGAGCAAAGTCAGCAAGAGGTGTTGGGCATTGGTGACACCAGTAAGATTTACCATAACCGATGCCGTGCCGTTGCCACTGATGCTGCTGACGCTTCCGCTACCGATCGGTGATGCTATCGTCAGTGAGGGCCTGGCCAAAGGTAAGAACAATTTGGTAGTCGTTGGTCGCTCCGCCCCTGCGGCATTCAAGGCCGGGCGTGCCGGTGAGCGGTAAGTTGATATCGAAATCGCCGTCGGCTCCGTGCGTCTTACGCGAGACCGCGCTCGTCGGGATCAGACTCGGAGAGAGTTCGACCGCTCCGATGTCGCTCCGGTCCCCATCCGCCGGCGGGGTGATGGTAAGGTCGTAAATGACAGGCCGGACGCTTCCGCGCTGATCCTGTCCGGTGGGAGTGCCTCCAGGGTTATCCTTGCCCCGGTCGAGCGCCGGGCTGTTCGAAAGCGGTGCGTGTGTCGGGGTCGGACCGCCGTTGTTCGCCAGCGGGCCGAGGAGTGGATCGGTGTTGATCTGGTCGCCAGTGCCGGTTAGCAAACCACTGCCGTCATCGTCGCTCAGATTGTAGCCTAACGAAGTGAAGCTGCCGTTGACGTTGAAAATGTTCCCTCCAGAACTGCCCGTCTTGAGAATCGTGTTTCCGATTCTCAGGCTGGTCCCGATGTTATAGATTCCGGCGGCGCCTGAATTTCCGCTCAAGGTGCTGTTGACTACGGTCAACGGCGCGCTGCCGCCACCGCTGGCGTCATTGTCGATGGCACCGCCGCCCGACGGCGATGCTGAGTTGCCGCTCAAGGTGCTGTTAACCACGGTCAAGGTCGCGCTGCCGCCAAAAGTGCCATTATTGGAAATGCCACCCCCGAATCCGTTACTGGTCGAGTTACCGCTCAGGGTGCTATTGACCACGGTTAGTGTCGCGTTGCCGCTATCGCCGCCGTTATAGATCGCGCCGCCATACCGGCCCGATGCTGCCGAGAGGTTGCCGCTCAGAACGCAGTCGCTGACCGTAAGAACGCTGTGATCGTTGTAGATGCCAGCACCTGCAGAAGCGGAGCCACCACCTTGAGCGAATCCGTTGCTGATCGTTAGCCCTTCTATGGTCACGGTATGGAGGGAATTGACAAGAAATATGCGGGAAGCGGGCGCAGCTACGTTTCGCTCCACAGTAAGAACATCTGCGCCCGGTCCGCTGATCGTGATATTCTTGTCGATCATCAGCTGACCACTTGTTAGGGAGATTATTGAACTCGTCGTCGCGGACCCGGCCATGTTGAATGTGATCGTGTCACCATCTTCTGCCTCGATGAGAGCCTAGCGCAATGAGCCAGGGCCGCTGTCGTTGGTATTAGTAACCGCGGCGGTAAGAGCTGATGTCATCTCGCTCCCGGCCAACGCCGGACTTACTCCGCCGTCTGAGATGGCATAGATCTTCCAAAAGTAGGTCGTGCTCGGAGAAAGATCGATCGGTTGAAACGTCGTGGAATTCTGAGGAAGGATCGTCACGAAAGAATAGTTGATACCGTCCGTCGAACGGTCGATCTCGTAAACTCGTTCGGTAGGCGAGTCCACCCAATGCAGGATCATGGAGTGGTAGGTAACATTTGTGAACGTCAGATTGGTAGGCGCAGTCGGGATCGGCGGCGTAAACATGTAGGTCCTGCGCGAGCTCTCAACGGGTGAATCCAGGTTCACCATGGGTACGCCGAAGGGATACTGGTTTCCCGTGAGAGTTCCGGTGGTGTGCACCATGTTCGCGGTGTCGACCGTGGCAAAGCTGTCATCCGTGTTGTTGATCGAGAAGCCGATGAACAGAGTATTCTGGCCGCTGGTGGTGTTCCTATTCATTGGGCCGTACACGAACTCGATGCTGCCAGTTGTTTCGTACAAGCGCACCTGGTAAGTCCCGTTGCTTTGAGCGCCAAACCCGTCATAGATGATCGTCATGTTGAGAAATTCGACAGTCAGCACGCGGTTTGGCGCGGAGCCGGTGACCTTGTAGTGAATCTTGCCGCCTCTTGAGCTGACTCCGAGGTCGCCGCCGAGCGCCGTAATCAAGGGAACGTTTGGTGTTCCTAGCGCGTCCGGGCTCGAACCATTGGCGGCGGACAGCTGGATATAGCCATTCGAGCCAACGCTAAATTTGGTGGATCTCGTTCCCAGCATATAGAAATCAAAGGGCAGGTTCGTGATCGCGGAAGTCACATTGTGGGCGCCAGGAGCAACCAACTGCGTCGTCCCACTACTCATGTCTGTGAATGTGCCGCTCGTGGTCGTAGTGAACGCGTAGCTGGAGGCACCGGACAGTGCGTCTGGACGAGCAAAAAGAGTTCGGTTGGTCTGAGCCGCGCTTGCCGCCGATGGACCCGCTGCAAGAATGGAAGCAGCACAGAGTGCGAGCGCGCTGCGCTTCAAAGAGCGACCACTAGCTTTCGTTTTCATTGGGTTCTCCGGGGGATTGACGATCATGCGCTAGCCGCGCTGCGGTAAAGCGGCGCACGGCGTCAGCTCGCCAAAACTTCAGATAACGTGGCAAGGCACCTTTTACCTAAAAAACGGAACCGCGTCCAGATCAATGACACGGTGAGCGACCGTGAGTATAGAGTGGACGTTCCGCAACCCGCTCGCGAAAGCCTTCGGAGTTGAATATTGAATGCTTTCCCGCTTCTCTTCTGTTTGTGCGAATCTTGATGATCAGCGGTGAAGGGCCGCCGCTTTTGCGCGCGAACGTGCTGGCGGATGTGCTCGAAGCGCTGCCGCGCGAACTCCGCGCTCGCAAACACGAAGTCGCCCTAACGATCCCGTTCTATCGCGAGATTCGCGAGAACCCGCTCGTGGAAATCAAGGAGACCGGTATCACGGTCGATATTCGCGTCGGCGAAAAAACTCACGTCGCGGAATTCGTCGAATCGCGCACATCCAGCGGCGTCCAGGTTTTTCTGGTACGATGCGATGAGTTCTTCGAACGGGATGGGATTTACGGTGAACAGGGTGAGCCGTACGAAGACAACGCCGCGCGCTTCATTTTCTTCAGCAAAGCTGCGATCGAGCTGGCTCGGCGAATGACTCCGGCGCCGCAAATTCTCCATGCGCATGATTGGGCGGCGGCGCTTGTGCCGGTGCTCGCACGTGACCAGCGGTTGCCAGTCGCGACCGTTCTAACTATTCATCACCTGGCCGAGCAAGGCAGCTTTTGGGGTCTCGACTTTGCGCTAACTAATCTTCCGGAACGCTACTTCTCGTTACGCGGACTCGAATTCTTCGGCCGCCTCAATCTGTTGAAAGGCGGAATCCTGTATACCGATCGCATCACGACCGCGAGCGAGCATTACGCGCACGAGATTCAAACGCCGGCTGGCGGCTGCGGACTCGACGTTGTGCTGCGCGAAAATGCGCATCGTCTGGTCGGCATTCTTAATGGCGCAGATGATCAGCGTTGGGATCCGGCCGTGGACGATCTCCTTCCCCATCCGTTCGCTCCCGGTGCATTGGTGGGTAAACAGCTTTGCCGCATCGCGCTGCTTACGGCTCTCAACCTCGCGCCGGCACCGCGCGGTCCGATCTTCGGCATGGTAACGCGCCTGGTCGAAGAAAAAGGTTTCGATGTCCTCATGCCGCTGTTGGATCGGCTGCTGAGCGATGATGTGCGTTTGATCATTCTTGGCGAAGGCGATCCTGCCTTTGAAACGGCTCTGGCGATCGCGGCGCGAAAATACCCAACGAAGTTCACTTATCGAAAGACCTATGATGAGCAGCTCGCGCATGTCATCGAGGCGGGCTCCGATGTGACGCTGATTCCGTCGCGCATCGAACCGAGCGGGGTGAGTGCAATGTACAGCTTGAAATATGGAGCCCTGCCCATTGCCACGAGCGACGGGCGGCATTTACGAGATCATTGAGGATTATGATCCAGTGCAGGAATCCGGTTTCGGATTCCTTTATTACCAGAATTCGACCGAAGCGCTCTGGGATTCGATCAAACGCGCGCGCGAGATTTTCCGGGACCCGCCGAGGTGGAATGGATTGGTGGAACGCGCGATGGCGCGAGATTTTTCCTGGAAGGTCGCAGCGAAAAAATACGAAGAGCTCTACGCCGACATTCTACAAGGACCGCTTGCGAAGAGCGCCTGATCTCAGCATTGATCGGTTCGGAAAGACATGCTTCCGCATGTCTGCAGCGTAGAATTTTTCCGAACGCGAATAAAAATGTCGGCCTCGCGTCAAATTGTGCCCAATCCGGAAGCTGAGGCAGCGTCCGGTCCATTAAGGAAATCCGAACTAGAGCGAAGCCTGACAGCCAACCGACAAAATCTTGCAATTCAAGGACATTTCAGCTTCTCCTTCGTCTCCTCCCGATTCTCTCAAATGAAGCGGTTCCCGCCCTCGATCAGATGCCTCGTCTTCGGGTTATTGCTCACAATCGCGCAGATTGCGATCGCGGTCTGTCTCCTCGCGCCGGAAGAACCTTTTTCAGACCGCTATGCCAGCCTGGTGCAGCACGATGGTTATTGGTTTGCCAACATCGTGGACCGTGGCTACGCGACGACGGTTCCGCCGATTGATCACAAGGTGATGGAAGTTTCCAACGTGGCTTTCTTCCCGGCTTATCCCGTCGCTGCGTCGCTCGTTCGTTACATTTTTCACCTCAGCACGACGAACGCATTGCTTGTCACCGCGCAGGCTGCGGCCTGGGGATTCTGGAGCTACTTCTTCCTTTTTTGCAAACGGTGGAACTTGTCCCCCGTGCTGCAGTTTTTCGGCGCGCTGAGTATCGCCGCCCACCCGGCTGCGTTTTTTCTGGTGGCTGGATACTCCGAATCGCTCTTTCTCATGGCGCTGCTTGGTTTCATTTACTGGAGCAGCGCCGAAGGAGGACGCCTGACATTTTTTCTGGCCGCGCTGCATGGCGTTGTCATGTCGGCCACGCGCATCGTTGGGATTCCTTGCGCGGCTTTTCCAGTCGTGCGCACGATTTGCCAAAATGGTTGGACCGGATGGCGCGATCCGCGTGACTGGATCCGGCGATATGCTCCGGCGGTCGGTTTGATGTTTGCCGCGATGCTGGGTGCCGGCGTTTTCCTGCTTTACTGCCTTTTGCGCTGGGGACGCTGGGACATGTACATGCTGACGCAGTCCGTTGGGTGGGGGATCGAGCCGGATTATCTCGCCATCTTTAAGCCGCAAAATTATCGATGGCTTGTTCCGGAGCTGGACGATCCGACCGAAGCGAGTCAGATGGCGATGAGTCTGGGTGCGCTGATGTTTGTCGTAGTGGCCATCTGCGAATTGCTGCCGGCAATTCGTCGCCGCACGGCCTGGACGACGCGCATCGGCATCTACTTTTGCGCAGCGATTGTTTTTTACGTTTCAGTCAGCGGCGTGGCCTCCGTCCAGATGGAAAGCATGCTGCGCTACCAATTTTGCGCGCATGCGCTAATCGTTCTGGCGCTCCTGCATTTCCTGCATCAATTTCGCATCCTGCCGGTGGTCGTGCGGGCATTCGGCATGGCAATGACCTCGCTGATCATTGCAGCGGGGTTCGGCGTTCAGGGTTGGTACGTGTGGAATTTTACGAGGGCCTGTTGGGTCGCATAGAGAAAATGAAAACAACTGTGGCTATCATTGGGGCGGGTCCGGCCGGATTGACGGCAGCCTATCTTCTGGCCAAGAACGAGGTCGACGTGACAGTCCTGGAAGCCGATCCGGTTTATGTCGGCGGCATCTCGCGAACGGCGACCTACAAGGGTTTTCATTTCGACATCGGCGGACATCGTTTCTTCTCGAAGTCGAAAGCGGTCGAAGATTTCTGGGCGGAGATTTTGCCTAACGATATGCTCGAGCGCCCCCGGTCCTCTCGCATTTTCTACGACGGCAAATTCTTTTCCTATCCACTGAAAGCTTTTGAAGCGCTGACCAGGCTCGGAGTGGGTAAATCAATTCTCTGCGTCCTGTCGTGGCTGAAGGCACGCCTCTTCCCGGTCCGCGATCCAAACAATTTCGAGGATTGGGTGAGCAATCAATTCGGTAGACGCCTCTTCAATACCTTTTTTAAGAGCTACACCGAGAAAGTTTGGGGGATGAGCTGCCGAGATATTTCTGCGGATTGGGCCGCGCAGCGGATCAAAGGCCTGTCATTGGGGAGCGCGATCAAGAATGCCCTTCTGCCGCAGCGGCAGCCGAAAGACAAAACCAAGGTGATCAAGACGCTGATCAATTCGTTCAAATATCCGCGGAGAGGTCCTGGCATGATGTGGGAAGCCTGCGCGGAAAAAGTGAAGGCGATGGACGGCCAGATCGCCATGGGCTGCAAGGTCATCGGCTGCGCCTATGACGAGCTGACATCGACCTGGAAAGTGCGATTCAAGGATCAGGCTGGAAATGTCCAGACGCTTGAATCTGAGCACGTGATTTCTTCCGCGCCGATGCGCGAGCTCGCGCGCGGACTTTCCCCGAGCATGTCCGACCGCGCCAAGCAGGCCGCCGACAGCTTGAAGTATCGCGATTTCCTCACGGTCATGCTCATTCTGAAAGAGAGAAATATGTTCGATGACAACTGGATTTACATCCACGACCCGAGCGTCAAGGTCGGACGCATTCAGAATTTTCGTTCCTGGTCGCCTGAGATGGTGCCCGATCCAGACAAAGCCTGCTATGGCCTAGAATACTTCTGCTTCGAGAACGACGGACTCTGGACCTCATCCGATGCGCGAGTTAATTGAGTTGGCGAAGAAGGAATTAATACAGATCGGGCTCGCGCATGCGGGTGATGTAGTGGACGGATGTGTTGTTAGGCAAAAGAAAGCGTACCCGGTTTACGACGACGATTATTCGCGGCACGTCGCGACTATTCGCAACGAGATCGAGGAGCGTTATCCGAATCTGCACCTGGTCGGTCGCAATGGAATGCACAAGTACAACAACCAGGATCACGCCATGATGACTGCAATGTTGTGCGTGGAAAACATTCTCGCTGACACCAGGCTCTATGATCTCTGGCAGGTAAACGGTGACGCCGAGTATCACGAAATTAGTGAAGCTGCGATCGGGGAGGTGCAGGGAACCGCCTTGCGCCTGGTCCCGATGCGCATTGAACCGTCTGCTGCCGCTACGCTGGCATCGGAGTAGGGTTTGCGCTTCTCAGGGTGTCATCCTGAGCCCCGTAAACGGCGAAGGATCTCCCCCAAGGTCTGCCGTTTTCCAGTAACCGGCAGGTGCTAGTGATCCCTGCAGCAACTGTGGTCGTCGGTATCGCATGCGGCCGTGATCTCGAAACTTTCATGAAAATAATCTGTTCAAACAGACTTCTGGACGGGACGTCATCAGTAGAACACCTGAGAGAGCATGTCGCCGGCTAAAACGTCAGATCGGCTCTCACTTCTTGAGATCGTTCACGGTTTGAAAGCCCTGCTTGGTTTACCCGCTGTGGCGGGCCAAAACTTTCGGAGTTGAGACGCGACTCCATTTTCATCCTGAGTTTCTGCGCTGATATGAAAGCCCGAGAACAAGCGTCGCCCACCAAAAACCCCACCCAGAACCTAACAACGAATGAGTTCATAACGAGGCGTCGCTTCATTTCAGCGAATCGCCATTTTCGGGATGAGCCAATATGCCAAATCACCTCGTTTCATCTCACGCAGTCGTCTTTGCGCCGGGCTCAGGCCTTTGCGAATTAGATCACGCAGGTCCGGTAATACTCGCTGACCGCCGAAATAAGTGTGGTTCAGACTCAACCAGCTAAAGTCGCATCCCGACGCATCGATCGTGTCTAGCCCGGGGAGCAATAGCAGTCCCGACCCGCCTTCGCCAATTCGCCGATACCGGTGCACGACTTGGGAACTCCAGAGAGCGCGATCCTCCGAAGAAGCGTAAAGCGTGACTCGTTTCGCGGGTCCGCCATTGGTGCCCCGCATTTCCGGCCATTCCTCATCGAATCCTTTCCTTGGAATGTCCGGTGCGGCCATTACAACTTCGTCGAAGTAGATCTTGTCGCCGGCCCGAGCAGCCAGCGCCTGCATGGCTGCGACCAAGGCACGATTACCCATGCTATGGGCGATGACGCTGATTCTTCGCGCACCCGCTGCTCGTCCAGTCTGCTCGACCGATGCGAGGAAATCTGTTAGGGGACGAAAGGTCAGTTTTACACTCTCTTCGTCATGAGCATAGTTTCGAACGCCGACTAGGCCGCCACCGACCGAAGACCAGCTGTAAAGCACCGGAACTCCATCAAAATCTAGATCGTAATCCAGAACGGCCAACCGGCTCGCGGCATCGTCAAAAGTATTATTGAAACCATGAATGAACACGACGATTTCCTTGTGGTCACGTTGCCGCACTTCGTTATCCAAGGCGGAAAAGAATGCTCCCTTGGGTAAACGCGTGGGATTACCGACAATCACATGTTTTTCCGGATTCTCCGTCAGCTCGAGTCGCATGATCGAAGGCTTTTCGACTTCGCCGGTTTTATGGACGGCTACGGGAATCGACACTTCGCAGGTGCCGTAGGTTAGATGGCCCTTTTCCTGGTTCCAATCCGGGCCGAACCATTTTGGCTGCCTGACTGATCCAGTCCAGACCCGGTCGGTAGCGTAGTAAAGTTTGATTACACCGACGCGGCCCGGCTTCTGGGCCGTCGCAGTAATCGGGGGAACAAATTCTACCTCCCGCTCAGCCGCCGCGAGTTCCCTTTCGATGGATCGTCTGGACTTCTTGACTGTTGCCTCTACGTCATGCCCCGCCGCGGTTCCGCCAGTAGCACGATCTACGAGTGTCTCGGTCGGCGCATTAGAGCCGGTCACCACGACGCGCTCGACTGGACTTACGTTCCCAACACTGGCGCAAGCCGACACGAACATCGGCGACAGTAGAGCGAACAGCGCGAGGAGATTTCTCTTAGAGATTTTCATGTCATTAAAACTCGCGAAGCCCAACAACTGATCGTGCTGGAAGATATGACGGAAAGTCAAACTCCAAACATGAGCTGTTGTCCGATTCGTGAACTTCTCTGTTGCATTTGGCACGGGCCCGCTCACCGTTGCGCAAAACGGAATGGATACGGGCTAACGACAATGCAATGTCAATACGTGGTCGCGAAAAGTTTCGGAATTTTAGCGCGTATCGTAAGCCGCTTACGATGCAAGAGTGACCCCGTTGTAGTGGCGGCGGAACCTGCCCTGAGCACGTCGAACGGGTCAGCCGCTGTTTCGATTCGGGGCACACTGCCTGCCGGCCTGTGTGCGGGCGCCCTCGTCCCGCACCTGCGGGAGCGAGCGCGTCTCCCTGATCGCGAACTTTGGCCAGTGCAATGACTAAAACAATCAGCCAATAACGAATAACTTCAGCGCCGCTGGCCTCACTCGCGGTGAAAATCGTGCTGACGACATTCACAATGGCAAGCTGGGCACCCGTTTCGCCCTAGAAGTTGTTTAGATGCTTCGGCACTGGCGATCTCGTCGGCCCGTTTCGTCGCTCACAGATCGATCCATCCTCCAAGCGCGTTCGGAACTGACTACGCCGATACGCGCACTCAAGGTAAACGCCAGATCGAAGCGCTTAACTTTTTCGCCAACGTCGAGACAGGTTTGCTCTGATTTCGCACGCGACATACAGTTCTCGGATCACGGACGAACCTCTTAGAGATCTGTCCTTCCTCCTTGCTCCGGCGCGACTGCGGGCATCGACTTCAAAAAGCTCAGACATCTTTAGGCGTATCTCTCTCATCGAATTCACGTGGGGACGAAATAATTCGCGGTGATCAGGCTATCAGGCAAGCCGTGCGAAGGGGATTAGCAACGCCAGCAAACGTTTGCGAGGTCCCTCGCGGCGCTCGGGATGACAGAAAAACTGCCGCGCCGGTTTCTACTCAGCGAAATCTTCGGGCGGCGCGCAGGAACAGAAAAGATTACGGTCGCCGTAAACGCTGTCGATCCGGGCGACGGCCGGCCAGAATTTGTGTTCGCGCGTCCACGGCGCCGGAAAAGCCGCCTCCGCGCGCGAATACGGGCGATCCCATTTATCCGCGATGACTTGTTGCGCGGTATGCGGCGCATTCTTTAGAACGTTGTTTTGGCGATCTGCTTTTCCATCTGCGATCGCTTTGATCTCGCCGTAAATTGAAATCATTGCGTCGCAGAAACGATCCAATTCCGGTTTTGATTCGCTCTCGGTCGGCTCGACCATCATCGTTCCGGCAACGGGCCACGATACTGTCGGAGCGTGAAAACCGTAATCCATCAGCCGCTTCGCCACGTCTTCCACTTCCACGCCCGCGGCTTTGAATTGTCGCAAATCGAGGATGCACTCGTGAGCAACGAGGCCGCGTTTCCCTTTGAAAAGGACCGGGAAAAACGGATCGAGTCGCTTCGCGATGTAATTTGCGTTCAAGATCGCGATCCTGGTCGCATCGGTTAGGCCGCCAGGTCCCATCATCCGGATATACATCCATGAAATCGTGAGAATGCTGGCGCTGCCGTAGGGAGCGGCGGCCACGGGACCGGGCGCGTTAAGAGTTGAGAGTTGAGAGTTGAGAGTGGGGAGACCGGGGAGAAATGGTGCGAGATGCGCGCCGACGCCGATCGGTCCCACGCCGGGACCGCCGCCGCCATGCGGAATGCAAAAAGTCTTGTGCAAGTTCAGATGGCAAACATCGGCGCCGATATCGCCCGGTCGGCAAAGGCCGACCTGCGCATTCATATTCGCGCCATCCATGTAAACCTGGCCGCCGTGCGAATGCACGATCTCGCAAATCTCGCGGATTGTAGTTTCAAAAACGCCGTGGGTGGATGGGTAGGTGACCATCAACGCCGCGAGATCGTTCTTGTGTTCGTCGGCTTTGACGCGCAGATCGGCGAGATCGATATCGCCGTCTTTCAGGCATGCGACCGGCACGACTTTGAATCCCGCCATCACCGCACTCGCGGGATTCGTCCCGTGGGCCGAGGTCGGGATGAGGCAAACCTTGCGCGCGCCCTCGCCACGCGACGTGTGATATTCTCGAATCGCAAGCAGACCGGCGTATTCGCCTTGAGAACCGGCGTTCGGTTGCAGGGAGACAGCGGCAAAGCCGGTCATTTCCGCCAGCCACGTTTCCAGTTGTTCGCACATTTCCCGATAACCGATTGTCTGATCGTTAGGCGCGAATGGGTGCATGCGAGAAAATTCCGGCCACGAAATCGGAAACATCTCCGCCGTCGCGTTCAGCTTCATCGTGCAGGAACCAAGCGGAATCATCGACGTGGTGAGGGAAAGGTCGCGCGATTCCAGCCGGCGCAGATAGCGCAACATCTCGGTTTCGGTCCGATGCGTGTTGAAGACGGGATGGGTCAGGAATGACGAATGACGAATGACGAATGATGAATTTTGCTTCGCGGCTTTGGCGAGTTTGGTTCCAAAGATTTCGCACAGGTCGGCAAGATCTTTCTCGGTGGTTGCTTCATCGAGCGAGATCCCGACGGCGTGATCGCCGAGCTTGCGCAGGTTGATTCCCTTGCTCGCGGCGCGCACCATAACCTCGTTCGCCTTTTCTTCGCCAAGATCGGCGCGCAAAGTGTCGAAGAAATGATCGTGGACGATCGTCAAACCTGAGCTTGCGAGGCGGCGGGTGAGATCGTGAACGCGGCTCGCAATCGCGCGCAGGCCGTTCGGTCCGTGGTAAACTGCGTACATCGACGCGATGACGGCGAGAAGAACCTGCGCCGTGCAAATGTTGCTCGTCGCCTTATCGCGGCGGATGTGTTGCTCGCGCGTCTGCAACGCGAGACGATAGGCGGGCTTTCCAGCCGCGTCATGCGATACGCCCACCAGCCGGCCCGGCATGTGGCGCTTGTATTGATCGCGCGTCGCGAAATACGCGGCGTGCGGTCCGCCGAAGCCGAGCGGCACACCGAAGCGTTGCGTGCTGCCGACCGCGACATCGGCGCCGAATTCACCCGGGGGCGTCAGCAGGGTCAGGGCGAGGATATCGGCCGCGACCACGAACAATGCCCCCGCGTCCGTGCGCGGCGTGAGCAACGGATTCGTAATCGTAAATCGCGCCATCGGTCGCGGGATATTGCACGAGCGCTCCAAAAACGGAGTCGTCGAATTTGAATTGTGAAAAGTCTCCGACCTTGATCTCGATCCCGAGTGGCTTCGCCCGGGTTTTGACGACGGCGATCGTTTGCGGATGACAATTGTCGGCGACGAGGAAAGTCTTTCGCCCCGAGACAACCGCGTGACAGAGCGCCATCGCTTCGGCCGCGGCGGTCGCTTCGTCCAGGAGTGACGCGTTCGAAATATCGAGAGCGGTCAGGTCGGTCACCATGGTTTGAAAATTGAGCAGTGCTTCGAGTCGGCCTTGCGCGAGTTCCGCCTGATACGGCGTGTAAGCGGTGTACCAGCCGGGATTCTCCAGAATGTTTCGCTGAATCACCGGCGGCGTGATGCAATCGTAATAACCGGCGCCGATAAACGAGCGCATCACGCGATTCTTTTTTGCGATCTCACGCAGTTCCGCGAGCGCATTCCATTCGCTTTTCGCCGCGGGCAAATCGAGCGGACGATCGAGCCGGATATTCTTTGGGACCGTGGCGTCGATCAACGCATCGAGATTGTCGAAGCCGACAGTGAGCAACATCGACTCAAGCTGTTCGCCATTTGGACCAATGTGCCGGCGTGCAAACGAATCGAATTGTTCGCTTTTGTTATTCGTTTCCGCGGATTGCATTCGAGAGATTACGAAACCGGGAATGCTGCGCAAGGGTAGGGACGCCGCGCTGCGGCGTCCGGTTGGTGCGGCGCGTCGACCACGTCTAATTCGAGTCGAAAGTTTCCACGCCGCGCTCTCTTAATTGCTCGCGCAACTCGGCCAGATGTTGACGGTTGCGCGTTTCGACCGTGCAGACCACGTGGACCGCGGAAACATCCGAACCGGCGAACGCGCGGTCGTGAACGACTTGTTTGATGCTCGCGCCAGTGGAGGCAATTTGCGAGGTGAGATCGGCGAGGCCACCGGGCCGATCGCTGATGACGGCGACGAAACGGCTCAGCCGTCCGTCCGCGACGAGACCGCTTTCGATCACGCGACTGAGTATGTTTGGGTCAATGTTGCCGCCGGAAAAAACCAGAACGACCCGCTTTCCGGAGAGTTCCGAAAGTTGTCCGGAAAGACAGGCTGCGAGTGCGGTTGCGCCGGCTCCTTCGACGACCCCTTTTTCGAGTTCGACGATGCGTAGGATCGCGAGCGCAATTTGTTCTTCAGTAACAGTGACGGTTCTATCAACACGCGATCTCGCAATCTCGAAGCCGTTCGCGCCGACTTGCGGAATGGCGAGACCGTCCGCCAGGGTCGGTTCCATTTTGATCAGGGTCGGTTTTTTTGCGCTTATGGCCGCGGAAAAGCTGGCGACGTGGTCCGCTTCGACAGCGATGATCTTTGTTTGCGGCCGCAACGTTTTCACTGCGAGCGCGACGCCTGCGAGTAATCCTCCGCCGCCTACCGGAACAATCACGGCGTCGACATCCGCAACCTGTTCGATGATTTCGAGTCCCATTGTTCCCTGGCCGGCAATAATGGCGGGATCATCGTAGCCGTCGATGTAGGCGAGTCCTTTTTCCCGGGCGATCTCGTCGGCGCGCGCCTTCGCTTCGCCAAAATCCTGGCCATGCAGAACGACGGTCGCGCCCAGGTTCTGGCAATTGTTTACCTTAATCAGCGGCGCGAACTTCGGCATGACAACGGTCGCCGGCATGCCGAGAAGTTTTCCCTGATAGGCAAGCGCCTGGGCGTGATTGCCGGCCGACGCCGCGATCACGCCGCGCTTTTGTTGTTCCGGCGGAAGTTGAGCGAGCGCATTCCGCGCACCGCGTTCCTTGAAACTTCCGGTGCGCTGCAAATTGTCGAGCTTGCAGAAAATTCTCAAGCCCGTGGCTTCACTCAGCGGAATCGATGGCGGGCAGGGCGAATGGTAGATCGCCCCTTTGATTCGTTCGCGAGCAGCCTCGATGTCCTGAAACGTGATCACGCGGTCTGAATATACAAGTGTCGCGCCTGCTGCAACGCTTTCGAGGCGAATCGCTCGGAACCGGGAAGCGAACGTGTGCCTAACGAGCCGTCGCTTTGGAATCGAGGGCTTCGCGAATTTTTCGCGCAAGCTGTTCCGGATCGAACGGCTTGGCCAGAAAGAACGTTCCCTGATCCAGCCGGTCGCGGGGATGGAGGGATTCTTCCAGGTAGCCGGAGACGAAAATGACTTTCGTGTTTGGGCTGGTCTTGCGCAGCCAATCAGCGAAATGCCGCCCGCTCATCTTCGGCATGATCATGTCGGTGAGGAGGAGATCGATTTTTCGTTCGTCGCCTTGAGCGAAGAATTGCTTCGCGTCGTCGCCATTTGCTGCCTCGATAACGTCGTAGCCGAGCCCGCGCAGGACTCGAACGGAAATGTGTCGCACGCCGATGTCGTCTTCGAGCACGAGAATGGTTTCAGTTCCGGATGGTAATCCAGCTCGCTTCTTGTAGGCAGGCGCGGGTGGGGGAGCCACTCGTGGAAGGTAAATTTTTACAACCGTTCCCTGGCCCTGCTGACTCTCGATAAAGATGTTTCCTCCACTTTGGCGAATGATGCCGTAGCTCGTGGCAAGTCCCAATCCACTTCCCATTCCTTCTTTGGTCGTAAAGAAAGGTTCGAAGAGATGCGTCTTGACCTCGTCGCTCATGCCACTGCCATTGTCCGTAACGCTAATAAGAACGTAATCGCCCGGGCACAGGGCATCGACGCAGAGCGGTATCTCTGTCTCAGAACTCAGCGTTACAAATGAGGTCTCGAGAGTCAGGCACCCTCCGCCGGGCATGGCATCTCGCGCGTTTACCGCCAGGTTCAACAAGATTTGACTGAACTGACTGGGATCGACCCGGATATGCGCGCCTTCCTTGCCGGGGTGCAAGTGGCAGACGACCGAAATGTTGTCACCGAGCAGGCGCAGAAGAGAATGCTCAAGATTAACGATAAGCAGATTTACATCCACGACGCGAGGCTCGAGCGGCTGCTTGCGACTGAAGGCGAGCAGCTGTGCGGTCAGGGTGGAGGCGCGCCCGGCCGCCTTCTTGATTTCGCTGATGTGACGCCCGATTGATCCCTGGACACCGATCTCGCTCAGGAGCAGGTCGCTGTAGCCGAGAATCGTGGTCAGGAAATTATTGAAATCATGTGCGACTCCACCGGCGAGCTGCCCGAAGGCGTCCATTTTTCGCGACCGGACAAGCTGTTCCTGAGATTGTTTGCGAGCGGTGATGTCCATGAGCGAGCCGATGAAACGAATCGCGTGTCCGCGCTGATCCCGTACGATCAAAGCGCGTTCCAGCAGATCGAGAAAACTCCCATCGGCACGGCGGAAACGGTATTCCCCGGCCCAGTGCTGGTCGTTGCTGTTCAGCGCATCGCGAATCTTCGCAGTTGTAACCGCGCAATCGTCAGGATGAATTTGCTCCTGCCAGAAGTCGATTGTTTCTGTTCCGGCTACGAGTTTGTAGCCGAGCAAGCTTTCCAAGCCTTGAGGCCAGGAAAGGACGCCGTTCTTTACATCCCAATCCCGAACAGCATCATTCGTAGCCTGGGCGGCCAGCGCAGAATGCTGAGCACTTTGACACGCGCCGTTCTTGTCTGCGACGACGCGATCTTGTCTTGGGGAGGTTTCGGCGGATTTTGTTTCTTGTCCTGCTTTCACCGGGGTCCTGAGTTGATTTCTCTTCTCCTTGGATTTCGATAGCCAGTCGCATGTGTCACGTGGCCCGAAGCCAGACGCAAAGAAAGCTAGATTTGTGCCTCCTGGTTTTGAGCTCTTTCGCTCGGAAAAAAGCATTCGCTAAGGAGAAATGGATTTCATCTGAGAGCAAGTTATGAACTCTCAGAGCACCTCGACGCGAACAAACTCCTGAGAAATCAGAAGGCGTTCGTCATCGCACGCGAGTTCGGGAATCGCTGAGGAATCAGTTGGTCTCGAATTCAGACGGAGGCAAAGCGAGTAACGAAGTGGATTCGTAAGCGGGAAGCGTATCAGCTGCGGCTGTCAGCCCGAAGATGAAGGTGCAAGCAACGTTCGCGGAAGCCTGCCGTGTCTTTGAGACTATCAGCTGGCCTTCACCATCCAAGAGCCGCAATTTGATCGTTCTTTTCTACCTGAAACGACAGCTTCACATACTTCGCCTCTACGCCCACCATCGACAGATTGAAGAGGCGTTTGTGGTTAAACACGACCGTGCCATCGACGGCAGTCCATTTCGGATCGCTCGCCGCCAGCTTATGATCTGAGACAGAGATTTTCAATTCGCCCCGTGCGGCGGCATTCTCGTTTACGAAGGTAAGACAATCGCGTTGCGACCCTGTGGGGAGCGGCACGACGAAGGTCGTGAGACCCTCGTGAAGCGGACAGCTAAGTGAACCGTCGCTGGCGCTCGATTCGGCCAGGTCGGCCTGATTTGCGCAAACGACCGGGAGCGAGAAGGCCACGATCAACGCCACGAACGTAGTTTGATTGGCCGAACGTCTTTTGTTTCGGACCGGGATCATAAATGATTAGAGAGCTTAGACTGGGCCAGCCCAAGAGATTTTCCGCGCTACGACAGAAGCTTACGAAGAAAGGCGCGCCCTTGCCCCATCCTTCGACCGGACTGGTGCAGACCGACGACGGCGATTTCTCTTGCTGACCGGGGGGGTTCTCTAGTAAAAGAGCTGACAACTAACACAGCCAAGCGAACGACAAACGAATATCAGTCATATTTATCAGAATCTAGTTGAAGTTGAGCGGGAGTCTTTTGAAAGCATCGCGAGTGGATGTGTTACGCTAACCCCTTACTGATAAATAGGTCTGGTACCACACCTGCTAACGAAGACTCGATTTACGCTTTATGAGGAGCTTCTCCAAATCACTCTCCCCGCCATCTTCCGCTCGGGGCGTGATCCTGACACTGATTGCAACTTTGCTTTGCCTGGGATCAATCGCAAAGGCCCAGGACGCGGTCCGACCTTCACTGGCCGGCGAAGCGGCCGCCGAAGCGAGACGTCAATCGCTCGATCGCATTCCGTATAATTTGTTGGCCGGCCCGATCCGGTTCCGTTTCAGCGCAACTGTCGGAGTGGAATACAACGACAACATCAATCTCTCGGAAATCAATGAAGAGAGTGATGTCATCATTCGCCCGCAATTCAACATCAATGCCCTCTGGCCGGTCACACAGCTGAATACTCTGAGGCTAAACCTGGGCATCGGCTATTCGTTCTATACCGAGCATCCAAACGCCAGCACCAACACGCTGCTTATCTCCCCGGGTTCCCAGCTGAGTTTCGATATTTATGTGGGCGACTTCCGGATCAATTTTCATGATCGATTCTCTCTCCAGCAAGATCCGATCGATCAGATCGCTTTGAGCAACGTGGTCGATTACGGCCGGTTCCAGAACACTGTCGGTGTTTCCGCGCTGTGGGATTTGAACAAAGTGGTGCTGACCCTGGCCTACGACCATTATAATTACGTCTCGACCGTTTCGCGTTTCGACTATCTGAATAGCAATGCTGAAGAACTCGTCGCCAGTGCCGACTTTGCCGTGACCTCCACAACGGGGGTGGGACTCGAGGGAAGTTTTGTCTGGAACTATTACAACGAGGATGTGTTGAACGATGCGACGACCTATACGGCCGGTGTTTTTGTTGAAACCCAGCTGACGAATTACCTGAAGTTGCGCCTGGCCGGCGGCTACCAGGGGATGTCGTTCGCCAGCGGCGGTGCCATCATGGATACGAGTGATCTCAGCGATTTCTATGTGAATTTGCTGCTCTCACATCGTTTGAACGCGTCGATTTACCAGACGATTGCTGCCGGACACGAGTCGACACTGGGCGTCAATTCGGATTATATCACTTTGAATTTCTACGTTCGCTATACGATCACCTGGAATATTTTCAGGGACACGCTGCTCTCGACCGAGTTCTTTTACGAAGATGCCGACGATTCAGGAGGCCTGTTTTTTTCGGAGGATGCGCAGCGGTTTGGCGGTGCGATCACCGTTGGCTATCAGTTAACTCAACATGTCACTCTCGGCGCCCGTTACCAATATACTCAGAAAGATTCCAACCGGCCTTTGCAAGGCTACGTTCAGAATCGCGTTTCTATCGATGGGACATATAGTTTCTAAGGAGTAAGCTGGGTTGCCATGAAACTATGCGCATTCGTCTTCTTTCTCGCCGCATCCCTTCTGGTGTCGCCATTGATGCGCGGGCAAGAAAGCAGTCCGATGCCCTCGATTCCCAAAGCGGTGCCGGTCGATCCCCCAAAGACCAGCAGCAGCACGGTCATGCGAACCAATTCGATGAGCGTGCTGGACGACAAGAAGCGCCTTGGGTCTAACGATTACGTCAGCTTTCGCGTCGTCGAGGATCGCGACAACGAGTCGCAGCTCTTGCGGGTAAACGATAACGGCGAACTCGAAGTCCCCTACATCGGCCTCGTCCAGGCGGAAGGCAAGACATGCAAGGATCTCGCCTACAATATCAAGAGCGCCCTCGAAAAGGAATATTACTACCATGCGACGGTGATTCTCGCGGTCGACCGCGTCAGCGAGAAATCACGCGGTAAGGTCTATGTTTATGGATCCGTCAAAGGACAAGGGCCACAGGAGATTCCGCCAGACGAGACCTACACGGTAAGCAAGGCCGTTATTCGGGCCGGCGGTTTCGGAGATTTTGCCAACAAACGGAAGGTAAAACTCACCCGGAAGAACGGACAAGATATCACCGTCGATCTGAAACGCATCATTGAGGAGGGACATACGGAAGAGGATGTCGTCCTCCAGCCTGATGATCAGATTTACGTGCCGCAGCGTTTGATTAACATGTAGGTATGCAAGGTCCGGCAACTGAACATCTCGCGCCCGGCTCGTGGTCAACTTCCTTGATCACGCGGATGCACCGTTACAAGGCGTTGCTCCAACGTCGTTGGTGGATCTTGCTCTTAACCATTTGCATCGGGCTTTTCGTCTCTGCCTGGATGATTTATCAAGCCCCACCCTCCTTTCTCTCGACGAGCAAGATGATGGTCGCCGGCAAGCTGAACATTGGCCAGAACGCGGTTTACAGCGAAGACACCAACAATTTCTACGGAACCCAAATTCAGCTGATGCAGAGTTCGGAAGTTCGTCACAGCGCCGAATCTCTGGTCCGTTCCACCCATCCGGAAATGCAGGCCGCTCCGGTGGAAATCAGCGTCACGCAAAGACCCCGGACCTCGATTTTCGAGCTCGAGGCCATCGGCAGCATGCCGGAATACACCCAGGCGTTTCTCAACGCCGTCATGCAAAAGTACGTCGATTTTAAGAAAGGGCTGCGGGAAGGCCAGTCTCATAACGTCACCACCGCAATCACAGAACAGCTCGTCCAGGTCGAAAAGGATTTGCGCAACGCCGAGGACGAAATGTTGGAATTCCAAAAGGAGAACAACATCGGGTTCCTCCAGGAAGAAGGAAACAGCGCCGCAGCTTATCTGGTCAGACTCAATCAGCAACTCGCCCAGTTGAAGACCGAATACGACCTGCTGAGTCTCCTCGATCTCGATCAAAATCTCGACCGCGCACAGAAGAAACTGGAAGGCACGCCGGGCACGCCCGGGGCCCAGCCCAACGCAACTGACGGGATGGCTTTTTCCGATGTTGGCCCCGAATCAGAGTACTTGAAATCGAAACAGGCGGTTCAGTTGCTCAAGGCCGAGCGCGAAACTCTCTCTCGCGATCTTCGCCCCAAACATCCGAAGATTATCAAACTGAACGACGAAATCGCGAAGCAGGAGAAGCTGATTGAGCTCTATCGGCAGGACACAGTCGAGAAACTCGAGACCCGGCGGAAATCAATCGGCAAGCAGATGGAAAATCTGCAGGCCAATATCAAGGAATGGGAAACAAAGGCGCTGGACTTGAGTCAAAGGCTCGCGCAATTCAATCGCATCAAGGGAAAATCCGACCGGCTCAAGACGCTATACGATCGGCTGACCAATAGCTTGAAGGATGTCGACGTTTCGCAGGTGGTCGATTCCAGTGATCAGGTCTCGATCATGGAGATGGCCTCGGCGCCCGGTTCGGTTCGACCCGGTCTCATCAAAAGTCTCTTGATCGGCTTCGGCATCGGCGCGCTCGCGGGCATCGGCATTCTGCTCCTGCTCGACCGGATCGACGATCGGATGGCATCGTTCACTGAGTTTCAACACCATTTTTCCGAGAGCGTGCTCGGGCAGATTCCGAAGGAGAAAACCAAGGGCAAGGTCAGTTTGCTCCAACCCGACGATGCCCGGCATGTTTTCGCCGAATCGTATCGCAATATCCGCTCTTCGATTTTCTTCATGCCCTATGCCGGGCCGAGGCCGAAGACGATCCTCATTACCAGCTCAGTCCCGAACGAAGGGAAATCGACCATCGCTTCCAATCTGTCCATCACCATGGCGCTTTCTGGCGCTCGCACGCTGCTGATCGATGGCGACCTTCGACGCGGCGCGCTGCGTGAAGCTTTCGGCATCTCATCGAAAATTGGTTTGGCCGAGGTACTGAAAAGAGGAGGTGAACTGGCACGACGTCGTGGTCCCGACCTCCTACCCGAATCTCTTTCTCCTTCCTCGCGGCAAGACCCTTTCTCAACCGAGCGAACATCTCCTGCGTGATTCGACCGATACTTTCCTTAAGGAAGTTTATCACAACTACGATTACATCATCATCGACAGTTCTCCGGTGCTGGCGGCGGACGACACCACCAGTTGGGCGCCGAAAATCGATGCGACGCTCTTTGTCGTGCGGTTGAGCTACACCTCGGCGCGGTTGACCCGGAAATCGCTCGAGTTGCTTTACCACCGCCAGGTCAATGTGCCGGGTGTGATCCTGAACTACGTCGATACTTCGCTGCCCGAATACTATTACTACCAGTATTCAGATTACTACAACACGCCCGTCCCCGAGCAGGACCACGAAACCGTCGCCGTGTCGCGCCTCGAAGACACCAAGCAGCTGCGATCCTCCTGATCTCGCTCTGAGCCCCGAATGCTTTCGGGTCGCGGCTATTTGTAGAACCCGTCGGGACTAATCATCTCGTTTGCATGAGTCGCTGATCACAGGATGAACTTTTTCGGTCCGATTTCTCCGCCGGTGCTGGACGAAGGCTCGATGCCAGTCATTCGCCAGGCCGTCTACCGCGCGCGCATGGTCGGAAGCTTTGCCGTGGTGCAAGCTCTCGTTCATATCATCGGATTCCTCGCCGGGATCATTTTGGTGCGCTCTTTGAACCAGCGCGAATACGCCTACTTCACGATCGCGAATACGATGCAGGGTACGATTAACGTGCTTGCTGATATCGGTATCAGCATCGGACTCGTCTCGATCGGTGGCCGCGTCTGGCACGATCGCCATCGCTTCGGTGAATTGATCACAACCGCGCTGCGGCTTCGCCGCAAACTCGGCGCCGTTGCGGTTCTCGGGGTCGCTCCGGTCTTGTACTTCATGCTGGTGAAAAACGGGGCATCGCTTTCCTACACCGCGTTGCTGATCGGCGCCGTCCTCTTCGGACTGCTGGTGCAATTATCGCTTGGTGTGTTGGGAGTCGTTCCGCGACTGCGCTCGGACATTGGACGAATCCAGTCGATCGATCTCAGTGGGTCCGTCGCTCGCCTCCTCGTTCTCGTCGCACTCATGTTCGTGTTTTTGAACGCCGGGGTGGCTGTCCTCGTTGGCTCCAGCGCATTGCTCCTGCAATATTTCCTGCTTCGACGGTACGTGGCTGGCGTGATTGATTTGCACGCGCCCGAAAACTCAGAAGATCGCAACGCGATGAGTGGTTTCATCCGGAACCAGGCGGCGAACGCCATTTTCTTTTGTTTTCAGGGGCAGATCACAGTTTTCCTGATCAGCTTTTTCGCGAGCCGCGCTAGTTCGGTGGCGGAAGTTGGTGCACTCGGGCGATTGGCCATGATTTTCGCCGTGCTCAGCAACTTGCTCATGAACATTTTTGTTCCTGCTTTCGCTCGCTGTCAGAATCCGCGCAAACTGCGCTGGCTCTACGCGGGAATCGTGGGAGGCGTTGCCGGCTTCAGCGCCCTCGTCCTTGCCGGTGCGGCGTTTTTCCCTAACGAATTTCTTTTCGTTTTGGGCCCGAAGTATGCCCATCTTCACCGCGAACTCCTGCTCATGGTCGGCGCCGCGGTTCTCAACGCATTGACCGGTGCATTTTGGTCGCTCAACGCTTCCAAGGCCTGGATCGCTGGTTCCTGGCTTTATATTCCTCTCACGCTCGCCACCCAGATTGCGCTCATTCCATTCACCGATTTCTCCAGCGTCATGGGAGTTCTCACGTTTAATCTCTTCTCGGCCATACCAAACCTCGTCTTGAATTTCGTGTTGAGTTATCGCGGATTCCGAAGTCTCGCAGCCGCGACGGCTTGAAACGATAATGCCGAACTATGGTTATCACCTCGCCCGCATTAAAGGCAATTGCGTGCGCCGGGCCTATTGTGCGTTTCTGCCGCTGATTGTTCGCAGGCGCATCCGGTCTCGCGGTTCGATTCCGTTCGAGGTCTACTCCTATTCGGGAGAAGACGCGCTTCCGGAGCAAATCGCGTCGATTCGTTCGTTCCTGAGAAATGCCGGCCGACCGAAGAGCTTTACGGTCGTCTCCGATGGAACTCATACTCACCGGAGTATCGACTTACTCAAGCGAATCGACTCTGTCGTTTCGGTCGTGTCGGCACCCGCGCCGCCTTCAGATTTTCCGGCAGCCACCCGTTCATATTTGACCACGCATCCGACCGGAAAACAGCTGGCGCTGGTCATGTCGCTTCCAGGCGATGATGATCCTGTGCTTTACGTAGATTCGGATGTCCTATTTTTCCCACGCGCGCATGAGCTCATCACGCTGAGCGAACGGCGAGGCGTATCTGCATTCTACCTCGCGGATTGCCAGTTCTCGGGAGATGAGCGGCTCCTCCGTGGAACGTCCGAAATGGACCAGCCCGTCAATACCGGCGTCCTGCTTCTTTTTCAACGACTCGACTGGTCGTTGAACCTTCAGCGATTCGCGGAAATGAAGGGCGAGCCGACCTTCTTTACGAATCAGACCATGACACATCTCGCCATGCATGCGAATGGCGCGATGCCATTCGACCGCGAGAAATATGTGCTCCAGCTCGACGATCAATTTGTTTATTCCGATCGTTACGCAAGCGGCGACCTGGCGCTCCGACATTACGTGAATCCAGTGCGGCATAAGTTCTGGACCAGCCTCAGGCGAGCAAAATGAATCCGCTGCCCACGAACAAACCGCTGCGCATTCTCGGGATCGTTAATCTTCCCTGGGATCCTCGCCTTGGAGCCGCACGTGTCTGGATCGATCTTACCGAAGAATGGAGGAAAGCCGGTCATATCGTCGAAAAATTTTGCCTGACCGATGCATTTCCCGTCCCGACTTCGTCCCGCGGATTTTCCGCTCTTCGTCAGATTTTTTTCCCGCGTCACGCGGCTCGCTATGTCAAACTTCACGCGCAACGCTTTGATGTCATCGACGCCCTGATTGGCACGCTTCCCTATTCCAAGGCGTCGCTCGGTTTCCGGGGTTTGTTGGTGGCGCGTTCCGTCGGGCTCCCGCAACTCTACGAAGTATTTACCAAGCTGACGCGGCGACGGTGGCCCGATCAACCCAAAGGAAAAATTCTCGGCCGGGTCTTTTACCGATTCATTCTTCGGCGGCTAAAAAAAGATTCAGAAACCGCGATGCGGACCTGCGATTTGCTGAACCTTCCCAATGAAGATGAGGTCCGCGCGCTTGCCGTCATGCCGCGTTATGACAAACCGGCGATTGTTCAGCCATACGGGTTAAACAATCGGCAGCGCGATAAATTCGCTCGGGCGGCGCAATCACCCGAAGTCCGCCTCGCGGCAAAGAAAATCAGCTTCATCGGAATGTGGGGCTTGCGGAAGGGTTCGCGGGATTGGCCGGGAATCATTCGCGCGATCTCCGCCGAAATCCCCGACGCGCAGTTTCTTTTTCTCGGCACAATGGTCGATCAAGAGAGTGTCGTTAGAGAACTGGGGACCGCGCATTCGGAGCGAGTTCATTGCGTTCCAAGTTATGATCCGAAAGAGCTTCCTCAGCTGCTCTCGGATTGTGCGATCGGGATTTTTCCGAGCTATATCGAAGGTTTTGGCCTGGCCATTCTCGAGCAACTGGCTGGCGGAATTCCTACCATCGCCTATGACGTTTCGGGACCAAGGCAGATCCTCGGCGACGATGCCGGCCTGCTTCTCACCCCGGTCGGCGATGTCTCGGCGATTGCTGCGCGCGCCGCGACCATTCTTCGGATGACAAGCGCCGAATACACGGTGTTGTCGAGTGAAAGCCGCTCCCTGGCAGATCGCTTTCGATGGGAACAAATCGCTGCCGGAACGATCCGGGAATATCATGCAGCGCTCGAAAAGTTGCGCCGTGCGATCGTCTTCACACAACCTTTCTCTCTTGCCCACGCCGGCGGTGGACCACGCATCATGCGCTCGTTGCTGGAAGACGCGCCGTTGTCAACGCTGGCTGTTTGCACTTCGCCTGCCCCACCCGCGATGCACTACCAGGGCGGCGAGATTCATCTGCCGTTTCGGCCGGACTTCGGCCGGATCGAGCGCTCGCGTCTGGCCAGTCTGCCTCCCGTCGTCACGCCTTTATTCCGGCGGCGTTTCACGAGGCGGCTGGAGAAAATTGTCCGCGATGTGCAGGCTCGCGCCATTCATTCCGTTGCCCATGGCGGACCGGATTTCTATTTCGCCTACACAATTTCAAAAAAGCTCGGCCTCCCGTTTGTCCTTCAAGTCCATGATGACGTCACTTATACGGGTGCAGATCAGTTGCCGGCGCGGACCATGTCGCGCTATCTCGGGGAAGCGTGGCGGGAGGCGCGCGCGCGTTTTGTCATCTCGCCAGAGCTGGGAAACGAATACAACAAGCGTTACGGCGCGCGCGAGTTCGTCACGGTCACAGATAGTCTGGACTCCATCCGCGACCAACCTCGTCCGCGCGCGAAAGAGTTGCGGATCTATTTCATGGGCCTCTTCCATCTCGGCTACGAACCCAACCTGGAGGCTTTAATTCAGGCGCTCGATCTTTTGCCGAACCATCTCACGGCCGGACACACGCCTTCCATCACGCTCCGCTGCGATTATCTCCGTCCGGCAATGCGACAGAAAAGTTCAGCGATCCGCGTCCTGCCATTTGGCACGGAAGCGGATGTGCAATCCGATCTTACTGCGGCCGACTGCCTCTACCTGCCGTTACAGTTCGGCGAACAGGATTGGCCATTCGGCGCCTACAGTCTCTCGACTAAAATGGTGACCTACCTCGGCAGCGGAATTCCGATTCTCTATCACGGCCCGGCCGGCACTGCTGTTTGCAACCTTCTGGCGCAACATCAAGCCGCGGCGCTCGCCACCTCGCTTGAACCTGCTCACATCGCTGACGTTCTCGCGGACCTGCTCGACAGCAATGGTCAAGTCCTGGCCACGAACGCGCTGCGGCTCGCGCGCGCACAATTTTTGCGCTCTCAGCAGCATTCCAAATTTTGGGATCGTCTGAACCGCTGCGTGAATGAAACAGCCTGAGCGACTTGACGGTCTTGAATAACTCCGGCCCAATTCTCCAGATCGTTCCTCGCCCACCCGGCAGTCACGATGGAATTGGCGATTACGCGCTCACGCTTGCGAAGCAGTTGATGAGGCATCACACGCGAAAGACCGTCTTCGCCGTCGCCGAACGATCGGCGCTCTCCGAGGTCGATGGTTTCGAAATCCTTTCACCGCTCGATAGCATCAGTGGTGAGCACCTTCGCGATCGCGGGATTGAGGCGATGATTCTTCACTATGTCAATTACGGTTATCAGCAGCGCGGCGTACCACTTTCGCTGCCTGCCGCCTTGCGAAAGCTGCGACGCGCTTGTGGCGGTCCGTTCGTCACAGTCTTTCACGAACTCTATGCCTCGGGCCCGCCGTGGGGGAGTGCGTTTTGGTTGCGTCCGATGCAAATCCGAATCGCTCGTCAGATAGCGGAAATTTCAGCCAGCTGTTTCGTCAGCAGTGAGACGACGCGTGACCAATTGCGGGGAATTGCGCCATCGGCGCGCATTGCCGTTCATCCTGTGATCTCAAACTTTGGCGAGCCCGATCTTTCGCCGTCTCAAATCGCAGACCGCGATCAACACTGCTGGGCCATCTGTGGCGGGACGCATCTGGTTGAACGCTCGCTCCTGTCCTTTCTTCGCCGTGTTCCCTCGATTCCCGCACGATTTTTGCCACACGACCTTTTCGTCATCGGCGGCCGGGAAAACCCAATCATCCGAACGACGCTCGACAAGATCACGAAAATAAAATGCCACTACTCTCCGCAAGTGGAAGTCTCGTTCGCGTCGGGCATACTTTCGTTTTGCGCCTTTGGCTGGATCGACTACTTCGATCGCGCTGGTCTGCCGACAACTGCGATCCTCAAGTCGACGGCTTTCGCGGCCTGCTGCGCGCACGGGGTAATTCCCGTATTTCCTGAAGCCGGTTCTGGAATCGCGTTGGATGGCGATCGTTTGCCCGGTCCTTATTACGTTGCCCAGGATCGAGCAGAGCTGCCGGCAGAATCCGAACGCGAGAAAACTGGCCATGAAATTTACAGCTGGTATCAGCGTCACGCGGCCTCGGAGCGATTAGCGGCGGCCATCGCCGCGGCGGTGGGATAAGAATTGTCTGACATGGAAAAGAACGGTGACCCACCGATCGATTTGTTTGTGGTTCACTGGAATCGCCCCGCCGAATGCCTCGCCACGGTCCATTCAATTCTCGCGCAGGGGATCAATCTGAGAGTGAGCGTCATCGATAATCATTCGACGAGCGAAGCGCTTTGCGCGTTGCGCAGCGGATTAAGTTCTGAAATCGAAATTCTGGAGCTGGCCGAAAACAAAGGATGGGGTCCGGCCTTGAACGCGGCATTACGGCAATGGTTGAGTATCGCCGGCAGTCCCTGGTGTTTTGTCTGCGCGCATGATGCCGCGCCTGCGCCTGATTGCCTTTCGTTGCTGCTGCAAGCGGCGAAGAATGACAACCGCATCGGCCTCGCCTGCCCGCAGTATCCGGATGAGACGGTCGCTCGTTTTTCGAATCGGCGCGGCGTTTATCAAGCCCACGCAACTCCGCTCGAACGCGGGACGTCGCAGATGGTGGACGCTCCGCATGGCACGCTCATGCTCTTGCGGCGGACCTGTCTCGCCGAAATCGGTTTGTTCGACGAGCGCTATTTCGCTTATGGCGACGAACATGAATTGGGAATTCGCGCGGTTCGGCACGGCTGGAAAGTCGCGCTCGTTTGGGGCGCAATCGTAACCAACCCCGGAACCTGGACCGCCAGTCCGCTGCGCAGCTATTTGTTCACGCGCAATTCACTTCTGCTCGTGCACGACTACGGCGGTAAACTGCCGGTGCTGATTCGCGCCGTTTTGATTCTCGCAAACACGCTGCGGCTTCTGATTTTTCCGCCGCATCGAGATTTTGCATTTTCGGCAAAGGCGCGATTCCAAGCCGTTTGGGATTACGCGACTGGCCACTACGGATGCCCAAGATTCGGCACAGGAATGTCAAAAAATTGTGTCGCGACGCCGGATTGCTTCACGCCCAAATAGAAAGTTGTGTCAATACTTAGCTCTGACGTCTTTTCCGTTCGGGAGATGGGTGGTTAGGCGCCGGATGTAACAGAATTAGCATAGAAGGGTGATGAGAAAGAGGGCGATGCCGGCTAGAGCGGTGTTAAAGAACACGATTGAGCGGACTAGCCCGAAGCCGGCCGCGGCGGCCAGGACGTAGCCGACTCGTCCCCAGAAGTAGAGCTGGACTCCCCACAAGGTCAACGCCCCGTGGCGGTCAGCGAGATGGGCTGCCAAAACGACGGCAACGAAGAAAGGAAAAGTTTCCATGAAGTTGGTGTAGGCCTGATCCACCCGGTGTGCGACCCCGCGCAATGGGGGCACGGGCTGCTCCCGGCTACTGGCTGTCCAGCGATAGCCGAGCTGAGAGCTGATGAGGTGGGAGTCCGCGATCAGGTGCAAGAGTCCCAGAATCACCGTCGCCGTTAGAAATCGAAGCTCGGTCGTCATGGTTTACGGAAATGCAGCAGCGGCCTAACGAGACACAAGATCAGCGACGGCTCCGAGAGCGCGCGCCGCTCCGAGTCAAGTAAGTAGTCATCTCAAAAAGTGAATCGCAAGGCGGGTCCGCCGTTCGCTGCATCGCCTTGGTTAAACGATTGCGCGCTTTGCTCCCGGCGCTCACGAATATCATAATCGTTCACCGTGTTTCCTTGTGTGACGAAGACGCTGGTGACGGAGCGATAGCCCATCAGCGGATCGGATGATTTCCGCGTCTTCTCGATTGAGTTCATTATTCCTGCGCGCCTTTTGCCCGCAGCAGCGCGGCGATGGCATCACGGTGAGTTGCAATCGCCAAGCTCAGTAGCGTTTTGCCGTCGTCGGCTTTCACGTTGATGTCCGCGCCATTTGTCAGCAAGAGCTCAACGATGTCTTTGCCGCCTCTAGCTACCGCGTAATACAAGGGAGTTACGCCATGTCCGTTCTTCGCATCGATGCCTGCGCCCTTGGTCAGCAGGAGTTCAGCAACGTCTTTATTGTTGGTGATAACTGCGACATGCAAAGCTGTATCAGCATCATTGCTCTTTGCGTTGACATCTGCTCCTGTGGCCAGGAGCAGTTGAACCGTATCTTTCTGACCTAGGGCTGCTGCGACGTGCAATGGCGTCATGCCGTCACTGCCTTTCGTGTTATATAGTTCTGGATGCGCTTTGGCCAATTTACAGACTGTTTGCGCGTCCTTCTTATTAAGGGCTTCGATGATTTGGCGGCGTGGGGCGCTTTGGGATTCTTGCCCAACGGCACGAGTGGGAAGGAAAGAGGCGGCTAGGAGCGTGGTGAATGCAATTGATGAGACGCAGACGGTATAAATGTTGCGGAGTGCTTTCATGTTTTGTGTTTGTTTTGGTTGTGGTGGGTGCGCGCCGAAGCGCCTAACGAGAAGTGGGCGGAATTATTCGGCAATTTCTTGGGAAAAGGGGAATGATTCGGCCTGGTCCGCGTGCTTTCTGGAGGCCAATCGGAAGAATCCCGAACACGGTCGCAACGTTACCCACTGGCGCTTCTCCCGGCAATCTCAGATTGCTTGACCGAGCCCGGAACGCAATTTGGCGCAAACATCGCAGTCTTCGACCCGAACAAACCTGCAGGCGAGTAGTCGTTAGGAGATTTGCCGGAGGCGCGCCGGCGTCGCCGCCATTGTCGCAGACGAGCTGGTAAAATTCCCGCTCGCGCGCGCATCCGAAAAACAAGAGGATGCGCCCGTTCACGTCAATACCTCTGTGATTCGCAAACCGTCGCTCCGCTTTGTTATCGGACTTTTCGTCGGATTCGCTTGTTCCATCCTGCTCGGGGAATTGATCACCCGGCTGCGCTTGCCCGACGAGTTGCAACCGTTCCTCGGGGAAGGTTCTTCGCTGACCGGCGTTTACCGCCCCGATCCCGAACTCGGCGCCGACTACCGCAGCCTTGATGATTTCCGGAGCGAGTATGCGGCCCGGCTGAAGGAATTGGAGCAACCGGATCGGCCAAAGCGAATCTGGGCATGGTTCGGGAATTCGTTTGCTCAGGCGCCGGGGATGTTGGGCGACATGGCGCAAGAGACCGTGCCCGACGTGGAAATGTTCTATCTGCAACGCAACGCGGACCTGCCCCGGCACGTCGCGCAGATTCGACTCCTGCTCAATTCCGGCCTGAAGCCGGAGCGCATCATTCTTGTCCTCCTGCCGATCGACATCACGCCGCTCGGCCGACAGCCGCTGCGCACGATGGTCGTGAACAGTCGGGGCGCGATTACTTATCGGTTGCGGCTCCCGCTGCGACCGTTCGACGCGCTCATCCGATCGAGCCGGCTCGCCATGCTGGCCTGGGTGCGAAGTGGGCAACATATCGGAAATCCGGAATTTCAACCGAAGCACGTTACCGATTTCGTCGGGCCAGATTTGCAAAACGACCTCGCGACGATCTTCCGTGTCCTGGGCGCGACGTGTCGCAAACATCACGTGCCCGTGACCGTGTTGCTCTTGCCAAACCGCGAGCAGATTTTCGGGAAGGCCGGTTACCCGTTGCAGGATTTCGTGCGCGAACAATGTCGCGGCGAAGGCATCGATTGTTTCGATGCGCGCGATCTTTTTGTGGATGAACCGGACAAGCTTTCTCTCTTCCTCCCCGACTGGCATTTCACGACCAAGGCCAATCGCCTCGTGCTTTCAGCGTTGTTGGCCCATTGGAAGACCGAGCCGAAAGAAACCAGCGCGCCATGAGTTTCGTCGACCACGAGTTCATCTGGTTTCTGCCGATCGTCTTCGGCCTTTGGTGGCTGGTGCGCGGTCGCTATGCCACGCAAATCGCGGTCATGCTCGCGGTGAGTCTGGCCTTTTACGGATGGAAACGTCCGGCGGTGCTGGGGATAATCGCGGCTTATTGTCTGGTCGACTGGAGCGTCGGGTTGTGGCTAGGCCGGACTCGCCGGCGCCGCGCAGTGCTGGTGGTGGGTCTTGCCTTTAACATTGGTGTGCTTTGTTTTTTGAAATACACGCCGCTCGTTTTGAACACCCTGGCGGTGGCGCTGCATCGGCCGGCACTGGCCGCCTTCGCGGGTCCGCCCGGCGATTGGGTCGTGCCGATGGGCGTCTCGTTCTACTCCTTTACCGGCATCGCCTACATGGTCGATGTTTATCGCCGCATCGGCCCGGCCGAGCCGAACCTTTGGCGCTACGGTCTTTTCACTTCGTTTTTCCCTCACCTCGTCGCCGGACCGATCCTCCGGGCGCGCGAATTCCTTGTTCATCTCGGTCCGGCCGAATTGCCGCAGCGTCCCGAGATGCCGATGGAGGCGCTTGGTTTGATCGCGCGCGGTTATTTCAAGAAACTGGTGCTGGCGGATAGCATCGGTGTCGCGATCGATCCGTTTTTTGCCGAGATCATGAATCCGGCGACGGCCGGCGTCTGGTCGCTGCCGTATCTTTATCTCTACGCCTACCAGATATTCTTCGATTTTTCTGGTTACACCGACATCGCGCGCGGGCTCGGCCTCGTCTTCGGATTTCGCTGGCCGGAAAATTTTCGCGCCCCTTACCTCGCGCCCTCGATTCGCGAGTTTTGGCGACGCTGGCACATGACACTCTACCGTTTCATGCGCGATTACGTTTACATTCCGTTGGGTGGAAATCGCGGCAGCACGGCGTGGTCGGCCTTTACCGTTATGGTGTCGCTGACGCTCGGCGGCTTTTGGCACGGTGCCAGTTGGACCTTCCTCCTTTGGGGAGCGATGCACGGCGCATTCCTGATCATTCATCGCGGCTGGCAAAAGCTGGACCTGCTGAGTCGATTCAAATCTCTCCAGAAAATTCCTTCATCGATCCGGTGGTTCGTCGGCGTCGCGCTCACCTTCCATATCGTCTGTCTGGCGCGCGCTTTTTTCCGGCTGACCCACGTGACCGAAAGCTGGGAATGTCTGCGCAAAGTCGTGAGCTTCGATCACGAAAAAATGCTTTCCGGTGGCGCGAACGATCTCTCGATCTGGCTGCTCCTGATCGTTTATGGCGTGGGCACGCTCTGTTTCGCGGCCCTTCGTCGCGGCGAATCCGTGCCCGCATTCTTTGTCAGCTTGCGCGGCCGCCCCTTCGCATACGGATTGCTCGGCGGCGCCGCCGCCGGTCTGCTCATCGTCTCGATCCTGCTCGCGCGAACGGGCGAGAAAGCGCCGTTTATCTACTTTCAGTTTTGATCTTTCAGATCGTCACGCGAAGCGTACGCCAGCCTGGAGTTGTTGCGGCTGCGCTCTTTTGCGGGAGATGGCTTGTAGTAGTTTGTGAATTCTCCGAACGTCCGCCTTGGCGATGAGGATACTCTTTTCTTCCTACGCTTTTCATCCCAGCGTCGGCGGCATCGAATCCGTCTCGGCGATTCTGGCTGCGGAATTCGTCGCGGCCGGCCACACCGTCGAATTGATCACTGAGACGCCCGGCGAACGAACCGGCGAAAATAATTATCCCGTCACACGGCAGCCTTCTCTTCGAACGCTGACGCGGCTGCTCCGATGGTGCGACGTCGTGTTTCAAAACAATATCAGTTTGCGAAGTCTGATTCCGGCGCTGCTTTTGCGGAAACGGGTGATCGTCGTCCATCAAACTTGGATTCAAAATCCGCGCGGCGAAATCGGTTGGGCTGATCGGATCAAACTCGCGCTCCTTCCGCGCGTCACGAATGTGGCGATCAGCAACGCCGTCGCGAAACGGCTGGCGGTTCCGGCGATGATCATCGGAAACCCGTACCGCGATGATTTGTTTCGTGCAGTTCCGGGAATTGCGCGAAACAAGGCACTCGTTTTTTTGGGCCGGCTCGTTTCCGACAAAGGTTTGGACCTGCTTCTGAGCGCGCTAAAGAGTTTACAGGAAAAAGGAATGAAACCCGAACTGACAGTCATCGGGAGCGGCCCGGAAGAAGCTCGGCTTCGTCGCATGACGTCCGCTCTTGGTCTCGATTCGCAGGTGAATTTTGTTGGTCAGAAATCGGGGAACGCGCTTGCCGAAATGTTGAATCAACATCGCATCCTGGTCGTGCCTTCCCGTTGGGCCGAACCATTTGGCGTCGTCGCGCTGGAAGGCATAGCCTGCGGCTGCGTCGTGATCGGTTCCGAAAATGGGGGATTGAAGGAGGCGATCGGACCGTGTGGCCTGACGTTTCCAAATGGGAATGAACAAGCGCTGGCCGATGCGCTGCGAACCTGTCTCTCCGATTCCATGCGCGAAGATTCCTTCCGCGCGGCGGCACCGGCGCATCTCGCGCGTTTCAAAGCGAAAACTGTGGCCAAGGCGTACTGCGACCTGATGCAACAGGTGACCGCATGATTGTTTTGTCTCACGCGACCGGAAACGAAAACGTCCGGCAGACAGCTCTCGCCTTTAACGAAGCGAATCTTTTGGGCGAGTTTTGGACAACGCTGAACTGGAACAAGCGTGGAATTCTCCATCGCATTTTGCCGGCGGCGATTACGGATGTGTTGGCGCGACGGTCGTTTCCCGACTCCGTCCGCGCGCGGACGCGCACCGTTCCCGCGCGCGAGATCGCACGGCTTTTGACCGGCGCGTTTTCGATCGAACAGGTCTCGCGCGCTTTGGACAAAAGAGTCGCCGCGCGGCTGCGCAATCTGCCGGGGTGCGATCTCCTTTACGCGTACGAAGACATGGCGCTCGATTCCTTTCGCGCTGCTGTGAGGCAGGGGATCGCTCGCGTTTACGATCTGCCGATCGGTTATTGGCGGGCGGGGCAGAAAATTTTTGCGGCGGAATGCGAACGCGAGCCGGAATGGGCGAGCACGTTAACCGGTTTACAGGACGGCGCCGAGAAACTCGAGCGCAAGGATGAGGAATTGAAGCTGGCGAATCGCGTGATCGTGGCGAGCACTTTCACGCGGAGCACATTGTCCACCGCAACTTTTGAAGCGCAGATCGATGTGATCCCGTACGGCGCACCGCCTGCCAGTTCCGCGGAACGCAAACGAACCAGTGGCAAACTACGCGTCCTTTTTGCGGGCGGGCTTGGTCAACGCAAAGGCCTGTCGTATCTGCTCAAAGCCGTGGAGATGCTCGACGATTCCGTGGAACTCACTTTGTTAGGCAGAAAGACTACATCCAACTGCCGGCCGCTGGAAGCGGCAGTCCGCAAGTATCGATGGTTGCCCAGTCTCGCACATCAGGCGGTGCTCGACGAAATGGCGCGGCAGGATGTCCTTGTTTTTCCCTCGCTCTTTGAAGGATTCGGGCTGGTCATTTTGGAAGCGATGGCGCAGGGAATGCCCGTGATTACGACGAGTCACACGGCCGGTCCGGATTTGATCGAAGAAGGCGTGGATGGGTTTATTGTTCCGATCCGTTCCGCGGAAGCGATCGCGGAGAAGCTTCGTTTGCTCTCGCGCGATCGCGATCGACTCTCTGCCATGCAGGAGGCCGCCCAACAAAAGGCGCGCTCCCACACCTGGGGAAATTATCGGCGACGCGTGGTTGAGGTGGCACGAGACGTGATTGATAGACGAACCGCCCACTAATGAACCGCATTGCCAATCCTAATCCGCGGCGAGCACCCGGGCCGGGGAACGTTCCCAAGGTCTTTGATCGATCGGCGACACTCAGGCATATTCAATGGCTGATCTGGCTCTACATCATCCTGTTGGTGATGGAGGGCGCTCTGCGGAAATGGATTGTTCCGCAATTTTCCAATCCACTCCTGGTCGTGCGCGATCCGGTGGTGATCGCGATCTATTTGCTTGCCGTCAGGGCCCGCGTTTTCCCAACCGGGCGCTTCACGATCTCACTCTTTATCATCGGAATACTTTCGTGGCTGGTTGGTCTGCTTGTTCTGGAGCCGTACGTTTCCTGGAAACCGCTCGTTCTTGTCACCACCTTCGGATTTCGCTCCAACTTCCTTCATCTCCCTTTGATTTTCGTCATCGCGAACGTTCTCGACGAAAAGGACGTCAGGAAAATCGGATGGTGGACGATCCTCGCGATGATTCCGATGGCTCTTCTGATGGTACTGCAATTCAGAGCCGCGCCGGACTCGTTCATCAATCGCACCGTCGGTCTCGGCGAGGGCGAACAGATCACGGCCGGCGGCGGCAAGATTCGTCCACCCGGCACTTTCTCTTTCGTCTCCGGCACGATCTTTTTTACTGCCACCGCCACCGCTTTCCTGCTCGATGCCGCGCTTTCTCGCGTAAAGCGCAATTCGTGGGTTCTGTTCGGATCGGGATTTGCGGTCCTCGTCGCCCTGGTAGTTTCGGGAAGCCGGTCGGCCGTGGCCTCGGTTCTTCTCGTTGTTCTGTCACTGCTGGTGATCCTTCTCTTTCGGCCCGAAGCGATAAATAAATTCGGACGCAACCTGCTCATGGTGGTGGTCGCGGGAATAATCATCTCCCGTCTCCCGATTTTTAAAGAGGGTCTCGGTATTCTTTCCGATCGATTTACTCAATCGGCGGAGGCGGCGGATACGACGGTGACGATGGGAATTGTGAGTCGGATCGCGTGGGGCTTTACCGAAGGGTTCCAGTTCTTCAATCGATTGCCGCTCGGCGGATATGGCCTCGGAATTGGCACCAACGCCGGCGCCAAGTTCCTCACCGGTAATTCGGAATTTTTGCTGGCCGAGGGAGAATGGGCCCGCATCCTCCTCGAAAGCGGACCCATTCTTGGGATCGCATTTCTTCTTTGGCGAACCATCCTGACCGCGCGTCTGGGTTATCTAAGTTTCCTCGCCTTGAGACGGAGCGAAATTTTGCCTTTGTTCCTTTTTAGTGCGGGGTTCGTAGCTCTCTTGATCGGACAATTTGGACAGCCAACCAGCCTTGGCTTTGCGGTGGTTTTGTGTGGCCTTTGTCTCGCTGCCACGCGACCGTCACCCGACAGTCAATCCGTGCCGGTGCCTTCGCCGACTGAACGACAGAAACCCGGCCAGCCGAAACGTGTCCTCGGCCGATCGGAATACGCGAACCGTCTGCACGGCCCAGCCGTCAAGCCTGATCAAAATGGTTCTGCTGATCGGTAATTACCTTCTCGATCGGCAGCAAAGCATGCAGCGTTTCAGTGCGATGATGCTGGAAGGTTTGGCGGCGGAGGGAATCGATGCGGAACTGCTCCGACCGGAATCAACCTTCGGCGGGATCAAGTTCTTCGGCCGTCTCGTGCAGAAGTGGCTGGGTTACGTCGACAAGTTCATTCTCTTTCCCCGGCGTTTGCGGCGGGCGCTCCGTCGCGGGGCGGCCATCGTTCACATCTGCGATCATTCCAATGCGGTTTACGCCGAAGAAATTGAGCGCATGCCGGTCGTCGTCACCTGCCACGATCTGCTCGCGGTGCGTGGAGCATTGGGAGAAGAAACAGATTGTCCTGCTTCATGGACCGGCGCTTTTTTGCAGCGCTGGATTTTGAAGAGTCTCCACCGGGCCAGAGTGATCGCCTGTGTTTCCCAGGCCACTCTGAATGACGCGAAGCGTTTGCTTGGCGGCGGTAGCAGTGAAGTTCCGAGATTGGAGTTGGTCAGACACGGGCTGAATTATCCCTATCGAAAACTGGAGCGTGGTCAGGCGATGGCGCGTCTCGCGAAAGTACGCGAGCTCAACCGGGAACTACCGTTTGCTCTTCACGTCGGCTCCAATCTGCGACGCAAGAATCGGGAAGGCGTTTTGCGGATCTTCGCCCGATGCACGGACCGGTGGAATGGTCAGCTTGTTCTGGCGGGCGATGCGCTTACTCCGGAATTGGAATCGTTAGGCAAAGGGCTTGGAATAGAACCGCGAATTGTCGTTGTCACAAATCCGGACAGCCTGGAACTGGAGGCACTTTATAGCTGCGCGATCGCGCTTCTTTATCCCTCGCGCTTCGAAGGGTTCGGCTGGCCCATCATCGAAGCCCAGGCCTGCGGATGTCCCGTTATTTGCAGCAATGCCGGGCCGCTGCCGGAAATCGCCGGTCACGCCGCGCTCGTGCATGACCTTGAGGACGAGTCTGGTTTTGCTGCGGATATGTTGCGTTTGCTTGATCCAACCGAACGCGCGATTTGGAGCGAGAAAAGTCTGCGCAACGCGGAACTTTTTGCCGCCAGGAAAATGATCGCGCAGTACGTCCAGATTTATCGCAGTCTCTCTCCCCAACTGTGAACACGCTTCTCATGCTCATCAGTCTTCTGCTTCCGTGGAGCTGGCGAAGACCGTTTCTTGAAAGGCAGTTCGGTTATCGCATTCATCCCGGCAGCCGAATCGGAATGGCCTGGATTTTTCCGAAACAGCTCATCATGGAAGAGGGGACGAAGATCGGCCATCTCACGGTTTGCAAGGGTCTCGATCTTTTGCATCTGCGAGCGCACTCGTTGATCGGGCGCGGCAATTGGATTACCGGATTTCCGCTTGACCAGTCGCCGCACTTTTCTCATGAACCGGATCGCCGCCCCGAGTTGATCGTCGGCGAACACTCCGCCATTACTCATCGGCATCTGATCGATTGCACGAACTCAGTCACGATCGGGAAATTCACGACCTTCGCGGGATTTCAGTCGCAGATTTTGACGCACAGCATCGACCTTGAGCAAAATCGGCAATCGTCGGCGCCGGTGCGGATTGGCGATTATTGCTTCATTGGCACGGACTGCGTTCTGCTCGGTGGCAGCGCTCTGCCCGACTACTGCGTGCTCGGGGCGAAATCGCTCCTCAACAAGAACTTCACCGAATCATATTATCTTTACGGCGGAGTCCCGGCGCGTCCGGTCGAGAAAGTATCGTCCGGCCTCGCTTACTTTCGGCGCACGGAGGGATTCGTCGTTTAGGATGGAACGCGATTCAAACGCTGTAGCCGCCGCCCTGTGGGCGGCGCAGGCGATGGCCACGCCGGACGAATGCTCAACGCTTCGCGCCGCGAAGCGGTTACAGTGAAAATCCTGCAGATGGTGCAAACGCTTGATCCGAGCACCGGAGGAGTCGCTCGCGCGGTTGTGTCGTTGAGTCGAGCGATGAAACGGCACGGCCATGAAGTGGAGATTGTCACGCTCGATGAATCAACCTCTCCCTGGCTGAAGGAAATGGATCTGCCGATTCACGCGCTCGGAAGCGGCCTAACGAATTATCGATATTCGAAAAAATTGCTCCTCTGGCTGCGCGAGAAGGGCAAACAATTTGATCGCGTCATCGTCAACGGTCTCTGGCAATACCTGAGTTTTGCCGCCTGGCGCTGCTACGCCGGCTCGGCCATTCCGTACTACGTTTTCCCGCACGGGATGCTCGATCCATGGTTCAAGAGAACCTTCCCGCTCAAGCACGCGAAGAAATGGCTCTACTGGCCGTGGGCCGAGTACCGGGTTCTGCGCGATGCCGCGGCGGTCATTTTTACCTCCGAGGCGGAGCGGTTGCAGGCGCGTCAATCATTCTGGCTTTATCGCTGTCGCGAACGCATTTCTCCGTTGGGCGTCGAGGCTCCGGAATCCAAACCGACGAACGTGCGCGAGATGTTTCTCGAAAAATATCCGATGTTGAAAGGAACGAGGATGCTTCTTTTTCTCGGCCGCCTTCATCCGAAAAAGGGCTGTGATTTGTTGATCGAAGCAATGCGTGGTCTCCGTTCCTCCGGCGATCGAGTGTCGCTTGTCCTTGCCGGTCCCGATCAGATCGGCTGGGAACGCGAACTGCGAGCGAAGATTACGCAGCCTGGTCTTTCGGCCCCGATTGTCTTCACCGGAATGCTGGAAGGCGCGATGAAGCGGGGCGCTTTTGAAGCGGCTGATGCGTTCATTCTTCCATCGCATCAGGAAAACTTTGGCATCTCGGTGGTCGAAGCGCTGGCCGTCGGCGTCCCGGTCCTGATTTCCAATCGCGTGAATATCTGGCGAGAAATCGGGAGCGATGCGGCGGGTTATGTGGAGGATGATGATCTGATTGGAACAATAAGATTGATCGAGCGCTGGATACAAACGCCCGCCGCCAAACGCGAGGCGATGAGAAAAAATGCGCGGCAATGCTTCGCGAGCCGCTTCGAAATCAATCGCGCCGCTGAATCGTTGCTCAGCATTCTCACCGAAACTGCGACCGCCGCGTGAAGATCACCATTGTGCTGGGCGCTTTCTTCCCCGTGCCGCCGATCATGGGCGGAGCGGTGGAAAAGGTGTGGTTCGCGCTCGGTCAGGAGTTTGCGCGTCAGGGGCACGAGGTCGTGCAGATTTCACGCGCGCATCCGAGTTTGCCGCGGACAGAAAGCGTTGCCGGCGTCAGGCACGTTCGTGTTTCCGGTTTCGATCAGCCGCGCTCGATCGTTTGGCTGAAGTTCCTCGATCTGATCTACTCGCTGCGCGTGCGCCGCGTTTTGCCGCCGGCCGATATTCTCGTGACGAACACTTTTTGGCTGCCGCTCCTCGTGCGTGCTCGCAGTCGCGGGCTCGTTTACGTCCACGTGCAACGCGGACCGAAAGGGCAAATGCGATGGTACAAACATGCGGCGCGGCTGCTCGCGGTATCGCGCGCGATTGCCGATGCGATCATCGCGGAAGCGCCGCAACTGCGGGCGAAGGTCCGGGTTATTCCGAATGCACTGCCCTTTCGCATTGAACTGGCGTCCGCTACGCCACGAGATCGGACGATCTTGTTCGTCGGTCGCATTCATCCCGAAAAAGGAATCGAACTGCTCTTGCGCTCATTGGCTGATCTTCCGCGTGAGATTCTCGCGAATTGGAAACTGAAAATTGTCGGTCCGCACGAAATTCATCTCGGCGGTGGCGGAGATTCTTTCCTGCGGATGATGCAACAGCTCGCCCAGCAGAGCGGCGCAGAAGTGCAATGGCTCGGCTCCATTTTCGATGAAGCAGAATTATCGGCGCAATATCAATCCGCGCTGATCTTCGCGTATCCATCGGTCGCCGAAACCGGTGAAGCTTTGCCGGTCGCGCCGCTCGAAGCAATGGCGCATGGGTGCGCTCCTCTCGTTTCAAATCTGGCGTGCTTCCGTGATTACATTGAGGACGGGGTGACGGGATTTGTGTTCGATCATCGGGGCGAGAACCCGGAAAGATTCTTTGGCGAGCGGCTCGCTTATTTATTGCGGCTCCCGTTGGAGAAGATTACGAAGGTCGGCGATGCGGCGCGCGCGAAAGCTGCTGAATTTGCTCTTGAACCGGTCGCGCGACGTTACCTCGACGACTTCGCGAGTTTGCTCGCGCATAACGGTGAATGAGTGACAATATCGAGAATCTTTCATCTGATGCCTGAACCTTTGCAGAGTGTTAATCGCGAACAGGAGTCGCAGTTTGCTTCCCCCTGGTCGACGAGCGAGCGCGTGTTGCGCGTGCTTTGGGAATTTTGCTGGTTCGTCTTTTGCGTCTGGACCCCGAAACCGGCGAATCCGTGGCGGCTCTTCTGGCTGGGCGTTTTCGATGCGAAAATTGATGGAACACCGTTTGTGCATCGGCGCGCGCGCATCGCCGTCCCGTGGCACTTAACGCTGCATGATCGCGCCTGTCTCGGAGATCGGGCCAACGCCTACAGTCTGGGAGAAATTGAAATCGGCGCGCGGGCGACAATTGCGCAGGAGGCCTACCTCTGCACCGGCAGCCACGATTTCACGCAATCCGGCATGCCGCTTGTCACCGCCAAGATCACTGTCGGCGAAGATGCCTTCGTCGGCGCGCGCGCGTTTGTCCTTCCGGGGGTAACGATCGGGGCGCGCAGTATCGTGGGCGCGTGTTCGGTCGTTGCCGATGACATCCCGAGCGGGGTGATCGCCGTGGGAAATCCCTGCAAGGTTCTCCGGCCGCGATGAATGATCGGGTGCCGGTCTCGATCTTGATTCCAATCAAGAACGAGGCGGCGAATCTTCCTCGCTGCCTCGGTTGTGTCCGCTGGGCCGATGAAATCTTCGTGATCGATTCGCAAAGCATGGATGGCTCACGCGAAATTGCGGAGCAGCATGGCGCCCGAGTAGTTCAGTTTTCGTTTAACGGAACGTGGCCGAAAAAGAAGAACTGGGCGCTGGAGAATCTGCCGTTCCGAAATGAGTGGGTCTTCATCCTCGATGCCGATGAGGTGTTGCCGGACGGCGCGGCCGCGGAATTTGCCGACGCGATCGCTCACGCGGGCGAGACTGCCGGTTATTGGATCAATCGCCGGTTCATGTTCATGGGCCGCTGGCTAAAGCACGCTTATTATCCGAACTGGAACCTGCGGCTGTTCCGTCATTCGTTAGGCCGGTACGAAAAATTGACCGAAGCCGCGACCGACAGCGGCGACAACGAAGTGCACGAACATGTCATCGTGCAGGGGCCGACGGCGCGGTTGCGCACGGAGATGGATCATTACGCGTTTCCTTCTGTCGAAGTTTTCGTCGAGAAACACAATCGCTATTCGAATTGGGAAGCGCGCGTCGCGGCGGATGAGCGCCTGAAGCAAAGCTCTGGGAAACTGCGGAGCGAGATGGTCGATCGCCGCCGAAAACTGAAGCTGCTCTCGCATCGTCTGCCCTTTCGGCCGTTGCTGCGCTTTCTTTACATCTATGTCTGGCAAAAGGGATTTCTCGACGGACGCGAGGGGTACTACTTTGCCCGACTTCACGCGATGTACGAATTTCTGTGCGTAACCAAGACCCGCGAGCTACGAGAGCGCGGATAAGTCCCGATCGAATTTGACGGCCGGAATGTTAGCTCCGCGTTTGCTCAGCTCTGTCATCCTGAGCGAAGCGAAGGACCTCGCGTGCGTTCGCTGAGCCTGTTCCGTCTTTGTTTCCTGAAACTGGGTGGTGAGGTCCCTCGCTCCGCTCGGGATGACAAGCGTGGTCGCGATGCGCCTAGTACGCGGTCGGCGGCGGGAGAAAAAGTTGCGCGACAGTGCGCAAAAGGATTCCGCATTCGAGTGAGAGATTCCAGTTCTCGAGATATTCGAGATCGCACGCCACCCGATTCTCGATGTCGGTGCTGTTGCGGGCTTCGCCGCGAAAGCCACGCACTTGCGCGAGACCGGTGATGCCCGGTTTCACAAACGTGCGGACGTGATAGTTCGCCATCAACTGCGAAAATTGATTGTTGTGTTCCAGCAAGTGCGGTCGTGGCCCGACGATGCTCATGTCGCCCCGTAGCACGTTCCAAAATTGCGGAACTTCGTCGATGCTGAGCACGCGAAACAATCGGCCAAGCGGGTAAACACGGTCATCCTCGCTGCTTGCCTGACGCGCCACGTCTTTGTCACCGGGGTGCATGGTGCGAAACTTGTAAATCGTGAATTGCCGGTTCTGAATCCCGGCGCGGACTTGAGCGTGAAAAAGAGGACCAGGCGATTGAAAGCGTTGCGCAATCCAGACGACAGCCGCCAGCCAGGGGAAAACCAGGAGCATTACCGGCAAAGCGAGCGCCAGATCGATCGCGCGTTTACAGAAACGATTCAGCGGATTCTCCAGAGGTTCCTCCCGCAAACCGATGAAGCGAAACCCGTCGTCTTCAAAATGCGTTACCGGATGCCGCAGCTTCTCTTCGAGGTCGCTGACAATAAGAAGGCGGGTGCCCAGACGATCGCAAACTTCGATGATGTGGCGATTGGCTTCCGTGAACACGGGAAACTCAAGGAGAATCACCTGATTGATTCCGCGCTCGCGGATCACTTTTTCGACTTCGTCGGGATGACCGAGCACCGGAATTCCATCGTCGGTTTCGGTGATCGGTTCATCACACATGAGACCAACGGTGCGTAAACCAATCTCCGATTTGCGGACCAACCACTCGCGCAGTTGCTCGGCTTTACCAGACCCGCCAACGAGCAAGGTCTTTTCCTCACGCACTCCGCGAAAGAATCCGCGCGCCAGGAACGACGGGAGGTAGTAGTTGGAAAAAAGAAGGGCGACGTAAAGCCACGGAACAAAATTAAAGAAAAAGAGTCGTGAGATGAATCCGTCTTTCGTCGCGACCAGATAAAGTACGAGGGTCCCAGTGCTCGCCATGGTCTGACCAAAACTCATGCGGTGCTGGCGGAGCAGGTCGGTCTGAAGAAGATAATTCTTCGATCCGTCGCGGCTGAGCGATTCAACGGTCAGACCAAAGATCAGCAGGATGCAATAGATGCTGTAACGCCGCCAGGTCAGATCGGCGCTGTCTGAATAAAACGTGACCATGATCCAGACACCGAACCAAAATAGCGCGGAGACGATCGCGATTTGGCAGAGGAGAAAAAGGCGGGAAAGACCTTCCGTCCGTTGCGTGACCATGGCTATGAGCGGGGAATCAGACGGAGAGTACGCGATGGAAGCCCGCCTTCAACTCGTGGTAGGTTCAACGCGCTCATATCTCTCTCGCCTGTGCTAATAACGCACGGTATCAAAAAAGCTATTCCCATACCATGACTTCTCCCTCCGACGATACGGCGCGACCGAAGAAACCGCCCCGGCCAGCGCATTGGTGGGGGAACATGGTCATGGCAGGATTGCCCGTCCTCGCCTGCTTCTTGGGCGGGGCCACGGAAAAGTGGAGTGAGGGAATCGTGATCGCGTTGCTCGGTCTTTTTCTCCTCATCGCGCCGCCGCGTTTTTCTCTTGGCGGGTGGGCTAACGGAATTTTGATCGCGCTGGTGGCGTGTGCTGCCATCGCATTTCTTCCCGCCAATTGGTTTTTCCAACCGGCGTGGCGGACGGCGCTGGTAAACGATTTTGGAATTCAACTTCCGCCCATGCTCAGTCCGCAGCCTTGGATTACTCTCGGTTGCCTGATCAGTTTTCTGGCCGGCTTAAGCTGGTTCTATTACGTCGCGGCGGCGGAGCTCGAACTGCGCGCGGTCCGATTGCAACTGCGGTTATTTGCCGCGGGAATCGTCTTGTTAGGCGCTCTCTGTCTCGTTCTGTATTACACAAAGACAGCTCTCCCTTTCTGGCACAACGAACGCGGTTTTGGCCCATTTCCAAATCGCAACCAGACCGGCGATCTTCTCGGCCTGACCGCGATCATTATTGTCGCGTGCGGACAGGACGATATTCGTCAGGGCAAGCTGCGCTGGATCGGGTGGCTGCTCGGACTCGGTGTCATGATCGCAGCCGTAATCGCGAATTTTTCGCGCGCCGGCCTCGTCATCCTGGTCGCGGGCAGCGGGCTTTGGATCGCGTGGTATTTGGTGCGCAAAGGATCGATCGCACGGATCGCTCTCGGGGTTTGCATTTTGCTCGGGCTGCTCACGATTCTTCTTCTCTTCGGTGGACAGACGTTCGAGCGATTTCATCTGCGCGGCGCGGAATCGGGCGGCATTTCGAGCGATTTTCGCTGGCTCATTTTTGAGGACGCGTTCCGACTGATTCGAGCGTCGCCTTGGTGCGGCATTGGACTCGGAAATTTTGAATCGATCTTTGCGATTTTTCGCGAAGCATCTTTTGGAAATTCCCGCGCGCATCATCCTGAAAGCGACTGGATATGGCTCTGGGTGGAACTTGGTTGGCCGGCTCTTGTCCTGGTGATCGCCGGTACGATTGTTTTTTTGTGCCGTGTTTTTCCGCTGCGCGAAGGTTCGAATCAAAGGTTTCGACTGGCCGCGCTGATCGGGGCGATTCTGTTCGCGCTGCACGGCCTGGTCGATGTTTCAGGACATCGGATTGGGACTGCCTTCGCGGGGATCTTCCTTTTCGGAATGGCATTGCGGAGACCGCTCGATCTTCGACCCAGTCGCGTGCCTTCGGTCCTGTTTCGTTTGCTCGGGATCGCGTTCCTGGTGAGCGGCACCGCATGGCTTGCTGCCACACGTTACGAACTGCTCTTGCCAGGTGGAGTCGGTGTGGAGAATGCGAAAGATGCCGCCATGCGAGCAACTCGCGGACAAGATTTTGTCCAGGCCGTCGCGTTATCCGATCGCGCTTTGAAATGGGCACCGCTCGACTGGCAACTGTACTTCCTGCGCGCACTCGGTAAGGTCGGTCGACGATGGCCTTCCGATGCGCTGGATGATTTTCGCCGTGCCCGATTTTTGGAACCGAACGGGATTGATGTTCCTTTTCAAGAAGGAATGATCTGGATGCCGACGCGTCCGATCCTGGCTGTGACGGCATGGCGCGAGGCGCTGCGCCGCAGTGGCGATCAACGCGGTGAATTTTATGGGTCCATGTTGCGGAACGCGAAGAATTACCCAGCCGTCATCCGGAGCCTGGAACGATTAAGCACGGGACAACATGATCTGGTAATCGTTTTCCTCGAAGGCGCCGAAGGCGAAGCTTTTGACGGGGCGCTGCAGCGATTTCTTGCTTCTGATCCCAATCTCAAAACACTGACGGCGAGAGAACGGGAAAAGTTTTTCTCACTTTGGGCTGACCGCGGCAATTTGGAAACGCTGGCGCAAACGGTCGAAACACGACCGGACTGGCTTCCTTTGGCCTGGGAAGGTTTGGCGAAACTTCACGCTCGCCGAAGCGATTTCCGCGCCGCCTGCGAGTTGGCGAAGAAATTTGAGACGCCACCAACGCTACCCCAGGCTTCGACGACTGGTTCTCTCGAACATTTGCAACAAGCCTTTTATTCCAGCCCGAACGATTACAGCGCCGGCTTCGCGCTTTCTCAGGAACAAATGCGACAGGGGAAAATCGACGATGCGCTCGGGACGCTGCGGCACTTCACCGATATCGAAGGATGCCCGAGTTATTTCTTTTTTCTCGAAGCCGAGGCGTGGACGGCAAAAGAAAATTGGGAGCGGGCGTGGAAATCGTGGCAATCATTTCAAACGCATCGCAAGAGAGAACTCGATGAACGGCACTGAAAGTGGTTAGGCCGAGCACTCCGGCGGTGAAACTCGACTGTTTCCGCCGGGACGTTAACGATTCTTTGCCTGGTTGCGCTCGGCACGCGCATCGCAGCGGCGCTCTTCTTCCCGAATCCCGAGCAGGACGGGTATTCCTATGTCGAAACGATTGCACGACTGAGCGCAAGTTTGTCCGCGGGAACGTTTCGACTCGAGGACCTGTTCGACTTCTGGTTACCGCTCTATCAATTCGCGGCCGCCATTCCAAACATTTGGGTGCATAATCCTTTGCTCGTCGGCAAACTTCTTTCGGCTGTTTCCGGGGCGGTTAGTTGTGTCCTGGTTTTTTTCGTGGTGCGAGAGCTGACGCGAAAGATGTGGCCAGCGTGGCTCGGCTTCGGACTAATTCTCTGCAATCCGCTGCACATTTTTTATTCCGGTGCATCCATGACGGACGTGCCGCACGCCTGCTTCATCCTCGGCAGTTTGTATGCGGCGCTGCGGAGACGTTGGATTGCCGCCGCGATTTTGATGGCCATCGCCGAAGGAATCCGGGTCGAAGCATGGGTCTTCGTCCTTGTACTGCCGTTTCTTCAATTTGTTTACGAACGACGGGTCTCGGCTGCCCTTCTTGCGATCCTGATTCTGCCGCCCCTTTGCTCGATTGGAATTTGCGAGCTCGCGACGGGAAATCCGTTTGCGATCTTTGAGCAGCGAGAACTCTACATTCAAAGCTATCTGGATTTTGTGCCGAGCCGGCGTGGTTTTACATCCGATGACATCCGGCGCGATCTTGATTATTATTCGTTAGGGGCAAATGTGGTCATTCAATTCGCGGCCTTCGCCGCGGGGGCCTCGATTGTCCAGCGGTTGAGTCGGCGCGAAACAGTTCCAATCGGCATCGGAACAGCGACGGCGTACTTCTTTGCCGTACTCGGCTTTCTTTTTCTGGCTTATGTTACGAAACGCCAGCCAGTGCTATATCCGCGGTACGGCCTTCTTTTCTTCGTTCTCGGAGTTCCTCTGCTCGCGTGGGTGCTGTCCGGTTTCATTACCACGGTGCAGTCGCGGCCAATTCGGAACCTTGCGGTTTGGACAGTGATACTTTTGTGCCTGAGAGAATCAACGCGGCAATTTGCCGTCATTCATTCCTCTCTCATGAGCGCCCGCGCAGAGAGCGCGATTGCCCGCGAGCTGCGACTCGACGTGAACCGGGAAAACGACGCCCGTCCTGTTTTCTGCGATCAGGTGGCGGTGCGGGTCCTGTCGCATTTACCCAAGAAGAAATTTCTCCGCTCTCAGACTGTGCCGCCTCATGCTGCGGTCAGCCGGCAAACATTTGAGAACTATCTGCGCGAACAACGTGTCAGTTATCTCGTGTTTACGCAGATAGAAAACTCGCTTCCGGCGAAGCTGCTTCCGCAGTTGCGAAACTCCGAAACGTCTTCACTTCCGGAGTTCGAGCGCGTGGCCTGCGAAGTTCCTCGCTCCGGGGCGGAGATTTTTCTCTATCGGTTCGGGCCGGTCGAACGACAACCTAGCGGCGGGCGCGAATAGCACGCGTTCCCATCACCAGCCCGAGGAATCCAGCGATAACAATTACCGCGCCGATTCCGCCGAGTTCCGGAACCGAACTGATGGTTGCTCTGAATCCAAAAGCGAGAACGTCGTCAATCGTCGAAACGACCGAGTAATACCGGTAATTTCCAAACCCGGGAATGTCGACGAACTGGTTATTGGTCGAACCACCGTAGCCACTGGTGTTCAAATTCGTGCCGAGATGTCCGAGGGTATTCGAGCCATAGATCGTCCAAGCTTCGCCCGGATCCACGCTGCTGGCGGCCAGTTGTCCACTAGAAAATCCCTGAGCCAGGATGGAGGCGAAATCGAACTGGATATACTGCAACGGAGTGCCGTGGTCGTTCTGCAATTCGTTGTCGGCCGTCCCAGTGATACCGAGCCCGTGGTCGAATCCTCCCAACGCATCCTTGTAAAACAACGTGTGAGCGGTATCAGCTCCCCCGATCACGTTGTCAAAACCGTACGCCGTGATCGAAAACCCGTTCACGGCATAAGTGTGATTGGCGGAGCCGAGCGAGGCGTTTTGATTGCCGGGGTTGAAGTCCCACGTGACGAGTGTCGCGGAGGCTCCGGAGGCGAAGGCGAAGACAGCGATTCCGAGGCCACCGAAGATGGCCGCCTTGATCGAAGGCAGAAATGCGCGTGTTCTCATGAGATGTTTACAGGGCTGAGGTTGAAACAAATTTCTGAAGGTGTGTCAAGGAGCTTCACTCCCTAACGTGTTAGGGCTGGACGCAACTGTGTTCATCCTCATTCGGTTGAATCACTTCTCCAGAGCCGCTTGCGCCGCGGCCAATCGAGCGATCGGGATGCGGAAAGGACTGCAACTCACGTAGTCTAATCCCAGATGATGGCAGAATTTCACGCTGGCCGGTTCACCGCCATGCTCGCCACAAATCCCGAGCTTAATGTCGGGGCGTGTTTTGCGTCCCAGCTCGCATGTGATTTCCATCAGACGGCCGACGCCCTTGCGATCGATCGAAGCAAATGGATTCGTCGGGACGATGTCGAGTTCCGCATAGGCAGGGAGGAAGCCCCCTGAATCGTCACGGCTCATGCCAAGGGTCGTCTGAGTGAGATCGTTGGTTCCGAAACTGAAGAATTGAGCGGAGCGCGCAATCTCATCGGCGACCAGCGCCGCCCGCGGCACTTCAATCATCGTGCCGACGAGATAATTGAATTTCGTTTTCCGCGCCGTGGCAATTTCTCGAGCAATGCGATGCACGATTTCGATCTGCAATTCCAATTCGCGGGGAAAACCGACTAGCGGGATCATAATTTCGGGTCGGACTTTGATCCCCATCTTTTGCACTTCGGCGGCCGCTTCAAAGACCGCGCGCGATTGCATTTCGGAAATCTCGGGATAAACGATTCCCAGCCGGCAGCCGCGAAGCCCGAGCATGGGATTGAATTCGTGCAGCTCGTCGACGCGGTTGGAAATGTCTTCCGTCCTCAGCCCGAGCTTGGCCGCGAGTTCTCTCTGCTGTTCCGGATCCTGCGGCAGAAATTCGTGCAACGGCGGATCGAGGAAGCGAATCGTCGCCGGCAGGCCTCTCAGCGCCTTGAAGATTCCAATGAAATCCCCGCGTTGATATGGCAGGAGTTTGGCCAGCGCTTTCGCACGTTCCTCTTTGTTGGAGGCGAGGATCATCTCGCGCATCGCATCGATGCGATCGCCCTGGAAGAACATATGCTCGGTGCGGCAGAGACCGATTCCTTCCGCTCCGAATGCGACGGAGTTCTCAACCTGTTCCGGCGTGTCCGCATTCGTGCGCACGCCGAGACTGCGCAGTTCGTCCACCCATTTCATTAACCTGGCGTACTGCTGGTAGGTCGCGCTTTTCTTTTCCGACAGCGAACGGTCCACCAAAACTTGCACCACTTCGGAGGCGGCAGTCGTGACTTCTCCGGCGAAAACTTCCCCGGTCGTGCCGTCGATTGAAATGTAATCGCCCTGCTTGAGTGTGCTGCCACTGGCGCTAAGCGTCCGCTTTTCGTAATCGATGTGAATTCCCGATGCTCCGCAGACGCAGACTTTTCCCATTTGCCGCGCCACTAAAGCGGCATGTGACGAGACACCGCCGCGCGAGGTAAGAATGCCTTCGGCCGCGATCATTCCGCGCAAGTCTTCCGGTGAAGTCTCGATGCGGGCCAGCACTACTTTTTCGCCCTTCTCCGCTCGCGTCACCGCCTCTTGTGCGTTAAAGACCACGTGGCCGGATGCGGCCCCGGGACCAGCCGCCAGTCCGCTCCCAATTTTTTTTGCCTGACTAACGGCCTTTCGATCGAAAATCGGCGCAAGCAAATGCGCGAGGGAGTCAGCTGGGATTCGCCTTACGGCCTCCTCTTTCGAGATCAATTTCTCAGCCACCATTTCCACCGCGATCCGTACCGCGGCCAGACCGGTTCGTTTGCCGTTGCGCGTCTGGAGAATGAAGAGCCGGTTGTCTTCGACGGTGAACTCGAGGTCCTGCATGTCCTTGAAATGCTTTTCCAACAAAGCGCGCACTTTCATCAGGCCGACGTGTGCCGCGGGCATCTCCTTTGCGAGCTGCGCGATCGGGTGCGGATTGCGCACGCCCGCGACCACATCCTCGCCCTGCGCGTTGATCAAGTATTCGCCGTAGAAAACCTTTTCTCCGGTCGCGGGATCGCGGGTAAATGCCACTCCGGTCGCGCTCGTTTCGCCCATATTGCCGAAGACCATCGTCTGCACATTCACCGCCGTGCCCCAATCGTGCGGGATGCCGTACTTTCGCCGGTAAACGATGGCGCGATCGTTGTTCCAGGAACCGAAGACCGCGCCGATCGCACCCCAAAGTTGTTCGTGCGCGTTCTGCGGGAATGATTTTCCAGTGCGCTCTTTGATCAGCGTCTTGAACCGCTTCACCAACTCCCGCAAATCAGCGACGCTCAATTTTACGTCGGGAAAATCATGTTTGCCGTAACGTTTGTCCTTCAAGTGCTCGATCGCGCTTTCGAAAGGATCGTGATCCTCGCCTTCCCGCTTTTGCACACCCATCACGACGTCGCCGTACATTTGGAGGAAGCGCCGGTACGAATCCCAGGCGAAACGTGGGTTGTTTGTCTTCTGGGCGATGATCTCGACGACTTCATCGTTCATCCCGAGATTCAAAATCGTGTCCATCATTCCGGGCATGGAATCGCGCGCCCCGGAACGAACGGAAACAAGCAACGGCTTCTCCTCGTCGCCTAATTTCTTGCCGGCTGATTTCTCGACTTTTTCGAGCGCAGCGGCTACCTGCTTCCCGAGCTCAGGCGGATAGCGGCGCTCATGATCGTAAAAATAAGTGCAGACCTCCGTCGTGAGTGTGAACCCCGGAGGCACGGGCAGTCCGATCCGCGTCATTTCGTGGAGGTTCGCGCCTTTTCCACCGAGCAGCGGTTTCATGTTCCCCGCGCCGTCGGCTTTTCCGTCGCCAAAATAGTAAACGTAGCGCGTCGATTTGGTTCGCCCGGCTCGATTCGGGGCTTTCTTTTGCCCGCGTCGTTTCGCGTTTCGGGGTGCGGATTTTTTCTTTAAAGCCATGACAAGAAGCGATGGAACGCCAGCGAGAAGCGCAAACTAGTTCCGCGAACGAACGTGTCAACGCTCGCCGTCCATCACTTCTACACCGGGGGATTCTACGAATGCGTCCGCTCAACGCCCGCTACGACTTCACTGATCGCAGCAGTGAATTCGTCCACTCCCGTTCCGGGAACGATGATGGTGTTGCGGCGGCCGTGGGCTTCCTCGGTAATGCGGAGAAATTTGCCGCGATCGTTCTCACGAAACTCGACATGGAAATGTTTCCGTTCGATCTGAACGTCTTTCGCTTCCAGGATGTTGTCCATTTTTCCTTCCGTCGAACCCCAGTCTGGGAGTTTTCGCGCGAAAAGGGAAGGAAATTCTCATCTCCTCGCCTAACAAACTGCTTGGGAAAAATGCTTACCGGGAGCGTCTTCCGGGTCGGCGAGAGCGTGCCGGAGTCGATCTTGTTCTGTTCTCGCGCCGGCTTGCGCCCGGTTCTGTGGCTAAAGCGAAATCGACCTGGCGCTTGAACTGGTCAACGCGCGCGACGAAAACCTTTAACTGATCACCGATCGCGAACCGCCGCCGCGATTGCCGGCCGATCAAACGACGCTGGGCCGACTGGAAGATGTAAAAATCGTCAGTCAGCGAAGAGATGTGAACGAGCCCGGTCAGAAGAACCTCGGGCAGCTCGATGAGAAGGCCGTAATTTCGCACGTCCAGGACGATCGCTTCGAAAACTTGGGGATCGCGGGCATCGAGCTGCCGTTGAAAAAATTCCATTTTCTTCATTTTCGCCGCGTCGATTTCAGCTTCGGCGGCGACGCGTTCGGTCGTAGAGAGATGTTCGGCTAACGACGCCATCGCGCCCATGTCGGTCCGGGCGCGGCGCGAGCTATCGTGTTCCGCTAATGTGCGATGCACTACCAGATCGGTATAACGGCGGATCGGGCTGGTGAAATGAGTGTAATTATTTTTCGCCAAACCGTAATGACCCAATGGTTGCGGCGCATAGCGGGCCCGTTTCAGGCTCTTCAACAAACCGATTTTAAGCGCCTGTTCTTCTGGTTTTCCAGACAGCGAAGCAAGCAGGCGTTGAAGCTCGGCGCGATGGGAAAGGTCGCCCGCCTTGTAATGATAGCTGAGCACGAACTCGCGAAATTCGGCCAGCTTCTCGGGGTCCGGATTTTCGTGCACGCGGTAGATCGCTGGGACGCCGCGATTCTTAAGCTCGAGCGCCACTGCCTCGTTCGCCGCGAGCATGAATTCCTCAATCAGCTGATGCGATTGATCGTTTTCGATGCGCTCCATCCGAATCGGCCATCCATCTTTGTCGAGAATCACCTTCACTTCCGGAAAATCGAGATCGAGGGAGCCATGCGCGAAACGCCTTTTGCGAAGCAGTGACGCCAATTCCCAGGCGGTGTGCAATCGCTCGCTTAATTGATCGTTAGGCTGTGCTTGCAGAATCGCATAAGCCTGTTTGTAGGTCAGGCGGTGCGCGCTGCGAATGATGCTTCGGGCGAAGCGGGCGTTTTTCGCATTCCCTTTCTTGTCGAATTGAACGAAGACCGAGTAGGTGAGCCGATCGACGCCGGGATTCAAACTGCAGACGCCGTTGCTCAGACGCTCGGGCAGCATCGGAATCACGCGATCGGGGAGATAAACGCTGTTCCCGCGTTTCCGCGCTTCGCGATCAAGCGCGCCGCCCGGAGTCACGTAAGCGGCGACATCAGCAATGTGAACGCCGAGCTGCCAATCTCCGCCGTTAAGTGGCTGGACATTGATCGCGTCGTCAAAATCGCGCGCATCATCCGGATCGATCGTGACGATGAATTGGTTCCGCAAATCTTCGCGGCCATCGAGATTTCGAGAGTCCACCGTCTCTGGGATCTGCTGCGCTGCATTGAGGACGTCATGCGGGAATTCCGTCGGAAGATCGTACTTCCGGATAATCGAAAGCATATCGACACCAGGCGCCGTGCTCGGTCCCAGCACTTCGACGATCTCGCCTTCGGGATTGACGTGACGCGATTCCCACGTCTCCAGACGGACGACCACCTTGTCGCCGACTGTAGCGGCGGTCTGCGACCGTCGCCCCCCTTCGACTTCGCGTGTTCGGCGGTCAGAGACCGCCGCTACAAATTTCACGTACACGTTGTGAACCAGTCGCGGATCGTCCGGCACGACGTAGTAAAAATTCCGCGATTGCTGAAGCGTGCCGACGATAGTGTCGTGCGCCCGTTCCAAAATCCGAATCACGCGTCCTTCGCGTCTTCCGGTTGCGCTTTTGGCGCGCGCGTAATCCGTGTCGCGGGTGATGCGCGCGACGACGCGATCGCCGTTCATCGCCGTGCCGGTATTCTCGGCCGCGATGAAAGTGTCGGGTTGTCCCGGCTTCTCGCTGATGAGGAACGCATAACCGGCCTGCTGCACCTGGAGCTTGCCGGTCACGAGATCCGCTTCTTCCGGAAGGACATAACGGTTCTTCCGGATGCGCGCGATTTCGCCGGCCTGTTCCAGTTCGCGCAATGTCTGGTTCAATCCCATCCGCACACCGCTCTTGCGGCCCAGCTCCTTCGCCAGTTCCGACTTGTCGAGCGGCCGGTATTTTGGCGCCCGCATCAGGGCAAGAATTTGCTCTTTCAGTTGCTCGTTCGTTTTCATCCAGTGACTTCGGTGATTAAGAGTGCCTTGAATCCGCTTGCTTCAATGAAGCGATGTTACAGTTTGAGTCGAAGCAAACCAAATCATGCGGCGTTCCGGTTCATCCCGAGCGCAGTCGAGGGATCCCGATGCGTTACCATCAAGCTCCTCCCACGGGATTCCTCGACTGCGCTTTCGCTCGCTCGGAATGACCGAACCGCATTGGGATCGAATAGTTCATCCGAAATTTCGTTAGGCGACTTATTCATATCTCTCGTAACCAACGTCATTACCTATCAGATCATGCGGTTCTCCATCCGACAAATCACGGCGATCTGGTTTTTCATTTTCGCGATCGTCGCTTTGCCCGCGGGTGAAATCGCACCTCCGCCAAAGGTCGCGGCCAGCAGCGTTCCGAGCACGACGCATTCATCGGACACTCCGGCGAGATCGCTCGCCATGCTCTCGCAGGTCGTGGTCCAGCTCGAACACTACGTTCGGAGCAAAGATCTGAGCGCGATCCATAATGAAGATGTGATCCTGGGCGCGGCTGCGACCGAATTGTTGGCTCAGGCCGACATCATCGCTCCGAAGCGGGGCGGCGACTTCAAGACCGACCTGACGGCGTTCTGTTCACGAGTGAGCGCGCTGCATCTCGTGGCAGACTTGAATCAGCAGGCCCAGTCGGAGACGGAGCTTGGCAAAGTCCTGGAATCCTTTGCCAGGGTGAAGGCGCATTTTTCCAAGGAAGCCATCGCCGAAGCCCAAGTCTACCTCGACACTTTTACCTGTCCGATGCACCGGGATGTCGTCGGCAAGCGGACCGAGTTCTGTCCGAAATGCGGCATGCCGTTGGATCAGATGTTTCGGGTTCTGCCTTCTAACTCCGGCTTTCCGCTGCCCGGACAGCAAGCGGTACGTGCATCCGTGAGTACGGCGACGCCGCTCAACTTGGGCCAACCGGTCGCTGCGCTGCTCCGGCTGCAAAAGCCGAACGGCGATCCGGTCTTGTTCTCTGATCTGATCGAAACGCATACGAAGAAAATCCATCTCTTCATCATCGACAGCAGCCTGACCGATTATCACCACGAACATCCGGTGCCGACTCAAAATCCGGGCGAGTATTCCTTCGGCTTCACTCCCAGCAAGCCGGGCGGCTACCGGGTTTGGGCGGACCTGAGGCCGTATCCGCTCGGGCTTCAGGAATATGCGATGACGGATATTCCCGCGACCACGACCGGCGAGCCCCTAACGAATCGCGCCATCAACTTCAGAGCCACCGTGGATGGATTGAACTACGAACTCATCCTCGCGCAGAAAACAATTCAGGTGGGCCGACCCGCTCTCGCCCGGCTGAGAATCACGACGGCGGACGGAAAAGGCTTCACGCAACTCGAGCCGATCATGGCGGCGTTCGCGCATCTCGTCGGATTCAACCAGGACTACAAAACGGTGATGCATATCCATCCCAAGGGACCGCCCGTCCTGGATCCGGCTGCGCGCGGTGGGCCGGAACTGGAATTTCAGATTTACGCATTACGGCCCGGCTTCGTTCGTCTCTTTGCTCAAGTACAGATCGACGGCCGATCTCGATTTGCTCCCTTCGGTTTCCAGGTCGTGCCGTAAAAAAGCGTTAACCGCCTAGTTGGTGACGGGGTGAAACCGTTTTATCGACTTGATACCCGCCACGATGAAAAGCACGAGCACGATGCCTTGCGCGATGGCGAAGGGCGGCTCGGACCCTTTGGGCGCGAGCGCGTGCAGGATCGGTATGTGCAGGAACGATTGCACCACAAGCACGAAGACATTGAAGTAAAGGGCGACGACCGATCCGACGACATAGATCCAGCGCCATGATCCGGTGAGATGAAATGCGTAACGCGCAATGATCGCCGCGGTGAGAACGATGAGCGAAAGAATACCGACGATGATGGCTGGTGTAACTCCATGGAAAGGAAAGCCAAATCCAGTGACGGAAGTCGCGACCGTGGTCACAAGAAAAAGCAGCGTCCAGCCATTCATTCGATTGGCGGCGAACATCCCGAAGAGCACGATAAGACCGGAAACGATTCCAATCAGACTCAAGGCGACATGTACGAGAGTAAAAGTGTCCATGCCCCGCATCATAATGCCGTGTTCTTGCCGATGTCGATGGCCGAACCTTGTCGCGATCGCCGATGCAGCTCAGGGACTCTCCGGAGTGAACTCTCGGCTTGTTGCGATGGGCCAAGAAATGAATTGCAAAATGCCGTCCGGTTCTCTTTAGATGGGCGAAGTAAAAACAAGAACGATTGTATTCCTATCATGAGAAAGTCGATCGATTGCCGAAATCATCCGAGCGAGAAAAAGTGCACGTTGAAAATTTCGGGCACAGAAGAGGAAGTGCTCGATGCGGCGGTGCAACATGCAGTCTCCGCGCATGGCCACCAGAATTCACCGGAGTTGCGGCAGCAGCTGAAAACCATGCTTCGGGAAGAGAACGATTAAAGAACTGCGCATTCCGGCAACAGGCGCACCTGCCCTGGCTACCGCTCTGAAATTGGCGGAATGGGTTGGCGCCTGCTGAGCAGGCCAGGGCAAAATCTTCCGGTTGGCCGCCGGCACCGCTTTCGGAGGCGGATTTGGCGGCTATGCTGCAAGGCATGTTCCGATTCTTCAAGGAGCGACAACGGCGACAACTGCGGACCCAGCCTTTCCCTAACGATTGGCGGTCGATCATTTCGCGCAACATTCCGTTTTTTGACCGGCTCCCGTCCGAAGATCAGAGGGAACTGCTCGGTCACGTGCAGGTGTTCCTTGCCGAAAAAAAATTCGAGGGCTGCGGCGGATTGAAATTGACCGATGAAATCCGGGTGACGATCGCGACTCAGGCATGTCTGCTCATTTTGCATCGCCGGACTGATTATTACCCGCAGTTGGTGACGATCCTGGTCTATCCATCGGGCTATGTGGTGGACGAAAAACGACACTTGGAGGGCCACATTTGGAGCGCCGGGACCGAGGGCCGGCTGGGGGAGACCGGCCGCCGCATGGGATCTATGGTCCTGGCCTGGGACGCCGCGAAATCGGGCGCGACAGATCCGTCTGACGGAAAGAATCTGGTGTTGCATGAGTTTGCCCATCAGCTCGATTTCGAAGATTTTGCTGCGGACGGAGTGCCGGCGCTCAGTTCACGCGACGCCCGGTTGTCCTGGGCTGGGGTGATGAAGATGGAGTTTGCGGCGTTGCGCGCGGCGGATGAAACCGGGATTCCGACTCTGTTGAACACCTACGGGGCGACTAATCCGGCTGAGTTTTTTGCCGTGGCAACAGAAGCATTCTTCGAGCAGCCGCTGGCACTGCGACGGCAGCATCCGAGGTTGTATGGTGAGCTCCAGGGCTTTTTCCGTCAGGACCCCGCGCTCTATTCGAGCGAGCCTGGTTCGTAGCGGAGGGCTGATGGATCGATTTCGTTCACGAGTTTCACTTGACCAGGAAAAATGGCGACCGGAGTTTGTTTTGTGAAGGCTTACCGGGTCGCCGCCGGCACGACGCTGCTCCTGACAATTCTCTTTTTCGAAGCCGGAACGAGCGAAGCGCAAGATTTCAAAGGAGGGAAGGGTATGAAGATCAGCAGTTCGGCCTTCCAGGAAGGCGCAGAAATTCCAGCGAAGTACAGCCGACAAGGCGGGAACGCGAGCCCGCCGTTGCGAATCGAAAACGCGCCGGCGAACGCGAAAAGTCTTGCGCTGATCATGGACGATCCCGATGCGCCGGTCGGCTTGTTCACGCACTGGCTTCTCTGGAACATCGATCCAAAAACGACCGAGATTCTCGAACACACGACGCCGAAAGGCGCGGTCCAGGGAACCAACGATTATCCGACTCTTGGTTATGGCGGACCGCAGCCGCCCTCCGGGACACATCGCTACTACATCAAGATCTTCGCGCTGGATCAAACGCTCAATCTTCGCGGCGGGCGCGAAACGCAAGGAATTGGACAGAGCGATCAACGGTCACGTCGTCGCGCAGGGACAATTGATGGGCCGCTATTCGCATCGGAAATAGCGCCTCCGCGCCGGTCGAATAAGGAACTGCCTGTGATAGTCTTACCTGAGATGGGTAAGACGATTTGGAAAATTGGCGGACGCGAGATCGACCTTTCGCGTCGCGGCTTGATCATGGGCGTACTCAATGTCACGCCCGATTCTTTTTCAGACGGTGGCGAGTTCTTCGATCCTGCGAGGGCGATTGAGCGGGGCATGCGCCTGGCCGACGAAGGCGCGGAGATCATTGATGTAGGAGGAGAGTCCACCCGGCCCGGTGCGGAGTCGATCCCAGTGGAAGAAGAACTCCGGCGCGTCGTTCCTGTGATCGGGAAACTGCGCGAGACGACGACGGCGATGATTTCCATCGATACTTCAAAGGCTGTTGTCGCGCGCGCCGCGCTCGATTCCGGTGCGGCCATCATTAACGACGTGACCGGTGGCCGCGCCGATCCCGCGATGATGCCCCTCGCGGCGGAGCGGAAGGCGGCGATCATTCTCATGCATATGCAGGGCACGCCGCTGACGATGCAGGTCGCGCCACGCTATGACGATGTCGTGGCGGAAGTTGCGGATTTTTTTCGACAAGGATATGAGCGCGCCCTAAGATTCGGCATTGAACCCATGGCCATAGCGTTTGATCCGGGAATTGGTTTCGGAAAAACGCTTGAGCATAATCTCGAACTCTTGCGACATTTCGCGGGCTTGCGAGTGCACGATCGCCCGATGGTGGTGGGGGTTTCGCGGAAGGCATTTCTCGGCAAAGTGATTGACTCGCCCATGATGAAGAGCCGGCTTGCGCCAACGATCGCCCTCACATCGCTCCTTCGCGCGCGGGGCGCGAATGTGTTTCGGGTGCATGATGTCAAGGAAAACGTGGACGCTCTGCGCATGGCGGAAGCCGTTCTGGAGACAGCGAAATGATTCACGACCTGGTTCAACTCTTCATTCTTCGCTGGCGCAGCGCCTTCGAAATTATCCTGCTCAGCGTGGGGATTTATTACGGCTATCTTTATTTTCGCGGGACGCGCGGCGCGAAAGTCCTGACCGGTTTGGCGATTGTTTTTCTGACGCTGACATTGATTTCGCAGTTGCTGAATCTGGTCGTGATTGGATGGATCGTGCGAAGCTTTTCCGTCTTCCTCGCGGTCGCTCTCGTCGTCATCTTTCAACCCGAGCTGCGTCGTGGCCTCGCGGCCCTCGGTGGTCATCCGATTTTTTCCCTAACGAGCGAAAAGCGCGAAACAATCCACGATATCGCCGAAGCGGTTACCCAGCTGGCGAACAAGCAATTCGGCGCGCTGATTGCGATCGAACGGGACACCTCCATCCGAGTCTATGAGGAGACCGGAGTGATCATCGACGCCCGTTTCTCGGTGGAACTGATGCTGGCGATCTTTCATCCGAAGTCCGCGCTGCATGACGGCGGTGTGATCGTGCGTGGTGGACGAATTGCTGCGGCCGCCTGCATCTTTCCGGTGAGCCAGCGCGAAACGCTCGATCGGAGCCTCGGTTTGCGACACCGCGCCGGTCTTGGCATTACCGAGGAATCAGATGGCATCGCCATCATTGTTTCGGAGGAGACCGGCAGCATTTCCATTTGCCACCGCCGCAAGATTGAGCGGAATTTTACTCCCGAAACATTTCGGAAGCGCATCGCTGAAATTCTGCTCCACGGAAATTATGAAGAGACTGATTCTGAACAACTGGCAGGCGAAGTTGATCTCCCTCCTGCTCGCGACAACCCTTTGGTACCTGATCAAAAAGAACGTAGTAACGACACCCTTGCCGTCTGAGGGGCAGGTCCCTGCCGGACAAGCGTCGCAGCATTATTGAAATCTCAGCGCAAGAAGCGCGCGAGATTCTCTTCTTCCCAGCGGCGTGCGCGCCGGTAGTGCGGAAACTGACTTTCGCGCCGATAAAATTCTTCGGTGTGGACGCGTCTTCTCCCGCCCGGTCCGGTCTCGTCGGGAACGACAGAGTGGAGCATTTCGTGGTAAAGGACGTACTTCAAGAACCACCGGGGAACGAATGGCTGATCGAGCAGCGGATTGATTCTGATCACGCGATCATCCTCCTGAATCGATCCAAAAACGAAATACTCTTTTGGGCGATGCCTGCGTCGTCGCCCCCATGTCACGGTGTATCCGCGGAGTCGCCCGCGAAAATGCCGCTCGTTTAATTCGTTGAAGAGTGCGGTTAGATCGAAGTGCCGGCCTTCATCGCGAAGATTCAGCAATCGCTGCATTGGCAGCTTGGGATGGGCTAACTTCCTTTTGGTCTTCTTGGCCATCGTTCGACTCCCGTGGGGTAATATAGATTAAGATTGCCTCAACAAGCTGACAAGGAAAGCCGCCAATTAAATTTAGAATAGACATAAACTATTTATCAACAGATTGTTATAGATGTCGGTTGATTGAATAGGTATCGGTGAATTTTGCTTCGAATTGGGCGCCGGTTTGGGCGCAAGAATCAATTGTTGAAGGCATTATCGACCTCGCGCCGCCGTTTAGGCCAAACTCGTGGTCTCCCCGTTTGGGAACGTAAATCGTCGTCCCGAGGCGCGTCCGTTATTTACGAAGGTCGCAACGCGATTATGGTATTCGGCAACTCGATCGGTCCGGAAGGCGATGACTCCATTTCTCCGAAAATTATTTGGGCTTAACTGGCTTCTTCTCGCGAATATGCTCGCGCTCGCGGTCTTTGGTGTGGTCGCGATCTACAGTGCGACGTATATGCGGGAAGATCCGGTCGCCGCGGAATTCTGGCGCAAACAAGCGAACTGGGTGGCTGTCGGGTTCTTTGCCTTCATGGCGACGAGCCTGATCGATTATCGTTGGATTCGCTGGGGTGCATTGCCGATGTATCTCGCCGGTCTGGTCTTTCTAATTTTGACGCGATTCATCGGCTCAAAAGTATATGGCGCGCGGAGCTGGCTGCACTTGGGGCCGATTAACTTTCAACCGGCGCAGCTCGCCGTAGTCGCGGGCATCATGGTTCTCGCGTTGTTCCTGAGCCAGTCGCGACAGCTGCACCCCATGCTGCGTCTGCTGCTCTGCGGAGCGATCATTGGCGCTCCATGTCTGTTGATTTTGATGCAGCCGGATCTCGGTGAAGCCATCATCTGGGGTCCAGTTGTTCTCGCGCTCCTTTTTGTCGCCGGAATCCCACTTCGCTACCTTATCTGCATCATTCTTATCGTGGCTGCCTTCGTCCCGCTCGCCTACAACCTGGCCTTGAAGTCGTACCAGAAAGAACGCATCATCGCGTTCATTAATCCCGATATCGACCGCCAGGGCTCGGCTTGGGCGATCAATCAGTCGCTGATCGCAATCGGCTCCGGTGGTTGGGCAGGCAAAGGATTCAAAGCTCCGAATACTCAGATTGAGTTGGGCTTTCTCCCCGCGACCGCGGTCCACAACGACTACATCTTTTCCGCCATCGGCGAACAATGGGGGTTCGTCGGCGGACTTTTTCTGATCAGCGGATTCGCCCTTTTGCTTCTGACCTGCCTTTTTGTTGCTTTTTTAGCAGGGGATCAATTCGGAGCGCTGCTCGTCGTCGGAATTTCGGCTCTCATTTTCACGCACGTTTTCCAGAATGTCGGCATGACGATTTCGATGTTGCCGATCACCGGATTGCCGCTGCCGCTCATTAGTTATAGCGGATCATTTGTTCTCATGATCATGTTTGGCCTCGGCATCGTGAACAGTGTTTGGGTCCATCGGAAGCCAGCGCCGCTCGGTGGTTAGGCGAGCGATTCACGCGGCGCCAAAATCTTCCGCACGCATGGAGAGCGATTATAAAGTCAAGCTGGAGATCTTCGAGGGACCGCTTGATCTCCTTCTTTATTTGGTCAAACGCGACGAGATCGACATTTACGACATCTCGCTGGAACGCATCACCCGGCATTACCTCGAGTATCTTCAGGCCTTCAAGGAACTGAACATCGACGTCGCCGGGGAATTTTTGGTCATGGCGGCGAACCTTATTTATTTGAAAAGTCGCAGTCTGCTGCCGATCGATCAGCAGCCACCGGAAGAGGATGCGGAAGATGATGATCCCCGCTGGGACCTAATCAGGCAGCTTATCGAATATAAAAAGTTCAAGGAAGCTGCGGCTCAGTTACATGTCCGTGCGCTTGAACAGGAACGAACTTTTGCCCGGATCGGTGATGGGGTGTCCGAAGCAACCGAAGCTCCGTTTCGCCTGGGCGAGGTCGGCATCTTTCAACTGATCAACGCGTTTCAAACTGTCCTGAAACGGATGGCGGTCCGTGAAAATTTGCAGGATATCTTTGGCGAGCATTTTACCGTTTCCGACAAGATTGAATGGATCTTGCAGCGAGTCTCCGAAGGCACCGGGCTGCGTTTCTCTGAACTTTTCGAAACGAGCGCATCGCGTGTCGAGATCGTGGTGACATTCCTCGCGCTGCTGGAGTTGATTCGCCTCAAACAGGTGCGCGCCACACAGGACCATCCCTTTGATGAAATCGGAATTGTCTCGGCGACCGTTTAGCGAGGAAAGTGCGTAAGACTTATGCCGCGTGTTCTGATTGCGGGCTGCGGCTATGTTGGCCAGGCGACGGCGACAGTCTTTCAAAAATCCGGATGGGACGTTGAAGGGTGGACCGCTACCGCGAGTTCTGCGGCTGAGCTTTCCGCCCAATCTTACGCCGTTCGAGTCGTCGATATTTCTGATCGCGACGAAGTTGCTGCACGCAGCGATGTGTTCGATGTCGTTGTTCATTGCGCAAGTTCGGGCGGTGGTGGCCCTGCCGATTACCGGTGCATCTATTTGGAAGGTGCGCGCAACCTCCACGAACTTTTTCCAAGTGCGACGATTCTCTTCACGAGCAGCACAAGTGTTTATGCGCAGACTGACGGGTCATGGGTTTCCGAAATCAGTCCGACGGATCCGACGCACGAAACCGCAAGGGTGCTGTGCGAGGCCGAGGAATTCGTGCTGGCGCACGGCGGAATCGTCGCTCGGCTTGGTGGCATTTATGGACCTGGCCGTTCCGCGCTCCTTGCCAAATTTCTCGATGGGACAGCGATCATTGATCCGGGAAATCCTCGCTTCATCAATAAGGCTCACCGCGACGATATCGCGGCTGCTCTCGTGCGGCTGGTCGATTGCAGAGATAAGCTGGAATCAAGCAACAGCGGCGACGAACCGAAAATCTTCAACGTAGTCGATGACGAGCCGATTCTGGAGAGTGACTGTTATAAGTGGCTCGCTACGAAACTCGGTCGGCCGCTTCCGCCAACCGGACAGTCGCCAGAATCTCCCAAGCGAGGGGGTAGTAACAAGAGGGTGAGCAATGCAAAGCTTCGCGGACTGGACTGGGCTCCGCATTACCCGACTTTTTCCGAGGCCATGACCCGCAGCATTCTCCCGAGTTTTTCCTTCGTTTTGACCTGAGCAGAGGCCTGATGCTGCCTCGGTATCGGTATGGAAACTGCTAAAAAAAATTCATGCGTCAGATCAAGCTTACGGGCCGCGAAGTCTCGGTGGTCAAGGCTCTTGGTTTCACTGAAGCGAAACTGGGAAATGAGATTCAGGATTATACCCAAATGCAGATGGATGACGTGGCCGACACTTTGAATGCCCTGATCGCGGCCGGTTTTGTGGAATGTGTCCCCTACGCCGAAGAAGTGCAGCTTGCGGAAGTGCCGGTCACCTCGTTTGAGCTAAACCCCGCCTACGCACAGGAACTAAAGATCGCTATCCGGAGTTAGGCTGGCTGGCGGGATTAGCTTTGGTGTGTCGCTCTCCGAAGAGCTGCCTGATTACTTCCTCCACCGGCAACTCCTGCACGTTGATGTCGCTGACATTGCAGGCCTCCAGCAACTGACGGCAGGTCTCCGTAACTTTGGCGCGCGGAACCTTGAGCTGCACCGAATTGGGTGTTTGCTCAATTACTTCACCGAACGCAGTGAAATCGCGGACCGCCTGATTTTCAAAGGTCAGGCTCAAGATCTTGAAGCCGGAAAAGCGATCGATGATGGCGTCGAGTGGGCCGTCGAAAAAAATCTTGCCGTGATCAACGATGATGACGCGATGGCAAAGCTCTTCGATGTCCTGCATGTAATGGCTGGTCAGCATCGTCACAATCTTGTGCTCGGAATTGTAGAGACGGAGGAATTCGCGAACTCGCTTCTGGCTGACAACATCCAGGCCGATTGTCGGTTCATCGAGGAAGAGAACGCGGGGTTCATGCAACAGTGCGGAAATCAGCTCCATCTTCATGCGTTCGCCTAACGAAAGCTCGCGCACCATGACATTCATCTTGTCCTGCACTTCGAGGAGTTCGGTCAGTCCGTCGACCACTTTTCGAAAGCGCACGCGATCGATCCCATAGATGGCGCGATTTAGCTCGAGTGATTCCTGCGCCGGTAGGTCCCACCACAGCGCATTCTTCTGGCCCATGAGCAGGCTGAATTGCCGCTTCATTTCGTTGCGGCGTTCCCACGGAACGAAGCCGAGGACACGGGCGTCGCCGGAAGTCGGATTCAACAGGCCTGAAAGCATCTTCAGCACGGTGGTCTTTCCCGCACCGTTCGGCCCGAGAAAGCCGACTAGCTCACCCTCTTCAATCTGAAACGAAACGTTATCTGCCGCGCGCGTTTCTTCGTAGCGCCGCTTCACCAACCCTTTGATCGAACCGCGAAGTCCGTGCTCCTTGCGATAAGTGCGATAGACTTTCGTCAGGCCGTGCGCTTCGATGATGCTCATGGCGCGCTATGCCGGTGGAGCGAGTTTCCGACGGGTCGGTCGGATTACGCCACGCTCGATTGATTGCCTTGTTTTTTCCGCAAGAAGGGCGCGACCTTCTCCACCAACGCCTCTGCCGTCAGACCATGTTTCTTTCGCAGGATCGGAATGGAGCCGTGTTCGATAAACTGGTCGGGCCACCCGATCCGCACAACCGGGGTGTTAATTTGGTTGCTGTGCAAGTGCTCCATTACGGCGCAGCCGAAACCGTTATGAAGCACGTGATCTTCGATTGTGCAGATCACATCCACGCCGCGCGCGAAAAATTCGAGCGTGCCGGTGTCGATTGGTTTGATCCACCGTGGATTGATTAGCGCCACCGAAACACCCCGGGCTTCAAGCAGGCGTGCGGCTTCTTCCGCCATCTCGAACATGTTACCCAGCCCAAAGATCGCGACGTCGCGCCCGTGTTGCACGACTTCGGCCTTGCCGATTTCGAGAAGCTTCGGCTCTGGCTTTGGTTTCGCACCTGTACCCGCGCCGCGGGGATAACGGACCGCGATCGGCCCAGAGTTGTAATGTGACATCGTCCAAAGCATGTCCACGAACTCGTCTTCATCTTTCGGCTGCATATGCACGATGTTTGGGATATGCCGAAGGTAGCCAATGTCGAACAAACCGTGATGAGTCGGGCCGTCATCGCCGCTCAGGCCCGCTCGATCCATGCATAGGGCGACGTTGAGATTCTGCAGCGCGATGTCGTGAATAATCATGTCATAGGCGCGTTGCATGAACGTGGAATAAATCGTCAGAAACGGTTTCAGTCCCTGGGTCGCCAGTCCGCAGGCGAAGAGGGCGGCGTGTTCTTCCGCGATTCCGACATCGAAGTAACGGTCCGGATGCGCCGCCTGAAAAAAGCCGAGACCGGTGCCGCTTGGCATCGCGCCTGTGATCGCGACGATCTTTTGGTTGGTGTCCGCAAATTTCGCCAGGGTCTTGCCGATGATCTCGGAATAAGTGGGCGTGGGGGCGGGAGCTGTTTCTCCGCTCTCGATCTTATACTTGCCCAGGCCGTGAAACTTATCCGGCTTCGCTATGGCCGGTTCGTAACCTTTCCCTTTTTTTGTTAGAATGTGCAGCAGCACCGGCTCGTCCTGCGTTTTCAAGAACTCAAAGGTGCGAATCAGCAGCGGGATGTCGTGTCCATCGATCGGCCCGTAGTAACGCAAGCCGAGCTCTTCAAAGATCACGCTTGGCAAGATGAGATTCTTCACGCCTTCCTCAACTTTGTGGGCGAAATGCAACGCGGTCGTTCCTGCGATTGTCTGGATGAAACGTCCGGCCTTTTCGTGCAAATGCGCGTAGGTCGGATTGGTCACGATATTGTTCAGATAATTGGCAATCGCACCGACATTTTTGGCGATGGACCATTCGTTGTCGTTCAATACGACGATGAATCGCTTCGTCTGTGACTTCGCGTTATTCAGCGCTTCGTAGCTGATGCCGCAGGTAAAGGCGGCGTCCCCGGCAACGACGACGACATCCTCGTTCGTTCCGCGCAGATCGCGTCCGACCGCCATGCCCAGCCCAGCTGAAAGAGCCGTGCCGGCATGTCCGGCGCCATAGCAATCGTGTTCACTTTCGGTCCGCAAAAGAAATCCGTTCAGTCCCTGGTATTGCCGCATCGTCCCGATGCGATCGAGGCGGCCGGTAAACATTTTGTGGACGTAACCTTGGTGGCTGACGTCGAAGACGAATCTGTCCTTGGGCGTATTAAAAACGCGGTGCAGAGCGATGGTCAGCTCGACGACTCCGAGATTGGGACCGAGGTGACCGCCAGTCTGCGAAAGAACCTTGATTAATTCGCTCCGGACTTCCTGTGCGAGTTGCGGGAGGTCCTCTTCGCGCAGCGCTTTGACGTCCGCAGGTGACCGGATGCCATCGAGTAATCGCGTCTCCGCCCCTGCCTCAGAAAAGTCTGACTTCATCGTTCTCCTTGGTTTCTCTTTTTCCCCGCACGGGAGGGGACGGAGACTCGGCTGCTGGTTCGAAATCTTTCACGACCGGTTTGCCGGCGCTATTTCGCGTAATGATTTCGATCCGTTGCTCGGCACTGGCAAGCCGCTCCTGGCAGATTTTGACAAGCTTCATTCCTTCTTCGTACCGGACAATCAATTCCTCCAGCAGCATCTTGCCCGACTCCATTTGTTCGACGATCGCCTCAAGTCGGTCCATCGCGCTCTCAAAATTCGGCTCCTGGCCGAGCTTCTTAGCCTGATTCGACATAACGGCATCGGCAATTAAGCATGGGCCGCCTTATAAAAAAGCGGTACTTCGGTCGGCGCTGGCCAGACCAGACAGCCGAATTGCAAGAGTTCGGCTGAAGTCGCTTATCTGCTCTTTGCTCGTCTGGCCGCCCAGCGGGCCTTCATCAGCTGAGATAACTTTCTCCTACCTGCTGGAGTCAGTCCGCCTTTTTTCGGTCTAGCCGCTGCCTTGGAACTGCTGCCTCCCTTGCGCTTAGCCCATCGGGCTTTAGCCGCTGCCGACAACTTTGCGCGCGTGCTAGCTGACATGGCGCGACGACGGCCCCTTCTCGCGGCGGGGCTCGATGATGCAGAGGAGCCTCCCAGGAGCGAGGCCATTCGTTTCTCGAGGGCTTCAATTTGGCGCCGGATCGAGACCGCTTGTTCCAAAGACTTAAGAGATAGGTTCATGTAACAGGGCATAACCGGCTTATCCGATCTAGGCAACTCTCTTTTTACGGTTAGTAGCCGTTTGTTAATCGCCGGCATGGCGGTCGGTGGCATCGGCAATGCTAGTAAGCCTCTGGCAAAAGCCAGGAATCATGGTTAGAAAGAGAATACTGCTGGTCGATCAGGAACCGCAGATTACATTACTCGTTAGGGTTGCTTTCGAGAAAACCGGCAGGTATTCCGTCCGGCAGGAACGTCCGGGCGCGCTCGCGCTGGCGGCGGCACGTTCGTTCCGTCCAGACGTGATTCTGGTCGATCTTATCGCGAACGGGGCAGAGGGGGATCTCATCACCAGACAATTTCGGGCCGACGCGGTCCTGAAGGATATCCCGGTGCTTTGTCTGAGTGCTCTTCGCTCGGGCGGAGCAATAGACTCCAGCGGAACGCTCGGCGGCTATGACTTCTCCGTTACTCCCATCGGTATCGAGGAACTCGTTCGCGGAGTGGAAGAGTTATTTCTTGCGCAAGCCTAACCGATCGTCGCTCGATAAGCGGCTGGGTCCTTTAGTTCCTTCAAATCATCTACCGCAGCCATTTTCAGAACAAAAATCCAGCCTTCTCCGAACGGGTCGGTGTTGATCAATGCCGGATTGGATTCGAGCGCTTTGTTGACTTCGACGACGGTTCCTTTTACCGGCGCATAAATGTCACTGGCGGCTTTGACGGATTCGACGACCGCGATCGGACTTTTAGCCTCAACTTCTGTTCCGACCTTTGGAAGCTCGACATAAACAACGTCGGTCAATTCGGCTTGCGCGTGATCGGTGATGCCGACGCGGGCGTTTTCGCCTTCGTGTCGAATCCATTCATGCGATGCGGTGTAGGAAAGATCATCGGGAACGTTCATGATTTCTTGTAGAATGGTTTCTTCTCGATTACAGCTGGAAACTTCTGGCCGCGGATTTCCACCTCCAGTTCCGTGCCCACTTTCGCCTGCGGCGCCGGCACGTAAGCCATGCCGATACCGTAGCTCAAGCTCGGCGAAAGTGTGCCGCTGGTCGCTTCGCCGATCCGTTCGCCCTGGCAAAAAACGGAGTAATGCGGACGGGGCGGGGGAGCCTTGCCTGTCATTCGAAACGGAACCAGCCGGCGGGTTGGCCCTTCGTCATGCGTTCGCGCGAGGATTTCGCGGCCGATGAATTTCGGTTTCTTCAGCTCCACAAAGAAACCGAGGCCTGCTTCGATCGGATTATGGTCAGGGGACAAATCAGAGCCGTTCAGTGGATAGCACATCTCCAGTCGCAGCGTGTCGCGCGCTCCAAGACCGCATGGTTTGATGCCGAGAGGCTTTCCTTTTTCCAAGACCTGATTCCAAATCAACGCGGCGTCTTTTGCCGGAAAGAATACTTCAAAGCCATCCTCGCCCGTGTAACCAGTGCGGGCGATCGTCAGTCTGATGCCGTCATATTCGTAATCCGCAATTCGATTTCGCGCCGGCGCCACCGCATCGCTCCCGAAAAAAGCGGCAAATAATTCCAGAACGCGCGGCCCTTGAATGGCGAGGCTCGCGTAGTTATCGCTGCGATTCATCAAATCGACGCCGCGCGCCAGATTCTCCCGCAGCCAGGCAACATCTTCTTCGGTGCGCGCCGCATTGACGACGAGCAGGAATTTCTCAGGCGCAATGCGATAAACGATCAGGTCATCGATGACACCGCCGCGTTCGTTAAGCAGAAACGTGTATTGGCCAGACCCGACCTCCAGTTTCGCGATATCATTGGTCAGCATCTCGTTGAGCCAGGCGCCGGCATTTGGGCCCGACGCGATCAGCTGGCCCATGTGCGAAATGTCGAAGACGCCCACGTTGTTCCGCACCGCCTGGTGTTCATCGACAATGCCGGAATATTGCACTGGCATGAGCCAGCCGCCGAACGGGACAATCTTCGCGCCGAGCCGCCGATGTTCCTCAAAAAGTGGCGTCAGTTTCGGTTCGGCGTCGCTCACGACGCAGAGATTAAACTCCGCCACTTGGGTGTCAATCATGCCCCGCTTGAAGAGCGAACACGGTGCCTCTACCATGAACGCGACGTGAACTGGCTAGATAAACTTGAACGCCGCATCGGCTTCATCGCGATCCCCGGTCTGATCCGGATCATTGTCGGCTTCACCGCGCTCGTTTTCATTCTCGTGCGTCTTCAGCCGGAGTTTCAATACGTGCTCGCATTGGATCCGGCGAAAATTCGACTGGGGGAAGTCTGGCGGCTCGTCACATACATCTTTCTGCCGTCAACGTTCAGCCCTTGGTGGATCGTTTTTGCGCTTTGGTTTCTTTGGTTCATTGGCGACGGGCTGGAACGGGCCTGGGGCGCGTTCCGGGTTACGCTCTATTTCCTGGTCGGCATGATCGGCACGACCATCGCTGCCTTTTTCTTTGGCTCGAATTTCTCCAACCTCATGCTGACGGCGGCGCTTTTCTTTGCCTTCGCGCGGTTTTATCCGGACGAAGTCATCTATGTGTTTTTTGTTCTCCCAATGAAGATCAAATGGGTTGCGTGGGCCATGGGGGCTCTCGTTCTCTTTGGTTTCGTCGTTAATTCCATGTCGTATCGCATGGCCACGATCGCAGCGTTAAGCAACTACATCATTTTCTTTGGGCCGGAATTCATTCATCAGGCACGCCATCGACGCAACGTTGCAGCGCGGCGTCAACGCTTCGAGAGCACTAAGCGGGACGAAAGCGAGCCGCTTCATCGCTGCGCCGTTTGCGGTGCGACCGAACTAAGCGATCCCAATCTCGATTTTCGCGTCGCTCGTGATGGCGAAGAATATTGCGTTCCGCATTTGCCCCAGGCAGTCACACCCGGCATTGAGCAATTGAAGCGATGATCAACGAAAGCAATGCGGTCATCCCGGAGCAAGGCTGGCATTGCCTGCACCTGTTTTACCGGATCGAGTTTGGCCAATGGCAACTCCTTAACACGGACGAGCAGCGCAAAGCGAAGACTGCTCTCTCCACGCTTGTCCAGGAAATCCGCGCGCTCCCTTCGACACAATTGCTCACGCTCAGCATCGTGACGCCGAAGGCCGATCTCGGTTTCATGTTGATCACGCCCGACCTGCACGCGGCCAATCGGATTGAGAAAAAAATTAGCCTGTCCCTCGGAGCCGATGTTCTGATGCCGGTCTATAGTTATCTTTCGCTCACGGAAGAAAGCGAGTATGCGGCGAGTGAAGAAGAGTACGCTCGAACGCTCGAGGCCGAGCAAAAGCTGAAGCCAGACGCCGCTGAATTCACTCAGGCGATGGCGGCCTTCCGCGAGCGTGTCGCAAAATATCGGCACGATCGTGTTTATCCCACGCTGCCCGATTGGCCGGTGATCTGCTTCTATAATATGAGCAAGCGGCGCGGCGAGCAGCGCAACTGGTACACGCTTCCGTTCGAGGAACGCCGGCAGCTCATGGGCGGACACGCCACCGTTGGAAGACAGTACGCTGGGAAGGTGAAGCAACTTATCACAGGCTCCAGCGGTCTCGACGACGCGGAGTGGGGCGTCACACTTTTCGCGCACGACACGTTCCAGATCAAAGCCATCGTGTATCAGATGCGGTTCGACCCAGTGAGCGCGGTCTACGCCGACTTCGGCGAATTTTACATCGGTCTGCAACTGCCGGTCGACGAACTCTTCCAGCGGTTGCAGTTTTAAATGCTTTTCTGTAGCGGCGGTCTCTGACCGTCGTCATTATTAATCCTCTTAAAAGCAACGGCGGCGGTCAGAGACTGCCGCGACAAGGGATGGGTGACAGAGCGGTCTATTGTGCACGCCTGGAAAGCGTGTGTGCCGAAAGGCACCCGGGGTTCGAATCCCCGCCCATCCGCCATTGTTTGCCTTGCCTGTGCTGGCGCGATTGGAAATGATGCGGGCAATGCGACCGCTCCTGGTGTTTTTTCTTCTGGCGGCTCTCCCGGTCGCTCGTGCTGAGGAAGCGCCGCGTCTTGGAGGCGGAACCCTGGAAGCGGTGAAGCGTGAAGCGCAAAATGGAAAATTGAATGAGGCGCTCGCTGCATTGGACGAACTGGACAAAGCGCACAAGCCGACTCCCGAGTCGCTCGATTTGCGCGGCTGCATTTACCTGGAACAAGAGAAATTCGATGATGCGAAGAAAGCTTTTGGAGCCGCTCACACCGCGAATGATGCTCTTTTCCTACCGCGTCTCCATCTCGGCGATGTCTTATTTCGCCAGAAGAAATTTGATGAAGCGCGTGAGCTTTATGAGCGACTTGACCGGGAGACGAGCATCCTAACTTCGAGTGAACGTCTGCGCTACGGTGTCCTGCTCGCCCGGATGGGCGCCCACGAAGAGGCCGATGCTCAACGCGCTTTCGAGCGAATCAAGTTTCCGACGGAAACGCCGGCTTATTACTATGCCCAGGCCGCGTGGCAATTTGCTCACGCTAGGAAAGGAGACGCTCAAAAATGGCTTAACACGGCGGATCAAATTTTCGACGCGAACTCCACCGTCTGGTTCGCCCGTTTGCTTTACGATCTCGGCTGGATCAAGAAAAAGCCGATGATCGCGGTCGATTGAATCACGCAATCGCCGCTAATCCTTGTTCATGCGACGCGTCATCACCTGAATGGTCTGGCGCATTTTCACTATGCTGGAGCTGGGAAGGACGCCGAGATAATTCACTCCAGGGTAGATGATGCAATCACGACCGATGACCGAGCCCGGATTAATCACCGCGTTGCATCCGATTTCAGTCCGGTCGCCGACAACGGCGCCAAATTTCCGCAATCCGGTGGCAATAATCCCGTCGCTCGCTGCGACCATGATTTCGCGGTGGTCGAGTTTTACATTCGACAAAATCACACCCGCACCCAAATGCGCGGCGTGACCGACAATTGAGTCCCCGACGTAGCTGAAATGCGGCACCTGCGCTTCGTCGAAGAGAATGCAATTCTTGAATTCGCAGGAATTTCCCATCACCACGCCGTCGCCCACGATTACATTCTCGCGCACGTAACATCCGCTGCGGATATGGCAATTCTCCCCAATCCAGGCCGGCCCTTTTAGAACCGCGCCCTGTTCGACGATCGTGCCCTTCCCGATGAAAACCGCGTCGCTGATAAACGGCTTCCCGATCATCTCACCGAACACGGCCGGCTTCAGTCGGAACTTGAGATAGCTCGCGATCTGTTTGAGCGGATCCCAGACATACTTCTGATTTTCGAAAAGCTTCGCGTGAGCGGTGTGCTCGAGGCTGAGAAACTCTTCAGGCGAAAACATTTGGTGGCGAACTAAGCGTCGGACCGGCGCGTGATCTTCTGACCATCCTTGGTATCACGCGCTTCCCAGCCCATTGCACTTAGCTCGTCGCGCAATTGATCACTTTTTTGCCAATCTTTTGCAAGCCTTGCCTGCGTCCGTGCCGCGGCGAGCGCGTCAATGTCGGAGGGGAGCGTCACTTCTTCTGAGGCAAGACCAAGTACGCGATCGATCCGTTCCCACCATTTCAGCCAGGCTTGCGCGTTGTCCTGAGAAAAAGAGTCGCGGTCCATCTCGCGGTTGGTTTCCCGAATTGATTCGAACAGGAAACCGAGCGCGGCGGAAATGTTCAGATCGTCATCAAGCGCTTCTTCGAATTGCTGGCCAGGATCGATGCGCGGCGCCGGCGGCGTGGCGCGCGGCGTTCCGACCACTTCGCGCAGGCGCCGCAGCCAGTCGTCAACTCGCGCCAGCGACTGGCGCGCTTCGTCCATTCCTTCCCAGGTAAAATTGAGTGGGGCGCGATAATGGACGCGCATCAGGGCGTAGCGAATTTCGCGACCGGTGTAGCCCTTCTCAACCACATCGCGCAGCGTGTAAAAATTCCCTAACGACTTCGACATCTTCTGTCCATCCACCAAAAGATGGGCGCAATGCAACCAGTAGCGGACAAATTTTTTTCCTGTGACGCCTTCGGTTTGGGCGATTTCCGCTTCGTGATGCGGGAAAATGTTGTCGACGCCACCGCAGTGAATATCGAGTTGTTCGCCGAGAATCTCGGTCGCCATCGCGCTGCACTCGATATGCCAGCCCGGCCGGCCGCGCCCCCATGGGCTTTCCCAGCCGACCGGGCCGTCCGCTTCGTCCCATGCTTTCCAAAGCGCGAAATCGCCAATGTGTTCCTTATCGTATTCGTCGTTTTGCACGCGGCCGGTCGATTGCAATTGGGTGAGATCGAAATGCGCCAGCTTTCCGTAATTCGGAAATTTGTTGATCCGATAATAAACGGACTTGTCTTCGGCCTGATAAGCGAGGCCGCGCGCGATCAACGTTTCGATCATCGCGATCATCGCCGCGATGTAGCGTGCGTCGGTCGCGGAAGGAAATTCATCGGCCCGTTTGATCCGCAGTATACTCAGATCTTCGAAGAACGCCGTCTTGAATGGTTCGGTAAACTCCGCCAGCGGCACGCCGGCCTCGCGGCATCCGCGGATCGTTTTGTCATCCACATCGGTCAGGTTCATGACCCGATGGACTTTGTAATCGCGCAATTCCAGATGCCGCTGGAGCATGTCCTCAAAAATGTAGGCGCGGAAATTCCCGATGTGAGCGCGGCTGTAAACCGTCGGGCCGCAGGTATACATTTTCACCTCGCCACCGGCTAGGTCGAGCGGCCGAAATTCTTCAAGCGCGCGGGAGTAAGTGTTGAAAAAGCGAAGCGGCATGCTCATCACCCTAACGACGTCAAGCGAAGTTGAAACCGCAGCCTCGTCGCTTTCGCCGTATCTAGAGATCCTCGACTAAAACGCTTGCGATTGATGCAATCCCTTCGCCCCGACCGATTGGTCCCAGCCCCTCATTCGTCGTTGCCTTAACGCCGACGCACGAAATATCGCAGGTCAGCGCGCGGGCAATGTTGGTTCGCATCTGCTGAATGTGTGGCCGCAACGTTGGCGCCTCTGCGATCAAGGTGGCATCGACGTTCACAGCCCGCGCATTTTTTTCCGCCAGGAGCGATCGCACCTGCCGGAGAATGTCCAGACTGCTCATTCCGCGAATCGCTTCGTCGGTGTTGGGAAAATGTTGTCCGATGTCGCCTTCCCCCATGGCGCCGAGCAGCGCATCCGCAATCGAATGCGAAAGCACATCCGCATCGGAGTGTCCATCGAGCCCGCGATCATTCGAAATTTCCACTCCGCCGAGGATGAGCTTTCTGCCTTCAACCAAGCGGTGCACGTCATAGCCAATTCCACAGCGCATCATAGGATCACAACTTTAAGTCGATCACGCCATTGGAAGCAACAATGCTGTATTTTTCTTTCATGTCGGTGCGCGGGCGCATCTCGACGGAACCGCCGGCCGTTTCCACAAGAATCCAACCAGCCGCCACGTCCCACAGGCTGATTCCCTGTTCGATGTATGCATCGAAGCGTCCGCACGCGACATAGGCCATATCGAGCGCCGCGCTCCCCATGAGCCGGCATTTCCGCGCGCGCTTGATCATTTGTTGCAGCAATGGCAACGCGGCTGCGATGGTCACGCCGGTTTTGGAAAGGCCCACGGATATGATCGCCTCCGCCAGATCGGCTCGCTCGCTCACTCGAAATTCGCGGCCGTTCAATTTCGGTCGCGTACTTTTTTGCGCGGTCCACAATTCCTCCCGAATCGGATCATAGATCACACCGACGAGAATTTCTCCCTGACAACGCAGCGCAATCGAAACGCAGAAGTGCGGGATGCCGTAGAAATAATTCACCGTGCCGTCGAGCGGATCCACCACCCATTGAAATTCGCTTTCCTGGTCACCGATGATTCCTTCTTCGCCATAAAGAGCGTGACGCGGAAAAGTTTTGAGAAGCGATTGCGTAATCAAATCCTGCGCCCGCACATCAATCTCGAGTTTGATATCATGCGCTTCCGCGACATTGACCCGCAGCGGCTGATGAAAATTTTGCCGGAGTAATTCGCCGGCGGCGCGCGCCGCGATGACCGCGGCGTCAAGGTAATGCGTCATCTCTAAAGAGTAATAAGATCGCGTCCGAGTGCTACCAAATGAATTCGCCGCCGCACTGAATCGGCGGGACGCTGAAAAAAACCGGGAGGAGAAATCGGTCTCTCCTCCCGGGTTGAAGTTGGGTTGTGACCCTTGAAAGCATTCAGGGTCGTGAACAAAGCGCCAGCGTTAGCGCCTCTTGGCTTTCTTCATCGCCTTTTTCTTCGCTGGTTTTTTCTTAGCAGCCTTTTTCTTTGTGGCCATGGATAATCCCCCCTTTCGATCCGCAGATTGCGGTGGGTTTGTGAAGAGTTGAAAATAACTTCACTACACGTGTGAAGTAATCATCATGATTTTATTGTCAAACTTTTTTCACGCGTGTTTGAAATTATTTTTACAAGTTCGCGCGCGATGATTTTTTTTGGTGCACGCGAAATTTTTTTCCTTTCGCCGTCACGAAAGAAAATTTCCACTTCGTTTTCGTCGCTTTCCATCCCGGACTCCGCACCGCTTACATCGTTCGCGATAATCATGTCGCAATTTTTCGCGCGCAGCTTTTTCCGCGCGTTTTCCTCCACATCGTTTGTCTCCGCAGCGAACCCGATGGCGAGGAACGACCGCGGCTCGCGCGCGATCTCGGAGAGAATGTCGCGTGTCGGGACCAGATCGAGCACGCGGCTGGCATTTTCCTTCTTCAATTTTTGGGGAAAGAATTTCGCCGGTTTGTAATCTGCCACCGCCGCGCACATCACCAGAACATCGCAGTCGCCAACGGCGCGTTGAACGCCGGCAAACATTTCTTCACTCGTTGTGACCGGGACAAAATGTGCGCGGTCGGGTGGCGGTAGATTTACCTGCCCGGAAATCAACGTCACATCGTGTCCGCCCTCGAGCGCGGCTTCCGCGATTGCGTATCCCATCTTCCCGGAAGAGCGATTGCTTAAGAAGCGCACCGGATCGATCGGTTCGCGCGTCGGTCCGGCCGTGACGACGAATCTCACGCGATCAAATTGTCCTGGCGCGCGAGAAGAAATTCTGCGCGAAATGCGATCTCATCCACTTTCCACAACCGCCCGAGTCCTTCATAGCCGCAGGCGAGCATTCCTTCTTCCGGTCCGATAAATTCCACGCCGCGCGACTTCAACTTGTCGACATTCTCTTTCGTCGCCGCGTGTTCCCACATTTTTCCGTTCATCGCCGGCGCGATCAAAATCGGGGCGCGGGTCGCAAGTGCGATCGCGGCCAGAGGATGACTGCCGAGGCCGTGCGCCAGTTCCGCGATGATGTGTGCGGTGGCCGGGGCGATGAGCAAAAGGTTTGCGCGATCGGCGAGATCGATATGTCCCGGTCGCCAATTTTCTTTTTCGTCGTAGAAGCTCGTCGTCACCGGATTCTTGGAAAGGGTTTGCAGTGTGAGCGGCGTAATGAATTCCGTCGCGTCCCTGGTCATGACGACGAAAACTTCGTGTCCCTGTTTCACGAGCAGGCTCGTCAGCTCCGCGGATTTGTATGCGGCAATGGAACCGGTGACGCCGAGGACGACGCATTTTGATTTCTTTTTTGCTTTCACAAAATTGGAATTCTAATCCGAAATCAGTCTCCGGCTGAGATAACGTTCCGCGCCCATAATGTGCCGAAATTTCTGCAAGTCTTCCTCCATTGATTGGCTGATGATGGTGTAGCGGTAATCGCGCCAAAGTTCCATTTCGCGCGCCGCGTTTACGAGACGGAGTTCGATTTGCTCGGAGTTTTCGCTGCCCCGTTTCGTTAGCCGCCGCCGCAATTCGTCGAGATCGGGCGGCATGATAAAAACATCGGTTAGCGCCTGCCGAATGAAGGGGTCGTTGCAATCGCGAATCGTGGCTGCGCCTTGTGTGTCGATATCGATCAAAACATCCACGCCCTTCTTAAGATTGGCGATGAGCGGCGCTTTCAAAGTCCCGTAATAATGGCCATGCACTTGCGCATGCTCCAAAAACTCTCCGGCTTCGATTCGTCCGAGAAACTCTTTCTCGGTCAGGAATTGATAATCCTCGCCGTCGATTTCGCCCGCGCGGGGCGAGCGGGTGGTGCAGGAAACCGAGTAAACGAAATTTGGTGTCTGGCGCAGGGCATCGCAGAGGGTGGACTTCCCCGCGCCGGATGGAGCCGACACGACAAACAGAATTCCGTAACGGCTGAAATGCTTACTCAAGATTTTGAATCTGCTCGCGAATTTTCTCCAGCTCCGCCTTGCTCGCGACGATGCGCTGCGAAATTCGTGCATCGTTTCCTTTGGCCCCGAGCGTGTTTAGTTCGCGGGAAATTTCCTGGGCGATGAACTCGAGCGTGCGGCCAACAGGTTCGTTCTTCCGAAGATGATGCGCAAACTGGGCGAGATGACTTTCCAGGCGCGTTAGTTCCTCGGAGATGTCCGAGCGGTCGGCGAAGAAGGTTACTTCTTTCAAGAGTCGTTCATCAGCCGGCGCGATCTCGAGGCCTGCCTTTTGAATTCGATCGAAAAGCGTCTCGCGATACTTTTTTACCACCTCGGGATGCAGCGCGCGGACGGCTTTGATTTCCTGACGCACAACCTTGAGTCGATGAATCAAATCTTTGGCCAGATGTTTTCCTTCCCGCTCGCGCATCTTCAGAAGTTCCGAAAGTGCAGTCTCGAGCGCGCGCTTGATCGCGGGCCAGGCTTCATCGGCGTCTAAAGCTTCTTCCGGCAGTCTCATCACGCCGGGGGCCTGCAAAATAATCCCGATGGTAATTTCGCCTGGAGCATCCAATTCCTTTTGCAAAGCGCGCAGCGCGTCGTGGTAGGAACGCGCCAGGGCGGTATCGAGCGCAAGCTTGCGTGTCCCATCCGCGCTGCTGTGATGCGCGATCGAAACGTTTGTTCGCCCGCGCGAAATCTTCTCGTTGATCGACCGCCGGATTCGCGGTTCCAGCTCCGCGAGATCGCGCGGCAGGTTAATAACGAGATCACTCTGCTTCCGATTCACCGAGTTGAGTTCCACGGTAAACTTAGCGCCGCCGTGATCGATTTCGCCGCGGCCGTAACCAGTCATGCTTCTCATATTGACTCTCCGCGAATTGTCGCGAAGCGGAAACGTTACGCGAAGTCGGTAGGCGGAACAAGATGTTGCTCCATGATCGCGCTGAGGGCGCGGCGGTGCGGAGCCGGCATCGGGATGGAAGCGACCATGTCGATCGGAAACCAGCGTCGCTTTCCGGCGCGGAGACATGCGGGAGCGGCCTGTGCAAGGACGGAAAGACGGACACGATGATGCGTGAACGGAAAGTTAGAACGGTGAAGCACGCGCTGGGTTTCAATTGGTGGATCCAGTGACGGTAAAATCCACATGCCACGCCAGCGCGCGCGGGATTGTTCGAGCAAAATGCGTCCGTTTCGAAGCGCGAATCCGTGCACCTCTTCCAGTTCAACCGTCTGCGGCCGCGGTCTTTTTTTCGGAAGAGCTGCGGGATCGGCTGCTCGGCAAAATTCTGTCACAGGGCAAAGGTCGCATCTCGGTCGGCGTGCGACACAGAGGAGCGCGCCGAGGTCCATCAGCGCGGAATTGTAGACGGAAGCATTCCGTTTCGGGACAAGATCGGAAGCGAAGCTCCAGATTTGTTCACGCCCCGGTGCGGAATCGATCGGTCTTTGAAGATCGAGTATGCGTGCGAGCACGCGGCCGATGTTTGCCTCGACAATTGGGACCGATTGAGCGAACGCGAACGTCGCCACCGCGTTGGCGGTGTATCGCCCAAGGCCGGGGAGCGCGCGGATTTGATCGGCGTTCCGGGGGAAAACGCCGTCGTGCCGATTCACCACGATTTTTGCAGCAGCGTGCAAATTGCGAGCGCGGGCGTAATAACCGAGCCCCTGCCACGCGCGCAGCACGTCGGAATCCGTCGCGCGCGCAAGGCTCGCGAAATCGGGGAAGCGGTCGAGCCAGCGTCCATAGTATGGAATTACGGTCGCGACCTGCGTCTGCTGCAGCATGAATTCGGAAACAAGAATCGCGTAGGGATCGCGGGTATGTCGCCAAGGCAGGTCGCGCCCGCTCTGTCGATACCATTGGATAAGGGAGCGCCTGAAGGAAACAGCAGGCCGATGGTTTGTTTCGATGAAGAAACGTTCAACATCCAACCTTCAACGTCCAATGCTCAATGAAGACCTCTGAATTTGGACGTTGGACGTTGAGGGTAGGACGTTGAACGTTCTCCCCGCGACGGATGAATTCCTATACTCACCAGCTCTCAAGCGATCAAGCGACCAATCTCCATGCATTACTCACAGATCTCGATTTCGTCTTTTCCCCGAAACCCTATACGCTTTTTTTTGCACAGAAGAATAAACTGAGCGTGGCCGTTTACGAAAAAGGGCCCAAGGTCCTGCTGCAAGGAAAAGGCGTGGAAGAGTTCGTGCAGTTTGAACTTGAACCGAAGATTCTCTGCGAAGCGAAGCTCGGCTACGATGAAGTGCACTCTCCGGAAATGTTCGAGCCGCATTTTGGGATTGATGAAAGTGGTAAAGGTGATTTTTTCGGGCCGCTCGTCATTGCTGGTGTTTACGTAAACCGTGCGAGCGCTCGAAAGCTTCTGGACGCCGGAGTGCAGGACAGCAAAAGGATAACGTCCGATGCCCGCATACACGCGCTCGCGAGGGTGATACGTGAGACTGCGGGCAACGGCTGTGAGGTGGTGTCAATCGGTCCAGAACGCTACAACCAGCTCTACGCGAAATTTCGAAATCTAAATCGCCTTCTCGGTTGGGGACACGCGCGCGTCATCGAGAATCTCCTCACTAGGAAACCGAACTGCCCTCGCGCGCTCTCCGACAAGTTCGCCGATGTCCGGGTAATCGAAAACGCTCTGCTCGAGAAAGGCCGAGCCATTCGTATTGAGCAGAAGACCAAGGCGGAATCCGATGTGGCCGTGGCGGCGGCGTCGATCCTTGCCCGGGATGCATTCATAAGCTGGCTGGAGAGACAGAGCCGGGCGTTGGGGGTGAAGCTGGGAAAAGGTGTTTCGGCAGGAGTAAAGGACGTTGCTCGCCAGCTGGTTGACGAGAATGGAGCCGGGATACTGGCACGGGTTGCCAAGACCCATTTTCGGACCGCGCACGAGATCGCGCCGCGCGATTTTGCCGCCCCGTCACCTCGGCGTGTCTGGCAGCGATAATTCGTCGCGGGCGGGAAAGCGCTTGGGCAAGGTTCCTGCTCTTAGGCTTTTACTGTTACTTCTCAATTGTGGAAACGAGACTCCTCATTCTGAACGCCGACCCTGTCTTCCAAGACCGGAGCCTTAACATCATCGATTCGATACCCAACATCGAATGCCGGATCGTCCGATCCATGGGGGAAGCGGTGACGATTCTCCTGGCTGAAAATTTCGATATTTTCCTGGTCGAAGGCGAAACGTCGATTGCACTCGATCAAGCGACCAATGCGCGCCAGCATTTTCCCTCCTTGTGCATCGTTTGCCTGACGCCGAAGTCGCGCCGCCCAGAGCTCCTGGCGAGGGCCGAGCAACAAAAAATCCCGCTCCTGGCAACAGATCGGAGCGCGCGATATTTGGACGCACAATTACGCCGGATCGTCCGTTCGGTTGGGACCCAATCTGGCACCCCCTCGGAAGGGATTGATCCCTGCCATTCGCTCATCGGAAATCTGAATCAGTTTTCCGCCGCTGAAATCCTGCAGATGAGCTGCCTTTCGCAACGCAGTGGTCGTTTCACTTTCAAGTCAGGCCGGGGAAACAGCGAGATTTATCTCCAGCACGGCTCGATCAGGCACGCCATCTTTGATTCGATCGAAGGCGAGGCCGCGGTCGCCGAAATTTTCCGCTGGAGGCAAGGCCGTTTTTATTTCGAAGAAGGAATTATCAGCCGCGTTCAAACGGTTGATCGTCCGTGGGCGCATTTGCTGATCGACAATCTGCAGAAACTCGATGAGACGCTCGAACTGGTAAATTTCTAAGCCCAAATGAGAGATCCGGAATTGGAAACGCATCTTCGGTTGCTCACGTTGCAGGTCGAGAATTGGAAGAAACTCCATGACTTGATCACATATGGTCTCGATAAGGCCAAGCCGATCATCTCCTCGGAGCAAGAAAGACAGTTCACCGAGATCCGGTCACATCTTTTACAGGAAACGGAGCACATCTTCACCGAACTGAACGTCCTGGAGCTGTCCGGCAAAGCGATGAATGTTCTTCAGCGAGCGGCCTCGGTCCGCGGGGTGCGGGAGCTTCCAAATGATGAAGTGCGCAGGATGGAATCTGAGTGGAACGGCGTCTTCACGAAATTAGGTCTCGCGCAGGGGCAGCTAAAATCCCGCCGCAAGTATCTGAGCGGGCAGAGCCCCTTTGTTTATTATTTGAACCGTATTTTGAAACGTCCGGCGGCAATTCACTAGCCACGGCGGAACGGTCCAAATTGCTCTTGCTCCGAGTGGAGATTATGCAATGCGCGTAAGATATCCGCATTTTCTCGAATTTTTCCCGCGCATCTTGGTGGGGATAAGCGATTTGTTTATGATATGTCAAAGCTCACAAAACGGGATATCGTCGTCGCCATCAGTAATCAGACTGGAATGGTCCAACATCAAGTCTTCGATGTCGTGCAGCGAACCCTCGACCATATAACGAACAGCCTGGCCAACAACGTTGCCGTCGAGTTGCGCAATTTCGGCGTCTTTCAACCCCGGCTGACAAAGCCGCGGGTCGGCCGGAATCCAAACCAACCAGGTAGCAGTTTCGTCATTCCTCCGCGTGCGACGGTAAAGTTCAAGGCTGGGAAAATCATGCGCCAGAGGGTGGAGAAGCTTTCACGCGAACTGAAAGAAGCTGCAGACAAGAGGGAGATGGGAGCGACGACGCAATAGAGTTCGTCCTCAAGCACCGAACCTTTTGGCTAAGGGCGATTTCGGATCGACTGCCGACCTAGGAACGGCAGACCGGTTCCTCTTTCAGCAAATTTCGAATCACTTCTTCCAAACGCTCGAAGTTAATCGGCTTGGTTAAGTGTTCGGAGAAACCGGCTTCGTGCGCCCGCTTCACGTCCTCTTCCATTCCAAAACCACTGAGCGCAATACCGCGGAGACCTCTGGTGGCGCGCAATTCTTGCATGAGCTCATAGCCGCTCCGGTCGGGCAGGCCAATGTCGCTGATGAGCAGATCGAAGTTTTCTTGTTCGGCCCTCTCGATCGCTTGATCGGCGGAATGGGCGAGCGTGATCTCATAACCTCGCCGCTCCAGCATCATTTTCATTCCCGCGCACGTGTCGCGGTGATCGTCCACCACCAAAACGCGGCGTCGCAGTTTCTCGCCGTCGTCGGTCTGTTTCGGAACAGCAGCTGGAAGGGGTCGGCCTTTGCTCTCCTCTTGGGAGGGCTCGGACACGGCCTTTAGTCGCACGGTAAAGGTGGCGCCGCGGTCTTTGCCCTCACTCTTAACGATGATCTCGCCGTTGTGCGCATCCACCATCGCCTTTGAAATCGCGAGGCCAAGACCCAATCCTCCAAAACGGCGTGTGATCGAGCTTTGTCCCTGTTCGAAAGCATTGAAGACGCGGCCAAGCTTTTCCTTTTCTATCCCAATGCCCGTGTCTGTAATATTGATCTCGAGCGCGTCTGGGGAAGGATTCGCGGTCTCAATCAGAATGCGTCCGTCTTCTGGGGTAAACTTCACGCTGTTTTTGATCAGGTTCCAAAAAATCTGCTGCAAGCGCGCCGGGTCTCCGGACACGAACGACTTCTTTGCGCGGAGGTTGAATTTTACTTTTTGCCGCATCGCGCCGATCTCCTCGCGACAAATTTCGTAAGCCCGTTGCAAAATCTGGTGAACACAAACGGTTTCGAAAGTGAGCTGTAATTTGCCTTTCGCGATGCGGGTGACATCCAGAAGGTCGTCGATCAAGCGGGCTTCCAGTTCCACATTTCGTCGAATGACCTCGACGGCCCGGCGCGTATCGGAAGATTGCGACGCGTTCGCCTCGAGCTCGCCTACCATTGCGATGACCGGCGTGAGCGGATTGCGGAGCTCATGCGAGAGAAGAGCGAGGAATTGATCCTTGGCCGTGTTCGCACGGATCAGTTCCTGCCGGAGCGTGACATCACGGGTCTTGTCTTCCACAAGGTAGAGCACGCCTTGGATCGTTTGCTTCGAATCCTGCAGGCGAAGGAGATTAATATTAACGAAGCGGGTCACGCCGTTGAGGTCCTTGTAAGGCTGCTCAATTAGTTGGAAGGGAACCCCAAAGGAGAGCACCTTTTCCAGCGCCTCTGCTGGCGCGATCTTCACATCTTGGTACGTGGCATGTTGAATGTCGAGATTGGTGGGCAAATGGCCGAATCGCTGCGCCATTTGCGCGAACGCTTCATTGGCCTGCAGGAAGCAGCGTGACGCCGGATCCACCAGCGCGATGCCGCTGGGCATGTTGGCCAGAATTTTTTCGTTGAAGATCACTTCCCGCTCCAGGCGCCGCATCGCCTCCGTTTGACGCCGGTAGAATTTCCCGGCAAGCCATGCGCCGACTGCGGTCAAGAGCAGCAACCAGGCGACGAGAAGGGTGGTTTTGCCTAACAAATCCCGGACAGGCTTGTATGCGACTGAGCGGGGCTGCGATAGGATGGTGGTCCATCCGGTAGACTCTACCGGGCTGAAGGAATAAAGATTCCCGCCCCGCTCGAGATGCCCCGTCTTGCTCGCACGAATGTCCTTAATCATGCCTTCATCCTCAGGAGACACCGCTCCTGTTTTTGGTCTGAAGTCCTTCTCGAACAGAGCGGCACCGCGTTGATCGAGGACCTGGCAAGCCGACTGATCAGCAAACTCAATTGCGGACAGACGCCGGCCGATCCGTTCTACCAAGACCGAGACGCCGAGGAACCCAACGACTTTTCCGCCCGGCATCCGGACGGCCCCGACGATATCGGTGGCCATTCGCTTATCCGGATCTCGCGGGTGAATGGGCGAGACGTAGGCGCCGGTCGTGGATTGCGCCCCCAAACGCCAGAGTCCGGCCGAGAGTTCCTGCCCGACCATTTCCGGGCTCGACGGAACACTGGCGATGAGGTGGCCTTCCTCGTCGGCAAAAAACATCCCGTCAATCCGGGGGTGGGAGAAGTACCGATCGTTGAGCCATTCCTGTGCTTCGCTCTCGCGATTTGGGCCGGCGAAGATTTTCGCGACGTCGGGTTGGGTCTGGTAATATTCAATGATCGCACTGGTGTTGGCCAAATCATCGGCCACGAGGTGGGCCGTCAGTTGCACGAAGGTTTGTCGGTCCCGAAGGATTTTCGAGTCCAACGTATTTGTGAGAATTGTGTAGGAAAATGCCAGCATCAGGATGGACGGCACCCAACCCGCCAGCAGGATGGCAACGACGATATTGAACCGCCCCAACCGGCCACGCTTTGCTACTTTGGAATTTCCAGGTGATGGCATCTTTCCCTTTTCTGAAATCCGGACTTCACGAATCGGCCTCCTCGGGACATCAGGCAAGTCCGGATTCTCAGCGAGGAATATTGCCTTCGTGTTCGTCGAGCACACGACTCGGTTTTTGGGGTTGCGCGTAGGCTGAATCGAGAAGACTTTCCTACCGATTATTTTAGCGCGCATTCCGAAGTGGAAGAGCCGATTTTTGATTTGACGGATGCCCCGGACGCGGCATCATGACGCCCTTGCTGCCTTGAATGCAGCATTTCTTACTTACATGCACGGAAGCCTCGGCTCCTTGATCTGGACCATCTGTTATTTGAGTGTGCTCATTGGCCTGTCGGCCTACGGGATACATCGGTACGTCATCATCTACCTATTTCTAAAGAACCGGAAGCATGCCCCGGTGCCTCTCACTCGCTTCGAGCGGCTCCCGAAAGTGACGGTGCAGCTGCCGATTTATAATGAGATTTACGTCGTGGAGCGCCTGCTTAGATCCGTTAGCGAACTCGATTATCCGCGGGACCTTCTCGAAATTCAGGTGTTGGACGATTCGACCGATGAAACGCGTGAAATTACTGTCGGCTGCGCCGAACGATTGCGACAGCGTGGATTCAATGTCCAGCTCATCCACCGGACGGATCGGATTGGATTCAAGGCTGGCGCTCTGGAGTGTGGTCAGGCTTCTGCCCACGGGGATTTTGTTTGCATTTTGGACGCGGATTTCGTCCCACCGCCCGATCTGCTTAAGAAGACGATTGATTTCTTTACCGATCCGCAGGTCGGCATGATCCAGACGCGATGGGGGCATCTCAATCGTCGGTACTCCCTTCTCACGCGGGTGCAGGCCATGTTTCTTGATGGCCATCTCCTTCTTGAGCAGACGGCGCGCAGCCGGAGCGGGCGTTTCTTTAACTTTAATGGCACGGCCGGTCTTTGGCGGCGTTCCTGTATCGAGGAGGCGGGTGGCTGGCAGCACGACACGCTGACGGAAGATCTCGATCTAAGCTATCGCGCTCAGCTTGCCGGTTGGAAATTCATCTTCCTGCCTGACGTAGTCACGCCGGCCGAATTGCCAGTGGACATGAATGGATTCAAATCACAGCAGCACCGCTGGACCAAAGGCTCGATCCAGACATGCAAGAAATTGCTGCCCACGATCTGGAGAAGCGATCTTTCCCTCACCATCAAACTCGAAGCCACAGGGCATTTAACTTCGAACTTCGCATACCTCCTGCTTGCCTGTTTGTGCGTGCTCTTGCATCCCTCTTCCGGCGGACCTCCAGCTGGCTGGATGCGTACGCTGCTCATCGATATCCCGATTTTTCTGTCGGCGTCGGTTTCGGTTGCGTTCTTTTATATCTGCGCGCAGCGCGAACTTTATCCGCGCACATGGATGAAGGAGATACTTCTCCTCCCGTGTTTGCTCGCGCTCGGCATTGGCCTTTCGCTCAACAACGCCCGCGCGGTTCTCGAGGCCGTCTTTAATCATCAATCGGACTTCAAGCGCACACCGAAATATGGTATCGAGCGCAAGGCGCAGCCGTGGCGCAAGTGCAAGTACATGCCGCTTAGGTCGCTTCTTCCGCTCGCCGAAATTGGTTTCGCAATCTATTTCAGCTACTTCGTCTGGTTTGCCGTCCAGCATGGCCAGTATCTTTCGCTGCCTTTCCTGATCATGTTCCAGGCTGGTTTTCTTTACGTTTCAATCAGTTCACTCTCACAATGGTGGCCGAGGTTTGCATTTGGAACTCCGCGCACCGAAAGTCCACTTCCTGCGTGACAAGTGCCCGAACTTCCAATAGAGAACGAGACGATCTAATGAGCCGGTTCCTGTTATTCGCTTTCCTGCTCTTCCTTCCTGCCGCCGCCCTTCGCGCCGGGACAGAACTGCAGAGCCGCGTCATCGTTAGTATTCACGATCAAAAACTGATGCTGCTCGATAACGGGGCGAAGGTCGCGACCTATCCGGTTTCGACATCGAAGTTCGGGGTGGGCGATCGCTGGGGCAGCATGGCGACACCGCTTGGTTTCCTGCAGGTCGCCCAGAAAATCGGAGATCATGCTCCGATCGGCGCGGTTTTTCACAAGCGCCGCTTTACCGGCGAAATTCTCCCGCCCAATGCGCCTGGCCGTGATCCAGTCATCACGCGAATTATCTGGTTGCGTGGCTTGGAGCCGTGGAACTCTCATGCATTTGCGCGGTGTATCTATATTCACGGCACGCCGGAGGAAAAAAACATTGGGCGTCCGGCAAGCTACGGTTGCATCCGGATGAAGTCCCGCGACGTGACGGCCCTTTATGGTCAAATTCCACTCGGTGCCGTCGTGCAGATCGTTCCCGATCGGTTGCCGAAAATTCCGAAGGCCAAACCCGGCTCCCCTAATGATTTGATCACGACCAGCGCGAAACCGGTTGGCAAGATGCCAGCCTCTGGTGTTCCTAAGAACGCGGCCAAGGGAAGGGCTGTGTCATCGCGCGTTAAGACGTAAACCGAATCTGCGTCAGCGCAAAAGCGCTTCTAATGGAAGCAGCTTTCTTGACAATTCTTTCCTCCTTCGCGACCCTCCCCGCCCCATAGATTCAAAAGAAAAATGGCCAACACGAAATCCGCCGCCAAACGCGCCCGCCAAATGGCCGGCCGCACGCTTCGCAATCGCAGTGTATTGACCCGACTTCGCGGAATGCAGAAGCGCACTGGTTCCCCGCCATCCGATGGGAAGGAGAATGCAATGTTCATATCGGCGATCGATAAAGCCGCTAAACGGGGCATCATTCACAAGAATACAGCGAAGCGGCGCAAGGCACGGCTAAATAAGAGAATACGGGCTGCTGCGCAGAAGCCGGCTGCATCGTAATCGTCCGCGTGACATTTTTTTTGATTTCGAACGCGATCGCAGAAGCAAATCTGCATTGCATATCTCAGGAGACGGATAAATTCTCGCGATGATTCCCGCTCTTCTTTTGGTCCTTTTCGCCGTTGCCTATCGGGTCGTCACGGGGCTCTTCATCCAATCTGGCGCCACCTGGCTCTCGAATTTCGCTCCCTTGGCCGCGATCGCCCTTTGCGGAGCCGTTTACTTTCCGAAGCACTACAAGTTTTCGATTCCCCTTGTTGCGATCTTCGTTTCCGACCTGATTCTCAACCTTCATTATGGCGCGTCGTTGTTCGATCCCCTAAACTTCTGCCGCTATGGAGCCTTTGTCCTGATCGGTCTCCTCGGCCTTGCTCTGCAGAACCGTGCATCGCTCAAAACATTGCTGCCCGCTTCGGTTGTTGCCTCCGCCATCTTCTATTTCGTCACGAATGCCTTTTCGTGGCTGACTGATCCCGGCTACGCCAAGAATTTCGCCGGCCTCATTCAGGCGCTCACGGTCGGCCTGCCGCAATATGGCGCCACGCCTACCTGGATGTTCTTTCGTAATTCGCTCCTGAGCGATCTCTTCTTCACCGCTGTTTTTGTCCTTTGCGTAAACTTCGGGCGCAGCGCCGCCCACTCTCGTCTGGCCAACGCCATTCCGCGCCCGACATAGACCGCCATGCCGGCGCCGGAGCAACGCGACGAAGTCGAAATGCTCTCGCTGATGCTGTTGATCCGGCGTTTTGAAGAGCGCGCGAGTCAACAATATCAGGCGCAAAAGATCGGCGGCTTCTGCCATCTCTACATCGGACAGGAAGCGGTCGTTATCGGTGCGGTAGCGGCGACGCGGCCTGATGATTACATCATCACGGCGTATCGCGATCACGCACACGCACTCGCGCGGGGCACCAGCGCCGACGCCTGCATGGCGGAGTTGTTTGGCAAAGCGACCGGCTGTTCTCGGGGGCTGGGCGGCTCGATGCATTTTTTCGACCGCGCGAATCACATGTACGGCGGGCATGCGATCGTTGGCGCCCATGTGCCGCTGGCGGCCGGGATGGCTTTCGCGGCGAAATATCGAAATGAAGACCGTGTTACGCTTTGCTTCTTCGGCGACGGCGCGATCAATCAGGGCGGATTTCACGAAGCGCTCAATCTGGCCGGGCTCCTTAAATTACCGGTCGTTTTCGTCTGCGAAAACAATCTCTTTGCGATGGGGACTTCGGTGGAACGCTCGACCTCGTTGAAGGAAATCGTCGATCGCGCCGAAGGCTACGACATGCCGGGAGAAATTGTGGACGGAATGAACTTTCGCGAAGTCCGCGACAAACTCGCGGAGGTCATCGCTTCCATTCGCAAAGAGCCGCATCCGGCGTTCGTCGAAATCCGCACCTACCGTTATCGCGGCCACTCGATGTCGGACCCGGCCAGTTATCGGACGAAAGAGGAACTGGAGAAGTTTCGGCTGGACGATCCGATTACGCGGCTTCGTGCGCAGCTCACTCGTGAAGGCAAACTGACAAATGAAAAATTCGACGAGATGGATAAACGCGCGAAAGGAATGGCGCTGGCCAGTGTGAAATTCGCCGAGGAAAGTCCGGAACCGCCGCTGGAGAAACTTTTCGATTACACCTACGCGAACGGAGCGGACGCGTGAGAGAGATCACTTACCGTCAGGCGCTCAATGAAGCGCTGGTCGAGGAATTGGAGCGCGATCCGGACGTTTTCCTGATGGGTGAGGAAGTTGCCGAATACAACGGCGCCTACAAAGTGAGCCAGGGCCTGCTCGACCGTTTCGGGCCAAAACGAATCATCGATACGCCGATCAGTGAAAACGGATTTGCCGGCATGGGTGTCGGCGCAGCAATGGTGGGCCTGCGACCCATCATCGAGTTCATGACGTTCAGCTTTTCGCTCGTCGCATTCGATCAGGTGGTCAACAACGCGCCCAACATGCTGACGATGTCCGGCGGGCAGTTCAAGATCCCAATCACTTTTCGCGGCCCAAATGGTCCCGCGCATCAGCTCGGCGCGACGCATTCGCACGCGACTGAATGCCTTTATGCAAACGTGCCTGGGCTGAAAATTTGCACGCCGGCAACTCCGCGCGATGCGAAAGGACTCCTGAAGACCGCGGTGCGCGATAACAACCCGGTGCTCGTCCTGGAATCGGAACTTCTTTACAGCAGCAAGGGGATGGTCGAGCAGCTCGATCACGAACTGTTGATCCCGCTCGGCGAAGCGGAACGGAAACGCGAGGGAACCGACGTTTCGATTATTTGTTATGCTCAGACCGTGCCGCTGGCGTTGGCGGCGGCAGGGGTTTTGCAAGAGGAAGAACAAATCAATGCGGAGGTGCTGGACCTTCGGTCGATCAAGCCGCTCGATCTGCCGACCATTCTGGCGTCGGTTACGAAAACGCATCGCGTGGTCATCGTGGAACAAGATCGCCCGTTCTGCGGTGTCGGCGCCGAGGTCTGTTATCGCATTCAGAGGGAAATCTTCGATGAACTCGATGCGCCAATCATGCGCGTTTCCCAGGAAGATGTGCCGATGCCGTACAACGAACGACTGGAAAAAGCTGTCCTGCCCAGCGCGGAGAAATTGATCGCGGCGGTCAGGAAAGTCTGTTACGCCTAACGAATATTCGCCATGCCTGAGATTCAAATGCCGAAGCTGAGCGACACGATGACCGAGGGGACTCTCGTAAGCTGGAAGAAAAAGAAGGGCGACAAGGTTTCGACCGGCGACGTGCTGGCCGAAATCGAAACCGACAAGGCAACAATGGAGTGGGAGTCGCCCGAGGAAGGCACACTCACCGAAATTTATGTAGGGGAAGGCGGCAAGGTAAACGTTGGCGACAAGATCGCCTTCATTGGAGAAGAAGGAGAAGCAGCGCCGAAGGCAAAAGAGGAAAAATCGAAGGAGAAGAAGCCGGCGTCCGTCGACGAAGAGAACAAGGAGGCAACTCCGCCCCGACGAAGCGAAAAGCAAGCGCCGCCGGCCAAGACCAAATCAGCTGACGAAGGATCGGGCCGCGAAGAAGCGCGCGTCAAAGCATCGCCGCTGGCACGCCGCGTTGCCGCTGAACTTGGCGTTGATATTTCAAGAATCGATGGCACCGGCCCAGAGGGCAGGATCACCGAGACCGACGTGCGGGCCGCTGCGAAGAAGTCGCCCGCACGCATGGCCGCACCCGCGTTCGAAGCCGGCGAAGGCACGCGCGTCGCGCTCTCAGGGATGCGCAAAGTGATTGCGCAGCGACTCGTGGAGAGTCTCGGCCCGGTTCCGCATTTCTATCTGAACATCAACATCGATGCCGGACCGCTCATGGCTGCGCGTGCGGAATTAAAAGCGGCGGGCGAAAAATCCGACACCTCGAAAATTACTGTGAACGATTTCGTTCTGAAGGCTGCGGTCGAGGCGGCCGTCAAAGTTCCGAAGGCGAATGCGTCGTTTCATGGCGACGCGATCATTCAATATGCCGATGTCGATCTTGCCGTCGCGGTCGCAATTGAAGATGGGTTGATCACCCCGGTTATTCGCGCCGCTCAGAACAAATCGCTGCGCGAAATCAGCGAGGCGGTGAAAGACCTCGTCCATCGCGCACGCAACAAGCGAATGAAACCGGAAGAATTTCAGGGCGGCACGTTCACGGTCTCGAACCTCGGTGCCATGGGGATTGACAGTTTCTCCGCCGTGATCAACCCACCGCAGGGTTTCATTCTCGCGATCGGCGCGATTTCAAAAAGTCCGGTGGTGGATGAGAGCGATCAAATCAAGATTGGCCATCGCATGGCGATCTGTATGAGTTGCGACCATCGCGTGATCGACGGCGCGCTCGGTGCGGAATACTTAAAGGCGCTTCGTCAACTCCTCGAAAATCCGGCGCTGCTGCTGATTTAGGCTGACTTCCTTTTTGTGGAGCGACGCGGCCATCATCTTGCTTCTCCTGTTTCAGTCAACGACGAGGAATCCGCTCGACATGCCGCCACCGCCAAAAAATAAGAGTTTCTGGATGCTGCCATTTGTGGCGCACGCGACGCGGGGAATTATCCGCGACCAAAATACCAGGCGCTGGACCATGTTTGGCACTTTGCTCGTGGCACTGCTGCTCCTGTTTGTGGGATCCACTTTCCTGTATTCGATCCTGCACGCACATCCGGTGTGGTTCATCTTGTTTTGGTTCTTTGTCGCCTGGTTGACGCTGACCGCATTCTTACTGGCCCTTTTGGATATGCTGGTCGTGCGGGCGCAAGCGCGGCATGCAGAAAAGATTTTGCGGAGCAGCGTTTCCACTGCGGAAAATTCCGACGGACAACTATTCCGCGACGACAATTAATCGCACTCTTCGCGAGAGAAAATTCTGGCTTTGGAGTCTTAGCGTCTGTCGCGAAAAGCCGCGCCCGACTGATAAAGGTTCAGCTGTGTACGAATGGAATCTGCACGCGCAGCGTTGCCCTCCCTCGTCGCCAGCTGCAATGCGCGTTCGGCAGTCTTGACCGCTTCGTCAAAGCGACCTGCTTCAGCATAGGCGGCAGCCAGAGTTGCACTTATTATTGAGCTCTCGCCTCGAGTGAGAGAGTCGGCGTGTTTCGCCAGTGCAATCGCCCCTATGCCATCCCGCGTCGATGCATCGGGCGAGGTTGCCAGCACCCAGGCCATGTTATTCATGGCTTCGGTGTCGTCAGGATTGATTTTCAGCGCGTGGTCGTACTCGGCCACGGCTTCATTGGCCCGGCCCATTTGCAGCAATGTATTCCCGAGATTGTAATGTGCATCGCCGTCCTCGGGATCGATTCTCAAGGCGGTTTGCAAATGCGCCAAGGATTCTTCCGGCCGCCCCATCTCCAGCAGGGCGACGCCGAGGGACGAGTGAACCGAGGCCTGTTGTTGATCGATCTCGAGCGATTTTTGCAAGTGAGTCAGAGCCGCGTTCGTTTGGCCCATTCTCAACAAAGCGGCGCCCAAGGAGCCGTGAACGATTGCCAGATTGGGTTCGATTTGAAGGGCTCTCTCAAAATGTCCAATTGCTTCAGTTGTTCTTCCTAATTCGTAGACGGCCTCTCCGAGGTTCAGCTCGGCCTTGGCATTGTCCGAAGTGCGGGACAGCGTCTGAGTCCAAAGCGTTTCGCTGTCCTTCCAGTAGGAAGCCTGGGTGCGCGCAACGATCGTCAAGGCAGCGAGGATGATCGTACAAAGACTGCTGAGGAAGTAGCTACGGTATCGCCACCGTCCGCATAAATCAGCTGCTGCCCATGTTATCAGCAGGTACAGACCGATCTGCGGAAGGTACGTGTAGCGATCCGCTCGCGCCTGGCTTCCCACCTGAAGGATCCCGATCACCGGCGCGAGCATGATAAGATACCAGAGCCAGCCGGTTACAAGATAGCGGCGGCGACGCATGACAAAGACAGGCAGGGAAATGCCCACCAGAAGAAATAGCGATATCGAAATCCTGGAGGCAGTGACATCATTAACTGCGAGGGGATATAACGCCGCAAGATCCGACGGCCAGAACATCTGTCGTAGATAGGCAATCGCCGAGATGGCCGCATTGCCTGCTTTCAATCCTAGGGAATAATCACTCCACGGACGGATCGCGGTTTCCTGGGCAAGAAGCGTGACCACACAAGACGCGACGCTTAGCGCGAGCAACGGAATCTTTTCGATGATCAGCCACCGCACCTTCGGGAGCTTGTTGTCTCGGTCACGATTCGCGGGAATGCGCTGCAACGGCCAGTAATCCAGCAGCAACAGCACCAACGGCAGCGTGACCAGCATCGGCTTGCACATCAAGCCCATGGCAAACAGGAGCGTGACAAGTCCATAACGCGCCAGTGATGGGTGCCGCCGTGTGTAGCGGACATAAGCCCCGACGGTGAGCATGAAGAACAGGCCACTGAGTACATCCTTGCGTTCCGCCACCCAGGCGACTGATTCCACGTGCTGCGGATGGATCGCGAAAACCGCGGCCACAAAAGCGCTGCGCCAAAGGGCGCCCGTCATTTGACGCAAGACCAGAAAAAGCAGGATCGCGGTTATCCCATGAAGCAGGACGTTGGTGAGATGATGTCCGGCGGGATTTAAACCGTAAAACTGGCAATCCAGCATGTGGGAGAGCCATGTGAGCGGATGCCAGTTGGCTGCGTGGACGTGGGTGAATGCCCAGAAGAATCCGTCGATCGTCAAACCCCTTGAGACATGTGGGTTCTTAAACACGTAGTCGCCATCATCAAAATTAATGAACTGATGGTGCAGCGTCTGACCGAAGACCAGCCACGTCAGAGCAGCGAGCAGAATGCAGATTCCGACAGCCTTCCAACGATCGGCCAAGGCGTGCTCACGAATTTGGAGGTGAGGCCGAACAGGTCCACTCGCTGAGTGGGCAGAGCTCTTCGCGGATTTGCTTTTTGACTTATGGCTCATTCGCGGGTGAATCGCACGATAGAACACTCAAGCTTTCGAGCGACACAGGATATTTTCATTTTTCAGTATTGTCCCGGCAGGTTAATTCCGCGCTCGCCAAGCGAACGCGCCGGCGAATAATCTTCGTTGTGACGAATGATCCGGCCACCCCGGCGGTTCCGACTCAGGGGTGGAAAACGCGAGAAGAAATGGAGGCCGATGAGCGGCGCGCTCTCGCTCCCTTTGCGCAGAAATCGGGCGACTCGCGGGGGCGAGAATATCCGGAGTCACGCCACGCTTATCGGACCGAATTTCAGCGGGACCGCGCACGGATCATTCATTCGCGCGCGTTTCGTCGCTTGGAATACAAGACGCAGGTTTTCCTCAACGGAACCGGCGATCACCTCCGGACGCGACTCACACACTCCATCGAAGTGGCTTCGATTAGTCGCACAATCGCGCGAGCGCTCTCGTTGAATGAAGATCTGGCGGAGGCAATCGCGCTCGCGCACGATCTGGGGCATTCACCTTTTGGACATTCGGGTGAAGAAATGCTGGCCGAATGCATGCGCGAGTATGGCGGTTTCGAACACAATCGCCAGAGCCTGCGCGTGGTCGAGTTGCTGGAGAAGGCGTATCCAAATTTTCCCGGTCTCAATTTGACCTTCGAGGTCCGCGAAGGTTTACGAAAACATCAGGTGGTTGCGCATTCCGACAACGAGCGCGCGAAATTCGTTAGTCCGTCTCTTGAAGCGCAGATTGCGGATCTGGCGGACGAAATTACGTATTATAGCCACGATCTCGACGACGCGGTTGATTTTGAGATCCTCGACTCGAAACAACTTGAAGAGGATGCCGTCTGGAAGGGCAGCCACGATGCGGTGACCGGGCGCTATCCTGAATTGCGCGAGCCGGACCTGCACAAGTTGATCATTCGCGACATCATCGATGTAGAGGTTCGGGATGTCGTCGCGACAAGCGCAAGATCAATCAGGGAATCGGGGGTGAAAACCGCGGACGAAGTTCGGCGGCAGCCGGTGCCGCTGATCCGATACAGCGAAGATTTGTCCGAGGCCAATCGTGCGCTGCGGCGATTTCTCTATAAGAATGTCTACTATCATCCGCGTGTTGCAGAAGTGAATATGAACGCGTGCGAAATGCTGCGTCGCGTATTCGAAGCCTACGTGCTCGCACCTGATTTACTCGGCGACGCCGCGGCGAGACGGATCGAGACAGAGGGGTTGCACCGCACGGTCTGCGATTATGTTGCGGGAATGACCGATCGATATCTGATGGAAGAGCACGCCCGGTTGGTTGCCTAGGCCGCAGCAGATCCTCCCTCTTCCCGCAGATATTGAATCACAAGGCGAAGACGTTGATCGACGGAAAGTTCTTCGAGCACTTGCTGCCGGCGGAGGGCGTCGGTGAGGAATGTCGCGGCCATTAGGTCGGCCAGCATCTCGGGATCGGTTAGGTCAGAAAGATAGCGATCCACTTTTTCCGGAAGCTGTCGCCCGCCCTCTTTGAATCGTTCATAAAGCTCGATAATTTTGGCGCCGAGCGCATCGGTTTTGACCGTGGATGAAATGACGGAATCGAGCGGTTCGATTTCCGCGACGGGGAAAGGCGATGCTTGCTGAAAATCGGTGAAACGAACACGCTGCAATCCCTGAAGGATAAGGTTCGACGTACCGTCGTCACGAGCGACACAGGCACGAATGAGCCCAACCGTCGCGATATGAAAGAAATCATCAATGGAGGTCCACTGCGAAAGCCCTGGTTCAATCAAGGCTACGCAAAACATGCGGTGGTGTTGGAGCGCGTGACCGAGCATTTGCTGATAGCGCGGCTCAAAAATGTAGAGCGGCAAGAGTGCGTGCGGGAAGAGGACCGCGCCCGGAAGCGGCATGACTGGCACTTCGCCGGGCAGGGTGATTGACTGGTCCATCTAGAGGAGGAGGATTTTACCCCTCATATTATATGAATGGGGCGGAAACGGTAGGATGGGCCGATTCCTCGCCCAAGCCTTGCCTGAGGAGGCGTCGGATTTGCGAAAGGGAGGGCTGACCTTCCAGAGTTGCCCTGCCCAGGTGGGAATACGTCATGGCAGAGCCGAGCCTTGAAAGGATAATCCGCGAGGTGACTCCGAGCCTGCCGAACCCCATGGCGCAAACTTTGATGTTTGCAGGCCGTCGTTTCATGAATTCAACCAGACGCGCCAGCTGATCCGCTTTATCGACCCGCGTCACAATCTTGAAAACCTCTGCGCCTGCCGACTTTGCCTGACCGGCTTTCACCAGCATCGCACGCAAGTCGGGGGTCGAATCAAAATAATGAACCGAAAGAATGCGCCGGACCCGTTGTCGATGTGCGGCTTTGAAGATCGCGGCCAGGGTGCGCCAAGAGCGCAATTCAATATCGACGTATGCCGCGTGTGGAAGAAAACGCCGGAGAAGTTCGCGGCGTTCCCTTAAACTCAGCCGCTTCGCACCACCTTCGCGAAAATCGCGAACTGTTATGACCAAAGGTGACCGGAGGCACGGGATCATCTCTTCCACTTGATCAAGAACATCTGTCAGATGATCCAGCCGAAGCTCAAGAAGATCCGGGGGATTCGCCACTCTGGCGGCAACTTTCAGGCCTGAGAGAGAGGTAACGATGCCCACGACGCTGGGCATTTCCTTCGCTTTGACCGAATCGCGCTCTGTCATATCTTAGGTGCTCCGAAGGGCGGCTGATTCACTCAGCTCCCCAGGGGCTCTCTTTTTAGCATGCTTGCGCGCAAACAGGAACTAAACACCCAGTACCAGCAGTTGAGCGATGCGCTGCTCCTTGCCCTCTCGCTCTTCGCTGCCCACACCTTGCGTTTCTTTGGCACCTCGTGGTTCAACATGAGCGAGAGCATTGGTCCGTTCCGCAACTATCAGTGGCTCTTGTTGGTGATCATGCCTTTCGGTCCCCTCCTTCTCGACCTGCAAGGATTCTATCAAGCCCGACTGATGAAGACGAGATGGACGTCGTTCCTCCAGGTGCTGCGCGCGATGATTTACCTGAGCGTAATGGTGAGCGCGTGCATGATCTTCTTGCGAATGCCGAATCGGTCGTTCCCTCTGATCTTTCTTCCCATCGCGGCGACGCTGCTATTACTGAAGGAACGAATTGCGGTGAATCTGGTCCGACGGAGAGCGCTTCGGGGTGAGTTACGGGAGCGAGTCCTTCTTGCTGGAGTCCCCCAGGATATAGCCACGCTCGAAAAATCGTTTCCACCCGATCAGAAGCTGTTACTCGAGGTCGCGGCGCGCATCGACATTGAGAAGCAGCCGATCTCCGACCTGGTCGAGGCGATGCACCGGCACGCGGTCTCACGGGTCATTTTTGCCGCCGGGCACATTCAGCTCAATCGCGTGGAACAGGCGATCGGGGCTTGCGAAGTGGAAGGCGTCCCGGCCTGGCTGGCGGCTGATTTCATTCAAACCTCCATTGCGAAGCCGGAATTCGACGCGTTCGGCGGACGACCCATGCTGGTTTTTCGCTCGACTCCGGAAGTGTCGTGGGCGCTCCATCTGAAAGGAATCATCGACCGGGTGGGAGCGTTTGTCGCGTTGATCGTCCTCGCGATTCCGATGGCATTCGTCATATGGGGAATTCGCCTCACTTCGAAAGGGCCGGCAGTTTTCCGGCAGGAACGGGCCGGCAAACATGGCAAACCTTTCGTGATGTATAAATTTCGCTCGATGGTCAACGACGCAGAGATGCGTCGCGCGGAGTTGGAACCGTTCAACCAGATGAGCGGACCGGTCTTCAAAGTGACAGACGATCCGCGGATCACACCGTTTGGTCGTTGGCTGCGGCGGACGAGCGTGGATGAGCTGCCGCAATTGGTCAACGTCCTAATGGGCGACATGAGCTTGGTCGGACCGCGACCGCTTCCTCTCTACGAGGTGGAAAAGTTCGAAAGCACCGCGCAACGCCGCCGCCTTAGCGTAAAGCCGGGATTGACCTGCCTTTGGCAAATCAGCGGCCGTAACCGCGTCCAGGATTTCCGAGATTGGGTGAAACTCGATCTGGAATACATCGATGGCTGGTCGCTCAGTCTCGACTTCAAGATCTTACTCCGGACGATCCCCGCAGTCTTATTTGGCGCCGGAGCGAAGTAGGTCGCTTTCGAGACGGCTTGCCCCATTCAATCCCGCGGCGCGTAGCGCGGCAGCATCCGCTCTACGTACTTCGCCAGGATGTCGAATTCGATATTTACCAGATCGCCGATTTGGGCGCCGTCGAGGTTAGTGTGGCGCTTCGTGTACGGAATCACCCAGACGGCAAAAGTGGCGGCGGACAACTCCGCCACAGTGAGACTGATTCCGTTGATGGCAATCGAACCCTTCTCAGCGACGTAATGGCTGAACTCGACAGGCAATTCAATCTCCAATCGATAATCTTCGCCGTTAGGCTCGAACGCCAGAATGGGAGCGGCGCAATCGACGTGGCCTTGCACGAAATGTCCGCCGACCCGGCCATCAGCCGCCAGGGCGCGTTCGAGATTGACGGAGCTGTCGCGGCGAAGAGATCGCAAGTTTGTGCAATCGAGCGTCTCCTGGAGCAAATCGAAGGTGAGTTGATTGCCTCGATGCGCGCTGACCGTTAGGCAACACCCGTTCACGGCCACGCTATCGCCTTTTCGAATTTCCCCCGCGATCCGCGGCACGGAGATCTGCAATTGAGTTCCGCGATCCGTCGCCCGAATCCAGAGGACGGTGCCGAGCTCTTCAATCAAACCTGTAAACATTTTTCCATTTTAGTCGTCAACGCTCGGCCGGGAAAGGAGGAAAATCCGGCGTATTGCACCGCGGGATCTGATGAGACACGCAATCTGGAAATCGTAACTTGCCCCGGCATTCCCCCGCTCGTCAGGTCGCAGAAATTCTGCCCTAACGACCAATTGATTTTCATTTTGGCAACGCTGCAGATCACGAAAGCAAGCACTGCTTTTCCCCGGTTGGTGGGCAGTTTTCAGGCCGCGGGAAAGTTGCGGCTGGGATCGATCGTGGCGGGCTTCTTGCTATTTTGAGGCATCGCGGCTGACCAATTATTATGAAAAATAGAATCGGGGCATGACATCGGCCAAACGGGGCCGTTCAAAAATTTTTAAAAAAAATGAAAAAAATACTTGTCAGCACCCCAAAACTTCATTAATCCCTACCGCAAACCTAACCAAACCAATGGAGAAACTAATGATAAGAAACGTACTAAAAACGTTGGGATCTCGCGTGGCCCTTGTGGCCGCCGCCGGAATTCCTTTCCTGATAGCCGCGAGCGCAGACGCTCAAGCGCCCGCACCCTCACCCGCTGGCGAAGCCACCGCTGAGCGAGTGATCGTAACCGGTTCCTACATTCCGACGGCGGAAACGGAAACGGCCTTGCCGGTCACCACGTATACGGCAGAGGTCCTGCAAAAGGCGGGCGCCAATACCCCGATAGAAGGTCTGCGCCAGTTGCCCTCCTTCATCGGAAACGCCTCGACCGAGAATGACGCCAACGGCGGAACCGGCGCTGCGGGTATTAACCTGCGCGGTCTGGGCCAGAACAACACTCTTATCCTGATCAATGGTCGCCGCGCCTTTCTCGGCATCGGCAATAATGGAACACCCGACATCAACGCCATACCGATCGGTGCTATTTCCCACGTATCTGTCCTGAAGGACGGCGCCTCGGCCATTTATGGTTCCGATGCGGTCGCAGGTGTGGTGAACTTCAGCCTGCTCAATGGCCCGGATGAAGTGCCTTATCAGGGAGCCGAGGCCTACTTCCTCTATGGAAACACCACCGATAAAGATGCCCACGTTCTCCAGGCATATCTCAAAGGCGGTGTGACAGCGTTGGACGGGAAAGTCTCGATTGCGGCGGCGGGAGAATATTATCAACGCGCCGCGCTCCTGGCGATTGATCGCACAATCTCCCGAACCGGCAATCTGACCAACCAGCCAGGCGCTCTGGGCCTGGGCGGCATCAATAACAATAGCCCGACCTTTTCGGGCCGGGTTAATATTGCGGGTGGCGGCTCGGCCCTTGGGTTTCTGACGGGGCAGCTGGTTCTGATTAATCTAAGCCAGGGTGGTGGAACGCTTCCAGGCGATTATCGGCGATTTGAGCCGAACCAATTCTCAAATCCTCCGGGTGGAACGCTGCCCGGTGATTTTCCTCCTGGATCCGATCCGGCCCGATTTAACTTCCAAACCACTGGTCAGGGAACTCCCGCCGTGGAGAAGTCGAATTACTACGTGACCGGAAGATACAAGGTCTTCGGGGATGCGATGCAAATCTACGGCGACATCCTGTATTCCCATACCTTTCAGGATAACCAGATTGCGCCCACCCCGTTTGCTTTGGGCGGGGATTCCCGATTGTCACCCTACAATCCGTTTGGCCAATTCCTTACCCAAATTAGATACCGGCTGGTCGGGGAGCTGGGGAATCGCAAATCCCTAAACTACGCCGATTATTATCGGTACACGGCCGGGATTAATGGGAACTTCAACATCAAGGACAACGAATTTATCAGCAGCTTTGGCTATGATACCGGATTCGTCTATGAGATGTACGACTTTCAACGCATCGACAGCGGCGACGCTACGAATACTGCGATCACCAACGAAATTGCGGCCGGGAATTTCAATCCCTTCATTGGAGGATCAGCAGGCGCTCCTTTGATTGGCACGGCTCCGACCTATACGATCGATCCTGTGACCGGTGCGCCGGTACCCACAGGGGACACTCAGGATTACAACAACATTCTTGCGGCCCAGCGCGCGGCCTATCTCGGCCATTCCTTCTTCTACGAGCGCGACTACCTGGTTGATTTGCACCTTAACGCCCACTTTTTCCCCACGCTTTGGAACGGTGGTGTCGATGCGGCGTTTGGTTACGAACATCGTCAGCTCCGGCAGAAATCGGTCCCCGACCCGGTGCAGGCGGCCGGCGATCAGCTCGGCTTCAACCAGGCTCCGAATACCTCGACGACTCAAAAAGTTAACTCGATCTGGGGAGAACTCCTGGTTCCGATCGTGACTTCGACGATGAACGTTCCGTTTATTCGTTCGATGGACTTTGATTTCGCCTATCGCTACGAGAAATTTGATGATGAGGATAATTACATCAAAACCAATCTATCGAGCTTTGATAATGGCGGCACACCGCGCATAACGTTCCGCTGGGAACCGATTGCGGATTTGACGCTGCGCGCTTCCTGGGGTCAATCATTCTTGTCCCCGACTCCAAACCAGCTCTTCAACCCGGTCAATCAAAACTTCCCGCTGTTGTTTGATCCGCTGGTAGGGGCAACGCTGCAGCCGGGTGAAGGTGTTTGGCAAGCTGGCAATGTCGGCCTGCAGCCTGAGAAAACCGACACCTGGACCGCGGGCTTCGTCTGGACGCCGAAGTTCGTGCCCGGGTTCACCATGACGCTGGACTGGTATCAGCTCTACACCCGAGACCTGATCCTTTCCGCGGCCAATCAAGCCCAGATCCTTCTCACTAACAACGTGCCCGATCCGGACGGTTACGGCAACGGTTCCGGTGAAGTTAACATAGCCGGGCCTTTTACGGGCCAGGTTGGCGGTACGGGCGATGGTATAACCCGTGACGAATTCGGGAACCTGGTCGCGATCGATGCAGACAACAGCAACGCGGGCACGCGTTTTGTTCAAGGCATCGATTTGACCGCGATCTATCAACTTCCGACCGATCATTGGGGCGAGTTCACGTTCACCCTGGCGTGGAACCACTTCTTCGATTGGAAGGCGCAACCGGGCGTGGGCGATTCCCACAACTTCCTCGGAGACTTTAGTCAGGCGTTTCCGCTGACCCCTGGCGCGATTCCCTTCAACAAAGCGCTCCTGCGCATGGAATGGCAGTGGAAGGGCTGGGATTTCGTTGTCACGGGTAACTACGTTGGGGATTACGAAGATGATCCCAACTTCATTCTCGGCAACGATCTGGTTCCGGGGACTCCGGGGACTGGCGATATTCCTCCATCAAATAATCCGAGCTACATATTGCATCGGCGCGTGACCGATTACGAGACGATGGATCTGCAATTGAGCTACACGTTCTTGAAACCGGAAGCGGCGCCTGTGACGGCCGGATATTCAAAGGACGCGAAGGACGCCAAGAGCATGCCGGTGGCCGGGGACAACAACGGCACGATCTGGCAGCGGATCCTATGGAACACGACAATCACGGCAGGGGTGAACAACGTGTTTGATCGTCCTCCGCCAACGCTGCTGGGAGCGTTTAACAACAACTACGATACATCGAACTACACGTTCCGGGATCGTTACTACTATGTGAGCTTGGCCAAGAAATTCTAAGTTCAGAGTAGATAAATATTGCATCGGGCGGGTGGCAGAAATGCCACCCGCCTTTTGTTTTCTGTTACAAGGAATCCGAAGCGCCTTCGAATCCCTCCTTCGCACACAAGGCGCTCTGCATCCTACTTTCCGAAGGCGGAAAGTTCGATGGCCAGTGCTTTTGTTGGGTCACGAACAGTCGAACAGTCCTCGTTCGAGGTGCGAAAACTGCGCGGCCCCGAGTGGTCGGGGCGATCGTAAATCAACGCATCGAATATCAGAGTCGTGTCCAGAGGACCTCAGGTTCGGAATGCGAACTTTCTGCGTCGCGCTGTCCACGGCGCTGGGCGTGTGTGATCAAAGGCCGGGCGGCCAGATCGGGGCGGTGAGGTCGATGTTTGATGGCATAGGCAATGCTTATTTGAATCATACTGACTATGATTCTTATAAGTCTAACGCCATTCTCGTTTCGCAATCTTCTCGTGTTCGGAGCAATTGCCCTTGGCGTTACTTGCGCTTCGTGCTTCGCACAGCCGCTGTTGTTGTCAGTCAAATCGACGCCGTACGATAATCAAATGAGCCGTATTCAACCAGTTCTCCAAGCGACGGCGAAGGCACAGCGTGAGATTTCAATCAACGTGGTAAATCATTGGATGGAGAACCTGCGTGCCATCCCGTACGGATTCTCGCCGGAATGGAAGACGCCGTCTGAAGTGAAGATCGCTCCGGTCGCAGACTGCAAAGGCAAGGCCGTGGCACTGTACGAGAGAATGCAGGCAAATGGAGCGCGCAACGTACGCCTGATCATCGGCCGGCGAACCTCCACCAGTCGCCTAACGCATACCTGGCTGGTGTGGGAGACGAGAAATGGCAGCTATGTTCTCGACCCCACGATTAACTGGACGGCGTGTCGCGAGGAACTGACTGGCAGGGACTCTTACATTCCGCTCTACGCTTTCGCAGGGTCTCGAAAGTATTGTGCGACGGCTGCTACGCTGCTCGCTCGAAATTAGGCGAGATTTCTCTCGTGCCCGGAGCTCCGGGCTCTCACGTTGGCTCCGCCCCGCGAGCCGGGACGCTATCAGAATTGCCGGTTCTGTGTATTGTCACTAATCAGACTGGCGATGGGCCGAAAATCCTCGATTAGGTCAAGATTTGTATTGCCAAAATCCGGGCGGTTTACTATCGTCCTTTTTGTAATTATGGAATTTATGCGCACACCCAAGTCACGGTCGGTCAAAATCGTCGCTTGCTCTTGCTGTTTCCTAAGTCTCGCGTCGAGTGGATTTGCCGCTGATTTCATCCTGCAAAAAGTGCCACCTTTGACGGTGGAACAAGCACCAGCATATCCGCAGAATCTCGCGCGGTACAATTTGGGCGCTCAAATCGAAGCGACGCCGCAGAGTGGGCCTGCCGTCAATGTGCAATCGAGTTCGAAAGCGGAAAATCGCAACGGCACGGAAGCAACGTTGCTGTCTGATGATCCTACCATGGGCTACGCACTTCCGAACGGCACCACCACCCTGGTTATTTCGCTGCCGAGGATCGAGAGCATCGATACCGTTTCATTTCTGAATGAGGGAACCAAAGGCAGTGTCAACGTTGCAACCTCAAACGCCAGATTGCCGATGGACAGTCCGCAATGGCACCATGCGGAACAACAGGACCTCTCTCAGGACGCGGTCAGGATAAAAACTGGTCCTGATGAAGCGAAATATCTCAGGATCACCTTCAATGTGGCAGAGCCGGGGCGAATCTCGGGTTTTGGTGTTTATTCTGCGTCTGCGGTTTCCGATTTTACGGTACCGCGCCCTCGCACCGCCAAGGTGGCAAATACTGCTCAAACTCTTGCCTGGATCGCTTCGAATCTGACGGATCTGCACGCCAGGGCACGTGCGCTTTATGTCAGTTCCGGCACCGATATTAAGGAAGCAAACAACATGATCGATGCGCAACCTTCCACCGCATACAGTTTTGCCGCGTCCGACGCATCGCCAATCACGATCATTGACTTGGGCAAAGAGTCGAAGTTGCATCGACTCTCGGCGATCTACTCGCCTCAACAGGGTAGAATGGAATTTTACGTTCTCCAGACTCTGCCGGGCGGTGCCGCATTACCGAATAGTTACACGCTAAGTGACGCCAGCGTCGCGAGCATGAAGACGGTCGGCTCGGTAACCAATGGAGGAGAGGAAGGCCGTGCCTCAGTTGATTTCCCAGAGACATCGGGTCGCTATGTCATGATCAAATGGAATCCCTCCTCGCATTCCGACGGAAGTTTTTCGGTGGCTGAAATCGCAGCCTTTGGCGGTTCGAATGCAGTGGACGAGACAATCGCTGACGGAGGTCGGTTCCAAGGAACGCAGGTCGTCGAGGGAAAAAACGTTGTTGAGAGCAAAGATGTTCCCGCAGAAGGACCGCCAGAGCTTCCCCCAGATTTGCCACCGCCGGTTCCGTTCACGTTTATTCCTGAAGTGAGTCCGTAGTCGAACCAGGATTTTTGGAGACTCATCTTCCGAACCGAGGTGCTTACGCGTGGTGAAGACTTGCGCGTCGTCTGAATCGCGGCAGCGCGATCAAAGGTTGTCGCGAAGGATCTGAAAAATCGCGGTGTTGTCCATTGTTCCCTGCAACACATCGGTGCCAGCGCCAGTCCCGAATGCGATCATGTCGTCCACCGTATTGGTGGCTGCGGGGGCGAAGATAGCGGCCGGCTCCTGCGGTGGCGCGGACGTTGTTGTTTCCGTCGATTGGTTCGCATTGTCACTTTTTGTGCCGGCCGATAATTTCGAAGCGCCGAATGATGCGACACCATTTGGACCCGTTGCCCAACTCAGGGTCGGATCCCCGGCAGAATTCAAACCCAGAAGGGCGACGCCGCTATCCTTCCGGAACGGAAATCCGTTCATGGTAAGACCGCCGATGGCGGTATCGCCGCAAACCAGAATGGTTGATTTGCGGCCGGCGTAGCGGCGGGCGATCCCCACCGCACGGTCCAGTTCCGCAGTCTCGGCGAGTGTGCGCTCGCCACTGTTCGATTGGGCCGCTTCGCGCATCAACCCCGCATCAACCACGAGCAGATAGCCTCCGGGATTAAACTGCAGAAGTTCGATCGAACGTCGAACCATGTCCGAAAGACGGGGCTGATCACTGTGCGCCGCGACTTGATCGGGGTAGGCGAGCGACCCGTTGCCAAAGAGGCCGATGAGCTTGGGTCGTCGCCAGCCGGGGAACGCCTCGAGTTCCGCTTTCGACCGGACGAACTCGAATCCATCGCGACGTATCTCAAAAATCAGATCGCGGCCGTCTCGACGGCGTCCGTTCTTTGTTTGCGGAAGAAAGTCGGCCGCGCCTCCGCCGAGAGCGACATCTATTTTTTTCCCTTCGACGAGCTGGGCCGCGATACTTTCCTTGTCATTCGCTTCCGAGGTATGCGCATAAAATGCCGCGCCGGTTGGGTCGACCAGACTCGTGTCGGTTACCAGGCCAATCGCTCGGCCGCTGGCGCGCGCCAATTCGACAATGTTCGTAATCACCTTGCCATGAACGTCCACTCCGATCGTGTGGTTGTTCGCTTTCACGCCGGTTGCGAGCGCAGTTGCTGCAGCCGCCTGATCGGGCGTTGCGAAGTCGTTTGAATAGTTTCTCAGCAACGCCACGTTGTCCATGCCGTCGAGCGAAAGCTGAGTATCCGCGCCGCCTGCGTAAAGTCGTGTCGCCGCCAATCTCCCCGGCGTCAATCCTTCGCCGATAAAAAGCACAATCCCGAATGGCTTTTGCACGACCCAGTATTGAAAATACACCACGCCGAGGCCGGCAAATCCCAGCAGGCAAAAAAGCGCGAGTAACTGATTGCGCCATTTCATAAGGCTGATGTGTGGGGCGGTCGCAATTCGTTGTCAACGAAAGAACCGCTTGTCTCCACTCGGATCATCGGCAGAGTGCGCGAGGATGGCAAAGCCTGTCATGCTGTTGATTCGGGACGGCTGGGGAATCAATCCCGGTGGCGCGGCGCAACGTGAGGCCAACGGCGACGCCACGCTCCTGGCGAAGACTCCCTTTCACGACAAACTCTATCGCGATTATCCGATGGGAAAATTGAGCGCGAGCGGACTCGACGTTGGGCTTCCGGAAGGACAGATGGGGAATTCAGAAGTCGGTCACCTCAATCTGGGCGCAGGCCGAATCGTCTATCAGGATCTTACGCGGATCAACAAGGCAATCGCAGAGGGCGAACTCGAGCGAAACAAGGCCCTCCAAGAGGCCCTGGCCAAATCTCGCGGTCACCGTCTTCATCTTCTCGGGCTCGTTTCCGATGGGGGAGTTCACAGCCACTATTTGCATTTGATCGCGCTCGCAAATGCCGCGCACGCCGCCGGTGTGACAGATATCATGGTTCACGCGTTTACCGATGGCCGCGATTCCTCGCCCACGGGAGGTGCGAGTTACTTGGAAACCTGTGAGGAAAAGCTGCGGAAGAGTGGAGCGCAGATCGCGACAATCGTTGGCCGCTATTTTGCGATGGATCGCGACCGGCGCTGGGATCGCACCAGGAAAGCCTGGAACGCCATCGTGCTGGGACGCGGAACGAAGTGTGACTCGGCGCCTTCCGCCGCTTTACGGAGCGAATACGGGAAGGGCAAGACCGATGAGTTCATGCCGCCGCTCATCTTTTCTCATCCAGACGAACGACGAGTTCACGATGGTGACACGGTTTTGTTTTTCAACTTCCGTGCAGATCGCGCGCGGCAACTTTCCCAGGCGTTTTTGCTGAAAGATTTCGACGGCTTCGATCGCAAGGTCTGGCCACGCGTGAATTACGTCACGCTTACCCAGTACGATGCGACTTATCCGTCTCCGTTCATTTTTTCCTTCGAGAAGCTCACCAATATTCTGGGGGAAGTTGTCAGCGCTGCGGGAAAAAATCAGCTTAGGATTGCCGAGACGGAAAAATATCCGCACGTCACTTATTTTTTTAACGGTGGCGTTGAGCGCGCCTTTCCCGGCGAAGATCGAAAAATCATCCCATCCCCGAAGGTGGCGACATACGACCTCCAGCCGGAGATGAACGCCCGGGAGGTTACGGACGAAGTCTGTGCGAGGATGGCGAATTACGATTTGATCATTCTTAACTTCGCCAACCCCGACATGGTCGGGCACACTGGCGTGGTGGAAGCGGGAATCAAAGCCGTCGAAACGATCGATGATTGCGTGGCCCGGATCGTGCCGGAGATTCTTTCGTTAGGTGGAAAATGTCTGATCACGGCGGACCATGGAAATTGCGAACAGATGCGCAACGCGGACGGCTCTCCGAACACGGCCCACACCACGAATCTGGTCCATCTTGTTTACGTCGCGGACGATGCGTGCGAAATTTCGATGTCAGGATGGAATCCTCGCTGATGTGGCGCCGACGCTCCTTTTCTTGCTCGGCCTCCCGCCGCCCGCGGAAATGACGGGGCGTAATCTGCTCGTTCCGGTCTCCGCGGAAGCGTCACGGCCTGCCGCACGGGCAGCATCGGCAACCAGGTTAGGCCCCGGACACACGCCACGTTCCAAAGCGTTCTCTTTGAGTTGCTCGAGTTAGCTCATCACTGTTCCCCTCGAACTCATTTACTTGATGATTAAGCCCAATTGTTGCGCCGTGAGCCGTCCGGTATGCACTCGCCACAGATCCACCGCCAGTCGGCGCGCCACGGCCACGATCGCTTTTTTGCGCACCGCTCCGGTGGCCTTTGCTCCTTTGGCCAAAACGGCCAGCCTCTTTTTGACCGGTGGATATTGCGGCTGGAAACGGACCATGCGCCAGGCACATTCGACCAGGGCTGCTCTTACCCGCGGGTTACCTCGCTTGGTCACACTGCCTGGCACCCGCTTACTGCCGCTGCTGCGTTCCCCGGGACACAACCCGGTGTAGGAACTGATCGCGCGCCGATTGTTAAACCGATGCCAGTCGCAGATCTCGCGGGTGAGCATCACGCTAGTCAGCTTGCCCAGTCCGGCCGGAATATGGGGCGGAGCGGCCGCTTCCAGTTGGCTCGTTAGGCTATCAATCTGCCCCTGCAAGCTCAACAGCGCAGGTCGAGCCACCGCCAGACGCGTCGTGATCCACCCCGGTAGATGTTTACCCAGTCGAGTCCAGGTTTGCTCTTTCCACCAGTGCGCCGGCGCCGGCAGACTGTGACTAATCAACAAACTGCGTCCCTGCGCCTCCAGCTTCTGCCGGTGATGCACCAGCTGCTCTCGCTGCCGCGTGACATGTCGGGCCTGTTCCTCTTCTTCGCTCGGCACCCGGATCACCGCCAACTCCCGCGTGTTGCCTTCCAGATAACGCGACAACCGCTGGCACAGGGTGGTGGCATCGCGCGGATCGGTCTTCACTCCCGTGCGCTGTTCATCGAGTTTACGTGGAGCAATGACGTAGCAATGGGCTCCGGCCACACGCAACTGCCGATACAGCCCGAAGCCAAAACCGCACGCTTCGTAGACTACGTGGACCGTGTGCCCCTGCCTTAACAACGACTCCACCCAGGGAACAAACTCCCCAGGCCAAAAGCGCCGCGCTGCCTTCGGCAGCAACTGATCGTATTGCGCCACCACCACGTACTGCTTGAGGTGGATGTCCAGTCCGAGCTTGATGAGCGAACTGGAAAGTTTTACTTTACCAACGACGCCCTCGAGTGAGGTCGTCCCTTCGTGATGAACGATTGTATTTTTCATAGAGCGGGTGAGTTTAACAACTCGCCCGCTCCCTTACATGCCATCTAATCGACGATGCAGCTGGCGAAGGCGAGTTCTGCGATCAATTTCTGAGATGGTTAGAACGCATTCACTCCCGCCCGACACGCTCTCCATCTCGCTGCAGCCAATTTGCATTTCGTTAGGCGATTTTTAAATTCGCGAGCGAAAAGCTTCTCAAAACGCGCGATTGCCATTGACGCTCGCGTGATCTGTTCATACAATGCTTTGTGAAATCACTACTTGCATTGTTCCTCCTGTGTGGTGCTATCGCGGCGTACGCGGGAGATTCCTACATCGCGGTGACCGACGCCAATGGGAGAATCCACTACATTCGAGTTCACACGTCGGACGTGGAAACATCGAACCCCCTCGATCCGAACTATTACAATACCAACAGTCCATACTATTACGGCAGTAATGACGCAACCAACCCTGCATATTATTCCCGTGGGTATTACGATTCTCTCGGTCGTTGGCACCCCGCCAATCGCTGATTCATCATCATTTTAGTTCCGTCGCAGCCAGAGGATGACTTCCTCCCCTCCGGCATTTCCGGTCTACGCTGGAGGCCGGCTTGTTTTCGTTCGAGCGCTCAGAATGACAACGCGATGAGCCAGATCATTTGCTAGCTAGAGCATCTTGCGTCGGGCTTCGTGGATTTCTTCGAACGTGATTTCCAATCGGCGATTGAGTTGCCGAGTCCCGGCGGAAGCGATCCGTTGCAGAAAGCGAAGCCGGTTCTCGGAAGCGGTTTCCTGCCAGACCGGTTTATGGACCAGGCTGATTGAGCCCGCGGATTCGACCAGTGCACCCCAGCCGATCGGAACTTCAGCCGGCCGAAAGATTTCGTTAGGGAGAACGAGAAAGAAAACGTTGGCGCAGCGATAACGCAGCAATTTCTCAAACTTCGTTCCCTCAAAGAGTTGATTTTGGAGCGCGACCATTTGCCGGATGACACTCGCGTAACCGTGATGCTCGATGGCGGCAAAGTCGTGGGAGTCGAACTCGGGAAAGAGTGAATCGCCCGCGCGCAAAGTTGGGTAGTTGATGCGGAGATGTTTTTCCAAAACCTGTCGGCGTTTGTGAAGTGTCTTCAAGCGATCGCGGAGCGCCGCGCCAGAGCGGTTGTCTCGGCGCAGATCAGGCCGTGCCTGTTTGCACTCGAAGATCGCAGTGTGACCGATCGCATTCGCGGCCGGACGGAACGCCGCCACGTCCGCGCGGAATCGGGATTGCGGCAACGTCACTTCCGTAGCACAGGCGGAGTAACCATTGGCCTGCGCCCAGAGCAAGGCGAGCCGCTTCAGTCGCTGATGCGCGGCAGTTTCTCCTCGCGGCGCATTTACTCTTTCGTCCATTCCGCCAGCTCACGCGCCCAATAGGTGATGATCAAATCGGCACCGGCGCGTTTCAGGGAGGTCATGATCTCGAGAACGGCGGGCCGCTCTTCGAAGCAACCTTTCTCGACAGCCGCTTTCACCATCGCGTACTCGCCGCTGACATGGTAGACGGCGGTCGGTTTGGCGAAGCGCTCGCGCACGCGCCACAGAATATCGAGATATGGAAGAGCGGGTTTGACCAGGACGATGTCCGCTCCTTCTTCGATATCCAACGCGACTTCGCGCAATGCTTCATCCGCGTTCGCGCAATCCATCTGGTAGGAACGGCGATCACCAAACTGCGGGGGACTTTCGGCCGCTTCCCGAAACGGTCCGTAAAAAACAGAAGCGAATTTTGCCGCGTAGCTCATGATCCCAGTCTGATCGAAGCCGTGTGAATCGAGCGTTTCGCGAATGGCGCCGATTCGTCCATCCATCATGTCGCTCGGGGCCACCATGTCCGCGCCAGAGGCCGCATGAGAAAGCGCCGTTTTCGCGAGCAGCTCAACCGATTCGTCATTCAAGACATGAAAGTGGTCGCCATCGATTTTCGTCACGCCGCAATGTCCATGGCTCATGTATTCGCAGAGACAAACATCAGTGATCACGACCAGCTCCGGACATTTCGTTTTGATGGCGCGCACTGCTTTTTGGACGACACCGTTTTCGTCGTAAGCAGAACTCGCCTGCTCATCTTTTTTCGAGGGAATGCCGAAGAGGATCACGGCCTGAAGTCCGAGATCGTGCGCGCGTTGCGCTTCGTCAGCGACTTCCGAGGGCGCGAGTTGGAAAACGCCCGGCATGCTTTCGATTGCGCGGCGACTCTTCAACTTCTCGCTAACGAAAAGCGGCAGAACAAAATCGTGCGCGCTAAGTTTCGTTTCGCGCACGAGGTTTCTCAAGCCGGGCGAACGGCGTAGGCGACGCGGCCGATGGACCAGTTTTCTCACAGCGCGAGGCTACGCGGAGCGGACATCGGTCGCAAGCTCGACGCTGTCATCCTGAACGAAGTGAAGGACCCCACGCACGACGATGGATCACGCAAAGGGCTTGTGTGTCGCCACTTCGAGTGCGAGGTCCTTCGCTGCGCTCAAGGATGACAGCATGTTACTCGCGGGACGCGCGTTCGTGCGTTGGCAGGCTTGACGCCATCAGCGCTTCCATGTAGGCGGCAGGAAACCCACGATCCAATGCTTCGCGCATCTGCAAAATCCTCGACTGAATATTTGTTAGTCGACATCAGCAACTCCTTCACGAAGCTGGCGTTTTCGACACGAAAACGAATCTCCAAGCCCTTCCGTCTGCCGACGGCGAAGCTTACCCGCACGGAATTGCAAAAGTTTTTGCGCGAGCATCATTGCCGGACTCTGATCGTTTCGTCGGTGGTTCCGAAGAAAAACACGGCCATCCGCCAAGCTGCCGGCAAGAGGAAAATCATCTGGCTGACTGCACAGTCGAAGCTCGGCGTCGGCGTTGATTATCCATCGCCGAAATCCATTGGAGCGGATCGACTCGCGAACGCCGTCGCGGTCGCAAGATTGTACGGGTATCCGGCGATCGTCGTCGATTTCGGCACCGCAGTGACGTTTGACATCATTTCGAACCGGGGCGCATATATCGGAGGCGTGATCGCCCCTGGTCTCGAGTCGATGACGAACTTTCTTTATCAGCGCACGGCGTTGTTGCCGAAACTGAATCTGCGCGAGCCGAAGAGCGCAGTCGGCAAGTCGACTCGCGAGGCCATGCTGGCAGGAGCCGTGTTCGGATATCGCGGGCTCGTGCGCGAGATCATCAAGCAAATCAGACGCAAGGAATTTGCCGGGAAGAATGTCAAAGTCGTGGCGACCGGCGGTTACGCTGATTTGATTGCGGCGCGGATGCGCGAGATCAATGCCATCCATCCAAACCTGACACTCGAAGGTCTGCGATTGGTTGGAAATCTGAACAGCTAGATGAACGGAGAGTAATCCTCAGTCAAAACGATCTCAATTGAAGAGCGCGAAGATGCATTTTAGCGACTTAAATTCTGCCAAAATGGCAACGCCGTGCGCTCGGGTTAAGGGCAAAAAGAACTTGCAGCACCCACTGGGCGTGAGTTGTATGCGTTCTGGCATGAAGATCCGAAAAATCGCAGCGATTGCTATTCTGGCCTTGAGTTCGTTTGCGGCGAACAACGTCGCTCCGTCAAAAGCGGAACTCGAATCCATGTATGACAAGGCATTCCGCGAGTTTGACGCAAACAATTTCGCCGAAGCCTTGAAACAACTGGACGCGATTGATGCTCGTCAGCCAGACCTGGCTGAATCACAAAATCTCCGCGGCGTCATTTTGATGCGGCAGGGCGTTTACGATAAGGCCGAGGAGGCGCTGCGAAAAGCGCTCGAACTCGACCCGAAGTTTTGGAATGCGCGCTTCAATTTGGCAGAGATTCCGTTTCTCCAAAAGAATTGGACGGAAGCCCGGGATCGCTTCGAGAAATTGCTGACAGCGAATGCGGCTGAACTCCAGCCCGAGGCGAGTCAGCTTATTCAGTATAAGATTTTGCTGACATATCTGCTCGAAGGGAAGGATAACATGGTCGATTCGATCCTTTCCAAGTTCGAGTTATCCGCGGATACGCCGGCGGTGCAATACTCGAAAGCCGCGATCGCGCTGCAACACAAGAACGCGCAGGAGGCGAAGGATTGGACGACGACGGCGGAGAAGAATTTTTCTCCTGCGCTGAACAAACTTTTCGCCGAGTCGCTCTACGAGATTGGCTGGCTGGAAAAACCTGCCGGCCAGGCCCGAGCCGCGCTGGAATTGACCTCTGCATCCGAAAAGAACGCCCGGACAAAGGCGTATGCAAAGACGAAATTCACGGAAGCGGAACAGGCATTTCAGCAACGGGATCTGGCGACCGCGCTCAAAGCGCTGGATGAAGCGGACGGACACGATCCCGATCAGGCGCCGTATTTGAATCTCCGCGGCGAGATCTTCATGGAGAAAAAGGATTTCGATCAGGCGGAAGGGTTTTTTAAGAAGGCATTGCGGGCCGATCCAAAATTCCGGGAGGCCCAGTACAACCTTGCGCAAATCCCGTTCAAGAAAAAGGAGTACGCGAAAGCACGTGACCGGCTGGAAGCGCTCTTTGATTCCACACCCGGGGGCGACAAAAATCAGGCAGCCCAGCTCATCAAATTCAAGATTTTCCTGACGCTGCTGCTCGAAGGCAAGGAGAGCCGTGCGCAGAAGATGATGGAGCAATTCCAATTCACGGGAGATACGCCGGCGCTCTACTACGCCCAGGCGGCCTGGGAGTTCAGTCATAAAAATCCAACCAAGGGAAATGACTGGGTCGCGTCGGCGAAGAAAATTTATTCTCCGGCGCTGAATATCGTTTTTGCCGATTCGTTTTACGATTTGGGGTGGCTCGAAGGCGCCCCGATAGCGGAGGTGCCGGCCTCGTCCTCTCCTTTTGGCGCGCAGGCGGGGACGAGCACAGGGGAAACCGGTTCGTTGATCGAACCCAGCCCAATTCCTGGAGTGGCTCTGACGCGGCCACAGCCGTTGACGGAGTCGGAATCTCCTGACCTTTCCCTGGAGAAGACTCCGACTACCTCAGGCGCGGAACCGTCGACTTCCTTGAGTCAGGCTCCTGCCTTGGCGGGCAATACCAGTCCTGTGGAAATCATTACTGCCGCCACTCCCGGGCAGACCGCGCCACCGAGTGTTACAGCGCAGGCCGCTCCGGGTGCTTCCGTCACAATCGCTGCTTCTTCGCCAGCGGCCGTCGTTCCCAAGACGAGCGAACCCCTGACGAGCAGCTCCGCGGGAGCGCCTGTTAATCCATCCGCGATTGCCGATTCCTCTTTGGCTGCCAGTCCGAGTTCGGTTGATTCCTCGCAACATGTTCCTCCGCTGGTCGCGACAAGTTCCTCAACGCCCGTAACCCATCCAGCAAAGGCGCAGGCTGCAGAATACTCTCGAACGGGTTCGACCACCCCATGGACGTTACTTGAGGCTGCTTTGGTTTTGGCTGGTGTTATTTTGGCCGTATGGGGCGCCCGCGTGCTCCTGCGTCCGGCGTCGCCTCGTGGACTGGCTGCGATGCAAGTGCGCGGCAGATCTGCTCCGATCATGGAGCCTCGCTTCCAGAAAACCAAGACTGCCGAGACGCAGTTCGCGCAAGACGAGCAACGAGCGGTAAACACACGCCTCGCGGGCGGGCCACCGCAACTTTCCATCCAGTTAAAGGCGTTGGAGCCATCGGTTCGGCGCGCGACGATTCCGGTGGGCAAGTTGACTCCGACAGCACTCGTCACTGAGCCAGCCGCTGTCGTCGCAGAAAGCAGCGACAATTTGATTACGGCGACCCCCGCGGAAAGTTTCGTAGAGATGCCTGTCGAAAAACCTGTGGAGGAACCCGCCGACGTGGACGTCTTGTCGAGAACAGCAGCCGGAGAGGTTTCCGAGGTATTTCCGATCGAGGTCGCGCCGAGGGAAGACTTTGCCTCGATTGAGGCAGCGGAAGAAATTGGAGAGGTCGCGCAAACGGAAGCGCCGGGCGAGCCGGCAATGGAACCTCCAGTCACGCCGGCCTGGGCCGGTTTCGACTCCGATTTTTCGAGCGTTGGCGAGCCAGTCGTTATGCCCGCAAAATCTGAACCGCCCGCCTGGGATGTCGAACAGTCGTTTGCGAGCGAAGAGGTGATCGCATCTGTCGAATCTGCGCTGGATGATCACGCTGAGGCCGCCACACCTGAAAATATCGAAGCTTTAGAATCTGAATTGGAGCCGATTGGTCAGGGTCAACCAATACCCTACCAAACGTCGGCGACGACGCCTGACTCGCCGATAGAGGTTGAAGCCGAGGTTACCAAATCCGAAACCCAGGTTCCTCCAGAACTTGCGGCCGAAGGCTTCTTCGCTCGCGCTGCCGCTCTGGCAGGTTTTGGCGCTTTACGCCCCGCGGTCGACACGCCATCATTTGCTTCGCAAGTTGTTTCAACCGACCCTTCAACCCCGCAGTCAACCACACCCGCCATCATGCCTGAACCGACCACTCCTCCACCAGCTCCCGGAATTCGAACTGCTCCTGCCGTTGCCACTCCCGCCGCGGTAGTGCCCGGCGCGGCACAAAGCGCAGTCCAGATAACCTTCTCTTTCGAGATCGCATCGATGCAGCTGACATCTGCGTTCAAAATGGGAACCTTGCTCCTCAAACCAATCTCAAAGGTGGTGGCGATGCGTCTGGCGCCTTCGCAGCAACCGCAACCTGCCATGAACTTGCAGGTGACTTTTGAGGTTTCGTCCATTCAACTCGCCGGCAACGCGATCGGAACGATTCGCCTGACTCCATCGGGGCAGCAAAGGCCGAGCGTGCTCAATACACCCTCGTTTGCGATCGCGGGCTTGCAGCTTGTCTCAGGATCGGAAAGCGCGCCTGTCCAACTCACGCCCTCGCAACAGGGACAGACTTCGGTTCATGTCACCGCCGGCTTCCAAATCGCCACCGTGGAGTTTTCTCCTTCCTTTGAAATCGCCTCGCTCGTTCTGAATTCGACCTCAAAGAGAGTTTTGGTGCAATTGCCCGGGGCCGGCCCGACCACCATCGAAGGTGCGCCTATCTTTGAGATGACCAACGTTCAGCTCACGCCCGGTGGCGATATCGGGATGGTTCAGCTGAGTCCCTCAGGGGCGGCGGCGCCGCGCGTTACGCGCTAGCGTTTGCCGAAATTGCTCCGATTCAACGAGCGAAGTTGTTTCGGGATAAACTCTCCGTTTCGGCGGATGAGTTTTCCATCGAAATAGATTTCTCCGCCGCCGTAGTCCGGTCTCTGGATGCTCACCATGTCCCAGTGGATCTGGCTGCGATTTCCGTTATCGGCTTCTTCATACGCCTGGCCCGGCGTGAAATGGAACGAGCCGGCAATTTTTTCGTCGAAGAGAATATCTCGCATCGGATGCATCACGTAAGGATTGAACCCGAGGGAGAACTCGCCGATGTAGCGCGCCCCCGGATCGGAATCGAGGATTTTGTTGAGCTTCTTCGTTTGATTGCTCGTCGCCTCGACGATTTTTCCGTTTTCAAATTCGAGGCGAATCCCATCGAAACCGATGCCCTGATAGATTGTTGGGGCGTTAAAAGTAACGTATCCCTGCACCGAATCCTTCACCGGACAGCTAAACACTTCGCCATCTGGAATGTTTCTGTCGCCGCCACAAATGATGGCGGAAATTCCCTTGATGCTGAACCGAAGATCCGTTCCCGGTCCCTTGATCTCGACGCGATCGGTTTTCTCCATCAGCGCTTTGAGCGCTTTCATTCCCGGCTGGAGCTTTCGGTAGTCGAGAGTGCAGACGTCGAAGAAAAAGTCTTCAAAGGCTTCGGTGCTCATGCCGGCGAGCTGTGCCATCGAGGGAGTGGGCCAGCGCAGCACGACCCATTTCGTTTTCCGGACGCGCTGGTCCTGCACGGGGCGCATTTTTTTGGCCAGCAGCTTCATCTGATCCGGGGGAACGTCGGACAATTCGGTGATGTTCTGGCTGCCTCGGATTGCAATATAGGCATCCATTTTTTTCATGCGCGCGAGTTCGTGGATCGCCGTCAGATTGAGTTGGCGCTCGGTAGCGTGGAGCGCGAGTTCCCGGCTGACGCGCGCACGCTGGAGCTGAGTAAAAGGAAGCGCGCCGGCAGTTCGGGCCGCTCGGATGAGGGCGATCGTCATCTCATCGGGAGCATCAAAGGCTTCAATGAGGACGGTCTCACCGCGCTTAAGCGTGGTGGAGTAGTCAACGAGTAATTTGGCGAGTTTATCAAAGCGGGCGTCATGCATAGGAGGGAATGATTCCACCGGCGCTGCCGGATGCAAATGCGAGCGAACCGGTACGGTTAGACCTTGCGCAATTTGGCGGCGAACGCGCCGTCGAAACCGTCTCGAAACGGAAGAACGGATTTTTGCTCGAGTGGTTCCAAGTTAGGAAAGTCCTTTCGGAGGTGTGCCACGACCTCTTCGTTTTCCTCCGGCTCCAGGCTGCAGGTGCTGTAAACCAGAATTCCTCCTTCCTTGAGAAGTGGGATGAGTGCACGCGCGATCGTGATCTGCTGTTTCTGCATTCGATTGAAGTCTTCGCGTGAAAGACGCCAACGCACGTCAATCCGGCGTCGCATGACACCGGTATTGCTGCACGGCGCGTCGAGAAGGATTCGATCAAACTGACCGAACTCCGTGACTGAAGATGTTCTGGCCAGTGTCCAATCCAGTTCGATCATCCGTGCAATCGAGACGCCGAGACGCTGGAGATTCTCGCGCAGGCGTTGGATCCGCGAAGGGTCCCGGTCGCATGCCACCAGTGTTCCCAGATTTTGCATTTGTTGAGCGAGAACGGCTGTCTTACCGCCTGGCGCCGCGCAAGCATCGAGAACGTTTTCGCCCGGTTGCGGATCGAGCAGTCGACACGCGATCACGGTGCTCGGGTCCTGGACATAAAACAATCCTTGATCGATTAAATCGTTAGGGGAGCTTTGGATCTCGACGAAATCCACTGCCGCCGGCAGCCGTATGAATTCTTTGAAGGATCGAAAGAAAGTATCCGGATCGATCTTCAGCCGGTTGATTCGCACGTATGTCGGCGGGGGGCGATTATTCCACTCGCACAACTCGATCGTGGCGCGTTCGCCAAAGATCCTTTCCCATCGTTCAATGAGAAATTCCGGATGCGACAAACGGATAGCGATGGGCTGTTCATTCGCGCGCATTTTCAGCTCGTGGCGTTGTCGTAGCGCTGCCCGAAGGATGCCGTTGATCAATCCCCGCCGCGACTTCGGTGCGAGTTGGACGGTCTCGTAGAGAGCAGCGTGCTCTGGCGTTCCAAGCTTGAACAACTGATAGAGCCCGATGGAAAGAATATCACGCGCCGCGGCATCGAGCTTTCCGTGCCGGAGGGAATCGATCCAAAAGTTGAGCAACGTTCGGTTCCGCAGAATGCCGTAGAAGAGTTCGATCGAGAACGCGCGATCCTGACGGTTGAGTCCGCCGCGATCGAGCAAGTCCCGAATGATCGTCTCGGCGAATTCCCGGCCGGCTCGCCATTTCCGCAGGGCAGCGACCACCACGTCACGGGCGGAAGCAGGCGGGATCGACGCCACAGGGACGATCCGCCTAACCGGGAATAACGCTACTGCGCCCGATGGAATGGTAACGGAAGCCGAGCTTGGCCATCGTTTCGGGATCGAGAAGATTCCGTCCATCGAAGATGATGGGCGTGACCATTCGTTCTTTCACGAGGGCGAGATCCACATTTGCGAACTCAGGCCATTCCGTCGCTACAATCAGCGTTTCGGCGCCGTCGACTGCGGCGAGCGCGGACGTGGCGAACTTTGCCTCCGCGATTTCCTTCACCTCTTGCGCCTTGTCCATTCCTTTGGGATCGTAAACCGTGACGTGTGCGCCTTCGCGCAGCATCTCGGCGACGAGGTCGATCGCGACTGACGAACGGATGTCGTCGGTGTCCGGCTTGAAGGTTAAACCCCAGACCGCGATTTTCTTGTCCTTCAAGACCCAAAGCGTTTCGCGCAGATCCTTGAGGAAGCGATCTTTTTGACCCGCGTTGATCCGCTGCACTTCCTTGAGCAAGTGAAAAGGCACACCGAGTTGCTCGCTGATGGTGATGAATGCGGCGATATCCTTCGGGAAACAGGATCCGCCGTAACCGATGCCGGCATTGAGAAAATGCCGGCCAATTCTTCGATCCATCCCGATCCCATCGGCGACCTTCTCCACGTCGGCCCCGCTCGCTTCGCAGATCGCGGAAACGGCGTTGATGTAAGAAATCTTGAGAGCCAGAAATGAATTGGCGGCGTGCTTGATCAATTCGGCGCTGTTAACATCCGTCACGAGAATCGGCGCCATGAATGGCTCATAAACCTTCTTCATCAAATCGATGGTGTACTCGCTTTGCGCTCCGATCACGATTCGGTCTGGCTGCATCAGGTCGGCTACGGCACAGCCTTCACGCAGAAACTCGGGGTTGCTCACGACGTCGAATTTCGCCCCGTGGCGATTGTAGCGTTTGATTGATTCGGCCACTTTCTCGCCGGTTTTCACGGGCACAGTGCTCTTATCCACGATCACGCGGTAGTCCTTCAGGACACCGGCTATTTCACGCGCAACTTTCTCGATGAAGCTTAGGTCTACGCTGCCATCTGGCTGTTGCGGCGTGGGCACAGCGATAAACACAACCAGCGAATTATCCACTCCATCCTTGATGCTGCCGGTAAAGCGGAGACGCCGCGCTGAGACGTTGCGATGGACGACTTCTTCGAGCCCCGGTTCGTAGATCGGAATTCGGCCGGCTTGCAGCGATTCCACTTTCCGCGGGTCGTTGTCGATGCAGATCACGTTATGCCCGACATCGGCAAAACATGCCCCGGTCACGAGTCCGACATAGCCTGAGCCGATAATAGAAAGATCCATAACGAAAAAGAATTGCCTCTGCGACTAACCGCGAAGGAGGAAGGAAGAGGCAAACCGCGTCGATTGCAATTGCGTTCGGATGGCGAAGTTAGGGGACAATTTGGTCGTTCGCGCCACTTGTGCCATTTGGATCGAGGTTAAAATTGAGGCCGAGCTTCGGAAATGCCTTTAGTGTGAAGGTGAGAAGAAAGCCGAAATCTTTCGATCCTCCTCCGTTGTTGCGGATCACTGCACCGAACGATGCGACCCAGCTTGTGAGGTCGCGATAAACGGCGTAGCGCTGCTGTTCGAGAATGCCAGTGACTCCTTCATATTGTTCCTGCGCTCCGACGCTCCAGTTGTCATTGATCCGGTAGAAGCCATCGAATGTGTAGAGGCTGCTATTCGTAAAAAATGGATTGTTCTGCAAATAGCGGTACCCGACGATAAACTGCAAGTTGGCGGTCGGCTGGACGTTTGCCAGGATGTTTACCTGGGTGAACCCCCGATCGAATGTCGGCGTCTGCGAATCAATCGTAAGACCCGCCCATGGAAGAGGGTTAAAGTGAAGGCGATTGTAGAAATTGGAGTAACGCGTTTGATCGAAGGGGCTGTCGAAGTTGACATCGAGAAACGTTTCCAGCTCCAGCCAGCTGACGGTGAGATCGTCCCGACGTGTCAGCAGCTTGTTGCGAACGCCAATACGCCAGATCGACCAACTGTCGATGGAATCGATCGGCGTATATTGTGGGAAGTCGATCGGGGGCAGCTGAGTCGAGGGCGTAAAACGATCGAACTGCAAAATCTCTCTCGGTTCGGTGTTATCCCAAACGTAGGAAAAATTCATAAACGGCTGAATGACGTGACGCAGTCCATCCAGGCCGAGCGATCGATTTTCAACTGTGTCCCATTCCCGCGAGATCTTGAAGGAAGCTTCCGCGCCCGCATTAAGAGCAACACGGACTACATCGCCACCTTTTGGCAGCGGCATGGCCGCGGTCGGAGGAGGGAGGATGAAATCCGGGACGAGCGGATTGTTGTTCGGAGGGAAAATCGTATTCCCCAAATCCCAGGTTTCGCCATAGTAGGTTGCGCGGACACCGACCCGTGGGACAAAAGAGAGCCATCCGAAATAAGTATTGGGATAGAGGAATTGGTGAAATGAATCCGCCCGCAGCGTGCCGTAGTCCTGAAAATTGGAGCCTCGCGCGAAGTTGAGGCGCAGCTCCCCGATCCCGGTTTCGCCTTCGTAGAAGATCGGGCCACCGAAGAGCGCATGCCGTTCCACATCAAGCACGACTTCCGGAAGGCGCTCGGTCGTTTCAAAAAAGCTGTTGGCCTGAAACCGCACGATGGCCGTTAACGTGTAAATCGGATCTGACTTGGTGAGAGCGATTACGTTGTCGGGTTGCGGATCAATCCGAAAAGTGGACGGATAAAAATCCTGCAGGACATATTGATCGCTCAGCTTGGTGATGTCGGCCGTCGCATAGAGATCCTTCGTAAAGTAGGTGCGATCTTGGAGCGAGACGCGGTAGCGGGCCGTGCCGACTCCCTCCCGCGGCACGTTCGTCTGATTCAGGTTCGGGTTTTGATCGTCCAGAAAATAAGTCTGAAGCTTGGCGTAGCTGGTGTTGTCCTTGCCATAGGTCATCTCGGATTCGAACCCGAGCGCAACGCCGCGTCGTGCTCGCAAATCGAGGCGGACGCGGGCACCTATTTTCTCCGTAATCGGGAAGGAGACCTCACTAAGGATTGATGGACCCCAGGAGGTGAGAAAGGCCGGGGAGATGGTGAAGCTGAAGGAGTCATCGAGCGATTGGTAGAGATATGGCCACCAAAAGATCGGAATTTTTCCGGCGTAGAAGGTCGCATTTTGAAAGACGATGCGATCACCCTCATAGATGCGGACCGTGCGCGCCCGAATATGGAAACTTGGGTCGGACGAATCGTGGGTTGTAAGAGTGGTGTCCTTCAGGACAAATTCGCCGCTGGCCGGAGCAGTGATATCCGCTCCACTGAAAAAAAAGGGCGAATTATCCGCCCTCATATCGAGGGCATGAATCTGCTTGGTATCGAGATTGTAGGTCGCGCTCTCCCCAGCATACAGGCTTGTGCCGCGATAAATCCGAACGTGGCCTTCGATAAAAACTTCGCGAGTGGCGGAGTTAAACCTGGCGTGATCTCCGTAAATGTCGGTATCGCCGAAATGAATTGCGACGTTATCGCTCGCGGTGGCGATGCCATTCTCGTATCTGGTCTCACCACTGGCGGTGATCTCCACCGGAAGATCGTGCGGCGTCGAAAGTTCGGCTTTTACCCACCCAGCCGCAAGGGCCAGAAAGAGAGTCAGCAACAACGTCCTGGGTACCGGCACGCCGAAGGGTACCGAAGCAAGGACCGGTTGCAAAGCCAAAAGCCTGGGACGCTGTTAGGTTCGGGGGTGGAATTTCGCTTCTGATCGTAACTAGCCGTCACGATGCAACCGCACACCAGCGACCTGCTGATTGAGTCCGCAAGTTGAGATGATTGCAGAGCAAATGTCGCTGATTTCGGCTGGAGCCGTGCGGACCTTTGTGTTGGTCGCCGCCCGCAGCGAAGGTGGAACCTTGCCTGTCAGTAACATCTGAGCTCCAGCGATGACCTGCCACAGAGCGCTGGCGCCCACGCTTTCCCCCAGCGCCGCTTTCATTGCGTATACGAGCGCATCGGGCAATTCGTCGGCTGCGGCCGCCAGCTCCGCGTGATCAACGAACGTTCCGTTCGCGCTGGCCACGAAGAATGAAGATCCGTCTGGCCTCAGCTCGTGATAAATCTTCTTCAGCCACCGCGGCGCATCGGCTTTTTTCCGGTAATCACCGCCCGCGCAAATTCTGGCAATCGCGATTCTTCCTTTGCGGCCTAATAACACCGCGCCTGCGCCTTCGCTTAAAATCATCCCGCGTGGCGGCTGCCGGAATGGCTCAATGGGCCCATGCCGCCGCAAGAGGCGCCATTTGCTATACGCATCGCACTGGAGCCAGTCGACTTCCTCTGCGCCTACCACCAGACAGTAATTGAGAGCTTCACTCTCCATCAGATCCTCTGCCATTTTCAGCGCCAGAATTCCCACCGCGCCGTCGCCGACCAGAGTATAACTCGCGCCGGTAATGCCGAGGATCGCGGCGAGATGGCTGGCCGGTGCGTTAAAGACCGTTTCGGGGAAGAGCAGGGGGCTGGCGGATTTCGCACCGGTCTCAACGATGTCGTGAAAGAAGCGTTTCGTATAAATCACGCCGCCATTTGAAATCGCGAAGACGAGAGCAACCCGCTCCGCAATTTCAGCTGCTTCAACTCCCGCGTCTTTGAGCGCAGCCAACCCGGCCATAGCGGCAAATTTCGAAATCGCGCTCGCGCGACGGAGTCTGGGATGCTTCCGCATTCCCGCAATCGCCGTCTCGGGCACGCGGAACGCCGGATAAGTGCAGGGTTTGAGCGGACTCGAAAGCGTTTCCGGCGTGGCCTCCTCTCCGTTAAGAAGTTGGTTCCAGACCGCCGAGACATTCGTTCCCAGCGGAGTCACCCACCCCATGCCGGCGATGGCTAGGCTCATGCCGCTTTCTGCAGAATCACCGAAGCATTGGTCCCTCCGAATCCGAAGGAATTGGAGAGAACGGTTCGCCCGGTGAATGGTCGCGCCTCGTTCGCGACAATGTTCAGCGACAGATCCGGGTCAGGCCCGCGGAAATTGATGTTCGGCGGCAGAAACTGATCGCGTAGCGCGATCAGACTGATGACGGCCTCGATTGCTCCGGCTGCCCCTAACGAGTGTCCCATCATTCCCTTGGTCGAACTGACCGGGACGCGGTCAAACAGCTCCGCGATTGCCTTCCCTTCCGCGCTATCGTTCAACGGAGTCGCTGTTCCGTGGGCATTTACATAATCTACTGCCTTGGCGGACAGACGGGCGCTGTGGAGCGCGCGCTCCATTGCCTGTCGCGGACCGATTCCAGAGGGGTCGGGCTGGGTAAGGTGATAGTTGTCGGTTGAGACGCCATATCCGACGACCTCGGCGAGGATATTTGCACCACGCGCGCGGGCGGCTTCGTAATTTTCCAATGCCAGGATGGCGGCCCCTTCCCCGAGAACGAGGCCGGAGCGTGCGCGGTCGAAAGGCCGGCATTTTTCCGGCGTTGCCGCCTGGAGTGAATCGAAACCGACAAAGACAAGTTCCGAAATGGCGTCATAGCCGACCGTCAAGACCCGTTGGTATCGACCGGAGCGAACGCATTCGAAGGCGTGTCCGATCGCATTCGTGCCGGAGGCGCAGGCGTTCGCGATCACCTGGCACGGAGACGCAAGACCGAAGGCATTCTGTGCGTCAACGACCGGTTTCTGCGGAGGATAATTCGCGATCCATGACGCGGCCCGCCGATCGTTTCGACGGTTGTGCAGCGCTCGATAATAGTCTTCTCCAAACGACATCCCGCCGCTGGTCGTGCCGATAACCGTCAGCTCGGGCACGAAAGTCCGGTCATGCGCAACCGCTTCTTCCAGCGCCCAGATCATCATGTGAGCCGCACGGTGCAGACGTTCCGGATGCGGCAGATTTGGCTTTCGACTCGTCAAACGGTCGTCGGGAACCTGCCCGGCCGTCTTGCATCGGGTCTGTTCGACCGAAAACCGGGTTACCGGCGTGATGCAATCACGACCGCTGCGCAGCGATCCCCGTGTCTCATCCAGTCCGAAGCCGAGAGGGCTGACGATTCCGGCCGCGACGACGGCTACGCGAGCCCGTTTGCGAGGTGGAGTTAATGAGTCAGATTCAGCCATTTCTAGCGGGTGACCTGTCCGGTGATTCCATTTGCTTTTTCGGGCAACGCGCCTTAGGAATCACGCCGAAACGAAAACGGAAGCTCGGGAAGTGGTGGATTGTCAGTTGAGTTTATCAGTGGCGATTTGAAATCCGATGAGCGGGAACAGTGACCAAGCGGCGTTTTCCACAGTAAACTCAGATGGGTACTAAATTATACGTAGGCAATCTTTCCTTCAACACAACCGAACCAGACCTCCAGGATCTTTTTGCGCAATCAGGCGCTGTCCAGGAAGTGGCGTTGATGCAGGATAAATTCACCGGAAAATCACGCGGGTTTGCGTTTGTGACCATGGCGACGGAGGCGGACGCGCAAAAGGCGATCGCGGATTTGAATGGCAAGACTGTCGAAGGCCGGCCATTGACCGTAAACGAAGCGCGGCCACGTGAAGCTCGCCCGCCGGGTGGTGGTGGCGGCGGACGTGGTTATGGCGGCGGCGGTGGTGGCGGCGGATACGGCGGCGGCGGTGGCGGCTATGGCGGCGGCGGACGCCGTGATGGCGGTGGCCGTGGCGGCCGATAAGGGCTAATTTAGTTTCAACCAGGAAGCGCCTGAGCAAAACTCAGGCGCTTTCTTTTTGGCGGTCTGGCGAAGTTCCGGGCAACTAAGAACTGGGCAGGGCTGGATTCGAACCAGCGAAGGCGTAAAGCCAGCAGATTTACAGTCTGCTCCGTTTGGCCACTCCGGAACCTACCCGTCGCTCGCGAGCGTTGATATAGGCGCGACCGCTTTCGCTCGCAAGTGTTTTGGGTGCGCTCGCCGCGACGAAAGCCGGGTTATCGTGCAAAGAAATCGGAAATCGCCCCGACCACCTCGTGCTGCGCCTCTCGAGTCAGTTCGGGATAGATCGGCAGCGCCAGCGACTCGGCGGCGGCCCGTTCTGTCTCGGGCAAATCGCCCGGTTTGTAACCGAGATAAGCAAAGCAATCCTGCTGATGAAGTCCGAGCGGATAATAGATCGCGGTCCCGATCTCCTTTTGCGTGAGATGCGCCCGCAATGCATCCCGATGCGGCGTCCGGATGACGTACTGATGATAGATGTGATGATTCGTTAGGCCGCAATTCCGATACGGTTCGCTCGGGACCGAGATCCGGTCCATCAAATTGGCGTGCGCAAATTCCTCTCGATAAAAATCCGCCACCGCACGTCGGGCCGCCGACCAGCCGTCCAGCCATGGCAGCTTGACCTGCAGGATCGTGGCCTGGAGTTCATCCAGCCGAAAATTGCCGCCAATGAAGTGATGAAAATAACGCTCTTCCATTCCATGTTGCCGGCAGAGCCGGATCCGGCCGGCCAATTTTTCCTCGCGGCACACGATCATTCCCGCATCGCCGGCAGCCCCCAGATTCTTCGATGGATAAAAACTGAAGCACCCGACCTCGCCCATGGCACCGGCTCTCGCTTTCCCTCCGCGAAACGGATATTCCGCGCCGATCGCCTGGGCGGCGTCCTCTATCACCTCCAGTTCATACTCCTCCGAGATTCGGTGGATGGCATCCATGTCGCAGCAAAGCCCAAACAGGTGCACCGGAATGATGGCGCGCACTTTTCTGCCACGTGGTTCGCGCAAAAATCCATCTTCTCCGCGACGGCACGACTCCGCGAGATAACGCTCCAGCGCCGCCGGCGAAATGTTGGACGTTTCCGGATCGACATCGACGAAGATCGGCGTCGCGCCGACGCGCGCGATGCAGCCCCCGGTCGCAAAGAAAGTGAAAGCTGTCGTCAAAATCGCGTCGCCCGGTCCAAAATCGAGCGCCATCAGGATGGCGAGCAGCGCATCTGTGCCCGAGGAAACGCCGATCGCATGCGGCGAGCCGCAGTATTCCGCAATCGCTTCCTCGAATTCCTTCACCTTCGGCCCGAGAATGAACTGCCGGCTGGCCAGCACCTCGTCGATGGCTTCCCGGATCGGCTCCGCCAGCGATCGATATTGCTCACTCAAATCGAGAAGCGGAATACGCACGGCGCGAAACCATGACATCTTCATCCGGCCGAGCAACCGAAGATTGCCGATTCAAGGGCAGGCGTTGACCCAACGATATCAGTAGGATAGAGTTGCCCGCATGTCCCTGATCCGTGGGTTATTTTGGCTCGTTCTCTTCTTGTTCTTCACCTTTTGCTTCCTTGTCGTCTTCGAATACGGCGTCCACGATTTCTCGAATGGCTTTAAGAAGGAATTCGAGAAGCTGAAGACGTACGTGATCCACGAGAAAGCGAAGCCGGGCGAGGAACCGAAAAAGTAACGCGCCCGGCCCGGCTTCAACCGTTCCGGAGTTGCTTATAGAACATCACGGCCGTGATGAGCAAACCGATCGCCGTGATCAAATGTCGCACCGTCTCCTGCCTGATCTTCTGCGCGAAATGCGCGCCGGAATAGCCGCCGATAATCCCACCTGCGGCTACCACCATTGCCGCGGACCAGTCCACTAACCCGCTGAAAATGAAGTAGGCGGCCGCAATCACATTAATGGCGACAGCGAGCACACCTTTCACCGCATTCATTTCGTGAATGTTTTCAAAGCCGAGAATACCGAGCGAAGCGAGCATGAGGATGCCGATACCGGCTCCGAAATAGCCGCCGTAGACTGAGACTCCGAACTGGAACAACAGCGCGCCGGCGAGCCACCGCGGTGAGATCGCCTGCGAGACTCGTCTCGCCTCCAGGCGAAAGATACGGACGAAGAATGCCTGCGCAGAAAAAAGAATGGTGGCGAACAGAATCAGGAATGGCACCAATCGGTCGAAGGTCGATTCTGGCGTCCGAGTCAGGAGGATGCCGCCGAGCAGGCCCCCCACGAGACTGACCGGCGTGAAAATCTTGATCCATTTCCAGACCGCCGGAAGACTGCTGCGATAACCTGCCACCCCGGCGAGTGATCCTGGAAGAAGCGCGACCGCACTCGTGGCGTTGGCTGGGATCGAGGAAACACCGGCAAAAATCAGCGCTGGAAAAGTGACGATTGTCCCGCCGCCCGCGACTGCATTCATCGCGCCCGCCACCGCGCCCGCGGCAAGAAGCAGACAGACGCGCGAGAAACTCACGGCGCGAATCTGCTAAATGCCGTCGCTTTCACTCGACGAACTCCATCTCGGGCGGCTTTGGAATGAACCCGCCGTTGTGCGCGGCGTCGAGAAATGCGCGGATGGCGGCGCGCCCCTTCTCGCCGTAATCTCGAGTGTAATCGTTCACGTACATTCCGATGAACTTGCTCGCCAGCGTCGCATCCATGTCGCGCGCGTACGGCATCGAGTGTTGCACCGCCGCCTGACGATGAGCCAGGCCGTAGTCGATGCTTTCGCGCATGATCGCGAACAGATCGTGGCGCACCGGTCCGGTGATGTCCTTGCGTAAGACATTTCCTCCGAGCGGAAGCGGCAGACCGGTTTCCCGTTTCCACCATTCGCCCAGGTCGATCACTTTCGTAAAGCCAGCACGCGCGTAAGTCAGCTGGCCCTCGTGAATGATCAGGCCCGCATCCGCCTTGCCCGCCGCGACCGCGTCGAAGATCTGGTCGAATGGCACCACCACATGTTCGAACTTGCCCAGGTAAAGCTGGAGCGCGAGAAACGCGCTCGTCATCTTTCCCGGCACCGCGATCTTCTTGTCCCTTAAAAACCCTCGCGCGTCGGTGTCGCCATCGAATTCCGAATGTTGAGCGTTGAACGTTGAGCGTTGAACGTTGGACGTTTTTGATTTCTGAACAACCATTGGCCCGTAGCCATCGCCCATGCTCGCGCCGCATGGCAGGAGAGCGTAGCGGTCGCTCACAAAGGCATAGGCGTGGATCGAGATGGCGGAGATATGCAATTCCCCGCGGAGCGCCCGCTCATTGAGCGTTTGAATATCTTCCAGTCGATGTTCGAAACGATATCCGCGCAGATCGATCTTATTCTCCGCCATCGCATAAAACATGAAGGCGTCATCCGGATCCGGCGAATGTCCGAGCGTAAACACATTCGATTCCGGCGGCATGGCCGGGACGCTACGCCAATCTCCGCCTCCTGTCTTGTAACCTCCCTAGCGCGCCGTGGCCTTGGCGGAGGAGGCTGACTTTTTACTTTCTAATTCATACTTTCTCCTTTCTCGTGCTCAATTAGATAATGAAATGAAAAAGCTCGTCCTTCTCGCGACACTTCTCCTGTCTCTGCCTTCCGCCAATGCGCAGACCGCCTACGTCAAGGAGATGGAGAAATGGCGGAGCGATCAGGAAAGCGATCTGAAGAAAGATGACGGCTGGTTGACGGTGGCCGGACTTTTCTGGCTGAAAGATGGCGTCAACACCGTCGGCGCGGGCCCCGGTTTCGATGTGCGACTAACCGACAACTTCAAACAGGGAAAGTTCGGCGAAATAGATTTTCACAACGGCGCGGCGACTTTGAAGGTCGAAAGCGGAATCGAGGCACAGAACGACGGTAAGAAGATTTCTACGATTGAGCTGGTCTCGGACGAAAAGGGGACACCGACCAAAATTCAAACCGGCAGCCAGACCTTGTACCTGATCAAGCGCGAAGATCGATGCGGCATTCGCCTGAAAGACAACGACAGCGAGGCGCGACGAGCATTCAAAGGATTGCGCTGGTTTCCCGTGGACGAGAGCTACAAAGTCACGGCGCGCTTCGAAGCCTTTCCCGCGCCTCAGGAAGTCCACGTCCCGAATGTGCTGGGCGGAAACTTCAAGATGAGTAGCCCGGGCCTTTTGAAATTCAGTCTCAAAGAAAAGGAATATTCGCTACAGCCCGTCGTGGAAGACGACGACAAGCTTTTCATCATCTTCCATGATGCGACCAACGAAACCGACACTTACACCGGCGGCCGATTTCTCTACGCCGATAAGCCGGTCAACGGGCAGGTCGTCCTTGATTTTAATCAGGCGGTGAATCCCCCATGCGCCTTCACCCATTTTGCGACCTGCCCACTCCCCCCCAGGCAAAACGATTTGTCCGTGGCCATCAACGTCGGCGAGAAACGCTACGAGCATTAACGAATGAGGATCTCCTCGCTTTCGCATTGTCCTGCTTGGGAATTAGACGCATCTAAAAGGTAATCTTGTCTGTGCATGAATATCGCGTCACGCTTGTCAAATCCGAGGAAGGTTTTGCCATTTGGTGCGATGATCTGCCGGCATATTCCGAATTCCTGGCGTCCCAAAAACTTGACCGCTTAAAGCGGTCAAGTGCCCAAAGCGGGGCCCTTCAATTCGAAGAGAGCGTCAACCTCGCTGGAAGACAGCGCCAACCTCCACGATGTCGACATTCATCGCCCAAGAGATCGTGGAAGATTTGCAGGCCGCGCTCGCTCAGTTCGCCGAGATCGCCAATCACTTCAAGCCCTAGAACTGGGGGACTGATGCACGTGCTTTCTGTTCTTTGCTGAGCTTGAGCTGCTGCTCGTATTCGCGTGCGGCGGGAAGCTCCAAGCGGACGATAAGATGCGCCCGCAACCAAAGGATCGCGGCATCGGACCGACGCCACATCTTTTCGCCAATCGCGCTGGCGAAGTACGCCTCGCCAAGCTTTCCGATAACGCCGTTCGGGGAATCTGGATTATCATACAACACTTTCTTCCAAGTCATCCCGCTTGGCGTATTAGCCGAGGCAATGGCCTGCAATTCGTCGTCTTGAATTGTGGGCGAAACACCAGCTGCAGGAATCTTGCGAAAATCCATTCGCACGGCCGGCCGTCGAGTTGCAAGAAAGCGGCACGTATTCGCCAGCCTTGGTATTCGTAAGTATGATGGATCGCCCCTTCAACGAGCGGTGACATTTTATCCATCGTCTTCGAGGAGGATGTATCCTTCGGCGCACCATATCGGTCGACAAACTGAAGCGCTGTCTCGCCGATTCGCGCCTCAGCGCCCGAAATCACCGAGGAGAAAACAAGTAGAACAAGAATGCGCATTCATGCGTATGGAGAGCAAACTGCGTTCCGTCACGCCGTCCCGTAATGACTCTAGCGAACGTCGTCGGAGAGGCGCGCTTTACTTCTTCAGGAATCGAGTTGGTTCGAGTGTTGTTTCCAGAGAAAGAGAAGGTAGAAAACGCCGAATAACAGCAGCCAGACGGAAAGATTGAAAGTGATCCGTGTTACGAGCGAGACCCAGGAATCGTAAACCGCCAGGTAAACCGTGGTCGGTCGCGCAAGATGTTCCGCGGGCAGAGCGCGCATCGATTCGATGACGCCGGCTTTCACGTTCGCTTCGACCAGCATCTCGCCCAGAAGCACCAGCATCGCAACGGTGTAGGCAAAGAATGTGAATATTTTCAGTGTCAGTCTGGCGCCGTGTAAGAAATAGTAAATAGCCACGACCATGGCGAAATTAATCGTGATCATTTTGGCAAACCACGTGACTCCGTGCTCTGTGGTCGAGCGCGCGAGATTGAGCAGGTCTAGTTCGGACACAGGTCTCCCCGGGTTTTAGTTGGTCCAGAGATGCCTGACAAGGAAGAGTGTTCGACGGGTCGCGTCGTGATTTCGCACTTTGTTTTTGGCTTAGGACACGACCTGTCGACGTCAGAGATCGCCGCTACAGCCGAACTCGAAGAGCACCTCTCACAAGTGGCGGCTACAGTCGCCACGAAAAAAAATCCAAGCTGCTTCAAGAATTTGACCGTTTTAAGCGGTCAAGTTAAAATCACCGCGAAGGACGCAAGAAACCCGACTTGCGCTTGGGGATATACGTGACTCACGTATATCCATTCAGACGCCTCTCAGCGCCGAAATCCGATGCGTCGACGGTCAGAGACCGCCGCTACAGCCGAACTCGAAGAACGCCTCTCACAAGTGGTGGCTACAGTCGCCACGAAAAAACCCAAGCTTCTTCAAGAATTTGACCGTTTTAAGCGGTCAAGTTAAAACCACCGCGAAGGACACAAGGAACCCGACTTGCGCTTGGGGATATACGTGACTCACGTATATCCATTCAGACGCCTCTTCAGCTTTGTTTGAAACCGACCGCTTCAAGCGGTCAGTTAATTTGCACGGCGGAAAGCTAGCGGGCGTCGCCGGCAAGGGCGCGCTTTACTGCGGGGATGATTTCCTCGTAGCGGCTCACCATCGCCGGCTCCTTCAGGTTCACGTCGATGAGGTAGAACTCCATGGCGGTGGCCAGACCTTTGACGTTGTCGGCCGAAAGGCTGGCCGGCGTAAACGCGGAAGCGAGGAAGCTGTCCTGCAATTTTTGAAGACCATTTTGCTCGGTGTAAACCTTGGAGATGTCGAAAGCCAAGTCCGGCTTGATGTAGGACAAGGCTTGCGTGGCTAACGCGAGATCCCACGCGGTATGTTCGAAGGTCACCGGGCGCATCCCTTCGAAATGGACGCTCTTGGATAAGCGATCTTCGCTCGGTGGTTCTTTGCTCGTGAGAAATTCGTGCAGCTCGCGTGCGAGAGTTTCGTGATATTGGCGGTTGCGTTGCGTGGCTTCACGATTCGCTTCCATTTCGCCGGCAAAGTTGCGCAGAGCGGCCTGGCCCTGGGCGCGATGCTCGCTCCTCGTGCCAGCCGTTCGCCCAGAGAGCGAGAAAAACGCCGGCGGTTATGAGCGCGACTTCGATGCACAGGTTGAGAAACGATCTTGGATGTTCTCCGCCGCGCAGGCTCATGCGCGAGAGGATGCCCGAGCGAGCGGACATTTCAAGCTTCACGAGAGAGGCGATATCGTCCTGGTCTTTGGCTTAATGAGCAAGCGGACCGGATCGCGCTTCCAACTGTCTTTGTGCAAGACCAGTGCCTCGAAGACAAACAATTTGCATCGACCTCAAGTCCCCAACTCGCGGTGGGGCGATATACGTGACTCACATATATCACATTCGGATGGCTGGAATCCAGGAAGCGACGGTCACAGACCGCCGCTACAATGGAAGTCGGCGCCAAGCAATCGACGAGACCGCTCGTCTTCAATGCATCAACGCATGACGGCAAATAGATCAAACCTGTATCTATTCCCATCAAGCCAGGAGCTTCTCGGACGGTTCATGTCAAACTTTCCATCCCCTGACATCGAGGCTGCGGAACAGCGCGAACGGGTTGAGCGACATGGAAGGGTTAAGTGACAACTTGGAGTAAGCGAGATAAAACGGCGAACGGGTTCAACTGCCACCAACCTCAAAACCCAGTTAGCAGAGCAGGCGATATACGTGACTCACGTATATCGCATTCACATGGCTCGAATTTAAAAAGCGACGGTTAGAGACCGCCGCTACAGTGGAAAAATTGCCGTCGATCAAAAGGAATCATGAGGTCTGATACCTGAAAGTTTGATTTACTGCGCTGGTTCCAGTTTAATCGCGCTGAATGCAACCGGATGAAGCTCTCGGCATCGCGGCGCAGGTGGCGGTGACTCTGGCGGGTTTTGCCGGGATAGTTGTCGTTTTTCGACCCGATTCGGTGCATCAATGGTCGCGGGTGGACAGGTTTCGGCTTCGGTTGTTGCTGAACAATTCCATCTTCCCGCTCGCCTACGCTCTTTTTGGAATGTTTCTGCTGACGATGAAACCGCCGCCGGAATCGATCTGGCGATGGTGCAGTGGGTTTGGCGCGCTTTTTCAAGCGCCGTTCGCAATCGGCAATTTCCTGACCGTCCGCAATTTTACCGCCGGCGAATTCAAAGGCATCAGCAAAATCGTGTTCTATCCTTTGTTTGCGATCGGGATGTCGGTTCTCTTGCTCCAGCTTTGCAACGTCGCGGTGCTAAACTGGTTTTGGCCATTCTTTGCCGCGATCTTCGTGCATCTGATGGCCGCGATGCTCCAGTTCGTCCGGCTCGTTCTTCTCCAGCCGCGCTCGGAAGAAACTAATTCTTGAGCCAGACGACTGCAATCCGGTCGCTGCGCCGCGATTTCGAACGCGCTTCAGAAGACAAGAAAGACGCCGCTTGAGCGATGATCCCTAATCTTTGTCTTTGTCATCCGCCTGGTCGTCTTCATCGTCATCTTTTTTGGGTGCCGCGCCCGGACTCTTGGGAACGTTGACGTTGATGCCCACCAGTTTCCAGGCCGCGTCCTCCTGGATGTATTTTAACTGAAACGAAACCTTGCTTGGTTTCGTCGGGTAAGAGCCTTTGACCACAAGAACGCCGTCATTATCGATTGCCGGCTGACCTTCGAAGATCGGCTCCACCTTGGCGATCGGTCCGATGTCAATCTCTGTGTCGATGTAGCTCTGGAAGCTTTCCTGCAATTTTTCCGCGCTCGTTTGCTCCTGCCAGATCTTTGCAATCCCGGAATAAAAATTCTCGAAGCTCTCCAGTTGAACGGCGTCGTTAAACGCGAGCAGCGAGTCGAGAACGAGCGCCTTCAGTTCCTTGTCGTCCGGCACCTTCGCTGCCCCACCTTCACTGGGCCCACCTTCACCCGGCCCAGCCTGGACATTCATACCCACCAGTTTCCAAGCCGATTTCTCGTTGAGATAGCGTAGCCGGAACGAAACCTCGCTCGGCTTCGTCGGGAAATTACCTTTCAGAGTCAGAACGCCGTCTTTATCTATCGACGGTTTGTCCTCGAAGACCGGTTCTACCTTCGCGATGCCGGCAATGTCATTTCCTTGCTCAACAAACGGATGGAAGTTTTCGGAGAATTTCTCCAAAGAAACCTGCTCTTGGAAAATCGATGAAGTTTGATCCTTGTAGAAGCTGGCAAAGTTTTTCTCCTGCGCCGCTTTGTTAAAAGCGAGGAGCGTATTAAGCGCGAGCGATTTTAGTTCGTTTTCGGGCGGCAAATTTGGAGGCGCGCCGCGAAGCGACAGCGGGAACAAGAGAAGGGAACAGAGTAGTATGGTGCGCATTCCCCCGAGCCTGTGAGTTTGCTGTCGCGGTGTCAATTGTTTGTAACGAGCGCCGCCAATTGTCGGACCAATGTTGCGTGGAGCGGCTGCTTCCCGTAGCCTCCAAGCACATGGCAAAATCGGTTCTCGGTAAAGGTCTCGGCGCGCTCATCAGTGCGCGTCCCGCGCCTGCCCGGTTTGATCCGCAGCCGGGCGAGAAAGTTCACCAAAGCGATCTGACCGATATCGTTCCAAGTCCGCTGCAACCACGGAAAGAATTTGAGCGCGGCGCGTTGCAAGAACTGGTCGATTCCATTCGCCAGCACGGAGTCATCCAGCCGTTGATCGTTCGCCAGGTGGATGGACGCTACGAGCTGATCGCGGGCGAGCGCCGGTGGCGTGCGGCGCAGGAAGCCGGCCTGACGCAGGTGCCGGTGATCGTCCGGCACGCGAGCGATCTCGAAGTGATCGAACTTTCATTGATCGAAAATTTGCAGCGCGCGGATCTGAATCCGATCGAGGAAGCGCAAGCTTACGCGCGACTGGCCGGAGAATTCGGGATGCGCCAGGAGGACATCGCGCAGAAAGTCGGCCGGAGTCGCGCCGCCGTGGCCAATTCGATGCGATTGCTCGATTTGCATCATCAAGTGCAGGTGTGGTTGACGCAGAACTTGCTCTCGGTCGGCCACGCGAAGGTGTTGCTGGCCCTGAAGACGCCGGAAGAACAGCTGCTCGTGGCGGAGACAGTTCTTCGTCGCAGCGCCACGGTGCGAGCGACGGAGCGGCTGGTGGCGAGGCAGCTCGGCAACCTGCGCGCGCGTCGAAAGCGGCGAATCGCTGCGATCACGGCCAGCTCGGCGACGATGGCCGATGTGGAAAATCGGTTGCGCGAATATCTCAGCACGCAGGTGACGATTCATCACGGCGCCGATCGCGGCCGGATCGAGATCGAGTACTACGGCGACGATGATTTGCAGCGCATCCTCTCGGCGCTCGGGTTGCCGCCGAGCGAGACTTGAGCAGGCGATCTCGTCGGATGCGACGTAGTTTAATGACTGCGCAACGTTTCGTCCTTTTCGCGGTGGCGCTGATCGGGGGTCTGGCCGCCTGCAAAGATCAGCGGGCTGAAAGTGCGTCGAACGCCAAACTGTGGGAGGAATTCTCCGGCCAGAAGGCGTTCGAACATGTCCAGCATCTGGTGGACTTCGGTCCGCGTCCGCCCGCATCGGAAGCGATCGAGAAATCGCGCGATTATATTGTCAAACAACTGGAGCAATTCGGATGGTCGGTTGCGCGGCAGGAGTTCACCGATGACACGCCGCGCGGCAAAATCAGATTTGTGAATTTGATCGCGAACTTCGGCGGACAACCAAAAGCCTCGTTCCTGGTCTGTTCGCACTACGACACGAAAACCTTCGATTTATTCCAGTTCGTGGGAGCGAATGACGGCGGCTCGAGCACGGGCGCGTTGATCGAACTCGCGCGCGTGCTCGCACTTCGTCCGGCGCTGGCGGCGAAAATCCAGCTTGTCTTTTTTGATGGGGAGGAAGCCTACGAGAATTTTAGCGCCACGGATGGGCTTTACGGGAGCCGCTATTTTGCCGCGCATCTTTTGTCGAAAGAGCAGTTTCGCGGTGGCATTTTGTGGGACATGATTGGCGACCGCTCTCTCCGGATCACGCTCTCGCCGGATTCGCCGGAGCAGTTGACACGCGATATCTTCGCTTCCGCCGACGCGTTGAAGCTGCGTGAACATTTTACCTATTTTGTTTCTGACGTTACCGACGATCACACGCCTTTGAATGCGGCGGGAATTCCGACGATTGATCTGATCGATTTTGAATATCCTCCGTGGCACACCGCCGGGGATACGATGGACAAGATCAGCGCGGAAAGTTTGCAGATCGTCGCTTCGGTGACGGTTTATTATCTAACTGAATTCGCGTTCAAATGAGGCGGTCACGGAGAATAATCGTGTTTGTGATTTTGGTTTGCCTGGCGGGCGTCACGGCAAGCGAACTGATCTTCAGGTCCTCGACCTGCCGTGATTTGATCGGACGAGTCTTTGGACGCGGACGTTTGATCGCCCTCGTCCGCGGGATCGGCGTCTACGATAGTGATCTGCATCGCGAACTGGAGGCTGATCGTTATGCTTCCGGATTACCGAACGACCGACGATCGACAACGGAAGAGACCAAGAGCGCATCCAATCGCCTGGTGATTGATGTCGCGTTACGCCCTTTCTCGCACGAGGAGAGCGTCGCCGCCTCCAGCGTCTCGAGGGAGCGCGACCTTTTGCGTTCGCAGTTTGGGAACGAGCGGATTTTCGTCGATCGGATGCGAAACGCATGGCTTTTCCGAGAGAATCACTGCGGACGGAACTCATCGATAATTTGAAAGCGAGAGAATGGATCGAGAAGCAGCTCGCCAGTCAGATCGCCGTCACTGAAGAAGAATGCCGTCAGTTTTATCGCACCCATCGCGACGCTTTCGCTTTGCCGCTGCGTTATCGGGCCAGTCATCTTTTTCTGGCGGCGCCGCCGGAAACGCCGGCGGAAGATGTCGAGACGAAGCGGCTCCTGATTGCATCTCCTCTCCCGACGACTCGAGCAGGGAGAAGAGTTTTCTGACCTTGTAGCCGAGGCCTCGGAAGATGAGGCGACCAGGAGGCGTGGCGGCGATCTCGGATTTTTCACCTCGTCGCGCATGCTTCCGGAATTCCTCGCGGCGGTGACGACCTTGCGGGTTGGTGAGGTGAGCAAGCCGATTCGTTCACATCTCGGCTTCCACATCATTCAGCTGACCGCCATCGAACCTGCTCGCACGATTTCCTTCGAAGAGGCTCGCGCCGAAATCATGGGCATCCTGCGAAACGAGCAGCGTCGTGTCCTGACTGGCGAATTGAGCGCCAGACTAATCCGTGAGGCCAAATATTTTGCAGATTGGCGCTAGTTAGGCGTTGCTAATCCGTCGGTTTGAATTCAGCTTGCGTCATTGGCGACCTTAAGATGTCGTTCTCTCGATTGATTTATGATGTCCCGCCGTAGCAACAAAAATGTCGGTCTCATCGGCCTGGGTATTATTGGCCAGCGCGTGGCGGAGAACCTGCGCAAACACGGGTTTCATGTCTTCGTCTGGAACCGGACGCCGCGGCCAGTGCCGAACTTTCTCGGTTCTCCGGCGGCCGTCGCCGAGCTTTGTGATTTCGTGCAGATTTTTGTCGCCGATGATGAAGCGCTGCTGGACGTGGTCCGGCAACTGGGGCCGAGGTTGACGGCGCATCACATCATCGCGGCGCACTGTACCGTCGCGCCCGAGACCATTCGGATGGCGGCAGCGCATGTGCAACGCCGGGGCGCGCGGTTCCTGGACGCCCCGTTCACGGGCAGCAAAGGGGCGGCGGAAAAAGGAGAGCTTGTTTACTACGTCGCGGGCGATGATGGAGCGCTCGAACAAGTCCGGAAATTTCTGGAGGCCAGCAGCAAGGAAATCGTCGAGATCGGCGAAATCGGGCAGGCGACCACGATCAAGCTCGCGACAAATATTGTCACCGCGGCCACGGTGCAAGCTGGCGCGGAAGCGCTCGCCTTGGTGGCAAAGTCGGGAATTGCTCCGGAGAAGCTTCTCGCTGCTTTTCGGAACAACGCCGCGCAATCGGCGACGCTGGCGATGAAGCTTCCCAAGATAATGGAGGGAGACTACGAGCCGCACTTCTCCGTCAAACACATGCTGAAAGACGTGCAGCTGGCGGGAAGAATCGCGCGCGCTCTCGATCTCAATCTAACGATAAATGAAGCCGCGCGAGATGCTCTTCTCGACGAAATGAAGAAAGGCCGCGCCGATGATGATTATTCCTCGGTCGCCCATCGGTATCTTCCAGATGGAATTTCTTTCGGCGTGCAATGGGAATCACCTGTGCAGACTGATCTGATGCCTGAAATGATGACGGGCGACGATCTTCCATCGGCGGAGATGGAAGTCGCAGCATCAGCCGCCGAGCAGGCGGCATCCCAAAGTTACGAACAGGCCTCTGAGGTTCCGGAGAGCGAAAACCCTGAGGCAGCTGTCGAGGAATCGCAGGCGCCGGTGCAGGAAATGTCGATGGAATCAGAGATGGCTGCGATTGCCGAAGAGCCGCCAGTAGAGGATTTGCCCCAGGAACCGAACGTGACCGATGCACCCGCCGCGGAAACTTCTGCGGCGAAAGAGGAACCCGAAGGACGCCGCAGCGTTTGGAGTCGTTTGATCGGACGCAACGGCGGCGGCGAGTGAGCGTCGCGGAAGCGCCGGCTGGGAATGAAGGGTGATTTGCATCCTGAAGATCCCGCGTTGTTTGATCTCTCGGTGCGCGCCAAATTCCGCGTGACTGGCGCCGATCGCCTGCGATTTCTCAACGGTCAAATCACGAACGACGCGAGGAAGGCAAACGAAACGGACGCCGTCGAAGCTTGCGTCTTGAGCGCAAAGGGCAAGATCAACGCGCATCTGTTTTTTTCGGCCACGCCAGATGCTTTTTTTCTCGATACTGATCCGACCCTTCGCGAAACCCTGCCGGCGCGCCTTGAGCGTTACCTGATTGCCGATGATGTCGAGATCGTCGACGTGACCGATCAATTCTCACTCTTCCATGTCCTGGCGCCGGGCAAGCCGTCTCTGCCGGAGGAATCGAGAATGCGGCAAACTCGCAGATTTGCGGTCGCCGGATGGGACATCTGGGTAAACAGCCAGCGCCATGAGCGCGCCAAACATGCATTGTCGACGGAGTTTCCACTGCAATCGGAGGAGCAGGCGGAGATTCTCAGAATCGAATTTGGGATTCCGCGCTGGGGACGAGAACTGACCGAAGAAATTATTCCGATTGAAGCCAATCTCGAAGAGCGCTGCATCGATTATGACAAAGGTTGCTACATCGGACAGGAAGTAATTTCGCGGATCAAGATGTCTGGGCAGACGAACAAGCGTTTGTGTGGCCTGCTTTCGTGCGACGGCAGGCCACTCGTTGCCGGCGCCAAATTGAGCGAACCAGACGGAAGAAAAGAGTCGGGTTGGATTACGAGTGCGGTTTGGAGCGCGAGATTGAATCGGCAGATCGCTTTGGGGTTTGTGAAACGCGGCTTCAATTCGCCCGGCAGCCGGCACCACGTCGTTCCTCCGGAAGGCGCGCCTGCCGCGGAACCGGTCGTCGCGGAGGTGGTTTCCCTGCCATTCGTTTGATGTCAAAGCCCCCAAAAGCCGTAATTTGTTTTCCCGGTTAACGTTGCGTCGTTTTGTATTGAATTTGACGCGGAAAGTCATCTAGAGTCGGCGCAACAAGGAATCGATTGAACCAAAAACTGCTCTCTGAAATCGGCCGTACCCAGCGGCTGGAAATTTTAAACACGCTCAAACGGACGAAAGGTCTCTCCGTCAACGAGCTCGTCGCGAAAATGAAGATGAGCTACATGGGCATCAAGCAGCATTGCCTTACTCTCGAGCGCGACGGTTACCTCGATACTTGGCGTCGTCCGCAGAAGATGGGGCGCCCCGAGATGGTTTATCGGCTGACGCGCCGGACCCATGATCTTTTTCCGCAGGAAAGTAATCAGTTCACGATTGAACTGCTTGAGTCGATCAAGGGAATTTACGGCCCGAACGCGCCGGAAAAACTTCTTTTCAATGTTTTTGAGCGCAAAGCTGCCGAACTTAAATCGAAGGTAAAGGGAGAAACAGTCGCCGAGCGGGCGAAAGCGCTGGCGCGCATTCGCGAAAACGAAGGTTTCATGTCGCAATTCATTATCGAAGAAAGCGAAGGCGGACCCCAGATTCTCGAATGCCACTCGCCCCTGATGAATTTGCTCGATCAATATCCGATTATCGGTCGATTGGAGGGGGATTTGTTCGAATCGCTCCTCGGCACGCGCGTCCGGCGCGAGGAAACCCGCAACTCGGGTCTGTACGAGTGCGCGTTCTATTTTGCCTTGTAATCCTGCGGCCTTCGTCGCCGTTCCCAGCCGATTTTGCCTTTCGCATCCTGGCGAATTCAGTTGATTCTTGCCAATGCTTCGAGGTTTTCCCACCGCCATTATCGAAAATCTCGAACCGCTGATCGACGGCGGGCGTTATCCGGTCAAGCGCGTGGTCGGCGAAGATCTGATCGTTGAGGCGGACGTTTTCAAGGATGGGCACGACGTAGTCGCGGCGGTGTTGAAGTGGCGCCGGCTTGGCGAAACGCACTGGCACGAAACGGCCATGACCTTCGTAGACAACGATCGCTGGCGCGGCGCCTGTTCGTTTTACGAAAACGCGATCTATGAGTACACGGTGGAAGCCTGGACCGATACCTTTCGGGGATGGCAGCACGAATTTGCGACCAAGTTTGAGGCCAGCATTTCGGATTTGGAAAGCGAAACGCTTGAAGGTGCCGGCCTGATCGCGGCGGCCGCCCAGCGCGCCACCGGCAGCGCTGATGCGAAACGGCTGCACGAACTCTTCGAGATGATTCGTGGAAGCGACCCCGCCGAAGTAAATCGCGTCGCGCATTCTCACGAATTGGAAGTGCTCATGGCGACTTACCCCGATCGCTCGAGCGCGACGCAGTATGCCCCGCCGCCGCGTGTGATCGTAGATCGTGTGCGGGCGCGGACGGCGGCGTGGTATGAATTTTTCCCGCGCTCAGCGGAAGGGCGGGCGGACAGAGGCTCGACCTTTCGAGAGTGTCTCGGTCGCGTCGACGATGCGCGGGCCATGGGTTTTGACGTGATTTATTTTCCGCCCATCCACCCGATCGGACATACCAATCGCAAGGGAAAAAACAATTCGGTCACCTCTCTTCCGGGCGAACCGGGAGTTCCCTACGCCATCGGCAGTGAAGAGGGCGGACACAAGGCGATCGATCCGTCGCTTGGAACGATGGAGGATTTTATCTGGCTGGAAACCGAGATCCGGCAACGGGGGATGGAGATCGCCCTCGATTTCGCCATCAACTGTTCGCCCGATCATCCCTACGTCCGCCATCACCCGGAATGGTTTTACAAACGCCCGGATGGCACGATCAAGTTCGCGGAGAATCCGCCGAAGAAATACGAAGACATTTATCCGCTCAATTTTCGGTGCGCAAACTGGCGGGAACTTTGGGACGAGATGACGAGCATCATTCTCTTTTGGGCGGAACGCGGCGTTCGCATTTTTCGGGTCGACAATCCCCACACCAAACCGCTGCCGTTTTGGGAGTACCTGATTTCGACCGTGCACGCAAAATTCCCAGATGTCATCTTCCTGTCCGAAGCGTTTACCAGGCCGAAAATGATGAAGGTGCTGGCCAAGGCCGGCTTCACCCAGAGCTACACCTATTTCACCTGGCGCAATACAAAGCAGGAGCTGATGGATTACTTCACTGAGCTTACCCAAACCGAGATGCGCGAATATTTCCGCGGCAATCTTTGGCCGAATACGCCGGACATCCTGCCATTGGTTCTGCAGGAAGGTGGTCGCCCTGCTTTCATCGTTCGAGCGATTCTTGCGGCCACTCTCTCGAGCCTTTACGGGATCTACAGCGGATTCGAGCTCTGCGAGAACGCCGGCCTGCCCGGGCGCGAGGAATATCTCGATTCAGAAAAGTATCAATGGAAGGAGCGTGATTGGAATGCGCCCGGAAATATCAAGGAGCTGATGACTCGCCTCAACCATATCCGCCGGACAAACCGCGCCCTCCATCTTTATGACAACCTGCGATTCCACCCCGCGGAAAATGGAGAAATTCTCTTTTACGGAAAAGCCACGGTCGCGCGTGACAACATCATTCTTATCGCTCTGAATTTGAATCCGCGTCGCGTCCAAAGCTGTTTTGTCGATGTTCCCATCGCGGATTTCGGAATCGGCGAAAACGAACCTTACCAAATGGACGATCTGCTGAACGATGCTCGCTACACGTGGCGGGGAAGAAGAAACTACGTGGAGCTAGACCCGCAGACGCTGCCGGCGCATATCTTCCGTCTGCGGCGTTGGGCCGGCTCAGGGAAATTTGTCTGATCCTTTCCAAATCAATTTCGCGAGCGGCCCTGAGTGCATATACGTGAGTCACGTATATCAACCCAATGCCTCCGCTGTGGCCATGGCTCTGCGAGCCCGGTTCCCTCACGCTTTTCCTGTAGCCGCGGCTCGGTGAGACATGTCCCGCTGTAGCGGCGGTCTCTGACCGCCGACGCATTGGATTTAAAACTCGTTCGCTGCCCGCTCTCTCTCACTCCTACCCTTGTCACTTTACCTTCTATGTCGCTCATCCCAGCGCTCCATTCGACGCTGAGACAGCGCCGCTACAATCAAACAGCAGACAACGAGGTCGTTGCGGTGAGCGCGATTTCGGTTGTAGCGGCGGTCTCTGACCGTCGAGGCATTGGATTTCGACGGCGCATCTGCACGCTTGAGGTGTTGGGCAACATGCGTTCAGCCGGGATCGCCTTGGACGATCGTGACGAATTCCAGCCCGTGGTCGACGAAGCGGTTGCGCGGCCTGGGATGGCTGATTGAAACGAAGTTGCTCTCAACGGCCATGAGCCTGGGGGACGAAACTTGCTCTTTGCAGAAGTTTCGAACAAAGTGCGAAACATTCATGGCCACAGAGGAACAGGACGTTAGAGAGCTGCCGGCGTACGGGACCGCTGAGGCGGCGCACTATCTTCTCGTGCCGAGAGCGACGTTGCGTTCCTGGGTGGCAGGCATGTCGTACCGCAGTGGCTTTTTCAAACCGGTGATTGAGCCGGCGGCGACGTCGCCTGTCGCTCTTTCATTCATCAATCTGATTGAAGCCCATGTGCTCGCTGCCATTCGGCGAAAGCACCGCGTCGACATGGCAGACGTTCGCCGCACAATCGTTTTTCTGAAAAAGGAGTTTGGATCAAAGCACCCTCTTGCGGATCACAAGTTCGAGACAGACGGCGTCGATTTGTTCGTCGAGCATTTGGGCGAATTTATTTCAGCATCTGAAGGCGGGCAGATTGCCGTGAGAGATCTCTTGAAGGCACACCTGCGCAGAATAGAGCGTGACGACAAGGGTTTTCCGTTGCGCCTTTACCCGTTCACGCGAGTAGACGAAGCCGACCAACCAAAGAATATTGTCATCGATCCGTTCGTTTCGTTTGGCAAAGCCGTGATTACTGGCACCGGCGTGAGCACCAACATCGTCGCTGAACGCTTCAAGGCGGGTGAATCCGCAGACGAACTGGCGAAGGACTACGGTTGCGCCCGCGAAAAGATTGAAGAAGCGATCCGTTGCGAACTCAGCCTCGCGGAAGCCGCCTGAAGAGCTCACTTTCTTTCTCGATCGGCAGCTTGGCCGCTATAAAATCGCGGCAGCGCTTCGTGACGCCGACCTGCGTGTTGAAATTCACGACGATCATTTCGCTCAAGACGCGCCCGACATTGAATGGTTAGCCGGCGCCGGCAAGAAAGGGTGGATCGTTGTTACGAGAGATGAACGCATTCGGTATCGGGTGGCCGAAATGCAGGCACTTCGTCGGGCAAAGGTTCGTGCGTTTGTGTTGACGGCGCAGGGCAATCTACGCGCAGAGATGCTTGCCGAGAATTTTCTCAAGGCTCTCTCGAAATTGCGCCGGGTTGTCGAAGAACAGGATCCACCCTTCGTCGCAAAGATTTCACGCAGCGGCGACGTGACGGTGCTGCCGTTTTGATGATTTCTTGTGCGGCGTTTGTTCCCGCTGCTGTTTGATTCGCTCCAATAATTTCTCCGCCGGAATCTTGGGGGACGAGTTGGCCGGCGAAGGCGCGGGCGAGGAGGGAGGGCGTGAGCGCGTCCACTTGCCCGCGCGCCTTGGCCAACCGCACCTCAAGCTGGTCGGCCAGCGCAAACAATCCCTCCACTCGCCGCACGATTTCCTGTTGCTCGGGGAGCGGGGGAACGGGCATTTGCAAAGCGCGCACGTCACCAATGTTTATGCCCCGAACCGCAACGCCTTTGACTGCTTTGTGCATTCGCTTTTGCGTTGGAGCGGCTCGCAAAACCATTTCACAAAACCAGCATTGAGCGCGGGTTGAACACTCAACCGGGCGGTATCTTGGGTAATGTTCGCGTTCTCCAACTCCTGCGGCACAACACACACGCGACCCACCGTTCCGCGAATCGAAAGCAGAATGTCACCTGCTCGCAATCGAGCACGAGCGAAGGTCTTTTCGATTTCCTTTGTCGTGCGACGAATCGTTTCAAGATTGAGTCGGTCGTTGGGAAAGTCCGCAACACGAACGTAAGGAATACCACCCGGCGTTTCTGGCCCTGGCTTCAGGATGCCATAGGTGATCGGCCGGTCAGGGCAAACGACGCTGCGCATTTCCGTGAGTCCCCAAGTGGACGGCAAGTCGTCCGCACGCAGGTCATGGGCTTCATCGCTTGGCGGTGCAGCGTTGCCTTTCTTGTGACCGCCTGCGGCCTCGTGAATGCGTTCCAGTTCAGCAATGAGTTCTGATGCATCCTCCACGCTCGTATTCTCCTCCCGCCAATCGGCGGTGAGGCGGCCGGAGCAGGCGGCGGCGAGGACGGATTGGCGAAAGCGTTTGAGCAGGACGGGAATCTTCGCCAGCCGCTGCTGGCTCGCGTCCACTCTGCCTAACAGCTTCTCCAGCTTCGCCACAATCCGCCGCTGCTCGGCGAGCGGAGGAACGGGCAACTCAAAGTCGCGTAACGTCTCGAGTTTAACGCTTTGAACCGTCGTTCCCTCGCGATTTTCTGCGAGCAATTCACGCGCACAGGCACGCCATGCGAGCGCAAGCCATGAATTAAGTTGATCATTTCCACTATCGAATGCTTTCAGATCTTGATTGATAGCAGCATCACGCTCGAGCAGAGCGACAGGCAATGTATGCTTCAGGATGCCACTGTGACTACCACCACGACGGAACCCTTGCGAGTTAGTCGCGCAGTAGATTCTTCAAGTCCGCGTTCGGTTATTGTTTCACTCGACTCTCGAACTCTCGCTGACTTGATGTCGCCTGATGAGAGCCACGGAATGTCGCCATTCCAGTATGTCGTTGTGCCTCTGCTCGGAGTACCGCCGCCGTGAATTGCAAAGACGTCGTCAACGCGAGTTGACGCCCAGCCGTGCGGCATTTCGTCACTCATGACCCGATCAGTCTCTCGTATTCGTCGTGCGGCCCGATCCAGAACCAGTAAAGAATTCCTTCGTGGTAGCGACCGACGGCTCGCCATCCGCGCGAAACGCGGACTGACCAATACGTCCCCTTCTTCCCGAACCGCAGCGATGAATGCCCTGGATCCTTCTGCCATAGGCGCCAGGCCTTGCGGGCTTGCTCTTGCACTTCCGGCGGCAGCGTTGCGTACGCCTTCCAGAACCTAGGCGTCGTCGATGACTTCATCGAGCGGCTTGGTGCGACCGGCCTTTATATCTTCGAGCGCTTCCGCCCACAGCTTGTCGAGCTTGCCCGCTTTGGCATCCGCTTCCATCTGGCGGTCCCATGCATCGTCATCGAGTTCATCCAGTTTGCGGCGAATTTCATCTCGCTCGGCGACCGTGAGTTTCCGAAGCTCCTCCAGAATCTCGGCTTTGCTCATGTTGCTATCTTACATCGGTGGCCAAAGCGTGTCACTTCTCGGCCAGTTCTTCTTTTTCTACAAGATCGACGATCTCGCGGAGATCATCCACGACGGCTTCGAGTTCCGTGATGGCTTCGGCGGCGAGGTCCTGCGGTTCGGGCAATTCGTCGCTGTCTTCCAGCGAGTCGTCCTTGAGCCAGGTGACGTCCAGCTTGTAGCCGCGCTCCTTGATGTCGCTGATGTGAGAATTTGCGGAAGCGCTCCGGTCTCGCCGCTATCGGTCCGCTTGCTCAGGCCGTTGGGATCTTTGCCGTAGCGCTTTTTCAAACTCGGCGAAGTGTTCGCGCGCGTGAGCGGGCGGTCTTTCTTGGTGATGCCGGGCACGTTGGAGCGCGCGTCGAAAATCCAGACGTGCTCCGTGGGCCGGCCTTTCTGGAAGAAGATGACGTTGGCTTTCACGCCCTGGCTGTAAGGCGTGAACGTGCCGCGCGGCAGGCGCAGGACGGTGTGCAGGTTGCAGTCCTGCATGAGAATCTCGAAGACCTCGCCGGCCTTGCCCTCGAACAGGCAATTGTCCGGCAGCACCATCGCGGCGCGTCCGCCGGGCTTGAGCGATGGTCATGACGTGCTGGACGAAGTTGAGCTGCTTGTTGCTGGTCTCGATGGTGAAGTCGTCGCGGTCGGGCGCCTGGTTCGCGCCTTTGGTGCCGAAGGGCGGATTGGTGAGGACGCACGTCGTATCGCTCGCCGCGATCCGGTTCGTAGATGGTGTCGCCGAGATAGATGTGCGGCTCGACGCCGTGGAGAAACAGATTCATCAGCGCGAGCCGGCGCGGGCGCGGCACGAGGTCCTGGCCGTAATAGGTCTGTGTTTTGATGCGTTTCGCATCCGCGCGGTCGAAGACGCCTTTCGCTTCGTTGACCAGCCATTCGTAGCTGCAAACGAGAAAGCCGCCGGTGCCGCAGGCGGGATCAGCAATGCGTGAAGTCCGGTTTGCCGCGCGGGTCCGGCTTCATCACCCGAACGATGGACTGGATGAGAACGCGCGGGCGTGAAGTATTGGCCCGCGCCTTTCTTGCCTTCGCTCGCCGCTTTTTCGAGCAAGCCCTTCGAACGCCGCGCCTTTCACGTCCACATCCATCGCCGACCAATCCTCCTCGTCGATCATGGCGATGACGCGCTTGAGGTTGACCGGATTGTTAAAGCGCGGCGTGGCCTGCGCGAAGATATCGGCGAGCAAGCCGCCCGATTCGCGCAGCTTGCGCAGGATGTCGGCGTAGTGGTCAGTCAGCGCCGTGCCGGAATGATTCTTGAGGCTGGCCCAGTCAGCAACCCTTCGGAACGTCCGCGCCGCGTTCCTCGGCCATCTTGAGGAAGAGCAGATAAGTGAGCTGCTCGATGTAATCGCCGTAGTCGATGCCATCGTGGCGCAGCGTGTGGCAAAAGCCCCAGAGTTTTTGGACGATGTCTGTCATTGGTTAGGCGGCGACGAGCGTGTGGTTAAGCCGATCGATGAGGGGCGGCAGCTCCTGGCCAAACAATTTCCGGGCCCGCGCCAGTCCGCCTCGTTGCGCGAAGACCGGCTGATAATCGAGGTCTTCTTCACTGATGCTCAGATTTTCCTTGAGATGTTCGCCGATGAAACCGAGCCATTTTCCTGATCGGGCGTGAAAGTGTGAAATGCCCGCATCTCCTCCAGGACTTTCTCGACGCGTTCGGGCGCGGCAAGCAACGGCTCCTCCGCATCAGCGGCGTGTTTGATCATTGAGATCAGGTCGGCCAGTTCCTTGTAAACCTTCTCGTGAGCATTTTGGAGGCGTTTCTCGTCAAAATCATTTGCGCGGAGTACATGCTTCAACTCGGACAAGACTCCGGGGCTCCAGTCCTGAGGTCGCTTGAGGAGAATCCGAATCGCTTCGACTTGATTGACATTCTCGCGGACAAATTTGGCGAAGGCTTCGAGATAGTCCTCAGGTTTCTCCCATTTTCCAAAAAGTTTTCGCGAGGTGACTTCATCCTTTACGTCGTAGCCGACCCAGAAGACGCGCTTGGCCCGCGGATAGTTGACGAGTAGCTCCTGAAAGTCCGGATTGCGCAGAAGCTTCATTGTTTCATCGAAATTGTCGCGCAGCTGCTTCGGCAATCCGACAGCGAATTTCGCGACATTCCCTTCTGGGATCCATTTGTTGAATTCCTCGCGCCCGTCTGCACTCATCGCCTTGTCGATGCGATGCAATCGCTTAACCAAAATGTTGACGTGATACTTGCGATCGATGTTCTGCCAGATGTTATCGATGATCTCCGGGACGGTGAGCGGACTTGAGCGCGGCTCCTCGATCTCGAAATTCGAAACATCCTTGAAGTAGCGAAAAAGCGTTCCATCGAAGCAATCGAAGACGACAAACTTTGACTTGTTGATATCGTCGCAGCGACGCGTCCCGCGTCCGAGCATTTGTTCCCAAAGGATGCGCGACTTTACCGGCCGAAGAAAGACGATGAACTCCAGCGCCGGGATATCCACGCCCGTCGAAAGCATGTCGACCGTGACGACGATTTTCGGATTTGGCCGATTACGAAACTCGCGGATGCGTTGCAACGGGCGATCGACATTCGGATTGCCGGTGATTTTCTGAACAAAGTCGTCGCCTTGCCCGAACTGATCGCGACAAATGCGAACCAATTGATCGGCATGCGACGTATGCGGCAGATCGTTAACCGCAAAGATGAGGATTTTGGGAAAACGCCCGGTCTCCTGCTCGTGTTCGTAGGCGTGCTTCGCAATTTCCTGAATAATCTTGCGGTTGCTCTCGGGAGCGGTGATTTCGCGTTCGACTGTTCAGGCGTCAAACGCGCGCTCGTCCTCAACGTTATCCAGCGCTTCACCGCCAGTCTCGGGGTCAACTTTTCCGACCTGCTCGCCTTCTTTGAGGAAGACTCCATTCAGCCGGACGTTGGAGTGAATCACGACTTGATCGTAATCGACGAGAAACCCGTCGCGAATTGCCTGCTCGACTCCGTAGCGAAAAACCGGTTCGCCGAATAAAGCGACGGTATGCGCAGCTGGCGTGGCGGTTAGTCCAACGCGAATGGCATCGAAGTGCTGGAGTGTGTTGCGCCAGATGCTCGTTTCCTGGGCGCTATACCCGCGATGGCATTCGTCGGCGATGATCAGATCGAAGGCGTGAATCGGAATGTCGAGACGATCGGCATCATCTTCGATGTCCGGATCGCCATCAGTCTGGGCGAAGCTTCCTTCCGCGCCGAACAGATTGCGCGCCATGCGCTGGATCGTGGAGATGTAGACGAAGGTGTGACTCGCCTTGGGAGCAGTCAGGTATTCGTTCGGCAAAACTTTCGGATCAAATGGCGTGTCTTCGCCGAAGTCCTCCTTCTGGAAACGCTGACTGTAGACTTCGTACTCCTGGCTGAATTTATTTCCCTTCGGTGTGCTGAAGGCATTGAATTCGCGAACGGCTTGTGCAGCGAGCGCCTTCCGGTCCACGAGAAAAAGGATGCGCCGAACAAGCTTCGATTCCAAAAGCCGGTAGACTTGCGCGACTGTGAGATACGTTTTTCCCGTTCCAGTCGCCATCGCTACCATCATGTCGTGTTTCCCGCGCATGATTGCGTCTTCCACCGCGATGATGCAGTCGCGCTGATATGGCCGCAGTCGCGTGATTTGGTCGGGAGGCGTGTCGAGCAAGTAGTTCGCCGCGCTTCCGGTTTCGTGATCGAACCGCGACGCGAGCGCGTCCGGAGTGTGAAAGTCACTCAGCGTTCGTGAGACGAGCTTCTCCGGGCGCGTGTCCAGATGCCATACGATCGTTCCATTGCTGGCGTACAGAAACGGAACGCGAAAACTGTTCCACTCGCCGACCGCGTCGAATACGCCGCGAGCATATCGCTTGGCCTGCTCGAGGACATTCTGCGGATTCACCGTGATTTTTTTCGCTTCGATGATTCCGAGCAAACGGCCCGCGACAAACAGTGCATAATCCGCCGGTCCGTTTGCGGTAGGAAGCTCTTCCCCGGCAATCTTGTCCAAAGACTTGAGATCCAACGCCGAAGAAAATCGCTTCAAGCTCCAGCCTTGTTGTTTCAGGCGGGTATCGATGCGCTTTTTGCGCGTGAGCCATTCAGCTTCTTGCATGACGCGGTTTGTGGAGCGAGACCCTAACGGAAACTCTTACCGCTGTGAAGAAACTTTGGTCAGAGTGCGCAAGAGGAGTTGTGATTGCGAATCATCCGGATCAAGTCGGCACGCGGTTTCGCATTCGTGCACTGCCTCGGTCCGCCGGTGACGCATGGCCAGAAGCACGGCGTAATTGTAGTGTGCATCGGCGAGCTCAGGCGCGGACTTGATCGCCTCGACGTATTCGCGCTCGGCCCCGTCAGGATCGCTTCGACTTATCAGTATCTCGGCCAGATTCAATCGCGGCTGCGGCAAAGTTGGCTCGAGCGCGATGGCTTTGCGAAACTGTTGCACGGCTTCCTCGGTCCGCCCCATTTCCTGTAATGCGAGTCCCAGATTGTTGTACGCCGGGGCATAATCCGGCCGCAGCTCGAGCGCGATGGAGGCATGCCGTGCGGCTCCGACAAAATCGCGCTGAGCAAGGAGAGGTTCCGAAAGATTATTGTGCGCGATCCAGGCTTGCGGATTTCGGCGAATGGTGTCGTTCCATAGTGTCTGGCTGCTTTGATACTTTCCCTCCGCTGCCCATGTGATTGTCATTAACCCAATCAGGGTAGCCGCCAATAATGTCCCGCGAGCAGTTCTCGACCATCGTGCGCATGCTCGGGTTGCCGCCGCGGCAATGAGAGCGATCACGCCAATGCTGGCCAAATATTGAAAGTGGTCCGCGACAAATGAAAACCGCATCGGATAGACATTCACAAATCCCAGGGCCGGCATAAGCGTGCCGACGAAAAAGAGACATGCGACGAGCGGCCCATTTCCCAATCGCTTCCGCCAAAACCACAACAAGCCGAGAGCGATCAGTACGCCGGCCGGGAAGAGAAATTGCCACCATTGGCCGGCGTCGATCTTCCATCGGGGATAGATGAACATCAGGTTTATCGGCGCGAAAATGGAATAGACGTAAAACCACACCGCCCGCCCGGCGATGAGCGTTCTTTCAAGGAACGAGAAATCCCATTCCGGCCCCCGCGCCCCGACGTGATGCTGCTCCATTCCAGCTGTGAGCATCGCAGCCGGCACTGCGAGAAGAGCCATTGGTATCAGCGGAATAAATTTTTGCCACCGGAGCGGCTTCGTTTTCCACCACAGAATTAGTGCGAGCGCGGCGGGCAAGGTACAGGTCACGGTTTTGCTAAGAAGCGCGGCCACAAAGAAAATCAGGCTCAGGAAATAGAGCCGCCAGCGATTCGGTGGAACATCGTTTCGTTGGTCGATCCCGGAGAAGCGAAAGTAAGCCAGGAGGGCGGCAAGATAGAACAAACCCGAAAGGACATTCTTTCGCTCGGTCACCCACGCGACCGATTCGACGTGCACCGGGCAAATCGCGAAGAGCATTGCGCCTAACCAGGCGCCGGGAACCTTTAAACGGCTCAGTGCGATCCCCACCAGCACGGCGTTGGCAGCGTGCAACATCACATTCGTGATGTGATAACCGGTAGGATGAGTCACGCCCCACATCTGGCGTTCGACCCAGAACGTGGTGAAGACCAGAGGGTAGTATTGCGGCGTTGCTCCGATATCGAACCAGATCCGTTTCAAACCCGCACCGTCACGCAGCGTGACATTTCTGGTCACATACTGGTCATCATCCCAGATAAATCCCGCTTGCCACACCGGAATGTAAACAACCAGGACGGCCGCAACAATAATCGCCGCGTGAGCAAGCGTTTTCGAGGTCCCAGAAGAAAGCTCGGGCGCTTTCATGGTCAGAACAAAACGGCCTCGGCCCGCAATTGCACTCGAAAAATCCCGGGGACGGGTCGCGCTTGAAGAGATTTCCTCAGAGCATTCCGAGGATCGTGTCCGTGACTGATTTCGCGTCCAATACAGAATTCTCCACCGCCGGCAGTGCCCAGTTGTCCTGGTTCACGAAGTACAGATTATTGCCAATCGGTCGATGCGCGGTCTCGACCGTGCCATTGGCGATGAGTCCCGGACGCGGGATCGGCATCGCATGTCCCCAACGCGTGAGCCGCACTTGCCGGATGGCGGACTCCGGAACGTCGAGCAGCGAAAGCATGTGGCGAAGCTGCGGCGCGAGCAGCTCCGCGTAATGCCTCCACGGATCATTGAGCAGCAACGTGAACCGGGCCGCCGGCCACGGAAGCGGCCAATACAGAGTCAATACACTGCGGGGACCGTGCTCGCGCGTGTAATCGCCCCGCAGCATGTCCGTGACGATTGGGTTTTGCTCGAATTGCTCACCATTCATCGGGTAATGCAGGCCATCGCCAAGAAGGAAGCAGTCGTAAAAATCGCGTTCGATCGGCGAGTGCAAAAGGACGTTGGCCACCAGATAGGCGGCGGTATCGAGCTGATTCATCGCCTGCAATTTGTCCCAATCCCAATGCTCCAGGTCGTAAAGCACATACTTCGCGATGTGCTTCGAACCCGCCATGATGACAAAGCGCGCGCTAATCGAACGCAGGTTCTGGCCCGCATCGTAGTAAGTCACCTGCAATCGCTCACCTCGGGGGCGCACATCAATCACACGGCAGCGGCCACGCAGAAAATGGGGCCGGCACTGCGGCCGGACCTCATCCTCCCGCTCCTTCAATCGCCGCCAAAGTTCGTAAACGAATCGCGCATTTCCGCCCGGCAGGACCCACCGTCCGCCTTCTTCGGCGGCGACAAAATTCCACCCACAAGCCGCAGAGATTCCCTCCATCGGTGCATCGAATGAGGAAAAAAAGTAGGATTGCACACCTGCCAAAAGCAACGGCGTCATCGGCATGCCCATCCGTTGCTCCACGTCCTGGCGAAAGGTAAGAAGGTCCAGTGCGCGAACCCGCCTGGCCTCGACGGGATCTTTGGAAAGCGGAATATCCGGGTACTGATTTTCCCAGATATCGGTGACGACTTCGGCGTAACGGCGAAACGCCCTCTGCTCCTCCCGCGAAGCCCCGATACCGCTCCAGAAGTCGTCGCGAATGACGCCGTTGAGTTCCATCGGGTCCGGCGGATCGTTCGTGCGAATCAGATGGTGCAGCCCAAGCTCGTGGTAGAAGTGTTGCAGGAACGAGCCCGGATCCGGCGTAATGAAATACGCCCCGCCTAACGAATAATCGATATCGTGCCAAACTTCACCCTGGGAATTTCCGCCGAAACGATCGCGCAATTCGAAGAGAACGGTATTATGATGGCGCAGGAGATAGGCTGAAGCCAAGCCCGACAATCCCCCACCCACCACGGCGACATCCACTTCCTCGGCCGGCTCCGGCGGCGGACCGCCGTTGAAATAATCCGAGATAAAATGAAACGGGATATGGTCGTTGTCGAAATCATCGCCAAAGAACCGATCGGCAAAGGGAATTCCGTCGACTACTACCGAGGGAGGGGATGAAGGGATTCCGAGGAGCGGCGTTGTGGCCTGGATCCCCAATGCGCCGGAAGGAGCGCACGACCGCAGCGACCGCGGAATTGGAGAGCCCAGGACTGCGTTTTTTCCGAGCGCTCCCAGAGCAAAAGCACTTAACCCGCCGCGCAAAAACTCTCGTCGATTCAGCATCCTTCTTCCCTGTTTCCCGCGATCTTATCCCTTTCTCCTTCCACCGGAAACACCGATCGTCACAAAAGTCGTCTCGGATTTCAATCCGTTATTTCTTTAGGTCAGGCGCAATCTGGACCACTCCCACGAACAGCTATTAGCTACTCCTGGCATGTTCTTGACTTGCCGGAGGGGATCGAACAGGAATAAACAACTCCTGATCGCGCTGCTTTCCATCTCGTGACGATTTCAAATTCCATGCTTCGTCAGCGCACCCGCCGCGACTTCCTCACGCTCGCCGGCAAAGGCCTCGGCCTGGCCGCGCTTTCGTCCGCCACGGTCGCGGCGTTGCTGAAAACCGTCGCAGCGGCGACGCAGAGCGTGGCGCATTTGACGCCGGAGGAGGTGGCCACGGATGAAGACTACTGGGCCGTCATTCAAAACTCTTTCACCGTCACGCGTGGCATCATCAATTTGAACAATGGCGGCGTTTCGCCCAGCCCGCGCATCGTGACCGAGGCACTGGTGCGTTACACCTGGGAACAGGAAGACGCCACCGCCTACACCATGTGGCAAATCCTCGAGCCACAATCGGAAACGATCCGCACCGGCCTGGCGGAATTGTTCGGCTGCGATCGCGAAGAGATTGCGATCACGCGCAATGCTTCCGAGTCACTCGAGATTCTTTTGCTGGGCATGGACTTCAAGCCCGGCGATGAAATTCTCACCACCACCCAGGATTATCCGCGCATGCTGACCACGCTCCGTCAACGTGAGAAGCGGGAAGGCCTGAAGCTCAAGCTGATTCAGATTCCCATACCGCCGAAGAACCTCGGTGAGATTTCCTCGGCATTTGAAAAAGGAATTACCAGACCGAACACGTCTGATTCTGATCTCGCACCAGGTCAACATCACGGGACAGATCACTCCCGTGAAAGCGGTCTGCGACCTGGCTCGGGCGAAAGGAATTGAGACGATCGTGGACGGCGCCCATTCCTTCGCGCAGTTTGATTTCAAACAGAAGGATCTGGCTTGCGATTATTTCGGCACCAGCCTGCATAAATGGTTGTACGCTCCCAAAGGCACGGGACTGCTTTACGTGAAGCGCGATAAGATCGAAAAGACTCTGGCCGTTGATGGCCGCGGAATCCAAGCAGGCATCGGACATCCGTAAATTCGAGGAGATTGGCACCCACTCGGCGGCGATAAAGCTGGCCATTGGTGAGGCGCTGCTATTTCACAACGGGATCGGCAGCAAACGCAAAGAAGCGCGGTTGCGTTACCTGTCACGTTACTGGATGAACCGGCTCAAAGATGTGTCCAAAGTTCGCTTCAACACTTCGTTTGATCCGAATCAATCGTGCGCCATCGCGAACGTTCACATCGAAGGAACAAACCCCGACGCCGTTGTGAAGTATCTATTCGACAAACATCACATTTTCACCACGCCCATCGTCCACGAGGAGTTTCAGGGCATTCGTATCACGCCCAACGTCTACACCACGCTCAGCGAACTCGACCGCTTCTGCGCGCAAATGGAATTAGTCGCGCAGAAAGGCCTGCCGGCATAGGTAACCCCGGTGGTGGTGCGCGTTTCGCCGGCGTGCTCGCGAACAGGCGAATACACCGACCGGGGAAGCCGATGGATGGGTTTTTGCGAATGGAACGAATGGGATGAGTGACATAGAAGGTAAAGCTGCGAGGGAAGCAGCAGCGAACGGAGCCGCGGGGACGCGAGCGATATGGATGGGAAAAACCGGGAGGTCGAAATGGGCGGGGAGCACATGAGTCCACGGGGGTCGCGAGCGAGTTTCAACAGATGGAGAAAATCGCGCGCACTAGATTGCCCTCGTAGCGATGAATGGCATATACGTGAGTCACGTATATCGCTGAGGCACCAGCTAGGATTCTATGTTTTGCGAGCCAGCGCGCGTCTGTTTCAATCTCAAATTCTTCCGCTCTGGGGAGCGCATGCGGCACGCGTGCGGGCATCGGCGACTCGCCGTTTGCGAACTTGTGATCCTCTGGGAGTACTGCTTCGTGGCCGTTCCCGCTGTAGCGGCGGTCTCTGACCGCCGACGCATTGGATTTCGGCGCTGACACAGTGCCGCTACAACAAAGAAACGATTCACGAAGTCGGTGGACAGGTGAGATTGGCGAGGGGCAGAGGACATAGGGCGCGGCTCCCCCTGCTCCCCCTGAATTTGCATCCGCAAAGGCAGGCGCTTATGATGTCGCCAGTTTCGGCATGAAAACTCTCTTTCTGCTGCTGGCCCCGCTGGCGAGCGCAACGACTCTCCTTGCGCAAGGCCCTGTGCCGGTCCCGAGTTTACCGCCCGACTTACCGAAAACAACTTCCGTCCTCGACGCGATGATGCATGCGGGGCCGGTCATTATTCCCCTTTTCCTGCTCTCGGTCTTTTCGGTCATGCTGGTGATCGTTTATTTTTTGACGATCCGCCGCGGCGCAATTGTCTCTAACGGATTCATGGCAACCGCCGATGCGCTCCTGCGAAAACGCGATTATCTCGGCCTGCTCGCAGTGTCGAACCGGCATGCCGAAGCGATCGCTCGGGTTGTGCAAAAGACGCTCGATTTTTCGACGAAGAATCCGAACGCCGATTTTCAACAGGTGCGCGAGATCGCGGAAACGGAGGGAACGCGGGTCGCGACCAACCTGAACAATCGCGTGACGTATCTGGCTGATATCGGCACGGTCGCGCCGCTGCTGGGTTTGCTCGGCACGGTTTTCGGGATCATCCGCTCGTTCGGTGCGCTCGGGGCCGATCTCGGGACGGCGCGTTACGCGCAGCTGTCGCACGGGATTAGCGAGGCGCTGATCAATACCGCGGCCGGTCTTTCCATTGGCATTCCAGCGATGATTTTTTACGCCTTCTTTCGTGGCCGAGCGCAGAAGTTGATTTCCGAGCTGGAAGCGGCCTGCACTCATATCCTGGCCTTGCTATCCCTGCAGTTTAACAAGCGGACGGAGCGCATGCCCGTGCTCCTGGAAGATGAATTTTAGGCGGCACGATCCGTCGCATTCTGGTCGCGGCGGTTCGGCCGAGCTTTATGAATCTGCGCGGTCCTAATCCACAACATCCTGGCATCCAACTCGCTCCGTTAGTGGATGTGTTGCTCCTGCTCCTGATCTTTTTTCTGCTGACCTGGAACGCGGCCCGGAATGAGAACGAACTCGACGTCAAGATTCCCAAAGCCAGCGCGGCCAAAGAAAGAAGCGCGCCGATCGGTGATGTGATCGTGAATGTGAAGGCGGATGGCAATGTGGTGGTGAATCACCGCACCCTGACCGGACCCGAGCTGGCGGACCTGCTCAAGGGCCTGGTGCAACTGAGCGCTGATCAAGCGGTGATCATCCGGGGCGATGAGGCAGGCGCTTACAAAAAGATCGTCGAGGTCTTGAATATTTGCAGCGAGGCCGGCGTCACCAACATTGCTTTTGCGACCGCGAAATGAACTCATGGCCATGTCGTCTCGTTGGACTGACGGCGGCGTTCATTGCGATAAACGCCGCGTCGGGACAAGACGCACCCGAGGTGCGCCGTGCACTGCCGGTAAACGAGCCGCCGACGGCGCGCGCCGTTCCGTTTGATACGCCGACGCCGGCGCCTTCTCCGCGTCCCCGTCGCGCACCCACGGTCGCTCCGTCGGAAGATTCCTCATCGGCTGAGTCGCCGGAGGAAACGAACTCACCAGAAGAAACCGGTCCCGCGACCGAGGCTTTGTCGCCGGAGCGGCGTCAGTTGGATTACGCCAACGCCCTTTTTGGTCGCAAACTGTATGATCTCGCGATTCCGGAATACGAAAAATTTCTGGGCCAATATCCTGACGCGGCGGGGCGGGCGAGCGCCTATTTTTTCCTGGGCGAATCCTACCGGGCGTTGAACAAGAGCACGGCGGCGCGAACGAGTTTTCAGAGCGTGCTGGACGATTACGGTGAAAGCGAATTTGCCGGGACCGGCCGCGTACGGAGTGGCGGAGATTCTCTTCACGCAAAAGGACTACAATGGCGCGCTGCCACTTTTCCATCGCGCGGCGGCGAAGACGAAAGAGCCAGCCCTCGCGCTTTCCGCCCGATATTTCGAGGCGCGTTGTCTGGAGAATCTCGATCGGAAGGACGAAGCGGCCGAGACTTATCTGCAGGTGATCGATGCGAAGAATCCAAATCCATATCGCGACGATGCCCGGGCTGCGGCGGGATCGATCCTTCTGGCGCGCGGAAAGAAGAGCGAAGCAATGAAGCAATATGAAGCGCTTTCGAACGAAGCGCAGAAACCGGCGTTGAAAGCGGAGGCGGCGGTTCGTGCCGGCATGATCGCCGTGGATTTGCAGCGGGAGGCAAAAGGAGGAAAAACCGACAAGGCGCTGACAGAAAAGGCGGCCAGTCTATTGCAAAAAGCGAAGGCGACGCCGGAAGCCGGGAAGTGGCGCGCAATTGCACAAACCGGACTGCTGCGTTTGCAATATCAAACCGGCCAATACACCCAGTTGCTCGCGGAATACAAACGCGCGCAGGATCAGATCCCGGAAGAGGCCCGCGCCGAAATGATGCTCCTGGCCGGCAACAGCCAGCGTCAGCTCGGGCATCCGCAGGAGGCGGAGGAGATCTACCGCCAGATCATCGCGAGATATCCCAACCGTGATGAGGCAAAGGACGCGCAGTATCAGCGGTTGATCAATCTCTACAATGCGAACTCGCCGTCGCTGAACGCAGAAGTGGACGCGTTCCTCGCCGCGAATCCGTCTGGGGAACGTTCCGACCAGGCACGATTGCTGAAGGCGGAGGCGTTTTACAAGGTGCAAAACTTCACTGAGGCCGCGCCGCTTTATACCGAACTGCGAGCTTCCCAGCTTTCGCCGAAATTGCGTGGGGAGGCCGCCTATAAACTCGGCTGGTGTTTCGTGCAGATGAAGAACAACGCGGGCGCGGTCGAAGCTTTCGGTTATTTTCTGCAGGCTTTCCCGGACAATCCGCAGATCCCTTCCGCTCTGGCCCAACGTGCTCTCGCTTACCAGGAAGGCAAGAATTACGACGCGGCCATGGCGGATTTGAACGCATTGCTCACGAATTATTCGAAAGCGCGGGAGCGGGAAGCGGCCTTGCAACAAAAGGCGTTGATTCTGGGACAACAGGAAAACACGAAAGGAATGGCGGACGCCTTTCAGCAACTTCTTCACGAATATCCCAAGAGCGCGGTCGCGGGGCAGGCGAATTACTACATCGGCAAGGCCGCTTTCGAGAACAAGGATTACAAGAAGGCGATCACGTATTTGGACGCCGCTCGCACGCTGGACAAAGATCAATATGGCAATCTTGCGACCTTGCGGATCCTCTCGGCGTATTTCTACCTGAAGGATCGGAACGCGCTGACGCGGGAAGTGGATCGTTTGCTGGCGGCGAATCCGGCAGGAAAAATTCCGGCGGAAATTTTGGAGTGGCTCGGGATCGAGTGCTACAACGAAAAAAATTATCCAGCGGCTGGGAAATATCTGACGGCTTTGAGCGGGAGCGACAATCTGGGGAGCGTGAAACCGGATTTCTGGTTCTACCTCGGCGATGCCAACCTGAAGTTAAAGAATTTTTCCGGGGCCGAAACGGCTTACGAAAAATATCTGGAAACCGCGAGTGACCCGGCCGGGAAGGCCAAGGTGTTGCTCGCGCTCGGTGAGGTAAAGATCAGCGTGCACAAACCGGCCGATGCTCAGAAAATCGCGGAGCAGATCATGTCTCTGCAACCGGAAGGCCGGGTCAACGCCGAAGCGCGCTTGCTCGCGGGAGATGTGGAGCTGGAACGCCAGCGCTTCGATGAGGCGGGCAAAGCGTTCATGGGCGTGGCGCTTCTCTACGATGATCCGGCGATTACGCCGCGTGCTTTGCAAAAAGCAGCACTCGCCTACCAAAAGGCAGGCAAGGCGGAAGAGGCGGAACAAGCCACCCGGCAGCTGCACGAGAAGTATCCCAATTATACCGGCGGATGATGCGGATTATTCGATCGCGAGCGTTTCAATCGGAAGCGGCGCGAGAAATTTTTTCGCGTCGTCGATTTGCAATACCGGATTCGCCAGGTGCGCAGCGAGAAAACTGGTATCGGGGGCATTAGCGATTCCGGCTCGCGCGATCACTTCGGCCTCGGCCAGTCGTTCGATCACGCGCGAGACTTTATCGGTCAGGTTGCGATTATCGGTAAATTCGACGGTGCAAATCCCGGGGGCGGTTGCTTCCACGTAAGGCGCAAGCATGAAGGCGTGTTGCAGGAGAATTTCACCCAGCAATTTTTCCTGTGTCCGGTTTCGAGATTTTATCATCAGGTGTAAACACCGCGCCAATCCCTGGCTCGCGGTCATTCCATTGTTCACCCCGGCGTTTGCCGCAATCTGATTCAGTTGAATGATCACGGCTTTCGCTTTCTCATCGTCGAGAAGCGCGATTGGTTGGTCGCGCAATTCCGGTTGATGACGAACGGCGGCCTGCAAATAAAAATTTGGGAGATAAATGGTGGCGAACATTAGCCGGCGCGTGCGATTTGGAGATCGATCGTTTGTCGCCCGCCCTGTATCCGCTGCACGCGAATCTTGCATTGCGAAAGAGCGTCGGTGCGTTCCAAGTCGGCCAGCTTCCAGGAGTTCTCGAGCGTGAGTTTGAGCTGAGCGCTGCTCACGATGCTGCGGCGGGTCAGGATTACCAATGCCGTCGGTGCTGGCTCGACCAAACGTTGGAGACGGTACCAACTGGTCTGCGGAATCTGGCGAAGCTCCCGCGCCACATTCAGAACCAGATCGAGAATGACCAATGGGAAATTCCCATCGCGCAAAAGCAGATCGGCCGCTTTTACCGCCTCGATCGCGCGTGTGCAGCGGACCCAAAGAAGATTGCGTAAACAAATATTCCCGAGTGGCTGCGGATCGAACGAGTCGCGGCCATCAATCAATGCCACAAAATAGCGATCGCGATAAGCGCTCTGTAAAAGAGCATTGATCAGCGAGGCGGTGCCGGCGCTGCAATGAGCGCTGCTCAGCTCGGTGATAGCGCCTTTAGGCAAACCACCATCGGTCGCTTGATCAAGAATTGAAACTCCGGTGGCCAGACGCGCCGGAGGCGGTGCCAGTGCCTGCGGAAAGCGCTCCGCGAGAAGATTTCGCAGATCGACGATCTTGCCGCTCGCAGCCATTCGAAAAGAATGGCATAAGCGTGATCTATGTTCAAGCGAACAGTATCAGCGCCGGCGGCGGGGTTCGATCGATTGCTTTCGCACCAGAGAGACCATTACTCCTTGAATCCGCAATTCACGCGCTGGAATCAAATCCGGATAGAGCGGATTCTCTGCTTTCAGATAGGGTCGCCCATGCCCCATGACATAGCGTTTCAAAGTCGTCTCATTATCGATCAACGCCGCCACGATATCCCCGTTCCGCGCCTCCTTCCGGTCCTCGAGAATGACGATATCGCCATCAAGAATGTGGGCATCGATCATCGAATCGCCTCGCACCCGCAAGGCAAAGGTGCGTCCATTTTTGGATGCGTTGACCGACCGGGTATCGAGGGAAATGTGGCCTTCAATCGTTTGCTCGGTTAATGTGGCCATGCCGGCCGGGATTTGCCCGTAAATCGGAATGTCCATGATCCGGACCTTTTGGACCGGCGTGATCAAAGCGCGCGCTTTTCGCGCATGCCGGTCGAGAAATCCTTTTCGTTCGAGCACGGCCAGGTACTGCATGACCGAAGTCTGACTGGCGAAACCGAAATGCGTTTGGATTTCTCGCGTGCTCGGCGTGATTCCTTTTTCGCGTTGCTCACTCTGGATGAACTCCAGGATGTTTCGTTGCCGATCGGTCAGCATGAAACCATGCTGCATGAAAATGTGGATTATCGCAAGTTCAAATGAACAGATACATCGGATTACTCGAACGGTGCCCGCGTCATCCCGAGCGACGTCGAGGGATCCCGTGGTGCTGGACTAAAGACTAGCGAAGTCCGATCAGGAACGACTGCTTCAAGATTTCGGGGCGGGATCCTTCGACTCCGCTTCGCTGCGCTCAGGATGACCGCTCGCGTTACGCCACCGAAAGCTGAACGCACTTTTCTTCGAGCTGATCGATCCAGCGCGACAGATAAGTTATCTTGCCATAGATGTGAGCGACTTGAGAAAGCGCGTGGGTTCGCTCAGAAGTCCAGGTGTCATTCAGATTTCGGAGGCGGCTGAGCTGACCATCGTAAATTCCACGCAACCGGTCGAGCTCATCCTTGACCCGCGTTTGAATTTCGAGCCGTTCGCGTGTGAGCATTGATTTTTCGAGACTGCTGGCCGCCCCGGTTTGTTTCTTGACGACGGAATCGATTCGTTGATTGAGCAGCGCCACATTGAGAAAAAGATAGGCGAGATCGTCTGGCACTTTTTGGGCGGTCGCGACCGGCGCGTGTCCTTCCAACGTCAACAGATAGAGAAGACGTCGTTTCGGATCAGCCAGCGTTCGATAGCCTTGGTTCAATTCCGCGAAAGCATCGCCGGATGTCGCCTCGGTTCGCGTGTCGGGGTGCGCGGCCAACGTGAGCCGGTGATATTTTTGTTTTAGTTCGTCGGGATCGAGCCACGGACGGCGCGGCTCATCGAGCAGAGCAAAATAGTCGGTCATGCAGCGAAACTTTCGCCACAGGAACAGTGCGCGACTGCGTTCGGATTCGTGACCTTGAATCCGCCTTTTTGCAAATCGTCGCTGTAATCCAGAAGCGAGCCGCTCACGAAAAGCGCGCTCTTGGGATCGACCACCACACGCACGTTCGCAGACTGCACCAGAATGTCGCGATTGGCCGGGCCATCGACCAGGTCCATTTTGTACTGTAACCCGGAGCATCCGCCGCCGATCACCGCCACCCGCAATGCGCCGTGCGCTCGTCCCTGTTTCTCGAGCAAAGAATTCAACTTTCGCGCAGCATTTTCCGTTACTTTGATCAGGCGTTCATTGCCGATCTTGAAATTGGGTGGTGCTGCCGGGGTTGAAATTTCGCTCACGAATAAAGATTAACCGATTGGCGTCAGAATGCACTGACCAGCCGCCAGATGCCGCGCAGCAATTTCTTCGACCTCGAGCGATGCTCGAGACGTGCTGGAACGCTTCCCGGAGCGCCTTGCTTCCAGCGAGACCTTTTGAATAAGCCATTAACCGAGCCCGCATCGATCGCATGGCCGGCTCTTCCGCCTTCCATTCGGCAACCGCGAGTCGGCAGTGCTGCAGAATCAGTTCCCATTTTTCAGCCGGCTCCGGTGGTGGAGGCACTATGCCAGTGGCGAGGTAATCTTTGATCTGCTGAAAAATCCAGGGAGAACTCATCGCGGCGCGTCCGATCATCACGCCGGCGATTTCGGTCTCCGCGCGGCGACGCGCCACATCAGCCGCGGTCGTCAGGTCGCCGTTGCCCACTACCGGAATCGTGACCGCTGCGGCGACTTCGCCAATCACGTTCCAGTCTGCGTCTCCTGAATAACCTTGCGCGCGGGTGCGGCCATGGACGGCGATCGCGGCAATTCCGCAATCCTCCAGAATGCGAGCGACCCGCGGCGCGTTGATCGAGGTCGCATCCCAACCGATGCGAATTTTGGCTGTCACCGGCATTGGCGTCACCGCGCGTACGACGGCATCCGCTACGGCCGACAAAGCCGGGCAATCTTTTAACAACGCCGAACCGCCGTTCTTCGAGACAACTTTATTGACCGGGCATCCAAAATTCAGATCGATGAAATCAGGCTGCACCCAATCGATGACCTGCCGCGCGGCTTCCGCCATGTGAGCGGGATCGCCACCGAACAGCTGCACTCCGATCGGCCGTTCCACTTCATCAAAGTCGAGATACTCGCGTGTCCGGTCGTTGCGGCGAAAGATGCCTTCCGAAGAAACGAACTCGGTGGTGAGAACGTCCGCTCCGCGCGCCTTGCAAAGCTGACGAAAAATCTTGTCCGACACTCCGGCCATGGGAGCCAGGAAGAGCGGGAAGCGATTATCCGAAAACCAGGGAAGCGCTTGTCGCATGTTCTTTCCCGACAAAATCACGACGGCGTGGCGCTGTGCAAGAGCGCGGCGATGTCGTTCTGCACGCTTTCGATTTCGGCGAGACGCAATTGCGGATCGCGAATGATGAAAACGTCGCCGTTCTTTCCGTGCTCGTAGATCAGAACACGGCCGTTTGTGGTTTCCTCACTTTTGATCTGCTTGAGGACGCGTTTTCGTTCGAGCATGACCGCGAGGACATAGCAGGCGTTCGCGTGATCCTTGCTGTTTTCCGCGAGCAAACGTCGCAGAAGATCCTCGGCGTTTTCCTTGGGAAGCGGATCGGGCGGGGCGTCCGGCACCGGTTCGTAACGAGATTTCCAAAAGGAGAATGGCCGAATGTTCTCATTCCGTTGCGACCATGCCTCCTCGCTCAGGTCTTCGCGTCGGAATCCTTCACGTTCGCGAAAGAGAAGGGTGTAGAATTGTTCGCCCGCCCGAAACGGTCGCCCGGTGGCGGCGCAGACATCGGCCCGATGTTTGATTGGCCAATCATTCGCGAGAAGATTCATTGGGTCACATTAGACGCGCGGTGAAAAGATTAAAGCGGGGCGTGGCGCGATTGGTAGCGCGCAGATAGAGAAGGTAAGCGCCGATGACCGCAAAGATCATATTCGGAGTCCAGGCTGCGACCCACGCCGGCACGCGATCCCCCTCACCCAGTGCGAGAAAAAGATGCGTAAGAAAATTCATCGTAAAAACGAGAACAATGGCGGCGGCCACGCTGGAAAGAATTCCCCGGCGCGAGTAACCAATGCCGAGCGGGGCTGCGATGAACACGGTGACAAGGCAGGTCCACGGCAGAGCGATGCGATAATGCAGATGGGTCGCAAAGGGCGCGAGCAGTGTTTCGGGAAAATCGGCGTTGAAGGTCAGATAATCGCGCAGCTCGGGAAAACTCAAGGTGTCGGCGCGGGCATTGGCGCTCGCCAGGCGATAAGGGGTCTCGCTCCAGTGCGAAATGGTCAGCTCGGGCAGGATCTGATTCTGGGTGATGTTTCCGGCGTCATCGTACTCAACCACTTTGACACCTTCGAGGTCCCAGGTCTTTGACTGCGGGCGGTAGACCGCGCGCCCGGCGAGATAGTTTTTGACGATATTATCCCGGTCATCTTGTTGAAGAACCTGAATGTTGGAGAATTCGTTTTGCCCGGCCCAAAAGTGCTGAATGAACCAGGTGCGGTTGTCTGTGCGATTCCGAAAAATCTGGCCGGAGATACCTCGCGCCTGGCGACTCTCAGTCGAATCCTCGAGAAAGGCCCGGCGCGCAAGTTCGGCATGAGGCGCGAGCGAATAGTTCAGAGCGGTACCGCCGATTGCAGTCAAGACACCAGCGCAGATGAGCGGGAGTAACACGCGTGGAACACTTACTCCGGCAGTAAGCATCGAAACAATCTCGTTCGAGCGGGACATTCGTCCCAGGCTGAACAGGAGCGCCAGAAGCAGGGCCACCGGCAGAAGGGTAACGAGGATCTGAGGAAGTTGAGTCGAATAATAATGGAGGACGCGCCAGGGCGACAGGTGCTGGTCGAGGAAAACGGAGATGTTGTCGCTCACATCGAAGATTAGCCAGATCGAAAGGAAGCCGATGATGCAGTAAACATAGGCTTGGGAAAAAATCCGCAGGACGTAGCGGTCGAGCAATTTCACGGGATGAATTTCGAAATGTTGATTTGAGACTTTCGGACTAATTTGTCTGGCGACGAGCAAAGGCTGAGGCACGGCCCGACCGGCTGGCTGTAAACAAATTCCGAATCTTCAATTGGCAAATCCAAATAATTCATGATCGCGCTTCAGGAGTCTCTCGGCAGTGATTTTGTCGAACGGGTTCGCACCATCTTTTCCGAAAGCGGTCTGCTGGCGAAAGCGAAGAATTTCGAATACCGGCCGGAGCAACAACAGATGGCGGTAGCGGTTGCTCGCGCCCTGGAAGAAGAACGGCATCTCGTGGTCGAGGCTGGCACCGGCGTTGGCAAATCGCTCGCCTATCTCGTGCCGTCGATTCTTTTCGCGCTGGAGCAGAATAAGAAAGCGATCATCTCGACCTACACGATCAATCTCCAGGAACAGCTTCTCAACAAAGACATTCCAATCGCAAAGAAAGTTTTGCCGATCGAGTTCGAGGCCGCGCTCATGAAGGGGCGGCAAAATTATCTTTGTCCGCGCCGTCTCGAGCGCGCCCTGCAACAGGGCGCGGAGCTTTTCACTCCATCGGAACAGGCAGAGTTGATGCAAATTGCCGATTGGGCACGGACCACCCGGGACGGTTCCCTGAGTGATCTGCCGGTCGAGCCCGACCCGAAAGTTTGGGCACAGGTTTGCAGCGAAGCCCATCTTTGCACGGTCAAGACGTGCGGCCAAAATTCGAACTGTTTTTTCCAGCAGGCGCGTAGACGACTCCAGGTCGCGGACGTCATCGTCATTAATCACACCTTGCTCTTCATGCTTCTCGGAACTCCGGATGAACAGGAAGAGCGCGAAAGCGGTTTTCTTTTCCCTAACGACTTCATCATTTTCGACGAGGCACACTCGGTCGAGCAAGTGGCTTCGCGGCAAATCGGGATCGGTGTTTCGCAGTATGGAGTGCGCGCGGCCATTCAGCGTCTTTACAACGCGCGCACGCGCAAAGGGCTTTTCACCGCCACCCGCGATGCGGCTGGTGTCACTCTCGCAGCCGCCATCGTCGATGAAGCGGACAGGTTCTTCGAAGCGGTGGGGGAGCGGTGCGATTTTCGCAAAGGCCGGGAATTCCGCGTGCGCGCACCGGATCTTGTCCTGGACACAATCACCGGACGTCTCATCGCGCTCCAAGGGCGGATTGTGGAAGTGGTAAAACGCACGGAAGATGAATTCCTCAAAGCGGAGCTCCAGGAACTTGGCCGCCGCATCCGCGATGCGCGGGAGGGAATCGCGACTTTTCTCGAACAGAGCGCCACGCAGCATGTGTATTGGGTCGAACGCACGGGGAAAGCCGCGCAGTTTCTCTCTCTGAACGCGTCTCCGATCGACATCGCACCGGTTCTGCGCCGGATGATTTTTCGCGACGATTGCTGCTGCGTGATGACGAGCGCGACGTTGTCCGTCGGTCGGGCCGATCTCGCTTATTTTCGCGCTCGGATCGGTGCGAGCGAAGCCGAACCGCTGCAAGTCGGAAGTCCGTTTGATTTTCGGAAGCAGATGAAATTGTTCGTCGTTCAAAAAATGCCGGATCCGCGCGATGGTGGCTACCACGCCGCGCTGGCTCACTGGGTCGCGCATTTCGTCGAGGAAACAGAGGGCCGCGCCTTTGTCCTGTTCACGAGTTACAAGGGAATGCAACAGCTGGCCGACGAGATGGCGGCTTTTTTTCGGACCAAAAAAATGAATCTACTCGTCCAGGGAAAAGGCGCACCACGGAGCAGATTACTCGATCAATTCCGGACGACGCCGCGAAGCGTATTGTTCGGTACCGACAGTTTTTGGATGGGGGTGGATGTCCCCGGCGAAGCCCTCTCGAACGTCATCATTACGCGACTGCCGTTCGCGGTTCCGGATCATCCGTTGATTGAAGCGAAATTGGAACTCGTCCAGGAACGGGGTGGTGATCCGTTCACCGAATATTCCTTGCCGGAAGCGGTTTTGAAACTTCGTCAGGGGGTCGGCCGCTTGATCCGGACAAAGAGCGACACCGGCATTGTGGTCATTCTCGATAACCGGATTGTGACGAAACCATACGGGCGGGCATTTTTACAGGCTCTGCCGGAGTGTCCGGTAAAAATCGTTTGAAGCGTGTCCTCGTGATAAATTGCCCCACCGCTGTAATCTCCTATGTAATAAGTTCACTTGAACATGTTCCTTCTTTGGTCTAATTGAAATTTATGCGGCGCGTTAGTATCCCGATTTTCAGTGCGCTCATTGCTCTAATCGTTGGTATCGCGATCGGTCATTACGCATTTCCTCTCCAGAAAATTTCCCCAGCGCAATACCAGACCTCCGTGCCTACCAAGCGTGTCGTAATTTCTCCCACCAGCTCGCTTCCCTCAACGAAATCAGCTCTTCCACCAATCGTTGATTCCAAGGAATCGGCGCCGGATTCTTCGAGCAAAAATCTCATCGCCAACCTTCAGGCCATTCTCGCACAACCCGGCAACCGCCGGGCCTATGCGGCATTCAGCAAGTTGACTGATTCGATCAACGAAAAAAATGTCCACGAAGTGATCGCCTTCGCGGCAAAGCAATCGAAGGCTCAGGAGAAGAACACTCTTATTTCGCTGATCCTGGGACGCTGGGCGGAATTCGACCCGAAAGCCGCGATCGATTATGCGCAAAGTGTTCCGCCGGGAGTAGAACGAAACCGAGCGTTGAGTGGAGCCATCAACGGCTGGGCAGAGCACGATGCGACCGCGGCGATTACCTGGGCGCAGCAGCTTCCGGCAGGTCAAACGCGCGACCGTGCCATTCAAACCGTCGTTTCTACGCTGGCGGACAACAATCCGTCTGCTGCCCTCGATTTCATGCAGAATCTCCCGCCGGGCCGCAATCGCCAGGGTCTTTATTGGCCAATTTTCAATCGTTGGGCCATCGACTGATCCAGTCGCGGCGGCGGAACGTGCCCTCCAGCTTCCAGCGGGATCAGACCGCAACACCGCCCTGCAGGTGATCGGTTCGAGCTGGGGTCAGCAGGATCCAGAAGCAGCGTTTGCCTGGGCAAATACTTTGCCAGTGGGACAGGGGCGCAACAATGCACTGCAAAATATATTGTCGAGTTGGGCAAATAAAGATCCGCAAAAAGCGGCTTCACTCATCGACACGCTCCCCTCTGGTTCGGTGCGCGATCAAGCGATCAACAGCGTGGCGCGACAATGGGCGCAGAGCGATGCGCGTGCGGCACTGGCCTGGACAGAAGAGTTGCCCGCGGGCGAGGGGAAACAAAGAGCGTTGCGTGCTGTTCTATCGAGTTGGGTGCAGATGGAGCCGGCCGCCGCCGCCGATTATGTCGCGGCCATGCCGGCTGGAAAGGAACAGGAGGAAGCGACCAAGTCGATCGCGATGCAATTAGCCGGAAGCGATGTCCAGCGTGCGGTCAGCTGGGCGGAAAAACTTCCCGCCGGACCAGCCCGGCAAAATGCAATTACAAACATTGTTTCACAGTGGGGCGATGCTGATCCGCAAGCGGCGGCGGATTTTGCTCTGCATCTGTCCGAAAGCGAAGGCCGGAGCGCATTGCTTACCAACGTCGCTCGTCAATGGTCGCGGACTGATCCGCAAGGGGCTCTCGCCTGGGCTGGGAATTTGCCCGACGCCAGTGCACGTGATGCAGTTTTGCCGAACGTGATCGCGGCGATGGCCGAAACCGATCCGGGCGAAGCGGCCAGGCTGGTTCGTCGCCTTTCTTCTCCTGAAGCGCAAGCCACTGCGAGCAGCGCGATTGTCTGGCAATGGGCGGGTGATAATCCGCAGGCCGCGAGCAAATGGGCGGAATCATTTCCGGAAGGCCAAACTCGTCAACGCGCCTACGAAAGTTTGATCAATCGCTGGTCGCAAAGCGATCCGTATACCGCAGGAAAATGGCTCGGGACATTGCCGCAAAGCGAATCGCGCGATGCCGCAGTCGGTGTTTACAGCCAAAGTATCGTCGCCTCTGATCCACAGGCGGCGGTGCAATGGGCGGAGACGATCGCGAACGATCACACCCGCAGCAGTCAGCTCGAAGCCATTGCCTCGACCTGGATGAAAACAGATGCGACTCGCGCGGCGGCCTGGATCGCGAGTTCATCTCTTCCTCCGGAAACAAAAGCCCGGCTTCTCCCCCCGAAAGGGTAAGGACAAAACGGCAGGCTGTTTCCATTGGCCATTGGGATGAAAAGCCGAACCCTCTCCAAGTCAGCAACGGCTCGCGATCGCGCGGCTATGGCCAAACATATTTTCTCGATTTTACACAAGTGGGGCATTCACACGCTGGGCGAGTTTGCCGCGCTCGAGAAGGACGAGCTCGGTCTGCGCCTTGGCCCCGAAGCCGTCCACATGTGGGAGCGCGCTCAGGGAAAAACGACCCGCCTTCTGGAACTGACGCAACCATCGGAATCATTCGAGGAATCATTCGAATTCGAAAATGAAATCGAAACGATGGAACCACTGCTTTTCGTGCTTCGTCGCTTTCTCCAGCAGTTATCGCTCCGGCTCGGTGCCCTGTATCTCGTAGCCAGGGAGTTGACGCTATCCGTCACATTCACCGACAAAAAGAATTACGAGCATTGCTTTACCATCCCGGAACCGACTAACGACATGGAAATTCTTTTCCGAATGCTCCACACGCACCTCGAACAATTTACATCGGAGTGTCCGATCATTGCTGTTTCTCTGACAGCGCAGCCGATTAAACCTGCGCATCAACAATTTGGATTGTTCGAAACGGCGTTGCGCGATCCGAGTAAACTTTACGAAACGCTGGCGCGTTTAACCGCATTGCTCGGGACAGCTCGTGTTGGGACCCCGGTTCTGGAAGAGACGCATCGTCCGGATGCTTTTCGGATCGAACCGTTCTCGTGGCAATTGGACGAAGCTCCGGTGGAGCAAAACGATCTTTCCCAGTCGCCCGCGTTGCGACGATTTCGTCTTCCTGCGCCGGTCTCAATTTTTTTCAACGGCCTTCAGTCAACTCGCCTCGAAAGCGAAGAAGTGCGCGGCACGGTAATGGATCAACGAGGTCCCTATCATTTGTCCGGGAATTGGTGGGACGAAAAAGCGTGGGCCCGCGCCGAATGGGATCTCCAGTTGGAGAATGGAGCTATCTGTCGTTGTCATCGGAGCGAAGACACATCGGAGGTAGACGGAATTTACGATTAACGATGACAGAAGCGCGCCGGGTATGTCTTACATCGAATTACATGCGTGTAGCGCTTTCAATTTTCTGCGCGGCGGATCGTCTCCTGAACATTTAGCCAAGACTGCGGCCGAACTGGGGATGCCGGCACTGGCCTTGCTCGATCGCAACGGCGTTTACGGCGCGCAGCGTTTTTCTGTAGCCTGCCGCGAGCATGGAGTGCGGCCGATTGTCGGTTGTGAGCTGACAATGGAGGACGGATCGATCCTGCCGGTGCTGGTAGAAGATCGTGTCGGATATAACAATCTTTGCGAACTCCTGACCCAGGCGCATCTGCGCAGCACGAAGGGGAGCTGCATAATTTGCTGGACCGAGCTCGAAGAATTTTCCGAAGGACTCGTTGCACTCTTTTCCCATCTAGTCGTCGCGGAAACTTTGGGGAGCGCACGCGGCTCGCGTGCTCCGTCCGGCGGCTCGCCGGACGGATTCCTTGCTAACACGCGTCGTGAACAAAGAAGTTCGCGGCGAGCCGCGCAAACGACACGCGAGCCGCGTGCGCTCCCCAAAGTTCTGCTGCGTGCGCACGGCTTCTTATCGAGACTTTTGGCTGCGACAACGTTTATGTAGAAATTCAGCGACACTTCATTCGCGGCGAAGAACAGATCAATCGTCAGCTGATCGACCTGGCCGAAAGTTATCGTCTCCCGCTTCTCGCTAGCAACGGCGTGCGGTATGCGACTCCGCACGGCCGCGAGGTGCTCGATGTGTTTAGCTGCATCCGCGAGCACACCCATCTCGATGCCGCGGGAAAATTGCTCGCGCAAAACGCCGAGCGGCATTTGAAATCTGATGCCGAAATGCGCGAACTCTTTCGCGATCGTCCCGACGCCATCGAGAACACCGAACGGCTGGCCGATCGGCTCAATTTTTCTCTCGAGAACATCGGCTACACCTTTCCTGATTTTCCCGTACCCGACGGCCACTCGATGGATTCGTTTTTGCGCACGATCACATTGTTTGGCGCACAGCAACGTTACGAAGCGATAAGCGCGGCCGTGAAACGCCAGATCAACGAAGAACTCGCGCTCATCCAGAAGCTGGGATTCTCCGGCTATTTCTTGATCGTTTGGGACATCGTCAATTTCTGTCGTGAACACAACATCATGGTGCAAGGCCGCGGCAGCGCCGCGAACAGCGCCGTCTGTTTTTGTCTCGGCATCACGCCAGTCGATCCGGTGAGCAATCATCTCGTCTTCGAGCGATTTCTGAGCGAAAGCCGCAAAGGCTGGCCGGATATCGATCTCGATCTGCCGAGTGGCGACCGGCGCGAGAGCGTGATTCAGGAAGTTTACCGGCGCTACGGCAAACATGGCGCGGCTATGACCGCGAACGTGATTACCTATCGCGGCCGGAGCGCGGCACGCGAAATCGGAAAGGCGTTGAATTTTTCCGCCAACATCATCGATCGTTTTTCGCATCTTTTTGGGCATGGAGATTTTCCGCACACACTCGACCTCCAATCGCAAATCGAGCAGGCCGGTCTGCCAAAGGAGCATCCGCGCATGCCTGCCTTTGTTTCGCTTTATCGCGCGATCTACGGATTGCCCCGGCATCTCGGTCAGCATTCCGGCGGGATGATTATTTGTCAGGGCAAGCTGAGTTCGTTCGTGCCGCTGGAGAATGCTTCCATGCCCGGCCGGGTCGTCGCGCAATGGGACAAGGACGATTGCGAAGATCTCGGGATCGTAAAGGTAGATTTGTTAGGCCTCGGCATGATGTCGGTGATGCAGGATGCGTTTGAACTTTGCCGCGACCGCGGCCGTCCGCTCGATCTCGCGCACATTCCGAAGGACGACCCGGCTACCTACGAAATGATGCAAAAGGCCGATACGATCGGCGTGTTTCAAATCGAGAGCCGCGCGCAAATGGCGACGCTCCCGCGCTTGAAGCCGAAAGAGTTTTACGACGTTGTCATCGAAGTCGCCATCATCCGGCCGGGGCCGATTCAAGGCGACATGGTGCATCCCTATCTGGCTCGAAGAGCCGGCCGTGAGAAAATCACGTATTTCCATCCGGATCTCGAATCGATTCTCAAACCAATCCTCGAGCGAACATTAGGCGTTCCCTTGTTCCAGGAGCAAATGCTCAAGATCGCCATGGTGACGGCAGATTTTTCCGGCGACGAAGCGGAGGAATTAAGACGCGCGCTCAGCTTTCATCGTTCGCAGGAACGGATGGAGAAAGTGAGCGTAAAATTGCGGACCGCGATGATGCGCAAGAATCTCCCACCGGAGGTGATCGAAAAAATTATGCAATCGATCTCGTCATTCGCGCTTTACGGGTTCCCGGAATCGCATGCGATAAGTTTTGCCATCCTCGCTTATGGCAGCGCGTATCTGAAGGTGCATCGCGCGGCCGAGTTTTTTGCCAGTCTGCTCAACAATCAGCCGATGGGTTTTTATGCGCCGGCGACAATCGTGAAGGACGCCGGGCGGCACGGAATCAAAATGTTGCCGGTGGCGGTGGATCAATCGGTCTGGAAATGCACGGTCGTTTCGGATGAAACGGTTCGGCTTGGGTTTTGCGTAGTGAATGGTCTTCGCCAGGAACACGCGGAACAGCTTGTTCAGGAACGCGAGCGCAAGGCGTTTCAGTCGATCAATGATTTCAAACGGCGTGTGGCATTGACGAAAGAAGAAATGCGGACGTTGGCGGAATTGGGCGCGCTAAATTGTTTTGCGGAGCATCGGCGCGCGGCGATGTGGAAAGTGGAAGAAGTGACGTACGACGATCTGCTCACAAAGGCATGTCATCCTGAGCGAAGCGAAGGACCTCACGCCTCAGGGTTGGGTCATCGTATGGACCGAGAAGATTTCATTACCTCAGGCGAGGTCTCCCGTTCCACTCGGAATGATAGAAGCGAAGGCTCACCGTTAATGCCGATGACCATGCCGGAGCGCGTGAAAGCAGATTACGACACGATGAATCTGACGACCGGTCCGCATCCGATGAAGCTGTTGCGCGAAAGTTTGCCGAATATCTGGCGCGCAATCGGATCTTTGCATGCGCGCCATGGCGCCATCGTGCGGATTGCCGGCAACGTGATCTGCCGTCAACGCCCTGGAACCGCGAAAGGATTTGTCTTTATCAGTCTCGAAGATGAAACCGGAGTTTCGAACGCGATTGTCACGCCCGACCTATTCGAGCGCTTTCGGTTAGTGATCACGGAAGAACCATTTCTGGTGATCGAAGGCGAAGTGCAAAATTCCGATGGCGTGGTTTTGATCAAAACCAAAGAAATCAAATCGCTCGCGCATGAAGAGCTCGTTGGCGCGGACTCTCACGATTTCCACTGACGCAGCTCGCGCTCCTATTCGCCGGAGTGTTGCGCAGGCTTCGGCTCAGCCGGTCTTTCTTCCGGATGCTGGCCTGATTCGATCCACTCGGTATGGAAGACGCCGGGTTTATCGATCCGCTCGTACGTGTGTGCGCCGAAGAAATCGCGCTGTGCCTGCAATAGATTCGCCGGCAGACGCGCCTGACGATAACTATCGAAATAAGCGAGGGAGGCGCTGAAGGCGGGTGTAGCAACGCCTTGCTTGATCGCGGTGACAATCGCGACACGCCAGTTTCGCTGCGCTTTTTTTATGATGCGAGTGAAATAGCGATCGAGAAGAAGATTGTGAAGTGCCGGATTGCGCTTGTAGGCTTGTTTGATTCGATTCAAGAATTTTGCGCGGATGATGCAGCCACCCCGCCAGATAGTGGCGATATCGCCAAAGTTGAGATTCCAGTCAAATTCCTTGCTGGCAGAACCGAGCAATTCCATCCCCTGGGCGTAGGAAACAATCTTCGAAGCGTAGAGAGCATCTGCGACGGCGCGAATCAATCGATCCGGCTTCCCATTAAATGGACGAACCTTTGGCTGCGGCAAAATCCCGGACGCAGCAACTCGTTCCTCTTTTTGCGAAGAAATAATCCGGGCTTCCACCGCTGCATTAATCGTTGAGATGACGACCGAACGTTGAATTGCTGATTGCAGCGTCCAGATCCCGGTCCCTTTTTGCCCCGCCTTATCGAGGATTACTTCGACGAGCGGTTTGCCGGTGTCCGGGTCAATCTTGCGAAAGATTTGCGACGTGATGTCGATGAGGTAACTGTCGAGATCACCTTTGTTCCACTCGGCGAAAGTCTCGGCGAGCTGCTCGGCATTCAATCCGATCGCATCCTTCAGGATCGCGTAGGCCTCGCAAATGAGCTGCATGTCGCCGTACTCGATTCCGTTGTGAACCATTTTCACGTAATGCCCCGCGCCGTCCGGTCCCATGTAGCGGCAGCACGGCTCGCCATCGACCTGCGCAGCGATCTTGCGGAAAATCGGGGCGATGATCTCCCATGATTCGCGCGATCCACCGGGCATAAGCGAGGGGCCCTTGAGCGCCCCTTCTTCGCCTCCGGAAACGCCGCACCCGACAAAATGAATTCCGCGTTCTTCGAGATCCTTGCAGCGGCGCTGGGTATCGGTGAAGAGCGAATTTCCGCCGTCAATGATGACGTCGCCCGTTTCGAGCAACGGGACGAGTTGTCCAATCACGGCATCAACCGGAGCACCCGCCTTGACCATGATCATGGCTTTGCGCGGGCTGCTCAGGCCACTGACAAACTCTTCCATCGTTCGCGCCGGCAGAAAGTTTTTCCCATTTCCCCGGCCGGCGGCGAACTTTTCCGTCACCTCGGTTGTGCGATTGAAGACCGCAACCGAAAACCCCTTCGATTCCATGTTCAGGGCGAGGTTCTCGCCCATTACCGCAAGGCCGATCAGGCCAATATCACATTGCTTCATAGTCATTTTGAGTATCTCGTTGAGGCTTCGCAGCCTCAGTCTGCTAGTAACTCAACGGCATGGCAATTTCGATTTCAATTACGAACGCGCCGATCGCGTTCCTGCCCCGCCAGCCTGATGGCGCAGTCGGGGCGGCAGTGGATTTTTTCGGGATCGTTCGGGCGCGGGAAGGCGATCGTGTCATCACCGGAATCGAATATGAAGCGAACATGCCGATGGCGGAACATCAGCTCCGCGCCATCGCAGAAAAGGCGACAACTGATTTCGCTTTGTCGCGCATTATCATCACGCATCGAATTGGTTTCGTGAAAGTGGCGGAGGCGTCACTTTTTCTGCGGGTCGAAAGCGCGCATCGTTCGGCAGCTTTTTCAGCCAGCGTGCGGATCATCGATGAACTAAAACTGCGGGTGCCTATCTGGAAGCGCCCGATTTTCGCGACCGGGCCCGATTACGAACGAGAGTCAATAAAGATCACCGCTTTTCCGGCGAAGTCATCGCTCCGCGCATGAATTGGGCAAACCGTCTTACGGTAAGCCGATTGGTGATGACGATCCTGTTCGTCGTGGTCTTAAACTCTTCCTGGCCGTACGGACGAACCGTTGCGTTGGTTGTTTTTGTCCTTGCCGGCGTGACGGATTTTTTTGATGGCGAAATCGCACGCCGTTACGGAACCGTCACTAACTTTGGGAAATTGATGGATCCACTGGTGGACAAGGTGATGATGGCGGCGGCGTTTATTTGCCTGGTTCCGCTCAAGGCCATTCCGGCATGGGTGGCAACCACGGTGGTGGCGCGCGACTTCCTTATCACCGGTCTGCGTCTTTTGGCGAGCACGCGGGGGCTGATTCTTCCCGCTGAGCGCCTGGGGAAACACAAAACTTCCTGGCAAATCAGCACGATCCTGTTTTTTCTTGTACTGCTTTCAGCCCGCGAATTGAACTACGCGGACGCGACAACCCCCTGGTGGCAGCACGCGTGGAACGAAGGCGGGCGGTGGCTCACCTGGATCATGGTGTCGCTCACGATTTACTCAGGCCTCGGCTATGCCTGGCGTCACCGTGAAATCATTGCTTCGGAACAGTAACGAAGTAAAAACGGGGATCGCCGACGATCTAGAAGAAGCTCTGCGGAACCTCGACCCGATCGCCCGGCTGCAGGGCAACGTCTTTCGATGGATCGCGGCGGAACTCGCGCACATCGTATATTTTCGCGACCTTGCCCCGGAGGAGACGCACGCGCTTTTGATCGGCGAAATCGTTGAAGCCGCCGGCGGCGTTTATCGCAGCAAGCAAGGTCATGTCTTCCGTAAACGCAACCCGGCTGGGCGTGCGAACGGCCCCGCCGACATTCACGAACCGGGAGAGCGGCTGCATGATGATGGTGATCGTCGGGTTGGTGTAAATTTTTGCGCCGCGATAGGTCGCTTCGATCGAGGCGGCCAGCTGTGCCGGAGTCAAACCCTCGGCCCTTACCTTATTGATGTAAGGAAGGTTGACCGCACCGTTTGCGTCGACCGTGTAAACGTTGTTAACCTGAGTCTGCTCTTCAGTCGGCACACCGCCGATCTTCAAATCGACCGGATCACCGACACGCAAGGCGGCCTGGCCGAAGGCCGCCGCGCCGAGGGAGAGATTGCAAACGAGGATAAGAATGAAGCGGCGCATTAGTATTCCTCCGGCTCGGAAGAGCCGTTGCTGGCGACCGTGGCGGCGGCCTTTTTCCGGCTGCGTTTTCCTTCCTTGTCGCGCGGCTGGTAGTAGCCGTAATAGTTCGTGTAGTAGTAGTAGTTTTGATCGTGTTTCAGATCGACGTTGTTCAAGACGACGCCGAGAACATTTCCACCGACACCGAGGACGGCCTGTTTCACCCGGGTCAGCATCGCGCGGGGAAAACGACGATGTTGAACGACGATGATGGTTTGATCGACCTCGCTCGCCAGCACGGAAGCGTCGCTCACGCCGAGCATGGGCGGCGAATCGAAAAAGATAATATCGTAGCGTGATTTCAGTTCCGCGATCATGTCCGACATTCGTTGCGAATTCAGAATACCGACGGCATCCGAGGGGAGGATGCCACTTGGGAGCAGCGAAAGATTTTCCACCGACGTCGGAAAGATGACGTCATCGAGGGACATTTCGGTCGTGAGATAATTTGTTAGGCCAACCTGATTGCTCAGATCAAAGAACGTGTGCTGAACCGGGCGGCGCAAATCCGCGTCGACGATCAGCGAGGTGTATCCGCCCTGCGCCGAGGTGAAGGCGAGATTAGCAATGGTGGTTGATTTGCCCTCGCCCGGACCTCCGCTCGCAACGGAAAGGGCGTTGGCTTCCGGATTCTTGCGATTGAATTCGATGTTCGTGCGCAAAATTCGATATGCTTCCGCATCCGGCGTGTCTCCCGGCTCCTTGTGAAGCATCTTAATGTTCCTCGGGATAATCGCGAGGACCGGCACGCCCAGGAGATTCTCGACGTCTTCCATCGTCTTCACGCTGGTGTCGAGGTATTCGATGAAAAACGCGAGGCCGAGGCCGATGACCAGGCCGATGAGCGCGCCCAGAGCCAAATTGAGTGCGACTCGCGGACGGGCCGCGTAGCTCGCTGGCTCGGCCACCTGTTTGACGCTTACCGCCATGCGCGGCATGGCCAACTCCATCGCCTGCGTCTGCGCACGGGTCCGGATGCCATCAAAGAGCAGCTTCTCTTTGATGTAAGTGTTCTTTGCGCGGGTGTAATTCGCGCTCGTGCTCTTCGAGTCCAACTGCCTCTTGTTGATCTCGTCCAGGCGTTTTTGGAGTTGATCCCGGTTCGTTTGCGCGGCCTTCAAATTCTTGTCCAAAGCATCGCGAATGCTGCCAATCTGCTGCTCCAGCTGTTTCGTGTAGACATCCTTGGTCGCCCGGAGCGCTTTCACTTTGGGATGGTTTTCGCCGAGCCCCGAATTGAGCAACAGAGCTTCCTGCGCAACCGCTTCCTGATAACTGGGGAGAATTTTTTGAATCGTCGGATCCTGAATCTCGAGGGTGGGAAGCATGCGTATCAATTCTTCGCCCTTCACCTTTTCGATTCCCTGCAATCGGGAGGAAAGGAGCGAAATTCTGGCGTCCGCTTCGTTCAATTCCGTCTCCTGCTTTATGACGATGGTGTTCACCGGCCCCTGGGAGTCTTCCATGCTTTCCGGGTTCAGATCGACGATGTGTTCTTCGTCCCGGATCCGGGTGACTTCGGCCTCGGCCGCGGCCACCGCGCGCCGCTGTTTCTCGACTTCTTCATTCATGGTCGAGACCGCACGATTCATGATATCCTTTTCCTCCTCGACGCGTTTGTCCTGGTAGACCGCGACGATCTTATTGGCGATATCGGCCGCCTGCTGCGGGTCGCCATCCAATACGCTGATCTGCAGAAGATCGGTATTGCGGACCTCTTCCACGTCGAGCTTGTTGCGCAGCATTTGATAAGCCTGTTCCCGTGTCGGGCGCGAGCCGCCGTGCGTCCATTTATCCTGTAGTTTGAGATCTTCGATGACGGGATAAAGAATGCCCGTTCGTTGAATAACCTGGTAGACGGTGGGGGCCAGTTGCGGATCGTGGACCGGCAGGTTGGGATCGCCTGTGGTGCTGAAGATGCGAAGATTCTGCGCGGTCGATTTCACTTCGACGAAAACGGACGACTGATATTGGCGTGGTTGAAAATAGGTGACGACCGCCGCTGTCACCAGCACGAGGAGAAAAGCGAGCAGGATCAAAACCCAGCGAACCCGGACGACTCTCCAATAATCAAGAAAATGAAGCTTAACCTCTTCCGTTTGTGGCATGGAAATTCCCTGTTTGGGACTCGGAATCTACCAAGGAATTCCTTGGAAGTAAAATCCGCGGCGGGCTTCTTTTCTAGAAGCTAAAGTTTACGCCGCCCCAGAAGCGATTCCGTGTGTAGGAACGGAAATCGATTTCGGAATTTACGTCCGTGAAATTATAACCGCCTTCCAAGGCAAAGACGCGATTGATGGCGTAGCGAAGTGAAAGCGCCATATCAAAAGTATTTTCCGTGAACGCGGGAGAGCGCACGAAAAACGAAGTGAATCCGTCATTGTTATCGTGTTCGTAGAACACGGCGAGAAGACCGCTGATGCGGCCGGTAAAGGCGTGCCTGACGGTCAGACCCGTCCGGAACGCCGTGCTGCTGACCGATCCAGTGACATAGGGTTCCTGGAGGCCGTAGCGATTCGTCCAGGCGAGTGACGTGTTCTTGCCCAAGGCATAAATTAATGTGCCTTCGAAATATGGATCCGTAGGGTCAGGGGTATTGCCGTTCAGGTAATCGCGAAATTCAGCACCCGCCCGCACCGAGACACTAAAACGAGGGCTGAAACTGTGATCGAAACCACCCAGAAGGAACTGCGATCTGGAGTCTCGGAAAAAATTCGTGACGTAACTGATCCACTCGTAACGGTATTCAGCAATCAGCGAGGTCGTGGGCCAGATGAGAAACCGGAATTCATTGCCCAATGTATTTTCCCACCGATCCTGAACCGCACTCTGCACGGCGTCGTCGTAATTTACCACTCCCAAGGTATAACTGGTGAGGGTCGAAAACCGCGGCGTCCACAAATATGCCATCGAGAATTTGTCGGAGGTGAAAAAGAAATTTCCACTTCGCCGGTTCGTAATGGTGTTCACCGTGAAATCCGGTGCCGTCTGATAACTAAGATAAACGCTCGAGGCGAAGGTCAATCTCGGAGTCGCTTTATGCGTGGCCGAAAGCGACAGATAAACGTTCGCATCATAGTTCTCACCGTTATCAGTTCTGACATCGCTCAAATAATAAGTCGAGGCCGCCGCCCGCGGTCAGGCTTAACTGGGTGCGAGGACTGCCAAAATTATACGCCAGAGTGCCGCCGATGTTTATGAACGCTGATCCCTCCTCATCAATATGGGTCGTATTGACGTTGTCGTCGTATCCGCCGCGGACCGAGACAGAAAAACGGAAGGGAGACGGCGAAAATGTCCCCAAGTCGACCACCGATTTACTGTCTTTACCATCGGTTCTCAACTCCTCCCCGCCGGCCCAGGTCCGGCCCGGCAGAATGACCATTAATGATGCGATTGCCGCGAGGCCGAATTTAGCCAACTTGGAATTTCTCATAGACCCATTGTTCTTTTGCGTTTACACCGGCGCGCCGACTATTCAACGCCGGATTGCCACACGTCCTCGAAGGTTATGCGGCTCATAGAAAAGGGGCAATCTTTTTTTTGAGGATTTACAATTTCGTCATTTTGTCCGGTTTTGCCTCGGCCGGAGCATCCGGGGCAGGTTTGTTTTGCGTCATCCCGCGGCGGGACTCCTCCCGAAGAAAGCCATCTTTGGATGTGAGCATCGTAGTACTCCCGCGTGCTCTTTGATTTTGGGTCAAGCACCAGCGCTTCATCGTACATCCATTCGGCTTCGGCAAAGCGCCCGAGGGCGTCGTAGGTCAGCCCAAGATCGATGGCGAACACCTTATCGTGGGGGGAAATGTCGCGCGCCTGCCAGAAAGCCTCGAGCGCCGCCCGATGAAAAGACGCTTGAGCCCTGGGATCGCGCATCATGAAACCTTGCGAATTCCTCCCTCGCCCCAGAAAATCATAAATAAACGGGTTCTGTTTTTCGTATTCCAATGCGCGGAGCGCGTAAAAGATTGTTTCGGCGGGATGGGAATCACGATACGCCACGCGTGCTCGTTCTCCGAAGTACTCTCCCGGAAGCAGGCGCGCGCAACTGAACAAAATGAAACAGCCGAGCGCGGGCAGGATGAGACGCCAGGGCAACGTCGACGTCGCGGTGGATTCACGGCCCTCTTCCGGCCGCAGCCCGGGATTGGCGATGATCCCGAAAACAAACGCGAGGAGAAGAACATTCGCAGGAATATGTAAATTGAAATCGACGACGGAATGAATCACGTAGGCCGCTATCGCAACCAGTGCGCCGATATTGAGAGCGAGAGCGTTGCTCGTGAGACGCGGTGAGATCGCCGCGCGTAACGGACCGAGCCGCTGAAAAGTTTTCCATCCCCGGCGGAGATGAACGCCGAAGAAAATCAGAAACGCAACGGCCCCGACCGCACCGTACTCCGCAAGCAGGTGGAGATAATCATTATGAACATCGATCGGATCGTTTTGCACCCGGTCGGTTCGAAACTGGCGGCCGTAAAACAAATAGGTTCCTGAGCCGGTTCCGAAGATCGGGCCCAGCTTCCATTGCTTGAGGGCGCCCCGCCACAGGTCCACACGCATATTCGTTGTTTCGAAAACATTCTGCGCACGACCGCTGAGGTAGTCGCTCTGATGAACGAAAAAAGCGATGGCAACGCCGATCGCTGCGGCCGCCAGAAAACCCGGACCGGCGATTTTCCAGAAAAGCTGCGCGCTCGACCGGCGCAGGACGATCAGACTGAGGACGGCGAAAACGAGCAGACTCCCCGCCGTGCTTAAGTAACCGCCGCGACTGCCGGTCAGGACCAGGCCGCAGTAGCAGATCCCGGCCGCGTAAGCGATCAGGAGTTTGGCCCAGATGGGCCAGCGGCTCCAGCAGACGATGCTCAGGCCAAACCCGCCGACGACCTCGAGCAATCCGGCGAGGTGATTCGGACAAATGTAAAGACCGCTCGCCCTGCGGCCGTAATCGAAGCGTTGGAGGAATGAGATGGGCATGAAGTTGTTGCCGTCCCGAAATTGCACGACTCCGACCAGGGTATGAACGATTCCCAAAATGCAGAGGAATGAAAGGATCAGCATTCGAGGCTTTGCGTTAATGAGAACGCAAGCGACAAAGAAGTAGACGAGCAAGCCTCCAAGCACCGAGTAGATGTCCGCGCGCGCCAGGTATGGGACCGGCGAAAGAATTGCTCGCGCGAGAATGTACCCGAAGAAAATGGCTGAAGCGATCAGACAGAGCTGATCTGGCGGCGGTTTCGCGCGGCGCAGCGCGAAGAGCACCAGTAAGCCAGCGAGCGCGAGCAAGCCGTAGGCAGGGAGGCTAAAAAGCAATCTTGTCCCACCGATCAGTGTTTGAATCACGGCGAAGCCCGCCGCAAGAAGCAATGCCGAGATGGTCTCGGCTGCCCGACCAAGCGTTTCGCGTTTGTTCTCCAAAATCAGATCGGCAGATAAGGGAGATTCTTGCGTTGGGCAAACGGATCCGAACGAGCGGCCCGCACAAAAAAAGAAAGCCGCTGCGAACTACGCCGCAACGGCTTTCCTAAATAAGTCAGTTTGTCTATCGATTCGTTACGCCGGTCACGGGGCACGGTCCGATCGTATCACCCATCTGGAGCTGCGAAGGGAAGATAATAATCGTCACGCCGTTGCGGCAGACCTGGATTGCATTTTCCTGCGGATTAAACCCGCCGGCGCCCTGGCCGACGGAACCCGGAGGTGGGTTGACGTCGGGCGGAGGATTCGTGAATACCCCCTGGCCGGGACCTCTGTGCTCAATGGCACTCCGGCAATCTGGATATTGCCGCAGCACCATCTCCGTAATATTGGAGGCGTCATCAGGATCGGCCGAAACGGCGGCATCGACGATCGCGCCAATCATGTTGCAATCGGGCTGACCGGGGAGACAGCGAAGCGCCGTCGAGACAATATCCCGGGCCCATTGCCTCTTCGCGTCAATCGCCGCCTTCACAATCTGCGGCGCGGAGTCCGGCCATTTCTTTACCGCGCCGCAAACGGCCGAGAGAAATTCCGGTTTGGTGGCAGTCACCATGGTTTTTCCATGCGGAAGCTTCGATTCGATCATTTCTGTGGCGGACATCCGCTGCTGCGCCTTCGCAACGGGCGCCATTGCCGTCCAGAATCCGAGACCGAGAGCGAGCGCAACAACAAGGACGACCGACGTTCGAGCGGCGACGTACGCGTCATTAGTGACCGTGAGCATTTTTTTCATAGAGAGAGCCCTTTAAATTAAACCAGACCTGCTGCTTTTTAATACGGGTTGAGTGGAGCGGTCAACAAAAATTACTGCACGAAAAAGCGGGCAACGGGAATCGAACCCGCATGGCCAGCTTGGAAGGCTGGAACTTTACCATTAAGCTATGCCCGCACCGAGTCGTAAGCTGGCGCGAGCCGCTGCCCCTGCCAAGCAGTTTTTGGATCTCCCGGAGGTCCGGCTGCCCGCGGGCATTATCTTGATCTTGCCAATCAGGTTCATGCCGTCTAGCTAGATAAAATATGAAACTTCTCAGCTCCTGTCTCCTCATTGGCGCGCTTTTCATCCTTTCGGCCCGCGCTGATCTCACCATCGTGCAGAAGGTCGAGGGAGTTGGTCCGGTAAACGAAATGACCATTCGAATTAAGGGAGACAAGGTCAGGATCGAGGCAACCCCACAGGTGACTTCGATCATGGACAGCAAAACCGGAGAGATGCTGAATCTGATGAACGAGCAGAAGAAGTTCATGCGCATTTCCGCGGATAAAGCAAAGGCCATCTCTGAGATGGCGAGCAAGTATGATTCAACCAAACCGCCGGCTGAAAAACCCAAGCTGACGCCGACGGGCAAGAAACAAACGATCAATGGCAACGAGACCGAGGAGTACGTCTGCGAAACGCCCAGCTATAAGGCCACCTATTGGGTCGCGACGAAATATCCCGACAGCGCCGTGATCCTGGCGCAGTTGCAGAATTTGAATCCGGACGCCTGGGGCGGACAGACCAAGAACATGCCGGATTTTCGCAGTTTCCCGGGAGTTCCGATCAAGACGGTCGTCTCAATCAAAGGGCAGGAAATCACCACTACTCTGAGTTCGATCAAACTTGATCCGATCTCGGCCGACCAGTTTTCTATTCCCGCGGATTTCACCGAGATGCAGATGCCCGATTTCATGGCTCCGCCCCGCGCCGGGGCGTCTCCGGGTCAAAAGCCCTAACGAATACGGAGTCGCGCGTGATTCGGCGCCTGGTCCTCGCATCGGCCTCGCCGAGGCGGCGCGAGTTGCTTTCAGCGGCCGGTTTCGAGTTTATCGTGATTTCGCCATCGGTCGTCGAGAGCCTTCCCGAATCGCTGACGCTGAGGGAGACCACCTTGTGCAATGCAATCCGCAAGGGTCTTGCCGCAGCGCGTCAATCAGTCGGCGCGGTTATTCTTGCCGCGGACACGCTCGTCGCGTTGGACGGAAAGGTGATCGGCAAGCCGGCCGATCTTGAAGAAGCGGCCGCCATCCTCCGACTTTTGAGTGGTCGCACTCACGAAGTTTGTTCGGCGGTTTTTGTTTGCGACGGAACCCGCGCCTGCTCGTTTACCGAAATTTCGTTTGTGCGCTTCCGACGCTTAAGTGAAAGCGTGATTCAAGATTACCTGGCTAAGATCAATCCGCTGGACAAAGCCGGAGCCTACGCCGCGCAGGGCTACGGCACGGACATCATCGCGCGAATCGAAGGTTCGTTTAGCAATGTGGTCGGTCTTCCGATGGAAAAGACGCAGCGAGCCCTTGGGTATTTTGGGATCGAACCTGTCCGCCCTTAGCGCCGGGCGGCGACCTCTCGATTGATTGGAGCATGGCGGTGAGGCGGTGTCCGCCGCAAGACTCGATACAAGAACCAGACGATGAAACAATTCACCACCAGAATACCGAGTGGGACGATGCCGGGCGCATACCACAAATGCCGCGCCTCCAGCGGAATCAGCGCAGCGGTCGCGAAAATCATGAGCAATTCCGCCCAGCGCTTTTGCAAATAAACTCCGATACCTTCGGTAAATAAAACGGTGGAATAGAAAAGTGCGAGCAGGGCGGGTCCGCGAAGATTTCCGCCTTCAATCACGTTTTGCAGTTTGTTCAGCAGGTAAATAACCGGCCGGCTGTGCAGAAGCAGGAGTTCGTCGCTCGTCCAGTCCGAGATCGCATCGAGCCAGGCCGCTTTGCTATTAATAAAGAGCAGAGAAAAACCGAGAACGAGAAGAAGCAGGCCCTGCAGGATCTTAAAAACCGCGATCAGCTTGAGATAGCGGATCCGGTTTGGTTGTTGCAGGATCTTTGGTTCGGCAACGACTTCGCTCACCCATCACGTTTCGCCGAAACGTTCTATTCCGCAATGATCGGCTTTTCCCGGCAGCAAATTTCCAGTTTATTGCCGTCGGGATCTTCGAAGAAAAACGCGTAATAGCCGGGGCTATACCCCTTGCATACTTCCGGCCCTTCAAGCCTCTTGCCGCCAATTCTTCGGACGAGCCTGGCGATGCGATCGACCTCTTTCCGCGTATCCGCCCAAAACGCGATTCGAGTGCCATTCGGTTTGTGCCGCCGGTCTTGCGAAAAACCGAAAAATTCCGAAGGCTTATTGCGCCCGACGGCGTAAAACGTGCCCCAGCGCAAATTGGATCGATCGCAGGTGAATCCAAGTTCCGGCAATAGCTTGCGGTAAAACCTGAAGGCGACCTCGATATCTTTTACTCGCAGATCAATGTGATCAAGATGCCGCGTTTTCATTTCTTCGATTTTCGGTTTGTCCTTCGCACCATTAGTTTTAGCCCGGACCAGGTTTCGTCAACGGCGCAGACCTTGATGTCGACAAATCCGAGCGGGAGCGCGACGGCGCGAATGACGTCTTCGGTCACATCCGTCGGAACACCGGCTGATTTCTTCGGCCAGGAAACCCAAAGCGTTCCGTCGTCTGCCATTTGCTGGCGAAGAATGGCAAGTTTCTTTTGCAGCTCCGAGCGCTTCTTCGAGAAAAGGTGGACGAAGCGCGCGCCGGTTTTCATTCGCTTGGAAAACGCAATACCGGTTGGGATTTCGCCGAGAAGTTCGGCGTAATTTTCCGGCGCATTAATCAGGACGACAGCTTCGTTCGCCTTCAGTCCCAGTTTTTGTGGCAGGGGAGTTCCAGAATAGCCAGCCATGATCGTTTTGCTTGTTAGTCAAACTGCCGGAGTTGCATTTGATTGCAAGATTGCGATCTAAAAGCGTGCCAACAAAAATCGCCGGGGTCATTTGTGTTTCCGGCCTCGTCGCATCATCGATTTTCTTCTCCGGGTGCGCCAAACGCGACAACGCTGTGTCCGGTACGATTGAAGTGGACGAAGTGCACGTTGGCCCCCGCGCGCCGGGGCGGGTGGAGAAAATTTTCGCCCAGGAAGGTGATAAACTTCAGGCCGGTCAATTGATCGTCGAGCTCGACGCCGCCGAACTAAAGGCGCGCCGCGATCTCGCAGCCGCGCAAATCGATACCGCTACTCATGATGCCGATTCGCAACAGGCCCAGCTCGTTTTCCTGAGAGATGATGCGAAGCGGCAGCAGGATTTGCTCAAGCGCAAAGTGGTTTCGCCAACAGACGCCGAGCGCGCGGTCAGCGCAGCGATGGCGCAAGAAAAGGCGGTGGAAGCCGCGCGCACGCGCGTAATCCAGGCGCGCGCTCAACTCGCCGATATCGACGCTCAGTTGGCTGAGATGAAAATCTACGCTCCGACTGATTCCATCCTGGAAGTGTTGAGCGTGAAGGTAGGCGATGTCCTGCCGGCTAATCGCGAAGTCGCCACACTGCTGTTGCCGCAACATTTGTGGGTCCGCGTTTTTGTCCCCGAGCCATGGCTTGGCTTGATCAAAGTCGGCGACGCGGTTCGGGTCCGGGTTGATTCGTTTCCGGGCAAGGATTTTTCCGGCACGGTCGAGCAGATCAATCGCCAGGCTGAATTCACGCCGCGCAATGTGCAAACGGTCGAGGACCGAATTCGCCAGGTTTTCGGCGTGAAGGTTCGGCTGAAAGACGTCGATAAATTACGCGCCGGCATGTCGGCCGATGTTTACTTTCCCAACGTGGTTCCATGAGCGACGCCATGATCGAGTGCGACGGCCTAACGAAACGTTTCGGCGCATTCACGGCCGTCGATCACGTGAGCTTCTCGGTTTCGAAAGGTTCCATCTTTGGCTTTCTCGGTCCCAATGGCTCGGGCAAATCGACCGTCATCCGCATGCTCTGCGGAATTCTCGAGCCGAGCGGCGGGACGGCCAGATCGCCGGTCACGATGTCGTGAGCGACGGCGATGCGATCAAGGAAGAGATCGGTTACATGTCGCAAAAATTCTCCCTCTACGACGAACTAACCGCGAACGAGAACCTGATTTTTTCCGGCAAGCTCTACGGATTGGCCGGCAATCAATTGAAACAGCGGCGCGACGAGCTGATCGCGCTGACTCATCTCGAGCCGTACATCGACCGGCGGGCGGCGTTGCTTTCCGGAGGCTGGCGGCAACGCCTCGCCATGGCCTGCGCGCTCATGCACAAGCCGACCGTTCTCTTTCTGGATGAGCCGACCGCGGGAATCGATCCGGTGGCGCGGCGCGAACTGTGGGATCTGCTTTTTGAATTCTCAGGGCGGGGCATGACGCTCTTCGTCACCACCCATTACATGGATGAAGCCGAGCGTTGCTCGCATGTCGGCTATATCTATATGGGCAAGCTGATCGTCTGCGGTGTGCCGGACGATTTGAAGAAAATGCCGGAAGTCAGTCCGCCTGGGGACACGCCGCCTGGACGTGACCTGCGATCACATCACCCGGGCGTTGCAGGCGATGCGCGGAGTGCCGGGCGTGAAGAGCGCGACGGTTTTCGGTCAATCGATGCACTTGCTGGTCGATGAAAGAGTGCGTCGCGCCGAGATTGACGAAAAGCTGTCGAGCGTTGGCATCGGTCACGCCGAGATTCATGAGATCGGACCGTCGCTGGAAGATGTTTTCGTCACGCTCTCGGAGAAACACGCGAGCGAGAATCAACAGGAGCGCGCGGCTTAATGCCTTGTCATCCTGAGCCGCGCAGACGGCGAAGGACCTCACAATCGCATTGAAATCGTACTTTGTTTATATGATGACCAATTGCAGTCGAGTCGTCCTCTACACCGGCGTGACCAACGATCTGGCGCGGCGCGTTTGGGAGCATCAGAATGGCGCGGTTAGGTTCGCGGGGTCCTTCGCTCCGCTCAGGATGACAAGCAAGAATCGAAATCTCCGCTCATGAAGCATCGCCCCTTTCGCGGACTCAGCGCGATTCTGTTCAAGGAATTCATCGTCGTCTGGCGCGATCCGATGACGCTCTTTTTCATGTTCTTTCCCCCGCTGATCGAGATGATCGCCTTCGGCTACGCCCTCGATACCGACGTCAAACACATGGCAATGGTCATTCTGAATCAGGACCGGACGGTGGAAAGCCGGCAATTGATCGATCGTTTCGTGAACACTGAAACCTTTCGTGTCGTCGGCGAAGTGCAAAGCGTCGAAGCGCTGGCCAGCGAAATCCGGAGCGGTCGCGCCTATGTCGGCCTGGAGATCCCGCCGAATTTCACTCGTGAACTGCACGCCGGTCACCCGGCGCAGGTGCAATTGCTGGTGGACGGATCGAACTCGACGACCGCATTGCAGGCGCTGAACACCGCCCTCGGTGTCGGTCTTACGCAATCGGTCGAAGCGCTTCTTCGCGAAACGGGTCGCCACGGTGTGCCGATCGATATCCGGCCGCAAATGCTTTACAACCCCTCGATGCGCAGCCCGAATTTCTACATCCCGGGCGTGATCGGAATTGTTTTGCAGATCGGCACTCTCTTCGCCACCGCCATGGCCGTCGTCCGCGAGCGCGAACGTGGCACGCTCGAGCAATTGCTCGTTAGTCCACTCAGCCGCTGGGGCCTGATGCTGGGCAAGCTCGTGCCCTACTGGTGCATCGGAATGGCGATGGCGCTGATTCTTTTTATCATCATGCGTTTTCTTTTCGCGGTCCCGATTGCCGGCAGCGTCATCGCGATGCTGGTTTCGACACTGGTTTACGTCTTCGCGCTGCTCAGTCTCGGTCTGCTCGTCGCGACCAAGGCGGAGAATCAGATGCAGGCGTTGCAAATGTCGATGGTTTTCATGTTGCCGAGCGTTTTCTTTTCCGGCTTTCTTTTCCCTCGAGAAACCATGCCGTGGATCTTCTCCGCCATCGGCTCGCTCTTGCCGGCGACCTATTTCATTTCGCTCATGCGCGCGATCATTCTCCGCGGCGCCACGCTGCCAGAATACTGGCCTCATCTCGCGATCATGACCGTGATGTCGATCGCGTTTTTCTGCTTTTGCGCGCTGCGCTTTCGAAAGAAAATTGGCTGAGCACGCCGGCGACTCACCTTTGGTTAGCATCGCCGTCGCTTGGTTTATTTCTTCCCGCCAGCGCCTACGTCACTTTACGGAAGCTCTCGTATACGTGACTCACGTATATGAAAGATCTAAACAGCATCTCGATTTCAATTGACGAGGAGTAGCTTTAGGATGTTGGCGGATCGAATCTTAGGAGCGAAGCAACTGCTTGATCGCGTGGAGGGCAAGACCTCTCGGCCGAGCCCGGCCCTGTTCCCATTCTTGGAGCGCGCAGAGATTCGCAATTTCAAGGCGCCTCGGCTTGTGAAAGATCGTTCTTCTTTCGCCACGCATAGAGGCGCCGGCCCAGATCATCCGGAATCGACGACCGACTTTGGTTCGACTACGCAATCGACAACTCATCTTCGAAACAACGAACTATAATGGATCATATACGTGAGTCACGTATATGGTTAAAAATGTGGCGGGGGAATTCGCGTTCGGATGCGGATCAATAGATCGTATCCGTGAATCACGTATATCCTGGAGATCCGTCGGAGACGCAATGCGGTGGGTTTCTTTAGACGCCGGCTCGTTCTTGATGACGTGAGCTCGTTGTGTTCGCGCGCGGGAAGGACTGATTGAAAAAATCGTTGCGACTCTCGTATTCTGGGCATCTGAATCGGCGTTTGCTTCCGCTTCTTCTTGTCGCCTTGGTTGCGGTCGCTGCCGTAGCATGGTGGAGCATGATCAGGATGCCGGGAAAAAGTTTCCACGGAGCGCAGGCGTCGTTAACGCCGGAGCAAATTGCCTTGCGCGCCGAGCTCGTCTCTGACGTGAAGACTCTGGCGGGCGACATTGGAGAACGGAATTTCCTCCGCTATCGAGAACTCGTGGCGGCATCGAACTTCATTGAGAAATCCTTTTCTGCGGCCAACCTCCATTCGCGTCGCGACCGGTACGAAATGCGCGGCCAGAACTTTCGATAATATCGAGGCGGAGATCCGCGGGCACTCAGTCCGACATCGTTCTCATCGGCGCGCATTATGATTCGGTGGTCGGCTCGCCCGGCGCGAACGATAACGGCAGCGGCGTCGCCGCGCTTCTTGCTTTGGCGCGACGCTTCGGCGGGAAACAATTCCCGCGCACGCTGCGATTCGTTGCCTTCGTGAACGAAGAACCGTTCATGTTTCAATCGCCGGAGATGGGAAGCTACGTTTACGCGAAGCGTTGCCGCGATCACGGCGATCGCATCGTCGCAATGCTGAGTCTGGAAACAATCGGATACTACTCGAACGCTCCGAATTCGCAGACCTATCCGTTTCCTGGACTCGGCCTGCTTTATCCGACGACGGGCAACTTCATCGGATTTGTCGGGAATGTTCCTTCACGAGCGCTGGTTCGAGAAGCAATCGCCCAGTTTCGCCAGCACGCGCAAGTTCCTTCGCAAGGCGCGGCGTTGCCGAGCGCTATTCCGGGCATCGGCTGGTCCGATCAATGGGCATTCTGGCAGCACGGTTATCCCGGCATCATGATTACAGACACCGCTCCGTTTCGTTATCCGCATTATCACGCGGCTTCCGACACACCGGACAAATTAGATTATGACACGATGACTCGAGTGGTCGATGGGCTTGAGAAAGTGATCGAGCATCTGGCGCGTTCGAACGCCAAATAAGAAATCGGAACGGAGTGGATCATTGGAAGCGTGTTCCAAAAAAACCGCGCGCGATTCTGATTGGCGGCTGAGGTGGTCGTCTCTACACTGCCGTTCGCGCTACTGATCTTTATGGCAAACACGACGCTCTCCACCTCGGTCTTTCCCGGAGGCTTCGTCTTCAAACCTCTGCGGTTGCTCCTTGGCGCCATCGGGCTTCTCGGCATCGTCAGCACGATCATCTCGCTGCTTTTCGGCTTTGTCTCCATTCCGACGAATTCCGTCGGCGTGAAAACCCGTTTTGGCGCCTATGTCGGGACGGTGAATCCCGGCCTCGCCTACGCCATTCCTTACATCGACGAAATTACGGTCGTCCCGACGCAGCGACTGCATAAAACTTGAATTCGGTTTCACGACGCCCAACGCGACCAACGAGTATCAGGGCGATACGGAACCGGCAGATACCGAAACGATGATTACCGGCGATCTGAACACGGCCCTCGTCCCGTGGGTCGTGCAATATCGGATCACCGATCCCAGGATGTATCTCTTCGGTGCGCGCGAACCGGAGAAGACTTTGCGCGATCTTTCCGAAAGCGTCATGCGGGAAGTGATCGGCGATCGCACTGTCGATGAAGTGCTCACGATCGGCCGGCACGACATCGAGACCTCCGCGCTGAACGGCTCGCCAATCTTTCCTCGGAGTACGGCCTCGGCCTCCAGATTCAACAGGTGCAGCTCGCAACCGTGCGCCCGCCGCCGGTGGTGCAGGCGGCATTCAATGAGGTGAACCAGGCCCAGCAGGAAAAGCAGACCGCGATCAATCAGGCATGGGCGATTTACAACGATGCTGTCCCAAACGCGAAAGGGCAGGCCAAGGAAATGCAAAAGCAGGCGGAGGCCTACGCTTTCCGCCGCGTCAACCAGGCGAAAGGCGATGCCGAAAAGTTTTCGCTTCTGCTCACGGAATATCGCAAAGCTCCTGAAGTGACCCGCCGCCGCCTTTATCTCGAATCAATGGAAGCCATCCTGCCGGCTCTGCAACGGAAGGTCATCGTGGACGAGAGCGTGAAAAGTGTTCTGCAAACGTTGCCGCTCCTCCAATCGGAGACTGCCAAACCGCAACAGCCCTAACCACCGTGCAAACGATTCATCCTTCCAACACGCTGGCCCGGATCGCTCGCTTTCTGCAAAGCCGCGGCATGATGCTGATTGGTCTTTTGTTTCTCCTCACGGCGTTCAAATGGGGCGCCATGCTTTTCATTGTCCGGCAATATGAGACCGTTATTATCACGCGCTTCGGCAAAGCGATTCGGACCGAGACGACGCCCGGTTTGAAACTTAAGATTCCGGTCGTCGATGTGATTCATCGGTTTGATAATCGGATTCTCGCCTGGGACGGACCACCCACGGAATGTCCGACCAAGGACAAGCTCTACCTGATCGTCGATTGCTTCGCCCGCTGGCGGATCAGCGATCCGCTTCTTTATTACAATCGATTGAATGACGAACGCAGCGCACTTTCGCGGCTCGACGACATTCTCGGAAGTGAAACGCGGACGGCGGTGGCGACAAACGATTTGGTCGAGATCATCCGGGTAACGAAAGGCCGCGAACCCGTGCGCGACGAAGAATTGGAAAAGAGCGGGACCATTCTGCCGAGCACCATTCCCGACATCGAACTCGGCCGCGGCCACATCGAAAAGCAAATCACCGAGCGAACGCGGCAAAAGATCGCTGATTTCGGGATTGAGTTGCTCGATGAGCGTTTCAAACGCAGCAAATACAATCCGGCCGTGGCCGAAAAAATTATCGAGCGGATGTCGAGCGAGCGTCACCAGATCGCGGCCAAGTTCCGCTCCGAAGGAAAAGGCGAAGCCGCCAACATCAGCGGACAAAAAGAAAGCGACGTTGCCTCGATCATTTCGGTCGCGACGAAAGAAGCGCTCAAAATTGAGGGCGAAGCGGACGCCGAGGCCGCGCGGATTTATACGGCGGCTTACAGTCCGCCGGATGCGCAGGAGCTCTTTCTCTTTCGTCGCAGTCTCGAAGTCGCGCGGACCGGATTTGAGAAAGACACCACCGCCATTTTCTCCACGAACAGCGATCTCGGGCGGATTTTCAAAACGATCGGCGCGGCGGTCGTGCCGGCCAAAGCGCCCGCGCCGTAAACTTGGATTGTAGCCGCGCCTCTACGAGGCGCGCGCACACGGCGCACAGCGCCGTGGCTACAGCTCCACAATCACGTCGGCGATCGACCGAGGTAGATTGTATTGACCGCGGTTTGCGCCCCCGTCATTCTCCCCCCTCAATTCGGCCGGCTTAATCACGAGCCGGTCAAACCATTAGAAGATTAATCAATATGAAGAAATACCTCACTCTTGCAGTCAGCGCTGCGCTATTCACGACGTGGGCTGGGCTTTGCTCCGCCCAAAGCGACGCCCCGTATACGGAAGGCACCGTCTGGAACGTCACGATGGTGAAAGCGAAATACGGGATGAGCGATCAGTACCTGAAAGGACTCGCCAAGTCCTTCAAGGGCACGCTCGACGAAGCGAAAAAGCAGAATCTCATCATCAGCTACAAGATTCTGATCGGCGATGCGGCCACTCCGAACGACTTCAACATCCTGTTGATGGTGGAATCGAAGAACATGGCGGCGTTGGACAATAGTCGTGAGAAGTTCGATCCGATCGCCCAAAAAATCGAAGGCTCGGTCGCGCAGCAGGAGCAGACCGCGGTCAAGCGGATGGAGATTCGCGAGATCATGGGCGACAAGCTCATGCGGGAAATCACGCTGAAGTAGTTTGGCGCAAGAATCAATTGCTGCCGGGGTGGAGCAAATCCCCCGGCAGCAATTCCTGATAAGAGGATTGTCGGTTTGTTCATCGCTTGCCGACATTTTGTCCGCCCTCGGGTGGGTACTCTTTGAGCAGCGCCTGAAAGCGCGGGTCCTGGCGGAGCGAATCCCAGCGCGGATCGAGCCGGAGCATGACCGGGGTGACGTCGAGGGCGACTGGCGGACCTTTTAATTGCTGGGCAAGGAGCGCGATCGCTTTGTCGTTGCGGCCGGTGCGCGCATAGATCTCGGCCAGATCGTTGCGGTATGCGGTGCCTTGCAGCCGATCGCGCGTAATCGCATCGACCTCCGCGCCGCGCTCGGCGATCTCGACGGCGGCATCACCGTTGCCGAGAGTTGCCTCGAGTCGCGCAAGGCGAATGGAATTGTAGGAGACCCGGCGAGAACTAAGAGTTTTGTCTGCCAGAAGGGCGCGGCGTCGATTGCGCACCGACTCCAGCAACGGCCGCGCGCGATCCACCTGGCCCGCCCGGAAACAATAGAGTCCGAGCAGTTCGTCCTTCGATTCATCAGCCGGCGCAAAGGCCGGGGAATCGGCGGGCAATTGTTCGATCAGGCGGATGGCAGTTTCGTAGTCCCGCGTGAGCGAGGAGATGAAGGCGAGGAGAACCTTGTTGCGCGGATCGGGAGCCTGGAGCATTCGCCGCGCGCGTTCCACGTCGCCATAGCGCACCACATGGAGCCGGGCCAGTCGTCTCACGGTTCCCTGGTTATCGGGGTCCACGACCAGGGCTCGTTCGCAGGTCGGCGGAACCATCTCGAAGCGTCCAGCCGACCAATAGGTATATGCGAGATTGTCGATCAGTTTTGAGTTTCCAGGATCGTATTGCACCGCGCGCTGGTAGGCGGCGATGGCGTCGTCGAATCGCAACTGGCGGCCATAGACCAGCCCGAACGCCGCGAGAACGTCCGCGCTTTGTGGGGCCAATGCGCGGGCGCGGGTGAGATGCTCCAGCGCACTGGGATAATCGAGTCGACCCCAGAAGTCGCAATAAGCCAGCGACAGATGCGCCTCGAGCAGATCGGGCGCGAGCGCCGCCGCTTTATCGGCATGAACGCGAGCGGCCTGTGCCGGTGGATCGCCCGGAGGATCCGCGCCGACCCAGTAGAGGAAAGACTCCGCAAAAGAGAGCTGGGCGTAGGCAAGGGCAAATTGCGCGTCCTCAGTCACCGCCTGGCGGTAAAATTCGGTCGCCGTCAACACATCCGGCGCTCTGAAATTCGCGAGCCCTGTCCGAAGGAAATGTTCGCCGCGGAGAAACAGATCGTACGCCTTTTGATTGCGGGTCGGCACACTCTTGAGCGCGACCGACTCCTGCGGGGTCAATCTTGCGTACAAAGCGCTCGCGACCTGTCCGGCGATCTCGCTCTGCACGGTGAAGATGTCCTCGAGCGAGCGGTCGTAGGATTCAGCCCAAAGAGGATGATCGGATCTGGCTTCGATCAACTGCACCGTGACGCGCACCTTGCCGCCGGATTTCTGCACACTCCCCTCGAGTAGGGCGGTGACACCGAGTTCTTCCCCGACAGTTTTTAGATTGATCGGACGGCCGCGATATTTCTCGGTCGAAGTGCGCGAGATCACTTTCAAGTCGCCGATTTTCGCCAGGCGCGTCAGGATTTCATCCTGAATGCCGTCGGCGAAATAAGCGTTGGCCTGGTCCGCGCTGCGGTTCTCGAAGGGTAACACGGCGATCGATTTCTCGGGACTGAGCTTTTCCCCGCCCTCGGCCGGGTAATCCTTGAGCAGCGCCTGAAAGCGCGGGTCATTGCGGAGCGGGTCCCAGATCGGGTCGAGACGCAGCAGTGCTGGCGTAATGGTTTCGCCGGTGCCAGGCACGTCGAGCAGCTTTCGAATCAGTGGGACTGCTTGGTCAGCCTCGCCGAAATGCGCGTAGACCTGAGCGAGCCTGAGCAGGCTATCGGTTCCGTAGTATGCGTCGCTCTCGATCGGCGCAAGGGCAAGGGCTTTGCGGGCCGCGTTTACAGCGGCCTCGCGGTTGTCCATTCCCGCGGCAACCAAAGCCTCGGCGTTATAAAACTGCGGATCGTCGAGCTGCCCGGCGCGCTGTGACTCAAGGCCATCCCGCGCGGCGGTGAAAGCTTGGTGCGCGCCCGTCGCGTCACCTTTGTAGAGCGCGTCGAAGCCGTTATCAGTGTTCTTTTTGATGTCCCCGACTGAAATGCCCACGGTCGGAAAGCGGTTGCCCAGCACAGGAATCTTTAATCCGTTAGCTAGTGCGGCGTCATAGTTCCGCGAAAGTGTTTCGATCCACTGGAGATGCGAATATTTCATCGACAATGCAGTTTCTGTTAACTTGATATCCGGCCATGCCTTCAGCGCCTCCCGAGCGTCGCCGAGCTTGCCCTGCAATATAAGATTCCACGCGCTGTTCGCTCGCGTGAACCAGTCGTCAGGTGTCAGTGCCAGCGCCTTTTCGTAGGCTTGTTCCGCTTCGGGGTAGCGTCTCAACTGTGCGTAAGTACTTGCCATCCAGCGGAGGTATCTACTGTTGCGTGGGTCCAGTTCGCACGCACGCAGCATTCCGGTTAATTTAGCCTGCCAGTTACCTGCTCTCCCGTTCGCGAAGGCCATATTAGCATTGAGCTCTGAGTCGTTTGGCGAACGCTTCAGCAGAGACTCGTATTCGACCAGTGCGTTGGCATAATCATGCTTCACATACGTATAAATTGACGCCCGCGCGAGATGTCCCTCTATCAGGTCCGGCTGGAGCGCCGATGACTTTTCGGCGTTGGCCCGAGCATTAGCGATCCGTTCCAGCGAACGATCCTCGCCGACGAGATAGATTATTAATTCAGTTCTCGCGAGTAAGGCATAGGCGAGTGCAAAACCGGGATCGAGCGCGATCGCCTGCCGACAAAAATCGACGGCGGCCAGACTGCTGTCCACCTGCCCGTTAAGGAATTGCTGGTTGATATACCTGGCTCTGAGATACAAGTCGTACACTTGGGGATTGGTGGTCGGCAGGCGCGCTAGCTCGGTGACTTCCTGCGGCACCAGTTTGGCCTTGAGTTGGGTCGCTACGGTTTCGGCAACTTCACGCTCAACGCTAAAGATGTTTCTTAACTCGCGGTCGTAGCTCTCGGCCCAAAGGTGAGAATCGTCGCGGGCGCTGATAAGCTGCACGGTAATATGGACCGCCTCGCCGGATTTCTGGACGCTGCCCTCAAGGATGTTCGCCACGCCGAGCTGTTTCGCGATCTCGGACAGATTTCCCGGCTTGCTTTTGTAATTCTGCGTCGAGGTGCGCGAGATTACTTTCAGATCCGCGATTTTGGCCAGCCGCGTCCGGATCTCGTCCTGAATACCATCGGCTAGATAAGCGTTCCCCTTGTCTTCGCTGATGTTTTCAAACGGAAGCACGGCGATCGACTTGGCGAGTGCCGGTGCAGGGTCCGCTGCTTTGTGTCCTCGGAGCCAAAAGGCGAAGAATACTGCCCCGGCAATCGCGACCACGGCGCCGAGCGCTGCAAGCTCCGGCCGATCTGACGCGCTTTCCATCCATGAGCAGGAATCAGCCCCTGAGCGGCACGCCTCCAAGGCTTCCATCAATTCGCGCGCCGTTAACTGGCCGCCGTGTCGGATCCACTGCGAGAACACGGCGCAGCAGATCAATGACGAACCGTGGAATCTTGCGCGCGACCAATTTTCCCACCGGCAAAGGGAGATCGCTTTGGCAATGGCGAATCTCCTCGATCGTTTTGCCGTGATACGGCACCTCGCCGGTTAGCATATACCAGAGAGTCACGCCTAACGAATAAATATCCGAGCGCGCGTCCGCGGCCGTGCCCGTGAATTGTTCAGGGCTGGCGAAAGTGGGCGTTCCGACAAATCCGCCGTGGGTGAGATCGATCTCGTCCGCTGCCCCGTTCGCCTTGGCCAGGCCGAAATCGATCACTTTCTTCCAGCGTGGCCGGCCGGCGTCGTTAGGCGCGAGCATGATATTGCCCGGTTTGAGGTCGCGATGAACCAGACCCTGCGCCGCTGCCTCGGCCAGTGCTCGCGCAACCTGGATCGCGATCTCCAGCGCGGTTTCTACTCGCAGCGGACCGTCTCGCCGCACGAGATCTTCGAGCGTTTCGCCCTCCACCAGCTCCATCGCGTAATAACAGCGACCCATTTCTTTGCGGCGCGCCGAATTGAAAAACGCTTGCCACGTTGGCATGCCGCAAGGCCGCCGCTGCGCGCGCCTCGCGCAGGAAGCGCTCACGCGTCGCGTGCGCGCCCTCGGCCTTGCCGGCATCTCGATCACCTTGAGCGCGACCGAGCGGTGCAACATCCGTGTCCCGGGCGCGATAGGTCACTCCCATCGCGCCACGTCCCAGTTCCCAGCAGGAACCGTCGTCGCGTCGCTCGATTTCGAAATCGCCGAAGACTAACGAAGATGGGGCAATCGGTTCTTCCTCGTCTTCATCGAGGCCGCCGCGCAAGAGACAAGCGAGACAGGCACCCTCCCTTTTCGAGCGTCTTGCCGCAGAGTGAGCAGACGGTGGAGGTGACGGGTGTAGCCATCCCGAGCTCCCCTGATCCGCCCGATAACACGCCGAGAGCTCGCGCAATTCGCCCGCCACCTCCGCCTCGCTTTCGACGGTCTGGCGGACTTCGGCCCGCAACCCTTCGCGGTAGCGCGCCCGCAAACGGGTCACTTCGCCGCGCAGTGTGGAGGCCTGCACGCTGAGGCGCTCCGCCAAATCGGAATAAGTCGGCAGCGGAGTGGTGCCGCCGGTGACGAACACCTTCAGTTCTTCGAAAAGCTTTTTTTTGTCCTTATCCCGGTAGTGGGCAGCGGTGCGGTGGAGCGCCGCGGCAACGAGCGTCTCGGCCCAGGCGCGCTCAAACAAGCGATCTTCGTTGGGCGAATCCTCCGTCGCGCCGTGGGTTTGAAAAAGCGATTCCGCCTCCTTCACCTGCGCTTCATTCAACGGCAATAAGTCTGAGCCACCACCACGCTTAAGTGCGTGTTTGTGATCGTATGCATCTGCAAGCTGATCCTTCAAGCAGTTGAGCAGAAAAGAGCGAAACTTTCCCTTCCGAGAATCGGCCCGCAGATAAATTTTGTTACCTATTAAATAAGCGAAAAAGCCCTGAGTAAGATCTTCGGCGTCATGCGGCGCATGCCCGCGCCTGCGGACGAAAGTGTAAAGCGGCGCCCAATAGGTCTGGCAAAGCTGAGCCAGCGCAGCTTGTGCCGCTTCCGGTTCGGACTCGCCGTGGCCCGCCGCCAGAATCACGCTCCAATGAGTGGAGGCGAACGGATCGCCCGCCCCGTGGATCGTGCGGGCCTGAGCATTCACGTGAGCGGTCTATCCGATTCCCGGGAAGAAAACAAGTCTCGAAGATAATTCACAATATTTTGCAGCGCGGCCAAAAACTCCCGGAGAAATAGGAAACGACAACTATGAAAACAATCTCACGCTCGCTCACCCGGCTCGGCACCGCGCTTCGCGCCTTTGAAACGCAATCGTTCTCGTTTGGCGCCGGAAACAGAACTCAAGAAAAAGGCCCCCGGCACAACAAATCTTTCACGCTAACATTCAAGGCGTTCTCCAAGATTGCCGCGGCCGTAGTCCTCACCCTCTGTAGCACCCTCGCGCTGGCGCAAACATTCTTCGCCGGTGACGCCAGTCAGGAAAACGAGCCGCCAATTCACCTCCTCGTCGTCGATGACGACCACATTGAATGTCCGGGCGCCACGTTTGAAACGATTCAATCAGCGGTCAATTTGGCTGCGCCTGGAGACGTCATCCAAGTCTGTCCGGGCACCTATGACGAGCAGGTGGAGATCGCCAAACGGCTGACTCTTGAGGGCATCGAGCGCAACGGGAAGAAGGCGTCAATCGTTCAGCCCTCTAACATGATCGCTAACTCAATGGCGGTCTCGCCCTTCTTTGGAGGAGGCTCTGTTCCAGTCGCAACAGCCATCCTGGTGCACGACACCTCTGACGTAACCATCAGGAACATCATCGTTGATGGGACGGACAATGGCATTGGCGCATGCGAGCCGGTGCTGCTCGGGATCTACTACCGAAACGCGTCGGGAGTGATCGACTCGGCGGCAGTCAGAAATATCAAACTCGGAACGGGGCTTGAGGAGTGCCCGACCGGGCTGGGCATCTATACGGAAAGCAGCGGCACAGGGCGGTCGCGCCTAACCGTAACCAACAGCAGTATCCACGACTGCCAATTGAACGGCATGGCGGCAATGGAACCAGGAACCACTTTCCGGGCCATAGGCAATGTGGTCACGGGCCTGGGCGCGGCGTCTGGCATCGCCCATCCCGGCATAGCGCTGGGCCGCGATGCCCGAGGCTCGATCGAAGATAACGTCGTAAACAACTACGTCTTTGCGCCCTGTGCCTCGATTTCCGAGTGCGAAGCGAATTCCAGCGGCATCATTGTCTTCGACACGACTCACGACGTCAAAGTTGCCAGGAACGTTGTCGGCAAGACCCAGGTAGGAATCTTCATTATCTCCGCCAGTAACGTAGATGTTCTCGAGAATACTGTGCTTGACACCGACGTCTGGGACGGCATCGCCGTGATCGCCGACAACAATACCGTCAAAGGCAACGTAATTACCAACAGTGATGAGTCCGGGGTGTTCGTGCAGGGAACGAACAACGTGGTCCGGAATAATACGATTAAAGAAACTCCGGTCGGTTTGTTAGTAACCGCGGGAAATGACCTTTGGAGTAATCAGTTCTTTAACACTCCCGTAATTCAAGAGGTGTTTGATCTAGGAGCTTCAGCGGAAAGTAGCCGGGCCGCTCGGAGGCAGAATGCCATCACTTCTTCAACCCGGAGGGGATTCTCTCGCTAACGAACCGATGCCTCATGGTGTTGCACACCGTGAGGCATCGTCGTCTGCAATAATCACGCAGACCGAGCGGGGCAATTCATCACGAAGGAGAATTCACTTCGGTTGCTCGCGCAGGAGATGGCTGGTGTCGGCCAGTAATTTCGTGACGGCGTCGGGAGCGAGCGCATCGTAGTAGCCGCGGATCGTTCCCCGGCGATCGACCAGAACCATGCGTGTGCTATGGACCGGCACGCCTTCTTCGGCGCTGCCGTCGTCTATCCCGAGTTTGAATCCGTTGCGGGACAAATTGTAAATGATCGCCTTCGAACCGGTCAGAAAATCCCAGCGACCCGGCTGCGCGTGCAAGCGATCGGCATATCCGCGCAAGACCTCGGGAGTATCCTTTTCGGGATCGACACTCACGGAAACGAGATGGACGTCGCTATTTTCGAGCGGTTTCTGGAGTTCGCTCATCCGGCTGCTGATTATCGGACAGGGTCCCGGGCAAGTGGTGTAGACGAAATCCGCGATCCAGATCTTTCCGCTTAGCTGCGCGGATCCAAACGGTTTCCCATTCTGATTCGTCAGTTGGAAGTTTGGCACGGTCCCATAGGAGGCAAGCGCCCGGTTCCGCAACTGGCTGACCTCCATCTGGCGGACCGCGAAAAGCATCGCCGCCGTGAGCAAAGGAATGAGAATCAGCGTCGCTTTCCAGAGAGTCGATGGCGCGGAGCGCGCTGGTTTCGCCATGGCAGAGGCCGTGTTCATAATTTTGTGATGACCAACACGGCCAGCGCGATTGGCAGGTAAATGATAGACGCGATGAACATAACGCGCGCGGCGCGCATTGTTCTCCGGCGCCAGAAGCGAATCGCCACGACCAGAAAAAGCAGTCCGAGAAAAAGTTCGCCGCCGAATGCAACCGGACCGGTTACTTCGAGCAGCGCAGGCAAAATGCTGGCCACGATCAGGAGCACGACGAAAATGACGCTCTGCCGGCTGCTGCGCGCTCCGTCAAGATCGCGGCTGGACAACATTTGAAAACCGGCGCGCGCGTAATCTTCGCGGTACATCCATCCGATCGCAAAAAAATGTGGCATCTGCCAGCAGAACAAAATCGCGAACAAGCTCCAGGCCGGCCAACCGATATCGCCGTGCGCTGCGGCCCAGCCGATCATCGGCGGCAACGCGCCCGGGACCGCGCCGACGAGGGTATTTGTCGTGCTGATGCGTTTTAGCGGCGTGTAACCGAAAATGTAAATGATGACCGTCACGGCGGCGAGCGCGGCACTGAGTAAGTTTGTCGTGATGGCGAGGTAGGCCACGCCGAGCAGCGCGAGAATCCCTCCGACGACAAGAGCGTCACGGGCCGGCATTCGGCCGGCGGGAATCGGTCGCATTCTCGTACGATGCATTAGGGCGTCAAGCTTCCACTCCCACCATTGATTGAGAGCGGCTGCGCCGGCGGCTGCGAGTGCAGTACCAAACACGGCGTGAAAAAGTGCGAGGGGGCTGAATGGAGTGGATGCGCCAAGATAATATCCGACTGCCGTTGTGAGCAGGACGAGAAGAGTCAGGCGTGCTTTGATCAGTTCGGCGAAATCCGCAAAGCTAGCGTGTCGCAACTCTTCCAGCGCAGTGCCGTTTTCAATCGTCGCGCTTTTCATGAGAGCATGTTTTGTTGAGGCATCGTTGCCGCTCGCGAAACCGGGGAGGGCGAAGCTCCGGCTGAGCCGGGCTCCGTGTCGTCCAGCGGCTCAGCTGGAGCCTCGCCCTCCCTCTGCAATCCCGGACGCGTTACGAGGTAACGCACAGATTGCATTCGCCAAAGAACGGCGCAGACGATCACCCCTAACGACAGCATGATTGCACCGACTGCGACGTGGGTCGTCGCAACATCCGCTGCTTTGTTGCTCCAAATCGTCCATGCACCCAACGCGATCTGGCCAGCGAGAAAAAGCAGCCAGAGGTTCGACAATTTCCGCAGCGCGATGTTGGTCGCGCGTGTTCGAGCGAGAATCCAAAACGCTCCGATTGAGAGTGCGATCAGAGCCGCCAGCGCCCGATGCGCCATCTGAAGCCAGATTTGAAATGCGGTGACATCGGATAGGGCTTGCGCATCGCGCCAGGCGTTGATCCGGGCAAGTGCCGGCGGACTCACGTCAGGAATGAATTTGCCGTAGGCTGCCGGGAAATCGAGGATGGCGAGATCGCGATGTTGATGCCGCATGGTCGCGCCGAGCCCGAGCTGCAAGTAGATCAAGGTCGTGGTCAGCATCGCCAGCGGAAGAATGCGGTTTGCTCCGGCCTGGGACGAAATACGGTTCCAGAATTTAGACGTCACAAGCGCGATGAAAACAAGAAGTCCGAGGAAAGCTTGCGCGAGGCAGGCGTGAAAGATTCCGATTTCGTCTTTCAACATTGTCACTCGCAGTCCGCCGAGGACACCCTGCAGAATCACGGCGGCGACAGCGACGTAGCCAAGATTGCGAACCCAACGCCGCGGTTCCACTCGCCAAAGCCAAACCGCCAGAACAATGGAGAGCAATCCGACAACTGACGCGATGAGCCGGTGAGTGTGCTCAAAAAGAATTCCGCCGACCCATCTCGAAACCGGGAACAAGAACATGTTGTAGCCGAATGTTGTCGGCCAGTCGGGAACAGCGAGGCCCACGCCTTTGCTCGTCACCATTCCGCCACTGCAAATGAGGAGGAGCGTCGCGACGGCAGTAAGCCAGGCGAAGCGATTAAGCCAATTGCTGTAACGGCGGTCTCCGACCGTCGCGTTTTTCGACGTAGATCCACTCACGGCTTGCGCAGAAAGATAACCCGACCGGAAACAAATGCGACGGTCAGAGACCACCGCTACAAAAAACAAACCGTATGCTATCCGCCGGGCGGATTTTTCGGAGCGGGTTCAGGCTTGACTTCGCCGGCGGGATTTTCAGTCTTGGGCGCGCCCGGCGGCGGCGCGCTCGGTGTGCCGGCAAGTGCTGCGGTCTCCTTCAGCCATGTCTGATAGTCCGCCGGCGAATCAACCACGACAGAGCCCTTCATGCTGTAGTGCCCGAGGCCACAAAGTTGTCCGCAAATCACTTCGTAGGTCCCGACTTTCAGAGGCTTGAACCACATCGGGATGATCTGGCCGGGAATCGCGTCCTGCGCGATGCGCATGTTGGGCATGGCAAAATCATGGATTACATCCTTCGACGAAAGCTCCATGATGACTGGCCGATTGACGGGGACGTGCAGCTCGCCAAGCACGACGAGATCGTCCTTGCCCGCAGGATCATTGGGATCCAGTCCGAGCGGATTCGAATTGCTGACGAGGTCACGTTCGCGCCGGCCAAATTGCCCGTCCGGTCCCGGGAGATGGAAGTTCCAATTGAATTGCTGGCCAATCACATGGACCAGGACCGCGTCTTTCGTTGCGGGAAATTCGTTTACCCGCTTGGCCCAAAGCGGAACAGCAAACGCGATCAACAGCACCGCTTCGATGAGGACGACGGAAAATTCAAGATGCGTCGAGATCGCGTTCTTGACGCCTTCGTGATCGGCCACGGGATGACGGCCTTTGCGAAACCGGAACAAAACGTAAATGAAGTAAATCGACCATCCGAGAAAGAGCGTTCCCATGAACCAATGGCAGAACTCGATGATGTGATCGATCTGGTAACCGTGCTCGGAAGCATTTGGCGGCATCCCGATCAACTCGTTGATCAGCGCGAGATTAATCATACATCTCGAAATCCTCCTCCGTCAGCTCCTGATGCGGTTCGAGGGGAGTATTGGCGTGACGCCAAAGATGAAAGCTAAACGCCCCCACACCACCGAGCACGGACATGATCGCGCCCATCATGACCCAAATCGCGACGGCCATGTGTTGAATGGTGGGTGGCGGGCCGCCGTGGGCCGCGGGATAATTGCCGAAACAAGTCGAGCACGCCAGCGCCTGCCCAATCTGGGAGCTGAGAAAAATCGCCACCAATGTGATCACCCTCGTCTTCATGTGATAATCCGGAGCCGCTTCATTTTCCGATAAAACCAAATGCCGTAGACGATGAGGATGAGGGCCGCGACGAACGAGCAGATCATCCCCGTCCGATAAACCGGTTCTCCGACGGTAAGATCGACCCAGATGCACCACGCGCCGCAGCCGAGCGCGAGAAGCGTCGAGACGATGATGAACAGGATGTGAAAACCTTTAAGCGACATTAGCGGGTGACCGGATCGTACCAGGCGAGATAAGTGAGCCAGAAAAGGCCGAGGACGAAAAAGAACGTGAAGATCAGAATGCGGTAGATCATTTTCTTCTCGGCCGAGAGGTGCATGAAAATCGCCGCGACCAAACCGGCTTTAAACGTCGCAACGACCAGCGCGACCGCGACGTTCGCCTTCTGCGTGCCGAAGTTGACGTAGGAAAGAAAAACGGTGATCGCGGTGAAAGCGAGCAGAGTTGCGCCCACCATCATGTATTTTTTTACATGGTGGCTTACGTCGTGAGCGTATTGCTCGTGTTCGCTGGGATCCTGAGTCACTTCGGGCGGATTATTCATCGGCTAGAGCAAATAAAAGAGCGGGAAAACAAAGATCCAGACTAGATCAACAAAGTGCCAGAACAACCCCGCGACTTCAACCCGGTTCGCCAGGTGTTCGGGGTTTCGTTTGTAAAGGTTTGCTCCCACCGGCAGCCAGAGATAGGTGAAAACAAGGACGCCACCGAGGACGTGCAGGCCGTGCAGCCCGGTGATGGTGAAGTAAGTTGCGAAATAGGCGCTGTGGTTAGGCAAAAACATGCCGGCAAATTCCACATCTTCCTTCTCGACCGTCGCGATCTTTTTCGTTGGCGGAACATAAAGAAAATGCGGGCGATCCATCGCTGGATTGGTCGGGTCGGCGTTGACCGGGTCCATTGCGATCTCGTATTCCTTGATGCTCGCGTCATGCAGCGCCTCGGGATTGTGGAGGTGGCCGGTGATCTCGGTGCGCGGCTCGTGACCTTCCGCGAGCAAATGTTTGTTGCCGAGGTACGGCTCATATTTTTCGAGCGCGCTCTCTTTAATGCGGGCGCCGAAGTGATCAAACTTCTGTGGCCATTCGTAGGCCAGTTTCACCGCCAGAAAGACGACGCCGCAAAGGATCGTGATCCCCATGTAAACTTTGTAACGGGTGAATTGCCGCATTTTTAACGCGGCCCACGCCAGTACGACCGTCACCGAAGAAGCGATGAGCACCCCGGTGTTGAAGGTGCCGACCGGCACATTCAATAGTCCGTGCGGCCACGCGCCCGGTGCGGCATCGAGGCGGAGAAAAACGTAGGCGGAAAAAAGTCCGCCGAAGAGCATCACTTCCGACGCCAGAAAAAGCCAGATGCCGACCTTGGCGTTCCAAAGTCCGGTGTCAGGCCGAGCCGCAACTGTGTAGGGAATTTCCATGGGAACGCCTTGCCTAACTAGTGAACCGGAGCATGTTCGTGAGTGTGAGCAGCGGCGAGCGCAATTCGCTCGCTTTCGCGGATCGGATCATTCTGCATCGTAAAGTCGCGCTTCCGTCCAGGCACACTGTATTCGTACGGTCCACGGTAGGCGACCGGCGGCGTGGCAAAATTGCCGTGCGGCGGCGGCGAGGGGGCGGTCCATTCGAGGGTGGTCGCTTCCCACGGGTTTTCATTCACTTTCCGGCCGTGCTTCATGCTCCAGAAGAAATTGATGATGAATGGAATTTGGGCGATGCCCATGATCCAGGCCGCGACGGAAATCCAAACGTTCCATTGGAATCCGGTTTGTCCCCAGACGGTTGCTTGCGCGTACGTCCAACCCTGTCCGCCGTCGTACCAGCGCCGGTGCATCCCGAGCATGCCCTGCAGAAACATCGGGAGAAAGATGACGTTCATGCAGATGAGCGACGGCCAGAAATGCACCTTGCCCCAAAACTCGTTCATCACCCGCCCCGTCGCCTTCGGAAACCAATAATAAATTCCACCGAAGAGCGCGAAGATCGTCCCCGGCGCGACGATGTAATGGAAATGCGCGATCACGTAATAAGTGTCGTGCAAGTAGAGATCGGCCGAATTAAAGGCGAGTGGAATGCCCGTTAGGCCGCCGATGCCGAACATGGGCAGGAATGCAGTCGCGAAGAGCATTGGGACATTGAAGCGAATAGAGCCGCCCCAGAGCGAAATGAAAAATGCGCTCAGGATAATCACCGACGGAATCGAGATGATCATTGTCGTGGTCTGGAAAAATGCGCTCACCGCCGTGCCCATCCCGGTGAGCCACATGTGGTGCGCCCAAACGATAAAGGAGAGGAAGCCGAGCACCAGCACCGAGAAGACCAGCGATTTGTAACCCCAAAGCGGTTTGCGCGAATTGTTCGCGATAATTTCCGCCACGATCCCCATACCGGGAAGGATCAGCACATAAACTTCGGGGTGACCGAGAAACCAGAAGAGATGCTGCCAGAGAAGCGGGCTGCCGCCGCCGCTGACGTGGACCGGCGTGCCGTTCACAATCAGGCCGCTCGGCATGAAGAAGCTCGTCCCGGCCACGCGATCCATTAGCTGCATCACAATGGCTGATTCGAGTGGAGGAAAAGCGAGCACGAGCAGAAACGCGGTAACGAATTGCGCCCAGACGAAAAACGGGAGCCGCATCCAGGTGAGACCTTTCGCGCGCAACTGGATGATCGTGGCGATAAAATTGATGGCGCCGAGCAGCGACGAGGTGATCAACAAAATGAAGCCGATGAGCCAGAGCGTCTGGCCGTTGAAGAATTACGTCGTATGTAGGGCCTTTATCCGCAATGATCCGCCAGCGGCGTATAGGAAGTCCAGCCGCCTTTGGCAGCACCGCCAGGAACAAAAAAGCTGATCAGCATGACGATGCCGCCGAAGAAGAACGCCTGGTAACTGGCCATGTTGATTTTCGGAAAAGTCATGTCCGGCGCGCCGATCTGCAGCGGAACTACGAAGTTCCCAAAAGCCGCGAACGCCACCGGCACAATCCCAAGAAAGATCATGATCGTGCCGTGCATTGCGCCCAACGAGTTGTAAAACTCCGGCGTCATGATTCCGCCTGGCATGCTGCCCGGGCCGAAGAAATGACCGAGCGCGTTGCCGATCAACGGCAGCGGCTTGCCGGGGTAGGCGAGCTGCCAGCGCATCAGCATCATCAGGGAAAAGCCGAAGAACAGAAAGATCAACCCGGTGATACCGTACTGGATGCCGATGACTTTGTGATCGGTAGAGATGATATACTTCCGCCAGAACGGGAGTTCGTGATGATCGTGCCCAGCATCGTGGTGCGGATCATGGGTGGCGTGCGAATGCGAAGCGAGATCAGCGGGAGTATCCATAAAGACGAAACCTGAAACTGAATATCACGGCAAAGTTTTCAAGAGAAAAGCGGCAATTTTATTTTGGACTAATCAAAGCTGGTGTGGAGGAAAAGATTGGGTGGAATAAAGGGACGACACGGTTTTGAGGGAAGCTGACCCAGTCGATCGAGACATCACACGCGAAGCATTTCTGGACAAATGGACAAGCAAGTTACGTTCGTTCTTCTTGCGTTTTCGGCCACAGGCATCTTTTCGAGTTGCCAGACTGCGCACAATGTCGCTGTGACGAGCTTTCGCGTGATTGATGCGCCAGCGGCCTATATCCGTCGCCGTGTTGACGCGTCGGACGCGAGAACTGCTGCGACGACCACCACTTCGACCCCGGCTGATTCGGATGTTGTCGCTCCGGGACGCGTGGTTCAGCCTACGTCGTCGCCGCAATCGCGAACGACAGCGCAACGCCGTCCAACGACGACATCGAACGATTCGAATCGCAGTGCGCATACGGAGGCGGCGAAATCCAAACCTCAAACGTCCCCGTCTGACAGCCCCCGAGTGGCGGCAAGCCCGCAAAGTCCGCAACTGCCATACGCCAAGCCTGTCCCAGGGAAACCGGGCTACGTCTTTAGTCCGTTTGATTCGAGTGGGGGATACGTGGATGTGACCGGGTATACCCCGGGGAGCAAGGTGAAGGATCCATATTCTGGAAAGATCTTCCTGGTCCCGTAATCGACAACTGAGAGTAGAAGCCCTTCGAGCATGACAGTATGTCGCCGCGCAGATTGGCTTCCGCGAGATTGCCAGCGAGCCGGAAAATTATGGGTGCCCAAGGAGAATGCGCGTTGCACAGCGGATCGCCTTTCGCTTAAAGATCGTAACTCAGAACCATTCGGCGTACGGAACCTGCTTTCTTGATATTATGGCAATTATGAAGTGGATCGATCATTGCACGCCCGAGAGGAGGCCCACGGTCGTCCTTAGCTCCACTCCAAACTTTCTTAAGTTTCTTGTCGTTGGCATGTTAGCCGGAGTCTTCCTCCTCTCATTGTCAGAAAGCGCTTCGGCATATGTATTGGAAGGAAAGAGCTGGGTGACGGGTTCAGTCGTTACATTGCAACTCGGCCTCGGAACTCCTCCGGGTACGCTGCAAGATGGCAGTCTTACGTGGGATGCTGCGGTGACGCCAGCGCTTGCGACTTGGAACCAACAAGTACAGAACGTCCAATTCGCGGGCGCCGTGAATCCGTCCGCTCCAGTATCTTCGGGCGACGGCGTCAACTCCATCGTGTTCGCGAGCACCATTTTTGGCCAGTCCTTTGGCGAAGGAACGCTTGCCGTCACTTACTACCGAACACAAGGCCAGAGTATGATCGAGGCAGACGTCCTTGTTAATTCCGCTCAACATTTCGATTCCTATCGTGGGCCGCTTCAGTTCGGCTCGAACGGTTACGCCATCGGTGATATTCGCCGCATTGTCCTCCACGAGCTTGGACACGTAATTGGCCTTAACCATCCGGATTCGGCGGGACAACATGTTGACGCCGTGATGAATTCCCTAGTCAGCGATCGGGAAACTCTCGCGCCGGATGACATTGCCGGTGCGCAGGTGTTGTATGGCACCCCTGCGGTCGGAGGTTCTTCAACGAGTCTGCTGTGGCAAAACAACCTGACCGGCGAACGGCAAATTTGGTCGATGAATGGCACAGTCCATACCGGCACGTCGAGCATTGGCGTCCTGTCTACACAATGGAACATTGCGACGTCAGGCGACTTCAACGGCGATGGGAAATTGGACATCGTTTGGCAAAATAGTGTGACGGGCCAGCGTGCCATCTGGCTCATGAACGGAGCGACCTATCTGAGCGGCGTTTACTTGCCGACCGTATCGACCGATTGGGAAATTGTTTCGGGTTCCGATTGCAACGGCGATGGCAAGGCGGATCTCCTCTGGCAAAACAAAGTTACAGGTCAACGGGCCGTATGGTTCATGAATCGCACGAGCTACGCGGGTAGTGTCAGCCTTGGTACCGTTGCCATCGATTGGAAAATCACCGGCTCGGGGGATTTCAACGGCGACGGCAAGCCAGATATTCTCTGGCAGAACAATTCCACCGGGCAGCGCGCGGTTTGGTTGATGAACGGCACCGTTCGCACGGCCAGCGTCAGCCTGGGAGTCGTAGCAACGCCATGGGACATGGTGGGCACGGGCGATTTTAACGGCGACGGGAAGCGCGATATTATCTGGCAAAATGACGCCACCGGGCAGCGGGCGATCTGGCTGATGAACGGCACGACCTACTCAGCCAACGCAAGCCTCGGAACGGTGGCAACTCCTTGGGACATCAGAAACTACTAATGACCGTACCGATTCTCTGACAAACAAACATGGGTGACCGAAATCTGCTATGAACAAACTTCGCTATCTTGCCCTTGGTGCATGCCTTCTCTGCACGCTGACTTCAGTTCAGGCTACCACGGTCATTCCGCCGACGTTCGATGAATTGGTGGGGAAGGCGGAGCTGATCTTCCAGGGATCGGTGACCGACGTCCGCTCGCAATGGACAGGTGAAGGTACCCAGCGCCATATCGTTAGCTACGTCACTTTCAGGGTCGAGGACGTGCTCAAAGGCAGCCCAGGCACCTCGTACACGATACAGATGCTCGGCGGCACGGTGGATGGCGAGACCATGGAGGTCAGCGACAGTCCCAGGTTCGCGGTCGGTGACCGCGATGTTCTTTTCGTTGAGCACAATGGAGAGCAATTTGTTCCGTTAGTCGGTATCATGCATGGGCGTTTTCGGATTCAACATGATGCGAAAAGCGGGCGTGAGATCATCGTAACAAACGAGGGCGATGCCTTGGCCGATCCCGAGCAACTGGGTAAGAACGTGAATCCTTTCGCGCAAGCGGCGCCGGCGATCTCATCGAACGATTTCAAGGCGGCCATCAAAGCCCATCTGCGCCAGGCTAAGACCGAGGCGCAAGCTCAATAATCACTCACGGGTTTGGTGGGAGAGAATTGCCGCGGCTTCGCGCCGGTGGTAGGTAATTGAGTGATTTCGCGCCGTCCGACTCTGCTGGTTGTCTTTCTCGTAGCGATTTGGTGTGCCTGCGCTTTCCAGACGTTCGGCCAAACCTACGGGGGGCGCGAGCTGGTTAAAGCCGAACTCATCGCAGATACCAGTGCGATCGTTCCGGGAAAACCGTTTACCGTCGGCCTCCTTTTACGAATGGCGCCGCACTGGCACACGTATTGGAAGTTTTCTGGCGACGCCGGCCTGCCGACCGAAATCAAATGGACGTTGCCAACCGGCTGGAAGGCCGGTGAGATCCAATGGCCAATTCCCCTTAAGCTGAAGGATCCGGGCGATATCGAGACTTACGGCTATGAAGACGAGGTTTTGCTTATCCAGCAAATCACGCCGCCTGCCTCGGTCAGCGGCCCGACAATGAAGTTGACGGCGGACGCGACCTGGTTGGTTTGCGAAAAAATCTGCATTCCGGGTCACGCTTCGGTGAGCCTCGAACTTCCTGTCGCCACACAGGCGGCCACCGCGAACGACGAAATATTTACGCGCTACCGCCGTGCGCTTCCGCAAGATTGGCCCGGAAAGAACGTTGCCTCAGTCCAGTGGAAACGGATCGGTTCCGATCTACGCCTAACGATTAATAGCACTGCGCTCGCGAATTATCCGTTTGTCGAATTCTATCCCAGTCCGACAGGCAAAACCGTCGTCGGTCATCCCAGGACCGAATCGATCGACAAGGGAAACGTGATCATCCGCGTTCCGCTGGAATCGGAAGAAGAGCAACTCTCCTCCCTTCCGGGCATTATCGTTTTTGGTCAAACTGCGGAAGCGGCGGAGCGCAATGCCTGGCAGCTCCCGGATGAAGTTTCAGCGACGTTCAACTCGCCGCCGTCGACTGGTGCCCTAAAGTTCCTGCTCTTCGGTCTCATCGGCGGGTTCATTTTGAATCTGATGCCGTGCGTCCTCCCCGTTATCTCGCTCAAGATTTTCGGATTCATTCGTCACGCGGGCGACAGGCGAGGCAAAATTCTGCGCAGCGGATTGGCCTTCGTCGCCGGGATCTTCGCGTGGTTTGTCGGGCTGGCCTTGATCCTGATTGCGCTGAAATCTGCCGGACACGAGCTCACCTGGGCCCTCCAGTTTACCAATCCGTATTTCGTTCTCGGCATGAGCACGGTCGTGCTCGTCCTTGCGTTGAATCTGTTTGGCGTTTTCGAGATTTCGCTGCCCCAAGGAGCGAATCAGAGTCTTCTCAATTGGACCGACCGCGATGATGACGCCGGCGCGTTTTTCCAGGGTGTTTTCGCAACCCTCCTGGCCACTCCATGCACCGCTCCTTACCTCGGCACCGCGCTCGGGTTCGCGTTCGCGCAATCGAATACGATGATCTTTCTGATGTTCCTCGCCATCGCTGTCGGCATGGGTGCGCCTTATCTGATTCTGGCCGCTCATCCCGCCTGGCTCCGACTTCTTCCAAAGCCGGGGCCGTGGATGGTGAAAGTCAAAGAGTTCATGGGCTTTTTGCTCCTCGCCACCCTGCTCTTTTTGCTCTTCGTGCTTGGAGTGCAACGCGGGGCCGAAGCGGTTATCTGGACCTCCGCTTTTCTTCTTGCCCTCGGAATCGCCTGCTGGATGAAGGGGTCGTTCTTAACGCCGCAGACTTCCCGATTCGGGCGCATGATCGTCATCGTTCTTATCGTTGTCCTGATCGCGGGGAGCGGCTGGTATTTTGTCGGAGAGAAGTTTCGCTTCGCGCAAACTTCGGTGCAGGCGCCAGTCTCGGGTGATTGGAACGCCTTTACGCCGGATCGATTAAAAACCGAACTCGATCAAGGGCACGCGGTGTTCATCGATTTCACGGCGGCGTGGTGCATCACCTGCAAGTTTAATGAAGCGACCGTGCTCGAAACCAGTGCGGTGCGTGATGCATTTCGCGTTCACGACATCGTCAAACTCAAAGCCGATTGGACCAATGCCGATCCGGAGATCACAAAATTATTGAAACAATTTGGCCGTCCGGGTGTCCCACTTTACGTGTTGTATCCAAAGGGCAAATTTGTGGATCCGATTGTGTTCCCGGAATTGCTCACTAAAAACATTCTCCTTGAAAAAATCGAAACCATGGGAGGCAACGTCTCAGTAAAATAAATATGAAAACAACCTTATCTCTGATCGCGCTCACAGCTCTTCTGTCACTCTCCAGCTACGCGGCTGATCCACCGAAGGTCGGAACCGCCGCCCCCGACTTCTCGGCGCCCGACACCAACGGCAAGACCCATTCGCTTTCCGATTTCAAGGGAAAATACGTCGTCCTCGAGTGGTTCAATCCGGAATGCCCATTCGTGAAAAAGCATTACGGCAGCGGCAACATGCAGAAATTGCAGAAAGAGTACACCGACAAGGGTGTGGTCTGGCTGAGTGTTGATTCCTCCGCTCCGGGTCTTGAAGGAAACCTCACGCCCGAGGAGGCGAACAAAAAGATGGCGGAGTGGAAAACGCATTCGACCGCGTTCCTTCTCGACAGCGACGGAAAAGTTGGCCAGGCCTACGGGGCGAAGAACACGCCGAACATGGTAGTCATCAATCCGGAAGGCAAAATCGTTTACGAAGGCGCGATCGACAGCAAAGCCACGCCCAATCCTGCCGACATCCCGAGCTCGACCAACTACGTGAAGGTCGCGCTGGACGAATCGCTCGCCGGCAAACCAGTCGAGACTCCGACCACCCGCCCGTACGGCTGTTCCGTTAAGTATCAAAAATAACGGTTCCTTTTAGCCGGGCCGCTGACCCCGGCGGAGAGTTGTAGTGTCCGCTGCCTGCTCGCGAACGCTTTCGGAGTCGCGGCGGTTGAACCGGCGGCGCTTCTTGGTTTGACGCTGTAGTCGCGGCGCTTTGTCGCCGTGCCCTGAAAGCCGAGGCCGCGAAGATTTTTCTTGCCTAACAAAGGTTAAACGGATGTGATGGCGACCCGCCGCCGATCCCCCATGAAAATCCGCTGCCTCGTCCTTTGCGTAAGCCTGCTGCTGCTCGGTTCGCCAACTTCCACACTTCACGTTGGCAAACCAAAGGAAAAGCGAAACCAAACGACGAAGAAACGGAATCTTCCAAGCGGCGGCCGCATCGCGGGATGACGAAAGCGCAGGCTCCCAAGTGGTACGGCGACCCAAATGATCGCCGGATCACGTCGCGGGGTGAAACTTGGTCTTACTTCTTCAATCGCGGCCACTACTTCATCGCATATTATTTCGGGAAGCCGCGAACCGGCACGTTCCACTTCAACGAAGCCGGCATCCTCACCTTGAATACAACAAGGAGGATTAGCTAGAATCATTAGCGATTCCTAACTGCCAGCCATCACTCCTCGTGTTTCAGTCCTCGTTTTAGGTTCTTCAAAAGAAGGAAACCAACCAAGACCAACCTTGCCCCACTTATGGAAAAGCCGCTCAAGATCGCTCCTGCACTCGTCGTCGGCGCCTCGAACAAACTTATCTGTTCAGGCTGTTTGAAATGAAATCTGTTCTTCACCGCACGGTCAGGGTGTTCATTTTGCTAGCGTGCGTAGGCAGCATTTTGGGCCTTGGCTCAGAGACACATGGATACACGTGGTATACATACACTAATGGCCAGAGTGTGCGCTGTGTGTTCGGTGGGATGAGTGTCCGCGCTACGCCAGGCGGGACATTTTTGGGATCCCGGAGTTTTGGCGACGTTGGAACGATTACCGGTGGCCCGCAAACGGCTGTCTATCAGGGCGTCACTTACATCTGGTATTCCGTTCACTGGAGCACGTCGCCAACGGACGGATGGTCCATACAAGATGATCTTGGATTGCTTGCGAGTAACGGTAGCGACTAAGGCGCACTCAAACAGCTTCAATAGAACTTTTTCATCAGGCAACCTAGTCGTTGCTGTCGCCGTTTCTGCGGCGGAATCTCAATGGAATCCGAATGCTCTAGGTGACAACGGGACGTCATACGGCCTGTGGCAAATCCATGTGCCGCCCAACCCATACGATCCTAACTTGCTGTTAAGCAACTTGGACTACAGCGCCATGGCTGCTCGCGAAATTTACGACGATGCCATTTCTTTTTACGGTTCGGATTTCGGTTGGACTCCTTGGACGACCTGGTGGCCATGTTCGGGCACTCCCTGTGTTCGCATATCGCACCAGGCCGGGAATGGCAATTATCGGACTTATCTAAGCTCAGCCCGTTCGACAGCGACAAGTGTCGATACAACCGTCATTACTGGCGCCAATTTCGGCAGCGAAAGAGTCACGGCGACTGCAAACGTGAGGGTGCGCGGTACGCCAGGCGGTACGGAGGTACCTGGTTCACCGGTGGCGTCAGGATCGTTTGGCACAGTCGTCGACGGAGCGCCGGGGAATACTTATCTCGTCTATCTCTCAAGTAGTGATAGGTACCACATCTGGTGGAAAGTCCAATGGGACAACGGCCTTCTCGGATGGTCGTCAGAAGACTTTTTGCAGCGAACGACAGGCGGCGGCTGCACAATGCCCGCGGCCACGACTAATGCGGCTACCAACGTGACCAGCAACAGTGCGACGCTCAACGGCACAGTTAATCCCAACGGGTGCAGCACGACGGTTTACTTCCAATACGGGCTAACCACCAGCTACGGCTCGCAAACGTCGAACCAGATCATCAGCGGCAATTCGCAGGGTGTGAGCGCCAACGTCGCCAGCTTAAGCCCGAGCACAAATTACCATTTCCGGGTGGTGGCCAGCAACACTGGCGGGACGACCAACGGGAGCGATATGACCTTCACAACCCTGGGTGGCCCTGTAAATGACCAGTGCAGCGGTGCGATTGTCCTTTCAAATGGTGTGACAAGAACCGACAGCACAGTGAATGCAACCTCGACAGGTGATCCGAGCACGACGACAGCATGCGACCCGAATCCCACTAATATCAGTAGAGGTGTCTGGTACAAGTTTATTCCTAACGTTAACGGCACAGTAACGGTGAGCACATGCGACAGCAGTTATGATACGGTCCTTGAAATTTATACCGGAAGCTGTGGAGCGCGCGCGGCAATTGCCTGCGATGATGATAATGGGCCCGCCTGTGGCACTACTAGAGCAAGTCTGAATTTCAGCGGCACTGCCGGCACGACTTATACAATTCTGGCTGCACAGTACGCTTCAGGTTCCGGTGGTACTCTCGAAATCGTGGCATCCGTGGCCGCTCCAACGCCAACGCCAACGCCAACGCCAACGCCAACGCCAACACCGACACCAACACCGACACCAACTCCTACTCCTACTCCGACGCCACCGCCACCCGTGGCAACGGAGGCGACCAACGTGACGAGCAGCAGCTTTACCGCGAACTGGAATCCGGTCGCGACAGCCAACGGTTACCGATTAGACGTAGCGGCCAACAGTTCCTTTAATCCCAATCTTGCGAACTACAACAATTTGAACGTCAACAATGTCACGAGCAGATCCGTTACCGGGCTTAGCTCGAACACTAACTACTGGTACCGGGTTCGCGCATATAACGATGGCGGTACCAGTGGCAACTCTAACTCGATTATGGCGACGACGAGCCCAACGCCAAGTCCCACCCCAACGCCAACACCAACACCAACACCGACGCCGACGCCGACGCCAAGTCCCACCTCAACGCCAACACCCACTCCAACGCCAACACCTACCCCGACGCCAACTCCGTGCGATCTTGATTCTTGGACGCTTCGCAATCCCGGGGCCACAAGCAACTTTACGGGAATTAACGTACGGCAATGGCACCTACGTTGTCACCGGACAGCAGAGCATCGTCACTTCTACTGATGGCATCACCTGGATACCGCGCAATTCCGGCACCACCGTTCCGCTCTCGGGTGCTGCGTTCGGGAACAATATTTTCGTAATCGTCGGACAGCAAGGCGTTGTAATAACTTCACAGGACGGCATCTCTTGGGCGTCTCGCGTTTCCGGTACCTCTTACGATTTTAACAGCGTCCGTTTCCTTAATGGCAGATTTATAGCCGTCGGCGATGTAGATACGATCGCAACATCAATCGACGGTCTTAATTGGACGTTACGAAATTCCGGCTTGCAGCAATGCACCCCTCACAACCCACCCGACTATTTATGCCATCTTTACGACGTAACATATGGTAACGGAATGTTCGTCATTATCGGGCAGTCGGACACGATTCTTACCTCCCCGGACTCAGTTCAATGGACCGCACGAGATGTCCCGGTGGGATTTTTGGGTGACGTGGCCTACGGAAATGGGACCTTTGTCATCACCGGATACCTGGGACGGCTCTTGACGTCGCCAGACGGGATCAGTTGGACGCAAAGGACTTCACTGCCGAGTGGTGGACTTGCCGGAGTTGTTTTTGCGCAGAGCGTTTTTCTGACGGTGGGCAGCGGAGGGGACATCTTCACCTCATCTGATGGAATCAACTGGGTTGGACGCACTTCAGGTATATCCAATACTTTATGGAATGTGGCGTACACCAACGGAACTTTCATAGCTGTAGGCGATAACAGCACAATCTTGCAATCAGGCAATTGTCCCATACCGATGCCGACGTCCGTTGTCTCCCGAAAAACGCATGGCGCAGCCGGTACTTTCGATATCAACCTTCCACTTACAGGTACGCCGGGAGTTGAGTGCCGCGGCGGCGGAGCGGCTAATGATTACCAGGTTGTGTTTACCTTTGCGAGCGCAGTCACTCTGAGCAGCGCAGCAGTAACTGCCGGAACGGGTGCCGTAAGCGACACTACTGGAAACGGAACCACTAACATTAGCGTTAATCTCACCGGTGTAACTAATGCTCAACAGATCATGATCACCTTGTTAGGTGTGAACAACGGCAGCAGCACGGGCGACGTTAGTGTGCAGATGGGCGTGCTTCTCGGTGACACCAACGGGAACCGAGCTGTCAACTCCGCTGACATTAGCCAGACCAAAGGGCAGGCAGGGCAGGCAGTTTTCGCGTCGAACTTCCGCGAGGATGTGAATACTAATGGTTCCATCAACGCTTCGGATATCTCACTCGTTAAGGCCAATTCCGGCACCTCGCTACCCTAGAGAACGGACAAATGGGACCGTATTCCGAGTATTTAGGCCGCCCGTGGACCGCCGAGACTCTGACAGCGGAGCGGAAGCTGCAACTGAAGCGAATCTCGAAGTGCCGGAGTGGGCGCGATATTCTTGTTGTCGCAGCAGATCTTAATAAGAGCTCCAACAATCTCAGCGTCGCGCTCGACTACAGTGATATCTTGCCGGTGCAAGACCAATTATCGGCCCTCAATGGAACCGAACTCGACGTCATCATCGAGACGCCTGGTGGTGTAGCTGAAGTGGCCGAAGACATCGTACAGGCAAATTCGAGACAAGTACCACGCGAGTAGGAATGATAATTCCCGGTTGGGCGAAAAGTGCTGGAACTATCCTTGCGATGGCTGGAGACGAGATTCTTATGGGAGCCAGCTCTGCGTTGGGGCCGATCGATCCTCAAATTGGATTCAGCAGCGGAAAGAGATTTCGGCCGACGCATTCTTGGAAGGACTGGACAAGATCAAGGAGGAAGTAGCGGCAACCGGAAAGCTAAATGCGGCGTACATTCCAATTCTCCAAAATATATCACCTGGGGAAATTCAAAACTCGATAAACGCGCGAAAGTTTTCTCAAGAGCTGGTCCGCGAATGGCTAATTCAGTTACAAATTCAAGTTTTGGGAGAAGCACAGCAGCACTGGGAACAAAGTCACGCTCGAAGAGAAAACAAGTCGCGCGGCTGAAATCGCGGGAGCACTTTGCAATCATTCAAAATGGCTAACCCACAACAGATCCCTTCGCCGACAAGATTTGGAGGGTCTTCGGCTCAAAATCACCGATTACACTTTAGACACAGATCTCAACGACGCCATTACGCGGTATTACACCCTACTAAAAATGACCTTTGATATGGTCAATGTTTATAAAATATTCGAGACGCCGGAGACTCAGGTAATGCGAATGTTGGCAGTAATTGCCTCCAAACCCCAAGTCATCCCGCAGCTCGCAAAAACGAAGATTGCACATGCTGATTCTGAATGCGGCAAGTGCGGTCACATCACGAAGTTTCAACTCAATCTCGGGGAACACAGTCCAGTCAAACCTGGATTTCGCGCTTACCCCGTTGCGACAAACGTTTTCAAGTGCGAACGATGTGGAACGGACAACAATTTAATGCCTCTTCGCTTGCAGATCGAGGCTCAATCCGGTAAAAAACTCGTCGCATGAGTGAGCCAGACCCCCAATTTGGAGATTACGAGCTGCTACTCAACGAGGTGACAGAGGGTGTCGTTGAATTGCAGGGCACAGGTGTGATCGACATCAATTCCACAGTTCAATTGTCAGAAGAAATTGAAGCTCTGCGCTCGATAGTCGAAGAAGTGGGACTTGCCAGCACCTCCGCAGAATCGATCACCGTTGGTTAAATGCGCCTTACGCGTCATTGCGGCAGGTTACCGCGGTTTCCCCGAGAAGCGCGACACAATCCGCAGTAGCGGCCTTGGGGTCATGCGGACGAGTCCCATTCCCAGCTTCATCACGAAGCCGGGGATGACGATGGCGCGATCCGCTTCGACCGCGGCGAGTCCAACGCGAACCACCTTTCGCGCAGAGACGTGACTGATTCCTGGCGTGGCCTTTGGTTTTTCTGTGTTTGGCCGTTGTGCGGCATGGGAGAATTCTGTGTGAACAGGACCGGGACAGAGTGCGGTAACAGTGACGCCAGTTCCGCGTAATTCCGCGCGGAGACCTTCGGAGAAACTCGTGACGTACGCTTTCGTCGCGGCATAAACGGCGAAACCGGCGAGCGGCAAAAATCCAGCGGAAGAACTCACGTTGAGAATTGCACCGCGTTTCTGCGCGACCATGGCCGGAAGCAGGTGTCGTGTCAGCGATGTCAGGGCCACCATGTTGACCTTCATCATGTCGTCGACGCGCTTCGGATCGCTCGTCGCAAACGCACCGAGATCACCCAGGCCGGCATTGTTCACCAGCAGATCGACGCCGATCTGCTCGCGCTCCAGCCACTGACACAATTCCTCGACTTGAGACTGCTCGGATAAATCTGTTGCGCGGACGTGTACCCGGAGATTGGGAAACCGGCCTTTTAGTTCGCTTCGCAATTCTTCAAGACGTCCCGCACGTCGCGCCACCAGCACCAGCGAGTCCGCCTGCTCCGCGAGTTGCGATGCGAACTCCCAGCCGAGCCCCGCCGATGCGCCGGTGATCAACGCATGACATCGTTTAAGTTTCATTGGGCCTGGTTCTGCCGGAGAATCGGTTCAATGATTTGCCAGACCGTTTCGGCAATAATCTTGTGACCAGCTGCTGTCGGATGAATTAGATCCGGTTGATTTAAGTCGCGATGTCCGCCGACTCCTGCGAGAAGGAACGGAATCAGCGCGGCATCCTTCTCTTTTGCTACCTCTGCGAAAACCTTCTCGAACCCCGCGGAATATGGGACGCCCAGATTGGGCGGCAGCTGCATACCGGCGATCACAATCTTCATTTGCGGATTCTTCGCTTTCGCCTTGTCGTTGATTGCTTCGAGATTGCTTTTTAGGACAATCGCCGGGACGCCGCGCAAGCCGTCGTTTGCTCCGAGCTCGATCACCAGCACATCGATCTTGCGTTGGAGCAGCCAGTCCATCCGGCGCAATCCACCGGCGCTGGTATCGCCGCTCACTCCCGCGTTAATCGTTTCGAAAGGCAAACCAGCGGCGCGAATTTTCTCGCCGATCAAAGACGGATAAGCTTCCTCGGGCCGCACACCCCGCCCGGCCGATATGCTGTCGCCCAGAAACACGATCGTTTTCTCCGCGAGGCCGTGCTCGGCGCTGCGGCTCTGTGCCTGACCGGCAACATGTCTGAGCGAAATCAAACAGATCACTAGCGAATCGAGGATCCTGGGGCACGACTTCAGGGTCCCATATTTTCCTCCATGCGCATACGTTTTAATCAATCTCGCGTAAGCAAGGCGAACTGCCACTTCAATGACCACTTTCCCGATTCTTCAGCGTCCAGGATTTGACGAAAGTTTACCGCAACGTTGCGACCGAACTGACCGTCCTGAAAGATGTTTCCTTCGCTCTCGAGAAAGGCGCGACCTGTTCCATTCTCGGCCCGTCCGGGAGCGGAAAGACAACGCTGCTCGGACTCTGCGCCGGGCTCGATCAGCCGACCTCGGGTTCTGTCTTGTTGAATGGGATCGCCCTGGGAGAAATCGGGGAGGATGAGCGCGCGCGTGTTCGCAATCAACACGTCGGATTTGTTTTTCAAAATTTCCAACTGATTCCGACACTGACGGCGCTGGAGAATGTGACTGTGCCGATGGAACTCCGGGGCGACCGATCCGCCCGAAAGCTGGGCGAGGAACTGTTGCAGCGAGTCGGATTGGGCGACCGGACTGCGCATTACCCGGCGCAACTTTCCGGTGGCGAGCAGCAACGCGTGGCGCTGGCCCGGGCGTTCATCAACCGCCCGAGCATTCTTTTTGCCGACGAGCCGACGGGAAATCTCGATTCAGAAACGAGCCGGAAGATCATCGAGATCATGATGGAATTACATGCGCAGTCCGGCACAACGCTCGTCCTTGTCACCCACGATCCCGAGGTCGCAGGCCTGACGGAACAAACGATCCGGTTGCGTGATGGACGGATGATGGCCTCGGAAAACAAGTGATGCGCTTCGTTTCGAAAATGGCATGGCGCGACAGCCGGTCCAGCCGCCGGCGCCTTCTTTTGTTTTCTTTTTCGATCACGCTCGGGATCGCCGCGCTAGTTGGGATCGGTTCGTTTCGACTGAATCTGGCGCGGGCGATTGACGAACAATCGCGAACATTGCTCGGTGCCGATCTTGACATCAGATCATCGCGCCCGTTCCGGCCGGAGGAAGAGGCGTTTCTTCATTCGTTAGGCGAACCGCAAGCTCGCGAAGTGAGGTTTTCCACGATGGCGATTTTTGTGCGGAACGGCGGGACGCGCTTGGTCGATCTCCGGGCGCTCGGCGGCGAATTTCCGTTTTACGGAACGATGGAAACCGTCCCCGAGACCGCGAGCCGTGATTTTCGAGCCGGGTCGCGCGCGGTGGTGGACGAATCGCTCCTGCTCCAATTTCAGAGTCGCATCGGCGATCTGATCAAGATCGGTGACGCTCAATTCACCATCGTCGGCGTCCTGAAGAAAGTTCCGGGAGACATTTCGGCGCGCGTCAGTATTTCGGCGCGCGTTTACATTCCGTTGCAGAAGCTGGCCGAGACCAATCTGCTCAAACCGGGAAGTGTCGCGCGCTATCATGCATTCATAAAATTCCCGGCTGGTGTCGATGTTGGGCAAAGAATTGCCACGCTCACTCCGCAGATTCAGCGGCTCGGACTGGATTTCGACACAGTGGATAAGCGGAAGAAGGATCTCGGGACAGCATTGGAGAATCTCTACCGTTTTCTGAATCTGGTGGGATTCATTTCGCTCCTCCTCGGAGCCGTGGGAGTGGCGAGCGCGATCCAGGCGCATCTCCAGCAGAAGACTCAGACGGTGGCGATCCTCCGCTGCATTGGCGCGTCTGGAAGGAAGGCAACCACCATTTATCTGATCCAGGCCGCCGTGATGGGATTGGTCGGAGCTGGTGCGGGCGGTGCATTGGGATTGGCGATCGCACGCGCTGCTCCAATCCTCTTTGGCAGCCTGGTGCCTTTTGCCACTTCACCTCGCATCCCCTGGACGCCGGCCATCAGTGGTATGGCGATTGGTTTCGGCATCTGCGTTCTCTTTGCGCTGCCGTCGCTCTTGAGCGTGCGCAGAATCTCGCCGCTCCAGATTCTTCGCGGTTCAGACGAACTTTCGCCCGCGGCTCCGCGAGACCTTGCAAAGTGGGCTGTTTATCTGTTGATCGGAGCGGGCGTCACGGCCTTCGCGGTTTCCCAAACCGAGAACTCTAATTCAGGGGTTGGTTTTTGCCGGGGGCCTGGGCGTCGCCATTCTCGTGCTTCTGGGTGTTGCGAAACTCCTCACCGTTGTCGTTCGCAAATTTTTTCCCGCCCGGGCCAGTTTCGTTCTCCGCCAGGGAATGGCGAACCTGTTTCGTCCGAATAACCGGACGCTGCTCCTGACCATTTCGTTAGGCTTGGGCACTTTCCTGCTGCTCAGCCTTCTTCTCACTCGCGGAGTTCTGCTCGCGCAGTTTCGTTCGCTCGATCGCAACGAACAGCCGAATATTTTTCTTTTTGATATTCAGCCGGACCAAACCAAGCCGGTTGCCGAGCTCGTGCGCAGCACTCGGTCTTCCTGTGATTCAGGAAGCGCCGATTGTCACGATGCGCCTGGTGGAGATCAAGGGTCGAAAGCGCGCTGAGATTCTGGCTGATCCAAAGCGGACTACTCCGGAATGGGAATTGGAACGCGAATATCGCTCCACTTATCGCGAAGACTTGAGCAACACGGAGAAAATCACGGCGGGACATTGGATTGGTCGTGTGCAATATCGCCCGGAAGACGTTGTTCCGATTTCCGTAGAAGAGGAGATCGCGAAGGATCTTGGTGTGAAACTGGGCGACCAACTTGTATTTGATGTGCAGGGCGTCCTGATCAAGACCTCGGTCGCAAGTCTGCGCAAAGTCGATTGGAAACGTTTTCAAACCAACTTCTTCTTCGTTTTTCCCGCGGGTGTTTTGGAGAGTGCGCCCAAGTTTGGCGTCCTGGTCAGCCGCATCTCGACCCCGGCTGAGTCGGCCCGGTTGCAGAATGCGATCGTGGCAAAATTCCCCAACGTCGCGGCGCTCGATCTTACCGCGGTCATCCAGACCGTGGATATCCTTCTCGACAAGGTCGCGATCGTAATTCGCGTGATGTCATTCTTCACCATCGGTGCGGGCTTGATTGTGCTCATCACCACGATCTGGAGCGGACGTTATCAGCGGATGAAGGAAAGCGTTCTGCTGCGGACGCTCGGTGCAACCCGCGCGCAAATCTGGCAAATCCTTTGCGCGGAATATTTCTTTCTTGGCGTCTTTGGCGAGCGCGACCGGGATCGTGCTTGCCTTTGTTGCCAGTTGGGCGCTTGCAACTTTTGTTTTCAAGCTGGACTACGCGCCGTCGCTTTGGCCGTTGCTGGTACCGCCGGAATCGTCCCAGCACTGACAATCCTCATTGGAACGCTAACCAGTCGCGGAATTGGTAATGCGCCGCCGCTCGAAATCTTGCGCGCGGAACAAGAATGAGGCTTGGGGCGGGCGTTCAGCGAGCAGGTGTAATGCGAAAAGAAAATGCTGTCATCCCGAGCCGCGCAAGACGGCGAGGGACCTCACGACTGCAGATGACGCATGCAAAAGCCTGCCTCGGAACGAGTATCGCCATAGGAGAGGTCCTTCGCTTCGCTCAGGATGACGAACGAAGCGATCGCAACTCGCCCGCGCTGAGCGGGCGCCAGTGTCCGCGCGGCAAATCTCCCAGACGAAGCATCCCGATGCGCGTTCGGACGAGGCGTTCCACCTCATAGCCGATGTCGTAAAACATTCGCCTGATCTGCCGATTGATTCCCTGCCGCAAAACAACGCGCAAACGCGTAGGACCGATTGCAACCAGCCGCGCGATCTGGGCGCGTTGTCCGTCCAGGTAAATCCCGCGCAACAATTTTGTCGCCAGCGCCGGATCCCAGCGGCGGTCGAGTGTGACCTCGTATTCCTTTTCGATTTTGTAGCGCGGATGCGTCAGTTTTTGCGCGAGGTCGCCGTCGTTTGTGAGAATGAGAAGTCCTTCGCTCTGCGCATCGAGTCGGCCAATATTAAAAAGCCGTGGGAACTTCGCCGGCAACAAATCGAAAATCGTGTCCCGCGCATGCGGATCTTTCTTTGTTGAAACAAACCCCGGCGGTTTGTGGAGCGCGACATAAAGCGGACGCTCCACATGAACAAGTTTGCCGCCGACTTTGACGTGATCGCGCTCGGTCGGTTGCGCACTGAAGTCGGTGCACACCCGGCCGTTAATCGTGACCTGTCCTGCGGCGATCAGCTCATCACAGCGCCGACGCGAGCCGACGCCGGCGGCGGCAAGAAAACGATTAAGACGCATGGAACCGCGTCCCTAAGACTATGTGCGAGGAAACGGATCGATGCGGTCGCTTAAGCGTCCGGTTTGGTTTTCGGAAGGCCCATGACTTTGCTGGTCTCCTTCCATTGCCCGCGTTTTTTGAGAAGTTCCACCCGTTCAAAGCGCTTTAGGACGTTGCGTTTTGCGGTGATGTTACTGGCGCCTTTTAAACTACGATGCTGGGACATAAAATTTGCTCCGGGTTTACCGAAAGAGGCGGAACGTTACGCAGAGAAGCGGATTTTTCAAATCCGAAACCAAGTTAACGACTTTCAATTTTCGACGGGCGATATTTATCCCACTCCTCGGGCAATCGTAGTAGCTTGGCCGCGGGCATTTCGATAATGGCGAGCATCTGCCGGCATTCGGCGATTAACGCGTCATCGCTCGGTCGCATGATGCGGAACGCACACCAAAACCGGGCGCGTTCGAGCTGATCGAGCCAGCCTTCCACCACCAGACGGTCGCCCAATTTGGCCCCGCGGCGATAATCGATCTCGGTCCGAACAACTACGGGATAGCGCTGTGTCTCCGCCATTTCAGTGAGGGCAAGCCCGAGCGTTTCAGCGAGCAGGGTGCGAGCGACTTCGATGAAACGGAGATAAGCGATGTTGTGCACGACTCCGCCGCAGTCCGTATCGAAAAACATCACCTGCATTTCGGTGCGGATGCGCGGCGCGTTGCTATCAATCATGCCGGACATCATTTCCCAAGGATTCTCATTGTCGAGGCGCTTGCGCCAAGCGCCTCCGTAACTGCGGCGACGACTTCCTCGACGGTCACGGCCTTCATGCAGCGAAAATCGATCGGACATTCCCGCAGAAAACAAGGACTGCATTCGACCTGATGGCGCAACACGCGATGGCCAGAACCGAGCGGACCGGTGAGGGCCGGCTCGGTCGAACCAAAGATTGCGACGACTGGCACCCCTAACAACGTCGCCAGATGCATGGTGCCGGTGTCGTTAGTGAGCAGAAGTTCGCATTCGCGCAGCTCGGCGATGAGTTGATCGAGCGTCGTCTGACCAATCCGGTTGACGCAACGGTCCCCCAGCTTTTCCGCGATGATCGCACCGACCGCGGCATCGGTTGCGGTACCAAAAAGGATCCAATTGACGGATTGCTGCTCGGAAACTGTGGCGGCGACTTCGGCAAAACGCTCCGGCAACCAGCGCTTGGCCGGTCCATATTCTGCCCCCGGACAAAGGCCGATCTTTCTGGGCGACGAATCGCGCGGCGATCTCGCTTCGTTAGGCAGATTTGCACTCGCATCGATCGGCGCGCCGAGACAGCGCGCCATTTCGAGATAATGATTGGTCTGGTGCTTCGGCGGTCCCGGTTGTTGCCGCTCCGGGACGATTTGATTCAGAAGCCAGCTACGATGATGTCCGCGATAGCCAACACGTCTCGGTACGCGGGCCAGCCAAACCTCCAGGGCAACTCGCAAGGAATTCGGAAGAAGAACGGCGACATCGAACGGCGCTTGTTTTCTTAGCAACCGAACAGTGGAAAAAAGCGAACGCTCGGGCAATGGGATAACCTCATCGACTTCCGCGATAAGTTTCCAAACCGATGCGATTTTCGCTGGTGCCGCAACAATGACATGCGCGTCCGGTCGCCCGGCTTTGATGGCGCGCACGGCTGGTACGCTGATGACACTATCGCCCAGCCAATTACTCGCCCGAATCAAAATCCGAAACGGTTTCAAATTTTGCGGCAAAATTCCCGGTGGCATAAAAATCCCGCGCTTGTATCGGGTGAGAAGAAAGTTTGGTTTCGGAGTTTTCCAGCGATTGTGCACCCAGAACCAATCTTCCGGAGCACGCCGGATTTGCTGTTCGATCGTCGCGTTCGCTTTCGCGGTGATCGCTTGCACGGAGTCGCCCGGTGAATCAACCCGCCCCGTGAAAACCATGCGCCAACGGGCCGGTCCTGCCGTGTAAACCGCGGCTCCGATGATTGCCGCGCCGGTTCGCTTCGCGAGTAATCCGGGTAGCGGCGAGGTCGAGGCGAGCCTTCCGAAGAATGGCGCCCAAACACCGTGATCGCCCGCGTGCTGATCGCCGAGAAGTCCGATGAGGCCACCGGAACGCAGCAGTTCGATCGGCCGCTGAAATCCTTCACTGCGATCAAATGTTTCCACGCCAGTGCGTCCGCGTTTGCGGCGGACATGCTCGTCGATATGCCGGTTCCCGAGCTTCTGATAGACGGTCGAGAGCCGAACGTAATTGACGTAATAGGGGAAGACTTGCGCAAATGTTTCCCAGTTCCCAATGTGACTTAAAAGCAAAACGACCGGGGTGCCAGCGCGCAGTTCGCGGTGGACGATGTCAAAATTTTCCGTCTCGAGATGGCCCGCGATTTTCTCCAGGGTCATCGAGCCCATTTTGACGCTGCAGAGCAAATTGGCACCGAGATTTTGAAAATGGCGCCGGACGATCTGGCGCAGTTCGCGGCGCGTTTTTTCCTTCGCAAAAGCGATCTCGAGATTACGCCGCGCGAGGCGGCGATAACGGGGGAGAATCAGCCATGCGCCCCACCCCATGAAATTTCCGATGGCGAAAAGAAGGCGCAGCGGAAGCACACTCGCGATCGCCGCGCCCGCGCGATACAAAAAATAAATGCTGAGATCGAGCATGCGGGTGGAGCGACTGGCTCGCGGCGGATGTGACCGGCAGCGTAAATTTGCCTGCGCCGCGCTTCAATCAATATAATGTGCCTGTGTTGCACGCACCTTCTTCTTCGATCCGACCGGAAATCGAGCGGATCATCGCGGAAAAGTTCGCGCCGCGCCGGCTGCTCGTCCTCGGCGCCGACCGCGCGAATCTTTCGCGGCATTTTTCGGAAACGGGGCTGCAGCCTGTCATTTGCACATCAGAAGAGGAATTGGAATCTGTGCCTGGTCAAAATGGTCGGATGGAACAATTCGATCTCGCGATTTGGTTTTGTTCTGGCGATTTTAACGAGAATGTTGATGGCATTATCCGGAAGCTGATGCGGCTTACCGGTGACATTGTGCTGCTGCCGGCGCCGGGTGTTCTATTTTCAAAATCCCGACGTTCTCTCGTCGAACATTTTGGCCGCCGCGGTTTCGTTCCGGATTACGAATGTGATCTGCACGAGCTGGATGCGGAAGCAGATTCGCATGACGCAGCGATCTGCCGGGAGCGTTCAAGAGTTCGTGCCCGCGGTGGAATCCGCTTTTGCGCGTCTCGCGGGGCAGATGCAGGGTTTGGAGCGCAGCCTGCGCGCGCGCATCTCCGAGCTGGAAGACGCGGATAGACACATCGCCGCACTGGAAGAGAAAGTGTTGCAGCTGAAAGAAGCGAAACGCGAAATCAAGCAGCTCAAACAGGAAAGGCAGACGCTGCGGAAATCGCCCGAGCGCAAGATCGGCCAGGTTCTGCTGGCGCCCTACCGCCTGCCGCAAAAGTTATTTCGCGAAGTTCGAGAGGAAGTTCAAAAGCCGTCGCCGGCGGCTACGGAATATCAGAAGTGGTTGGATCGTCATCGCGTTTCAGTGTCGCAAGCAGCCATCCTTCGCGAGGAAGCCCGTAAGTTTTCTTATCAGCCGCTAGTCAGCATCATCACGCCTGTTTTTGATACACCGGTTCCGTGGTTGGAGGAGGCGGTTCAATCGGTGCTCGATCAAGCGTATGAAAACTGGGAACTACTCCTCGTTGACGATGGTTCAAGCAGCCTCGATCTGCAGCAAGCGCTGCCCGCATTAGCGGCGCGCGACCAACGCATCAAACTCGTTAGTCTTGGAAGCCATCAGGGGATTTGCGCGGCTTCGAACCTTGGACTGGCTCAGACGCGAGGAGAATGGATCGGTTTTCTCGACCATGATGATTTGCTCGAGCCCGACGCACTCTTTCGGACCGCGGGATTGCTTCAGCAACATCCCGAGGCCGACTTGATTTATTCGGACGAAGACAAACTAACCGAGAACGGATTCGATGCGCCGCTCTTCAAGCCGGATTGGTCCCCCGATTTTTTCCTTTCCCTTAACTACATCGGTCATTTCACGACGTTGCGTCGGACGCTGGTTCAGGAGCTCGGCGGATTCCGCGAGGAATTTGAAGGGGCACAGGATTACGACCTTTTTCTCCGTGTTGTCGCGTGCACCCCGCATATTCACCATATCCCGCGGATTCTTTATCACTGGCGACGGACTGCCAGCTCAGTGGCTGACAATATTCGTCGCAAGCCGAAGGTGCTGGAGTCAGCGCGGCTTGCGTTGGACGACTATTTGAAGCGCCGCGGCGAAGAAGGCCATGCCACCGTAGATTGGCGAACGCACGCCTTTCGGATCAAACGCCAGCTGATCGAGCAAAAGAGAATCTCAATCATCATGACGGCGTGCGGGAGCTGCGATCTTTCCCGCTGCCTCGAAAGCCTGACGAGCAAGACCGACTACCGCAACTACGAGATCGTTATTGTGGAAAGCGATGGGGCGATAGCGGACGTCGCTGCTTCCGAGCATCGCTGGTTGCATTATGACGGGCCGGGGAATCTCTCCGCGCTCAACAATTTCGCTGTCGCGCAAACTAAGAGTCCGTGGCTGTTGTTCTTGAACGCCGACATGGAAGCGATCGAGAGCGATTGGCTCAACGTCATGGCGGAACATATTCAGCGTCCCGAGGTCGGTGCCGTCGGTGCCCGCCTGATATCTTCCGCTGGCACCATTCAGCATGCCGGGCTTGTCCTCGGCGTCGGGGGGATCGCCGATGCTGCCTTTCGCGGTTTTCCGGCGGAGCATCCCGGCGTGAACCGTCAGCTTCAAGTCACGCGCAATTGCAGCGCGGTCACCGGCGCTTGCCTCCTCACCCGCCGCGATGTCTTTGATGAAGTCGGCGGTTTCGATGCCGAGCGGCTGCCGAGCGCTCTGAGCGATATCGATCTGTGTTTGAAAATGAGGCGCGCTGGTTATTCGATTGTTTACACACCATTTGCGAAGCTGTATCAGCACGGACAAGTAGGTCGCGAACCGGATGAGGGAGGGGAAGCCGCCGTCCTGCGAGAACGATGGACCGCTTTCCTGGAGCAGGATCCGTATTATAATCCGAATCTGTCGCGGGTACGGGCGGATTTCTCGTTAGGAGAATAATGGATCACAATCTTAAAATGAGCGATCAGGAAAGCAAACGTTGGCAGGGAATTACCGGGGAAGCGCGGATCGCACTGGTCACGCGTGATTACAAGGCAAGGTCCTTTTCTTCGCAAGTCAGCGAAAGTGGAATCGAGGCAGGCTTGCTCGCGAGCGCCGATAGATCGCAGCGCAAAATCAGCGCGGGCTGGATTCCAGGTGTCGAAATCTTTCCGCGGACCGTTCACCCGCAGCGACATCGCGGAGCCTTTGGCGAATTGGCCCGACGCGATGAAGGCGTGCTTTCCGAGATCGGTCTCTGGCCAAAGCAATGGGCGGCGGCACGCATGTTCGCACAGACCGCGAAGGGATTTCACGTTCACCCGCCGTGCGTCCCGAGAGATACGCAACCGGCGGAATGGCTCCGTTGGCTTTTTATTGAGGAACCGAAGAATTATGCCCAGCGCCGGTACGAGGAAGAGCAGTGGGACGTTATGTTTTTCGTCCAAGGCATCGCTGAAATGATTCTGCGCGATGTCCGGTGCGGCCTTCCTCGTCGCACGATGCGGTTTCTTATTGACGGGGATAATCATCGGAGCGCGAACAATGTTGCTGTTGTCATTCCGCCGGGGGTTGCGCATGCGATTCGTGCGGAGAGCTCGGAGGACCTCATTATGGTCTACGGTACGAGCACGTCATTTCGTCCGGAATTTGAAGGCCGGATCGCCAGTGACATTGAAACGGCCGCATTGCCGGAATCCTGGCAGAAGTTCTTGAAGTGAATCTCAGCGTGGGAGCGGCCTTGGCGCCGCCATCACGCATCTCAATTAGCGCACAAGGTCTCCAGTTTTGTGATGAAGCGCCTATTTGATCCGACTGAGCCGGAGCTGATGGATCTCCCGCAGCCAATCACCGCCGAACTGGAGGAAGACCTCCAAAATTTGCGGCAACTGAATCGCTTCTTTGGAGGCCACAGTTTGGTTTCCGGATTTCTGTGCGATTGGATTCGGCCTCGTCAGATATTGCGCGCTCTCGATCTGGCGACCGGCTCCGGCGACATTCCGCGCCTGGTTGTCGATTATGCGAGGCGGAGCGGCGCGCAGATCAAAGTGGCGGCGGTCGATCAACAGGCTTCCACGCTGGAGATTGCCCGAGAATTAAGCGTGGGCTATCCCGAGATCACTTTTTATCAGGGAGATATTCTCGAATGGTCGAGCGATTCTGCGTACGACATCGTTCTTTGCACACTCGCGCTTCACCACTTCGGTGAGGAAGATGCGGTCCGACTGCTGCGCCAGCTGTCGCGAACTCTCGTGCAAGCACGTTTTGGTTTCAGACTTACGCCGTGGGTTCCTCGCCACGGTGGGAATTTATCTTCTCACCGCCCTCGTCTTTCGCACGCCGATGACACAGGCTGATGGCCGCGCTTCAGCGCGGCGGGCCTTTTCCTTTCAAGAACTTCGCTCGCTTGCAGAGCGAGCCGGTTGGAAGAATTTTCGGCATCGTAAGTTCCGTTTCGCGCGACAGGCAATTTGGATCAGCCGCGCCTAGGATTAGACTAGTGGAAATAATTACGAAAGCGCCATGGGAACAACGTGGGAGTGGGAAGCGCAGAGTGCTCGTACCGACGATGGGGGCGTTGCATCGGGGACATCTCGAATTGATTCGAGTCGCCCGCGAGAAGGCTGGCGCAAACAGCGAGGTGGTGGTGAGCATTTTTGTGAATGCATTGCAATTTGAGCCCGGCGCAGATTTCGAAAAGTATCCGCGAACGGAAGCGCGTGATGAGGAGTTGTGTCGTGACGCCGGTGTCGATTTGGTTTTTCGACCGAGCCACGACGAGATGTATGCCGCCGATTTCTCCGTGCACGTGGAGGAGACGGTGCTTTCGCAAACGCTTTGCGGCAGATCGAGGCCGGGACATTTCCGCGGCGTTTGCACAGTTGTCGCGAAGTTGTTTCACATTCTTTCGCCGGACACGGCCATCTTCGGAGAAAAGGACTTTCAACAACTCGCCATCATTCGCCGCATGGTGCGCGATCTGAATTTCCGCGTGGAAATTATCGGCGTGCCGACGGTGCGCGAATCGGACGGGTTGGCTTGCAGTTCACGTAATCAATATTTGAACGCGGAAGAACGGGCGCAAGCGCCGGTATTGCGCGCCGCGCTTCTTGCGGCCGCGCAGTCGGCGAAAAACGGAGAGCGATCCGCACATGGGATCATCGGTTCGGCGCGCGCCGTCCTAAAGCAGACGTCGCTGGCCCGGATCGATTACGTTGAGTTGGTCGATGCAGAAAACTTGCAACCGCTGGATTCTCTTCGGCCCAACTCACTGCTCGCGCTCGCGGTTTTCTTCGGCAAAACTCGACTGATCGATAACATTCAGCTCCAGTGAAGGAATACGATTTCGTCGTCATCGGGAGCGGCATCGCTGGGCTGAGTTTTGCTCTGAAAGCAGCGGGGCATGGGTCGGTCGCTGTGATTACGAAACGGAAGGGTGTAGACTCGAACACAGCGTGGGCGCAGGGCGGAGTCGCCTGCGTAACCAGCGATGAGGATTCGTTCGAGTTGCACATTCGCGATACGCTCGAAGCCGGCACCGGGCTTTGCGACGAGCGGGTCGTGCACACAATTGTGACCGAAGGCCCGGCGCGAATTCGTGAGTTGATTGAGCTCGGACTGCACTTCGACGAACGCGACAACGAGGGTCATCGCGAGCTCGATCTCGGACGCGAAGGCGGTCATTCGAAACGCCGCGTCTTGCACGTGCAGGATGTGACAGGCTTGGAGATCGAGAACACGCTTCTGCGCGAACTTGGGCGAGCACCGAGCGTCGAGCTGATGGAAAATCATATGGCGGTCGATCTGATTACCGCTGGCAAGCTCGGCTTCGCTGCGGAAGATCGATGTCTCGGAGTCTATGTGCTCGACGAAAAGAGCGGGGAAGTGGAAACGATGCGTGCCGGTCGTTTACTGCTGGCCACGGGTGGTTGTGGGAAAGTTTATCTTTACACAACCAATCCCGATATCGCGACCGGCGACGGGGTGGCAATGGCATGGCGCGCTGGCGCGGCGATCGCAAACATGGAGTTCATTCAATTTCACCCGACGTGCCTTTTTCATCCGAAGGCGAAATCATTTCTCATCTCGGAGGCAGTACGAGGCGAAGGCGGGATTCTCCGCAATAACAGGGGTGAGGATTTTATGGAGCGGTATCACCCGCAGCGCTCGCTCGCGCCGCGCGATATCGTGGCTCGCGCGATTGATGCGGAAATGAAGCGCTCGGGCGCGCAGTGCGTTTTCCTCGACATTACGCACCAGTCTCCCGAGTTTTTGCGAGAGCGCTTCCCCCATATCTACGAAACGTGCTTGCAGTTGGGAATCGACATCGCGAAGCAGCCGATTCCGGTAGTGCCAGCGGCGCATTATCAATGCGGCGGGATCAAGACGGACGTGGACGGCGCGACAAGTTTGCCAGGGCTTTACGCGGTCGGTGAGGTCGCCTGCACGGGATTGCACGGAGCGAACCGATTGGCGAGCAATTCGCTTCTCGAGGGGCTTGTTGTGGCGCACCGCGCCTGGGTCGCTTTGGCGCGGGAAGGTCCGGCCTCGCATCCAGCAGGGGTCATCCCGTTGCCGGAATGGGAGTCAGGCGATGTGCAGAACGTCGACGAGTTGGTCGTGATCTATCACAACTGGGATGAGATCCGACGGCTGATGTGGGATTATGTGGGCATCGTCCGCACGGAAAAACGGTTGCAGCGGGCGAGCGCGCGCCTGCGCAATCTCCAGCGCGAAATTCGTGAGTTCTATTGGAACTTCCGGGTCACGGTCGATTTACTCGAATTGCGTAATCTCGCGACGGTAGCAGCATTGATCGTGGATTCTGCATTGACGCGAAAAGAGAGCCGGGGATTGCATTTCAACCTCGACTATCCGGAGGTCAAAGACCGGGAATTTCAGCGAGATACTGTGCTCGCGCGGACCTGATTGGAATGGATAGTGCTTTTTAAGGCGGTCGGAAACCCCTTGCACGAGGCTTAAACTTCGAATACAAAGACGTTCTTCCGTAATGATCAGGCTTTTCGCAGTTTGTTTAGGGCTTTCTCTCTCTGGGATTTCCGCCTTTGGCCAGTCGCCCTACGAAAGCAGTGCCGATTTTGCCAAATATGCGATGAAGCTGCGCGATCAGGCGCTTTCGAAAGTTGAGCCGCAAGTCTTCGTTCCGACGACATCGCGCAATACGGTTTCGCGCTTTCCGTGGAAAACGAATATTGTTACGACAATCTTTTGGATCGGCGAAAGCCCAGGGGGCAACAATCCGGTGCCGAATCACAAGAGCTCCTGGGATGCTAATTGGGCGAGCAATTACGGCGGATTCGATACGCCCGATCCCTCGGCGCGGCGCAATTACATTCCCGTGGCTTTTGTGCCGCGGCAGAACCCTTTTTACTGTGCGCTGCCATATAATGACGTCACCCATGGTTGGACCAAGCCGGAGGCAGCGCTCGTTATTCCGTGGTTCCGCCAGAGCTTCACCCAGCAGGGACATTCCGTTTGCAAGGATCGCTGGCTCGCGATCCGCAAAGGCAATCGGACCTGCTATGCACAATGGGAAGACTGCGGTCCGTTTCGGACCGATCACTTCCAATACGTTTTCCAAAATGAGCGACCGAAGCCGAATTTGAATCGCGGAGCTGGTCTCGACGTGTCACCTGCGGTGCGTGATTACCTCGGTCTCGGACCGACGGATGTGACTGACTGGCAGTTCGTCGATGTGCGCGATGTGCCGCCCGGGCCCTGGCGGAATTACGGGGACAACAATCATTTCGTCATTGCGCGGCGGCAGACTGAGCAGCGATTGGTCGAGCGGACCACGGCCAAGAAAAATTAGGCCGCGACTGCTGGTAGGTGGCCCGAATTTCCGTTTATTTCGACCGGGTCAAGCGCGGCATTAAGGCCGCGAACGTTTTCTGAACTTCCTCAGCTCGTCTCAGCAATGGCTCAAAAGTCTTGCGCTGCATCGCGCAAAAGATTCCGAGGGGCTGAAAAGCGATCTTAATCTCCTGATAGAAAAGCTCGATCGCGTGCGTCAATTTTTCCTCGAGCGCCCGCAAGAGTTCGGCTCGCCTGGTCTCAAGTTCTTTCCGATAAGCCTCGAGGATTTTCCTGCGCCGGCCGAATGCCACGATGGTTCCGATCACCGCCGCGGAAGCGGCCAGAACACCGGTGACATCGGCCACTGCGGCACTGCTCATGGCGGCGATAAGCGCGACGATGCCGCCCGCCGCGGCTACTCCCGCGGGTAAACGAAGCCACGTGGCAGTATCACGTAACATCTCGCTGAGATGTTCCTCAAATCCTTTTCCCGAAGCGCGCTCGATCAGCGTGAGCTGGATCGTCTTCAAGAGTTCCCGGCGCTGTCGGGCAAAATCTGGGACTGTTCTGGTGACATGGTTTTTCACGTCACCGGCGAATCGTGCTTCGATCATGTCCTGAAATTGCGGCCAAAGTCCGCGCAGGTCGGCCTCGAGCAATTGCACGGCATCATCCAATTGCGGTTGGACCGATTCGCGTAGTTTCGATTCCATCTCGATTTGGAAGCCGTGTTGCCATTCGCCCTTGCTAAAGACAAGCTTCCAAGTTCGCCAGAACGAGAGTTTTTCCCGGAGCAGCCTCATCCCCTCTTCGCCGCACTTGCGACTGGCTTGCTCCACGCCGCGGAGAAATCCCGCGACCTGCCGGAGGGTTTGCTCCCGACGGACCTGCAGGACTGAGTTGAGGCGGGCGAGGCTTTCTTCATCCCGCTCGATTGTTTCGAAAGAACCACGAAGCTCTTCGGCGATTTCTCCCATCAAAATGTGGGCGGTCTTGCCGATTGACTGCAGCTTCAGCATTCGCATCCCGGCCGAGGCAACCGTCAGGTCAATTTGCTCCGCCAATGGCCCGAAACCACTCTCGCTCCAGAGCCGTTCTTTATCCACGCCGATGGTGCGGGCGAGAAGGGCTTTTCGTGCGGAAACAGCGAAGATCGGCGGACTGATTCCGAGTCGTTGCATCGCACTATCCTCAAGGTGCCGTTGGATGATCTGGATTTCATTCGGTGTGCGCAGGTCTGCCTGTTGCACGACGAAGATGACGTTCTTGAGCCATTTCTTTTGAACAAAACGCAGAAGTTCCCAGGCTGATTGTGTCCACGGATTAAGGACTGAGAAAACGAAAAGCACGAGATCGGCGCGAGGAACAAAGTTCTCGGTAATCGCTTGATGTTGCGCTACCATCGTGTTCGTCCCGGGAGTATCGACAACGTTGAAATCACGGAGAAAGTCGATCGGCAAATAACGCTCAGTCAAATGAGATGAAACCTCGACCGAAGTTTCCTCCTCGCCGTACTTGAAAATGTAAACCCGATCGGTCGCCGGCAGGACGTCGACCTTCGCAAATTCCCGTCCAAAGAGCGCATTGAGCAGCGAGGATTTGCCCGCCTTCACTTCGCCGACCACGACAAAGAGAAGTGGTTCACGAATATCGGTCGCAAGGCCGTGAATCGTGTCCAGGACAGTTGCATCCCGGCGCATATCTGACGCGAGACGCAATAGCTCGGAAAGGGCAGTTTCGAGCTCAGTCCGAAGCTGTAGATAATTATCGGCAACCATGCCGCCGGGATTAGCCGCTCGAGGTATCGGATGTCGCCGCAACCGGGGGCGACGCGGCTGGCATGCCTTCAAAACGAATTGGCGTCGCGAGCGGCTTTGATGGGAGCGGGCGCGCCATTTCGAGGAGTTCCGTCACCGTGACAAACTTGAATCCCTTGGCCTGGAGTTGATCCAAGGTGGCAGGCATCGCTGCGATCGTTCCCGGATGAATGTCGTGCGACAGGACGATCGAGCCGGCCCGTGTCTCCTTTAAAATCCGGCTGCACACCACACTCGGTCCCGGTCGTTTCCAATCCAACGGATCGACATCCCAAAGGATGGTTCGATAGCCAAATTCATCATGGATCCAATGCTTCTGCCGCGGAGTGATCGAACCGTAAGGCGGACGGAGCAAGGTTGGCCGTACGCCGATTGCGTCGTTAATTACATCGTCGGTCTTTCGCAACTCACGACGGACCGATTCGTCGGACATCTTGCCCAGGTTGGGATGCGACCAGGAATGATTCGCGATCTCGTGACCTTCGCGGACCGCTCGCTTCAGAATCTCCGGATGAACAGCGGCATTCTCTCCGATGACAAAAAAGGTGGCCCTGATGTGGTGAGCAGCGAGGAGATCGAGCAGCTTCGGCGTGAGCGCCTCGCTCGGCCCATCATCAAAAGTCATGGCAATGTACGGGCGGTCGACGTGGACGGAACTGTAGGCAATTTGGGGTTCCGCCGGAGGAACCGATGCTACAGGTATCGTTTGGTTTACTTTGGGAGGTGACTGAATCGCAAGGCCGTTTTGAGCGAAATTGAGGCGGCAGGTTACTAAGATGAGGGCGCAGGTTGCGACCAGCCGGGTTACGAACATGAGAGAGTGCGAAGCTTTCGTGTATCTAGCAGAGGCGGCGGGCAACGCAAGAAGAGGCGCCGCTGTTCTTGGCAATCATCTTGCTGCAAATGTGGACCTGATGCGCGGACAACCGGGCGCGCGGAGAAAGTTCGATTTCTCCGCTTGCGGGGTTTTCGGGTGATTGGAAGGGCTTCTCGTAAATGAAAATTCTCCTTGTAGAGGACCAGCAGGAAAGCCGCCGTAATCTTTCGCGCTTAATCGAAGCGCGCGGGCACGAAGTGGTCGCCTTCGGAACGGCGGAAGAAGCCGAGGCCGCATTCGTAGTTGACCAGTTCCCATTTGTCATCCTCGACTGGATGCTGCCGGGAAAGAGTGGCGTAGAACTTTGTCGATACTTGCGCGCACTGCCGAAAGGCGACGAAATATTCGTTCTCTTGATCACGGCGCGAACGGATACGGGCGATCTCCAAATGGCGCTCGAAGCCGGCGCGAATGATTACCTAACCAAACCGCTCGATCTGGGACGGCTCAATGTGCGACTGACAGTCGCCGAACGTCATATTCGCAATCTCGCGGAGAGAAATCAGTCGCGCGCCGCACTTCAGGAATCAGCCCGGACGATGGCCAACATTCTGGAAAACACGACCGATGGTTTCTTCTCCGTCAATCGCAGATGGGAATTTACCTATCTCAATCCAGTCGCGGAGAAGCTGCTCGGATATCACCGCTCGGAACTGTTGGGCAAGAAATTCTGGGAAAAATTTCCCGAACTATTGGGAACTGATACCGAGCTAAATTACCGCAAGGTCATGGCGGATCAGATGGCGGTAGAGTTTGAAGCCGGCGATTCAACCGGCAATGTTTGGTTTGAAATGCATGCCTATCCCAGTGGCGGCGGAATCTCGGTCTTCTTCCGCGATGTTACCGAGCGGAAGCGCAATGAAGAAGAACGGCTAACGACCAGTAAACTCGAATCACTGGGGCACGCTTGCCGGCGGGATTGCGCACGATCTCAACAACATTCTCACCGTGATTTCTGGCAACATTGGTCTGGCGCAAGCGGCGACGCCGTCTCAGTCGAGCAATTTGCTATCCTTTCTTTCGAAGGCAGCTCAGGCCGCGCAACACGCCGCCCATCTCTCCAGCCAATTGCTCACCTTTTCCAAGGGAGGCGCACCGGTCAAAAAAGTCGTCTCGCTTTCGCAGCTACTTGCGCAAGCGGCTGAGTTTTCCCTTTATGGATCGAATCTGCGCGCTGACGTCGATATTCCGATTGATCTTTGCAAGGTTGAAGTGGATGCCGCACAAATTGAACAGGTTGTTAACGCGTTGATCATCAATGCGCGGGAAGCGATGCCGCGCGGCGGAACAGTGAAACTTTCCGCCCGGAATGTGGAATTTGCGGACACAACAAGCTCGATTCTGCCGGCTGGACGCTATGTGAAAATCCTGATTGCCGATCGCGGGACCGGCGTGCCAGATGAACTCGTTCCCAAGATTTTCGATCCTTACTTTACCACCAAACCCTTTGGCACCGGTCTCGGACTTTCAATCAGTTACTCGATCGTCAAGAAACATGGCGGGATGTTGCACCTTGAATCTTCTTCGGCTGAAGGCTCGAAGTTTGCCTTTTATCTGCCGGCTACCGCAGGCAAGGTTTCCGCACCGGCCATCCGTCTTCCTGAGGATAATGTTCGACTCAACCAGAAACGCATCCTCGTAATGGATGATGAGGCCGCCATTCAGGAGCTCACTTCGCAGCTGTTGGGCACGCTCGGCTACGAAGTGACCGCGGTGTCCGATGGTTTGGAAGCGGTGCGACTTTACGAGCGCGCCCTCCGGCGCGGGGAATACTTTCAAGCAGTGATTCTCGACGCGACCATTCGCGGTGGCATGGGTGGTCTGGCAACGATTGAGCGCCTGCGTGATCTCGATCCTGGAGTGAACGCGATAATTTGCAGCGGATATTCCGATGAAGCGGCGCTGACAGAGTTTCTCGCGTATGGATTTCGCGGCGCTCTTCCCAAACCGTTCACTCGGCGAGAGCTGGCCGACGCTCTTCAGAAAAGTTTGGAAAACAGCCCAAGCCCGCGGACCGATTTAGTCGCCGGATCGCCTGCTTGATCGCAAAGCGTGTCTAGCCTTTGCGTAGTCTCTCAAGCTCCGCGATAAATGCACTCGGTCCACCCGGAGTGTAACCCAATTCCCCGACCTTCTGTCCGTCACCATTCAAAACAATGATCGTAGGGAACCCCTGGATCTGATAGTGCTCCGCCAGTTCTACGTTTTGGTGCTGGACCACCTCCGGAAGTTGTTTCCCACGCGGGAAATCCACTTCCATGAGAATTAGATTCTTCGACGCGTAATCTGCAAACTCCGGCTTCGAGAAAACCTCCCGGTGCAGTTTGATGCACCAGCCGCACCAATCGGAACCGGTGAAGTTGATCAGAAGCAGCTTGTGGCTGGCCTTGGCCTCCTGCTGGGATTGTTTGTAATCCGTGGACCAGCCGGGTTCAGCCTGGGCGGGCGCAGCAAACAAGACCGCGAAGGCGGTGAGAGCGAGAGAGACCCGAAAGTTCTTCACGCAGGCACTAAACCTCTTCGCACGCCGTTGCGCAAGTCTGGGCGCGCGATTCCGGTACAAGGCTAGCCCGGCGATGGGCCGCCGGGCTTAGAAAGGATCTGGAAAAAATTACTTGATGTGCCCGGAGACGAGCTTGGTCATCTCGAACATGCTGACCTGGCTCTTACCGTTGAAAACTGGTCTGAGCGCATCGTCCGCATTGATCATGGTTCTCTTTTTCTTGTCCTGGCATCCGCGTTTCTTGATGTAATCCCAGAGCTTCTTGGTGAGCTCCGAGCGCGGTAGAGGTTTGGACCCGACAATCGCGGAAAGCTTTTCGTCGGGTTGAACGGGTCTCATAAAGGCCGCATTCGGTTTACGTTTTGAAGCAGATTTTTTGGCTTTGGTTTTCGGCATGAAGGCTGATTAATCCTTCCCTCGTGCGAGGGCAATACTAAATTTCGCGATTTGAAAAATTTATCGATCACTCCAAACGCCTCGCCACGACCGCCGCAACATCGTCCGGTAACGATCCCTTGCCGTTATCGGGCGCGACGCGCTTCAACATTCCGTCAAGCAGTGCATCTGCGCTCGTCGCCGAACAGTCGAGCAATCTGGCAAGATGCTCGGGCGTCATTCGCTGCTCAGAGTCGTCCCCGCCGCCGTATAGACCGTCCGTATACAATAAGAAAGCATCGCCGGGCTTGAGGTCGATCACGGTCTCAGTGAACTTTGATTGTTCGATCAGACCGAGCGGTGGCGTTGCGGAGCAGACGGATTCCGTCGCGCCGGTGGATCGAGCGATGAGCAACGGAGGGTGACCAGCGCCAATCACGGCGGCTCGCCCGCTTCCCGGATCCAACGCCACGCACATGGCGGTCATGAAGGAACGCGCGCCGAAAATACCGCGGAAATCGTTGTTCACTGCTTTCATGATTTCCGCCGGTCCATTGTTTTCCATGCTCCCGTGATGGAAAAGGAGCTTGGCCAATGCAGTGAGGAGCGCGGCCGAAGCTCCGTGGCCGGTGGCATCTGCAATCCAAAAAAGCGTTCTTCCGTCCAACATGCGCAGCCATCCGTAAATATCGCCGCCGACCTGTATGACGGGACGATAACATGCGGCCACTTCCCATCCGGGGAGGGGAGGCGGCTTGTGCGGAATGAGCGATTGCTGGGTCAAGCGCGCCGAAGCCAGATCTCGCTCGAGGTCGTTACGCCAGGCTTCCAGAACATCGTTTTGCTGCTGCAATTGTCGTCTCATTGAACAAAGGCGCAGCTGAGTTTCGATGCGCGCCTGCAGCACGGCCGCGTTGACCGGTTTGGTCACAAAGTCATCAGCCCCTGCCTCCAAACAGGCTACTTCGCTCGCCTCGCCTCCATGGCCAGTGAGCATGATCGCCGGAAGCTGGGCGATCTCCTGGTCTTCATCTGCGCGCAATTGCTTCAGCACTTCAGCGCCGTTCAGACCCGGCATATCGAAATCCAGGAGCAAGAGTGAAGGCGGATCGGCGTGCATTGCCTGCAATGCGTCCACGCCATCGGGCGATTCGTGACAGGTGTAACCGGCACGCAGGAGAACCCGGGCGAGGATCTTTCGGCTGAGCGGATCGTCGTCCAGGATCAGAATGTGCTCATTATTGGTGATCGACATAACCTCCCTTGATTCGGAAACAGGAGTCGGCAAACTTGTATTTATCGTCGATTTTCGTTCCCACGAATCGCCGAGTGATTTAAGGATTGTCAGTCAACGCACAATGAATTAGAAGGGAAGTTCAGTCCTCGGAACCATTTTCTATGAAACTCTCGTTGTCGCTTGCCGTGCTTACGGCCGTGTTCATTTCCTCCTGCACTGACTATGATGAGCCTCCGGCGCGTCATAAGCATCCCACGACAAAATATCCCGCGCCGACGCATGGTGAATATCCGCCGGGGCAGCAGCCGTTCGATCCGAATAATCCTCCGCCTCCGCCACCGGAGAATTATACGCAACAGCAGAACCCGACTCCTCCGCCGGAAGCGACCGCTGCGCCGGTTAAGCCGACGAAGGGGGATATTCCTTATGGGATCCCGGTGCCGAGCAAACCTGGCTTTGTCACCAGCCCTTACGCTCCTAACCAGGGCTACGTGGATGTGCGTGGTTTCCCGCCCGGAACCGAGGTCAAGGATCCGTACACGCAGAAAATTTTTCTTGTTCCGTAGCGATTAGCGACTTTTCTTGTCGCAGGAATGTGATCTGCGTCGGCTGCGAATCTCATTCGTTAGGCGTTTTGATCTCAACGATGTCGCCAATCCTGCGAGATCGATTCCCCTCGCGCTGGACAAGTTTTTACAATATCCGATGCTGAACGTCGCGCGCGGAAACCGCTGTCGGAAACAGGCTCGCTTTCGCGCAACGAAGAAAATGGAGTGAGATGGAATATCGGGTGAAACGAGCGCCTCGGATCGAGGCCGAAATTACAGTGCCGGGCGACAAAAGCATCTCCCATCGCGCTGCCATTATCGCGAGCCTCTCGAACGGTGTCTGCGTCCTGCGCGGGTTCCTGCCAAGCGAGGACTGTATGCGAACGGTCCAGGCATTGCGCGCTCTCGGAATTAAGATCGAGCAACCCGAGCCGAATCTGCTTGTTGTGCACGGGAACAAACGCTTGCTCAAACCTCCGCCGGGTCCGATCGATTGCGGCAATTCGGCCACCACGATGCGGCTTTTGACCGGACTGCTCGCGGGCCAACCCTTCGAGACCCGATTGGTTGGCGACGCCTCGCTTTCGCGACGGCCGATGGATCGTGTGCTTGCTCCGTTGCGGCAAATGGGAGCACGGATTGTCGCGGAGGGACCGAACGAAAGTCCGCCGCTGCGCATTCAGGGTTCGCCGCTCACTGGCATTCATTACCGCTCCCCCGTCTCAAGCGCTCAGGTAAAGAGCGCGGCGCTTTTCGCGGGCCTTTTTGCGAAGGGCAAAACAACCGTCACCGAACCATCCGCAAGCCGCAATCACACGGAGTTGCTCTTCAATTATTTTCTGATCCGTACTGTGAAGGAGGAGGATGGTGGAATTACCGTCTTCGGCGATCAGGTGCCGGAGTCGCGGGATTTCACGATTCCGGGCGATATTTCTTCGGCCGCGTTTTGGCTGGTGGCAGCCGCCGCCCAACCCGGTGGTCATCTGCTCGTGCGCGAAATCGGTTTGAATGACACCCGCACGACTTTGCTCGGTGTCCTCATTCGGATGGGAGCCCAAGTGCGCGAAGCGATCGAAGACGTAGATCAACTCGAGCATCGCGGCACCGTGGAGGTGACTGGAGTTCCACTCAAGGGCACAGTCATTCAAGGCAAGGAAATTCCTCAGCTTATCGACGAACTGCCGATTCTTTCGGTGGCTGGCGCGCTCGCCAGCGGCACGACCGTTATTCGGCATGCTCAGGAATTGCGCGTGAAGGAAACCGACCGCATTGCGGCCATTGCGCACAATCTTCGAATCATGGGAGCGCAGGTGATCGAGCTGACCGACGGCCTGGAAATCCACGGTCGCGCTGCACTGCGCGGCGCCCGCGTGGCGAGCTTTGGAGATCATCGCATCGCAATGGCGTTCGCCGTTGCCGGGTTGTTTGCGGAAGGAGAAACCATCGTCCAGGACGTGGAATGCGTGCGCGAATCGTATCCTGGCTTCGAAGCGGCCTTGGAAGAATTCATGAATCCCGATCGGACGCGATCGAGTACGCCCGTGATCGGTTCTCTTTCTGCGACGCGTATCGAGGAAGAGTAGATGCGCGGATTTCCGCGGCGCCTTTTGTTTTGATCTATGCCGCCGTCTTCTCATCGGGTGATTGCGATCGACGGGCCGGCCGCTTCGGGCAAGAGCAGCGTGGCGCATGAGCTGGCTCGCCAGCTCAATTTTGCCTACGTCAATTCCGGCGCCATGTATCGCGCCGTCGCCTGGTACGTTTTGCAATCCAGGGTCGCTCCGGACGATAACCGGGCGGTCGCGCGATTGGTGGAATCGGCCCCAATCATTTGCGATCTCGTAGATGGTGAGTCGCGAATCTTGATCGAAGGCCGCAATCCATCGAAGTTCTTGCGCGACGATTTGGTGAACCAAAACGTGTCGCTTGTAAGCAGTGTTCCCAAAGTCCGCGAAATCCTAGTCGCGAAAATGCGGGCCTATGCTGATGAGTGCGACGTCGTCATGGAGGGCCGCGATATCGGATCGGTCGTGTTTCCTGACACGCCATACAAATTTTACATCGACGCCTCGCCGGACGTGCGTTGGCGTCGCCGTGAAGCGCAGGGTCAGCGGGACGAAATCGCAGCGCGCGATCGCGCCGATTCTTCACGGCGGAATTCTCCGCTCATCATCGCGGACGATGCGCTTGTTATCGACAGTTCGAATCTCACCATCGAAGGCGTAGTCGGCGAAATTATCGGGCGACTAAAATTGAAAGGGCTGATTATCAATTAGCGAACCACAGAATTAACGAATTGCGGCGAACAAATCGTTGATTCAATCAATCGCTAATTCGTTAAGTGAAGTGAATCCGTACTATTGTTTTTTTTATTCGCTCTCTCGGCTGGTCGCGCGAGTTTTTTTTCGGCATCGGGTGATTCATCCAGAGCGCATGATCCAAAGCGGTCCGGTGATTCTGGCGGCGAATCATTCGAGCTTTCTCGATCCTCCATTTACGGGCATTGCCTGCACGCGTGCGATTTATTTTCTCGCGCGCAAGTCGCTTTTGGAGGCGCCCGTGCTCGGCTGGCTTTTGCCCAAGCTCAATGTGATCCCCGTCAACCAGGAAGGAGCGGATCGTAGTGCGCTCAAAGCTTTGATTCGGACCCTGAAAGGAGGAGATGCCGTCCTGGTTTTCCCAGAGGGGGAAAGAACCACGGATGGAAATCTGCGGCCGGCTCTGCCTGGAATCGGACTAGTCATCGCGAAGACGCTCGCTCCAGTCGTGCCGATGCGAATTTTTGGAACGCGTGAAGCCTGGCCACGCGACGGCAAGCTGCACCTTTTTCGTCCGGTCACGGTTGTTGTGGGAGAGCCAATTCATTTTACGGAGGCAGATCTTCAACCGGCGGGCAGAGATCTTTACCCGCGGTTGAGCCAACGGGTGATGGATGCGATTGCGGCGCTTCGTTTGGAAGATTGATTTGCCCCGTTTTAGGCGGTTGATAGTTTGCCGGTGGATATGCCTGAGCACGCAACTGAGACAACGCGTTCCACCCGACCTCCGAACGCGGCACTGCAATTGATGGTCGTGATGATCGTCGCGATGTCTTGCCTTGCCCTTTACGCGAACGTGCAAAAGCTCAGGCGTGCGCAAATCGAGAAGGTTCAGGCAACGCCAAACGCGGCAATTTCTCCCGCGACCAAAGGACCTTGATAAATTCGTTATCCAAACGACAACGGTTCCCTGGTTATTAGTTCGAATAATGTAGAAGCAATGCGGTCAAACCTGCCATGAACAAACTGGCCCTCGGCCCCATCGCCGTCGCGATAATACTCTTCATCTCGTGTGGCAAACAACAAACGGAGGCGGAGAGAAATGCCGAAATCGAGCGGCAAGTGCAGCAGCGGCTCGAGTCTCAACGTCGGGCCGATGCGCAGCGGCAATTAGACGCGCGCGAAGCCGACTTGGCCGCGCGAGAAAAAGCGCTGGCTGATCAGCAGAGCGCGACCGCGCGAACTCAGGTTGCCGCAGAAACCCCGGCTGCTCCCGCGGAAACTCCGGTGCCGCAAGCGCTGGCCACTAGCGATGAGTCAACCGGGGAGGAGTATTCGGATTCCGCCGGCGACGTCCCAACGAGCGAAGACGCGGGCTACGACACTTTTTATTCCCACCTTGAGCCGTACGGTGACTGGCACGAAACGCCGGATTACGGATACGTCTTCCAGCCGCGAGTGGCGGTCGGTTCGAGAAATTGGCGTCCCTACACGAATGGCCGCTGGGTTTTCACCGATGTGGGGTGGACATGGGTATCGGCGGAACCGTTCGGCTGGGCAACTTGCCACTACGGCCGCTGGGCCCGTCTGCGCCATGTCGGTTGGGTTTGGGTGCCAGGGCATGAATGGGCGCCAGCCTGGGTTTCCTGGCGCAAGAGCGATAATTACGTGGGCTGGGCGCCTCTGCCTCCGGCGGCGAATTTCGATCGACGCGCCGGTATTCATCATTGGGCCGATAATTATTATGATATCGGACCGGAAGAATATGCGTTCGTCCCGACGAATGAGTTTGGCGCGCAGCGCCTCGAACAAATCGTCGTGCCGCGAGAACGGAACGTGACCATCATCGCGCAAACGACCAACGTCACCAACATCACCTACAATAATCGGACAATTGTGAACCAGGGGCCGAATTACGACGACTTGAGCCGGCGCAGCCGGCAACCGATCGCACGGCTGCGCCTCGAGCGCGGGACGCCACTCGAAGGCAATAGCCCGCAGGCGATTGTACGCGGAGAAGTCCTCACGATGCCGGCGCCGTTGATTGCTCCGGCGCAACGTCGGGGCCGGCCCGCACGAGTGAAAGAAGCGATCGCTGACGCCACCATCGATCACGACGCGGCCGATCCTGGTGATCAGTCAGCGGTGGAGAATGCGCGAGCGAAAATGCGGGGGGAGTCAACACCCCCACCTGGTCTGCCGCCCAAGAAAGTCGTTAGGCCGATGGCGGCGACGACGGCGACGCCAATTCCGCCCCGGTCGAAAATGGATGTTTCTCGCACTCCGCTTGCAACTTCTGAAGACAAGCCGGTCATGAATTTTCCGGATGATCATCGGAAAGAAATAGATCAACGACGGCGGATGGAAGCGCAGCGCAAGGCAGAAGAGGAGCGAAAGAAGAATCAAGCGTCCGGGCAAGTCCCGCCTGTTGCCATTCCGGCGTCACCTGCCGGCGTTCCATTGAGGACCGCCTCACCGAGCGCGGCTGCCTCATCGGCAGCGCCGTTGGCACCGCCGACCGTCCGGAATCCCATTCCGCCGCCTTCCCCTTCTGTGCCCGCTCGGGTTCCGATAGTCGCCCCACCTGTCAGGGCAAAGGTGCCTGTACCAGCGACAACGGTCGCGCCTTCCGCCGCGGAATCGACGGAGAAACCAGTGCCAAATGTCGCCAGTCCGCCTGTCGAGAAGCGCATTCCTGTTTCGCCCGCGCCGGTCACCCAAAGTCCCCCGACGGTGGGCGAGCGGGGCCAAACTGGGAAGGAAGCGAAAGGCCAGAGACGGAATGACAGGCGTGTCCGTCCGGTCGTCCCAGTTGAGAGTCCGCACCCTTGATGAGATGGCTTGGGCGGAATGCTGCAGCAGTTCCAGGAAAAGAACCGCAACCTGTTGATCAACATCAACGGTGCTTTGCTGCCGCGGGACAAGGCCGGCGTTAGTCCGTTTGACTCAGCCGTGCAGGGCGGTGACGCTGTTTGGGAAGGATTGCGTCTCTACCACGGTCGCATTTTCAAACTGCACGAACATCTCGCCCGCCTGCGACGTTCAGCCGAGGCGCTCGCTTTCGCGGAAATTCCACCTAACGAGATGATCATCGGTGAAATCAAACGTACCCTGGAGGCGAACAAGATGCGCGATGGGGTGCACATTCGCCTCACGCTGACGCGCGGGGTAAAAATCACGTCCGGCATGGATCCGCGGCTGAATCAATCGGGGCCGACGCTGATCGTCCTCGCGGAACATAAGCCGCCGGTCTACGCCAAGACCGGCGTTACGCTTATCACGAGTCGCATGCGCCGTCCGCCGCCGGAGATTCTGGATCCGCAAATTCATCATGCGAATCTACTCAACTCGATTCTGGCCAAGATTGAAGCAAACAAAGCCGGCGCCGACGATGCCCTCATGCTGGATACCCGCGGTTTCCTTGCGGAGACCAACGCCACGCATGTTTTTATCGTGCGCGATGGCGAACTGGCGACGAGCCGCGTCATCGCCTGTCCCGAAGGAATCACGCGTGCGACCGTTCTCGAGATTTGCGAAGCGGAAAAGATTCCGGCGACAGAAACCGACCTGACGCTTGAGGAAGTTTATGCCGCCGACGAGATGTTTTGCACCGGTACAATGGGGGAACTGGCTGGGGTCGTGAAAGTGGACAATCGGGTCATCGCAAAAGGTGAAGTTGGTCCCCTGACCAAACGTCTGAGCGATCTTTATTCTCGACGCACCGCAAGTGAGGGCGTTCAGATCGTCGAGTGCTAGCTGCTTCTCGGTCAGCGGCACGTGATCCGGGTGAGAATTCGGTTACCGCAGATAATCGTCCGTTTCGATAAGCTGGAATCCGGGCGTGTTTTGGACGAGGTGCCGGAGCCAAAAAGCATGACCCGCACCGAACACAACGAGGACGCGGTCGCCGGGTTGCGCGATTTGCGTGAGCTTGGCGAAGATCTTCGCGTTACGCTCGTACCATGCGGCGTTTAACTCCGCTCCCGGTTGCTCCTTTTCATTCCCGAGGGAGAGGAGAGCATAGTAAAAATTCTCGTGATCGGAAAGGACTCGCGCCGGCTCGTTCATATCCGCGAGCATGAGCCGGACCGGTTTTATTTTTTGTGCGGCCTCCATTTCTTTCATCATCTTCTCGATGCCCTCCTGCAGACGGTTGAGCATCGCGGCTTGTCCATGCGCCTTGGCGTAGACATCGACCTTATCGAATGGAAAATAGTCAATTGTCTTGCTCTGCTCGTCGATCCCATAAACGGATTTGTGGCCAAGCTGATGCGCCAGACGAAACGCAATCTGTGTACGTTCGTCTGGATCCTTGGTCAGCGTATCTGGTGTGAACGCATCGAACTTCTTTGTCGTGAAGTCAGCGCGATCGGAGAGGGCCTCGACCGCGATCTTTGTCGGATTGAATTTTGCGAGACGGGATGCGACATCAGCCAGCTCGGCCTGCCTGGCTGGCGTGAGCACGCTGTCGACTTTCAGATTGTGCAAATCCAATCCCGGGTTGCCGAAGTGATAGGTTCCAAGAACCATCACCTGGATCGGCGCAGGCGAGGGTGATGGATTTTCCGCGAGCAGACTCGTGCCGAGGAAAGTAGAGAAGCATATTCCGATTCGTAGTTTCGTGAGATGAGTTGAATTCACGCGAATAGGATGCATCTCCTCCAGAGTTTGGATTCAACCTTAACGCCAGGGACGGTCACGCCGCGCCCCAGTTTCCGTCGAATTGACGGTTAGCCGTAGATGACGAGATGAATCGAGTCGGGCAACTGCTGAGCGACGTTGGTGACAACGCTGCCGCGGAGCAATTTGGCCATCGCGCCTCGCTGCGATGCGCCGATCAGAAGGTAATCAACTCCGAGGGTGGCGGAAAGATCGAGGATGGTCGCGGCGGCGTCTTCACTCACGGCATAAACCGGAAGAACGCAAATGTCGCGCTCCGTCCCGAGCTTGAGCATGAGCGACATGATCGCGCTCGCTTCGGGATCGTCCTGCCATTTCTGCCGGCCAACACGTGCCGGCCCGGCCGTATAATAAACGGCGATTTCCTTGACATAAAGAACGCAGAGGGTCGCCTTCCGAAGTTGCGCTTCGTCCAGCGCAAAACTCAGGACGGAGGTGATGCCGCGGGCAGCGACCAGGATTTTTTGCCCCTCTTCCAGACGTGGTTGCATGGTCGCGACCAGATCGGGCGAGACCATCGCAGCCACCTGATGTGTGACAGTCATCGTGGTCAAACCTTGCCTCTTCTGAGTGTAAGCGCGTAGCGCCAGCCCTACGCCGAGCACGCAGACAACGAAGAAAAGCGCATCGGGCTTCGTATGTGCGAGCGTTAACTCGACCCAAAGGAGAATCACGAAAGTGATTCCGAAGAGGACACGGTCATACCAGGTAAACCCGATCGATCGATTCATTGCGCACGACCCGAGGTTCACGGTAATCGCGCCGACCACGCCAATGGCGTATAGCCCGGCCAGGCCTTCAAAGCTTCGGGCCGTCAGGAGCACGATGGCTGGCAGACCCACCGCGATGAGGAGCGGAAACAGCGGGACGCCATGCTTGTTCAACACCTTGAATTGCCGGGGCATCTCGCCGTCCCGGGCCGTCATGTAGAGCAACCCGATCATCGCGACGATCGCGGTATTGGCGGCACTCAAGAGGAGGAGCAGGAACACGATGCCGACGACCCAACCGAAGGCGACGCCGAACCAATTTCCAAAAGACGCGCTGCCAAATTGCTCGGCAATGAATCGCAACATGTCCTCATTGCGCTTGATCATTATCGCCGCGATATCGTTGCCATTCGTTAGGCCGAGAGTCTTCCCCATCACAGCGGGTAGCGAAAGCATGGCCCAGCCGAGGAGGGCCGTGCCGAACACGACTTCAATCGCGACCACCGTGATCGCTTTCAGCGATGTGCGGCGGACCTTCGGATTTGCCATGCTCGAGCCACGATCGAGCGTCATCACGCCCGTCAGATTTGCGATCGCCTCGACACCGGAAAGCGCCAGGATGACGCCGACGAATTGCACCCAGACGGTCCCGAGGCTTTCGTGCCGGGGCTGGAGAAATTGCGTCGTAAGATGAGGAGCGCTGATGGCAATCAGCACGATCACGACGAGCATGGTTGGGAGAGCCAGCGCGACCGCGAGACTGCCAGAATGCTTTGGTCCGAACCAATTGATCGAGCCCATGAAAATCAGCACCACGATGGTGGCGAGCGAGATATGGTCCTTGAGGAATTTCAGCCAGACAATATGTTCCGCGCCGGCGCTGACGTAGGTGAGAGCCGACCAGCCGCTGAGCGCGGCCGTCACGGTCAAATCTGCTACGAGCAAGAGCGCGCCGACCACCGCCAGCAGCCTCCCTTGGGAACGCGCGGCGGAATATACGCCGCCTCCATCCGGGAAATACCGGCAGATGACGGCGTAATTGATTCCGACGAGGCCGGTAAGCACGCAAACCGCCAGAATGATCGGGAGCGAAGAGAAGCCTGCAGCGACAAAGGCAAGTCCGATGACATACGCTTTGCTCGTGCCCCAGTCGCCATAGAGCAGCGCAGCGGCGCGCTTCCAACCTACGTTGCGAGGCCGATGGACGTTGCCGCTTGCGTCGAGAACTAGATCAGGCATCGCACTTGGCGTTGACTCTCCGTCGTGGGTCTAACCTGTGACAAGCCCTTTCTTCCCGCTATCGCCACTGCGGAGAGAAGCGGACCGAATTTTCCCAGCTTCCCGCTCAGGCTCTGGGCAAAGGGGCCAGAAGAGCTAGACGATGATGAAATCGACGTTGGGCAATTCCTGGATCAACACGTCATGCAGTGACGTCTTGAGGAATTTCCACGGCTTTCTTCTTCCCGGCCTGCCAATAACGATGTGTGTGATGCCGTATTCGCGCGCGAATGCCACCAACGCCTGAGCAACGTCCTCGCCTTTCAGCAAAATGACCAAACCGCCCATCTTCTGCGCTGTCTCCAAAGTGTCGGTGACGCGGCGCTGATCTTCGGCGGAGATCTTGACGGCCGATTCTTCCGGAGTGCGAACGTAAACTGCGTACCAATTACCGTTCAACTGCGCGGCGAGACGCGCAGTTTTTCGCAACAGCTTTCCCGAATCGGGTCCGCGGCTGCTGATCGCGACCATCACCTGACCGATGGCGCTGACACCCGGCTCGCTCGGCGTGGTCTGGCGCTGCTGGCGATCGAGAAAGTTTGCGCTTTCACTCAGCGTCATCTCGCGCAAGCGGTTCAGATTCCTTTTCGAAAAGAAATTCGCCATCGCCGCTTTGACGCGCTCAGGCGGATAGATCTTTCCCGATTCCAACCGGTCCAACAGATCTTCGGCCGGAAGATCGACAGTGACGATCTGGTCCGCTTGCGCGACAACTTCATCGGGCACGCGCTCTTTCACGCGCACGCCGGTCGCCTGCTCGACAATATTGTAGAGCGATTCGAGATGCTGAATGTTGACCGTGCTGATGACGTTGATGCCGGCAGCGAGCAAATCCTGAATGTCCTCGTACCGTTTCCGGTTTTTGCTTCCCGGCGCATTGGTGTGCGCGAGCTCATCGACGAGTGCGACCGTCGGCTTGCGCGCGAGGAGCGCGTCGAGATCCATTTCGCGCAGAGCGATGTCGTGATACTTGACGCTGCGCGGCGGCACGATTTCCAGATCGCCGATCTGAGCGGTCGTTTCCGGCCGCTCGTGCGGCTCGACGTACCCGACGACGACATCGACGCCGCGTTTCTTGAGACGGTTGCCTTCGATCAGCATTTCGTAGGTCTTGCCTACGCCGGGCGAGGAACCGAGATAGACCTTCAGTTTACCGCGATGCTGTTCGCGGATGATCGATAGAAAATCTTCCGCGGTCGGTCGGACGTTGGAAGCTTCGATCGCCATAGGTTCATTCTGGCAGCGTTCCGTCGAGTGCCAGATTCAACTTTAGAACGTTTACTCCGGCTTCGCCCAATACCCCAAATTGACGGCCATCGGTGAATTTTTCAACCAGGGCGCGGACAGCGGCCTCGTTCAGGCTGCGGGCCTTGGCCACCCGGGCCACTTGAATTGCGGCATTCTGCACGCTGATGTGCGGATCGAGCCCGCTGGCGGACGAGGTCACGGCATCCGCCGGAACGAGCACGTCGGCGGCGAGATTGTTCTCTTTGCGGTACTGCGCGACCGCGTCCTTGACCGAATCCATCAGCTTCTGCGAAGTCGGTCCGAGATTGGTGCCGCTGGAGTTGGCGGCGTCATAACCCGCGCCGGCGGCCGATGGACGCGGATGAAAATATTTGTCGGCACTGAACGTTTGTCCGAGCAACTCCGAGCCGACCAACTCGCGATCCTTCCCTTCAATCAAGCTGCCATTGGCGGAATGAGGAAAGAAAAGCTGACCGGCTCCGTAAACAATCAGCGGATAGATGCCGCAGAGCACGATGGCGAAGACAATCGTCGCGATGATTGAGTTCTTAAGTTCGATAAGAATTATTTTCATAACGTTAAGCGAGATGAACGGTGGTGATGATCATGTCGATCAATTTGATCCCGATGAACGGAACGATTATTCCACCGACGCCGTAGATGAGAAGATTGCGCTGAAGAATCTTGGCCGCGCCGAGCGGGCGGAATTTCACGCCTCGGAGCGCCAGCGGAATGAGCGCGATGATGATGAGCGCGTTGAAAATGACGGCGCTCAAAATCGCGCTGGTAGGCGATTGCAGCTTCATGATGTTGAGCGGCGCGATCTGCGGGAACGTGCCGAGCAACATCGCGGGAATGATGGCAAAATATTTCGCCACGTCATTGGCGATGCTGAAAGTGGTGAGCGCGCCACGCGTGATCAGCAGTTGTTTCCCGATCTCGACCACCTCGAGCAGCTTGGTCGGATTCGAATCGAGATCGACCATGTTGCCGGCTTCCTTCGCTGCCTGCGTGCCGGTGTTCATGGCCACGCCGACATCGGCTTGAGCGAGCGCGGGCGCGTCGTTCGTGCCGTCGCCGGTCATCGCCACGAGGTGCCCCAGTTCCTGTTCCTTGCGGATGAGCGCGAGCTTGTCCTCCGGCTTTGCCTGCGGCGAGGAAATCATCGACGCCGGACTTCCTTGGCGATCGCCGCGGCGGTCAGCGCGGTTGTCGCCGGTGATCATGACGGTGCGAATGCCGATCGCGCGAAAACGTTCGAACCGCTCCGACAAACCGCCTTTGACGATGTCCTTGAGGTAAATGACGCCGAGCGCTTTTTGTTTCATCGCGACGACGAGCGGTGTGCCGCCATGGCTGGAGATCGGACTCCACTTCCTCCTCGATTTCCTTCGGCAAACTGTCCGCCAACCCAATCGCGGATCGCAGCGGCCGCGCCTTTGCGATAGCTGTCGCCGTTGATGTCCACGCCGCTCATCCGGGTTTGCGCGGTGAACGGGACAAACTTCGCGTTCGGCATCTCATGCAGCTCGCGTCCGCGAATTCCGTATTTTTGCTTGGCGAGCACGACGATGCTGCGGCCCTCCGGCGTTTCGTCGGCCAGCGAGGAAAGTTGGGCGGCTTCGGCGAGCTTCCTGTTCGGTCACGCCCGGAGCGGGAACGAACGCCGTCGCCTGGCGATTGCCGAGCGTGATCGTGCCGGTCTTGTCGAGCAGCAGCACATCGACATCGCCCGGCGGCTTCGACCGCGCGCCCGCTCATCGCCAGCACATTTTTTTGCACGAGGCGATCGATCCCGGCGATGCCGATGGCGCTGAGCAATCCGCCGATCGTCGTCGGAATCAAGACAAACCAGCAGCGCGACCAGCACGGTGATCGAGAAATCGACGCCCGAATAAATCCCGTAGGCCTTCAATCGACATCAGCACGATCAGGAAAATGATCGTGAGCGCCGAGAGCAGAATGGTGAGCGCGATTTCGTTCGGCGTTTTCTGCCGCTTCGCGCCTTCGACCAAACCGATCATGCGATCGAGAAATGTCTCGCCCGGATTCGAGGTGATGCGGATTTTGATCTCGTCGGAAAGCACGCGCGTGCCGCCGGTCACCGCGCTGCGATCGCCGCCGGCTTCGCGAACGACCGGCGCGGATTCGCCGGTGATGGCCGATTCGTCCACGGTCGCGGCGCCTTCGATGATCTCGCCGTCGCCGGGAATGAACTCGCCGGCTTTGACGATCACGACAGTCGCCTTTGCGCAGTTGCTCGGCAGGCACCTGCTCGATTGTGCCAGTCGATGCGAAGACGATTCGCCTAGGTTTGCGTGCGTCGCTTTGCGCAGCGTGTCGGCCTGCGCCTTGCCGCGGCCTTCCGCCATCGCTTCGGCGAAGTTCGCGAAGAGCACAGTGAACCAGAGCCAGAGAGTGACCTGCAGGAGGAAGCCAAAGGGTGCGCCCTCCGTGCCGGTGAAGATCAACACGGTCGTGATGAGCGCGCCGACTTCAGTGACAAACATCACCGGATTTCCGACCATGTGGACGGGGTTGAGTTTCTTGAATGATTCGCCGATCGCCGGAACGACAATCGCCGGATCGAAGATGGAGTGAGTTTTTGCAGCCATGTTAGGAAAGTTGAGAGTTGAGAGTTGTTGGTTGAGAGCCGCTTTAGAACAGCTTTCCGGCGTGCATCAGGAAGTGCTCGACGACCGGTCCGAGCACGAGCGCCGGAACGAAGGTCAGCGCGCCGACGAGCAGCACCGTGCCGACCAGCAGGCCGGTGAAGAGCGGACCGGAGACCGGGAAAGTGCCGGCGCTTTCCGCGACGAGTTTCTTGCGGCCGAGCGAGCCGGCCAGCGCGAGGATCGGCACGATCATCGCGAAGCGGCCGAAGAGCGTGGCCAGGCCGAGGGTGGTGTCATACCAGGGTGCATTCGCCGTCAGGCCGGCGAAGGCGCTGCCGTTGTTGCCCGTGCGGAGCTGTAGGCGTAAAGGATTTCGCTGAAGCCGTGCGGCCCGCTGTTGTTCGTGCCGTCGGTGAGTTCGCCGGTCACAGGATCGGGCAGCCCCATCTTGCTCACGCTTGCCCAGGCCGAAAAGCCAAGGATGGCAGAAAGCGAGGATCAGGATGACGAAGGACGCCATCTTGATGTCGTAAGGCTCGATCTTCTTGCCGAGAAACTCCGGCGTGCGGCCGACCATCAAGCCCGCGATGAAGACCGCGATGACGATGTAGATAATCATGCCGTAAAGACCCGCGCCGACGCCGCCGAAGATGACTTCGCCAAGCTCGATGTTGAGCAGCGGAACCAGGCCGCCGAGCGGCGTGAAGGAATCGTGCATCGAATTGACGGCACCGCACGATGCGTCCGTGGTGACGGTGGCGCACAGAGCGCCGAGTTGAAGACGCCGAAGCGGACTTCCTTGCCCTCCATGTTGCCGTCGGCGGGATCGACGCCGAGCTGTGCATGATCGGATTGCCCGCCGCTTCGTAATGCCAGCAGATGAGCACGCCGGCGAAGAAGAGGGCAAACATCGCCGCCCACACCGCCCAGCCGTGGCCTTGGTTCTTCACCGTCCGGCCGAGATACCAAGTCAGCGCGCTCTGAATCGCGAAGATCGAAAGGCATTTGGAGGAAATTCGACAGCGGCGTCGGGTTTTCGAAAGGATGAGAGGCGTTGGCGTTCACGTAGCCGCCGCCGTTGGTGCCAAGCTCTTGATGGCGACCTGCGAAGCCATCGGTCCTTGCACGATCGACTGCGTGTCGGTGACTTGTTCCTCCATGACCGGCTTGCCGTCCGGGCCTTTGCACCGTCTCGCCCTTGTCGTCCTTCTTCTCGACTTGCGCGTGGACGGGTTCAGTCAGCGCCGCCGTGTCGATACGGCTTGAAGTTCTGGATCATGCCCTGCGACACGAGAACGAGCGCCAGCACCGCCGAGAGCGGCAGCAGAGGTAGTAAGTTGACGCGGACGAGATCGACCCAGAAATTGCCGATCGTCTTCGCACTGTGCCGCGCGATGCCGCGCACCAGCGCCGCCGCGATGGCGATGCCAACGGCCGCAGAGACAAAGTTCTGGAGCGTCAGCGCGACCATCTGCGAGAAATAGCACAGCGTCGATTCGCCGCCGTAACTCTGCCAGTTGGTATTCGTGGTGAAGCTGGCCGCGGTATTGAACGAGAGGTGTTCGCTCACGGCGCTGAGCTTCTGCGGGTTGAAAAGCGACTGAAAGGGAAGCACCGCCTGCAGGCGCAGGATGGCATAGGTGAAGACCATCGAGACCAGGCTGAAGAGCAGCATGGCGATGGTGTATTGCTTCCAGTCGTGCTCCTTTTTCGCATCGACGCCGATCAGTTTGTAAGTCAGTCGTTCCAGCGGCTTGAAGACGGGGTCGAGAAACGTCTTGCCGTCCACGTCCAGCACCCGGCAAAGGTAGAGGCCGAGCGGTTTGGTGATCGCCAGCAGGACGCCGACGTAGAGGATGAGTTGAATCCAGCCTGAGCTATTCATGGGTAGTGTGAGTTAAAATTTTTCCGGGCGGATGATCGTGAAGATGAGGTAGACGATCAGCCCGAGAGCGATGATTCCGACGATGGTGTTTTCCATTTGAGAGTGGACTGGTTAGACCTTTTCGCAGGCCCAGATGAAGACGAGCATGAGGACGAAGAAGCCGATAGCGAGGACGATAAAAAAGAGATCTTGCATAAATCGTTAGGTTAAAAGGTGAGGAGAAAGTCAATCCCGAGGGTAAACTTGTCGCGATCGCTGGATTGGTTGAACGGCCGGGTGTTGTTAAGAGCGCGGTCGTATCGGACCTCGGGCCGGATCGCCAGTCCCGCCAGGGGCTTTGGCATCGGCGGCTTGATGTTTACCCCGGCTGTGATCGCCCCATAGGTTGTCCTCCCGCCACCGACGGTGCGCGGATCGATCGTCGGCAGGCCTTCCAAGGCGCGCATCGGATCATGGGTATTGGCAAACGAGACGACGTAAAAGCCGTCGTCATCCCAGAAGACTTCGCCGCGGATTCCGGCCGTTAACCAACTGTTGATCGCATAAGTGAAATATTGCGCGATGCCAAACGCTTGAGCGTCAGCGACCTCGTCCAGAGCATAATTGAGATCGGTCAGCGAAGTGAACTTGTCCGTTATCTTTGCCGTAACTGCGATGTCATTGAGATAACGCAGATCGTGATTGTTGTTCGGCGTTTCAGGACCAATCGACGTGGTCGCAAGCACCGCCAGTTTGCCATCGAGCAGGTTGAGGCCGACACCGCCGTGAAAAGAGACGCTGTCGTTGTTGTCCTCGATGCTCGTATTAACGCCCCGCGTAATTCCGCCATAAAGATCGAGCCATTTGGTCGCGTGAAGAGTCAAGAGGGCGCCGGTGTGATTAAATGGAATTCCAAAATCAAAAATGTAGGTGTGCGAATAAAAGAAGTTTGTGCGCGGATCGATCGTCTCCACTCCCTCCAGGGTGACGAATTTGCCAAGCTTCAAGTCGAGGCCACCCTCGCTGATAATGGGAAAGTGAAGGTTGAGATACGCTTCGGGCAGGTCCGGTTGGACGATCGAGGTCCCCGCCGTGCCGCTGAATAGACCAAGCGAATGAATGAAGCGCGCGTCGCTTCCGTACATGAATTGCAATTTGAACCCCCAATCGAATTGGCCGGGCTGCGGCACAAGCGCGCGCTCGAAATTGAGTGCGAGCTGATTGAGCATCGGTTCGTTCACGCGATCGTCAAAGAAGCGGCCAAAGTTTTGATTATCTGCCGGGCTGGCGAAATTGCCCGTGATGCCACTGTCGATCCAACCGTAAATCTTGAGGCGCGGTTCCGGAGGTTTCGTTTCCACCGGCACATTTGGTTCCCCCGCGAATGCAAAACGCGAGGCAAGGCCCACAATGGCGAGAATCACGAACCGCGTTGCGAACATTGCATGAATGCGCATGGCAAACTGCTTAGCTGGCAGCATGCCCAATTGCGAGCCGGATTATTATCCCATTTCGTTTGAACCAGTTAACGCAATCTTAGAGTTAGGATGCGATGAGGGTCTCCGTGCAAAACGCAGGCTTTCAGTTTTGCCGAACTGCAAATTGCAAGAGTCCCGCCTACTCGCCGAGATTAATCGGCTCTTTGCTCGAACCGAATTGAAACAGCTCGTAAAGGCGCCGCATGTTTTGCTGCGCCGGTTCATACTGGGAGTCAATCGCAATGGCGCGGCCATAACACTTTTTCGCAATTGCGTATTCTGACTTCATTTCAAACAAAACACCGAGGAGATTATGCGCCTCGATCATGCGGTCATTCTGCTTGATCACTTCGATGAGGTGACTGCGCGCCTCATCAAACTCCCGGTTATTTATTGCCCGCTTGGCCGCGAGCAAATGCACGTTCGGTTCAGCCTTGTATCTCGGAGTGCCCGGTTTTCGCTCCTGCACGCGCGGAGGCGCATGTCGCTCGATCACCTCGTGCAAAAGTGTGCGCAATTGTTCCGGCGTAATCGGCTTGGCGAGAAAGTCGATTGCACCAAGTTTCATCGCTTTCACCGCATTCGGGACGTCGCCGTAAGCAGTGATGATCACGGCGGGCGTTTTGATGTTTTTATCCCGCATCACTTCCAAAAGCTCCAAACCGTCCATTTCCGGCATGCGCAGATCCAACACGGCGACATCGAATTTCGACTGCGCAAACTTTTCCACCGCCGCTTTTCCGGACTCGGCCTCAGTAACGTCGAAACCTTCGGTTTCGAGAGCCGTTCGATATGTCATGCGAACGTTGCGCTCGTCTTCTACAATTAGGATTCGTTTGTTCATTTTTTCTTTGTCTCCAATTTTTTGTCAGCTCGCGGCATCACTTCGGCGGCGGGCAGAACGAAATAGAATTCACTCCCTTTCCCGGGTTGACTGTTGAGGCCAACCCGGCCGTCATGCGCAACTACGATTTCGCGCGCGATGGCAAGCCCCAGGCCCGCACCGCGCGAGTCCGCGCCGGGCACGCGGAAAAACTTTTCGAACATCCGTGATTGGTACTTGAGGGGGATGCCCGGACCGTGGTCCGTGACGGAGAAGCGGACGCCGCCGTCGCGGTCGCGCCGTGCTGCGATTACAATTTCTTCACCGGCGCGCGAATACTTTGCCGCGTTCGAGACGAGATTGGAAAAAACGTGGAAAATTTGCTGCGGCTCAACCGCCACATCGGGCAGACCCGCTTCAACGTCGGTCCTCAGCCGCACGTCGCGCGCTTCGGCAACATCGCTCAAACCGCTCACTGCTTTTTGCACGAGTTCATTCGGTGAGCTTCGCTCGAGACTCATGCGTCGCGAGCCGGACTCAATCCGCGCGAGATCGAGTAAATCATTGATCATCCGCAGCAGGCGTTCCGAATCTTCGCGTGCGGCGATGAGCAGTTCGGTCTGCTTGGGATTGAGCGCGCCAATTTTCTCTTCCAGGAGCAGATGAAGACCCATGCGCACACTGGTCAGGGGCGTCTTCAACTCGTGGCTGACGGTGGAGACAAGATTGGTCTTCACCTCATCAAGTAAATGGAAGCGCGTCACATCTTGCAGAATGACCGCCGCACCGAAAATATTTTCGGGTTCATCGCGCATCCCGATCACCCGCGGCAGAATAAATGTCTCTTTGTCGTCGATGCGCAGGCAAAGGGCCTTGGCCAGGTCGGTCGGCAAGAAATCGGCGCCGCCTTTCAAGACGCGCTCCGCCTCGGCCATGACCGGACTCGGCAGATAATCCTTGCCTAGTCTTGCAAACAGACGGTCCGCGGCCGGGTTTTTGAAATCGATCTTGCCTTCGTGCGACAACACGACGATCGCGTCGGGAAAAGCGGAGAACGTGATCTCCGTCATCTGCCTTGCTTGGAGAATCTGGTCGCTCGTAACCTGGCGATAGGCGCGTAGCTTTCCAGCCATCTTGTTGAACGCGTCGGCAAGCTGGCCCAGTTCATCGTGCGACAAGACCGGCACGACCTGATCCAGATTGCCCTCGCCCAATTCTCGCGATGATGCGGTCAGCGCGCGAATCGGACGCAAAATGGATCGTTGCAATCGCACCGCGAAAAACACGGCGACGACCAGCCCGCCGCCAATCGCGATGATCATGTAACGGATCGAGGTCGCACTCAGGGCGCGTGCTCCGCGATCGGCCTTCACCATCTCGTCCTGGTTGATGCGCAGGATTCGATCGGCCGTGTCATTGATCTGGGTGAAGGTGGGCAACATTTCACCGAAGTACATCTGCCGGCGTTTCGCCAGATCGTTCGTGCTCCAGAACGTCTCGGCTCGTTTGGCGTAGCCGTCGTGGAGCGCGGCAGTCTTCTCCGCCAATTCCTTTTCGCCTGGCAACGTGATGTTGTTGAGCTCGATCTTCAGGTTCTCGCGAAAGACCGGTAGATTTTGTTCGTACATGCGTTGGCCACGCTCTTCCTCACCCACGAGGGAAAAGAAAAGCGCGGAGTCCATGCGCTCGGCGGATTCTTTCATGTTCTGGGCCGCGAGAACGCTGCGAAAGTTTTCGCGCAGGATGACGTCAATCGCCCCGCCGAGTTTGGCGAATAGAGAAACAGCGTAAATGCCCATGGCGATGAGTAGAATAAGGATGGGAGCGAGGCCCAGAACGATTCGGTTCCTCAGCATTAATCCCCGCTTTAGCTCAGGCTGTGCCATCGGCGCGTGTCGTCGTGTTAGGTCGTCAAGGAAAGCAGCTTGCGCAAATCGATCATATGATCCGCCTCTCGGCGCGATGGCATTTTGCACGAAATGCCGGCTGCCCGTGAGGCAATATGCAATCTAGGCGAGTTTCTTTCGCTTCCGATACAATGTTGCCGCATCAATGCCGAGCACGCCGGCCGCTTCTTCCAGCGTCCTGGAGTTCGCTATCACTTTTTTCATGTGCTCCGTTTCGAGTTCTTCCAAAGTTACCTTTCCGCCAATCCGAATCTCTGAGTCCGGCTCGATTATCTCTGCTAAATCGCCCGCTTCGATTTCGCGGTTGCTACTGAGAATCACCGCGCGCTCGATCACATTCCGCAACTCACGAATGTTGCCCGGCCAATTGTATCGCTTCATCACATCGAGCGCGCCCGCCGAAATGCTGTCGATCTTTTTGTCACATTCATTCGCCACCGAACGCAGATGGGCCATCGCCAGTCGCTCAACGTCATCCAACCGGTCGCGCAGCGGCGGCAGAATGATCGAGATCACATTAAGTCTGTAGTAAAGGTCTTGGCGAAAAGTTCCCGCTTTTACCGTCTTCGCCAGATCGTGATTGCTTGCGGCGATGACTCTCACGTCGGCATAGCGCGGCTTGGTTTCGCCGACTCGTTCATATTCGCGCTCCTGGAGTAATCGCAGCAGCTTTGCCTGAATCTCGAGCGGCAGATCCCCGATCTCATCCAGGAAAAGCGTGCCGGCCTCGGCGGCTGTGACTTTGCCCCATGTCTCCGCGATTGCGCCCGTGAATGCCCCCTTCACGTGACCGAACAACTCACTTTGCAACAGTTCCCGCGTCAGGCTCGGACAGCTGACGGTGACAAACGCTCCGCCGCTGCGCGAACTTCGCTGATGAATCGCGCGCGCCAGCACGCTCTTGCCCGTGCCGCTTTCGCCTAACAACAACACCGTCGCGTCCGTGTCCGCTGCTTTGAACGCGACTTCAAACGCTTTTTCCATCGCGGGTGAATGGGTTGTGAGATCGACCTCGGGCGAGTCCGCCTTCAAGCGCGATTCCAATTCCGCAACCCGCCGTTCCAGTTTGCGTGTTTTCTGGATGCGACCAAGAATCTGCCGTAGCTGTTCGGGAGTGCACGGCTTTGGCAAATAATCGAAGGCACCAATACGCATCGCCTCCACCGCCGTCTCGATCGTGCCAAACGCTGTCATGATTACCGCCGACACGGCTGGCGCAAATTGAAGTGCCTCCTTGAGAACATCGAGCCCGTTCTCCTGACCCAACTTAAGATCAAGCAGCATGACATCGAAGTGGCGCGCTTTGAGTTGCTCAAGCGTGTCCGCCCCGGTTGCGGTGGTCGTTGCCTCGTAACCCATCGATTCGAGCGCGAGACTCAAAGTGCGCCGAATATTCTGTTCGTCATCAACAACCAGCACACGCATCGATTTCAGATTACTCGAACTAGTTTCCGACGCGACTTGTGCAGAAAGACACCGGGGAATGTTCGTCCCGCTAAGGCGCGATCATAACGACTGGCCAGACCGAGTCACTGCTATATCCACTTCCACATACGCAGTCTCGCCGTGGATCGCTTCGTCGAGGCCGAGTTCTTCGTGCGCATCTTCGACACGCACGGGAGTGATGCGATCGATGAGCCATAGCATTCCCAGGGTGAAAACGAACGCCCAAATCGACGAGAACAGGCCGGCGCCGAGCTGCTTGAAAAAGAAAGCTGAGTCGCCCGCGAGCAATCCATTCACTCCTCCGTTGGCTGCCGGATTCCACGCCGTTGAAGCGAACACGCCGAGCAGCACGATCCCAAGAAAACCGCCGACACCATGGACGCCCCACACGTCGAGGGCGTCGTCCCATCCGAGTTTGTTTTTCAACGCGCAGGCGTAATAACAGACCACGCCCGCAACGAGACCGATGATGGCCGCAGTCGCCGGTGACACGTAGCCCGCGGCTGGAGTGATCGTTGCCAGACCCGCTACCGCGCCGGTGAGCAAGCCAAGGAACTTCGGCTTTTTCGCGACCCGCCAATCCACCAGCAACCACGCTATGGCTGCGAAAGAGGCCGAAATGTCCGTGTTTAGAAATGCTACCGCCGTGGTTCCATCGACACGGAACTCGGATCCGGCGTTGAAGCCATACCAACCAAACCAAAGCAAGCCCGTGCCGAGGGCAACGAGCGGAATACTGTGCGGACCGCGATCGACGATCTTGCGCTTGCCGACATAAAGAATGGAGGCGAGGGCGGCGATTCCTGCGATGTTGTGCACGACGATTCCACCGGCGAAATCTTTCACCCCCCATTCCGCCAGCATGCCGCCGCCCCACACCATGTGGACGAAGGGGAAGTAGACCAGAATCAGCCACGCCGTGAGAAACACCATGTAGGCTTTAAAGGTGATGCGGTTGGTGAAGGCGCCGGTGATCAGCGCTGGTGTGATAACGGCAAACATCATCTGGTAGCCGCAGAAAACGATCATCGGGATCGTGTCGTTAGGGGATGGCGTTGTGAGCGTGATGCCGCGCAGACCCGCCCAGTTCAAGTTCCCGATAATTCCAAAAAGGTCCGTGCCGCTCTTCTGATCGCCGGAAAAGCAGAGCGAGAATCCAAAGGCCCACCACAAGACCGTGGTCCAGCCCATCGAGACGAAACTCTGCATCATGATGGCGAGCACGTTCTTTCGTCCAACGAGCCCGCCGTAAAAAAACGCCAGGCCCGGGGTCATCAACATGACCAGGCTGGCGCATAGAAGCATGAAAGCGGTATTTCCAGTATCGAGATGCAGCATAATCGTCCTCCGGTAGGCGGCGAGTGTGGGCTCGTTAGGAGAGGCACGTCAAGCCCGTTTGGACTCCGGTTTCACTCACTTTCGGTTCCCCTCGTTCTTCGCTTTTGATTGAACTGCACCTGGGGTTCTCGCGTAATCTCCTCAGATGAAATCGTCCGCCGCCGCTGAAATGACGTCACCGCCAGGCCGGTTGACCATTGAACACGGATTGATTGTCTTCTTTGCCGGGGTGGCGCTGCTCATCCATTTCCTTACCAACGGCCGTTACGGCTACTTTCGGGACGAGCTCTACTACCTCGCCTGCGGTCAACATCTCGCGTTCGGTTATGTCGATCTGCCGCCACTTTCAGCGCTCCTCCTTCGACTGAGCCGCATTTCGTTAGGCGATTCGCTTTTTGCGATTCGTTTTCTTCCGGCGGTTGCGGGTGCAATCACAGTCGCGCTCACCGGAATGATTGCGCGCGAGCTGGGCGGCCGCGCCTGGGCCGTTGCGCTTGGCTGCACCGCTTCGCTGTGTGCGCTCGTTTTTCTCGCCGTCGGCAATTTCTTTTCCATGAACGCATTCGAGCCGCTTTTTTGGATGGGCGCCATTTACGTGCTCGTTTGCATCATCAACGGCGGCTCGCCCCGGCTTTGGTTGTGGTTCGGCGTCATTGTCGGTCTTGGGCTGGAGAACAAACATTCCATGGCGTTCTTCGCCGCCGGCGTCTGCGTCGCTCTGCTGCTTACGCCCGAGCGCCGTTACTTCGCTCAGAAATGGATCTGGCTCGGCGGAGTGATCGCGCTGGCCCTCGCCTTGCCAAACATCATCTGGCAGATGCGGCATGACTGGCCCACATGGGAGCTGTTGCACAACATCGCCCAAAGCCACAAGAACGTCGTCCTCACCCCGGCGCAGTTTCTCGTGCAGCAAATTCTCATCATGAATCCGGCCACGCTTCCGTTGTGGTTAGGCGGACTCGATCTGGCTGCTCGCCTCGCGTGACGGTCGCCGCTATCGCATCATCGCCATCGCCTATCTGATCACGCTGGCTGAGTTCATCTTCATGCATGGGAAACATTACTATCTTGCGCCCGCGTATCCGATGCTCTTCGCCGCCGGCGCGGTTGCCGCCGAACGTTTTTCAGCATTCGGCTGCGATGGCTCAGGCCTGTGCTGCTCGTCGTGATGATCGCGCTGGGTGCGCTCCTTGCGCCGACGGTGATACCGATTCTGCCACCGGAAAAACTGGTTTCGTACATGAAGGCGATCCATTTCGAGCCGCCTCGGACCGAGACTTCGCACACGGCGGCCTTGCCCCAGCTCTTTGCCGATCAATTCGGCTGGGAAGAATTGGCCCGGACGGTCGCCCACGTTTACACGCATCTTGCGCCTGAGGATCGGAAGCGGGCCGCGATTTTCTGCCAGAATTACGGCGAAGCCGGCGCCATCGACTTTTTCGGACCAAAGCTCGGACTGGGAATACCGCCGGCCATCTCCGGTCATCAAAATTATTTTCTCTGGGGTCCGCGCGATTACAGCGGCGAAGTAGTCCTCGTCCTCGACGACCGCGACGATGATGAACGGCAGCAATTCGAATCAGTTGAAGACCTGGGCCAAATCGTGAGCAGTCCGTGGGCGATGCCGTGGGAGCGACGAAATCACATTTACCTCTGCCGTAATCTCAAAGGCGCTCTGCGCGATCTCTGGCCGAAACTGAAGAAGTGGCTCTGACCTCGACAAACCGAAGTCGTCGCAGTGTTGGAACGACATTGCTCGTAATTTTCTTCGGCGCGGGCGCATTGATCTGTCTCGTGACGATGCTTGCACTCGCTTTTCCCGGAGGATTTCTGGAACCAATCTGGCGGTTGAGACCGGATGCGCGTTTGGAGTTTCAGAAACTCGGCGGCGCGTCGGTTCTCGTGATGGCGGTGGTCGGGACCGCTTGCGGTTTGGCCGCGGTTGGACTTGCGCGAAACGCGGAGTGGGGACGTCGGCTCGCCATCGGCGTGTTGACCTTGAATCTCGTTGGCGACTCGCTCAATGCATTGTTTCGCCACGATCTCCGTACGCTCATCGGCGTGCCCATCGGCGGACTAATGATCTGGTATCTGGTTAGGAGAAGGTGCTCGCCGATCAGCCGCGCAGCGTCTTCATCCCGTGCCGGATGATCCGGTCGATCAATTGCGGATACTCCAAGCCCGCTTTGCCCGCCGACTGCGCGAAGTCCTCGTCCGCCGCCAAAATCGGATTTGGGTTCGCTTCAATAAAATAAACCTCGTTCGCCGCCGTCAGCCGCAGATCGATGCGTGCGTAGCCGTCGATCGTGAGCAGGCGGTAGATGCGTTTGCATGTCTCCTCGATGCGCGCGACCAGCGCCGGCTCAAGCCCCTCGGCGAATTGATTCTGCAGGCCCCAGCGTTTGCGATATTCCTCGTCCCATTTCGCGCGATAGGTCGCAATCTTCGGCTCGTTAGGCGGCACTTCCCGGAAGACCAGTTCGCGGATCGGAAAGACGGTCAGCCGGAGATTGCCCATCAGGCTGACGTAGAGTTCGCGGCCTACGATGTATTCCTCGGCGATCGCGTCGCTCCCATGTTTTTCGTGAATAAAGCTCACCCGCTCGCGGAACTGCTCGTCGGTCTCGACGAAGGACGCCTGCGAAATTCCGTACGACGCCTCGTCTTTCACCGGCTTAATCAGGATGGGGAACTTGAGCTGCCGCGGCCGGGCGATGCGCTGGCCGCGTCCGATGACGACAAAGTTCGGCACATGGATGCGATGATAGCCGAGGATCTTTTTCGAGATCCCCTTGTGCTTGCAAAGTGTCAGCCCGGTCGCGCCGCAGCCGGTAAACGGCACACCCTGCATTTCGAGCAATGAAACAATGTTCTGATCGAAGCCGGGGTTCCTCTTGAACTCGTCGGCGAGATTGAAAAGGACGTCGGGCGCGAAGCTTTGCAGTTTTTGCCGCAGCAGATCGAGGTCGTCAAAGATGGCGAGATGCTCCGTCGTGTGGCCGAGCGTGCCGAGCGCGGCCAGGACGTTCCTCTCAGTCTTCCAATCCTCTGTCTTCATCTCCGCGCTCAAGTCCTGATCGATCGTGGTCGGATCTCTGGCATCGAAAAGGGCGAGGACTTTCAGTTTCCTTTTCACGTCATTTGGTGCGCTTGAATTTGCCGGTGAAGAGATAATTCATCACCAGCGTCGTGATGAAAGCCGTCACGCGAAAATCCTGCCGCGGATCGTCGTCGAGTACATGGAGCCCGAGCTGGTCGCAACGTTCGATCAGCCGGCTGAGCAGTTTGTTCACCCGGAACTTTTTCTCATTCGTCCACTGGCAGACCGAGTTCATCAATCGCCGCCGTCGCAGGCGCAAATACCTACTCGCTTTCAATCCGGCAGGCGCGGCGAAGAGCTGCCGCAGATCGGCATCGTAGAAATCCGGATAGGTATCTTCGTAGAGTTTTCGTTTGCGCGCGTAATAAGTCTTGAGCTTCAGGTTCAGACAATCGTAGTCGGCTAGGCGATATATCGGTGCGTGCACCGCCGGCTTTCCCGCGAGCGAGCGCATCAGCTCGTCCAGGTATTCAAGTTTTCGCAGGGCTCTCCAGCCGGCGTAACGCGCTCGCCAGTCGAGCCCCGGCGTAAGCCAGACCGCGAAAGTCTCCGCGAAATCTTCATCCGATTGGCTCTGTGCATACCAATCATCGAGATGCACGACGTAGTTGCGGCTGAACGGGCGCGGGCGGTACGTGTCCGGCGTCCCCTCGCGCGAGGTGCGCCCGAAAGTCCGTTGCCATTTTTTCTTTCGTTGCAGCTGGTAAGCGTAGCTGTAAGCGTGCGCCGCCTCGTGCCGCATCAGTTTCATGAACCACTCGCGCGTCCCGCCCTCGACCTCGAGCATCATCGTCCGCTCCAGCGCGCGCAGCCGATCGTGGACGAGAAAGAACGGAATAAAGATCGCCGGTATGCCGATCGGAACGAACCATTCATCTCCGATGTGGCACGGCGGATGAAACACCAGCCCGTGTGCCGAAAGCTCGTCGTAGAGCTGGTTGATCAGGGGTTCGATTGAGGTGCCCTCGAGCCGCAAGCCGAGTTTGGAAATGCGGCGTTCGAGAAGTTCCTCGTCGCCTAACGATGCCCAATCGGCCGCTTCCATCTCGCGCACGGTATCACCGGAGAAAGCGATGTCACGCCTTCGCACGAGTTCACGTGTTGGGAAAAAATCGGGGAAGGCAATTGAATCTGGAATCCAGGAAAGCAGGAGTCGGGAGAGCGCACTGCCTGTCCGCCGCGGCGCGTGCCTCGCGTGCGAACGATGACGACTCGCCATCGCGAGCTCAATCATCATGGTCGGCTCGATTTGCTCTGCTTCGCTGGCACTTGAGCTGCTCGCCATATCGTCGTAATATCGACGCATGACCACGCTTTCTCCTACGCAAGCTCGAGTCAATCTTTCGTCGCTCTTAAAGCGGGCGGCCAAGGGCGAGGACATTGGAATACTGCATGGCGACACCATCATTGCCCTCCGGCCAGTCACAGTCCATTCGGATGATTACGCACTGCGCGAATACGGCGTAACGGAGAAGGAACTCGATCGCTTTGTGAAGCGCACAAATCAGCGGATCAAACGCGAACGCAGGGCTGGAAAGATCAAAAAGTACAGTGGCGATCTCGAGGCCGACCTTGCAGATTGAACTTCTAGAATCTTTTCGGCGCGTTGTTCGAAAACTTCCGAAATCCCGCCGACGCGATATCGCGCGGGTCGTCGACGCCGTGCGCGACGCATTCGGCAAACCGCACCTTCATTCTGGTCTCGGCATTCGCCATCTGCGCCAAAACTATTTCGAATGCCGGGCTGGTATCGATACTCGGCTCGTTTTTCGTGCCGAGCGCGGCCGAATAATTTTTGTTACCGTTGGCAGTCACGACGCCATCCGCAAATTATTGAAGGCGCTGTAGCATAGGTGTCGCCAGGCTGAGACCGACTAGGAAATCAGGAATCTGAAAAAGTCTGCGCAGCGTGGGCTGCCAGCCTGCAGCGATTTGAGGGGGATGGAGTTTTCCAACCTGGCCTGTTCCTCAACGTACACAAGATTAGGGTCGACTCTGACAATAAGCGGTGAGCGTGATGCACCGAGCTGGCTTTGATTTGAGCTAATATGAATACACTAATAACATGGAATCAGCTGAGAGAGATGGAAGAAGCGACGCAAAATCGCCTCAATCGTTTCCTGGGCGGATTTCCGAACAGAATCGGCAGTGGGGAGACCCCCAGCCTGACAGTCGCAGATTGGTCACCACAGGTTGATATCAGCCAGGATGAACACGAGTACCTGCTCAAAGCAGACTTGCCCGAAATGAAGAAGGATGACGTGAGGGTAGCAGTCGAAGACGGCGTCCTCTGCGTTTCCGGAGAACGCAAGAGCGTAAAGGAAGATCAGAAGAGAAAATTCCATCGCATCGAGCGCTCCTTCGGTAGCTTCCGACGCAGCTTCACGCTGCCTGACGATGCCGATAGCACGAAAGTGACAGCGGAGTTTCGCGATGGAGTGCTGAAAGTGCACCTCCCGACAACGACGAGAGCAAGATCAAAAGCTCTCGAAGTTAAAGTGCAATAATGCATTAACACTGACGGCGAGCGTGCAGAAACTTCTGTGCGTTCGCCTAACCAGTGTAAGGCGGCTAACTAGTCGCCCTCTTGGCCTCCTGCTTAAAAAAACCGGCATTGACCGCTAAGTCCCATGCAACAGATAAGATCTAACAATTCCCTGGAAGCGAATTTCCGAGCCCGCACAGTCAAGGACATCATCAAGCCTGCGAAGAGCATTTCTGATAAGGTTTCTGTAAAGGCGGCTCTAGACGAAATGCAGGCACGGGAAATCGATTCGTCACCTGTAACCGATGAACGCGGCGAATTATTGGGTACCGTGTCGAAGAACAAAATGAACCGGACCGTGGGCGGTTTGGGACACGATCCCAAGACAGAACCGGTAGAAGCATACATCGACAAAGACAGCGCCTGTTGCTTGGAAGACCAGACGATTGCGGAGGCAGAGCGAATCATGCTCAACGCAAAGCTCGGCGAAGTTTTTGTAGTAACCGGGGAAAAATTGCTGGTCGGAGCAATAAATATTGAAGCGATTTCGCGGGAGAAAGCTGACAGAAAAAAGCCAGGGACTCCAGGAAGTCCCGCCCTGAGGACGCCGCAATTGGGTGTTCGCGCTCCTCGAACTAGTAATCAATGAATTCCTCAAAAGCTAAGAGTGTTGTCACCGAGCGTTGCCATTCGTCACTCATACCGAGCGTCGGTTCTCCAGCGCGCGCGCCCCTTATTTATTTTGGCAACGCACATCGTTTGAAGGCTCGACCCGCGGCGGACGCACTCGACGCAGATGATAATGCGGCGCATGAACTTGCAGTTTCGCAGGGTCGTTTTACAGCCGACACCTTTCTGTAATCTCGCCTGCTATTCCGCTAGTAATTAACGAATCCCTTAGAAGCCAGGGGGCGTCGTTCACCGAGGGTTTAACTTCGGCCGTTGGCCCGTCGCAGCTTCGGAAGCGATTCGCGAAATTGCGTGGGGGAGCGACCGACGATTCGGTTAAACGTGCGATTGAAATTCGTCATGGATTGAAATCCGCAGGCGAAGGCAGCTTCGCTGATTCGCGAGTTGGGATTGAGCAAAAGCGTCTTCGATTTCTCCACTCGGACTCTCGAGAGGTAATCGACGAAACTTATCCCGGTCGCTTTCTTGAACATCTTGCAAAAGTAAGATCTGCTGATGTTAGCCGACTGGGCTATCCGCCCGAGCGACAGCGGCTCCGCCTGATGCTTTTCGATGAATTGCCGCGCTCGCGCCATCTTCGCGGACTCGTCCTTTTCGCGCCGTACGACCAGTTGATTCGACAAGATCGAAAGGTGCTGCGCAAAAATACTCAGGAGCCGCAACATCGCCCGATACCGGTCCGGGGATAAAACGCACGACCGAAAATAGGCCCGCTCAAGTTGCTTCCAATCCGCCTTGTAGCCCCAAGCGCGGAGCTGCCGGGTAATGCTCGCGAAGTGTTTCTTAGTCGGGTTCTTCAGCATCACTTCGCCCGTTTCGAGAAAACCAAGAATGTGGTCGCCGACGTACACCGGCACCGCACTTTCGGAGAGTCCGGCAAACCAGGTCACGGTGCGCGTGGTCGAGTCCGGTTCGCGAGATGCGTCGGTTTGGGCTTTTAAGCACGCGGCGCGAGCCTTGTTGAAACGAGCCAGAATTGAGGCGAATGAGTCGCGATCCTCTTTTCCATGGTGCGCGGGCGACCACGAATCGTGCCCTCGGATATTAAGCGGCAAACCCATCGCTTCGCTGAAAGCCCGTTCGTAATCTTTGAAAATCTGCGAGCGCGAAAGATGTCGCATGACTTCCTGATCAGAGGATCGGGATGCGCTCTGCTTGCTCATTGCGTGAATCTAAGCACGACAAGGTAGGTTGTCCGGCAAACTTCAACGACGAAACAGTTGAGAAACTTTTCACCGCCGCGGCTGATGGTTGCCGATCAACGGCGCGTGCGTCGTCGCCGGGATCGGCATCATCACACTAGAACGTGTTCCTCCGCCTAGTACCGAAATCGCGAACTCTCCGTCGAGCCGCAAGCCGAGCTTGGAGATGCGGCGTTCGAGAAGTTCCGGGTCGCCCAGTGATGCCCAATCGGCCGCTTCCATTTCGCGCACGGTATCACTGCGCTGGGTGCTGTCACGCCTTCGCAGACGGCGGAGGCGGTTGACCTGGCATGAAGCCAGCCAAAGGCGAAAGTAAGCAGGCGGGGCGGCTTCTCTCACTTGAATCCGCACGCGCAGGTTAGCGCGCCCGCAATCCTGTCGCGCCTAAGATTTTTGCTTTTCAGATGTAACTGGGAAAAATTCCCTGTTACAGCGTTGACTGAAGTTCGGGAAACGCTTAAGGATGTTCAATGGCCCGATCTTCAACGACTTTCCCCCGCAAGTGGAACTCTACTGAGACAACCGTCATTCGGGTTCCAAAGGGAATTGCTACTGAACTTCTCACAATTGCGCGCCGGCTCGATCTCTCTGGGAAGTTTCGGATTCGAGAAGAGCCAGGCATGTTGATTTTAGAATTTACTCCGACGCGCAGGGTTAATTACAGTTCTGCAGAGCCAGTCAATGTGGCAAGCGTTCCGCAACGGAGCCCGTTTAGGTATCCTGGCGGCAAAACATGGCTTGTTCCATACGTCCGAGAGTGGCTCCACAGCAAACGACAACGGCCCTCGCGATTGATCGAACCATTTGGAGGTGGCGCAATCATCAGCCTGACGGCGGCATTCGAACGATTGGCAAAACACGTTGTCTTTGCGGAACTCGATGAGAACGTGGCTGCGGTTTGGAGAGTCGTGCTAAATGGAAATGCGGAATGGCTCGCCAAACAAATCCTGAACTTTGATCTCAGCGTTGACGCTGTGAAACGGATTTTAACCCAGTCGCCTGACACGATTCGCGAAAAATCATTCCAAACGATCCTTCGAAACCGGGTTCAACGAGGCGGAATCATGGCCGCGGGCGCAGGCTTGATAAAGGAAGGAGAAAATGGCCGCGGGTTGAAGTCCCGATGGTATCCCCAAACTCTAGCAAGACGAATTCGTGAAATTAATCGGCTCAAAGATCGATTAAGCTTCGTCGAAGCTGACGGTTTTAAGCTGATTGAAGAACACAAAGCCGACAAGGACGCTGCTTTCTATATCGATCCTCCGTATACGCTCGCGGCACGACGGCTATACACGGCATGGGAGGTCGATCACGCAAGACTGTTCAAGCTCATGAGTGAATGCAAAGGCGATTTCTTGATGAGTTATGACAACACAGACGAAGTTGCGAAGATGGCGGTGAACTTTGGTTTTCAGAGCAGACCGATTGCGATGAAAAATACGCATCACGCTAAAATGACTGAGCTCTTGATCGGGAAGAATCTCGATTGGTTACCAGCCAGCCGTTAGGGCTTTGACTTCAAACGCAATTTTTCCTGCAATTGCGCTTCGAACCTTTCTTTCGAGAGAGGAACACCGCCGGTCAACGCTTTGACTGAGGTATCAAGTTGAGAATACACAACTTCTTTGGATGTCAGTTTCCATCGATTCGACTTCAGTTGTACTGCACCACAAACCACGCTATTTCGGCATTCGACAAATGCCTTTCTGGCTGGAGTCCGACTAGCGAACTAAAGAAGGCTTCGTCGATTACCACCGCCATCTTCTTCCCCCAAGTTCGAATGGTCGGAACTTTGGTCTGTAGCTGCGGTAGCAATCGTTTCGGGCCAGAACTCCGCCAGTCTGGGCGCCGCTGCGCGGCAGGAAATGGAATATCTTCATATTCTTGCTCCGCCAACATCGTGAACTCTTGATTCATCGATCTTCCCGAAAAATAAACTGCTTGCAGCTCAAGCGCACACCACTCCATTGGCTGCTTCGTTGGATGCACTAGAACATTGTCGATGCGTCCGATAAAATCCCTAGAATCCTCGTCGTCAATAGATTCCTCTGGCGCGCGCAGTCGATCCAAAAAACCAACCTGACCAAGCACAATCGGCTCGCTGGTCTGCAGGATAATCTCGCCGATCCATCGAAATATCGTTCCGTCCTCGAGGAAACGGTTCGGGCACGTCGTAACCAACGGCCCTGTAAGTGTCACCGACCCATCGCCGATTTTCTCGTACTTCTGAAGAGAGCAAACTCCTCCCTTCTTACTGCAAATACGGTTAGGCTGAAATGGACAACTTAAGCCAGTGATCTGCTTAAGGCCTTTATGAAGCTTTCCCTGGTCACGTCGCTGCTTCGGGGAAAACTGCTCGAATCTAGAGCCGTACCATTCGCCAATAGAGTATCGGCTACGTAGTTTAACCTTCTTACGCGCCATCGAGGAAGCGCTCCCAAGCTCGCGACATTACTTCTTCATTCCAGTCGATTTTCTCCCGCTCGCAATACTGCAACAAGTCTATAACAAGACCACAGACAGCATCTTCCGGTGCCTCGGTCAGGTTGACGGTGTCCAGTATTTCCTGCATCAAGGCGTCTCCGTCTGTGACCTCAGCAAGGATTTCAGGGTCGGATACCAACACGTGGGCCTTCAGCGCGAATTCGGCAGCCGCAACGTCTTCCTTATTTGTCGCGACGGGGGTTTTGCGCATGGGGATGTTTAACATGCGGCAGTTTCGAAGGCTACGAAATTGCAGCGGCGGGATCGAAGGACTAATCAACGATAATTCGTTTGCCGTCCCGAACGCCGTGCGCATAGGTTTCCGGCGAACATTTATGAAAACGACAACCAAGATTCTTCGCGGAATCGTTGTTCTCGTATTACTCGCGCTGACAGATTCCATCGCGCGTACCGCGCAAGGACCAATCTTTGACGGATTGGGATCCTACACACGCAAGATCACGACCGATTCGCCGAAGGCGCAGCGTTATTTCAATCAGGGGCTGGCTTTCGTCCACGGTTTCAATCACGGCGCGGCCATTCGTTCTTTTCAGGAAGCAGCGCGGCTCGATCCCGAATGCGCGATGGCGCATTGGGGGATTGCGCTTGCTTGTGGACCGCATATCAATCTTCCGATCGTGCCGCCACCGGCGGCGGAGCTGGCCTGGAAGGAACTTGAGCTCGCGCAAAAGTACGAAGCAAAGGCGTCGCCGGTCGAGCGCGCGTTGATCGATGCGCTCGCCAAACGCTACGCCAATCCGCAACCGGAAGATCGCGCGCCGCTCGATCTCGCCTATGCGAATGCGATGCGCGAAGTGTGGAAGGCGTATCCGAACGATCCCGATGTCGGCGTGTTCTTTGCCGAGGCGATGATGGATCTGGCTCCGTGGAATCAATGGACGCCGGAAGGTCAACCGAATCCGGGCACGGATGAAATTCTCGCGACGCTCGACGCGGTGCTGAAGCTGAATCCGAAACATCCGTTCGCCAATCATCTCTACATCCATGCGGTCGAGGCTTCGCCGCATCCGGAGCGCGCGACCGCCGCGGCCGATCGCCTGCGGAAATTGCAGCCGGGTCTTGCGCACAATGTGCACATGCCTTCGCACATCGACATCCGTTGCGGACGCTGGCAACAGGCCGTCGATACAAACATCAAAGCCGTCGCGGCCGACGCTCGGTACCGGAAAATCGTCGGGCCGCCAACGGGCTTCATCAATGTCTACGTCGCGCACAACCAACACATGCTGGCCTATGCGGCGATGATGACCGGCCAGCGCGCGCTCGCGATGAAACATATTCGCGCGATGGTCGCGGGACTGTCGCCCGATTTTCTGAAGACGGAAGCGCTGCAGGCAGAGGGTTTCGTCGCCATGCCACTCGAAGTGATGGTTCGCTTCGGCCGCTGGGATGAGATTCTGGCGGAGCCGGACAATTACGCGGACTACATGACCGGATCGCGCGCTTTCCATTACGCGGCGCGCGCGATCGCTTATGCGGCCAAAGGTGATACGGCCGATGCGCGCAGGGAGCAGACGATCTTTATCGAAAAGGTAAAGCTCGTGCCCAAGGAAGAGACGTTCGGTAACAACACGGCGGAAGCGATCCTCGCCCTCGCCGCTCACATGGTCGAAGGCGAAATTCTGATCGCCGAAGAAAAGATCGACAACGGAATCGCGGAATTACGCGAGGCGATCAAGCTGGAGGATGCGTTGCACTACGATGAGCCGCCGGGCTGGTTGATTCCGGTGCGCCATTCGCTCGGCGCGGTATTGATGAAGCAAAAGCGGTTCGCCGAAGCCGAACAGGTTTATCGCGACGATCTCAAGCGACTACCGGACAACGGCTGGTCGTTGTTCGGGCTGGCGGAAAGTTTGCGCGCGCAAGGTAAGAATCCGGAGGAAGTCGCAACGACGAACCGGGCGTTCAAGAAGATCTGGGCGAACGCCGATGTGAGGATAACCAGTTCGTGTCTCTGCCAGCCGGGAAGCAAAGCGATCGGCGCTCGCTGATTCGTAGACAAAAAATCGCGGCGGCGGCGTCTTGTATTGGAGCATGATTTCGCGCGTGCGATAATCGAAGACTCCGACAGCAGTTAATTCAACATCTTCACGCGTATGATGACTGATCTTCGCTTCGCTCTTCGACAGTTGCGGAAGTCGCCCGGCTTCACCTTCCTCGCCGTTCTCACCCTCGCCCTCGGGATCGGCTTGAACACAACCATCTTCAGTTTGATCCACGCGATCTTTCTGCGCGGTCTGCCGTTCCCCGAGCCGGAACGGATCGTTACCATCTACGGCGAATCGCGCGAGCGCGACCTCAATCAGCTCCCGTATTCCATCCCGCGTTTTCAGCATTATCGCGATGGCCAGACGGTTTTCTCCGGCGTCGCCGCGGACAACGGTTCTGGCGTTACGCTGACTGGCCTGGGTGATCCGGTGCAGGTGAACGCTGAAGCGGTGACCGCGAATTATTTTGATGTCCTCGGCGTGCAACCGATCCGCGGCCGCTTTTTCCTGCCGGAGGAAGAGATGAAGGCGGATGTGGCGATGGTCAGTGAAAGCTTTTGGCGGCAGCGGCTCGGGAGCGATCCGGCGGTGCTCGGTCGCAGCATTACCCTGAACGATGTCCCGCACACCATCGTCGGGGTGTTGCCGAACATGCCGGCGGCGTGGTTCGCGCCGGACCTCGAAGTCTACACCCCGAAACCGTTCGATGTGCCCGGCACTCCACGGGAGCGCCTGATGCGCGGCATCGGATTTCTCCGGGCGATCGCGCGATTGAAACCGGGCGTGACCCTCGAGCAGGCGAAAGCTGCGATGCCGGCGCTGGAGAAAAGTTATCGCGAGCAGAATCCCGCGAACGACGACAATAGTTGGACGACGGCGCTGGTGCCGATGCCGGAAGATGTGAGCGGCAATCTGCGTCCGGCCTTCAGAACTCTACTGGCCGCGGTCTGTTTTGTTCTCATCATCGCCTGCAGCAATGTGGCCAATCTGCTCCTCGTCAGATTCAGCGGGCGGCGGCGCGAGATCGCGCTCCGGATGGCGCTTGGCGCGGGTCGTCGAAGTGTGGTCCGGCTTTTCATTTTCGAAAGTATTCTCGTTAGTCTGCTGGGCGGCGGCCTCGGCGCGCTCATGGCCTGGAAGCTGATCCCGCTTCTCCCGCGCCTCGCTCAGAATCAGCTCCCGCTCGATGCAAATCTCCAGCTCAGCATTCCGGTGCTTGCCTTCACTCTCGTGCTCTCACTCCTGACTGGCTTCGTCATGGGTTTGTATCCGGCCTGGCAAAGCTCGCGCGCGGATCTCGTCGATGGATTGAAAGATGGAGGCCGCGCGATCAGCGGCAGTCTGGGCCAGCAGCGTTTTCGGAAACTGCTCGTCGGCGGACAAGTTGCGCTCTCCGTCACGCTGCTCGCCGGCGCTGGCTTGTTGATCGCGAGCTTCGTTCGTCTCAGCCAACAGGATAATGGCTTCCGCGCCGAGAGTCTCTGGACGGGCAGGCTCCGCTTGCCGGATGCGCATTATCCAGACGCCAGCGCGCGCGTCCGCTTTGGCGAACGTTTGCTCCAGGAAATTCGTAACCTTCCGGCGGTCGAGAGTGCCGCCATGACCGACGCCGTGCCGCTCGAAGGCGGTTCGCGCACCTATTACGCGCGTCCGGATCGCAATCCGCCGCCAGTCAATCAGCGCCCGATCGCCCCCAATCGCGGCATTTCTCCCGGGTACTTTCGCACCTTCGGCATTCCACTCATCGCCGGTCGCGACATCGACGAGCGCGACCGCGCCGATCGGCCCAAAGTGATGTTGATCAGTCAGGCCGGCGCAAAGAAGATTTTCCCAGGTGAAAATCCGATCGGGCGAGAGCTGCTCCTCGGCGGTGCGCAGGATCGCGTCGAGATTATCGGAATCGTCGGCGACGTCCGCTCGACACAACTCACGCAAACGAATGACGCGGAATTTTACCGTCCATGGCTGCAGGACCCGAATCCTCGTTTTCGCCTGGCGGTTCGTGGAAGAGGCGCGCCCGATGAGATCATGCGCACCGTGCGAACGGCTGTAACCAAGCTCGACGCCGGTCTGCCGATCTTTAGCAACGCCACGATGAGCGAAATCGTGGGACGAGCGATCGGCCAGCAACGGATGATGATGACGCTTCTCGCGGTTTTCGCCGGCACTGCGCTTCTGCTCGCGACCGTTGGCATTTACGGAGCGGTTGCCTACACCGTCGAGCAACGCACGGGCGAGATCGGCGTACGGATGGCTCTCGGCGCGCAAACGCGCGATGTCTTGCGTTTGGTCGTTGCTCAAGGAATGAAGCCAGTCCTTTTCGGGTTGATCGTCGGATTAGGCGCGGCGCTCGCGCTCGGCCGGCTGATCACGGCGCAGCTCTATCAAATCTCGGCCTATAATCCATTCTTGCTGATGGGGACGGCAGCGATTCTTGCAAGCGCGGCATTGTTAGCGTGCTTGTTTCCAGCCCGTCGAGCCAGCCTTCTCAATCCAGTACAAGCGTTGCGCGCGGATTAGACCACGTCGGATTGATGAGGGAAAATCTTTGAGCGTCCGAAATTAAGGAATCCAATCGCGCCGATCGGCGCATCTCAATATTTATGATGACTGATCTTCGCTTCGCGCTGCGGCAGTTATTCAAATCGCCGGGCTTCACTTTTCTGGCAGTGATCACCCTCACACTCGGGATCGGGCTGAACACTGCCATCTTTAGTTTGATCAACGATCTCTTTCTGCGCGGACTACCCTTCAAGGAACCCGGCCGCATCGTCCATCTTTTCACGGTACCCAAAGGCGGCGATACATTCGACTACCCGCTTTCGGGGCCGCGCTTCATGCATTATCGCGATGGCCAGACGATTTTCGACGGATTCGCGGCGGAAACCAACACCACTTATACGCTGACCGGCCTGGGCGAGCCGGTGCAGATACAGGCGTTTCGCACGACGGCGAACTATTTCGACGTGCTCGGCGTGCGCCCGATTCTGGGCCGCACGTTCCTCCCGCAGGAAGAAGAGGGTGCTGATGTCGCGCTCGTCTCGGAGAAATTCTGGCGCAACCGGCTGGGCGGCGATCCGAATGTGCTCGGTCGCAGTATTGCTCTCGACGGCACGGCGCACACGATCGTCGGTGTGTTGCCGAACATGCCGGCGCAATGGGTCGGTCCGAACGGGAACGAAGTCTGGACGACAAAGCCGTTTGTCATCGCGGGCTTTTCGCACGAGCGCATGATGCGCGGCACCGCGTTCCTGCGCGTGATCGGTCGCATGAAACCGGGCCAGACCGTCGATCAGGTGAAGGCGGCGCTGCTTCCGCTGTCGCAGAGTTATCGCGCGCAAAATCCAGGCAAGATCGACGCGGACGTGAGCGATCTTGTGAAGACGCTTCCGGTAGACGTGAACGGCGATTTGCGACCGGCCTTCGGCATTTTGCTCGCCGCGGTCGCGTTCGTGCTCCTCATCGCGTGCAGCAATGTTGCGAATCTGTTACTCGTTAGGTTCAGCGGACGCCGGCGCGAGATCGCCTTGCGCATGGCGCTGGGCGCTTCGCGCACGAGCGTTGTCCGCCTTTTCGTTCTCGAAAGTCTTCTCGTGAGTGCCCTCGCGGGGATCACTGGGGCAGCGCTGGCCTGGCAACTGGTCCCGCTCGTTCCGAAACTGGCGGCCAATTTTCTCCCGCTCGATCCGGGGAGTCAGATCGGTTTGTCGCTCCCGGTCCTCGCATTCGCGATTGTCCTTTCGGTCCTGACCGGCATCGCCATGGGTGTGTATCCGGCCTGGCAAAGTTCGCGCGCTGATCTGGTCGATGGACTGAAGGAAGGCGGCCGCGGTTCGAGCGGCAGTGTGAAACAGCAACGCTTCCGCAAGATTCTCGTCGGTGCGCAAGTCGCGCTTTCCGTTACCTTGCTGGCCGGGGCGGCGTTGCTCATCGCCAGTTTCGTCCGACTAAGCCGGCAGGACCTTGGTTTTCGTTCGGATAATTTATGGGTCGGCTTCGTCACGTTACCGGCCGCACCCTATCCGGACGTCGCGGCGCGCGCGCGTTTCACGCAACAACTGGGCGCCGCGCTGCGCGCAGTTCCTGGATTCGAGCAGGTCAGCTTGAGCGGAGACATCCCGCTGGCCGGCGGTAACCGCACACTCTATACCCGGCCCGACCGCAACATCCCGCCGATCGCGGAACGCGCAGCCGCACCTTCTCATGACCTCGCCCCGGGCTATTTGAAGACTTGGGGAATTCCGCTGCTCTCGGGTCGAGATTTCGATGAACATGATCTCGCCGGTCATCAGAACGTGATGCTGATCAGCCAGGCCGGCGCACACAAAGTTTTTGGCAACGAAAATCCGATCGGGAAAATCTTGCTGACCACGAGCGCCAGCGTACCGACTGAGATTATCGGCGTGGTCGGCGATGTGCGCTCGGAGCGCGTGGCGCAACACAACGAGATGGAATTTTATCGCCCATGGACGCAGGAAAATTTTCCTTTCTCGTTCGTGACGGTGCGGAGCAAGCTGCCCACTCTGGAGATCACGCGGCTGACGCAGAAAGCATTGAACGGCATCGATCCCGCGCTCGCCATTGCGCAGCCGCAAATGATGACGGCGATCGTTGCTCAAGCACTCGGCCAGGCGCGATTGACGACCATTTTGCTCGGTGTGTTTGCCGGCGTGGCCTTGCTCCTTGCAACGGTCGGCATTTATGGCGCGGTTGCGTACACCGTCGAACAACGCACCGGCGAAATCGGTGTGCGCATGGCTCTCGGTGCGCAAACGATGGATGTGCTGCGATTAGTCATTAGCCAGGGGATGAAACCGGTCCTCATCGGCTTGATCACAGGATTGGCGGCGGCCCTCGCCGTTGGCCGATTACTCACCACGCAGCTTTATCAAGTCTCCGCCTACAATCCGCTCTTGCTCATGGGGACGGCCCTGATCCTGGCCCTGGCCGCTCTGGTCGCCTGTCTGGTTCCGGCGCGCCGGGCCAGTCTGGTCAATCCGATCGAAGCGCTCCGGATGGAATAGCGTCGCGCATTCTGCTTCGAACGCCCTCGGCGTTTTTGTTTCTTCTTTAGCTGGGTTCTCGTTCGGGGTATTCGTCTGCCGTGATTTTTCGATCAACAAAAGATCGCGGGAATCGATGGCTGCTCGTCGTTGAAATCACCGTCATCGTCGCCATTTTTTTTCTCGACTGGCGCCATCTGCTTCCGTTCAGCAAAACGCCATTCCTTCTCATCCTCGGATGGATTTCGCTGCGCGTGCGCGGTCAACGCTGGAAGGATGTCGGATTCAACATCCCTTTAAATTGGCCAACGCTGCTACTCGTCGGCGTCCTCACCGGAATCAGCATGGAGGCGCTTGAGTTATTCGCGACGCAGCCGGTATTGACGAAACTGCTCGGGAGAGGGCCGGACCTGAGCCAGCTCAACGTCTTGATCGGGAACGCCAAAGTATTGGTCATCGCCTTCGTTCTCGCCTGGGTGCTTGCAGCGCTGGGCGAGGAACTCGCTTATCGCGGCTACCTCATGAACCGAATCGCCGGAATCACCGATGGAGGATGGACCATCAGCGTGGTTCTCGTGACCATTCTTTTCGGTTGTGCCCACTTTCCACAAGGTGCGACTGGCGTTATCGAAAACATCATCGACGGCGCGATTCTCGGAGTGCTGTATCTGGTCACCGGGCGCAACCTGCTCGCGCCCATCATCGCCCATGGCGTTCAGGACACGATCGATGTTCTGCTGATCTACTCCGGTCATTATCCCGGGATGTGATGGGGTTGCCCCGCGAACGGCAGCATTTCCGCAAAAATATTTGGACTTGTTTCTAATTCTACACCAGCGACTTACGACCGATTCGGAATCGGGTTGTTGGACAGGCGCGGAAACATCCGTAGATAAGAGGGGATGAATATGATCAACGTGCCACTTCGCAGTTCCCGCCACGGCGGGCAGGCTGTGTAAAGGTCCGGTAGATCACGCCAAGTTGGAGCCCGCACTTCGCGGCACCCCAGTGGTTGAATCTTTACCACGCGCGGATTCTTGCGCCGGTCCTCCCGAACCGAATTCGGGAATAACCCCCAATCTCAAAAATAATTATGAAGCCAACTCCTCAAGTCAGTTCTAATCGGCAGCGATCGCGGAATTTTCCGCTGGTCGATTACCAATTTCGATCAACCCTCGATGCGCGGGCCGGTGCCTCGACCTCGCGTGAAAAGAGCGTCGCCGGGCTGCGTTCGTTCCGCAAAATGAGCAATGAGTTTTTCGCTGGCGAAGCACATCGCGACCACGGGATCGATCTCCTGCTTTGCATTCTGATTACCGGAAGCTCAATCTGGCCGATTATCTCAGCGGTCAACGCTGCGATTCATCTGCTCATGAGCCGTTGACCGTATCGGAACGCAGATTGTTTCTTGTCGGATACGATCCAGACCGATGTAAATCGAAACTGGCAAAGAGCGCCTCCTGATTCCAAGGTGGTCGGATGGCGGAGGCGCTTACACCGATGATGCAACAGTACCGGCGGCTGCGGGCCAGTGTGCCCCCGGATACGCTGTTGCTCTTTCGGCTGGGCGATTTCTACGAACTGTTTTTCGAAGACGCGAAGGAGGCGTCGGTCCTGCTCAATGTCGCGTTAACGAAACGCAACGACGTGCCGATGTGCGGTGTGCCGTATCACGCGGCGCCGGGTTACATCAAGAAGTTGATCAAGGCGGGACGGCGTGTGGCCATCTGCGATCAAACGAGCGAACCGCAGCCGGGTAAGATCGTTTCGCGCGACATCACGCAAATCATCAGTGCGGGCACGGTTAGCGAGCTTGATCTGCTTGAAGCGAAGCGGGCGAATTATCTCGGCGCGGTTTATCTTCAGAGCGGCATTTTCGGTTTTGCTTACGCTGATCTGACCACAGGCGAGTTCCGGGTGACGCAGGTGCCCGAGAGCAGCGCGTTGCTCGATGAACTGGCTCGGGTTTCACCCTCGGAACTTCTGATCAGCGACCGGCAGGAAACACTGTTTGCGGAGATCGACGGCACCGTGGCCTACGATGATTATGCGTTTCTCCCGGAGCACGCCGGCTTCACCCTCTGCGAGCATTTTAAGGTCAAGTCGCTCGATGGATTTGGCTGTGCCGATATGCCACAGGCGATCGGAGCGGCCGGCGCGATCGTTCATTATCTCAAGCACCAGCTCCGGCGAAAAATCGATCATCTCGCCGGGCTGCGTTGCGATGTCGCGACCGAGCACGTGGTTCTCGATGCCGCGACACAAACCAATCTCGAACTGGTCGCCTCTCGTGGCGCGCGCGACACGAGCCTGCTCGCGGTGGTCGATCGCACGGTGACACCGATGGGCGGGCGCAAACTGCGTGCCTGGCTTTTGCAGCCGCTGCGCACATTGGTCGAACTGGAACGCCGGCAACAATTGATCGCCGATTTGTTGCAGGAGCCGGACATGCTGGCAGCGCTGCGCGCGGAATTGAAATCGATGCGGGACATCGAGCGCGCCGCGGGAAGATTAGGCCAGGTTTCCGGAAATGCGCGCGATCTCGTCGCGCTCAAGGCATCGCTCCAGAAAATTCCGGAGCTGAAAACGACATTACGAAAGCTGTTGGACCGACTGGCGTTCGGGATAAATCACGCGCCGGGCGAAAATGAAACGCTGGGTGAAGCCATCTTTGCCGATTTGCGCGAAATGCCGGAACTGGCGGAACGATTAAGCAACGCGATCAACGATGATGCACCACTGGCGTTAAAGGAGGGCGGAATCTTTCGCGATGGATTTGATCCGCAACTGGACGAACTCCGTCAGGCGTCGCGCGATGGAAAAAACTGGATCACGGAATTGCAGGAGCGCGAAGTCGCCGAGACCGGAATCAAGTCGCTCAAGGTGCGATTCAATTCCGTCTTCGGCTACTTCATCGAGATCACGAAGTCGAATCTGGCCAGCGTGCCCGAGCGTTACACACGCAAGCAAACCACGGTCGGCGGCGAGCGTTTTATCACGCCTGAGCTGAAGGAAGTGGAAGCCAAGATTCTGGGCGCGGATGAACGGGCGCGCCATCTGGAGTATCAGCTTTTCCAGAAGTTAAGGGATGAGACGCTGCGCGAGCTGGGTCCGATTCAGCAAACGGCCGCGGCGATTGCGACACTTGACGTAGTTTGTGCGCTGGCGGAAACGGCCCGGCTTTTCAATTATTGCCGGCCGGCGCTCGACGAATCGCTCCGGCTTTCGATTAAGGACGGCCGTCATCCCGTTCTCGATCAAAATCTGGCGGATGAGAAATTTGTGCCTAACGATACTGAGCTGGATGGAGAAAAGGCGAGGCTCGCCATCGTGACCGGACCAAACATGGCCGGGAAATCGACTTACATCCGGCAGGTGGCCTTGATCACATTGCTGGCGCAGATCGGGAGTTTCGTGCCGGCAGCGAGCGCAAGGATCGGACTGGTCGATCGCATTTTCACTCGCGTCGGAGCAAGTGATGATCTTTCGCGCGGCCAATCAACCTTCATGGTCGAGATGAACGAAACGGCGAACATCGTGAACAACGCGACCGAGCGTAGCCTGGTCATCCTCGATGAGATCGGGCGCGGGACTTCCACGTTCGACGGGCTCTCGATCGCATGGAGCGTGGCCGAATTTCTCCACGACAAAATTAAGGCGCGCACGCTGTTCGCGACGCATTACCATGAACTGACCAAACTCGCGGAAGAGCGAAGCGGCGTGGCCAACTACAACGTGGCAGTGCGCGAATGGAACGAGCAGATCATTTTCCTGCGCAAGATCATTCCGGGTGGTGCGGACAAGAGCTATGGGATTCAGGTCGCGCGCCTCGCCGGGTTACCGAAGGAGATTCTGGAACGCGCCAAAGATATTCTGTTGCACCTTGAACGACCGAACGGCGCAGTGGAAATGAAGCAACCGGCGAAAGGGCGACGCCGAAAAAGAGCCGCAGTTCCACCGGAGAAGCCGCAGCTGGAGTTGCTGTAGGCTGTCCGATCTGGGCGATTGGGGCCCAGCATTTGTGCTGACGGCTGACGGGATGAGAAATATAGTCTGAAAACTTTTCCCGCGGATGCCGATCAAGACTGAGAAAGACCTAAACGAAATGCAGCGCAGTCATTGGCTGAAGGCCGTGGCGGCGATTGAGCTTCGCAATTTTGGATATGCGATCTCGCTCCTGCAGGGAATCCTCAAGCAAGAGCCGGAATTTCTGACCGGTCGCCAACTCTTGCGGCGCGCGGAGGTGACCAAGAGCAAGGCGGCGAAGAAAAGCTTCTTCAACATTTCAACGACCCCGATTGGCGTGATGAAAGCGCAGCGTGAGGCGAAGAAGGATCCGAAGCATGCGCTGGAGTTGATCGAAAAAGTGCTGGAAGAGGAGCCGTACAATCGGCAGGCGAATTTGGTTCTAAAACAGGCAGCGGTCGCGGGCGGTTGGCCGGAAACCGGAGTCTTCGCGCTGCAGACTTTGCTGGAAGAGAATCCTCGCGACGTCAAAGTCCTGCACGAGCTCGGTCGCCTTTATCACGAGATGGATGAGAGCGAGAAGGAAGTCGAAATCTACTCTCGCATTTCCGAGATTGAACCGCTCGATGCCGAGGCCATCCGTTTGGGGAAGGACGCTTCGGCGCGCGCATCGATGAAAACGGGCGGCTGGACCGAGGCCGAAAGCTATCGCGATCTGATCAAGGACAAGGAGGCGGCGGTTTCGCTGGAACAGCAGAGCCGCATTCAACTCGCGGGTGACTCGCTCGAGCGGCAAATCGCCGAGGTTTATGCCCGGCATCAGGCGGAGCCGCAAAATGTCGATCTCGCTCGCCGCCTCGCCACCTTGCACGAACAGAAGGACGATTTCGAGAATGCGATCGCCTGGTATCAATATGCGGCCGACCTGACCAGCCAGACCGACGCCGGACTGGTTCGAAAGGTGGCTGATCTGAATATGAAGCGCTCGGAACGATTGATTGCCGGGCATGAAGAATTTCTCGCCACGCACGGTCCCGAACACGAATCGCACGCCGAGCGATTACAGGCATTGCGAACTGCGCAAAAGGAACGTGCTGAAGTCTTGATCGACTCGGCGCGCAAGCGGATCGAGCGAAATCCAACTGACCTGCAACTGCGTTTTGAGCTGGGCGAACATCTGGTCAATGCTGGTCAATATCGAGATGCGCTGCCGGAGCTGCAGCGCGCGCGACAAAATCCGAACGCCCGACTCAAAGCGATGAATCTGCTCGGGCTCTGCTATCGAGAGCTCGGAATGTTTGATCTCGCCGTCAAACAACTGGAAGACGCCGCGAAGGAAATCTTGACGATGGACGCGATGAAAAAGGAAATCGTCTACAATCTAGGGCTCGTTTACGAGCGAATGGGGGATCGGGAGAAGTCCGTCGCCTGCATGAAACAAATTTATGAGGCGGACTACGGTTACAAAGATGTCGCCGCGCGAGTGGAAAGTTCGTATCGCACGGAATCGCAGTCGAACTGATCACTGACTCGTTAGGCACGAAGACATATGCGTCGGACGAAAATCATCTGCACTCTCGGCCCGGCCTCGGAGAAATCCGAAACGCTGCGCGAATTGATGACGGCGGGCGCCGATCTTTTTCGCGTGAACATGAGCCACGCCGAACACGCCTGGGTGCGCGATATTGTTCCTCGTATTCGCCAGCTGGCGCAGGAATTGAACCGGCCGGTAGCCATCCTGATCGACACGCAGGGACCAGCCATCCGGACCGGCGATCTCCCAGCGGACATCAAGCTTCACCCCGGCGATATCGTGGAGTTCACCGTTCGCGGCGCTACAAAGAAAGAGGCCTATTCCGTGGACGTCAATTACGTCGGCCTGATCAAGGATCTCTCCGTCGGCGACATCATTCTTGTCGATAACGGCGTCGTGCAACTGCGGGTCTTGGAAAAAGCGGCTGATCGCATTCGGTGCAAGGTCATAACGGAGGGCGTTCTCGGGTCGCGGCGTCACATCAATTTGCCGGGTGTGAAAGTAAATCTACCTGCGCTGACGGAAAAAGATTTGCAGGACGTGGCCCTCGCGGCCGAACTGGAAGCTGATTTCGTCTCCCTGAGTTTTGCCCGTCAGAAGCGCGATGTGGATCAACTTCGCGCGGTGATGAAAGGGCACGGCAGCTCGGCGCGGATCATCGCGAAGATTGAGGAGCAGTCGGCCGTGCGTCAGATCGACGACATGATTGCGGCTTCCGATGCCATCATGGTGGCGCGAGGCGATCTCGGGATCGAAATTCCGATGGAGGAATTGCCGATCATTCAGCGCCGCATCGTGAAAAGATGTTTGCGCCTGGGGAAACCGGTCATCGTCGCCACGCAATTGCTGGAATCGATGATTGAGAATCCGGTGCCGACCCGCGCAGAAATTACTGATATCGCGAATGCGGTTTTCGAACAAGCCGATGCCGTCATGCTTAGCGGAGAAACGGCGATGGGGCGTTACCCGGTGGAATGCGTGAAAGTGTTGAATCGCGTTGCTGTCCGCATCGAACGCAGTGGCGGGGCCGGTTACGGCAAAGCTGCATTGCTCGAAGATTCGCGTCAGAAGACGGTGGCGTCTGCCGTTTCCCTCGCCAATTCCTTGCCGAACTCGAAACTCATCGTCTTCACCAGACATGGCAGGATGGCGCTGTATGTCTCCAACCTTCGTCCGGAACACGCGCCCATTTTTGCTTTCACCCCGGACGAACAAGTCTATCGGCAAGTCGCGCTCTGCTGGGGAACCTTTCCGGTTCGAATCGACTTCACCGAAGATCCAAATGCGACCATCGAAGGGGCCAGGAAATATTTGCGCGACGCTCACCTGACTGCGCCGAAGGATAATCTCGTTATCATTAGCGACATTCGCGCAGGCAAAGCGCTGGTCGATTGCGTGCAACTGCGCCAGGCCAAATGAATCAGCTGCCGGCTTCAAAGGTGGGAGGGGCCTTGGTGCCCCGACAGTCGCAGCACTAAGGCTGCTCCCACATTATGCTTCGACGGGCAATTCCACGTCGACCGGTCGCTCTTTCTTGCTGAGCGCACGGCGCAGTTTCGAAAGCGCGATATTCTGCAACTGCCGAATCCGCTCGCGAGTGACGCCGAATTTCTTGCCGACTTCTTCCAGCGTCTTCGGCTTGCCGCCATCCAGACCGAAGCGCGAGAAGATGATTTTCCGCTCGCGATCGTCGAGCACGTCAAGCAGGCCGCCCACTTCGTTCCGCAGATTCTTGTCCCGGAGCAATTCGAAAGGTGTTTGCGCCTCTTCGTCACCGACGATCTCACCAAACTCGGTCGAATCATCGTCGCTGATCGGCGCGTCGAGTGATGCGGGCCGGATCGAGACCGTCTTGAGTTGGGAAACTTTTCCGCTCGCGATACCGATCTCTTCTCCAAGCTCGTCATCGGTCGGTTCGCGACCGAGTTCCTCGCTCATCTGGAGCGAGACACGGCGCATCTTCGAAATCTTATCGACCAGATGAACCGGCAACCGAATGGTCTTGCTCTGATTCGCCAGTGCACGCTTGATCGATTGCTTGATCCACCACGCGGCGTAGGTGCTGAGTTTGCCGCCCTTGGCCGGGTCGAAACGTTCGACTGCCTTCATCAGTCCGATATTTCCCTCGGAAATGAGGTCGAGCAACGGAAGCCCCAGATTCGCGTAATCATGCGCGATCTTCACGACCAGTCGCAGGTTGGACCGGATCATGAGGGCACGAGCCTCCTTGTCGCCTCGCTTGATTTTCGCGGCGAGTGTAATCTCCTGATCTGGCGTCAATAACGGGATTTGCCCGATCTCGCGGAGGTAAATTTTTATTCCTGTATCGCTATCTTCAGCGGCCATATAACTTTTCATGTGGTTGGGGTGAGGGGGGGAGAAACACGCAAAATTGTCCGGTTGTCACATTTCCCGAACTCCTGTCCGATGCGAGTTTTACCATCTCGGAAAGTAGTTAACAACCTTAAATATCGATTAAATGACTACTTCTGGACGTGCTTTGTTCAAAATGTTTTTTTAAATCTGCGCGCGCGAATAATCATGGATTTAATCCGTGGTCCTGAAATCGCCCCCAAAAACGGAGCGACGACTTCGTCCGCATTTTTCAGGATGAATCGTCAAAACCCGTCCGCGAGCCACGTGCGCTACACAGGCAAAGGCCTTCCGCCTTGTTCTATTCCTGCCCATTCTCTATTCTGACCTGGAGTATGAATGCAGCCGTGGATGCCGAACGGACCGTCGCGGAACTCAAAGAACTCCGGACCCTGACGGGTGATGAAAATGGCGCACAACGGATTGCGTTTACGCCAACGTGGGCGAAGGCGCGCGAATGGCTCCGGCAGAAATTGGAAGAGCTGCCGGGCGTTGAAATTCACAATGACGAGGCCGGAAACTTTTGGGCGACGCTTCGCGGTCAATCAGAGCGGGCGCTGTTGATCGGCGGACATATCGATTCCGTACCGAACGGGGGCTGGCTCGACGGCTGCCTCAACACGCTCGCCGGGGTAGAAATTCTCCGACGCATCCACGCTGAATTCAAAGGCAGGCCGCCGGTGACCGTGCGTCTTGTCGATTGGGCGGATGAGGAAGGCGCGCGTTTCGGGAAAAGTCTTTTCGGTTCCTCGGCGTGTTCTGGAAATCTCGACATGGATGAAGCCCGCGGTTTGAAAGACAAAGATGGCATCACACTCCCCGCTGCGCTGAAAGAACGGGGAATCGACTTCGAAACGGTAAAGGATTGCGGCAAAGAACTCGAGAACGCCGCGGCGTATCTGGAGTTGCATATTGAACAAGGTCCCGTGCTTCTCGATCTCGATCTGCCGCTGGGGACGGTTCTTGGCACCTTTGGGGTCGAACGTCATGCGATCAATTTTCACGGGCAGGCTGCGCATTCGGGGAGCACGCCGATGAACCGGCGCAAGGACGCTTTTCTTGCCGCCGCCAAAATGAGCCCGGAGATTTACCACATCACCGAACGGAACGGCGGCGTTTGCACGATCGGTTCCTGCCTAACGAAACCGGGGATCGTGACCAGTGTCGTCGAGGATTGCCGAATCACGCTCGATCAGCGGCATCTCGACGCCCTGTCGCTTGCCCGGATGTTAAAGGAAGCGCAGCAGGCCAGCGAACGTTTCGCCGAGGAAGGGAACGTGACGGTTTCGTGGGATCGGCTTTGGCAAATCGAGCCGGTGTTATTCGACGACGATTTGATCAATCTTTGCGACGAGGCCATTTCCGAGACGTGCGGCAAAACGCATCGCCTGCCCTCCGGGCCGTTGCACGATGCGGCCGAAGTGGCGCGCGCCGGTGTGCCCGACGGTCATGATGTTCGTGCAAAGTTTACACGGCATCAGTCACAACAAGATCGAGGACACGAAAGAGGAGCATCTGGAATTGGCGGTAACCGCTTTCGACAAATTAGCTGACAAGGCAATCAACTGGATCGCGACTCGTTAGTCTTCCGCGCGTTCGCCAGTCGGACACATCTTCACCGACTTCGGATCGAAGCGGCTCGATGTCTTTGTAAGCGCCGCGCTCCCCGTTCCTTCTCGGGAATCCATAAGATGCCCTCAATCCGGATTTTGAAAGCAGGTCTCAAGTCGCGTCCTGCGTGCTCCACGCAATCAATCCCGTCGCGGCCCGTGGCTCATGTTTTGCTGAGTCATTCTAGCGATGCGCCTGCTGAGAAAACTTGCGATCAAGTTCGCCATGATGGTGATCATGGTAGGGCTGATGGGAGCCCTGCTGAGGTATGCCAGGCCCTACATCATGAAGTCTGCGGGGGTGCCCGAGGGGATGCCGGGAGTGGAGAGCTTGGGCGCGCCACATTTTTCGTCGGAGGAGTCCGACTTGATGGCGACTGTTTTCAAAAGTGCGCTTCGTTTGTTCTCGGGATCGGCGAAGCGCGAGGATTTGGCGAGTGATCTAAGCGACAAGCTTTATGCCGGCCGCGGGGGCTCTGCCACCATGTCCGAGCTCGGGATCGAACTGGAGAAACCCGGGGCGAAGCCATCCACTCCCGCGAAACCCGGGGCCGACTCGTCCGCGTCCGCAGGAGGGGCAAGCACTGTGAATGCGCAGCCAGACGCGAAGTTGCCGGCGAAACAGGGTGCGCAGGCAGGCGAACCGCCCGCCCAAAGCGCCTCGACGGCTGTGCGCGACGCGCTCCTTGGTCGGATCTGGGAGAAGGCGCAGGCGAACCCCGAGCTGTCTCTGATTCCAATCGTGTTTTTCGGAATGGTGGTCGTGCATCTCTTCAGGCGGCGGCGCTCACCAGAAGATGATTTTATGCTACCGGATCTCTCCAAGCTGCTCCCGTCAGAGGCCGAGGCGTACGAGATGACGCACCCGGTGCACTCGCTTCAGGCCGAGGATTTCGAGCTTCTGGTGGGACTGATCTATCAGCGCAAAGGCTATCGCGTCTCGATGCCGGCCGGTCGGAGCGGCGGGCGCGGCGGCGACTTCATGGTCCAACGCAAGTCGGAGCGATTGCTCGTGCAATGCAAAAAAATAAGCCCGGATTACAAGGTGCCCGTGGACCGGGTGCGCGAACTGCATGAAGCCGCGGTCGCCGCCGGCGCCACCCGCGGGGTGTATGTCGCCACCTGTGGCTTCTCGTGGGACGCGCGAAATTTTGCCAAGGCAAAAGGGGTGACCGTGATCAACGCGCGCACGCTCGACACCTTGCTCACCGGGACACGTGAGAAGCCGGACGAAGATTTTCTCGCGGTATCAGAATGGGCGCCGAAGCTCATGAAGAAAGTGAAGCTGACGCCACCGCTCTGCCCGGCCTGCGAAGCGCCGATGGACGAACTGAGCGTGAGTGGTGGCTCCGCATGGTTCTGCAGCGAGCGGCCCGAATGCCGTGGACGACGCAGCGCGCGCAAATTCCACAAACCAGTGCCTGCCGCGGCATCAAAAGCGGACTCGAAGGCGGAACCGCAGATCGTTCCGGATCGCGAAAGAGGACAACCGCCCGATGTGATGGAAGGACAAACGCGTACAGTCTGCCCTTCGACGTCCTCGGATGCGAAGGCGGAACCGCAGACCACGCCGGATCGCGAGAAAGAGCAACAGCCCCATGTGTTGGGAGGACGTGCGCGTACAGTCTATCCTTCGAAGAGCAAGCGCATCGTCTGCAGCGCTTCGTCGGAAAAACCGGCGAGGCAATAGACGTCGCGTTCCAGGAACTGGAGCGTGCCGCAACCAGGCAGTGATCGGTAACGGCTTAATGGGAGATGAGTCTGCGACTCAGCATTTGAGTCTTCGTCAGTCTCCTAACATTTGTATCGAGTTTCGCGCAGAAATCAGATAGACGGATGCTTAGGAACAAGGAGTTAATATGCCAACGCTCGCCACCGTAGTTGACGGTTTGAAAATGCCGAATCCGTTCGTCATCGGATCGGGTCCGCCTGGGACAAACTTGAACGTCATTACGCGGGCGTTTCGCGAAGGTTGGGGCGCGGTGATTGCGAAGACGGTCAGCCTCGACGCATCGAAAGTGATCAACGTCACACCGCGTTACGCGAAGCTTTATTCCGCTGATCGCAAGGAAGTAATCGGCTGGGAAAACATTGAGCTGATCAGCGACCGGCGTTTCGATATCTGGCTGGATGAATTCAAGAAGTGCAAAGACCAATTCCCCGACGGCATCCTGATTGCGTCGATCATGGAGGAGTACAATCGCGACGCCTGGACGGAAATTGTCGAGCGTTGTCAGGACGCGGGCGTCGATTCGTTCGAGCTGAATTTTTCCTGCCCGCATGGATTGCCCGAGCGAAAAATGGGCGCGGCGATGGGGGAAAATCCCGAGATTGTCGAAGAGGTTTGCGGTTGGGTGATGGCGGTGCGAAAAAACCGGTTTGGGCCAAGATGACGCCGAACGTGACCCATATTACCGATCCGAGCCGCGCCGCTTTTCGCGGTGGTTGTCAGGGTGTGAGCGCGATCAACACGATCCGCAGCGTCATGAGCGTGAATCTTGACACTCTGCGACCTGAGCCGGCGGTTGAAGGTTTTACGACACCCGGCGGTTATTCGTCCAAGGCGGTTCGCCCAATCGCGCTCCGAATGGTGATGGAAATCGCCACGATGATTCGCAGCGAATTTCCCGGACGGACTCTTTCCGGACTCGGCGGAATCGAGAGCGGAAACGACGCTGCTCAATTCATCCTCCTCGGTTCGGACACGGTGCAGGTCTGCACTGGCGTGATGAAGTTCGGCTATGAATGCGTGAAACCGATGTGCGAGGAATTGCTCGTCTTCATGGAGAAACACAAGTTTGAGACGCTGGCCGATTTCAAAGGCAAGAGCCTCGATTATTTCACTACGCACGCCGAGTTGGTTCGGATGCAACGCGAACGCAAAGAGGCGCAAAAGGCCGCGGCTGACGAAGCGGCGGCAAAGAAAATGGTGCGCGCAGACGATCAATGGAGTGGCGATGAATTCGTGAAACAATCCGACGCGCTCGCACGAGGCTAGGTAATGAGTAAGACAGCCGTAGCAGTGGTGACTAGCTCGTCACTTTCCGCCTGTCCCGCCTTTATCAGTGGCGGATGGCGCGGAGACGAGTCTGTGAAGCAGCGCAGGCGGTGGCGAGCCGCTGTTTGGCGTGACATCATGAAAGTTGAGTTTGTCTTGTGTGTCTTATTTTCCGCTTTCGTCGCGGCTTTCACTGGTTGCAACCGGCCTCAAGCTGCACACGGCGGTTCGGCATCGGCGCGGGTCGCTTTTGAGAACGACAGGGTGCGCGTGATCGAGTACCACACGGGCTCTGAGAAAGATATTTGCGGCTTCGGTGTGCACACGCATCCGCCGCACGTTTACATCATGCTCACCGACGCGAAGATCCGTATCGTCACGCCCGACGGCAAGGAAACTTTCGAGAATGCCAAAGCCGGAGACGTTGGCTGGGCTGGCGCCGAACATCACATCGCCGAGAACATCTTGGGCAACAACGCAGGCTGTTACGTCATTGAGATAAAAGACAAAGATTGGACACCTTCGACCGGGCTAACGAGGGAATAGCAAAGTAAATGGTCTGCGCCAATAAGAAGCGACGAGTAATGAGTGACGAGTAAGAATACCGTAATGCCTTTACACTCGTCACCGATCACTCATCCCTCGTCACTCTCCCCATGCCCCGTCTTCATTGGCAACGTGTGGAGGGAAGTGCCCGGCCTAGATACTTCACCGGTCTACAATCCGTCCCGCGGTCAAGTCATCGCCGAAGTGCGAATGTGTGGCGCCGATATTGTGAACGAGGCGGTCGAAGCCGCAGCCGATGCGTTTCCGGCGTGGAGCGAGACGCCGCCGGTCGAACGCGCACGTCTTTTTTTCCGTTACCGGCACCTGATTGAAGAAAATTTCGATCGCATCTGCGAGAGCGTCTCACGCGAGCATGGAAAGACGCTGGCCGAAGCGCGTGGCAGCGTTTATCGCGGCATCGAGAACATCGAATACGCCTGCGGCGTTCCCACGCTTTTACTTGGCGACACGCTCGAAAATCTCGCTCGCGGCGTCGATTGCGAGACCTTGCTCCAACCGCTCGGAGTCTGTGTCGGGATCACGCCCTTCAATTTTCCAGCGATGGTCCCGATGTGGATGTTTCCGCTCGCCATCGCCTGTGGAAATACCTTCGTCCTCAAGCCAAGCGAAAAAGTGCCGCTTACGGCGGTGCTCATCGTCGAGTTGCTGGAAAAGGCGGGTCTGCCCAAAGGCGTTCTCAATCTCGTGCATGGCGGGCGCGAATGTGTCGACGCGTTGCTGACGCATCCGAAAGTAAAGGCGATTTCATTCGTCGGTTCGTCGCCGGTCGCGAAGTATATTTTTGAAACCGGCACGCGCCACGGCAAACGTGTGCAGGCCAATGGTGGCGCGAAAAATTACATTATTGTGATGCCGGACGCGGATGTTCGGCAAACTGTCGAGGCTCTTTCAACGGCGGCATTTGGCTGTGCGGGCGAACGTTGCATGGCTGGCTCAACCGCGATCACGGTCGGCCAGGCGGCCGATCGAGTTCTGCCTTCGTTAGTCGAGGCGGCACGTGCAATTAAGGTCGGTCCGACTGATATCGTTACGCAACCGGATATGGGCCCAGTCATCACTGCCCAACATCGCGATCGGATACTTAATCTGGTGGCCAGCGGAGAAAAAGAAGGCGCCCGCATTATTGCTGACGGTCGTGGCGTAAAAATATCCGATGCGCCGAATGGTTTTTTCATCGGGGCCACGATTGTCGATCATGTCCAAAACGAAATGACTCTCGCGCGTGAGGAGGTTTTCGGCCCGGTCCTGAACGTGATGCGAATGGAAGATCTCGACCATGCGATCGAGGTCGCGAACAAGTCGGCTTATGGAAACGGCACCGCCATTTTCACGAATTCAGGAAAGGCGGCGCGCGAATTCAAACATCGCGTCAAGGCCGGCATGGTCGGAATCAACGTCGGTGTGCCGGCGACGATGGCGATGTTTCCCTTTACCGGTTGGAACGATTCCTTCTACGGCGATTTGCATATTCAGGGCAGGGAAGGCGTGCAGTTTTATACCCAGCAGAAAGTGGTGACTACGCGGTGGTTTGGCGAAGGTGTCGGCGACGTATGGAAGAAGTGAAGGGGAGTGACCAGTGACCAGTGACCAGCGATAGGTGACAAGTTCGTCGGTCGCGGATAGAACGTTGGAATGAATCAAGGAACTCAAAGCTACAAAGATCTGGTCGTTTGGCAGAAAGCAATCGCTCTTGCCAAAGCTATCTACCAACTAACGCAACCGTTTCCCACAGAAGAGAGATTTGGACTTGTCTCGCAAATGCGTCGGGCGGCAATTTCGATTCCGTCCAATATCGCGGAAGGTCAAGCTCGCCACACAACAGGCGAATTTGTCCAATTTATTTCACATGCGGAAGGTTCAGCGGCTGAGCTGGACACACAGTTAATTCTGGCGGTCGAACTTAAGTTCTGCGCCAAAGAAAGCGCGCTTTCTGGATACGAAATGATCGGCGAGATCCGACGAATGTTGAATGCACTGCGTCGCAAACTCGCTGAGCGCAACTGACTCGTCACTGGTCACTGATCACTTGTCACTCTTAATCAAAAACGGCGAGATCGTTACGACTGACGAGCAATATATCGCGGATATTTTCTGCGAAGGCGAAACGATCACGCGGATCGCGAAAGACATTCCGGCAACGGCGGACGCGGAGGTGATCGATGCCTCGGGAAAGTATGTCTTCCCAGGTTTCATTGATCCACATGTCCACATTTATCTGCCGTTCATGGGGACATTGGCGAAGGACAACCACGAAACGGCGAGCCGCGCTGCACTCGTCGGCGGGACGACGACATTCATCGAAATGATTTGTCCGGCCCGTGACGACCGGCCGCTCGATGCTTTCAAGCTCTGGCTCGGCAAAGCGACCGGCAACAGCGCCTGCGATTTCACTTTTCACATGGGAGTGACGCGGTTCGACGATGAAGCGGAGCGTGATTTTCGGGAGATCGTTAGGCGAGGGAACAGCAGTTTCAAAATCTTTCTCGCTTACAAAGGCGCATTCGGCGTGACGGACGAAGAGCTCTACAAGACTTTGCGGCTTGGCAGGGAACTCGGCGTCATCACGACGGCGCATTGCGAGAACGCCGATCTGGTCCTGGAGCTGCAAAAGAAATTGCTGAGCGAAAAAAAGACCGGACCGGAATGGCATTACTGGAGCCGGCCTCCGGCAGTGGAAGCGGAAGGTGTCCATCACCTGATGACGTTCGCGGAAATGACCGGCGCACACGTTTACACTGTGCACACCAGTTGTGAGGAAGCGCTCAACGAAGCAAAGCGCGGAAGGGAACGCGGTGTGAACGTTTCAGTTGAGACCCTGATTCAATACCTGCTTCTCGATCGGACGGACGCGGAGAAGCCAAATTTCGAAGGCGCGAAAAATGTCATGTCGCCGCCGCTGCGCGATAAAAAAAATCAGGATGTACTTTGGCAGGGATTGCGCGAAGGAAACATCGCGACGCTGGCGACGGATCACGCTCCATTCGATTTCGCGACGCAAAAGCAAATGGGCAAAAATAATTTCACCTTGATTCCCAACGGCATTCCTTCGCTCGAAGATCGGGTGAATCTTTACTTCACCCACGGCGTCAAGAGCGGCCGGATCGATCTGAAGGAAGTTTGTCGAGACGGCGAGCACGGCGGCCGCCAAGATGTTCGGACTCTTTCCGCGCAAAGGCGTGATTCAGGTCGGGAGCGACGCGGACCTGGTCGTTTACGATCCAAATTATCGCGGAACGATTTCGGCAAAAACGCACCAGATGAACGTCGATTACAATTCATTTGAAGGCTTCGAGATCGAAGGGCGGCCGCATATCGTTACTGTTCGTGGCAAGGTCGCTGCGCGCGACGGAGAATTTGTCGGAGAATTTGGCCGCGGCAAATTTCTCGAACGCGAGCCGACCCATTTCTAAAACAGTTGGCGAAACCAAGACGCATGAACGCTCCTGCCGGCGAGTCGTCGTTGTTAGCCCAATCCTCCGTTGTCGAGATTGATCACATTCCGGGAAATATCGGTTAGGACAATCGCCGCACTTTGAATGACAATTATCACATAGCCGCGGGCGTATTCCCGGCGATGTTTTAAAGGAAGATTCTTCGGAAAAGATTCGATGAAATGAAACGTCTTGCAGTTTTGACAAGCGGTGGCGACGCACCGGGAATGAATGCGGCCATTCGCGCGGTGACGCGGCGCGCGTTGTTTCACGGCGCGGAAATGTTCGGGGTGCGCCACGGCTTTGCCGGATTGATCGGTGGTGAGTTCCTGCCGTTAGGCGCGAGAGACGTGGGCGGAATCTTGTCGCTCGGGGGGACCAAGCTTGGGAGTGCGCGCTGTCCGGAATTCCAGACCAACGAGGGCGTGGCCAAAGCGATTACCAACCTGCGCGCCCGAAAGATTGATGCGCTGATCGTCATCGGAGGCAACGGATCGCAGAGCGGTGCCTACGACATGGCGCGGCAAGGCTTTTCGGTGGCCGGCGTTGCCTCGACCATCGACAACGATCTTTGCGGAACGGCCCTCACCATTGGCGCCGACACTGCGCTGAACATCGCGCTGGAGGCGATCGACCGGCTCAGGGTCACGGCTTCCTCCTCCTACGGCCGCGCCTTTCTGGTTGAAACCATGGGACGCCATTGTGGTTTTCTCGGGCTGATGGCGGGATTGGCTGGCGGCGCGGACGCAATCGTGGTCCCGGAGTTTGAAGTTGATCCCGAAGCGGTGGCGATGGAATTGCGCGCGGCCTACGACCGCGGCAAGTCGCACGCGCTGGTCGTAGTGGCAGAAGGCGCAAAGCACAATGCGGAGAAGTTGCATGCTTACTTCACCGAACATCGCGGTCGTCTGCAATTCGACTTGCGTGTGACCAAGCTCGGCCATGTCCAGCGCGGCGGCTCGCCTACAGCTTTCGATCGCATTTTGGCCAGCCAGCTCGGGGCCGGCGCGGTCGATCGGCTCCTGGCCGGGGATACTGCCTTTCTCGTCGGTCGACAACGCAGTGCGATCACGGCCACGCCGTTGTCCGAGGTCGCGGGTAAAACCAAGCCACTCGACCACGAATTGTTTGCCCTCGCCCAGTCTCTGGCTCGTTAGGTCTGCTTCCCCCAAATGAAAAAGAATTCCGCTGCCGACACACGGGTCGAGCGAATTCTAAAGGAACACGCCGCGGTCAAGCGGGTCCGGCTCGATCCTCACGCCCGCAAAGTGGAGGTGGCTTTCTACGAACTTCCTTCCGAGGAAATGCTGGGCCGCGTTCAGGCAACAGTGCATCGCGAGTTTGATGGAGAGTGGGACCTGAGTGTGCGACGAGAACTGGCGGATTCCGGTGATTTTCATCGGCATCAATTGGACGGCGGCCGTTTGGAATTTCATCGGCGCCATCCAACTCGTGAGCCGCGCTTAATTTGGAAGAAGATCCTCCTGCCGTCGTGGCAAAACCGGCCCGTTCCCCCGATGGCGCGGCGCGACTTTCGCATTATGCTTCTGCTCGCGGCGATTTGCGGTGTCTGCACACTCGCCGGTTTTTTGCTGCAACGAGGGGGAGTAGCCCTAACGACAATCGCGCCACTCTTTGTCGTTGCCTACATCGCGGGCGGCTGGTTTGCCACCATTGATGTCTGGCGCGCGCTCAAGCATGGCCGGATCGACGTCCATTTTCTGATGATCGTGGTCGCGCTCGGCGCCGCGCTCGTTGCCGCCTGGACCGAAGGCGCCACCTTGCTCTTCCTTTTTTCCTTGAGCAATGCGCTCGAGCAGTTCGCCAATCATCGCACGGAAAAGACGATCAGTTCGCTCTTGAAGACGGCACCGAAACGGGCGTTGCGCCGGACTGAAGGCACGTGGATCGAGATTCCAATCGAAGAGGTCGCGCCCGATGATGAGCTGCTCGTCAAACCGGGCGAACTTTTCCCGGTCGACGGCGTGGTAGTCGAAGGGGCGACCTCGGCGGACGAATCGGCGCTGACCGGCGAGGCACTGCCCGTTTCCAAGCGACTCGGCGACAGTGTGAGCAGCGGCACATTGAACATGGAAGGCCAGGCCGTCATCCGTGTCCTGCGCGAACCGGAGCAGAGCGCGCTCTATCGTATTCTGGATTTGATTCAGAGCGCGCAACAGCAAAAGGCGCCGGCGCAACGTTTCACCGACAACTTCAGCCGTTATTACACCTGGGTGGTTTTGAGTTTGAGTGTGGTCGTCTTCACGATCTTGCTCTGGCTCGGCCGCCCTCTCCCGATCGCTTTCTATCGCACGATGACGCTGCTCGTGGTCGCGTCGCCCTGCGCGCTCGTCCTTTCCATACCATCCGCCATTCTTGTCGCCATCGCCGCGGGTGCGCGCCAGGGCATCCTGTTTCGCGGTGGCGTGGCCGTGGAAAATCTGGCCGGGGTCGATCAGTTCGCCTTCGACAAAACCGGCACCCTAACGAAAGGCACGTTGCAGGTGGCGCGCATCCACATCTCGGGATCGGTTTCGGAGAATACGCTTCTGCAAATGGCCGCCTCGATCGGCAGTTTTTCCACCCACCCGCTTTCTCGCGCCATCGTGCGCGAAGCTGAAAAGCGCGCTCTGTCGCCGTTACCGGTCACTGATTTTCGAAACATTCCCGGCTTTGGGATGGAAGCACGCGTCGGCGACGAGACGATGGCGGTCGGTAGTCGTCGCCTGATGGAGCAACGGGGAACGCAATTGCCGATCACAGAATCGGCCAGCGAAGCGGAGGTCTGGGTCGCGAACCACGAGATTCTCGGTGGCATTTTTCTGAGTGACGAGGTTCGGCCCGCAGCCAAAGGCGTGATCGAATACTTGAAGAGGATGGGGGCGGGCGTCGCGTTGGTTACCGGAGATCGATTGGGCGCCGGGCGAGCGATCGCTGCGCAGGTCGGCATCGATGATGTGCGGGCGGAAGTTTCGCCGGAAGGGAAACTGCGTTGCATTCACGACTGGCGGGCAGCCGGCAGAAGGGTGGCGATGGTGGGCGATGGGATTAACGATGCGCCGAGCTTGACCGCAGCCGATGTTGCAATTGGCATGGGAGCGCGTGGGTCCGATGCCGCGCTCGAACAGGCCGATGTGATCCTGATGCACGACAAGATCGAGAACGTTGAGCAGGCTGTCGGACTCAGCCGCCGCGCCCGCCGCGTCATCCGCCAAAACATTGTCATCTCGCTCAGCGTCATCCTCCTGCTCGTGATCTCTGCACTCGCCGAAAAGATCAATCTCACTGTCGGCGTGATTGGTCACGAAGGGAGCACTGTTGTCGTTGTCCTGAACGGCCTGCGTTTGCTTCGGCCGCGGAGAGGCGAAGCGCAAAATCTTTTCGCCGAGGTAGGAAACGACTGAAGTCGCGAAGCTAAGGCGTCTTGGTTCGTGGTTCGCGCTTGTGCCCCAGTTCTTCCAGCAACTCGATCTGGATCTGCTGAATCTCAAACAGCCGCTGATATTGTCGCTGCAAGAGGTGATCGATTTTTTCGTGAAGATGCCGGATCTCGAGCTCGGCCTTGAGATTAACCTTATAATCGTTTTCCGCGCGCAAGCGGTCGCGCGCTTCGGCCCGGTTTTGACTCATCATGATAATCGGCGCTTGGATGGCGGCGAGACACGACAGGATCAAGTTGAGAAGAATGAAAGGGTAGGGATCAAATCCGCGATTGAGCAGAAAAACGGCGTTGAGAACAATCCAGGCGACCAGGATCGCGCCGAAAAGAATGATGAACCTCCAACTGCCGCCGAAAGACGCGATGTGATCGGACAAACGTTCGCCGAAGGTCAGCGTTTTCACGAATTCCTTGCTGATGTCGCTCGAAAGAATTTCATGTTCTTTCAGGCTTTCGATCACTTCGTTATCGAGCGCGGATAACTCGCCGATTTCATCCTGTAGAATTTCTTTGACGTAACCTTGCCGGAATTCGCCGAGATCGTTGAAGCAGATGAAGCCATTGTTATCCCATTCCGGGATTTGTTTCTTGATGTACTCAACAAGGGAAGGGCGGATGAGTTCCGCCATCTGCCCTTCGCGTGGAGACTTGGGATGTTTGCAGATTTGGCAAACCGGCTTCGCAGGGGGCGGAGGTTTCATCGCGAGACGCGAGTCGTTTGGTTACGCGCTGCCTTTATTTTCGTGGAGTATGCCATGTTCACCGAGCCAGCGGGACGAGCGCAACGCGCGCGTCACGAGCTTGAGTCCGAAAGGCTCGATCGCCTTCATGCGAATGTGCTTGATGGCATCTTCGACCGAATCGGTCGCGTAAATCAGACTCAGATCATCGGCGTCAATCATCCCGGTTTTCGCCATCTTTTCGAGAAAGTCGATCAGCTCTCGCCAGTAATCTGTGCCCATGATAATGACGGGAAAATTTTTGATTTTTCCCGTTTGGATCAAGGTGAGGGCTTCGGACAATTCGTCCAGTGTGCCGACCCCTCCCGGCATGATCACAAAAGCATAGGAATACTTTACGAGCAGTGCTTTCCGAACGAAAAAATAATGCAGGCGAACACTGCGATCGAGATATTCGTTAGGCTGCTGCTCAAAGGGAAGCTCAATATTGCAACCGACGGAGCGGCCGCCGATTTCTTTCGCTCCGCGGTTGGCTGCTTCCATGATTCCGGGTCCGGCGCCGGTCATGACCGTAAAGCCGAGACGGGCAATGGCGGCGCCCATTTGGCGAGCGAGCTGGTAATGAGGATTGTCTTCTTTTATTCGGGCCGAGCCAAACACAGTCACGCACGGGCCGACGAAATGCAGCACGCGAAAGCCGCGCAAGAAATCGCGCAGGACGCGCAGGAGAGTAACGAATTCCTCGAACCGTGAACGCGGCCCTTCGAGAAAGATTTCATCGGCCCGTTCCGGAGCCGCTGTCACCGAAGCCGCAGACTGCAGTGGTTTGGTCATGAACGGCCATGCACAGGAAACTGACTTATCCTCGGGTGCCGGTGCGAGTAAAGCTAAACACGAAGATCTGGGCGTGCCGCGGCTCCCAGCGGTGAAAATCGACCCGAAAGCGACCCACCTTTTCCGCGCGGACGCCACGATCGGAGTTCATCAGCTCAAAAAGCTTTTCGGTTTCGGCCTGGGCGAAAAACGGCGCATCGAGGAATTCGGTGATCCAGTTCATTTCGTGAGCATCGGTCAGGTAAAACGTAACCTGAAGATCCTCATCGGAACTTTCCACCATGATCACACAATAGTCATAGATATTGGCATTCTTCCATTCGCCTTCGAAGAAGATCGTACAACGCTTTTGAACTTCGGTCGGATGAAGCTGAGCCGATTTGAAATAGGCAACCACGTTCGCGTACGTGAACGCCTGTTTTGGAGCTGACCGGCTCGCTCCTGTCTGCGGTTTCGCGAAGGTGGAACTGGCCAGGCAAACAGCGAGGACGAAAGCGATGGCAACGAATGCTTTCATCCTTGTTTGCGCCGCATCGGGATTTGAGACGGGCGAGTGGGCACGACGAGGACCGGGCAATGTGCATGGCGGACGACAAATTCCGCAGTGCTGCCAATCAACACGTGTTTCAGGCCGGTCAGTCCGTGTGTCGAAGTGACAATCAGGTCCACGCCGCGATCGTTCGCACGGTCACAGATTTGCTGCCCGGCATGACCCACCTCCAGCGTGGTCTCAACCTTGGTTCCATCCCAATCTGTCTGCCGCACCAGTTCCCGCATCTGTTGCCTGGCTGCCTTCTCTGCTTGTTGCATCAGCAGCGGCAGGTCGTAACGCATATACTCGTCGCTCGCGACGTAGTATTGCAGATGCACAGAATTGAGCAGAACAAGCGTCGCCTTGAACTGTTTGGCTAGCGCCCTGGCATAGGCGAGACCCTTCATCGAGCATTCCGAAAAATCGATCGGCACCAGAATTCTTCGGAAGTCCGCGCGGGTTTTCTTATTTCTTCCTTCCGCCTGTCGCACGACAAGCACCGGACAGGGAGAATGACGAACGACTCGTTCGGCTGTGCTTCCAAGAACGAGATGTTTCAGGCCGGTGTTTCCGCGAGTGGAAAGGACGATCAAATCAATCTTGGCGTCGCCGGCGAGACGACATATTTCCTCGTACGGCCTGCCTTTGAGCGCGTAAATATTTTCCCGTCGCAGCTCGATCGAATATTTCTTTGCCACGTTCTTCAGCTGGTCTCGGATCCGTTCACCGACTTGTAATTCCGGCACAATGAGCGGTATCGCCGCCATGCTGGCGAGCGGATACGACGGTTCAAAGACGTGCACCAGGTACAGTTGAGCGCCGAAGTTCTTTAGCAGCGGCAGCGCAAACTTGATTGCGTCCAGCGACTGCGGGGAAAAATCGATCGGAACCAGGACATTGTTGATCTGCAACGATTTTGATCCGGGTCGATTGCCGGTTGGCGAGGCGGCGGGAGGGTTCGATCTCCCGGCTCGAGTTACTGTCTCTTTCATGTCGTAAAAATGCCGAAGATCACCGTGATGGGCTATCCTTGATTTGGGAAAGGTTGGCTATTTCTTGCGCGTTGGCCAATTCGAGCTCGGAAAATTACTGGAATGCGATCCGACTCATTTCAAAAAAACGGACGCCTAAACTCAGGGCGTGATAACGACCCGCACGTCTTCGCCAAAGCGCTCCATTCGGTCGAGGACGTCGTTAATCGCTTGAGCGTCAAGGGGGACTGTTTTCGTCACCACATTTGAGAGATTCAATTTCCCGGTGCGCGCGAATTCCAGCAGCAACGGAATCTCCGCGGCAAGATGATCGGATACGCCAATGATTTCTGCTTCGCGGTTGATGAGATCATGATAGGGCGAAACTTCGAAATTCCTCTCCGTGATGCCGACGATCGCGGTCCGACCTTGTCTGGCGAGTGAGCGCACAGCTTGCTCCATCGTGAGAGGAAGTCCGATGAGCTCCAGCGCCACGTCGGCGCCGCGTCCGCAGGTGCGATCGCGAATCAGTTTCACCGGATCGTCAGCACGAACGTCGATCGGCACGGCCCCCAACGATTTCGCCAAATCAAGTTTGTTAGGCTGAATATCGATAGCGAACACCTCGCGTGCACCCAACGCTTTCGCGAGTTGGATGGCGGACACACCGAGTCCGCCGGCCCCGAAAACGGCGACGGATTCGCCGGGCTTCATCCGCGCCTTGTTCAGCGCGTGCAGTGACGTTGCCGACGAGCACATCATGATGGCTCCATGCTCGAAGGGAATCTCATCGGGCAACTTGAAGACACTTCGTGCCGGAATGCCGATGAACTCGGCGTAACCGCCGTCGCGAGATTTGCCGATCATGGCGCCGGTCTCGCAAAACTGTTCGTTACCTTTGGCACACCATGCGCATGTTCCACACGTGGCCATGTAGTGCAGGCAAACACGCTGCCCGACGCGTAATTGGTTTACGTTGGCGCCGATTGCTTCAATGACGCCTGCGACTTCGTGACCGAGCGTAAGGGGCAATGGATCGACGCGCGAGATTCCGCCGCGATAGTGCGCGTCCGAATGACAAATCCCGGCGGCCTTGACCCGTAATAAAACGTCATCGGCGCCTGTGTGCGGCAGCGGGACATCATGTAATTCGAGCGGGCGTCCCGGTTGGACAAGGCGAACAGCTTTCATCAACTTCGATGTCGCTCGCGCGCTAGATCAGTTGCAGTGGCATATAAGTTATCTTTCGGAAAAAGGCGGATCGACCGCTCCGCGGGCGATGCTAACAAATGCGGCTGCGCCGCCAAGTTTAAGATCGAGCAAGGGACCAGCCGTAGAACGGGGCAGGCTGCTCGATCCACCAGCATGCGCTGCTTTGCTATTGCGCGGGGCAATCGGCTGCGGCACGATCGGCGCTTTTCATGAGTTCGGTTTCTCCTTCGCTGGCGCCTGATGTCGATGTCGATCTTGCGGAGAGCCGCCTTTACAACAAGGACCTCGCGCCGGTCCCGGCTGCACAACGGACCTGGTCGATGTGGAGCATCGCCGCGCTCTGGGTCGGAATGGCGATCTGCATCACGACTTACACGCTGGCCAGCAGTCTGATCGAACAGGGGATGAATTGGAAACAGGCGATGCTAACGATTTTTTTGGGCAACCTGATCGTGCTCATTCCGATGACGCTCAATGCGCATCCCGGGACGCGTTACGGAATTCCGTTCCCGGTCCTGGTGCGCGCCTCCTTCGGCACGCTTGGCTCGAATATTCCGGCATTGATGCGCGCGCTCGTCGCCTGTGGCTGGTTTGGAATTCAGACCTGGATTGGCGGCGCGGCCATCTATGCGATGGCGGCGATTATCTTCGGATTGGATCCGGCGCAAAAAACTGTGCTGCCAGTCATCGGTATCTCGGCGGGAGAGTTTCTCTCCTTCATGATTTTTTGGGCAATCAATGTTTGCGTGATCGTGAAAGGGATGGACTCGATCAAGTGGCTCGAAATCTTGAGCGCGCCTTTTCTTATCCTCACCGGCGCCGGCCTGCTCATCTGGGCGGTGGTCGCAGCCAAAGGTTGGGGGCCGATTCTCAACCAGCCGTCGAAGTTTCAATCGTTAGGTGAATTCTGGCCGGCCTTCGCTGCCGGCCTCACTGCCATGGTTGGCTATTGGGCGACGCTGTCGCTCAATATCCCGGACTTTTCTCGCTTCGCCCGCACCCAGCGCGATCAGATCGCGGGTCAGGCGCTCGGTCTCCCACTGTCCATGACTTTTTATTCGTTCATTGGGATCGCAGTCACGAGCGCGACGGTGGTCGTCTTTGGCCAGGCCGTCTGGGATCCGGTCGAGCTGATGCAAAAATTTCACAGTCCCATCCTGGCGGTCATCGCTTTGTTCACGCTCGGCGTCGCCACTCTTTCCACCAACATCGCCGCCAACGTCGTCTCGCCCGCCAACGATTTCTCCAATCTCGCGCCGCGGTTCATCAGTTTCAAAACCGGCGGCATCTTCACCGGGATCATCGGAATTCTGATGTTTCCCTGGAAACTTTATGCCGACCCGAGCGGCTACATCTTCACCTGGCTCATCGGTTACAGCGCACTGCTCGGACCGATCGGCGGCATCATGATCGCGGATTATTTTGTTTACCGAAAAAGACAACTCAACGTCGCCGCGCTCTATCAACCCGACGGCGAATACCGATACTCGGGAGGATTCAGCGGTGTCGCCATCATCGCCTTGATTCTGAGCGTGCTGCCGAATCTGCCGGGATTTCTCGTGACCATCAAACTGTTGCCAGCAGCGAATATTGCGCCGCTTTTTCTTTCCCTCTATCGCTACGCGTGGTTTGTCGGGTTTGCCATAGCGTTCGTTTTGTATTTGTTTCTGCGCCGGCTTACCGGGTCGCGCTCTTTCCAAAAGATGTCATCCTGAACGAAGCGAAGCTGAGTCGGAGGATCCCGTGAAAGTTACCTTACCGTTTCGCAACAGGATCCCTCGACTCTGCTCGGGATGACAAAGAAAATGAAAACACCAGAGGTTCCACCATTCGATCGTCAGCCGCGAAAATACGATGGCCCACCAGCCGATGAAGTCTTGCGCTTGCGCAAGGAATTCCTCAATCCGGGAATTTTTCTCTACTACAAAAAGCCGGTCATGTTCGTGGAAGGGAAAATGCAATACCTGTGGGACGAGCAGGGCCGCAGATATCTCGATGCGCTCGGCGGAATCGTGACGGTGAGCGTCGGGCATTGTCATCCACAGGTGGTCGAAGCGGCGCGGAAACAGAACGAAACGCTTCAGCATTCGACGACAATTTATCTCCACCCGAACATCGCGGAGTACGCGCAGAAGCTCGCGTCAAAAATGCCGGGCGAATTGAAGGTCTGCTATTTCGTCAATTCTGGTTCGGAAGCGAACGATCTCGCGCTGCTCATGGCGCGCGCCTACACGGGAAACTACGATGTCATCTCGTTGCGCAATGCCTATCACGGCGGCAATGCCGGCACGATGGGCGCGACCGCGCATCGCACCTGGAAATTCAATGTGCCGCACAGTTTCGGCGTTCATCACGCCATTGCGGCTGATCCGTATCGCGGTCCGTGGGGACGAGACGATGCCGATGCCGGAAAGAAGTATGCGGAGGATGTGAAAAGCGTTCTCGATTACGCAACCTCCGGGCAGGTCGCCGCGTTCATCGCTGAATCAATCCAAGGTGTGGGCGGATGCGTCGTTTTTCCGGATAATTATCTCAAGCACGTTTACGAATACGTTCGTGGCGCCGGTGGGCTCTGCATCGCAGATGAAGTGCAGGCCGGTTTCGGTCGCACTGGCACGCATTACTGGGGTTTCGAAACGCAGGGCGTGATTCCCGACATCGTGACGATGGCGAAGGGAATCGGTAACGGTTGCCCGTTAGGCGCGGTCGTGACCACGCCGAAGATCGCCGCGGCTCTGGCGCAACGCATTCACTTCAACACCTTCGGCGGCAATCCGGTTGTTTGCGCACAGGGGAGCGCGGTGCTGGACGTGATCGAACGCGAACAGTTACAGGAGAATTCACTGAAGATCGGAAAACAAATTTCCGACGGACTCAATCGGCTGAAGGAAAAGCACAACGTCATTGGCGACGTGCGCGGCAAAGGTTTGATGCTCGGGATTGAGCTGGTGAAAGATCGTGCGACGAAAGAGCCGGCCAAGGAGGAGTGCGCGCAAGTGTTGGAAACATGCAAGGAAATGGGCCTGCTGCTCGGCAAAGGAGGACTTTGGGGGCAAACGGTTCGGTTCTCCCCGCCGATGTGCATTCACGAACAGGACGCCGATTTTCTGCTCGAAGTTCTCGATCAGGCGTTCGCGAGTTTGTGAGTTTGCGAGTGGCGTTGAGCTGTGACTTGTAGGGGAAGCGGGCCGCTTCCCACCGGACGCCAGCGGCGTCCCCTACAATTTTAGAATCTTCCGCCCTTCCCGTTGCCGCGGTTTTCTGCCAACCTCGCGTCGCGATGCTGGCTAAAATCTATTCCGCGGCGGTCTATGGAGTAGACGCCTACGAAGTTGAAATCGAAGTCAACGCGGCGGGCGGCAATCCAAACATTGTCATTGTCGGTTTGCCCGACACGGCGGTGAAGGAAAGCCGCGATCGCGTAACCACGGCGATCAGCAACAGCGGCTACTTTTGGCCACGCGGCCGCACCACGATCAATCTCGCGCCGGCCGACATCAAGAAAGAAGGGCCGAGTTTCGATTTGCCAATCGCGCTCGGCATGATCGCGGTAAGCGAGGAGATCGATCCGGAAGTTCTCGAAAATTTCAGCTTTGTCGGCGAGCTGGCATTGAACGGCGCCGTGCGCTCGGTCAAAGGAGTTTTGCCGGTTGCTTTGGAAGCGCGCCGGCGCGGACGAAAAGCGCTCTTCGTTCCGGAAGTGAACGCGCACGAGGCCGCGATGGTGGACGGCATCGACATCTACGGCGTCCAGAATTTGCGGCAGACGTTTCACTTTCTTCGGGGCGAAACGTCGCTCACCCCCACGCGCGGCGATCTCACCAGTTTCTTCGCGACGCACCAAAACTACGAGGTCGATTTCGCCGACGTAAAAGGTCAGGGTCACGTCAAACGCGCGATCGAGGTCGCAGTGGCCGGAGGGCACAACGTGCTCATGGTCGGGCCGCCCGGCTCGGGGAAATCGATGCTCTCGAAACGGATCGCCACCATCATCCCGCCGATGGCGCTGGAAGAAGCGATCGAGACAACCAAGATTCACAGCATTGCGGGTTTGTTAGGCGCAGAGAAATCGTTCGTCGCGACCCGCCCGTTTCGTTCGCCGCATCATACCATTTCCGATGTCGGTTTGTTAGGCGGCTCGGCCATTCCGACTCCGGGCGAAGTCAGTCTCGCGCACAACGGTGTGCTTTTTCTTGACGAACTGCCAGAGTTCAAGCGTTCGACGTTGGAAGTAATGCGTCAGCCGTTGGAAGATGGTCAGGTCACGATCTCGCGCGCCGCCGGCAGTTTGACCTTCCCATCGGAATTCATTCTCGTCGCGGCGATGAATCCCTGTCCATGTGGATACTTTGGAGATCTGAAACGGGAATGCCGTTGCAGCCCGGTGCAGGTGCAGCGTTACCGGCAGCGAATCTCCGGCCCGCTGCTCGATCGCATTGATCTCCACATCGAAGTGCCGGCCGTCGAGTACCGCGACATATCGAGTGAACGCGCAGAGGAGAATTCCGTCGCGATCCGCGAACGCGTGGTGCAGGCGCGCGGGCGCCAGCAGAAGAGATTCGCGAAGGACAGGAAGACGACGTGCAATGCGCGGATGGGTCCGCGCCAGATCAAGACACATTGCAAATTGAGTGACGAGTCCCAGGAATTGATTCGCATCGCGATGACGGAATTGAATCTGAGCGCGCGTGCCTACGATCGAATCCTGAAAGTCTCGCGCACGATTGCTGATCTCGCCGGCGAGCGATATCCATCACGCCCGAACACGTGAGCGAAGCGATCCAATATCGCACCTTTGATCGAACGCTCTGGATCTAGTTGAGCGGGCTAATAGTTCCGAAATGCTTAAGCGAGCGGGCAAGCTCCGCGGCAAGCCGATCCAGATTTTGTTCGTTCGCCTTGGCCACGACCGACTTCACTCGCTCGAAATGTTCGCGGGTATTGCATGTAGTGCCACGATTACTCAGAGCTGCTGTAAGACGCTATATGTGATTCACGTATAGCAGCCCCCCTTCCGAAACAACTCCGGGCGATTCTAGGCACGAATGGCTTTCTCGATTGCGGTTAGCGCGAAGCCACGTGGTGCAGCTCGGCCATGTTCCCATTCTTGCAGTGTTCGTTTCGAGATCTGCAACTTCAACGCCGCCTCACTTTGCGAAAGATCATGCCGTTCACGCCACGCTCGCAGTCTGCGTGGAAACGCGCCGGCTGCGAACCTCTGATGCCGAACGTGATGCGGGCGTGTCCCGAAAGCCATCTCTAGAGACATGCTATACGTGAATCACGTATAGCATCAAGTCCGCATGGCAGACTGTTTGTGCTGGACGGCGCCTTCGCCACTTTCTGGAAGTGCGCGGCGAGACGAGACGTGCGTCCAGGTAAATGCCCGACGCCATCGCGAAGTAGAACGTGATCGAGCACTGATATATGCTCCATAGGACGATCCACGTTAGGCGCAATCATCCACAGATTTCGCAGAAACAGCGCAGATTTCGGGACGGCAACACACTCATCAGTCTGTGAAAATCTGTGTACTCTGCGGACACCTGGTCGCTGTGCCGCGTCAGCTCCTTCTCCGCCTCGAGTAATTTCTTGCGGGCCGCAATTCATTTCTCTCGCGATACAACCTTGTCCGCCAATCGGACGGACTCGTCCCGTGGCGCGTGTTCAGACTTCGTTGCCCCTGTGCTCATGTGTTCTTTCTCTTTTCTCCGTAAAGGAGCGAGGTTCCGACGAAGCTACGCTCTCAACTACTTGTCGCGCCATCTCGTTACGTCGTAGCCTCTCCGCGAAAATGGAAGCTTCAGCGGAGGAGGATCGGCGATCAATTTCTTCGTGCTTCTTGTCACTGGTCACCGTTGTTTCGGTTAAACACGAGAGCGCAGCGTGTCTTTGATTGCGCTCGACACTACATTGCGCTCAACAAATGATTAACGAGAAGTCACAATTCGAACAACGGCACGTTCTTTACTGTGATCTCCTTGGGTTTTCGAACTATTCGCTTAGCGAATTCTTCGATGCTGAGAAATGCTTTCGATTGTTTCATCAACTAGATCGAATGGTGGCAGACGCGAATGTCGAGATCGACTCATCTGTTCCAGATGTGCGCACCGGACGATTGCCAGACTACGTCGTAAAGCCGGAGGCGACTGTACTTCTCTGATGGAATTGTAATTTCAATGCCACCTACGAATGTCGACGCCATTTGGTTATGCGAAGCAGCTGCAATGATTCAAAATGAAATTTGCCGACACGGCTTTCTTATAAGGGGAGCACTTGTGACCGGGGAGGTTTATCATTCAGGCAATACGATCTTTGGTCCTGCCATTGCAAAAGCCGTTGTGTTGGAAAAGTCAGGGATTCCTCCCGTCGTTGTTGTGTCCGATGAAACATTGACATCGTTTAGACACGCAAAATCAGAGGGGGACCGCGAAATCGTTAAGATTCGCGAGTATCAATTAATCGCGCACGACGACAGTCCTCTACCATTCGTTGATCCATTTTGGCTGACAAAAATCCATGCCGATCAACCATCATTTCACGAGCGAACGCGGGAGAACATCGAATGTTGGCGAAAGCTGACTGAAAGTGGTCTAAAACACAGCGACCCAGGCGTACGTCAAAAGTATTCATGGATGGCGAGACGCTTTAACGCCTGTTTAGCTAATAAGGTTAGTGCAATCCCGCCGATCGCTATAGAAAACGAAGGCGGGTAAACTCGCCCTCACGATATAGCGAGCGTAATGTTAGAACAATATGTCTGCTCCGTACAAGTTGCCGAATTATACGGTCTACTTTGATGCCAACGCTGCGTACTCTAAGAAGCCGTCGGAACCCATTTCCGCGAAACTGCTGAAATTTATCGAGAAGGCGAGGGCATTGACTCGCATAGAAGTCCGGGTGCCGGAGATAGTTTTGGAAGAGCTGGCCTACCAGCAATTCATAATTGCTCAGGCCGCGAGCGAGAATCTGAAGAAGAACTTCAAAACGTTGATCGACGTATGCGGATTATCCACCTTGCAGGTGCCTGACGCGGATGCGTTGCAGATTGGCGTGAAATCGCTCCTGTCCAAATCCCTAGAGAAAGCTTCTTTCTCCAAAATATCCACTCCGATTGCGGATATTGATTGGATGTCTGTCGTTCACGATAGCTGCTGGCGTTGTGCTCCCTTCGAAAAACCGAGATCCGAGGACGACCTCGCCGAAAAAGGCTTTCGCGATAAGATTATTTTAGAAACGATCAAAGTCGACACCTCGAAAATTAAAACCGGAGCAATAGCGTTTGTGTCGGGCGATAAGCTCCTCCGCACAACATTCAAGGATCAAGCAAGGACTGAATGTCCTACTGAAATATATTCCCACTTCGGTGAACTGTTAGGACATCTGGAGCTATTAACGAAGACAAAATCCCAAGAGTTTACGAATGAAGTGTTGTCCAAGATTGCAGCATTCTTCTACACTTCCGATGACTCGGGTTGTGTTGCTATTTCCAAAGGCGTCACTGAGAAACTCGTAGCCGAGTATTCCGAAGAAATGTCGCGCCCCCCTCTTTTCAGTATTGGACCACCAAAGCAATTTCAGTTGCCGGCAGTAACGCTTACGCCGACGTTTTCTGGAAATTGGTTTGAAGAATTTCAGAGCTGGACTCCAGTAACACCCGTTAATCTCTTCGCATCTCCGCCGGTCTTCCAGCCTAACGAAAGAGATACAAGGTATCATTGGATCAGCACCGTTACGCTTGTTCGACTTTTGCGACGGACTCAACCACGTTCCGGCCAACATTACAGTTTTCCTGAGGAGCGGGTTCGAACAAAAGAGGTTGACGTCAAATGGAGTTGCAAGATTCATCCTCATACTGCGGAATTCTCTGACCCCGTCGTTGAAAGTTACACGGCAACATTTAGAGACGGATTCCTCGACGCGAATTTTCACACCCGCTCGACATATGATCTTCCGCTGTTCCCCGACGCTGGGGAACAAAATGTTTAACAAGTCGACGCGCTCTCAAACCCTCCGCACAGATTGGAAGATAAGTGACCCAAAATGATCGTTCACCTCGTCGACGGCCGCGTAAAAGGCTTCGCCCCACGCGGCTGTCGCGGTAGAAAGAGAACGGATGTTTCCTCGTAAAAGGCTTCGCCTCACGCGGTCTTTTCGTTTTATCGTGCCGCCAGTGCGCGTACGCTCAGAACTTCGTCCTTGCGCAATGATTCCAGTGCCGATTCTGGCACCGCCGTGACAGCGATCGTTTCGCCAATGGCGTTGAACACTTCGATTGAGTAGCCGGATTCACCGTTGGACGAAGGATGATGATTGACAATCTTCACGACATCACCGTGGCGGAGACGGTGCTCTGGAATGTCGTGAGAAAGAGCAGCGTCAGTATACAGTTCGAAGCGCACGGTTCTTATTTCGCCGGGATTAAGGGATTCAGCGATAGGCTTCTCGCCGATGCCGAACACGATTAACTCGGACAATCTGATCGGCGTCAGCGATTTCGTAAATCACACGATAGTCACCGACGCGTATTCGCCAATCGTTTTTGCTCCCGCTAAGTTTCCGGCAGCCTGACGGTCGAGGGTTTCTCAAAAGCCCACTAATCGCGCGAACAATTCGCTCGTGAATGGGTTCAGTTAACCGACGCAGATCCCTTTCAGCTCCGCGCTCAAGAAGAACCTCAAACACGTGCTTTGCGGTCGGCGAGGTATTGCTCTAGAGGCCGATAATGGAGCGGCTTCTTTCGCGCCTTCTTCAACCACGCGACATCCTCGGCATCCTCAAGCCGCTCGATCATTTCTTGGTATTTCTTGATCGGCAGAATTACCGACACAGGAGTGCCATTGCGCGTGACAATCTCCGGTTCTGAATTCGCAGCTTTCATACGATGTCGATCTTACAATTTGTAGCACGGAAAGTTCGTTTCGGCGAGCCGCCAAAACCAACACGCGAGCCGCGTGCGCTCCCCAGGAGCAAACGCCTCGGCAGAGAGCGAGGCGGCTACAATTTACGCGGGAAGTTCGCGGACGTTCCCGTCTTTCCAGATGATCGAACCGCGTAAAAGGCTTCCGCCTACGCGGTGTCACATTGCACCTTTGATCCCACGCTCTGGGTGTGAAGATTAGGGAGTGAAGAATTGTTGGCTTGTCCTCTTGCTGATGATGGTGGCCACAGGCGCGCATGCGGCTGATACGCTCGATCCGGCGGCGGTGCGAGCGGCGGCGGATTATTCGGACCGCCACCGCGGCGTTTCCATTCTTGTTATTCAAAACGGGCGGACGCTGCTGGAGCGAAACGCGAAAACTCCGCATCGGATTTTCAGCGGGACGAAAGCATTTTGGAATCTCGCCGCACTGGCGGCGGCAGAAGACGGGTTGCTCAGTCTCGACGAACGTGTCGCCGACACGATCGAAGAATGGCGGAGCAACCCGTTGAAATCCCGGGTAACGATTCGGCAACTGCTCGATTTCAGTTGCGGCCTCGCGCCCGTTTTTTCCCTGCACGAAACGCAACCGAAGGATCGCGATGCCATTGCCATCCGGGCGTCTAATGTGGCCAGTCCGGGGACGGCGTTCATTTACGGGCCGAGCGCGCTGCAAGTTTTTCACGAAGTATTGAAGAGAAAGTTGCATGGCAAATCGCCCACGCATTATCTGGAGCGGCGCGTTTTGCGTCGGCTCGGTCTCGGTTCGCAACGTTATCTGCCCGATCGCGCCGGAAATCCGTTGCTGGCCGCGGGCTGGATCCTGACGGCGCGAGAGTGGTCGAAGCTCGGGCGGCTCGTGCTGGCCGGCGGCTCGCCGGTCATCTCGGCCAATTCGCTGGCGCAATCCTGGCGCGGCTCATCCGCCAATCGCGCATTCTCGTTAGGGTGGTGGAATAATCGCGCCGCTCCTTCCGGCCGCGAATTCGATTTCGAGCGGATGCTCATTCCGAAATGGGAACGACAGGACTGGCACGACGCCTGTCTGTGCCGCGACGCGCCGAGCGATCTCGTCGCCTGCATCGGATCGGAGAATCAACGTCTCTACGTCATTCCTTCGCTGCGGCTCGTCGTGGTCCGGCAGGGCGATGGCGGATCATTTTCGGATGCGGAGTTCCTACGGCTGCTCCTCAACCGGAATCGCGGGTAGCGCCGCGCGCGTGGCGAGCATGAGAATGCCGTCCTCTATTTGCCAGTGATAGCCGAAGGCAAAACCGAGCCTCGGTGGCGGCGGGTCGTGCGCGTAAATCGCGGCCAGATCAGGCTGATGATATTTTTCGAACTCTTCATGATGCGGCACGTAGCGGCCGTAGCAATCGACTTTCCATCCTTTCGGAAAAGCGCGCAGCGGAATCCCGGAATCGTCCTGCACGATGACGGTGCTGTTCTGAAGAAGAAAATTGCGCACGCCGGAAAAGCCGTCGCCATGGAGCAGGAAGGAGGTGGCCTTGAGCAAGCTGAGGCCGGGACCGCGCTGTGCGCACCAACGCAGGAATGGGCTGTTGCCGCCTGAAATGTCAGTTTTGAAATAATAAAGCGTCTGCGGTTCTCCGCCTGCGGTGAACATGATCTTCACTCCCTCGGCTGGAGTCTTGACCGGAGTCACATCGAGAACGGTGTAACCGAGCCGCGCCAGAAAGACGTAAAGAATCGGCAGAGTGCCGTTCACGTTCCCGCGATCCAGACCGGTCCGCATATCTTTGGTGACGAAATATTGGAAGCGCAAAATTGAATTCATCGAATCGCGCAAAATCGCAAGTTCGGCCCCGGAGCGGTTCGGGCGGCAATCGCGTGAGGTCCGGCACCTGACCGATCGGTTCCCGTCCGGCCAGGATATAGGTTCGGGCATTGGGGAAAAAAATATTGGCGTAGAGAAAATCCGGACCGGCGAACATGTAAAACATGGTGGCGTTGCTGGTGTAATACTCGGCTGCATGTGTGGTCATCCAATCCCGGATGGGCCCGATTTGTAGTTGCTCCTTTTTCAGCCAAGCCTCGTCCATCGCGCGGGCGTGTTCCTGCCAGGCGGGATCGTGCGTCAGCGGTTCGAGCGCACCGGTCACCGGCATGCCGGCGAGAAAATGTGCCGTCTCATCGACGGTGGCCGGTCCCTGCGCGAAAGCGGACGCGACGGCCAGAAAAAAAATGACCAGCGTTGATAGCTTCATCATTTGGTTATGACGACCTCAGCGGCCCCTTTGTTCGGAGAAAGAAAATAAATTACCAGGCCGAAAGCGGCTGTCGCGAGGCCGAGCAGAGAGGGCGTCCGTGTTTCCGGGCGCATCAGCATTTGCCACATCATCCAGCCGCTGACCGAAAGAAAAATCAGGGGCGTGATTGGATATCCCCAGACTCGAAACGGCCGTTCCAGATCGGGTCGCTGCCAGCGCAGAACGAAAACTCCAACGACGGTAAGTGTCGTGCAAAGGGTGAGGCTGAATTGCACATAACTGACGATGCTTTGAAACGTTCCCGTCAATAGCATGAGGTTGACGACAAGGAATTGCGCCAGGATCGCCCGCGCCGGAACGCCGCTCCGACTGCGTCGCGCCAGCCAGGACAGAATGCCAAAGTCTTCTCCCATCGCCACCGTCACGCGCGGACCGATCCACATCATCGCGCTCACGGTCGCAACCAAACCGAGGCAGATAAATGCGGCGGTCACTTTCGCGCCGGTTGAACCGAAAATGTGGGCGCCGGCGATGAGCGCGACCTGTTGTTTCCCGATCATCTCCGTTGCCGGCGTAGTGCGGAGAAAGATCGCGTTTACTCCGAGATAGAGCACGATCACCACGATCGTACCCAGCCCGAGTGAGAGCGGAATGTTGCGACGCGGATCGCGAATCTCGCTCGTGATGTAGGTGGACGCGTTCCAGCCCGAATAGGCATACATCACCCAGTAGAGATTGACCGCGAAGGGCGCGCTCATGATCAATGCGCCATCGCCTTTCACGGGTAGAAATGAAATTGGCTGCGTCTTCGAGACGTAAAATCCCGCGCCGATTAGCACCCCGATGAGCGCAATTTTCAAGATCGTTGAGCCGACCTGAAATGCGCTGCCTAACCGCAAGTCGCAAAGCAATACCAGCGTGGTAATGCAAACCGCCGCCAGCGCGACGAGAAGCGGATTAACTCCGGGCACGATTCCCGCAAGGTAGGTACCGAAGGGCATGGCCGCGATCGCGACTGGGGCGGCAAAACCGACCGTGGCCGAAATCCATCCCGCCAGAAAACCGAGTGAGGGATGATAAATCTCGCGCAGAAAATGATACTCGCCGCCGGAACGGGGAAGGGCAGCGCCCAGTTCGGCGTACGAAAGCGCACCGCACATTGCGCAGATTCCGCCGACTACCCAGAGCGTCATGACCGAAAAACCGGTCGGCAAATCGCCAACCTGAAATCCGAGGCTGGTGAAGATTCCGGTACCGACCATGTTCGCGATCACGATGCAGGTCGCGGTGAGCAGCGAAATGCGATGCGACGCTGGAGTTGAATTGGCCGCAAGCACGCCGGGAACATGCAGGCGAGCGGCGGCGCGGAGTCAATGATGGCCCGAGGACACTGATGCCGGCGTTGATTCTGAATGCATCGTCCAATCTAAAGAGACGGCCTGCGTTGATGCCACTCGGTGGCGTGCTCATACGCCTGCGCGAGCGCGAGGACGCGAGGTTCGGAAAGCGATGGACCGGAGATGAGAAGACCGATGGGGAGGCCGGATCGCGAGAAGCCGCAAGGCAGGGAGATCGACGGCAGGCCCCCGAGGCTGAATGCGAACGTGCATGCGGGCAGTGCGAATGGGTCCGTCGCCTCCCTGATCGTTAGCGGGAGCCTCGGCAGCGTCGGCAACATCACCAGGTCGACGCTCGCGAACGCGTTGTGTATGACAGCGCGATGTCGTTCGAGGTCCTGTCGCAGGCGTGACGTCTCCGCCTCGGAGATATTTCGGCCGTCGAGGATGGTGTTTCGTGTTCGCGGCTCGTACAGCTCCGGTGTCCGGCCGAGATGCGGGACGTGGAAGGCGTACGATTCGGCATCGATTAGGCGTCCCAGCGCCTCTGGCATCGATAGCTCCGTCTCGCGGACCTCACCGACGAGCGACCGGATCACGCCGATCGCGACGTTCACGGCCGCCCGGACCTCTTCCTCCACCGGCTCGTCGCACAGGCTGCTCGGATCGTGGAACACGCCGACGCGGAGATGCGATACGGGCGGTGGCGCTTCGGGGTCATATTCCGTCGCCACGTGGTGGTCTGTCATTGTTCGGAACATCAACGCGGTATCCGCTACGGTCCGCGCCATGGGGCCGACGTGGTCGAACGAGGTTGAGACCGGTATCACACCCCGGGTACTGATGATGCCGTAGGTAGGCTTTAGCCCGACGATCCCGCAGCATGCGGCGGGAATCCGGATCGAGCCTCCCGTGTCGGTGCCCACGGCTCCGAAGCAGAGCGACGCGGCGACCGCGGCACCGGAACCGCCCGAGGAGCCACCGGCGCTTCGATCGAGATCCCATGGATTGTGCACTGGGCCGAAATGGCTGATCGCCGAGGTCGTGCCCAACGCAAACTCGTGCATGTTGAGCTTGCCGAGAAAGACCGCACCTGCGGCCTTCAGCCGTTGGACCACTTCAGCGTCCTGGGTCGGCACGCGGTCCCGAAACACCGCACTCGCCGCTGTCGTGCACACGCCTGCGGTGTCGATATTATCCTTCAACGCGATGGGAATGCCGTGGAGCGGACCGCGCCATCGGCCCGCCGCGACCTCGGCTTCGGCCTGGCGCGCGTCGGCCAGTGCGCTTTCGGCGGTTACGGTGATGAACGAATTGAGGCGCTGGTCGAGGCGGGCGATTCGGTCGAGGCAGGCCCGCGTCAACTCCACCGGCGAGAGAGAACGTGTTTGGACGGCCCGAGCTGCATTCGTTAGGTCGAGCTTCGCAACGTCATCTGCGATCGCGCTCTTCGTTCTGGAACGGGGCGAGCACCCCAAGGGAGCGAGGACGGTCGCGCCGGAGCCTGCGGCGAGACCGGCGAGGAAACGCCGGCGGGACCAGGGCAGCGTGCTCATTGCTGAAGATCCTTGGGCATGAGTGCAGGGAAGTTAGCCTAACGAAAGCGAGATCGTCCGAATCGCTACCGGAAATAGCTTTTGAGTTCGAGGCAGAACGTCCTGTTTGTTGGCGCGTAGTGGAGTATCGATTGCAAAACAAGACGCGAGGGGAGAGAGCGAAATGGAGAAATCGCATCGGAGGCGCCGCTGCGAGTTCATTGGGTCGGTTTTTCTGATTCTGTGTCTGGCTTTGTTTCTATAATATCAACCCGCAGCCCAATCCGGCGCTTCGGGACGATCGTTTCGCTTTGATCGTCGGCTGTTACGGTCGCAAGGAGTGTGATGAAAAACTCGCCGTCTGGGCGAGGGAGGCGAGCGGCGAAATAGCGGGTGTCTCTTCCCCGTCGCATAAAGCCGGTCCCAGGGTCATCAGAATCGACATCATAGATTTCGGTAACGAATCGGTCATAACCGTCGTCGAGTTGATTTTGTTGCTCGCTGCCCTGAAAAAGAATTTCGATGACGCCGTGATTGCGCAGCTCGCGTTCGGACAATTGCATCGCCTGAAACGTGGTGATATTGCGAGGCAAGACGTAAATGAAGGTCTCGCGCGTGCCATGAACGAGGCGTGTCCGGAAATCGTTCAGCTTCTGCTTCTCGTAATCGAACGTAATGCGATCCAGGCCGATCTTCAGGTCGGTCGTAGCAGTTTTCTTGTAGTAGACGATGTAAGAGCCCTCGATCCGGCGGAAGAGAGGGCTGTCCTGGGTGCCGGGGGCGTCTTTCTCGGGTGATGTGATTGCGACCTGCGCCCTAACGATCGAAAGATGTGACGCGAAAATCACAGCGGCGAGAGCGAGTTGGCGGATGCGAAGCGAGTTCATTGAGGGCGCGAAAGTCGCTTGCACTGTAGCGACGCTCCTGAAGCGTCGAAAACCAAAAAAATCGGCGGTCGGAGACGACCGCTACAAATTAAGCGGATAAGAATTAGCTGGCGTCTGGATTGACACCGCGGCGGAAACGCGGTTGAGAGTTACGCGTGACGCGGATCCTAATTGCCGACGACCAGCCTGATGTGCTCGAGGCCCTGCGCATTCTGCTGAAAGGCGAAGGCTATCAAACCGACGCAGTGACTTCGCTCGCCGGGGTCTTCACCGCGCTGGAGAAAAAGGATTACGCGCTGATCATGATGGACCTGAATTACACGCGCGATACGACTTCCGGTCAGGAAGGTCTCGAGGTGATCCCGCGCATTCAGGCGCTCGATAGCACGCTCCCGATTGTGGTGATGACGGCGTGGGCGACGATCGATCTGGCGGTGGAGGCGATGAAGCTGGGTGCGCGCGATTTCGTTCCGAAGCCGTGGGATAACAACCGCCTCCTCTCCATTGTGCGGACGCAAATTGAACTTGGCGGCGCGCTTGCGAAAGGGCCGACGTCTCGAAGCGGCCAATCAATTGCTGCGCGGCAACGTTCCGAATCTCATCGCCGAATCGCCGAGAATGCGCCCGGTTCTGGAAATGATTTCGCGCGTTGCGCCGTCAGACGCAAACGTGTTGATCACGGGAGAAAACGGGACAGGTAAGGGACTTGTGGCGCAAGCCGTTCACGCGCTCTCTCCGCGGGCTTCGCACAGCATGATCACGGTGAACATGGGCGGCCTGTCGGAAGGAATTTTTGAAAGCGAGTTGTTTGGCCATGTGAAAGGTGCGTTCACCGACGCGAAAACCGATCGGGCCGGCCGTTTTGAGCTGGCTGATGAAAGCACGCTCTTCATGGATGAGATATCCAATGTGCCGTTGAATCTGCAGGCGAAACTTCTGCGCATGCTCGAGACTGGCGAATTCGAGCGCGTCGGCTCTTCCAAGACTTTACATGCGAGCGTGCGCATTATTTCGGCGACGAATGCAAACCTGACCGATGAAGTCGCGGCAGGACGGTTCCGGCAGGACCTGCTCTTTCGATTAAACACGATTGAAATTCCGCTTCCACCCCTGCGCGAACGTCGCGAAGACATCATGCCGCTGGCGAACAGTTTTCTGCGTCAGCACACCAAGCGCTATCGTAAGGAACTGACCGGCTTTTCCGAGGCGGCCCGCGATCAGCTGATGCAGCATCCCTATCCCGGAAACGTCCGCGAGCTCGATCATGTGGTCGAACGCGCGGTGTTGATGGCGCAGGGTCCGGAGGTCAAGCCGAACGATCTCGGCCTAACGACTGACGTACGACGGCTCGCCCCGTCTGGAAGACATGAGCCTCGAAGAAGTGGAAGCGTTCCTGATCAAGAAAGCGCTGGCGCGATTTGACGGCAGCGCGCGCCGCGCGGCTGAGGCCCTCGGCTTGAGCCGGAGCGCGTTTTACCGCCGGCTTCAGCATTATGGGCTGTGATCTTGCCGCTGCCGCCGTTGCTGGCGGCAGAAGGCGTGGGTGGAATGTGTTGTCAGCTCAAATCGAGAAGGTTCTGCCGCCAGTGACGGCGGCAGCTACAACGCCTGCAAGATGAAAGCCGGCCCGCGACCTCACCGACGTCTCTCCTTTGAGAACCGGTTGACGTGGCTGACCCTGGGCGCGGCCGCGCCTGCGGTCATCGTGGCGCTATCGTTTCTCTGGTTCGGCGATCACACGCCCAAGGTGCAGTGGACCCTGACGCTGTTGATCGTCGTCTGTGCCTTCGGATTCATTCTCAACGCTCGCGAACATCTGGTCCGGCCGTTGCAAACCATGTCCAATCTCCTGGCCGCGCTGCGGGAAGGCGATTATTCCATTCGCGCCCGTGGCGCGCACGAAAATGATGCGCTGGGAGAAGCTCTTCTCGAGATTAATTCACTCGGAGAAACTCTGCGGGTGCAACGCCTAGGTGCTTTCGAGGCCACGGCACTTCTGCGCACGATCATGGCCGAAATTGACGTGGCCGTTTTTACTTTTGATCCGGAACGTCGACTGCGGCTGGTGAATCGCGCGGGCGAAAATCTCCTGCGACAGCCGATGGATAAATTGCTGGGACGGCGGGCGAGTGACCTGGGCCTGGCAGTCGTTTGCGACGCCGACGAGGATACTCCGCTCACGCTTACTTTTCCGGGCGGCAGCGGACGGTGGGGTGTGCGACGGAGCACCTTTCGGGAACGTGGCCTGCCTCACGAGCTCCTGGTCCTGACCGACTTGAGCCGCACTCTGCGCGAAGAAGAGCGCAACGCCTGGCAGAAACTTGTCCGTGTCATCGGTCACGAAATGAATAACTCTCTCGCACCGATCAAATCGATTGCCGGCAGTCTGGAATCATTGATTCGGCGCGATCCGCTCGCGCCCGATTGGCGCGAGGACGCCCGCAGCGGGTTGAACGTGATCGCGACCCGCGCGGAATCGCTTAGTCGCTTCATGCAGGCTTATGCCCGACTGGCGCGACTCCCGCAGCCGCAGAAGGAACAGTTTGATCTCGGTGAACTCGTTAGGCGAGTGTCGGCCCTGGAAACCAGACTGGCCGTAAAGGTCGAGCCCGGACCTGAGATTAACATCTTCGCGGACGCGGCCCAGATCGAGCAATTGTTGATCAACATTTTGCACAACGCCGTGGATGCGTCGGTGGAAACAAACGGAAAGGTTTTTATCGGATGGCGCGATGTTGGAGATTGCGTTGAGGTTTTTGTCCGCGATCAGGGACCGGGCATTCTGAACCCGACAAATCTCTTCGTTCCATTTTTCACGACGAAACCTGGTGGTTCGGGAATCGGGCTCACCCTGAGCCGGCAAATCGCAGAAGCACACGATGGCTCGCTTACCCTGGCCAACCGGTCGGGCCGGGCTGGATGTGAAGCGCTCTTGCGATTGCCGAAGTAATCGGACAGGGAAGCTAGCAGCTTCTCCTACAGTGCGTCCCGGAAGCGGGACAGGTGAATCCCACAAGCGAAGCATTTCATCCGTCTCCTGAGTTAGGTCGATATGTTTAACTAACTCCAATTTAAGGTCTTATAACTTCCTTTGAACCCGTGGCACGGCCATTGCAATAGGGCAGGAGCCTGAGTGAAACTTTTGAATCCAGAGACGGTGCGAAATGCATCTCAATGGAGACGGAAATAAGAAATGAAACCAACAATTACGAATACAACAGCGAGCAAACGACATGCGGACGTTCTTCGGACCGCAACCTCGCGAACGAATTTTCCGAAGATCGATCGCAATTATCAAGCGCGGGATCTGGCTGATTTCAAGGGACGTTGCTTCGGCAAGCATTCCGACGGCATGCCTTTCCGCGAAATTAGTGCGCGCTATTTTCGGAACGAAGAGCGCCTGAGTTTTCGGACGGAGGCGGCGCTTTTCGGGATGATTGTTCTTATCTCAACGGTACCTCTGATCAACAGTGTGTATGCGGCCGTGCATCTAATTCGCGCTTTCGCTGGCCTGTGACGGCGACCACTGTCATGACGAAACCGGGCGTGGAAGCGAAGAAGGACACGACAATTGTGCGACCGACCGGCTTCACCTCCGCCACGTCTTCAATGGACATCGCCCGACCAGACGTCGCGAAGAAGAAGCGAAAGAAGCGCATCATGATGATGGCGGGTGGCGCGCTGGCGTTGATCGTCATTACAGTCGCGGTCTCGCGTCTGAAGCCGGCGGTGCCGAGCATTGATCGCTCGAGTGTATGGGTCGATACGGTGAAGCGCGGACCAATGGTCCGCCAGGTTCGCGGCCTCGGCACGCTCGTGCCGGAGGATTTTCGTTGGATTGCGGCGAACACGGAAGGCCGCGTCGATAAGATTTTGGTTCGTCCGGGCGCGAAGGTGGAACCAGACACCGTCCTGCTCGAGCTGAGCAGCCCGGAATTGGAGCAGGCGGCGCGCGATGCGGAATTTCAAGCGAAGGGTGCTGAGGCCGAACTGACGACGTTGCGCGCCACCCTGCAGCGCGAATTGCTCCAGCAGGAATCAACCGCTGCGCAGGTTCACTCGGAATTCGAGCAGGCGAAAATGGAAAACGAGACCAACGAAAACCTGAAGAAGAATGGCCTGGTCGCAGATCTTGTTTACCGGACCTCGCAAGTGAAAGCAGCGGAACTGGCCAACCGCGACGCCATTGAACAGAAGCGCCTGACTTTCGCTCGCGATTCGATCGAACCGCAACTGGCGTCGAAACAGGCGGCGGTGGATCAGTTGGGACAAGCCGCGAAGTTGAAACAGGACCAGGTAGAAGCGTTGCACGTGAGCGCCGGTATGTCGGGCGTGTTACAACAGTTGCCCGTGGAAGTCGGTCAGCGGGTAATTCCGGGCGCCAATCTGGCGCGTGTCGCCGATCCGACCAAGCTCAAGGCGCAGGTCAAAATTGCGGAGACGCAGGCGAAAGATGTTCAAATTGATCAGAAGGCGTCGATCGATACTCGGAACGGCGTGGTCGAGGGCCATGTCATCCGCGTTGATCCTGCCGTCGAACAGGGAACCGTGACTGTCGATGTCGCATTGGACGGTGCGCTTCCAAAAGGCGCTCGCCCTGACCTAAGCGTCGATGGAACGATCGAACTGGAGCGGCTCGACAACGTGATCTATGTCGGGCGCCCCGCTTTCGGCCAGGAAAACAACACCGTCGGAATTTTCAAACTGATCGCGGGCAGCTCTGAAGCTGTGCGCACTCCCGTTAAGCTCGGCCGCAGCTCCGTCAACACGATCGAGATCGTGAATGGTCTGGAGCCGGGCGACCAGGTCATCCTTTCCGACACGAGCGCCTGGGATTCTCACGAACGTCTCCGATTAGATTAACCCTAACCATGAATATTTCTCGACTTGTAGCAGCCGCTCTCTGAGCGGCGTCGGGATCGCGCTTCGCAAAAGCGCGGCTAGAGCCAACCACCAAGTATGTTCTCTGACGACCTCACCACCGCAATGCCGGAACGAAAAACTATGAACAACGGAAACCACACCCTCATTCACCTCGATGGCGTAACGAAAGTGTTTTTGACCGACGAAGTCGAAACGCATGCGCTCTCCGGGATTCACCTCGATATCAAAACCGGCGAATACGTCTCGATCGCCGGCCCATCCGGCTGCGGCAAGTCGACGCTGCTTTCCATTCTTGGATTGCTCGATACGCCGTCGGACGGCAGCTACACGCTGAAGAACAGCGAAGTCGCGAACCTGACGTTTCCGGAGCGGGCGCGGATTCGCAACCGCGAGATCGGCTTCATTTTCCAAAGCTTCAATCTCATTGGCGACCTGACAGTTTTTGAAAACGTCGAGCTGCCGCTGACTTATCGCGGAATGGGTTCCGCCGATCGAAAAGGGTTTGTCACCGAAGCGCTCGAGCGCGTCGGCATGGGACATCGCGCGAAACATTTGCCGAGTCAGCTTTCCGGCGGTCAACAGCAACGTGTCGCTGTGGCGCGCGCCCTCGCCGGCAAACCGGCGATCCTCCTCGCGGACGAGCCGACTGGGAATCTCGATTCGCGGAACGGCGAAGCCGTCATGGATCTCCTGAAGGAGCTGCATGCCGGTGGCGCAACCATCTGCATGGTGACGCACGATGCCCGTTTCGCCCAGCACGCTGATCGCACCATTCACCTGTTTGACGGCCGAGTCGTCGAGGACAAAATCGCCGCCTAACGACTAGCGAGGGAAAGACAATGCGCACAGATGATCTTAGAGAAGGATCACTGAAAGCGCTCCTCATCCTCGTTTTGCTCGTGGCCAATATCGTCGTGGCCTCGCCGGGCAGGAACGCGCTACCGCCTCCTCCGACGGACGGACACGATCTGCGTCCGGTCCCACGTCAAAACGGGAAGTAACCAACCAAACCAGATCATGCTCCACGAACTGCGATACGCGTTGCGAGTGTTGGCGAAGAGTCCGGCCTTTACCCTCATTGCCGTCATCACAATCGCGCTCGCGATTGCGGCCAACACCGTGGTCTTCAGTCTGGTCAATGCGCTTCTCATCCGTCCGTTGCCTTACAGGGCGCCGCAGGAACTCGTGCTACTCTGGCAGAAATTTACCGCGCAGGGTCTCGACCAGATTCCTGTTTCCGCGCCGGAATATCTCGATTACGAGAAGAGCCTGACCAGCTTCGAGCGCATCGCGGCAGTCGATTACACTGACCTTAATCTGACTGGCGGCGACATGCCGGAGCGCGTCCAGGGCGCAGTCGTCACGCCCTCGTTGTTTCCGCTGCTCGGGGTCGAGCCGATCAAAGGCCGCACCTTCACGAACGATGAATTCGGCGAGGGCAATGACGGCGTCGTCGTAATCAGCGCGCGGCTTTGGCGGCGGCGCTTCGATTCCGATCCCAGGCTCGTCGGCCAGCAGATCGCGCTCAACGGCCGTAACTACACCGTCGTCGGCATCATGCCGGAGAAGTTCGAATTCCCGTTGCCGCTCTTCGGCGTGCAGGGGGGCACCTTCGGCCAGCGCGTCGATAGTCTGGAAACCGATCGCGTTCACGAAAGATGATCTCGAGTCCCGCGGTTCGCGCAGTCTGGGCGTCATCGGCCGATTGAAGCAGGGTGTTTCGGCGGCGCAGGCTCAAGCGGAAATCGACGCCCTTCACGCCACCTGGTTGAAGCAATTTCCCGACAACTACACGCCGGCCGTGCGCTTCGGCGCGTCGCTCTATCCGTTGCACGAGCAGGTTGTAGGCGGGATGAGGTCCGGCCTGCTTATCCTGACTGGCGCCGTCGCGGTCGTCCTGCTCATCGCCTGCGCCAATCTTACCACCATGTTGCTCGCCCGCGCCGGGGCGCGTGAACGCGAGTTTGCCGTTCGCGTTGCACTCGGCGCCAGCCGTCTGCAACTCCTGCGACAAATGTTGTGCGAGAGTGTGCTCCTGGCTGTGGTCGGCGGTTTCGCTGGTGCCATGCTCGCGGTTTGGGGTCTCGATCTCTTGCGCGCGCTCGGCGTGCAAACCGTCCCGCGCATCGCCGAAGCAAATCTCGATTTGCGCGTGCTCGCGGTGACGCTCGCCGTTTCCGTCGTTACCGGAATTCTTTTTGGACTGGTCCCCGCGCTCGCCAGCGGCAATCCCGAACTGACCGAGGCGTTGAAGGAAGGCGGCCGTGGCACGACTACCGGCGTGCGCCGCAACCGGCTCCGCAACGGACTCGTCGTGGCCGAAGTGGCGATGGCGCTGGTCCTGTTGGTCGGCGCCGGGCTGCTCATGAAGAGCTTCGCGCGCCTGCAAAATGTCGATCCCGGTTTCGATCCTCACAACGTCCTCACCATGGAGGTCAGCCTGCCGGTGTCGAAGTATCCGCGCGGCAAGCCGGTAGCCGATCTCTTCGCCGACGCAGTCCGCCGCATCCGCGCGCTCCCCGGTGTGGAAGCGGCCGCCTTTACCTCCATCCTTCCGCTTAGCGGGACGAATAGCGACAGCTCCTTTGCCATCGAAGGCCGCGATCCGAGGGCTGAAAATGTTTATCCGGACGAAGAGATCCGAAACATCACGCCGGACTACTTCCGGGTCTTAAAAACGCCGCTGCTCAAAGGCCGCTTCTTCACCGAGGCCGATAACGCCGATGCGCCCGGCGTGACCATCATCAATCAGGCGTTGGCTAACAAGTGGTTCCCGAATCTCGATCCGATTGGAAAGCGCATTACGTTCAGCGATCCGCGCAAACCCGATCCGAAATGGGTCACCGTCGTCGGCATGGTTGGCAACATCCGACATCGCAATCTGAGTGAAGATGCGAAGCCGGAATACTACATGCCGCATGCGCAGATTCCCTATCGCGGAATGATTCTGGCCGTGCGGAGCCAACAGGACCCGCGTTCGCTCAGTTCCGCCATTCGCGCGGAGATCCAGCGCATGGATCCGGATTTGCCGGCGGCGAACGTGCGCACGCTCGAGCAAGTCACGTCCGATTCCATCGCTGCCCGGCGGCTCTCCGTTGTCCTGATTGGCGTTTTCGCCGCGCTCGCGCTCGTCCTCGCCTCGGTCGGCATCTACGGCGTGATGTCGTTCCTTGTCGTGCAGCGCACGCATGAAATCGGCGTCCGCATGGCGCTTGGCGCGCAGCGCGCAGATGTGTTGCGGCTCGTTGTCGGCCACGCGCTGCGACTCGTTATTCTCGGCACGATCGTGGGTCTGCTGCTGACGATATTCAGCACGCGCGCTCTGGCGTCATTGCTCTACAACGTCAGCGCGTTCGATAAATCGACATTTGTCCTCGTTACCCTTGTCCTCGGCGTCGTCGCCCTGGCCGCCAGTTATGTCCCTGCTTTCCGTGCCTCGCGGGCCGACCCGATGGTCGCATTGGGACGGGAATAAATTTACCACCATGATCAAACTACGAAACATCGAACGCAATTATCCGCTGGCAAAACAGCAATTCTTTTACGTCCTGCGCGATATCAACCTCGATGTAGCCGAAGGCGATTTCGTTTCCGTCATGGGTCCGTCCGGCGCCGGGAAATCGACGTTGCTTCATCTCATCGGTATGCACGATTTCGGATGGACCGGCGAATATTGGCTGGAGGATGCGGCCATTCACCAGCTGAAGCCGAAGGAGCGCACGGCATTGCGTAACGAACAGATCGGGTTCGTCTTTCAAAACTACAACCTGCTCGATGATCTAACCGTTTACGAAAATCTCGACATGCCGCTTTCCTATCGGCGTTTCGGCAAATCGGAGCGCGCCGGACTGGTAGCGGATTCACTCGATCGCTTCCAGATGGTCGGGAAGAAGGACTTGTATCCGAGACAGCTTTCCGGCGGCCAACAGCAACTCGTCAGCATTGCGCGCGCGGTCATCGCCAGCCCAAAAGTGATTCTGGCGGACGAACCGACGGGGAACCTGCATTCGAGTCAGGGCGAAGAGATCATGCAGATGTTCAAGAAATTGAACCAAGCCGGGACAACCATCGTGCAGGTCACGCATTCGGAGAAAAATGCCGCCTACGGCAACCGCATCATCCAACTGCGCGATGGCTGGATCGTCGACAACAACCGAGGCAAATCATCATGATTATTGAATCGTTCACTCAGGACATCCGCGTCGGACTTCGCGTCCTTTTGAAGGACAAAGTCTTTTGTCTGCTTTCCATTCTTGTGCTCGGGCTCGGGATCGGCGGCGCGATGACGCAGTTCACGGTGGTGAATGCGATCGTGCTGCGCGGGTTTTCATTTCCGCATCCAGAACAGCTGGTCAGCGTCGGGTTGATCGATCCGAAGGCGAGCGACCAGAACAACAACTTCGGCAACGGCAATATCCCGGCGGCGCAGGATTACGAGGATATCAAGGCGGCGCAGAAGTCGTTTTCGATGATGGCCGGCTATCTGAACGGCTCGACCATCAACGTCACCTACAACAACAATCCGCAGCGCTACACCGGCTGCCTATGTGACCGACGAATTCTTCAAGATCATCGGCGTCTCGCCGGTGCTCGGACGCGATTTCACCCCGGAGGACAACAAGGCCGGTTCGCCGAAGACCGCGATCCTCGGCGACAAGATCTGGCGCCGCGATTTCAACGCCGACAAAAACATCGTCGGACAAAGCGTCACGATTAACGGCAAACCCGCGACCATCATCGGCGTGATGCCGCCAGGCTTTGAGTTCCCGATTTCGGAGGAACTTTGGACGCCGCTTTACAACGAATGGCCGCCGACCCCGCGCGGTGAGCTTTTCCTCGGCGCGAACAGTCGCGCGCCCGCGGTCATGGGGCGGTTGAAGCCGGGCGTCACGCTCGACCAGGCGAACGCGGAGATGATCGCGATCGCGCGCAACATTGCGGCCGACAATCCGAAGACGAACCAGAATTTCACCTCGGCCAGCGTGCAGCCGCTGATCAATTCCTTCACCGGCGTGCAACTGCGCCAGATCGTCTGGGCCATGCTCGGCGCGGTCATTGTCGTCCTGCTCATCGCGTGCGTGAACGTGATGAACATGCAGTTTGGCCGCGCCGCCTTGCGCGCGAAGGAGCTGGCCATTCGCGGCGCGCTCGGCGCGACGCGCTTGCGACTCGTTAGGCAAATGTTGACCGAAAGTCTGGTTGTCGCGGTCTTCGGCGCGATCGCCGGCTCGCTCATCGCCTACTGGGGAGTCGATATGTTCGATAGCGTCGTCAAAGCGGCGCCGTTCCCGCCGCCTTATTGGTGGCAATTCACGATCGATGGGCGCGTGCTCATCTTCACGCTCGCGATCACCTTCATCGCCACCATCGTATCGGGGCTTGTCCCCGCCTTGATCAGCTCGCGAGGCAATGCGGCTGAGGTGATGAAAGAGGGGGGCCGCGGTAACAGCAGCCGCCTCGTCAACGTCATCACGCGCGTCCTCGTGGTCGCGCAGATCGCGTTGACCGCTGCGCTGCTCATCGTCGCCACATTGCAGATTAAATCGATTCGCAACCAAACGAAGCTCGACTACGGCTATGACGACACCAGCCTTTATGCCGCGCGCCTCGCTTTGATGGAGGGCACCTATCCAAGCGAAGAATCGCGCCGCGAATTCTTCCAGCGCGCCGTTCGTGCTCTGCGCGCCAATCCGCGTTTCGAGGCTGCGGCCATGACCGATCGCTTTCGCATGACCTTTGCGCCTTCCGGCCAATATGAAGTTGATGGACAAAATTATCTGACCGATCGCGATCGGCCACGCTGCAATTTCGAATCCGTCTCCGACAACTACTTCGCCACCCTCGGGCTCAAGATTCGTGAAGGTCGTGATTTCACCATCGACGACAGCGACGCGAAGCAACCAGTCGCGATCGTGAATGCGAGCTTCGCCCGGAAATATTGGGGCAATCAAAGCGCGCTCGGTCATCAGGTTCGCATTTTCAATCCGGGGAAAGAGCAGCCGTGGCGCACCATCGTCGGCGTTGTGCCGGACACGTTGATGCAGGGCCCGTTCGATCAGCAAACCGAGGCCGCGGGATTCTATATGCCACTGCTGGGCGCGTCGCCGGCGACGCAGTTTGCCACTGTAGTCGTTAGGCCGCGCGCCGGTCAGCGTGCCGACACGCTCGGGCCGGTTTTGAGCAAAGCGGTCGCGGAGATCGATTCGAATCTGCCGACGTATTTTCCCGGCACGCCCGCGCAGTTTCACAACGACACCCTCTCCGGCAGCCGTGTCATCGCGACGCTCTTCACCATTTTCGGAGCCGTCGCCTTCATTCTTTCCGGCGTCGGCCTCTACGGTGTGATGAGTTTTTCGGTCAATCAGCGCAGACAGGAGTTCGGTATTCGAATGGCACTCGGCGCGGACACGATCCGAATTTTGCGCATGGTCATGAGCCAGGGTGCGTGGCAACTCGCGATCGGACTCGTCCTGGGCGCTGGAGGTATCGCGATGCTGCTCGGTGTGGTCGCCGCCGCCGCGTTGAAAAACATTCTTTTCAAGGTCAATCCGCTCGACCCAACGATTTACTTCGCCGTCGCGGGATTGCTCACGCTCGTCGCGGCGGCGTCGTGTTTCGTGCCCGCGCGTCGAGCCAGCCGCGTCGATCCAATGGTTGCATTGCGCTGTGAATGAAAATTCCAAATCCCGAGCTCCAAATCGATCGGTTGATCGTGAAATGACGAAGCTCGAATGACGAAATCCGAAACAATGACGAATGAAACCCGAACCTGCTCTTTATGAAAACCCTACTCACAACTCTTACACTCGTTAGTCTCGCGGCCTTCGCTTCCGCGGCCACTGAGGAAAATATTAATGAATCACGCGACGCCAAAGCGGGCGGCCAACTCGTCGTCGATGTCGATTTTGGTTCGATCGACGTCGCGCCTGGCGCGGCCGACAAGGTCGTAATCGAAGTGCATCGCAAAGTGCGGGCCTCGTCGGAGGAGAAGGAAAAGGAATTTCTTGCGGCGGCGCCGATTACGATCACGGCCGAAAACGGAAACGTGACCGTACGTGCGCGACGCGAGAAGAAAGAGGGCATCCTCACTTCGCTCCGGCATTGGAATATCAAAACAAAGGCCTCATACACGCTCCACGTTCCGGCGAACTACAACGTTAATTTGAATACGGCGGGCGGCGAGATTTCAGCGAACGGTTTAACCGGCACGGTCAAGGCCGACACCAGTGGCGGCGATTTGAAGTTCGCCAACCTGCACGGTCCGATTAACGCCGAAACGAGCGGCGGCCGCGTCGACGTGGACTCGTGTGAAGGCGCGATCGATGTCGAGACGAGCGGCGGTGGTATCCATGCGATGGGCGGCAAGGGAAGTTTGCGTGCGCACACTTCGGGTGGAGGTGTGGCGGTCGGAAATTTCGCGGGGGACGCAAACATCGAGACCAGCGGCGGCCGGCTGAAATTGGAGAACATCGGCGGGAAGATTACGGGCGAGACGTCGGGGGGATCGATTACCGCCGTGCTTGCTTCGCCGGTTCCGGGCGACGTGAAACTTGAAACGTCGGCCGGCGCGATTGAGGTGACGGCCGCGACCAACGCCGCATTGACGGTCGACGCCGAGACGAGTGCGGGTGAGGTGGTAACCACTCTGCCCTTCACGGCGACCCGTTCCGGTCATGAAAGTTTAAAGGGTACGATCAACGGCGGCGGGAAATTGCTGCGATTGCGGACAAGCGCGGGATCGATTTTGATCACATCGACTGGCGACGAAACGGCGAAGCAATAAGCGGCACGGCGCGATTGGCATGAACGATCTTCGCTACGCCGTCCGGCAACTTTTCAAGGAGCCGCGCTTCACGATCGTCGCAGTGCTCGCTCTTGCCATCGGCATCGGTGCCAACACGGCGATCTTCAGTGTCGTTAACGCCGTCCTGCTAAAACCGCTGCCGTTTCCGCAGCCGGAACAATTGGTGGCGTTTGGCGTCGTGAACGCACGCACGAATCAGGTGAGCGCGGATGGACTGGGTTCAATGAGCTATCCCGATTTCTTTGATCTGCGCGCCCAGAATAAGAGCTTCGCGAAGGTCGCCGTTTACCACGCACAGAACTTTGCATTGGCTGGAGAGAGCGTGGCTCAGAGCGTAAGCGGTCAACGCGTCTCTTCAGATTTCTTCGACGTTCTTGGGGTTCGCCCCGTTCTCGGGCGCACGTTTCATCGCGAGGAAGAGACTGCGGGCGGAGGACCGGGGGGTTTGACCGTGATCTTGAGCCACGCGTTCTGGCAGCGTCAGTTCAAAGGTGAGAAGTCGATACTAGGGACGCGGGTGACGCTTGATCGACAGCCGTACACCGTCATCGGAGTCATGCCGGCAGGCTTTCAGTTTCCGATCGAATCCGATCCGATTGATCTTTATGTGACGAGCGCGATTGATGCGACGAGCCCGACGGGCGATAAGCCGGAAACCGAGCAGCGGGGCAATCATAGCCTGGAAGGTGTCGGACGCCTGAAACCCAAAGTCACCGTGACGCAGGCAAACGCTGAGGTCCGAACAATCGCCGCCGCGTTGCAGAAGCAGTATCCGGAGACCAATACGAACTTTGGCCTGGCGGTCGTTCCGCTCCGCGAGGATCTCGTGGGAGATGTGTCACGTGGGCTCTATGTTCTTTTTGGAGCCGTGGCTTGCGTGCTTTTGATTGCCGGGGCCAACGTAGCCAACTTGTTGCTGGCCCGCGCCACCGTTCGGGCCAAGGAAATCGCGCTCCGCTCGGCGTTGGGGGCGAGTCGCGGACGGATCGTCCGGCAATTGCTCACCGAGAGCGTTCTCCTCGCGGCGCTTGGCGGTTTGCTCGGGCTGCTGATCGCTGTCTGGGGCACCGATCTGCTGATCTCTCTGGTCCCGGAAAATATTCCGCGTTCTTCCGAAATCCGGCTCGATGGCGTGGTCCTCGGTTTCACTCTGCTGGTCTCACTCGGCACCGGAATTCTTTTCGGTCTCGCTCCCGCATTGCAGATGTCGCATTTGGATTTGCGCGGTGCGCTAAACGATAGCGCGCGCGGAACCGGCAGCGGAGGCTCGGCCCGACATCGTCTTCGTAATGCTCTGGTCGTTACCGAAGTGGCGCTTGCGCTCGTGCTCCTCACTGGCGCGGGATTGCTTCTGCAAAGCTTCGCTCGGCTTAGCCGCGTCAATCCTGGCGTGCAACCGGAACGGCTGCTCACTGCTCGCATTGGATTGCCAGACGCCGCTTATCCAAAGCCAGAAAATGTCATCGCTTTCTATGATCAACTCCTGCCGCGGCTGCAGGCGTTACCAGGAGTGATTTCGGCCAGCACGGTCATGCCGATGCCGCTGAGCGGAAGCAACATTACGACGTCGTTTGATATCGAGGAACGGCCTGCGCCAAAGGGCCGGCAGCCCGATAGCCCGATTCGTCTTGCGAGCGACGACTATTTTAAGACCGTCGGCATCGCTCTCCGACGAGGCCGGCTTTTCAATGCAACCGATCAGCTTAAGTCAAAGCAGGTCATCATCATCAATGAGCGCTTCGCCGAGAAATTCTTCCCCGGGGAGGATCCGATCGGCAAACGCATTCAGCCCGGAATGAGTCTGACTGATGATGATGGCCCGATGCGCGAGATCATCGGGATCGTGAGCAACGTCAAACACCGTTCGTTGCGGAACGATTTCACGCCCGAGATGTATCTGCCGGTTTCGCAGATGCCGATGAACTCGGCCTACCTCATGGTGCGAACGGCCACCTCCGATCCTGCCATGCTGACGGCAGCGATGCGCGCCGCGGTGGCGCGTGTGGACGTGGGGATTCCGCTGACGCGGGTACGTCTCTTCGAGGATTATCTTTCGAAATCACTCGCTCGGCCGCGTTTCAACGCGTTCCTCTTGCTGATTTTTGCGGGCGTCGCCCTGGTGCTGACGGCGATCGGGATTTACGGCGTGATGGCCTACTCCGTTGCGCAACGCAGACAGGAGATCGGAATTCGGATGGCGCTCGGCGCACAGAAAGGCGACGTACTTCGGCTCGTGGTGGGCGGCGGAATGAGGCTGACCGCGCTCGGCGTGGTCATCGGATTGAGTGCGGCATTGGCGCTGACCCGTCTTCTGGGAAATCTCCTTTTCGGTGTCACGCCATTCGACGGACCGACGCTCGGCGGAGTGGCGCTGTTGTTAGGCACGATTGCTCTGCTCGCCTGTTGGTTACCGGCGCGCCGGGCAGCGGGAGTGAATCCGCTGGTGGCTTTGCGCGAGGGATAGGAACTAATGAACGATTTTCGCTACGCGCTGCGCATGCTGTTGAAATCGCCGGCGTTTAGCATCATCGCGATTGCGACGCTAGCTCTTGGAATAGGAGCGAATACCGCAATCTTCTCAGTGATCGAAAGCGCCTTGATGCGTCCGCTGCCATTCCCGAAGGCCGATCGATTGGTCCGGCTCTACGAAACTTTTGAAGAGAACGGTGCCCGGAGCGACCTGCTAAATCTGGCAGAAAAAACTGTTCGGCAGTGGCGCGAATACGGGAGCGACATTTTCGAGGGGATCGGTGTCGCTACCGGCGCGGGCGTCACCGCGACGAATCCCGGTCAGCCAGCGCAAAGTTTCCAAGCCGCGCGAATCAGCGCGAACTTTTTGAACGTACTTGGCCTTCAGCCGGCTCTCGGACGGAATTTCACTGCGGCGGAGGATCAACCCGGCGGTCCGCGCGTTGTCATTGTTGGTTACGATTTCTGGCAACGAAACCTCGGCGGACGCGAGGACGTTCTGGGACACACCGTCAAACTAGACGACGCCTCGTACACTATTGTTGGCGTGATGCCGAAAACTTTTCGTCATCCGTATCGCGCTCAGATCTGGTTACCGATCGCTCTTACTTTCGCAGCTTCTGGTCAGCCCAATCATTATCTCTACGCAGCGGCGCGGCTTCGACCGGGAATCAGTCTTGCGCAGGCTGATACCGCCGCCCGCCGGATGTGCGCTGCGATCAATCAAGCCGCTCCCGACCCGAGTAACGCCCAGCGCGCGTATCTCATTCCGCTGCGTGACAGTTTCATCATGGATCTTCGTCCGAAGCTTCTCATTATCGCCGGAGCTGCCCTCTGTGCCTTGCTTGTCGCCGCCGCAAATTTCGCCGGGTTAATGCTCGCACGAGTGGTGGAGCGAGACGGCGAGATGGCGCTGCGATCAGCGCTCGGCGCCACGCGCGGCCGTCTCATCCGGGAAGGACTGGTGCAAACGCTCATGCTCGCTGGGTGCGGAACAATTCTCGGATTGCTCATCGCGGGATGGCTCACGCCCGCGTTGGTCGCGCTCAGTCCCGAGGGCACGGACGCAACCGGCAGCGCGATCCGCGAATTTGATTACGGTGTTCGACTTGATTGGCCCGTCTTCGCTTTTGCTGCGGGCGCGATGCTCTTCATCGGCGTTGGTTTTGGTTTGCTGCCGGCATGGCGCGGGGCGCGGACCGATTTGCGAAGCTCGCTCGCAAACATCGGCCGTGGATCAACTCTGGATGGCGGCACGCGGCGTTTGCTTGGCGGTCTCATTGTCGTTGAGATCGCCATCGCCGCCGTGTTGCTCCTGGGCAGTCTGACACTCACGCAATATTTTCGAAAGGTTGTTCACGAACCGTGGGGCTTTGCCACTGAGCACAGGCTCGTTTTCAACGCGATGTTGTCCGATCGTCTCTTTACCTCTCAGGAGGCGCGTGCGCATACGATCGCCGCGACGCTTGGAGAATTGCGCGCGCTCCCCGGTGTGCGTTCCGCTTCGGTCACGGCGCCTTCTCCGATGGAAGCGGCGCGCGACCTCATGGGCTGTGTCCCCGAAGGCAGTCAGCCGCCGGAACCACGCGGCACCTATCTTGTCTATTCACGTGGAACGTCGCCCGGATACTTCACGACCGTCGGGCAGCGTCTGCTGCGCGGACGTGATTTTACTGAAACCGATCGTGTTGATTCTCCGCCGGTCTGCATCGTGAACGAATCGTTCGCGCGGCGTTTCTGGCCGGGACAGGATCCGTTAGGCAAGAGGGTGAAACAGAGTCGGATCGATAATTCGCGTCCGTGGCTCACCGTCGTTGGCGTCGTCGCAGACACCAAGGCAATCGTGGATCCACGAGATGGCGAGGTCGTTGGTACCGTCTGTGTGCCGTTGCCGCGATGGCTGGCCAGCGGGGGCGACGAAATGACGTTCGTCGTCGAAAGTGCGGGAAAGCCAACCTCTCTTGAGGCGGCTGTGCGCGGCGCGCTCACTCGCGCGGATAAGCGGCTCGCAGCTTACGATCTCATTTCGCTCGACGAAGCTGCAACGCGATCTTGGGTGACGGAGCGTTTCCTTTTCGTGCTCGTGGCGCTCTTCGGTGCGCTTGGACTCGTGCTCGCCTCCATCGGCGTTTACGGTCTGCTTGCTCTCCAAGTAACGCGGCGGACGCGGGAGTTTGGCGTGCGCCTTGCCCTCGGCGCGACTGCCACGGGATTGATTCGCCTCGTCGCCGCGCAGGGGGTGCGGTTGCTGGTCTTCGGATTTCTTGCCGGTGGAATCGTCTCATGGGCGGCAATCCGCATCGTCCATCATCGTTGGCCCGATGTTCCTGCCGCCGATCAATTCATCTGGCTCGGCGCTGCCGTCGTCCTTTCCGCTGCCGTCGCCGTCGCCTGCTGGATTCCGGCGCGCCGCGCTTCACGCGTCGACCCAATGGTCGCTCTGAGAGCCGAGTGAGAACTCTTATATGAACGATATCCGCTTCGCTCTTCGCCAGCTTCGCAAATCGCCTGGGTTTACCTTTATCGCGGTGCTCACGCTCGCACTCGGGATCGGCGTGAACAGCGCCATCTTCAGCGTGGTCGACACCGTCCTCCTGCGGCCGCTGTCGTTTCCGAAGCCAGATCAACTCGTCATGATCTGGGGCACCCATGCTAACGAACCAAACTCGAAGGAGACGGATTCGTATCCTGACTTCTACGATTATCGCGCCCAGAGTCAAAGCTTCAGTGGGATGGCGGGATATTCTTCCGCGGGCACCGTTCTCAATGGCGTCGGCGACGCGCAGGAGTTGAGCGGCGTCGCGGTGAACGGAGACTTCTTCGAGGTCATTGGCGTGCAGCCGCTGCTCGGTCGCGGCTTTACCGCGAAGGAGGGGAAGCTCGGGCAGCCCAACGTCGTCGTGATTGGACACGGACTTTGGAAACGCGCTTTCGGGAGTGATCCGAAAATCGTCGGCAAACAACTGAACTTGGCTGGCCGGAAATACACACTGCTCGGAGTGATGCCATCAGGATGGAAGTTTCCGGTCGCGACCGAGACCAGCGAATTCATCATGCCGCTCGAGCCCCTCGTGGCGAGCCAGGTGCCGGAGCGCGGTTCGCATTTTGTCCACTTGATTGGCCGCCTCAAGCCAGGCGTTACCCCACGACAAGCCGACGCGGAAATGAAACCGATCGCCGCCCACCTGGCCGCGCAATACCCCGATACGAACCTGGGCCGTGGCGTGTTCGTTAGGCCTTTGCTCGAAGACCTTGTCGGCAACGTGCGGCCGGCGTTGTTGATCTTGTTGGGCGCGGTTGCTCTCGTCCTTCTCATCGCGTGTGCGAATGTCGCCAATCTGCTTCTCGCCCGAGCCGCGGCGCGCAGCCGCGAGATCGGCATTCGGGCCGCGCTCGGTGCCAGTCGTTTGCTCATCGTGCGACAGTTGCTCTCGGAAAGTTTCATTCTTGCGCTCATCGGCGGAGCCGCTGGTTTGGTCCTTGCCTGGTGGGCGGTGGATTTGCTCGGCACCTTCGGTCCGCACGATGTCCCGCGACTCGATCATGTGCGGGTCAATCTCGGAGTCTGCGCATTCACGTTCGGTCTCGCCATTCTCAGTACGCTGGTCTTCGGCTTGGTGCCGGCGCTGCAGGTTTCGCGGACGAACGTGAACGAATCGCTTCAGCAAGGATCGAAGGGATCGACCGGCGGACTGCACGGAGGGCGGACGAGGGCATTTCTGGTTGTTTCGCAGGTTTCGCTATCGTTGCTTCTCCTCGCCGGCGCGGGCCTGCTCATCAAGAGCTTCTTCAACTTGCGCTCGACTGACCCCGGCTTCGAGCCCTCCCGTCTTCTCGTCCTCGATCAGATTTTGCCGCGCACAACTTATCCCGAGCCCGATCAGCAACGGCGCTTCTTTGGGCAACTTCTGCCGAAGCTGGCGGTGCTGCCGGGCGTGGAAGCAGTCGGCGGCGCGAATCCGTTACCCTTCAGCGGGAACGATAGCAACTCCTCGTTCACCATCGCCGGACAACCGCCGATTGCGCCGGGCAATCATCCGGATGCTTCGCATCTCATCGTCGTTCCCGGTTATTTCCGTGCAATGAAAATCCCATTGCACAACGGTCGCACCTTCGATCAACGAGACGCCGAAAATTCGGGGCACGTGGCGATGATCAACGAAACCTTCGCTCGTCGTTTTCTCCCTAACGAGAATCCAATCGGACAGCATATCCTGCTCGATCTGGGGGATAATAAATCTGATGCGCTCGAAATCGTCGGCGTGGTGGCGGATTCGAAACAGACCGATCTCGGGGCTGCCCCTACTCCGGAAATGTACCAGCCATTGGCGCAATCGCCGAATCGCCGCGTATGGCTCGTTCTGCGAACGTCGGGCGCAACCCTCTCCGGGATTGACGCTGCGGTACGCCGGATCATTCACGAACAGGATCCGGACGTTTTTGTCGGCAACCTGCAGCCGATGGGAACGTTGATCGGGAAAGGTCTCGCACAGCCGCGTTTCAACATGATCCTGTTGGCCGTTTTCGCCGCGGTCGCGATGGCACTGGCGGCGGTCGGAATTTACGGTGTGATCGCTTACAGCGTCGCTCAACGCACGCGCGAGATCGGCATTCGTATGGCCCTCGGGGCGCAGCGCACCGACATGCTCCAGATGGTTTTGCGGCAAAGTCTGAGCGTGGTGCTGATCGGCCTCGTGCTTGGATTGGTTGCCGCTCTTGGCGTGACGCGTTTGCTCGCGAGTTTACTCTACGGCGTCGGGGCAAATGATCTCTTAACCTACGCGAGCGTCGTCTTCTTGTTAGGCGCGACGGCCTTTCTTGCCAGTTACGTCCCGGCGCGTCGCGCCATGAAAGTCGATCCTATGGTCGCCCTCCGTTATGAATGATTTTCGCTTCGCTTTTCGCCAGTTGCTCAAGTCGCCCGGCTTCGCCTTTGTCGCTGTTCTGACGCTCGCACTCGGGATCGGCGCGAACAGCGCGATCTTTAGTGTCGTCGATGCAGTCCTCTTGCGGCCGTTGCCGTTCCCGGACCCGGATCAGTTGGTCATGGTCTGGAGAATCGTGCCGTCCGAGGGTGGAGATCGCGATGTCGATTCGTATCCGAATTACGTCGATTTCCGAGAGCAATCGAAGACGCTCCAGCATCTGGCGGCTTTTTCGCGGATCGACACGGTCCTGGCCGAAAATGAAGAGACGCCCGTGCTCCAGGGCGTCGCCGTTACGTCCGATATTTTCGATGTCCTCCGCGTATCGCCTTTTCTTGGCCGCCGTTACACGCGCGCGGAGGACAACGTCGATGCACGCGTTGTTGTCCTGACTTATGAAGGCTGGCAGCGCGCGTTCGCGGCCGATCCTAAAATCGTCGGCCGGCAGGTCAGGCTGACGTCGCACGTCTACACAATCATCGGCGTGATGCCGGCCGACTGGCGTTTCCCCGTCCAGGATTCGGCGAACGATTTTTTGATGCCGCTCGAGCCGATCATCACAACGGAAGTCGCCCGCCGCGGCAGTCATTCTTACGACCTTGTCGGACGATTGGCACCGGGTTCGTCGATTGCTGCGGCCGAGACAGAACTAAACGCAATCGCGCGCCGGCTCGCGCTGCAATATCCCGATACGAACTTTGAGCCGCACCAGATCGTGGTCAGCTTGCATTCCGACATCGTCGGCGAGGTGCGCCCGGCGTTGATCATTCTGCTCGGCGCCGTCGCGCTGGTGCTTCTCCTGGCCTGCGCGAATGTGGCCAATCTTCTTCTCGCCCGAGCCGCCTCGCGCAGTCGTGAGATTGCGATCCGAACTGCTCTCGGCGCGAGTCGCATTTTAGTCATTCGCCAGTTACTTTGTGAGAGTCTCCTGCTTGCCTTGCTGGGAGGCACGGCGGGTTTGTTCCTGGCTTGGTGGAGTGTCGATCTTCTCGGTGCAGCCGTTTCGCAGACACTCCCGCATCCTGGCGTGATCGAGGTCGATCTGAAGGTCGGCCTTTTCACCTTTGCGCTTGCCATCGGCAGTACGGTTCTCTTTGGGCTTATGCCGGCGCTGCAAGTTTCGCGACCGAACGTGAATGAATGTCTCCAGCGAGGTGCTAAAGGATCTACCGGCGGCTCGCAGACTAACCGGCTGCGCGCTTTTCTCGTCATCTCACAAATTTCAGTTTCACTTCTGCTGCTCGCGGGCGCCGGGCTGCTCATTAAGAGTTTCCTCAATCTTCGCGCCACGAATCCCGGCTTCGATTCGCAACGGCTGGTAACCCTGCAATTAAGTCTGCCCCGGGTGCGTTACCCGGAACTGGATCAACAGATCCGCGCCTTTGACGCGATCATGGAAAAGATTTCCGCCATTCCGGGAGTGGGATCAGCCGGGGCCGCGAATCCACTGCCATTGGGTGGCAGTAGCTGGACCAAAACGTTCATGGTCAGCGGCGCACCCCCGTTGCCGCGCGGCAGCCATCCCGGCGCGAGTTGCCTTGTCGTGACGCCGGATTACTTCCAGACAATGAAAATTCCGCTCCGGCGAGGCCGCGTCTTTACTCGCTTCGACACCGGGGACTCGGCCTTGGTCGTCATGATCAATGAAGCGTTCGCCCGCAGGCATTTTCCAGGTCGCGATCCGATCGGTCAACAGGTCATGATCGATCGCCCCGAGGACACGCCGTTGCTCTGCGAGGTGGTGGGCGTCGTCGGTAATTCGCGGCACGACTCGTTGGCTGCGCCGCCAGGACCGGAGATCTACCTGCCGTTTTTGCAGGCTCCAAGCCGTACCTTGGACATCGTTCTGCGAGTCGCATCCACTGAGCTGCTTGGATTGAACGCCGAGGTGAAACGCGCTGTGCACGGCGTCGACAAGGATGTGTTTATTCCAATGCTGGAGCCGATGACGAACTTCATCACCACGCAACTCGCACAGCCGCGTTTCAACATGATGCTGCTCGCGATTTTTGCGGGAGTTGCGATGGCGCTCGCGGTCATCGGCATTTATGGCGTGATCGCTTACAGCGTCAGCCAGCGAACGCGCGAGATCGGGATCCGAATGGCGCTTGGGGCGCGACGGACCCAGATGCTCGGAATGGTCCTGCGCCAAAGCATGATCCTGGTTGCGATCGGGATCGTTGTCGGATTCCTCGTCGCTCTCGCCGTGACCCGGGTGATGGCGACGTTGCTTTACGGCGTCGGCGCGAACGACCTCTCGATTTATGCGGTCGTCATTGCACTTCTTGGCGGCGCAGCCCTGCTCGCCAGTTACATCCCGGCGCGTCGCGCCATGAAAGTCGATCCTATGGTCGCCCTCCGTTATGAATGATTTTCGCTTCGCTTTTCGCCAGTTGCTCAAGTCGCCCGGCTTCACTTTTGTTGCCGTGCTTACGCTCGCACTCGGCATCGGCGCGAACATTGCGATCTTCAGCGTGGTCGACGCAGTTCTCTTGCGGCCATTGCCATTCCCGAAGTCCGAGCAATTGGTCGCCGTCTGGGAAACGAATCCGCAGGACGCGCAACCTGCGCAAAGCCGCAACGAGGTCGCCGCCGGAAATTTCTTCGACTGGAGCGCCCGCGGTGAATGGTTCGGTGGACTGTCGGCTCTTTATTATACCAGCCTCAATTTCACTGGGACAAATGAGCCGGAGAGAATTCAAGGTGCGTTGGTCACGACCAATTTATTCCAAACGCTGGGCGTGCAGCCCGCGTTTGGCCGCAACTTTTCCGGTGAGGAAAAAGAGATCGGCAGTCCAAGAGTGGCAATCATCAGCGATGCATTGTGGAAGCGGCGCTTCGGATCCGATGCGAACATCGTTGGGAAAAACGTCCTGCTCAGCGGCAATCCCACCACAGTGGTCGGCATCATGCCGCCAAATTTTAAACTGCAATTTCCGGCTAACATGCAGGTCGACATTTGGGTGCCGATGCGACTCGACGCCGCGGCGTCGACGGACCGCAAGTCGCATTACCTTTACGTTCTAGGACGGCTTAAGAACGGCGTCTCCGTTCGCGAAGCGCAAACGGGATTGAGCGGAATCGCCGCGCAACTGCAAACGCGTTATCCCGAAACAAACGCCGGCTGGGGAGTGCGTCTCCTTTCGTTGCATGAACAAGTGGTCGGCCAAGTGCAGCGTTATCTTTATGTGCTTTTCGCCGCGGTCGGCCTCGTGCTTCTCATCGCTTGCGCGAACGTCGCTAATCTCCTTCTGGTTCGCGCCGTCTCGCGACAACGAGAGATCGGCGTGCGGATCGCTCTGGGCGCGAGTCGTTGGCGTCTCATTCGGCAGTTTCTCAGTGAAAGCATCGTGCTCTCGCTCCTCGGCAGTTCGTTAGGCCTGCTCGTCGCACGTTGGAGCGTTGATGTCTTGGTCGCGTTGAGTCCGGCGAATATTCCGGATCTGGGTAACGTCGGACTGCAAACGCCCGTCTTGGTTTGGGCTTTAGTCGTCTGCCTTGCCACCGGCGTTTTGATGGGCCTCGTGCCGGCGTTGCAAGTGACCAAGCCCGAGATCAACGATGTTCTGAAAGAAAGCGGAGGGCGCAGCGTGCAGAGCGCCGGGCATCGCAGTCTCTATCTTTTTGTCATGGGCGAAGTCGCGCTCGCGCTCGTTCTCCTCATCGGCGCGGGTCTCATGCTGCGGACGGTCGCTCATTTGCAACAGGTCAATCCTGGCTTCGACGCGAAGAATGTCCTGACGATGAACGTCTCGTTGCCGCGGCAGAAATATCACACCGGCGTGCAGGCGAATCTTTTCTTCGAACAACTTCTGACGCGCGTTCGCGCGTTGCCGGGAATCAAATCGGCCGGCGGAGTTGATCCTTTGCCGTTAAGCAACAGCAACGGCAGCACCGGATTCGTTATCGAAGGAAATGCGAACCTCTCAACCGCGAATCGGCCGGAAGCCGATCAGCGAACCGTCATTGGAGATTATTTTGCCGCCATGCGTATCCCGATTTTGCAGGGACGCGTTTTCACCGCGGACGATCGAACCGATGCGCCGCAGCGCGTTGTGATTAACGAAGCTTTTGCGCGACGTTACTGGCCCAATGGTGATGCCGTCGGAAAACGCCTCGGCTTCGATGATGGTCCGCAACAAATTTGGTGGGAAATCATCGGCATCATCGGCAACGTGAAACATGAGCGGCTCGATGTCGCAACGAAGCCGGAAGTTTATTTCGCGGCGGCGCAATCTCCCGCCAACTTCATCACCTTGGTCGCACGGACAGCTACCGATCCGGCGCAGATGATCGCGGCTGTGCGCCAGCAAATCCTGGCGGTCGATCCCGATCAACCGGTCTTCGACATCATGACAATGGAACAGCGAATCGCGGATGCGATCGCGCAAAGCCGTTTCGTCATGTTGTTGCTCGGCATCTTTGCCGGACTGGCGGCGTTGCTCGCCGCGATCGGAATTTATGGCGTGATGGTTTACGTCGTCGCACAACGCACGCGCGAAATCGGCATTCGCATGGCGCTCGGGGCGCAGCGCACGCAGATGTTCGGAATGGTTTTGCGTCAAAGCCTGACAGTGGTGCTGATCGGTCTCGCCCTCGGTCTCGTCGCGGCCTTCGCGGCCACGCGACTGCTCGCGAGTTTGCTCTTCGGCGTCGGCGCGAATGATTTTTCCACTTACGCGAGTGTCTTCTTCTTGTTAGGCGGCGCGGCTTTGCTTGCCAGTTACATCCCCGCGCGGCGCGCCATGAAAGTCGACCCGATGGACGCCCTCCGGTATGAGTGATTTTCGCTTCGCTTTCCGTCAGTTGCTCAAGTCGCCTGGCTTCACTTTTGTTGCCGTGCTTACGCTTGCGCTCGGGATCGGTGCGAATAGCGCGATCTTCAGCGTGATCGATGCGGTCCTTTTGCGCCCCCTGCCTTTCCCGAACGCCGACCGCCTAACGATGGTATGGGCGACCGCGCCGCAACACCCGGGAGACGATCGTCAGTCGCAGTCTTATCCGGACTACGCCGATCTGCGCGCCCAGAATCACACCTTCTCCGCGCTCGCGGCTTACACCAGCATCTCCGGAATTTGGGGCTCAGGCGAGGATTCGGAGGATGTCGCTGGCCTCGCTATCACCCCCGATATCTTTGACGTTCTCGGCAGTCGGCCGCTCTTGGGGCGTGGTTTCTCACGCGAAGATGAAAAACCAGGAGCCGCGCGCGTCGTCGTGATCGGTTACTCATTCTGGCAACGACGCTTTGCCGGCGATCCCCATGTTGTTGGAAAACAGGTCACGATGGCAAGCCGCGTGTACACCATCACGGGTGTGATGCCGCGCGACTGGAAGTTCCCGATCCAACGCGAGAATATCGACTACATCACGCCCCTTGTACCCGTGTTCTCCACTCCGCCCGACGATTACGTCAACCATCGCGGGATCCATTTTCTCTCTGTGGTCGGTTGTTTGAAGCGTGGCGTCGATTTACGAACGGCGACCGCGGATTTGCAAACCATCGCCGGGCAACTGGCGAAGCAGTATCCCGACAATGATGCTGGGCGAACCGAACGCGCGGTTGAGTTGCAGGCAGACATGGTCGGGGACGTGCGGCCAGCCTTGCTTGTGCTCACTGCCGCGGTCGCGCTCGTCCTGCTGATCGCGTGCGCGAACGTGGCGAATCTTTTTCTGGCGCGCGCAGCGACTCGGGAACGCGAGATCGCGATCCGGACCGCACTGGGCGCGAGTCGTTTTCGGATCGTGCGCCAGCTACTCGTGGAAACGTTGCTCCTCGCCATACTGGGCGGGGCCACCGGGCTTTTCCTCGCATGGTGGAGCACCGACGCGCTCATCGCGATGGGACCGGCCGATCTTCCGCGCCTCGACGAAATCCATGTCAACGGCGTGGTCGTCGCCTTCACTTGCGGGGTCGCTATCCTAACGAGTTTAATTTTCGGATTGGTTCCTGCTCTTCAGGCCTCCCGTCCGCAGATCGAGCAATCACTGAAAGAAGCATCACGTGGATCGACCGGCGGATTGCGCGGGCGGCGTTTGCGTTCCGCCTTTGTCGTTTCGCAATTTGCACTTTCGCTCGTGCTCCTGGTCGGCGCCGGTTTGCTTATCCGCAGTTTTGCTCGATTGAGCGCGGTGCCGCCGGGGTTTGATCCCCAGGCCGTTGTTACTTTCTGGCAATCGTTGCCGAAAACGCGTTACGCCGGGCTCGACCAGGAGGTCCAATTCTTCGATAAATTGCTGCCGAAACTCGCGGCCCTTCCAGGAGTTGAGAATGCCGGGGCGGTTTCGCCATTGCCTTTCGGCGGCGACGACGTCAGCTCGACTTTCACGATTGTCGGCCAGCCTGCGCCTCCGCAGGGACTGGAGCCTTCCGCCTTCCACCTAACGACTAACGGCAATTACTTCCAGACCATGCGCATTCCGTTAAAGAGCGGCCGCATCTTCAACGGGCGCGATCGTCAGAATTCATCGCCGGTCATGATGATCAACCAAGCCTTCGCCGACAAGCATTTTGCCAACCAGAATCCGATCGGGCAGCGGGTGAAGATCGGATCATCAAATGAAGAGCCGCCGCGCGAAATTGTTGGCGTCGTCGCGACGGCCAAGCATGGCAGCCTCGCCGAACCGGGGGCTCCGGAGTTTTACGTCCCGTTCGCGCAGGATCCGGGCCGCTATCTGGACGTTGTCGTGCGCACGAAGCAGACGGACCCGAGCGGACTCGACGCGATGATTCGCCGCGCCGTGCACGAGATCGATTCCCAGCAGTTCATTCCGCCGGTCAAACCTCTATCGCGACTCGTTAGCCAGACACTTTCGCAAACGCGCTTCAATACCGCGCTCCTTGGCGCCTTTGCCGCAGTCGCCATTCTTCTCGCAGCGGTCGGCATCTACGGCGTGATTGCTTACAACGTCGCCCAACGAACGAAGGAGATCGGGATTCGCATCGCGCTCGGCGCGCAGCGCAGGCAGATGCTGGCGATGATTCTGCGTCAGAGCCTGACCATGGCCGCGATCGGAATAGGAGTCGGGCTGATCGGCGCGTTCGCCGCGACTCGCTTGCTGACTGCTTTGCTCTACGGCGTCGGCGCAACCGACCTAACCACTTATGTCGCGGTCGTCTTGCTTCTCGCCACCGCCGCGATTCTGGCAGGTCTGCTGCCGGCGCGCCGCGCCATGAGCGTCGACCCCGTCGTCGCTCTGAGAACTGAATGACAGTCTGATATGAACAACATTCGTTACGCTCTTCGCCAGCTCCGCAAATCACCTGCTTTCACGGTCACGGCGCTGGCCACGATCGCGATCTGTCTCGGTGCGAACCTCGCGATCTTCGCGGTGATCAATTCCATTCTGCTGCGCCCGCTTCCCTTTCCGAACGCAGACCGGCTCGTCACGATTTACAACACCTACCCGAAAGCCGGTGTCGAAAATGACGGTTCGTCGATCACTAATTACTACGAACGCCGCGGCAACATCCCGGCCTTCGAAAGCCTTTCCATTTATATGGAGAGAGCCGAGACCGTCGGTGATCCGGGCTCCATGCAACAGGAGGAAATCGTGCGCATCTCGCCGGAATTTTTCACGACCCTTGGTGTAAGTCCCGCGATCGGTCGCAACTTCACCGAGGAAGAAACGGCCGCGCAGAAGAACGTCATTATTCTGACGGACGCCTTCTGGCGCCAGCGTTTCAATTCCGATCCAAACATTCTGGGTCGTGATACCCGCATAAATGGTATCCCAAGAAAGATCGTTGGCGTCCTGCCTCCTGTTTTTCGTTTTCTCTCGTCCGAGGCGCGCGTTTTTCTTCCGATAAAATCCGATATGGAACAGCGTGGACCGAAAGCGCGCCACTCTGGCGGCGGCGGCACGCACATGATCGCGCGATTGAAACCGGGCGCGACGATCGCGGAAGCGCAAGCCCAGATCGATGCGCATAATGACGCGGTCGAGAAGGACGATCCGGAAGCGAAAATGATGGCCGAAGCCGGCTTTCGCTCGCTGGTAGTTCCGCTGCATGCCGATCACGTCCGTTCCATTCGCCCAACTCTTTTGCTGATGCAGGGCGGAGTGTTTTTCCTCCTGCTCATTGGGGCGGTTAATCTGATCAATCTTTTCCTAATCCGCGCGAGCGATCGAGCGAAAGAAATGGCCATCCGCCAATCGATGGGAGCGAGCCGAGGGCATGTCGTTAGGCAAGTCGTGACTGAAACCGTTCTTCTGACTGCGACCGGCGGATTACTCGGTGTCTTGGTGGGCGCGTGGGGAACGCATTTGCTGCAGGTCCTCGGCGCGAATCGTTTGCCGCTCGGCGCACATATCGCGTTCGATGGATGGCTCGCGTCGATCGGCCTCGTCGGCTCGGTGGTTCTTGGGGTGGTAATCGCGATGCCGATCGCCTGGTTCAACCTCCGCAGTCATTTCGCGAACGCGCTGCAATCGGAATCGCGCACGGGCACAATCAACCGCGCCACGCAACGGCTGCGCCACGGCTTCATCGTCGCGCAGATTGCGCTCGCATTTGTCTTGCTCGCGGGCGCGGCGCTGCTCGGTCTGAGCTTGAAAAAAGTGATGGCGGTTTCGCCAGGGTTTCGCCCAGATCACGTTCTCACCGGCGAGTGCACCGTCTCATGGGATCTGCAGCCGGAGCGAGTCGGCATCGTCGATCGCTTGCTCGAATCCATCCGCCAGCAACCGGGAATCGCCGCAACCGGAACGATCACGAACATTCCGCTAAGCGGCGACAGCGGCAAAACCGCAGTCACACCTAAAAGCTATGTGCCGCCGCCGGGTCAATCAGTCCACGGCCATTATTCCTATGCCGTTCACGGCGATTACTTCTCGGCCCTCGGCATTCACCTGAGCGAAGGACGCTTCCTCACCTCGGCAGATTCCCATCGCGCGGAACGCGTCTGTGTGGTGGACGAAGATTTGGCCCGGCGTTACTGGCCTAACGGCGGCGCGCTCGGCCAAAGGATCGCGCTCGGCGACGAAAAAGACGACGCGCAGTTGTTTACAGTTGTCGGCGTCGTCGGCGCAGTGAAGCAAGCCGCTCTCACCGAAGTGCAGGGACAAGGCGCGGTTTACCTGCCTTACGCTTATCGCGACAACGCCAGTATTTTCGTCGTCACGCGCACGAGCCAGCACCCGGAAGCGTTCGCCGAGACGCTGCGCAAGCTGGTGCGCGCAGCGCATCCCGAACTCGCAGTCGATAACATCCGCTCGATGGACACGCGCATCGCGGACAGCTTGATCACGCGACGCTCGCCAGCATTACTCGCAGGAATTTTCGCTGGTGTCGCACTGCTGCTCGCGGCCATCGGAACGTACGGCGTCTTGAGTTACGCCGTCGCGCAACGCCGTCGCGAGATCGGCATTCGCATGGCGCTCGGCGCGCAGCGCGAACAGATCGGCGCGCAATTCCTTTCGTTAGGCTTGCGCCTGCTCGTCGCTGGAACCCTTCTCGGCTTGATTGGTGCGTGGCTCGCTGGACGAGCGATGCAGAGCGTTCTCTTTGACGTGCCCACGTTGCCCATCGCCCCTCTCCTCGGCACCGCGCTCATCATGAGCGTGGTGTCACTTGTTGCCTGTCTCATTCCCGCGCGTCGCGCCACCAAAGTGGATCCCATGATCACTCTCCGATCCGAATGAGTGGCGCTCCCCAGACACATCCGATGCCCACACTGTTATGAACGACATCCGCTACGCTTTCCGCCAGCTTCGCAAATCGCCGGGCTTCACTTTCATCGCGGTGCTCACGCTCGCGCTCGGCATCGGCGCGAACACCGCGATTTTCAGTGTGATCAATGCAGTGCTACTGCGGCCGCTGCCGTTTCCAGACGCGGACCGGATCGTTTACCTTAACGAGTCGGATTCGACGCAGCCTTCCATTTCAATCGCGTGGTTCGATTTTCTTGATTGGAAGCGCGACAACACCGTTTTCGAACAGCTCGCCGTCAGCCGGCGTGAATCGTTTAACTTGAGCGGTGTCGCCGGTCGCGAAGCGGAACGGATTTCCGGCGCGGTTGTGTCGGCTAATTTTTTTCAGGTTATCGGACTCGCGCCACAAATCGGGCGATCCTTCAGCGACGAGGAAGATCGTCGCGGCGGCCCTGCCCTGGCCGTGATTAGCGACGCTTTGTGGCAGCGCGCATTTCAGCGCGACCCCGGAGTGCTCGGTCGTTCCATCAACTTGCACAACCAACTTTACCAAGTCATTGGCGTGATGCCGGCGCAGATGTCAGCGCCGAACGACGTGGATGTTTGGGTGCCGTTGATGCGACGCGTACCGAGCGTGTGGGACCGGATGAATCACCCCGGGCTCTACGCATGGGGGCGGCTCAAGAAAGGCGTCACCGTTGAACAGGCGCAGGGACAGATGAAGGCGATCGCGGCCCGCCTGGAGAAGAAATTTCCCGAGAGCAACACAACAGTCGGCGCGGTCGTAACGCCATTGCTCGAGAACCGTGTGGGATCTTATCGCAAGAATCTGACTCTGTTACTGGGTGCGGTCGCATTGGTTTTGCTGATCGCCTGCGCGAACCTGGCGAATCTGCTTGCAGTGCGCGGAGCGGCGCGCGCGCGAGAGTTTGGCATTCGGGCAGCGCTCGGCGCGAGCCGCGGGCAAATCGTTAGGCAACTTCTTGTTGAGAGTTCGCTCCTGGCGTTACTCGGCGGTCTCGGTGGATTCCTGGTCGCCTTCTGGGGACGCGACGCGATTATCGCGCTCAGTCCGCCGGGAATCCCACGGTTGCATGACGTCACGCTCGACGGCTGGGTGCTTGCCTTTACTCTTGGCCTGGCGCTCTGCACCAATTTTCTCTTTGGCCTCTGGCCTGCGCGCATGGCTGCAAAAGCAGACGTGCAACTCGCGCTCGGCGCCGGCGCGCGCGGCAGTTCAGATTCGCTCGCGGCGCGACGAACACGGAACGCGCTCGTCATCGGTGAAATCGCGCTCACTCTCATTCTCCTGAGTGCTGCTGGTCTGGTGCTGAAGAGCTTCGCGCGCGCGCAGTCGCTCGCTCTTGGATTCGAACCGAATAAGTTACTGACCGCGCGACTCGATCTCCCATTCCGCGTTTATTCAACAAAGGAGAAAGTTGTTCAATTTTCCGACCGCTTGCTGGAGCAGGTGCGCACGCTGCCAGGTGTGGTCGACGCCGCCCTCAGTTCGAATCCGCCAATGCTGGCAGGTTGGCAAACCAACATCCTGCGCGAGGGCGCACCTGAGCCGCCGCCCGGTCAGGAAATTTCCGCCGATACTGAGATCGTTAGGGGACATTATTTTGCGACACTGAAGGGGACGCTTCTGCGCGGCCGAGTTTTCGACCAACGCGACACCGGCGGCTCTCCGCTGGTCACGATCATTGATCAATCCATCGCGGATCGATTTTTCCCGGACGAGAATCCGGTCGGCCAACGTCTCAGGATTGATCCAGACGACACCGGAAACGTCCGCTTCTTTGAGATCGTCGGCGTAGTCGCGCGGATGAAGCTGCGCGGCTTCGATCAAATTTCTTCGCTGCCGATCGTCTATTTTTCACAGTCGCAGGTGGAGCGAACGAACTTCGTCTTGCTCGTGCGCACGCAGGGCGCTCCGGCTGCGCTCGAAAAATCTGTGCGTGACGCCGTCGCTTCAGTCGATTCGACGCAACCGGTTTTCGACGTCCGTCCGATGCTCGAACGTGTGCAAGACACGTGGGCTGCGTCGCGTTTCATCAGCTTCCTCCTGCTGATTTTCGCCGGACTCGCGCTTCTGCTTTCGATGGTCGGCTTGTATGGTGTTCTCTCCTATAGCGCAGTGCGCCGCTTGCAAGAAATCGGCATCCGTCTCGCGCTCGGCGCGCAACGCTCGGATATTCGCGCGCTGATTTTAGGTCAGGGTCTGCGGCTGCTGGCAGTAGGACTATTGATCGGACTCGCAAGTGCGCTCGCCTTTTCGCGGGTGCTCGGAAGTTTTCTTTTTGAGGTGAGGGCACTCGATCCAGCGATCTATGCGGTCGTTAGCGTTCTTTTGGCGATCGCGGCCTTTCTCGCCTGCTGGATTCCGGCGCGACGAGCATCGCGAACTGACCCAATGATCACCCTCCGCGCGGAGTGAATGACGAAATCCGAATGACGAAGTTCGAATCAATGGCGAGTTCAGAAGCCCGAAGGCTGCGCCCAATGTTTTCGTCATTTGGTCATTCGTTCTTCCTTCGAGCTTCGTCATTTGGATTTCGTCATTTCTTGTCATGAACAATCTCCGCTTCGCTCTTGGCCAACTTCGGAAATCGCCCGGATTTACCACGCTTGCCGTGCTCACGCTCGCGCTCGGGATCGGGATGAACACCGCCATCTTCAGTCTGGTGCATGATCTCTTCCTGCGCGGTCTGCCCTTTTCTGAACCAGATCGCATCGTGCGCATCTACGGCGAAGCGAAAGAGCGCGATTTGAAGCAGCTGCCGTTTTCCGTTCCGAAGTTCTGGCATTATCGGGATGGACAGAAGGTGTTTTCCAGCATCGCGGTGGACGCTGGCACTGGCTACATCCTGACCGGAATCGGCGATCCGATTCAGGTGCTTGGCGCGAAGGTTACGGCCAACTATTTTGATCTGCTCGGAGTTCGGTTGATTCGCGGTCGAAATTTTTTGCCGCAGGAAGAGATGACAGCCGACGTCGCGCTCGTGACCGAAACATTCTGGCGCAGGACTCTGCATTCCGATCCGATGGTGCTCGGCCGGAGCATCACGCTGAACGGCGTCGCGACCACGATTGTGGGAGTGTTGCCGGACCTTCCGATCTCGTGGTTCGGGCGCGATTCCGAGATCTACACGGTAAAGCCATTCGGGCTGGCGGGGCTTTCGCGCGAACGACTCATGCGCGGGGTCAGCTTCATGCGTTGCATCGGCCGGCTCAAGCCGGGAGTTACGATCGGCCAAGCTCAGGCTGCCATGCCTGCTCTCGAACAAAGCTATCGTCAGCAGCATCCTGAAACGGCAGACAATTCCTGGACATCGGTGTTGGTCGCGGCTCAGGAAGATGTGACTGGGAACCTGCGCCCGGCATTTCTTACGTTGCTCGCCGCCGTCGGCGCTGTCCTGCTGATCGCGTGCAGCAATGTCGCGAATCTGTTGCTCGTTCGATTTATCGCGCGCCGCCGCGAGATCGCCCTGCGCATGGCGTTAGGCGCTTCGCGTTCCGGCATCGTGCGACTGTTTGTGCTGGAGAGCACGCTGGTGAGCACATTCGCCGGGATCGTTGGTTTTTGTCTTGCGCTCTGGACGGTATCGATCATCCCAAAACTGGCGGGAGATAATCTGCCGTTCGAGGGCGGGATCGCGTTGCAACTGCCGGTACTCGCCTTCGCACTTGCTCTCTCCGTGCTCACAGGGTTTTTAATGGGGGCCTATCCGGCGTGGCAAAGTTCTCAAGCCGACCTCGTCGACGGATTGAAAGACGGTGGTCGCGCTGTCACCGGCAGTCGCGGCCAGCAGCGTTTTCGGCGCGGATTGGTGGCAGCACAAGTAAGTCTGTCGGTCGTACTTCTTGCCGGTGCGGCGATGTTGATCGCGAGTTTCGTTCGGCTCAGCCGGCAGGAATCAGGATTTCGTTCCGACCACGTCTGGATCGGCGGTGTAGGTTTGCCGCCCGCTAAGTATCCCGATCCCGCCGCGCACGTTCGTTTTGTCGAACGCCTCGTGGCCGAGTTGCAAACCGCTCCCGGAATCGAGGCGATCGCGGTGGCCGACAGCGCTCCGCTTAGCGGCAACAATTCTTCATCGCCGTTCGCTCGCACCGATACGAATCCGCTGCCGGTGAATCAACGGCCGCTCGGGCTGACACGAAGCGTCTTACCCGGCTATTTTCGAACGCTGGGCATTCCACTGATCGCGGGCCGCGACTTCGATGAGCGCGATGGAATCGACAAGCCGCAGGTGGTGGTTCTTAGCCGAGCGACCGCGCAGAAGCTTTTTCACGGAGAAGATCCGCTTGGCCATCATATCCTCTTCGGCACCGACAACGGCAACGGATTGGCAGCGGAAGTAGTCGGTGTGGTAGGCGACGTGCGCTCCCAACAACTGGCGAAAGCCAACGAAATCGAATTCTATCGGCCGTGGCCGCAACGGAGCGCTCCCTTTTTCATCGTCACAGCGCGCAGCACGACCAAACCCGAAGCCACCGCTGGAATTATCCGGGCAGCGCTCAATCGAATTGATGGCGGTCTTCCCATCCTCCAGCCAGGTACTCTGGATGCTGTTGTTACGGCCTCGTTAGGCCAGGAGCGTCTGACCATGTCGTTGCTGGGCGTGTTTGCGGGCATCGCGCTCTTGCTCGCGATCGTCGGAATATATGGCGCGGTGGCCTACACGGTCGAGCAGCGCACCGGCGAAATCGGTGTTCGCATGGCGCTGGGTGCACAAACGATGGACGTGCTTCGGCTTGTCATCATGCAAGGCATGCAGCCAGTTCTAATCGGTTTGGCCATCGGCCTCGGCACTGCGCTCGCTCTCGGCCGTCTGCTATCGTCGCAGCTTTATCAAGTCTCCGCCCACAGTCCGACCCTTCTCACTCTTGCCAGCATCCTGCTCGCCGCCGTCGCGCTGTTCGCTTGTTTGATTCCGGCGCGGCGCGCCAGCCAGGTTAATCCCATCGAAGCACTGCGTACTGATTAGTCAGGCAAAAGAACAAGGACATCCCAATGCTAAACGACTTCCGCTACGCTTTACGCCGGCTCATCAAATCGCCCGGCTTTACTGCGATCGCCATTCTCACGCTCGCGCTGGGCATCGGCGCCTGCACCGCGATCTTTTCCGTCGTCAATGGCGTGCTTCTCCGGCCGCTCGCGTTTCCCCAGCCGCAGCAGCTCGTCTGGTTGCGCGAAACCATGCCGGTCTTTGGCCCCGATCCTCTGCCGGTCAACGCTCACCACTTTCAGGTCTGGCGCGAGCGCACCACCTCCTTCGGCGGCATTTCGATCGTCGATCCGCGCACCTCGATCCTCTCCGGCGTTAGCCAGCCCGAACAGCTCGGACACGTCGAGGTCTCCGCCAATTTCTTCGAGTTGCTCGGCACGCCGCCCGTCCTGGGTCGCTCATTTCTCCCCGGGGAAGAAACCGCCGGTCGCGAGCACGTGGTCGTGATTAGCGACGCCTTGTGGCGTCGCGATTTTGCAGCCGATTCCGCAGTCGTTGGGCGCTCAATCCTACTCAACGGCTCGCCCCATACAATCGTCGGCGTGTTGCCTGCCGACTTCCATTTTCCACAGACGCGTGAACGCGTCGGCGGGCGCGGTCCGACCAACCCCGATATCTTCACTCCCAAGGTCTTTTCGTCCGACGAACTCGTCGATCTTCTTGGTCGCCATAATTACGGCACCATCGCCCGGCTGAAGCCCGGGATCACTCTGCAGCGGGCTGAGACCGAGCTGAACGGCCTCGCGGCCCAGATCGTCCGTGAAGCCGGTCAACCCAACGCCATTCTCCGGGCCATCGTGGTGCCGCTGCGCGAGGCGATCGTCGGCCAATCGCGGCGCGGTTTGCTTGTCCTCTTTGCCGCGGTCACGTCGGTTCTGCTGATCGCCTGCGTCAATCTCATGAATTTCCTTCTCGCCCAGGCCGAGCGCCGTCAGCATGAATCCGCCGTCCGTCAGGCACTCGGCGCGAGCCGCGCGCAGCTGCTCCGCGCCGCCCTTGTCGAGACGCTGCTCGTCGCTCTCGCCGGCGGACTACTTGGCATCGCCGTCGCGCACGACGGTCTCGCGTTTCTCCTTCGCTACGCACCCGTCGACCTTCCCCGGCTTGCGGGAGTTCATGTCGATCCCGGCGTGCTGCTTTTCGCACTCGCTGTCACGCTGGTCACGGGCTTGCTCTTCGGCCTCGCGCCCGCCTGGCATTTGGCGAGCGGCGATCCTCAGCAGGCATTGTCTACCAGCAGCCGTACCGTTGTCGGCGGCGTCCGCAGTCGTCGCTGGAGCGATACGCTCGTGGCCGCCGAGGTCGCGCTGAGCGTCGTTCTGCTCGCGCTCGCTGCATTGCTCGGCGGAAGTTTTGCCCGACTCCTCCGTGCAGAACAGGGCTTTCGCGCTCCGACCGTTCTCACTGGCAAAGTTGTCATCCCCCTGGCGAAATATTCCGAAGACAAGCAGCGCCTCGCGTTCTTCGAGCAGGTGATCGACCGCCTCTCCGCCACACCCGGTATTACGGCCGCCGCCGCGGTCAACACGCTCCCGCTCCAAGGCGAAAACTGGGTGGACAAGGCCGCCGTCGTCGGCGATCCGCGGCCGGAGGGTGAGAAACCGAACGTCAATGTTCGCTTCATTAGTCCGGCCTATTTCCAGACCATGGGCCTCCCGCTCCGTGCTGGTCGCTCGTTCGATGCACACGATCACGACCGCAAAGTTATAATTATCTCCGAGCAGCTCGCGCGGCTGCTCTGGCCCGGTCTGGATCCCGTCGGTCGCCGCCTCGAACGCATTCCCGGAGAAGAGTATGAAGTGATCGGCGTTGCTGGCGATGTTCGCGTCTCGGCCGAGCGCGCGCCCGTTCCCACCGCTTACCGTCCGTATTGGGACTGGCCAATGCTCGGGATGGTTGTCGCCGCGCGCGCCGCCGGTGATGCGCGCGCCGCCGGCAGTGCGATCCGCGCCGCCATCCAGTCCGTCGATCGCGACGTGCCGATCCCGGCGTTCCACACGATGGACGACATTCTCGGGGAGTCCGTTGCCCAGGAGCGTTTTCAAATGCTGCTCGCCGGCTCGTTCGCTGCCGCCGCGCTCCTCCTCACTGCGCTTGGGATCTATGGCGTCGTCGCCTACTCGGTAGCCCGCCGCCAAAAGGAACTCGGCCTCCGCATCGCATTCGGTGCCACGCGTGAGGCCATCCTTGGCCTTGTGCTCCGGCATGGCATGCGTCCTGTGCTCTTTGGCCTGACCGTGGGTCTCGCCACAGCGCTCGCGGGCGGGCGCGTGCTCAACAGCCTCCTCTTCGAAACGCGTGCGAGCGATCCGGTCACACTCGCGACTGTAACTGCCGCGCTGACATTGATCGCGCTCGCCGCCTGTTACCTGCCCGGCCGTCGCGCCACCCGCGTCAACCCCGTCGAAGCTCTCCACGCCGAATGACAAACAAACATCACGCAAGCTCTCCGTTTGCACACCCGCACCATGCAGGCTGGAAGCCTGCACTACCTCTATGCTAAACGACATCCGCTATGCTCTCCGCCAGTTAATCAAATCTCCCGGCTTCACTGCCGTCGCCATCCTCACGCTGGCGCTCGGTATCGGAGCCTGCACGGCGATTTTCTCCGTCGTCGAACGGGGTGTTGCTCCGCCCACTCGACTATCCGCAGCCGGAGCGGGTCGTCGTCATCAGGGAAACGCAATTGCCGGAGTTCCCCGAGTTCTCCGTTTCGCCGCCTAACTATCTCGATTGGGAAAAGCAGACGAAATCGTATTCGTATCTCGCCGCTTACGGCGGCTCGCAGGTCAATCTTACCGGCGAAGGCGAGCCGCAGCGGCTGGTTGGGGTGAAAGCGACCGCGCATTACTTCGATGTTTACGGCGTTAAGCCGGTTCTTGGCCGGACGTTTCTGCCGGAGGAAGACGCTGTCGGAAAGAATCACGTTGTCGTCCTGAGTAATCCGTTTTGGCAGCGCGTCTTCGGCGGCGACGCGAAGGTTATCGGTCGTTCGATCCAGCTGAATGGCGAACCGTACACGGTGATCGGCGTCGCACCGTCCGATTTTGGCCAGGCCAGTAAAGTTGATGTCTGGATGCCGATGGGATTCAAGCCCGACGAGACCTCGGGCCACGCCCGCGGCGCGCATTATCTGAATGTCATCGGACGGCTACGGCCGGGTGTCACCGTGGTGCAGGCCGAGCTGAGCTGGAAGTTCTGGCAGCGCAACTGGCCAAACAATATCCCGACTCGAACAAAGGCTGGGGGATTCTCCTCATGCCGGTGCTCGATTACAGCGTGCGCGATGTGCGGGTCGTGCTTTACACGCTGCTCGGCGCGGTCGGGTGCGTGCTCCTGATCGCCTGCGCGAACATCGCCAACCTCCTTCTTGCGCGCGCGACGGCGCGGCATCGCGAGATTTCCATTCGAGCCGCGCTGGGCGCGAGCCGCGCCGACTCGTTAGGCAACTGCTGACCGAAAGCGTATTGCTGGCGGTTGTCGGCGGCGTGGCCGGTCTGCTGCTGGCGCGCTGGGGCCTCGATTCGCTTCTCTCGCATCGCGCCCTCCACCCTCCCGCGCACGACCGAGATCCATCTCAACGGCATTGTGCTTCTGTTTTCTCTCGCGCTTAGTGTCGTCACCGGAGTCGTCTTCGGTATCGCACCGGCGCTGGCTCGCCGCGCACACTGATGTCAATGAGGCGCTCAAGCAAGGAGCGCGCGGTTCCACCGATGCCGCGCGGGCGACTGCGGGGCGCGCTGGTTGTGATCGAAGTGACGTTTGCGCTCGTGCTTCTCGGCGGCGCGGGTTTGCTTGGCCGCAGTTTCATGCAGCTGACGCATGTTGATCCCGGCTTTATCCCGGAAAACGCCACCGTTCTCCGTCTCGCGCTGCCGGAGAAAAAATATGCGAAGCCCGAGCAGCAGATTGCATTTGCCGATGCACTGCTCGAGCGCGTTTGCGCACGCTCCCGGGAGTGCAAGCGGTTGGTCTCACGCATTCGATGCCGCTGGTGGGCGACTAGGTGCTCGGGTTCAACATCGAGGGCCGGCCGGCCGTCGCGCCGAGCGATCTGCCAAACACGAACTACTACGCGGTCACGCCCGATTATTTCCGCGCCATGGGAATCCGGCTTGTCCGCGGCCGCGTTTTCACCGCGCAGGATGACGCCAAAGCGCCCCGCGTCGCGATCATCAACGAAACGCTCGCGCACCAATTTTTCCCTAACGAGGATCCGATCGGCAAACGGATCAATATTACCAACGGCCCCGACGCGTGGCGCGAGATCGTCGGCATCGTCGGCGACATCAAGCAATACGGCGTCGACAAGGCCACCACCAGCCAGTCGTACGAGCCGTTCGCGCAAGTTCCCTTCAATTCGCTCAACGTCGTCATTCGCACGCAGGGCTCGCCGGCGGCGTTGCTCGGGGCGCTGCGTCCGGCCGTTTATTCGGTGGATAAAGATCAACCGATCGGCGCGATCCGTCCGCTGGAGGAAATCCTGGGCGAGACAGATCGCGAAGCAACGTTTCGCGATGCTCTTGCTGACGGTTTTCTCGCTCGTTGCGCTCGTGATCGCGGCGGTCGGAATCTACGGCGTGATGGCTTACAGCGTTGTTCAACGCACAGGCGAATTCGGCATTCGCATGGCGCTCGGTGCGCAATCGCGCGACGTGCTCCGGCTCGTTCTTGGCCGCGGCGGCAAACTGGTCGGCCTCGGTCTGGTCATTGGTCTCGGCGCGACGCTCCTGGCCTCGCGCGCGCTGAGCTCGATTCTGTTTAAGACCAGCGCGCACGATCCGCTCACGCTCGCCTCGATGACGCTGCTTCTCGCCGCTGTCGCCCTCATTGCCTGCCTCGTGCCAGCGCAGCGCGCCACCAGGGTCAATCCTATCGAAGCACTGCGCACAGAATAATCGTTAGGCGACAATTTCGAACCAATGTCTGCACCTCCACCAACAAACCAAATACCAATATGTTAAACGACCTTCGTTACGCCTTTCGGCTTCTGATCAAATCGCCGGGATTTAGCATCATCGCCATTCTGACTCTGGCTTTCGGAATCGGCGTCAACACCGCCGTCTTCAGTCTCGTTCACGCCATGCTTTTTCAGACTCCGGCATATGCGAAGCCTGCTCAAATCGTGCAGGTCTTTTCCCAGAACGTGAAAAATCCAAAGATCTTTCGCGGTTTTTCTTATCCCACTTATCGCGATATCGCCGAGCAGAACACGGTCTTCGATGGCGTGCTCGCGCATAATCTCGCCATGATCGGTATCGGCGAGAAGGGCGACAGCCGCCGCGCCTTCGCCGACCTCGTGAGCGCGAATTATTTTTCGGTGATGGGGGTTGCGCCGGTGTCCGGGCGCGCCTTTCTGCCTGAGGAAGAAACTCCCGGCAGCAGCGCGCGCGTCGCCATTGTAAGTCACAGTTACTGGCAAAAACGCGGGCTCGACCCGGGATTGCTAGGTTCTCCCATCCTCGTCAACGGTCATCCGTTTACCATCGTCGGTATCATGCCGAAGGGTTTTACCGGGACGATGCACATCTTTTCACCGGAAGTCTGGCTCCCGCTTGGTGTTTACGATCAGGTCGCAAATAATTTTGAATCTGAGACAAAATATTCGTTAGGGGATCGGGCGGGTCAGCAATTGCTCATCCTTGGCCGGCTCAAACCGGGCGTCACTGCCGCCGCGGCTGCGCCCGCGCTCAAGGGATTGGCAGCGAATCTGGAGAAGGCGTTTCCGGTTGAGCAAAAGGAGCAGACATTTATCACGGCACCGCTTTCGCGCTTCGCTACCAGCACCAGCCCGGACCATGACGGTCCGGTTTCCATGCTCGGCACACTGCTCTTGAGCATGGCAGCCGTCGTCCTGCTCGTCGCCTGTCTCAACCTCGCAAATATGCTTCTCGCGCGCGGCACTGCCCGGCGCAAGGAAATCGCGCTGCGCCTTGCGCTCGGAGCTCGCCGTTCGCGGATCGTTCGTCAACTTCTCACCGAAGGCATTGTGCTCTCCCTGATCGGCGGCGCATTCGGCCTCGTGCTTGCGCTCTGGTCTTCCGATCTCCTCATGGCATCGCTCGGGGCGATGGTGCCGGTCGATTTGGTTTGGCTGAGCGGACCGAACCCCGCCGTGCTCACGGCCACGTTCGCATTCTGTGTTTTGGGCACGCTCTGTTTTGGTCTCGGACCGGCGCTGAAACTGTCCCGCTCCGCCGTCATTGCCGACCTGAAAGAACAGGCTGGCGATGATCCCGTGCATCGGCGTTGGAAATTCCTGCCGCGCAATCCGCTCGTCGTGGCGCAAATCGCTTTTTCGCTCGCTCTCCTCACCGCGGCGGCGCTTTTTATTCGCGGCGCGCTTAAAGCAGCTTCGGTCGATACTGGTCTTCAATCCGACCGCAGCTTTCTTCTCGAAGTCGATGCCGGCTTGAGCGGATACGATCAGAGCCGGGCGCCGGAAATTTATCGCGCTCTCAACGAGCGACTCTCCGCTCTTGCCCGGTGTCGAGCATGCCAGTATTTCCGCCACGATTCCATTCGGAATGATCCAGCTGAGCAAGACCGTTCGGCGTGATGGTCCCCAGCCCGCGGTTGATGCACGGCCCGCGACTGCGGCCGAAGGCCTTGGCTTCGACGCAACCTGGAACAGCGTCGGTGAGGATTACTTCGCCACGGTCGGATTGCCTCTTCTCCGCGGGCGCGCTTTTACCAGGGCCGAGGCGACCCAGCCGGGCGGCCCAGCGGTGGCCATCATCGATGATGTCCTGGCGAAGAAACTTTGGCCCGATGGCGATGCGCTCGGACAGCGAATCCAGTTTTCCACCAATGATGCAGAGCGCGCCAAGGGAAAACCCAGCGTCGGTATCAAGGATAATAAGAGCGGAGACATCAAGCCGGGCGAGTCGATCGAGATCGTAGGTATCGTTCCAGCGACAAGGCACGCCCTGTTCGAGAGCGATCCCAGTGGCGCGATTTATTTGCCCTTCGCGCGCGGATTTCAAAGCAACGTTTTCTTCATCATCAAATTCAATTCTCTGCCGCACGGAACCGAGGCGGCGACCGCCGATCTCCTGCGCCGCACCGTGCGCGCGGTTGATCCGGCGCTGGTTGTGCTTTCGCTCAAGACGTTCGCGCAGCATCTCGAAAGCAATGTTCAGCTCTGGCTGGTCCGGGCAGGCGCGGCATTGTTTTCCATCTTTGGCGGTCTCGCCCTCGGTCTCTCCGTCGTGGGTGTTTACGGCGTTAAAGCCTATGCTGTGGCGCGGCGCACTCGGGAGATCGGAATCCGGATGGCGCTGGGCGCGAAGCCGGGAACCGTGCAATGGATGTTTCTCCGCGAAGGATCAATCATGCTCGGAGCAGGTCTCCTCATTGGTCTGCTGCTCGCGATTGGAACCGGCAAGGTCGTGAGCGGCCTGCTTTATCAGGTCGGCGCCCTGGATCCGATCGCCTTCACGATTGCCCCGGTGCTGCTCACGGCCGCGGCGCTTCTCGCCACCTGGCTTCCAGCTCGCCGCGCCGCCCGCGTCGATCCGATGGTCGCGCTTCGCACGGAATAGTTTTGGTTATTCGCACACCCTCGCCTCATCCTCTGTGACAACTTTTCTGCAAGACCTTCGCTACGGCCTTCGAATGCTTCTCAAGCACAAAGGCTTTGCCGCGGTCGCTATCATTACGCTCGGCCTCGGCATCGGCGCGAACACCGCGATCTTTAGCCTGGTGAACGGCGTTCTTTTGCGGCCACTTCCGTTTCCGGACGCGGAACGCATCATCTACATCGAAGGCAAAAATCCTGCGGCGGGCATTACCGACAGCAACATCTCGTTTCTCGACTTTACTGATTGGTCGCAACAAACCGATCTCTTCGCGAGCACCGCCGCCTACTGGACCGGCGAGGCCCACCTTGGAGCGGATGGGGCCGAGCCGGAACGCGTGCCGCGCGCGGGTGTGACGACCGGGTTCTTCTCCGTGCTCGGGGTCCAGCCTGTTCTCGGGCGAACGTTCGTTCCCGAAGACGATAAAGGGTGGCCGCAAACCGTCGCGATCATCAGCCACGGCTTATGGAAGCGCCGCTTCGGATCTGATCCGGCCATTGTCGGGAAACAGGTCCAGATGAGCTCAATGCCTCTCACGATCATTGGCGTGACGCCACCGGGGTTTGAATATCCGGAACAAACCCAAATTTGGGTGCCGAGCGCGGTCAATCTCTCGGGAGAACCGCGCGATAACCGCGTGTGGTCGGCGATCGCGCGTCTGAATCCCGGTATCGATCTGAAGCAGGCGCAAACTCGTCTCAGCGCCATCAATGCGCGGCTCGACAAGCAGTTTCACGAGACGAACAAAGGCTGGGACGTGGTTCTTTCGACGCTCCACGAACGGCTCGTTCGCGAGGTAAAACCATCCCTCCTTGCGCTCCTCGGCGCCGTCGGATTCGTGCTGCTGATTGCCTGCGCGAACGTAGCCAATCTCCTCCTCGCCCGCGGCGCCGCGCGGCACAAGGAAATTGCGATCCGCGCCGCGATGGGTGCGAGCCGCACGCGCGTTCTGCGGCAGATGCTGACGGAGAGCATTCTGCTCTCCGCGATCGGCGGGGTCGCAGGGCTCTTCCTTAGCGTTTGGTTAACCGACGTGCTGATGTCGATGTTGCCCGAAGGCGCACCGCGGCTCGAGCAGATCGGGATTGATTATCGCGTCCTGACGTTCGCTCTCGGCGTCTCGGCCCTTACCGGCATTCTCTTCGGCATCGTCCCCGCGCTCCAAGCCTCGAAACTCGACGTGACCAGCGCATTGAAAGAAGGCGGACGCAGCGGCGAAGGACATCGGCGGACAAGTGCGCGCAGCCTCCTGTTGATCGGTGAGGTCGCCCTTTCGCTCATGCTGCTGGTTGGCGCTGGATTGCTCATCAAGAGCTTCCTCCGTCTTCAGGAGGTGCGGCTGGGCTTCAATGCGCACAATGTTCTCACCGCCCACCTGTCGTTGCAGGGTCCGAAATACAAAAAGGACCAACAGTACGTGGAATTTTTCCGTCAGTTGAAAGAACGGCTGGAAGCGGAGCCGGGCGTGGAAGCTGTCGGAGGCAGTGTCAATCTTCCGCTCGAGGTGACTGGATACGCGATCGGTCGCGGGTTCATTCCGGAAGGCCGGCCGCTCACGGTGGAAGAATCGAAAGAGGCGATGTTCACAACCATCACCGGCGATTATTTTCGCGCCCTGCAGATTCCGCTACTTTCGGGACGCATCTTCGAACCTCGCGACAATGCTGACGGACCGAAAGTGGTAATCATCAACGAAACCACCGCAAAGCGTGTTTTCGGTTCGCCCGCGGCGGCGATTGGTAAACGCCTCAGCGTCTGGGCTGCTTTCCGAGGTCAGAAGCGGGATGAGGAATTCATGCGCGAAATCGTCGGTGTGGTCGGCGACACCAAGACGGATTCCCTCACGGGAGAGGGCGGCATGCAAATCTACGTTCCGCATGCCCAGGACGCCCACTGGAATTTCATGGGGCTGGTGATTCGAACCGCGAGCGACCCCGCCGCCTTCGCTCCCACCTTGCGACGCGAAGTCCAGGCGCTCGATAAAGATCAGCCGATCTACAACGTCCACACTTACGACGATGTGGTCATGAACTCGTTAGGCACTCGCCGGGTCTCGATGCAGCTCTTCACCGTCTTCGCCTGCGCCGCGCTTCTTCTCGCGGCCGTCGGCATTTACGGAGTGATGGCTTACTCGGTTACGCAACGCACGCAGGAAATCGGCATCCGCATGGCGCTCGGCGCGCAGAAATCGGACGTGCTCGCGCTCGTGATCCGTCAGGGCATGACGCTGACCGTGATCGGCGTCGTTGTCGGCCTGGCGGGGGCGTTCGCTCTTACGGGCTTGATGGCCAACCTTCTCTTCGGAGTAGCGGCGACCGATCCGCTGACCTTTGTCGAAATTCCGTTGTTGCTCCTCTTCGTGGCGCTGGTTGCTTGTTATCTGCCTGGCCGGCGGGCGGCCAGACTCGACCCGATGGTCGCACTGCGTTCCGAGTGAAAACCGGAGGGAACCCTGCTTTCTTATGAATGATCTTCGCTATGCCATTCGGCAACTTCTTCAGAATCCCACGTTCACGATTATCGCGGGAATTGCCCTCGCGCTCGGCATCGGCGCGAACACAGCCATTTTCAGCGTGGTCAACGCGGTGTTGTTACGGCCTCTGCCATACCCAAATCCGGAGCGACTAATCGTTCTTCGGGAAACGACGGAGGCGTTTACCTGGGGATCCGTTAGTTATCCAAACTATCTCGACTGGCGCGAAGCTCAGGGCGGATTCACCGACCTCGCGCTCATCCGGCATGACACGTTCAATTTATCGACTCCGGGCGGCGAAACCGAACCGAGCCAGGTTGGCGGGGCGCCCGTCACCGCGAATTTTCTTTCCATCATGGGGTTGTCACCCCGACTCGGACGCGATTTCACGGAAGCCGACGACCAGCCAAACAGTGGCAAGGTCGTTATGATCAGCGAGCGTCTTTGGCAGACGCGTTTCGGCGGATCGCCGACAGTGATCGGAAAAAAATTGATTGTTGATACGGTCCCACGCGAAATCATCGGCGTTTTTCCAAGCTCAATGCGCTATCCGCGTAACACCGAAATTATCATTCCGCTTTCGGATTTGCGGGCCGCTCCAAACGTCTTGCAACGGGATAATCACCCCGGTTTCACGGTGATCGGCCGGTTAAAGCCGGGAATCACACTAAAACAGGCGACGGCCGATATGGATAATATCGCACGCAACCTCGAACGAAAATATCCCGAATCCAACACCAATCGCCGCATTCGGATGCAGCCATTATTGGAATCGGCGGTAGGCGATTATCGACAAGCCCTTAATTTGCTTCTCGCCGCGGTCGGTTGCGTTTTGCTGATCGCTTGCGCGAATGTGGCAAACCTGCAGCTCGCGCGCGCCCTGACTCGGAGCAGAGAACTCGCCGTTCGTGCGGCGTTAGGCGCCAGCCGCTGGCGTCTCGCGCGCCAACTCCTGACTGAGAGCAGCGTTCTGGCTTTTGCCGGGGCTGCGCTTGGCGTGGTTCTCGCGATCTGGAGCCTCGAGGCGATCCTTGCGCTCAGTCCGCCAAAGGTTCCGCGGTTTCAAGAAACAAGCATCGATCTTCGCGCGTTGATCTTCACTGTCAGCATCGCACTCGTTTCCGGTTTGCTCGCGGGTCTCTGGCCGGCATGGCAAATCTCGCGCACAGTTGCCCTAACCAATGCGCTCCACGAATCAGGAATGCGAGGCGGCAGCGGCGGTGTTCGCCGCCATCGCGCCCGCGCCGTCTTGGTCGTCACGCAGGTCGCGCTCGCCGTTGTCCTTTTGGCGGGCGCCGGACTGACCTTGAAAAGCTTTTGGCGTGCTCAACAGGAGCCGCTCGGGTTTGAGCCGCGCGGAATCCTTACGATGCTCATCGAATTGCCCAAAGCGCGCTACGATAAGCCAGAAAAAATCGCGGCGTTCCACGTTCAACTTCTGGATCGAATCCGGACTTTGCCCGGAGTCGAGAGTGCCGCGATTGGAGCAAACGTTCCCTTCGATGACACCGAGTGGGATAGTTCGTTTCATTTGACCGGAACGCCACCGAACAAACCCGGCCAGGAACCGTCCGCCGAAGTAAATGTTGTTTCGCGGGATTATTTTCGCGTTCTTGGAATGCCGATTCTTCGCGGACGCGGCTTTGGCCCGGAAGAGATTGCCGGCCGGCCGCGCTCGGTCATCATCGATGAGTCCTTTGCGCGGCGCTACTTCCCGAACGTCAATCCCATCGGCCAGCATCTTGACGACAATCAAAGCGAGGCGAAAAACCCGCCGCCGGTTACGATCGTGGGCGTGGTACCGCGGACCCGGAATGAAGCTCCCGGTGAAGAGAACGTTGAACGATTGCATCTCCCGCAAATCTATTTTTGCGCAGCTCAATTCGCGCAGGAGGAAAACAGTCTGCTTGTAAAGGTCTCGTCCGGCGATCCGCTCGCCCTGGCGAGTGCGGTCAAAAGAGAAGTCCAAGCCCTCGATCCTGATCAGCCGATCGCTTCCGTTTCGACGATGGAGAAAAACATCGGCGGAAGCCTGGCGGCGCGACGCCTGACCATGGCGTTGCTCGGTGTGTTTGCGGGACTCGCTCTCGTTCTTGCAAGCGTCGGATTGTATGGCGTGATGGCGTTGATCGTAACGCAACGCACGCGTGAGCTCGGAATTCGGATGGCGCTCGGCGCCGCGCGCGGAGATGTTTTCCGCTTGGTCCTGGGACAAGGTGTCACGCTCGTCTCGCTGGGGATTGGACTGGGCTTGCTCGGCGCGATCGCAGTCAGCCGCGCGCTGAGCAGTTTGCTTTACGGTGTCGGCGCCCTCGATTTGTCCGCGCTTTGCATTGCCATTGCTTCGCTCGCTTTGGTTGCATTGTTCGCGTGCTGGCTACCGGCGCGCCGCGCCACCCTGGTTGATCCCATCGAAGCGTTGCGCGCCGAATGATTGTCTCTAAGGCACCAAATCCATTCATCTAACATGTTATCTGATTTCAAATACGCACTGCGGATGCTGATCACCGCCCCAACGTTCACGCTAATTGCCGTCGTCACTCTGGCGCTCGGCATCGGAGCCAACAGCGCAATCTTCAGTGTGGTCGATACCGTCCTGCTCCGGCCGCTCCCATTTAAGGATCCGGACCGGATCGTTATGGCGTGGATGCGTTATGTGAATGATGCGCAGCAACGCGGCGTTCATTCTTTTCCTGATTACACCGATCTGCGCGACCAGAGCCAAAGCTTTTCCGGCCTGGCCGCATACACTCGGACGGCGGGGACGCTGGCGCTGGCCGAGGACGCGCAATATCTCGAAGGCGTCGCCATTACTCCCGAGATTTTTGATGTGCTGGGAGTTCCGCCCTTGCTCGGTCGCGGTTTCAATCAGGAGGAAACAAAGGATCAAGGCGCCCACGTTGTCGTCCTGACCTACCCACTTTGGAAACGCGCCTTCGGCGGTGATCCGAAAATTCTTGGGCAACAGATCACGCTTTCGGCGCACGGCTTCACTGTCATCGGAGTGATGCCGCCGGGATGGAAGTTTCCAATCCAGGATGAACACATCGATTACGTCATTCCGCTGCAATATCTGGTGCCTACAGCGTTGACCAATCGCGGCTCGCATTTCCTTAGCGTAGTCGGCCGGCTGAAACCCGGCGTGAAAATGCGGCAGGCGGAAGCGGAACTGAGCGCGATCGCGGCCCGGCTTTCCAAACAATATCCCGACACGAACATGAATTTCACGTCGATGGCCGTCGTGAAGCTGCATTCCGATGTCGTTGGCGATGTGCGTCTGGCATTGTTGATCCTGCTCGGTGCGGTCGCGCTCGTTCTTTTGATCGCGTGCGCGAACGTGGCCAATCTCCTCCTCGCGCGCGCTGCGTCGCGGAGCCGTGAGATCGCGATTCGCACGGCGCTGGGCGCCAGCCGGTTCCGTGTCGTTAGGCAATTACTCTGCGAAAGTCTTCTGCTCGCATTGCTGGGCGGGTCCGCCGGCCTCCTGCTGGCGTGGTGGGGCGTGGATCTTCTCGGCGCGGCTGGTCCGCAAGGACTCCCTCACGTTGCGCAGATTAACGTCAACGTCACTGTTTGCCTTTTTACTTTTGCCCTCGCCATTAGCAGCACGGTTCTTTTCGGCCTCATCCCGGCACTGCAAGTTTCGCGGCCGAACGTGAATGAATCTCTCCAGCAAGGTGCGAAAGGTTCGACTGGCGGTCTGCACAGCAATCGGCTGCGCGCTTTTCTCGTCGTCTCTCAGGTTTCTCTTTCTCTTCTCCTGTTGGCGGGCGCCGGCTTGTTGATCAAAAGCTTCTTCAACCTTCGCGCGACCAATCCTGGCTTCAATGTTGAGCGTCTGATGACCATGTCGCTGACTTTGCCCCGTGTGCGATACTCGGAGTTGGATCAGCAAATCAGGATGCACGATGCAATCATGGAAAAGATCGCCGCGATTCCCGGAGTGGAATCCGCGGGGGCAGTGAATCCGCTTCCGTTCGGCGGCAATAGCGCTGGCTTGTCGTTCATGGTTAGTGGAGCTGCTCCACTGCCGCAGGGCAATCATCCCGGCGCCGGCTACTGCATCGTCAAGCCGGATTATTTCCGGACGATGAAAATCCCGATCCTTCGAGGGCGCGCCTTCACACTTTCCGACACCAAAGACTCGCCGTTGGTCGCCATGATCAATGAAACGTTCGCGCGGAAACATTTTCCGAATCGGAATCCGATCGGCCAGCAAGTGATGATCGATCGCGGCGAAGGCAAGGCGCCGCCATGCGAGATCGTGGGTGTGGTGGGCGATTCACGGCACGACTCGTTAGCCGCGGCGCCCGAGCCGGAGATGTACGTGCCGTTCGCCCAGGATCCAACGCGAAGCCTCGATGTGGTATTGCGCGTGACCTCAACGAACCTGGTGGGACTCCAGGCGGACCTGAAACGGGCGGTGCACGAGGTCGACAAGGATCTGTTCGTTCCCAAGCTGGAACCGATGGCAACTTTTCTCTCCACCCAGTTGGCGCAGCCCCGTTTCAACATGTTGCTGCTCGCGGTCTTCGCTGGCGTGGCAATGATTCTGGCCGCCATCGGGATCTATGGCGTGATCGCCTACAGTGTAACGCAACGGACCAGAGAAATCGGCATTCGCATGGCGCTCGGCGCGCAACGTTCCGATATGTTGCGCATGATTCTGCGCCAGAGTTTGACCATCGTCGGTATCGGATTGGTTGTCGGTTTGATTGGCGCACTGGCGCTGACGCGATTAATGGCTGCGTTGCTTTACGGCGTCGGGGCAAACGATCTGTCGACTTACGCAATCGTGCTTCTGCTCCTGACCGGCGCAGCGTGGTTGGCGAGTTATTTTCCGGCGCGGCGCGCCATGAACGTAGATCCAATCACAGCGCTGCGCCACGAGTGATCTGGGCAGCACCTCAGGATCCTGCCGTTAATCAGAAATCGGCTCGCTGTCTTTTCGAAGTCCAATAGGCTTCTCGGCGTGACGAGGTTGGGCTCGAGATTGGGAGCGGTGTTTCTTGCGATGATAATCGCACTCACTTTTGGGTGTACCGGAAAAACTGATGAGGCCTTGGAAGATACGGTCGAGCAAAGCTACGACTTTCCGCCGGGGGGCGAACTGAGTGTGCGGAACGGAGACGGCTCGATTTGGATTTATGGGTCCAACGATCCGGGAATAAAGATGATCGCGGTAAAGAGCGCTTATTCGACCGAGCGCTTGAAGCAGATTGAAATCAAGGTTTCTGCGGAACACGGTTCGGTCGCGATCGACACTGTTTTCCCAAACAAAGAGAAATGGGGAATGAGTGACCGCTCCGGCACCGTCGATTACACGATTATCGTTCCTGACTCGATCCGGATTAAGACGCTCGAACTGGTTAACGGTGAAATATCGGTCGAAGGTCTCCGCGGCTACGCGAAAGCCCGGCTCACGAACGGCCGGATGTTTGCGCGCGACTGTTTCTGCGATCTGGATCTTGGCGTTACCAGAGGGGCACTTGTGTTGACCTACGGTTGGTGGGAACCGCGAGCATTCGCCGTCGATGCTGCGATTGCACATGGCAACGCCAAAGCATTTCTCCCGCGCGGTTCCTCGTTTCACGCGGACGCCGCGACAACGAGCGGACGCATCCTCGATAATTTCAGCGAGGATCGGGCGCGTCACGATAAGGGAAAGAAATTCGATGCCGCCATCGGATCTGATCCCAGTCCGGTCTTTCGGCTTCGAGACGACACCGGGGACATCTATTTCGAAAAGGCTTATTGAGCGCGATCGCGATTTCATTCGTTCCGTGCGATGACGCTATCATTTCGCGGCGATGAGAAAGAGTGGGCAACCGTCTTGCTCCACAGGCAGTCGAGGTTAAGACTACGGCGTTCTCAACCTTTTCGGAGGGGTGGTCGAGCGGTTGATGGCTCCGGTCTTGAAAACCGGCAGGGCGCAAGCCCTCGTGGGTTCGAATCCCACCCCCTCCGCCAATCTTCTGCTCTTGCCCCTGATCTTAATCCTGCTCCCGAGCCAGCGTCGCTGAGAGATCAAGAGTAGGATCAGGATCAAGAGCAGGACAAACGAAATCAGCAAGCGATCGCGTGTCGTCGACAGACGCCGGAGAGCATTTCCCAAAGCGCGTCAAGCACACGTTCAACGGCAGCACTGACGCTGCCGCGGTTTTCGTCAGTGACGTAGCCGGCCAGCATCGCGCGCTCGGCCGCGGAATGTTCCCGATCGGCTTCAATGTGGACGGAGAAATACTCATCATGCTTCGGATCGGTGAAGCCGTAATACTTTCTTAGCCCCGCGATCTTTGACTCCGCCACGGCCGGAATCTGGCTCTCATAGGCGTAGAGCGCCCCGATGCCATCTGCCGTCGTGCCGCGCGAGCAGATCTCGCGGAACGTTTCGATCAGTTTTTGTGTCTCGGGCCACTTCTCAGCTCTTTGCACGTCTTCCTTCGAAAGACCGAGTCCCTCGGCAAATTGCAGCCACAATTCCGGATGATTCGGCGTGCCGGCTTCTTCATCGATCAAGTTCGAAAGCAGCTGTTTCCTCGTCGGTTGATCCTCGCAGCGCGCGTGCACCGTGGAAAGGTAAGTTGGGAATGCAGCGACGTGATGATAATACTGCCGCGTGTAATCGGTCAGCGCTTCCGTGCTCAGTTCGCCGCGCGTCCAGGCCAGGTAGAAGGGATGGGTGAGAAGATGTTTTGCGGCAATCTGGCCGTCAATAAGATCGAGATGTTGGTTCATTGTGCTTCCTCTAATGATTCGTTTCTAACTGCGCGATGGACAAACTGCGAATGTTTTTTCTTCGTCGGAATGTTCGGTCACGCCAATTGCAAGATGTGTTTAATCCCGCGGATCGGAATCACTACCCAATCGGGGCGATGGTTCAACTCGTAACCGATTTCGTAGACCGCTTTGTCGAGCAAGTATGCCTGAAGCATCATCTGCAGATCGCTTTCATTCTTCGGGATGAAAACTGAACCGGTTGTCGTTTGCAGATAACTCTGCAGGAAAACGCTGCTCATCTCCCGATACCAAAGGTCGGCCCAGCGTTCGAGGAACGGCACATCCTCGCTCCGCATCGCGGGCTGCCAGAGAGCGCTGTAGGCAGCGTACTGGAAGGAACGCATCATCCCGGTCACGTCGCGCAACGCCGAGCGTTTCAGCTTTCTCTCGCTCAATGGCCGCGCCGGCTCGCCTTCGAAATCGAGAATGACAAAGTCCTTTCCGGTGTAGAGAACCTGGCCCAGATGATAATCGCCATGGATCCGGATCTTGTGAGGGCCGGACGGATTTTCGAGCAACCGCTGTTCTTGCGCCAGGATTTGCCGCTCCGCCGCCAGCACCTCTTTTGCTTCGTTATGAAAGGCGTCCGGCAATTGCGGCAATCTTTTTTGCAACAAGGCAAACGCGCGCCGCAATGAAGCGCGCATATTTTGATAAACGGAACGCTGCGCCATTGTGTTGGACGGCTCTGGCCTGAAGGCCGGATCGTCCGTTACGGAAACAAGCGCCAGATGCATCTCGCCCGTGCGCTGCCCGAGAAGTTTCGCTTTCTCGGGGTAAACGCCGCCGACCAGCTCGTCGAATAGAGCACCGGCGGCCGCGTTCTGATTTTGCAAATCCGCTTTGCGCGCGAGAACACGTTCGTAAAAGCGCCCGACGGCGCCCAGGGTCAGCGTCCAGACATCGCCTTCGTTCTGGACCGCACTCTGCAAGAGACAGACGACAGTCGGTTGCAAGCGAGGGCGACGATATTCAACTGCGCCGCCAAAAGCCGGAACGCCGGCAAACTGCCCGCGCTCGCAGAGAAAGCGCGTCACTTCCACGTCGGGATTTACACCGTCTTCCAGTTTGCGAAATAACTTCAGGAAAAACTTGTTCCCAAAAAGCATCGACGAATTGCTTTGCTCAGCGTTGAGAACTTGCGAGTCGAGGACTTCATCAGGCGATTCTTTCTGCGGCGCACTCGCGGTGATGCCGATCAGTTCGCCCGCCTTTCCGTGCAAACGATCACCGGTCGACATCAGGCGAAAGAGTTTCTCGCGGAAAGCCGTATCCCAAATCGCGTCGTGGAGGACGGCTTCGTCACTGCCGGCAAAATACGCGAGCACGGCCTGCGGGGCAGAGCGGTGAATCAAGCGGGCGGCTTCGCCCTGCGCGACTTGTACTGGCAGAGCGTACATCTCCTGCGGACCGTCGGTGTAATTTACCTCAACGAACCAGAAGCGGGCGGCGTCTTTCTCCGAGCCGATGGGCACGTCCTCCAACACGCGCATATCCCGCACGGTTCTCGCTTTTGCACCGAACCAGCGGCAGTGAGGAATGTAGTTAGGCAGAATCTCGCGTTCGATCTGTTTGCGCTGACCGTCGGCAAGGAGCATCGACAAATCCGCGACGGCGCTAATCGTGGGAACGGCGTGCTTTTTTGCAGATCGTTTCTCCTTCTGCGTCTCGAGCGCGAGCCAGTAATGCGCGTGTGGTCCAAGAGTGATGACGTAGAGCGATTTCCTGATTACCGGAAAAGCGTTCTGACTGAAGACTTCCTTCAACCCGCAGCCGGCGAAGCGGGAAAGATCGATCTCGGCGACCTGCGAAAAGCGGGAAAGATTCGCAACCACAAGGATGGTTTCATCCTCGTGACGCCGGAGGAAAGCGAGCACTCGTGCATTTTCCGGATACAGGAACTCGAGTGAGCCGCGCGAAAAAGCCTTGAAACTCTTGCGCATTGCGATCACGCGCCGCGTCCACCAAAGCAGCGAGGACAGATTCTTCTGTTGGTTTTCGACGTTGATCGCTTCGTAGTGATACTCCGGATCGATCGTGATCGGCAGATAAAGCTGCTGTGGATTGGCTTGCGAGAATCCGGCGTTGCGGTCGGAACTCCATTGCATCGGCGTGCGGCAGCCATTGCGATCGCCGAGGTAGACATTGTCGCCCATTCCGATTTCGTCTCCGTAGTAGAGCACCGGCGTTCCGGGCATGGAGAAGAGAAGAATATTGAGGAGCTCGATTTTGCGCCGGCTGTTTGCGAGGAGTGGAGCAAGACGACGACGAATCCCGAGATTAATTCGCGCGGTCGGATCCGTTGCGTAAACGCGCCACATGTAATCGCGTTCTTCGTCCGTCACCATTTCCAGAGTCAGCTCGTCGTGGTTGCGCAGGAACATGGCCCACTGGCAATTGTCCGGAATGGCCGGGGTTTGATCGAGGATGTCAATGATCGGAAACCGATCCTCCATTTGCAGCGACATGAACATTCGCGGCATGAGCGGGAAGTGAAAATTCATGTGCGACTCGTCTCCCTTGCCGAAGTAGGCCACGGCGTCCTCCGGCCACTGGTTTGCTTCGGCCAGCAGCATCACGCCCGGGAATTTCGCGTCGAGATGGGCGCGCAATTTCTTCAGATAAACATGCGTTTCCGGCAAGTTCTCGCAGCTGGTTCCTTCGCGTTCATATAAATAAGGAACCGCGTCGAGCCGCAGCCCGTCGACGCCCATCTTGAGCCAGAAGTCGAGGACCTTCTGCACTTCTTCATGCACCGCCGGGTTGTCGAAATTCAGGTCTGGCTGATGCGAATAGAAGCGATGCCAGTAGTACGCTTTCGCCACCGAATCCCAGGACCAGTTCGATGTCTCGAAGTCTTTGAAAATGATGCGCGTCTCCTTGTATTTCTCCGGCGAATCGCTCCAGACATACATCTCGCGCTCAGGTGAACCCGGCGCGGCGCGGCGTGATTTCTGGAACCATGGATTTTGATCGGAGGTGTGATTGATCACCAATTCCGTAATGACCCGAAGGCCGCGCGCGTGAGCAGCCGCGAGAAACATCCGAAAATCCTCCAGTGTTCCGTAGTGCGGATTGACGTCGTAATAGTCCGCGATGTCATAACCGTCATCACGCAGCGGCGAAGGATAGAAGGGCAGGAGCCAGATGGCTGTAATGCCCAGTTCATGCAGGTAATCGAGCCTCTCGATCAACCCGCGAAAGTCGCCGATCCCGTCGCCATTGCCGTCGCGAAAGGTCTTGACGTGCAGCTCATAAATCACCGCGTCTTTGTACCAGAGCGGGTCGAGAGGAGGCGGAGGCGATTGAGCCATGCGGATAACTGTTGGCGCACAAATCGAGTGCAAGCAATCATCGGTTGCCACCGCGCGCGATCATTCTGTGGCGAAGGTAAAGAATCGGGATTGTTCGACTACATCGAATGACCCGGAAACTGGTTTGCCAAATGATTCTTCTTTGCGCCACAATACAGATGTTCCGGTTGCTGCTGGCACCGTATGATCAGTTGCAGCGCCTGAAATTTGGCCCGTGAAATCGTATTTTGCGACCCTAATCGCTTTTCTAATACTCAGTCCCGCGGCATTCGCCAGCGGTCGTAACGGCGTCCCCGACCACAGCCGCGACATCGCTGTAATCGATCGCGCGCTGGCGAGTGCGAAGCTGGGTGATCGCTGGGTCAAGTTCGGTGACGTCGGGATCAAATACGCCGATTTGAAAGTTTATCGCGATCGGCTTGCTGGAACATCATCAGCGCCTCCGCGGAAATCGGGTGTGAATCCGGAAGTTGTGACTCCCCCGGGCACGACATTCATGTGGCCGGGTGGGAATGTGTATTACCGTTTCGATCCCACGCAGGTCGGCAACGGAACAATCGACGCAATCAGGATGCAGCAGTTTCGCGATGGCGTAGCGGAATGGGCCGCATTCGCCAATTTGCATTTCATCGAATTCACAGGCACCCCGCCCACGAACTACATCACCGTCCAGGAAAATACCATGCCCGGGGAAGGCGGTTTTTCCTCGTCGGTCGGAATGGCAGGCGGCGAGCAATTCATTCAATTCGGCCAGCACAGTTGGAATCGCGGAACGGTTTGCCACGAAGTGGGTCACGCGATCGGACTCTGGCACGAGCAGCAGCGACCCGATCGCGATACCTATGTCATCATCAATTTCGACAACATCGACATGGGCCTTTGGCCGAACTTCACGATCATCGACAACGGCGGGACGTATGGGACGGCCTACGATTTTTATTCGATCATGCATTACAAGCGCAACGATCTTTCCAGCAACGGCCAGGACACCATCAGCATGCAACCGGCCTATGCGCAGTACATCGACGTCATCGGCAACGTTTACGATCGGATATTGAGCAGGAGCGAACGCGCGGGCATGGCGGCGATCTATGGGAATCCCGCCTCGCTCCCGAGTGCAGTTGTCACCAACACGAATGACAGCGGGCCGGGAAGTTTGCGCACGGCCATTTACTACGCGTTCGATCGGTCGACCGACGTGCCGCCGGTCCCGACAACGATCACGTTTCAGATTCCAACGAGCGATCCCAACTACAACGCCGGAACCGGCGTTTTTATGATCGAGCCAACTTACATCATGACCGCGCTGGGAAATGGAACCACGATCGATGGAACTTCGCAGACAGCATTTACCGGCGACACGAATCCGGACGGACCGGAGATCGTGCTCGATGGGTCGAACTTTGCGGTGTTGCAGGATCCGTTTGGCCTCTATAGCCCGGGATTAATTTTGCGGGCGGCGAATTGCACGATCAAGGGCCTAACGATTCAGAACTTTAATGAGCGGGGTATCGACATTCACGAGGGCACGGATCCGAACGGAAGCGCGGCGACCGGGAATGTAATCGGCGGCACAACGCCGGCCGCTCGCAATGTCATCTCTGGAAACGTGGCCTATGGGATTGGGATTCGCGATGCGACTACGGCCGGCAATATCATTCAGGGCAATTACATCGGGACGAATCAGACTGGGACCGGCGCGCAGGCGAATTCTGCTGGCATCGTTATTTATCTCGGCGCACACGATAATACGATTGGCGGCACCGCCGCCGGAGCGGGCAATCTCATCTCCGGCAATACTTTCCAGGCTATTTATATCAGCGACGCCGGTTCGAATAACCATCTCATTCAGGGAAATTACATTGGACTCGATGCCGTTGGGACCGCAGCGATTCCGAATGGATGGGGCATCGATATTCTCGGGGGCGCGCAATCCAACACTGTTGGCGGAACATCGATCGCCGCGCGCAATGTCATCTCCGGTAACAACGGCGGCGGTGTTCTGATTCATGAGTTTCAGGACGTCACCATGGTGGGAACGCGCGACAATTTGGTTCGGGGAAATTTCATCGGACTTACGGCCGATGGATCCGCCGCGCTGCCGAACCAGGGTGATGGCGTTCAAATTTATGAAGGCGCGCCTTCAAACGCGATCGGCGGCACAACGACCGGAGCCGGCAATGTCATTTCTGGAAATCGCGATAACGGAATCGACATTAACGACGCTGGTTCGATCAATACGCTCGTACAGGGGAACGTCATCGGCCTGAGTCCAGATGGGACAGTGAAAAGGCAAAATGGCGGCGTCGGCATCCAGATTTCAAATGGCGCGCAATCCAATTTGATCGGCGGTACAACCGCCGCAGCACGCAATCTCATTTCTGGAAATTTTGCCCAGGGTGTTTCGATCAATGGCACCGGCACCGATCAAAACCTGGTGCAGGGGAATTTCATTGGAGTGGACGTCAACGGAACTGCAGCGCTGGGCAATGGATCGGCCGGCATCAGTATTTTCGCTGGCGCACAGTCAAACACGATCGGGGGATCTGCACCGGGTGCTGGCAATGTGATCTCTGGAAACTTTTACCAGGCTGTTACGATCGACGGAGCAGGCACGAACCAAAATTTCATCCAGGGCAACCTCATGGGAGTGGACAAAAATGGAGCGAGCGCGCTCCCTAACGGCTCATCGGGCGTCAGCATTTACAATGGCGCGCAGTCCAATCTCGTCGGGGGCACGACCCCCGCAGCGCGCAATATTATCTCGGGAAACACTTTTCAAGCGGTGTCGATTGATGGTTCTGGCACGAACCTCAATGTCGTCGCGGGAAATTATGTCGGGCTTGATGTTGACGGTATCAATCAGATCGCCAATAACTCCACCAGCATTACGATTTCAGGTGGCGCGCAGAATAATGTGATTGGAGGGACGGTTCCGGGTTCGCGCAATTTTATCTGCGGCAGTCCTTTTTACGGTATGTCGATCGGCGGTTCAGGGACAAGCGCCAATCTTGTCCAAGGAAACACGATTGGCCTCAACGTCGCCGGCTCGGCGATCGCCAATGCTTTCACAGGTGTGGCTCTTTTCACTGGCGCGCAACTGAACGTGATCGGGGGATCGGCACGTGGCGCGAGCAACATTATCTCCGGCAATGCCTTTGAAGGAATCGCCCAGTACCGATGGCGCGACCGCCCGAAACACGTTCAGCGGAAACTCCATCTTCTCGAATGGGGCGAGGGGGATCATGCTTTATGATGGGTCGAACAACGCGCAGCCTTTTCCGGTGCTGAGCTCGGCGACGCTGAGCACTTCGACCAATCCGGGCGGAACCGACGTAGCCGGCTCGCTTGCCGCAGCTGCGAGCACAAGTTACACGATCGAGTTCTTTGCCAGTCCGACCGGCGACCCCTCCGGATTTGGTGAAGGCCAGTTCCTGATTGGATCGACCGGCGTAACGACGAACGGCGCGGGTAGCGTTAATTTCACCACGCCGCTCGCCGCCGCAGTCCCCGCCGGCCACGTCATTTCAGCCACTGCGACCGGTCCGCTCGGAAACACATCGGAATTTTCCGCGACTCGGGCGGTTGCGACCACTGACACCGATGGCGACGGCATGCCGGACAATTGGGAGAACGCGCACATGTTAAATCCGAACAGCTCGGCTGACGCAAGCGTCGACAGCGATGGCGACGGCTTTACCAACGTGCAGGAATTCAATGCTGGAACGGATCCGAGAAATTCAACAAGTCGCTTCGTGATTCTTTCCATCGATCGCACCGCCGGCGATCCACGGATCAGCTTTCAGGCGCTGGCCGGAAAAACCTATCGCCTTGAGTATCGCGACGACTTGATCAGCGGGAACTGGGCGACGCTGATCGACCAAATTTTTTCATCGAGCACAACGAACCTGGAAATTGCCGATCCTGGTGCAGCCGCTTTGCCGAAACGTTTTTATCGAATGGTGATCGAGCCGTGATGTCCAAAACCGCAGGTTTGCGGAGGGCGGCGTTGGTCTGCTAATACCGTCTGCGAGGTATATACGAACCAACTTGCCTGGGCAGCGGCTCTGCACTCTTGATGCTATTCCCGGTTGGACTAAAAGCGCCGCCGCTCCGCAGGGTTGTCATCTGGCTGGCGATGCATTGCCATTGGCCGTTGCGTTCAATCCAGGTGTCGAGGACGCGATAACTGGTTGTAGACCTCTTCCCGGCCCGGTTCGTGATGGTTTCCCGCGCGATCCCGATAATGACAGCGACTTTCGCGCCGTGAAGACGGACATCCATATGCCCGATCGATGACGAACCTTCGCCCTTCTCTTTACTTGAACCTTTGAGTAAGGCCCGCTTTGAGACAATTTTTCCGTCACTGGTTACTCCAATAAAATCGTCAGCTACGATTCTTTCAATGACGGCGGTGTTGCGGGGCGAGGCTTCCCATTCTCTTTCCAGCTGCTGGAGCTTGGAAGCCGTGTCAGCCCCGGCTCCCGCTGGCCGCTCTTCGTCAGCGGCGGGGGCGTTGGTCCGCGGTTGCGCGGATTTCGTCTCGGTCTTTGGAACAGATTTTTCGGCTGCCGGTGGAGCCGGCTTTTCTTCCGGTTTCGTCGCAGGAGTAATTTCTACTTTTGGACTTGCGGTCGGAGCCGGTGTCGGAGTTGGGCTGGGTGAGGGCTGCTCGCGGGAGAGGGAGCTCGGCGCGATTTGAGCCGACGCGGCGAACAAGACCGCGAAATACGCCAGCATTATGGTAAGGATCCGGCTGCGAGATTTCATTTATTTTCGGGAAAGCGAATCGAACGGACGATCGAATCGAGCACACGTTCGCTCTCACGGATGGGTGAAAAGAGTAGCGGTGACCTTCACGAGGCGTCAAGCTGCTGAATGGACAAGATCATGCAAGCAGCATGACATTTGCGTGAAACCGATGGACGAGTGCGAACCCCGGCACTAAAACTTGATGTTCTGAATGAAAAGCCCGAAAAGCCCGGCACCAGAACCAAACGTGTTGGAATGAACCAAGAACCGAGGGATGATCTGTCTTTCGAAGCCGAAGGCGAGCCGGCCCGAAAAACGCCAATGCCAGCGCCTCCGATCGAACCTGGGGCGCCGAGCGATCTCGAGCTGATGCATGCAATTCAAGGCCAGGATCCGGAGGCGCTTTCGCAGCTTTACGATCGTTACAACGGCATTCTCAAAGCGCTTGTCCTGCGCGTGGTTCATAATGAAGCCGAGGCCGACGATCTTCTGCAGGAAATTTTTATGGAAATCTGGAATCAGGCGAAGAATTTTTCTGCCCAAAGGGGGAAGCCGCTGGGTTGGATGGTGACCCTGGCGCGGCGGCGCGCGATCGACGGGCTGCGTAAGAAACAGGCTTATGCTCGGGCCGGCGAGCGGCTGCGGAATGAGACGGAGCAGCAACCCGATGCGTGGGTGCACAATGCGACCCAGGAGGAAATCATGTTCAGTGATACCCGCATTTTGGTACGAAAGGTGATTAATATGCTTCCGCCTGCCCAGCACCAGGCGATCGAACTTGCATTTTTTCGAGGTATGAGTCAGCGCGAAATCGCCGCAAATACGAATACACCTCTGGGAACGGTGAAGACTCGCTTGGAATTGGGTTTAAAAAAGATTTACGATGGCCTAAAGGAGTTGAAAGATGAACTTTGAAGAGTTCCAGAATCACGCCCGCCTTTACGTGATCGGTGCGCTGGAAGCGACCGAATTGAAGGAATTCGAACGAGCTCGAAAAAAGTTCGGACAAAAAGCCGAGGATTTTATTGGGGAATGCTATGCCTTGCATGAGGCATTTGCGCTTAGCCTCAAGCCGGCAAAGTCATCCGAGGCGCTGAAGGAGCGCCTGATGTCGATGGTGCGAAAGCGCAAAACCGAAGGAAGCACGCATTCGCCCGTCGAAATCAAACGTCCATCTCCCGCAGGATAAATTCTTGAAGAAATCCATAGAAGTTTACCTGGAATAAGCTGAGGTCGCGACGCGAGCCGATCGGCGAGCGGTAGTGATCGCACAGTTCGCCTTCATTGAAACCGTATTTCGCGGCGATCACCAAACGTGCTTGATTGAGGGCGCTCAGCCAGGCCTCAGCGTGGGCCGTGGGAATTCTGAGCGTGCAATTGGCAAATGGTTTTTCGCTGCCATTCAGCTGCTGCAGATCGGTGGCGACGGTTTCGGTGGCGGTCCGGAAGAGCCGCCGCAATTCCGGTTCGACATACACTTTCCACTCCGCGCAAACGTCGCTCAGATCCGGGTGCGCCGGAGCGCTGAAGAGACGTTTCTCCGCAGCCTCGGTGCCCTCCGGTTTCGTGCTCTCCGGGATCTGACGGAGCAACTCAGCGAGGAATGGATCCACTTCCGAGATTTCCAGCGAATCACCTTGGCGGCAAAACTCCATATCAACTAACCCGTTCGATCGTGGCGAGAAGCAGGTAACCGTGAAGTTGCTGCACGTACAACTCCGCCCGTTCCCGCACGCCGCTCCATAAAATCGAGCGGCCTTGCCGGTGAACCTCGAGCATGTGTTTCTCTGCTTTTTCCCGTGGGAAGCCGAAGACCTTTTGGAAAACCATCGTCACATAGGTCATGAGATTGACCGGATCGTTGTGCACCACCACCTGCCACGGAGTATCCAATTCATGGCTTGTCCGAGTTTCTTCTTCCAGGGTGGGGTTCTCCAGCGCGTTCCCCATGGCGTAAGGGCCTGCCGGGAAACCTTTCACCGCACAGCGAATCTCCCAGAACGCGACATGCCCACCACCCTGCCGCGGCTGCCAGCTCATGAATCTCACGCTATCACACGATCCCCTCGATTCAACAGGGTCGCCCTGCGGTGAAAGCGATTTCGCAGGCGTCCGACGGGCATTTTGGCCTGGGACACCTGCCAGCTAGAGCGTGCGCAGGATCTTGCTTTGGACTGCGTTCATCCGACGCTTGTCCGCCGCGGTCTTGTCATCAAAGCCGTGCAGATGGAGGAGGCCGTGGAGCAAATAAAGTTCGATTTCCCGATTGGTTGAAGTTCCAAATTCTGCAGCGTGGCGTTGTGCGGTTTGTGCGCTGATGAAAATCTCACCATGGTGAAAAGTGATAACATCCGTTGGGCCCGCGATCTTTTGGAAACGTCGATGCAGACCGGCGATGCGCCGGTCTGAAATCAGTAGAATATCAACGGCCGCCAGCCCGGAGAGAACGCTTTTCCTCTTCGGCAGTGCGAGACATCGATTTAGCGCGCGCCGGCCGAATTTCTGGAGACCGGCGAGATTGACCTCAACTGCACGCTGCAAATTGCGAACGGTGATATCCGGCGCGGTTTTCAAAACGAATTTAGCGATTCGCTTTTGCGATCACGAGCGATCGAAAATATCAATGCCTCTCACGCCGGTGGTCGCGTCTCGGATTGGAAGTTCCGCGTGATCAGGCGCGCGCCTTTGTTGAAGGTGAAATAGGACCAGGCCCATTGCAGTAGCACTGCGAGCCGGTTGCGAAAGCCGACCAGAAACAGCACGTGGATAAACAGCCACGCGAGCCACGCGGGAAAACCGCTGAAGTGAACAAAACGCAAGTCAGCCACCGCTTTGTTTCGCCCGATCGTAGCCATGTTGCCTTTATCCCAATACCAAAAGCGTTGAGGTTTTCTCCCATCGATCATGGCGAGGACGTTGCGCCCGGCATGGCGACCCTGCTGCATGGCGACCGGTGAAACTCCCGGCAACGGCTTTCCATCGCGATGGGGAAAGTTTGCCAGATCGCCGATGACCTGCACCTCCGGATGCATCGGAATCGTTAGGTCGTTGTTCACGACAACGCGGCCCACGCGATCTGCCGGAACTCCGAGCGTCTTTCCAACAGGGGAAGCGTTGTTACCAGCGGCCCAGATTTTCACCCGGCACGGGATGAATTCGCTCCCGACCACGAGTCCCTGCTCTGTCAAGTTGGTGGCGTGCACGCCGGTCCGAACTTCCACTCCGAGATCGGTCAGTTGTTTCAACGCGCTGGCGGAAAGATCTTCCGGGAATGAGGCGAGAATGCGTGGCTCGCCCTCAATCAGCACAATGCGCGCATGCGAAGGATCGATATGACGGAAATCCTTGCTCAACGTGTAACGGGCGATCTCGGCGATCGCTCCCGCCATTTCCACGCCGGTCGGTCCGCCGCCGATGATCACAAAAGTCATGGCCGCTTTTCTTGCTTTTTCGTCGGAAATCTTTTCGGCGTACTCGAACGCCAGGAGGATGCGACGGCGAACTTCGATGGCGTCTTCCAGGCTCTTCAATCCCGGCGCCAAACGCTCCCATTCATTGTGACCGAAATAAGAATGGCGAGCGCCGGTCGCGAGGATCAGGTAATCGTAAGCAATTTCAGCCTCGGCGGTTTTGACTTTCTTGTTCGCAACGTCAACCGACGTCACTTCCGCGAGCTGCACCTCGATGTTCTGGAATTTGCTCAGGATTGCGCGCACGGGAGCTGCGATATCGGCTGGAGACAGCGCGGCGGTGGCGACTTGATACAGCAGAGGCTGAAAAAGGTAATAATTGGTGCGATCGATCACGGTTACCCGGACCGCTTTCCCGCCGAGCATTTTGGCGGCTTCGAGGCCTCCAAAACCACCGCCCACGATCACGACATGCGGAAGCGACGTCGAAACGGTTCCCATGAGCAACAATGTTCCGAGAACGAAAAGCGAAGCCAGAGATTTGTTTTTCGTTTGCGGTTGTAGCCCGAAGGCATTCGGGGTTGTCACCCAACGAATCTCATCTATCTTTCGCGCCTTATGCCGAAGCCCGTTGCACGCAGTAAAACCAGAAAAGCGGTTTCAAAACGTTTCAAGATCACCGGCACGGGCAAGGTGTTGCGACAGCACGCGTCCCGCCGTCATTTGCTCTCCTCCAAGAACGCAAAGCGCAAACGGCACCTGGCGAAATCAGGCCTGGTGCATTCCACCGACATGGCGCGAATCAAGGCGAACATGCCGTTCGCTTGAGCTGGCGCGGCGATGCCGGCGCGATACGCCGGAGTGAAAAGGTCATTGCGTCCACACTGGACTTCGCGAAGTTTCGTTTCCGTCAGGGGCTATGGACTGCGGACTTACGAACCCCGCCAGAGCAGGAATGCAGCAACGGTAGTCTGATCCGCTTTGCCGTAGTTCTCTGGCGGACTTTTTTTTGGTTGCTGACGATTCAGCGAATTGCAGGGGAAGCTGTTAGCTTCCCGATTTTAGAAACGGAAGGAATTGGAAGCAGCTTTCCCTACAAGCTACAGCAGACGCCGGTGAAATTGTTGAAAGTGAAAACAACGCGTTTTCGCGTGGTGGTCGACACATCCGGGCAACCGGAGATTCATACTCTTTGGCTGAAACCGAATGCGGACCGGCCCTTTCAGGCGATGTTAAAAAACAATCGCGTCATGACCATCAGAGCGAGTCAGACCGGGACCGAATTTGGCGTTGTCGGTTTCCACAAAGACAAGACCGCACGGTATCTCACATTTCCAAGATCGGTGAAGCGTTTCGAAGGCCAGCGCATTGTAGGAATCGATTGGTTGCTGGTGAAATCGTAAATGACATTGTGGACATTGTGAGATACGCCGCTGCCGCCGGCACTTCCGGGACGGATAATTTGTGAGAAAGATCGCAAAAAAAATGTTGTGGTTTCTCCCCCACGATTTTCGACGCTCTTGTTATGGCAGCTTTCGGCCCGCGCCTTACCGCAGGTTGCAGGCGACGCGGAATTCGCTAGCGCCGCTGATTCGGCACCATTGCCTGTTCGTTCATATCCCAAAATGTGCCGGCGTCGCAGTGACAAAAAGTTTGTTCGGAGAACGGACGAGCGACCACGCGACGATCCTGGATTACATGCTGGCCTTTAGCGAAAGGGAGTTTGAGGACCTCTTTAAGTTCACCTTTGTCCGGAATCCGTGGGACCGTCTCGTCTCGGCCTATCTCTTTTTGAAACAGGGAGGTGTGCATGAGTCCGACCGGCTCTGGTCAGAGAAACATCTTTCGTCTTTTGACGATTTTGAGCACTTCGTCACCGGCTGGCTTAAGAAGAAGAATGTAGAAAAGAGCCTGCATTTTCGACCGCAGGTGCGGTTCCTTTGCCGGCCACGATGCTTGCATCCGTTAGTCGATTTTGTTGGATACTTCGAGAATTTGCCGAACGATTTCGCTGCCGTTGCGGAAAGACTTGGGATTGAACGCCGATTAGAAACGGTCAACAGGACCGCGAACAAGGGAGACGATTACAGACAATACTATTCCGGCACGACCGAGAAGATCGTGCGAGAAGTCTATCGCGACGACATTCAGGCTTTTGGATATGATTTTGACAATGCCACACTTGACGTGGCTCTTCGAAAGCGAGGCTTGGAATCAATCAAAGCACTCAGCGCTTCGACATGAATAAAAGCATCATCGACGAGGATCGACTCTCGCGGATCGTTCTGAGCGCGGACGATCACGCGCGTTATTCCCGGCATCTCATTCTGCCGGAGATCGGTGTGGCGGGACAAAAGCGTTTGAAAGCGGCACGCATTTTGTGCCTCGGCGCCGGTGGGCTTGGGTCGCCCTCGTCGCTCTACCTGGCAGCAGCCGGCGTCGGCACGATCGGGTTTGTCGATTTCGACCGCGTGGATCTGTCGAATCTGCAACGGCAGATTCTTTACGGAACGAACGATGTCGGAGAAAAGAAACTGGAAGTGGCAGCGAGGAGAATTAAAGACATCAACCCAAGCGCGGAGGTTGTCTTGCACGAAAGTCGTTTCACAAGCGAGAACGCGCAGGAAATCATTGCGTCGTACGATCTGGTCATCGATGGGTCCGACAATTTCCCGACGCGATATCTTTCAAATGACGTTTGCGTCTTCGCCCGCAAACCAAACATCTACGGATCGGTCTTTCGTTTCGATGGCCAGGCCAGCGTATTCGCTCCGCATCTCGGCGGTCCGTGTTACCGCTGTCTTTTCCCCGAGCCGCCTCCGCCGGGCGCTGCTCCCAGTTGCGCGGAAGCCGGAGTGCTTGGTGTGCTCCCGGGAATTATTGGAACGATGCAGGCGCTTGAGGCGATCAAGCTCATCATCGGTGTGGGCGAAACACTTATCGGCCGGCTGCTGCACTTTGACGCATCGGCGATGCGCTTCCGTGAGTTCAAGGTCCGGCGCGACCCGGCATGTCCGGTGTGCGGAGAAAATCCGACCATCTCGGTGCCGATTGATTACGAAAACTTTTGCGGAATCACGCGTCCGGCTCCCGCAGAAAGCAGTGATAACGTTGAGTCGATAACCGTCCACGAATTGAAGCAAAAGATGGATACGCGCGAGCGCTTCATCTTGCTCGACGTGCGGGAAGCGCACGAAGCTGAGATCGCTCGGATCGATGGCGCCAGGCTGATTCCGCTCGGTGAAATTCTTGATCGCGTCGATGAACTCGGCCAAAGCGACGAAATCATTGTCCACTGCCATAGCGGTTTCCGGAGCGCACGCGCCGTGCAGCTATTGCAGGGACAGGGGTTCGCGAACGTTCGAAATCTCGATGGCGGAATTGACGCGTGGTCGGACGAGATTGATCCCGACGTCCCAAAATACTAACTGCGCGGCTTTGCTGCCGCGAGTCCTTCGCCGAGTTCGGATTGAGTCGGCACGTTGTGCCAGTGACGAAGAAGGCGGCCATCGCCATCAAAAAGAAAAGCGGTGAATTCTGCCGCCGACAAAGGGATGCCCAACTGATTGACGGCAATCCCGTCGAAGTCGGCCACCGCGAACAAGTCGCGGCGTGGGTCGCGGGTCAAATGCGCGTTTGAATATCTGGGTTGAATTCGCTTCGCCTCCAGGTTGAGGCGATGGCGGACAATGGCGGTGGCGAGTGTTCGAAACCCAGGATGGATCTTGCCCTGGAAATTTATCACCGTGAGAAAACGATATTTGTCGTTGCCGATGTATGTGTCGGGGACGCGATCCCCGAAAGCGCGTGCTTTGTCCTGATCTTGCTTGGTCGTAACGATGACGAGTGTGACATGGCCATCAGCTGTGGAGATTTGATTTCGATCAACGTCATTAAAAACTAGGCGGTAGGTTTCGCCCATCGTGAGAGAAGCTGTTTCGGCCCGGGCCGAGGCGAGCAGGATTGTCGCGGAAAATATTTGAACGACCCGGACGATCACGTAAGCAGATTGGCATGATGTGGCCGTCTGACAAATCAAGCACCCTTCGAATTTGTCTTGCGTTATTCCTGTTCGTTAGCGTCATCGGTTGCGAGCGAATGACGACCTCGCGTACTGCCCAACTCGTAAAGGAAGCGGAAGCCAAGGCGGCCGATGGCGACTACAATAGTGCAATCGGTCGCTACGAAGCTGCGCTCGATGGAACGGCGCAGTCGGCCGACGTGCACTATCAACTTGCGCTCCTCTACGATGACAAGATGAACGATCCGCTCCATGCCCTCCATCATTTCAAACGTTATCTGATTCTCGCACCGAATGGTTCACACGCCGCTGACGCGAAGAATTTCATGAAACGCGATGAGGTCACTTTGATGACGACGTTATCCGGCGATTCGGTGGTGACGCGCGCTGAAGTTACCCGCTTGAAGAATGAAAACCTGAATCTGCGCAAAGAAATCGAGGAACGCTGGGCGGCGAGTCGAACCGTGGATGCAAACAACGAAAAATCAGGGAAACGAGACAGTCGCACGGAAAAGAAATCTGCGAACTCAGCCAAAAAATCCGATCGGCATCCGCGAACCTACACCGTTCGGCCGGGCGATACGCTGGCCTCGATTTCCCGGAAGTTTTACAAATCGTCCGGGCGTTGGAAAGAAATTCTCGAAGCAAATGAAAAAAATGTTGATGATCCGGAGAAACTGAAGGTGGGCCAGACCCTTGCTATCCCATGATGCATTTGCCTGCGACAATCGGGCCACTGAAATCCGTTTATGTTAGTGAAGGCTTTTGATTCGATACGAAAAATATGAGACCTATTTCGCGGATTGCTCCAGACGTTGGCTGGCTGCCCATCAGTTTCACCAATGTTTATTTTGTCGGTCGCCCCGGAGGCGCCTGGGTGCTGGTGGATGCTGGTTTGCCCGGCCGTTCCCGAGAAATCCTCGATGCGGCCGAAGCGCGATTCGGCGCCGGGACGCGGCCTGAGGCAATTATTCTAACGCACGGTCATTTTGATCACGCTGGTTCGGCCCTCGCTCTGGCGGAGCATTGGGATGTCCCGATCTACGCGCACCGTCTGGAAATGCCCTACCTAACTGGACGGTCATCGTATCCTCCGCCTGATCCGACGATCGGCGGTGCGATTGCATTTCTCTCGCGTTTCATGCCCTCGCGATCAATGGATCTGGGCGACCGGGTGCAGGAGTTGAAGGCGAATGAAATTCCCGCGATTCCAGGCTGGGAGTGGCTGGCCACGCCAGGGCATTCGCCAGGCCACATCTCGCTGTTCCGGTCGTCGGACCGGGTATTGCTGGCAGGAGACGCCTTTGCCACGATGAACATGGATTCGTGGACGGGATTGATTGCCGCCCGGCAAATGCTGGCGAAAGCGGAATCTTCCTTTAATGCCGATTGGGGAGCGACTCACGCATCAGTAAAAGAGCTGGCGAAACTGAAACCGAACGTGGTCGCATGCGGACACGGCGTACCGATGCAATCCACCGATCTGCCTGGTCAGTTCCAAACGTTTGCGAAGCGCTTCCGGCCGCCGCGCCGCGGCCGTTACGTCGATACGCCGGCGGCGACCGATGAGAACGGAATCGTCTCCCTACCGCCAGCCCCCTTTGACCCAGTCCCGTTCGCCACGGCCGCCGCTCTTGTGTGCGTCGGCATCGCGTTAGGCGCCGGATATTTGGACGATCAAAGACGGCGGTAGCTATCAACGTCATCCCGAGCGCAGTCGAGGGATCCCGTGGCGCTACCGTAGGGTTTCCATTACGGTTCCCTCGGCTTCGCTCGGGATGACCGGGAAACTCTGGCCGTTTCCCCGTGCGAAGCGTGAAGAGACAGGTTCACGGCACCAAGCGCTTCGTTGTCAGCGAGGACGCAGCCCGGCTATCCACCGCGCGACGACCCGCGCTCAAGCTCAAACGATCAGCGGCATTGATCTGACCCGAATTCCTCAAACCGGTCGTTGTTCTCGAAGCCGGAATGGTGATCCTCCCCCGGCGATCGGGAACAGCGTCATCCAGCATCGCAAGCAACTGTTGCGTGCTGGTGACGTTAAATCCGCCGCCGGTCCTTCTCCCGCCGGATGCGCCAGGAGCGGTGGGGCGCGGAGGATTACCGAATGGCGGCGCCTGACCGAGCGGTTGGGTATTGGCGAGGTTACCGGCGAACGTTCCGCTCGTAGTTCCGTTGCCACCCGATCCGGTGTAGTTCGGGACATTCGTGAAAACTGAAGCACGAATTCCGTCGTCCCCGGTAATCGTCACCACGACGCCGTTATTGATCGTGACGGTATTGGCCGCGATGATCACGCTGCTGTTGCTGTCGAGAGTGACATTGGAGACAAAGTTGATCATGCCGTTGCTGCCGGGCGCGTAAAGTTTCAACGTCGTATCACCCGAGAGGGTGCCGCCGCCGACATTGAGCACACCGTTTGGGCCGAACACGCCGGCTTTGAGCACATCAGCGTGAGCGCTGGCGTTATTGAATGTCATCGTTCCATTGCCGTCGATGTATGAAAGGAACGTCCCGCCGGCATTATAACTGCCGCCATTGAAATTGATCGCCGCAGACGCCGCCCCGTCGCTGCCGTAGATTGCAACCGTCGCATCATTGGCCACGGTGACGTTGCCCGAAACGTTCATGTCGATAGCAGCGGCACCGCCGATCGTGCCACCGGTGTTATCAATCTCTGCGTGCAAGGATGCGGCCGAGAGCGAATTTGCCGTGATCGTGACGGAGGCCCCGGAGCCGATCGTCCCCGGGCCGAACCCGTTGTCGTCATCCTCGTTAAAGATTTGAAAGTTGGCGTGGGTCTGGCTGGTGATCGCGCCGGCAACGGCAAAGTTGATGGTTGCGTTTCCACCAATGCTGCTGCCGCCTTGGTTGAAAATCTGGGCTTCGAGCGAACCTGCAGTGAGGTTGTTGGCAGTAACCCCGATGGCGGCGTCGGAACCGATGGTGGAGGTAAGGGTTCCCATCATGGTGCTGTTGTCGATCTGGAAGGCGGCGTCTCCCTGGGCGTTGAGGTCCCCGGTTAAGATCGTCGCGAGCGCGGCGTTTCCACCGATTTGGCCGCCGTCCACGTTCGAGATGAGGCCGAGGAGAAAGTCGCCGATCGTGACGTTGGCTGCGCTGACGGACACGAGGGCATCCTGGTTGATTATTCCGCCGCCCTCCTCCATCCCGAGTATTTGATTGAAACCCCCATTCTGCGCGGTGAACTGGAGGCCGCCTCCAGTCGAAATGTCGCCGGCCACATTCACGGTGACCAGGGCGCTGGCGATTTGTCCGCCGACCGCTTCACTCGGACTAGCCACCACCAAATTTCCGCCGATGTTGGCGCTGGCGGCGGTCAGTATCACCGAGGCGTTGCCGCCGATCGTGCCGGCGCCGCCGCCGTCGTCGCGGTCGGAAATGACAAGCGTCGCATCGCCCGTCGTAGTGATCGCGCCGCCGGTGCTAAGTGAAACCAGGCTGTCGCCGCCGAGCGTGCCGCCGTCGCGGTTATTGAGCAGGAGGGTGAGCGTGCCCGCCGCGAGATCTCCCCCGGTGCTGACCAAAATGTTTCCGCCGGTACCGATGTGGCCGCCGGCAGAGTTGTCGAGAAGAAGTGTAAGCGCTCCGACGTTAACGGCCCCGCCAATGTTCAGCGTGATGGTTCCACCGGTGCCGATGAATCCCCCGGCGCTGTTATCAATCGTCGCGTTCAATGCGAATCCGATTGCTCCCTGGCCGAACCCAGCGCCGCCGTTCACATCGCCATCCACCGTCGCGATAATATTCCCGCCGGTGCCGATGTGACCGCTCGAGTAATTCAGAATGAAAAAGGTAGCGGATCCACTCTTGTTCAAGTCGCCGTCAACGTGGAAGGCGATGTTGCCGCCTGTAGTAATGTTACCGAAGTCGGTATTGCTGATCTGGGCGAGCAAGTCGGAAGCATTCAGATCGCCACCGACATTGAGAGTCAGGTTGCCGCCGGTTCCAATGCCGCCGCTTGAATCATTTTCGATCGTGGCGAAAACAGCGCCCGCGTTCAGATCGCCGCCGATCGAGGCAAAGAGGTTCGCACCATTCGGAACGGTGGTGGAAACCGTGTTCACTACGTCCAGGGTAACGTCGCTTCCATCAAAGGTGGTCAGGTCGCCGCCGACGCTCATGCTAAGATTGCCGCCGCTGCCAAGCGTGTTCCCTATCGGAGTAAAGAGGATCAGATTCACGCCACCTGACGTCGTCGTGAGATTGCCGACAACATTCAAGGTCAGATTAACGCCGTTAGTCACACCGACGGAGTTGTTGAAATCGAGATCGAAGTCCAAACTGCCGGACGTGAGCGAGCCACCGCTGCTTACCGTGATATTTCCGCCGGTTCCGGTAGTGCTATCCGAATTGGCCAGGACGAGCAGTTGAAATGCACCGGCGACCGTCATGTTGCCACCGCTTGTCACCAAAATGTTTCCGCCGTTTTGAATATCGCTCGCATCGGTGGTTAGGCTGAGATCGCCTCCGATGCTCATATTCCCGCCCGCTGCCAGGGAAATGTTCAGTCCGTCGGTCTGGCCGAAACTGACTTGAGTCACGTCTAATGAATCACTTGCCTGAAAATTTCCAGCGGCTTGGAGAAGGAAATCAGTCGTGGCAAACGCTACCGGAGCGCCGAGACTGAAATTCACATTGGCTCCGGAAATGATCGAGATCGTGTCCGCGCCGATCGAGCCCCCGGTGAGATTAAAATCGCCGCCGCTGAAGGACATGAACTCTCCCGTGCTGATGGCCCCGCTCAGGTTCACCGCGCCTTCGCTGTAGAGATGCAGTTCGTTCATGGTCGAGATGGAGCAGGCGAGCGTCAGGCTCGAGCCGGCCCCGCGAGCGTAAAAGATCAGATCATGAAGGCTCGTGAATGAAATCTCGGCTCCGATGTTGATCGATCCATTTTCGGTTGCGAGCAACAGGCCGCGAATTCCTGCGAACGTGAGCGTCGCGCCAGAACCACCGGAGGTGATTCCGTTGATGCCGATGAGACCGAGATTGATCTGGCCATTCGTCGTTGAGATCGTTGGATCGCCGATCAACTGCAAAGAAGTGAACTCAAAGACCGCGCCACCCGTGGAGTCGCCGCCCACACCGATGTCGTCGTCAAACCCGCTCATCGTATCGAAGGCCGAGGTCATGCCGAAAAGATAGGCGGAGGCCGGTCCATCGACGGCTTCGCCGCGATAGATCTTGCCGAAATCAGTCACGCCATTCTTGGTGATCGACGGATCGGTCTGAATCGTCGTGTTCTGGTCGATAATGTAGGGATCCGCCGCGATGACGGTCGGCCTGCCGAATTTGCCCGGAGTGCCGGTCGGGGTCGGTGTCGGCGTCGGCGTAGGACTGATCGAGGGCGATGGCGAGGCGACGCTCGTCAGCTCTACCGCGGTTGTTCCCTGATCAACGTTATCGAGCAAGTCCGTCGGATTAAGCAGATTCGTGGCAGTGTTAATGACGTTCGTCAGCTGCCCTTCGATTGCGATCTGAATCAAATCGAGGCTGGCCAGCGGTTCGTCGAACCCGTTGACCAGGCGGGATGTCTTCATCACCTGGGCGATATCGAACTTTAGGTACTTTGGAAAAGCGGGTGCCGTCCGTGCTGACCGTTCTTCCGGGGCCCAGCTCGACCGATTGACCGTTAGGTAAAAAAACATGAAACGTTCCTTCCAGACAGAGCCATTTACTGAGGGGCTTGGGGCGGGTGGAGGAGGCGGGATGAAATTCGCCGATGCCAGTCGTGCCGGTAATCGCAGCGGTCACCGCCGCCGTCTTAATGGTCGCGCCGCCAGAGCCTTTCGGCACTTGGAATAGGATTGCACCACTACCCAGGTTCATCGTTCGGGTGCCTTCATCGAAACTGAAAACCGTGTTCGCGCCGAGACGGGTAATGGTCAGGTCGGTGAAAGTCAGCTCACTGCGCGATTCGGTCCCGGTGCGGACAGCGGTGCCATTGCGGACGGGATCGTTCACCGCAGCCGGACGCGGAGCGGCCTGTTGCGGCAGCAGTTTCACGTCCTTCACGATTTGGGTGACGTGCGCTTCCTTCAGCTCCGCGGCGTGCATCGAAATCGCCAACAAAATGAGGCAGGAAAAAATTGACGTCGTGATGGTGAATTTTGAAGGCATGATTTTTCCGACTCGTTTTTTCATATATTCAGTTCGTGGGTTGCGGACTCGCCGCGGTCTTGTGCTCGTTCGTGCCGGCAGGCTCCGGCGGAACAAGACTAACCAGGGTGCCCCGCCCGAAGATGACCAGATTCGAGGGGACGTAGGTGCCCTTGCTTGTCAGGTCACTTTGCTTTTGTTCTTCGCGTTCGATCAGATTCCTGCTGGCTAAAGGCCGAAACTCGCTCACCAGCTGGCAGGTTTTCATCACCCGCGCGATGTCAAAATAGGCTGGGTCCGGCAATGAAGTAACCTCCGGCTTTGTAATAAGAATTTGCCCGGGGCGCATCAGGATCGATTCGCCGGTGCGGGTTGGAACGGAAACGCGCGCCTCTCCTTCCAGAAGAAGAAACTTCATGTAGAAGTGGGCGTGACGTTCGATGAGCCCGGTGGCGCCGGTACTCGCAGCCACGATCGCGCCCGTGCTGATTTGAAAACCGGACCCGCCTTTTGGTGTCTGAAAAAGAATTGCTCCCTCGTCCAGGTTCAGGGTGTGTCCTCTTTCCGCCAATCGAACGGTCGTATTGGCGCCGAGACGCGCGATCGTTTGATCCACCAGAGTCAATTCACTGCGTGACTTTGGACCGACGCGAATGGTCGCGCCTCCGCCGAGGGCGCTGCCGAGCCTGGCCGGGCGCGGCGCAGCCTGCGGCGACGATACCTTCACATCCTTGAAAACCTGTGTGAAGCGGGCTTCCTCGACGCCAGCGGCGCGAAGCGAAGTCGTGCCGAACACGAGCAGGCAAACGGCGGTGCACGCTGTGATTCGCTCCTGCATGTTTTTTTTGAATGGCTGTTCCATACTCGTAATCCCTTTGAGACGCCGTGCCATTTTCCGATACTGCCTTTCGGTCAGTGAAGCAATCTTGAACGGGTTGCCGGCTTCAATTTGTGAAGCAGCAGGAGGTTTTGGTCAAGCCAAAACGCGCGCAAACGCATGTGTCCCATTCGAATTGGCGACGGTCAGAGACCGCCGCTACAGATCGAGCCATGCAAGTCGGACGGCGCGGCGCACCGTCCCTGCCACGAGAGGTTAGTTCGCCGCCCGGCCCGGGAGGCTCATATTCATCGCACCTCCGCGCCTGTTGATGGAATCCATCCGGCGATCATCGCCACGATTCGCGCTTCCATTGGCGCGTGTGTTCTGGGAATCGTTCAGTGTTTCGCGTCCTCGACCAGCGCGATTGGTTGATCTTGCTGCGCGCGTGGCGTTGACGATGACACTTCCGTGGATCTTCGTGGCCTCCGTCCCGTCCAGCAACTCGAGGAGTTGGGTGGAGTCTCGAAGATGGATGGCAACGGTCCGGGCTCTTTCTCTCGCCGGCGGTGTGCTTCGCATCGGCCGTTCGAGGGGGTCGAGGCAGCGCGGACGAGCGGTTGGGAATGCCGCCGCTGACTGCTGCCCTTATCCCTCTCGGGGCGGCAGGACGTTCGTTCGCAAGCTCCATGTCCAAATTTATCGCGCGCGCATGATTCGTATTGAGCGCGATCGGTTGGCCGTCATCGGCGACGACTGCTCCATTAGCCGTGCCGTTGAAAGTCGCAGGTAGCCGGGGTCCAGCCACGAAATCGGAAAGAACGACAGTGCTTCCGTTGTAAATTACGAGGAAAGAGCCGGAATTGTCGGTCGTGGTGAGACGACCTCCGGAAGCAACGTTGGCAAAAATGCCGGTAAGAGGAGCAGTGGAACTCAGGACGGTGAAATTGTCGTTATTCTGGGCAACGAAGCCGTTAACGAAAGAGACCACCAGATTTCCGCCGAGCCCAACCGACCCGTTCACGTTCAGGAATCCGTATTGGTTCCCCTGAGTGAGACCACCGAGCTGGAAGACAAGATTGGAAGCGGCGAGCAGCGAAACGTTGCCCGTAACATTCAGACCGCTGCCGCCGAGCGCAGGTCGAAGCATGGCGTTGTTCATAATCGCGGCGTTGATCGTCCCGTGCGCGTCGACCAGGCCGCCTTGGAAATTGAGATCGTTGCTCGATTGCACCGTGCCGCCTGCAACGAGGAAGCTGCCAGCCGTCTGAGTGTAATTTCCTGTGACCGTGAGCGTGCCGCTGCCAACATCAACAGTGCCTCTCGAATTGACTGTGCCGTTGAATTGAAGGGCGCCGCTACTCACCGACTCGATCGTTCCGTTGTTTGTTACTGCGCCACCACCCGGATCGAGAGTGAGCGGAGTGGACTGATTGGCGATGAGCGTGCCGTTGTTAACGATATTGGTCTGGCCTCCTCCGAGGTCCCCGCTGCCTTGAATCGTTTGATTGGCGCCAATGGTCAATGTGTCGCCAAAACTCAGCGCGTAGATGTGATCCAGTCCGGTGTTGTCCAGAGTGATCGTCCCGTTGCCGGCGAGAGTCACATTGCCAGAGAGAAACAGGTAAGTGTTGTTGCCGAGACCTTGGAAAAGAATGTTGCCATTGTTTGTCATCGTCCCGACCAACGTCGTCTGGCTGTTGTCGCTCAGCACCAGACCGGCGTTGGCACTGTTAGTTACATTGGTCAGAGTCGAGAGAAAGGCTGTGGATCTGGCTGCCGGCTGTGGCCAGCGTGCCGCCTACCACGTTCAAATTATTAACTAGCTGGAGTTGCCCGCTGCCGATCTCCTGCAAGGTGCCATTGTTAGTGAAGGTGATACCACCGCCACCAATTTGAAGCGGCGTAGATTGGTTAGCCGTGATCGTGCCGTTGTTGACGATACTGGTCTGGCTCGCGCCCAGATCCCCGCTGCCCTGGATCGTTTGGTTGGCGCCAATGGTTAGCGTGTCGCCAAAGTTTAGCGCGTAGATGTGATCCAGTCCGGTGTTGTCCAGAGTGATCGTCCCGCTGCCGGCGAGAGTCACATTGCCAGAGAGAAACAGGTAAGTGTTGGTTGCCGAGACCTTGGAAAAGAATGTTGCCATTGTTTGTCATCGTCCCTACCAACGTCGTCTGGCTGAGGTCGCTCAGCACCAGACCGGCGTTGGCACTGTTAGTTACATTGGTCAGAGTCGAAGAAAGGCTGTGGATCTGGCTGCCGGCTGTGGCCAGCGTGCCGCCTACTACGTTCAAATTATTAACTAGCTGGAGTTGCCCGCTGCCAGTTTCCCGAAGAACCCCATTGTTGGTGAAGGTAATCCCGTCCCCGCCAATCTGAAGCGCGATGGATCCATTCGCATTGATTGTCCCGTTGTTAACGATGCTGGTTTGGCTGTCGCCCAGATTGCCCCCGCCCTGGATCGTTTGATTGGCGCCAATGGTCAACGTGTCGCCAAAATTTAGCGCGTAAATGTGATCCAGGCCGGTGTTGTCCAGAGTGATCGTCCCGTTGCCGGCGAGAGTCACATTGCCAGAGAGAAACAGGTAAGTGTTGTTGCCGAGACCTTGGAAAAGAATGTTGCCATTGTTGGTCATCGTCCCTACCAACGTCGTCTGGCTGAGGTCGCTCAGCACCAGACCGGCGTTGTTTGTTACGTTGGTGAGTGTGGACAAGACGCTGTGAATTTGACTACCGGCCGCCGCAAGTGTTCCACCCATTACATTGATGCCACCTGTCAGTTGCACCAGACCAGTGCCAACCTCTCGCAGCGTTCCGTTGTTGGTAAATGTGCCCCCGGAAAGTTGGAGTATGCCACCGCTGGTCGCCTGTAAAATGCCTGTCGCGTTGTTCGTTGAGCCGCTGCCACCCCCCAGCGCAATCAGTAATGGTGTGGATTGGTTAGCCGTAATCGTCCCGTTGTTGACGATATTGGTCTGGCCTGCTCCCAGATCCCCGCTGCCCTGGATCGTCTGATTGGCGCCAATGGTTAGCGTGTCGCCAAAGTTTAGCGCGTAGATGTGATCCAGCCCGGTGTTGTCCAGAGTGATCGTCCCGCTGCCGGCGAGAGTCACATTGCCAGAGAGAAACAGGTAAGTGTTGTTGCCGAGACCTTGGAAAAGAATGTTGCCATTGTTTGTCATCGTCCCTACCAACGTCGTCTGGCTGAGGTCGCTCAGCACCAGACCGGCGTTGGCACTGTTAGTTACATTGGTCAGAGTCGAAGAAAGGCTGTGGATCTGGCTGCCGGCTGTGGCCAGCGTGCCGCCTACTACGTTCAAATTATTAACTAGCTGGAGTTGCCCGCTGCCAGTTTCCCGAAGAACCCCATTGTTGGTGAAGGTAATCCCGGCCGCCGCCAATCTGAAGCGCGATGGATCCATTCGCATTGATTGTCCCGTTGTTAACGATGCTGGTTTGGCTGTCGCCCAGATTGCCCCCGCCCTGGATCGTTTGGTTGGCGCCAATGGTTAACGTGTCGCCAAAGTTTAGCGCATAGATGTGATCCAGGCCGGTGTTGTCCAGAGTGATCGTCCCGTTGCCGGCGAGAGTCACGTTGCCAGAGAGAAACAGGTAAGTGTTGGTTGCCGAGACTTTGGAAAAGAATGTTGCCATTGTTTGTGAACGTCCCGCTCAAAGTCGTCTGACTGCCGTCTTCCAAATGGATGCTACCTGCGCCAGAAAACATCGCGCCATTCGCGAAGCTATAATTGCCAGCCAACGCCAGCACCGCGCCGGATGAAGCCGAGAAGATCCCGGAACTGGTTCCTCCCCCTGTCAGCCGCAACGTTCCGTTTTGCACGAACACCGTTCCAGTGTTGTTAAGTTCCACGTTGAATACATCCGTGCCGGTGCCGGTGGTTTTTGCGAGAACTCCCGAGTTATCAAAAATGGCGCTTCCGCTGAAGACATCGCTGTTGTCAAAACTGAGCGTGTAGTTGCCCGAATTGTTGATCGTCACGCCGCCAACGTTCATGAGCGCACTCTGCGTGCTCGTTCCGGCAACGTTCAGCACACCGCCATTGATTGTTCCGCCACTAAATTGCAGGCCTGCGTTGAGCGTGAGCGGATTATTGAGAGTCAACGTTCCCCCGCTCATTTGTAACTGCTGGATGATAACGCCACTCGCGATATCCTGATTGAGCGAACCGCTGCCAAAGACGACATTGAAGGTGTCGCCATTGTTCCCATTGTTCGGGACGATGGCTGGACTCCATTGCATCGCGTCGCTCCAGTTGCCGCTCCCGCCCAGCCAGGTTGCGGCGACCAGCATCCCCATCGGCATGTAGTTCGAGAGCACCAGTGTGTTCCCTGAATAAGTAACGAGAAACGAACCGAAGCCGTCGCTAGTCGTTAGGCGAGAACCGGAAGCGATGTTGGTGAAAGCGCCAATGAAGGCGCTGCTCGAACTCATGAGCGTAAAGCTGTCGCTGCCAGTAATGAGGTTCTGGAAGCCGTTGACGAAGGAGAGGAGAAGCTGACCGCCGAGCGTGACCGTGCCATTCACATTCAGGAATCCGTACTCGCTGCCCTGAATGAGGCCGCCCAGATTGAAGATGAGACTTGACGCACTTAGCAACGAGACATTGCCGTTCACGGCCAATCCACCGGGGGCCAGGCCCGGACGAAGCATGGCGTTGTTCATGATCGCGGCGTTGATCGTGCCGAAGCCGGTGAGAAGACCGCCCTGGATTTGCAACGCGCTACTGGACGAGACATTCCCGCCTGCGAGATCGAGCGTGCCGGCTGTCTGGATGTATCCACCGTTGAAAGCGAGTGTCCCGGTTTGCACATTAACGCTACCGCTGTTGTTGAAGGCGACTCCGTTACCGATCGTGAAGGTGCCGGTGCCGGTGTTGCGGGTGAAAGTGCCGGTGTTGTTAAAGATGCCGCCGCCGCCGTTGTTAAAGAGGGAGTTGTTGTTCTGAGCGAGGAAGGTGCCGTTGTTGTTAAAGATGGCTCCGTTTAGGAAGGCGATCTGTGCGCTGGCTCCGGTTAAAGTCGTGCTTTGACCGACGGCGTTGTTGAGTGTTTTGCCGTTCAAGCTCACGGTGCTGCTGTTCAGGAGCAGGCCGCCATTGGCATTGGCTGCTCCGCTCCCGGTCAGGGTCCCGCTGTTCCAGGTAAAGAGCCCGCTCACGTTCAAGGGCTGGGCGCTGGTGAAAGTGCCGTTGAGGAAGTTAAAGGCGGCGACGTTGAGGGCGATGTTGGAGGTCAGGCTCGAGCCGTTCAGGTTTAAATCGCTCAGGCTATAAGTCCCGTTCAACTGCTGGCTGCCGCCGTTGAAGTTGATCACGCCCGCGCCGGCCAGATCCGAGGTTGCGCCAAAGTTGAAGTTGCTGTTGAGGAGGAGGACCGCTCCGGCCGCGATGTTAAAATCTCCCGTGGTCGTGCCGCCGTCGCCGCCCGTGAGTTGAAGTGTGCCGCTGTTGACGTTGACCGTCCCGGTGTTGTTCAAGACGACTCCGTTGCCGATCGTGAAAGTGCCGGTGCCGGTGTTGCGGGTGAAAGTGCCAATGTTGTTGAAGAGGCCGCCGCCGCCGTTGTTAAAGAGGGAGTTGTTGTTCTGGGCGAGGAAGGCGCCGCTGTTGTTAAAGATGGCGCCGTTCAAAAACGCGATCTGTGCGCTCGCGCCGGTTAAAGTCGTGGTTTGCCCGGCGGCGTTGTTGAGTGTTTTGCCGTTCAAGCTCACGGTGCTGCTGTTCAAAAGCAGGCCGCCATTGGCATTGGCTGCTCCGCTCCCGGTCAGGGTTCCAGTGTTCCAGGTAAAGAGGCCGCTCACGTTCAAGGGTTGGGCGCTGGTGAAAGTGCCGTTGAGGAAGTTAAAGGCGGCGACGTTGAGGGCGATGTTGGAAGTCAGACTCGAGCCGCTCAGGTTCAGATCGCTCAGGCTGTAAGTCCCGTTTAACTGCTGGCTGCCGCCGTTGAAGTTGATCACGCCCGCGCCGGCCAGATCCGAGGTCGCGCCAAAGTTGAAGTTGCTGTTGAGAAGGAGGGTCGCTCCGGCCGCAATGTTAAAGTCTCCCGTGGTCGTGCCGCCGTCGCCGCCCGTGAGTTGAAGTGTGCCGCTGTTGACGTTGACCGTCCCGGTGTTGTTCAAGACGACTCCGTTGCCGATCGTGAAAGTGCCGGTGCCGGTGTTGCGGGTGAAAGTGCCAATGTTGTTGAAGAGGCCGCCGCCGCCGTTGTTAAAGAGGGAGTTGTTGTTCTGAGCGAGGAAGGTGCCGTTGTTGTTAAAGATGGCTCCGTTTAGGAACGCGATCTGTGCGCTCGCTCCGGTTAAGGTCGTAGTTTGACCGGCGGCGTTGTTGAGTGTTTTGCCGTTCAAGCTCACGGTGCTGCTGTTCAAAAGCAGGCCGCCATTGGCATTGGCTGCTCCGCTCCCGGTCAGGGTCCCAGTGTTCCAGGTAAAGAGGCCGCTCACGTTCAAGGGTTGGGCGCTGGTGAAAGTGCCGTTGAGGAAGTTAAAGGCCGCGACGTTGAGGGCGATGTTGGAAGTCAGACTCGAGCCGCTCAGGTTCAGATCGCTCAGGCTGTAAGTCCCGTTTAACTGCTGGCTGCCGCCGTTGAAGTTGATCACGCCCGCGCCGGCCAGATCCGAGGTCGCGCCAAAGTTGAAGTTGCTGTTGAGAAGGAGGACTGCTCCGGCCGCAATGTTAAAGTCTCCCGTGGTCGTGCCGCCGTCGCCGCCCGTGAGTTGAAGTGTGCCGCTGTTGACGTTGACCGTCCCGGTGTTGTTCAAGACGACTCCGTTGCCGATCGTGAAAGTGCCGGTGCCGGTGTTGCGGGTGAAAGTGCCAATGTTGTTGAAGAGGCCGCCGCCGCCGTTGTTAAAGAGGGAGTTGTTGTTCTGAGCGAGGAAGGTGCCGTTGTTGTTAAAGATGGCGCCGTTTAGGAACGCGATCTGCGCGCTCGCTCCGGTTAAGGTCGTAGTTTGACCGGCGGCGTTGTTGAGTGTCTTGCCGTTCAAGCTCACGGTGCTGCTGTTCAGGAGCAGACCGCCGTTGGCGTTGGCTGCTCCGCTCCCGGTCAGGGTTCCAGTGTTCCAGGTAAAGAGGCCGCTCACGTTCAAGGGTTGGGCGCTGGTGAAAGTGCCGTTGAGGAAGTTAAAGGCCGCGACGTTGAGAGCGATGTTGGAAGTCAGACTCGAGCCGCTCAGGTTCAGATCGCTCAGGCTGTAAGTCCCGTTTAACTGCTGGCTGCCGCCGTTGAAGTTGATCACGCCCGCGCCGGCCAGATCCGAGGTCGCGCCAAAGTTGAAGTTGCTGTTGAGGAGGAGGACTGCTCCGGCCGCAATGTTAAAGTCTCCCGTGGTCGTGCCGCCGTCGCCGCCCGTGAGTTGAAGTGTGCCGCTGTTGACGTTGACCGTCCCGGTGTTGTTCAAGACGACTCCGTTGCCAATCGTGAAAGTGCCGGTGCCGGTGTTGCGGGTGAAAGTGCCGCTGTTGTTAAAGATGCCGCCGCCGCCGTTGTTAAAGAGGGAGTTGTTGTTCTGGGCGAGGAAGGTGCCGTTGTTGTTAAAGATGGCGCCGTTTAAGAACGCGATCTGTGCGCCGGCGCCGGTTAAAGTCGCGTTCTGGCCCACCGCATTGTTGAGCGTGCTCCCGTTCAAGCTCACGGTGCTGCTGTTCAGGAGCAGGCCACCATTGGCATTAAAGTTCACGCCGCCTGCCAGCGTCCCACTGTTCCAGGTAAAGAGTTGATTTGCCGTCAGCGGATTCGCGCCCGTCACTGTGCCACTGGTTAGGGTGAACCTCTGGATCGTGATCGGCAGATCGAGCGTGATCGTGGCGCCGTTCGAGAGTGTCGCATCATACAGGTCGTTAGCCCCGGGTTGGCCGTTATTCGGGAAATTCGGATTCGTGCTCCATCTCGTGCCATCGCTCCAGTTACCGCTGGTTCCTGTCCATATGGCGGCAATCGCCATACCGGACGGGACGAAGTTCGAGAGGACAAGATTGTTCTGGCTGTAATCGACGAGAAACGATCCCGATCCGTCACTAGTGGTTAGGCGACCGCCGGAGGCGATATTCAAAAAGCCTCCACTCAAACCGTTCGTTATCATGAGCGTGAAGACGTCGCTGCCCGAAGCCTGGAAACCGTTAACGAATGAAAGTACGAGCTGGCCGCCTAACAATACCGTGCCGTTGACCCCGATAAATCCATACTCGCTACCCTGAACCAAACCGCCGAGCTGGAAGACGAGGTTGGACGCACTGAGCAGGGAAATGTTCCCTGTGACGTTGAGTCCGCTCCCGCCCAGCGCAGGCCGGAGCATCGCATTGTTCATGATCGCGGCGTTGATGTTTCCGAATGCATCGATCAATCCACCCTGGAAGTTGAGGGCGTTGCTCGATTGCACGCTGCCGCCGGCGAGACGGAAGGTTCCGGCCGATTGGGTGTAGGTGCCGGTCGCTGTGAGTGTGGAATTTCCTACGTCGACGAGACCGGAAGAATTCACTGTGGCATTGAACCGCAGCGTCCCTCCGTTGATTGCGGTGATCGTTCCCGCGTTGCTAAACGTACCGCCGGTAAGCTGCAGGATCGCGTTATCCGCGCGGAACGTGCCGTTGTTGATAAAATCGGCGGTGCCGCCGCCGGGTTGGAGGACGAGGGCGTTGCTTTGGTTGGCGATAATGATGCCGTTGTTGGTAAAGGTGGTTTGGCCGAGGCCGAGATTGCCGCTCCCCTGGATGGTCTGGCCGCTGCCGATGGTGAGCCGATCTCCCGAGCTATTGGCGAAGATGCGGTTGTTGGAAAAATTGTTCAGGCTAATGATGCCGGTGCCGGCCAGAGTGACACTTCCACTCAGGCGCAGATCCACTCCGCTCCCGGCATTGGCAAAACTCAATGTCCCGTTGTTAGTCAACGTCCCGACCAATGTCGTCGTCGCGTTGTTCGCCAGACTCAGGTTCCCGATAAAGGTCAGGTTATCGAGCGTAGCGCTGTTGGCTACCTGGATGAGACCGGTGCCGAAGGTAAGGAAACTGCCGCTCCCTGTTACGATGGCTCCGTTCCGGAACTCGACAATGGAGCCGTCGAGCGCGCGCACAATGCTGTTGTTTACGAAGGTGCCGCCACTGACGCCATTGAACTGAAGGGTGGCGCCGTTGACCGCCTCCATGATTCCTCCGGCGGCATTGGTAAAATCGGCGCCGCCGCCGCCCGGCTGCAGCACCAATGCGTTGGTCTGGTTGGCTCTAATCGTGCCGTTGTTGGTAAAGGTGGTTTGACCGACGCCGAGATTGCCGCTGCCCTGAATCGTCTGGTTGGCGCCAATGATCAACCGGTCGCCCGAGTTGTTGGCGAAGAGGCGGTTGTTGGTAAAATTGTTCAGAGTCACGGTGCCAATCCCGTTCAGGGTCACGGGACCGGTCAGACGCAAATCCACTCCGCTTCCGGCATTGGCAAAGGTAAGAGTGCCGTTGTTGGTCAACGTCCCAATCAGGGTCGTGGTCGAGTTGTTATCTAAAACGAAGTCTCCGTTGTTGGTTACATTCGTTAGGCTGGAACCGAGACTGTGAATCGCGCTTCCCGTCGTGGCCAGCGTCCCGCCGACCAGGCTGGCATTGTTGATCAATTGCACCAGCGAACCATTCAACGCTTCGATCGTGCCGTTGTTGGTAAATATTCCCCCGCTTATTCCCGAAAGTTGCAGGGTCCCACCGTCGGCGCGGAACGTACCGTTGTTGATAAAATCGGCGGTGCCGCCGCCGGGTTGGAGGACGAGGGCGTTGCTTTGGTTGGCGATAATGATGCCGTTGTTGGTAAAGGTGGTTTGGCCGAGGCCGAGATTGCCGCTCCCCTGGATGGTCTGGCCGCTGCCGATGGTGAGCCGATCTCCCGAGCTATTGGCGAAGATGCGGTTGTTGGAAAAATTGTTCAGGCTAATGATGCCGGTGCCGGCCAGAGTGACGCTTCCACTCAGGCGCAGATCCACTCCGCTCCCGGCATTGGCAAAACTCAGTGTCCCGTTGTTAGTCAGCGTCCCGATCAGGGTCGTCGTCGCGTTGTTCGCCAGACTCAGGTTCCCGATAAAGGTCAGGTTATCGAGCGTAGCGCTGTTGGCTACCTGGATGAGACCGGTGCCGAAGGTAAGGAAACTGCCGCTCCCTGTTACGATGGCTCCGTTCCGGAACTCGACAATGGAGCCGTCGAGCGCGCGCACAATGCTGTTGTTTACGAAGGTGCCGCCACTGACGCCATTGAACTGAAGGGTGGCGCCGTTGACCGCCTCCATGATTCCGCCGGCGGCATTGGTAAAATCGGCGCCGCCGCCGCCCGGCTGCAGCACCAATGCGTTGGTCTGGTTGGCTCTAATCGTGCCGTTGTTGGTAAAGGTGGTTTGACCGACGCCGAGATTGCCGCTGCCCTGAATCGTCTGGTTGGCGCCAATGATCAACCGGTCGCCCGAGTTGTTGGCGAAGAGGCGGTTGTTGGTAAAATTGTTCAGAGTCACGGTGCCAATCCCGTTCAGGGTCACGGGACCGGTCAGACGCAAATCCACTCCGCTTCCGGCATTGGCAAAGGTAAGAGTGCCGTTGTTGGTCAACGTCCCAATCAGGGTCGTGGTCGAGTTGTTATCTAAAACGAAGTCTCCGTTGTTGGTTACATTCGTTAGGCTGGAACCGAGGCTGTGAATCGCGCTTCCCGTCGTGGCCAGCGTCCCGCCGACCAGGCTGGCATTGTTGATCAATTGCACCAGCGAACCATTCAACGCTTCGATCGTGCCGTTGTTGGTAAATATTCCCCCGCTTATTCCCGAAAGTTGCAGGGTCCCACCGTCGGCGCGGAACGTACCGTTGTTGATAAAATCGGCGGTGCCGCCGCCGGGTTGGAGGACGAGGGCGTTGCTTTGGTTGGCGATAATGATGCCGTTGTTGGTAAAGGTGGTTTGACCGATGCCGAGATTGCCGCTCCCCTGGATGGTCTGGCCGCTGCCGATGGTGAGCCGATCTCCCGAGCTATTGGCGAAGATGCGGTTGTTGGAAAAATTGTTCAGGCTAATGATGCCGGTGCCGGCCAGAGTGACGCTTCCACTCAGGCGCAGATCCACTCCGCTCCCGGCATTGGCAAAACTCAGTGTCCCGTTGTTAGTCAGCGTCCCGACCAATGTCGTGGTCGTGTTATTCGCCAATTGAAAAATGCCGGCGCCGAAAATTTGGGTGGCATCGCCGATAGTGTAATTGCTCGCCAGCTCCAGGACCGCGCCCGCCGAGATCGAGAAGGCGCCACCGATTCCTCCGCCCGGAGTCAATCGGAGAGTTCCGTTCTCAACCGAAACAGTGCCGGAGTTGTTGAGCGCAATATTAAAATTCAACACGCCGGGGCCAGTGCTTTTTGTCAACATCCCGAAGTTGTTGAAAGTCGAACTGCCGCCGCTGAACGCGTTGCCGCTGGCGAGCGCGAGATCATAGATGCCGCTGTTGGTGATAACGGTGTTGCTTACGCCCATCGTCGCCGATTGCATGCTCGACCCGGCGATGAAGAGGTTCCCACTAACGATCGAACCGCCACTGAACTGCAACCCGGCGTTCAACGTTAATGGATTGGCCAGAACCAACGTGCCGCCGCTCATATCGAGCTCTTCGATGACAACGCCGGGAGCGATGTCCTGCGTCAGCATGCCGCCGGCAATCACGGCGTTGTAAGTGTTGCCGTTGGCGTCGTTATTCGGAATCACGTTCGGATTCCAAACCGTCGGGTCGCTCCAAAGACCGTTTGGCGAGCTGTTATAAGTAACCGTCTGTGCCACCGGAGTCGGACTCGGTGTTGGCGTAGGTGTGGGCGTTACAGTTGGGGTTGGTGTTACAGTTGGCGTCGGAGTCGGCGTTGCGGATGGAGTCGCAGTCGGTGTCGCAGTTGGCGTTGCGGTTGGCGTCGCAGTTGGCGTTGCCGATGGAGTTGGTGTCGCGGTCGGAGTCGAGGGAGAGCTCTCAAGTTCGATCGCGGTCGTTCCCTGATCTGCGTTGTCAATCAGGTTCGTCGGACTAAGCAAATTCGTGGTATTGGCGGCGAGGCTGGTGCTCCCGGTGAGTTGTCTTTGCTCGGCAATCTGAATCAAATCCAAGCTGGCCAGAGGGGTATTGAAACCAGTAACGAGTAGCGACGTCCTCATCACTTGCGCGATGTCGAATGTTAGTACTTTGGAAAAGCTGGTGCCGTCCGTGCTGACCGCTTTCCCCGGGCCCAGCTCGATTGATTGGCCGTTCCGCAAATAAAGGTGAAAGGTGCCTTCGAGACAAAGCCACTTGCTCAGAGGTTTGGGACGGGTCGAAGAGGCGGGATGAAATTCGCCGATGCCCGTCGTGCCGGTAATGGCAGCGGTGACCGCTGACGTTGTGATGGTTGCGCCGCCAGAACCCTTCGGGACCTGGAAAAGAAGCGCGCCACTGCCCAAATTCATGGTTCGGGTGCCTTCATCGAAGCTGAAAATTGTATTCGCGCCGAGGCGGGTAATGGTCAGATCGGTAAAGGTCAGTTCAGTGCGCGATTCGGTGCCGGTGCGGACAGCGGTGCCATGGCGAACGGGATCGTTCACAGCGGCTGGGCGCGGAGCGGCCTGTTCCGGCAGCAGCTTCACGTCCTTCACCACCTGGGTGACATGCGCTTCTTTCAGCTGAGCTGCATAGGCGGAAATCCCCAGGAGAAGGAGGCACGAAAGGATGGACGCCGAGGCGGTGAATCTCGGATGCGTACTTCGAAACTCGCTCATGAGCCGGCGCGGTGGGATTTGCAGCGAGCGGAGCTTCACATCCTTGACCAGATCGGTTATGCGGGCTTCATCCGCCGGCGCGCCAGCGCGGGAGGAGCCGAGGAATAGGAGGGTTCGTCCAGGGCCTCGAAAAGAAAGGCCGATGATGCATGAATACTAAAATCTAACGGTAAATGCGATGCCGCCGCCAACGTTCGCAACGCTGTACTCGAACACATTTTGATTGGATTGATTCCAGGCAAAAGAGCTGAGGAAACTGATCGTGAACCATTCCCGAACCCGATAGTTCGCGCTCAGAGCCAAAATCTCGCTTACGTCCGTCCGATTGATATCGGTGTAATCCCGCACGACGATCGTTCCGGCCGCGCTGAGGGACCATGATCGGCTCAAGTTCACGGAGTAGATGCCATAAAATCCAAAATCATCCCGTCCCGGCGCCGCCGGGTTTGCGTCGAGACTGATATTCACATTCGCGCCGATGGAGATCTGCTGCGCCCGGTCAATCCGAAATGGCACGTCGGCATTCAAGTAGATGGCTTGATCGTTAAAGAATTGCTCGTAACCGTCGCTCGTTAGGCGGTTGAAATTGTAACGGGCGCGCAGGCTCAAGTTGTGCCATTGCGGGACGAGGTAGACCACACCGGCGAAGACGTCGAGACTGCCAAAGTTAAATGCTGGAAATCGATCGTAGACGAAGAACTGCTGGGCCACCCCAAACTGACCATAGAGCGAGGTGGTGAAGCGTGGCTGATAGTTAATGCTTACTCCGGGCGCGAAGACCCAGTCGTGTTCCACGGCGTTGCGTGTAAGCGCGACATTGGAAGTGTAGTAGAATGCCGCCGCGACCGAAGCAGTGAAAGGCTGGTATTCTTCCGCGTGCTTCAGGATTTGCTGCTCTCCGAGATCTTTGTCGTTAGGGGTGGTCACCGCATAACCTTCTTCTTCGCCAGTGGTCGGACTGGGTGTGTAGCTCGGATTAGCCTGACTGCGAAGCAAAGCCGCACGATCCTGGGCCGATATCGGCGCCTGGGCATGCAGCGGGTTTGTCAAAAGCACGGTAGCGACGACACAGATCGCCAGCCCGATAGAGTGCAAAGGAGATTTTATTGAGTACGCATTTAAATGCATGAGTTGTCCTTTGTGACGCCCAAAATGTCCTTCGTCAAGTCCAAGGTAAGAGTGCACCGGCGATTGGCCCAATTCGGGCGGCGGCGCGGATGTGAAAATTCGCGCCGCCAGCCGAACGCAAAGCCGTCCTGCGAGACAGCGGCCTTCGTCTAGACTTCGAGGAGCGTTCTCTGCCACGGAACGAGCAGATCGGCGCTGCGGGTTTCATCGGCGGCGATGGATTCCAAGGCAGAACGCGGGGCGATAAAAGAAGGTTCGAGATCGAGCTCTTTCGCTAGGCGATCGCGCGTCTGCCGCAGGTCGGCGCTACGCCGATCGATTGAGGGCGTCGGACGACTTCCCGTGCGCGGACGCGCGGCGGGCCATTCACTTTCCGGCATTCGCATTGCCGCTTCCGCAGCCTCAAGGAATCCACGGCGGCGGCGGGTGGAAAAATGGCGGTACTCCGGCACTTCGTTCGCATCGAAGGCTATTGCCGCTGCGATGAGCTGTTGATTTTGCAGAATGTGAAAGGGCGGTCGGTCGGCGGCGCGAGCTTCCCGGTCCCGCCATTCCCAAATCGACCGGAGAATCGCGGCAGAGCGGCCGCGCAATCTGCCGGAACCCGCGACGCGCCAGGCTTCGTCTTCGTCGCGCACCCGTTGCACAGCCGCCTGGTCGAGCGCGCGCTGACATGATTCCTGGAACCATTGCAATCGCCCACGTTCGATAAGCTGTGCTTCAAGCTTTTCTGCGAGGGGCAACAGGTAATGCGTGTCGTTGATCGCATATTCCGCCATGCGCGGAGGGAGGGGACGCTGGGCCCAATTCGCCTTTTGCGAACTCTTCGTCAGCGTCACGCCAAAAAACTGCTCCACCAGCGCGGCAAGGCTGAACGCACGAATGCCAAGGAGCCGCGCCGCGATTACCGTATCGAAAATTCGGCTGGCGGCGAAGTTCAGGCTGCGGCGCATCAAACGCAGGTCGAAATCGGCGCCTTGCAGCACAATCTCTTTGTTCGCCAACGCGCCAGACAGCGGCGACAGATCAAAATCCGCGAGTGGATCGATCAAGAAATCCCGACCGCCGAAACTCAACTGCAGCAGGCACAGCTTCTCGAAATAGCAGTGCAGGCTGTCGGCCTCCGTGTCCACCGCGACTCGTTCGATCGCTTGAAGTTGAGGAAGCAGCTCGGAAAGCTGCAAAGCAGTGGCGATCACCTTAGTCCGGCGAGCAAGAGTTCCGCATTGCTTCTGGTGGCTTCGAGATTGCCGATCAGTTTTTCCATCGCTTCGATCGGTGGAAGCAGCGCCATCATCTTCCGCAGTACCTTCACGCGCTCCCATTCGTCCGGATGATAAAGCAGTTCCTCGCGTCGCGTCCCGGATTGCGCGACATGGATCGCCGGATAAAGCCGCTTCTCCACGAGCGAACGATCCAAATGCAGCTCCATGTTTCCCGTGCCTTTGAATTCCTCGAAGATCACCTGGTCCATTTTGCTGCCAGTATCGACCAACGTCGTCGCTAGGATGGTAAGGCTGCCGCCTTCTTCGACATTGCGCGCCGCGCCAAAAAATTTCTTCGGTTTAAGCAGCGCTTTCGCCTCAACGCCGCCCGACATGGTGCGCCCTTTGCCTTTTTGGAGCGAATTGTAACCGCGCGCCAGCCGCGTAATGCTGTCGAGCAGGATCACGACGTCCTTGTGCACTTCCACCAGGCGCTTGGCGTGTTCGAGCACGATCTCTGCAACCTGCACGTGACGCTGCGCATTTTCGTCGAACGTGGAATTGTAGATCTCGCAATCGACTTCGCGCTGGAGATCGGTCACTTCCTCCGGGCGCTCGTCCACGAGCAACATGATCAACACGATTTCGGGATAATTTACCCGGATCGCTTTCGCGATTTCCTTGAGCAAAATTGTTTTGCCGACACGCGGTGCGGCCACGATCAAACCGCGCTGACCACGGCCGAGCGGAGTAAGCAGATCGACTGCGCGCGCGCTGATCGAATTGGTTTTCGGGTTCTCGAGCAGGATCCGGCCTTCGGGATAGAGCGGCGTGAGATTGTCAAAGGCGGTCGGCTCCTGCCACTCCTCCGCCGGTTGATGTTCGATGAAAGTGATCTCATCGAGCATGAGCGATTTCTCGCGATCGCGCGGCAGGCGCAGCGTTCCCGCGACTCGCTGCCCGGCGCGGAGATGAAAGTACTGAACGATCGCCCGCGGAACACCGACGTCCTCTGGAACGGGCAGGAAATTGAGACGCGGCCAGCGCAAAGTGCCGAACGATTCATTTTGCAGATCGAGGAAACCCTCCGCCGTGATGCGTGCTCCGCGGCCAAGCAGATAGCGAACGAAATCGAGAATTTGATGATGCCGCGTGCGTCCCGGATAAAGACGAAACTCGAATTCCTGGCATCGCGCGTCGAATTGCTCGGGTGTCAGCGATTGCAATTCGTTTAGATCGAATCTCGCTGTTATGCGTTCCTCGATTGTGGCTGGGGCTGTATCAGGGGAAGCAGCCGGCGTTGTAGCTGCCGCCGTCTCAGCGGCAGAATTAGCCTCGGCATTTGTCTCTCCGGCATTTTCCGGTCGTGAGCCAGCCAGGACCTCCGTCGCATTCGCCGGCCGGGCCGCCGCTGCCGGATCAATCGGATTTTCTGCCGGCGATGATGTCGTTGCAATGCTGTCGCTCATGTCAAATTCCGCCAAAGTCCGGCCAGCAATTTTGCCTGCGCGGCCAACACAGGCTGGTCTCCGTTGTTCCAGATCACGTGATCGGCCCGCGCGATTTTTTCCGCGAGCGGCATTTGGGCGGCGATCATCTGCCCGGCGATGAGGCGGTCGAGTGAAGTCCGTTTCATCAGACGCGCGAGCTGGATTTCATGTGAACAAGCAACCACCACCACGCGATCGCACAGCGTTTCACCGTTGGTTTCATAGAGAAGAGGGATATCAGCAAAAAAGAGATCAGCGGTGTTGCGAGCGTGTTCGGCTTCGAGAGACCACTGTCGGCGGATGGGCGGATGCAGAATCTGCTCGAGGGCCCGCTTTTTCGCCGTGTCGGCAAATACTATCGAACGGAGGAGCCGCCGATTCAAGTCGCCAGCTAAAGAATAAATTTCAGGTCCAAACTCGCGGCGAATGGCGTCCTTGATCGCCGGATCATCGGTGGTCAACTTGCGCGCCATGACATCTGCATCAAAAAACCTGGCCGAAAGAATCTCGCGCAGACAATTGCAAAAACTGGTCTTGCCGGTGGAAATGCCTCCGGTAATCCCGATGACCTGTGGTGATCGCTGGCTCACTCGGTGTGCGATGAAACAGGTTTTGGCTCGATTGCGCCATCTGAAATTTCCGTCTCATAGGATTTTGGCGTCCCGTTATATTCTCGCCTCGCGAAAGTTTCAGGGCTGGGCACGCTGCTGTCTTTCGGGTCGGGTGGCGATCCGAACATTAGCGTTATCAAACGATCCATATCCTCCTTGCTTACAGGTCTTCTCTCGGCCTTATGTTCTTTCAGTAACTTTTCGAACTTTTCCCGGACCTGTTTCTCCGACCTTTCTTTTTCCAATTTCAATCGTTCGCGATCGATCTGGAGTCGCTCCGCGCTGTGATCGCCTTTTCGAAGCTCGACGATATCGCCGCACATTTCGCGGAGGAGACGCCACCCTTCCCGTCCTCCGGGTTCAGCGACTCGCCGCGTCTCCAGCCGCATAACGACCAATCAGCCAGTGGGCCAGCGTATCGGTGAGTGGCGGGCGCCCCTCGTCTTTCCACTGCGCTGCATCCTCGCCGAGCCGATCGGCGATTTCGAGCGCCTCCTGCTGCGCCTGTCCAGTCGCGATAGCCGCCCTGTTTCCATTCGGAGAGATTCTGTTCGCGGATGGCTTTCCCGCCGAACTCGGCGGCGATAATGGCCCGCACTTCGGGCAGGGCATTGAGCCAGAGGCAGAGCTTCTTGCCTTGCTCGCCTTCGTCGAGTCGGCGGTTCAATTCCTGCCGCACTGAGCGCGGCAGCCGGGCGATTTTTCCATTTCGAGTCGGATTCATGGGTCGGATTCAGTCGGATTCGGTCGGATCGAAGTCAGAGCCGGCTCCATCTCTTCCGAGGTTTTGTTCAGTCGGGTCAAACGGATGGCGGACCTGTTCCGCGAGCGTATCGAACGCCGCCTGGGCTTTTGGGTGGTGTTTCACGTAGGCAAGAAGAGTCTCTAACCCAACGATGGTTTTTCGCTTCCATCTCCCTTCACTGTTCCGCTTCTCCAGCGCGAGCCACTCGCGCTCGATCCGCAATCGCTCCGCGGTTTGGTCGCCTCCCCGCAGGAGCGCCCAATCGTGCACAAACGCGCGCAGTAGCTTGAGGCGATCCTCGCCTTCCAGCGCAGCGAGTTGCTCCCGCGCCGCGAGCGCGTATTTGGGTGCGAGCCATCCTGCGACGGCATCCGTAATCGAACCGCCCACGGCCTCCTCCAGTTCTGCGGCCTCCACGGTCATGGCGACGAGCGCAGTCTTGGTTTCGGCAAATGTGGAATCTCGCATCCTCACATCACCTGTATTTTCCCCGAATGTACCGGTTATAATAGGCACCTATTGAAGATGCGCTGATCAACCCATAAAACACTGACTCGGGCACACCTGGATGATCATAAACGCGCCCGTTGTGGAACTCGACGCTTAAGACATAGCCGTCGAAGCCGATGGCCCGGATAGCCTCTGAGTTCACTGGTATCAGTGTCATGATACCAACTCTCCCTCTTTGAGCGCTTCATCTGACTGGTTAGCTGCAAGTTCACTGACTTCGGTTGCTGTCATTTGCATAGCCTAACCAATAGGCGCGAACCGCGTTACGCGAAGAAGAGAGTCGACGTAAACGTGGATATTAGCCGGCCTCGCATGCGACGGGTTCGCGTGCGAAACGGCCTTACGCGAGGGTTTTGCCGCCGGCGCGGCGGGCGAGCTGCTTCACCTTGTTCCGGCAATTGTCGGAAAGCACCTTCCATTTCGCACCCTCGGTTCCGAAGTCGGTCCGCGCGTCAAGTTCGGCCCACAATCCCGCGTGACGGGATGGGTCCTTTTTCAGTTGCTCAAACTCTTCACGCACCATGGGTTTCACTCGCAGCTTCCACCACGCTTCCGGGTCCTCTTCAAATGGCGGCAGGGCCGCGCAGGCCATGATCAGTTCAAGCGTGGTCGGGTAGAGGCGGTGCCGCAAAGACTCCTCCACGCTCATACCGCGATAGGTCACCGCCGTTTCGTGAAATGCTTGCAACCGTTCTAGGCTTTTCTTCTCGTCGTCATAGTGCTGTCGCCACGACGTGATCGAATCCAGAATCGTCGCGACCAGATACCCGCACATTTCCCCGAACCGGTCGAGGTCGTCGGTCATGGTCCCGGCTGGGTGTTTTTCGGCGAGATGGATCGCCCTGCCGATGGCTTCAGCATCCGCAGTGTATTTCGGAGTCTGAGCCCGGAGAGAGGGCATCGTCAGAGCCGATTCCGCTGCGGTCACAAAATCATTAGGATGGGCTTGGGCCAACCGGATAAAGACCTCGGCCAGCATTTTGGCCTGGTAAAACACCGTTCTTCTCGCTCCGGGGACGCCTTTATCCGCCAACCGGACAAGCTGCCGATTAAGGTAATCTAAACGGGACTTCAGACACTCGAAGGCGTCATCCCACTCTGAGAATATGGTACCGTCTTTGCAGAAATATCGCTGCTCCAGACGACCGGAACGAATCAGCTTCAAAAGCAGCGATGTTCCGCGATCAATCGCTTCGTATGCCTCGCGCATGACGCCTTTTTGGTCCTTCTCAATTCGCCGCTCAATTCTTTCGTGGTCCGCGAGAGACTTGCGCTGCGCAGGCGAAAGCTTCCTCTTTTGTCGAAGCTTGGCCATGCGGCGGTATCTCAACTCCTCGAAGTCGCGGGCAGCGAACAGGCGCTCGTCTTCCTCCGGCAGTTTTGGCGGAGCACTGAGGAGCAGTTTTTTTCTTGGAGGTTTGCGCTTGCCCGTCTTCTTCATTACTCCGTTTCAGATTTGGTTCCCACGGCCCGGCAAACCGGTAACGAGGCGCTGCGTTTCCAAACTCACGGTGATTACTTGCCGATTAGTTTCACGATATAATCCGGCTCGCCCTGCGGCTGTACTTATTAAAGCATCTCCGTCTGCTTGTGCTCGGTAGCTTCACGCGCCGCCATCGCAAACGGGTTCAGTTGCGGCGGTGCATCAATGCGCTCGTTTCCGCCTAACAAGCCTTCGATAGTGAGGATTTGGATTTTGGGGTAATCTTTCTGGTGCCAGAGGTGGGAAGTGAAGCGACCGGCATCAACGGCTTCGGTGCGCATTTGTTTGGTTGGTTTTTCGAGCGTGATGAGAACGCCGCCCATAGCTTTTTGATTGTTCACGTCGCCTAGCAAGGTCGCGACATCGTTGCGACTCACCCCGCCGCCTTTCACCTGAACAATGATTTTTTCGCGATGAACGTCTTCGGATTTCAATCCGGCTCTCTTTTTCGCAGTCGTAGGATCGGTCTCGTAGAAATAGAGAAGGCCATCAACTCCGCGATCCGCACCTTTCCCGTCGCCTTCTCTTAACGGGCGCGCTCCAACGAGCGACAACGCCCAGTGTTGGAACTGGAATTTGTCGTTTTCGGCGAGTTGCTTCGCGCCCGCGAAATCGCTCGGCTGTCCTTTCTCTTCGAACGCGATTTCTTCGCCGAAGGCGTCTTTCAAGCGGCGCTTGATCAAATTGATGGCGAGATAGGTGATGTCGATCCCGATCCATTGTCGCCCGAGTTTTTGGGCGGCGTGAATGGTCGTGCCGCATCCACAGAACGGATCGAGCACCACATCACCCGGATCACTCGAAGCGCTGATGATTCGCTCAAGTAAAGCTTGCGGTTTCTGAGTTTGGTAACCCAGCCGCTCACCGGCCGTGGGCCCAAGACCAATATCAGTCCAAATGTCCTGAAGCGGCGGCCCTTCGGCTTCGTGAAGGTACTGCTTTAAGTCCATCCTTTCGGGGCCGACCGTTCTTCTGAAGGAGGATGCGCCCGCTTTCATACAAGCGCTCGAGCTCGTCAGTGGAGAATCGCCATTGGCGATTTGCACCAGGATGGGTTCCTCGCCATTCAATTGTTCTTGTCTCCGAAAAGTGTGGTGCAGTTAAGTTTTCAGCGCGGAATGGTCCATTTTCGTCTTGGTCCTTGTAGCGCTTCAACTGCTCTTCTGAATAGACGCCAGGAATGCGATTGAATGTCTTCACCGGCGTGCGCGAAAAAAATAACAATCGATCACCGATTCTGCCGAAACGCTTTGGATCATTGTGTGCCGTCGTCCTTTTCCAAACAATTTCGTTTTGAAAACGCTCTGCGCCGAAGATCTCGTCGAGAAGTATCCGCAAATAATGACTCGCAGTGGGGTCGCAATGCAGATAAAGGCTGCCAGTTGATTTGAGGACGCGATGAAGTTCGACAAGACGCGGTGCCATCATCGCGAGATACGCCATCATTGGTGAATGTTTCAGGAAGCTGTGGAGCGCTTCCATCAGCTCGACGACGGCGACATTCGGGCAGGTGTCGGTGAAGTGATGATAGGTGTCGGCGGCGTCGGCCCAGCTCCACGTGTCGGTAAAGGCGTGAAACTGTGCCTGGCTCACTTGTCCGCTCGGCTCGCGGAAGAGGACGTTGTAATCGGCGTTTGAGTTAAACGGCGGGTCGAGATAAACGAGATCGACGCTTTGGTCGGGAAATTCTTTCCGGTCGGAAAGCCATTTCAGGTTGTCGCCGAAATAGAGGCGGTTCATCGCATTGGTTCAAAGGGCGAGCTTACTGAGGAGAGGCTTCGTGGGCACGAACCTGATTTACGGGCCAGCCTTTCTCACGGTCAACGGCAAATCGCGCGATGATTTCGCGCTTGCGCGCTCGTTCGTCTGCACCATGGGAGAATGCCAGAAAAGGAGATCGCGAATGAAGCCACTCCCGAAATCGTTAGCGCTCCGAGAAATATGGCAGGACCATAACGATGTGCGAATGCAGCACCAGCCTGACCTCCGACTTTTGCGCCGGACTTAACGTCCCTCGCGTCAGGGTTGCCATACCAGCGGTGCCCCCTATCGTACCTCCCGGTCGAGGGAAATTTCACCGTGTTGAATTAATTCCCCTGCTGGGGAGCGCACCGGCCGGTACCGGTTTCGTCCGCTGGCCAAGACAGAAAACTTTCGTTTGACGCCTCAAAAATGTCCGCCGGTTATAATGAGATAAATCACGCCGCCGATCCCCAGCCCGATGATGATGGCAGCCAGAAATCCGGTGGCCGATTGTCTCGGCTCGCCTGCTTTCGGTTCCCCGCAGAAAGGGCAGGTCTCGGCACGTATTTAGTTTGTCGAAAGAGCTCTTTACCAATGCACGCTATTGCGTCAATTATTTACATGTTTTACATCTGGACGGGTCAGTTTTCGCCTTTTAAGCAGTGGCGTTTGCGCGTTTATTTGTTTCTCGTCTCATTCCACGCGATAATAGACCCATTGAGATTGAGAGATTATGCCAAACTTTACGCACTAGGCGATGCGTCGTCTCAATGGGTGCGCGGCGGAACTCCGAAGATATGACGAATATTTGCATTGCCGCGCCGATAAATTCGTAAGAAAATTTGAGCTTCAGAATTCAATACGACTCCGCACGCAGACTCTATCTGATCAAGGAGCATTCAATATCGGCGGGGCCATGTCAGCGGCCTATCGCGACCCTTGGCCTAACTAGGAGCAAGGCTATAGGCCCTAAAGACGATCAGGGACACAATTCGCTCACTGGCGTCCACAAAATACCGTCGTGGGGGTGCGGGTTCCGTTTGAAAGTTTGTGAGCTTATACCAATAGAAACTCTGCCACAGACTGATCAGGATGGCGGCGAATTCGATCAACTAATTATACCGCGGAATATAGTGATCGTAGTGGGCGACCCATTGATCCACTTCCCTGCACCTTCCGTGTCGTCACAATTTGGACAAAATACTGCCCTTGTTTATTCGGTTCCGAGAGAAGAAACTCCCTGACTCCATCCGCGCCTCTATCCTCAACGGGCAGATGAAATTCAACCGATTTGCGATCAAGGTCGTCGCACTTCAGTTTCCCTAAATTAGTGAAAGGAATTTCTACGCCGCGCGAATCTCGTTTTATCACTGACGCGTCAATTTCCATCGACTAAATCATGCTAGAGCTGTCGCACGGAGTCGAACAAATTCGTTAGTGAAACGGAAACGCAAAATTGGTTTCTGGGAAGTTGCGGTTCCCATAATGGGCGGCGCGGCAATGTGGTATGGACTCGTGAAATTGGTCGCCCACGAAAACGTAAAAGAGGCTGCTTTCTGTGTCGTGTTTGGGTTTTTTGTCCTGACCTCGACAGCCCTAAAGTCCATCCTAGACGAACGGGACGATAAAAAGGATGACGATGAAAAGTAGGAATCCGTCCTTGGTGCTTATTGAATGGGAAGATTCGCATTTTCGTCACGGCTGGGAGCGTGGTGTCGCAGAAGATCAAATGATGCCCGTTACATGCAGATCGGCGGGATGGCTAATTCACGATGGGAAAAAAGCAGAAGTAATAGCAAGCGAATATCAGTGATGGAGAAGAAATCCCGCAGAGAAACGGGGATATGACGATTCCTGCTCGATCAATCAAGAAGTTGAAAATGATTAGCGTTTTTTCTTTCTCTGTCCTGCCTCTCGCCTGCGCCTCTGCCGACGCGATCCCGGGAAGATACTTTTTTGGAGTCTTCGGATCGGGCAATTGTTTTGCCGTGATTTTTGCTACACGAGCGCTGGTTTGTTTTGTGTTTTTCTTTGGCATATACGCACTCTGGGGAAAACAATTTTGGGAAGCAATTTCAAATTAGGACACTACCAAACCGCCGGTTTTCGTTTGAGTCGCCACGTTCGCGGAGCCGACCGCTCGAAACGCTGGTCTGCCGTCAGGAGTGTTGAAATCCAGTTGAATGCACACGGTCTTCGCTTTGCAATAATCGCGAAAAGCTCGGCTTCGGTCATGGGTCTCCTGTTTTCCTTTAGCAAGGCGAAGGCGATTTCGGTAATTGATCGATGCTCGATTCCCTTCCACTGCGACAAGCCCCAGAGACCAGATCGAGCGATGCTAACGAATCGTTTGTCAGAAGTAAGCACCGCGGTCACGCGGTTGAAAGGCCGCGCTTTCCGCTCTTCCTCGACCGTCGAGATGCCGGCCTTCTTCGCCAGCTCTCGAAAATGCAAGGGATGGCCTTCTTTATCCAGAATTCGCGCGTAGCGGTCGCCGGGGTGTCGCAAGAACTGCAAGCGCGCCCGATATGATCCGCGAGTCTGCTCAACCCACGGGAAGGACCCTATGATCGATGCGAGGTCCGCCAGGGTGAGGCCGCGAGAGTGCGTTCTTCGTTGCACTAACGTCAACAACTCATGCGCCGCCAGACCTTGCGGATATTCCACCTTCAATAGCCCTTCAATTGTCCGGGCGATTGCGCGAATATCTTTCGGTCTTTCACTGCCGACGGCCATGACGCCCTCGACCGCATGTTTGCCGAAAAATACGAGGCGAAATCCCAAAAGCTCGAGAATGAGTCGCTCGGAAACCGTGATTTGGTCAGCACTCATATTCCACAATTTCTGAAGCAACTGGTTCCAGAGGGCGGCTGGCGCCAGTCGCTTTCTTCGCCGCTCAGGTGCGGCCGCGACACCATTTGGAGATTCAAGAAACTCAGTTCGAAAAGTGAAATGACAATTTTGATGGGTGAGCATCCTGTTCCACTCCGCGGATGAAAAGAGGCGCATCTCCTCCGCTTCGAGCTCGCGAGCGAGCCTTCTCAGCGGGTCGAGGAACTCGGGGCGGAAACGAAATTTGCATCCTCGATAGTCGTCCAGCCAGATTGTTCGGCGGAGCATTTTGATCACTCGTTCTTCGATTGTCCTCGCTCGCTCTGGCGTTTTGCGTATTCGCCGGCTGATCTCTCGAAAGGTCAACTTCTTCCCGGGCGGCGCGAGGAGATGCCGATTCAATATGAGCAGACCAGCATCGCCGTATTGAAGCTGGACGGCCGAATCCAACACCTTTCCAAAATGTTGTAAGAATTCGCGTCCAGACCAAACTCCAGCCCGACGCGGGAGGATCTGGAAACCGCGTTGCTGCGCATAGTCGACCCAGCAAACCGGTCTGCCCGGTCGCACAACTTTCGAGAGGGCTTCGAGAACTTCCCAAATTTCCGTGGCGGTAATCTCGCCCGCATCCGGAAGTGGCTCCAAACCAGTCGCAGCTGCCGAAATCAATTCCCCGATCGTCGTGATGCCAACCCGCTCCAAAGCGTTGAGGGTCCGCACGTGCAAGTGCAGTGTCGCGAGAGATTGTTGCCTGATTTTCGCATCGAGGAGACGAAGTGCCGCGCTCGTGAAATATACGCTTTGCCTTCCTTCGGCGTCCTTCGGAGGGCGGCGCGTTGACCTGAACCGATCCCAGTTCGCCATTCCTTTCTCGCCCAATGTCGCGAGAAGCTGGCCGACAACCGATTCAATCTCGCTTCGAACGGTCAGAGTCCATTGAGGTAAAGATGCGGAATCGCGAATCGTGATGAGCAGATCTCCAATCGTCTTGAGGTTAGCGACGGCTCCGCGCGTACGCGTGCTCAACCGGAGATGGCCCAGCGGGAGACAGGCAACTTCCCAATCAATCTGAAGATGATTTTTTTGCTCGCCGTGATATTCGGAATGGCCTTCACGTCTCTGTTGTCGTTAGGGCGCGACGTTCTCACTCACGCACAATCTTGATCGGCAATTTGATTTTTCCTGTCTTTGCTCATCCAGATTCGGAGCGCTGATCGCATTATCCAACCTGGGGCTCAACCTCGACGGTTTGGACAATCTCTCCCGTCGCATTAGAGACCTCGATGCGCGCGGTCCTCCCTCGGGATTGAGCTTTGGCATAATCTATCGCGTCGTCTAGAGTCGAATGCCACATCAGAAAACCGAGCGTCTCTGAGGCTACATTGAAACCTCCCTTCGGATGCCGTGGCCAGATCCTAAAGAACAGCCGTTCATTCATATCGTGTGATGAATCCAACTAGTATTCTGAGGTTGGTCGCGATTATCGCGGTAGTGTCGATCGGATTAGACCTGTACGATTTTGCAAGCCATCATCACGTTACCTGGCTGGCTATCACGAGGGTGATTTCCTTTGCAATCTTCCTGGCATTTTACTTTGCAAATTGTGGCCCGCGCAATTCGTAGCGCGCGAGTCGCTCGTCCGCGGATGACCTCGCAGATTTCCAAAGATTTCCGACATTGTGAGTGGCGTTTATGCCGAACCAGAGGTGCCAAAGCAAGAAAGTTCGATTCAAGATTCTTGTCTCGCGGATCACGCGGGAGTAAAGGGAGCGAGATATCTATCAGGTCATGAATCGAGGTAAACGAACATGCCGCAAGACGTTTTCACGATAACCCTTGCAATCGTCGCCCTGATTATTCTCTGGCCGCGTGACAAACGCTCTTAAACGAATCTGGTCGGTTAAAGTCAGCGACTGAACCGCATTGATAGCCGGCCCTTCACCGCAACCATCGCGCCGATCCAACCCAGATGCTACGATCCTCCAAGCCCATCTGAATTCGAGGCTAGTCTCTGCTGCATTGATTCTGCCGGCCCGATTTCATTTGGTTCAAAGAAAACGCAGCGTGTGCTGACGGATCTCTTACCGAAAGCATCCGAGAAATTTGTTGTGACTGCGACAGCGAAGCCCGTGGAACATCGGTCAACGATATTCCCCACGTCTCCCGGAATAATATCCGAATATTTCGAGCTTTTGATCAGAACCTTTTCACCCTGCTTCACAAGACCATTCGGTTTTCGGCTCAGACGCTCCGGTGGCGCATGATTAACAAATGCGTAAAGGCAGACTCGATGAGAACGACTCTTCGAAAAAGTCTATGATCCAGAGTTCGCCGTGCTCTAAACGCTATCCAGAGGAGGGCTAATACGAGGTAACGAAAGTTGCCGCGCACGGATGGGTTCTCTATTCTCAGCTTGTCCTCATCATAAGCGTTCTGCAGTAGTGAAAGTAAACTGCGGCACTGCGCGATCTTCAGGCGCAGCTCTTCATCTTCTGCCGGGTCTGGGGCTGAGTCTGCGACCCTTGATTCGATCTGCAAGCAGAACTGTTCCGCGTGAAAGAGCAATTCGGCTAAGGTAATGGGGTCCTGCATGGGGCGATTTTTGCGGGTCGTTAACTAAGCAGACCGCTCGCGCTAATAAAACAAAAAAATCGCGCGCCCCGAAAATAAATCTCGACAGCCAAAATGGATTTTTCGACGGTTCAAGCGAGTTTTCCCGCCGCGCGATAAACGCTGCTGAGCTAAGGTCCCGGCTTCACGACATGCTGGAAGCCGTCGGAAAATCCCGCCTCGAATCCGCGGACCCATCGTGCTTGATCGTCGGGATGGATACTAGATGCCACTGCGGCGCGAAGAGCGATTTCGTGTAGTTCCTCTTGTCCGGGCATAACCTCTACGCGGACTGCCGAGTCGATTCCGGTGGCGTGCCCGTTGATAAATCCTTCGTTCTGAATTTTCATCATGAGAGCTTCTCGAATTTGTCGTGCGGCAAGAGGTTCCGCGGTCGACCTCTCCAAGTCTTTTTTGAGTCTGCCTTCTTTCCAGTTGGAGATCGCGATGAGTAGCGCCACGACCACAACCGCAGCCAAAAACAGGGCTCCGACGCGATGTTTTAGCTTTTGCATGCTGTCTCTTCGAATCTCCCAACTGTGACGAGCCTTTGCGAACGTAACGTTCTACTGCTCTTGGAGCGAAAGCAGCAATCAAAAACCCGCGATTTGTCTCGACATTCTCCCAGCGGTGGCGGTAGGAAAGGTGGAACGGTAACAGAGCCGACAGGCTCGCCAACAGAAAGAGAAAGAAAAAAATGCCAGCTCCCAAGAAGAAAACCAGTAAAGCAAAGGTTAGCGTGAAAGACCTAAAAGCTCGGAAGAATCCGAAAGGTGGCCATGCCCGCAACCCGAACGTGGCCGACAAACATCACTCGATAGACCGCAATAAATTCAACTTTTAGCTCTGTGGACTCCGTCGGATGTCGGCGAATCCGTTCGTCCCGACAGAGTCCCTCTTAGCGGTCGGCTCGCGAGCGAACCTTTTCGCGCTCTTGATTCGGCGGGTCCGGCGGAAGCAAATTTAGCAGGTCGAGCAGATAAAATAGATAAAGCTGCGATCGCAGCGCCACGGGCGAGGGGGCCGAGGTTAAGGGAGCGAGAATTTCCCTGAGCGAGCATTCGCCGTTACTCTGGCGAAGAAGATCGATCTCCCACCCGGCCCCGCGCAATTCGATGGCGATATTCGCCCTCTTGTTTTCGAGCTTGAAAACGCGCGCGCCGCGGCGCCGTGGCCATTTGAAGTGGCGGAAATGATTCGTCCGCAGCGGGCGCCAGTTGATCAACTCGTTCGATTTTTGCCACGGCGGCGCGACCTCGGGCTGTCGGGTGAAGATCAGGCGATGGAATGCACCTGGGTGTAATCCGTCCAGCAGTAGCGCGACCTCCGCTCGCGATCGCGGCAGGAACAGCTCGCCCAATCCGTCGTTAATTGCCGGCCAGAGCAGCCGCTGAATTCCGGCGCTTCCACGGAAATGCAAGCCAACCCGGTTGCAGATTCGCACCCAGTCGGCCAGCGAGGCATTGCGAATGAGCGAGCCGAAAAGATCCGACGCGAGATAGCCCGCACCATGACTCAAAGTCTGGTGCGACTCGTCGCCCGCCAGCGCCGCGGTAAACCTTAGATGCCGCCAGAGTCGTTCTCCGCCGGGCCAGCGCGCCATTTCGAAACCGAAGGCGGAAAGAAATTTTCGCCAGCTCTGGCTGAAATGCGTCCGGCCATTGACGCCGAGATAAAGAATGCCGTGGGGCGAAAGGCAGCGCGTGAGGTTGCGCAACGCACGCTCAGGCCGCGGAAGGTATGACATCACTCCGTGACAGGAGATGAAATCGAAGTCGCCGCCGGTTATCCTAACGAGTTTTTCGTTTGTCAGATCGGCGTGAATAAAGTGAATGCTGCGCGTGTCCGCGGCACGTTGCAGGAGGCGTTTGGCGACACGAATGGAGGAGGCCGCGAAATCAACTCCTACGATCTCCGCTTTCGGAAAGCGCCGGCGAAAGGCAAAGGCTTCGACTCCGGTGCCACAGCCGGCAATAAGGATTCGCTGCGGCGTCGTTTGCGCCGCTGCGCGATCGCATTGATCCATTCCAGCGATGGAAGCAGCCACCGCGGCCGGCGCAATAGATCCATGGTCACGGCGGGGTAAGGGCGCTGCTCGTAGGCCGCGCGCACCTCTTCCGCGATTTTCTTCGACATGACTACGGCGTCGCGCCGATGGAACTGCTCGCAATCACCGGCATCGTTCAGGCCGATTCGCGAGCGAGGTAATTGCGAAAATACTCGATCGTGCGCGTGATTCCTTCTTCAAAATCCACGCGCGGTTCCCAGCCCAGAATCTTTTTCGCCCGCGTAATGTCCGGTTGGCGCACTTTCGGGTCGTCCACCGGCAGCGGGCGGTGTTCGATCTGCGATTTCGTGCCCGTGATGCGGATGATCTCTTCCGCAAATTGCTTGATCGTCATTTCTCTCGGATTCCCGATATTGACCGGTTCGTGGAAATCCGATTGCGACAGCCGGAAGATGCCGTCGATCAAATCCGAGACGTAACAAAACGAACGCGTTTGCGAGCCATCGCCAAAAATCGTTAGCGGCGCGCCCGACAGCGCCTGCCCGATGAACGCCGGCACGACCCGGCCATCGCGCAATCGCATCCGCGGCCCGTAGGTATTGAAGATGCGAACGATCTTGGTATCGACCCCGTGGTAGCGGTGATAAGCCATCGTCATCGCTTCGGCGAAACGTTTCGCTTCATCATAAACGCCGCGCGGGCCGATCGGGTTCACGTTGCCCCAGTAATCTTCCTTCTGCGGATGCACGAGCGGGTCGCCATAGCATTCCGAAGTCGAAGCGAGAATGAAGGTGGCCTTCTTGTCCTTGGCCAGGCCGAGTGTGTTGTGCGTCCCGAGCGCGCCGACCTTTAACGTCGGGATCGGCAATTCGAGGTAATCGATCGGGCTGGCCGGCGAGGCGAAATGAAAGACGAAATCGATCTTTTTTTCCGGGACGAAAATATAATTCGAGACGTTGTGCCGGATAAACCGATAGTTCTCGTTGCCGGAAAGGTGCGCGATATTGTCGACATTGCCGGTGATGAGATTGTCGATCGCGATGACGCGATGCCCCTCGGCGAGCAGCCGATCAGTCAGATGCGAACCGAGAAACCCGGCGCCGCCGGTGACGACTGAGACAGGTTGCGTACTCGAGGCCATGTTCGGGACTTCTAATCGCTACGGAAAAGCGTGGCGAGCAAATTCACCTCGGAAAAGGCGATGATCGATTTCTCCTCCGCAATTCGACGTTGAACGTTGAACGTTGAACCCATTCGACTTGCGCTCAGGGCAGGCTATTGAACGTTGGCTTCCCACACCATGCGCATCCTTTCCGGCATCCAACCCACCGGCGCTCTCCATATCGGAAACTATTTCGGCATGATGCGGCCCGCCATTGCTCTCCAAAACGAGGGCGAAGCGTTCTATTTCATCGCGGATTATCATGCGCTCACCAGCATTCAGGATCCGGCGGTGCTCCGCGAATTCACGCGCCGCGTCGCGCTCGATTTCCTCGCCTGTGGGCTTGATCCGGAACGCGCCGCGCTCTTTCGCCAATCTGATGTGCCCGCGGTCACAGAACTCGCCTGGATTCTGAGCACGGTCACGCCGAAGGGATTGCTCGAACGTTCCCACTCCTACAAGGACAAGCTCGCCCGTGGGGCGCATGCCTCAGCCGGACTGTTCACCTATCCGGTGCTGATGGCCGCGGATATTTTGATTTACGACAGCGACGTCGTGCCGGTGGGCAAGGATCAAAAACAGCATCTCGAAATCACGCGCGATCTGGCGGTGAAAATGAATGAGACCTACGGCGATGTCTTCAAATTGCCGGAACCGCGGATTAACCCCGCGACCGAAGTGGTGCCGGGGCTCGACGGACAGAAAATGAGCAAGAGCTACGGCAACACGATCGAGATTTTTGGAGACGAAAAGGAAACGCGAAAGCGTGTCATGAGCATCGTAACAGATTCTTCGCCGGTAGAATCACCGAAGGACCCCGCCGTATCGACGATATTTCACCTCTATACGCTCGTCGCGTCGGAAGCGGAAGCGGCGGCGATGCGAGAGGCGTTTCAGCGCGGCGGCACCGGCTACGGCGAATTCAAGAAACAGCTCTTCGAAAAGCTGTGGCAATTCTTCGCGCCGATGCGCGCGCGGCGCGACGAAATTCTCGCCGACAAGAATTACATCGACAACATCCTCACGCGCGGGGCCGAGCGAGCCAATGAAGTGGCCGGGCAAGTGATGAAGCGCGTCCGCGCCGCCGTCGGTTTGTAGCGGCGGTCTCTGGACCGCCGAACCTTTCTTGGTGTCCGACGGTCAGAGACCGCCGCTACAATTGCTTGGCTCGAAGCTCGGAACATGCGAACTTCAAACGAATATGGAACCAGTCGTTAACGTTGGAGAGAACATCGGCAAAACGGTTGGACGACAACGGTCCGCCGCTGACGCGTTCACGACAGCCATGAACTTGCAGAAAACCGTCAATGATCTTCAAAGTCACCTTGAGGGAATTTGCCCTACAGGTGTTTTCCGGTTTAAGACGCATGAAGAAGCCGACGAGTGGTTGCTGAAATGGATGAGCCGTCGCCGCCCGCGGAAGAACTGACCACGCGCGCCCCCGAGGAAGCTGATCTCGTCGCAGTTTGTCGCAAACTAAACGAGTTGGGTGCCAAGTACATTGTCATCGGTGGCTTCGCGATCATCGTCGCTGGGTTTGCCAGGACAACCGCCGATGTCGATTTGTTGATCGAGACATCCCTGGAAAACGAGGCGCTCGTTTACAAGGCACTCGAAGTCCTCCCGGACAAGGCCGTCCGCGAACTAAAGCCTGGCGAGGTCTCGCACTATGGCGTCGTTCGCGTTGGAGATGAGATCATGGTCGATCTCATGAAATCGGCCTGTGGAATCGAGTACGATGAAGCGGCCAAAGAAATTGTGGTTCGCAGTGTGCAGGGGGTGCCGATCCCGTTCGCATCGCCGCGGCTGCTTTGGCGCACGAAAAAACCGACGCGGCGTGCCAAAGACGTCGAGGATCTTATGTTCTTGGAGGAACATTTTCGCGCACGCAGCGAAGAGCCGCCGAAGGTATAACGCGTTGCGCGACGACGGCATCGGTCTGTAGCGGCGGTCTCTGACCGCCGAATCTTTGTTAGTGTGCGATGGTCAGAGACCGCCGCTACAATTGCTTGGCCGGGTCAGACATCACCGGTGGGCACTATGGACGCGGTTTCGACCATCAGAATAACCGCTCGTTCCGGGGCCCGGGTGCGATGGACGATGCCCTTTGGAACCACGAATCCCTCTTGTGGACGCAATTCGACCGAGCGATCTTCGAGATCGATGAGGAAACGCCCTTCCAGAACAAAGAAGAATTCATCGTCGGCATCGTGTTTATGCCAGTGGTACTCGCCCTGCAGCACGCCCAGGCGAACGACCGAATCGTTCACTTGGCAGAGCGTCTGATTGTACCACTTGTGGGTGCAGGCTTTCACCAGGGAAGGAACGTCCACCACCTCGAGCGCGGGGTATTTGATATCGAGGTAAGTCGCGTACGGATAAGGTTGTGGTTCGTTCATAAGAAGTTCACCAATGAAATGATCCTAACGACAAATGCTCACGACTCGACGTTCCGTGACTCGCAGCGATGTCCTTGCACCTCGTAACGAAGCGCGACCGTACCGCTCTTGTAGGCTTTGACCTCTGCCAGATGGAGGGCGATGTCTCGGTCGAGCTTCTCGAAGAATCGTATCCCATCGCCAATCAAGATCGGCAGGATCGAATAGCGCACTTCGTCGGCCAGCCCGAGCCGAAGGCATTCGCCGGAAACCGCACCGCCTCCAACAAACCAGATGCTGCCGAACGCGGGGCGCAGGCGCCCATTCACGAATTGGGCAAGATCGCCGGAGTGGAACTCGACCGTATCCCGAGTTCGCGGCAGATCGCGACGAGTGAGAACGAAGGTGGGTTTGTCGCCGTATGCCCATCCCAGCCCCTGGGCTTCAAAACGAAGCGCGGTCTCATAGGTTCGCGATCCCATGACGTAGCAGTCGATCGTCTTGAGGAACGCCTCGACGAATTCGGGGTCCATCGTCTCCCCGCCTGCGAATTCGTCGGACGTTTCCATCCAGTCGACGTTTCCGTCCTTTCGAGCGATGAAGCCGTCGAGGCTCGCCGCCATGTGGATCGTTACGCAAGAATGAGGGTTTGGCATCGTTTCGTCACGCCATCGCTCGGGTGATCATTCTTTGTTATTGCGTCGACTTGCTCCTTCATCGCGTTCCATCCCGAAAAGGTGTCGACCTAACGAGAATTAGACGAAAAATTGTCGTCTAACTAGGAATCGGAGGACTTGTCGGCGTGTTCGTACCTCATGGATTTCCAGGCGGATTCGCATTCAGCTGGCAGCGGACGCGGAAGTGTTTCCTTTTAGCTCCGCAAAAATCAAACGACCGGCACCAGTCTGAAGCGCGCTCCCAACGACCACCGTGGCGGTTTTGCCCAGCTGCTGCCGCGCGTGGTTTACCACGATCATCGTGCCGTCGGAGAGGTAACCGACGGCTTGATGCGGTTCGCGTCCCTCTTTCGTCAGGTGAAGTTCCAGTTCGTCGCCGGCAGAGACTGAAGGCCGCAGGGCGCGGGCGAGATCGGCCAGGTTCAGCGCCCGCACTCGTTGAAGCCGGGCGACCTGACAAAGCGCCTGATCGTTCGTGAGCAGACGCGCCTGAAGCAACTTCGCCGTATGAACAAGCCGGGCATCGACCGGCGTTGACGAATCATCGGCGCCTTCGTGAATGGTCAGGTCCAATTTCCGATCGCTTTGCATTTGATTCAAAATCTCGAGGCCGCGCCGGCCGCGTTCGCGTTTGAGCGGGTCATGCGAATCGGCCAGGGTTTGCAATTCCTCCAAAACAAAGCGCGGGACGATGAGCAGCCGGCTGAGAAAACCGGTGGCGCAGAGATCGGCGATGCGGCCATCGATGATGACGTTGGTGTCGAGCAGGAGCGGCTCGTGCTGGGTCGTTTCCCGGGCGAAACGGACATAGGGAATGATGAGCGAGAATTCGTCGCGGTTGCTGCGCATGGCGAGCATCATGCCGAAGTAACCGAAGGTGCAGTAGGTAATCAATCGAATGGTCCACTGCGTCGTCTCGGGCAGGTAGCGCAAAACGTCGGAGGCGATAAGCAGGTTGGCGAAAAATAATCCGAGCAAGAGTCCAAGCGTGGCCGAAGAAAATGCGCGCAACGAAACGCCCTTGAGCAAACGGTCGGCGAGGACAACGAGGAGACCGAAGAGCAGGCCGAGAACGGCCCCCGGGATCGGATTATTGAGAATCTCATGCGAAGCCATGATCCCGACTGTGGTGCAGAACGTGACGAAGAGGATGCGCAGCAAATTGACGGTGAAGAGTGGTGTCATCGTGGTCGGGTTTTGCGGCGCGGTGCCGGGCTCTGGTTAGGCGCAGCCGCCGCGCGAGCGGCTTCTTCTTTGGCCGCGCTATCCCGGTAGAAGACAATGCCGTGGCTGCGCATGTTGCTGATCAGCGCTTGCAAGTCTCTGGCCAGTTGTTGGTTGGTCAAGATGGTGGCGAGAAGCCCGTTTCCCTTGGTCGCTTCGCGAAGCAATTTTTGCGCTTCCACCATCGCTCCCTGCAAATCGTCGGCTGCTTTTTTCGCCGACGTCATGGTGCTGTCGGCCTTGTCGAGAACGCCGTCGATCTTTTTCGACGATTCCTCGAACGAGCCGGTGGTTTGACTCAAGTGCTCGACAGTCGTCCTCAAATTTTCCAAGGTGCCAGGCGATAATGCCTGGTCGTTCAGGCGAGTGACGGTCGTATTGATATTTTGCACTGTCCCGCGCAAATCCTTGATCAGGAGATCGCCTTCGCGGGTGATGTCATCCAGCCCAGTCTCGCGTGCGCCCGCGATGACCGCATTCTTCTGAAGATATGATGCCGGTTTACCCGATGGCATCGTCACTGCGACGAAGCGATCGCCGAGCAAGCCGGAACTTCCGACCGTGAACTTGCTGCCGGTTGGGATTTTCACGTAATCGTAAATGCGAAGTGGTACCGCGACACCCTGGCCGCCCGGAGCGATCTTCGGTCCGCCCGAAACATTTCCGATTTTCGCTCCGGCAAAAAGAACGTCCGAGCCCTTCAACAGACCGCTCGCATCGGGAAACTGTACCGTCAGCGCATAATAGGTTTTGAGGCCTTCGCCCAGTCGTCCGAACTGGACAACGAGCGCGGCGAGAATGGCAAGGCCGACAAAAACGAACGCCCCTACCTTTGCTTCGAGACCTCTTTCGCGCTGGCTCATAGGCTTCGTCATAGTCAATGCAACGCCAAAAATTGCCACCGCTTTTCGTGCAAATCCTGTGGCCGCTTCGCTGCGCGAAGCGTTTCTGTCTTTCGTCGCCTGCGGGCGCGCTTCGCACAGCGAAACGGCTACAGACAGACTCGCCCACTCTATTTTTCGGCATCTTCCGAACGGCCGAGGAGGAAATCCTGGATCAGCCGGTCATCGGAACGCTGCAATTCCTCCGCTGCGCCATGGAAATAAATCCGGCCTTCGTGCAAGTAAGCGATGTGATCCGCGACATGGACCGCGCTCTTCATGTCGTGGGTTACGACAACGCTCGTCACCTGAAAATGCTCCTGCAGGCGCCGGATCAACCGATTGATGCTGTCTGAAACGACGGGATCGAGGCCCGAGGTTGGTTCGTCGTAGAGAACGCAGGAAGGGCGCCGAATGATGGCGCGCGCCAGGCCAACACGTTTTTTCATTCCGCCACTCAAGTTCACCGGCATCTTGTCCTCCTGCCCTTCGAGCTCGATCACCTCCAGCATCTCGCGCACCCGTTGCGCAATCACCTCCGGATCGCGTTCGCCGGTTTCGTGCAAAGGGAAGGCGATGTTTTCTTCCACCGTCATCGAATCAAAGAGCGCGCCGCCTTGAAAGAGGATGCCCACCTTTCGACGAAGCGGAGCGAGTTTCCGTTCGCTTAGTCCGATGATGTCATGTCCGTCAATCCAGATTTCGCCCGCGTCCGGCTTCATCAGTCCGACGAGATGTTTGAGGAGCACGCTTTTTCCGGCGCCGCTGCGACCGATGATAACCAAAGTCTTGCCGGCCTCGACGAGCAAATCGACGCCGCGCAAGACTTCCTGGCCTCCGAGCCGTTTCGTTAGGCCACGCACGGCAATCATTCCGGTTTGGGCCCTGGACCGCGAAAGAGTTCGCTCGGCATTCAATGGCGGACCAGGCGCGGCGGGATCTTGGGTCATTTTCGGTCGATCAACTAGTAGCCCGCCGGGAAAAAGATGTTCAACATCATGGTGAGGAAGAAATTGAAAATCAGGATGGCAAGCGATGCGTCGACCACCGCCTGCGTCGTTGCTTTGCCCACACCGACGGCGCCCTCTTCCGCGTTCAGTCCTTTGTGGCAACTGATAAAAACAATCAGGATGGCGAAACAAAAAGCTTTCGAAAGTCCCATGATGATGTCGCGGGTTTGCGTCCAACGCACCATGTTCGCCATGTAGTAGGGACCGTTGACGCCGAGCAAAGAGATGGCCACGAAATAGCCGGTGGCGATTCCGAAGGCGATGCACTCGGTCACGAGCAATGGCATCGAGATCATCATGGCCAGCGCTCGCGGGACGACCAGGTAGTCGACCGGATGCACGGCCAGAGCGCGGAGCGCATCGATTTGCTCAGTGACTTTCATGGTTCCGATCTCGGCCGACATTGCTGCGCCGACGCGGCCGGTGACCATGAGTCCCGCCAGAACGGGACCGAGTTCGCGGCAGAGCGAAACCGAAACCACGGCGCCGACGGCAGAGCCCATGCCGAGTTTGTTGAATTGAAAGAAAGTTTGCGCGGCGAAAACGGCCCCAGTGAAGCAGCCGGTGATAATAACGACCAATTGGGAATTCAAACCGATCTCGACGACCTGTCGAAGAAAGAGCCGCCACCGAAGCCTGCGTGTGAAAATGGAAGCAAATGTTTCGCCTGCGAGGATCACGATTTCGCCGAGGTATCGCAGGAAGGAAAGAACGGCTCCGCCTAGTCCCGAAAAGAATCGATCAAACATCTGAGCGGTTCGCGAACGGGCGCTATGGCGGTGAAGAAGTTTGCCGCGCCTATTGACTGATAATCTGCGTTTTTACTTTGGGCCGCAGTTCAGGTGGAACTGCGCCGATAAATCGCGGCTCAAATCCGAGCCGGCGAAAGATGGCTCGAATTTCCCGGAAAGTGATGACCGGCTCTTCGAGTTCCATGTAAACCAGGTCGTGATTGCTATCGACCTTGTAATGCAGGCCCGGAACGGCCTCGAGCTCGTGATCGAGTTCCAGGATCTTGCTCAAGTCACGGACTCCGGCGGCGTAAACTTCCAGTTCGATCATAGCGTGAACGATGAAGTTACGTTCATGCGGTAACCATGCAAAATCGAAGTCGTGAGCGCAAGGAATACTCGGATGCGAGGCGCACTTTACTCTTGCGCGGCGATGCCCTCTCGCCAGCATAGTCGCAGGTTCCGCCATGGCTTTCACGACACGCGAAATTGAATCTCCCGATGCTCCGACCCGCTTGGCCGCGGCTGACGCAAAGTTGCGCGAAGAGAGCTCCGAGATCGGCGAGAAAATGGTGCTTAACATGGGGCCCTCGCATCCGGCCACGCACGGGGTTCTTCGGCTCGTCCTCGAGCTCGATGGCGAGGTCGTGACCAAGGCGACGCCCGATGTCGGTTTTCTGCATCGCGGCGATGAGAAGATCGCCGAGAACATGCAGTACAACCAGTTTGTGCCGTACACCGACCGGCTCGATTACATCGCGCCGCTTTCGAACAACGTGGCCTTCGCGCTGGCGGTGGAAAAGCTGATGGGTTGGGAACTTCCTCCGCGCGGCAAAGCCATCCGCGTCATCTGTTGCGAAACATCGCGCATCTCTTCACATCTGCTCGGCCTCGGCGCGATGGCGCTCGATCTCGGGGCCATGACTGTGTTTCTCTACACCTTCACCGAGCGAGAGAAGCTCTACAATTTGTTCGAGCTACTGACGGGCGCGCGTTTCACCACCTCGTACACGCGCGTCGGTGGTCAAATCCGCGATCTACCTCCGACTTTCATTCCTCAGCTCGAGAAATTTCTCGATGACTTCATCCCGCAGCTCGATGAAATCGATAAACTCTTAACGCGAAACCGCATTTTCGTCGATCGCACGAAAGACATCGGCATCATTCCGAAGGACCGCGCGATTGCCTACGCACTTTCGGGTCCGAACTTGCGTGGGAGCGGCGTGGAACACGATCTTCGCCGGAAACATCCCTATCTCGATTACGACAAGTACGACTTCGAGGTTGTGGTCGGAAGCGCGGGCGATTGTTACGATCGCTACCTCGTTCGGATCGAAGAGATGCGGCAAAGTGTGCGCATCCTGCGGCAGGTAATTGCCGGTTTACCGGACGGACCAATCAACGTGGTTGATTGGAAAAACATGCAGCCGCCGAAGTCGCACGTCATGACCAAAATGGAGGAACTGATCCATCACTTTATTGTCGTAACCGAAGGTCTCGACGCGCCGCCCGGCGAAATCTATTTCGCAGCGGAAAATCCGAAAGGCGAACTCGGCTTTTACATCAACAGCAAAGGCGGCGGCGTGCCGCACCGGCTGAAGATTCGCGCCCCATCATTCGTGAATTTGAGCATTCTGCCGGAAATTCTGCCCGGTTGCATGATGAGTGACATCGTCGCCGTGCTCGGCAGTCTGGACTTCGTGATGGGGGAATGCGACAGATAATGCGCGTATGAAGCAAGCGAAACTGCGGCCTTTCCTGGCCCTGACGGCCGCGCTGATGATGGTCTCGTTAGGCTGCAGCCGGAATCCGTTCTCGGGTTCGAAATTGACCCCGGCCAATTATGATCAAGTCACGCTCGGGATGAGCAAATCCCAGGTGCAACGCATTCTCGGGGCGCCGACCTCGGTCGAAACCAAGGACATGGTCATCTTCAAAAAGACGACGTATCGCTACGAAGACGGAAAGAATTTTGCGATCATCACGTTTAAGAATGACGAACTCGACAGTAAAGACACTAACCTCGGTCGCGAGCCGTAGGCCGCCAGCCATTGAAAGAATGAGAAACTGTCGCGGGTTTCGCTTTCTGATGCTGCTCGTTGCGGCGGTTTTTGTTTTCAGTAGCTGCCATCCGGGCAAACGCTTGACTAAAGCGAACGTGGCCGAAGTGGTGGAGGGAATGTCGAAGAAACAGGTCGAATCCATTCTCGGCCTGCCCACTTCGATCGATACGACCGATCTTCTGATTCTGAAGAAGACGACATACGTTTATCGGCAGGGGAACGAGTCGATCACGATTGTTTTCAAGGACGACAAGGTCGCGTCGAAAGACAGCACATTGTCCGAATAGCGCGTCGTCACGTGGACCCGACGATCACGCGCCTGCCCGCTGACTTGGAGCGGCAAATGGATGAGGCGATCAGCCGTTACCCGGTTGACCAGAAACGGAGCGCCGCGCTCCCGCTGCTCCATCTTTGGCAGGAGCATTTCGGATTCATCAGCGACGAAAGCGTTCGCTGGATCGCGGCCAAGCTCGGCTTGCAACCGATCAACATTCTCGAGCTGGTGACGTTCTATCCGATGCTTCGGGAAAAGCGGGCGGGCAAGACGCACATTCGCGTTTGTCGCACGCTCAGCTGTGCGATGGCCGGCAGCTACCAGGTGATGGAAAGACTCTGCGCGGCGACCAGGATCGACCGTCATCGTGGTGGCAACGGAATGCATGATCCGATTTCGGTCAGCGCGGACGGAGAGTTCAGCGTCGAGTTCGTCGAATGTCTGGCCAGCTGCGGGACGGCGCCGGTTTGCATGGTGAATGATGAGTTACGCGAAAATGTGTCGCCCGATGAAGCGGCAGCCGTTTTATCAAATCGCAAATCGCAAATCGTAAATCGCAGATCTCCCCATCCGCTCGAGCGCCGTCTCATTTTCAAGAATATCGGCCGGGAAAACTGGACGACTGACATTGATTGCTATCTCCGCGACGGTGGTTACGAGCAGCTCAAGAAAGCAATCACGATGTCGCGCACGGCAATTGTGAACGAAGTGAAAACTTCGGGGCTTCGTGGGCGCGGCGGCGCCGGATTTCCGTGCGGCGTGAAATGGGGCTTCATCAAGGAGGATGAGAAGAGGCCGGTTTATCTCATCTGCAACGCCGATGAATCGGAGCCGGGAACATTCAAGGATCGCTACATCATCTACCAAGACCCGCACCAGTTGCTCGAAGGCATTCTGATCTCGTGCTTCGCAGTCAATGCCCACATCGCCTACATCTACATCCGGGGCGAATTTCCCGAGGGCGCGAAGATTCTGGAGCGCGCAATCGAGGAGGCGCGCGCCCGGAATTTTGTCGGCAAAAATATTCTCGGCACCGGATTCGACGTCGAGATCTACATTCATCGTGGCGCCGGCGCCTACATTTGCGGCGAAGAAACGGGGCTGATCGAATCGCTCGAAGGCAAGCGCGCCTATCCACGGATCAAGCCGCCGTATTTTCCGGCTGTGCTCGGTCTCTACATGTGCCCGACCATCGTGAACAATGTCGAAACGCTTTGTCACGTGAAGCACATCATTGCCATGGGCGGCGCGAAGTACGCGCAACTCGGCCGCCCGAATAACACCGGCACGCGCATCGTCTGCGTCAGCGGTGACGTGCGGCATCCTGGCTACTTTGAAATCGAAGTCGGCGCGGTTACGATGGGACAATTGATTCATGAGATGGCGGGCGGTCTCAAATCGGGTCGCCGCCTGAAAGCAATTATCCCCGGCGGCAGTTCCGCGAAGGTGTTGCGGGCGGACGAAACATTTGGGCTAAAAGAGAAGCAGGCCGACGGCTCGATGATCGAACGTGAAATGACAATCGATCAAATCCCGATGGATTTTGATTCCCTCGTTGCCGCTGGCTCGATGGCGGGCTCGGGCGGCGTCATTGTTCTGGACGATTCGCGCGACATGGTTTGGACGCTGAACAACATCAACGAGTTTTACGCGCACGAGAGCTGCGGCCAATGCACGCCTTGCCGGGAAGGTTCGCTTTGGATGCAAAAAATTACTGACCGCATGCTGCTCGGTGGCGGCGTCGTCCAGGATCCGAACACACTGAAAACCGTCGCTGACAATATTGCTGGCAGGACCATCTGCGCCTTCGGTGAAGCGTGTGCCTGGCCAACCCAGAGTTTTGTCGAGAAGTTTCCGGAAGAATTTGCCTCTCGGGCGCAGAAGCCGGGACCACCGCCCTTACCGCCGGAATACACCCCTAACGAATTAATCGAGGAACAATCAATCCCGACTGTTCCCCTGGCGCGCGATCCTGGCTGGGAAAAGGCGGGTGCTGCGGGAACGATCTGAAAATGGCCGAAGTAGTTCCATCACCACAATTGCTCAACGTCCAGATCGACGGCGTGTGGCATCAGTTCCCGAGAGGGACGCGCATGATCGAGGCATGCGAACAAGCCGGCAGTTACGTGCCGCGCTATTGTTATCACAAGAAGCTGACCTCGCCCGGCAACTGCCGGATGTGCCTGATTGAAATGGGCATGCCGAGGATGGGGCCGGATCGCAAGCCGGAACTCGGCGCCGATGGCAAGCCGGTGATCAACTGGATGCCGCGTCCGCAAATTTCGTGCGCCCAGGATGTCGCGGAAGGAATGGGCATTCGGACCAATTCAGCTCTCGCGCAGGAGTGCCGCCGAGGGGTGATGGAATTTCTTCTCATCAATCATCCGCTTGATTGCCCGATCTGCGATCAGGCGGGCGAGTGCCGGTTGCAGGAATTCAGCGTCGAGTACGGAACCGCTGAATCGCGCTTTCTCGAAAACAAGGTGAAGAAACCGAAGAACGTCGTGCTCGGCCCGCGCGTCACGCTTGACGACGAGCGCTGCATTCTTTGCTCGCGGTGCATTCGGTTCTGCCAGGAAATTGCGAAGGACGACGTGCTCGGATTTGTCGATCGCGGAAGCCACACCGTGCTGACCGCGCATCCTGGCAAGCGTTTGGAGAATAATTACTCGCTTAACACGGTCGATATTTGTCCGGTCGGCGCACTCACCTCGTCGGATTTTCGCTTCAAGATGCGGGTTTGGTTTTTGAAGGAAACGAAAAGCTTTTGCACGAGCTGCGCAACCGGTTGCAATACATTGATCGGGACACGGCAGGATGTGATCTATCGCCAGACGCCGCGCGAGAACGATGCGGTCAACTCGAGTTGGATGTGCGACTACGGGCGTTTGAATTTCGATTTCGTGCAATCGGAAGACCGGTTGCTCGAACCGGAGATTCTTTCCGACGGGAAAATGATCCCGACCGCCTGGGACGTTGCGATTAAGCACGCCGTCTTGCAGTTGCGCCATTTTCAGGGATCGGAAATCGCGATCATCGCTTCCGGTCGAATGACGAACGAAGAACTTTGGCTTACTTCGCTGCTTGCGAAAGCTGTTGGCGATGCGCTCATCGACATCGTGCCGCGGTGCGGTCCGGCTGATGACATTCTGCTGAGCGCGGATCGGAACCCGAACACGAACGGTGCAAAACTTCTCGGTGTCACGGTCGAGCCCGGCGCACGCCTGCCCGAAATTGCCGAGGCAGTAAGAGCCGGCCGCGTAAAGGCCCTCGTCGCTCTCGGTGAAAATCCGGGTGATTTCGGACTGACGACGGCAGAGCTTTCCGCACTCCCGGCGTTCGTTGTCATGAGCATCTTGTCGAATGCCGCGACGCAGAACGCGACGGTTGTCTTGCCGTCATTCACGTTCGCAGAAAAACGTGGCTCGATGATCAACGGCAAAGGCCGGCTGCAGCGTTTGAATCGCGCGGTCGCGGGACCGGGACAGGCGCGCGACGATTGGGAAATTCTGCGCGATCTGATTCAAGCGTATGCCGGGAAAAACGGCATCTACTCGATCGAAGATGTCTTTCGGGAGATGAGCGCCGCGACTCCCGAATTAGCCGGCTTGAGTTTGAGCAAGATCGGTGACCTGGGCGTGCAAGTCATGGAATTCAACGAAGCGTCGAAGCCGCCGCGATGAATCCCACCACTTTCCTCGTCGTCACCTCTTTGCTGAAGATCATCGGAATCATTTTCGTGATCATCCTGCCCATGGTCTCCTACAGCGTTTACGCCGAGCGCCGGGTCAGTGCGCTGATTCAGGATCGCCTCGGACCGAATCGCGTCGGCCCGGCCGGATTGTTTCAACCGATTGCCGACGCGGCAAAGTTTCTCCTCAAGGAAGCTTTTACTCCCCGCCATGTAAACACGTTCTACTACTGGCTCGCGCCCTGTCTCGCGATGGTGCCCGCGATCACGACCATCGCTGTCGTTCCCTTCGGGAGCACGCTCCTGGGTGTGCCGATGGTGATTGCCGATATCAACGTCGGCGTCCTTTACATTTTTGCCATCGCTTCGTTAGGCGTTTACGGCATCGTCCTGGCCGGCTGGTCGTCGAATTCAAAGTATCCCTTTCTTGGTGGCATTCGTTCAAGTTCGCAGCTGATCTCGTATGAACTTTCGCTTGGTCTGGCGGTGATCCCGATTTTTCTGATCGTCGGCCAGCTCCGCCTAACAAGCGTCGTGCAGTATCAAATCGAACACGGATGGATGGTGGCGCCGTTCGTCGGTGATTGGACCAATCCCGGCAAATGGCTCCTCGCCATTCCCATGTTGATTTCGTTCGTCGTATTCATGATTGCGATGTTCGCGGAAACGAACCGGCTTCCTTTCGACCTGCCGGAAGCGGAGACCGAACTCGTCGGCGGTTATCACACGGAATATTCGTCGATGAAGTTCGCGCTTTTCTTTCTCGGCGAATACGCCGCCATGATCACCGGCTCCGCCATCATCGTGACGCTTTTTCTTGGCGGCTGGCATCTGCCGATTCCGTCATGGCACGGCGGATTTCACTGGGCGCTCATCGACGGCTCCGCGCCCGGCTGGCGCGGGGTGGCCGGTGGTTTGTTCAACATCGCGACGTTCTTTGGCAAAGTCGCCGCGCTGCTTTTCATTTTCATCTGGGTGCGCTGGACTTTGCCCCGGTTCCGTTACGATCAACTCATGAGACTGGGCTGGGTTTTCTTTTTTGAAATCGCGCTCGTGAACATCTTCATCGTGGCTGGGATGATGGCGTACTTGCCGATTAAATGACGAAATCCGAATGACGAAGTCCGAAGGAAATCCAAAGCCAGAAACTCGAAGAGCGGGTCATTGGCACGATTGCACTAGTCATTCGTGCTTCGTTAGTCATTCGCCATTCGTCATTCGTCATTCGGGTTTCTAATCATGGCCGTCACCGTCTCACGTCCCAATTTGACTTTGCGCGAGCGGTTTTACCTGCCGGCGATTGCCAGCGGAATGGTGATCACATTGAGGCATCTTAAGAACATGCTTCTCGGGCGAACCAAGGTAACGATGCAGTATCCGGAAGAGAAATGGGACAGCGAGATGCCGGAGCATTATCGCGGCGCGCCGGCGCTGGTGCGCGATGAAAGCGGCCGCGAGCGTTGTGTCGCGTGTCAGCTCTGCGAATTCATCTGTCCGCCGCGCGCGATCAAGATTATTCCCGGGGAAATTCCGTCGGGAAATCGTTTCGCCAGGGTCGAGAAATTTCCGGAGGAATTCGACATCGACATGATCCGCTGCATCTACTGCGGGATGTGCGAGGAGGTTTGTCCGGAACAGGCGATTTTCCTGCGCAAAGATTACGCCATCACCGGCTTTACCCGGGCCGACATGGTGCACGACAAAAAGAAGCTGCTCGAAATCGGCGGCGTAATGCACGGTCTCGTCTTGAAATGGAATGAGAAAAAATGAATTTCAGATTGGAAATTTCAGATCTCAAATTGTGCCAAGGTGCGAACGCGATCCGATTTGAATCTGCAATCGGCAATCTGCAATCTGCAATTTCCTGATGTCTCCGATTCTCTTTTGGACCTTTGCGCTGCTCATGCTCGTCTTCGGCGTGGCCGTCGTGATCAACCGCAATCCAATCGCCAGCGCGCTCAGCCTGGTAGTTTCATTTCTCGGTCTGGCCGCGCTTTTCATGTCGCTCGATGCGTTCCTCATCGGCATTCTTCAGGTGCTCGTTTACGCCGGCGCGGTCATGGTGCTGTTTCTCTTCATCATCATGCTGCTCGATCTCCGGGCGGAGGAGCGCCGAAAAGTGAACGTGGTTGCGTTCGCCGGCGGCGCGGCCGTCGCGTTCGCGTTCTTCATTCAGATTTTTTGCGTTATTGGGAAATTTGGCGCGGCCAGGCGAGCATTTCCTCCGCTTCCTCCCGGCCGGATCGACGATGTCCGGAACATCGGTTTGCTTCTTTTCGCAAATTACAACCTGCCGTTTCAAATCATCGGGGTGTTGATTCTGGTCGCGACCATCGGCGTGATCGTGCTGAGCAAGCGGGAGCTGAAATGATGACCAAAATCCGAATGACGAATGACAAAGCAAATCCGATGAGCAGAATTCAGGAAGGCGCAGCCGGCACTGTCATTCGCTCATTCGAGCTTTGTCACTCCTTCGTCATTTCGATAACATGATCACGCTCGGCGATTACCTCACCGTCAGCGGCTTGCTTTTCACGATCGGTTTTGCCGGCGTCATGCTCCGGCGCAACATCATCATCATTTTCATGTCGCTCGAATTGATGTTGAACGCCGCCAATCTGTCACTGGTGGCGTTTTCCCGGTTCCGCGTCGGCGCCAATGGATTGCCTAACTACAATGCGCAGGTTTCTGTTTTCTTCATCATCACGGTGGCGGCAGCAGAGGTCGCGGTCGGTCTTGCCATTATCGTGGCGCTCTATCGCGCTCGCCAAACCACGCACGTTGAAGATATCAGCACCCTGAAATTCTGATCCACGAATGATGCGCTCCCCGATCCTCTCGATGATTGCACTGCTGCCCTGGTCCATCCTTCTATTGCCACTCGTTTCGGCGGTGGCGATCATGGTGTTGACGCGGTCGTCGCGCGTTGTCAGCAGCTACATTTCTGTGGTCGCGGCTCTCGTCGGTTTCGCATGCAGCTGCGTTGTCTTCACTGTTCACGATATTCAGGCTCCGGCACTGATCTGGCTCGACCTGCCGCCGTTCCTCTCCGTGCCGCTGGGATTCGTGCTCGATGATTTAAGCAAAACAATGCTTCTCCTGGTCACAGGCGTCGGTGCAGCCATCCATGTTTATTCGTTAGGCTACATGCGTGACGACGAGGGAAAGTCGCGATACTTCGCCGCGCTCTCCTTTTTTATGTTTTCGATGCTCGGGATTGTCCTCGCGAACAACTTCGTCATGATGTTCATCTTTTGGGAGCTGGTCGGCATCAGCTCCTACCTGCTCATCGGACACTGGTTTGAACGTGACGCCGCGGCTGAGGCTGCGAAGAAAGCATTTATCACCAACCGCCTTGGCGACTTCGGATTCATGATCGGAATCCTGATGGTCTGGACTTCGACCGGTTCAGTCGTGTTCGGAGAGATCGCCCCGAAAGTTGCGACGCTTACAAGTAATCCGGGATATCTCGCTGCCGCCGCAATCCTGGTTTTTTGCGGGGCCGTCGGGAAGTCCGCGCAGTTTCCGCTGCACGTCTGGTTGCCCGACGCGATGGAAGGGCCGACACCGATCTCGGCCTTGATCCACGCGGCCACGATGGTGGCAGCGGGCGTGTACATGCTCGTTCGTGTCGGTTTTTTAATCCAGGCATCGCCGCAAGCGCTGACGGTGATCACGTGGATCGGAGCGATGACTTCGTTGATGGCGGCGCTGATCGCCACGCAACAGGACGACATCAAGCGCATCCTGGCGTATTCCACACTTTCCCAGCTCGGCTACATGGTGACGGCGGTGGGTTTGGCCTCCGGTGAAGCGGCGATGTTCCACCTTTTCACCCACGCGTTTTTCAAAGCGCTGCTCTTCCTCGGCGCCGGCGCGATCATCATCATGCTGCATCACGAGCAAAACATCTGGAAGATGGGCGGCCTGGCGGGAAGACTGCGTGTCACTTTCGTTACGTTCGCGATCGGGACGCTCGCGCTGATGGGTTGCCCGCCGTTCAGCGGATTTTTCAGCAAGGACGCGATTCTCGCTCTCGCTTACGAGCACAACACGGCGATTTTTTTGATTGGCCTTTTCACGGCGTTTCTCACCGCCTTCTACATGATGCGTCTGGTGAGCGTGGTCTTCTTCGGAAAACCACGAAGTGACGCCGCGCAGACGAGTAGTGAAGCGCCATTTGTGATGACGGGTCCGCTTGTTGTCCTTGCGGTCCCGGCATTTCTCGCCGGCTTCGGATTTTTCGCGCGGCGCTTCCTGGCGCTCCCGGTGGAAAAGGAAGTGAGTGCGGTCGTTCCAATTCTCGCGATCGCCGCAATGGTTCTCGGGATCGGAATCGCTTTTGTGCTTTACCGCAACAAAGCAGAAGACCCGATCAATCTCGGCGCTCTCCGCGACAAGCTCTACTTCGATGAATTCTATGAGTGGCTGATTCGCTCGACGCAGGGCGTACTCTCAACCATCAGCGCATTCCTCGACCGCTGGATCATCGATGCCGGCGGCGTCCGCGGCGCGAGTAGTGCGACGTGGGGTGTCGGCGCGCTCCTCCGATTATTTCAGGTTGGAAACTTGCAGGCCTATTCCTTCCTTTTCGGCCTCGGCATTGTCGGCCTGATCTATTTTGCCGTCTTTCGCTAATGCTGCTCTTCATCGTTTTAGCTCCGATCGTCGCGGCAGCATTGATTCTAGTCGGAGCGCCGGCTCGCGTGACTGCGGTCGCAGCTTCTGCGCTGACGTTGATTGCCACTCTGCTCCTGCTTTCTTCTTTCGGAGCGAGCAGTGGTTTTCAATTTCTCAGTTCGTTTTCAATCAGCGAAGCATGGGGACTGCGTTTCTCGTTAGGTCTGGATGGTCTGAGCATGATCATGTTATTGCTGACGGCAATCGTGACGTTCTGTGCGATCTGGTTCGCCGGCGAAATTACCCGGCAGCAAAATGTTTTTTACGCCTGTCTGCTCTTGATCGCGGGTGGAGCTTTTGGGGCTTTCGCCTCGATCGACTTGTTTTTCTTTTATGCGTTCCACGAGCTGGCTTTGATTCCGACATTTCTCCTCATCGGAATCTGGGGCAGCGGAAATCGCGTTGCCGCCGCGTGGAAAATCACGATCTATCTCGCGCTTGGCAGCTTCATTCTGCTGCTCGGTTTGATCCTGCTCTACCGCAGCATTCCCGCAGCATCGCGGAGCTTCGATTTCCGCGCGCTACAAGCCGCCGCCGCCGCTGGACAAATCTCCGCCGAAGCACAGCGTCATATTTATCTGCTCCTGCTGATCGGCTTCGGCATTCTCGTTTCCCTGTTTCCATTTCACACCTGGGCGCCGGAAGCGTACGCGTCGGCTCCCGCTCCGGCGGCGATGCTGCACGCCGGCGTATTGAAAAAGTTCGGACTCTACGGGTTGCTGCGTTTGGCGATTCCGCTTTTGCCGGAAGGCGCACGTCACTGGAACAACTTGCTCATTGTCCTGCTACTCGGGAATATCATCTACGTCGGATTGGTCACGATTGCGCAGAAGCGACTCGATTGGATGCTCGGCTATTCGAGCGTGATGCACATGGGCTACATTTTTCTCGGAATCGCCTGCGCAAACATTCTTGGAGCGAATGGTGCGGCGACCCTGATCTTCGCGCACGGGCTTTCCATCGCCCTGCTTTTCGGAATTGCTGGCGAAATACGGCAGCGCACAGGTACGCTGGTGCTGGAGGATTTAGGCGGACTCGGGAAAGTCATGCCCTTTGCCGGGCTCGCCTTTGGCATCGCCACCTTCGCCGCAATCGGCCTTCCCGGGTTCGCGAACTTTGCCGGTGAGATCATGGTTTTCTTCGGTGCATTTCGGAACGGCGCGGACCTGCAGCGATTTCACATTTTTCAAATCGCGACCGTCCTCGCCCTATGGGGAGTCGTCATCTCGGCCGTTTATATGCTGCGCGCATATCGGGCGGCGTTTTGGGGTCCCGTCGCGGAACGTTGCAAGGACGCAACAGACCTGCAATCGAAGTTGCGGCTGCCGATTGCCCTTCTCGTCATTGCGATGCTTTGGATTGGAGTTCATCCACAGCCGTTCGTCAGAATGGTAACGCCGGTGTTTCAGGATTATTTCGCGACCCAAAAATGATTCCGGCATTCCATCTCGAAATCGACGTGGTCGTACTTGGGCTGGTGATCCTGCTCGTGGACGCGTTTTTCGAACGCGTCGATAAGCGTTCGATCGCGATCGCTGCGATTGTCGGTCTTGGCGCTGTCCTGCTCGCCAGTTTCTTTGTCGCGCCGGAGCCAGCTGTTTCACTCGATGCCACCGGCTTCTCGAGCTTCTACACCGCGGACGCGCTCGCCATCTTTTTCAAACGTTTCGCGCTTGTGACCACGATTTTCGTGCTCATTATGATGATCGATTACGCGCCCACTGTGCGCAGTACGATCCACGGAGTTACGAAACAGGCAGGCCTCGGCGAATTTTTTGCGCTGCCCGTTTTTACCTGCGCAGGGTTGATGTGGATGGCGTCGGCTGTCGACTTCGTCATGATTTTTGTCTCTCTCGAGACGGTGACAGTGTCGTTCTACGTCCTCGTTAGCTTTACTCGACGCAGTCCGTTGGCACTGGAAGCCGGTGTAAAATATCTGATCCTGAGCGCGGTCTCGACCGGATTTCTCGTCTATGGCATCACTTGGATTTTCGGCGTGACTGGCGAAACGAATCTCGATCGTGTCGCGGCTGCACTGGCGCGCCCTGAAGTCGAGCACGCTCCTGCACTTTTCGGAATGGTCCTCGTGCTGGTTGCGCTCGGTTTCAAGGTCGCCGCCGTTCCCTTTCAAATTTGGGTCCCCGATGTTTATCAGGGTGCGCCGACACCGGTAACGGCCTTTCTCTCGGTCGGTTCGAAAGCCGCCGGGTTTGTCGTGTTATTGCGCGTGCTTCGTCCGTTTTTTATGATGCCGCAAATGGAACGGGTCCTGGTCGTGGTCGCCATCCTGACGCTGATCTACGGGAATCTTGCAGCGCTCCCGCAAGGAAATCTGAAACGACTGCTCGCCTACTCGAGTATCGCGCATGCCGGATACTTGTTGATTGGTGTGGTCTCGTTATCCGGACCGGCGGTCGTGTATTACTTGGTTGCCTACCTGCTCATGACGCTTTTGGCCTTTGCGGTTCTCGTCGTCGTAGCGCAACAAACCGGTGAACGCATTCAGGATTTCGCCGGACTCGGGAAACGTTCCCCATTTCTCGCCTTCGCGATGTTGATCGCGATGGTGTCGCTCGCCGGCGTCCCATTCACGGCTGGCTTTTTCGGCAAGTTCCTGATCTTCAACGCCGCCGTCGCACAACACCAGACGGCGTTGATCGTCGTGGGCGTGATTACCGTGGCCTGCGGTTTTTATTACTATCTGAAAGTGATCCGCGCCATGTACTGGGAAACTTCTCCGAGTAGTGAGGCCATTCCCCTAACGATTCTTTCTCGGGTCGCAATGAGCCTGCTTATCGCAGGCATCATCGGCTTCGGTGTTTACCCCCAGCCGATTCTAAATGCGTTGCGGCCGGCGCTCAGCCTCTCGGCTTCCGTTATGCGATAACGCTTCAACTGTCATCCTGAGCCGCGACAGACGGCGAAGGACCTCACCTAATGGCGGTGACCTTCTTGTTAGAGGAAAACGTGCTAAACCCTCCTTGCGTTCCAGCGATTCTCAGGCTTGGAAACCGCCCGCGCTTAAGAGAGGTCCTTCGCCGTCTACGCGGCTCAGGATGACAGCAATTTGGACGCCGCGCTTAGTTCCAGCCTCAGTCGCTCAGCTCGACGTTCCAGTAGGCGAGATCGACAAAGTGCCGCCATGCCTCGTGTTGCTGCGAGGAAAACGTGACGTGCAAAAACGGGCGCCATTTCGGTCGCTTCGGCTTCCGAATCAGCGTCATCTGGGCCTGACGGGGAAGCCGATTTCCCTTTCGCGTGTTACAAGGGATGCATGAGCAAACCACATTCTCCCAAGTCGTCAGGCCGCCTTTGTCGCGGGGCAGGACATGATCGAGATTCAGCTCGTTTCGCTCAAAAACCTGGCCACAATACTGGCAGGTATTCTTATCGCGCTCGAAAACGTTGTGGCGCGTAAATTTCACTTCTTTTTTCGGCAAGCGGTCGAAGAGCAGAAGGACGATCACGCGCGGCACGCGGATCTTCCAGGAGATGGTGGTGACCATTTCGTGCTCGGGCGAGGCCACGGAGAAATCGCGCCAGCTGTCGAAATCATGCGTCAAAAAATTGTTCTGCGGATCGGAAGAAACGATCTGGGCGTGGCCCTGGTAAACGAGCGCGAAAGCCCGACGGGCCGAGCAGATATTGACCGCCTGCCAGAGGCGATTCAACACCAGCACCTGACTATTTAGTAGCGTATGCAGAGACTACCTCCCTTATTCGCGATTCGTACCGACGTTACGCGAAAATTTGCGCGACGGTACCACTCGGAATTTTCGCTGTCAACGGAGCAGCCCACCCCGGCCAAAGCCTCAACAAGGCGATGGCTGTTGCGAGATCAGAGCCGTGGCCGGTGGCGAGGTCGCCTTCTTATTCCCGCACCGCGGTCGCTTCCCGCCCCTTGCGATTACGGAGGAAGTTCAGCTTCGCGCGACGCACGCGACCCTGCTTTTCCACTTCCACCTTCGCAACGCGGGGCGAATGAATCGGGAAAACGCGTTCAACGCCCTCGCCATAGGAAATCCGGCGGACAGTGAAGTTCTCATTGAGGCCGCGTCCCTTTCGCCCAATAACGACGCCGGAGAAAATCTGGATGCGCTCTTTATCGCCCTCGACGACGCGAGTATGGACCCGAACGCCGTCGCCGACCTTAAACTTGGTGATCTCGGCCTTTTGCTGCTCTTTTTCGATCGCGTCGATAATCGGGTTCATAACAATATCCTCTTCTCCCGCGTGGCGGGCGCTTATTTTCATGCGTGCCGGTGAGAAAAGCAAACGCGAACTCAGGCCGCTTAGAGGAAGAGTGGTGGTTGTGGTTTAACCCTCTCCCGTTATAATCGGAACGCGCCGCGCCCGTAGCTCAACTGGATAGAGTGCCGGCCTCCGAAGCCGTAGGTTGCGCGTTCGAATCGCGCCGGGCGCACACTTCTTTGCCTAGGGATGGACGGATTGGGATTGCGCTACGACGTGCTGCTCGAGGGCTGCTTGTTCTTTGCGATGTCTCGCGGCTAGATCATCCCGGACCCGTTTGTCTTGGTTATCCTCGACCGGCAATTGAAAATCGAAGTAGCAAACTTCGAGAATGACGGCCGCGGTCAGAGCAGCTATCAGGGCGCTCGCAAAATAATTTCGCCGCTTTCGGTCCATCGGAACTTGGCTCTGGCTTCCACGGATACCCACTCCGAGGAGCAGGCCCTGCGCCAAATCGCTCGGACAATCATGCGAGTAGCGGTCCGCCCGAAACGAGGGTCACGCTTTCGCCGGATCCAGGGGCCGGCCACGCCTGGACCAAGCGTTTTTGGACGCGAGCCCTCTGCTCTTCCTTTCGGGTTTTTGACCCCTTGCCCACTGTCCGTCAAATCAATGCAACCCTATTCTGCCCCCTTTTCTTTCTCACTTGACCCCCATTTCTTCCCTCCTATTCGTGAAAATCATCGGGCTGAACTCTCAGGTTGCCATCGGGAAGCACGCGAATTCTGACGGCAAAATTCACATTGTCAGCATACGGCTCTTGATACCGCACTTCGATTGTTTCTCCTTCCACATTAACCACCTTTAGGAACGCTTCATCGACTCCGGTCCGAAATGGTTGCAGCAATTCACCAACGGAATGACCGAAGTCCGGGAAGTACACAAGCTGACCACGGGCGGTTAGCACAAGTGCGACCGAGTCGTTCATTTTCGTTCCTGACCGCAAGTTGAATGCGACAATTGACGATTTCGCATTTGAGAACACTTTCTTTTGCTCCTGGCCGACCATGATCGTCGCCAATTGTCCAGGATACTTCAGTTCGAGTGTGGTCTGCACATTCGTCTTCACTCCGGCGACGCTTAGTCGCACCGTTGTCTGCAATGGCTCATCGATCTGTTTGACGCCGAGCAGTTCAATCCCGCCGAACGCGGAGAACGAAAATAGAACGCAAGAAATTATAAAGAGGTATCGACACTTCATTCCCACCTCCAGTCGAACACTGGGATTAGATCACTGCGATTGTAAGGAGGAGACTCACGCGGTCTAACCCCGCGTGTGCACGACGATCACGACCCGCCGGTTCGGTTGCTGGCGTTGAATCTCGAATGCTTCCAACGAGGGATCGATGACTGGCCGGGGTGTGACCAAAAACTTCGTCGCACCGAAACCGCGCGCCTGAATCTGCGCCGGATCAATGCCCATCACATTCACCAGATAGTCCTGCACGCTGTCTGCCCGGCGCTGGCTGAGATCGAGATTGTAATCATAGGGACCGAATGAATCGGTGTAGCCTTCGATGGTGAAGGTCGCTTTCGGATTGCGTTTGATCAGGGTCCCGAGCTTTTGCAATTGCGCGACCGAGCTTGGCTGTAAGTCTGCGCTGTTATATTCGAAAAGCTGATCGTCCGGCATGCGGATGGCGGTGCCCGAACCAAGCGGACCTTTTTGCGCGAGCAAAGAATCCAAATCGCTAAAACCTGGCGTGCCGCGCTTTGGCCCGGCGCTGTCGCCCGGAATCTTGCTCGTGAAACTGTTAGGCCGCTTGATCGTCGTGCTCGTCGCCAGCTCCGTTCCAGTAAGCGCCGGTTGCGGCCGGCCAGACGCGGACGAATCCGTGAGGAGCGACTGCTGCCGGCTCGCCTTCGGGTCCTGTGCGAGCGTCTGCGCTGTCGTCCGCTCGATTTCATTCAAGAGCGACGTTTCGTTACGTTGATCCACTTTTGGCTGATCAGGCAGAACATCGCGTGTGTCGTCCGGTATCGCCGTGCTCGCCTGGACATCCTGCAACAACTTATCGAAGGATTTTTTCTCGTCCGGCAACTGGACATCGGTGTTGTCGGGGTTCGGTTTGGCGGCCGGGTTGGTCTGGTCCAGACTCGCCTGGTCAAGCGGCTTCGGGCTGAGATCGACGTTCTTGACTTTGAAAGTCGGAGTCTGCCTGCTATCGACGAATACCTCCGGTGCCTGAAAGCGGGCGCGATAGAAATAGACGCAGAGCGCGCCGTGCAGGAGCAACGACAGGCAGAGACCGAAGAGAAGCCAGTTGCGCTGGCGGCTGCCCGACCAAATATCGTAGGTATCCAAATCGATCGGTTTAGGTGCTCTCATGTGGCGATAGAAACAAACCGGCAGCGAGCAGAAATTGTCAAACTGGACTGGAGCGCGGAAAATGCCAGGCGGCAGCCGATTCAGGCTACCCTCCGCCGCGCGTGCGCTCGATGAAAATGCGCGCCGCCCTTCTGATCTCCTCGGCGACCTGCGCCTGCGGTGAGACAAACTTCGGAGTGAACCAGGGAAAAAGACCAATCAAATCGTGGGTAACCAAAATCTGTCCATCGCAATGCGCTCCGGAACCGATTCCGATGGTGGGAATCTTGACCGCTGCCGTGATCTGCCGGGCCGTTTCCGGCGCCACGATCTCGAGCACGATGGCAAACGCGCCCGCTTTCTCCACCGCAAGCCCGTCTTCGATCAAACGCTCCGCCTCGGGCGGCGTCCGTCCCTTCATTTTGTAGCCGCCCTCTTCGCGCACGCTCTGCGGCAACATGCCGATGTGCGCCATCAGCGGAATGCCCGCTCCTACGATCGCCGCGATTTGGGAAACGTGACTTGCGCCGCCTTCCAGTTTCACCGCCTGCGCGCCGGAATCCATCAGCCGGCGTGCGTTCGCGACCGCGTCCTGCGGCGTATCATAGGTATAAATCGGGAGATCGACGACGAGAAGCGCCCGCTTCACTCCGCGCGCAACCGCCCGGGTATGATGAATCATTTCGTTCAACGTCACGCGCGTCGTATCTTCGTATCCGAGAACGACCATCCCTAACGAGTCACCGACAAGAATGATGTCGATGCCACTTTCGTCCAGCAATCGCGCGGTTGGATAGTCATAAGCGGTCAATGCCGTGATCCGCTCACCGCGTTCCTTCTTTTCACGCAATCCGTTCACTGAGGGTGAGGTTACCATTCATCCGCCTTTCGCACCACTCGCTCGGAGCGTGAAAGCCTCGCCAGTAAAGCTGTCACGTTTTCCCTTTGTCCCGGCAATCTGAGATCCGGCCGAATCTCGGCCAGAGGCTCGAGGACAAAGCGCCGCGCCGTGGCCCGCGGATGCGGCAATTCGATCTCATGGTTTTTAATTGCGACTTCGCCGAGATAAAGGAGATCCAGGTCGATGGTCCGCGACCGGTTTCGCTCGCCCGATCTTTGTCGGCCTAACGAGCTCTCGATTGAGCTGAGCTCTCGCAGGAAGTTCTCCGGATTCATGTCGTATCCAATCTCGATCACGGCATTAAGAAAAGCTCCGGCGCCTGCCTCGCATCCGACTGGTTCCGTCTCGTAAATGGACGAAAAAAGAAAGGGCTCGTTCACGCCGGGGCGCTTGAGGATTTCGTCGCGCCCCGCTCTGAGATAGGCGAGGCGATCGCCGAGATTGGAACCGAGCGCAATACCCGCCCTCATGAGCGCTTCGCAGAAAGACCAAGCACATCCTCCATGCTGTAAAGGCCCGGCTGTTTTCCCACGATCCAACGCGCGGCGCGCAACGCGCCGCGGGCAAATGTCTCCCGGCTGGACGCGCAGTGTGCCAGTGCGAGACGCTCGCCGGGCCCGGCAAAAATCACCTGGTGATCGCCGACTGCATCCCCTCCGCGGAGCGAATGCATCCCGATCTGCGCTTTGGGCCGCTCGCCAGTCATCCCCTCGCGCCCGTATGACGACATCCTTTTCCACATTGAGTTGTCGAATCTCACTCAGGATTTCCGCGAGCTTTCGCGCGGTCCCGCTCGGTGCATCCTTCTTCAGTCGATGATGCATTTCGACGATTTCAAGGTCGAAATCCGAGCCGAGCAACTCGGCCGCCTTCCGTGTGAGCCAGAACAAAGTGTTCACGCCAACACTGAAGTTCGGTGCGAAAACGATCGGCAGCGATTTGGCTGTGGTCTCAATGAACTTTCGCTGCGCAGCGGAATGTCCGGTGGTCCCGATAACCAGGGGAGTCTTGTTTCGGAGACATGCCTCGCAAACATCGCTCGTTGTTTCCACCGAACTGAAATCGACGACGACTTCGCCCGCGGCAATCGCGCCGGCGAGCGAATCTCCGAGATCGCATTTGCCTGCAATCGTAAGATCGGGATCGCCTTTGGCGACGGCGCAAATTGCTTTTCCCATTCGTCCGTCGGCGCCAATCAACGAAATACGCAACGCTTTCATACAATGGAACCGACAGCGTTGTAGTAGCGGTCTTCCCTGGCAACAAGAATATCAACCGGTGCGTTCAAATGCGGCGATCGCCTGGCGCAAACGTTTTTCGTTCGCTTCGCTCATTTCGCAGAGGGGCAAGCGGCATTCGCCGGACATTTCGCCCCGCCAGGAGAGCGCCGTTTTCGCCGGCACCGGATTCGGTTCAATGAACAATGCTTTGAAAACAGGCAACAATTTGCGGTGAAGTTCGGTCGCCGCCTTGATATCGCCCGATTCAAAAGCCTGAACCAGCGCGCAAACCTCCACCGGAAACAAATTCGAAGCGACGCTCACAACACCCACCGCACCGATGGACAGAAAAGGCAGCGTAAGGGAATCGTCCCCGCTCAAAATCGTGAACTCATCAGGAAGCAAGCTGCGCAGTTCGCTCACCCGGTCCACGCTCCCGCTCGCTTCCTTGATCGAGACAATATTGGAACACTCCCCCGCGAGGCGGACGACGGTTTCCGGCTGAACGTCGACCCCACAGCGGCTTGGAATGTTGTAGAGCATAAGCGGCAGAGAGGTCGATTGTGCGACATCGCGGAAATGGCGATACAATCCTTCCTGGCTCGGCTTATTGTAATATGGCGCCACCACCAACGCGCCGTTGGCCTGAAGCCCTTCTGCTCGTCGCGTGCTAACGATTGTGTCGCGGGTCGAGTTTGATCCTGTGCCTGCCAGCACCTGGCAACGACCTCGCACAAAGGCCACGGCCAACTCGATCAAGCGTTCCCGTTCAGAGTGACTCAGGGTGGGCGATTCGCCCGTCGTGCCGGCGACCACGATTCCGGTCACACCGTCGGTAACTTGCGACTCGATTAAATGCTCGAACGCTTCGTAATCAATTTCACCGCTTCGAAAAGGCGTGACCAACGCCGTGAATGTGCCCCTGAACATTGGTTGCGTTTCCATTTTAGAAGTGGCTCTCCTTTCTCGCAAACATGACGTGATTGACGACTAACGATCTGAAAAGTCAGACAATTCCGCTATGGGACTTTGGTCCCACAGGCTTCCTCAGCCCGTGTGGACCTGGATCGTCCCGTCAAAGACGAAATCGGCAGGACCAGTCAGGGTCACGCCGGTAAAGGCATTGCCTTCCCGCGAGAAACTTACTTGCAGCGTGTCACCGCCGCGAACCAGCACCGAGATCGGACCACTTTGATTTTCGATCGCGGCAAAAATTAACGCGCTTGCCACGACACCGGTTCCGCAGGCGAGCGTTTCATCCTCGACCCCGCGCTCATACGTCCGAATCGCAATCGCCTTCGGACCGCGCTTCTCCAGAAAATTCGCATTCGCCCCTTTGGGCGCGAACATTTCATGGTGGCGAAGCCGCGCCCCGACTTTCTTCACATCGACGCCCTCAAGATTCGAAACCGGCACAACGACGTGTGGAACACCGCTATTGATAAAATGCCCGTGGAGCTTTTCGCCTTCGAGAGGGATCTCCAGGTTGAGCCGCAAATTTTCCGGTTCGCTCATTTGAAGGGAAACGCTTTCGCCGTGTAATTGCGCCCCGATCACGCCGGCCGGCGTTTCAAACGAAAGCGATGTCATCGGACCCGCGACGCGATTTGCGAAGCGGGCAAAACACCGCGCACCGTTGCCGCACATTTCGGCTTCCCCGCCGTCGGCGTTGTAGTAGCGCATCCGAAAATCCGCGCCATTAGTCGCTCGTTCGAGGAGAAGGATTCCGTCCGCGCCGACGCCGCGGTGCCGATCGCAAATGCGGACGATTTCTTCGGCGGATAATTGCAACTTGCCGGCACGATTATCGAGGAGAACGAAATCGTTCCCGGCGCCATTCATCTTGGTGAATTGAATCACGGCTTTTCGGTAACACATTCCCCCGCCAAAGCCAAACGACTGGGGAACAGAGATGGGAGAATTCCTGGAAAAGTAAAGTTCCCAGTCATTCCGAGCGAAGCGAAGCGGAGTCGAGGAACCCCGTGATTGAACCGTAAGGGTGGCGCCGCCACGGGATCCCTCGACTCCGCTCGGGATGACCGCTGGTTGCTGGAACGCCGTTCAGCTTCTAATTGTGACAAGTGGGAAAAAGAAACTTCGTCGCCGTATTTTGTTTCGCATTCGTATTCATCACGCTCAGTGCGCAAGTCTCTTCGGCCCAAATTTGGCCTGGGAATTTCAATGAGGTCATTCTCGAACAGATCAAACAAATGCCGCGCGGCGGCCAGTATTCCACTTCGCATGCGGCGACCGTTCGGTTGCAATCCGCGATGCAGTTTGAGGCGGGGAAGTTCCTTGTCCTGCCCGAGGCCGCGTTACCGAGTTACTGTTCCGGCGCCACCTATCTCGTTTTCATGAAGACAATCGAAGCTCTCCGCAACAGGGGAACACTCGATCTCGATTCCGCGACGCTCCAGCAGTTGATGATTCGCGGCCAGCGCGATGGCGCCGGAATCTGGGGACGCTGGAATGCGAATGGTCCCGGGACCGCGCGATTATTTTACGAACTCGACCTCGGAAAAAACTTCGACGACTTCGCGCGAGCGCAGCCCGGTGATTTCATGAAAATATTCTGGTCGCCGGAAGTTGGCCGCGCCGAGCACGGCCACTCCGTGATTTTCCTTGGAACGGAATCGAGGGCCGGCCTCGAGTATGTTCATTTCTGGTCGAGCAACATCCCGTCCGGCTACGGCGAGCGTTGGGTGCCACGCACAAGAATTGTGCATGCCATTTTTTCCCGGCTTAACAATCCCACAAATCTTTCCCGCATTCATTCCGTGCCGCCGGTTGACGGTTATCTCGCGAGTCTGGTTCGCGCTCGATCGAGTTATGCGGAAGCCCGGGAAAAATGCGGAATGTGAAATGGCGTTTATAGTTTCCAGCGCGACGTTGCTCAAAGGTTTCGTGCTCGGCTGGTCGGTGGCGTGGCCACCCGGACCAATCAATGCGGAAATGATCCGGCGCACTTTGCTGCCGCGAACGAAAGGCGGCGGCTTTTGGCCGGCCTGGCAATTGGGATTGGGCGCATGCACGGGTGACTTTCTTTGGGCGCTTGGAGTCGCAACCGGCGCCGGCGCGGTCATGAACACACCGAAGGTCCGCGCGATTTTGGGAGTAATCAGCTTCGTCCTTCTGCTCGGTCTCGCTGTCACGTTTGCCATCGGCGCGTGGCGCGTGGCGCGTCACTCGCAAACAAACTCTGCCGGGACGGTTGATGGAACCCGGTTCGAACGCACGCCCTCGCGCGGGTATTGGCTCGGATTCACTCTTGCCCTAACGAGTCCGTGGAACATCGGCTTTTGGTTCGCCGTCATCGGTGGTCAACAGAGTGCCTCGGGGCAGGGGACGCTGATGAACTCTGTGCTGCTGGCGGTTTCAGTCGTTTCCGGCGCGATCGCCTGGACGCTCGTCCTTTGTTTCGCGGTCAGGCAGGGCGCGCGGATTTTCGCAAAGCCAGCCTGGCAAATCGGGACTCAGGCGCTCACTTCGGCTTTGATGCTTTTCTTTGCGGTCAAACTGCTGCTGCAATTGCGGTGAAGACCATGCCCGAGCGCGAACCAACACTGACGATCAACGAGATTTATCACTCGATTCAGGGGGAGAGCAGCTGGGCCGGACTGCCGTGTGTTTTTGTCCGCCTGACCTTCTGCGATTTGCGCTGCAACTATTGCGACACCGAATACGCGTTTTACGAAGGGAAGAAGCAGAGCCTTGTGGAGATCGCCGAGACTGTCGCTGCCTTCCATTGTCCGCTGGTGGAAATCACCGGGGGCGAGCCGCTCTTGCAGAAAAACGTGTTGCCCTTGATGCGCGATTTGGCGGACGCCGGTTACACTGTTCTGCTCGAAACCAGCGGTGCGCATGACATCTCGAAGGTCGATGAGCGCGTTCATCGCATCATGGATTTGAAAACTCCCGGGAGTGGGGAAGTGGAACGAAATCTTTGGTCGAACATCGAGCACCTCACGCAGCGCGACGAGGTGAAGTGCGTCATCGGTTCGCGCGAAGATTATGAGTGGTCGCGGGAGAAAGTGGAGCGCTTCGATTTGGCGAAACGCTGTCACGCGGTTTTGTTCTCGCCGATTTTCGGACGCATCGAGCCACGGGAAATCGTCGAGTGGATTTTGGCGGACAGGCTGGACGTCCGGTTTCAATTGCAGATGCACAAGTTCATCTGGACGCCGACGCTGCGCGGCGTGTGAATCCGCGCCGTCGTTTGCCATCCTGAGCGAAAGCGAAGGACCTCTCTTATGGAATTGTCCGTTCCTGTGAAACAGTACGCCTTATCTGCAATTGCGAGGTCCTTCGCCGTCTGCGCGGCTCGGGATGACAACCGGGGAGGGCGATGCGAACATTTGCGATGATGCGCGCGCGCCTAACGAAAGATTTTACCTTCGAAGCGGCGCAAACTTTGCCCCAGGCACCGGAGGGTCATAAATGCCGAAAAATGCATGGACACAGTTTCAAGGTCGAGGTGTCGGTGGAAGGCGAAGTCGATCCTGAGATGGGGTGGGTTTACGATCACGCGGAGATCAGCACCGCGATGAAGCCGCTCATCCAAATGCTCGATCATTCCTACCTGAACGATGTCGACGGTTTGGAAAACCCGACGATCGAGAACATGGCGGCGTGGTTTTGGCGAAAGCTCGAGCCGCAATGTCGCGGCCTTTGCGAGATCGTCATCCACGAAACGCCGACCGCGCGCTGCGTTTATCGCGGGACGTAATCACTTCATTGTAGCGGCGGTCTCTGACCGCCGATTTCATTGGTGCGCCGCTACAGATTCGTCATCCCGAGGGAAGTCGAGGGATCCCGTTATGCAATCTTAAAGGCAGCGCCGCGGGATCCCTCGACTTCGCTCGGGATGACCTAGTGTTTAGGCGCGCGGATCGTCCCGGTCTCGACCGCGTCGCGGCGTTCCTGCACAATTCGGTTCGCAATTTCCTCCACCATTTGCTCGAGCAGCATTCGCAAGTGCGTGTTTGGCCGATAATCCGACGGTGCGATGTGTTTCACTCGATCGGCATGTGTGGAAAGCTGATAACATTTCTTAAAACCAACGCGATCTGGATCGTCGGGATTGTAAACCGCGATGGCTTCACCGCCGTTCTTGCGCATGACGGTGAAGCAGGGCACATCGGTTGGGCCGTCGCCGAGATAGATCATGTTCGGAAACGGGATCGGCCGCACATCCGCCTCCATGTGATCGTTCACGTCCTGGCCCATATCGAGAAGGCCTTTATTGATCCGGAAAAGATACTGCGTCTTCTGCGTGTGACTGATCACGCGTTTCGGAAAAGTGATCCGCCCCTGCTCGTCTTCTGCAAACTCGCAGCCAAAAATTGCCCGGACGTACGGCGCCAGTCTACTGCCGTCGATCAACACCTTCATCCCCGAGGAAATAATATAGTGCTCGACCGTGATGCCTTCGGTGACTTGCTCCGCCGTCAGCAAACCGTTGCGAAATTCCTCAAACATTTCCGGCAGGCCTTTGTAAAAATTTAGCTTTGCGCCGAGTGCTTTGAGTTCCGTGTTGGTTGGCCGATCCATCCCCATCGTGTCGAGGAGCACCTTCATGTAGGCGAGTTCGGAGTCGTAGTTGTGTTCCTTGACCAGCTCGGAACATCGCTTCCAAAAACTTCGCCGGGTTAATCCCAAACGTCGGGAAGACCACCTCATCCTGCATATAACTTGGGCTGAGGGTTTGATCGTAATCGTAGACGATCGCGATGGTGTTTTGCGGTGCGGACATCAGGAGCGTCGTGCGTTAGGGCGTTACATCGTTAGTAAAAGAGAGAGAATTCAACCCTCCAACGCTTGAGAAAAAATCTTCGAACAGCGCGTCGTAAATCTTCCCTCGCTCGGGATGATACTGCACGGCGAGCGCGAACGGATGATCGTGCAAACGTATCTGCTCGATGATCCCGTCAGTCGCGCACCATGCTTCCACCTCGCAACCGTCAGCCAATCGATCGATCGCCTGGTGATGCGAGCTATTCACTTTTTCAAAGCGATGTGCCGCGCCGCGGTCAGTCCGCAACGGCTGCGCGTCGTAATCCTTCATCCCGGGAAGATTGTGGTCCTTGATATCGAGTTTTAATGTTCCCCCGAGCGCGACGTTGAAAACTTGAAGGCCCTTGCAGATGGCGAAAATTGGCAATCCGGCGGCGAGGGCAGCGTTGAAGGCAGCGAACTCCCAGGCATCCCTTCTCGGATCGGCATCCTTCTCCAGGACCGATTCATCGAGAACTTCCTGTTGAAGAAATTCTTTGGCGATATCGGCCCCGCCGGTGAGAAGCAGACCGCTCATTTGATCCATTGGTTCCTCGACCTGGCAGGCGTCGCAGATGCGCACTGTCGGAAAACGCTCAAAGAACGGGCGAAACCAACTTTCATCCTCGGGTCGCAGCCAGGTGGCGAGAGTTCGGCATGATTTGGATGCGATTTTAGCACGTGATCTACCCATGTGCCTGCGGCCAGTTTTTCTCCTGCAGCGCGCGAGCCGTCGCTACAGGCCTGGAATCTTAGAGCCCGAGCAATTCGCTGACGTATTTCACCGGCGGGCTGCCAAAGGAGAGAACGCTGTCGTTATATTTCTTCAAATCGAAAGCCGCTCCCGCTTTGGCTTTTGCGCGCTCGCGCATGTCGAGGTGCTCGGTCACGCCCACGAAATAGGTTGAGAGCTGTGTCGAACTGAGTCGGGCCCGCTTCCATTTTGCCACCGCTTCGCCTTCCTGCTGGAAACCTTCGTTCATCATCAGGTTCATCGCCTCCTGCTCGCTCATGTTTGCGGTGTGAATGCCCTGATCGATCATCGCGTTCACAATCACGCGCAGCCGCATTTTTAGTTGCTGCATTTTTACTTCCTGCCCGCCGTAGCCGGCTTCGGCCATCATCTGTTCGGTGTAGACCGCCCAACCCTCGATGAACGTTCCGCTGCGGAAGATGGCGCGGACGAGTGTCGGCGCGTGAAATTCATTGGCGTGAGCGAGCTGGAGGTAATGCCCCGGCATTGCTTCGTGCACGGTCAGGTCGCGCACCATGAAGTTATTATACTCGCGGTAGAACGATTGTTTTCGTTCTTCCGACCAATCTTTCGGTGTCGGCTCACACGCAAAAAAAGTCTCGCCGTTTTTCTCGAGCGGACCGGGTGAGTCGCAGTAGGCGATCCCTTGCCCGCGTTTGAACTCCGGCATGACGATTACTTTCAGCGGTTTGTCCGGGACGGTGACGAGATCGCGCTTGCGGACGAAGTCAGTCGCTTCGCCGACGACCTTTTCCACGTAGCCAACGATGGTGATGTCATCGGGATGTTGCTCGGCCAGTTTGTCGAGAACGCCGGTCGTGACTTTTTTCCTGTCCTTCAACGTCGCAGGATCGGCCTTCGGATAATATTTCTTGTAGAGCGGCAGGGCGGTTTCATAAATCGCGGTTTGCGTGGCGGCGAGGTCGGCCTTGGCGCGTTTCATGATTTCTTCGACCGACAGATTCGAAGCGAGAGCGAAGTGAAGTTTCTTGCGGAACTTCTCCATCCCGAGCCGGAAATCGCCGTCGGAACGCGGGAGCAAATCGTTTTGCAGCCACTTTTTGTAATCTTCGAGCGCCTGCGCGGTTTTTTCCTGGAGCGGCGCGATTTCCTTCTTCATCTGCGGAGTACGATCGAGCAAAGGACTGAGACCCTCACGGACGAGGTTGATCGCGCCCTGCGTCTGTTCGATTGCTGTCTCGGTATAGATCTTGGGCGAATGTTTCAGATTCGCCTTGGCCTGCGCGATCACGGCCGGAATTCCTTCCATCCGCTTGCGCAGGTTCGGAACGCGCTGTTCCGGCGAGGCGAATTCGCGCGCAACCAGAAGGTAAAGGCTGTTGGCCAGGCTCTGGTTGTAAACGAGCGGATTCCAGTCGGCACTCTTCAATTCCTCGAGACCGAAGATTTCGTAGTCGATGCTTTCCTTGAGAATGCGCAGATCGACGCCATTCGGTCCGCTCAGTTTCGCGTCAGGGCCGAAGCCGTTCAGCTTTTCGCGAAACGCCTTCGCCCCGGCCAGTTCCTTCGCCTGCCGTTCCGGCGAATAATTCGTCAGCTGATCGTCGAAACGATGGTCGCCCAGTTCGGTCGCTTCCTCCGGATGGTTCTGGAGATATTGCTCAATGTAATCACCGGCCAGCTTCTGAAAACGATCATCGTCGGGAGTAGCTCGAACATTACTCAACGCGAGCAGGAAGGACAGACCGAGGGTGAGCGTAAGCGATGCGGTTTTCATTTGTTCGTTAGGTTGGTGCGCCGCCGGCCACAATTGGCTCGGTTGCCACTTCGTCGGGCGTCAGTTGAGACTGGAGATAGGTTTGCCCTTTATAGAAAGAAGCGAGCACGACGAACACAGCCGAGGCGATAAACATCACAATGGTGAAGAAGCCGAAGTATTGGAGATCGGTCAGCTTCTTGGTGCCATCCGCATTCACATCCCAGGCGTTGAACAGACCGACAAAGAATTCGCCGCTGGCGATGAAAAGCAGCCAGAGCGCCATGACTGAGCTCTTCATCGAGTTCGGCGCCTGCGTGTAGGAAAACTCCAGGCCAGTAATTGAGACCATCGTCTCGCCCAACGTCAGGATGACGTAACCGAGCAATTGCCAGTTGATGCTCGGCTTCAAACCATGGTCGATCTGACTCTGGATCCAAACGATGACCACGAAACTGAACGCCGTGAGAAACAGACCGATGCCGATCTTGCGCAACGGCGTGAGCGGAAAGACGCGATCGATTGCGGGATAGATCAGATAATTCGTCAGCGGAATGCAGATCAGAATGAGAATTGGGTTGGCCGTTTGCACCTGGGCCGCGATCAGGTTCATGCCCATCCAATGCAGGTCCAACTTCTCGGCTTGCAGCGTCCATTCGACGCCGTTGCTCATTCCCCAGAGCGCCCAGAAGAAAAGAATGAAAAAATAAACCATCGCGATACGTGCGAGGATCGTCAGACCTTCACGGGTCAGGAAAGCTTCGCGCAGGTAACCGAGACCGCGCGGCGGGACGTGCACCATTTTGTGGCGACCGGCCCAGAAGAAAATCGTCGCGATCACCATCGAGATGCCGGGAATTCCGAAAGCCCAGCGCGGACCGAGCGTGCCGTTCGCAAGCATCCATGGACAAATGATCGAAGCAATGAACGACCCGGCGTTAATCGAAAAATAAAACCAACCGAACATTTTCGAGAGCAGATGTTTGTTCGATTCGCCGAATTGGTCGCCGACATTGGCCGAGACGCAGGGCTTGATTCCGCCTGAGCCGATACAAATCAGTCCGAGACCGATCGCCAGCATGGTGCGCTGCCCAATCGCAATGGCCCACGAAGTGTCGAGGCAGGCTAAGGTGAGACTGCCGAAGCAATAGACGATCGAGAGCCAGAGGATGGTTCGATATTTCCCGAGCCAGCCGTCGGCAATGATCGCGCCGACGATCGGGAGGTAATAAACGCCGGAGACGAAATAATGCGTATATTTGTAGGCCTCGTTAGGCGACATCGGCGCGAGCACGCCGGAATTGTTGAGAATGTAGTGGGCCATGAAGACGGTCAGGATCGACTTCATGCCGTAGTAATTGAACCGCTCGGCCGCTTCGTTGCCGATGATGTAAGGCACGCCGGGCGGCATCCCGGTGAGGTTGGGCGGTGACGTTAAATATTTGGCCATGGCGTTTCCTTTCACCTAACGAGGAGTGCTGGTCGGGAAAAATTCGGCCGGAGTCGGCGAAACGCCAGGCGCGGGCGATGAGGCAACCGGGTGGGTTTGATCTTCCGCCGGTTGCGACAGCTCGCCGACGTGATGCATTTCGCAGGAGCAGATCAACGCGACGGCCGCGCAGGCGAAAGCGGCGGCCATGCGGCGAATGGAAAAACTCATCGGGGCGCATCCTAAATGCGAATCCTCCCGCGGCGCAACAAAAGAGTGGCCTAGGCAGAATGAAGTCGCCTTCCTCCAAGTTTTTCCAATATCTGGGAATTGGAGGGACGATCGATGCTCGCTCGCCGCGGCGAATGTCGTCCCTGGACGGGCAGAGCCCGTCCCTCCAAAAGCAGGTGGATGGCGGGATATGCGCATACTCCGCGTATTCCGCGCTGAGAGTAGATTCGCCACCGCCATCAGCGTGTGTCCTAAAATATTTTCAAAAAAATTCCAAAAAAGACCTTGACGGGTTTTGGGTCTTTCCCTAGAAACACCAGCACGCAATAAAAACGCCCATGTTTAACCGATCCCAATGCCTATGAAAACGAAAGCACTCCTTAACCATGTTGATGGACGTCTGGCCGCCTATGCCACCCTCGCCGGAGCCGCCCTGGTCGCCCCGGCCATGGTGCAGGACGCAAATGCCAACATCATCTACAACATGATTAACGCGAACATCCCGAGCACGACTTCCGGTATTTACCTCAATGTCGTTACCGGCGTGTTTTCAACGACCCCTGCTGGCGCTCCGGGCTGGGACCTGAACCCATGGAGCAGCAGCAGCCTCGAAATCTGGGGAAATAATGCGGCCAGCGCGATGGATGGTGTTCTTGACAACTTCACAGGAGGCGCGGCTGGATCAGTCGATAATATTCCGATTGGAACTCTTATTGATGGCTCGTGGAACTATGGCAGAACTGACTCGACCGTCGAAACGACCGGCCCGACCGCTTTCGTCCTCAACAGCAGTAACAACATTTTCGGCTTCCGGTTCTTGAACGAAATGACTGGCGTATATGACTTCGGATGGGCGCGGATCTCACTTGCCGGCACTTTGAATGGTCAGCCGCGGGCAATCGTCGAGTACGCTTACGACGACACGGGCGCGGGGATTATGGCCGGCGTTCCGGAGCCGTCAACGCTTGCTCTTCTTGGCGTGATGGCAGTGGGTGCAGTCGGTGTCCGCGAATGGCGCAAGCGCAAAGCGGCCTGAGTCACAGCAAGTTTTGCCTTCCTGAAAACCCGCGCGAACGATTGTTCGCGCGGGTTTTTCTTTTTTGCTAAATTCGCAAAGTGATCAGCCGCCATCTAACAAGTTCGGTGACCGAGGAAACCGCTGTAGTCGTCCCGCTCCGTCAGAGCGCCGGCATCGTAGAACACGGCGACAGAGCGCCGTGGCAACAGGGCTTGATCCTGTGAGTTCCCCTTCTCCTAATCCCCGCGTTCTCCTCATCGGGTGGGATGCAGCCGACTGGCAAGTGATCCATCCATTGCTCGACAATGGGCTGATGCCGAATCTTCGACGGCTGGTCGAAGGGGGTGTGATGGGTAATCTGGCATCGCTCTCACCGATGCTTTCCCCGGTGCTGTGGACGAGCATTGCGACCGGGAAGCGCGTTTATGACCACGGTGTGCGGTGGTTCGTTGAGCCACTGCCGGATCGTTCGGGCGTGCGGCCGGTTGGCACTCGCACTCGTCGCTGCAAGGCGCTCTGGAATATAGTTTCGCAATCCGAGCGCGAAAGCGTGGTGTGCGCCTGGCAAGCCACTCATCCGGCCGAGCCGATTCGTGGCGCGATGGTCTCAAACCTCTTCTGCGTGCCACCGGCGGACTCGACGCCGCAACACTGGCCAATCGCGGAAGGTAGTGTGCAACCGCCCGCTTTGGTTGAAAGTCTGGCCGAGCTTCGCGTTCATCCGGCGGAAGTCGAAGCGCCACCGCTTCAACAGTTGATCCCGCGCGCCGCAGAATTGGATCAAAACGATCCGATGGTCCGGCGTCGCCTTCTTTTTCTTGCCAAGCAGCTTGCCGAAGTGATCAGCGTTCACGCGCTAGCCACGGAATTACTGGAGAAACAAACCTGGGATTTCGGTGCGGTCTATTATGAATGCATCGATCAGGTTGGGCACGAGTTTATGCCGTTTCATCCTCCGCGGTTACCGGAAATTTCAGAGCGCGATTTCGAATTCTACAAAGATGTGATGAGCGGCATCTATCGCTTTCACGATCTGATGCTGGGGCGGCTGGTCGAGTTGGCCGGACCGGACGCTCACGTCATGCTGGTTTCCGATCACGGATTTGAAAGCGGAGCGCGACGGCCACGCGGGCCGGTCGAGCCGGCGAAGTGGCATCGGCCGCAGGGGATTTTCGTGCTGCATGGCCCCGGAATTCGCGCCGACGAGAGAGTCGAAGCGGCGACGTTGCTCGACGTTGCGCCGACTGTGCTGACGTTGCTTGGACTGGCCATTGGTGAAGACATGCAAGGGAAACCATTAATAAACGCGTTCGAGCAAGCGCCGAAGATCCAATGGATTGAATCGTGGGAAAAGCGACGGGGGCCGGATGGACGTCTCCCGATGGGCATGGACGAAGAAGATCCAGCAGCTGCACAAGCCCTGCTACAACAATTTATCGCTCTTGGTTACATCGACGCGCCGACCAATGACACACTTCGCCTAATTGAGCTCGCCGACGCGGAAAGCGATTTCAACGTCGCCGTCAGTCTGTGTGAAGCAGGCCGCCTGAACGAAGGCAGGGAGATGCTGGCGAAGCTGATTGCGCGAAAACCTGACGCGCCGCAGCCACGGTATTGGATGGCTTTTGGTCAGGCATCTCTGACTGCTCACGAACCTGAGGATGCAGCCCGCGCACTCGACGCATTGGAGCGGATCGAGCCGGATGCGCCCCAAACGATCGCCATGCGCGGAGTCCTGGCGTGGCTGCGCGGAGATATGAAAGCGTGCGCCGAGGCGTTCCATGAAGCCGAACGTCTCGCACCTAACGATCCAATCGCGCAGACCCATCTCGGCCGGCTTTATCTTCGCCAACGCAAATGGCCCGAAGCCGAGCGTGCATTCAAGCGGGCCCTCGATGTCGATCCTGATCTGCCCGACGCGCACTATGGTTTGAGTGTCGCGCTTCCGCGGCAAAACTTTGTCGAGCAAGGAATCGACCACGCTTTGCTGGCAGTCGGTTTGCGCCATGAATTTCCGGAAGCGCATTTTCAGCTCGGTGCGCTGCTTTCGCGACTCGGTTGGTATGAACGGGCTGTGCAGGCGTTCGAGATGTCGCTTCGGCTGCGCCCCGGTTTTGCGCTGGCGCATCGATATCTTTCGCGCATCTACGGACGAATCGGTCGCTCGGACAAGGCGGATCGTCATCGTGCGGAAGCTACCCGCTTGATCGAGATGACGACGCCTCAGCCAGTCGCAGATTAGTCAGGTCGGTATTGTGGGTTAACAGCTTGGAACACGGAATCGATTGAGCCGCGGCTCCCTTAAGAATTTAACGATTTAACGTTTAACCATCTAACGTATCCTCGTAACCCGCCATGGATTCCACTAATGGAACGTACGATGTCGCCATTGTCGGTGGCGGGCCGGCCGGCAGCACAGCTGCCACGCTTCTGAAAAAATACGCTCCGGAACTGCGAGTGCTGGTACTGGAGAAAGAAGTTTTTCCCCGCGATCATATTGGTGAAAGCATGTTGCAACCTATCTGCGGGATCCTGGATGAAATGGGCGTGTGGGACGAGGTGGAGGCGGCGGGTTTCCCCATCAAGATTGGGGCCTCTTACACATGGGGCCGCGACAACGATCGATGGGACATTAATTTCTACCCTATCGAAAAATGGCGTGACGAACCGCGCCCGGCAAAGTTCGAGGGTCAGCGGCGCCACACAGCCTTTCAAGTCGATCGCTCGATCTACGATAAAATCCTGCTCGATCATGCTCAATCCCGCGGAGCCGAAGTGCGCCAGCGCGTTCGAGTCAATGAAGCATTGGTGAGCCGCGATATAATCGAGGGGTTAAGGCTCGACAGCGGGGAAACGATAACCGCTCGGTATTACATCGATGGCTCGGGTACGGTGGCGCTCTTTCGCCGTGTGCTGGGCATCGGTATCGACCCCAACCTGGAATTACGAAACATCGCGGTGTGGGATTACTGGAGGAACGCCGATTGGGCGGTGGAAATCGGTGTGGGAGCGACGCGGATTCAGGTCCGGAGTCTTCCCTATGGCTGGATATGGTTCATTCCGATCGGGCCGACCCGGACGAGTATTGGGGTCGTGTGCCCAGCTGAATATTACAAAGAGAGCGGCCTTACGGCGGAGGAGTTGTATGATCAATCACTCCGTCGTCAGAGCGATATTTGGAAACTGTTAACCAACGCCAAACCGGAAGGTCGCCTCACTACGTGTCGCGACTGGTCGCAGCTCGCCGATCGCACCGTTGGCGAGAACTGGTTTTTGTGTGGAGAAGCGGCCGGATTCGCCGACCCAATTCTTTCCGCCGGGATGACTTTGGCGCACCAATCGGCTCGCGAGGCCGCTTACACCATTCTCGAGTTGCTTCGTGGCGAGCATGATGCCACCTGGCTGCGTCAACGTTATGACGAGAAAAATCGAGCGACGATTCGTCAACACATTCAGTTCGCAAAATTCTGGTACGCGGCGAACAGTTGCTTCACAGAGCTCAAGGATCATTGCGCCAGCATCGCCCGCGAAGCCGGTCTCGCCCTCGATCCTGAGGACGCGTGGCAATGGCTCGGCACCGGGGGGTTCGCCACCGAATCCGAGATCATGGCCATGGCCGGCTCGTTTGATCCGGCTGCTACAAAGAAGCTGATCGAACTGTTCGATCCCGAGAAGCGCAGGCCATCCTGGTTAATCGACGGATACAATCTGTTTAAGCTGGATTTGCGGGGCGCGAAAACCGGACTGATCGGATTTCTCACTCAGGGCCGCATTCGCGCGACGCCGTGCTATTTTCGGAACGGTCGGCGACTGCCTGTGGCTGGCGTTTATGCGGACATGATCGAAATACTGCGGCAAACCTCGGAACTGGCCACCATCATTGGACTGATCGACAAATGCGCGTCACGTGGCTCTCCAACTGATATCGTGAGCCTCAATTGCATTCGCGTAGCCTATTTTCAGGTGTTGGAAGTGATGGCGAACGATGGATGGGTCGAACGAAAGCTGAATGAGAAGGTCCCCAAAATGCGAATGGGTGAGGTTGCAGACATACGCCCGAGCCGGGAGACCAACGAGGTTGTCCGGCGTGCCGGTCGCAGTAGCATCGTACGCTCGAGGATCGACGAGCCGGACGACATCAGCAACGCCCAGAATCGAAGCGCGGACTGAGTCGCGTCGCGCGTTGCGGGCGGTCTGAAGCGATTACGGCAAGCTGTCACCGGAGTGTGATTGACGAGTGCGACATCCGACGCGGCGATCGAACCATTGGCCGTCCGCTGGTGTTCGCCGATCGTCGGCTTCCCGGGCGGGAAGCAAAATGCCGCTCCCCGGCGGCCCCGCGTGGGTGTGGTGCCTCGGACATCGCAGCGCGATGTCCCTACCGCAACAATTACCGGCGTCACCGCGGCCCTCGCCTCGACAAGTAATTGAAAGGCGCGACCGCACGGCTACTGTGATGCCCGGTGGCTCGCACAGCTAAATACAACGCGTGGAATGAGGTCATTGCGCTCGTTCTTCTGGGCGTCGGCACACTCCTTTTCCTTGCGCTTATTTCTTATGCGCCGAAGGATTTGCCATCGTGGATCCCCTTTAGCCATCTGTCTCCGCCGAACTCCCCGGCGCAAAATTTCATCGGCCCGTTTGGCGCCATCATCGCAGGATTTTCCTATCTGATGATCGGAGCGGCCTCTTATTTACTGGCTGCGGTTCTGCTCGGATTCGGCGGCGCCAAGTTGTTCCACTCCAAATTGCGGGTCCTGCCGCGCCTCGGCTGGATCGTGCTCTTCATCGTGTCGGGCGCCTGTTTGCTGCAATTGCAAACGCGGCATCTGCAAGGGTGGCGTTCCGCTTTTAATATTCAGGGCCCGGGCGGCTGGGTCGGCTACTCCTTCGGGAAAAAACTTCTGCTCCCCGGGATGGGCAGTGTGGGTTCGTTCATTCTCCTCGCCGGCGTTTACCTCAGCAGCCTCATCCTCATGACGGGCTTGCGGCCGATTCACATCGTTAGGGAATCTGTCGCCGCTTCACGTCGCGTGGTCGCAAAATTCCGGGAAGCGGCGTTGAGGCGGCGTCTGCGCAAGTCCGATCTCAAAGGTCAGCTGGAAATCAGCCAGCAAGAGCTGGCGAAGCAACAACGCGTCATCGAGAAACAGTTGAAGAAAAAAGGCGCGCCGGTCGGCGAAACACCGGGATCCTTGATCACGCCGGAAGAGCTGCTAAATCGGCCGAAACCAAAAGTGGTCGACACCACTGCGCTGCCGAGCGAGCTCGAAAGTTCTCGGAAAAAGCCATCGCTGGCGGAATTGCGGGGGAAAGAGAAAAAAGCGAAGTCGAGCGCCGGCGACCTAACGAGTCGAACATGGGACGCGGAGAATTACTCGCTCCCCGGTCTTGATTTGCTTGAGGAACACGATCTTGAAGGCCGGGTCGCGGCCGATCCAGCCGAGCTGGAGGAGATTCAACGCACCTTGATTGAAACGCTGGCGCAATTCGGAATCGCGGTCGCCGCTGGTGATATCACGAAGGGCCCCACCATCACTCGCTACGAGGTTTATCCCGCCAAAGGCGTGCGCGTGGATAAGATCGTCAGCCTCGAACGCGATCTGGCGCGCGCCACCCGGGCCGAGCGGATCAACATTCTCGCGCCGATTCCGGGCAAGGATACCGTCGGGATCGAACTCGCAAACAGCCGCAAGGTGATGGTCACGCTGCGCGAGCTGCTGCAATCGCCCGATTGGGAAGAGGCGAGAACGCGGGCAAAGCTTCCACTCGCGCTCGGCAAGGATGTTTATGGAAAGACAATCATCGCCGACCTTGCCCAAATGCCGCATTTGCTCGTGGCCGGGACGACCGGGAGTGGGAAAAGCGTCTGCATCAACGCGCTGGTTGCGAGCATGCTTTACCGGTTCACGCCGGAGGAACTGCGTTTTATCATGATTGATCCGAAGGTCGTCGAGATGCAGGTCTACACCTCGCTGCCGCATCTCGCCTTCCCAGTCGTGACCGATCCGAAAAAAGTGCTGCTCGCGCTGCGTTGGGTGATCGATGAAATGGAAAAGCGCTACAAGATTTTCGCTCGCTCCGGCGTGCGCAATATCACTGGCTTCAACGCGCGACCACCGAAGAAAACACAGAAGGAATTGGACTCTGAGATCGAGGCTGGTGTGTCACCGGCAAAGGACAAAGCCGCCGAGACGACGAGCTACAATCAAAGTCCCGCGTGATAACGAAGTCATCATTCCCGATCGCATGCCCTACATCGTGATCATTATCGACGAACTGGCGGACTTGATGCAGACCGCGCCGGCGGATGTCGAGAGCGCGATCGCGCGAATCACCCAAATGGCACGCGCCGCGGGCATTCATCTGATCGTCGCCACGCAAACGCCGCGGGCCGATGTCGTCACCGGCGTCATCAAGGCGAACATTCCCAGCCGCATCGCCTTTCAAGTCGCTTCGAAGATCGACAGCCGTGTCATCCTCGATGAGAACGGCGCAGATCGCCTGCTTGGCCAGGGCGACATGCTTTATCTACCGCCGAGCACTTCGCGTCTCATTCGCGCCCAGGGGGTCCTCGTGACCGACGACGAAATCCGTCGCTTGGTCGATTTCGTTTCCGCGCAAAGTCCGCCCGGATTCGACGCCGCCATGAACGAGAAACTGGAATCGGCCGAGGCACCGCTGGAAGATGTGACCGAAGAGGACGAAGAGCTGGTGGAGAAATGTCTCGAAATCATTCGCCAGGAGAAGCGCGCGTCCACTTCCCTGCTACAACGGCGCCTGCGACTTGGTTATACGCGCGCCGCCCGCATCGTTGATATTCTGGAGCAGCGCGGTATTCTAGGTCCCGGCGAAGGCGCGAAGCCGCGCGAGATCCTCGTCGATCTCGACGCTGCCGTTTAACCGGCATCCACGATGTCCATCGAAGGTCTCGGCAAAAGATTTCAAGAAGCGAGAATTGCCCGCGGGCTTACCCTCGAAGAAGCCGCTCGCATGACGAAGATTCGTCCCTCACGTCTGGCCGAGATCGAGGCAGAGGATTTCTCGAATTTCCCGAGTCTCGCCTATGCCAAAGGCTTCCTTATGATTTACGGGAAATTCCTCAATATTGATGTCAGTCCACATCTGGAGGCCTTCGAAAGTTCCCCGCACGTGACCGTCGACGGCTATGCATACCTGCAGGACAATCCCGCGCCAAAACAGCGGACGATTGTGCGATCAACCACGACGAACAAATCTTCGCTCTGGCCGCTCATCATCGGGTTGGTCGTGCTGATCGGTGGTTTCTCGTTGATCAAGTTCGTCCGCGAAGTTCAGCGGGTTGCACCTCCGCGTCGCATGGTGGGGATCGAGGTTTCGCCCAGCGCAACGCCCAGTCCCGGCAGGATCACCGCACCGCGCGCCCTGCCTGCCCAACAAACTCCCGCTCAGGTTGTGGCGGCGGCAACGGCGACCGCCATCCCGACCAGCGCGCCGACTGTTGCTCCCGTCGAAACACAGGCGCAACCAGTTCCGACGGAACCTGAAGTCCGTCGCGCCGAACCGGTTCATCCGGAAGATTTGAAGAAACTTGGGATCAACCCTTCCGGAGGCTTTCCGACGACAGTCAACCGCATCGAAGTCCGGCCGCGCCAGAAAACCTACCTCAGAGTGTTCGTCGATCAGAATTCTTCGAAGCCGGCCTTTGAGGGCTGGGTGAGTCAAGGAGACGGCATCCTGAGGTTCAAGGGACAACATATTCACATGAAGGTCCTTGATCGCGATGCCGTAGAAATTAAGAAAAATGGACAGCCGCTGGCCGATCACGACGCTGACATCACCGTCGAATAACAGCGTTGTAGCGGCGCCCACCGAGCGCCGAATCGGCGACGATGAGAGATCGCCGCTACAGCAAGAAAACACACCGGTCCGAGTAGGCATGATCAGTCTCGGCTGTGCGAAAAATCTGGTCGATGCCGAGATCATGCTGGGCAGCGTTCTTGTGGAAGGAATGCAAATCACTTCCCGCGCGGATGAAGCTGATGTTCTGGTCATCAACACCTGTGCCTTCATCGATTCAGCGAAGGAGGAATCCATCGATGCGATCCTGGAAGCGCACCGGCAGCGCGGCCTAACGAGCAAGCCAGGGCAGAAGCTGATCGTTAGCGGATGCATGGCACAGCGATTCGCGACCGAATTACGCGAGCAGCTGCCTGAGGTCGATGCCTTCATTGGTCTCGATCAGGTGCGCGAACTGGGACCGATCGTGAAGCAAGTGGCAGCCAGGATCGCTCGCTCCGGTGACAGCTTTGTCACTTCGCGGCCAACCTACATTCCCGATTACGACACCCCGCGTTTTCGACTGACGCCGACACACTCGGCCTACCTGAAAATTGCCGAAGGCTGCAATCATCCGTGCAGTTTTTGTGTGATTCCGCGAATGCGCGGGCGACATCGGAGCCGATCACCCGGCTCGATTCTGGCAGAAATTCGCTCGCTCGTGGCAGAAGGTGTGAAGGAGATCAACTTGATCAGTCAGGACACGACTTATTACGGAATGGACCTGTGGACGGAAAAAGCCGGCCCGCGCCAGCCGGTCGATTCTTCGCGGGGTCCGACGCTGGCCGGATTGCTCCGCGAAATTCAAAAGGTCGAAGGTGATTTCTGGGTGCGCCTGCTTTACACCCATCCAGCCCACTGGAGTAATGAGTTGATCGATACGATCGCCAGGTGCGATAAGGTCGCTCGTTACGTTGACATGCCGCTTCAGCACATTGATGAAGCGATGCTCGGCCGGATGCGTCGCGAGACATCGCGCGAGCACATTGAGAATCTCATTGCCAATCTGCGTGCGGGAATTCCTGGCGTCGCGATTCGAACCACCTTCATTGTTGGGTTTCCTGGCGAGAGTGAGGGAGAATTCGAGTCACTTCTCGAATTCATTGAGCGCGTCCGCTTTGAGCGCCTTGGCATTTTCAAATATTCGCAGGAAGAAGGTTCGCGTGCGGCCGAAATGTCAGGGCAGATTCCGGCCGTCGTTAAGAACGCGCGTTACCGCCGCGCCATGCTTCTGCAACAGCAAATCGCGCGTGCCTCCGCCAGGGAACGAATTGGTCGGCGAAATGAAGCTGCTTGTTGATCAACCGCTCATCGCCCGCACCGAAGCCGATGCTCCTGATGTTGATGCTCGTGTGATCCTCGCTTCCCCCGCTCCGGTCGGCGAATTCGTTGTCCGCACCATCAATGGTGCGCGAGGGTACGACCTTCTTGCCTAGTTAAATCAGGCCTCAGGGACAGGTCTGAGCCGGAGATTTGGCCGGGGCGCATTCCTTGTTTGACATGGAAACACCAAATAACCGACAAATGATACCCGCGAAATTCCTGGAAGCACCACAAGCGTCGTATGGCCGACCTGAACGAACCGAAGAAGGAAACTGTGCGTATTACGCTACCGCCGCGTCCGACGAAAATATCTGGCGCAGGGGACGCGAGAAATTCCGTCCGCATCAAGCTGCCCGCCCGGCCGCCCTCAAACGGTGCCCCTCCGCGTGCCGAACCGACTCTCCCGAAATCGCCGCCGCCGGCTCTTCAATCGCGGGCAGCCGCGCCCCCTCCACCTCCGGTTGCCCGAACCGTTCCCCCGCCTCCTCCACCTCCATCAAAACCATTCCGCCCTCCAGCTGCTGTTCCACCGCCCGCCGGCGCAACATTGCCCGAGCCAGCCGTCTTGCCTGCGGCGCCTTCGTTCGCGCCTCCGCCAAAATCGCCCGCCCCAGTCAGTCCGCCGCCACCAGTTGCTCCGGCGTTTTCGCCACCGACTCGTCCACCTCCCAACGCGATACCTGTTCCGGTAAGGATTCCAACCGTCGTATCGCCGTCCGCGGCGGAGCCGAAGAAAGAGACTGCGCGGATCAGTCTCATCCCGAGTGCTCCGAGCAGTCCGGCTCCGACGGTAAAGATGGCGAAGACGCAGCCGCTCATTCCGGCGCCGCCTTCTTCGGCTCAGCGCGCTTCGATAACGATCCTTCCGAAACCGGATGCCACCTCGATCATCGATTCCATTCCGCGACCGCTCTGCTGGGCTTTGCTGGCCTTGTCGGCAATTGTGCTTATGGTTCAACTCCTGATCTATTTTTCTTAAACCATGGAGAACTCTGTTGCTGTAACCGTTGACGAATCAAATTTTGACCGAGAAGTAATTCAAGACGGCACGACTGTGCTGGTCGATTTCTGGGCGCCCTGGTGCGGGCCGTGCAAGATGATTGAGCCGCTCCTGGATGAGATTGCGAAGGAAAAGGCCGGTTCCGTAAAAATCGCGAAGGTAAATGTCGACGATAACCAGAGCCTCTCGGTCAAATTCAATGTCCGGGCGATTCCCGCGCTGCTTTTTTTTAAAAACGGCCAGCTCCGCGATCAAGTAATCGGAATGACAAGCAAGAAAGATTTGCTCGGCCGCCTCGACGCGCTGGCGTGAGGTTGAACGACATCGCGGGATGGCCTTTGTCGCCGCTACAAGTTTGTCATTTCGAGCGAAGCCGAGAAATCCCGTCGCGGAAGCTTTCCGGTAACGCCGCGGGATCCTTCGACTCCGCTACGCTTCGCTCAGGATGACAGGTTCACCAATTCTTGATCCACTTTGATGATTCGCTGCCGGAGGTCTCACCGGCGGTACTCCAAAGATCGAAGGTCGGATTGTAGCCGTGGGTCGAAGTAGGATTCACAGCCTTGAGCGTTGAGTAACCGTACGAATTCCCAAAAGGATCCCGAATAAAGGTGTTTGGACCGGGGGGATTCGGACTGAGTAATTGCGGCTTCAAACTACTCCCGAGATAGTTCTTTGCGTTGGCCGGTGCGGGAGTTGTTGGATCTCCGTCGTCGTCACCGGAAAGCTGCTTATAAAGAAATCGTGACGCAGCTGTGTAATTGCTCGGATTGCCGTCGGTTGCTTGCAATTGTTCTGTCGTTGCAGGTTCGCTTGGATAAATCCCATTATCCGCCTTGTAATTTTCCAGCGCCGCCGAGATCGCGGCGATTTCGGCTTCGGTTCGCGAACGTGCTCCTTTCTTCTGTACGTATCCCGCCGTTGCCAGAATCAATCCCGCGAGGACGAGAATGATCGTCATCACGATGAGCAATTCAAGGATGGTAAAGGCTCGTCTTGAGAAAAATGCCGAATGCCGAATGCCGAATGCCGAATCAATGCCGAAGCTCGAATGACGAAACCGGATGACCCCGATTTCTTGGCGCTTCGTCATTTGATCATTCCTTCGTCCTTCGTCATTCGGATTTCGGCATTCTCCTCACGTCTGCTGCTGCAATCCACTGATGATGCTGATCAGCGGCATAAAGAGGGCGATGACAATTGTCCCGACGATCAGGGCGAGAAACACGATCATGATCGGTTCAAGCATCGACGTCAGCGCAGCAACCGAGTTATCGACTTCATCGTCGTACACGTCCGCGATTTTCAAAAGCATTTCCGGCAATTGCCCCGTTTCTTCGCCGACATCGATCATGCTGATCACCATCGGTGGAAATGCTGCACTCGCTTCCAGCGGTTGCACGATCGATTCGCCCTCTTTCACGCTGTCATGTACCTGCGCAATCGCATTGGCGATGACCGTGTTCCCGGCGGTTTTCCGCGTAATATTCAGCGCCTGCAAAATCGGGACACCGCTGGTCACCAGTGTGCCGAGCGTTCGGGAAAATCGCGAGATCGCCGTTTTCCGCAGGAGGTCGCCGAAAAGCGGAACACGCAGCTTGAAGCGGTCAATCGCGGTGCGTCCTCCAGTCGTCCGGGCAATAAATCTGTAGGCCGCGACCAGCACGATGATCGCTCCGAGCAGAATGAGTCCGTGGTTCTTGACGAAGTTACTTACGCCGATGACAAAGAGCGTGATCTTCGGCAGCGGCTTGTCACCGAGCATGTCGTGGAAGATCGCTTCGAACTTCGGCACGATGAAGACGAGGAGAAACGACATGATCGCGATCGCGAGCACGAGCACGATGATCGGATAGACCATCGCCGCGACGACTTTGTTTTTTATTTTCTGCGCCTTTTCCTGAAACTCCGCCAGACGCGCGAGGACGACTTCAAGCACCCCGCCGACTTCGCCTGCTCTCACCATGTTGACGTAAAGGTCATTAAAAATTCTGGGGCTCTGGGCGAGGCCTTCGGAAAAGGTGCTGCCTCCCTGCACCGAATCGGCCAGCCCGATGATTGTCTTTTTCAAAACCCTGTCGCGCTCCTGCTTGGCCAGGACATTCAGACCGCGCAGAAGAGGCAGCCCGGAATCGATCAACGTCGCCAGCTGCCGCGTAAAGACCATCAACGTCTTCGTCTTGATCGTTTTCTTTTGAAAGAGAACAATGTCTTTGCGAAAGCCCGACCGCGCCGCGCCCGGTGCTTTTGCTGCCCTGAAGCGCGCGCGCTTCTTTCCGTCAGCGGGGCCGCCCTTGCCTTCTTCGTAAACATTGGTCGGGAAATAACCAGCCTGACGCAATTGGCCGATCGCCTCGTTGGTCGAGTTCGCCTCAACGAGACCAGTCGATTCCTGACCGCGGGCGTCGAGAGCTACGTAGGTGAAGCGAGGCATGATGGTGAATCAAACGAATTAGCGAGTTAATGGTTTAGCGACTTCGGCGAGGCGATCCAATCGCTAAATCGCTTGAAAGCGACTGCGCTGTCATCCCGAGCGCAGTCGAGGGATCCCGATGTGAAAACTCAACGGTCGCGCCACGGGATCCCTCGACTTTCGCTCGGGATGACCCTTCGTTGATTATCGCTACGTGTATTTCAACACTTCCTCGACCGTGGTGTCGCCCGCGAAAATGCTGCGCAGACCATCCTGCCGCAGCGTTACCATTCCGAGTTCGATCGCTTTTTGTTTCAAGATGACTGTAGGCGCGCGTTCGTTGATTAATTCACGAAGCGGATCCGTGATTTTCATCAATTCGTAAATTCCGATCCGTCCTTTATAACCGGTGTGATTGCACGCGTCGCACCCTTTGCCGTAGTAAAACTTCTTCTCGCCGATGTCACGCCGGGAAATTTCAAGTTGCGTGAGCAGCGCATCTCCCGGCTCATAATCGGTGCGGCAGCTCGGACAGATGCTGCGCAGTAAGCGCTGGCCAAGGACGGCCTCGAGCGTCGAGGAAATTAGAAATGGTTCCACGCCCATGTCGATCAGGCGGGTCACTGCTCCCGGCGCGTCGTTCGTGTGCAACGTAGTGAAAACAAGATGACCGGTCAGCGAAGCCTGAATCGCGATTTGCGCCGTTTCCAGATCGCGTGTTTCACCGACCATGATTCGATCCGGATCTTGTCGCAAGAACGCACGAAGAACGCGCGCGAAGGTCAGCCCGATCGCTTCGTTCACCGGGACCTGCACAATTCCTTCGAGGTCGTACTCGACTGGTTCCTCGGCCGTCAGCAATTTCGAGTCGATCGTGTTGATCCTCCGCAGACAGGAATAGAGCGTTGTCGTTTTCCCTGAACCTGTTGGTCCAGTCGCGATAAAAATTCCGTTCGGTCGATTGATCACCTCAATGATGTAATCATGGATGTAATCGGGCATGCCGAGCGCTTCGAGATCGAGATTGACTGTGGAGCGATCGAGCACGCGCAGCACGACGCTTTCGCCGAACTGCGTTGGCAAAGTCGAGACGCGCAGGTCGACGAGGCGGCCGGCGATGTTCTTCTGGATCCGGCCATCCTGTGGAAGCCGGCGCTCGGCGATATTCATGTTCGCCATGACTTTCACGCGGGAAATAACGGGCAGCGCGAGATGCCGCGGTGGTGGCGCCATTTCGTAAAGCGCGCCATCCACACGGTAGCGAATCTTGAATTCGTTCTCGAACGGCTCGAAATGAATGTCACTCGCGCGATCTTGAATGGCCTGAAACATGATCAGGTCGACAAACCGGATGATCGGGGTGGCGTTCGCTTCGGCTTCGACGTTGCTCGGGCTCCCATCATCACCGCGCAGCGTCATTAACTCGCCCGCCTCGCCGAGTTGTTTCAGGATCTCCTCCATGCTGGAGGTTTCCGTGCCGTAATAGCGTTTGATCCGGTCTTCGATTTGTTCCGTCGGCGAAACAACAACGTGAACGTCCTTGCCGAGAGCAAAGCGCAGATCTTCCGCGACGCGGAGATCGAATGGATCGACGAGCGCGACGGCCAGAATGTTGTCGGCAAAACTGACCGGCAGCGCCCGGTGTAGTCGGGCCAGGCCGCCCGGAATCAATCGTTGAATTTCCGGAGCGATCTCGCGTTCGGAAAGATCGACAAACTCAGTCCCGAGCGCATCCGCGATCACACGGTAAAATCCCGGCTCATCGACAAAGCCGCCGTCGATCATGGCTTGCGCGATCGGCTTTCCATTCAGGCTTGTTTCCTGGAGGACGTCGTCCGCCTGTGATGCCTGCAAGACCCGTTGTTCGACGAAAAGATCGGCGACCTGTTTTGCGTTCATAGGTCAACTCACATCTCCGATCGTGATGGAAATGACTTCCTCGGCTGAAGTCAGCCCGCTCAGGACCTTGCGCACGCCATCCTCGCGCAGTGTGCGCATGCCGAGTTCGCGTGCCTTCTGGCGCAGGGTCAGGGTAGACCGCCGATTGTTGATCATATGCCGCACTTCGTCATCGATGATGAAGATTTCGAAAATACCCATCCGGCCTTTGAAGCCGGTCTTGCGGCAATTCTCGCAGCCGACCGGTTTCATGACCTGCGCTTCGCCGAGCTGCGAAGGTTCGAGCCGCAACGCGCGCAATTCGGTTTCGGTGAGCTCGGTCGGTTGTCTGCATTTCGGACAGAGCCGCCTAACGAGTCGTTGTGCCATGATCGCCCGGACCGATGAGGCGACCAGGAACGGTTGCACGCCGATATCGACCAGACGAGCCACGGCGGACGGCGCGTCGTTCGTGTGCAGCGTGCTGAAAACGAGATGGCCAGTGAGACTGGCGTTGGTCGCGATCGACGCCGTTTCCAAATCTCGAATCTCGCCGATCATGATAATGTTCGGGGCCTGCCGCAAGATCGAGCGCAGTGCCGCGGGGAAAGTCATCCCAATGTCGGCGTTTACCTGCACCTGGTTAATGCCGTTCATCTGATATTCGACCGGCTCCTCGACAGTGATGATCTTGCGGTCGGGTTTGTTGATGTAATTAAGGCAGGCGTAGAGCGTGCTTGTTTTCCCAGAGCCGGTCGGGCCGGTGACAAGCAGAATACCGTCAGGCAAATGCAAGAGGCGTTCGAACGTTTCCTGGTCGTCGCTCAAGAATCCGAGCTCTGGCAAACCGAGAACGAGACTCGCTTTATCGAGCAAACGCATGACGATGCTTTCGCCGTGATTGGTGGGAATGGTCGAGACCCGGAGATCAATCGGGTTGCGTCCGATTTTCACCTGGATACGACCGTCCTGCGGAAGCCGTTTCTCCGCGATGCTCATCGAACCGGTCATGATTTTCAGGCGGCTGACGATGGCGGATTGGAGTCGCTTGGGTGGGGCCTGCATTTCATGCAGCACGCCGTCGATGCGGAAACGGACGCGGAACTTTTTATCGAGCGGTTCGAGATGAATATCGCTCGCACCGGACCGATGCGCCTCGACCAGAAGCATGGAAACCATCCGAATGATCGGGGCGTCGGCTTCATTTCCTTCGGCGATGTCGCCGCTTTCACCGATCTGAACGCCCAGATCGATATCGCCGCCGATTTGTTGTTCAAGAAGATCGGAGGCCTCGTCCGCCGTCCCGTAGTATTTGATTAGTGCCTGACGAATCTTGTCCGGACTCGAACAAACCAGCTCGATCTCGCGCTGGAGGAGGAAATTGAGCCCGTCGATGGTGTCGATATCGAGCGGATCGCCGATAGCGACGATCAACCCCGTTTCACCGAAACCAACGGGAATGACTTTAAACCGGCGCGCATCCGCAGCGCGGATCTGATTGATGACCTCCGGCGGAATCACCATGGTCGAAAGATCGACCCAATCCATGTGTGCCTGGGCGGCGAGTGAACGCGAGACATCGGCCTCGGAGACAACGCCATCTTTCACCAGGATTTCGATCGCGGTCCCGGCGCCATTGAGCCGCGATTTGGCGTTTTCAATCTGCGAACGTGTCACAAGCCCGACGTCTTCGAGGACATTGAGCACGTAATCTTCGTTCGGATGCACAACTGGGATATTGCTATCAAACCCTGACTAAACCAAGCAAACCCGGCGGGATTTGCTATTCCACGGTCACGCTCTTGGCGAGGTTTCGCGGTTTGTCCACGTCACAGCCCAGTTCGACTGCGAGGTGATACGCGAGCAGTTGCAGTGGAACGGCCGTGAGAATCGGACTGATGAAATCGGGTACGCTCGGCAGCGTGATGATATCTCCGGCGAGGCTGGCAAGCTGATCGGCGCCATTGCCGGACGTAATCGCGATGATCGGGCCTTTGCGCGCCTTTACTTGCTCGATGTTGTTTACATTTTTTGAAAAGACAGCGTCGTCCGGCGCGACAAAAACGGAGGGAAGGTTCGGACTAACGAGTGCGATGATGCCGTGCTTGAGCTCGGCACTGGGATGTCCTTCAGCGAAGATGTAAGTGATCTCCTTCATCTTGAGCGCGCCTTCCAAGGCCACCGGGAAATTGCATTGCCGGCCAAAAAACAACATGCCCTTGGCGGAGCAATATTTTTTCGCGATTGCCTTGATCTGATCACTCAATTTCAGCACCTGCTCAATCTGTTCGGGCAGAGCTTCAAGCGCGTCGATGATTCGCGTCCCTTCTGAGGTCGAAAGATGGCGCATGCGGCCGAGTAAGAGTCCCATTAACGTGAGAATCGTGACTTGCGAAGTGAAGGATTTGGTCGCGGCAACGCCGATCTCGGGTCCGGCGTGCATGTAAACGCCCCCGTCGCTCTCGCGCGCGATCGTGCTGGCGACATTGTTGCAGATTCCAAGCGTGCGATAACCTTTGCGCCGACTCTCGCGCAATGCGCCGAGTGTATCGGCAGTTTCGCCGCTTTGACTGATGGCGAAGACGAGCGTGGCGCGAGTCATCGGGGCGTTGCGATGGCGGAACTCGCTGGCGTATTCCACTTCGGTCGGAATCTGCGCGAGTTCCTCGATAACGTATTCACCGATCATGGCCGCGTGCAGCGCCGTGCCACAACCGGTGAGCACCACCCGGCCGACATCGCGCAACTGCGCCGGAGTCATATTCAAGCCGCCCAGTTTCGCGGTGCAATCCTCCAGACTTAATCGGCCGCGCATCGCGTCGCGCACAGAATCCGGCTGCTCAAAGATTTCCTTGAGCATGTAGTGCGGATATTTGCCCTTCGTGACGTCTTCCGCGGAAAACTCGACTTTGCTGACCTGATAATTGCCGCTTTCGCCAGCGAGCGAACTAATCTCGAATTTGTCGCGCTCGACCGCGACGATGTCGAAATCATTCAAGTAAACCGCATCGCGCGTGTAAGCGACGATCGCGCTGACGTCGCTGGCGAGGAAATTCTCGTTCTTTCCAACCCCAAGGACGAGTGGGCTGCCGCGGCGTGCGCCGACCAGAAAATTTGGAATGTCGCGATGGACCAAAGCTATACCGTAGGTGCCGATAACCTGCTTGAGCGCGGCACGGACGGCCGCGACAAGCCGATTCTTCGAATCTGCGCCGTCGAGTTGTTCGTAGAGCGCTCCGATGTAGTGCGCCAGCACTTCGGTATCGGTCTCGGAGGTGAACTTGTGATCGCCTTCGCGCAGCAGTTTCTCTTTGATCGCCTGATAATTCTCGATCACGCCATTGTGGACGAGGGCAAGTTTGCCGCTGGCGTCGAAATGTGGATGAGCGTTTTGATCGGTGACCTTGCCATGCGTTGCCCAACGGGTATGGCTAATGCCGTAGGTTCCGCTGGGAGGATCACTCGTCATTAACTTCGCCAGAGCCGCGATGCGTCCGGCGCACTTCCGCGTTTCGATGTGGTCTCCATTAACAATCGCGACGCCTGCCGAATCGTAGCCGCGGTACTCGAGACGGCGCAGCCCATCGAGCAGGATGGGACCAGCCTCAGAACCTCCGACGTAACCAACAATGCCACACATAGCTTGGAGCCAAGCGTGACACCGTCGGTCACGCTGTGCAAGAGATGTAGCGGCGCCTGTGCCAAGCGCCGCGGCAAAGCAAAAGAGTTGCCGGAACCTGCGGTAACTGAGTTACTAAAGGTATGGTCAGGGAAAAGCCAGCGCACCGGGATAAATCTTCCATCGATCCGGTGTCCGCCCTTCAGTCGCCCGCTCTTCCACCTGGCACTACCCAACGCACGCTCGCGGTCATCATGGGTGGCGGTGCCGGAACGCGGCTCTTCCCGTTGACCAAGGACCGCTCAAAACCTGCGGTCCCTATCGGAGGGAAATATCGCCTGGTCGATATTCCGATCAGCAACTGCCTCAATTCCGGACTCCGGTCGATTTATGTCCTGACGCAGTTCAACAGCATGTCGCTGCACCGCCATATTCAGGCGAGCTACAAGTTCGATAATTTTTCGCGCAGCTTTGTCGAGATCCTGGCCGCGCAGCAAACGCCGGAAGGGTCGCACTGGTATCAGGGCACGGCTGACGCCGTGCGCCAGAACATGCGCTACTTTCTCGAAGGGCCGTATGAGTATTACATCATTCTGAGCGGAGATCAGCTTTACCGCATGGATTTCCGCGTGCTTCTGCATCAGCACATTCGTTCCGGTGCTGACATCACGCTCGCGACGAAACCGGTGGCACGCGCACAGGTTTCCGAGTTCGGCATTATGCAAAGTGACGTCGATCGGCGAATCATCCGCTTTGTCGAAAAGCCGAAAGACGAAAGTGTTTTGTCAGAGCTCAGGATTCCGGTCGAGTTGCTCTCCTCAATTGGCTGCGGAGAGGAGGAAGAGCTTTTTCAAGCGTCCATGGGAATTTACGTTTTCAACCGTGAGGTGCTGGTGGAGTGCTTGAAGAATGAGCTGGCCGATTTCGGTAAGCATGTAATCCCGCAGTCGATTCAGGATCGACACGTCAACGCATATATCTTCAAGGGATACTGGGAAGATATCGGAACTATTCGCGCTTTCTTCGAGGCGAATCTGGACCTGACGAACGTTGTGCCTCCCTATAGCTTCTTCGAACCGGATGCACCAATCTACACGCACCCGCGCTTTCTACCGGGAAGCAAGATCAACGGCGCCACATTGCGGCAGGCGATTATCTCTGACGGGTGCATAATCTCTGACGCGCACATCGAACGGAGCGTGATCGGTATCCGCAGCATAATTCAAGGCGGGGCGACGATCCGGAACAGCATCATCATGGGCGCCGATTACATTGAAAGTGATGGCGGAGGTGTTTCGCGGGGGCAGGTGCCGATGGGAATCGGACGCAATTGTGTGATTGATCGTGCGATTATCGACAAGAACGCCAGAATCGCCGATGGCGTCGTCATCACGCCGGAAGGGAAACCTTCCGATCTGGACGCGACAAATTATTTCATCCGCGACGGGATTGTAGTGGTGCCGAAGAACTCCGTGATTCCCGCGGGATTCTGGATCTGAAGAGACGCGCGCTAATTCCGCCCCTGCAATTCCTGGGGAATATTCGGCGCTATTTCCCACTTCTCCTGCTTATTCCAGGGAAGCTGTGATTCCCGGGCGTGATCAGGATCGCTGATTAGCTGCGGCGGAGGCTTTTGGCTGGCGCAAGACGAAAAAGACGCAGCGGCGAAGCCCGCAATGGCGATTCCAAGAATGATTCTACACTTACAAATTCGTACCGGCATATATGACATTATCTCCAGGTTGCACCTGGACGCCGCGCGTCAGAGTGCTGCTGATGATATCGCCGATAGCAGTGGCCGGTTCAACTGAAGAGACCCGAATTTTTCCAATCAAAGTTCCGTTGCGCAGGACGAGCATTTCGGAGTTCGCCTCTACTCCCTGCCGTCCACCCAGATTGAGAACAACAAAATTATAGGCCTGGTTCACGGCCAGGACAGTGCCACGCAGACCGGGATGTACGGTTGTGGCGGTGCGCTGCTTTCGCACCTCGTTGGAGGGCGGGCGTTCCTGTTTGACACGCATTTTCTCGGAGAGCAGCGTTTTCTCATTTTCAGCACTTTCCAGCTGCTTGCGAGTCTCCTCCAGCTGCGATTGCAACTCGGCTGTGGACGGTCCATCGCCTTGCGCGGGGGTTGGGCCCACCTGCTCAATCCGTTTCTTTAGTTCGGCGATTTCATTGTCTCTTGCTTGGAGTTTGGATTGGAGAACGGTTTTTTCGCTTTGCGACTTAATTAGATCGCTTTCCGCGCTCGCCATGTGGGCTTCAGTCTCAGCTGATTTTGCTTTCGCCGTCGTCGCACCAGCGTCGCGGCCCTTAATGTCTTTTTGTTGCGCTATGCGTGAGTGCTCCACAAGATTGCGAGCCTTCGTTGCATTTTCCGCCTCCAGCCTGAGCGCATTGATTTTTCCGCTGTTCAGGACTCCGAAGACTGCGGAAAGGGTTAGCAACAGGACGGAGGTGCCAATCAGTATCTTGGGCGTAATCACAGGGCGAACGGGACTTGGTGGGTTCCGTTGCTTTTAGAGATTGCGCGCGTCCTTGGCAATCCGGAATTCACGACCAGCGGCTTTTCGCGTTGCACCCGCTGTCCTTCAGCTTTATAGGAGCGCTTCATGGGTCAGCAACATCGAGTCCGAACCAAGCGAAAGCGACGCCTGGCCTATTTGGAACGGAAAAAAGCTGCTGCCAAGACGCCTCGTCGAGAACCAACCGCGGCCAAGCCGAAAAAGGCTGCGACGCCTACGGCTGGTTAGCTGTTATTGCGATTTTTCGGAAGGTTTCCGGGATTTCTAATCAAGGCCAGGAATCGATTATTCCAGGGTGTCGAACGGCGGCGTCCGATTATGTTGCCGAGTGCGACCAGATTTTCTTCTCGTTGACGGCCACAGCGTCATCTTTGCGTGGCCGGAGATGCGTATGTTACACGAACGTCGCACATCTTTGGCTCGGGAAGCCCTCATCAGGAAACTGCAGGATTACCAGGATTGGACTGGCGTTCGCGTGGTGGTGGCTTTTGATGGGAAGGGTTCGGCGACCACCGAGTCATCGGAGGTGGGAGAGGTGCAAATCTTCTACTCTCGCGCCGGACAGACCGCAGACGCCATTATTGAGCGTCTCGCGAGCAAGTATGCTTCGCAGTTTCGCATTCTGGTTGCGACAAGCGATTATCTTGAGCAAGAGACCGTGAGTGCATGCGGCGCAGAATGCATTACGGCCGAAGCGTTGCGCGGATTGCTCGATGAATCCCGGCCGAGGACTGGTCGGCGGAGCAGAAGGTGACTTAAGCCGCGCCCAGGAGCGTCTGGCGCGAATTCGCAAGAGCGTCTTGACGCGCCCGCTGTCGGCATGTGGAAAGGACGCGGGAGAGCACGCAATACAGTTGCTCGATGGGCAGGTTCTTACTCACGTAGCCGTTTGCGCCGGCCCGGAGAGCAGCGTGCATTCGGTCTTCATCATAGCCAACTCCGGTGAAAACGATGATTGGGATGTTTCTATTGATGTCGCGGATGTACGAAATCAATGAGATGCCATCTACCTTCGGCATTTTGAGATCCACGATCACGACCTCGCAATCGTGCAATTCGAACCAGGCCGCTGTCCGGAAACCCTCTGTTAGCGACTGGCAGGTATGCCCCTTGTGCTTGAGATAAGTAACCAAGAATCGAGTGATCGCGGGATCGTCATCGATAATTAGAAACTCTGCACAGTCACGAGTAAGCACTTTCATTCGGGCGTCTAATTTCCATAATGACAATAGCACTATCCTTGCCAAACCTTCCCGGCGGTCGTTTTTCGGTAAATTGCTCGCCGGTAACCGTGAAATGGCGTCGCGCGTTGGCGGACGAGCGATGCTCAACGGGTGCCTGTCCTCTCGACCGGGGAATTCGATGTCTCTGAAACCTGTCGTCGAGTGATGCCTCGGCCCGCTTTCGCGGTTCGCGAGCCTAACGAATTTTTATTTTTTCAGGCTCGCACGAACTGCTTCGAGTTGCCCGGCTGAGCCGAGTTTTTCATTCTTGTGAGCGATGAAATTTGCATATTCCTGAACAAAGATCTTTCCGGGCGGCCGAAAATCGAATTCGGCAGGGTGATCGCGAAAGTATTCACGATGGACGCGCGTCCAAACCAGCCGTCCGTCGGTGTCGATATTCACTTTCGTCACCCCCAGCTTCGCTGCCGGCAGGTATTCGTTTTCGTTCACACCGCGAGCGGAGGGATCCAGCTTGCCGCCGGCAGCATTGATTCGGCTCACTTCCTCGACCGGCACACTTGAGCTGCCGTGCATCACGATCGGCAACCCGGGGATCAACTTCTTGATTTCTTCGATCACTTCGAAGTGGAGACTTTGCTGGCCTTTGAATTTGTAAGCGCCATGGCTTGTTCCAATCGCGGCGGCGAGCGAATCGCAACCAGTTCGCTTCACAAACTCGACGGCCTCCTTGGGGTTGGTGAGCGAAGCGTGGCCTTCGTCCACCTTGATGTCCTCTTCGACTCCCCCAAGCTGTCCGAGTTCGGCCTCGACGCTGATGCCCTTGGCATGCGCGCGGTCGACCACGCGCTTGGTGATAGCGATGTTTTCTTCGAATGATTCGTGGCTGGCATCGATCATTACCGAGCTATAGAAACCTGAGGCGATGCAATCGTAACATGTCTCCTCGTCGCCGTGATCGAGATGGACGGCAAAAATTGCATCGGGAAACATCCCCTCGGCGGTGCGGATCATCGCCTCGAGCATCCTTTTATCGGCGTATTTTCGGGCTCCTTTCGAGAGTTGAATAATGAACGGGGCGCGGCTTTGCACGTTGCCGCCGAACAACCCGAGGAGCTGTTCCATGTTGTTGATGTTGTACGCGCCGACTGCGAATTTTCCGTAGGCGACTTTGTAAAGTTGAGCAGTGGTGACGATCATGCCCAAATCTTAAGTCAAAAATCTGAAATCGGAAAAGCTAAACCGAGGCAGATTCTCAATACCCGTTTGAACTCGCGGGTAACAAGACGCTGACCAATGTGCCATGCGAGTTCGAATCGATATCGACCCGACCGTTGTGATCGAAAACAGTTCGCTTCACGATTGGTAAACCGAGGCCCATGCCGCGGGCTTTGGTGGTGCAAAACGGTGAGAAAACTTTTCCTTTGAGCGATGGCGAGATACCCTTGCCGTTATCCTGCACGGTGATCAAAACGCCGGTCGCGTGATCCCCCTCGCGAACCGGTCTGGCTCCCAAACTGACACGCCCTTTTTTCTGACCGGATGTTGCTTCGGCGGCGTTCGCGACCAGCTGAGCTAGCGCTTCGGCAAGCGCGGTTTCGTCGCCGAGGACCTTCGGCAGATCGAGGGACACAGTCGTTTCGATCGGCGTGCCCTTCGGTCCGAGGCGCAACCTTGCGATTTCGACCGCCTTCTTCACGGAGGCGCGCAAATCCAGCGGTTTCATGGTTAGCTCGGGCGGATGCGCAAAATCATTGATTTGCGTGATGATTTTGTCCAACCGGTCGATTTCCTGAACGACGATTTCGTTAAAATCCTTTCGGAAATCCGGATCGTTGAAACGTTCGGGAAGAAGCTGGGCGAAGGTTTTGATCGCAACCAACGGATTGCGGATCTCGTGAGACATCCCGGCGGCGAGGTCGGTCCAGAATGCCGCCCGATCCACCAGCTCCTGTTTGTGTCGCAAGTTTTCTTCGCCGGTCAGATCCTGGACGACGGCAACCGCGCCCAGAGGTGTCCGCTGGTCCACCAAACGCCGGCTTTCGATGGAGAGCGATCTCTGTGTGTTTGGATCAACCCACCTTTGCGGAGCGACTGGTGTGTTGGACTCGAGCGTATCGCGCAGGACATTGGCGAGGCGGCTGCCTACAGCCTCTGCCGGCTTGTTGATAACCTCGCAACTGGAGAGCCCAAGGATTTGTTCCGCCATCGGATTAAACCACCGGATAACGCCATCCTCATCGGTCGCCACGATTCCCGGTGGAATGGACTTAAGAAGGGTTTCGGCTAACGTCTTTTGCAGTGTGATCTCTTCGTTGAGCAGTGCGTTTTCGAGGACCGTCGATACGTGCTCAGCCAGGATGACCAACCCTTGCAGATCGTTGTAGTCGAAAGGCTGGCCGGTCACACGATGGCCGAAAAAGAGCCAGCCAATAATTCGGCCCCCGGCGTAGAGCGGCAAGATGGCTTCTGCGCCGAAAGTATCGAGGGCGCGGCGAAGAAGGGTACGCTGCGATTGTTCTGGATTCTGCGCCAGGTTGGTGCGGCAGATTGAGTGCGCGTGCAGCTCAAACCACCGAACCAGCGGATCGCGTTCGCCGTATTCCACGTCATAGGTTTCCGGCAAACAGCGCAATCCCGCGCGCAGGCGATAGCGATCACCTTGCCGGATTTTGGAGAAGATTCCCACGCGGGTAACGCCAGCAGCATCAGCGAGGCCTTCGACTACGCTGGCGAGGAGGGCGTCCACGTTGTCGAAGCGACGAAAGACTCGGGCAAACCGAAGGAGCGGCAGAGAAGAGCTTGGGGAACGTTCGACGGACATTTCCGAATGGCGCGCCGGCTCCGGGAGTGGTGTTTGGAACGACGTCTCCCGCAGATCACGATTCTCCTGCATCACGCGGAGGAAATCGAACGCTCGGCCGACGAGAGCCTGGAAGTGGCGGCGATCCAGTTGCAAGTCCTCAGCTGCGTAGATGCCCGATTGTTCCGCCCCTCGCAGAGGTTCCGAACGCAAAGTTCCGAGCGCGGTAATCAGGACATCGGGCCACTCTTTCTGCACTTGATCGAGAAGCTCCTGGCATTCCTTCGCCCGGAGATCCATCAGCAACAGAGCGGGGTTATTTTGTTGCAGGACGGCGTCTAGCCGGTCGGGTTCGGCTACGTGGCGCACTTGCGTCATCGTGCGCAAGAAGGCTTTTATCCGCCTAACGAGATCAAGATCCTGGGTGTAGAGTAAGCAAGCCGCAGGCGTAGTCGTCATGCGGCCGCTTCCTCTCCTTCGAATCGGACAAGGGGAAGCAAAATGTGAAACGATGTTCCCTTGGCCAGTTCACTCTCCACCTCGATCTGACCGCCGTGCTCCTGGACGATGGCGTGAACCACGGAGAGCCCGAGTCCGGTGCCGTAGTCCTTCGTCGTAAAGAAAGGATCGAAGACATGGACCAGATCTTCCGAACGGATTCCCTCGCCGTTGTCTCGAATCGTGATACAAAGAACCTCCTGCGAGTCGCCGTTTTTCTTTGCGTGCGTCGCCAGCCATTGTTCGTCGGTGCGAATCGTCGTGCTCACCGAGAGCTCACCTCCTCGCTTCATGGCATCCATCGCGTTAAGGAAGAAGTTGAGAAAAACTTGTTCGAGTTGGTCGGCATCGGCGCGGATTGTATCAACTTTCGCGTCCACCGAACGAACTAATTTTATATCCTTCTGATACAACCGGTGTCCCAGAAGCTGGAGAGAAGTCTCGATAATCTCGTGGACGTGGACTGGTTTGAGATGTGGCTTGGCTGGCCGGGCGAAAGTCAGAAGCTGGTTCACGAGGGAATCGATCCGATCGATCTCGTGTCCGATCAAATTCGAGAATGTTTCGCGAAAATCGGAGTCTTGATAGCGTTCCGGAAGCAATTGAGCAAAAGTCTTGATCGACACGAGTGGGTTCTTGATTTCGTGCGCCATCCCGGCCGAGAGTGTTCCAAGGCTGGCGAGTCGGTCGCTGCGACGGATCTGAAACTCGAGCTTTTTCAGCGCTGTAATGTCGGTTAGCACCATGAGCGCTCCAAGCATTTCGCCATCCTGGCTATGAAAAATGGAACTGCTCGCGCGCACGGTTACGCTGCCTGTATCGGAGAAGAGAGTCAGTTCACGATTCTCAATTCGTTCGCCAGACCGAAGTGTTTCCCGGAGAAGTTCGCAGATTGCCGCCGGCAGCCTTTCGATCGAACGCTCAAGTACCTTTTCCGAGGTAACACCGGTCAACTGCGCCGCTTCGTCGTTGAAGAGGGTGACTTCTTCGTTCGCTCCCACGGCGATGACGCCGGTTGTCAGGTTGTGCAACAGGGTCTCATTATAAATTTTAGCATTTTGCACTTCGGTGAAGAGTTGCGCGTTCTCCAGCGCGACAGCCAGTTGTCCGCACAGCACCTGCAGCGCGCTTTGTTCGGTACTCCCGTAGATCCGACCGGAGCGTCGGGGCCCCAATAGCATAATGCCCGCAAGGCCCTCGCGGGAGAATATCCCGAGGATGGCGGCTGCGTTCAGTTCCTTCATCTGAGCAATGACCAGTCGGACGGACGGGGTTTGGCGAACGCGATGGAGCTCCTCGAGAATGAGCGGTTCGGGATTACTGGCGACCTGACGAACTACAGGGTCAGTCGCTCCGAGTTGCGGCGTGAGTCCGCCTGACTCACTTCCCGGATAACGTTGAACATATGTGCCGCGATCAAGCATGAAGATCAAGACACGCTCTGTTCCCATCGCCTCGGCCGTTGTCGCAGCGAAGCGCTCGAGCAAATCACGAACAGTGGTCACCGACTTCAGAATGTCGGCGGCTTTGCCCATCAGGGTGTGAAAATCCAGGCGATGCGCAGTAAGGAAGAGTCGTTCCGCTAACCTCTGGGAGATTCCGCGCGCGGGCGCCATGGCAAAGGCGATCGCAACCGCTGCGACCACGTGGGCAACGGATTTTGCTTCGCCTCTCAGGCTTGATCCGAAGACTGTCGCGACCAGCCACCAGACCAGGGCGTAGAGGCCAAGCAAGTAGAGGGTCAGCAAGCCGTACGAAATTGCGCGCCGGAGGAGCTGTCCCACTTCCATGATTTTCCGCGTCGCAATTCCGTAGGCGACGACGAGGCTGAAGAGAACGACTCGAAACGGTGCAAACCACGAGAGCTGAGAGGGCGCAAAGAAGAGACCGAGAAGAAGAACGAAGGGAACAGCGAGAACGAGCACTGCAATGCCGCCAACCAAAATAAAGCCGAGTTCCGCGCGCTCTCCTCCTGACGTTTGCTTCAGGTCTCGGCGAGTTCCGATAATGAGCAGAACCGTCGCTCCGACAAAGATCGCCTCATAGGCGTATACGGCCGGGCCATAGATTGCCTTTGGCCCGGCCAATCCACTCGAAAGCTGCACGCCTTTTAAGAACCATCTGGTCTGACAAAAGATGATCACGCCCAGACTCGCGCCGAGCCATGTTCGCGAGCGGTAGAGAATTTCACGCCAACTTTCGTGGCTCCATCGCAGCGAAATCCGCAACAGGTTCAGCGCCGTGAGAATCAGGGCCGCCGCGGCGAAGGCTGCCCGAATCCAAAACTCGGCCTGTTTGGAATCGGTCGCGGTGAACGCAAAAAAAATGGCCCCTAACCATCCGGCTGCAACCAACGACAGCAGCAGGAAGGACTGGTTTGACTTGCGATGAGAATTCGCAAGGAACACGACGACGCCCAGGACCAGTTGAATGGTTAGCGCGACCAGAATTGGAATCGTCGCGTTGTTGCTCATTTGCAATTCGTGCGCTCAACCACCATCGAACTCGTGCTGCCTCCCAAGCCACGAACATTCACCAAGATGCAATCGAGTCTTAGTTTTCGAGGCCGCTGGGCCACCACGTCCAAATCACACATCGGGTCCGCAAATTCGTAATTGGCTGTGGGCGCAATCATCTGATCTCGAAAGCTCATTGCGCAGGCAGCAACTTGAAGCGGCCCTCCCGCAGCCAATGGATTCCCAGTGACGCCCTTGATTGAGCTGACTGGAATCGAGTACGCCCGGGCCCCGAAAAACTCTTTGATGTAGCGAACTTCGGCAGCATCCAAAATGGGGTGTCCAGGACCATATGCACAAATGTAATCAATATCGGATTTTTCCCGGGCGGCGTTGGCCAGCGCGAGATTCATCGCATCGAGCAAACCTGACCCGGGGGTTTCTGGATCAATGTCGCGGCAGGTTCCGTACCCGGTGATTTCCAGATAGATTCTCGCGCCCCGCGACAGGGCACGTTCTAAATTCTCCAAAACGAAAATCCCTGCCCCTTCCGAAATCACCCCCGAATCGCGTTCCAGATCGAAGGGCCGGCTCGCTCTCTCCGGCTCGTCGTTGCGACAGGAACTCAGCCCAGTTGCAACAAAGGCGGCAAACGTGTGTTTTGTAATCGGAGCATCCGTTCCGCCCGCGATAGCGAGTTCGGCTTCGCCCGATCGGATCATGGCCGCAGCGACTGCAACCGCATCCAGGCCGGAAGGGCAGGAGGAGGAAACAGTGGCGGAATGGGCTCGTGCACCGATACGGTCGGCGATGATGTTAGCTGCTGCCTGAGGCGTTAACGCTCCAACTGCGGCTGGAGAAATCGCGTTTGATCCGCGTTCATCGAAATCGCTGATCGAACGTTCAATGATGTCCATTGCGCTAGTGCTGACTCCGATGACGACGGGAGTGGCGCTCGGTAAATCCAAATCGCTAAACGCCAGCCCCGCGTCGCGAAGCGCCATTTTTGTGGCGGCGTAGGCGAACTGCGTGTGTCGCGCCATCCGCTTCGGCTTCATCTCCTGGGGAATATGGTCGTGCGGATCGAAGCCCTTCACCTCCCCGGCGATTCGGCTCTTTAACTCCGCTGCATCGAAATGCGTGATAGGGCCGATTCCGCTTCTGCGCTCGAGAAGGGATTTCCAGAAAGTCTCGAGGTCCGAGCCATTCGGTGCGAGGACACCCATGCCGGTGACAACAACCCGATTTCGTTTAGGCATCATCGGCGACTTGCGTCAAAATCATTCGACGATGACACAGATGTCGAGAACGTCAGGTAATCAATGGAATTGATCATGAGGATTTTCTGGCCAACCCGCTAAGGAAAGCTTATTAACAAATTCTGAAGTTATTCACAAGTTGCTTCTTGCATGGGCACTTTATTTGCTTAATCATCGCATTCATGTGCACCGGCCCGGGATGGCTTCACAAACTCTTGCTGTACACGGCATGCGCTTAGCTTATAGATCAATTCCATGACCGTGACCGCCGATCTCCCGCAAATTCTTGTCATCGATGACGAGGTGGGGCCGCGCGAAAGCTTGCGCATGCTGCTCAAGCCCTCCTACCAGGTGCATACGGCTGATTGCGTCGAGGCCGGCATTCGGCTGCTTCGGGAAAGGAATCCGGACGCGATCGTCATGGATATTCGCATGCCGGGCATGACGGGTATCGAAGGATTGCGAAAGATTCGTGAGATCGATCCGCACCTTTCGGTTATCATGCTGACCGGTTTCGGAGCTTTGGAAACGGCCAAGGAAGCGCTCAGGCTCGGCGCGAATGATTACATCAGCAAGCCTTTCGACGCCCGGGAAATGCAGGATGTCATCGGTCGCAACGTCGAGCGGACTCGAGTTCATCGGACGAGTGAGAATGCAGCCGCCGAGATCAAGGAACTAAATAGTCGATTACTCAAGGAATTGGCGCAAAAAGAAAGGCTCGCCTCCCTGGGCCAGGCTTCGGCGGAATTCGTCCACGATCTCGGAAATCCGCTCACCATCGTCTGGGGTTATGTGCAGCTTCTCGCGAAGAAACTGGAGCAATCCGAAAACGGGAACGGAAAAACCAGTGCTGAAGGCAACGGCAAAGAGTTGAATATCATCGAGCAAAATGTCCGCCTCTGTCGTGAGCTTCTCACGATGTGGCAGAGTTACGGGAGCGTCGAAGCCTCGCCCCACAAGCCGATATCGGTTTCTGAAATCGTCCGCGAAATCGTCAAAGGCGCTGCCGACATGGCCACGCAAAATAACGTGGAACTTGATCAACACATTTGCGAGGACCCCTGCACACTTTTGGGCGATTCCGTCCAGATCACACGTGCGATTCAAAACGTGATCATTAACGGTATTCAGGCTGCGGCGGAGAAGAAAAAATCGGTCACCGTCGACTGCACGCAGAAGGATTTTTATGTTGATGTGAAAATTGAAGACACTGGGTCCGGCATTGTTCCGGCGCAATTGTCGAAGATCTTTGATCCCTACTTCACGACCAAGCAAGGCAAGAGCGGTACAGGCCTTGGTCTTTATATTACCAAGAAAGTCGTGGAGGATCACAACGGCTCAATCAAGGTCGACAGCACGCCGAACGTTGGCACGACGTTTACGATCCGTCTGCCGCTCTTGAATAATTGATTCGCTTGCAGCCGTGAGCCGCTGACCCCGGGTCAACCATATCCGCGCTTGTCACTCCGGTGCGGCTCCTGTTTCTTCAGGGCGTGACCGACTGTCATTACCGGGTCGCTCCGATTTTTCTCATTCGGATGGCCGGTGCGCCGTTTGAGACAGTGGAGCAGCTTTCTACTCGCGACACTTCCAGCGCTGCGCGCGAAGTGATCGTTCGGCAAAGGAACTTCACGCATGCGAAAGAAGCGGCGGAAAGGTTGTTTGCCCGTCGGATAAACGGACTTTCCGACGATGCGTTTAAGATGTGGCGGACGGCCATTCGTCAGGGCCGCCTCCCATCAGAGTCTGCAACGCCGCATCCGATGGAGTTTGAGTCCTACATCGATGAGGTAGTGGCGTTGGCTTCGGCGAATGCAAACCTGGAAAGCTGCCTGGCCCGGGAGGTCGGTGAAGCGCGGAGTAGACTCTTGCAGGCATCACAGGCAATACTGCCGGGCTATCTGGTTTTTGGATCCGGTGAAGTGCAAAATCTGTTCTCCGGAGAGACTTCGAACGTGGCGGAAACTCTTCCGACGCGTAACAACCGGGCCGCTCAACGTGAGCGGCATCTGCTTTTGTATCTCCAGAGAGTTGCTGCAAAGAACGACACTTTCAGCGAGTTCGGGCCTTCGAGTTGGGGGAGGATCAATCGAGAAACTAACGGGATTGCTTTCACCCCGGAACGCCGGCCGGCAAGACGAGAAGGCTTTCTGGAACGTTGGACTGCGCATGCCGCAGCGGCCGCGCTGAATGCGGATGACGAAGTTCGGGAAGAAATCCCACCGCGGTTGAATCCAAACGGACGCATCGAAGGCGAGACATTTGTTTGTTCCGACTCGGGTGAAGTTATTTTGCTCGATGCACAGTCGCTCGAAGTGCTCTCCCGTTGCGATGGGCAGACTCCTGGCCACTCGTTAGGGGTTTCAAGTGAGGTGCTGGAGCGGCTGGCTCTGAGCAATGTCATTCGCTGGGAGGTGGAAGTGACCGGTCTCGAACCGCACGCTTTCAGCGTTCTGGTTGATGAAATTTCGACCTGGCGCTCAGGTCCGGTTCGCGATCGCTGGCTCCGAGTGTTGCAGCCGATCAAAGAAACCGCCGAAGCGTTCACGATGGGAAAAAGCGTCAGTTCACGGGTTCAAAAAATGCAGGAGGCGCGCGAGCGAATCGATCAACTCGGTGTTACCCGGAAGCGTACGGGTCGTTCTCTCTATTCCGCGGGGAATCCGATTGGAGAGGAATGTTTCAGAGAGACGGGCTGCGCGCTCAGTGAAGCACTTGCCGTTCAATTTGCCGCCGATGCCGAGCCTTGGATCGATCTGTGGCGTGATTGCTATGCTTTCGTCGCCGGGCGGGTTGCCGCCGGGTTGCGAAAGCTCCTTGAAACAGCGCCGGTTAAAGGAGGCGTCCTTTCGTTACCGGCTTTTCTCCACCACTGCGCAACGCAGAAAATGCCGCTCACCGGGCATGGTTTAGTCGCGCTGGCGCACGTTGCGTTTCAGGAGGTGAAAGCTGGCTTCCAGAAACAAATTGCTTCGCGGGCGGATGCTTCCGAGTGCCAGCTCACGGCTGACGATTGTCACTTTGTTAGGAACAGTTTCCAATACGCAAAGTTCGATGAGTACACCTTTCCATCGGCTGATCTTCAGATTTCAGCCACGTCCACGGAAGGCGTTGCGTGTGGAGAGTACGAATGGATTCTCGGAGAATTGCATCCGCCGCCGGCGCTGCTGCATCATTGTTTTTACTGGAGTTGTCCGGATCAGGTTGCGCTCTCACAGGCTTTGGCCAATACGGTTTTTGAACGGCCGAATTTTCACTTCGGGTTATTTGCGGCCGATTTTACTTCGCATACAACAGTCAGGATTATGGACGCCATGCCCGACTTGACCTATTTCGTGGCGGCCCAGCGCGGAAAACCTGTATGGCGCACAGTCCCACCCGCTGAGGCCGAAGTGTACGTCGATGAACAAACGGGCGACGTTTGTCTTCGACGACTCGGATCGCGTGAATATCTCGGTTCGTTTGCGCGCGCCTGGGTCATTCCGCTCGGATTCCATCCCTTTCAATTCGGACGCGCTCCGCATATGCCACGTTTGCGCTGCGGGAAAGTGATCGTCCAGCGCCGCGCCTGGACTGTGACCGAGATGGAACTCGGCGCTGGAAATTTTACCGGGATCTCGCGCGATCTGGTTCTTGCGATCGAGCGGCTGCGCGCCGAAAGAAACCTGCCCCGCTTTGTCTATATTCGACCAACGGAACAGGCGCTCCGTCGCAGTGGAGCGGAGGGTCGCGATAAGGATACGAAGCCGGTGTTCATCGATCTCGAGAGTTATCTCTTTCTTGAGATCTTTCATCGCTGGCTGGCGAAATCCGGCGAGCTGGAAGTAACTGAGATGCTGCCCGATCCGGATCATCTTCTTTGGAAAGAAGCGGACGGACGACGGACTTTTGAATTGCGCACACTGATTGTGACCTCGCACATGAAGATCGTTGCGATTGCCAATCAAAAAGGTGGCGTGGGCAAGACCACAACGGCCGTCAACCTCAGCGTCGCTCTTGCCGAACAGCGTCGCCGCGTCCTGCTGATCGATCTGGATCCGCAGGGAAACGCCACCAGCTCTTTTGGATTGCAAGGAATCGAGGGCGAAAGCCTCTATGATCCACTTCTCGGTGGCGCTTCCATCATTGAAAAAATCTTTCCCACCCGAGCCGAGGGTGTGTTTCTCGTCCCGGCGGATCTGGATTTATCCGGCGCGGAAGTTGAGATCGCGCGGATGCCCGACCATCTGATGCGGCTGCGGCAGGCCCTCGCGCCGTTGCGCGCCGATCACACTTTTGATTTTGTCTTTCTCGATTGCCCGCCCTCGTTAGGTGTTCTCATGACTAATGCGCTGGCCGCCGCCGACGAAGTGCTCGCGCCGATTCAATGCGAATACTTTGCGCTGGAAGGGCTCGTGAAAATCGTGCGCGTAGTTGAACGCGTCCGCGATTCCGGAGCGAACGATACCCTCGAACTTGGCGGCATCGTCATGACGATGTTTGATGGCCGAACGAATCTCAGCGAGCAAGTGGTGGCGGAAGTGCGGGAACATTTTGCCGACCGAATCTACAGTACTGTCATTCCGCGCACAGTGCGGCTGAGTGAAGCGCCCAGTTTCGGAAAATCCATTTTCGAACATGATCCGAGCGGCGCGGGAGCGCGGGCTTATCGCGCACTGGCCACGGAATTTATCGAGCGGCATTCTCCGCCTTAAGCGCGTCGAACGCCGTTCGATTCATCGCGTAAACGATGGTCGGGAAGGGGGGTTATGTGGGCGGAGGTGGCCACGGACAAAAAAGACCTGCGACGGCAGAGTGCCATCGCAGGTCTGGTGAGAAATCGTTTTCGCTTAAGGTTTCGGCGAAGGAGACGCGATCGCTGATTCAGACTCCTTCTTTTTCTTCGACTTCTTCGTTTCAGCTTCGGTTTTCTGGCCGAGTTTCACGGTCTTGGTTTCGAGCGAACCGTCCGCACGTTTCCAATAGGAACCGCGGACGTCCTCGTTCTCGACTACATCTGCCATCGTCGCCGGGTTCCCATCCTTGGTGATGACGGTGCCCTCCATGATTTTGAAGACGCGCGTTTTCTCTTTGCCAGCAATGCTGAACGTTTTGGCGGTTCGGTCGACCGCCGAGATTTTTCCGTGGAATGGAATTGCTCTGGGCGCTTTTGCGGCCGGTGAAGCCGCTGCACTGGCGGCGGGTGATGCCGAGGCAGCTGGCGCCGGCGAAGCGGACTTCTTTTCTTTGGCCCAGCCGGAGACTGGAACGCAGAGAGCGAGAGCCGCGATGCACGTGACGCTGATGAATTTGGATTTGGTTTTCATAGTTCGGGGTTGATTCAATTGGGTCGCCACGGACCCGAGTGATTGACGGGCTGGGCGCACTTTTCTTCAGCGTTTTAGTGAATTGAATCAGAAATGGCAATGGCGATTTCCGGGATAACCATGAGCAGCGATCAAAAAATCACTGTGTTTGTGATTCTAGCGGCAATTTCCTGCGCGATACTCTTTTGGGCGAATTTATTGCTTGGCCACCCATCAACATTCAAGTGGTTAGGATTTTCTGGGGTAGGGGCTGGCAAAACACGAAGCTTTTGCTCGCCAAAAACAACAGCGGCAACATCGGCGCGCGCATATAGTCGCTTCGGTATTGAATCCGCGATCGCCTTACCTATTTGCCAAAGCTGATGCTCGTTCAAATCTCCGTGGCGAGTCACGGAAAGGTCGAGATATGGATAAGGCATGAACGCTTCTGGACGGACTGTCTTGTCATTTCGGAGATAGCCTTGGTGCAGGATGAACCTTGCCAAAAGTTCTTTCAAGGGGATCGATGCCACAGAGCTTTGCTCCCCTTTGAAATACTCAAGCCGCGTGGACTATGCGCCGGCGTCTATCCTGGATATGAGTTCTGCTATCACCCTCGGAACATCGCCGAGAAATGCCTCTTTTCCGTATGCTTTACTGGAACCGATCAGCGCGGCGTAGTTCAAATTTCCTTCTTCGCTCACACTGATTGATAGAGTACGCCGAGGTCCACGATACCATTCGAAGGTCAATTCACCATCGGGATCCACCCCGGGCGATGGCACCTCCGCCCCAAGGGGCAAGTTCTCAAGAAACCTGAAAGCATTCCGATAGGCGGCCTCACTAACCGGTTGTGCACCGTAACCATCCCAATTTGGCTCTGAGCAATCGGCGCTAAGCTGATAGAGTTCCTGCCTAGCTTTCTCTAATTTCGAACCAAAAGTATGCGACTTCTCAACATGCTCTCTGCTCGCGCGTCGCTTGCATTCCACAAACGTCGCCGTTTTGCTAGAACCTGCGGTTAGCGTCGACGTGGATAACGCAGTCGAAATGGCAAATTCAACGATCATACGAGCAGATCCTTAGTCCGCCGCGTAATGGTGCCAAAGAAAATCTTGTTTTTCAAGTACCGCATGTCGGTTAACCGTTGTCTTAGTATCTGCTCGCTGGACTCCGCCGCCTGGATAGTGAAAATGTCGATATCCAAGATCAGAGTGGGTCCGACCTGCTGACTTTCGGGGGCTTGGATTGTGCGAATCACGTTGCCGTTAAACTCGCTGCCAGGAACAGCGACCATATCGTGATGGAAGAAACCATTGCTATTCAGAGGTAAATCTGCGGGTTGATGCGGACCTCCGATTAAGTAATCTTCAATATCGATTCTTCCTGTGGGCAATTGGATTTTATTGATGAATCGTAGCCCTGTTCGCTGCACTTCAGAAGGCTCCGCGATTGATACGTGGATAGCCCAAAGTCGAAGCGCCTCATATTCAAATTTTTCCCACCTTTGGTAAGGGCGCAGTCGGCTAAACGAAAAGGCATTCCGGTCAAACCGCACGATTTGTTTTCCATTTGCGGTTCGGAATTCCAGTCCGCTCCAGCCAAGGTCCTTCACCACCTGCTCCGCTTTATCGGCATGTAACTGGACTTGTTGTTGTATTTGGTGGCGATCAAAGATCTGAGGGTAATCCGACAACCTCCTCGCCAACACCGCTCGAATCTGAGATTCTTCCCAAGTGGCTTCCGCGCGCGTTCTGACCTCTAACACCGCCTCAGTAATTGGTGCGCGTGATAAATGTGGAAACCGATCCGTTTTTGTAATCCCGAGTTTCGCTACTGACATACTGAAAGGCGAAGGGGCGATTTGGATTTACTCAGCACAAGGATTGTTATCAGAATTTGAGTCGATGCCAGCTTCAAAATTTGTGAAGATGCAGATTTCTTCACCGACCAACGGTATCGCTCCACTAGAACGTGGCGATCAATCACCAGAATGCAATCAAATCAGGGACTACTGATGCACGGCAGACGGTCGGGACTTGGCAGAACTACTCGTGAGAACCGGGCTTGGCGCGCATCAAGACTGCGCGATCGTCGATTTAGTTTTTCTCCACTACCGACAGTGTAAAAAAATCGATGTGCAAAGAGAATTTTCGGCTAATTGTTTGAAGCCGACTTTCATAGGTAGTTGGGGGGTATAGCTCAGTTGGTAGAGCGTCTCGTTCGCAATGAGAAGGTCAGGGGTTCGAATCCCCTTACCTCCACAATTTCGCTTTGCGAAAATTCACAATGCCCTTCAGGTGGATGAGAACGCAGTTCGACTGGTGGGGCGCGATGGCGCAGGGTTTCAATCCCGCTACTGCGGGATCATTTGCCAGAGGCGTCGCGCAGCAATCCAATCCCCTTACCTCCAGTCTTCGCTCGCAATGTAGTGGAGAGCGGACCGTTGGGCCGTAGCCAGGGCGCGAAACAAAATCAGCCGAGCGCACCGAAGGCGAGACCGAGCGTGTACGTTACCACGGCGACGATCACGCCGATCCAAGTCATTTCCAGACCCGACATCCACCAGGAGCGGATCGTGATGAGCGATTTCACCGCCCCGACGATGAAGTGCGCGATCAGACTGATGCCGAAAGAAGCAATCACCGCGGACAAGCCGCCCATGAAGAAGAACGGAATGATGGGAACGAAAGCGCCGATTGCGGTCGAGACGGCTGCTGAAGTCGCCGACGTCCACGGGTTCGGGAAACGATGCTCGGACAATCCGAGTTCGCTCTGAGCCATCGCCTGCACGAATTGCTCCGGTTGCTCGGCCAGACGTCTGGCCATCTTTTCTGATTCCTCGACCCCGAATCCTTGCAGTTGATAAAAGAGAGACATCTCTTCGATTTCTTCTTCCGGATTTTCTTCCACTTCCGCGCGCTCGCGCGAAATTTCCGCTTCGTAAACCTCGGCCTCGCTTTTCGCGGCGAGATATGCGCCCGCGCCCATCGAAAGCGTCGATGCCAGCATTCCGGCGAGACCGGAAACGAGGACGTAATGCTGCTGATTGTTTGTGGCGCCGGCAACGCCGGAGACGATTCCGAAGACAGCGCCGAGTCCATCATTCGCGCCGTAAATCGCATCGGCCACCCAACTCCCGCCGCGACCATGCCAGCGCTCGCGTTTCAAGATGGTGTCGAGCGCGGTCCGCGGACCCACCGGCGGAGCCATCGCACTCAGTGCACGTGCGTGCGCCTTTTCTTCGATCGCGCTTTCGCGCAGGAAATCGCGCACATCTTCCTCCCCGGCCAGCGCGCGATCGCGCTGATCGCGGAATTCCGCTTCGTGTTTTTCTTCGGCCGCTTCCATCCGCCGAATCGCGATGTCGGCGCCAGCAACCTTGTTCCACCAACGGTTGAGTCGGCGCGCCAATGTGTTTTTCAGAACCGGCGTTTCCGCGCCAAGATCGTGCAGTTTCGTCTCCCAACGTTGAGCGTGGCGTTCTTCCGCTTCCGCCATGCGGATGAGGATGCCTTTGCGCTTTTCATTTTTCTCGCGTTCGGCCAGATCGCGATACGCCTGGGCCGTTTCTACTTCGGCGCGCCAATTGCGCATGACGACCTCGATTGTCTCCTGCCGATCTTTCGCTCCTTCAGATGGATGCTTCATCGGGCGCAGTTGACTGGTTCGATGACGGCAGGGATGGCGGAAGTTTTCGTTTTCATTTGTTGCGCCATGATTACAACCGCGACCGAGCCGATAATCAATCCCGCGCCGACTGCTGTGCGCAGTGTGAGTGTTTCCCCGGCGAACACTGCGCCGAGAAAGACGGCCACGATTGGATTCACATAGGCGTAGGTCGCCACCTTGGCCGGTTCGCAGTGGCGCAGCAGCCAGGCATACGAGACATAGCCAATAATCCCGCCGATCAACACCAGATAAACGAACGCTCCGAGCGATTGTGCGGTGATCTGTCGCGGATCGAAGTGGCGCAACTCGCCGGTCGCGATTCCCGCGATGAGCAGGAGCGTGCCGCCGCAAAGCATCTGCTGACCAGCCGCGAGAAATGGCGAGGAGAATTCCTGGCCGTGCGCGAATAGAGCGAACCCGCCGACCAGATCAGCGACGAGCAAAGTAGAATAGTCATTCCGATCCAGGCGCGCGGTGATTCACCTGTTGCCGAGAAGCGCAACGCAGGACCGATCAGCACACCGACTCCGATGAAGCCGCCCGCCAGTCCGGCCCAGGTTATCGCGCCAGGCCGGTCGGACATTCCAAAAAGCCAGCTCAACAGCGCGATGTAAATCGGAACGGTGGCGACAAGAAGCGCGGCGAGTCCGGAGGGGATATATTGTTCTGAGAGCGTGACGCCGCCATTGCCGACGAGCAGCAGACATGCGCCGACAATCAAGGCCGTTCGCCATTCTGTTCGTGACGACCTTTGCGCCCCGCTAAGGCGCGCCCCAGTATACAAGATGATGCCAGCGAGGAGAAATCGCATGCCCGCCATTAGCAGCGGCGGAATTGATTGGATGGCGAAAAGGATTCCGAGGTAAGTCGATCCCCAAATCAGATAGACCGATGCAAAGGCGAGAATGATGGCAAGTTTGCGTGGCCCCTGCATCGATGACGAGTGCATCGAAACTGTTCGCGCGCAACTGTAGCCGCGTCCCTGATGGGACGCGCGCATTGAATGTTTGAGAGGATGGCACTCGCGTCCCACAGGGACGCGGCTACCGGAGAATTGTCGCTATGACTTTCGACCGGCAATAAGCCGATACAGCAACAGCAAGATCATTGCGCCGACTACTGACATGATCCAGCCGGCCAGGTAGTTTTCGCCCGCGAAGAGGCGACCGATCCATGTGCCGACAAAACTGCCGGCGATACCGAGCAGAATCGTGATAATGAAACCGCCCGGATCGCGTCCGGGCATGAGGAGTTTGGCAATGACGCCAACGATTAGACCGATAAAGATTGTGGTGATGATTGCTCCCATGGAGCTCTCTTTAAGCTAAATCAGGACGGCGTGGCGAGATCAAAATGTGTGAATCCGCCCGCCACGGTGAGAGCTAATACGACTAAAGCTCGATGACCTGCGCTGACTTGATGTCTTCGTTCGCGCGAATCTCCGCGAGCAGCGCGTCGTCGGGTGTGGTATCGAGGTTTAGCACCGTGAGAGCGGTTCCTCCTGCCTGGTTTCGACTAAGAGACATGGTCGCGATGTTGACACCGTGATCGCCGAGCAAAGTCCCGATCCGACCGACCATTCCGGGACGGTCCGTGTTTTCGAGAATGAGAATGACGCCACGCGGCCGCGCTTCCACGGGCCGGCTGTTTATGCTGACGATGCGCGGGGTCGCGCCAAAAAACGCGCCGGCCACGGATACTGAGTGGCCATCGACCGCCGCGGCGGAAAGTTCGAGGAGATCGGTGTAATCGCCGGCAGCGCTGAGACGCGTCTCGGTAATCTTGAGGCCGAGACTTTCGGCAAACGCGGGCGCGTTCACTTCGTTCACCTCGGTTCCGCCGGCCTTCTGCAAGAAGCCCTTGAGTACAGCGCGTGTGATCGCGGTCGTATCTACTTCGTTCACTTTTCCGCTGTAATTGATGTTCAGCCGCTCGATGTGTGTGGGCGCGACTTGCGAGAGAAAGCGTCCGAGCTTTTCTCCGAAGCGCAGATGCGGTCCGACGATGGCCAACGTTTTGGCATCGAGATTCGGCATGTTGACGGCGTTGCGAATTGTTCCTTCGAGCAATGCCGCCCGGATGGCCTGTGCGATTTCGATTCCGACGCTTTCCTGCGCCTCGGCGGTGGACGCTCCGAGGTGCGGAGTCAGGACAATATTTGTCAGAGCGCGCAAAGGTGAGTCAGCCGGCAGAGGCTCTGTTTCAAAGACGTCGAGTGCCGCGGCCGCGACGTGACCGGTCCGCAAAGCATCGGCCAACGCCGCCTCATCGATCAGACCGCCGCGGGCGCAATTGATGATTCGCACTCCGCGCTTCGTTTTCGCGAGCCGGGCTGCATCGAGCAGATGCTGTGTGTCCGGGGTAAGTGGCGTGTGCAGGGTGATGAAATCTGCGATGGCGAGCAGTTCGTCGAGATCTTCGACGAGCTCGACCTGCAATGTGCGCGCGCGCGTGGCGGAGAGGAATGGATCATAGGCGACCACGCGCATTCCGAATGCGATCGCACGCCGGCTCAGTTCGCTGCCGATTCGGCCCATGCCGATAATTCCGAGCGTCTTGTTGTAGAGCTCAACGCCCTCGAAATTCTTCCGCTCCCAGCTTCCGGCACGCACGGTTGCATCGGCTTGTGGAATCTTGCGCGCGACGCAAAGCAGAAGGGAAAAAGCGTGTTCTGCGGTGGAAACGGTGTTGCCACCCGGCGCGTTCATCACGATCACCCCGCGACGGGTTGCAGCCTCGACATCCACATTGTCAACGCCGACGCCCGCGCGCCCAATCACACGCAACTTCGAAGCGGCCGAAATGATGGGCGCCGTGATTTTCGTCTGGCTTCGGACAACGATCCCGCTGAATTCCGGAATGATCGCAACAAGCTCTGCTTCGGATAGTCCGGTCCGGACGATGACTTCAAGTGAATGATCACGTGACAATTCGCCGAGCCCGCGTTGAGAAATGGAATCAGCGATTAGGATTCTGGGAACATTCATGGGAAATAAGCTGCGGCATTCATGAGGTGGGTGGAACGTCGTTCCCAAAAAGTTTCCGGGCAGACTCGAGATGCGCCTGTCGCCCGAGGAGCAGCACTTCGTCGCCCGCGCGCAATTCTTCGTCGGGTCCCGGGTTGATTAGGCTCACGTCATTACGCTGAATGCCGACAATGCTCGCGCCGGAGCGGGTGCGCAGAGCGAGTTCTCCAATCAATTTCCCAGCGGCGCTGGTGTTTGGGGAAACGTGGATCGTCATCAATTCGGCGTTTCGCAACATGGCGGGCATTGCGGTTAGAGATGGCTCCCGGTCCGCGGCCGGCGGTTGAGAGAGCGTTTCTTTAAGCGCGAACTGCGCCTTCGAGTAGAGCCTGGTAAACGAGTGGCGAAGGAGGATAGCAGTGGCAACAACAATCAGGACCTGGGCGACGAGCAATTTCCATGATGGAAGAATGGCAGAGCTGAGCAGGAGAAGGATGAGCATCAAGAGCACGCATCCGGCGGCAAGGATTGTATTGGCGACGATAGATCGCAATGCCGGAGTGCTTTCTCCGCCAGCGCCTGGTTTAACACTCATCTCGGAGAGCAACATGGAAAGCGCCCGCAGCTTCCGGAATACCGCGATCAGCAACGGCAGACTGAGCAACATGGCGCTGAGCCACAGCGCAGCTTTGACGCCGTCTTGCCCTTGTGGAATCTCCGGCCACCAGTGCAGGCCGTACCGGCGCAACGAAGCCGCGCCGATAAAAATGCCGGAGACGAGAATGAGATTAAGCGCCATCTGCCAGGCCCATTGACGGACCAGGCGCATCGCGAAACTACGTTCCCTGCCCAATCCCGCCACCCAACGCGTGTAGAGATCAAGCCATGCCGTTAGTGGCGTGGGGGAAACACGCTCAAACCACTCAACTACTCCGTCGGAACTCCTGATCAAGTACGGTGTAACAAGCGTCGTGAGCGCAGAGACGGCGACTGCAATTGGATAGAGGAATTCGCTTGTTACTTTCAGACTGAGTCCAAGAGAAGCGATAATGAAGGAAAATTCGCCGATCTGTGCCAGCCCCATTCCCACGCGCAACGCCACCCGTCTCTCCTGTCCAGCGATGAATGCGCCAAATGTGCAAGCGCTGATCTGTCCCACTAGAACGACCAACGTAATGATCAAAATCGGGACAGCGTGAGCGACGATCAATGCAGGATCGATCAATAGACCAATCGAAACGAAAAAAACCGCGCTGAACATGTCCCGCACCGGTTCCAGGAGCACTTCGATCCGTGCAATCTGTCGTGCCTCGGCGACGACCGCTCCGATCAGGAACGCTCCGAGCGCGACGCTGTACTCGAGCCTCACTGCAAGGAGCGAGACACCGAAGCAAAGGCCAAGCACGGCGATGAGCAACATTTCGTTACTCTTGAATTTCGCGACGTAATTCAAAAGCCGCGGGACAACAATCAGGCCGGCAACGAGCAGGATGCCAAGAAAGGAACCAAGTTTTGCGACAGTCAGACCGATTTCGCGCGCGGTAAATGATCCGGTGGTGGCGAAGCCGGAGAGCAGCGCGATCATGATGATGGCGAGAATATCTTCGACGATAAGAATGCCGAAGGTGAGGTGGGCGAAGCGTTCCTTCTTTAGACCGAGCTCGTCGAGCGCCTTAAGAATGATAGTGGTGGAAGAGATCGAAAGAATGGCGCCGAGGAAAATGCTGTCCATCGTGCTCCAGCCAAACGCCTGGCCGAGCGAGTAACCGGCGCAAACCATCACGAGAATGGCGGTGATCGCAGCGATGAAAGCGGTCGCGCCGACTTCCTGTAGTTTTCGCAGGCTGAACTCCATCCCAAGCGAGAACATCAGAAAGATCACGCCGAGTTCGGAAAGCGTGCGGATTGTTCCCTCTTCCCGGATCAGCGGAAAAGGCGGCGTGTGCGGCCCAATGATTACGCCGGCTATGATGTAGCCGAGAACGACTGGTTGCTTCAGCCGATGAAACAACACCGTCACCAAACCAGCGACGATCATTACGATCGCCAGATCCTGAAGAAAAGTGACTTCGTGCATGACAATTGGCGCGCAACTGCTCGCGCATTTGATCAGCGTGCCTCGGCTGAGACAATGCGCAAGCGCGCGAAGAATCCCCGATGATTTCGAGAGCGATGATTAAGCGATCGTTTGCAGGGAAACAGCGACTTCGATCTCCGCGGTTTGGGGAAACATGTCGAACGGTGTGACCGATTGGACTTCGAACCGCTTGCTCAAGGCAGCAAGATCGCGCGCCAGCGTCGGCGGATTGCAGGAAACATAAATCAAGACCGCAGGCGAGAATTCCAATAACGCGCGGCGCACCGCCTCCGCCAGTCCGGCTGCTGGAGGATCAACGATGACCACGGTGCTCGGCAGTGCGATCGTTTCGAGAATAGGGTGCAGCTCTGCTTCGATCTCACCAGCGATGTAGGTTTCTTTTTCAGTCGCATTTTCTTTTGCCGCAACAACTGCGTGACGATCCCAATCGATTCCAAACACTCTTTCGAACCTTTCCAGCAACCTCTTGGCGAAAAATCCTGAGCCGCAGTACGCGTCCACCAACAGTTTTTGCGAAGGAGGAATCATGGCGCCGACGGAAGCGGCCAGAGCATCGCCCATCGACTCATTCGCCTGGGAAAAAATGCGCGGGCCGGCACGCGCCCGCAAGGTGTAATGGCCATCCTTCACGTGATCCGCGCGCAATCGGGCGAGACTTTCATTCACGTCCGGCGCTGCAATGGAACAAGCTTCGACATCGATGAGCTGATGCGCGTCGCGACGGTAGAATCCAATCACACCATCCTGCGAATGCACCGTGATCCGATTTCGATAGCCATAGGCGAGCGAGGAGGGGACGATCGGCCGCATCGGAACCGGATCGAGTTTCCCGATTCGGCGCAGAATTTCCTGCACCTGTCGCCACTTCAGGGCGAGCTGATGCTCGTAGCTGATGTGCTGGTAGCTGCACCCGCCGCAGCGGCCAAAATATGGACATTCCGGGACGACGCGTTCCGGCGAGATTTTCAGCACTTCGTCCAGTTCTGCTTCGGCGAACGTTTTCTTTTTGCGAGTGATTCGCGCACGGACGCGTTCGCCGTCGATCGTGAACGGAATGAAGACCGCCTTGCCCTCGTCGCGTGCGACTCCTTTGCCGCCGAAAGCGACATCATCGATGGAAAGTTCTAGCACAGGGGACCGACTATTTTTCAGCGAGGAACTGGATTTGTTCTCCTCCCAAATAGCCGAAGTCGCGCGAATAATAACAAAGCGCCGAGACGGCGGAAAACCCAGCCAGTTTCAATTGATCGAGCATCTCCCATCCGAAATGCTGAAAGCAGAGTGAGCCCTCCGGACTTCGTGGATCGCAGTGATATTCGGGCGGCAGCAAATGTTCGATCGTACCATCTTCGCGCAAACGGGCGCGAATCCGATTCTGGCGTGCCTTGACTCCGAAAGGTACGGAAAACAACATCTTGCCACGTGGCTTCAGTGTGCGCGCGCATTCGGCAAAAGCAGCGCGGTAGTCGGGAATGTGTTCCAACACTTCGAAGCTCAAGATTGCATCGAAGCTCTCGTCCCGAAATGTCAGTCGGGTCAAGTCCTCGTTTCGAAGCCCGGCCGGATTCTTCCGGCCAAGCGGAATGGTGACGTCAAGATATTCGCTGCCCACCATGCGCGGGAAGGATTTTCGCAGGTAGCCAAAAAGCGGAGAAGTTTGCTCGGTCGCGTAAATTCGCGAGTTGCGACTCAGGTCGAGGGTCTGGGCGATCAAATGAACAACCGCGCGCATTCGGTTGTTCAGTCGGCAGTGAGGACAAAGCAAATGTTCGCGCCAGTTGACGTTCAGTTGGCCTCCCGCCTCATAGGCCCAGGCCCACGAGCTGACAAATTCGGTCCAGCGCTGGCAAGGGAAACAAAACCCGGGCGCGTGAAAATGCGGTGTCGGCTGTGCTAGTTCGCGCTCGCGCTTTCTCCGGTCGGGATCTTGCACAGCGGTTTTCGCGAGGTGTTTTTCAAAATCTTTCTGATTTGAAACGCGAGTGATGATCAACGCCGCCGGCTCATCCCGGACCGCCGCTGCACGTGGGCCGCTTCGTCGAGGAGCTGAGCCACCAATGCGGTCTCGCAGTGCTCGGATCTTGCGTCTTGCGGATTCGAGGACGGTCACTTCCACGATATCCTGTCCGCCAAATGGCCCCCAAGACAACGCCGTTCTTCAGTGAATAGGGTCAATACTCCCGCACGTACGGATACTTCGATTCGTTACCCAGTTCAGGTGGGAATTCCTGATAGCCGCGATGAATTTGCGGGATGTCGCTTGGAAGAATCGGCAGATATGTTCCGCGGCAGACGGGAACGGGCCAGAGAAGAACTTCGTAGAGTCCCACGCCGAAACGGGCGAACCCGCGGCCGATTCCACGGACTACGCCATAGCCTGCCGCAGCGGAATTTCCTTCGTACGTGTTGACCGTCGCAATCGTGACCGGAATCTCAGACCAGCCAAATACCATGTTTGAGAGGCCGCGCCCGAGTTTGCGCGTCGGGCCATAATCGTTTGATGGTGGATCCTGAATGTCGGCGCAGCAAGCGACAACAAAGCCGGCGACGGTGGCGGCGGTAAGGAGTGTTTTCACGGCACACCGACATCTAAGCGAGTTTCGGCGTCGGACGCAAGACTCATTCCTGCTTCTCGGGCGCGCGACCCTTTCCTGTCGCCGCCATTGAAAGGCTGATGGTAATTCCGAGAATAAGGATAATGACTGCAAGAGAAATCCAATTCGGAATGGGGAAAAGTCTGGCCAAGATCATCTTGAGGCCAACGAAACCGAGAATAATGGCGAGGCCAATCCTGAGGTAAACGAATCGATCAACCAGCTTCGCCAGCAAAAAGTAGAGCGAACGCAAGCCGAGGATCGCGCAGATATTTGAAGTGTAGACAATGAACGGATTAGTCGTGATCGCGAACACCGCGGGAATTGAATCGACGGCGAAAATCAGATCGAACACATCGATGACGATGAGTACAAGCAGAAGCGGGGTGAACATCAGACGGCCATCCATCTTCACGGCAAATTGGTGGCCGTGAAAATCCTTCGTCAGTGGGAGCGATTTGCGGCACCAGCGCATCCAAAAGCTGTTTTCGAATTCCGGCTCCTCCGTTTTTGCCCGGAACATTCGCACCGCCGTAGCGATGAGGAATAATCCGAAGATATAGAGGACGAAATGGAAACGCTCCACCAGCGCGATGCCGAGCCAGATCATGATGCCGCGCATGGCGAGCGCGCCGAGGATTCCCCAAACGAGAACACGGTGCTGTGCGAGCGACGGCACACGGAAATAGGCAAAAATCAGAACAAAGACGAAAATATTGTCGACGCTTAACGAGTACTCGATCAGGTAGCCCGTTAAGAAATCGAGTCCCTGTCTGTGCCCCTGCCAACGCCAGAGGATCGCGTTGAAAAGCAGCGAGACTGCGACCCAGGTCGCGCTTCGTAGCGCAGCCGCACGCATCGACAACTCTCGGTCCCGGCGCTTGAAACTGATCAGGTCCACAGCCAGGGCGATGAAAACGCCCGCGTGAAAGGCGACCCAGAACCAGATAGGGGTGGACACAGTCGCGCACCGTTCCACGCGGCCCGCTGAGCCGCAAACGCAAAACGGCGCGGAAGAACCAATTTTCTCTCGCCAAGGACGCGCTTCGTCGTAGCTTTCTCGACCCAAAAAATGGATGCGGAACTGGAGAAACTTGTCGAATCGGGAAAGCTGACCGCAAGGGCCGCCGATCGGCTTGAAAAACTAACGCCGGGAACGTTCTGTCTGCATAAGAGCTGGGGTTTCGGCCGCGTGGCCGAATGGAACCTTCTGCTCAATCAGATTGGGATCGATTTCAAGGGCAAGAAAGGCCACGGCATGCAGCTGCAGTATGCTGCCGAGAACCTCACGCTCATTCCACCCGAGCATTTTCTCGCGCGAAAGGCGACCGATCTTTCCTCGATTAAGGATCAACTGAAGAAGGATCCGGCCGGGGCCATGCGCAACATTCTGGAAAGCCTCGGTGGGCAGGCGACCATTTCCCAAATCAGCGAGATGATGCTGGGCGACATCTTTACCGAGGCGGAATGGAAGCGCTGGTGGGACTCGACCAAGAAAGTTTTGAAGAAGGAAGGACACTTTCTGATCCCGGCAAAGAAGAACGAACCGATCCAATGGCGCGCCGAAGCCGTCTCACGAGCGAACGAATTGATCGCGGTTTTCAATCAGGCGCGCCAGCCGAAGGATCAAGCTGCGGCGCTCGATCAGATCATCAAGTTGCATCAGGAGTTCGACGCGCCGGAAAAGCAACTGCAGCCAATCGTCAACTCGATCGAAGAGACGGCCTCGCGCAATCAGCGGTTGCATCCGACGCTGGTTTTTGAACTGGTCATCGCGCGCGATGATTTGCGGGCGCGTTTCCCGGACCTAAAGACTACGAATGCGGATCTCACGTTAACACGTCTGATTGCGGATGAAGAATCGCGCCTGGCCGGGATTCTCCCGAAATTGCCATCGGCCAAAGAGCGTCGAGTTTTGCAGGCCCTTCCCGCTGCACTCGGAGAACGCTGGAGCACTCGCGCTCTTCAACTGATGCAGGGCAGTCACGCCCGGGCTGTATCCCAAATTCCCCGTATTTTTTCCGAGACCGGGCGGCAGGCAGATTTGCGTGCCGCGTTGGACCGAAGCATTCGCGAACACTCGGCCACCAGCGAGATGCTGGTCTGGCTTTGCAAGGAGCGCGATGGCGAATGGAAGGAATTGATGACCCCCGATTTACTGGGTGCAATTCTTTCCGCTCTGGAGCGTGATCAGCACAACGAAAACAGCCGCGGCAGCAAGTTGCGTGACTTGCTGCTCGATGATCGCGAGCTGATTCCGGACATGTTTGCGGGGGCGGAAAGTAACGTTGCGCGTGATGCGATGCGGCGCCTGATGCTCAGTCCGACCTTTGATGAGCTGACCAAGCGCTCTCTTCTCGCACGCATCATCAAGTTGTATCCGGAATTGGAGAGTCTGATTACCGGTGGTGAGCGCGAAGCAAAAAGCGAGGCGCTCGTCGTCTCCTGGAGCAGTCTGGAAAGGCGAAAGGCTGAGTACGAAGAACTCGTTAACAAGAAAATTCCGGAGAACAGCAGGGAGATCGGCGTCGCGCGTTCTTACGGAGACTTGCGGGAGAATTTTGAATTCAAGGCGGCGAAGGAAATGCAGGCGGTGTTGATGCGCCGAAAAACGGAGTTGGAGGCCGCGCTTCATCTCGCGCGGGGTACGACGTTTGAGAACCCTGATACAACACAAATTTCGATCGGGACCGTGGTGAGGCTGCGCGAGACGGACTCAGGAAGGGAGGAGAGCTACACTGTGCTGGGCGCCTGGGATGGCGATCCGGAGCGCGGAATAATTTCCTACCAGACCGCAATTGGCCGCGCCTTGCTGGGCCGCAAGGTTGGTGAAGTCGTCCTCCTCAACAAGGATGAAGAATCTGGCACCTTCGAGATTGTTTCGATTTCGCCCGCGCCGGTCGATGAAGTTGCGCACGAAGGAAGCAGCGAACTGGCTGACGTTCCGGACGCCCACGCGATTACAGCCTGATCCAATTGCCCTCTCGCTTTGCCGGGAAGGGCCACAATTTTGATGCATGAAGCTGTCGCACAAGATCCGCAAGCTCGGCGATCCCGCCACGGCCCTGAGTTTCAAGCGCGCAGTTTCTCGCGCCGTGCGACCCATTCCCGTCAGCCGCTTCATATCAAAGTTCAATCAGGCGGAGCTAAAGCGACTCCAGCAAGTCTATGGAGTGCCTGAGAGTCGGGACTGGCCGAAATATGTCGAGGCCAGGCGATTCCTGAAAATGAACATTCGCCGGGTGCAGGACATCGGCTTGGATCGGATGTCGCCGCGGCACATTCTCGATCTCGGATCGGGGGCTGGTTACTTTCTCTTCGTAACTCGCGTGTTGGGCCATAGCGGTCTCGGCCTGGACATCGATGATTGCCCGTTGTTTCAGGAAATGTTCAACTTATTCGGTCTGCAAAGAATCATTCACCGGATCGAAAAATTCCGTCCTTTGCCCGAAACCGGCGCGCAATATGACTGGATCACCGCCTTCTCTATTTCGTTTGCCGATCATATGGCGGAGAAATCCTGGGGCGTGGATGAATGGGATTACTTCCTGAGAGATGCCAGCCAACATTTGCGACCGGGCGGCCGCATTTATCTGGACATGAATCCGCGTCGTGACGGTTCGTTTTATTCCGACGATGTGCGCGCTTTTTTTCTGCACGCTGGAGCGGTGATCGATCGCCGTTCGAAACTTCTCTTTCCGCCAAAGTAGCTGCCATGTCGTAATCGGGGAGCCTTTGCTCGGGGGAAAGCTTTTCTTGTTCATCCATTCCGGTATCATTGCCCGATGGCGTCTGTATCGTTAGGAGAAATCGTTGACTACATTGGCGGTCGATTCGATGGATCACGCGCGCGATTCGTGACCGGAATCGCGCCGCTCGCTCAGGCCACTTCCCAGGAGCTGAGTTTCCTTGCCGACCCGAAGTATCAATCGCAGCTTGAAGGCACCGCGGCAGGCGCCATCCTCGTCCCGGAAGATCTCAAAGGCACCGACCCGCGATGGATTCGGGTCGAGCAGCCGTATTTTGCCGTGGCGCGCGTGGTCACTCGATGGTTTGCGCGGCGTTCGATGCCACGCGGCATTTCACCGAAAGCGGAAATTGCACCCAGTGCGAAGCTCGGTGTCAACGTCGCCATCGGTCCGTTCGTCACGATCGGCGAGGATGTTGTCATGGGGGACGATGTCGTGATATTCCAGGGTGTTTCGGTCGAGGCCGGCTCGACCATCGGCGACAAGACCATCATTTTTCCCAACGCCGTGATCTACGACGGAACGCAGATTGGACGTCGCTGTGTCGTCCACGCAGGTGCCATCATCGGCGCAGATGGATACGGCTTTACCATGCACCAGGGGAAGCATCACAAGGTTCCGCAAACAGGAATCGTGCGACTCGAAGACGATGTCGAAATCGGAGCCTGTACGACAATCGATCGCGCAACATTCGGCGAGACCGTGATCGGCGAGGGGACCAAGATCGACAATCTCGTGCAGATTGCCCATAATGTCCGGATCGGAAAACATTGCCTGCTCGTCTCGCAGTTTGGTATCGCCGGCTCCAGCGAACTCGGCGATTACGTTGCCGCTGGGGGGAAGAGCGGTATTTCTGGGCACCTCAAGATTGGCAATCGCGTCCAATTAGTGGGAGGAAGCGGCGTCTTTTCGGATCTGCCTGA
>CAVTTH010000002.1:0-56134 GCA_963737545.1 uncultured Verrucomicrobiae bacterium | reverse complement strand
ACTTGCTGAAATCTTCGATTTCTGCTAGACACCGGGTCTTGCAACCGGTGTGAAGCGGTCACTCATAGTTTGTAGCCTGATTGGAGGCTTGATGTGGTTCCTATCGCTGCGTGATTTATCAGCAACAGATTTCAACATCGGCGACTGGTTTACCAACACCTAAGGAGAAATGAAAAACAACTATCTTCACACAGGAAATACGACGAAGAAATCATCGGCGCGAGCGAGGCCTGTCTTTCGCGCCTTCGGCGTAGTCGCGGCAGTCACTCTGGCCGGTGTCGCTTTGCGTGTCGCTTTGGCGGCTGGCCCCGAGCACCCGAGTGCCCGAAGCAGCAAATCGCAGATTCAGAATCCTGACGCTTCGAACAATCACGGTATCGCGATGAGTGGCAGCGACAAGAACCCAATAGCCGAGAAGTACGACACGCTGGTAATGCGCGTCTATTTTCGCGACCGCGCCGAGCGCGACCGGCTGGCCCAGGAACTCAACGCCGAAGAAGTGCCCACAACAGGAGGCTATCTCACCGTACTCGGTGATCGCGATCTCTACTATAGCCTGACAGCGCGCGGCCTCCGCGTGGAGATAGACGAGAACAGCAGTCGCAACCTCAGCCACCCTCAAATCCTGCCCTTCACTTTCTACGGCGGCTACAAGTCGGTAGAAGAAATATACGCCTTCCTCGACCAGAAGGTGGCCCAGTTCCCTAATCTGGTCGAGAAGGTGGACATCGGCGACTCCTGGTGTAAGGCGAATCCAGGCTCGTGCGTCCTACCCAGTCCCTGGAACGGCTACGATCTGTTTGTGCTACACATCACGAATCGCAACATAGCAGGGCCTAAACCGGTCTTTTGGGCGGACGGCGACATACATGCCCGCGAGATCGCTACGCCAGAAGTTGTCATGCGCATGGTTGACTACCTGCTCAATAACTACGATACCAATGCCGACGTTCACTGGCTCGTGGACCACCACGACATCTGGCTTATGCCCGAAGTCAACCCGGACGGCCACCACATCGTTGAGGCAGGAGGCGGCGGCAACAGCCCGTACTTGTACCGCAAGAACGGCAACAACACGGGAGGCAGTGGGTGCTCGTGGCCTCCCACAGCATCCAGCCACTTCGGCGTAGACAACAACCGCAACTTTCCCTTCCACTGGGGCTGCTGCAACGGCTCGAGCGGTAATGTGTGCGACCAGACCTTTCGAGGGACGTCGGCGGGATCGGACCCGGAGACAATGGCTATCGTCAACATGATTCGTACCCTTGTGCCCGACCAGCGCGGCCCCGGCGACACGGACCCGGCGCCGATCACTGCCACAGGCGTTTACCAGAACATCCACACAAATGCGCGAGTCAACCTCTATGACTGGGGCTGGAGTACTATGCAGATGCCTAACTATGCTGAGACGCGTAACATCGCCGCGCACATGGCCGCGCCGAACGCGGGCGGTAACGGTTACCCCTATGGCTCGATCATCGGACAGTTATATCCGGTAGACGGAGGCTCGATTGACTGGGCATACGGTGAGCTGGGTATGGCGGCCTACTCCACCGAGTTGGGCGGCCAGGACTTCCTCCCCTCCTACTCCTGCATAGACAATCCAGGTTGCGGCTCGTCACAGGGACTCTGGCCGGAAAACCGCGGGATGCTTCTCTACCTGGCAAAGATAGCGCGCACGCCTTATCTGACTTCGCACGGCCCAGATGCCAACACCGTTGTCACCAACCCGGCATCAGTGCCGCAAGGCATGCCTTCGCAACTGAGCGCGACGATCACCTTCGCCTGGACCGGCAATTCGTTTAGCCAGAACGTCGGAGCGGCGGAATACTACGTTGATACCCCACCGTGGGACGGCGGCACTGCGATCCCCATGAGCGGTACCTTGAACTCGCCGACTGTACCCGTCAATGCGACCATTGACACGACGGGCCTCTCCGTTGGCCGCCACGTTATCTTCGTGCGCGGACGCGGCGTGAGCGACTTCCAGGGCTTCCAGACATGGGGGCCGATCAGTGCGGCGTTCCTGGATGTGACTGGAGTGACTAGAGCACTGCTTAGCACAGCCTCACGCCTGACTCACGGCGGGGCGGGGACATTCGACATCGCGATGCCGCTGACTGGTATCTCAGGCGTGGAAGACCGTGCTTCCAGCACTTACAATGCTGTCTTCACGTTCGATGGAGCTGTCACCTCTGGCGAGGTTCTGGCTGTCGATGGTACCGCCATCGTTGGTCCAATCTTTTTCAGTGGGAACACCATGACCGTACAACTAACAGGTGTGACAAGTGCGGAAGTCGTCACGCTGCGAGTGCAAAACATTAACGGCGACGGCCAGGCACATGGCGACGTTCCGTTTGGTTTCCTAACGGCCGATGTCAACGGCAATCGCACGGTAAACGCAAGTGATGTCGCGCTCACGAAATCGCAGAGCGGCCAACCAGTTGACGCAACAAACTTCAAGTCTGACGTCAATGCCAACGGCGTCATCAACGCCTCCGATGTTTCGATAACAAAATCCCAAGCCGGCACCGGGGTGCCGTAGGAGAAACATCTGCTGCACAAAAACGAAAAAAAACGAAAAAAGGGGTCAGAGCTTACTCGACACTTCGCCGCGCTGCCACTTAGGGGCCTGCGCTTGTCTGACTCGCTAGGGTCACTTCTTTGGTTTTCGCCTTCTTCACCGCGGACTTCCTGGCGCCCTTCTTGGGGCTGATGCCCCTCGCGAAGAATTTCGGAGTTCGGAGTTTCCCTTGCCTTGGAGCGAGGCCGCGCGCCCTCGGGGCGCCTCACTGGTAAACTTTCAAAAGCGATGGAACGTCCGTCGACGGAACGCCCAGGTCCTTGAGATTCTCCGCCGCATACGCACCGCCGTCGCTTCCGGCGACCTTCCAGTCTGTTCCGACCCGATGCAGCACGATCGAGAGATCGCTTTCATCGGAGTAGGCGGTGGAAAGCGCCCAATCGTGAGAAACGGAGACATGCAGGACCTTCCCGAACTTTTTCGCCACAACCTTTCGCACCTGCTGAACATCCTTCGGATTACCAAAATCCCCGGCCACCGCCGGGATAATGAAGCTAAGAAAGGTGACAGCGGCAGCCAGGGTGATGTATCGGCGTAATGTTCTCATGGTTGCTAAAATCTGAGGCTCACGAGTTCCTCTGTCAAAACCCTATGCGGAGCGATTGATTGAGTGGACTCTGGGAGGCAGCATCGGACGCAGGAGTCGCCGTGGGTTGGGATTGTATCTTGGCAGGTCCCGCTTGCGCTCGACCGCTACAGCGCTCCTCCCAGGTCGCGAGGCCAGCCCACCGGCCAAGTTGCTCATCCCCATTTTGCTCCATTGAGAAGGATTATCGATTCGAAATCCACTGTCCGCAGATTACACGGAATTTTCACAGACTGGTGAGAGTGTTGTCTTCCTGAAATCTGCGCTCATCTGCGAAATCTGTGGATGATTCCGCCTAACGTGGACGGCCTGTGGCCGTTTATCAATGGCTCGATCGCGTTCTATTTCGCGATGGCGTCGGGCATCTATCTGAATGCACGTCTCGTCTCGCCGCGCACTTCCAGAAAGTGGCGAAGGCGCCGTCCAGCACAAACAGTCTGCCATGCGGATTTGATGCTATACGTGATTCACGTATAGCATCTTCTCTAGAGATGGCTTTCGGGACACGCCCGCATCACGTTCGCCATCAGAGGTTCGCAGCCGGCGCGTTTCCACGCAGACTGCGAGCGTGGCGTGAACGGCATGATCTTTCGCAAAGTGAGGCGGCGTTGAAGTTGCAGATCTCGAAACGAACACTGCAAGAGTGGGAACATGGTCGAGCTGCACCACGCGGCTTCGCGCTAACCGCAATCGAGAAAGCCATTCGTGCGTAGAGTCGCCCAGAGTTGTTTCGGAAGGGGGGCTGCTATACGTGAATCACGTATAGCGTCTTACAGCAGTTCTGAGTAATCGCGGCACTCTGTACACGGCGAGCGGAACGAAGCCGCGTCCTGCAGTGAAGCAGATCAAGTGTCCCCAGATTAGACAGATTTTCACAGATTGGTGAGAGTGTTGCCTTCCTGAAATCTGCGCTCATCTGCGAAATCTGTGGATGATTCCGCCTAACGTGGATAGCCCTGTGGGGCGTATCAATGGCTCGATCGCGCGCCTAAAGAACGCAACGAGGATGGCGACCTCTGGTGGAAGCGCCACGATGAATACGGGGGAAATGACGAAGCACCCGCCTTCGCCGGGCTACGACGCGGCGGGCGAATGGCGAATGGCGAAGACGCGGCAAAAGATTGCTGCGCATGAGGTGCGAGCCGCACTGGCGTTAGTGTTGAGGCAAGTTCCATGACCCAAACAGATTCAAATAGCACTGCCGCCGATCGGGAATCGGTGCACTCGCGCGTACTGAACACATCACGCGAGCATGTCGTTCATGCGTTTCGCGAGCCAAAACACTTCGCACAATGGTGGGGATCGAAAGGTTTTCGGAACACGATTCATTCATTCGACGTCAGGCAGGGCGGACGTTTGCAGCTGCCCTTGCACGGGCCGAACGGCGCTGATTACGAAAACGAATATGTACTGGATGAGATCGCCCATGGAGCAAATCGCACTCTTTGGCGAAGGGCTAGTCGGAATCGGTCTTCGCCTGCTCGGATTGAATGGCGCGATACACGCTTTCGATCCAGGCGGGCATAGAATTTCCAACCCATGCCCAGGATTTCCAGTGTTCGTCTATTCCTTTGCTTTGGATCTCTGAAAGAGTCTTCCCTTCTGCGATTCCTTTCCTGACAACCGAAAACGATTCGTCGATCACTTGCTGCTCTTCTTCGAGTTCCTTAAATCCGATAACCTTTTCGTGGCCGGGCACGATCGCTTTGCTGGCGGGTTGGCTGAGAAGTTTGTGCAATGCCGCACGCAACCCGAGCAGATTACCGCCGTGATCGGAATCGACCCACGGGAGCACCTTGCCATAATAAATATCGCCAATCTCGATCACTCCTGCATTCACGAAGCGCACGACCGCATCGCCATCGGTGTGCGCGTTTGGGTAGTGCTCGATATTAATAACTTCCCCATTGAAATGGAGCGTAAGAGCGTCAGGAAAAGTTATGCGTGGCAGACCCGCCTCGGACCACGGCTGAATGGTAGAGCCGAGCAAAGTCTGTTTTGAGCTCATCAATTTGCGCGCGTTTTCCTGGCTGATAATGGTGGCGTCTTTGCCTAACGCCCGGTTGCCGCCGGCATGATCGCGATGCCAATGCGTATTGATGATGTATTTAATGCTCGGATTCGGGCTGTGCAGCGAATCAATAGCTTCCTGGAAAGCAGCCGTAGTGTCAGGTAAACCGCTGTCGACCAGAAGCACACCGTCGTTCCCGATCAACGCCACAACATTGCCGGACGGGCTGTCTTCCGGCGGCATGAGCAAGTAGAGATTCTCAGCAACACGCGTGGTGGTGATCTTCGGTTTGTCCTGGGCTAACATTGGCCGGAGACAAAGCGCGGCAGCAATGGATGCCGCCAGAAGTGTAGACCGCAGGCCGGGGTGAGGAGTCATATAGGTTCGACGCCGCCAAATGGCATTTTTGTCTGTTTGGCTTCGCGGATAGAAAATGAGTAGTGACGGGTGACAAGAAGTCAGAGAACAAAGGGCGTCAAAAGAAAGACTGCTGCGCTTGAACGTCGCCATCGCGCCACGGTAAAGCCACACCGTTTACTGGACGCTTCGGACTTGACTGCTTAAAGCAGTCAAGGTTCCACGTGGCGTGAGGACGAATTACTCGATTGTTTGTCCGACGTGCGCAACGAGACCGGTCTTTGCCAGCGCCGCTCACGACGAGCATGTGGGAAATGACGAAGCACCCGCCTTCGCTGGGGCGACGGCGCGGCGGGCGAATGATGAATGACGAAGACGCGGTAAAAGATTGCTGCGTGCAAAGTGCGAGCCGCACCGGCGGGGACTGGCATTGTTGGTAGGAACGGGTCGGTTTGCTGTCACAAAATTGTAACTTTACTTGGCGATCGAGATTAGAGAATTTCAATCAGCGCCAAGTCGGCTAGGCGCCTCCGCAAAAAGAGCTCCACCTGACCCGCTTTCCGCTGGGTAACCAGCGAGCGAAGGGCCCGCTCGCACAACGCGAACCGAAAGGAAACTCAGTATGCCATACGTCACAGCTGGAAAAGAAAACGGAGCTAACATCGACATTTATTATAAAGACTGGGGCAGCGGGCAGCCGATTGTGTTCAGCCACGGCTGGCCGCTCTCGGCGGATGATTGGGACCCGCAGATGCTTTTTTTCCTGAGCAAAGGTTACCGCGTCATTGCCACTGATCGGCGCGGGCATGGCCGCTCGACTCAAACCGGCGGCGGACACGACATGGATCATTATGCCGACGATCTCAAGGCCGTGACCGATCATCTCAATCTGAAGGATGCGATTCACGTCGGCCATTCGACCGGCGGCGGCCAGGTGGTGCATTATCTCGGCCGTCATGGCGATAAGAATGTGGCAAAGGCAGCGATTATCAGCGCCGTGCCGCCGCTGATGGTGAAGACTCCGGCCAATCCGTTAGGCCTGCCCAAATCGGTGTTCGACGATCTCCAGGCCCAACTCGCCGCCAACCGGGCCAAGTTCTATTATGATCTGCCGGCCGGCCCGTTCTACGGCTTCAACCGTCCCGGCGTGAAAACGATTGAGCCTCTCATTTGGAATTGGTGGCGCCAAGGCATGATGGGAGGCGCCAAGGCGGGTTACGACGGCATCGTCGCGTTCTCGCAGACCGACTTCACGGAAGATCTGAAAAAGATTTCGGTACCGGTCCTGGTCATGCATAGCGAGGACGACCAAATCGTGCCCTATCAGGCTTCCGGTCCACTCTCAGCCAAGCTCTTGAAAAACGGCACGCTGAAGACGTACAAAGATTTGCCTCATGGCATGATCACGACGCACGCCGACGTCATCAACGCCGACCTGCTCGCGTTCTTCAAAAGTTAAACAAAATGAAGATCGTGATAATTGGTGGCAGCGGCCTCATTGGATCAAAGGTGGTAAGCATTCTTCGCCAACGTGGTCATGAGGTGGTGGCGGCATCACCCTCGAGCGGCGTGAACACGCTCACGGGTGAAGGATTAGCTGAAGCGCTTAAAGGCGCTCAGGTGGTCGTGGATGTGGCGAACTCACCTTCCTTTGAAGACAAGCCTGCCTTGGATTTCTTCGAAACGTCGGGTCGCAATCTTCTTGCCGCAGAAAAAACGGCCGGCGTGCAACATCACGTGGCGCTCTCGGTCGTCGGCACCGATCGCCTGACTGGAAGTGGCGCCGGTTCTTTAAGTGGTTACTTCCGCGCGAAGTTGGCCCAGGAAAATCTCATTAAAGCTGCCGGGATTCCTTTTACGATCGTCCACGCAACGCAGTTCTTCGAGTTCGTGAAGAGTATCGCTAAATCGGCAACCGGCGGTTCAACCATTCGGTTATCGTCAGTCCTTATGCAGCCAATCGCTTCGGATGATGTGGCTGCCGCGGTAGCAGAGGTAGCCCTTGGACAACCGGTGAATGGCATGATCGAAATTGCTGGGCCTGATCGGATCCGGCAGGATGAACTGGTTAGGCAATATCTAAGTGCGACGGGCGACGCGCGGAAGGTGGTCACCGACGACACTACGGGTTACTTCGGCATAGAAGTGAATGATCAAAGCCTAGTGCCAGGCGCTAACGCCCGCCTCGGTTTAACCCATTACAACGACTGGCTCAAACGCTCCACAGCTTAGATAAGCCCAGAAGAACCGCTCCCCAGACATCGCAAGAAAACTCAACCACATACGAGAAAGGACCTCACAATGAAACGAATCCGAACTTCAGAATCAGCCGGGCTGTTGCGCCTGACACTTATTGTTTGCGCACTGGTGGCCACAGTTGGCGTGCGCCCGGGGATAGCCGCTGACGAAGGTCCAAAGGTTACGATCGTCTTCGACCACGCGCTGCCGAATGTGCCCGGTAAGAGTATGAAGGGTATCCTGGTCGAATATGGTCCCGGCGTTGCGACGGGGGCCCACATCCATCCCAAATCTGCTTTCACCTATGCAACCGTTCTCGAAGGAGCGGTCCGAACCTCGGTCAATGATGGGCCGGCCGTTGTTTATAAAGCCGGACAGAGCTTCGCTGAGATGCCTGGTGATCGACACAGTGTTGATGAGAATGCGAGCAAGACCGAACCTGCCAAGATGCTGGCCGTGATGGTGGTGGATACGGACACGAAAGAACCACTGTTAACGCCAATCCACGACCACAAATGAGACGATGTGGAAGGGCAAAATTTTGCGCGGTTCGCGCGCACGAACTTTACGGCACAGAACGCGGGTGGCTTGGGAATCAGGGTCGGGAGTTCGTAGGGAGGCGGTAAGCTTTTGCGCATCCGCCTAGGGAAGCCGGCGACTCGATTTTTGGTGAAAAGCGAGTCATCCTAGCCCGCTCGCGCACAGGAAACCGCCTACCTGTTCAATAGCTGGATGATCGGGTATTGCGCCTGATCATGGGCGGTATTACCATCCTTCCATGACGACAATTTCTCTGAAGCTCCCCGAGCGTCTGTTGACGAGACTGGAACAGGAAAGCCGGGCCCGCCGGACTACGAAGTCCTCGCTCGTGCGGGAATGTTTGGAAAAGCAGCTCCCGGAAAAGCCTTCACCGACGGACTTGCCCAAATTGCCGCCCGGAAAATCGGTTTATGAAAAGGCATTGCCCATTCTAAAGAAGGCCTGGGCGCGCAATCGGAAGTTACCGCGCGACCTGGCCACGAATCCGAAATACATGAAGGGTTTCGGTGAGTAATGCCGGTTACGTTGATTGATGCCGGGCCGCTGACGGCATTGCTCAATCCAAATGATGACTGGCACAGCCGGGCTCGCGAAATAATACAACGCCTTCCCGCGCCGCTTCTCACTAGCGAACCGGTCCTGACGGAGGTTTCGTATCTGCTGCGCCGCGACCGCTGCGATGCAGACGAACTGTTTGCTCTCGCCGAAGAAGACGTCATCCGCGTCGGCATTCGATTTGACAAGGAGCAGACGCCTCTGCGTGAGCTCATGGCGCGTTATCGGAATATCCCCATGTCCCTGGCGGATGCTACCCTGGTCCGATTAAGTGAGCTGCATCGAGACTGCCGGCTCTTCACCTTCGACTCGCACTTTCGCATCTACCGCCGTCATGGCGACAAAGTCATTCCCGTGTTGATGCCATGAGCAAAAGCAACTTTGACCTTTTTCTGGAAGAACCGTCGCCATTATCTATCTATACCGGTGACGCGTCGAAATGATCGTACGATTTCGACACGTTGCCAGAACATGTCGATGCCTAACCCATGTCGCCAAGGACGTGACTTAACGACGCCGTACAAAAAATGAGACGACGGGAAACGGCAAAATTTTGCGAATCATCATGCTGCCTAGGCAAACGGCGTCTGGTCAACCGACAACGGGGCGCACACCAACGGCGGCTTCTTTGAGAACTGGAAAAGGCGTATCAAACGACGGTCCGTAACCCCCGCAGTTGGCTCCACAATTACGTCTGGCCTGAGCGCGCGATCGACCGGCCAATCAAAACGCCGTCGTAACACGGAGGAGAAACACGTCTGCCTGCTTCGTTCTTGGCGATATGCGGCGGAAGGCGAGAGACATCGACGGGGCAAATCTTGACAGAAGGAATAATATTGAGAAGGTCCAGTGGCGCGTGCCTTGGCCTGAATTCACGATGCAATCGGTCGTGCATGAAAAGAGGTTTCGATGGCTTCTCTGCCGCTGATCACTCCCTCCGACTGCGCCGTGGTTTTGGTGGACTACCAGGCCGGCCTGGCGTTCGCGGCCGGCTCGGCCGATCGCTAGGGCATTCGTGGTGCGGCGTTGGCGCTGGCCAAAACGGCCGTGGCGTTCTCGGTGCCGGTGGTGGTCAGCACGTCGGCGACGATACACGGCTCCGAAAGGCAGAAGGAAGAATGGAGCGACTGGGCGAGCAACATAGAAGGTAAAGCTGCGCGGGCAGCAGCGAGTGAGTTGGGAAACGAAAGAGTTTCAATTAAGATTTAAGAAGTTCTGAGCCCGACCAGAGCAAAGGGTTGATTGTTGAGGGTTGAGAGTCGAGAAGAACTGAAAATCGAGATCAGAGGCTTTTAGTGAACCTCGCTGCCGACGGGCGCCTGATGGGCAGTCAAAAATGTCCTCACGAGTTCGCCTTCGCCGCAGACGATCATTCCCGAAAAGCGTTTGAACCATCTGCCTTCCGGAACTTCGGGTGCAGTATCAAGCCAACCGGCCAGCAATCCCAATTGTTCAGCGGAAATTTCTCGTGACCGAATTCGATCTAACAGATGACTAAGCAGTGCCGGCGGTAAGTTGTGCCGCCGGATTTTAGGCATTATTCTTTTTCGCGCCGTAGAAACCGCGAGCAATTGTTTCGCGGATCCTCGCCGCTTCGACAGCGTCGTCTGTTTCGGTCATGCGGGCAGCGAGTTTCGACAATTCCACTCCGCTGAGTTGGCGCTCAGCGTCGAGTTCATATGCAAAACGGATCACTCCGAGTTGTTCCTTTGGGTCCAGGCGCTTGATTTCCTCAATGATTTGCTGCGCGTTCATGGCGTTGCTGTCTCGCGATAATGCAAGATTACAAAATAAACTATTGTGAAGCAAGATGTCGCGCTCGTTGGATTGCCATGGGCATTTATAACTTTCCTGCAAATACCTTTCGTCGCTTCGCAGGATCGAGCTTCGTCATCTGTGGGGACGAATGGAGTCAGGGTGCAAATCTTCCTGATGATTCAATCGGTACTCGAGGAATCGAGAACCTTCTCCACGCGACGATCGGGGATGAGAAGGACAGTGACGTGTGACAAGTGACAAGTGACGAGATCAGAGAAGAAGTCACGGCGCAGAAGATGAATTCAGAAGTTTTCCATCCTGCGATCAGGGACTAACCAAACCAATGCAACGCCGATGTAAATGCAGCCGGCGATCCAGGGTTTGAAAAACGATATGCCGATCGCGATCACGTATAGAGCGAAGGAAAGTTTGCCTTTGAGGTCGGAACCGATGGCGCGAGCTAATTTGGAATCGCAGTAGTGCCGCCGGATGATGAGTGTTTGCAAAATTAAGTACGCCAGCGCGGCCATGAGCAAAACACCGCCGTAAAGCGCCGACGGGACAGATTGAAAATGGTTTTCGCCCATCCAGCCGGTGACAAATGGAACAAGCGACAGCCAGAAGAGAAGGTGAAGATTCGCCCACATGATTCCACCGCTGATCTGGCGGCAAACATTGAGGAGATGATGATGGTTGTTCCAATAAATGCCGAGATAAATGAAGCTGAGCAAATAAGTGAGAAAGTTCGGCAGCAGCGGTCGCAGCGCGTTGATATCGGGATCGTGCGGTATTTTTAATTCCAGCACCATGATGGTGATGATGATGGCGAAGACACCGTCGCTGAACGCTTCGAGCCGATTCGTTTTCATGCGCTGAAACCTAACATGCGCGTGATTAGTGACGAGGTAAGTTCAATGACCCAAACAGAAACGGTGCCGGCGATTGGGAGTCGGTGCGTAAAGCTACGCCACGCGGCGTAACGGCAGTGGCAAGTGACCTGCGCACAAGTTGAGTGTCGCCACCGAACTGGCTGCGCTTGTCTGACCATCGCGGTCTCGCGGGGAAGTTGAGAGTTGAGAGCTGATGGTTGAGAGAATCTCAAGCGCCGGGCGAGATCATCATCGCGGGCTGGATGTTGGCCGCGCGGCTGCCCGCTCGCGAACGCTTTCGGAGTTCACCTGCGCGTAGTTCACGCCGCGCTCGAAGAGGGTGACTCGACCGAGCAGCCACCGGCTTCGGCAAGGCGCTCCGGGTCAAATCGCGAGATCGACTTCGTTTTGCGATTCGCTGGCAGGCAAGGGTGGTGTAGCGAAATCTAGTACCTGTTGCCTGCTCGCGTTTGCGATTACGAAAGGCGATCCGGTTTGCGCGTTGAAATTCTCGGGGTAAAACGGCTCACATCCGAAGCGAATGTCCAGGAGTGCTGAGTTGGTAGGCGTGTTTGGAACAATCCAATAGAAAAACTTCGTATTCGGATCCATCGACGGCGTGATCGGCAAAGTGTACGTCCGGCCACCATCCAAGGACAGCCAAAGCTCGATCTCACAATACGATGGCCAAGTGATCAGGTTCGGAAGCGATGTCCTCCACTCAACCCTGATTTTCTCCCCAGGATAGAGAACCTGTCCAGCCTTCGGCGAAATCAGCGTCGCAGAATAGCTGGGCGGCGCCGGAGGCAGCCCGAATACCCGCGAGGGCGCAAAGGCAAACGTCAGCAAAAATAATGTGACAACGAATCCTCGTATGGTTTTCATTTTTTATTCCTTGTTTGACGGAAAAAATTGTCGACCCCATGCGGCGATTCTTCAAGTGATTATTGTCTTATAGTTTTGTAATGATCGACGGGAGACGGAAGTCAGAGGTCAGAAGTCAGAGGTCATAGGCCAGACGGTAGGAAAAGCGAGGAGAGGGAAGGGGCTTGGCAAGAGATGAAAGCTGAAAGCTAAAATCTGCCGTTAAGGATGAGCGTTTCGGGTTTGCCAAAAACGTTGCTGGCACTCAGCTGGCTACGCTTGTCTGATTTTTGAGTGACGAGTGACCGCGTAAAGCTGCGCCCCGCGGCCTGATCGGCAGTGACTTGTGAAGAGAGGAAAAGTTGAGTCACCAGTTGAGAGCTGAGAGCATAAGACGCCGGAACAAATGTCAGTCCGGCCCGGACCATTTCAGGTTCGCCAAAGAACGTTGCTGCCGCATAATTGTGCGCTGACGATGCACGCGTTCGATTTCATCCTGGTGCTCTTCTCGTTCGTCTACGCGGCGGCGGTGACGCATGTGCTCTCGACCGCGGGCGAGATCATCATCGCCTCCAAGCGCATCCGGCTATCGTGGTTCAATGCGGGCTGGATGTTGGTTGCGCTGCTCTTTACCTGCGCGTGGTGGATCGGTCTGTGGGATTTGCACGCAGTCAAGTCCTGGGACATCGGGTCGATCGCGTTCTATTTCGCGATGGCGTCGGGTATTTATCTGTACGCACGTCTCGTCTCGCCGCGCATTCCGGAAAGCGGCGAGATCGACCTGCAGCGTTTTCACTCCGAGGAAGGCCGAAAGTACCTTGTCGCCTACACCATTCTTGGCGTGGTCACGGTGGTGGCCAATGCCGTGCTTGGCCAGGCCGCCGGCGTCTCGCAGTGGCTGGCGCAGAATATCGTGATCGTTCCAATGACCCTGGCGACGGCCGTGGCTGCGATTTTCATTAACAGCAATTGGGTGCAAATCCTCGCGCTCGCGATTCAAATTGGAGGTTGGATCTGGTACTTTGCCGCGCTGCAGACGGCGTTAACGGAATGATCTTGGAAGGAGTGACCTGTGACGAGTGATGAGATTTGATTTTCACTACAGAGATCACACCGGTACGAGGCGGACTGGCATTGCTGCGATGGGACGTGGCCTTCGCCGATGCCGTTTTAGCTAACGAGTTCCTCAATCGTCGGCGTGATGTTGCTGAACCCCTGCCGGTTGGAGCCCGGTTTCTGAATAATCCGGGAGATCAATGCGGTCGAGCAGGCTGCTTCCCATGAGCCACTCGGCGAGATAGGGGAGCGCGAATGCTTTGGTAATTTGGTTGCGCAGGAAGAGTCCCCATTGAGTTTTTGGCGTGAATGATCCGGCAAATTTCTTCGCGGCCTCCTGCTTGCCGAGCATAAAAGGATGCAACCGCTTCTCATAGCGCTTGAGCGCTTGTTCGGGTGAGCTACCGGTTGCGCCGAGTTCGCCCGCGAGCACATATGCTGCGACCATGGCGAGGGCCGATCCCTGACCGGCGAGGAGCGACGGACAAAAGGCTGCGTCGCCCACGAGCCCGACGCGCCCTTTCGACCACGTTTCCATCCGAATCTGGCTGACCCGGTCGAAATACAATTCCGGACAGGACTCCATCGCGGCCAGAATTTGCGGACACTCCCAGCCGAGATCGCCAAATTGTGAGCGGAGCGCTTCTTTTTGTGCGCCGGTATCATTGAGATCGGTCAGCCGCCCGCGTTCGTCCGAGAAAACAAAAAGGAACAGCGTCCGGTCGTTGCGCAGCGAAAGGCGACCCACCTGTTTCCCCGGAACGCTGTAGTTGATGTAGATGTCCTCATCTCTTTGCGGATAACCGGGAACCTCGAAGGCGGCGACTGAGTAGTCGAGGAACTCTTCAAACCGATTTTCGTCTCCGAAAGTCAGCTTTCTAACGATGGAGTGAAGACCGTCGGCCCCGATCACGGCGTCAAAGTGCCGGGACGGCGCGTGCTCGAAGGCGACTTCCACGGCGTGACTCCGCTGGTTAATCGCCGCGATGCTGTCGCCAAAGATCATTTCGCAATCTCCTTCGATCTTGCGGTAGATATTTTTGGCGAGATCGCTGCGCGTGATCGTGACATATCGGCCGTGGGCAGCATTCCGGAAGATGTCCACATCGAATCCTCCGGTGCGCCGTCCTTGCGCGTTGACGATTCGCAATTCCTTGATGTTGTAACCGTCGCGCCGGATCTCGGGCAGTATGCCCATTCGCTCTGCGACGTCGAAGCCTGCGCCCCAAAAATCAAGTGCGTAGCCGCCAGTGCGCAGCCGCGGCGCCCGCTCCACCAGCGTGGACTTTATCCCGTAGACAGAGAGCCAGTACGCGAGAGTCGGGCCGGCGATGCCGATCCCAGAAATGAGAACAGACATATCGTAAGATATATCCGGATTCTGTCAGCTGCCATGGAAGCTCGCTGCCGGCTGCTGAGAGTCTTCAGACCTCGTAATCGTGCTGGGGTCCTCTCGTCGTCGTTGATGAAGACCGACGCGGTGTTTTGCATGATGCGATCGGACAAAGAATCGACGGTCATAGACCGCCGCTATAGGCCGAGCCGCGTTGACTAACGAGTTTTTCGATCGTCGGCGGGATGTTCCGCGCCGGCCGAGAACTTGAACCAGAGATGTTCGGTGAGCGATTTCATGCGGTCGCAACCCGACGAAGAATCGACAGGCCGCAACGCCGCCGAGCCCAATGGTCTTTAGAAGTGCGCCCCGACGTATTCCCACATCTGGTGATGCCAGTAAGGCCATTCGTGCCCGCCCTTCGGGCCCCAGTCGTCCAGATGATGAGCAATCCCCCGGCTCGCGAGCACGGCGGACATTCGGTAGGTCGGGCCGCTGTTCTCCCACGGGCCACAGCCGGTCACGAGCCGGATGTCGCAACTCGCGTACTGGTGGAGAAACCATGGGTCACTCATGTTGGCCATATAGTCGACCGGGTTATTGAAGTAAAAGTTGTCGTCGTACATCCCGTCCATGGAATCCCGCATGTCGTAGATGCCGGAGAGCGCGTAGCAACGCTTCACATGATCGGGATGCTTGAAAAGGGTGTTGGCCGCGTGATAGGCACCGAGCGACGCTCCCAGCGTGGCAATCGGGATGCCAGGCGTTTGGCACTGCGAGTCAATGAATGGGAAAACTTCGTTTGCCACATAGGCGTCGTACTGCGCCTGCATCCAACTCCGATGGAAGGGGTGCGCTCCCTTGTTGGAGAACGAATCGCTCTGCACGCCGTTGATGGAAAAGAATCGGATGCGCCCTTGCTCGATGTAGGGGCCGAGCGTTCGGACCATGCCCTGACCTTCCTGTTCCCACTCGTCGCCGCCGCTCGTCGGGAACGCGAGGAGGGGCATGCCGTAATGCCCGTAAACGTTGACGCCCATGTCGCGGCTGAGACGGTGTGAATACCAACTGTGATGATCGCGGTGCATGGCCTGCGAGGATAGCGGGTTGAGGCTCGGGCTCAAGCCCGGTTTGACCATCGCGCCCGCTGCGCGCACAGCCTCGGAACACGCGGTGGAATTGCCGGCGTCATTTAGCATCAACACTCCAAGTTGTCGGTGCTTCGAGGCGCTTGAACGGGGACGTGTTCGTTATTCTGCGATGATCTTCACGAGCACGCGTTTGCGGCGGCGCTGGTCGCGGATACAGAAATGGAACAGCGTGGGAGAGTCAGCGGAAATTAATGTTCGTCCTGTGCGTTCTTAGGCACAAGATTGATAAGTTCCTATGCCGGACCGCACTTACGAATTCGTCCAGCTTGACGTCTTCACCCAGACCCCGCTAACGGGTAATCCGCTCGCAATTTTCATCGACGCGCGTGGACTGAATGATGGGGAGATGCAGGCTCTCGCGCGTGAGATGAATCTTTCCGAGACAACTTTCATCCTGCCGCGCGATCCCGCCACTGAAGCCCAGGAAGGCAAGAAAGTCCGCATCTTCACAGTCGCGGAAGAGTTGCCTTTTGCCGGGCATCCGACGCTCGGCACGGCGCTGCATTTGTATGCGGCTGAGTCCGCTCCCAATGCAAAGGAGGCTGAGGAGATCACGCTTGATTTAAGAGCGGGGAAAATTCCGGTGCGGTTTACGACTGATTCGAAGAATGCCGGACGCAATCGAGTAGACGGTCAGGTCTTCGGTGAAATGCGCCAGCGCGATCCTGAATTCGGAGTCATCTTTTCGCGCGAAGAAGTCGCGCTCGTGATTGGAATCCCGGCGGACGAGATTCCTCCAGAGTGGCCGGTTCAGATCGTTTCGACCGGGCTGCCATTCGCGATTGTTGGCATTCGCAACCAAAAGACCCTGGCGAATCTGAACTTCTCTCATGCGCAGGCAGCAGAATTTCTCAAGAACACCGAAGCCAGGTTTTTTTACTTTCTCTGTCCGGACCGGCACGAAGATCGGCTGGAAGCCAGGGCGCGCATGTTCTTTTACGGCGGTGAAGATCCGGCTACAGGATCAGCGGCCGGTTGCGCCGCGAGTTGGATGGTCCAACACGGGATCGCAAATAGTGACGAACAAGTGGTGATTCGACAGGGCGTCGAGATTGGTCGTCCGAGCGAAATGTATGTGCGAGCAATGCGCGACGGCGAAAGTGTCACGAACGTTCGCGTTGGTGGATACGCGGTGGAAGTGCTGCGCGGAACGGTGCGTCTTTAGCGATCAGATAAGGGAACGAAAAAACGGAAATAAGGCGAAGTGGTTCACAGCCAATGCGGAAAGTGACCAGTGACAAGTGACAAGAAGGCGATCAAATTGATCCATGGAGATTAAGAGAGCTGGATCGCAACCGTCCTCGAAAGGGCCGGCTGATTGGTTTACCGGCAGCGTTCGCATCGACCCGCTGTTCGAGGCACCCGATCCAGCGCGAGTTCGTGGCGCGAGCGTCACATTTGAGCCGGGTGCTCGCACTGCCTGGCATGCACATCCGTTAGGCCAAACGTTGATCGTCACCTCCGGCTTTGGATGGGCGCAACGCGACGGTGGTCCGCTCGAGGAAATTCGGCCGGGCGATGTGGTCTGGTTTGCGCCTAACGAGAAACATTGGCACGGCGCGACGCCGGCGACCGCGATGACGCACATCGCCATTCAGGAGGCGCTTGACGGCAAGGTTGTCGACTGGATGGAAAAGGTCAGCGACGAACAGTACCGGCGCTGATCGCGCAGAGTTCAGAAGTCAGAAGCGAGAACGCTACTCTCCGATAATCTTGACCAGCACCCGCTTTCGCCGCCGGCCGTCGAATTCGCCGTAGAAAATTTGTTCCCACGGGCCGAAATCCAGTTTGCCCTTGGTGATCGCGATGACCACTTCGCGGCCCATGATTTGACGCTTGAGATGGGCATCAGCATTGTCTTCGCCGGTGCGATTATGTCGGTAAGCAGAGGTCGGTGCGTGTGGCGCCAGTTTTTCCAGCCAAACCTCATAATCATGGTGAAGCCCGCTCTCGTCATCGTTGATGAAGACCGAAGCAGTGATGTGCATGGCGTTGACGAGGCAAAGGCCTTCGGTCACACCGCTCCCGCGAACGAGTTCCTCGATCTTCGGTGTGATGTTGATAAACCCCCGTCGATCCGGTACCTCGAACCAAAGATGTTCGGTAAGTGATTTCAATCGTTGTCTCTTATAAATTAGCTGTCAGGCCAGCTCGGACAAACGCGGCGTGACATTCGGGTCCGATCTATAGTTGAACAAGGAATTAAGCATGAAGAAGCGCACTCTTGGAAAGAGCAACCCCCTGGAAGTGTCGGCGATCGGGCTCGGTTGCATGGGGATGAGTTTTTCTTATGGTCCGCCCAAAGACAAGCAGGAGATGACCTCGCTTCTCCGAGCGGCCGTGGAACGCGGGGTCACATTTTTCGATACCGCTGAAGTTTACGGCCCGTTTACAAACGAAGAACTTGTCGGCGAAGCGCTCGCTCCTTTTCGCAAGCAGGTCGTGATCGCTACCAAGTTCGGGTTCGATCTGAGTGGCGGTGATACGCGACCGGGAGCGGCGGGTCTGAACAGCCGGCCAGTGCATATCAAGGAAGCGGTCTCGGGTTCGCTTAAGCGTCTAAAGGTCGAGACGATCGACCTGCTCTATCAGCACCGGGTCGACCCGAACGTGCCGATTGAAGATGTCGCCGGCGCAGTAAAGGAACTGATTCAGCAAGGCAAGGTCAGGCACTTCGGTCTTTCGGAAGCAGGCGTGCAAACGATCCGGCGCGCGCACGCCGTCCAACCGCTCACTGCACTTCAGAGCGAATACTCTCTCTGGACGAGAACGCCGGAGAAGGAAGTGATTCCGGCACTCGAGGAACTCGGCATCGGCTTCGTTCCGTACAGCCCGTTAGGCAAAGGTTTTCTCACCGGCAAGATCGACGAGAACGCGAAGTTCGACAGACTCCGACTTCCGCAGCACTCTTCCTCGTTTTACGCCGGAGGCGCTGAAGGCGAATCAGACGCTGATCGACTTGTTAGGCAGGATCGCCCAACGCAAGAGAGCAACACCAGCGCAGATCGCGCTCGCGTGGCTGCTCGCGCAGAAGCGGTGGATCGCTCCAATTCCAGGCACGACGAAACTGAATCGGCTGGAAGAAAACATTGGCGCAGTTGCAGTCGAGCTCACGCCCGACGATCTGCGCGACATCGAGAGCGCCGCCTCCAAGATCAAGGTACAAGGAGCTCGTTATCCCGAAAAACTGGAGCAGATGACCGGACGCTGAGCGGTAAGTAACGAGTGACGGATGACGAAGCTGTAGCGGTGCTTGTGATAAACACGAATTCAATGATCAGCCGCTCGGCCGCGGCGAGCGCCTCTCCATTCGCTTCTGAGTAATATTAATAACGACACGCGCCGAAACGGTTCAGGGCGTCTGATGCGAAGGCAGCGGTTGCCTGCCTTCGACGCCGATGCATCTCCGTAGTATTTTAGGGGATATGAAAGCATCCTATGTTCTATCTTTTCTTTGCGGTGGCGCTGTTATGTTTGGCTTGGGCACGCTCCGCGGATCCAATTCTCCACATCACGTTTATGAATTGCGCCTGTATCACGTCAACGAGGGCAAAATGGACGCACTCAAAGCTCGCTTTGGCGATCATACCGACGCGATCTTCAAGCGACACAACATGAAGAGCGTCGGTTATTGGTCGCCCGAAGATGCGCCGAGTTCGCAGAACCTGTTCATCTACATTCTGGAACATCCCAGCCGTGAAGAGGCGGAGAAAAATTGGGCCGCCTTCCAGGCCGATCCGGAATGGCAGAAAGTGAAGGCCGAATCGGAAGCGAACGGGCCGCTGGTGGAACATATCGATCGGTATTTCATGGACCCGACCAGTTTTTCAGCTCTCAACTAGTCGCGCCCAAACTCCGACAGCTTTGATTCGTTCGCTTCCTTCTCTTTTACCCTCGCTCCCTCGGGTTCTGTGATCGATGTCGCGACCTCCCGGCTCGTTCCATTCGCGAGCAGGCCATTTGGCATTTACTTCCTGAATCTGTAACGCTGAGCTAGTCGAGAACCTTCGCCACTTTCTCGATTGTGTTCCAATTACGCGTCGTGACGGGCACACCGAGCTGCTTCTCGATCTTGCCGAGGTAGCTGATCGCCTTCATCTGTCGGCGATACAGGCCCAGGACGAATTGGCCCTGGATCGCTATGATTTTCAACAGCCAGTCATCGTCCGAGGGCAGACTGAGAGGAAGGGGAGGCAGCGCGCGAAGTCGTTTCGCTGCCACGCTCACGAACCGGGTTATGTCCGGGCCCGAGGGTTGTCGTGCGAATGGATCCCTGAGCTTGATGATGTCGCGCGCGGGACAAATCATGATCTCGCATTTGAATGGCAGCTTCCGAGCGAACGCCGCGCGCAGATCCGATTCGCTCACATCTTCGCGCACCACAAACGTGCCGACCGCGCCAATGTTGACAACGCCGAACTTCGACAACTGTTTCGCGATGAGCGCCGGTTGGCATTGGTTGGTTCCACCGACGTTGACCGCGCGAAGAAATACGACCGAAGGCATTGAAGAAAGTAGCAAGTAATTAGAGAATCGAAATTGAGCTCCTGGGTATGAATGAATTGAGGAGAATCGCTCGAATGAAACAAGCAATGTCTGGCAATGAACAGAGGATTGTTATGCTGAGAACTCCCGCGAGAGAAATTCCGCTGATTATCGGGACGCCATTATGGGGTTCCGTGTGGCCAAGACGCTTCCAGCCGAGGCGGGCGGCGCGGCCGCGAAATCCTCTGACTTGAAGAAGTAACCGAGCCATGCGAACCGATGACTTCGCCATTATGACTAAAGCCCGCGAACTCCGCCTTGCCAAAAGAATGGCGCGTCTCGGCACTGAGACCGCGTTCGAAGTGCTGGTCAAGGCGAAAGCGCTGGAGGCGCAGGGTCGCGACATCGTTCATCTCGAGATCGGCGAGCCCGATTTCGATACTCCGGGCAACATCATCGAGGCGGCGAGCGACGCCCTGCATAACGGATTCACTCATTACGGGCCTTCGGCCGGCATGCCGCAACTGCGCGAAACGATCGCGCAATACGTGAGCGAGACGCGCCGGGTAAATGCTACACCCGAAGAAGTGGTCGTCGTCCCCGGTGGCAAGCCCATCATCTTCTTCAGCATCCTTGCGCTGGTTGAGGACGGCGATGAGGTCATCTACCCGAATCCCGGCTTCCCGATTTACGAATCAATGATCAACTACGTCGGCGCGAAAGCGGTGCCGATTCAGTTGCGCGAGGAGATGGATTTCCGGCTCGATGTCGGTGAACTCCCCGGGCTGATCAACGAGCGCACGAAACTCATCATCCTGAATTCGCCGCAGAACCCGACCGGCGGTGTGCTGACAAAGAACGACCTGGAGGAGATCGCGCGCGCGATCGGCGATCGCAACATCATGGTGCTGACCGACGAGATTTACAGCCGTCTCATTTTCGAGGGCGAACATCACTCCATCATGTCGTTAGGCGGAATGAAGGAGCGCTGCATTTTGCTCGATGGCTTCTCCAAGACTTACGCCATGACCGGCTGGCGCATGGGCTACGGTGTGATGCGCGCAGATTTGGCGACGCATATTTCCCGGCTGATGACCAACTCCAGTTCTTGCACCGCGAGCTTCACCCAAGTTGCCGGCATCGAGGCGCTCCGCGGACCGCAGGCCTCGGTCGACGAGATGTGCGCCGAGTTCAAGAAACGGCGCGATGTGATGGTCGCCGGCCTGAACAAGATCAAAGGTTTCTCCTGCCGCCTGCCCAAGGGCGCGTTCTACGTTTTCCCCAACATCAAGCAAACCGGATGGCCATCCAAGAAATTGGCCGACGCGCTGCTCGACGATGCCGGTGTCGCCGCGCTCTCCGGTACCGCTTTCGGTGAGTTCGGCGAAGGCTATCTGCGTTTCAGCGTGGCCAACTCGATTGAGAACATCGAGAAGGCGCTCGACCGCGTCGGCGCCTGGACGAAGAAGAATTTGTAACCGACAAGTGAAAATCCCCTATTGCCGAGGGAAAACGAGGAAACTTCTCTGGTGCGTCCGAGCTTCGTGATTGAAACACCTCTGGGAGATTCGTCTTCAGCGCTCAGCACTTCTCGCAGCGATCGATTGGCTTGATGAAATGGTTACGTCATCTTCCGATAGAGAGCTGTTGATCCGGTTTATCTGTGCCGTTATCATCCGTATCGACGGCCGTTTACACAATCCCGTCGCTCCAGAAGCAAACGGTTGTTCCACTCCCTGGAACGTTTCAGCCGCCACCTCATCTAATGTGCCGACTCATCGCGATCTATCGGACATGCGGAATATGGCTTGGACCAAAGACGCCACTCCAGCGCCGGACACGGGGAAACACCGCGAACGTTCTGATCATACGCGTACACTATACCGGCTTCGATTTTCACACATCGATTACTTAAGAAATGGATCGATCTCCGGCAAAGAGTAAAGAACTGTGTGCCCATTTCGTCGCACATTGCGACCAGCGATTCGACGTTTTCGTGAAGAGTCTACCGAAAATGAGCTCTCTCAACTCAAGCCGAGGTGTCTATGAGCTGTACTGGTGGAGCGACGAGCGACTGGATTAACCGCGTGCATTGTAGGCCCGCCGGCATTAGCAACACGGCGCCGGTCCTCGAAGCGGAGCAATGCGAATCACCGGGTTCAATGAGATAGCCAACACCCAGGAGCGAGTTTATGTTCGCGGCGTCACTAAATGAGCCATGACGGATAAGAAAAAGTTCCGCGTCTTTGCCACCTCCCGCATCGGCGATCCGGCCGAGAACCGTCTGCGTGAACGCGGCTACGAGCTTGAAGTTTTCCAAGGTCCGGAGGCGCCGCCGAAGACTCTTATTATCGAGAAAGTCAAGAGTGGCATCGACGCATTGATCACCACGCTGCGCGATCGAATCGATGCGGAAGTCTTCGAAGCGGGGAGGGGGTCGCTCAAAGTCGTGGCGCAGATTGCCGTCGGCTTCGACAACATCAACCGCGCCGACGCTAACAAATACAAGGTTCCATTTACCCACACGGCCGACGTGCTGACCGAAGCGACCGCCGAGTTTGGCTTTTTCATGCTCGGCATGCTGGCGCGCAAAATGTATTCGAGTGAGCGCCTGGTGCGGGAGAATAAGTGGCCGTCGTGGCATCCGTTCCTGCCGTTCCTCGGCGACGAGGTCACGGGCAAGACCATCGCCATCATCGGGACCGGACGCATCGGCCTGGCGATGATCAAGAAGTGCTCGGGTTTCGAAATGAACATCCTGTGCTACGACCCGGCGTATCAGAATCATCAGTACATCGCCGCCATCCAAGAGGTGATGGATCTGCGCCACGCGCGTGGCATCCAAAAGGAGAAGACCTGGATCAAATATGTGGAACTCGAAGAGGCTCTGCGCGACGCCGATTACGTCAGCATCCACGTGCCGCTGTTGCTCGACATCGAAACCGACAAGCCGACTTACCACTTTATCAACGAGAAGACGCTCAAGCTGATGAAGCCGACGGCCTACCTGGTGAATACGTCACGCGGCCCGGTCGTGGACGAGAAGGCCCTTGCTCAGGCGTTAAAAGACAAAGTCATCGCCGGAGCGGCGCTCGACGTCTTTGAGAAAGAGCCTTTGCCGCCGGATTCGCCCCTCCTCGATCCAGAAATCGCCGACCGCACGCGGCTGTTCCATCACTTCGCCAGCGGCGCGCAGATCACGCGGCTCTCCGTCGATCCCGACAAGGGTATGGCTGGCCGGACTGCCCAGGCAGTGATCGATGTGCTGGAAGGGAACTACGGCGGCGATCCGACGAAGATGCCGTACGTTGTGAACAAGGAAGCGTTTGAGAAGCAGGTATGACCCGGCGGTCTTGATGCGATTTCTTGTCGGCTCAGTCGCTCTTTTGTGTTTCGCCGGATGCGCGAAACAGCATGGGGAAGCGATTGTACTGACGAAGGAACACATCGCGGCGGCGGCGCCCCGTGAAACACCGACGCCAGCACCTTTGAACGAAACACCGAGCGATGGCGAACAAGTCCGTGCGATTGGCGACGATGAGATCACGGTCGACGGATATGTTATGAAGCCTGAGGTGCGCGGCACGAGTCGTGACCCGCGCGCCTTACAAACCGAACAGTGGCTCGTCAAAGTCCGGATGATTGATGACGGGCGCACCTTCAACGTACAGACGGAACGCGCGCAGTTCGAAAGACTAAAGGAAGGGGACCGAGTGCACGTAAGCTATCGCGTCGGAAAATATACAAAGACCGTCTGGGGCGCAGAGATCACCAAATAGGAGTTACAGAATAGTAACGAATAGCGGCCGCAGGTGCTCAGCCGGCTCGAAATTTTTCGACATGGTCCTTGGCAAATTGCGCGAAATCGGTGGGGGGACTGCCCGTGACTTTTTCAATGTCGGATGTGACGGCGCTCCAATAATTCCGTTTGTTGATCGCATGCAATTCCATTAATGCCTCCACCTGCCACTTCGGCAGTCGAGCTTGGAGCATTCCGTCGCGCGCGGCAGCTTCCAGCACATCGACATATTTAAACTCGCGCCCCGCCACGTCGGAGAGAATTCGCGCTACTTCTGCAATCCCGAGGGCCGCCGGACCGGTTAGGGTGTACGTCCACCCTTCGTGCCCGTCGCTGGTCAGTACCTCCGCGGCCACACTCGCGATATTGCGCGTATCGACAAAGCTTGCTGTCCCAACTCCCCACGGCAGATAAATCACGCCGTCGCGTGGCGGAAAGTAGGTGATGAAATTTTGCATGAACGAATTCGGCCGCAAAAAGGTGAAGGCCAGACCCGATTCACGAATGTGTTGCTCGTTCGCGCCATGCCCCTTTCCAACTGCGGACTCGGTCCCGTCATCGACCCCAACTGCGGAAAGTTTTACGAGGTGGCGAACGCCGGCGCGTTTTGCAGCATCGACAAACAGATTCGTGACCGCGACCTGATCTGGCAACAGCGGCGGCAAAAGAAAAACCTGTTCAATACCTTCAAGCGCTCCGGCAAAAGACCCGGCATTTTGGAAGTCGAACGCGGCCAGCTCAACATTCTCGCCGAATTGTTTTTTCGCTCTGGCTTGATCGCGCACTCCGGCGCGGACAGCCACGCCCTTCTCAGAAAGTCGCGCCACGACATCGCGCCCGATCGTGCCAGTCGCACCGGTGACCAGGATGGCTTTGCTCACAAATTTTGTTATAACGAGCTGCCGGATCGCGCAAGGTCGGACGCGTGGCGATTTGGACGCACGGTTCGGTGTTCTGAATTTTCAAAGCTGATCGAAGCGCGCCTCTTCATTGAAAACCGTCTGCGCTTTTTCGAAGATCGCGCGCGCTTCTTCCGGCGAGTCGCCGACTGCGGTGAGGCCGAGCCGTCCCACGCTGCCGAGCGCGCTGAGCATGTGAAAGACGATACCCGTCTGCCTGACTTGGCCGAAGTGCAGACCCCGGCGCACGACGACGTCGAAGAGATCGTCCGGCGTGAAGCCGCGGTAATGCGGCGCCTCGACGTGATCGCTGGCGACGAGAAATTTCTTGCGCCCGTTCGGCGTGGCGAAGGTAGCGCGCTCCGGATCGTACGCGCCGCCGGTGAGGAATTGCAGGGTCAGGAAAGGATGGGTCGTGCCGCCTTTGCGCAGATTGATCTCAATCGCGTACGTTTCCCACGACGCGGAATCGCTCCCGCGTGTGACGACGAAATCGAGCGCGAACCGGCCAATCACGCCCGCGTCGCGCAGAAGATCGCCGACCTTGGCGGCATCGCGGGTGATGGCGGCGGCGTAGGCCGGATCTGCGGGAAAGATGCAGCCGAGATAGCTTTGGCCGCTCGGGCCGCCGAGCATTTGATCGTGCGTGGAGAGCAATTCCACTTTGCCGAGAGGCGTGATGCGCAATTGCACGCTCGGGCTCCGCACTTCCTTTGCGCCGACACCGACCCGCTCCTCCACGATCCCGCCGCGGGTGCGGAATTTCTCCCAGTAATCTTCGAAGCGCGTGGCGGCGAGTTCGAAACGCATCGCGCGGATGCGCTCCGCGATCGCCGCTTCGTTAGGCTGGGCGAGATTCGAGAGGTCGACGAGCGCATTGCCTTCGCCGGAGACGCCCTCATTGAGTTTCACCACGGCCTGCGCAATTGTCGGACGCTGCCGGCGCATTTGCATCAGCGCTGCCGCGACTTCATCCAGGCTCTTCAGGTTATCGAAGCCGAGCGGATGATTGATTCCCGCCCGCGCGAACAATTGGCGGCAGCCAGTCTTCGTCCCGAAAGAAAGATGGCGTGGATCAGCGCCGTAGAGAGGAATGCCGAGGCGGAGGGCGAGATTTCGCTCGAAGTAGGTCGTGTTGTAACAAATCAGATGCGCGCGGTTTTTGTCGACGATGCCGGCCGTGATTTGCTGCAGCAATGCCGGCCGCTCGAGAACTTTCAAGCTGAGCGGACGTGGCGAGTCATCGTACGGCGCGAGCAAGGTCAGGCGGCGCATGGCATGGCGCGGGATGATGCCCGGCAGCAGATCGAGGTAATACTCGATCACGCTGGAATGAATCGCCTGCGACGTGACGTAGATCATGCGCGCCCGCGGTTGCGTGAGGAGCAGGAGCAGAAAAAGAAAACGCTCTTCGTATGCCTGCACTTCCAGACCTGTTATCGCCATGTCGATCGACATTGATGGCACGACGACGATCGTTTGCTCGTCTTGATTGAAGGATTCGATCGAGCGCCAAAGCGGGACCAGTTTCTTCTGAAGAGAATCAAACTGCGCGGCAGCTTCCTCCGCGGAAAGGCCGGCAGGCAGTCCAACAAGAGCGGGATCGATTGCCATATCGGGAGAGCCTACCGCACGTGGCAAGCCCTTGCGCCCGATTCACACGATATTTCGACGCAACTACTCGATCTTGTCCCAGAATTGACGCCGCTTCAGAATATTCGGCAGAACGAGTTTCCCCTCGTAGATCGTAAAGGGAAGGGAGGCGCGGTTGCCTTCTCCGAGATCAAGCTTGAGCACCTTGCCTTCGACGCTCCAGCTACCGTTTAACGGTTCCGTGCGACTTGACGCCGTCACGACCCAATTCTCCGCCGTGCCATCCGCATGCAAAACAAGATGTTCGTCGCGCGGACTCTCGAAAACGATCGTGGTCTTGCGCCAGTGACCTACCAATACCTGCGCGTTGTCCCCGGGTACCTCGGGTCCCGCCTGGAAAGGGATAATGTTCCGCTCATCGGCTTGCGCAGAAAGCGCGACGAAACCACAGGCGACGATGAACGCGAGCCAACTTGATCGGCCGAAAGCGTTGTTGATTCGTATTCCCATCGGGAACCTTCCTCGATTCTGATTCTGGCAGGTCCCCATGGAGGTCAAGCTCGATCGTAGCCTAACGAGTGTCGATCGGGCAAAACTCTAAGGATCAATCGCCGCTACCCGCCGACGAGACGAACCTTCTCGCTGGCGCTCAGGTTTATCAGCGTAACTGCGCCGGGTGTCATGGCCGGCTCGATCAACCCGCTTCCGAAATGGCGAAACGGTTTTACCCGCATGTGCCGCAATTGCTTCCGCCGGGCAAAGGCGTGATCCACGACCCCGTCGGCGTCACTCACTGGGTGGTGAAGAACGGCATCCGGTTCAGCGCGATGCCTTCGTTCGAAGGAAAACTGACCGATCCGGAGAGCTGGCAGGTGAGCCTTTTCCTGCACGACGCCGACAAATTACCTCCGCCGGTTCAGGAAGTCCTTCGTCAAGCGCGCTCGAACTGAGAGATTTGACCGCGAATGATTAGCCCGCCAAAGCCGAGGCAGGAACAGCGAAAACGAAGCGCTTTTGGAATTGGCGAAAATTGAAAATAGATTGTCGGAAATGCAGCGGAGGTTTATAGCCAAAATAAGCATTTCAACGAAATCCCGCATGCAACGACGGACAAGAGTGGAAATGAGGGAAGCGCCGGCGCTCTTGCACGGGAACAATGACTAACCACAGCTCAATCAATGAATCCGCCAAATGAAAACGCTCATTAATTCTCAGTTGCACATCACCAAAATTTCGCTGGCCATAGTCATGGCTGCGTTCACTCTCGCGTTCAGCGTGCGTGCCGATGAGACCTGCTCGTCTCCCTATCTCGCCAGCATTAATGGGCAGGAAGAGTTCGTCTATGTCTGGACGCTCGGCGTCGAAGGTCTCGGCGATGGCAACGACAAACTCGTCACCGTCGACGTAAAGCCCGGCTCGCCTACCTACGGCAAAGTCATCAGCACCTCTTCCGTCGAAGGTCGCAACGAGGCGCACCACGGCGGATTCACTGACGATCGCCGCCAACTCTGGCTCGCCGGCCTCGATACGAGCAAGATCTTTATCTTCGATGTCCACACCGATCCGGCGAAACCGAAGCTCATAAAGACGATCGATAATTTCGCCGAGGCGACCGGTGGCGCTGCCGGACCGCATGGCGCTTATGCCTTGCCGGGGCGGGTCCTGGTTCCATGTCTTTCGAATGCAAAAGATCAGAGCGGTCGGACGGCGTTGGTCGAGTACGGGAACGACGGCAACTACATCGCGACCCATTGGATGCCGACAAAGGATGACGCGCAAGGCGCGGCCGGACGCAAAGTTCGCCGACGGCTACGGGTATGACGCGCGCGTCTTGCCGCGCAAGAACGCGCTCCTTACTTCATCCTTCACCGGCTTGAAGAACTACATGACGGAATTCGGCAAAGTGGTCGCCGATCCCGAGGCGATGAAACATTTCGGAGGGACGTTGGTGATATGGGATTTTCACACCCGTCAGCCCAAAAAAGTTTTTCAAGTGCCTGGTGCACCGCTCGAAGTCCGCTGGGCATGGGGTGCGAAACACAATTATGCTTTCACTGCCACCGCGCTGACATCGAAGCTTTGGCTCGTTTACGCGGATGAGCACGGCGAGTGGCAGGCAAAGGACGTCGCGCCGATCAGTGACGTGAAGGGCGGCGTTCTCCCCGTCGACATCAGCCTGAGCGCCGATGACAAGACGCTCTTCGTCGGTTGCTTCGGTGACGGCAAATGCCGCGTCTTCGATGTTTCCGATCCGCACAAACCGAAACAGATTTACGAGAAACAAATCGGCAAGCAGGTCAATATGGTGTCGGAGAGTTGGGATGGGAAACGAGTCTATTTCACCAGCTCTCTGCTGTCGCGGTGGGACAAGGCGGGTGAGGACAATGAGCAGTTCATCAGAGGTTATGCCTGGGACGGCAAAGAGCTCAAGCCAACGTTCGATCTCGATTTCACCGCGCTGAAACTGGGCCGGGCGCATCACATGCTCTTCGGCTCGACAAAAATCGGCGCACCTCGCACCACGCTCGCGAGCAAGTAAATGTGGGAGAGGCCTTAGTGCCGCGACCGATGCGATCTTATAATGGAGGGACGACCGGAGCCTGTCCTGAGTTTGCCGAGTGGATGTCGTCCCAAATATCCGGACGGGACAGAGCCCGTCCTTCCAATCGGGTCCTTGCAATCACGTTCGTAGTTTTCATCCGCCGTGATCGCGTCAGTCGCGGCGGACAACGATCTCCCTCGCGACAGCGACTACGATTACGATCCACCAGTGCCGGGCAGTTACAGCTTGCCGGTGGTGAAGAATGCAGCCGACGGCGCGCTCCTCGATTCCGATGGCAAATCGATAAACCTGCGTGAACTGACCCACGGTCGTATCACGGTCCTGAGTTTCATCTACACTCGCTGCACCGCGGCGAAAGCGTGTCCTTATGCGGCTGGCGTCCTGGACCGGCTCCATTCGCTCAGCGTCGACGACCGGACACTCGCGAAAAATATGCGCCTCGTCAGCATGAGCTTCGATCCCGACTACGACACGCCGCAGCGTCTTGCAGAATATTCAGAAGGCGTCCGCGAAAAAAAATCTGGTTGCGAATGGCGCTTCGCGACCGCCAAGTCGCGCGTGGAACTGGAATCCATTCTCGCCGCGTACGGTCAGGCCGTGGACAAAAGATCCAACGCGAACGATCCGCAGGGTCCGCTTTACCACGTCATGCGCGTCTTTCTCATCGATCGCGAAGGCCGCATCCGAAACATCTACAGTTCCGGCACGCTCGATCCTCGCCTCGTCCTCGCCGATGTGAAAACGCTGCTGCTGGAAGAAATGAAACTTTCAATCAGTGATCCGTCGGGTGAGAAAGGGCTTTGAGCTTTCGCGAAAGCCATACAGCACTCAGTAAAGGGGCGAAGTTGCGAGCGAGGATTTAACGACCGGAATAGCGTCGTGTTCATATCGGTTCGTTACATCTCGGACCAAATCTGCGAACCAATCCGGTGCGTCGGGCGCGACATAGATTCGTTCAATGAGCCCGATCAAATCAACTTTGCGCTGACACCCTTGCTTCGTGCCCAACGGTGACTGATCCGTTAGGGCAGCCCGAAGGTCAGTCAACGGTAAGAGGGCGCGGACTTCTCTCTCGTACTCAAATGATCTGCGTTTGTACAAGAATGGCGCAAGCGGATTGCTCTCCGGAATCCATTCCGTTTCATAATCAACATATCGCACCGTTCCCACTCTTACATCGGAACCCAAGCCGTCGCGCAGCTTGCGAAAAGTCGATTGAATGCAAACGGCTTCACTGGTCTTCGCATAAAGCTTCCACATGCCAGCCGATTCTTGTTCATTCATATGCCAGCAACTCGCCGCCACCAAGTGCCGCAACCGTTGGACCAGATCGCCTGCGGACACACCAATCTTATTTTGGAAATGCCGATAAATGAGTGGACGTAGTTGTTGGTTACCTCTTGCAAACGAGCCTTCGAACGGGTCGTGTAATTCGGCGATTGTGGGAAAGTAGATCGCTCTGTGTTGAAGCAACGCAACCAGCTTTGTAAAGTCCATGTATCGCCACACCCGGATGTCCGGATTCTGTGGAGGCATGAACAGAGCGTACGGGGCACGACCACCGAGCGTGCCGTATGCTGATTCTGGGTATTTGGCGCTTTTGAGCGACCTGCCTTCCCGAATTGCGCGATAGTGCTCGATCCCCTCGGTTCTCGCTGCCAGCGCTTTCTGTTTTGCGCTTTCGGTCCCGCCCCATTTCCGATCATAGAATTTTCGATTAATCGCGCGGCCGTCAATACCAGGCCAGGTCGCTTGCCAGTACCACCAGACTTTACTGCCGCGGATGGTTCGCGAACGACTTATTCCCGCCGCGTCAGTTCGAATACGGCCGGTATGGCCATACACGATTTCTGCGGCCGCGAGTTCGTGTTCAACAGCGTTTCTGAATTGTTGAGCGGAACGCAACGCTCTTTCTTTGCCTCCGCATTTACTATCGCTAAAGGACTGACTGATGTGAAGGCCTTGCTTAAAATCAAAGAAGACTTGCCACAACGCGGTTTTCCCCTGGCCGTTCCGTTTTTGGTAATCGACGCGTCGAATGTTCCGGCGGTCGGAGAGCGGAGCGTATCGCATCTTCTTAAATGATCAGGAGTTCATACTCGCATTTTCACTGTTCTCAATTTCCCGACGAACAGTGTCGATCAAGCGGTGGGCGAACTGATCGAGGTGCGGAGTGAGAGAAATGACAACCGTGAGATCACTGGAACTGGCCGCAAAAGGGGTCCGCCTCCGCGTTGCTACTGCGCGACAGGTGAGCGAAGATGAGGGTCTTATGGGAAACAGCCAAGGCAGAGACAACGTAAAGAAACGCGCCGCGCGCCGCAAAAAGACCGAGCGCCTCGCGCTCGCCAAGAAGAAAACCCCGAAAAAGGCAGCAAAATAATCGTCACGAATGTTTCGGGCGATATACGTGACTCACGTATATGATGAACAGGGCCTCGACCACCGCGCAGCGGAGCTCGCGAAAGTGCATAACGAGCGCCTCGCGCTCGCTAGGACCAAGGCTGCAAAAACGGCGGCCAAATAATCGTCACGAATGTTTCGAGGCGATATACGTGACTCACGTATATTGATGAACAGAACCGGGAAATCCCAGCGCGCGATAGAGGCTTTCTTGTCTTGATTCGGCGAAATCACTTGGAACCGACTGGGAAGGAGTGAAGGTGACGGTCTTATGGGAAACAGCCAAGGCAGAGACAACGTACGGAAACGCGCCGCACGCCGCAAAAAGACCGAGCGCCTCGCGCTCGCCAAAAAGAAAACCGCGAAAAAGACGGCAAAATAATCCTGCGGGTATTTCGTGTGATATACGTGACTCACGTATATGAGTAAATAGCCTGGCCACGGACGGTATTCAGCCGATTTGCGCAAGATCTCGTGATCGGCGCATTCGAACCTCACCCGCCCCTTTTTGGGCCGTTCAATTCTCAGATACTCCAGCGCGTAAAGAAACGCGCCGCGCGCCGCAAAAAGACCGAGCGCCTCGCGCTCGCCAGGAAGAAAGCCACGAAAAAGACGGCAAAATAATCTCACGGGCGTTTCGGGTGATATACGTGACTCACGTATGCGAGTAAATGGCCCTGGCCACTGGGCGGTATTCAGCCGATTTGTGCGAGATCCCGTGTTTGCCGCATTCGAAGCGCGCGCGGCAAGCGGATCTCGCGAAGTGGATAGCGCGGCTCAAAACTTTCGCCCCGATAGCGACCGCTTCGATTGCGTTGCGCGCCATCGGGTGCCAACCCTCGCCGCTTCGTTGCCCTAACGAGCAATGTCGTCGCACCGAACCAAACCCGCGATTGCTTTTGTATTTTGTGATATACGTGGCTCACGGATATGTTGAACGGAACCGTGACCGCCGTGCAGCAGAACTCACAAAAGCGCGTAACGAGGACGCGTCCAAAGAATTTCGACGATGGTGCATGTTGGCGATATACGTGACTCACGTATATGATCCAACAGGACCTCGGTCGCCGTGCAGCGGGAAATCGCAAAAGTGCATAACCAGAAAGCGTCGTTTAGAACTTCGACGATGATGCCAATCCGGTGATATACGTGACTCACGTATATCATTCAAAGCCTCCCACTATCTGAATAAATGAGCTGTCGGTTACGTAGTCGAGTTGGACGTCGGTCACGCGCTGGTGATGATTTAGGCGGTCGGCTCTATGAATGGCGGAAAAGAAATGACTTTTCCCAAAGTCAGGCAGCCTTGAAGTTGCAGGTCTCGGTGCGAACGCTGCAAGAATGGGAACAAGGCAGAGCCGCTCCGCGGGGGCTCGCACTCACTGCGATCAAGCAGTTGATCCGTTCTTAAAATGCCTGCGAAGCGAGCCATGTAAAACTCGACGCGTGTCGCAAAAAGACCGAGCGCCTCGCGCTCGCCGAGAGGGAGGCGGCGAAGAAGGGGAAGGGAAAAAAGTGACGAGTGATCTGTGACCAGTGACGAGACTGGGGCAGCCAGAAAAAAGAATAATGACGAGTAACGAGACCTGGAGGCGAAGTTCGCCGTGGCGAATCCGTCCTTCGTTTGTCAGAGTTCGGAGGGGCGCGCATCGCTGAAGAGCGGAAAGAGCAGTCGCCTTGACACATCGCCTCAACAACGAGCGCCCCGCAACGCGCGACGGTTGCCGGGTTGGACGACAGCCGCTGCGGTAGTTAGGGACTAACGGAGTCCGCCGGCGATGCGGAGCGTTTCGCCGGTCATGTACTTCGCGTCCGGGGAGGCGAGGAAGACAGCCGCCGGGGCAATGTCGTTAGGCTGACCGATTCGACCGAGCGGAGTCTGCGCTTCAACTCCTTTGCGGAACTCGCCCTCGTTGAATCCCGCTGAAATCACTCCTTCGGTTTCCACCATCCCGGGGTTGATGGCGTTGACGCGGATTTTACGCGGGCCCAATTCCTTGGCCAGCGTCCGCGTGATGGCATCGACCGCGCCTTTGGTGGCGGTGTAAACTGAGGAATTCGGCGGCGTGATCGAGGTCACGGCCGAACTGATATTGATGATGCTGCCACCGTCGCGATGAAAATGCCTGACCGCTTCCTGCGTGGCGAGAAGCAAGCCGAGAACATTGACATCAAAATGTTTGTGGAACTGTTGCTCGGTGATCTGGTCCAATGGCGAGAATTCGTAAATCCCGGCGTTGTTGACCAGGATATTGATTTTGCCGAAAGCCTTCGTCGCTGCGGAGAAGAGCCGTTCGATTTCTGCCTTTTTCCCGACGTTAGCTTGCACGGCGATCGCCTGGCCGCCCCGTTTTGTGATTTCGTCTACGACGCGATCCGCGCCTTCCTTGGAGGAGGCGTAGTTGACGACGACCGCCGCGCCTTCGGCGGCGAGATGTTCGGCGATATCAGCGCCGATTCCTTTCGACGCACCGGTCACGACCGCCACCTGACCTGTCAGTTTTCGGTTTTTCATGTGTGTTCCTTTCATGGTTTCGTTTTCAAAGAAATTCCCCCCCGCGCCACGCGCGTCAGCACATGGCGGCGACGGCGTACGGCATATCCATCGATGGCGCCCAAACGTCGTCATGTCTTGTGTGTGCGGGTTCGAGTCCCAGTCTCGCGATGTGCTCCTCGACCAGGTCTGGGAGAAACAAATGCGGAAAGGGCGATAGCTTCCACGCGGTCTCTTCCTCTTCCTCGAGAACGATGCGAATGATTTCGCCGAGGCCAGGATAGGTCCGCTCGTAGTCTTGTTGCAGCCGGTCTTTCAATTCCGAAACAGCGGCAATTGTCGTCTGGGGGAAAATTGCCGCTGCGTCAGGATATTCTTCGGTTTTCATTTGGTTCGTTCCTCTTCTATTCCTTTGTTTTCTTTCTTATCTTTTAGAAATCTAAACCGACCAGTCGGTATTCTTGGATTCATAAAAAGTTACGGCCTCAAGCTATCCAGGTAATCGAACAGAGCCTGATTCGTTTGCCGGAGCAGTCCCCGGTCCTGGGCGTTCTTGGCTGTGCCGATCATTCCCGCCTGCGCGGCCACGATGAACGCCGCCACTTTTTTCGGCGAAACGTCCTTTCTCACTTTGCCAGCCTTGATCCCGCGGACAAATGCACCGGCGAGGCTTTCCCTCCACATTGCATAAACTTTTTCCAGAGACCGGCGGAATCTTTCATCAAGCGGAGACATCTCCTGGGCGAGATTATTCAGGGGACAGCCGTGCGTTAGCCCGACCTCTTTCTTTAGACACTGGCGAAAGAGGCGTTTCAAATCGGTGATCGGATCGGCGGAATGGGCGAGGGGATCGGACCACTCCTCCTTGAGATGCGGCTGGATGACTTCGCGGACGACGGCGTATCCCAGATCGTTCTTGCCCTTGAAGTGATGAAAGAGCGCACCCTTGGTCGTGCCGGCGCCGCCGACGATGCGATTGAGGCTGCCGCCCTGAAACCCGTTCTTGTAGAATTCTTCAAAAGCTGCTTCCAGGATTTTGCCTCGCGTGTTTCTCGGGGCCTTTAATCCTTTTGGGGCGGTCGTGTTCATTCTTCGTCAAATACAGACCAGTCGGTATGTTCTGTCAAACACAAATTTTCTTATTTTTTTCTGAGTGGAACTTCGATCGTTTCGGAGTTTCGCTATGCGTCCTTTGGTCCGCCGCCCTGGTGGTGAACGAAGGGGAGGAACGGTGCGAGCACATTGTAATCTATGGTCCAGCCGATACAGGCGGCGGCCAGCCCCATCACGCCGCCCTCTCCCGAGGCCATACCCTGGCGTTGCAGAAAATCCGCTCCGCGCTCCCAGGCCGAAAAGAAACGCGCCTCGTTTCCGTCCTTCGTCACGGCGTAGCACGCTTCGGGGCACCAACGGGCCGCGTGGAGAATGGCCGAATCACCCGTGAGTTCGCGGGCGAGCTCGGTGAATGCAGGGAGGCGCCATGATCCCCAGGTCTCGAGGTGAGCAGCGATGCTAATGCCGAAAACGGGAAGGACGGCGAGACCAGGTGGGAACACATCGACGCGCGGCAGTTCATCGAAGCTTGAATCCGCATCGAAGAAGATGGCGGTGTCGTGTTCCTTGAGCGCAGCTTGGACCGCGAATCGCTTGTCGTGATAGGCCGCGGCCGCAGCCCCGCCGCCGTTTTCGACCGGTGCGAGACGATGAAGATAATCGACGGCCATCGGGCCGGTCGCCTGGTGGTGAATGGCGAGAACGGGCAAATCGGCGAAGTCGTTTGGCTCATCGGTCAAGACAATCCAAGGCGCGCAGGCCGAGTTGGCGCAAAGGCTCCGTGCACGTTTCCGATAGGGAGCGTGAATCGCGAGCGTGCAAAAACAGACGGACATGGTATTGGGAGTCGGAGAACGCAATGTTGCAGTGACTCAGATCGACGCGATGTTTTCAGTTTGAGCCCTAACTACTTCGCCGGCGAAATGAGATAGATGATGTGAACGCTCTGGTTCACGGTCAAAGGGCCGAGTCGGTACTCGGGAGGCCCCGTAACGATTACTCGCTCGGCGGCGGTTTCGCCCTCATACGTATCCGAACATTTGATTACGAATCTGTGGAAACGCCACAGGGGAGACTGCAAAGATAGAATCGATTTTCATTCCGATTTGTTTGAGCGTTTTCTCGGCGCTCTCACGAGCATTGGTCAGAGCCTTCTCCCAGACGTCATCCTGCATCTCCTTCTCTTTCGAGAGGCCTGGGTCGATTGCGGAGAACTCCACGCCCGGGATCACGAGTAGTTCGTCAACGAGCTTAGCGAATGCCGTTGTGTCTCGAACCTTGACGGTGAATGGTCGAGTAACTTTGGCTCCCACAATCTTTCCCCGCTTGCGGTATGAATCTTCTTCATCGTGCTCGTATACTGGTTCCGACCTGAGATCCGCCGCGATGACATCGTTCCGCGCGATCTTCCTGTCGTTGAGCAATCCGAAGATTTTCACTGCCTTTGTCTGAACCTCCTGGTTGGCCTTCGTCTGATCAGCATTACGCGCGACCAAGTCGAAACGCAGCGTCACCATGTCCGCTGGCTTCTCGATTTCAGCTTTCCCTTCGACATAGATATAAGGCTGGTTAGGCAAACCGCCCTCGGCAAAGACGGAGATCGGCAGAGCCAGGCAGGCGAGAAGAAGGAGTTTCATGTCCGCATGATGGTCAAATTGCCATTCGACAGCAAGACTTGGAAGCAGAGCACTGCGAAGAAGACGGGAGAAGGGAAAGTAGCAGGATTGGCTGCTCCGCTAGATTTGGGTTGTCAGCCGGGGAGGGGATCTAAAAGATCGGCGTCATGAAATCGACCAAAAACATCGGCATGATTCTGCTCGCGGTTTACTTGATTATCGATGGGCTTTTAGGATTCGGCTTGAACATTGGGCCGGCCATTTTCCTCCTCTACATTGTGGCGCTACTCGCCGGTGTCTTTATTCTCATCGGCAAATAACGCCGCGACGAAGCATTTTACCGGCGAGGATGGTCACGTTAAATTCCCGGTGATGACATCAGCCGAACTAGATGAGCAATTTTATCGGGATACGGAGAGCATCGCCTTTCCGAAATTAAGCGACGAACAGCTCGCTCTGCTTGAGCCACTGGGAAAGCGGCGCTCGCTTCGTCGCGGCGATCTCGTTTTGAAAGCGGGTCAGCGGGAATTCGATCTCACGATCACGCTGGAGGGAGAGCTCGAGGCGTTCGAAACGCGCGACGGCGTCGAACAAATTCTCGCGACTTCGCACGCGCGGGATTTTCTGGGCGACGTGTCCATGTTGCAGGGAACTTCGGCGCTGGCGAGCGCGCGCGTGAAATCGGCTGAGGCTGAAGTGCTGCAAATTCCCGCTCGCTTGCTGCGGCGCGCTCTTGCTGAGATGCCGCTGATCGGCGAGCCGATTGTGAATGCCCTGATCATGCGCCGACGCCGCTTGAACCGCGATCGAGACTTTGCCGGCCTTCGCATCCTGGCCATCCACGATTCGCGCGAGGGCCGTCAACTGGACGATTTTCTCGACAAGAATCACATTCCTCATCGCATCGTCGACGCGCAAAGTGAGCAAGGCGTCGCTCTCGCCAGCCGCTTGCATTTGTCCGAACGAGATCTGCCGGCGCTGATCACTCCGCGCGGAATGCCTTTGCGCCGGCCTTCCCTTCGCGAAGTTGCGCAGGTGGCCGGCCTGCTGCGGCCACTGGCCGACGCGAACGAAGAGGAGATTAAGTGCGATCTCGCGATTGTCGGCGCCGGCCCAGCCGGTTTGGCAGCGTCGGTTTACGCGACCTCGGAAGGGTTGAATACGGTGGTGCTGGAAAGTTACGCTCCCGGCGGTCAGGCCGGGTCGTCATCATTAATTGAAAACTTTTTCGGTTTTCCTACCGGCATAAGTGGCGGCGATCTGACGTGGCGGGCGCAGCTGCAGGCCTATCGCTTCGGCGCGAAATTTTCCACGCCCTCGCAAGCCTTGACCCTGGCCTACAACGCCGGGAACGAATATCGCGTCAGTCTCCAGATCGAAGGCTGCTCCGCCACTCTCTGCGCTAAATCCGCAGTGATCGCGACCGGCGCAAACTACACTCGGCTCGAAGCCGAAAATCGCGAACGCTTCGAAGGCGTGGGCGTGTACTATGCCGCGACCGCGCTGGAGGGCCAGGTTTGCCGTGGCGCGACGGTCATTGTTGCCGGTGGCGGAAATTCAGCGGGTCAGGCGGCGATGTTTCTGTCGCAGGGCGCTGCGAAAGTGCTGCTGGTCATTCGCGGGAATGATCTTTCGCACAGCATGTCGGATTACTTGTCGCGCCGCGTTCTGGCCCGGGAAAATATCGAGCTCCTCGCCGGCACGACGATTCGAAGAATGACGGGCAATGCCGTGCTCGAGGCGGTGGAATTGGAAAACGCGAAGACGGGCGAACGCCGCACCATCGAAACGCCGGCAGTTTTTTCGATGATCGGTGCGACGCCCTGCACTGAATGGTTGCCGCCGGAGATTATGCGCGACAAGAAAGGTTTCATTGAAACGGGCACACTCGTTGCCACCGCCCCGATGTGGGTGAAAGCGGCGCGGCCGCCCGCCCCATTGGAAACGAGCCTGCCAGGAATTTTTGCCGCGGGGGACGTTCGTTCCGGGTCGGTGAAACGTTGCGCCGCGGCCGTCGGCGAAGGCAGCACCGTCATCGCGGGAGTACACGAAGCGCTGCGCGAAGTCGCGACGTCTCGTTAGGGTATCGGCTCAAACTGGAACTTAGGCCGACCCCGTCCTGCACTGGTTCCCAGACTTACGGAATTTCCTCAAACTCGCCGCGTTCGCGATTTTTCCGGACGCGATCCCACGGCGAGCATTTGCCGTTCATGGCAATGTAAACGCCGGCCGGAAGCACCTGCACAAACGAGAGCGCGCTGCCGAGATTGAAGAGGCCATCGGAGCTGCCAAACGCGTAGGGAATCATGGCTCCGGTCAGCACCACCGTTTTTCCCGAGACGGCGCGAGCAATCGCGGCGGCGGTTTCCGTCATAGTGTCGGTGCCGTGGGTGATGACGATGCGATTTTCCTCGGACTGGAGGCAGTTCTGCACGATGAGGGCGCGATCGGCGTCGGTCATTTCGAGGCTGTCGATCATCATCACCGTGCGGATCGTGGTCTGGATACGGGATCGTCCCAATCTGAGCATCTCGGCGATGTGGGTGTCTTTGAAAAAAAGCTGTCCGGTGCGTTCGTTGTAGTCCTTGTCGAAGGTACCGCCGGTAACGAGGATTCGGATTGCCATGGGGCGTTGGATTGATTTGCGCGAAGCAAGGTGAAACTAGCGTTCCGACGCTCGGGCTGCAATCCTCGCTGAGGAAAGCTCGCTCTTGCCACGGAAAACCCGCCGCAGCATTCGCGCCGATCTCCCAGGCTGTTTCGCGGGGATATACGTGACTCACGTATACCATAAAGTAGCCCTGGCTGCAGTAAGTGTCTGCAAGATTGGAAAAAATTTGTTTGCGCTGTCATAAAACTTCGTTTATATATTTAACCAGATGGTTAACTATTCTTCGAAGACACTGAATCGCACGTTCGCTGCATTGGCCGATCCAACCCGCCGGCGGATTCTCGCGCATCTCGCGCGCGGCGATAAACGCGTCACCCATCTGGCGCGGCCGCATGCGATGTCGCTCCCGGCGGTCTCAAAACATTTGCGCGTTTTGGAAAAAGCGGGACTTCTCCGGCGCCGGCGCTACGGGCGTGTGCACGAGATGCAACTCGAAGCCAAACCGCTTAAGCAAGCCGCGGCATGGGTGGAAGAATATCGCAAGTTCTGGGAAGGATCGCTCGATCGCCTGGCCGAGTATTTGGAAAAGACGGCAAAACAATCGCCGAAGAAGGGAGCGAAATAGACGCCATGTGCCCCGTGTGCGCAGCGAGCCTGGCCTTGATCGCCGCCGGTGCGACCTCGAGTGGCGGCCTGACCGCGTTCGCACTGAGCAAGTTTTGTAAGAAGAGACAAACCCACAAAACCAAAAGAGGACAAAATGAAACTGGAAGAACAACAAACGGAAATCGTATCGGAAGCTGAGTGGCTGGTCGCGCGGAAGGACTTGCTGACCCTAGAAAAAGAGTTCACGCGGCAGCGGGATGCGCTAAGCGCGGCGCGTCGCAGGCTGCCGATGGTCAAAGTTGAAAAGGAATATGTCTTCGACGGGCCGAACGGTAAGGAAACGCTCTCCGACCTCTTCGATGGTCGCAGCCAATTGATCGTCTATCATTTCATGTTCGGGCCGGGATGGGAGGAAGGTTGCAAGAGCTGTTCCTATCTGGCCGATCATTTTGACGGCGCGAACTGGCATCTACCGCATCGCGACGTCACGCTCGTGGCCGTTTCGCGGGCGCCGCTGTCGGAGCTCGCGCCATACAAGAAACGCATGGGCTGGCGCTTCAAGTGGGTATCGTCGCACGGAAACGATTTCAATTTCGACTATCACGTTTCGGCCACAGAGGAAGAGAAGGCGAAAGAGAAAATGTTTTACAACTACGAGACGGACGAGCTCATGAGCGATGAGCTGCCGGGATTGAGCGTCTTCTACAAAGAGGAAGGCGGCGAGGTCTTTCACACGTATTCGACTTACGCACGCGGGCTCGACATGTTGGTGGGCGCTTACCATTTTCTCGACCTCGTGCCGAAAGGCCGTGATGAAAATCAGGAGTCGACGATGGATTGGGTCCGCCGCCACGACGAGTACACGGCCTAACCAGAAGGAGTAGAAAATATGACCACGAAAAATGAATTGGTTGAAGCGGTCGTGATGGAGCGAACTTTTAACGCGCCGGTTAGTCGGGTGTGGAAAGCGCTCACCGATGTAACGGAGATGCGTCAGTGGTATTTCGAACTAAAGGAATTCAAGCCCGAGGTGGGTTTTGAATTCGAGTTCATCGTCGAACACGAAGGCATGACGTATCACCATCTTTGCAAAATCACTGAAGTGATTCCGCAAAAGAAAATCGCCCACACCTGGCGGTACAAAGGACACGAAGGCGATTCATTGGTCACGTTTGAATTGTTTGCTGAGGGCGACCAGACGCGGCTGAAGCTGACGCACGAGGGTTTGGAAACGTTTCCGAAAACTCCGTCGTTCGCCCGGAAGAATTTCCTCGCGGGCTGGACCCAAATCATTGGTTCGTCGCTCAAAGAGTTTCTGGAAACAAACGCACCGGCCGGTGGAAATTTGGCGAATAAATAAGGTAAGAAGGGAGAATCATGACGACGAAAGACGCAGAGAAACTTGGTTTGGAAATCAAACGCCTGATCAAGGCCCCGCGTGAACGGGTTTATGCTGCCTGGACTGATCCCGCACAATTGAAACAATGGTTTGGTCCCGAGAGTGTCCAGACTCACGATCTGATCGCCGACGTGCGCGTCGGCGGCAAATACCGCTGGGACCTGAGCAATTCCGAAGGCGAAAGAATGACCGTGCACGGCGAATATCGCGAGCTGCAACCCGGCAAGAAAATCGTCTTCACCTGGAAATGGGATGACGACGAAGCGTGGGAAAACGCGCACCAGCGTCGTAACGGTCGAGCTGTCCGACCGCGATGGCGGAACGGAGCTGACGTTAACGCATGAGCAATTGCCCAGTGAAGAATCACGCGATCGCCACCATGGAGGTTGGAACAGCGTTATCGATCAGTCTGGAAAAGTTCATTGAGTAATTGAGTAGACAAGACGAGAAAGGAAAAAAATGAGCACCGAAGAAGTGGCAAAGAAAGTGGTGGAGCTTGTTCGCAAGCAAGCCTGGAACGAAGCGGTCGATACGTTGTATGATGACAACATTGTCAGTGTGGAAGCCTTCAGCATGGGCGGCGGCCCGACTGAAACGCGCGGCAAGAAAGGCGTGCGCGGCAAAGTCGATTGGTGGGTGAACGCGATGGAAGTGCACAGCTTCAAAGCGGGCGAGCCATTCGTTGGGCACGACCGTTTTGTTGTGCGATACGACGCCGATGTCACCGACAAGAAATCGAAACAGCGCAGGCAAATGTCCGAAGTAGGTGTTTACACCGTCAAAAACGGGAAGATCGTGCGCGAAGAGTTTTTGCCTTCTGCGGGAGGAAACTAAAGACAACTTCATTTCCTGAAGATGTTGGCTGATCCGATCGGCCAGCGCCATCGGCGCCAGACCAGACCAGGCGATGAAATAGTTTGTCCATTTCCTGCGGCGCAATGGTCATGCCGTGTTGAACCCACCAGGTGAGCAAGGAAAAAAGATTGCCGGCCAATCCGTGAGCGACGGCGCTGCGATTATCGGGCGCAACGGCGCGAGCACGCGGAATTTCTTTCAGCCGCTGTTCGATGCCGCGCGCGAAATGTTCCTCTCCTAACTCCATGACATCGTGCAATCGGCCTGATTGGATCAAAGCGCCGTAAAACGCGCGCGATTCGCCGATGTGCGCGAACAATTCCTGCACCGGCGCGACGCGCTGTGATTTATCTCCGAAACGCGAAAGGGCGGTAGCCATTCCTTCGAAAAATTCCTCAGCGTCGCTGAGGAAAAGATCATTCTTGTCGCGATAGTGTGAATAGAAGGTCGATCGACTCACGCTGCGCGAGATCGAGAACATCCTGCACGGTGATGTCATTGAACGGTTTTTTCACGAGGAATTCTACCAAGGCATCGCCCAGCCGATCCCGCGTGCGTCGGACTCGCTGGTCCTCTTTTTTTGCCAAATCCTCCAGGTTTCTGGACAGATGGGTCTTCCCTGTTCGGTTTCTGGGCGTGCTCATGCTGGACAACTAACGAATCGGCCACTGAAGTTTCAGGCATGAACGATAATCGACTCGGCGGCATCGCGCTAATTCTTGGCGCAGTCAGTGGAATGATGACGATGAGTCTTCATCCGGTGACGGGCGGGCATCCCATTACGCCGGCTCAATTCGAAAAGCTGGCCGCATTGATGGTCGGAGTCCACGTTCTCGCCATCGCCGGGATCCCATTGTCGTTTCTCGGCGCGCTGGCCCTGACGCGACATCTTGTTTCGCCGGGACGGGTCGCAATTGCAGGACTCGTTGTCTACGGTCTCGGCCTCGTGGCGGTGATGATTGCTCCGGCAATCAGCGGTCTCGTCGGGACAGAAATTATCCGTCACATGATCGCGCGCGCTCCGGGGAACGAGCAATGGCGAACCCTGATGGAGTACAATTTCCTGATCAATCAAGCGTTTGCTCGCATCTTCGTCGTGGCGTCATGCGCCGCGATCGTGCTCTGGTCTTTTGTGATGGTGAAGCGTCGGTTGCTTTCCGCTGGCCTTGGAATTTACGGATTATTGCTCGGTCCCGTTCTCGTTATCGGAATGATAAGCGGTGGACTAAATCTCGACGTGCATGGCTTTGGATTGATCACGTTTAGCCAGGCGATCTGGTTCATCGTTGCGGGTGTTTTTCTGCTGCGATCGGGCGGATCTTCCGGCATGCACGCGTCACAACACGCGTAAATCGGCTCGTAGCGGATTCTGGCAGGCCATGATCGCTGCCCGCCTCTTATTGCGCGTTACCTGTTGTTCTGGCCGGGCGCAAGCAGATGGCCGAAGAGGCGGCCGGCGACGAGGAAGATGATGCCGGCTGTTCCGCAGAGAGCGGCATGCAGGAGCCAGAATTGTATCGCGGGCATTTTTTCCAAAAAGCCGCCGATCCAGCCGACGAGGTTATTCGCGGCAAAGAAGGCCAGATAATAAATTCCGATGATGGTGGCGGACAATGCCGCCGGCGCGACCCGCGCGTAGAGCGCGAGAGACACAGGAAAAACATTAGCGAACCCGATGCTGTTGAGAAGATGAAAGGTGATGAGCCAGCCGATCGAGACTGGTCCGCCGGACCTGGCCGCGATGGCAGCGCCGGCAGCGAGGGAGAGAAATCCCGTCACAGCGCAAAGACTGCCGAGGCCCATTTTTGTGATTTCCGCAGGTTCAGGAAACTTTTTTGACCAGAGTCGCCAGAACACGACCGCGCCTGCCAGACAACTGAATGACAGAATCGAGTCGAGCGTAATCAGCCATGTTGTTGGCATTTTCCTGCCGAAAAAGACGAGGCTCGCTGTCTTCTCCGCCCAGACCAGGTAGGCGTTGAAGATCTGTTGGTTGCCGATGACCGACATCGTCAGGACGGGCAAGAGCGCGAGCAACGCGACAATTGCCATTTTCTCGCGATGAGTAAGTGGCGTTTTGGCGGCCCGTTCGTGCTTCTCCACAATCGATGAATCGGGAGGCAGATATTTTCGACCGCAAAGATAAATCGTTAGGCCGATCAACATTCCGACACCGGCGGCGCCGAAACCCCAGTGCCAGCCGTAGACTTCGCCGAGAGTTCCAGCAATCAGCGGTGAGATGATGACACCGCCGTTAATGAACAGGTAATAAATCTGGAAAGCATCTGCGCGCCGGTTATCGCCAGCAGGATAAAGCGCTCCGACCTGGCTGGCCAGGTTGCCCTTGAAACAGCCAACCCCGGTGAGCAGGCAAATCAACGCGAGGACGAATGTGACATCGAACGCCATCAAAAAATGCCCGGCCGACATGAGCAGCGCCCCGATGGTGATGGTGCGAGTGCGCCCGAGGACGCGGTCCGCGATCAGACCGCCGCCGATCGGTGTGAGATAAACGAGCCCGGTGTAGAGGCCGAAGATGGTTGAGGCGAGCGCCTGCACGGAGAGTGAACCGCGGAAGATCTCGATCAGGTGACGCAGTTGATCGAAGCCGGCGATGTGTTCGATGTGTCCGGGGAGAAGCAGGCGATGAACCATGTAGAGCACGAGGAGCGACTGCATTCCGTAGTAGGAAAAGCGCTCCCAGGCTTCGGCGAAGGAGATATAGCCGAGACCGCGGGGATGTCCGATGAAGCTGCGGTCCTCAGGATTGTGCATCGCGGGAGAGTGTTGTGTCGGGTGCCGTTTGGCAAGCAGATCAGCGAGTCGGCGTCTCGAGAATCAGAAAGAGAAGAGGGCGAGAGGGAAGTTCACCACGTGCGCCTGAGCGGATGGGCTTCGGTATTGAAAACGACTGTGCGGAAATCCAACGCTTTGGGCGGGGCGAAGAGGAGGTAGAAATATTTGAACGTCTCGGCCAGGGCAAAGCTTTCCATCTCGTCGCGCTGTTTCTTGGTGACGACATCATCGAGCGCAGCATATCCGGCCTCAGTGCGGCAGTATTTCACGAAATCGTCGAAGAGTTTCGCGCCGATTGTTCGGTACTGCGGATCGTGCGTGTAATGATAGAGATAGTAAGTGGATTCAACGATCTCGGGGCGCAGGTGATAGGCCCCGGCGACCACGCGCATCGTTTTGTAATCGATTACTTCCGGTTCGATGCCGTGCAGGTTCCACATCTTGAAGGATGAGGCTTGCAAGCGACGTGCCCGGGCCACGTCGCCAGAAAGCGCGAGAAGTGCCGGAAAAAATGCATCGAGCGCGCCGTAAGTTGTTTCCGTCCGCTTGCCCGTCAGCATGTCGGCGTGCCCGTACCACAATCCGTCGTCGATTTCGTCGGCAAGATATTTGTTTACCGCCGGAATACTCGCCCGCCACATCTCGAGACAATCCTTGTCGCCAAACAAGAGCCAGCACTTCCAGAGATATTCGTAGTATGAATCGATGCCGCCGCTGATATGACTGTCGCTGTCGACCCACGCGCCTGTCTCGACGTTGATGCTTTGCCCGACGAGACCGATGGGCGAACGACGCTTGTAGGTTTCGACCAGTGCTCGTTTGGCCCTGTCGTAAAAGATGGACTTGCCGGTTAGTTTACTTAGCGTGCCGAATTCGAGGAGCAATGTGCCGGTTTCCGCGGGATTAGTGATCGGGTCGCGAACCCGGCCGGTGCGAAGATTGACATAGACGTAGGGAAGTCCGGTGGGCGATTGAAAGACGGGGAGCAGTCTGCTGCCAAGGTCTTCTGCCAGACGCAGGAGGCGTTGGTCGCCCAGTAATTGATAGCCGGACAGTAATCCACCGAGCAGACGTATCGTGACCTCGAAGTTCTTCACGTAAATGTCGCGGTCGAAAGAGAGATCGTTGACGATGAGTTTCTGCGCCTTGGCGGCCTCGCCATCGAGGTTCATCAGAATGAGAGTATCGAGCGCGTCGACTGGCGTCATCTGAAGCGACGGTCCATACCAATCGTGCGCGGTTTTGCTGAGCGGCCGCAGCGCGTCATGTCCCCAGGCGTAACGCTCGTAACCATTCCATGCGTGGAGAAATTCGGTCCGCACGTGCTTCGCGTATTGCTGCGACTCCGCGTCGTCGCGGGTCCGATCGCATCCTTCCAGAACGAAAGGGATCAATGCTGCCAGCAAGAGTGCGCGCCCGAGCGCCGCGCCTTTGGTTTTGTTCGATTCCAAAATAGGAAATGAGAAATGGAAGGCGAAATCGATCGGAAGCAAACAATGAACGCCGCCGTCAATTATGGTTCAATCTTCGCCCGCAGCAGACCGGTCCTGTCTGCGCGTGTCATGAAGCCGCTCGCCCAGCCGTCGCTTCCGTAGCGGTACTGTTCGTAGCGCCATAGCATTTCGAGTTCAACGCCATCGGGTTTGTGCCAGAGGAGGCGGTAATACGTGTGACGCTTCGACGACGGCGAATGCCCGGTCATGAAATTGAAGTCGAGCGGAGTCGGCCAGCTGATGAAGCTCCGGCTGATGGTGAAGATTGCCCGATCGCCCGGCTCAGGCCTAACCACACTTCTGCCTTCTGCGGAATCACCTACCGGTCCGAGCGCGATGGATTTGCCATTGATCGTCACGCGGAAAGATCCTCGTCCGTCGATTGCCATCGACATCGGAAACGGTCGGTTGTTCGGCATGGCGATGCTCATCAGTGAACCGTTAATGCGGATCATGCCGCCGCTCACATCATCAATGCCGAGTTCAATGATCGATTGCGAATCAACCGCCACAGTGTGAAACCGATCAACCAACATCGAGAGCGGGCGCGCGCCGATGATCCAGGCAATGATCGCCAGAACGATTACGACAACTGCGACCAGCGTTCTGAGCAGGATCCGTTGCATTTCTCGGAAGGCAATCGTTAGGTTGTCACTTGCGACGGGCGGCGCCCGGCGACTTTCGCGTGTCGCGGGCAGGTCAGCAAATGATCGTTAACCATTCCGGTCGCTTGCATCAATGCGTAGCAGATCGTCGAGCCGACAAACTTGAATCCGCGCCGCAGCAGATCGCGACTCATCGCGTCGGATTCTGCCGTGCGAGCGGGTACCTGTGTGCTCCTCCGCCAATGATTTTGCTTTGGCTTGCCGCCGACGAAACTCCAGAGGTAAGAATCGAAAGTCATTTCCTTTTGCAACGCGAGGAGCGCCTTCGCGTTCTGGATCGTGGCCGCGATCTTCAGCCGGTTGCGCACGATTCCGGTATCTGCGAGCAGCCGCTTCACATCTCGCGCGCCATAACGGGCGATCCTTTCCGCGCGAAATCCATCAAACGCCTTCCGATAGTTCTCTCGTTTCTTCAGAATGGTGATCCAGCTCAAACCCGCCTGCGCACCTTCGAGGATCAGAAACTCGAAGAGCAATCGATCATCATGCACCGGCACGCCCCATTCTTCATCGTGGTACGTGATGCTTGGCTCAATCGTGGCCCAAGGACAGCGTGGCATGCTCGAACGCAAATGCGGTTGACCGTGTCGCTCAGGGTTTGCCGTCGAAAGTGACGTAATCGTCGAGGTCGAGATAATCGAACCAGGTTTTCACGTCTTCCCGAGTTTTGCTGATATCGCCGACGCGTTTGGTGAAAAACTCCAGGGTTTCGACGTCGCCATCGGGACCGCGCTCGTTCAGCCAGGCGCGCCACTGTTGGATCTCCCACGGCGTGTGTTTGTGAGGAGCGTTTTCCTCGATCCACGCCAGCATTTCACCATCGCCTTTTCCGGTCGCGAGTTCTGTTTTCAACGCTTCGGGCGTGATGCCGGTAAAACGAAACCAGTGGTGGTCCATCGGATTGTTGTATTTGTATTCGCCCGCGGTGCCGGCCAGTTCGGCGCGGCCTTTGTCGAGAATGCGGGCGAGGATGACGTAGCCGCCGAGACGGACCCGCGGACTCCGGGGCGGACGCTGCGTGAGATTCGGTGCGTGGTTCGAGTTTGGGTTCATCTTAGTGAAGTTAGCAGTGCATCACGATGCAGACTAGACGACATCTCCGGCATCTCGCCGGAACGGACTTATGACAACGAGCGCGATTCCGCCCAAAACAGCAATGGACGCGCAGACGAAGCGGAAGGTGAGTGGTTCGCCTAACAAGAGAATACCGCCGATGGCTGCGAGGACCGGCACACTAAGTTGAACAGTGGCGGCGCTGGTTGCTTTCAGGCCGGAGAGTGCGGCATACCAGATCACGTAACCGAGACCGGACGCGATCGCTCCGGAAAGCACCGCATAGCCGATTCCCACTCGATCGAGACGCGCCCACGGCAGAAAGAGAATGCTGACAACAGCAGCGAATGGCACAGCGCGCAGAAAGTTACCAGCTGTGGCGCTGGCTGGATCGCCAACCGCTTTCCCAAGCAGCGAATAAATTCCCCAAGCAACACCGGCGCTCAGCATCAGGATCGCGCCGCTCAACGGCGGCGCGGATAGACCGGGGAACACGAGCACGACCAATCCAGTGGCGGCGACGGCGAGACCGATGAGTTGTCGCGCATGCAGCGATTCGCCTTTGCGCAGGCCCCAGAGGATCATCGTGGCCTGGACCGCGCCAAACAGAAGCAACGCTCCGGTTCCGGCGGAGAGAGTGTTGTAGGCAAACGAAAAGGCAGCGGCATAGACGAAAAGCGCCAGTGCAGATGGCCAGTTGCCGGCTTGCCGAAGTGGCGAGTGACAAGTGACGAGTGATGAGTCGGAAATTCTGCCAACCAAAGGCGAAGCCGTTCGGTCAATTTCACAGCCTCTTCATCGCGCGATGAGCCACAGCGCGACGGCGCCTGAAGAGATGCGAATGAACGTAAAGCTGGCGGCATCGATGCCGGTATGCTTCAACGCCGCCCGACACAGGAGCGAGTTGCTCGCGAACGCAATCATCGCCACGAGTGTCAGGAAAAAAAGTCGTGTTGGGTTCACAGCATTGATCTCGCGAGATGAAGGTTCACTGCATCATATCAATTCCCATAAGTCATCTCATCAATGACCGACTGCTGTAGCCGCGACGCCGAGCGACGGTGGCGGCGTAGAAAGTGAAAGGCAAAAATAGAATCGTTGAATCTGGAATTCCCAGCTAGACATTTTGCAAACCAAAGCAATCAAGAATGAGGAAAAACAAGATTATCTGTTTCGTGCTTGCCATAACATTGGTTGCTTCGGCGTGGGCCGGGGAAACCACCATCGTGAGCAATGTCCTTGGACCCGAGGGTCCGTTGTACGTGGATGGCAACCTTTACTACGTCGGCTGGATCTCAAACACGCTCTCGAAGTGGGATGGCAAAACGACGACCGTGCTGAATCACACCGAGGGTTGCAGCCATAACGGATTGGCGCTCACGAAAGAGAAGACGTTCCTGCTCGCGTGCACCGACGAGCATGGCGCGATCCTGGAACTGGACATGACCGGCAAGCAGTTGCGCCGTTGGGATGCCGACAAGGACGGCAAGCCATTTGCGGGCGGCATCAATGATATTGTGGTAGCGTCGAACGGCGCTGCTTATGCCACCGTCTTCGGTCCCTACGTAGACCCGCAGCCCACTGCCGTGGTGGGAAAAATTCTGTATCTTGCGCCAGACAGTCAGCAATGGGTCGAGGTCGCGAACGATCTCAATTACGCCAACGGCATCGGCGTCTCTCCCGATCAAAAAACTCTCTACGTCAGCGAAACGGTCGGAAATTGCATCTTGAAATTCACGATCAATGACGACGGCTCGTTAAGCCACCGATCAAACTTTGCATTGCTCAATCTTCTCGTAAAAGACAAGATCAAGTCCTGGTGGCTCGGACCGGACAGCATGAAAATCGACAGCAAGGGCAACATTTATGTTGCCCAATGGTTCGGCGGCAAAATTTTGAAGATATCTCCCGAGGGCAAGCTTCTGCACGTATTTGAGATCGCGGCGGGTGATGGCACGACTAACGTCGCCTTCGGCGAAGGCGAGAAAGAATTGTTCGTAACAGTGGTGAAGGATCCAAAAGACGCGCAGGCAAAAGGCAGCGTCCTGAAGATTCCCAATGTGAAGTAGCCTCTGAGATCAAAAGAAAAATCGAGCTGGAGATTGTCCATGTTCTCTGCACGGACATTTGTCGGCTACTCGAAGCGGCGGATGGTCGGTACAAGATAGGGGCCGCCAAAAGCGCACAGCGCGCTGGCGGCCCCTTCTCAGATTTTCCAAATTTTTATTTTGGCAGCGGATCGGCCCCGAAGTTGGCGTGAACCATCACCCACTTGCCATCCTTCTTCACGAAGACGCGGGTTGATTTGGCCCGGGTCGGTGTCGTCTTGCCGTCCTTGTCCATCGTCGTTCCGGCGTAGTTATAGGTCAGGATGGCGACATCGCCGTTATAAACCTGGACCTTCTCGTTCAGCATCTCCGCCGCGGTGCCCTTGCTCGAATCTTTTGCGACCCCCTCTGCCAGCCGCGAGTTCATTGCCTTTCCGTCGATCCGCGTGGCGAAATCGCCGTTGAACTCCGTGTAGTCGTCCGACATGTCCTTCGACTGGGCAGCGACATTCGTCGGATCCTTCATTCCAGCCTCCCATTGCGCTTTGGTCATCGCAATGACGGCATCGGCGATCGCCTTGTCGGCTTGCTGAGCCGACGCGTTCATCGTAAACGCCGAGCAACAGGCCGACCCGATTAATACCAATATCAATTTTTTCATTTCTATTTTCCTCCGGGGAAGACCCCGTATGTCTGAGCTGACCAAACTCAATGTTTGTATCGCAACGGACAATCGGTCTCACTCACTGCCGCCAAACCGGTTATGTAACCGAGTTCTCGCTGTTTTGCGTAAGACCGTGCTAGTGTGCCGATCCTGGTAAGTCAATCTGTTTCGCCCGACCGCGCGGCCAACTGAATGATGCCCGCTCCGATTCGTCACCCGCGCAGCGACGACCGCGAATTTTGAAAAAGGACCGACCTCTCCTGCTCCCGCCGGATTTGCGGCAGCTCTCCTGAGTCAGATCATGCTGTTTGCTGCGCGGAAGATTTGGTTGACGATTCGTACGAAAATGAGCAATCAAAAATGACCGCGATGAAAGGCGTTGAGACGAAAAAGAAGCTGTCAGTAGAAGAGCGTGAAGAGTTACTCGAAACATTGAAAGCCCGTTTCGAGAAAAACATGAACCGTCACAAGGATCTCGATTGGGCGAAGGTGAAAGCAAAGCTGGAGGCTAACCCCGCCAAGCTATGGTCGCTCCACATGATGGAAACAACCGGCGGCGAGCCGGACGTTGCAGGTCGGGACAAGAAGACCGGGGAATACATTTTCTTCGATTGCTCGGCGCAAACTCCCAACGGTCGCGTAAGTCTTTGTTATGACGATGAGGCATTGAAGGCGAGAAAAGAGCATAAACCGAAGGACAGCGCGGTTGGCATGGCGACCGCCATGGGCGTCGAGCTTTTGACGGAAGAAGAATATTTCGCGCTTCAGAAACTGGGAGAATTCGATACGAAAAGATCGAGCTGGGTAAAGACGCCTGCCGAGATCAGAAAGCTTGGCGGCGCGCTCTACTGTGATCGCCGCTACGGTCGTGTCTTCGTGGGGCACAACGGCGCGGACTCCTACTACAGCGGGAGGGCATTTCGTGGCTCGCTTAGGGTCTGAGTTTGCTGCAGGTAGCGTTCCGCGATCTTCCGACAAAGCCGATCCATCAAGGTGAAGCGCTCTTGTCGTGCGCTTTGCGCTCGTGTCCGGCGAAGAGTCGCTCGATGACATAAAACGTCACCGGGATGAGAAAAATTGCGATGCCGGAGGCGGCGATCATTCCGCCAATGACGGTCGAACCGAGAACTCGTCGTGCCACCGCGCCGGAGCCGCTGGCGAACCAGAGCGGCAAGCAGCCAAAGATGAAGGCGAAAGACGTCATCAGGATCGGGCGCAAGCGCAAGCGCGCGCCTTCGAGGGCGGCGTCGAGAAGTGGCTTGCCTTTTTCGTATTCGTCCTTGGCGAATTCGACAATAAGGATTGCGTTCTTCGCGGCCAATCCGATGAGCATGATCAGTCCGATCTGGGCGTAGATATTGTTTTCCATCCCGCGCAGCCAAAGTGTGGCGAACGCGCCGAGCACCGCGACCGGTGTGCCTAATAAGACGCTGAACGGCAGCGACCAGCTTTCGTAGAGCGCCGCGAGAATGAGGAACACAAATATGAGCGACATGCCAAAGACGACGGTGGGCGAAACGCCTTGCTGCGCTTTCTTTTCCTGATACGAGATGCCGAGATAATCGTAGCCCATCTCATTAGGCATGGTTTGGCGGAAGACTTGTTCGAGCGCGTTCATCGCCTGGTTCGAACTGTAACCGGGCGCGGCCGAACCGTTGATCTGCGCGGCGCGATATTCGTTGTATCGCAAAGTGAATTCCGGACCGGCGATGTCCTTGATACTCGAGATGGCGTCGAGTGGCACCGGATCGCCGTTCGAATTGCGAACAAAGAACTGCCCCACATTCTTCGCATCGGTGCGGTAATCGCCTTCCGCTTCTATGTAAACCTGCCAGGTGCGTCCGAAGCGGTTGAAATAGTTGACGAAAAAGCCGCCCATGAATGTTTGCAGCGTCTGATAAACCTGACCGAGATCGATTCCCTGCTTGACCACTTTGTCGCGGTCCACGTCGACGAATACCTGCGGGACATTTGGCAAAAACGTCGGAATCAGCGTGCCTAGCTCCGGCCGTTTACGCGCCGCGTCGAGAAAGGTCTTCAGGTTTTGCGCGAGAAAGGCGACGTCTTTGCCGGCGCGATCTTCCAAGATGAATTGGAACCCCCCGGACGTGCCCACGCCGGGGATTGCCGGCGGCGGAAAAGCGAAGGCGAGACCTTCGGTGACACCGGCGAGCTGTTTGTTAATGTTTGCCTTAATGACGGTGTATTGCTCTTCCGGCCTGGTCCGTTCGCTCCACGGCTTGAAGGTGACGAAGAAGAACGCGCTGTAAGTGTTTTGCACGAGACTGAGCAAACTGAATCCGACGACGCTCGTCGTGTACTTAACGCCCGGAATTTTGCTGAGAATGTCTTCGATCTTTCGCGCAGCCTGGTCGGTCCGTTCGAGTGAGGAGGCGTCGGGTAATTGCAGCGCGAGAAAGACGTAGCCCTGATCTTCTTCCGGTAGGAATCCACTCGGCAGTCGCGATCCAAACAGTCCCGCACCTACGGCGATCACGGCGAGCAATGCGAAACTGAGCGCAGCTTTTCGAATGGCGACGCGCGACCAATTTACGTAGCCGTGCGTCGCGCTGCCGAACACGCGATTAAATCGATCGTAGAACCAGCCGAGCGGGCCGCGCGTTTTCTTTCGCGGCCGCAGCAACAAGGATGACAGCGCGGGACTAAGTGACAAGGCGTTGAACGCAGAAATGATGACTGAGATTGCAATCGTTAGGGCAAACTGTTGGTAAAGTCGGCCGGTGATGCCGGGAAGAAATGCAGTTGGAATAAATACTGCCGACAGCACAAGCGCGATGCCGATGACCGGCCCCGATACTTCGCGCATCGCTTGCAGGGTCGCTTCGCGCGGCCCCATTCCTTCCTCAATGTGACGTTCGACGGCTTCGACCACGACAATCGCGTCATCAACCACCAGACCGATCGCCAGCACGAGACCGAAAAGTGAAAGCGTATTGATCGAAAAACCGAAGAGCGGGAAAAACACAAATACGCCGATGAGCGAGACCGGCACCGCGCAGAGCGGAATGAGCGTGGCGCGCCAGCCTTGCAAGAAGATGAAGACCACCAAAACGACGAGCGCGAGCGCTTCAAACAACGTCTTCAAAATTTCCTGCATGCCTTCCGTGACCGAAAGCGTTTGATCGAGCGAGACGACGTAATCCATGTCCGCCGGGAAACGTGTCTTCGCTTCCGCCATTAACTTGCGCACAGCTTGCGCGGCTTTGACGGCGTTGGTTCCCGGCAACTGGTACAAAGCGAGAATGGCAGCGGGTTGTCCGTTAAGTCTGCCTTTTAAGTTGTAAGTTTGCGCGCCGAGATCGATCCGCGCGATGTCCTTGACCCTAACGAACGAGCCGTCGGAATTTGCCCGAACGACGATCTCGCCGAATTCCTCCGGCGTTTGCAATCGTCCCTGCGCTCGCACGGCATAAGTAAATTTCTGCCCGCTCGGAATCGGTTCGCCGCCGATTTGCCCGGCCGGATTGACCGTGTTCTGCTTTTGCACTGCGGTGATGATGTCGGGCACGGTGATGCCAAGCTTCGCGAGCTGGTCGGGCTTCACCCACAAACGCATCGCGTATTGACCGGCGCCGAAAATCTGGACGTTTCCAATTCCCGGCAGTCGCGTGAGTTGATCGAACAAATTAATGTAGCCGTAGTTCGCGAGAAAAATGTTGTTGTAGGTCCCTTTGGGCGAATACAGCGAGACCAGCATCAGCGGCGCCGTGGTCGATTTCTTAACGGTCACGCCGTAGTTGTTCACGTCCGCGGGCAATTGCGACTGGGCTTGCGCGACGCGGAGCTGGGTCAGCACCTGATCAATGTTCGGATCGGTCGCGATGTCGAAATCGACGATCAATCGGATGTCGCCACTGTTGGCGTTGATCGAATACATGTAATTCATGTTATCGACGCCGCTCATCTGCTGCTCGATCGGCGCCGCGACCGATTGCTCGACCGTTAACGCGTCCGCGCCGGTGTAATGCGTTTGCACCTGAATTTCTGGAGGCGCGATTTGCGGATACTGCGCAATCGGAAGCGAGAGAATGCAGACGCCGCCGATCAGCGTCATCAAAACGGCGATGACGATTGCGACAATCGGCCGCCTAACGAAAAATTCAGACATTGCCGGTTACGATTTTTACGGATTCGCCGAGGTCGCTGGAGTGGGGGACTGCGACGGTGGCGCCCATTCTTTCACCGTCACGGTTGAACCTTCGCGCGCTTTTTGCATGCCTTGCACAACGACTCTGTCTCCGGGCTTCAAGCCTTCGGTTACCTGCCACATCGCGCCAATGCGTTCGCCCATTTTTACGGGACGAATGCTGACCTTGTTATTCTGATCGACTACTGCGACTTGGAAATTGCCCTGCAATTCAGTCACGGCCTCCTGCGGAACAACGAGTGCGTTTTGCACCGCGTCCGGGACGAACCGCACTTTCCCAAATTGTCCCGGCCGCAAAATGGCGTCTGGATTTGGAAAGGTCACGTAGTAGCGGATCGACCCTGTTTTTGGGTCGAGGTTTCGATCCAGCGCGTAAAACTTTCCTTTTCGCGGATAGAGATTGCCGCTTCCGAGAATCAAATCAAAGTCGATGCGTTTGAGAAGGGCCTGGCGTTTCTCCAGATCCGGATAGCGCGCAAAGAAATCCGTGAACGCACCTTCACCCACCGTTACGATGGCTTTGATTGGATCGATCTGCGACACAGTCGTGAGCGGAGTCGTTGTTGCCGGACCAACCAGATCGCCCACCTGGCTATTGGCGAACCCGGCCAGCCCATCGATCGGCGCCGTAATTTTGGTGTAGCCGAGATTGAGTTCAGCGGTTTCCACTGCGGCTTTGTCGGCTTCGACATTCGCTTTGCTTGAATCCGCTGCAGCGGTTGCAGTGTCGCGCTCCGAGTCGCTGATGACTTTCTTTTCAAACAAGTCGCGCGCGCGCTTTTCATCCGCATCGGCTTTGGCCTGGTTCGCCTGGTCTTTTGCCAAAGTGCCCTTCGCCTGCGTCGAGCGCCGCCTCGAACGGCCGCGGATCGATTTTGAAAAGCAGATCGCCTTTCTTCACCAGACTGCCTTCCTGATAATCGCGCGAAATGATGTAGCCCTGCACCTGTGCGTTGATGTTGGCGTTGA
>CAVTTH010000001.1:0-769453 GCA_963737545.1 uncultured Verrucomicrobiae bacterium | reverse complement strand
GGCATGAAGGTGATGGGTTCACCAGCCATTCCCGTCAAGGAATTTGCCCGGCGCCAGGCTGCGATAAAACGGCTCGCTTCCAGGAAAAAATAGACAGGGGTCGTCTCGACAACGAGATGGCTTCGGAGAGAATCCAATTATCCGTATGAATGATCCAATTCTCGTCGCACAAAGCGACCAGCCAATTTATCTCCTGCCCAAAATGGCGAACCGGCACGGTCTGATCGCAGGAGCAACTGGGACCGGAAAAACGGTGACATTGCAGACACTGGCGGAGAACTTCAGCGCGCGGGGGATACCCGTTTTCATGGCGGACGTGAAAGGCGATCTCGCCGGTCTCAGTCAGGCCGGCGGAAATAATCCCAAGATTGTCCAGCGCGCGAAGGAACTCGGGATTGCCGATTTCAAAGGTGAGGCATCACCGGTCGCATTTTGGGATGTTTTCGGGGAGAGCGGTCATCCGGTCCGCGCAACGGTTTCCGAAATGGGACCGCTGCTCCTCGGCCGCCTTCTTTCTCTCAACGACACGCAGGAAGGGGTCCTGAACATGGTCTTCAAGATTGCCGATGAGAGCGGTCTCCTCCTGCTCGACCTGAAGGACCTTCGCTCGATGTTGCAGTACATTGCCGATAACGCCGACCAATTTAAAACCCAATACGGCAACGTTTCCGCCGCGAGTGCCGGCGCGATTCAGCGAAATCTGCTCGAGCTCGAGACGCAGGGAGCCGACAAATTCTTCGGCGAGCCCGCTCTCGATCTCGACGATCTGATTCAAACGGATCCGAAGGGGCGCGGTGTCGTCAACATTCTCGCAGCCGACAAACTGATGCAGCAATCCCCGAAAGTTTACGCGACGTTTTTGCTCTGGTTGCTCTCCGAACTCTTCGAGCGCCTGCCCGAAATCGGTGATCCGGAAAAACCGAAGCTCGTTTTTTTCTTCGACGAAGCGCATCTCCTTTTTGCCGACATTGAGCCTGCGGTGCAGCAGAAGGTCGAACAAATGGTGCGGCTTATTCGATCAAAAGGGGTGGGGGTTTATTTCGTCAGTCAGAACCCCCTCGATATTCCAGACGTTGTCCTCGGGCAGCTGGGTAACCGAGTGCAACATGCATTGCGCGCTTTCACACCGCGTGATCAAAAGGCGGTCACTGCCGCGGCCCAGACCTTCCGTCAGAATCCAAAGCTAAACGTTGAAACGGTGCTCACTGAACTCGAGGTGGGCGAAGCGCTCGTCTCCATGCTCGAGGAGAACGGTGCGCCGGCGGTGGTGCAACGCGCCAAGATTGTTCCGCCGCGCAGCCAGGTGGGTGCGATTACGCCGGATCAGCGCAAGCAGATCATTCAGTCATCGATAATTTTTGGACATTACGAGAAAGTCGTCGACCGCGAATCCGCCTTCGAGAAGTTGCAAGCGCGCGCGGCGGGGAAGGTGGAAGCGGCCGGGGCTCCAGCCGCCACCCCCGGAGCGTCAGTCCCCGAGGGAGCGAAAGATTCCTTCTTCAACAAGGTGCTCGGCGGAGCTGAATCAGTCTTTAAGCCAACGATTGGTCCGCGTGGCGCCATCCACGACTCGGTGGCAACGAGTATGGTCAAAAGTGTGATGCGCTCAGCCAGTAGCCAGATGGGACGCCAGGTTGTCCGCGGAATTCTGGGCGGTCTGCTCGGCGGCAGCGGGCGGCGTTAGCCGAAGCGTGTCGCTGCCGCCGTCACTGGCGGCAGGCGAAGTCAAGATCGCCGGACGCGCTTCGGGCACGCCCGGCGACAGGCTTTCCCTTTTCCTACGGCTTGGCTGGGCTCGCCGCGGCTTTGCCTTTCTCCGCTTTGGCCGGCTTTACCTCGATGTTGGTCGCGGTCATCGTGTAATGGACCGTTACTTTGTCCCCAACTTTCATCTCGCCGCTTGCCTTCGTGCTGGGATCACGGGCAATTTCCCACCGATCTTTCCCTTTCTGGACAGCGATCATGCTGTCGTTCACTTCCAGGATCGGGCCGGTGACCTGATAATCTTTCGTGCTGCCAGCGAATGCGACGCTACTCAGAGCGAGGCTCGCTGCTGTTAACAAACTGGCTGCGGTATTGGTTCTCATAGTGTCCGATTAGACTCCCTCCTCAGGCCTCTATTCAAGCGAGTTTTTGAACGGAGTTGTCTGATTTCACAGACGCTCGGGATCATGTCGGGCGCGCATCCGAATGGCATTGTCGATCTCGACGTCGTTTAGTCTGTGCTCTTGCCCTCGGCGGTTCATTTCAAGATCAAAATCCGCTTGCCTCTGGAAGCGCCATCGTCCGATAATCCCGATTCCTTTGATGAACCACAAGATCCATCATCTCGCGGTCTGGGTTCTGGTCGTTATCCATTTCTTTATCGGGCTCGGATGGTACGCGCTCTTCGGCGAGGCGTGGCTGAATTACAACGCCCGAACCATGACCGATATCGAGCAGCCGCACAGCTTCGTTCCGTACCTGGTTGCGATTGTCTCTGCCGTTTTTGTTAATTACGCGCTGGCGTGGCTCTTCGCGAAATTGCATGTCGGACACGCCCTCACCGGACTGAAGATCGCGCTCATCTGCTGGTTCGCGTTCTTATTTGTGCAATATGCGACGATCTCCGTCTTCTCAGCATTTGAGACAAATCCATGGCCGCTCATTTTCATCAACATGGGCCGGCCATTTCTCGCCTTCGCCATCAGCGGCATTGTCCTAGGCGCCTGGCGCCTTCGCGAACTGTAGACGTCAATCTTAACGCTGCCTGCTCTTCGCGACCCGCTAGCGAGTCAAGCAAAACACCCGCTGCCTCGAAAGACAGCGGGTGTTTAGTTCTGGCAACGTCCTACTCTCGCACAACCTGTCGTCGCACTACCATCGGGGCTGCAGCGTTTCACTTCCGTGTTCGGAATGGGAACGGGTGGGACCACTGCGCTATTGTCACCAGAATCCGAAACCGTGACGAATCGATGCTCACGCATCAAGCCGCGCCTCTCGGTTGCGATCTCTGGCGGTTGCCAACCATTCTGCAAAGAACCATGCCGATTCTCTGAAATCTACATACAGGAAGTTTTCGTTTCTTCTTTAAGGGCTTCGTTTTGTTTAACGTCATTCCCCTCTATTTGCCACCGCATCAGTTTTGCAACCGACGCGGCGGGTTAATAGAAAAGTAAATGACCAAGCCGAACGAGTTATTAGTATCACTTAGCTCAATACATTACTGCACTTATACCAGTGACCTATCAACGTGGTGGTCTACCACGACTCTTCAGGGAGAACTCATCTTGGGATAGGCTTGGCGCTTAGATGCTTTCAGCGCTTATCCTTTCCGAACATAGCTACCCGGCACTGCCGTTGACACGACAACCGGAACACCAGCGGTTCGTCAGACCCGGTCCTCTCGTACTAAGGTCTGAACCCCTCAATTCTCCTGCGCCCACAGTGGATAAGGACCGAACTGTCTCGCGACGTTCTGAACCCAGCTCGCGTACCACTTTAACCGGCGAACAGCCGGACCCTTGGGACCTTCTCCAGCCCCAGGATGTGATGAGCCGACATCGAGGTGCCAAACCCTGCCGTCGATATGAGCTCTTGGGCAGGATCAGCCTGTTATCCCTAGCGTACCTTTTGTCCGTTGAGCGATGGCAATTCCACATTCAACCACCGGATCACTTGGACCTACTTTCGTATCTGCTCGACGTGTGTGTCTCACAGTTAAGCTGGCTTATATCCATATACTCGACACCTGATTGCCAACCAGGTTGAGCCAACCTTCGTACTCCTCCGTTACTCTTTGGGAGGATACCGCCCCAGTAAAACTAGCCGGCTGCCAGTGTCCCTTTCCCGGATAGACGGGCCAAGGTTAGTTATTCCAATTTCGAAGGGTGGTGTTTCATTGGCGACTCAGGAACCCCCAAAAGGGCTCCATCGCAGTCTTCCACTTACGCTAAGCATCAAAATCGAAACAACAGTAACAGCGTGTAGTAAAGGTGCATAGGGTCTTTCCGTCCTACTGCGGGTAGGCGGCATCTTCACCGCCACTACAACTTCGCTGAGCTCCTCGTTGAGACAGCGGTCAACTCGTTACACGATTCGTGCAGGTCGGAACTTACCCGACAAGGAATTTCGCTACCTTAGGACCGTTATAGTTACGGCCGACATTCACGGGGACTTCGGTTCAAAGCTTCGAGCTTGCGCTCTAACCTCTTGCCATAATCTTTCCGCATTGGTCACGTGTCACACCCTATACGTTGTCTTTCGACTTAGCAGAGTGCTGTGTTTTTGTTAAACAGTCGGTTGACCCATTTCACTGCGACCCTTGAGTAAACAAGGGCACCCCTTCTTCCGAAGTTACGGGGCTAGATTGCCGAGTTCCTTAACGAGGTTTCACTCACGCGCCTGGGTATACTCTACCCACCCACCTGTGTCGGTTTACGGTACGGGCAACCGTGGAAACATTTAGTCGCTTTTCTTGGTACAAGTTTTAACAGATCCACCTTGGCCGAGGCCTCAGCGTCCTTGCCCTTGCGGGCAGACCGTCACTTTCAATCGACGGCCTGTCTCCACTCACACGTCACAACCAAACTTAACCACAGCCGGTGCAGGAATATTGAACCTGCTGTCCATCGTCTACGCCCTTCGGCCTCGACTTAGGTCCCGACTAACCCTGGGAGGACGAACCTTCCCCAGGAAACCTTGGGTTTACGGCGGACAGGAATTTAACCTGTCTTGTCGCTACTCATGTCTGCATTCTCACTTGTAGAAACTCCACGGTCGCTTCCGCTTCCGCTTCGATGTCGCTACAACGCTCCCCTACCAATCCGTCCTGGCGAACCAGGACGTCTTCCAGAGCTTCGGTATACCGCTTATCGCCAATCATTATCGGCGCGAGATCGCTCGATGAGTCAGCTATTACGCACTGTTTAAATGATGGCTGCCTCTAAGCCAACATCCTCACTGTCTAAGCAACCTCACATCCTTTCCACTGAACGGTATTTGGGCACCTTAGCTGCTGGTCTGGCATGTTTGCCTCTCGCGCGTGAAGCTTATCCCTCACGCACTGACTCCCGTGTTACACCCTGCGGTATTCGGAGTTTGATTGAATTCGATACCCTGGTATGGGCTCTAGTTCATCCAGTGCTCTACCTCCGCAGGTCAGCACACGAGGCTAGCCCTCAAGCTATTTCGGGGAGAACCAGCTATCACCGGGTTTGATTAGTCTTTCGCTCCTACCCACAAGTCATCCCAGAAGTTTTCAACCTTCACGGGTTCGGTCCTTCAATTGCGGTTAAGCAATCTTCAACCTGCTCATGGGTAGATCACCTCGGCTTCGGGTCTACTGCCAGCGACTATGGTCGCCCATTTCGGACTCGCTTTCGCTTCGCCTCCATCGCAGAACGACTTAGGCTTGCCACTGACAGTAACTCGCAGACTCATTAAGCAAAAGGCACGCCATCACCCCTTGCGGGGCTTTGACACCTTGTAAGCACATAATTTCAGGTACTATTTCACTCCGCTCACAGCGGTTCTTTTCACCTTTCCCTCGCGGTACTTGTTCACTATCGGTCGCCAATTAGTATTTAGACTTACGCCGTGGTCGGCGTGGATTCATACGAAGTTTCACGTGCATCGTATTACTCAGGAAATCCCTAGGCGTGCGCGGATTTTCGATTACGGGCCTGTCACCCTCTCTGGAGCGATTTTCCATTCGCTTCATCTAATCGTTGCACTACCACATCGGGCTCCTACAACCCCACCAGCAAGCTGGTGGTTTGGTCTCTTCCGCTTTCGCTCGCCACTACTGACGGAATCGCTTTCGCTTTCTGTTCCTCCGGTTACTGAGATGTTTCACTTCACCGGGTATCGCGACGTTTCTGCTATGAATTCACAGAAACTCGAGCAGGTGTTACCCCACTCAGGTTATCCCATTCGGAAATCCCCGGGTCACAGCGTGTTTACCGCTCTCCGAGGCTTATCGCAGTTAGCCACGTCCTTCATCGCCTATTGGCACCAAGGCATCCATTATGCGCTCTTTGTAGCTTGATCAATCTGTTCCGGTCCCGTTGGGACCAGAGATTCTTTTGATAACTGAAACTCTCGGACCAGAGATCTTAGATCTCCGGTCGTATTTTCAGACTCAGCTCTTAAAGTTGTACTTACTTACTACCCTGTATGTAGATTTCAAAGAACCAGCGGTACCGGCACATTCCGAACGACAAAAAAACTCAATCTGGCGCCGACGATAATTTACGTTTCCGTTCATCACGCCGGGACAAAATTGAGTTCCAATTTGCAGTCCCAAAATATGCAAGAACCAACTCTTTTCGTCTTGCGACTACGGGAGTCCCGCTTCCGGCGGGGTCAACAAAATAGCGCCGGATGAGGGATCGTCAACGGGAAATTACGAGACGCTGCGGAAAAACTTTCGGGCCGATTTCTCGACGAGAATGGAGCGGCAGGCGATTGCACCAAAGTATTTCACGCGGGCGCCTTGGCGGCACGAACCGATTTTCGGCGAATCCAAAAGCTGCCTCCCCCCCACCACTGTGCGTGCGGGAAGGTGGCCTTGAACTCATCCAGATACCGCGCAGCCAGATAGTTATTCGCCACCAGAACCTCGAAATCAGAGTTGAAAGCGAGGAACGCCTGGAACAAATACTGTTCAGTCCAAAACCGAAGCTGATCGATCACCCATGCGCGGGAATAGTCGTAGGGGAACATGATGTCATGGACGTGAACGATAACGCCGGGGTTGAGCCGCGGGATTACCTCCAGGAAAAGATAATTCACGTCGCCGCCAATTCTGACGGTGTGGGAGCTGTCGATAAAGAGAATGTCTCCGGCTTTCAGTTGTGAAAAGAATTCCAACTCGACGTCCTCAACCTTCTTTTTGATCAGTGATCGGAGTCCCGGAAATCCTTTGACCAAGACGTCGGGTGGAAACGGCTCGATGCAGATGAGTGAAGAATCGCCGTTTTTCGTGGCGGCTTGGCCGGAAATCAAAGATGAGTAGCCGCTCCCCACTTCGACGATCAAGCGCGGCCGAAAATGGCGAACCATGCAGTAGGTCACGAGCGCATCGGTCCCGGCGAAGAGAGCGTTGTCGAGATAGAATTGTGAGGGATCGCCGGTGGGAGCAGAGGGTAGTTGTTCGTACTCGTCGCGGAATCTCGGGAAACAGTTGCGCAACAAGTCGAGTTGCACGGAATCGTTCATGTCCACCCCAGCGAGCTCGCTTTGCCGGCTCCAGATTGTTTCTGGAATTGTGCGGGTGTCGGGAATGGGCTGATAGAAATGGACCGGCGTAACGTGGAATCCCCGTTTTTCCCAGAGTTGAAACAACTCGCGGAATCTCGGATGATACAAGAACCGCGGAATAATTTTCCCGATGAACTCGCCAACCTCGGTCAGGTATTTGTCCTCCCGACTCGCGCAGGTTTGCAAAGCTTCGAGCAGCTTGCTCCAGGGAATGTCGTCATGGCGAACGCTGATCGAGTCGAGCTTTCGGCGCGGTTCAGAAACCGTGTACAGGGCAAAAACATAGTCCAAGCCGGGCTTGAGGCTCTTCATTTCCAGGGAACCGCTTCCGCCTCGACAAACGAGTCTCTCCTCCCCACCAGCGTCCGAAATGTAGATTTCGGCTTTCGCCGGGTAAGTAATTTCCCATTCCAACCGTGTGCCAGACTTCTCGCCGAAAGGAATTGGATTAGGGGTCGCAGTGATCCTTCCAGAAATAGTTCGCTCGACAGTAACCGCATCAATCATTCGGCGCGGTTCGGTACGGGTATAGAGCCGAAAAGCATAATCGGTCCCGGCTTTGATCCAATTAACTTCGACCGAGCCGCGCTTCCCCCGACAGACAAGTTTTTCTGGACCGTGATTTTCGACGACACAGATCTCGCCGCCCTCCTCTCCGTCGATTTCCCATTGGATGGTCGTGCGTGAGCCGGGCTCAGGCGGAAGCGGATTGGGAGTGATCGTAATCTTTCCCGCAGCTTTCTCCGACGAAATCTGATTCATACGACGGCCACAAGCGAGCTGGTCGCGATTACGTGGCGAACTCACGCAACGTGGCTTTCTCCGATTCCTGGGGATGACGAAGGAAGGTGCTGATTATTGAACAGCTTTTGCAGTTGTTCTCGGGCGGCGTTCACCGAGTACAGCTCTCGAGTCTTGCTGATGGCGTTTTGTGAGAGCCGATTCCACAGCTCCTCCGACTCATAGAGTTCGATCACGGCATTGGCAAATTGATCTGGCTCATCTGCGACGAGCGCGTCCTCGCGGTCGACCAGATTCATGCCTTCGACGGCGATGGATGTCCCAACGATCGGCACGCCGAATCCCATACTTTGATTGATCTTGCCCTTGACTCCCGCGCCCCAGCGCAACGGAGCCACCGACAGTTTGACGTTCTCGAAATACGGTCGCACATCCGGCTGCCGGCCGGTGACAATGATACTCTCGCAGGCCAGAGCCGCTAACTCCGGCGGCGCCTTATCTCCAATGACATAGAATTTCGTGTCTGGCAGGTGTTCCTTTACTGCGGGGTAAATCTCCTTTGCGAAGAAAAGCACGGCATCAATGTTGGGTCTGTGCAGAAAACTTCCGATAAAGAGAAAGTCACGGCGGAGAGAGAACGGAGTTCGGGAGCCAGGGACATCGACGATATTGGAAACGATTTCGATCGATTTGTGGGGACATGAATCGCGAAGGAGTTGCTGTTCGATTTCGCTCACAACCCACGTTTCGTCCGCCAGATCGACGATTGCACATTCCTGTTGCTGCTTTTCCCGCGCGATCAACTTGGCGTCAGCATCCTGAGTCAATTCCGCCTCGCGGCCATCCCGCAGGAAATGCAAGTCGACGGTGTCGAAAACAATGCGGCTCTGCGGTGCGTACTCGCGAACGTCGGCGATGTGTTTGCGCGCGAAATCGCAGCGACTCAGGACAATAACATCAAATTCCGGGCCATGCGCCACGAGATATTCCCTGATGCTCTTTGCATAGGGATGACAGATGACTTCGATTCCCCGTTTCTGAAGCTCGGACCCGTAGGGCACGATATTGGCCACGTTGTCCGGAAGAAAAGTTACGCGATGACCAAGGCCGTGCAGAATCTTCAGTATTTGAAACATGCGGAGTGAACCTGAGTCTCGATCAGGCATCGGCAAGTGATGATCAATTACGAGAATCCGCTTTCGTCCCGGCCTTAGCCGATCAAAGGAATCAAGATCGCCATTCGCCGGTTTTTCCGCGAGGACATCCGCCCAGGTGCTGACAAAGGTGGCGCGATTTATTTCCTGATACTTTTTTGCACCGGTGTTGGGGTCGACGCCACCAGTCGCTCCTTCATAATGCACCACCGGTACTGAGCGGCTGATAGAGGACTTTGAAACCTTCGCGACGGACTTTAAAGGCCAGATCCGTATCTTCATAGTAGGCTGGCGAGTATTTTGAATCGAACCCACCGACGCGTTCGAAGAGCGACTTCGGAATCATCACACAGGCGGCGGAGCAGTAATCCACTTCGCGAAGAAAATTATATTCAGGCTTATCGGGATCATCGAACTTGCCGCGATTACATCCTGATCCGTCCTTCCAGATGATTCCTCCGGCTTCCTGCAACCGTCCGTCCGGAAAAACTAGCTTGGAGCCGACGAGACCTGCTTCCGGTTCATTGTCGAACGTTTCGCGCAACGCCGATATCCATCCCGACGTAACGGTCGTGTCGTTGTTGAGAAAAAGGAGATACGAACCGCGTGCTGCCTGAGCTCCACGGTTGCAGGAGCTGGTGAAACCGGAGTTACTCTGGTTGCGCAGATATACGACGCCCGGAATTTTGCCGATGACGTCGGAGGTGGAATCGCTCGAGCAATCGTCCACCACGATCACTTCAAATCGTTCAGCGTCCGAATGTTCCTGAAGTGAGGCCAGGCATGCCCGGGTGAAACGGAGTTGATTAAAGACGGGAATAATGATCGAGATCTCAACTTCCTCATGAATTGGAAATTCAATCGGTCGGGTCGGCGCGGGAGGGAGCTCCGACTTGTTGACCGACACCGTCGGCGGAGCTGGCGGCAGGACGCCCGAGTCCAGCATTCGGATGTGGTCGTCGATCGCAGCCATCTCCGGATGAGCGGTCAACCACTCGTGATAGGCCGAGATAATTCTTTCGAGATGGCCGTACCCTAATAACCCGCGCCCCGGTGAAATCTTTTCTCTCAGTGTGGCGATCGGATTGGCGATTTGCCACCGGCGCGAAGATCGAAGCCGTGTCGCAGCGTTTTCAAAATCATCCAAAAGCCGCGTTAACTTTTTTGTCACCTGCAACTGCCGGCGGAGACGCGCCACTAACTGATCTGATCGCGCCTCGCTCTCCGCCAGGCTAGCGCTTTGGGCGCGGAAAAGCTTGCGAATGTTCTCGATCTCTGCCGCCAGTCTTTCCGCCTTTGCCGACAACTCAGCCACATAGGTTAGGCGCTCCTTTTCCATTTCAATGATGCGGCCATCCTGGCGAGCTAGATGGAGCGTCAGCTTCCGAATCTCCTGATGGAGATTCTCTATCGCGGCGCGATGGGCGATCTCGGTGCGCCGTACGATCTCCCCTGCGGGAACAGCACTGTTTAATCGAGTGATCGCTCCGGGGAGAAGATCTGATTCTCCGGCCCCGGCATCTTTCCCCGACGCCCCTTGTGCTGCTTTGATCCGTTTCTTCGCCGCGCCGCGTTCTGCTTCCTCCATCAAAGTACGATAAAGGTCGACGACCTTCGGCGAGACGCGGGCATCGATCAGTTGCTCAGTCGTGAAATGTGTGTGCCGTCGGCCTTGCGCGACGAGAGTGGCCGCATGATTAACTCTGTCGGCGGGCAAGCCAAGGAAGCTTGCTATCCGATTCAATTCCTTTTCCGGATCTTCAAAGAAAAGATCGTAGTGCGTAACGAGGCGTTCCCGCGCCGTCGTCGCTTCGAATAATCGGCGATTATAAATTTCCCAAAGGCGCAAGCCGAAGGAGTAGGAGGTTCCGTTGCGCTCATGCATCGAGTAAGCCACCTCGAGTGGATTGCGGACGATGACGAGTATCTTCAGCCCCGGCAAAATGCTTTTCCAAAATGGAATCGTCAGACTGTTGCGCGGATCTTTCCAACCCCACACGCCCGCGGAGTCGAATTTTTCGATCAACAGGCTTCCTTTCATTCGCAGCGGATCGAGGCGGACATCGCTAAAATCTTCGTCCGAGCGCGGTGGCAGATCCCAAGCGCCCCCAAGAGAATTCAACACTTCATCGTTTAGCTCCAAGAAGCGCAGATGTTCCCAAAAACCATCAGGATTGTCGGCTTGGGCGGGCATCAACTCAGATTCTGGCCCGAGCTCCAGTCCGCAAACATTTAACAGCCGGGTCAGCATCGACGTGCCCGAGCGATGAGCCCCCGCGATGCAAACCGCAGACTGTTTTTTTTCCGTGTCCTTCAAGGGGTCGCTCCATGAATGATGGAGCGCCTTCTGCCGATTCGAAGAAGAAAGTTTATCCATGTTTAATCCCGACGAATAAATCCCGGCCAAATTTTATTCCCTGCTCCTTCGCATCAAACATCCGAACCTCCGAAAAGCCCCCTTTGTCCTCCATTATCCGGCGCACCCATTCGCGGTCGATATTGGCTTTGAGTTTTTCCTTATATTGAGGCTCGGCCGAGTAACCCATTTCGAGAAAGCAGAGCCGGTTTGTCTTGGCAAAAAGCCATTCCAGACAAGTGATCCCGCGCTCCACAGTTGTTTGGATCATCAGCCACTGGAACACGGCAAACGCCGAGGTGACATCAAAGAACCGGTCCTGAGTGCTCTCGAGATAGGCGTAGGCATCCTGGGTCACATAGCGAACATGACCCCGGCGAAAAAAGGAATCCAGAATCGTTGCCACATCGATGTCCCCCTTCACGACGTCCACGCCTTCGGCATAAAATCCGAGACGCCGGATGCGATCGCAGAAGTAACCGGTATTGCAACCGACATCGAGATAAGTGGCGGGATTTGGTGCGACCGCTTCCGGCAGGCCCATCTCCCGGATCATGTATGACATGATATTCACTCTTACCTTCGAATCGGGCCGCACAATTCTCCACGTAGCGCATTCGGGCAGTTCATCGATCGGTTGGTAGAGAGCCTGCTCGCCCGGATAGGGCGGTTGGCGCTGCAAACGTTCGAGCAGATCGCGCCGCGCAACTTCAGTCATTTCAGCGCTACACGGGCCGCACAGCGCCGTCGTCGTCTTGGTCTCTGGCATGACGATGAATGTTGACGCCTCTGATTGGCCGCATCTTTGACACTGCATTTTGAAAACAGTCTCGGTGAACCCTTCATCCTTGAGAAGGCGCAACTGCGGAACTGATGGCGTTGAAACCAAGACCTCCACGCCCCGTCGTGAGGCTTCAATCCAGTGTTGCACGATTCCTGGATCGAAATGTTGGGCCTCTTCAAAAGCGGCGATGGTGCCGGAGGGAAGATGGGAAAGAATTGCTACCGCCTCAGGCGTCGAAACGAAGTGATGAAGGGGACAGATTAAACCCTTAATGCGACAGGTGATCACACGATGGACGGTCAGCGCATCGCTCGCGGCAAGTTTGGGAGACTTGCTACAGGCAAAGGTCGAGACTGGTTGACTCCGCGCAGTCGCAGAATTAACCAATTCGATTAGTCGGCTGGATTTGCCAGAACCGGGCAGACCTGTAAACACTTCGAGCGACATGATTCAGGGAGTTTGTTGTTCTCCCTTTTGAATGCAACGCACGATATGTGTGCCCTTATCTGATCGTCCCGCGGAGATTACGAACGTGCCTTCAATAGGGAAGGGAGAGAAATGAGTAAACGCAACCCCCAGTCACTTCAAGCCACAAAGAGAACGCGCGTGCCTTTTGTCCGATGCAGTCGGCTCAGACGGAGAGGTTGATGACTGCATCCGAGTTGGGCAATCAGCTCCGCGACCGGATTCGGCGGGTTTTGCAGAATGAGTGGCTCGTGGTCGCTGTAATGTTTCTTGCGGCCGCCGCCGTGAGATGGCTCTTCCACCTTCAACATCCTCGTGCGGACGGGTTCTTGATTTATCAGGGGGCACCTTTCTCTGACGGCTGTTCGTACACGTTCAAAGCCATAAACATCGCCCAAGGCCATGGGATACCTCCATTTCAACAGCCAGCCGTTCGGCCGTTCTATCCGATCGCGCTGGCCTGCCTGTATACGTGGTCAGGATTTTCCCTCCAGGCGATCGCCGTTCTGAACGTTATCACGGCCGGACTCACCGCAAGTCTGATTTATCTTTGCGGTGCTCGGGCTCTCAATCGATTTTGTGGACTCGGCGCCGCTCTGTTCTTCGCGATCGATCCGACGCAGGTGGCCCAGACTCCCCAGGCTGGCACAGAACCATTGGGTCTGCTGTTTTTCGTCGCATCTGTTTATGCCATGCTGCGCGCATCCGAGACGCAGCGTGTTTCCGTTTTTTTTGTCTCAGGCCTTTTTATCGGGCTAAGTAATCTAACCCGCACTCTTATTGTTTTTGTTCTGCCGTTTTTTCTCGGCTTGATTTTCGTTTTCGGCTGGCGCGAGCGGCATCTTAAAGCTGCCCTGATCCGCATTTCGGCGATGACGCTCGGTTTCGTCATCGTCCTTCTTCCTTGGTTGATCCACCAGAAACGCGCGTTCGGAATATTCAGCATCTCGGATAACATCGGCGAGGCTTTCTACTCGGCCACGTCGCCGTCCTACAAACAATGGACTCCAAATGTTCGCCGGGACGCCAATGCCGACAAAATTCCTGATACGATCGGCGATCGCTATCGATATTTCATGCATCGCGCCGAGGAAAATGTGAAACACGATCCGGGCTTCTACCTTCATAACGTAGGCGGAGCTCTTTGGGAGTATGCAAATACCTTTGGTCCCCGAAGCCGGGCGTCGAACAGGTACTCCGAGTGGTTTTCTGGCGCGAAAAAGAGCCAAAACATCCTCCTCGTGTTCCTACTGATCTTTCTCGTCTCGGTATGGATGCTGCGTCAGGAAGGGCCTTTTGCGAAATCGAGCCTGGCTTTTCTACTCAGTTCAATTGGGCTGGTTTTGTTTTACCGAAGTCTTCCGGTTTGGCTCACTTTTGTTCCGATCCTCGGAGGCATGATTTTGTCGTGGCGCGCTCATCGTGCCATGCCCGGGCTGATTTTGCTCGGGAGTTTGGTCATGTCAGTGCTTGGTAGCGCCGCATTCGCCAATCCTATTATGTTTCGCAGCATCTTGATGACGGACTGGTTATTTCTGTTCTACTTTCTCGCCGCGCTATCCTTACCGGCAGAGAGTTGGTCCAACCGAATTGCCGGTGAGCCGGACGCGGTGTGGCCTACCGACATCTCTGAGAGCGACCAAGCCACTCCTCAAAGCGCACTGGATCTATTTTCGTGGCGCGCAATCAGGCTCGTTCTTTTTGTCTTGGTGGCCTTTTTCGCGGCCAGTGGCGCACGGTTAATCGCACTAACGATCTCTAATCCTCCAACAAAAGCAGATCGGCAGCTAACCGGGCAGGAGAGGGACGCGATCGTGCACCGATTGAGACCAGGCGCCATGTGCCGTGCTTCCGACTCGTGCTGACGAACTGCCAGTTTATACCAATTGGGCGGATCACTATGGGCCTCGAGCGGGACAGTATGTGATGGAGATTCAAAGTTTTCCTTACGCTTACCACATCCCCGCCGGCCAATTGCCCCCCCGCAACCGACCTGCTGTTCGGCAATCTTATGAACGAACGCTGGTCATCCTGCCCAAATTCGATTTCACGATTCCGGCAAAAATCCCCGCAGATTTTTCTGATCGGCCGCTCATCTTTGTCGGGGTCGTCTCTGCGGAAGATTCGACGGGAAAGCGCCTGGAGCGGCTCCAGGTAAACGGAATGGCAGTTGTTCCTTTTGACAAGCAGCAACGGCCCGATTTCACCCGCGCGATCTGTGCACCAGCCGCGCCAGCGCGGTGAACCAACGTGGAACGATCCGTTGTCGTCACACCTTAGAGCTCTGCATCTGTTCTTTGGATAAACAGATCCGCATAGCTGGTCGCGTTGCCAGGGTTGGCCATCGACAGATCGCATTTTACCAAATCGCTTCCTTTAACAACAAATGCGGTTAACTCATGACCCACCAAGAACGACATCAGGGCTTCCGACGAGTCGCCGGCTTGATGAAGACCGTAGGGCCAGAGTTCGACCAGCAATCTTGCCTTCGGATTGTCTGCCAGGACGCGTTCTGCTCCGCGCAGCGCGCGCAGTTCAAACCCCTGAACGTCCAGCTTGATAAAATCGACGCGCTCACCCGGTTTGAAGTAATCGTCGAGTTTGATGGATTGAATCGAAAGAGTTCTTCGCGCTTCTCCCTCAGTGGGATAGGCGCGATGATCTACGTTCAACTTGTCGGAGATGTAGAGAATTGACCGTCCGGTCTTGTCACTCACCGCCAGTTGATTGGCACGGATGTTGGAGCACGCCCCCGCGATCCCGCGCAATCGCCTGAAATTATCAGGCGAAGGCTCGAAGCTATGGACAACGCCGGTCGGCCCAACGCATTTCGCGAGAAATCTTGAGTAGATACCAATGTTAGCGCCGGCGTCGACCACGACATTTCCCGCAGAAAGGTGGCGCGCCAGGAGCTGGCGCTCAGCGCGGTCCACGTGACTTTTGAAAGCCCTGTAGAGCGGTTGATAGATTGGAAAGGCAGACTTGTAGAGCTGGTTCCCTATCCGGCGACCGAAGTTGGCAAAGGACATTACTTCCGGGTGAGTTCGATGGTAAAAAATGAAGCAAGGAGCTTTGGCATCATTCGGCTCAGGGTCATGTCGATACGAAAAAGTGTTTTGTAAACTGGCGCGGGGATCAGCAAGCGCCGCGAGATTCCGCCTGTTGCCATGTAGGATACCGAGCTGAAAGGCTGAAACTTTTCTGGATCAAATTGGAAATTCGCCCGCAGCCGGTCGTGCCAGTTCGAGTTCTTGATAAAGATCAACCACGGCAACGCGATATTCGCGGAGGCCAACGGTCCTCGAATGTCCGATAAGATTGGCTCGGAGATGTTCAGGTCGACCGATTCATGGTGCAGATACTTGAAGATCAACGTCGAGACCGCCGAAAAATAAGGTTCGGTCGCGATGATTTTTCCGCCGTGCTTTAGTTTGATGGCGGCTTTGTTCAGAAATGCAATCGGATCTCTCAAGTGGTGGAGGACGTTCGTCATAATGATCACGTCTAGGCTTTCATTCGGGATCGGCTCGAACCGATCGATGGAGTGGCAATCGAAGACATAATCGAGATAGTCCAGTTCCAGAACATCACTCGTTAGGACATTTTGATAAAAGAGTTGCAGTGGCGATGCACCGCTCCCAATCTCGAGAATTTTCAAGCGATGCGGATCGAGGAAACCTCGAAACTGATGTCGGTAGAGTTCACCATACCAATAGAGAAGGTTGCGGTTCGCGTTGAGATTGGCCCGGTTACGCAACGTGAGCGCGCGATCTTCGGCATACTGGTCCTTAAGCGTGGCGGCGTCCCTCATTTCAGCGCGCGAATGTAAAGCGAGCCCGCCATCTCGCGGAGCAACGGCATCCTTTCCAAAAAGCCGCCAAGACTCTGAACCGCGGGAATCCAACTCGACGGAATCCTGGGATGAAGAAAATCGAAAGGTTCGATTTGCACTGCGCGAAACCCGGCTTGCTCGAGTTGCCGCACCAGCGTCCAGCGAAAAAATGCCGTCTCATCTGGCGAATCACCGAGACGCTGTTTGATCGCCGGCACATTTTTTTGCACGGCGATCTGTGGATTCATCATGTTCGGTTCGGTGAAATGGATTGAGCCGCCCGGCTTGAGAACGCGCTGAATTTCCCTGAGTGCGGCTTCAATCTCGAGGTGATGCAACACTGAGCTGCCAACGACCGAGTCGAACGCTTCATCCGGGAAAGTTGTGGCATAGGCGTTCTGAATTTCGAAGCGAACGTTCCCGAAGGAGCACTCTTGCCGTGCCGTCTGCAACAGCTCCGGCGAGATGTCTATCGCCGTGACCTGCGCACCGCTGGCGGCCAGTTCGCGAGTGAAATATCCGGTCCCGCAGCCGAGTTCCAGAATGCTCTGCTCTCGACGCAAATGGCTCGTCAGCATCCTAACCCGCCGGGTCCAGCGAATCCGTCCCGCTGGTGTTTCCCAGTTCCAAATTTCACCGGCGCCATGCGCGAGAAGATATTTCCCGTGCTCGATCTCGTTTTGCAGGCGGTGGCTCATCTCTCCGCTTCCGCTGTTCAAAGGAATTTGATTCTCGCTGCGGCGAATCTCAACATTCGAAGCAGGACCACGCCGTGTTTCCACCGCTCAATATTGCTCGAGCCGTATCTGCGCTCGCGATAGTGAACAGGCACTTCGACGATGCGTAACGCCATGCGGGCCGCTCCAAAAATCAAATCGAAGTCCCCGAAGGGATCGAACTCTCCGAAGTATTTTCGATGTGCGGCCAGCCTCAGATAATTCTCCCGGCTCAATACTTTCGTGCCGCAAAGCGTGTCCTTGAAACGCTGTCCCAGGACAAAAGAAAACATGACGGCGAAAAATTTGTTCCCGACCAGATTGAAGAATCGCATCGCCTTTTTTTCCATCGGATAAACCAGACGGCTGCCGTTGATGAATTCGCCCTTTTGGCTCACTAACGCTTCGTAGAAACGCGGCAATTCCTCGGGCGGCACCGTCAGGTCTGCGTCCAGGATCATCAGAATTTCCTTCCGGGCCAGCGAGAAACCTTTTCTGACCGCGTCGCCCTTTCCTTTCCCCTCCTGCCGCCCGATTTGAATGTTGTGCGTCGCCTGATACTTCGCCTGTATCTGACAGAGTGTTTCCCAGGTGTTATCGGTCGAATTTCCTTCGATAAAGATGAATTCATCATCCGGTCCCATCGCCGGAGTGCGCAGAATGGCGGCTTCGATGTTGCCGGCTTCATTGCGCGCCGGCACGATGATGGAAACCGACGGAGCGTTGCTTCGATCCGGTGCGGTCAGGCCGATTGGCCGGGCGACCGCGATGTTGAGCAAATTAAAGAGGCGAAAACCGGGAAGCGGAGCGAGAAATCGATTTGCCAGGTAACTGATCAGCGGAATGTAAATGGGAACGAGGAATTTGCTCTCTTGCCGCACCAATTCGTAATTCGCCAGGAGGAGGAGATTCTGCACATCTTCATTTGCGATCCAATTTTCCTCCGGCGTTTTTCTGCGCACCCCGAGCGCGGTGGCGAGGCGCAACCACGGTTTCCAGAGGGTGCTGTAAAATGTGATGATAACTCGCGTCGAAGGCAGCAGCGCCGCGCGGAGCTTTTCCAGAAAATCCTGCACGTCTGTTTCGTAATGGATGCTCCCATTTAGTAGGACATAGTCGGGACGAAATTCCGCCAGCGCCTCAAGGTTGGTTTGAGAATGGCCGGATTCTCGGGATGGGTTTTGGAGAACGAGCAATTCGTTGCTTTGGAAGTTGAGCGATTCCGCCGCTTCTTTGGCATCGATTTCCGCGACGCGATCGCCCGGGCGCACGTAGAGACCGAGATATTCGCGCAGCTGGCGATAGAGGTATCTCCGCATGGAAAAGGATCGACGGTCGTAGATATCATAGGTGGTGCGCTTCACAACGCCATGTTGCGCGGATTAACGGGCAGCGTTCCGCAAAATTCTTGGAATGACGAGGCACCCCAGTGCACCTAGTTTGCGGGATGCAACGCTTGGAAGGACGCGCTCATGATCAACTGCGGCCGGTCACATTCGAGTTGGGAATCGCCCCGTATGCGAGCGGCTCCGTCCTCGTGGCCATGGGAAACACGCGCGTCATTTGCGCCGTCATGATCGAGGAGGGTGTCCCGCGCTGGATGAAGGAACAAGCAGTCCCCGGCGGCTGGCTGACCGCGGAATACGCGATGCTTCCGTACTCGACGCAGAGCCGCAAGCCGCGAGACATCTCCAAGGGCCGGCTCGATGGCCGCAGCTCGGAGATTCAACGCCTGATTGGGCGATCGTTGCGCGCGGTCGTCGATCTCGAAAAGCTCGGCCCGCGCACGATGTGGATCGATTGCGATGTCCTGCAAGCCGATGGCGGTACGCGCACGGCGGCGATTACAGGCGCGAGTCTGGCCGTCGCTGTCGCCTGTCGGAAATTGGCTGACGAGAAGAAACTCACTTCGCCGCCGATCAGGAAATTAGTAGCTGCTGTGAGCGCGGGTGTGCTCGACGGAACGCCGGTGCTCGATCTGAATTACGAAGAGGACAAGGCTGTGACCGTCGACTTTAATTTGGTCGCAACCGAAGACGGCGACTTCGTCGAGCTTCAAGGTTCCGGTGAAGAAACCACGTTTGCGAACGATCAGCTCAACGAAATGATCGCTCTCGGAAAGAAGGGCATCGCCGAACTAATCGCGGCGCAACGCGCGGTGCTCGCGCGGTTAATGGTGCAGCCTGTCTAATTATGCTTCGAGATTGAAAGCCTCGCCTCGCCGACTAACATCGATTGCGTTGCCGGCTCGACTTCGCCAGGAATGACTAACAAATGAAGAAAGCTCTTATCACCGGGATCACCGGGCAGGATGGAAGTTACCTGGCCGATTTGCTGTTGGAAAAAGGCTACGAGGTTCACGGAATCATCCGGCGGGCGAGCACGTTTAATACTTCACGCATCGATCACCTCTATGCCGACCCGCACATCAATGGCGTCCGCATGTTCCTGCATTACGGCGATCTGAGCGATTCGGTGAACCTGGTAAAATTGATTTACGATTTGAAGCCGGACGAAATTTACCATCTCGCCGCGCAAAGCCATGTCCGGGTGAGTTTCGATATTCCCGAATACACTTCCGATGTCACCGGCCTCGGTACGATCCGAATTTTGGAGGCGATTCGCGAAACCGGAATCCGTTCGCGTTTTTACCAGGCGTCGAGCAGCGAAATGTTCGGCAAAGTCCAGGCCATCCCGCAAAATGAGACGACGCCTTTTTGGCCGCGCAGTCCCTACGGCGTGGCCAAGGTCTTCGCGTATTGGGCGACGGTAAACTACCGCGAAAGTTATGGCTTATGCGCGAGCAACGGAATCCTGTTCAATCACGAAAGCCCGCGCCGCGGCGAAACGTTCGTCACGCGAAAAATTTCCCGCGCCGTCGCCGCGATCAAGCACGGATTGCAAAAGGAACTGTTTCTCGGGAATCTCGACGCGAAACGCGACTGGGGTTACGCGCCGGAATACGTCGAGGGCATGTGGCGGATCCTGCAACATGACGAAGGCGATGATTTCGTGATGGCGACGAACGAGAGCCACAGCGTCCGCGAGTTTGTCGAAACCGCTTTCGGCCATGCCGACCTCGATTGGGAAAGATATGTGAAACACGACGGTCGCTACGAGCGTCCGGCGGAGGTAGACCTGCTCATCGGCGATGCATCGAAGGCAAAGAGGGTGCTCGATTGGGAACCAAAAGTTCGGTTCCCCGAACTGGTGCGGCTCATGGTGGACGCGGATTTGAAATTGCTCGCTGGGAAATCGGCGCAAGAGCAGCTCGGAAAGCTGCCGTAAAAGCGGCCGCCTAACGAGAGGTCGAATGTAGCTGGCCGAAGGCTGGTGGCCACTTGCACCGGCTCGGGAGCAATGCCCGGGAACGATCCCTTCCAGCGGTGCGTCGACGATAGTTACCTGCGCGCCTTCTCCGACGATATCGTAGAGTTGAATGACATCGTGCGAACGCATCCGGATACAGCCATAGCTCACCGGCAGCCCGATATTTCGTTCCTCCGGCGTCCCATGAATGTAGATGGTGCGGGCGAAGGCGCGCGCATTCTGCGATTCACGGCCGCGTAACCAAAGAATTCGGCTCACGATCGGATCGCGCCCTGGCGAATCGGGCGCGACGATTTCGCCTGTTCGTCGCCGATCCTTGAAGACTGCGCCGCTCGGCGCCGAGCCGCCGATTTTTTGCGCAATTTCAAGATGGCCCAGCGGAGTCCGACAGCTGCCCGGCGCGTCGCCGCAACCGTACTTTGACGTGGAAATAGGATAACTGGCGAGCAGTGCTCCGTCCTCGAGCACTGCCATTCGTTGCTCTGGCACGCTGATTACGAGTTGATGATGCGTGTCCTTGGTTGCGCACGAAGCGATCAACAACAGACCCGCGCAGAGGAGCGCGCGACAGAGAAGAGAAGTAATAAACGTTCTCGTCATCGTTTGAACCGAAAAAAATCCTCCGCCGTTGCAGTAGTCGCATCCGCAATTTCGCGCAACCCCACGCCGCGCGCTGTCGCGATCGATTCCGCGATCAGACGCGTGTGCGCCGGTTCGCAGCGTTTCCCGCGAAACGGTGTCGGCGCGAGATACGGACAATCGGTTTCGACCATGAATTCGTCAGGCGAAAGTTGCGCGGCAACCTCTCGCACCGACGCACCATTTTTGAAAGTGACGATGCCGGTAAACGATACCAAATGCCCGAGCGCGATCACTTCCTCGGCCTGCTCCTTGGTGCCGCCGAAACAATGAAACACGCCGCTCAGCGTCCGTCCGTAATCGCGCATGATTTCGAGCGTGTCCGACCAGGCGTCGCGCTGGTGGATTACGACATTGAGCCGCAGCTCAACCGCCAGATCGAGTTGCTGTTCGAACAAACTTGCTTGCTTTGATTTTTCCGCGCCGTCGTGAATGCCGGCTTCGATCTCTTCTTCCATCGTCGTTTGCAAGGCGCGGGCGAAGACTTGCGTCGCCTTGTCGCGCGCAACTTTCGCGCTCGGTAAATGGTGATAATCGAGCCCTGTTTCGCCGATCGCGACCACGCGCCGGCTCTTCGCGAGCTCGCGTAAAGGCGTTATCACATCCTCAGGAGATTCATTAACGCAGGTGGGGTGAACTCCGATGACTGCGAAAATATTTGGATATTTCTCGGCCAGATCGACCGCGCGCCGGCTGCTCTCAACCGAGGTACCGATGGTGATGATGCGCGTGACGCCTGCGTCGGTCGCCCGTTGCAAGACTGCCTCGAAGTCTCCGGCGAAATCCGGATAATCAAGATGGGCGTGAGTGTCGATGAGCATGATTTTTCTGTGCCCGTCCTCACCATTCGATCACGCTGCCGGCCCAGGTCAGTCCGCCGCCGAACACGACCATCAAGACATAATCGCCATGCTTGATCCGGCCAGTGCGATTCGCTTCATCAAGTGCAATCGCCACGGCCGCGGCCGAGGTGTTTCCGTAGCGATCGAGATTTACGTAAAACTTTTCGAGTGGAATCTTTAGCCGGTTCGCGATCGCCTCGATGATTCGCAAATTCGCCTGATGCGGGATAACGCAGGCGATATCATTGATCGTTAGGCCAGCCTGATCGAGCGCCTTGCGCGCGGCGCTCAGCATTGCGGTGACGGCCTGCTTGTAAACTTCCTTCCCGGTCATGTGAATCGTTTGCAGATGGAGGTGCGCATTTTCCTTGGTGATGGGACAGCGTGAGCCGCCGCCCGGCATGAAAAGAATGTCCGTAAACTGACCGTCGCTTCCGATATGCGTGCTGATCACGCCATGCGAGCCTCCGCGATGACGCAATATCGCCGCGCCCGCGCCGTCACCGAAAAGCACACACGTGTTGCGATCGGTCCAATTCGTAATCGAGGTCAGTTTATCCGCACCGATGACGAGGACGGTGTCGAGCGTGTGCGAAGTGATGAATTGCTGGGCAATCTCAACACCGAAAAGAAAGCCGGCGCAGGCGGCGGAAATGTCGAGACACGCCGCATTCGTGGCGCCGATCTTCTTTTGCACGAAACAGGCTGTCGCCGGAAATAACATGTCGGGCGTCGCAGTCGCGACCAGAATCATATCGATCTCAGTCGCCGAAATCCTGGCCTGTTCGATCGCCTTGAGCGCCGCTTTCGCCGCCATGTCGCTGGTATTTTCGTCCTTGGCGGCGATGCGACGTTCCTTAATTCCGGTGCGCGTCGTGATCCACTCGTCGCTCGTATCGACCATGCGCGAGAGGTCTTCGTTCGTGAGCACTTTCTCCGGCACATAACTGCCGGTGCCGATGATCGAAACGGTCCGCTGCGATTTAGTGGAGCGCGGGCTCGAGCGAGGCTGTCGTTTCATTGTAACGGCGAACTTCCTCGATGATATGCGGGTTCACCTGTTGTTCAATCGATTCGGCGGCGACGCGCAGCGCGTTCTTGATCGCCAGCGGCGTACTCGCTCCATGCGCAATGATGCAAATGCCGTTAACCCCGAGTAACGGCATGCCGCCGTATTCCTCGTAATTCGTTTTCTTTTTGATCGCGAGAAACGCGTGGCGCGCGAGATAGGCGCCGGCCATGCGGATTTTCGACTGTGTCAATTCATGCTTGAGCCATTTGAAAATTGCACCGGCAATCGATTCGCACGTTTTCAAAATGACGTTGCCGACGAACCCATCGCACACCACCACTTCGACGGGATGATCGAACAGATCGTGCCCTTCGATGTTGCCGCGGAAATTGAGATTGCTCTGCTTCAGCATCTTAAAAACTTCCTTCGTCAGATCGGTTCCCTTGACGTCCTCACCGCCGATCGACATGAGACCGACCTCCGGATTCTTGTATCCGAGGACATGGCGGGAATAGACCGAACCCATGATTCCGTATTGGAGCAAATGTTCGGCGCGCGCATCGCTATTGGCGCCAGCGTCGATCAAAACAAATATGTTTGTTTGCGTCGGAATCACTGCCGCGATGCCGGGACGATCGATTCCAGGCAACGTGCGCAGTTTGATTGTCGTCGCCGCCACCGCCGCGCCCGTATGTCCGGCGCTGACAATCGCGCTCGCGTCCCCTTTTTTTACAAGATCGACCGCGCGGCTGACGGAGGAATCCTTCTTCCGCCGGACCGCGGCTACGGCGCCATCTGTCATTTCCACGACCTGTGTGGCGTGCACGATTTCGATACGGCCATCGTTGCAGGCGTGCTTTTCTAGCTCGGCTTCAATTTTAGGAGTGTCGCCGACCAGAAAGAGCTTTTCGATGTGCGAATACGCGCGCAGCGCCATGACAGCACCGCTTACGATGTTGGGCGGACCAAAATCGCCGCCCATGGCGTCGAGTGCGATTTTCATCGGAGAGGAACTTTGCGGAGTTCGTCTGCCGAATGCAAAACGAAAAATCTGATTGTGGCAGCCGCCTCAATAACGCGATCGCTCGGCGAGAATCGGGCGCCCAGGCCCCTCGCGTTATTTCGCGTCAACCGTCAGGACCTGACGGCCCTTGTAGTAGCCGCAGGAAGTGCAAGCCGTATGCGACGCCACGGCACTGCCGCATTGCGGGCATTTGTTGAGCTGCGGCGCCCGCCAGCGGTGGGACGCCTTGCGCGTGCGCAGGCGCATTTTCGATGTTTTGCGTTTCGAGACCCCCATACGAGCGGAGTAGGAAAGCAGGAATTCGGGAAAAGACAAATGCTTGTGGCTACCGTTCTCCCCCAATTGCACAAGTTCCCACGGCCCTGCCGCCAGAGACGGCGGCAGCTACACCTCATTTGCGCAGTTTCAACTTATCCAGTTCGTCCCAGGCGGGCGGGGCTTCCTTGATGACGTCATCCGGTTTGGTCGCAATCGTTTCGGCCGCTTTGCAAACGCGGTTTCCCTCGCGGTCGCAATGAGGGTAGGGCGGAAGATTAAGCAGGATGTCTTCGCGCATGAACGGTGTGAGATCGACCAATTCCGGTCCGGTCAACTCGGTGTGGAGGGCGAACGAGCGGACTTCGATGATGTAGCTGAATGGCTCCAGGCACGAAACGCAGCGCAATTCGACCGGCTGCGACAACGTGCCGTTTGCCCAAAGCGCGCCCTCGGATATCCCGAGATCGAGCACGTAGGAGAGCGGACCAGTGCATCGGGTGCCCTCCGCCTCCAGCTCGGGAATTGGACAATCCTCTTCACCCTCCAGATGCAATCCGTCGTGTGGAATCTGGTTAAGATGGATTTTCATTTGATGATCTTTTCCTTCAATGCGCTCGCCACAGCCGCTGGCACAAACTGGCCGATGTCGCCTCCGAGTCGCGCGATTTCCTTCACGATCCTCGAGCTCAAATAAGTGTATTCCTCTTTCGGCATCAGGAAAATCGTCTCGATGCTGGCTTCCAGTTTGCGATTCATCAAGGCCATCTGGAATTCAAATTCAAAATCGGAAATCGCGCGCAAGCCGCGCACGACCGCGGTGGCATTCTGCGCAATTGCAAAATCAACGAGCAAACCATCGAGGGGCGCGATCTTGACGTTTTTCATTTTCCCGGCTGTCTGACGCAGAAATTCCAGCCGGTCGTCGAGCGTGAACATCGGATTTTTCTGATCGTTGTGCGCGACCGCAACAATCACTTCATCAAATAATTTCCGAGCCCGTTCGATCACATCGAGGTGGCCATTGGTTACGGGGTCGAAGCTGCCGGGATAGATCGCTCGCCGCATCTGCGCAAAGTGGCAGAGGAATCTGGAAATGAAAAGTCACAAGCACACAGATAGGGTGAGCGTGCGGCGTTGATCGCGGAGACCGCGGGGCCGCGCCGCGCCTCCCGGAAGTTGCTGACCGCCGGCAAAGCCAGCAAGTTAGCGCGCTGCCATGTCCGAGACCCATTATCGATCCATCGCCGTAGCGAGCACATTTTCGCCGCGTTTTTTGCGAGTGATTTCGGAGGCGAAACGGATTCGCGATCATTTTGATTGCCGGCTCAGCCTGATCTACGTGGGCGAACGTGATGAGCGGACGGTGCGAAAGTTCTGTAATGCGTTGAAGAAACTGGAATTGCCCGATGATTCTCCTGTCCATTATCAAAAAGGAAATCCGGCGGAGGCCATCCTCGAAGCAGCGCGAGCCAATGATGTCGATTTGATTATTGCCGGGGCGCTGGAAAAGGAAGTCGTCCTCCGGCCATTTCTCGGTGACGTGGCGCGGCGCCTCGTGCGGGATGCGACCTGCTCCGTAATGCTTTTTACCAAGCCGGCGATGCCTCCGAACCCGATGCGCCACATCGTGATGATCGCCGATTTCTCCGAGCACGGACAGCGGGCGCTGCGCAAGACGCTGCATCTGGCGGCTCGGGAGGCGTGCGAGAAGCTTTTTGTCATTCGAGTCTACACAACTTTCGATGCCGCCCGCGCTGCGCTTCGCGCCAATACCGACGATAGCGATGAACATCCAGCAGCCCGATCGCTGGCCGAGGAAGAAGAGGCCCTCGAAAAATTCATTCTGGATGCCGGTCATACCGACGTTCCGATCGAAGCGCGTTGTGTTCGCGGCAACACCGGCTATGCGGCTTCCGATTTCGTGCAGGCGGTCGAAGCCGATCTGCTCGCGGTTGCGTTGCCACCGGGCCAGGTGCAAACCGGCACTCTGCCGGCACAGATCGCCTGGGTGACGGATGTGATCCCGTGCAACCTTTGGGTAATCCGCTGATACGAGTGAACCCGGAGCAAGCGTTCCACCCCTTCAGTCCCGCGCATCTGGTGGTTATTTTCCTCACCGTTGCGATACCGCTCAGCCTGGCGGCAGTGGCGCGCGCTGCCGGTTCCCGTCTGGTGCAACGGGCGTTTGCCATGTCTCTCGCCGCTTGCCTGGCCGTGAACTATCTCGCATCGGCGGTTTTTCTTTGGCGCCATCACCATCTTTATTTGGCGCAGGTACTCCCCTTCCAATTATGCGATTGGGCCATGGTCGTGATCATTGTCGCGCTGATCAATGGTCGCCGCAGCTGGTTCGAAGTCGCCTATTTTTGGGGAATCGGCGGCACGCTTCAGGCCATTATCACTCCGAATTTACCGTTCGCGTTCCCAGATTTTCGCTTCTTCAGTTTCTTCATTGGCCACTCTGGAATTGTTGCCGGGGTAATTTTTTTGATGGCGACCCGCGGCTACCGACCGCACATCTTCTCGATTATTAGGACGTTCGCATGGTCGGAGGTTTATTTCGTTGTCACGCTCCTGGTCGATTTCGCGACCGGCGTGAATTACGGCTTTTTGCTTCACAAGCCGGAAGCGTTCTCGCTCTTGAGTTACCTTTCCGACTGGTGGCCACTTTATTTGCTTCAGATGCATGGGCTCGCCCTGCTTTTCTTCAGTGCGCTTTATGCTCCATACGCTGTTTGGGATTTATGGGAGGCGCAACGAGTTCGGCGGGTTACTTGTGAAGCGAAGTTGCATTAGGTGATGCTGCGATTTGAAAGATTGAAAATGCCCGACGAAACGATGGTGTTGCAGACGAGTGTTTCAGTTTTGTGTGATCTTCGACATATTGTGAGGTCCTTCGCCGTCTGCGCGGCTCAGGATGACCAGCAATAAGGAGCGTTCAATTCGTCGTGAAAACAAAACCTCTCAAAATCGGCGCCGTTACCATTGGCGGGAAGCAGCCGGTATTCATTCTCGGTCCTTGCGTGATCGAATCGGAGAAATTCGTCGGACGCATGGCGCGCCGGATTTCCGAGATATGTACCGAAGAATCTGTGCAGTTCATTTTCAAAGCGTCATATGACAAGGCAAACCGGACCTCAGTGCGATCCTATCGTGGTCTGGGAGCGCGCGAAGGATGCGAACTGCTGGCGCACATTGGTCGCGAACTTCGCGTTCCCGTGACCACAGACGTGCACTCACCGGCCGACGCGGAGATTGCCGGCGCATTGATCGATCTCCTGCAAATTCCCGCATTTCTCTGCCGGCAAACGGACCTGTTGCGGGCGGCTGCAAAAACCGAACGCCCAATCAACGTGAAGAAAGGCCAGTTCCTCGCACCGTGGGACGTAAGAAACATTGCCGAAAAGCTCGAAGCCTTCGGCAATGACAAGTTTCTCTTCACCGAACGCGGCACCACTTTCGGCTACAACAATCTCGTGGCCGACATGCGGTCGCTCGCGTGGATGCGTGAGGCGGGCTATCGCGTGATTTTTGATGCCACTCACTCTGTGCAGCGCCCTGGTGGAGCAGGGGACTCGACTTCGGGCGATGCCGCACTCGCTCCGGCGCTGGCGCGAGCGGCGGTGGCGGCGGGCTGCGACGGGATCTTCATGGAAGTTCATGAAAATCCCGCGCGCGCACTTTCCGATGGAGCGAATCAGATTCCGCTAAAGCAGTTGCCGAAGCATCTTCGCATGTTAAAGGCTATCCATGCTGCCGTTTCGTAACGGTCGCTCCCATCGCAGGGGCTCGCTTCTGGTGTTGATTTTGATTACGATCTTCAGTTTGGCGGCAAATCCTTCGACAGCGAAGGAACCGAAAAAGTCCAAATCAAAAATCTCGGAGAAGGATGCCGGCAATGGCGCGGCCAGTATTCCGATTCCCATCGGCCAGGAGGCCAAAGGGATCACTCTCCCGGATTACGATCTCGAAGGGCATATCCGCGGCCGGTTTTTTGCCGGCGCGGCCAAGCGCATCGATGAAAATCACCTGGAGTTGCGTAATTTGAAGATGCACACCTTCACGCCAGAGGAGAAGCCGGATCTCGATATCGATATGACGACTTCGATCCTCGACCTCAAAACACATGTGCTAAGCTCGCGAGAACGGACCACCGTCAGGCGGGCCGATTTTCAACTCAGCGGGAATTCAATGGAGTTCAACACCGCTACACGCCAGGGAACGCTTGTCGGCGATGTTAAGATGACCCTCAATGGAAAATCGCTCGTGCGCCCAGAAGGAGAATGAGAAAATTGATTGTCTGCGCGTTGCTCGCTTTCGCAGTAACCATTCAGGTAGCATCTGGCCAGAGCCCTGTCGCGAAGGCTGGCGCGGCGGCCTCGCCGGCAAAAATGGAAGTCAAGAAATCGCTTCTCCCGAACAACCTATTCTCATCGGATCAGCCCATCACAACGGAGGTTTTTGCTGACGAAGCATTCTTCGATTCGGCCAAGAATGTCGGCAAGTTCAAAGGTCACGTGAGAATAAATGATCCGCGCTTCAACATGCAATCGGACAAGTTGACGGTTTACATTAGCAAAGATCAAACTCAGGGACTGGAGAAAGCAGTGGCCGAGGGTAACGTTGGAGTTCTGAAGGATCGGCCGGATCCAAACGGCGGACCGGCGGAACGGACTGTCGGCCGTGCGGAACAGGCGATCTACACCACGAGCGACGGGAAAATTGAGATGAGGGGAACGCCGCGCGTCCAGCAAGGCATGAACATGCACATCGCGACCGCGCCGGACACAGTCATGGTTCTGTCTGGCAATGGACAGCTCACCACGTCGGGGCCGAGTGTGACTGAAATTCGACAGCAGCCGTCGCCGTCACCGTCGCCATCAGCGTCGCCGAAGCCATGATCAGCCGAACGCTTCCCTCCTCCGCGTCCGCTCCGGCGAACGAGAATGCCAAACCGACGCCGAATGTTCTCGAGACCGAGGACATCGTAAAAGTCTACGGCGGTCGCGCGGTGGTCGACGGGATCAACATCAACGTGCGCGCGGGCGAGATCGTCGGACTCCTCGGTCCGAACGGCGCCGGGAAAACGACCAGTTTTTACATGATCGTCGGCCTGGTTAGGCCAAACAGCGGCCGGGTGATTTTTTCCGGCGCCGATGTGACCAATTACCCGATGTATAAACGCGCCCGCCTCGGCATGGGTTACCTGCCGCAGGAAGAATCGATTTTTCGGAAAATGACGGTCGAACAAAACATCCTCGCGATCCTGGAAACTCTGCCGATGAGTCGAACCGAACGCCGGCAACGTTGCGACCAGTTGCTGCATCAGTTCGGGATCGAGCGCGTTGCCAGGAACATTGCCCTGACCCTGAGCGGCGGGGAGAAACGCCGGCTGACGATTGCGCGGTCGCTCGTCACGAATCCGCGGCTGCTTATGCTGGATGAGCCGTTCAGCGGGGTCGATCCGATCGCGGTTTACGATGTCCAGCAAATCGTGGTAAATCTGCGCAAATCCGGCCTCGCGATTTTGATTACCGATCACAATGTCCGCGAAACTCTTTCCATCGTAGACCGCGCTTATTTGATTTTTGAAGGGCGCGTGGAGAGTGAGGGCACGAAAGATTTTCTTATCAACGACCCGATCAGCCGCCAGCTTTATCTTGGCGAGCGATTTCGCATGTAACCGAAAGGAGAGGAATGTTAACCGCCAACGCCCATCCACCCGTCAAAGTCACCGGCCGCCATCTGCAAGTAACCGACGCGATCAACGATTATTGTACGAAGAAGATCGAGAGTCTTCATCTCGATTATCCGAAGATCATCGAGGCGCATTTCATTCTCGAGGTCGAAAAATATCGGCACTCAACCGAGGTGATCCTCGTTTGCTCCAATCACATCACGATCGAGGCGTGTGCGGAGACGAACGACATGTACGCCGCCATCGATGCCGTGGTCGACAAAATCGCGCGCCAAATGCGCAAATACAAAACCCGGTTGATGAAGAAACACCGTCCGCGGAAAGATGTTATCCAGCATCTCGACGAGCACGTTCTCAATCCTGAACCGATCGAAGAAGAGGAACACACCGAACATGCCGTAGTGCGGACTGAGCGCTATCCGGTCAAACCGATGTTCGTCGATGAGGCGGTCCTGCAACTGGAAATGTCGCATCGGCAGTTCCTGGTTTTCATGAACGCCCGGAATTCGCGCGTGAATGTCATGTATCGCCGGAAAAGCGGCGATTTCGGTTTAATCGAGCCGATCGTGAAATAAGGCGAGCAAGGGACGCTACCGGATCAGCGCCGGATTTCGTTTTCGGATCCGAACCGATCACAGGCTCGGTGGCGACTACTTCTTTTGGGCGAACTGGGCGTTGGAAATCGGGCGCTTTCGCCATTAGAGGTTAGGCCATAATGGCTCCACGACCTGCGACTCAAACCATCAGCTCCGGGGGCGATCAAAAGAAAAATGTCCCGGTCGTTACGGTCGAAAGCTTTTATCAGGCGCATGGCGAAAGTTTACAGCTGAAGCTGGAAGGCAAACGCGTCGGATTTCACCACAAAATTCGCGAGCCCACAATTAATCGTCCCGGCCTGGCCCTTTCCGGCTTCTACAGTTACTTCGCGGAAAAACGCGTTCAGGTGCTCGGGGCCGCGGAGAATACCTATCTCAAAAGCTTATCGGCCCGGGCAAGAATTCTGCGCTTCCGCAAGCTCTGCGGGCAAAAGATTCCGTGCCTGGTTGTGTCGCGTGGCGCTCATCTCGCTCCCGAATTGCTCGCTGTGGCCGAGGAAGAAGAGGTCGCGATTTTTCGGACGCCGATGATTACGATGAAGTTCATCAACGCCGCGACGATTGCGCTGGAGGCTGATTTCGCGCCGAGTGTGACTGAGTTTGGCAGCATGGTCGACATTCTCGGCGTCGGCGTGCTGATCCGCGGAGCCAGCGGCATCGGTAAAAGCGAGTGCGTTCTGGGTTTGATTGAACGCGGCTACAGTCTGGTGGCGGATGACGTCTCGCGCATCAAATCTTTCGAAGGCCGTGAGCTGATGGCGACGGCGCCGGAGTTGACTCGTTACCACATGGAAGTCCGTGGGATCGGCATCATCAATGTGGCTGCGATTTTCGGAATTGGCAGCATTCGAATCGAGAAGCGTCTGGACCTTGTCGTAACGTTAAAAGACTGGCAGGAGCTGGAAGAAGTGGATAGGATAGGACTCGATCAGGAATTTTACGAAATCCTCAATCTTCAAGTGCCGCACGTGACGATTCCCGTGCGGCCGGGACGCGATATCGCGCGCTTGATCGAAGTAGCCGCGATGGATCAGAAGTTGAAGGGTTTGGGTCGCAACAGCGCATTAGAATTCAACTCGAACTTGATCAAATTGATGCACAACCAGGAAAACTAATGGGGCTTTTGAACCGAAAATCGGCCACCACTGCCGACGGGCGAAAGATCGAGAAACAAATCACAATCGTGAATCGTCTCGGACTTCATGCGCGCCCGGCGGCCATGTTCGTTCGCATTGCCAGCCGCTACCGATGTGAAGTCTGGGTCGAGAAAGAGGAGGGCGATCAGGTAAACGGGAAGAGCATTATGGGCTTGATGATGCTTGCTGCCGGTCAGGGATCGAAACTCAACGTTCGATGTGAAGGACCCGATGCCGATCGTGCCCTGCAGGAAATTGAAGCACTGATCGCGGCGAAGTTTAACGAAGATTGATACCGAGACTTTTCCCGCGTTGACATCCGCATTACCCTCCCAGTCGGATGAGCACCGATAACGCGCAGGGAGAAGTCCGCTTTCAAGGCGTGGGAGTGTCCCCGGGTATTGCCCGTGGGAGTATTCACGTCATTCGGGAGGATTTCGACGAAATCGTCCGCCACCCCATCGATCGATCGCAAATCGGGCACGAGATCAGTCGTTTCGAAGGAGCGTTGATCCAGACGCGCGCGCAGATTCTCGAAATGCAGCAGCGCATCGCCGAGGCGATCGGCGCAAAGGACGCCGGTATTTTCGATGCGCATCTGCTGGTTGTGGAGGATCGCACTTTGATCGACGAAGTGCTGCGCAAACTCGAAGCCGATCCGTGTAACGTCGAGTTCGTTTTTCAGGAGGTGGCCACGCATTATTCGGAGACGCTAAGCAAGATCGACGATCCCTATCTGCGTGAGCGCGCCCTCGATATTCAGGACGTCACCCGCCGCGTGATTCGGAATTTGCAGGGCAAGGCGCCCAAGGCCTTCCTGAGCGTGAACGAGCCGCACATTCTTGTGGCGCATAACCTTACGCCCTCGGATACGGCGACGATGGACCGCCATCGAGTGCTCGGGTTTGCCACGGACTTAGGGAGCCGGACGTCGCATACCGCCATCATGGCACGGTCGCTCAACATCCCATCGATCGTCGGTCTGCATAACGTAACCGAAAAACTCGAGACCGGAGAGCAAGTTCTTCTCGATGGCTACAATGGCCTGCTCATCGTTCGTCCAACGCCGGAAACCCTCTGGCATTACGGCGAACTCGAAGCCCGCAAAGGCAAAGTCGAGCAACTTCTAACTCAGCTCCGCGCCACTAAATCGACCACGCGCGATGGGCGGCACATCGTTCTCTCCGCGAATATCGAACTGCCGGATGAGGTGGATGCAGTCGTCGAAAGCGGTGCCGAGGGGATCGGGCTCTACCGCACGGAATGCCTTTATTTGAATCGGACGACGCTTCCGGATGAAGACGAACAATACGAAAACTACCGCCGCGTGGCGCAGCGAGTCCTCCCGCATCCGCTCATCATTCGCACCTTCGATCTTGGTGGCGACAAGTTGGCCGATGGCATTGAAGACGTCGATGAAATGAACCCGTTTCTCGGCTGTCGGGCCATCCGCTATTCGCTGGCTAATCCTGCGATCTTCAAAGTGACAATTGCGTGCAATCTTGCGCGCGAGCGCGGCCGGGAATGTGAAAATCATGTTTCCGATGATCTCCGGTCTCGGCGAACTCCGGGAGGCACTGAAAATTCTTAAGCAGTGCAAAGAAGAGCTGCGGAGCGCGGGCCAGCCGTTCAACGACGGCGCCGAAGTCGGCGCGATGATCGAGATCCCAAGCGCCGCCATCTCGGCCAATTCGCTCGCGCGTGAAGTCGATTTCTTTAGCATCGGGACGAACGATCTCATTCAGTACGCGCTGGCGGTCGATCGAGTGAACGAGAGCATCGCGCACCTTTACGAACCGACGCATCCGGCGGTTTTACAATTACTCAAGATGATTGCCGATGGTGCACACGCGAATGGAATCTGGGTGGGAGTGTGCGGTGAGATGGCAGGTGACATTGCGCTGGTTCCACTCCTGCTTGGGCTTGGCGTGGACGAATTGAGCGCGAGTCCGAGCCTGGTGCCGAGAGTCAAACGTGCGGTGCAGAGCCTGACCCTTGCCGAGTGCGAAAAACTCGTTGAAGAGGTTCTCCAGCTCGAAACCGCACCAGAAATTCTCGCCCGAACGGTCGATGTGGCGCAGAAGCACTACGGCGAGCTGCTGGGCTGAACGCTCCGACCACGCTGTCATCCCGAGCCGAGTAAACGGCGAGGGACCTCCAACTCGCTAGTGGTTTTCCAAAAATCTCTGACGTGCCCGACAGCGAATACGTGATCCGCTCTGCAATTAGAAGCGTAGGACCAGGGGAAAAAGTATCCTGCGAAATGTGAGGTCCCTCGCTTCGCTCGGGATGACAGAGAGAGAAAATCTTCCCTCTACGATTACTCTTCCTCGCTCGATTCCCCCTCCGGATCCGCCTTCAGTCCCTCTTCTTCCATTTTGCGGAGGACGTCGCTCATGTCATCGACTTCGTCCCAAACTTCCTGGCTCACGTAGATAGGCGCTTTTTGCTGTGTCGCGACCGCGATGCAGTCGCTCGGACGGGCATCGAGCTCGATGATTTTTTTCTGCTGCAATTCGTTCTCCGCGCAAATGATCATCCGGGCGTAATAGGTCGCGTTCTTCAGATCGTTGATGATGATTCTTTCGACATGCGCACCGAGGGCGGTCATCAGGTGTCCCATCAAATCGTGCGTCAACGGGCGCTCTTTGGAAATGTCGCGCATGAACATTGTGATCGCGCTGCCGACCGTTTGATCCACATAAATGATGAAGACCTTGTCGTTGTTCCCAAGGAAAACAGCGCATCCGCCGCTGGTCGGCAAGACAGCGCGTACCTGCACCTGGATGACCGTCTTATTCATCAATTCGACGTTATCCGTTTGAGGAGGAAAAACAAGGAGGCGGAGGGAAGGGCGCCGTCCCGTCCCGTAACCTTCGGACGCCACGGCGGGCGTCCCTCCATTTCGCTGAAATTTTCGCGAGCAACACTTGCATGTTTCGGACGCTGATTGATTATGCGTTCCTTTCCAGTGTCTGCCCCCGAAAAAACAAAAAACGAGTGGGACGTTGAGGCTGCGATTAGCACCTACAACATCGACGGCTGGGGCAGCGGCTATTTTACAGTCAACGAAGCCGGCAACGTGCAGGCGATGCCGTTGCAGGACGGAGGTGGTTCGATCGACATCCTCGCGGTCGTAAACGAAGCGCGAGCTCGCGGCCTTGGTTTTCCGCTGGTGGTCCGTTTCCAGGATTTGCTTCGCCACCGGGTCGAGGCGGTCAATCGTGCCTTCGGGGATGCGATCAAGGAATTCAATTACGGCAGCGAGTATCGCGGCGTTTTCCCGATCAAGGTGAATCAGCTGCGAGAGGTGATCGAGGAGATCGTCGATGCCGGCCAGCAGTTTCACTTTGGTCTTGAAGCCGGCAGCAAACCGGAGCTGATCGCCGCGCTCGCGATGCATAAAGATCCGGAGAGCCTCATCATCTGCAATGGCTACAAGGACCCGGCCTACATTCGGATTGCGCTGCTCGGACGAAAGCTCGGCAAGCGTGTCGTTATCGTTGTCGAGAAACTCGAAGAACTGGAACAGACGATACGAGCGGCCAGGGAAGTTGGTGTCGAGCCATACATCGGCATTCGCGTTCGTCTTTACAGCAAAGGAGCCGGGAAATGGGCGCCGAGCGGCGGCGAGAATGCAAAGTTCGGCCTCGACACGACCAGTCTTGTCGCTGCGAGCGAGATGCTGAAATCAGCCGGTCTCGGGCATTGTCTCAAGCTCGTGCATTTCCATGTCGGCTCGCAGGTGCCGGATATTTCAACAATCAAACGCGCCGTCCGCGAAGCTGCGCGCTACTACGCCAAGATCGCAAAACTTGGGCACGATCTCGGCTACCTCGATGTCGGCGGCGGCCTTGGCGTCGACTACGACGGCTCACGCAGCGATTTCGATAGCTCGACCAACTATTCGCTCCAGGAATACGCCAACGACGTGGTCTGGAACATCGCCGACGTCTGCGATTCCGAACACGTCGCGCATCCGGCGATCGTGAGCGAGAGCGGGCGCGCCATTGTCGCGCATCACTCCGTCCTCGTGGTCGAAGCCTTTAGTTCCATCGAGAAAACCGCGCCCAAGTTGAAAGTAGAGGCGGGCGAAAAAGATCACAAGCTCGTGGGCGATATCCTCGAGGTAAAACAGCGGCTCAAACGCGGCAATCGCCGCGAAAGTCTGCACGACATCCAGCAGATCAAAGAGGAGTCACAGCAGATGTTCGATCTCGGTCTGCTTGATCTTGAATCGAAAGCCAAGATCGAGAGCGTTTACTGGCAGCTGGCCCAGCAAATCGTCAACATGCATCGCGGCCTGCGCTATGTGCCCGATGAAGTGAAGGAACTGGAGACCTCGTTAGGCGATCAATTCATCTGCAACTTTTCCGTCTTTCAATCGCTTCTCGATCATTGGGCCCTCGGCCAGTTGTTCCCAATCATGCCAATTCATCGTCTCACGACTCCGCCGGATCGGCAGGGCATGCTCGTCGACATTACGTGCGATTCCGACGGAAAGGTCTCGAAATTCATCGACCTGCAGGATGTGCGCGATACCCTTCCGCTGCATCGCATCGTCCCCGGTGAAATGTATTACCTCGGTGTCTTCATGGTCGGCGCCTACCAGGATATCATGGGCGACCTGCACAATTTGTTTGGCCGCGTCACCGAGGTGCACGTTTTCCTCGACCCTGACGAAGAATCCGGTTGGTACATCGAGGAAGTGATCGAAGGCAGCACCATTGGCGAAGTCTTGGCCATGACGCAATGGGACAAAGTCGAACTCATGCGTCTGTTGAAATCGCAAGTCGATACCGCTATCAAGACTGACTTCCTGAAGCCGAACGACGCCATGAAACTTCTCTCCGATTACGAGCGTCTCCTCCAGGAATACACCTATCTCAGCCTCAACGGCACGAAACCTCCGCCGCAACCGGGCAATTGGTTGCCGCTGAGTTAAGCCCTCGACTTCTGTCGCGACATGCTTGCACCGACTTCGGTAAAGGACGCATTAAGTTCACCCGCGCCGATCACGCCCATTCTCGTGCAGGGTTGGGTGCGGACACGGCGGGATTCGAAGGATTTCTCATTCATCGAGCTGAATGATGGTTCTTGCCTGCGCAATCTGCAGATCATCGCGAAGAACACCCTGCCCAATTATGCCGAAGTGCAGCGCCTGATCACCGGAGCCTCAATCAAGGTGCACGGCGCGTTGGTTGCGTCGCAAGGCAAAGGACAAAGCTGGGAAGTGGTGGCCGGCGAGATCGAAATCGTGGGCGCGTCGGACGACAGCTATCCACTCCAGAAAAAAGGCCACACTCCGGAATTCTTGCGCGAGATCGCGCACCTGCGCCCGCGCTCAAATCTCTTCGGCTCCGTTTTTCGGGTCCGCAGCCGGCTCGCGTTTGCCATTCACCAATTTCTTCAGGAGCGCGGTTTCGTCTACGTTCACACACCGATTATCACGGGAAGCGATTGCGAAGGGGCGGGCGAATTATTTCGGGTCACGTCGATTGATCTGAAGAATCCGCCACGGCGTACCGACGGAGAAATTGATTATGCGCAGGATTTTTTCGCGCGCTCAACCTATCTCACCGTCAGCGGACAGCTGGAGGCAGAAGCTTTCGCCTGCGCGCTTTCGAAGGTTTACACGTTCGGCCCGACGTTCCGCGCTGAGAATTCGAATACGTCGCGGCACGCTAACGAATTTTGGATGATCGAGCCGGAGATGGCGTTCTGTGATCTCAACGGCAACATGGATGTCGCGGAAGAAATGGTGAAATATCTGATCCGCGATATCCGGACGAATTGTCTCGACGAACTCGAACTATTTTCGAAGTTTGTCGACAAGGAATTGCTCGCGCGACTCGACTTTGTTCTGGAGCGACCATTTCAACGCATCAGTTACGCCGAGGCCGTCGATCTGTTAGTCGCAAGCGGAGAAAAATGGGAATTCCCCGTCGCATACGGCGCGAACCTGCAATCGGAGCACGAGCGCTGGCTGACCGAGAAACATTTCAAATGTCCGGTCACGGTTTTCAATTATCCGAAGGAGATCAAGCCCTTCTACATGCGACTGAATGACGACGGCAAGACGGTCACGGCGATGGATGTTCTCGTTCCCGGCATCGGAGAAATCGTCGGCGGGAGTCAGCGCGAAGAACGTCTCGACGTGCTGGAAGCGAACATGCGCCGGCACAAGATGGATCCAGCCGATTACAAATGGTATCTCGACCTTCGTCGCTATGGCACCGTGCCGCACGCTGGATTCGGTCTTGGTTTCGAGCGGATGTTGATGTTTGTGACCGGCGTCTCGAACATCCGCGACGTCATTCCCTTCGCGCGCACGCCCGGCAGCGCGGAATTCTAAACGGTAGAAAGGATCTTCTCGCCCGGGGGAGAAGCTGAATTCCGAGGCTTTGAAAAGAAAGTCTAAATTAACTGCCGCAAGCACCGCCCGCCTTTCAGCGCCACGCCGGTTCGCCCTGGTCGAGACTTGGATACAAGGATTGCTGTTGATCGCCGCGACTCTGCTCGTATACCAGCAAGCGTGGCACGCTGGCTACATCTGGGACGACGACGTCTACGTCACACAGAATAAATTGCTGACCGCGGCTGACGGATTGCGCCGCATCTGGTTCTCCTTCGATTCTCCGTCGCAATATTTCCCGCTCGTTTATACGACGTTCCGGCTGGAGCACGCGATCTGGGGATTTCAGTCGACCGGATATCACTGGGTAAATTTCGCGCTGCATGCGATCAACGCATTACTCGTTTGGCGGCTGTTGCGCGTTCTGAACGTGCCCGGCGCGTGGCTGGGCGCAGCTCTCTTCGCACTGCATCCGGTGCAGGTGGAATCGGTAGCCTGGATTACCGAGCGCAAGAATGTGTTGATGGGTTTCTTCTTTCTCCTCGCGCTTCTGTCCTGGGTGGAATTTGTCGACGAAAAACGCGCGAAGAAATCGGGATTCTATGCGCTGGCGCTGGTCTTCTACGTCCTGGCGCTCTTCAGCAAGACCACTGCTTGTACGATGCCCGCGGCGCTATTTTTGATTCTCTGGTGGCAAGGGAAGACCATCACTTGGAAGCGAATCGCGCAAGTGGTCCCGTTCGTCCTTCTTGGTATCGGCGGTGGATTGCTTACGATCTGGTGGGAGCGCTATCATCAGGGAACTCAAGGCGAGCTTTTCTCGATCGATTTCCCGACGAGAATTCTCGTGGCGAGTCGCGCCCTCTGGTTTTATCTGGGCAAACTCTTCTGGCCGGCGCACCTCGCTTTCAGCTATCCGCGGTGGGAAATCTCGGTGTCGAATTCGCTCGATTATTTCTGGCTGTGTCTGACGGTGGGCGCGGGCTGCGCCATTTATTTCACGCGGAAATTCTTCGGCCGTGGTGTCGAAGTGGCCGCGCTTTTCTTCGTCGCCACACTGAGCCCTGTCCTTGGTTTCATCATGCTTTACACGTTTCGCTATTCGTTCGTGGCAGACCATTATCAGTATCTGGCGAGTATCGGTCCGTTGGCATTAGCGGCAGCGGGGGTCACCACCGCGTTCGAATTTTTTGGGCGCAAAAAGGAGATTCTGCGAATTGTTTTCTGCGGTGCGCTTCTGTTGACGCTAGGTCTCGAGACCTGGCGGCAGGCAGGAACGTATGCCGATCTGGAGACATTATGGCGGGCGACGATCGCAACAAATCCGGAGAGCTGGATGGCACATGGCAATCTCGGAATTGAACTAAGTCATAAAGGCGAGACGGACGCTGCGCTTACTGAATTGGATCAAGCGCTCGCGATTAATCCGGCGGCGGCAGAGATGCAGTACAACCGGGCAAACGTTCTTTTTCGCGCCGGGCGAATTGATGAAGCAATTGCCGGTTACAAGAAGGCGCTGGAATTAAATCCGCGCATCGCCGCCGCGCATGCCAATCTCGGGGCCGCCTTGCTCCAAAGCGGTTTGACGACTGAGGCCATGTCCCATCTCGGAATGGCTCTCCAAATCGACCCCGGGAATGGCGTCGCGCATCGTCAATTGGGCGAAGCACTCATCCGCCTCGGACGGAACGACGAAGCAGTGGCAGAGTTAGAGAAAGCATTCCAGATCGATCCGAATAATGCCGAGATAGCCTACTCTCTGGGCGACGTTTTTTTTCGCTCCGGCAATTTTCCCGAAGCTGCTGCGCATTTTCGGAAAAGTTTGGAGATCAATCCGAACCTTGCTTCGCCTCACAACGGGCTGGCCAACTGCCTCGCTCGTTTCGGGGAACTCGACCAGGCGATTGCTGAATATCGAAGGGCGTTAGAAATCAATCCCAACTACGCCGCCGCGCATTACAACCTGGGAAAGACGCTGCAGCTCATCGGCCAGGAAGAGGAAGGCGCCATCCACCTGCAACGAGCAGAGGAGATTGACGCGCAGGCTGGCCGCGGCCAATCTCCGCCCAAGTAACGACCAGCACCGAAGTTATTTTTTCTTCGATTCGCCCGGCCGGTAATCTTCCGCGGCGGCTTCGAACGCTTTCTCGAGCCCGACCATATCTTCGCCCGGCCGCAGACTGTCGAATGCCTCCGATTCGCGTTTCAGTTCTTCTTCGGAATAATTCGCGGCCTTGATCGAGAGACCGATGCGGCGCTCGACTTTATCCACCTTGATAACACGCGCTTCGACTTCCTGACCAACCTTGAGGACGTCTTTCACTTTGGCGACATGATCCTCACTCAGCTGGGAAATGTGGACGAGCCCGTCGATATCATCCTGCAACTGCACGAACGCGCCGAAGCTGGCCAGCTTCGTCACATTGCCTTTAACCAGATCACCGATCTTGTATTTCGAATCGATTTCTTTCCACGGATCGTCGCTCAGTTGTTTGATGCCGAGGCTGATTCGCTGATTCGTCTTGTCGATGTCGATGACTTCGGCTTCGACCTGGTCATTCTTCTTAAAGACCTCGCTTGGGTGATTGATTTTGCGCGTCCAGCTCAAGTCGGAGACGTGGATCATTCCATCGATCCCATCTTCGAGTTCGACGAACGCGCCGTAGGCAGTCATGTTGCGAATCTGTCCTTTCACCCGGCTGCCAATGGTGAATTTCTTCTCGATCTCGTCCCAAGGATTCGGTTCGAGCTGGCGCAATCCCAACGAAATCTTCTGCTCGTCCTTGTTCACGCCGAGGACAACCGACTCCACTTCCTGGCCGACGGAGAGAATATCCGCCGGGCGCATAATTCTTTTCGTCCACGACAGCTCGGAGACGTGGATGAGACCTTCGACCCCTTCCTCCAGCTCCACGAAGGCGCCGTAGGGAACAAGGTTGGTGATCTTGCCTTTGACCCGCTGACCCGCCGGGAACCGCTCTTCGATCTGATCCCATGGATTCTTCTGCATTTGCTTGAGGCCAAGCGAAACGCGTTCTTTTTCCTTATTGATGTCGAGAACGATCAACTCGAGCTCCTGCCCGACTTTAACCAGCTCGCTCGGGTGCCCGAGACGACCCCAGGTCATGTCTGTGATGTGGAGCAGACCATCCATCCCGTCGAGGTCGATGAACGCGCCGAAATCGGTGAGATTTTTTACCGTCCCGTGGACCTTGTCCCCAACTGTCACGCCTTCGAGGAACTTCTGCCGCTTCTCGCTCCGCTCCTGCTCGATTAATTCCCGCCGGCTAAGAACGACGTTCTTTCGGTCGTCATTAATCTTTACGATCTTAAAGTCGTAGGTGTTGCCCACGAATTGCTGCAAGTCTTTCGGTGGGATGATATCGATCTGCGACGCGGGCAGGAACGCCTCGACGCCGATGTTTACCATCAGCCCGCCCTTCACCACCGACTTCACTTTGCCCTTAATCAGACCGTCGCCAGCAAAGACAGCTGCGATCTTGTTCCAATTCTGGCGATAGGCGGCCTTTTCCTTTGAGAGCACGACCATGCCCTCGTCGTTTTCGAGGCGTTCGAGGAGAACGTCCACTTCGTCGCCCACTTCCAGAGATTCAATATCCTCAAATTCGGCGGACGGAATAACGCCTTCGGATTTGTAACCGATATCCACAAGCACTTCACGGGGGCGCATTTCGAGGATGCGACCTTTAACAATGCTGCCTTCTTTAAAATCGCGATACGATTTCGCGAGTAGTTCCTGCATCTGTGCCATAAACGTGAGCTTCTTCTGGAGCGATGGGGGATTTGGTTAGGTGTTAGGAAAGGCGGTTATCGCGCATTCCTCCCCAAGAAAGGGGAGGCACACTAGTCACTTTCCCGGGGCGGGTCAACCTGGAGTGAGCAGTTGGGCATGGTAACGCCAGGGGGTCTTCTCGACTGCGTTCGAGACGACGGTGACGCATGGCGTGATTTCGCTTACAACACCGCAATGCCTTGAGCGGCCCTCATTTCTCCGCATACTGGAAGAATCACCGGGTTATGAAGAAATTGATACCCACCCTCGCGTTTGTGCTTTTCGGCATGACTTCGTCATGTCTTTTCGCCGCTTCGACCGCGGAGCAGAAAGTGGCCGAAGCGGTGAAATCGCCGGAACTGAGCATAATCCATCTCTGGGCGCCGTGGTGTTCGAATTGTCAGGCCGAACTGAAAAGCGGCGGCTGGCTCAAAACCATTAAGGAGAATCCCCAGGTTCGTTTCTTTTTCGTCTCCGTCTGGAACGGTGGGGAGGATGGACGCACGATGCTCAAGAAATTCGAGATCGCCGATCGGCCAAACGTCACGATCCTGGCCGATCCCGGTCCGCGCGGCGCGGACCATATCAAGCGTTTTAACGATCTGCCGCTCAGTTGGATCCCGACCACATGGATCTACAAAGGCGGCGATTTGCGTTATGCGCTGAATTACGGTGAGCTGCGCTTCCCGGTATTGCAGCAATTAATCGAAGACAGCCGCTCGGAATGGTAGTGATAAAGGAATCACGCAGTTAACAATGCTCTCTGAAACGGCCACAGCTCCCTGCTTCCTCTATGACTGATTCCTCCTCTCCAAATCCCGTTACACCGGCCAAGCCGCCGGCGATTCTTTCTTTGATCGGCGACACACCACTCGTTGAGATCACGCGGATGGACACCGGACCTTGTCAGCTATTCATCAAGCTGGAGAACCAAAATCCGACTGGGTCAATCAAGGATCGTATCGCGCTCTCGATGATTGAAGCCGCGGAGGAGGAAGGAAAGCTGGAACCCGGCGGCACGATCATCGAAGCGACCGCGGGGAATACGGGGCTTGGCCTGGCTCTGATCGCGGGCGCAAAAGGCTATCGCATTATCCTGATCATCCCCGACAAGATGTCGCAGGAGAAAATCGCCCACGTGCGCGCGCTTGGCGCCGAGGTTCGGCTCGCCCGATCGGATGTGACGCGAGGCCATCCAGAATATTACCAGGACGTGGCGGCCAAGTTGGCGATCGAAATTCCCGGCGCGTTTTACGTCAATCAGTTTGGCAATCCGGCCAATCCGCTAGCGCATGAGCGCAGCACCGGGCCGGAAATCTGGGAACAAATGCGACATGATGTCGATGCGGTCGTAGTTGGCGTTGGCTCCGGTGGAACGTTGACTGGACTCGGCCGATTCTTCTCGCGAGTTAAACCGCGGCGCGGAATCGAGATGATTCTGGCCGATCCAACCGGCTCGATTCTTTACGAATGGGTCAAGACCGGCGAATTGCACAAGGCGGGGAGCTGGGCGGTCGAAGGCATCGGCGAAGATTTCGTTCCCGACATTGCGGACATGTCATTTGTTACAGACGCCTTTGAGATTGACGACGCGGAGAGTTTCGCCACCGCCCGCGAACTTTTGCACAAGGAAGGAATTCTGGGCGGCTCTTCCACTGGCACGCTCCTTGCCGGGGCTCTGCGCTATTGCCGGCAACAGACAGAAAAAAAGCGCGTCGTCACCTTCGTCTGTGACACCGGAAACAAGTACCTCTCGAAAATGTATAACGACTTCTGGATGGCGGAACAGGGGTTCGTCTCCCGCCCGCCCCATGGAGACTTGAGTGATCTAATCAGCCATCGGCAGGAATTCGGCGAGGTCATTACAGTCGGCCCGGAGGATACACTGCTCACCGCCTTTAAGCGCATGCGTTCGGCTGAGGTCTCGCAAGTTCCAGTGATCGACCAAAATGGGCGCGTCATCGGGATTCTTGACGAATCGGATCTGCTCGTGAAGGTGCACCGCGATTCCAGTCAATTTAATAGCCTCGCGAAAATGGCAATGACGGATCGGCTGGAAACGCTTTCGCCGAAAGCGAACATTAGCGATTTGCTCGAAGTCTTCGAGCGCGGTCGCGTCGCGATCGTGCGCGAAGGCGACAAATTCCTCGGATTGATCACGCGAACAGATCTTCTTTCGTATCTCCGGCTGAAGATGCCGAAATCATCCGCGCCGGCGGACCGGGAGTTTAGTTAGTTGTCATCCCGAGAGAAGTTGAGAGATCCCGTTGAAGTTACCTTATAGCTTTCGCCGCGGGATCCCTCGACTACGCTCGGGATGGCGGTTTTAATCTGCGCTTCAATTTTCCATGAAAAAACAGCACGACATCGCCACTCGCGTAATCCACGCTGGCCAATCACCTGATCCTTCCACCGGCGCGATCATGACGCCGATCTATGCGACATCGACCTACGTCCAGGAGAGTCCGGGGCGACACAAAGGCTATGATTACTCGCGCTCGATCAATCCGACCCGCTGCGCCTACGAGCGTTGCGTCGCTGACCTCGAAAACGGCACGCGCGGATGGGCCTTCGCCTCGGGTCTCGCTGCAATGTCAACTGTTCTGGAATTGATCGACAGTGGATCGCACGTGGTCGCGAGCGACGATCTTTATGGCGGCACCTACCGCCTTTTTGAACGCGTTCGCCGTCGCTCCGCCAATCTCGATTTTACGTTCGTGGATGCAACGGATGTGACCAACGTCGAGCGGGCGATGAAACCGAACACGCGAATGGTTTGGATTGAGACGCCGAGTAATCCGCTCCTGAAAGTGATCGACCTCGAAGCAGTCGCGAAAATCGCGCGGGCCCACAACGCGCTTTCCGTTTCGGATAACACCTTCGCGACTCCGTGGATTCAACGACCGATCGAGTTCGGTTTCGACATCGTTGTTCATTCAGCCACGAAATATCTCAACGGGCATTCGGACATGGTTGGTGGGATTGCCGTCGTTGGCGACAACCAGGAACTCGGCGATCGCATGGCGTTTTTGCAAAACTCTGTTGGTGCGATCGCGGGACCGTTCGACAGCTTTCTGGCTCTGCGCGGATTGAAAACTCTCGCTTTGCGCATGGAGCGCCATTGTGAAAACGCGTTCGAGATCGCGCACACATTTGAAAAGGAACCGAAGCTCGAATCGATCAGCTACCCCGGACTAAAGGCGCATCCGCATCATGAATTGGCCAGGCGCCAGATGCGTGCGTTCGGTGGGATGGTCACCATTGTCCTGAAAACCGATCTCACGGGGACGCGTCGTTTTCTCGAGAACACGCACTTATTCGCGCTCGCAGAATCGTTAGGCGGGGTCGAAAGTCTGGTCAATCATCCCACCCTCATGACGCATGGCGCTGTCCCCCCGGAAATGCGGGCGTCCCTCGGCATCACCGATTCGCTCGTCCGTTTGTCAGTCGGTGTCGAGGACGTTAACGACCTGATCGACGATCTGCGCACTGCATTCGCGGCGATCTAGCTGCTCGCTGTGCTGCTGTTATTCTGAGTCGCGCAGCGGCGAAGGACCTCCCAATAGCTCGAGTGCTTCCGCGTTACGACGGGCGTGCGCTGCTGGTCAAGGGTTCTGTTTTTTTCTGTGGCGCACTGTGCGCGAGCGAGGTCCCTCGCCGGCGCGACTCGGGATGACAAGTTCTTCTACCGCGTTGTTATTTTGGTGAGCGAGAGGTAAGTGTTGCCCAATGGGCAGCAGCTTCGGCCAACTTTTTCGCATCACGACGTGGGGAGAATCGCACGGTGGCGGCGTCGGTGTAGTCATCGACGGCTGCCCGTCCGGCGTAGCCATTAGCGAAGCGGATATCCAACGCGATCTTGATCGGCGTCGCCCGGGGCAAAGCAAGATCGTTAGCCAGCGCAACGAGCCGGACCAATGCGAGATTCTCTCGGGCGTTTTCGAGGGCCGAACGCTCGGCACGCCGATTTCCATTCTTGTGCGTAACAAGGATGCGCGTCCGGAAGCATACGCGGAAATGCAAAAGACCTTCCGGCCTTCGCATGCCGATTTCACCTATGAAGCAAAGTACGGCATCCGAAACTGGCGGGGCGGCGGACGGGCTTCAGCGCGCGAAACAATTGGTCGTGTCGCCGCCGGCGCCGTCGGAAAGCGCGTCCTGGCAAAATTAACTCCGCAGCTGGAGATCGTAGCTTATGTCACGCAGATTCACGAGATCATCGCGTCGATTGATCGCGGCTCGGTCAAACTCGAAGAGGTGAAACGCTCTTTGGTTCGTTGTCCCGACGCGGCAGCATCTGAGAAGATGGCGACATTGATTGAGAAAGTTCGCGGCGAAGGAGATTCGTTAGGCGGTGTGATTGAATGCGTTGTGCGAAATGCTCCCGCTGGGTTGGGTGAACCTGTCTTCGACAAGATGGAAGCCGACCTCGCCAAAGCCATGCTGAGTTTACCGGCAACGAAGGGCTTTGAAATCGGTTCGGGATTCGCGGCCACTCGGATGAAGGGCTCCGAGCACAATGATCCGTTCGAGATGCGAGAGGGGAAAGTTCGAACGACCACTAATCATTCGGGTGGCGTACAGGGCGGCATCACGAATGGTGAAGAAATTATCTTTCGCGTCGCCTTCAAACCGACGGCAACGATTTCCCGTGAGCAAAAGACAGTGACCGTTTCGGGCGAATCGACCACCATCGAGGCGCAGGGTCGTCACGATCCCTGCGTCCTGCCCCGGGCGGTGCCGATGGTCGAAGCGATGACCGCGCTCGTCCTCTGTGATCACGCGTTGCGTCAACGAGCGATCGCGCGTTCCTGATCCCATAATTTGAAACCAGAACTTCAGGCAGCGGCGGGCTCGCCACTTTGGCAGACAATCTTCGTGGTGTTAGCCGCGCTGCTCGTCCTGTTCGAAATTGTGCGTGGCTGGCGCCTCGGGTTAATGCGACAACTGGTGCGCATCGGCGCCGTCATCGCTGCGTATGGTGCCGCATGGTTTGGCGGCAAACTGCTGCTTCCGATGGTGCGGTCTTTTCTAAAGATGCCGGATTTCATCATCGCGATCGTCACGGGCGCGATTCTGGCGCTGCTCGTCTACATCGTCATTACGACCTTTGGCACGATTCTCTTTAAGCGAACCGCTCAACAAGACTCCGGGACCGTTAAATTGCTCTATGGCCTGAGTGGCGCCGCGATTGGATTTCTTTTCGGAGCGTTTTTGGTTTGGCTGGTTGTCGTCGGAATCCGTTCGTTAGGCGCAGTCGCCGAGGTTCAACTGCAGAGTTCTGTCAAAAACTCTCCCGCGAAGAAATTACTCGCCCCGCTAGCGACACCTCGACGGGTATCGATCGCGGAGAAACCCGATTCATCGCTAATGGTTGCACTGGCGCGTCTCAAGAAGTCGGTCGAGCTGGGTTCAGTCGGCCAGTTCGTCAAGACTGCCGACGTGGTACCGTCATCGGTCTATCAAACTTTGGGCAAAGTGGGGACAATCGCGTCTAATCCGGAGAGCGCGGAGCGATTTCTCTCGTATCCCGGTGCGAGGGAGTTGAGCGACAATCCGAAAATCCTGGCTCTGCGAGCTGACCCGGAGATCATCGATATGATCGAACATGGAAGGTTCCTGGAGCTGCTCCAGGATCAGCGTTTGATCGATGCGGCAAATGACCCCGCTCTCGCCGCTCAGGTGAAGTCGTTCCAATTTCAAAAGGCGCTGGATTACGCGACGAGAGGGAAATAGAGAGAATCAGCCGCTTGTTCGAATGACAAATTACATCACGACCATCGGCCTCGAAGTGCACGTGCAGCTGAAGACGCGTTCCAAGATGTTCTGCGCCTGTCCGGTGGAGTTTGGAGCGAAACCAAATGCGCACACCTGCCCGACGTGTCTTGGATTGCCCGGTGCGCTGCCAGTGATGAATCACGAAGCGCTGCGTCTGACCGTCCTGACTGGGCTCATGCTCGGTTGTGACATCGCCCCTATCAGCAAATTCGACCGGAAGAATTATTTTTATCCGGACATGCCAAAAAACTACCAGATCTCGCAGTACAACCTGCCGCTTTGCACCAATGGAAGCGTGCCTCTGCACGACCTCGCGTATCCGAAGGACGCGCAGAAGAGTATTGCGATTCCGGACAAGGAAGTGCATCTCGTACGCATCCATCTCGAGGAAGATGTGGCGAAAAGTTTCCACTTCGAATCGAGCACCGGAATTGATTTCAATCGGGCTGGGACGCCGCTGATGGAGATCGTGACGCAACCGGAGATCAATTCGCCGGAAGAGGCGTTCGCGTTTCTCACTGCATTAAAACAAATCCTCGTCTACGGCGGCGTCAGCGACGCGGACATGGAGAAAGGACAACTGCGCTGCGATTGCAATGTCTCGGTGCGGCCGGAATTGCAGAAGGAGCTGGGCGCCAAGATTGAAATCAAGAACATGAACTCGATCAGCGGCGTGCGCCGTGCGCTTGCATACGAAATAAAACGGCAAATCGCAGCGCTTGATCGCGGAGAAAAGCTGGAGCAGGAAACGCGCGGCTGGGATGATTCGTCGGGCAAAACCTTTCTCATGCGAACGAAAGAGTTCGCGCATGATTATCGCTATTTTCCCGATCCCGATTTGGTGCCGGTGAAGAGTGAGGTGTTATTGGCGGAGGTCCGCGCCCGCCTGCCCGAATTGCCGAAGGCGAAGCGCGCGCGCTTTGTCGAGCAGTACGAGGTGACTCCGTATGATGCCGGCGTTTTAACGAGCGATCTTGATCTCGCGCGCTATTTTGAGACGGCGGCGAAAGGCGCGCGCAAACCAAAGAACCTCGCGAACTGGATTTTGAATGATTTGCAGAACGCGCTCGGCGGCGCTGGAAAAACGATTAACGATTGCCCGATCCCCCCGAGAGCGCTCGACGAATTAGTGAACCTGATCGAGAGCGGAAAGATCAGTGGCACGCAGGGCAAGGAAGTTTTCGCAGATATGTTTGCCAGTGGAAGAGGGGCTGCGGAATTGGTGAAAGAAAAGGGAATCGAGCAGCTGAGCGATGCGGGCGCGATCGAGAAGATATGCGACGAAGTGATCGCAGCGAATCCAAAACCCGCGGCCGATTTCCGAGCGGGCCATGCGGCCTCGCTCAATTTTCTAAAGGGCCAGGTTATGAAACTTTCGAAAGGAAAGGCGAACCCTGCGTTGGCGGGGGAGATTCTTGGGCGGAAGCTAAAGTAGAGTCATTCCGAGCGCAGTCGAGGAATCTCGTGGCGTTAGCCAAAAGGTAACATCGCGGGATTCTTCGACTGCGTTTCGCTTTTGCGAAACTCCGCTCAGAATGACAAAAGCTCCTGCGGCGACGAAGATTCGTAATGCGCATTCTCATAGCGCCCGACAAATTCAAAGGTTCGCTAGGCGCCGCGGAAGTGGCGCAAAACATCGCCGCTGGTCTGCGCGATGTCGTGCCGGACGCCACCATCGAGATCGCACCGGTCGCGGATGGTGGGGAAGGCACGGCGGCAGCGATCTGCGAGGCGCTCGGCGGCGTGTGGGTGACATGTGACGCGCATGATCCGCTTGGGCGCCCAATTGCCTGCCGTTATGCCTGGATCGATAACGACAAACTGGGAGTGATCGAAATGAGCGAAGCGGCCGGGATGCGACGACTTCAGGAAGCTGAACGCGATCCGCTTCGCGCAATCACTTTCGGCGTTGGTGAAATGCTGCTCGACGCGACCAAGCGAGGCGCGCGAGAAATTATTGTTGGCCTCGGCGGGAGCGCGACGAACGATGGCGGACTCGGAATGGCTCGCGCGCTCGGCTTTCGATTCCTTCGCGATGACGGTGGCGTGATCGAATCGATCGCGGATCTGTCCGCGCTTGAGCGAATTGAAAGGCCGGGTGGACTCAGATTGCCGCACATCACAGTTGCCGCCGATGTGCGAAATCCACTCCTCGGCGAGCGCGGCGCGACTCGCGTTTTCGGTCCGCAAAAAGGAGCGACGGGAGAGGAACTCGATTTTCTCGAACGCTCGTTAATGCGATCTGGCAGATGTCGTCGCGCGCGATCTTCAGATTGATCATCGCGATGTCGCCGGGGCGGGCGCAGCCGGTGGTCTTGGTTTTGGACTCATGAGTTTTTGCGGAGCGCACCTTCGCTCCGGATTTGATGTGGTCGCTGAGACGATCGGTCTGGAAGAGAAAGTGCGAGATGCCGATGTGATCATCACCGGCGAAGGTCGGCTCGATTTACAAACACTGGAAGGAAAAGCGCCTGCGGGTGTCGCCCAGCTCGCACGCCGGCACGCCAAACGGGTTTATGCGATTGTTGGTCAAACTGGCCCTGATTCGCGGGCCTCGATACTTTTCGACGGCGTTTACGAGTTATCACACCAGGGCAATCGCACCTGATGACGCGATGAAGCGAGCAGCTGAGTTGCTGCGCGAGCGCGCTCGCGAATTGGGTTTAGCCCTGCGACGGTTGATCGTGTAACGTTGACCCGATGTCAGGACTTCATGGACGAGGGCACTCAAAACACAGTCACTCCATTTGTTTTCTCCGATCCGGCCGGTAAACGCTGGCCGAGACTGCGCCTCATTCTGCTCGGGACCGCGATCGTGTCGTTTCTCGCGATCGTTCTCTTTGTCCAGACGCTGTTCGTCGCGCCGCGGCTGAATCTCCCGATCTCGCTGCGGCAATTGAAAGGCCAGTTGAAATCGTGGCAGAAGGCGAATTCCGCTGGTCAAACACCCGCGAATGTTCCGCTTTGGGAAAAATTTCAAGCCGCGCGCACGGCATCGAAGAAGCAATCAAGTCCGCCCCCGGTCGTTCCGGCGCGTCCGCACAAGAAACCGCCGGATAACGAAGTGCGGCTGGCGTTTTACACGAATGGCGATCCCTACAGTTACGCTTCGCTCGAGCAACACGCGGCGCTGCTGACTCACGTTTGTCCGGAGTGGATGGCGGTGATCAATGGCCGGGGTGATCTGCAAATCGACGCTGATACCCGTTTGCCCAAACTGGCTGCGAGCAAGGGCCTCGCTCTCATGCCGCTCCTGACGAATTTGGTGGGCGACACCTGGCAGCCGGAAGCAATCGAAAATCTTGCGCACGGTCCGCGGGACCGACAGGACCGTTTCATCCAAAAAGTCATTGCCGTTTTAGGCGAGGCCAAAGCGACCGGGGTGGTAGTGGACTGGGAGCAGATTGACCCTGCTTACAAAGAGGACATCGCGACATTCCTGGATCGATTTATCGATGCGCTCCATGATGATGGGAAGGAGCTTTGGCTCTGCGTCCAGCCCGGGCAGGATCTCGATTACATCGACTTCGACGCATTATCCGAAGGCGTGGATCGCTTCGTCGCATTGCTTTTCGACGAAACCTCCGAGACCGATTCGCCCGGGCCACTCGGGTCGCGGCGTTGGTTTGAAGGCTGGCTTCAAGTGCTACTCGATGGCGCGGACGCGAAGCAGTGGATCATCGTGCTCGGCAACTACGGGTATGATTGGATGGAAGGAGCGAAGAAGGGCGAGCTCATCAGCGTGCCGGAAGCAATGAGCCGCGCGAGCTATGCCGACGTGGAGACGGCGGCCGTGACCGCTCCCGAATACAATCCGTTCTTTGAGTATGAAGACTCGGACAAGGGCCACACGGTTTGGTTCCTCGATGCCATTACTTTTGCGAATCAACTTCGAGTTGTTCGCGACAAGAAGGCGGGTGGGGTCGGGCTGTATCGGTTAGGCGCGGAAGACGCCGCCGTCTGGGATGCACTCAATCTCCCTCACGATTTCAAGATGGACGCGGCGATGCGCCGGCCGCTCGAAATTTTGCAGGGAACCGATACAATCGCCGACGTCGGGGACGGAGAAATCGTTTCGGTGGATGAGACTCGCTCCGATGGCCGGCGCACTCTGGCGGTGGATCAGGACGGATATCTCACGTCGCAGTATGTGAAGTTCCCGAGGTTTCCGACGCTTTATCATCAGGGCGCGGGCGGTGAGCATCAGGTGGCGATCACGTTTGATGATGGCCCGGATCCGAGATGGACGCCGCAGGTGCTCGATATTCTGAAAGCGGCTAATGTGAAGGCGGCATTCTTCCTTGTCGGGGTCAACGCCGAACATTATCCCTGGCTCGTTAGGCGAATCGTTGACGAAGGACACGAGATCGGGAACCATACCTATTACCACCCGAACCTGGCGCTATGCTGGCCGGAACATATTCGTCTCGAACTCAACGCCACTCAGCTTCTCATCGAAACGATCACCGGCCGCACCACCACTCTTTTCCGGCCTCCGTATGCGGCCGATACCAGTCCATCTCAGTTAAGCGAGCTGGCACCGCTCAAAATCGCGGAAGATCTGGGCTACCTCGCCGTCCTTGAAAATATCGACCCACAGGATTGGGCGAAGCCCGGTGCAGACATCATCCTGCAACGCATTAAACAGCAGCGTCGCGACGGTAATATTATTCTGCTGCACGATGCAGGTGGCGATCGTTCCCAAACGATTGAAGCGCTGCCGCGGATTCTGGATTATCTCCGGACAAGGGGCGACACGGTGGTTTCTTTGAGCACGTTGCTCGGAACGACGCGAGACGCACTGATGCCTCTCGCGCCGCGCAGCGGTCAATCAATCTCGCGAATGGTGAGCGGAACCGGCTTCCGGGTTTATCACTGGATCGAGCAATTTCTCTGGGCCTTCATGATCGTGGCGACCGCGCTCGTGGTCGTGCGAACGCTCATCGTCATCTATTTGGCTTCGCGTTTTCGGCGCATTCCGGCGACGGATTTCACCGCGCCGGTTAGCGTAGTGATCGCGGCATTCAATGAAGAAAAAGTGATCGCGGATAGCTTGCGTTCCCTGCTCACCACGGATTACACGGGCGACCTGGAAATCGTCGTCGTGGATGATGGCTCACATGATTGCACCGCGGCGGAAGTCGAAGCGCTCATGAAAACTGATTCGCGGGTGAGATTGTTGCGTCAGCCGAATCGCGGCAAAGCGCGCGCGCTGCAACGCGCTCTGGCGGCGGCACGGCACGAGATCATCATTTTCGTCGATGCCGACACGCATTGCCAAAAGGGCACTTTGTGCGCGCTCGTCCAACCGTTTGCCGACGGCGGAGTGGGCGCGGTCTCGGGTCACGCCAAGGTCGGAAACTTGCGGACATTTATCGCACGTTGTCAGGCGCTCGAATACACGGTGGGGTTCAATCTCGATCGGCGCGCCTACACGGGTTGGAATTGCATCACGGTCGTTCCCGGGGCGATCAGCGCGATCCGCAGATCTGCGCTCGATCAAGCGGGAGGTCTGAGTTTGGACACACTGGCGGAGGACACTGATCTGACTCTGACGCTGCACAAGCGCGGCCAGAAAATTGTTTACGCTCCTTCCGCGGTTGCCTGGACGGAAGCTCCGGAAACTGTGCGTACGCTGGCGCGACAACGTTTCCGCTGGGCCTACGGAACGCTGCAGTGTCTCTGGAAACACCGCGACATGACTTTCAATTGGAAGTACCGCGCGCTCGGCTGCTTCAGTCTGCCGAGCGTTTGGTTCTTCCAGATCGTTCTCGTGGCGATCACGCCGATGATCGATCTGCTGCTTCTCGCATCGATTCCGTTCGGCGCCTGGCGAGCGGTTCTGCCGTTCGTTATCACCTTCCTGAGTATGGATGTCGTCCTGGCCACGCTGGCTTGCATCTTGGAACGCGAATCCGTCCTGCGCGCCTGGCGCATTCTGCCGATGCGATTGATTTACCGCCCGATGTTGAGCTACTGCATTTGGAAGGCAATCTTGCGCGGAATCAAAGGTGCCTGGGTAAGTTGGGGAAAGCTGGAGCGCACCGCGTCAGTTCCCGTGCGAGTGTGAAGTATTAGTCCGATGCCCGGTTTCACCTGGGAGGGCGAGGCTCCGGCCGAGCCGCGATCGATATTCAAAATCTGAATTCGCGAATTTCACCTTGGAAGGGCCAATGGGCTGCTCGTGCGACGAGCCCGTGCCGGACCGGATTTTCAACAACGTAAATCCATTTCTTATCATAACTTTCGTCGGAACGCATGCGTCGATCCCAATGCCCGCTTTGCCAGAGGCGTATTCGTCGCGGCTCGACGGGAGCCTCGCCCTCCCTTCGAAAACGTTTTGTGAATTGCGACTTCCAGAATTGCATCCATGCATTGAGGCTTGTTTTGGAATCGAATGAAGGTGTGGCAAACAAATGCAAATGATCAGGCATGATGACGTAGCGACCCACGAGCCAATCATCAGCTTCGTTCCAAACTTTTCGCAGGAGCTGATGCGCAGCAGGGTTCGCCAGCCAGGGACGACGGTCCTTCGTGCAAACGGTTACGAAAATCAGCACAGGCTTATTGGCCTCTTCGTATACGCCGGCGGCAGGTCGTTTGCGGATGGGAACGTTAGTGGGTGTTGGGTCCATTCCGTGTGGCTCGGTCGAGATTTTCAGTCCGTCAGAGAGGCTCGGCGGGAGCCTCGCCCTCCCGTTCGAGAATGCCAGCGGTTCAACGAAGAATGAAAACATTCAACGTGGCGGGGCTATCCGCGATTGTCCTGTCTTTCGGAGTGCTCTCTGGTTGCGGCAGGCACGCTCCGCCTCCGCTCGATCCGAATGCGCCGGTCGAAGTGATCATTCCCGAGCACGGCGCCTACACGGGCGCGTTCATTGATTTTGGCGATGCCGAAGATGCCCTGAGTTTCGAGCTAATCGAGGATTTCGAGACGATGGTCGGCAAACATCAGGCGATCATCGCTTCCTCGAGCTATTGGGGTGAGCAAAATTTTCCGACTGCGAACCTGAACGTTATCTGGCGTCACGGCTCGCTTCCTCTCGTTTTTTGGTCGCCCTGGGATCGGCCTTATGAGCAAAGCAAGGGACCCGACCGCTTCAGTCTCAACGCGATCATCGCCGGCACCTGGGATCATTACATTGATCAGTGGGCCGAAGCGGCCAAGGCATTCGGCAAACCAATGATCGTCGATTTCGCCAATGAGATGAACGGTGATTGGTTTCCCTGGTCAGGTTGGTATTATGGCGCCGACAAACGCGTCGAAAACAGACCTAACGAGTGGCAGGGTCCGGAAACCTTCAAGACAGCATATCGTCATGTGGTCGATCGCGTCCGCGCGCGCGGCGCGACGAATATCAAATGGATGTTTCACACGAACAATTATTCCTATCCGCTCGATACCTGGAATTTTGCGCCCGCGTACTATCCGGGCTCGGACTACGTCGATTGGCTCGGCCTGAGTGTTTACGGCCAGCAAGTCAAAGAAGAGCCGTGGGTGAATATCCCGCCCCTGGTCGATTGGCCGTACCAGGAAATGTGCGGGCTTGATCCGAACAAACCGATCATGATTGCCGAGTGGGGAGCGGGCGAATTTCCAGGTTCGGGCAACAAGGCAGATTGGATCAAGCAAGGCCTCGACGAATTCCGAACTCATCACCCGCGGATCAAAGCCGCGGTTTACTGGCACGAACGATGGCAGAATGACGACCAATCGTACAGCAACTTGCGCGTCAATTCGTCAGTCGAATCACTCGATGCTTATCGGAAAGCCGTGGCGGATCCGTATTGGTTAGGCCATCTCCTGCTCCGACCGCTCCGCGGGCGGTAGTGGAATTTCAAGCCCTTCGCGTGGCAATCGACCCACCGACCTCATTTTTTGGGCGTGGGCGGAACGTGAAACAGTGCCTCAAGACCAGGCGACTTCGTTCGCCCCTCCGCTCGATACAGGTATCCGGTGAGTCTCGGGAAATTGTCCAGGTCGGAACGCCAGAGATAGGTCGCCTCATAAGAAATTCCCGCTGAGGCAAAGCGCATTCTCAGAACCGCGTTACCTTCACCCGATGTCTCGATTGCCGCAGTCCCTTGCGTGCTGACCCTAGCCACCGTGCGAATGACCTCAAACGCGCCGCGGCGCGCGCGCAGAGTGACCCGTCCTGAATATGTGGCTCCCGAATCCGGTGCCTGACCAATGAGGCGATAATCTCCGGCGAGAAAGCCGAGCAGAAACTCGACGTCCGGCGCTTTTCGGGGCGCCTCGGTCGCCAGCGCAATTCGCGTGACGCTGAGCGCAACGATCAAGGTGATGGGAAAAAGCGTACGCATATCAGGCCTAACGAGATTCAGCTCGGTCGCGGACAACGGCCTGCTTGGCGGACTAGTGCGATCACGAATGATTCGCTGGGGATGCCCGCCAACGGTTCAACTTCGGAATGCCCCCGCTAAACATGCCTGCGAGGAATCGTGGAATACCAAATTCTACGACCTTGTCCTTCACCAGGGCCTGCATTTCTTCGACAGTGATATTCGGAAAAACGAACGCGCCTTTCTGGTAACAGTGACTGCAATACATCAGGCTTTTGGAACCGTCGGCATTGGTCCCGCCTCCCTGCTCGTCCCGCTTCAGCGGCATGCCGCAACTTTGACAATTCTTACTGGCTTTTTTCATAGGTGGTGTGGTCAGTTACATTGCCCGATCAGCGGGCTTTTGGTCTTTCCAGTTCCACCACTTGAGGAGTTCAGAGTCGTGGCTTTGCTCAGTGGCAAAATAGACGGCGCACCGAAAAACATAGAGAACGCATTTGTCCTGACGCTGACCACGGAGTTTGCAAAGTCGATCGTAAAGTCGCTCCGGACTACGGCGACGGAGTGACGTGACTCCGCGGATACCCAGATCAACCAAATCCCGTGCGAGGCTCGGTCCAATCCCGGGAATCCGTTGGAGATCCTTTAGTGTGATCGAAGACATCCTCGCCTTTTGCAGAAGCGATTTGAAAAGCGTTAACCCTTTTTCAATTCCGCCAAGGCCTTGAGCACTTCATCGCTGTGATCGGCCGGCTTCACGCCGACGAAGACCTTCGCGATTTCGCCCTTCGGATTAATGATGAAGGTATTGCGGGCAGCCATCGTCGCACCTTTGTATTCCATGGTCGATCCGTAAAGGGCGGAGACTTTTGCATCCGGATCGGCCAGGAGCTTGAAGTTGAGCCCTTCCTTGGCGCAGAAATCCTTGTGCGACTGCGCGGAATCGACGCTTACGCCGAGAATCACGGCGCCGTCTTGCTCGTATTTCGCAAGGTCGCGCTGGAAGTTTTTTGCCTCCAGCGTGCAGCCGCTCGTGAAATCCTTGGGATAAAAATAAAGGACGACCCATTTGTCGCGATAATCCTTCAAGCTGACCGAACTTCCGTCGCCGCTCACCAAACTGAATTCAGGCGCGGGTGATCCGGCGGCTGGTTGTTTTTCCGTTTCGTTCGCGGCAAACGCCGAGCAGGCGAGTGCTCCGAGTAGAGCCATTGTGATCTTGTTCATTTTTGTGGTTCCAATCTTTCGTTTTGAAGACGCTATCAGCGATTTCCTTGGATCAAAAGGCCTAAGATGATCAGGCAGATTTGTGGCGGCGGAGGGTTTGACCGCGCGCGCGATGGCTCTGCCGCTGAGGACAGCGGCAGCTACATCAGAAAGCGCAACTCATTTCCAATCGCGATGGGCGATATGAGCTGGCGTGCGAGGCGTTTTCTTTTCGCGTTCGATCATCCGCTCGGCCAACCACTGGAACCATTCCCAGACCGTCTCCCGGTTTAACGAGCGACGGTCCTCCTCGACGAAAACGTGCAGCTTGCGCCACGAAATGACGATGGCGCCGCTGAAGAAATCGGCCATGAGATCGAGCGTGACCTCACCGCGAAACGCGAGGACGCCGAGACTTTCCCAGGTGAGGCCGACCATAAAGACGTCATCTTCGCCTTCTGGGCCGAGAACTTCATGAATCTTTTGTCGCTCGGCTCCATCTGGCAGCGAGTTGATGCGATGGAGCGCGCGGGTAAACGGCGGGCTTTGAAATGAGCGGACGAGCTCGAGCATTGCATCGCGCCGGCGCTGCCGGCGATAATCCTTGATTTGCGTCGCCGCGAAGATCACGCCGGCGGTTACCGCTACGGCGTTGATGAGGTTGGCAATGGTCGAGAAGTCCATCTCAGCGCGGGTCCGTTACGCGGCAGATGAAAAGGCGTGCGCTGCGTGAGACATGCTCGATGGCGCAAAAGAATGGGCGATCGATTTTCACTTCGAGCGGTTCATCCGGAATCATCGCGGTCATGTTCGCTGTCGCCAAATTATGCGGGCTGAAAAATTCTCGCTCAAGGTCGAATTTCGATCGTCGTGCCATCGGCAACAATCCGCCAAATTTCTTCGATCTCCTGGTTGGTCACAGCGACGCAGCCGTCGGTCCAATCTTTTCGCCGATGCAGCGCCCCGATCCAGCCGTAGCCATTCGGCAGGCCGTGAATCATAATGTCGCTTCCGGGTGAAACGCGGCGCGCGGAAGCCTGGGCAACGTCTTCCTTATTCGGATACGAAATGTGCAGAGCGAGATGGAAATCGCTGTCCGATTTCCGCCGATCGATCGTGTAGGAGCCTTCCGGAGTCCGATGATCGCCTTCTTCGCGTTTTGGTCCCACCGGTTCGCGGCCAAGAGCGACGCGATAGACCTTCAACGGTGTCATCCCCTGAAACAGGGTCAGCGTTCGCGCGGCCTTTTCCACGACGATGCGGTCCGCTTTTGTTCCAGCAGTGAGTGACTGTGAATGGCGATGCATCCAGACCGCGAACACGATCAAGACGGCGGCCAGCGCGATGAGCAGGAGAAGCTTCAGCATGCGACCTGAAATCTAGGAAAACTTGGAAGCGGCCAAAAGAAGAATCAGGCTGCCGGCCGGTGAGGCAGGTGAAGTCGCGAACCGCCAAGCCAATCGAGTTTCTAGCCCGTCACCGATTGGGAAGATGCTGCCAGGAGTAGAGACTTGCTTGGAAGGCTTTGGAAAGTTCCGAATAGTCGCTTTCGCGGCAGGTGAGTTGGAAGCGTAGCTGAAACTGCTTGAGATTAAGAAAGAGGGAGTAACGTTTGAATTTCTCGCCGTAGAAGGTGTATGTGAGCTGCAGAAGATAGGTATCGTTTCCCGAGATCCTAAGGGCGTTTGTTTCCTCCGATTCGATCTTTTGGTGCTCGCTGCCAGAAGGCAGGGACTTGAGCGCTTCCTCAGCCAATTTCTTTCGACCCTTTTCGTCCAAAGGAGTGGATTCCTTGAGCGGAATCTTTGTAATGGTGGCCTGCGCCTGGTTCCTTCCCTTCGGTTGCAAATCCAATTGGTCGGCGCTGCCGGAGTAGAGCCAGCCTTCAGGAGGCCGATAAGTCGCCTTGTCGTTCAAACCCGTTTCGAATGCCAGGTGCCACATTTTCACACCGTCCAGCGAAAATTCTTCCCGTTGCGGGACGAAATTAAGATCCGCCCGGGTAGGCGCGACCGGAATCAGGAGAAGGCACGAAATGGCCAGCAGGTTACAGAGCCAGCCGCACCGCAAGGGTTGCTCTGTTATTGGGCGAGAAACCATCGACCTTTGACATAACTGTAAACGAGCAAACTTCCAGGAGGAGTATTCACTTGAAGATTCGTGTCGAAGAACCACTGGCGCGCCGGCGGATTGTAGACATTGTCGCTGCCCCATCTGCCGATCGATTGCCGGCTTTGATATAATTCAACCATTGAGCCGTAATAGGTGAACGTCCGACCGCTCCAGTTCTCCAGAAAACGGGGGAAATTTTCGGCGCCGCCGCTGTAGTAGTTATTTGCGCTGGGAACAATGCCCGAGACAATCGCAGCGTTAACCGTGGTATTACTCGCGGTGCGTGCATTTGTTCCTGTGAGACCATTCGAAGAATTCGCATCATTCCAGGCGTTCGAAAGAATATTGACGGCGTCGGCCACGACCGCGCATGGCTGGCGCGTATAGCCGGTCACCTGGGGCTGGCTCGGGTCTCCAGAATTCGAAGGCGGGTTCCCACCAGTGTTGAAATCGCCCTGGACATAAACCGGATTCGGACTGGCCACGGTGAGGCCGCCAACAGGCACGACCGCGGCATTTTTTATTCGAATCCCGCGCTTGGGAGTACCGCCAGTAGCGCTGGCACTGGTATCAGCGACGTAGATAATTCTGTTGAACCCAGTGAGTGTGCCGTCGTTAATCTTTGCCCTAACCACTCCCATATCCAGGGTTGTGAGGCGAATGGAAGCGGCTTCCCGGTTGTCCTGAATGCTGCTTTGTGGGGTTGCCGTTAGCGCGGCGTTGAACGTGATGTAAAGCGGCGAATGAATACCGACAGTATTGTTAGCACTATCTTTGATCGTGAAAGAATTGCTGGCGCTGTTGACCAGGATTTTGACCCCGGCCTGATCGTAGTAGCGCTGCGACTTGCCGGTCGAATCCACCAGCGGATCAGGCTGACTGCCCGTCCTCTGTTCCAGCAGTTCGTGGTAGCTATCGTTGTTTGGGTTGCCGTCGGTTGGATCAAAAATCCGTGTCGCATCAAGCCCGAACGGCTGGTGGGCGACGTCGTACGCCGGGGGAAGGCTGCCAACGTAAGTGGGCGACGTTGGTGTCTCGGGACTACTTCCAGTCGGGGAACGTGCGTCGCCTGGTGCAAATCCAATCGTCCAATCGCCCGTGTAAGTCACTTTGCTCAGGAAATGCAATAAATTATGCCCCGTGTAGAGAAGGGAATTCGTGTGGACCCAGCCGGTGATGTTCATATCCACTCCCGGGTGGATTTCCAGTGGATCGACATAGAAAATTGCCCAGTTCCACGGCGAGAGTTGTTCCTTTTGAAAGACCCTCCGGACCTTGGCAACGATATTACTGTTTGAGACTGAGACAGGAAGTGCGATATCCGCTTGTGCCAGATAATACCACGTCGCGCTGTTTTGGGATTTCCCTATCCCCGGCGTTGGAGTAGCGGTGGCGCCCATGGGATTGAGCTGAGGATCGACTGCCAGAATCTTGAAGTTTGAGACGGTCGGAGGATGCGCAAGCGTCAGGTCGGCAGGTTGAGAGCTGGCTGTAAAGCCTTGGACGGTTGGGAACTGAGCCTGCACAGGCAAGGGAACGGACGCCAGATCTTTAGTGGATGGTGCGACATTCGTTTGTTGCCGGCAAATTTCCCTCCAGTTTGCAAACGCATGTTCCAGTGCCCCGTCGCCGACCGAGACGGCGGATTGCAACACCTCGCTTCGATGAACATTTCGCCGCACGGTTGATGTGTACTCCATCGCTACGGCCACAATCATTGCGACTGTGATTGTAACCGAAAGAACGACTACAATGGCCGATCCCTCCTGCCTGCTTTTGGTGAAAAATTTCATTGGTAAGTGGTAAGCCGGGCGCGCATTGGCACCTGGCCATTAAGGAGGATATTGGCTGACTTGAATCCTCGCCTGCTGTAATGACTGTCTGAGGTGGAAAGGTTGATCGCGGCGACAAAGCGATAGTAGAGCGCGCCAGCCGGAGTGCTGGGGGTGCTAAACGGCGTTGGGCTGATGATGTCGTTGCCGAGAATTGCGAATGCTTTTCTTGTGGTAGGACCGTCCCAGCGGAGAGCGCCGTTCTTCACTGTGTATGAGCAGCGGTCTGCAATGAAGCAGCAGATGTTGTAAGATCCGGTGCCGGAAATGGGCACCGTGAGAGGATTAGCAAGGGTAAGACGATACTTCCCGCTTCCGAGGTTGCCTACGGCCGTAATGTTCTCCTCGATCTGGTGAGTTTCGACGATCAATCGTTGTCCTACGACAGGCGCCGTTGCCCCGTTGGATGTCTGAATGTCTACTGTAGGAGAGGAAACTGCGGAATCGGCGCAGATGCGATAGGGCCCGGCCGACCATAACTGAAACGAGATACCGGCGGCGGGCGTGTTGGGAGCAGGGTTAACAAGGGGGACCCCATTTTCATCCGTTAGCGCCGGCAAAGAGATCGCGGAATGGAGGTCTTGGACCATTTGCAACATGGCGGTCCGCGCCTGTTGGTGCGCGGTATTCACCGCAGTATTCTTTGCTCCCAAGATCATTCCAACATTGAGGAGGGAATAAACCGCGAGGCCGAACACACCCACCAAAGCGAGCGCGACGGTTAACTCCATCAGCGACATGCCTTCCATGTCGCGGGTGCGATTGGGCCATCTCATATGTCCGAAGCGCGCAGGGTGCATCTCGTCGCTGTGTACGTGCGCCCTTTGTAAAGGTAGCTCACCGAGACCGTGGCCTGGTACATTGGCAATTGCACTCCGGCGACCCATTGACTTATGTCGGATACCGTAGTGGTCAACGTGCCGGAAACGATAATGCCAGTAGTGGGTTCCTGATAGATGGCAACGTTATTCGTAATATGTGTTCCGAGCACCAATTCGGGCGGAATCTGAGGAGATCCATCGGCGTTCGTTTTTTGAGGATTAAATGGGCCATCGGACAAGATCAGATCGATCTGGTTTTGGATGATGGCACCTGCTCCGGTGATATTTCGGCTGTCGCTTGCTTCCTTGTTTAGCTGGCTCATACCGGCAATGAACGAGGCAATTCCGATGCCGATGATGGCAAGTGCCACCAATGCTTCCGCGATGGTAAAGGCCGCGCGCGTGGGATTTAACCTTTCCCGGCAGCTCTGGGTAGTCATGACCTTCCATAGATCAGCAATCCATGTGCCGATATCTATAATTTCCATAGTTTCCAGCCTGGATTCTGGTTGAGTGAACAGCCTAGAACCGTCCAAACAATTGCTTCGAGGGTCGAGGGCGGGGAAACCAAGGTGCAGCCACACAAAAGCTGCTTCCACCTATGGCGCCGCAGGCCCTTCGCTGCAGACGAGCCGCAGATAGTCGCTGTACTCGCCCTTCGGAAGGCGGTCGATAAGCGTTTCGAGTTGATTCGAATCAATGAAACCCATTCGCAAGGCGACTTCCTCCAGACACGCCACCTTGAGGCCCTGCCGGTGCTCGATCGTGGCGATGTAATTCCCCGCTTCCAACAGACTTGTTTGCGTTCCAGTATCCAACCAAGCCATCCCCCGACTCAAAACGCGGACCTGAAGCTCGTTCTTTGCGAGGTAGACCAAATTCAGATCGGTAATCTCTAACTCCCCGCGACTTGATGGACGAAGCGATCTGCAAAGATCGACGACGCGTTCGTCATAGACATAGAGGCCGGGAACAGCAAACTGACTCCTGGGTTTCCTCGGTTTCTCCTCCAGACTGATCGCGCGTCCCGCCTCATCGAATTCAACCACGCCGTATCGCTCAGGGTCGCGTACCTGATAGCCGAAGATGCAGGCGCCGCGTTCGATGGCGAGCGCTTCGCGAAAAAAGTCCAGTTTGCCGTAGAAGATATTGTCCCCCAGAATGAGGGACGCTCCGGCGTCGCCGATGAAATCAGCGCCGATCAGAAATGCCTGGGCGATTCCCTCCGGTTTCGGTTGTTCCGCATAGGAAAGATTGATGCCGAGTTGTGAACCGTCGCCGAGAAAATCCTTCAACATCGGCAAATCTTTCGACGTCGAGATAATAAGGATATCGCGAAGACCGCCCAGCATCAGTGTGGCGAGCGGATAGCAAATCATCGGCTTGTCGTAGATTGGCAGCAGTTGTTTGCAGACGATCTTCGTCAGCGGATAAAGCCGGGTCCCGGCACCGCCGGCGAGGATAATGGCTTTCTTGTTCAATCTCTCTTTCCCCACCCGGCCAGAAGTTCTGACCATTCTTTCCAGAAGGCGGTGCCTCCAGCCCAATCGATCGTGGCCTTTTTCACGAGCCAGCGTCCGATGTCGTTCACCGAAGGCGTTTCGATTGTCGCATCAAAAAGAAACGTGGCTCTCCGGGCAAGCAATTCCTTGTTATTGCTTCGTCCACCAACACATTCGTCGAGCGCGCTTTGCAAGTGCCTCTGCGAAAGAACCGGTTCGTGTTCGATCGCTGCGCTAACCGTCACGCCTAGCAGCTTGCGGAGCATGAGTGCGCACAACAAAACCCGGGAGCTGGTCGCATGCACGTGGGTGATCTTTCGTTCGAGAAGCGTCTTCCGCAGAGCGATCGCAAAATGTGCCTGCTCAAGGAATACCCGTGACGGAGGTCGCAGTTTCTGAGTTGCGCGCTCTGCTTCCAGCTCCAGTACCAAAGGGTAATTAGAGTGCCATTCGGCCTCAATCACTATCGCGTCGGGCAGAAACTCCAATTCCGCCGCCAGCTTTTCCTGCTTCGGCTTCAATTCCACCTCATCCGGCACTTGGAAAACAATCGGGGAGACAGAGAGGTTGTTTTGGCGCATGGCGGACAATTCCATTTCGAGAAAGGGAACCCTGTCATCCGGCCACTCGGCAATAAGATAGGCAATTTGCGTTGGGTCGGGAGTAGCGCTCGGCTCTTGGACGGCCGCTTGCTTCGGCGAAGAGCATTTCTCGAGCAAAGCTATCAGCGGTGCCACGGTCGTTTCGATTTGGAAATGCTTCTCGATCCGGCTACGGGCGGAGGCGCCAAAATTCGATCGCATTGCGGAATTTCGCACCAACTTATCGAGTGCGTCCGCCAAACCTTCGGAGTCGCCGGGCGCGACCAGCAATCCGGTAATGCCGTCGATGACCAACTCCGGGATGCCTGCCAGTTTGGTCGAAACCACGGGTCGGGCCAGCGCCATCGCTTCCAGGATCACGGTCGGAAAAACGTCGCTTGCGCCGTTCTGGTCGGTCACACTTGCCAGAGCGAAGATGTCGCAGTCCTGCAGTTTGGAGAATACGCTTTCCCGCGGCAGAGATCCGCAGAGGTGAACCCGCTTTCCCAGCCGATGCCGCACGATCGCTGCCTCAAGTTCTTCCCGTAGCGGTCCATCCCCGACGATCTCGCAATGAAAAGCAAAGTTGCGCTGCTCCAGTTCTGCGCAGGCTTCGATCAAGACTTCGAATCCTTTGAAAGGAACAAGGCGCCCCACGCTGAGAATCGTTGTTGGGCCGGGCGGTCGCTCCGCCCGGATGCTGGGAATGGCGCCCAGGTCCATTCCGTTATAAACGCGATGGATTTTGTTCGCGAACTCGGGACACCGCTTCTGCAGCAACTTGACGCTATAATCCGTTTCCGCCGCCACGAATTCGGCTTCTCGAAAAATCTCGCTCAACAGTTCTTCGTTGCCCAGATCGACCATGAAATCCTGGCCGTGCGCGCTCACGCTAAAGGTCATGCCGGACATCTTCTTGAGAAATAAGGCTGTATGCGCGGCGCGATTGGCGAAATGGACATGGCAATGATCCACCTCGTGCCGAGCGAAAAGATCGGCGAAATAGAGTGCGTTTCGCGCGCGTTGCTCGGCCTTAAATGTCTTGCCGTATTTTTTTTCGTGCTGCTCGATCATCTCGGCCGGCCATGAGCCTTCTCTTTTGGCCTGCTCTTCGCGGACGCGCAGAATTTGCTGCGGCGGTGCGTAATAGATTGGAGCTTGGAGTTTCGCCGCGTGCTCATGCCGCAGGCTCGTGAGGGGCGGATGAATCGAGCCGACCTCGATGGAAAAGCCAAGCCGTTCCAACGCTATCATCTCCGTATCGCAAAACGTTTGCGAGAGAACGGGATAACGCGAGTAAAGATAAGCTAGTCGCATTGGGCTTACGATTTCGGTTGGAAGCCGCAAGATTCGAGCCGTCCGCCGGCGGTTTCGATGGCGGGATTTCGCCTCGCCTAGGAAAATTGCACGTCTTTACCCGGATCCATTTCGAAATCCAACGTCAGCGCCTCGGCCGTATTCGGCTTGATGACCTCCTCCATGAATTTCACATAGATGGAATCCTCACGAAAAATTCCATATTTGTCCATCGACTCGAAATCGATTGCGATAAAAAATGGCCATGACATTTCCGGATCAATCCGCTTGCCGCACTTGATGCTGAGCACCTCCGGGATCTTGAGCAACTGCATCCGCGTGTTCATCATCATTTCCTCGACGCGAGCGGGAGTAACCTCCGGCTTTAGTTTGAAGAGAACGATATGGTGAACCATGGAGGCTTAGGTTTAGGCGGTTCCGGTGAGTCGTGCAAGTGAGAATCAGATGTGCTTGAGCGTGTTAATGTCCTCTCTCCGCAGGTACCTCTCGTCCCATGATTAGCTTCCAGCTTGTGCGTGTTTGCTCCGGTACATTCTGGTCTACGTCGACGAGCCACGACAATGTCGTAAGCGAATTAACCACGATCGAAAACGCTACCAAACCAATGATGATATGACGCACTCGGAGCAAAACGGGTCCGCCGAGACGCAGAAAAATGAGCAGGCAGAAGATGAGGAACGGATAGAGGTCGGCGGCATATCGTTCCGCGAGGGAAAAGAGTGAGAGAATGCAGACGCATTGCAGAACGAGCGCTGCGGCCATCCAGCGGTCGAAGCCCTCGGATTTGCCGGGACGAAAGAGGAATGCAATACCGAGGAGTGCGCCGAAGAGAAGCCAGGCTGAACACCACGGCACCGGCAGATACGTCTCGCTGAACGGAAGAGAATAATGCAATGGGTGTGGATAATAGTGACGAGCCGCGCGCAAGAACGGCGGATGCCATTCGAATGCAGGTAGCCTCAGACCAAAATAATCCGCCAAGCCGTAGGGGATGCGACGGAGGTTGAAAAATCCAAATTTTTGCGCGAACTCGCGCTGCGGCGAGTTGATATAATAATCGAAATTCACGCCCATGAAGGAATGGAATCGGGCGTAACTCAGCAGAAGATAAAACGCGAGGCTGGCGCCGAGCGGAAGCGCAAGCACCGCGAGCCGCTTCCATCGATTCTCGCGCGGAAGCCGCAGACCCAGAAGTGGTGCAATGAAGAGGAAGGGCAAACCGAAAGTGATTCGTGAGAGTAAGGCTGCCCCCGCACAACAAGAGAATCCGAACAAGGCGCGCGTCAAAGCGGGCCCCTCCGCGTTCCGGGATCGGCAGGCGAAGAAAAGCGCAGCGAGCGATGAGGCCAGACCCCAGCCGATCGCTTCGTTGTAGATGGAGACATTTCCCAGCAAGAGCAGCAGCGGCGTGGCCAGGGCAAATCCGGCGATGCAAGAATTTCCCAACCAATTGCGGCTGCGTGGCGAGAGCGGTGAGGAGCGCAGGCTTTGGCCGATCAGCCCGGCGAACGCGGACAGTGCGATCACTCCGGCCGCGAACCCAGAGATGCGCGACCATTTTCCGCGGGCCTCGGGGTAGATAAAGTTCAGGGGTATGCGCAGGAAGGCCGGGAAAGGCCCTTGATACATCCGTGCCCGCCCGTCTACGACAAACGCCTCATGACGGATGGCCTCACCATCGACGTCCACGTTACCACGCAAAAAATGCTCGGCCTGGGAATCGTACGCTTCTCCCAGTACCTCCGAGACGAAGATTTGGTGTCCGCCGGTCGTGACAAAGAACCAAAGAAGAACAGACAGCGTAACGGTAAGCGGCAGGAGGCGCGGCGCGGTCGAGGAGGTCAGGGCGGAAACGGGTTGGAATCTGGAGCCTCGCGATCCGAGATCTAGATCTTTTGGGTTATTTCTTCCAATCGAAGACACCCTTTTTCAAAGCATAAACGTACCCCACCATCAAAATCGTGACGAAGCTGAGCATGCTCCAAAAGATCATCTTGCTGTGCACGACAGCCTCGCGGTAGACGACCGCCCACGGATACATGAAAACAATTTCGAGGTCGAAGAGGATGAAAAGCATCGCGACCAAATAGAACTTCACGCTGAAGCGCGGTTGGCTTTCGCCGATCGGTATCATCCCACATTCGTAGGCACTGTCTTTAACCGCCGAGCGTCGGCCCGCCTTACCCAGAATCAGGCTGACGACCAACGCGGACACGGCAAAGCCGACGGCTACGATGATCTGCAGGAGAACGGGGAGATACTCGCTGATCATTTCGCCTTAATCGCCCCGGCTGATTTCCGAGCCGGCCGATTATCGGGCAGCAGGTGCCGGGCGGCCTCCGCTGGGGAAATGTCCATTTTGAGGGGCAATGGCGGCAGCGAGCGCTGAAGGAATGCCCTTATATTTCTTGGCATTCTTCTTCACCGCTCCGCGCGCCACGAGATTTTGGAGCTTCTCGTAGGCCCGCAGACGTAACATTTCCTCGCCCCCGCTGGCTGCGTTTCGGGCCCGGAGGTTTTCGTGCACGATGTCAAACAACTGCTTGAATTCGAAAGTTGCACGTCGGGAGAGAACTGCCACCAATTCCTCGGTCACCAGATCGGGAACTCGGCGGGAAAACGCATTTTTCTTGAGAATGGCCATAGGGGATGGACTATAACACCTTTACCGATTTACGCAGCAGTTTTCTCCGCCCGTTGTGAATACGTCGATGGAACGGGACTGGGGATCTAATTGAACCCCGTGTCAAACCGACTCGATCACGGTGTCTCTTTAGGCGTGGGAGTGGGCGTGACGTCTGGCGTTTGGGCGGGTTGAGTCAGTGTCGGCGTTGGCGTCGTTCCCTTCATTCCACCCAGCTGTGCCGGATGCCTATAGGCCGCCACCGACGCGCCCACGATCGCAGCAACGCCGACAGCGGCCTGCGAAAACGTCACCGGGCCAACCGATTCTGTCATATAACCATCACCTTTGTAATACGTAGATGTCACTATCGGGCTGAGGTGTTTTGTGATCACATCGACAGGTGGCCATTTACTTAAATCCACATATTCTGTCATCTTCGGGAGGAACATGGCGCCCATTAGCAACATCGGGCGTAGCGTCGCGTCAAACCGCGCGTAGAGAAGCGAAGTATCGATGTAACCAAAGGCCCTATCGGGTTCGGGGAGCGCATGGACGGTGTTCGCGTAGGTTGGCGAATTTGCCAGTTCAGACGACCGACCTGCGCCGCGTTTGATTGCCGCCTCAACCGAAGCCATGTCGAGACCTCCGACGAGCACATGATCGGAAACGCCAATGACTGGCGTTACCGAAACGACGCCGGCGGACTGCATCAAAAAGTAAAGAGCACCGTCTTTCTCCTGCGGGGTCCAGTTTGCGTTCTGATCCGCCCTGGTTGTCAGGGTCGTGATAATCTGCCGTGCTTTCACCGAATCCTTCACGGGCAGGCTTGCGAAAACCGAAGGCCAGCGCGCCTGCGCCCCCCAATCGGCAAGCAAACTGATCTCGGGGTCCAACGCGCTTTCCCAGTCCTCTTTCTTGATTCCGGCGGCGGAGAGGACGCCCACCATGTTTTTGAGAGGAGTCGGGAAAGCGTTCAGGACATTCGGGTCAGTCAGATCGGGCATTTGATCTGAGCTCATGAGTTGATCCCCATAGAAAAATGTATTTTTGCTTCCGAGTACGAGAGAGGACCTGCTCAGGACGGGAGCGCCTGCAGATTTCGGCATTCCCACAAAGACGACATCGCGCATTTTCCCGCCATCGAATCCGAAAGCGGCGCACACACTCTGCATTCGCTCGAGCAACGTAATTTGATCGGGCTTTGCCGGACGACCGCTCGCCGCGCGGAGCGCAACCAGTTTTTCCACCAATGGTTTCGGCTGAAGGTAGAAAAACAGCGCGCGGTTCGCAGGCATGTGTGCGGAGGCGGAACGGAATGAGTCGTCTGCGGCGAGCGTTTTGTTTGCTTCACGCAATCGCCCGTCGACACGATCGATCAGCGTCTTGATTTCGCCCACGTCGTTCGCCGCGAGAAACCAGTCACCAGCGAAAGCGGTCGCGAGTGTTGTTGCGCCGCGCGCAAACGTTTCGATTCGTCGCTGGTGGTAATCGATCGTCGCTCTCGTTGTGTTTGGGAATGCGGCCAGCAGTTTCGCCCGCGGACCTTCAATGAGATTTTCCACGTCCTGGCTGTTTCCCTTGAACCGGAAGCCGCCGACCACTTTCACCTCATCATTTGCGATTGAGTTTACCGCAATAAACGCATCGGTTAAGTTCAGTCGCTCCATTTGCTGCAGCTTCGCCGTGGCGGTGTCGGTCCGTGGAATCCTCGAGAGCGGTTTCTGGAGAAATTCCAGCATGGCGGGCTCGTGCCAGAGTCTGTAGAGGTCGGTTTCGTGCCATTGCGCGCGCATAGAGTTGAAGTCGGACAAATGGCAAAACACCACCGTTTCACGTGGGAGAAATGCCGCGACCGCCGAGCTCGAAGGTGTGTGCAAAATGCGCATTCCGAACCAAATCGCCCATGCGATCATCGCAGCCGCGACGACGAGCAGCAGAAATCGTTTCATAAAATAGTTGAGTGAATGAGTGAGTTAACGAACGCGAATGTATTAGCCATTCGTTAAATGACCAGCTCGCGGATGGCCGATTCCAATCACGCGCGCGGATGGAACTTGTGGTGCACAGCCTTTAATCGCTGCTGATCCACGTGCGTGTAGACTTGCGTCGTGGAAATGTCGGCGTGTCCGAGCATCTCCTGAATGATGCGCAAATCTGCCCCGTTGCCGAGCAGGTGTGTCGCGAAGCTGTGCCGCAGCAAGTGTGGGTAGATGTTCATCTCCAATCCGGAATGGCGCGCCCGTTCCTTCACGATTTGCCAGATGCGCACGGTTGTCAGTTTCGTTCCCCTTGCGGAGAGGAATATTTCGCTTCCGGAACGCCGCTTTACCAAAACCGGGCGTTCGGTGGACAGATAAGCCGCCAGCGCCTCGCAGGCTTTCCGTCCCACCGGGACGAGCCGTGTCTTGTTTCCCTTGCCAGTCACGCGCACGATTCGCTCCTCGAAGCTAAAATTTTCCAGCCGCGCATTGGCAAGTTCCGAAATGCGCAGGCCGCTCGCGTAAAGCAGCTCGATCATGGCGCGGTCGCGCAGCCCGAGCGCTCGGTTTGTCGGCACGCTTTCGATTAACTTCTCGACCTGCATCTCATTCAGCGTTTCGGGCAAATAACGCTCGATCCGCGGCAAAGTGAGCGTTTCGGTCGGGTCGCGTTCCAGTGCGCCTCTGCCGCCGAGGAACCGGTAAAAGACCTTTAGCGCCACAACAATCAGTTTGATTGATGATGCGGAAAGGCCGCTGCGTTTTCTTTGTGCCAGGTACGCACTAATCACCGGCAGAGAAACATCCTTCGCCTGTGTGATCTTTTTCGTTGCCGCGCACCAGGCTGCGAATTCTGTGAGCGAATGGCGCGTTGAGATCTGATAGTTATCGGACAGACCACGCTCGACTGCGAGGAAGCGGATGAAGTCATCGATCTCCTGCTCCATGCAAAGCAAGCTTCCAGTTTGCTGCGGCTCCGCAAGCCGGAAGCTGCGTCACCCTTGTCGACACATTGGCTGGGCTAAGCGATTTCGCTACCGATCGCAGCATATTAAGCGAGCAAGGGGTACCGAAATCGCTTCATTTTGGGTTATCAAACGAGCACCCCGTTTCTATAGGGATTCCGCGCGACCATCTGGAACCAATCCCCCGGACAATTTTGCGGAATCATTGACTTTGGAATCCCACTCTCCGACAATTGCCAGCGATGAGCCTTGACCTGAATACGCTGCTAAGCGATTGGCCGCATGAAACGGGCACAATCAAAGTGCGCAAGATTGTCGGCCTTGACGGTCGTGAGAAACTCCAACTCCGCATCGATCTCGGCGTCATTCAAATGGAGATGCAGGGCCGCCCGGACGGGCTGCGGCCGCACAATTGCGAGTCGCTTCTCGCCTATCATCAGCGTCGAGCTTCTCGCGCCGAGGAACGGGGCGATAGCTACGAATTAACTTCCGAGCAATGCAACGAGTTGCAGCAGGAAGGTATTCAATACTACCACCGCTATCTTAGTCTGTTTCAGATCAACGATTTCTTGGGAGTGATTCGCGACACGCAGCGCAACCTCGATCTGTTCTCCTTCGTGACCGAGCATGCTGATCGCGATGAGCTCATCTGGAGTTTCCAGCAATTTCGCCCTTATGTGTTGATGATGAACACGCGCGCCAAAGCATCGATTCTCCTCGGCGAAGGAAAATTCGCCGAAGCGATGCGCGAGATCGAGCAGGGACGCGATCGGATCACGGAATTTTTCCAGCAATCACCCTTCCCGGAACTGGCGACGAAAAGTTCTGAGTTGGCATTCCTGGAGGAATGGCTGGAGGAAGTCAGCTCGAAACGGCCGCTTTCCAAGATCGAGATCATGCAGCGCGAAATGGAAATCGCCATCGCCAGCGAACTCTACGAACGCGCCGCTGAGTTGCGCGACGCCATCAAGCTGCTCCAGAAGAAAAAGGTTTAGTGGCGGAAGCGTCTTCCTGATGCCGGAAGCCTGGGCGGCGCTGCGTTTGAAGCCCGCCGTCGCTCAAGACAACTTGCGCCGCGCGCAGATGCAAATTAACGCTCGGAAAAGATGACCCGACGAAATTTGCAACGTCGGTTCCATGGATAAAAAGCCGTGCTGAATAACCGGAAGATCATCGTCGTCATGCCAGCCTACAACGCGGCCCGGACGCTCGCGCAAACCTACCGCGAGATCCCGTTCGATGTCGTCGATGAAGTTTTGCTCGTCGATGACAACAGCTCCGATGCAACCGTGACGCTGGCGCGAGAGATGGGACTAACGGTTTTCCTCCACGAACAGAATCTCGGATACGGCGGTAACCAGAAAACCTGCTACCGCGAGGCGTTAAAAAGGGGAGCGGAAATTATCGTAATGCTCCACCCAGATTATCAATATTCTCCGAAGCTCGTCGTCCCACTGGCTGCAATGATCGCGGCGGGCGAGTACGACATCGCGCTCGGTTCCAGAATCCTTGGCGTCGGCGCGCTCGAAGGAGGAATGCCTCTCTATAAGTACGTCGCCAACCGGTTCCTGACCCTGGCGCAAAATCTCCTGCTGAGCTACAAACTGTCGGAATACCACACCGGCTATCGCGCCTTTGCCAGAAATGTTCTCGAGGATCTGCCGTTAGGCGAGAACTCCGACGATTTCCTCTTTGATAATGAGATTCTCGCGCAAGCTGTTTACTTCAATTACCGGATCGGTGAGGTTTCGTGTCCGACGAAATATTTTGCCGAAGCCTCCTCCATCGATTTCGTGCGCAGTCTAAAATACGGTCTCGGCGTTCTCGCGACCTCAATCAAATTTCGATTGCAGAAGGTGGGCCTGGGCAAATTCCGCCTCTTCGATTCGGCCGGCAGAAGGCTTTGTAGCGGCGGTCTCTGACCGTCGTAGCGTGTTCCTATCTGCCCTCGCCGAAACGAACTTTACGAATTCGTGTCATCCCCATAATCTGCGGTTACAATTCCCTCCTGTGAGCACACCGAATCCCAGCATCGTCGAGCGAAAGGAACGCTGGGCGCGCAAGATGAGTGGGAAAGCGAAACCGGCGACGCGTTCGGAGAATCGATTGCCGCCCGGTCAGCATCTCACTCCCGGATTCCCCATTCTCGATCTCGGCATCAAACCTGAAATTCCGCTGGCGGAGTGGCGACTCGAAGTCGGCGGCCTCGTTGAAAACCCGAAGACCTTCACGTGGGAAGAATTCAACGCGCTCCCGCAATTTGAAGACGTCTCCGATTTTCACTGCGTTACGACCTGGACGAAATTCGATTGCCGCTGGCGCGGCGTCGCCTTCTTCACGCTTGTCGAGTTCGTTAGGCCAAAGCCGGAAGTGAAGCACGTCCTCTTTACCAGCTACGACGGCTATTCTTCAAACGTCCGATTGGAAGACGTGCTCGATGACGACGTCCTCATCGCGACGCAGTTTGACGGCAAACCGATCACGCGCGACCACGGCGGCCCTGCCCGCATCATTATCCCAAAGCTGTATGCATGGAAAGGCGCGAAATTCGTTCATACGATCGAATTCGTCGCCGAGGACAAGTTAGGCTTCTGGGAAGTGCGTGGCTACAGCAACACCGCCGATCCGTGGACCGAGGATCGTTTTTCTTAAGCGACAAAATGCCCTGGAAATCGGAATATTTGCACAGCGCGCCATCTACGGGACGACTCATTGATTTTTTCCGTCGATTGTTACTCGCCGACCGAAAACGCCCGTAACTGTCGGGAATGATCAATAGTGTGGCGCGTTTGCTCGCGACAAAGTCAGCTTCGGCCCCGGACTCGGTTGGCATCCCGTTTGGAAGGACGCTATGTAACGTCAAGGGTAGTCTCTTCAAGGGGAAATCGCTCTCAGCAAAGCTTTGTCCGTATGGCAGCCCATTGACTATACTCTGAGTGCCGGACGCGACAGAAACAGTTAAACCCGGATAGAAATTTCGCACGAGCAGCGTGGCGGTCTCAGTCTTCGGATCAATCGTGTCATTGACCAGTTGAACGTTCAGTACGCCGCCTTCGGGCGAGACCAGGATTGTGAAATACGAGTTTGGCTTAATGTCTAACCCAAAGATCTTCAACGGCGTGCTGGTATCTCCAGTCCTGAATACCGCAAGGTTATATCTCGCAGGCGCCAGCTCCCTATAGCTCGAGTAGCGATAAGACGGAGTCTTTGCAAAGACGTTTGCTTCGGACGGTTCTCCTCCCAATTTCCTCAGATCAAACGTTCCATTGACAGGTGGTAGCATGTTCCAAAATCGGATGTATCCGAATTTGTTTTTTGCGCTTGCCGAAGCATCGGAATCCTGACCTGTCACAGGATTGACCGCGAACAGCGCTAGGAACACGCTACTCGCCAGCGTAGAGAATCTTGATCGCATATTTGTCGGGCTTTCTTAAACGAGCCGTTACAGTTGAAGGCGAACTAGGATCAAACGGATCGGTCGGGGTGCCGCCGTTCCATACTGGGTCGATGCGGAACGTCACTTTCAGCTGCGACGTTGACGTGACGAGGGGAACAGTTCCGCCCGGTTGTGGCGGAATGAGGGACTGGCCGACGGCATAAACGGTAAAGATGTTCCCGCGCGTGGTCGTCAGTTCCACCAAGCGGCGAAAGAGTTCTTCCCGTCCACGGTCGTTGGTAGTCGGCGTGTTCACACCCACGGCCAGATCGCTGCCCGTATTGAAGATTGGCATTTCGGAAAGCTCCCCTCGTTCTGCGAGCGGACCAGATGTATGAGAGAACGCGTTGTTGAAGGCTGTTTGATCGTTAATCAGGCGTGCTTGCAGTTGATTGATCAGAACGTTGATCTTGTCATTCGGATCGGAAGGATCAGCGTCGAATGGCCTCCCGGCGAGATTGGGGTCGGTATCTGGGACTGGCTGGAAGGCGTAGCCGTAAAGAGCTGTTTTCAATGCGGTCCCGTTGTCGCGGTTAACCCCATTGATGTTGATGCGCCCATCGAGCTGAACGGAATCAGAAGTAGAGAAAACATCGGCTAATCGCCACGCTGTCCATTCGCGACTTGCTGAATTGCTGTCGCTGTCCCAAAGTCCCGTTGGGTTTGCGCTAGCGTCGAATCGATCGGCTTGGCCGACCTTCAGTGTGCGTCCGCCGCTGCGACTCAGCTTGATGTTCAGTGGGACGCCATCGCTGTCGACCCCAGTCGCATCGCCCTTGGTCCGCACTGGATCGAAAATGTCGCCCAGTTGCCCAACGGAAGTAAGGTTCGCGTTTGCAATCACCGAGGGAGCGGCATTGGCCGATTGCGTGCTGCTGGAATAATCCGGCCAATTCGTTGGAGTAACGTAGGAATTGCTTGCCCCTAGTGTGGAGCAGGAAGGGCACGCACCGGGAATGTTGTTATCGCCGAGACCACTGCTGAAATAACGAGTCTTATCGTTATTGGCAGACGATCCATTCAGATCAAATCTTAGCTGCTCGGCATTAGTGCGCGGGTCGCCGGTCGTTGCGTTGGGATTACTGGCGTTAAAGTTTCCCTTAAGCGATGCGCCCCTGAAGTGATATTTCGTATCGTCGAGGCGATTCTCGGGACCATCGATGTTAACCGATATTGCTGTACTGATCGCGCCCGATCCCCATGCGGATTCGAGAATCCCGAAATCATTTCCGAGGACAATCTCGGTTTCGTAATCACTGCTGGATGTTGTCCGATCGATCATGTTAAGCCTGAGGTTACTCCCGCTTTTGCGATCGGTGCGACCGGAATACGTCCTCAAGTTGTCTGGAATTGTAACTTGGTAGACGCGTATTCCGGTAGGTGTCGGTACGGGCAGGAGGACACCGTCGGTGGTGATTACGGTGACAGTGCCTGCCGGAAAAGTGATCCCACCGGGGAGCGGGATTTGGATATCGCGCGACTGACCTTCCGGGATACTATCGAGTGTGCCGGCATCCCAGCCTGGTTGATTAGCAATAAGCAAAAAGGGATTTGGACCCAGATCTGCGAGAGCAATATCTCGATTGGTAATATTCCAGAATTCCAGGTAATGATCGATGCTTATTTCATAATTGGCGAAAGTCCCCGTTCGCGGCCCGAACTGGATCTCGCGAACACGAAGAGCATATTCCTGAATGAGCGGAACGCGCTCCTTGCCAATCGCGATTACCTCGTTAGGCCCAGCTGTGCCGCCGCCACTGCTTACGATGGCGTTCGTAGGCGGCGAACCAATTCTCACCGTCATCCCCGAGTTGTTATTGATGATCGTGGGTTGGGAATCGATATCAATGTAGTCGCGAATATTTGCTGCAATCTTGTTCAAATAGATCGTGCGATCCGACGGTGAACCCGTGCCGGAAACATCCAGCGAATTCTTATCTAGACCAGTCCGATAGAAACGTTGCCCGAAATTTGGCAGACTATGTTCGATCGTTTTCGTTATCTGGTCGAGCTGCCTGCGAATTTCGGTGGGATCCGTAGAGTCTGTCACTACCCTGTTCAGATTGACCCGCTTTGAGCCATTACGAGACAGGTTCGAAGTGCCAGAGTAAATAGTTGCTTCAAACTTTGAGGTATCAGCGAGCTCTGGTTGACCGTTGGTCTGGTTGAGAGCCCGGTATTCGAAGAAAAGCGAGCTAGGGAATTGCGCGCGTTCGGTAAAGATGTCGTCGGCGACGGCGTCAGCGTCGGACGCCGGTAGCATAACTTTCAAGAGGCCTTGCAGCGGGATTTGCGATGGCGCATTCCCAAGAGTCGTTGCACCGCGCACGGTCCTTCCCATGAGATTAGCATTCACCTTGAAACTTTCGTCTTCGACCCAGTACCGCAAACCGGCTGGTGACCTTTCCGTCTGAATCCTTCTGCTCGATCCACTGGCCACGGAATACAGGCCGACTAACGGCGTTCGGAGGCGCGCCGATCCAACCTTGCGCGTCGTTCGACGACCGGGCGTGGTTCAGGTCGAAGGAGTTTGTATTATCGAGAACAGGTAGAGCGCCGCGCAACGTCGCCTCGCGTGCGGCGGCAGTTTGTGGACCGTAGGGAATCTGCACGGCAAGGGCACCGGAGATTAAAGGCAGCGCGTGCAGCGGCGAAGGTGTCCCCGCAGCGGTCGCTTCGGGAAGTTGTTCGCGATAGTAGAGGGTCGTGCCTTGATATTGCACCGTGGCTCCGCCGGCCTGATTCACGGATTCCCAAGTCGTTGCTGAGTCCGGATAATTAGAAAGCTTATCCGTTAAGCGAGTGATTGCCGTATTCACCGCCGATCTAGCCGCGAGCTCAGCTTTCGTCTTATTCGCAAGCGCTCGGGAGGTTGATTGATCCAAGCTGCTGCTGAAAAGGAACGCGAGCGCCATGATCGCCAAAAGCGTGATCATGATCAGCGTAATCACCAGCGCGAAGCCGGCGTGTCTTGGAGATAGCATCCCGAAGCGATTCATCACTGATTTTGACTTATCATCACTCTCGAAACGAATTGCTGCTCGTACGGAAGGATGGTGTTTCGATAAAGAGTCGGATCCGAACTCGGAGTCGCCCACGTGCTTTCGGACACTGCAAGATTGCGCAGCTTGCGGGCCGCTGTCGGACCCATCGATTTAAACCGGACTTCGATCCAGTGCCATCTTGTGGACGGATTTCAAAGACGGCGGCTCCGGATCAGCATCAATCCCCGGAGCGAATTGCAGGTCCCAGACACAAGCGGCCAGGTTCTCCTCGTTTGCGGCAACCTTTGAGTAGAGGGTCGTGAAATTAACTGTCGGACCCTGCAGGCTCGTAACCGCCGCATCACTATCCCTGAAAAGACGCTTTAGAGTAAAAGTTTTGGCGACGCTATCCCAAGCGCAATAGTAACCGACCGCACAAAGCTCACTTTTTCCGGCATTCGGAATCGGGGTCACCATATAAGCTTCTTTCGCGTACGTGCCAGTGTCATCCACAAGAGTTATCATTTGCCTGTCCCCATTCACGTGAGCGCGGCTCAGGTCGCGCGTGATCAGCAACAGCGCCGCCCGAGCATCGCGGAAGGCATCAATACGTTGGTCGGAACTTCTCCATTGGCTAACGACTGAGGAGAAAACACCGAAGAGCAATGTCACGACCAACAGTGTGATGGCTGTCGCGATCAGGACTTCGGCGAGAGTGAAACCGCGCGACTTGTGCGTAGGCGACATCTCCTTCAATTTCTCTGCCGCGCGAGATAAGAGAATTCCAAATAACCTGCTGCGGCAGTTTTTCCACGAATTCGAATCTTGATCTGATTCAGTTTACCCGGGCCAAGATGAGTTCCGCTCGGCGCCGGATCGGGGGCAATTGCCGGATCATTGTCGAATCGCAGCTCGATGGTGTAGATCGAGTTCGCATCCTGTGTGCTGCTAATGCTTGGTTGATTGGGAGACGGATAACTCGCGTAAAGCAACCTTGGCGCGTCGGTAGTCGTTAGCGCGGCAAGATCGAGCGGTGACAAACCGAAACATTGGACGTTACTAAAAGTTGCACACTGCGCATCAATCGTCGCGACAACGGCATTTACGAGTTGCGCAGCGCGAGTGTCGCTAATGCTGGTTCGATTTGCGGCTAGGCCGATGGGAAAAACTCCGAGGATAGCTACAAGCGCAAACGAGATCACCCCCAGCGCCAGGACAACCTCAACAAGCGAGAAGCTTTTTTGCTCTCGCCCTCTAACTCGTGGGGTAAGGATTGACATACTGAGCGCTGCCCGTGAACGGAGCGACTTTGATTTGATCGAATCTTTGCGCTGTTTCTTGTTTCTTGTCGGTGTAGGTCGGCGTTCCTCCCTGATCCACGAATCCCGAGAAGAAATTTACGAACAGGCCTGCCGCAACCGTCGGCGCGGCAACCATTCCATTCGAATCGAACTTGATAAAAGGAAGCCTTACCGGATTTGCGCTTACGGTTCCGGGGCAAAGAAATTCTACGGTCGTCTGCGGTGTTAGCAGACCTTGCGATGGGAGAAATGAAATGCCGGTGGGAAGAAAGTTCCACTTTGTTACGGCGGTGGGAACGAAATTCTTTTCTTGAAAGACGATATAGGCCCTGCACCGATAATTTTCGGGTGTCGTTTGGTCAGCGAAGACGACATAAGTTGCGGCCCCGCTGGTCAGAGCCAAGGCACGTGCCTGATCGAGGGAATTCATCAACCCACTGACAGCTGATTTGCTTCCACTCGATTTCGAGAGCGAAGTGACTGCGGGAATCACGGCAACGACCAAGAGCGAGATGATCCCGACCACGACGAGGAGCTCTAACAGCGTGAACGCGGAGGGCGGAGGGCGGAAGGTGGAGGGCGGAAGGTGGAGGGCGGACGGCGGAAGGCGGAAGGTGGAGGGCGGACGGCGGAAGGCGGAAGGCGGAGGGCGGAGGGCGGAGAGATGCAGAAAACGTCCAACGCTCAACTCCGAAAGTTTTCGCGAGCGGGCTGTCCAATCTCTAACTCCGAAGGAATTAGCGAGCAGGCTGTCCAATTTCGGAGCGTCAGAGCCCGGGTGTGTTCGATGCGATGAGGTCGAGCGAAGGTTCACAGGTTTTCCGACGCTTAAAACGCTAGCACTTTAAAGAAAAATTGACGAGTGCTCAGTGACCGCCATCGACTGGCTTGCACCGCCCCAAGGTTTTGACGTGATGAGTCGGCGCGGCATGCAAGTGGCGAGCGGAGGAAAAAAATGTCGAGCGAAAAATTCCGCGGTCCCGAGATTTCGAATTTGATTTTCTGGATCGGTGAAATCGACATGATCGGCAGTCGTCTGCTCGAGATTCCTGGTTTGAACGAGAGGCCCCTGCGGGTCGTGCTCCGTGTTAAACCGGTCGCAGCGAGCACACAGGCATAGTTCTAGCTTTTACGTGCGTTGTGCTGGAACACACGCTATCCGAGGAAGAGCATAGTCAGATCCTCCAGACGATCGAGATGTTTGAGGTCATTACTCAAACACAGCCGGACGATTATCAGTCGCTGGAGATTTTGAAGGAGGCGTACTTCAAGATCGGCAAGAAAGAAGAATCGGTGCGGATTTCCCGGCGTCTGGCGGAAGCATATTTCAACGTCGGTTCCTTCACCCAGGCGATGCAGGAGTGCGAAGTCATCCTGCTGAAAGAGCCGAACGCGCCCGATATTCTCGCAATGCTGGGCGAGATCGAATCGCGCTTGCAGGCTTCCGGTCATTCGCTCGCAACTTCTGCCGCCGCGAATGGGTTGACGACGCTGCCGAATTATTCCTCGAACAGAGACAGCGGGAGTGCGTTGATCGAAGTGGCGGGCCGAAATTCGGCGTTGAAGGGAAGACGCGATGCGCCTCAGCTCGCGGAACGGGGAGACGATCTCCTGGCAAAGTTTTTGATCGTGCAGCAAGTTTTTTCCGAGGAAGAGATCAACACCGCGCTCGGAGAAGTCAGCGAAACGAACAAGAAGCTAAGTGGGCAAGCCCTAGCCGTATCCCTTCTCGAACATCTCTGCAGAGAAGATGAGCCGAAAATGGAAAAGGTGCTCTCGGCGTTGCTCGATCGGACGAAGTTCGCTTATGTACCGCTCGAATATTACGACATCGACCGGCACGTGGTCCGGATGCTACCGGATCATCTGACGCTCGGCCGGTTGATTGTGCCGTTCGATTTGATCAGCCGCACGATCATGGTGGCGATCTGTAATCCATTTGATGCCGCGGGCCGCGAAGCAGTGCAGCAATCTCTTGATTATAACGTGAAATGGTATCTCGCGCGCCCTTCCGCGATGATTCGAGTGTTACAGGAGAGTTACCGGCTCTAGGTGGTCACGAACATGAGAGCGAAATCATTCGGAGAACGCATCGCCGATGTCCTGATCGAGGATGGGCTGCTTCTTCCCGCGCAGCTGGACGAAGCGGTGGAGCTGCAGAAAAAAGAGGGTGGTCGGCTCCTTCGGATTCTAACCGACAAACAATTCGTTACCGATCAGGACATGGCTTTCAGCATGGGCCGGTGCCTGAACACGCCGCCGATCAATCTTTCGAAGGTGCGGGTGCCCGAGGACATCATGAACCTGGTACCGCGCGAGATGGCAAAAGCATACAAGCTTGCGCCAGTCGCGCGCCTGGACGGGAAGCTTTTTGTGGCAATGGCGGACCCAACAAACGTCCTCGCAACCGACGATTTGAAGCGCCGGGTGCAGCTCGAAATCGTGCCGATGATCGCGACCGAGCGGTCGGTGAGCGACGCGCTCAGTGGCGTGCACCAGGCTGGCGCGAACATGAGCGAGGTGATCAAGCAGGCCGCCGACGAAGTGGCCAACGACGTGGAAGTGCAATCCGCGCGCCGCGAAGAGATCGATCTCGACCGCCTGGCGGTGGACAGCGAGGACGCGCCGGTGATCAAGATTGTCAATCTCATCATGGTGCAGGCGATCAAGGAAAAGGCTTCCGACATTCACCTCGAACCGTTTCAAAGGGCGTTGCGACTGCGTTACCGTATCGACGGCGAACTCGTCCAGGCGGAATCTCCGCCGAAGGGCCTGCAGCTCGCCATCACATCGCGCATCAAGATTCTCGCCGGTTTGAATATCGCGGAGCGGCGTCTTCCGCAGGACGGACGTTTCCGCATCAAGGTCGCCGGCAAAGAAGTCGATCTTCGTATTTCCATCCTGCCGACCTCGTACGGCGAGAAGATTGTGGTTCGTATTCTGGACAAATCGACGCTTACCGGAACCATCGACCAGATGGGGATGGACGAGGCGACGCTTAACAAATTCAAAAAGGCGATTGATGCACCGCACGGGATGATTCTGGTCACTGGTCCGACGGGTTCCGGCAAGACGACCACGCTCTATTCCGTGCTGCAGGAACTAAACAGCCCGCTCTACAACATCGTGACGGTGGAGGATCCGATCGAATACGAGCTCGCCGGCATCAACCAGGTTTCGGCGCGTCCGGATATCGGGCTCGATTTCGCCTCTGCGTTGCGTTCGATCCTCCGTCAGGACCCGGATATCGTGATGATCGGTGAAATTCGTGACAACGAAACCGCTGATATCGCGGTGAAAGCCGCGCTCACCGGTCACCAGGTCTTGAGCACGCTGCACACGAATGATGCCGCAGGCGCCATCACCCGTCTCGACGACATGGGGATCGAGCCGTTTCTCATTTCCAGCTCCATTATTATGACGTGCGCGCAACGTCTTGTTCGCCGCGTTTGCACGAATTGTCGCGAGGAGTTTGTGCCTGAGCCCGAAGTCTTCGAGAAACTGGGAATCACCGAGACGTCAGAGACGACCTTCTATCACGGCGCCGGCTGCGCTCGTTGCAAGAACCGTGGCTATCTCGGGCGGGTGGCGCTCATTGAAGCGTTGCCGGTGAGCGAAGCGATTCGCCGGCTCGTTATCAAACGCGCCTCAGCCACGGTGATCAAGAACCAGGCGGTTACCGAAGGGATGAAGACTCTTCGGATGGCGGGGATCGACAAGGCACTCGAAGGCGTCACGACTCTGGAGGAGGTCTGGCGCGTGACAGCGGAGGATCATTAAAGCGATGACTATTCCATTCATTAATCTTTTCCGGAAAATCCGTGGATCTTCGGAGCACACCGCTCAGCCGTTCCCGGCGCGGGTTGAGAAGCCCAGCAATGAGCGCTTGAGCAAGACGGTCGTGCCTAACCAGACGCGCACGGTTTCCTCCCTTGATCCTGCCCCGCAAGCGCTGCACTCGTCGATGCCGAGCGTGGCCGATCCAACGCAAGCTGGACCACGGATGGTTTCGTACACACCGAATTCGGCCGTTCCCAAAGTGCGAGCGCCGGACCTGCCGCCGGCCGTGGCTTTCGCGTTGGAACCCGACGTCGAACGTGTGATTTCCCTCGAACTCTCGGATATTATCGGGCAGGTGCCCGATGGATTCCTGAAGCCGGCGGAGAGCTTTGATCGGACGAGGAAGGTCTTACTTAAGGCGGCGGAGTTGGAAAAGGGAATGTCGAAGGGCCAGCCAAGCGTTTCGTTGCTGAGCATTTACCAGCAAGTTCCGGAGATTTTTCTGCATTCCGTTCCGACGTCCGAAACCAAAACGGTGATACTACCATTTGAGAAAGTGCTGACTGGATTTCAAAACCTGCGGGTCCGCCGCGACCAGGAGCACAATGTGGCCGTTCCTCAGGTAGAGACGCCATTTCTGAAAGCCACGCTCGAAGATAACGAGACTTTCGGCATCCCCTACGAGCCATTGCAAACGTGTGAGATGCCTCCGGTGCGCCTCGAGTTGGCAACCGCGCAGTCAATCGCCGCTGCGGAGCCGGAGACGAGCGACAGATTTGTTCCAACCGTCGCCTCGGTGTCGCCGTCCCAGCTTGAGATCCCACCGGATGAACCGGGCTTCGCACCAGCAAAGAACGGTACGCCCTCGACCATTCCATTTAATTTTCCAACAAATGGAACGGGTGCGCCCACCTCCGATCGAGTTCCAGCCTCAAGTGGGCCGCCCGTTTCAACCGGTTTACCTCCTGGAAACGGCCCAACTCGAATTCCGTTCAAGATCAACGCGCCTTCAGATTCTCTGCGACGAAAACCCAAACCGCCGTCGGAACCAGATTGGTCCGCCGTTGCCGGCGAAGTGCTGGCGGGACAAGGCGTATCGAGCGCGAAGGAAAGTGCGCCGGCGAAGATCACTCTCAAGCTCAAGCCGATCTTGCTGGGCCTGCCGGCTTTTCAAATCAATGGGGACGTTAAGGGAGTTCCAGAAGACGTCGGGATGGAATTTCCGTTCTCACTGATTGAACCGCAGTTGGCCTCTGGCCGGGTCGCTCTGGCTCCAAAGGTTTTCGAAGAGATGTTACCGCAGGATTACCGCCACCTCTTTAACGGAAGTGAGCCGGATACGCTGGTTACGCTGCCTTTGGAGGAAGTCTTAAAGAACTTGCCGGAGACATCATTGCGCATCCGTGATGATCAGGAAGTGCTGGATGCCGGCTTGAACCTGGACACGCCTTTTTCGATGAAGGCGGCGGAAGACGCGAAACGGTTCGAGGTCGATCCCGGTCCGATCGCGAAACCGACGCCATCGACCGCACCGAAGGCGAAAGCTGCGACGAAAGCTAAGGCCGCGCCAAAGGCGAAGGACGCGCCGAAGGAGGAGGCAGTGCCATCGCCCCAAACTGCGCCTGCGGCGGAATCAAAATTCGACGCAAAAAGCGTAGTGGCGCGTGCCATTCAATTGCCGGGCGTGACAGGCTGCGCGGTCTCGTTTTCCGATGGATTAAGCCTCGCTGGAAATCTGCCGGAGGATGCGGGGGCAGAAGGTCTTTGCGCGATGGCACCATCACTGCTTCACAAGATCGAGGATTACATGGTTGACACGAAACTCGGCGGACTCAAAGCGGTGACCCTGCACTGTGCAAGGTCTCACATCACCTTTTTCAAACACGACAATATCTGCCTCTCGGCGTTGCACTCGATCGAGGGGCTGACGAGCGAGATTCGTGACCAGCTTGGGCAGATGGCGCAGGAATTATCCCAGATGTATTCACAATCGGAGGTCTCTCATGTCGATCATTAATTACGCCAGCCGCGAGATTCAGTTTAAGATCGTTTACTACGGTCCTGCGCTCTGCGGAAAAACGACCAACCTCGGCTATATCCATCAGCGGATCAGCCCGGAAAATCGAGGCGATCTGGTCTCGCTCGCGACTGCGGCGGATAGAACTCTGTTTTTTGATTTTCTCCCGGTCAACGCTGTGGTCATCAAAGGGTTTGTGACCAAGTTCCAGCTTTACACCGTTCCAGGGCAGGTGATCTACAACGCCACCCGGCAGCTTGTTTTGCGCAGCGTAGACGGAGTGGTTTTCGTGGCCGATTCGCAGTGGGAAAAAATGGAGGAGAATGTCGAGAGCTTTAAGAATTTGAGCGACAATCTGGCCAAGCAGAATATTTCGATCGACGAGATTCCGTACGTTCTCCAGTACAACAAACGCGACCTGCCGAACATCGCACCGGTCAATTATCTTGAATACGTACTGAATAATCGGAAGCGGCGGGTGCAGAGTTTTGAAGTCATTTCCAGCACCGGTCAGAACGTCTTTGCTTCGCTCAACGCCGTCTCGCAGATCCTTCTCCACAAATTTAGCAAGCAGAGCGATCCACCCAAAAACGAGGCCCCGGTGGCCGTCGCGGTCGAGCCGCCTTCGGTGCCGCAACGGGAGCGTGCTCCGCTATGAGTGCGATCCCGGTACTGACCATCGAGAATGTAGCGACGCTCGATGGTGTGCTGGCAGGTTTCCTAAAGAAAGCCGAAGCCGAATTGACGGTCGTCATCGATCGCGGTGGCAACGTCATCTCGCAGTGCGGTGATATGGCGGTAATAGATGTTACGATTGTCGCGGCCCTGGCCGCCGGCTCGTTTGCGGCCACGAAGGAGCTGGCCCGGCGCATCGGTGAAGTGGAATTCAACGCCCTCTATCATCAGGGAAATGGCAGTCACATCTTCATGAATTCTGTGGATGAAGATACGATCATGATCACCGTGTTCGGACGCCGCACGACGGTGGGTCTCGTTCGTTTTTTTGCTGCCAGCACCGCCCAGAACGTCGCTACGCTTCTGAAATCGTTGCAGGGGAACGAATCCGGCTTTTCCTTTGACGCTTCCGATATTTCCCCGGCGCCGATCTTTGCTGACAGCGCTGCGCCGTCGGCTTAAGGGATCACTGCTTGAGCAGACGCAGCCGGGGCGGAATCCCTACCCTGTAAACTCAGTCGCTACCAGCGTGGCGTTGTGTCCGCCGAATCCGAATGAATTATTGAGCGCAACCCGCACTTTCTTCTCTTTGGCGACGTTCGCCGTGTAATCAAGGTCACATTCCGCGTCGGGATTTTCGAGGTTGATCGTCGGCGCGATGACCGAGTCGCGCATGGTCAGCGCACAAACCGCCATCTCGACTGCGCCGGCCCCGCCTAACAAATGGCCGGTCATCGATTTCGTCGAACTGATCGAAAGCCCCTTTCGAGCGTGCTCGCCAAAGAGGGTCTTAATCGCGCGTGTTTCGCAGAGATCTCCCAAGCCGGTGGAGGTCGCGTGCGCGTTTACGTAATCGACTTTGTCCGGCGCAATTTGCGCGTGATCGAGCGCCATCTTCATCGCGCGCACTGCTCCTTCGCCATCCGGGGGTGGCGCGGTCATATGGTAGGCGTCGGCGGAGCATCCGTATCCGGCAAGTTCGCAGTAGATTTTTGCCCCACGGGCTTTGGCGTGTTCCAATTCCTCGACGATTACTACGCCCGCCCCTTCGCTCATGACGAAGCCATCGCGGTCCCGGTCCCACGGACGCGACGCGCGGGTCGGTTCGTCGTTGCGGGTGCTGAGCGCTTTCATCGCCGAAAATCCGGCAAGACCGATCGGCATGAGCGAAGCTTCGGAGCCTCCCGCGAGAAAAATATCGGCATCGCCAAATTTGATGATGCGCCAGGACTCGCCGATCGCATTGTTCGAAGTGGCGCAGGCGGTGACGATACACAGGTTTGGTCCCTGTAACCCAAATTCCATCGAGATGACGCCGCTGCCCATGTTGCTGATCAGCATCGGAATGGTGAAAGGAGAAACGCGTGACGGTCCCTTGCTCAGCAATATTGTGTGCTGGTCCTCGAGCGTCTTGAGGCCACCGATTCCGCTGCTGACAATGACCCCGAAGCGGTCGCGTCTCACCTTGTCGAGGTCGATGCCTCCATCCTTCATCGCCTGTTTCGCAGCAGCCATGGCCAGGTGAGTGAAGCGGTCGGTGCGGCGAATATCCTTTGGATTATTGAAGAAATTCACAGCATCAAAATCCTGGACGTCCCCCCCGATGCGGCAGTCGTAAGCGCTGGTATCGAATCTTTCCAGTTTGCGAATGCCGCTGACGCCATTCTTCAAATTTGTCCAGAACGTTTCCACGTCATTTCCCACAGGTGTGATCACACCGATTCCGGTGATGACGACTCTTCGATTGTTCATGAAGGAATGTGTTAAGTGAGAAGTGACGTTTAGCTGGAGGCGCTGCGCGATGGGTACGATCAGCTATTGCTCATCGGCTGGCACTTGTCACTTTCTTCATCGCGTTCCCATCCCGACGCTTTGCACGGTCTGGAAGAGTTTGCCCTCGGTTTTGATCGATGGCGCAATGATGATTTCGGTTTGTTGGAATTCGGCAATTGTCCTCGCGCCGACATTTCCCATGCACGTCGTGATCGCGCCGACCAGATTCTGGCTGCCGTCATCGACTTCCGCTGGCCCAAAGAGAATTTGTTTCAAGGAACCTGTTGCGCCAACTCTGATCCGCGTCCCGCGGGGCAAGTTGGCGTGAGGCGTGGCCATGCCCCAGTGGTATCCGCCGCCCGGTGCCTCCTGCGCCTTGGCAAATGCGCTGCCGACCATGACGGCGTCGGCGCCGCAGGCGAGCGCTTTGCAGACGTCACCGCCCTTGCTCATGCCTCCGTCGGTAATGATGGGAACGTAGCGCGATGTTTTCTTGAAGTAGGCGTCGCGCGCGGCGGCGCAATCGACCGTCGCTGTCACCTGCGGAACTCCCAAACCGAGAACTCCACGCGAAGTGCAAGCCGCCCCAGGGCCGACGCCGATGAGCACGGCCGCCGGACCGCATTCCATGATTTCAAGCGTCACATCGTATCCAACCGTGTTTCCGACAATGACTGGGATACGCATCTCGCGGCAGAATTTTGCCAGGTCGAGCGACTGATACTCGGAAGAGATGTGCTTGACGGTTGAGACCGTACTCTGCACGACGAAGACATCCGCTCCGGCATCCTGCGCGATCGCACCGAATTCCTGCGCGCGTTGCGGAATGGAACTGACTGCAGCCGTAGCGCCGGAGTCTTTGATTTGCCGGATGCGCGCGGAGATCAGGTCTTCCTGGACCGGTTCCTGATAGATCTTTTGCAGTAGTGCGGTGATCTCGGCTTTATCGGCCTGGACAATTTTTTGCAACACTTCATCCGGATTCTTGTAGCGCGTTTGCACCCCCTCCAGGTTCAGGACGGCGAGGCCGCCGAGTTTACTCATTGCCGAAGCGAACTTGACGTCGACCACTCCGTCCATCGCGCTGGCCAGAATCGGAATCTTGAATTCGATTGGTTCAGCCTTCCCGCACGGTAGCCGCCAGCTAATGTCGACCTCGTTCGGATTAATCGTTAGGCGTCCAGGCACGAGTGCGATTTCGTCGAAGCCATAAGTGACTCGAGCTTTCCGATTGCGACCAATCCACATTCCCATTTCTAAATTTGCTCCAGTTTAAATCGTTCGTTCAAGCTCCCGCAGCGTGGACAACGCGGAAGCAAAGTCGACGTTCGATCTTGAAATTCGAACGCGCAAATTACACATCGCAGCCGGTGACGCAAAGCCCGGCGCTCACGCCGGCGGCGGTTCCACTCTCCAACTATCCAGAGGAGAAATACCGCGGCAAGGAAAACCAGTAAATAGATCGTGACCAGAAGTGCAAGGCTAACGCGAATCACGGGGCCGACGCCTCCGGAGACACCGAGTGCGGCCGCACAATGTCATTTCCCCATTCGATTGTCGCGATGGCCCACGTGAGATGGTGTTGTGCAGCGGATTCTTGGCGTGGGCTCTCCGCAAACCGGCAATGTGCAAGAAATTCCCGGGCTTGTTCATCCAGCGTGCTGTCGCCGGAAGAAGTTTCAAGGAAGCAGTAACGCAAGAGTCCGGCGTCGCTGACCGCCACACGAAATTCTGCACTCTGGGGGGGCTCGCGTGTTGACGCGTTCCATTTCATTTCCGGTTTTTGCGGCGGCCCGCGTCCGGCAAGTTCGCTTGAGAAAGTTATGCTCGTTTCAACGCTGAGCGTTGCCCGTGCCGACCGCACCGGCGGCATCGGCACTGGTGCCGGGGGTTGTGAACTTGGCACCCGTAAATCCGAATTGACCGGGGGCAGTCTTTTCAAAAAAGGTTCCGAGTTCAGATAGGAAGGCACATGCTGCAACGCCGGCATGGCCACGGTTTTCGCGTCCGGTGGGCGTTGCGTAATGGAGGCGAGGGCGGGATCTTCTGCCTCGATCCAGCGCAGGAGAGTGCGGCCCTCCTCGGTGTTCGAAGCGATCACAGTAACGTGAGCCGGAGGTGGGAGCAGCGCCACCGCCGGCGGGTAGACGATTTGAAACATGTAGAAGCAAAAGGCATGTCCGGCGATCGACGCGGCCAGAAACCCGGCGATGGCCAACTGGCGGCGCCGCGTAGTTTCCCATTCGAAAATGAGGCCGCCGTTTGAAGCCGAAATGGAGTCGCTCACCTTGGTAATGTCGTGGCGAGAGCGACGGATGAGATCCCGTGTTCCAACGCGGCATTGGTTACCGAAACGACCAACTCGTAGGGCGTGAAGCGATCCGCCTTAATGATGATCGGACGCCCCTCTTGTCTCGCCTTGTCCAGCAGCGGACCAAGCTGGTCGAGCGTGACTCTTTGGTCGCGAAAATAAATTACCGGAGCGGCGCCTCCCGTGATGCTGATGATTTGTTGGTTTACCTGTGGCCCGAGGGTGAATCGGGAAAACGGAAGCGACACCGAAATCCCGGGTTGCAACACGAAGGTGGAACTCAGGAGAAAGAAAAAGAGAAGTAGAAAAGCGATGTCGATCAGAGAAACGATGCCGAGCCAACCGAAATGATAATTCGTTGTGCGCGTGAGTTTCATTTCACCGCGAGCAATGAAATCCGGCTCACCTGGCTACCGCTCGAGATCGGCCTGTCGGACCTCGCCCGGTTGTTGGAAGGTGATGATATCCGTTTCGGGCGGCCGGTCCGTCAACATGTGGACCACTTCAATCCCAGCGCGCTCCATATCGTGCATCAAGGCGTTTACGCGCGAAGAAAGGTAGCTGTAGGCGACGAAGGTGGGAGTCGCTACGACCAGGCCTGCCGCAGTCGTTAAGAGGCTTTTGTAGACTCCACTTGATAGATCAGTGACCGTCGCATAACCGCCGTTGGAAGTAATTGTCCCAAAGGCCTCGAGCATGCCGGTAACGGTGCCGAGCAGTCCAATCAGCGGTGCGAGGAACGCGAGCGTGGCGAGCACGCCGAGAAAGCGCTCGAGCTTCGGTACTTCCAGTTGTCCCGCTTCCTGGACGATGTCGCGAAGTTCCGCGCGAGGCGCGTCATGCCGGATGATAGCGGCATGAATAACCCGCGCCACGGGCCCGGGTGTGCCGGCCGATTCGTGCAAGGCCTCGGCAAAATTGCGGCGCTGCAGAAGATTGGAGAGGCCTTGCAGGAATTCTCCCACGTGGATCGTCGCGCGATGAAAATAAAACAGGCGCTCCGCGAAAACGCCGATCGAGATGATACTGCAAATCAAGATGGGCCAGATGAGCAGACCACCCTTTTGGATGTAGTCGATCATTTTAGTTTCTTAGACGCCTTTGCTTCCGGTGGCAAGGAGGTAAACGACAACTCACGAATCCGTTCCGATCAGCGCGACTTCTTCTTGACCGGCGATGGCGAAGCGGGAGCAGTGGTCTGGCCTATGAGTTTACCTTTTCCATCATAAACAGAATACCCGATCTGTTTTCCGGTCTGATCGTAGGCGTACACGATCTTGTGGCGCAAGGAATCGTCCTTGCCGAGCTGGCTTTCCTCCAGCAATCGATTCGCGTCGCCGTACTTATATAGAGTCTTAAAGCGCAGCTTCTCATCGGGGCCAAAGACCTCGCCGCTCGAGAATCGTCCCGCGGAATCGAGGTTGTAACGAATAAGACCGCGTAATTTTCCATCCCGACCGCGAGTGGTTGCGGTTGCCTTGTGATTTGCGGCATCAAACTCGTAAATCGTGCGGGAGCCATCTTCGTTAATTGAAACGGTGACGCGCACGGTGTCGCTGGAAGAGGCATCCGGCACCTGGCTACGGGAAGAAATGGGCAGCGCCGCGGTTGCTGCGACAAGGAACGCCCAAATTCGAATATGAAATGGAATGGTGATTTCGCAGTTTAGGAGGGGCGCGAAGAGGTGCAAACATCCCATTTATTTTTATTGACCCTGGGTACGGAAAGTGGTTTACAGTGGAGGAAAGTGGATTGAAATGGTTTAATCCTCCACCCGGCAATGGATTCCGATTCTCACCAACAGCATTTCTACGCCGGACAATTTCGTCATTCAGTTGATGAAAAGAATCGCATCACGATTCCCTCCCGCTGGCGACGCGCCGAAGGTGAGGATCTCATCCTCCTACCCGAAGCGCAGCATCAGTACCTGCTGGTTATGTCGCCCGAGGAGTTCGGCCGCATGAGTTCGCAAGCCGCACTCGAGCCGAGTGTTTCGGCACGCGACCGCCGCGTTTTTCTCCGGCAACTTCATTCGCGTGCCCAACACGGAGTATCGGACAAGCAAGGCCGTCTCGTATTACCGGAAGATCTTTGCAAGCAACTCGGTTTGAAGGGTGAAGTCGCGCTCGTCGGCGGGCGCGGACGTTTTGAAATTTGGAATTTGCAACGCTGGAAGCGGGCTCATGAGGACGAAACTCCCACTTACCAGCATGTCGCTAACATGATTGGTCTGTAGCGAAGGAAACGAGAAAACGATGAATGCATTGCTGTTTGAGCGACCCATCTGGTTCGCCACCGGTCCGCTCGCGTTTGAAGAGGAGGCGCAGGAGATGGAAGATTTCATTTATCATCGGCCGGTGCTGGTAGCAGAAGCGATCGAACTGCTCGCTCCCAGACCCGGCGCACTGATTGTTGACGCGACCTGTGGCGGCGGCGGTCACACCGAAGCGATCCTGCGGGCGGGTGCGGATGTTCTCGCACTCGATCAGGATCCGGAGGCGATTCAATACGCGAGCGAGCGACTTAACGAATTCGGTGGCCGCGTCACTCTGCGGCGAAGCAATTTTCGGGAGGCGGACAGGATTCTCGATGAACTCGGCATCGCGCGAATCGGCGGCGCCTTGCTTGATATCGGCGTTTCATCGCGGCAGCTCGAAAACGCGGAGCGAGGTTTCAGTCTCATGCGCAACGGCCCGCTCGACATGCGGATGGATCCGAGCAGCCACCTCACGGCTGCAGAGATCGTCAATCGTTACAGTGAGGAGGAACTGACTCAACTATTTCGCGACCTCGGCGAAGAACCGGCGGCGCGACGGATCGCCAGTCAAGTAGTGAAACTCCGGAAGACCGCACCGTTTCAAGAAACACTTCCGCTCGCCCATGCGATCGAAAAGATTGTCGGAAGACACGGCCGGCGTCACCCGGCCACCCAAGTCTTTCAAGCGTTGCGGATGGCGGTGAACGATGAACTGGGCGCGTTGGAGGAAGGCTTGCGAGTCCTGACGGCACGGCTTGAACCCGGGGCACGGATCGCGGTCATCACCTTCCATTCTCTCGAGGACCGCATCGGGAAGAATTTCTTCCGCGACCGCAGTCGCGAATGGCTCGATCGCCCGGAGTGGCCCGAACCGAAGCGCAATCCGGAATGCGACTTAGAGGTGATCACGGTCAAGCCGATTGAACCTGCGGAAACCGAGCAGCGCAATAACCCACGGTCGCGCAGCGCCAAACTGCGTGTTGCCGAAAAAATCGCATGAGCCGTTCCCGCCGAAAGAAATTCAATGCCATTGAAGCGGCGTCGCTGGCGCGCTGGATCGTGATCACAACTTTCTTCGCCCTCGCCGGGTTGATATACGTGTATCGCACGATTCAGCTGCACGATCTCGCCACCGAGAAGGACCGGTTGGACAGAGAACTCGTCAGCGTGCGGAAGGAAAGGGACGTGGCTAACGACCAGATCGCGGCGTTGACGTCTCGCTCGGCCCTGCAGCGGCGTCTGAAAGAAGGTTACATCAAAATGATTCCGATTGCCGAACGTAACATTGTGCGACTGAGCGCGCCGGAAGCCGACGCCATCCAACCAGTCGCCAACCAGCATGCCGGCAAATGAGGTGGAACGGCCGGACTCGCTGCGCGCTTGTTTGCGTGGTGTTTATCGCGCTCTTCAGCGTTTTTTCATTCCGTCTTGTTTATCTCCAGATCATCAAGCATGACCAATACTCCGAGCTGGCTGCGGAACGGAATGGTCATCGGCAGACGATGTATGCGGAGCGCGGCGCGATTCTCGATGCGAATGGCGAGATTCTGGCGCTGAATGTTCCGGTTGAAACGATCGTCGCCGATGCTTCTCAGCTGAGTAATCGGGATGTCGCTGTCCGGTTGCTCAACGAAGCGCTGAAAATTCCCGCGAGTTTGCTGGCGGAGAAACTTGCATCCGACCGTCGCTACATTGTTCTTCAGCGCGAGGTCCCGGAAAATATCGCCATGGCCCTGCGCGACAAGCTGCGAAGCCAGAACATCCGCGGCATTTCCTTCGAGCGCGACGCGACGCGCGTTTATCCCAATGGCTCGATGCTTTGTCACGTCATCGGGTTTACTGATTTTGAGCATCGCGGCGTGCAAGGCGTGGAAGCTTCGATGGAGCAATATCTGCACGGGCAGGATGGCTATCGTCACATCGAAACTAATCGGGCGGGGAAAGAGATGGTTCTTTACCGCGGACAGGAGCGGGAAGCGCGCAATGGATATCAGGTCCGCCTGACCATTGATCTCAATCTCCAAAACATCGTCGAAAATGAAATCGACGCCGCGATGCGCGAATTCAAGCCGGCCAAAGCGATAATTATTCTGATGCGTCCGCAAACCGGCGAAATCCTCGCCATGGCAAACCGTCCGAATTTCGACCTGAACCTCCGGGCCGACGCGAAGCCGGAACAAATGAAAAACCGCGCGGTGATCGACATGATGGAGCCGGGCTCGACGTTCAAAATCGTGACGGCAGCGGCCGCTCTAAACGAACACAAGGTGCGGCTCGACACGATCGTGTTTTGCGAAAACGGGAAGTGGAGTTTCGGCGGTCGCCTCTTGCACGATCACGGTCGCGGATACGGTGACTTGAGCGTGCAGGATATTTTGGTGCATTCGAGCAACATCGGCGCGGCCAAGCTTGCGCTGAACCTGGGCGAGCAAAAATTCTACGAATACATTCGTCGCTTTGGTTTTGGCGATCGCACCGGCATTGAGCTTCCGGGCGAAATTGGTGGAATGGTTCATCCACCGCAAAGATGGAGCAAGATTTCCATCACTCGCATTCCGATGGGCCACGAAATCGGAGTGACGCCGTTGCAGATGACCATGGCGATGGCGACGATCGCAAACGGTGGCAAGCTGATGATGCCGCGGATCGTGAAGTCGATCACGACCGAGGATGGCAAAACCATCAGCACATTTTCTCCCACGGTTTTGCGCCAGGTTATCTCTCCGGAAACCGCCGCCCAAATCGGCAAAGCCCTGCGCGGCGTGGTGAGCGATCGAGGGACCGCGGCCGCTGCTGCTGTTCCCGGGTTTAGCATTTCCGGCAAGACCGGGACTGCCCAAAAAGTTGATCCCAAGGGCGGGTACGAAAAAAACAAATACGTTGTTTCATTCAGCGGCTATCTCCCGTCGGAAAATCCCCGATTCGTCGGACTTGTCGTTTTGGACGATGCGCACACGACCGACCCTAATCTGAATTACGGTGGCCTGGTCGCGGGGCCCATCTTTTCGCGAGTGGCCGAGAAAGCCGCTCGTTATCTCGATCTTGAGCCGCATGAGGAGGTTGGTAAACCAATGACGGCGGACCGTGTCGCCTTAACCAATGCGTCACATCGCTGAGCACCCTGCGCTCGCGTTCCAATACCTCATGCAGCTCAAACTTCTCGCTGCCGCCATCGCGCCCCGCCAGATCATCGGATCGCTCGATCGCTCCGTCGACAGCATCGCCTACGATTCGCGGCGCGTTGGAAAGAATGGCCTTTTCGTTGCTCTGACCGGGGAAAATACCGACGGCCATCAATTCATCGATCAAGCCATCGAGAAAGGCGCGTCCGTCATCGTGACCGAACGGGAGGAGAAAAACGCACGCGCGACCTGCCTCGTCGTCAATAGCACTCGCGATGCGCTCGCTGATCTGGCAGCGGCATTTTACGAACGGCCGGCCCGGAAGTTGAAACTTGTTGGTGTAACCGGCACCAATGGCAAGACAACCACAACCTTTCTCATCAAGCATATCTGCGAGAAGGCGGGCCTGCGCTGCGGATTGATCGGCACCGTCCGCTACGAAATCGGCGAACGCGTGCTGCCGGCCACGCGTACCACGCCGGAGTCGCTCGATCTTCAGGAATTACTCGCGCAGATTTCCAATGCAGGATGCAAGGCCGTCGCGATGGAAGTTTCCTCGCACGCGCTGGCGCAGAAACGAACACGCGGCCTCGAGTGGGATGTCGCCGTTTTTACGAATCTCACGCAAGACCACCTCGATTTTCACGGGACGATGGAAAACTATTTCGAATCGAAAACGAAGTTGTTCACCGGTTTGGCGGAGCAGAAGGCGAAAACCAAACCGGTCGCCGTCATCAATATCGATGATCGTTACGGAGAAAAATTGATCACCCGGATCGAAGGAAAAGGTTCGATAGTCACTTATGGAATGGGAGCTCGCGCGGATTTTCGCGCCTCCAGTTATCGGATGGAGTTTGGCGGCACGTCCTACCAGCTCGATGCGCGCGGGAAAGTTTATCTCGTCCGCGTGCCCCTCATTGGCCGTTTTAACGTCGCCAATTCCGTCGCCGCCATTGCCGCGGCCAACGCCCTCGGCATCAGCGTGCGCGACGCCATCCTCAGTCTGGGAAAATCTCCGCAGGTGCCTGGCCGGCTCGAAGCAGTTCCGGCGAAGCGGCAATTTCAGGTCTTCGTCGATTACGCGCACAGCGACGACGCGTTGCTTAATGTTCTCAAGACCTTGCGCGATCTGGAGCCGCGCAAATTGATTGTCGTCTTCGGTTGCGGTGGCGACCGCGATCGCCAAAAGCGACCGCTGATGGGTCGCGTGGCCGATCAGAATGCCGACTTCAGCATCATCACTTCCGACAATCCCCGAAAGGAAAACCCCGACGCGATTATTGCCGAGGTCGAGAGAGGTTTTCAGTCCGACCGCTACGAAAAAATCCCGGATCGCACAGAGGCGATTACCCGCGCCATCGCGCTGGCGCAGCCACGCGACATTGTTTTGATCGCGGGCAAAGGGCACGAGGCGTATCAGGAATTCGCCGACCACACGGTCCCTTTTGATGACGTCCAGGTTGCTCGGCGCGCCGTGGAAGATCACCCGGTGGAATTCTGATGATGAAGACGATTGCGAACTGCTTTTCTGGTCAAGCCGGTCACACGGTTGACTCTGGGGAGCGCACGCGGCTCGCGTGCGGGTCTCGGCGGCTCGCCGAGACAGACTTTTTCGGCATTGGAACCGCGAGTAGTATCGTGGGCGCGTTTCTTTCTACCGCAGACAACCCAGGTCGGGAGGGCGAGCCGCCCTCCCCAGCACGCGAGCCGCGCGCGCTCCCCAGCAGATGAGCCCGACCACTCTCACTCAAATCGCTGCCTTCGCTGGCGGGACGCTGGCCGGCAGTGGTGCGGCGTCGATCACTCGGATTAGCACCGACTCGCGGACAATACAGAGCGGCGATCTTTTTGTTGCGCTGCGTGGAGACAACTTCGATGGCCATCGCTTTGTCGAAAGCGCGATCAAGCGCGGTGCGGCTGCGGTGTTAGTAGAGCATCGCTGGGACGGGAGCGTTCCATCTTCTCTTCCCGTCCTTCGTGTGGACGATACCCTTGCTGCCTATCAAAAAATTGCGGCAGGATACCGTCGCTCGCTGACGCTAAAGGTGGTCGCGATCACCGGAAGCAACGGCAAGACGAGTACGAAAGATTTTCTGGCCGCAGCGCTCGGCCGGCGACTTCGCGTTACGAAGACGGAAGGAAATTTCAACAATCATGTTGGCCTGCCGCGGACAATGCTGGAAGCGACAGTCGAGGATGAAATCGCGGTTTGGGAAATCGGCATGAACCATCCCGGCGAGATCGCTACGCTCGCCGCACTGGCCACTCCAGACGTCGCAGTGATTACAAACATCGGCGTGGCGCACATCGAGTTTTTGGGAACGCGTGAGGCGATCGCCCAGGAAAAAGGTTCTCTCGCCGAAGTGATCGGGCCGGAAGGGACCGTCGTCCTCAATGCGGACGACCCGTTCTGTCTCGCCATCGCGAAACGGACGCGGGCAAAAATTGTTCTTGCCGGAACGAATGGCGGCAGCCTCCGCGCCACCGACATTAGTCAGAGCGCGAGCGGCTCGGAGTTCACGATTCTGGAAGGCGCGCATCGCTGCCGCGCGCAATTGCCGGTGCCGGGCCTGCACATGGTGCAGAACGCGCTTCTCGCCGTCGCCGCAGGACGCGTCTTTGGCATGTCGATCGAAGATTGCGCGGCTGGTCTGGCCTCCACGCCGCTTACGAAAGCGCGTCTTGCAGATCAAAAACATCCACGGCGTGCAGTTTCTCGATGACAGCTACAATGCAAACCCGGAGTCGATGAAAGCGGCGCTGGCCACGCTGGTGGAATTGGAGACAGACGGCCGGCGTATCGCGGTGCTCGGTCAAATGGGTGAGCTTGGCCCGGAATCGGAGCGCGGTCATCGTGAAGTCGGCGAAGCGGCCGCGGCGCTGCACATCGACTACCTGATTGCCATCGGCGACAAGGGCGAGCTCATCGCACAAGCAGCGCGCGATGCCGGGCTTGGAAAAAATTTCTGCCTTGAGTTCTACAACTGAAGCCGCTGACTTGTTAGGCGAGATCGCGCATCCCGGTGATCTGGTTCTGGTCAAGGGAAGTCGCGCAGCGCGAACCGAACTTGTGCTCGAGGAATTCGCCAGGCGTCAGCCGGTGGAGGGGATTGCTCGATGATGTACTACCTCCATTTTCTGAGCGGAGCGTTTGGCGGATTCAACGTTTTCTTTTACATCACCTTCCGGGCGATTGGGGCGGCGATAACCGCTTTCGCGCTCTCACTCATCTTTGGGAACTTCGTCATCCGAAAATTGATCTCACTCAAAGTGGGTCAGCCGATCCGGACCGCCGCAGAAGTTCGTCATCTCGCGGAATTGCACGGTGGAAAAACGGGCACACCCACCATGGGTGGCGTGCTCGTCATCGGCTCCGTCTTTGTCTCTGGCGTGATGTGGGCGCGTCCGGATAATCGGTTCGTCTGGCTGGCACTTTTTAGCATGCTCTACCTCGGCGCGCTTGGCTTTGTTGATGATTACTTAAAGGTCACGAAGAAGAAGTCCGATGGAATCAGTGGACGACTGAAGCTGGTCATTCAGCTCGGGCTGGCCGCAGTGGTCACGATCGTCTTTCTCACGAGCCCGCTGCTCGAAGTGCAGGCGCGCTCACTCTACGCGCCCTTTTTCAAGGCGCCCGTGATCACGAACATGAGCTGGTTTACCTTCGTGTTTTTCGCGCTCGTCATTGTCGGCTCGTCCAACGCCGTCAATCTCACCGACGGTCTCGATGGGCTCGCCATCGGCTGCACGGTGACGGTTGCCCTCGCTTATACGCTGCTTTCCTACTTCGCCGGTAATTTCCGAGTCGCGGAATATCTGCAGGTGCCTTTTTATCCATTCACGGGAGAACTGGCCGTGGTTTGTTCTGCCTTGGTCGGAGCCAGCCTGGGCTTCCTTTGGTTTAACTGTCATCCCGCCAGAATTTTCATGGGCGACACCGGCTCCCTTGCCATTGGCGGCTTGATTGGTGTGGTCGCGATTTGCTGCAAGCAGGAACTGCTCCTCGCCGTCGTGGGCGGCGTCTTCGTCATCGAAGCAGTCTCTGTCATCCTGCAAGTGCTCAGTTTCAAGCTGACGGGCAAGCGCATCTTCGCCATGTCCCCCATCCACCATCATTTTGAATTGAGCGGATGGAAGGAAAACACCGTCATCGTGCGCTTCTGGATTCTCTCCGGGATCTTCGCGCTCCTCGGTCTTGCGACTCTCAAGTTGAGGTAGAAAATGGGCAGTTACGAAAACAAAAATGTCGCGGTGTTGGGCGCCGGTCTTAGCGGCACGGCCGCCGCGCTTCTGCTTGTAGCGGAAGGTGCGAAGGTCGCCGTTCTCGATAGCGCCGACGAAACAAAATTACTGAAGTCGACCATCGAAAATCTCCGCGCGCATGGTGTGCGCGTCACTTGTGGACCTGCGGCCGAGACGGAAACTTCCTCCTTCGATCTCGTCGTTTTAAGTCCGGGTATCGACCCTGATTCGCGCCTCGCGCAGAATTTTTCTTCGCGCAACATCGAGACGATCGGCGAGCTCGAATTGGGTTGGCGCGCGTGCCGGATCCCGGTCATTGCCATTACCGGGACGAATGGGAAAACGACCACGACGGAGTTGGTCGCACAGATGCTCAATGCCTGCGGACAGCGCACGATCGCATGTGGAAACATCGGCGAACCTCTTTGCGAAGTGGTCCGCGAACAAAACGAATTCGATGTGCTGACCGTCGAAGTGAGTTCTTTTCAGCTCGAGACCATCCGGACATTTCGGCCATCCATCAGTCTCTGGCTCAATTTTGCGCCCGATCATCTCGATCGTTATGCGTCGGTGGCGGAATATCGCGCCGCGAAGCTGCACATTTTCGAATATCAGACGGCCGATGACGTCGCGATCGTGAATGCGAACGAAGATCTCCCACTCATTGCCGCGCGGAAATTGACTTTCAGCGCGTACACTGATCGAGCGGATTTTCGTTTGGCAGGCGGCGCGATCGTTTATCAAAATGAGCCGGTTCTGCGCCTGGCCGAGACGAAACTGCGGGGCTTGCACAACATTGAGAATTTGATGGCTGCGCTTGCCGTCGGTAGGACCCGCGGACTGTCGTTTGCAGCAATGGCCCCGTCGCTCAGCGCGTATGAACCGCAGCCGCATCGCTGCGAATTCATTCGCGAAGTCGGCGGAGTCGGTTACGTGAATGACTCGAAGGCGACCAATCTTGACGCAGTGGAAAAAGCGCTCCTCGCGCAAACCAAGCCTGTGATCCTGGTCGCAGGCGGCAAAGATAAGGGGTTCACTTTCGATTCTCTCAAGCCGCTGATCGCTGAGAAGGTGCGCGCTGTCGTTTTAATCGGTGAAATGGCGGAACGGATTTCCCGCGATTGGAGCGGAACCGTTCCATGCGAAATCGCGGATTCGTTAGCCGACGCGGTCGAACGCGCGCACGCTCTGGCCAGGCCGGGCGAAACAGTCCTTTTCTCTCCGGGCACTTCTTCGTTCGACATGTTCAAGAGCTACGCCGACCGCGGCGATCAATTCCGAGCCCTTGTCCAGGCTCTGCCGAAATAAACGATGAAACTGCCAAAACTTCTTCGACGGAAAAAACTTCGCGCGACCACCGCGCGCCGCTCGCTCGTGAATCCCGAGATGGATTACGAAGAAATGTCGGAACCGAACATGAAGCTGTCGCGCGCATTGCTCATTGTTCTCGTTCTCCATGTCGTCGCGGTCGCCGGAATTATCGCTTTCAACACCATCAAAACGCGACAGGGTTCACTGTCACCGACTGCGGCGGTCCCGGCTGTGAACAAGACCGCTTCCAGTCACGCGCCTGCGACTGCGAGTACAAACGCCGAGGCATCAAAGAGCGAAACGGCAAAGGTTTCACTTTCGTCCCCGAAGACGACGGTGAAAACGGAGCACGCAAAGAAGACCGACACCGAAGAAACGGCGGATTCTGGGAAAATCTACGTCGTCGTGAAGGGTGACAATCCGGTCACGATCGCGCGCAAATTGAAAGTGCCGTACGACGATTTGATCTCGCTCAATCACATCGATGATCCGCGCAAACTTCAGATCGGACAGAAGCTGATGATTCCGAAGAAAACCACAAAAGCGAAAAGGACGAACGAATGATCCTGGGCGTAACAGTTGTTTTTGGAGAGCGCACACGACCTGCCTATTGGCTGCGGCGACTCGGCACGACATGCTCGACGACGGTCGATCTTGCGCGAAAGAAAAGTTGGGAATGGCGAGATCGTCATCGCCGGTATGCGACTCGGGCCCGCCCCCGAGGTTCAAATCGATCAGACGATGCACCGTAAAAGCGCCTACATCTTATTTCTTGCCGTGCTTGGCATGCTCGTCATCGGCATCGTCATGCTTTTTAGCACGAGCGCATTTGCACGCGACAGTCACGGCGACGTTTACTTTTTCGTGAAACGACAGGCGATCTGGCTCGGACTCGGTCTGGCCGCCTGCGTCTTTGGTGCACTGATCGATTACCATTTCTGGCTGCGGACATGGTGGATCTGGTTCGGTCTCGTCGTCGTCGCGCTGGTTCTCTGTTTCGTGCCGCATATCGGAATCCTCAAAAATGGTTCGCGCCGTTGGGTCGGTTACCATTCGGTTTCGTTTCAACCATCAGAGATGGCGAAAGTCGCCGCCGTCTTTTTTCTCGCGTTCTGGTACACGCGCTACGAGAAATCGAGCAATCAACTGCTCCGCGGATTCGTTATTCCGCTGGCCGTCGTCGGCATTCTCATTTCGCTCATCGTCACCGAAGTCGATCTGGGCACGACCGGGCTGATCGGCGCGACCACCTTCGTCATGATGTTCGTCGCGGGAACAAATCCGGTGTTTCTCGGAATGCTTTCCCTTACCGGTCTGGGCGGAATCCTGTTTATCGCCACGCATATGTCGGAGCGGATGAGCCGGCTGGCGGCGTTCATGGATCCGGAGAAGTTCAAACAGGATGCCGGGCTGCAGCAGATGCAGGCGCTGATCGCGTGGGGCAGCGGCGGGATCGACGGGCTCGGCCTCGGCAACGGCCGTCAGAAAATGCTCTACCTCCCGTATGCGCATACCGATTTCATTTTTCCGATGATCGGCGAAGAGCTTGGCTTGCGAGTCAGTCTGCTCGTGGTTTTCCTTTTCGTTGTCATCATCATCTGCGGAACGATGATTGCGCTGCACGCAAAAGATCGATTCGGTCTGCTTCTTGGGTGCGGCGTTGTTTCGCTTCTGTCATTGCAAGCTGCCGTCAATATCGGCGTGACCACTTCGCTCTTGCCTAACAAAGGCTTGCCCCTGCCGTTCATCAGCTACGGCGGCTCCAATTTGATCGCCTGCCTTTTCGGCATCGGTTTGCTGCTCAGCATTTATCGGCAGGGCGTGTTCGATCTCGCGAACCAGAAACGCACGATGATGCAGGCGCGGATCACACCGAGAATCTGAATCCATGAATGCCGTGATTGCATGCGGAGGAACGGGTGGTCATTTGTTCCCGGGTTTGGCCGTGGCCGAGGTGCTCCGCGCCCGCGGGCACGAAGTGTTGCTCTTTATTTCGGAAAAAGAGATCGATTCGAAAGCGATAACAGGCCGTGACGAATTTCGTTTCGAAAAATTGCCCACGGTCGGGTTGCCCTCGCCGTTTTCGCCAGCGATTCTCGGCTTTGTCCGGCGGTTTAACGAGAGCTTGTCGCGCTGCCGCGGGATTTATCGAACCTTCAAACCACAGGTGATTTTGGGAATGGGCGGGTTTACTTCCACAGCGCCGATCATGGCGGGACGAATGCGGGGGATCGCAACATTCGTGCACGAATCAAACGCCGTCCCTGGGAAGGCGACTCGAATGACGGCGCGGATGGTGCGCGCGGTTTTGCTCGGATTCAAGGAATGCGCCGCATTTTTTCCAAAAGTGAAGACGGAAGTGACCGGCACACCGATTCGTGCCGCCCTCAAACCCATTGATCAGCGTTTGGCGCGGGAGAAACTCGGGCTCCGGGCCGATCTCCATACGCTGCTCGTAATGGGTGGAAGTCAGGGAGCAACCGGAATCAACCAGGCGATTATTAAAGCGCTGCCCTCGTTGCGCGATTTGCCATGGCAGGTCATTCACCTTTCCGGCGCTCGTGACGAACGTCTCGTTGCGGATAATTATCAGCGCGAAAATATTCCCGCCTACGTGGCCGCATTTCATCATCAGATGGAGGAAGTTTACAGCGCGGCGGATTTGGCCGTGGCTCGTTCCGGCGCGGCCAGCCTCGCCGAACTGGCGGCCTTCGCCTTGCCTGCTGTTTTGATTCCCTTCCCGTATGCGGCAGATGATCATCAAACACGGAATGCGGAAGTCTTTGTTCGGGCCGAAGCCGCGATCATGCTGAAGGAATCGGATCTTTCCGGCGATCTGCTGGCGCGAAAGATTCGGGAACTAATGGAAGACGCCGCCAAGATTCGCCGCATGTCCGAGAATTGTTCGCGGCTCGCTCCGACCAACGCGGCGAATCTCGTCGTCGAAGCGATGGAGAAATACGGGTCCTCCAAATCATGATCAGCGCGCCTGCAATTGATCTCGCCCAGGCACTCACTTGTGAGCGGCACAGAATTCATTTGCTCGGCGTCGCTGGCAGCGGGATGAGCGGTATCGCCGCCCTCTTGCTCGAGCTCGGGCACGAGGTGAGTGGCTCAGATAAAGTCGGCACGCTCGAGACAGATCGTTTGCAGCGACTCGGCTTGAATTTTCATGGAACCCACGACGCGGGAGACGCGCGCGCCGCCGAGTTTGTCGTCTACTCCTCCGCGATCAAGGAAGACAATCCAATTTTGATCGATGCCCGAGCCGCCGCCAAACCGGCAATTCGTCGGGCCGAAGCGCTTGCCGCTATCATGCGCGGAAAGCGCGGGATCGTTATCGCCGGGATGCACGGGAAAACCACCACCTCGGCCATGACCGCGCACGTCTTGCGCGAAGGCGGGTTGCATCCGTCACACTATGTCGGCGCGGAAATTCCGATTCTGGGCACGAATGCGCACTGGGATCCGCGCGGCGAATATTTTGTGGCGGAAGGCGACGAGAGCGACGGCACGTTGCGCTACTTTCACCCCGAACACACACTGCTTCTGAACGTCGAAGAAGAGCATCTCGATTTTTATGCCGATCTCTCTGCCATTGAAGCGGTCTTCTCGCAGCTGCTCGATCAAACCAGCGGCTGCATTTTCTTTTGCGCTGATGATGCAAACGCAGCACGTCTCTGTGGATCGCGCAGGGGGGCGGTCTCGTACGGTCTTTCGGAGAAAGCGGATTACCGCGGCACAAACATAGAACTGCGCGATATCGCGTCTGTTTTTTGTGTGGTCCGGCGGGGTGAGGAGCTGGGTGAAGCGGTTCTGAACGTGCCCGGACAGCACAATGTGCAAAACGCTCTCGGGGTCATCGCGCTGGCCACGGAGCTGGGGATTCCCGTTCGAGAAGATCTCAGGCTCGCTTCGCAAATTCGAGCACGCACGACGCCGATTCGAGATCAAGTATGCCAGCGACCGGTTTCTCCTGGTCGACGATTACGCGCATCATCCGACTGAAATTCGCGCCACTTTGGCCACCGCCAAATCGGCGGGCAGAAACCGCATCCTGACAATGTTTCAGCCGCACCGTTTCACGCGCACGAAAGCGTTACGCAAGGAATTTGGTCGCGCCTTCGATGACTCCGACCGGGTGGTGGTAACGGATGTCTACGCAGCGAGCGAAGCGCCGATTGCCGGCATTAGCGGGCAGACCATCGCCGATGAAATCATCCGGCATGGTCATCGCGGTGTGACCTATCAACCCGATCTCAATCGCGTCCATTGCGATGTTGGGAACATGATTGATTCCGGTGATCTCGTTCTCAGCCTAGGGGCCGGAAACATTCACGAACAGCTTTCGTTGCTCGCCGCCGATCTGGTTATCGTCGAAAAGCTAAAGACGATCGTCGGCGAAGAGGGTGAGGTGCGACTCTACGAACCGCTGGCGAAACACACGACACTGCGGGTGGGGGGACCGGCACAATTTTGGGTCGAGCCGCGCACAGAAGCGGCGTTTGCGGAGATAATTCGCTTTTGCCGGCGCGAGAGTCTCCCGCTCTTTGTCATCGGACGCGGTTCCAATCTCCTCGTGCGTGATGGCGGAATTCGCGGCGTCGTTGCTCATCCGTCAGGCGGTGACTTTGATCGAGTGAAGGTTAGCGGCGATGAAATCACGGCCGGAGCCGGTGTGAAACTGAAAGAGGTGGCCTATGCGGGCAAAGCAGCCGGCATCGGCGGCTTTGAGTGGATGGAAGGAATTCCCGGCGAGGTGGGCGGCGCCTTGCGCATGAACGCAGGCGCAATGGGCGGGCAAACCTTCGACAAGGTGGTCAGCGTCCGCTTTCTCGATGCGATGGGAAATCCGCAGACAAAAACGCCTAACGAATTGGAAATACATTACCGGCACGTACCATCCTTGGATCAAAATTACGCGGTCTCCGCAGTCTTCCGCGGTGTTCCCACAAATCCGCAGGAAATTGTCCGCCGTCTTGAAGAATCGCAGGAAAAGCGCCGGAGCTCGCAGCCGGCGGCCAGGAGCGCCGGCTGCATTTTCAAGAACCCCGAAAGCTGCCCGGCCGGGAAACTGGTCGACGAACTCGGACTGAAAAACTGCAGCGTGGGCCCCGCGCGTGTTTCGAAAGTGCACGGCAATTTTATCGTCAACGATGGTGGCGCCACCGCTGCCGAAGTTTTGGAACTGATCGAAAGAATTCAGCGTACCGCGCGCGAGAAGCGCGGCATCGAATTGGAAACGGAAGTTCAAATCGTGGGGGAACCGGCATGAAGAACTTGCCGAAACGCATCGCGGTGCTCAAAGGCGGTCCCGGGGCGGAGCGTGACGTTTCGCTCGCAACCGGCGCGGGTGTAGCCAAAGCGCTTCGCTCGTTAGGCGCAAATGTCACCGAAGTAGATGTGCGCGATGCCAACTTTGAACTCCCGCCGGATGTTGATCTCGCATTTATCGCACTGCACGGAACGTTCGGCGAAGACGGACAAATTCAGAAAATTCTGGAGGAGCGCGGTGTTGCCTACACTGGAGAAGGTGTTGAGGGGAGCCGCATCGCCTTCGACAAGATCCTTTCGAAAGAAAAATTTGAATTTGCAAAAGTGCCGACACCGGACTGGGAGATTTTGACCGCGGGCCAGCGTCCCTCCCTTGCGCTGCCGATTGTCATCAAGGCGCCACGGCAGGGTTCGACCGTGGGTGTCTATATCATCAAGGAAGAAGATCAGATCGATGAAGCCCTCGTCCAGGCCGCCGAATACGATGAGGAATTACTGGTCGAGAAGTTCGTGCCCGGCCGCGAGTTAACCATCGGAATTCTGGGCGATCTGGCTCTTCCGATTCTCGAGATCATTCCCAAAGGTGGATTCTACGATTTTAAGAACAAATATCCGTTTCTGAATCCGAGCGCGGGCGGCAGTGCGCAGCACATTTGTCCGGCGCCGATTCCGGACAAAGAAACGCGTGCCATCCAGGATCTCGCTCTCCGGGCCCATCGCGCGCTCGGTCTGAAGGTTTATTCGCGGGTCGACATCATGCTGCCAGAAAATGGCGAGGCGTCAGTCCTTGAGATCAACACGATCCCCGGCATGACTGAGGTCAGTCTGCTCCCCGACGCCGCGAACGTGGCTGGAATCGGATATCCGCAGTTATGCGCGCGAATCATTGAACTTTCAGAAGCGGCGCGCCCCGGAAAATGAAAAGAACGAGGGAGAAAACAAAACCCCGCGCGCGCAATCAGCGCGTCTCCAATTCGCGACAGCGACGCCAGCAGCATTTGCTCGATGTCAAAGTGCGATCGCGCACCGTCACACAGCTCCGCAATCGCCGGATTATGGTGGTGGTGTCGAAGGTGGCGCTGGCCGTTCTTGCTTGCGCAGGTGTCGTCCTCGGCGTGCGCGAAGGCGTGAAACGCCTCTTCTTCGAGAATCCGGACTACAGCGTGAGCCAGATCGATGTCCAGACCGACGGCACGTTGCAGCGGGAACAAATCTTAAAGATCGCGCACCTGCACGAGGGAGAAAATATTTTCCGCATCAATCTCGCCGACGTGCACGATCGTTTGCTGCAGCTCCCGCAAGTCGACGAGGTCCAGGTGGAGCGGAAGATGCCAGCAGAGATCGACATTCGCATAGTGGAACGAAAGCCGATCGCCTGGATCACGCGTGATCAACAGGTTTCCGATCCGTTCGCTTCCGAAGTCGCGTTTCTTGTGGATGCGCGGGGCGTTCTGATGAAGGAAAAGAAGTTGTTGCCGGAATACCTCGGGTTGCCACTCATCGTCGGCTGCACCAGTCAATCGCTCGAGCCCGGGAAAACGGTGGAATCGTATGACGGCAAAGCCGCGCTCGAACTTCTGCGCCTCTGCACGCAGAGTTTCATGCAAACCCGTTTTCAGATTCGGGAGATCGATCTTTCCAGAGGCTATTGCCTGCTCGTGACGGACAAGAATCATACTCGGGTCGTATTCGGCTTCGACGAATTCGAGCGCCAGCTCCATCGCCTCGAACACCTCCTCGTCTATGCGGAAGACTCCAGGCGTGAAATCGAAACCGTCAACCTGATCGTGCAACGAAACATTCCGGTCACCTTCGCCAAACCAGCGGCGGAGATCATTAACGACACGATTGATCCGGAAGGCTCCGAACCGAGAATTTTGAAAGCGATACCGGTGCACCCATCAACCGAGCTGACGTCCTCGTCCGCAACGAAGAAAACTCGTGCGACATCGACACCGGCGCCGGTGCGAAAGGCGATTCCGGTTCATCAGGGGAGAAAGGACTAAAGCGAAATGGCGAGCAGCGATCTAATGGTTGGCCTCGAAATTGGGACATCGAAGATTTGCGTCGTAGTCGGCGAAGGCCGGCCCGATGGCACGATCAAGATACTGGGCGTTGGCCAGGCCCCTTCACGCGGTGTGCGCAAAGGTGAAATTGTCGATTTTGAAACGGCAATGAAATGCGTGCACGAAGCAGTCGTGGACGCGGAAACGAAAAGCGACGTAATGATTCGGAGCGTCTACGTCGGCGTCGCAGGGTCGCATATTCAAAGCTTCAACAATCGCGGATCGGTTTTGCTCCCGGCAGATCGCGACGAAATCGATGAGCAGGACATCGAGGACGTAAAAATCAATGCGCGCGAAGTGAGTATCCCGGCACAGAACGCATTTCTCCATTCGATCATTCAGCACTATCACGTCGACGGTCAGAACGGCGTGCTCAATCCGATCGGGATGCTGGGAGAAAAGCTGGAAGCGGATTTTCACATTATCCATGGCGTGCGGACGCGGATCCAAAACACCATCCGCTGCGTGAAAGAGCTGCCGTTGGATGTGGAAGATGTCGTCTTTACCGCGCTCGCTTCCGCCCAGGTTGTGCTGACCCCCAATCAAAAAAGTCTCGGTGCGCTCGTCATCGACATTGGCGGGGGCACGACCGATTACATTCTCTACGTTGATGGGGCGGTAAAACAAAGCGGTGTCCTCGCGGTCGGCGGCGATCACATCACGAACGACATCTCGATGGGATTGCGCATCCCGATGGCGCGCGCAGAAAAGCTCAAGATCGAGGAAGGCAGCGTTACGCTGGGAAATTGTTTGCCAGGGGAAACGGTTCTGCTGAAAGACGATTCCGGTTTTGCCGGGAAAGAGGTCGAGCGCGAGACGCTCAATACGATCATCCACCTGCGTCTGCGCGAAACGTTCGAATTACTCAAGCGACAACTCGAAGAGGAATCGTTCATCAACTACATCGGTGAAGGAATTTTTATCACCGGCGGCTGCAGTCATCTCAGTGGGATCGATAATCTGGCCGAAGAAATTTTCGAACTTCCTGCGCGCGTCGCGCACGCCCAGACCATGTCGGGATTAACTTCCGCATTCGAGAATCCGCAGTTCTCCGCTGCCATTGGGCTGATCAAATACGCGCAGGCAGTCCAAACTGATCGCCGTCCGCGCGGCCGATTCGTCCGAATTGTTGGCAAATTTTTTAACGGAATACGATGAGATACCTGCACGCCTATTTTTGTCATCCTGAGCCGGCGAAGCGCGGCGAAGGACCTCACCCACACCGATTGCGAGTTCTTCAAACGGAAGGCATTCCAACTCCGGTTGCGGGGTCCCTCGTCGTCTGCGCGACTCGGGATGACACGCATTGAAAGCGAATCCTAACGATATGATCCAACTCAGCCGCAATTACAGCCTGCCCGAAAGGGCGGAGGAAGAAATCCCAATCAAAGTCGTGGGCGTCGGAGGCGCCGGCTCGAATGCGCTCGACCGCATCGTTCTCGACGGCTTAGAAAAAGCCCAGCTCATCGCCATCAACACCGATGTGCAATCGCTCGCCAGTTCGGTTGCCGCACACAAGATTCAGCTCGGCCGTTCCGTCACGCGCGGTCTTGGCGCCGGCGGTGATCCCGAGCTTGGCTACGAGGCGGCGGCGGAATCGGAGAACGAAATTCGTGAGGCACTGGTTGACGCACGGATGGTTTTTGTTTGCGCCGGTCTCGGTGGCGGAACCGGCTCGGGCGCTGCGCCGATGGTCGCGCAACTGGCGCGGGACGCCGGCTCGCTTGTGATCGCGTTCGCGACCATGCCGTTTTCATTCGAAGGAAAGCGCCGGACTGTTCAGGCCGAGGAAGCGCTCGGTCGGTTACGTGCAATCGCGGATGCCGTGATTTGTTTTGAGAACGATCGAATGGGCGACATCGTCGCGCCGAAAGCGGGAATTCATCAGGCGTTCGCCGTCGCGGACAACACCATCAGTCAAAGTGTTCGCTCGATCGTGAATTTGATTCAACGACCGGGACTCATTCGGATCGGCTTTGACGACCTGATTACGGCGCTGCGCAGTCGCGACGGCCGCTGCGTCTTCGGTTTCGGCGAATCGGATTCCGATAATCGCGCGCACGATGCGCTAACGAAGGCGCTCAAGAATCCGTTGATGGATCGGGGCCGCGCGCTCGAAACCGCCAGTCACGTCCTGGTTCAAGTCGCCGGCGGGTCCGACATGACGCTTTCCGAAGTTGAGATTTTGATGCAGGAAGTCGGGCGGCATATCAGCGACGAGACACAGATTCTTTTCGGAACCGCCGTCGATAACCGGATGGGGAATCGTTTGAGCGTGACGCTGATCAGCTCGTTTGCTTCCGCTGGAATGCCGGCGATTCCAGCGAAGAAAGCCGCCACCAAATCTCCATCGGTTAAGGCTCCCGCGCCGATGCCGCCCATTTGGGAACAACAGAAAGAGGAGCCGGTTGAGGAAATTCCTGTTCCGATCGAGCCGCAGATGAAAGAAGCTCCGCCGCCCGAGGCGGAACCACTAATCGGGGAAGCGAACATCGCCTGGGAATCAGAGGCGCCCGAAGCTCCAGCCGACATCGAACCGAAAGAAGAGGAACCAAGATTGATTCTTCCCAAGAAAAAGCCTGCGCCAATCAAGGAACAACAGAAGCCCATCATTGAAAAACCGGTGCAGGCGCGTCAGGAAATCTTGCAATTTGAGCCGATCACGCGCGGTCGCTTCGAAAAAAGCGAACCGACCATCGTAGAAGGTCAGGACCTCGACGTGCCGACGTTCCTGCGCAAGAACGTGCGCGTAAAGTAGCTTGCGAGTTGTTGACGCGACGCGAACAAGGTTGTCATCCTGAGCGGAGCGAAGGACCTCACAAGAGACTCCGGGCGGAGCCAGTTCATTCGATACCGGCAATTTCTTGTGAGGTCTTCCGCCTGCCCGCGCGGCTCTGATTGAATCTGGTAGAAGTCGTTAGGGCAAACTATGCCCGGCGTTGGCCTTGACCTGTGCCGTATCTCCGGCATTGACGGTTCCGTTCGCATTCACGTCATTGCGGAAATTGGCCGCGGTTACGGGCGCGCCGGATTGCCCTTTCGTCTGTGCGACGATCATGAAAGGAGCGCGCCATTTTCCGGTAGGGACGCTTTTCCGAAGCGTCAAACTTATTTCCAATGTTACTGTCCAACACGAAAGATCACGGACGCCCCGGAGGTGCGTCCCTACGAGATCACTTCTTCATCAGGTCGAGCACCGCGCTCGTCATCGCGATCACGCCGACGCGGATAGTCGTCTCCGGCACAGGAGCAAACTTGCTCGAGTGCAAACTCGGCAGCGGTGCCGCGCCTGGCTTCTTCGATTCCGCAATCTTCTCCGGAGCGACTGCGCCGACATGGAAATCAACCGCCGGAATCGAGTGATCGGGCAGACTGAATTCGGCAAAATCTTCGCCCCCCATTGTCGGATCCACCATTTCGACATTCTGTTCACCTAACGATGTCTTCCAGATACCGACAAGGCGTTTCGTCAGCTCGGGATTGTTGTAGGTCGCAGGCGTGAACTCGTCGCGGCGCACAATCACGTCGGGCAACTTGTCCGGCGGAAAACCGGCGGCGGTGGCGCAACCTTTGGCGATGCGCTCGATCGCGGCGAGGACACGCTCGCGGACCTCGTCCTTGTAAGTGCGCACAGTAAGCTGCATTTTCACTTCGTTCGAAATGATGTTGTGCTTGGTCCCGCCGTGAATCGAGCCAACCGTCACCACGATTGGGTCGAGCGGATTGTTTTCGCGGCTCGCGATCGTCTGCCACATGTTGATAATTTCCGCCGAGAGCACGATCGGATCCTTCGTCTTGTGTGGGTAGGCGCCGTGACCGCCGACGCCGTGGACCGTTACGTCCACTGAATCGACGTTGGCATAGGTGTACTTCTCGGTCACGCCAATGTGTCCGGTTTGCAGTTGCGCGTTATCGTGGAAACCGAGCGCGAAGTTCGGCTTCGGCCAGCGCGTGTAAAGGCCGTCGTTCAACATGGCACGCGCGCCGGTGCCGAGTTCCTCGGCCGGCTGTGCGACGAAGATAATCGTGCCGTGCCATTGATCCTTCAGCTTCGCCAATGCCCGAGCCACGCCGATGAACGTCGCGATGTGGACGTCGTGACCGCAGGCGTGCATCACATGGACTTCGTCGCCTTTCTCGTTCTTCGTCACTACCTTGCTGGCGTAGGGCAAACCCGTTTCCTCCTCTACCGGCAATGCATCCATGTCCGTGCGCACGAGCACGACCGGGCCGTCGCCGTTCTTCATCACGCCCACGACGCCGAAGCCTTGCTGCTGCGGATTCTGGTATTTGCCGACGTGCTCGGTCACGTCACAGCCGACGGCTTTCAATTCCTGTGCGACCAAAGCTGAAGTGCGTTCCTCCTGCGTCGATAATTCCGGATGGGCGTGGACGTCTTTGTAAATTGTCACGAGCGACGGCAGTTCGGCATCGGCCAGAGACTTGGGTGTTTGTTGAGCGAATGCACAAATCGGTGCGCAAAGAGAGAGCGAAAGGACCAAACGAAGATTCATTCCAGTTCTATAACCATCATGCGGAGCCAAGTCGAAGCATCATTGTCATCCCGAGCGAAGTCGAGGGATCCCGTCGCGAGATCTTTAAGGTTGATCACGGGATTGAAAGCCTGGCCTAGCCGACCAGGTCGGCTGCGTTGCAGTCTCGACTTTGCTCGGAATGACGGTCAACTTCACAATTGGATTGAGCGATATGAACGAACGATCGAGCCACGGCACGCCATCGGGCGTCGAAGTGCGTGGTGAAATATCGTCAGCGTTCGCCGAGATACTGACTCCGGACGCGCTCGGCTTTGTCGCGAAATTGCAACGCGCCTTCGCCGCGCGCCGTGCCGAATGTCTCGTCCGACGCCGCGAACGCCAGGTAGCGCTCGATCGCGGCGAGACGCTCGATTTTTTGCCGGAGACAAAACAGGTTCGCGACAGCGATTGGAAATGCGCGCCTATTCCGGCCGACATTCAGGACCGACGCGTCGAGATCACCGGCCCGACCGATCGCAAGATGATCATCAACGCCCTCAATTCCGGCGCGAAGATTTTCATGGCCGACTTCGAAGACGCAAACTCACCGACGTGGGCGAACATGGTCGAAGGCCAGATCAATCTGCGGGACGCAATTCGCCGCACGATCACGTTCACGAATCCGGACGGCAAGGAATACAAGCTTAATGAAAAGCTCGCGGTTCTTTTCGTTAGGCCACGCGGCTGGCACCTGGTTGAGAAGCACGTCCTTGTCGATGGCGAACCAGTCGCCGGCGGCCTGTTCGACTTCGGCCTCTTCTTTTTCCACAACGCGAAAGAACTGATCGCGCGCAGCAGCGGACCATATTTTTACCTGCCGAAAATAGAGAGCCATCGCGAGGCGCGCATCTGGAACGATGCTTTCAAGCTCGCCCAGCGCGAACTCGGAATCCCACAGGGGACGATCCGCGCGACGGTGTTGATCGAGACGATCCCGGCGGCGTTCGAGATGAACGAAATTCTTTACGAGCTGCGCGAACATTCGGCCGGGCTGAACTGCGGCCGCTGGGATTACATTTTTTCCTGCATCAAAAAATTCCGGAACAAGCGCGGCTTCCTCCTCGCCGACCGCGCGCTCATCACCATGACGACGCATTTCATGCATTCGTATTCGCTGCTTTGCATCAAGACCTGCCATCGGCGGGAGACTTTCGCGATGGGTGGAATGGCGGCGCAGATTCCGGTCAAAAACGATCCGGCGGCTAACGAGGAGGCGTTTGGAAAAGTGCGGGCGGACAAGGAAAGAGAGGCCCGGGATGGGCATGATGGCACGTGGGTAGCTCATCCTGGCATGGTGCAACTGGCTCTGGATGCTTTTGACGCGGTTATGCCGCAGCCGAATCAGATCGATCGCAAACGCGATGATGTGGAAGTCAGTGCGCGCGATCTGCTTGATTTCGGGCCGAGCGGGCCGATCACCGAACAAGGTTTGCGCACGAACGTGAGCGTCGGCGTGCAGTATCTTGAAGCCTGGCTACGCGGTCATGGCGCGGTGCCGTTGTTCAATTTGATGGAAGATGCTGCGACCGCGGAAATTTCTCGCGCCCAGGTCTGGCAATGGATTCGCCATCCGGGCGGGGTTTTGAGCGATGGACGCAAAGTAACAAAAGAACTCTTTCGCAACGTGCTCGATGAGGAGCTCGACAAGGTGAAGACGCAGATCGGTGCGCCGCGTTATGCCGCCAGCAAGTTCAGCGTCGCGCGCGAGCTCTTTGATCGCATCACCACCGACGACGAATTCGCGGAGTTCCTGACGCTGCCCGGGTATGAAAAGCTCGATTGATTCCGCAATTAGCTCCAGATGCGCAACGGGGCCTGTCATCCCGAGCGAAGCGAGGGACCTCGCAGGCAACGTTAGAGGAAGTTTGTGGGGTTCTTCGCTGCGCTCAGAATGACAACGCTTTCTATGAGTTCACTCCTGCCGTGATGAAGCGATCTACCATCGAAACCAACGACTGGAGCACCAATCCGCGCTGGACCGGGATCACGCGTCCCTATTCGTTAGCCGACGTCGAGCGATTGCAGGGCGGCGTCGTCGTCGAGCACACTCTCGCGCGGCGCGGCGCCGAGAAGCTTTGGTCGCTTTTGCACACCGAAGATTTTGTCCCGACGCTCGGCGCGCTGACCGGCAATCAGGCGGTGCAACAGGTGAGGGCGGGCTTGAAGGCGATTTATCTGAGCGGCTGGCAGGTTGCTGCCGATGCGAATCTGGCAGGCCAGATGTATCCCGATCAGAGTCTCTACCCGGCAAACAGCGTGCCTGCGGTCGTGAAACGCATCAACCAGGCGCTGCAGCGGGCGGATCAGATTTCCCACGCGGAGGGCAATGACGAGATCGATTGGTTTGCGCCGATCATCGCCGATGCCGAGGCCGGGTTTGGCGGTCCGTTGAATGTTTTTGAACTAATCAAAGCGATGATCGAAGCGGGCGCGGCCGGCGTGCACCTCGAAGATCAACTCGCAAGCGAGAAGAAATGCGGACACATGGGTGGCAAGGTGCTCATCCCGACGCGCGCCGCCATTTCACACCTGATTGCTGCGCGCCTGGCCGCAGATATTTCGAATGTGCCGACGCTCGTCGTTGCCCGTACCGACGCGAACGCCGCCGCGCTCCTGACTAACGACGTCGACGAACGCGATCATCCATTTCTGACTGGCGAACGCACCTCGGAAGGATTTCATCGTGTGCGTGCCGGACTCGATCAAGCAATCGCGCGCGGGCTGAGCTACACGCCCTACGCAGACATGGTTTGGTGCGAGACCGCACAACCTCATCTTGGAGAGGCAAGGAAGTTTGCCGAAGCGATTCACGCTCAATTTCCCGGCAAGTTGCTCGCCTACAACTGCTCGCCCTCATTCAATTGGAAGAAAAAACTGGACAGCGCGACGATCGTGAAATTCCAGCGCGAACTCGGCGCGATGGGCTACAAGTTTCAATTCGTCACGCTCGCCGGCTTCCACGCCCTCAACTACAGCATGTTTAAACTAGCGCGCGGTTACCGCGATCGTGGCATGGCGAGTTATTCGGAGCTGCAGGAAGCAGAGTTTGCCGCCGAAGCCGAAGGTTATACGGCGACGAAGCACCAGCGCGAAGTCGGCACGGGGTATTTTGACGATGTCGCGCACGTCATCGCGAGTGGCGAGCACGCGACGGCAGCGTTACACGGGTCGACCGAGCAAGAGCAATTTCATTGAACCAATCCGTTTTGCCCGCGCCACCGACGCTGACCGATAGCCGGTTGGCGACGCTATGCGCCGAGGCCGCACGGAATGCATTTCTCGATTTCGAAGCGCGATTCCGTCAGATCACACAGCGCTCGCGCGATCGGTTTCTTGCGCGCGACTGGCGCGGCAGTGATCAGGATGCAGCCGAACGGCTCCGTCTTTATTCGCGGGTGCTCGACGATCTGAGCGGCGATGTGCGGGAACTGATGGGTCCGCGTCTGCGCGAGCGCTCGGTCTGGGCGGCGATCAAGGCGGTTTATTCGTCGCTCATCGCGCAATCGATTCGATGGGAAATTGGGGAGAGTTTTTTCAACTCGTTAACGCGGCGCGTCTTTGTTACGGAGGGCGTTGATCAGGCGATCGAATTCGTTGACACCGACTTTGATGCGCCGCCGGCAACCGCAGCCGCCGATGTCTATCGCAGCTATTCCGGTAGTCATTGGCCGGAGCTGTTGTCCCGTCTACTGACCGACGAATCGATTGGAGGGTTCGGCGAGAAGTGCTGGAACAATCTTGCGGCGTCAGTGGAACTAGCGGCGCAACGGCTAAACGCAGAATTTTGCGGCGCAGCCGGGCTCAGGATCGAAATCGTCAGTGCGATGTTTTATCGCGGACACGGTGCATATGTCGTTGGGCGCGCGATGCGTAATGCGACCGATGATGCCCCGACGCCGATCGCATTCTGCCTGCGGCATCCCGATGCACTCGGCATCACGCTCGATGCCGTGTTGATTGGGGAATCAGATCTTGCGATTCTTTTTTCCTACACGCGCGCTTATTTTCGAATCGACGCGCCATGTCCATTCGACCTGGTGCGATGGTTGCGGCAGCTGATGCCGCGCAAGCGCCTGGCTGATCTCTACAACGCCATCGGCTACAACCGGCACGCGAAAACCGAGTTCTACCGCGACTTCGTCCGGCATTTGCAAAATTCGCGCGATTGCTTCATCGACGCCGAAGGCGCGCGCGGAATGGTGATGCTGGTTTTCACGCTTCCGAGTTACGACGTTGTCTTCAAGCTCATCCGCGATCGCTTCGACCTCCCGAAGGATTGCGAACGGGCCGATGTCATGCGGCGCTACCGGATTGTGTTTGAGCACGATCGCGCCGGGCGTCTGGTTGAAGCGCACGAGTTCGAGCACTTGCGCATCGCGCGCGATCGGTTTGAGCCGGCGTTGCTGAATGAACTGCTCCGCGACGCCAGTGCGATCGTGCGCATCGAAGGCGACGACGTCGTGATCGCGCAGGCATACGTGGAGCGGCGCGTTCGCCCGCTCAATCTCTTTTTCCATGAATGTGATCCGGATCGAGCGGTAAACGCCGCCTGTGATTACGGTCATGCGATCAAGGATCTCGCCGCCTCGAACATTTTTCCGGGCGATCTCTTAACGAAGAACTTCGGTCTGACCCGCCACGATCGGGTGGTTTTCTACGATTACGATGAGCTTTGTTTTCTGACCGATTGCAATTTTCGCGAGATGCCGCAGGCGAACAGTTACGAGGAAGAGATTTCCGTCGAGCCGTGGTTTTCCGTGCGCGAGAACGATATTTTTCCCGAAGAGTTTCCAAATTTTCTCGCTTTTCCGGAAGCAGCGCGCGCGGCCCTGTTCGAGCAGCACGCCGATTTGTTCCGGGCGGATTTCTGGCGACGAGTGCAGCAAAAACTTCGCGCCGGCGAGCTGCCGGAGATTTTTCCCTACACACAGGAGCGAAGGCTATCGGCCAGTTAGTTGAGTTGCCGTCTTCGCCGTTTGTCATCCCGAGCGAATGCGAGGGACCTCCCGTTTGGGCAAGCGTGTTCTGAGCTTGTGAGGTTCCTCGCCGTCTGCGCGGCTCGGAATGACGGGCAAGTTGTGCAATCGTTGTCGCGATGGCTTTCGAGGATAATCAGCTGCTCTTCGGCTCCGATCCGACGTCGCGGATAGTCGCGATCGAACTTGGCGACACAGGCACGGTAAAGGTTTATCGGCGCGAAAAGGACCGCGGCACCACCTGCGACATTGAAGAATTTCATCCTTTCGTCTGGTGCGATTCCGATGTCGTCGATCTGGGCATGGAAAATGCCCAGAAACTCGCGGGCGATTTGAAATACGGCTGGCTCGTCACAACCAACAGTTGGAAGGAATTAATCGCGCTCCGTAACGGATTGAAAAACGCAGGCCGTGGCTTCTTTGCCTTGAGCGATCCGGTTCAGCATTATCTCACTCACACCGGTCGTACCTTGTTCAAAGGAATGGCGATGGACGAGCTTAAGCGGTTGCAGCTCGAAGTGATCTCACTCAGCGGCGAAGGCGATCTCGCAGAAGCTTCGCAGAATCACATCGCCAGCATCGCACTTTCGGACAACAGCGGGTGGGAAGAGCTGATCGTAGTCGATCCCGATAAGCCGGAGGAATCGGAGCGCGATACGATCAAACGGCTCACGAACGTGATCAAGGAGCGCGATCCCGATGTGATCGAAGGTCACGATCTTTTCCGTTTCGATCTCCCGTATCTCGTCGCCCGCGCGCGGAAGGCGAAAACGAAACTCGACTGGGGCCGCAGCGGCGGCTTTCTCCGTTCGCGACCGTCGCGACTCCAGATCGCGGAGAAAACGATTGATTACCCGAAGTTCGCGGTCGATGGCCGACACTTTGTCGACACATTCCTGCTCGCGCAGTTCTACGACGTCGGCATGCGCACGCTCAGCGGCTTTGAGCGCATCGATGTCGCGCAGCATTTCGGCTTTTGCGAAAGCGCGGCGATCTCTTCGCTAACCGGAAAGGAACTCCAGCGCGCCTACACCGATAACGCAGAACTCTTCCGCAAACGCGCCCTTTGCGCCGTGCGCGAGACGCGCGCCGTGGCCGAGTTACTGACGCCGAGCTACTTCATTCAGGCGCAGATTTTTCCCTACAACTATCAGGATGTGATCGTGCGCGGCAACGCCACCCGCATCAACGCGCTTTTCCTTCGGGAATATTTTCGACAGCGGCATTCCATTCCCGAAATGCCGATGGTGCGCGGCTTCGAAGGCGGGTACACCGCGATCTTTTTCACCGGCGTCGCGCGCAATGTCTGGCATTGCGACATCGCCTCGCTCTATCCGTCGATCATGCTCCAGTTCGATTGCTTTCCCGTCACGGACCAGCTGCAAATTTTCCGGCATTTGCTCACTGACCTCCGCACCTTTCGGCTCGAAGCAAAGGCGAGCATGCGCGCGGCGACGGACGATCGCCCGCGTCAGCAATATTTTCATGCGCTCCAGAACACCTTCAAAATTTTAATCAACAGCTTTTATGGATACCTCGGTTTTGCCCAGGGACATTTCGCCGACTTTGAAGCGGCGGCACGCGTCACGCAGATTGGCCGCGACCTCTTGAAGAAAATGGTCGACTGGCTGAACGCGCACGGCGCGCAAGTGATCGAGGTCGATACCGATGGAATTTATTTTGTCCCGCCACCCAGTGCGAAATGGGAGGGCGAAGCTCCTGCTGAGCCGGAGGACAACCGCGGCTCGCCGGGAGGCTCGCCCTCCCTTGCGGGTTTCCAACGCGGCCTCGCTGCGGAATTACCGCCGGGCATTGAGGTCGAATTCGATGAGCAATTCGACGCCATGTTCAGCTACAAGGCGAAAAACTACGCGCTGCTGACACGCGATGGCGACGTCGTCATCAAAGGCGGTGCGCTCAAGTCCCGCGGGCTCGAGAAATTCCAGCGCGTTTTCCTCGAGGAGATGATCAAGCTCCTCATGCAGGGAAAACCGGGAGCGATCAGCGAGTTGCGCGACCAGTTCGAGCAAAAGATCCGCGATCGCGAATGGCCGATCGAGATGCTGACGAAGACCGACACCCTCCAGGATTCGTTGGAAAAATATCGACAGAAGATCGCCGGCTCCGCCCGCAATCGTGCCGCGGCCTACGAACTAGCCCTAACGAGTGGCCGTGCTTATCGTCCGGGCGACCAGATCAGCTACTATGTTACCGGAGCGAGCAAGAAGGTTGCGGCTTACGAAAATGCAAAACTGGCGACAGATTGGGATCCAGCCACGCGCGATGAAAACATCGATTACTACGCGGCCAAGCTAGATGAGTTGATGAAAAAATTCACTGGTTTCGTCGCGCCGAAGGCGTCGCAGCCAGATCCCGCTCAGACAGATCTGGCATTGTAAACACGGCGTTTCTAGATGGGGGAGCGCACGCGATGCGCATGGTGTGTTTGGCGACTCGCCGAACACCATCTGCCTTGGAAAATTCTAACAACTCCTTCGCGGCGAGTCGCGTGCGCTCCTCGGAAGTTGCCAAGCCGATGGCACAGATTTGGTGTCGATTTCTTTCCTACTCGTATCGAAGCGCCACCGTCGGGTTTATCTTCGTTGCCCGGCGGGCTGGAACGTAGCAGGCCAGCAACGCGACTCCGGTCAAAAGCGTGGCGATGATGACAAAGGTTTCTGGATCGGTCGCGCTTACACCGAAGAGCAAGCTGGACATGAGACGCGTGACGGCGATCGCGCCGGCCACGCCCGCAACGACGCCAAGCAAGGTGAGTTTCAGACCTTGTCCGACGACAAGTTGAAGAACGTCGAGCGTGCGCGCACCGAGCGCCATGCGCACCCCAATTTCCTGTGTGCGTTTCGTGACCGAATACGAGATCACTCCATAGATTCCAATGATCCCCAAGGTCAGCCCGATGCCGGCGAAAACAGAAAGGAGCAGCATTGTCGATCGAGGCTGCGAAATCGATCGGGCAACAACGTCCGTCATCGGCTGGAGATCACTGATGGGAACGTTCTTGTCGATCGACCAGACCGCGCTCCGAATCGATGCGGCCAAAGCTGCCGGTGTTGAGGTTGTGCGCACCATCAGTGTCATCGACGGCATGGACGCGTACTGGAAGTAGGGCCGGTACATCTCGGGCCTTGTCTCAACTCCCAGACCATGCTGCTTGATATCTCCGACTACACCCACCACGGTCACCCAATTACCTTTTCCTTCGAAGCCACTGCCAATTCGCTTTCCAATCGGATTCTCGTCCGGCCAGTATTTGCGCGCGAGCGCGGAGTTGATGATCACCACTTTTTCTCCGGATTCGTTGTCGCCCTCGACGAAGGAACGGCCACGAACGACCGGGATCTTCATTGTCCTGAAATAGTCTGGCGTAACCAATCGCCAGTTCACGCTGCCGAGCGAGCTGCCGGCGGGCAGAGGACGGTCTTCGATCCTCAACCCCGGATCCCAATTACTATCGCCCATCGGCAAAAGGTGAATGCCGCCAATTGCCTGGACATCGGGTAAAGCTGCCAGACGCTCCAGCACTTGATGGTAATACATTCGTGCCCGGGCGGCAGCGGTGGAATCCTCTTCCGCGAAATCGGGAGGGGAAAGCTGAAACGAGAGAACCTGTTCCGGATCGAAGCCTGGATCGACGTGCTCCAGTCGCCAAAAACTCTTGATTAATAGCGCGGCGCTGGTGACGAGCATGAGTGCCAGCGCGATTTCCGAGACGACAAGTAACGAACGCAACCGGCGTCCACCGATGCCATCCGATGAGACGCGGCCGCCTTCCTTGAGAGGCGCCTGCAGATCTGGTTTTGAAATTTGAAGCGCAGGCGCAAGTCCGAAGAGCACGCCTGACAGGAGTGAGATTCCTAACGCGAAGAAAAAAACCGGACGGCTGATCGCGATCTCGCCCAACCGCGGCGTATCCGCGGGAACGAGTGCGAGCAAGAGATCAAGACCGATCCACGCGATCGCGATCCCGGCCAAACCGCCGATGAAGGAGAGCAGGCAACTTTCCGTCAGAAGTTGCCTAACCAAACGAGCGCGACTGGCTCCCAAAGCCGCGCGGATCGCGAGCTCGCGTTGGCGAGCGCTCGTCCGCGCAAGTTGCAGATTGGCGACGTTGGCGCAGGCAATGAGGAGGAGCAGCCCGGCCGCGCCGAGAACAATGAAAAGCATCGTCTCCTTATCGCCAACCATTTCCGTCTGGAGAGAAATGACCCGCGCGCCATCACCGTAGTCAGCAGGCAAGTTGGGGCGTTGCTGACGAATGTGCCGCGAAATTCCCACGATTTCCGATTGTGCCCGTTCGATTGTCACGCCTGGTTTCAGTCGACCAACCAGCATCAAATAGCTGGTGGAGAAGTCGTCGTTATTTCGGGGATCAAGCGTTGCCGGTACCCAGAGATCGCATTGCCGGCCGCCGGGAAAATTGAAGCCTTTCGGCATCACTCCGATGATAGTGTGCTTCTCGCCGTTGATGGTTAGTGGTTGCCCGATGATTTGAGAATCCGATCCGAAACGGCTTTGCCAGAGGCCGTGGCTGATCAGCGCAACCTTGTCGTGGCCTGGTTGATCTTCGTCGGGGAGAAAGGTGCGTCCAGCGAAGGCGTTGACGCCGAGGAGAGAAAACAGCGTGGAGGTCGTGCGCGCGCCGTTAAGCTTGGCCGCTTCGCCATTGCCGGTGACGGTGAAATCCCAGCCGCTGTAGCCAGCAACGTCATCGAAGGAGCTGGCGGCATTTTTGATATCGACGTAATCCCGTTTCGAAATCGACGTGCCACTTTTCGCCGGCCAAATCTTGACCAGTTGATCCGGCGTGCGGTAGGGGAGGGGTTGCAGAACCACCGCGTTGATGATGCTGAAAATCGCGGTGTTCGCGCCGATTCCGAGCGCGAGAGTCAGTAACGCGACAGTCGTAAATCCAGGGCTTTTCCCTAACGAGCGCAGGCCAAATTGCAGATCTCGAAATAACGTCTCGAGAAAATGACCGGCCCGCACTTCCCGCACCTGTTCCTTGATCTGTTCGACGCCGCCACATTCGACCAGTGCCTCCCGTCGCGCGTCCGTTTCGGCGAGTCCGTTCCGCATCTTCGCGCGCGTCGCCAATTCCACATAGGAGCCGACCTCGTCGGTGAGTTCGCTTTCGACCTGACCTCTTCGCACAAGGTTTCGCCACAGATTCGCGATGCGGGAAAGAAACGGCATGATGAGATTGACTTCCTATGTTGACCGCAGCGCGTTCGTGATCCCGACGGAAATGACAAGCCAATCCTCGGTTTCCGCTTCGAGCTGGCGTTGGCCGGCCTTCGTTAGGCTGTAATATTTGGCCCGTCGATTGTTCTCGGAATCGCCCCAGGACGATTTCAGCCAGCCGGCCTCCTCCATGCGGTGGAGGGCCGGGAAGAGCGAACCTGGCTTCACGTGAAAGGTGCCTTTCGTAATTTGGTTAATTCGATTCGAAACGCCGAGGCCGTGCAATGATTCCGGCGCCAGCGCCTTCAAGATCAAAAGGTGAAGAGTCCCCTGGAGGAGGTCAGCTTTCTTTCCCTTCATCGTGTTTCGTATAGACCGTCTGCAGGAGCAGACTCGCCGCGCTCATATAGAATGTCAATAGGAGAAAATGGCATATCCTTTGTTTTTTTACGCACCTTTGCTACAATCTCCGACTTCGATCATGAAACCCGCGACGTGTCTTCTTTGCTGCATCGTCTTTCTTTCGTTGGCCGATGCCAGTTTGGGTTACGATAACGGTGCGCTCCGCACTCGGAATCGGCATGTGCCGGCTGCTTTCTCCGTTCCCTTGCCGATCGTGCCCACGCTGGCTCCGACTTCGTCAGACGAGACGACCGACTATTACGACATCACCATGGAGGTGGGACAAAAAGAGATCATTCCTGGTTTCCTGACAACGATCTGGGGCTACAACGGCATCTATCCCGGGCCCACTATCAGAGCGCGACGAGGGCGCAAGGTTGTCATTCGGCAAGTAAACAATTTACCCGAGAGCATGTCGGTCCACCTCCATGGCGGGCATACGCCCTCGGTCTCGGATGGTCTGCCCGTCGATTTGATCGGACCCGGCGCGATGAAGGCTTACAAGTATCCAAATACGCAGGCGGCAGCGACTCTCTGGTATCATGATCACGCCATCGACACGACCGGACGGCATATTTACATGGGCCTGGCGGGTTTTTATATCATCTCGGACAATCTGGCTGACTCACTGCCTTCGGCTCAAAATGACGTCGCGCTCGTGATCCAGGACCGACTCTTTAACACAGATGGTTCTCTGAACTATCCGTTGACCGATGCCACCATCCGGACTGGTGTGATTGGCGACACACTCCTGGTTAATGGCGCGATCCAGCCTTATTTCGAGGTGGGTCGACGCAAGGTGCGTTTTCGTATCCTCAATGGATCGAACGCGCGCACTTACAAACTGGCCTTGAGCACGGGCGACCCACTGGTTCAAATCGCCTCCGATGGTGGACTCCTCAATGTTCCGGTCTCGCGCGCCTCGATCACCATCGGGTCGGGCGAACGAATTGAAATCGTGATCGATTTTGCACAGTACCCAATTGGCACCAGCGTGATCCTGAGGAATCTGGACACGACCAGTCCCGCGATTCCCGACATCATGCGCTTCGACATCACACATGACGAAGTCGACAACAGTTCAATCCCGGCAAAGCTGCGCCCGTTGCGCCGAATCCCGGAAAGTTCCGCCACCGTAAAACGGAGCTTCACGATGCAGCAAACCCTCGAAAAAGGGCGCTACCTTTGGACAATCAACGGACTGCTTTACGATCCTGCCCGGGTCGACGCCACGCCGCAACTGAATGCGACCGAGATCTGGACTTTCCAGAACAATTCTGGTGAAACGCATCCGATGCATATTCACGACATCCAGTTTCAGATCCTCGATATCAACGGAGTCCCGCCGGAGCCCGGCGATGATGGGATGAAAGATACCGTACTCGTGCCTAACGGGGGCGGTACGGTCCGGGTGATCGGCACCTTCACCGATTATACCGGTCCCTACATCTCGCACTGTCATAAGATCGAGCACGAGGATCACGCGATGATGTTTAACTTCACGGTCCTCCCGTAGCGTGGGTAGCTCGTTAGGCGAGACGCTTGGCCTGGTCGCGGCTGCACTTTGTTTGCTGGCTGCGCACCCTCGTGCAACTGAACAACCGGCGAGCAATCGCCGCATGGCGGAGCGGCTGGCGAAGATCGGAAAGGATTATGATCGGCGCGTCATCGCGCAGCGCCCTGATCCGAATTTCGCGCGATATTTGCGGCACGTAACGAAGGCAGTGGACGTACCCACGGGCGCCTTTCTCGAAGCACAAAAAGCGTATGAGCTTCTTCTGGCAGGTGAAAGCCGCGCCGCTGCTACTGGCTTTCAAAAGGTCAAGGACATCGTGCTTGCGCATCCCAAGGAGTTTGACGCGAATTTTCTCTCGATCATACGCGGCTATCTTGCGGTTTCATATCTGCGTCTGGGTGAGCAGGCGAATTGCTGCAACATGTATGGCGCGCAGTCCTGCCTTCTACCGATCCAAGGATCTGGGATTCATCAGGACAAAGAAGGCTCCCGCAATGCCATTCGCGAATATCTCGAGTTGCTCGAGAGCAATCCGGGCGACCTCACCTCGCGCTGGCTTCTCAATCTCGCTTGCATGACGCTCGGCGAACATCCGGAGAAGTTGCCGAAGAAATGGCTCATTCCGCCGGAAAAATTTGCCTCCGAGGGCGCGTTTCCGCGCTTCGTCAACGTGGCGCCTTCGCTCAATCTCGGTCCGCCGGCGCTGGCGGGCGGAGTCATAATGGATGATTTCAACGGCGATGGCCGTCCCGACCTTCTCATCAGTTCTTCCGGGCTCGATCCGCAGCGCGATCAACTGCGCTATTTCGAGAACGACGGTCACGGAAAATTCATCGAGCGCACGAAGGAGGCCGGTCTCGAAGGCTTGACCGGCGGGATGAGCTTGCTTCAGGCCGATTACGACAACGATGGACACCTTGACGTGCTCGTGTTGCGGGGAGCCGGATTTCTTGGCGATCTGGGCGACCAACCGCCGTCGCTTCTCCGCAATCGCGGCGACGGCACTTTCGAAGATGTAACGGAGAAGGCGGGGCTTCTTTTTTTCGCTCCGACCCAGGCCGGAGCATGGGGCGACTTTGATAACGATGGCTTGCTTGATCTTTTCGTTGGAATCGAATCCAGCATCGTTCCCGGATACGACATTCCGCTTTATCAGGATTTAGCGATGCGTCCTTCGCGACCCTGCAAACTTTTCCATAACAACGGTGACGGTACGTTTACCGATGTCGCCGCCGCGGTGGGTCTCAATCTAACCGGTTACGTGAAGGGCGCGGCCTGGGGCGACATCGATAACGATGGCTTTCCGGATCTCGCCGTCGCGCAATCTTATGGGCCAGCTTTGCTTTTCCGCAATCAAGCAGACGCGAAATCGAAGCGACATTTCGCCGCGCCGATTGAGCTCGAGCCCGGGCGCAGTTCCTCGGTTGTTTTCTTCGATTACGATCAGGACGGCTGGCTGGATCTGTTCGTGGGCGGCTTTTCGAAAATCGGTTCATCCTACGCAGCGGGACAAGTCGCCGCCGACATGCTTGGCCAACCGCACACGGCCGAGCTCTCCCATCTTTACCACAACGAAGGTGCGCATTCGGGCGACGCGCCATTTCTCGACGTCACGACTGCCGAGCATCTCGATCGCGTTTTCATAACGGCGGGTTGTACTGCCGCCGATTTCGATAACGATGGCTGGCCCGATCTCTATTTGTCGACAGGCGCGGCCGATTATCGCGCTGTCGTGCCGAAGCGCTTGCTTCGTAATCTCGGCGGCAAGCGTTTCGAAGATGTCTCGAGCAGCGCTGGGATCGCGCATTTGCAAAAAGGAAGTGCCGTGGCGGCGGGCGATATCGATGGGGACGGCGATGAGGACATTCTCCACGTGCTTGGGGGCGAATATCCCGGAGACATGTTTCCGCGCGCGCTCTTCATCAATCCGGGGAACACAAATCACTGGCTCACGCTTCAACTCGAAGGCACCAAAACGAACCGCAGCGCAATCGGCGCGCGCGTCTCGGTGGAAGTGGAGGCTTCGCACGGAACGCGCACGATGCACGCAGTGGTTTCCAGCGGAGGCAGTTTCGGTGGCTCCACTCTCGCGCAAGAGATCGGACTAGGTAACGCCAAACGCATCATCCGTGTGGAAGTGACGTGGCCGACCTCCGGGATTCGCCAGCGATTCGAAAACGTGTTGTTGGATCACCGCTATCGAATCATCGAAGCGAAGCCGGAGCTGATTTCGATTGGCGCGCCGTCCAAGAACTAGCTGTCATTCTGAGCGCAGCGAAGAACCTCGCAAGCTCGCGCTGGATATTAGGATAGATCCTTCGCTGCGCTCAGGATGACAGGCTTGGGGTGCGCGCCGTTGATGTCTCACTCTATTCCGCGCGCAACGCGATCATCGGATCGACACGCGTCGCGCGATGCGCCGGCAGCCAACAGGCAAGCAGCGCCACCGATCCAAGCACGAGTGTGACCACACCAAATGTCATCGGATCGGAGGCGCTCACTCCGTAAAGAAGTGTCTTCATCAGGTGCGTTGCGCCAAATCCGGTGGCAAGACCGATCGCCGCGCCAATTATCGCCAGCAGCATTCCCTGCCTGAGGATGAGGCGAAGAATATTGGCGGATTGCGCACCGAGCGCCATGCGCAAACCGATCTCGCGGGTGCGGCCGGCGACAACGTAAGACATCACGCCGTAGATCCCGACCGCGGCCAGAATGAGCGCGAGGACGCCGAAGCTGCCGAGCGCGATCGCGGCCATGCGCGCGGGAAAAAGTGAAACACCCATGTGCTCCTTCAGCGTCTTCATGCCGTAAACGGAAATCGAGGGATCAAGCTTCTGCACCTCCGCGCGCAAGGCGCGCAGGACCGCGTGGGGATCACCGCGCGTCCGCGCCACCAGCGTGGCCGAACCGCTGTAATCGCGATAGAGCGGGGTGTAGAGCGCCGGCTTGGGATCTTCGCCTAACGAATTATATTTTCCCTCCGGCACCACGCCGACAATTTCCCAGAGCGGTTCCTTCGGTCCCCGCCAGTTGAAACGTTTCCCGATCGGATCCTGGCCGGGATAGAACTTGCGCGCGAAGGTTTCGTTGACGATGGCAACGCGCTGCTCCTTTGCTTTCTCGTCCTCACGAAAATCCCGGCCCCGCAGTGAAATGCCCATGACGTCGAAATAACCCGGGGTGCTCTCGAACGGGACGGCGATCGGTAGATTACTCATTCCTTTGAACTCCGTGCCTTCGATGTAAATGCTGGTGTCGTTGTAATTGAGTCCGAGCGGCAGGTAATCGGTCAGGGCCGCGTTCTCGACCTCCGGGAGCGAGCGGGCCCGTTCCAGAACGCGCTGTTGAAAGGCGCGTCCGCGCGTTTCGTCGTAACCCTGCAAGCCGACATCGAAGGAAATCGCGACCGCGTTCTCGGGATTGAACCCGGGGCGCAGGTGCTGGGCCGCCTGCAATCCGCGGACGATCAAGCCCGCGCTGATGAGCAGGACTAACGAAAGACTGATCTGCGCGATGACAAGGGCATTGCGAAGGCGGGAGCGGCGAAAACCCGCCATGGACGATTCATCTTTCAAGGCCGGCACGAGCTGCGGCTTCGATGATTGCAATGCGGGAATGAGGCTGAAGAGAATGCCGGTCGCGATCGAAAGCAAAAGGGTAAAGGTGAGAACGCGCCAGTCAGTCCGCAGGTCAAAAAGAAGTGCGACATCGACCGGAAGGCGGATGGCACGAACGGAATGATTGATGACCGTCGCCAGCAAAACTCCGGCGGCGCCGCCCATCATGGAGATGAGGACACTCTCGGTCAGAAGTTGCCTAACGAGTCGGGAGCGACTCGCGCCGACGGCGAGGCGGACGGCGATTTCCTTGCGGCGTTCCGTGGCGCGAGCCAGAAGCAGGCTGGCCAGATTGACGCAGGCCAGGAGCAGGACGAGCGCGCCGACCGCGGTGAGCACACTGGCAAAAGCGAGCACTGAATTTTTGATATCGGGAATAAACAATCCCGGTTTGGCTAGACGAATTCCGCGTCCGGCGTTCTCCGGATAATCCTGTCCCATCTGCGCCGTCAGAGTTTCCAGCGACGCCTTTGCCTGCGCTTCGCTTACGCCGGGCTTGAGCCGCCCGACGGTAAACATATTGCCGGAGTCGCGTTTCTCCAGGTAATTGCTGCCCGGCTCGATCGCTTTCGCCATCATGACCGGGATGAACATTTCCGGCGCGAACGCGACCTCGGTACCGATGAATCCTTCTGGCGCCACACCGATCACAGTGAAGGGCCGGCTGTTGAACTCGACCGTCTTGCCGACAATCGACAGATCTGAGCCGAAGCGTTGCTTCCAACAACCGTGGCTCAAAACCACGACCGGATGCGAATCGGGAGTCTGATCTTCTTCCGGCAAAAACGCGCGCCCGAGCGCCGGCTTGACCCCGAGCACATCGAAGTAATTTCCCGAAACCAGATAACCCCAAACCCGCTCGCTCTTTCCGGCATGGGTGAGACTGCTCACCACCACGCGATAGACAAAGAGGCCCGAGAAGACGGTGTTGCGGTCGCGGTAGTCTTTGTAATTCGGATACGATTGCAGGGAAATGTCAGCGCGGTTGTGGGCGGTGCCATAGAGTTCGAGCAGTTGGGACGGCTTATGCACGGCGAGCGGTCGCAGCAAAACGGTGTCAACCAGGCTGAAGATGGAGCTGTTGGCGCCGATGCCGAGGGCCATGGAAACGATCGCGAGCGTAGTGAACCCGGGATGTTTTAGCAATTGGCGCCGGCCATAACGAATATCCTGCAAGAGTGTGCCCATAATGTTGCTCCAATCGGTTTGCGCGCGCGGCGGCGCCGACGCGCGCGTTTGCGGTTTCCGCAAGATGGGATGCGGCCGGCGCCGCAATTGGATTCAACTTTCTCGGACAGTCACGCTGGCGTGTTCGTGTGCCATCGCAGCCTGCTTGCGTCCGAGCCACACGCTGAGCCCACACCAACCCGCCACCAGCGGCACAGCGATGAAGCTGATCGTGCTCATGCTCAGGCCAAGCTCGTGCATTCCTTTGTAGGACCACGCGCCGACCTGATCGCCGGCGCGATAGCCGAATGTATCGATGAAACTCTTGGCTTTGTATTTGTCTTCGCGGCGCAAGACGGTGAACAGAATTTCGCGCGCGGGCCGCAAGAGCGAGAAGCCAGTCGCGCGTCGGATCACCTGGAAAACCGCCAGCACGGCAATAATCGGCGCAAAACCGATGGCGAGAAATCCGCACAAGCTGAGCAGCGGCATGAGTGTGAGCGTCATGCCTACGCCGAGCCATTTCAGCAAACGACTAGTTAGGCACAATTGAATCAGAATCGTGAGAGTGTTGACCGAAAAATCCAATTTTCCGAAAAAAGCAGTGCGCGTGGATTTATCGAGCAGTTGATGCTGCACCAGATCGGCCTGTTGGAAATAAGCCCAGGTATTCGTCAGCGTGTAGATGAAAATAAAAAGAATCAGTCCGAACAGATACGGCGACCGGCAAATGTGCGTGAAGCTGTCCCAGATATTTCCGCCCATCGGTTTTTCGGCCGTAGCGGCTTCCTGATCGTGCGCGCGGAAATCGCTGGGGAAAAAGCGCACGCATTGGGCGGCGAATTCGAACATCGCGGCCGACATCAGGCAAAACACGCCGGTGCTAAATCGATCGACCAAGAATGTCGGGACGAGCGGGCCGAGAATTGCGCCTAACGATCCGCCGACCGCGATGAAACCGAAGAGGCGTTTGCCCTGCTCGGCGGTGAAGAGGTCGGTCATGAAAGCCCAAAAAAGCGTGGTCGCAAAAAGATTGAAGACGCTCACCCAGACAAAAAACGAACGCGCGAGAAGCCATTGCCAATTCGCCGGGACGGTGCGGAGCAGCAGAAAAAAAATGAAGAGATTCGCAATGGCGAAGCGGTAGGCGATGGGCAGGAATTTTCGCCGCGACATGCGCGCCACGATGAAGGCGAAGAGCGTATTCGCGATCAACATGCCGATGAGCGTGAAGGTGTACATCCATGGCAGATTTTCCACGCCGCTGCTCGCGCCGATTTCCTCGCGAATCGGGCGCAGAATGTAATAGCCGGCCAGAATGAGAAAATTGAAAAGGAATCCGAGCAAAAGCGCCCGGATTTCGTTAGGCCGAACATCGACTGCTTTTTCGAGGAGGCGCTTCATCGCTGACTAAAATGACGAAGCACGAATGCCGAATGCCGAAGGAATGTCGAAGCAAGAATGACGCGTAATATTGTCATTCCTTCGACATTCGTCATTCGTGCTTGGTCATTTGCTTCCCTTGTGCCACGCGGCGAGCACTTCCGCTTCGCGCTCGGGTGAGAGACCGGCTTTGAGCTTCGCCTGGCGCTCGGGCGATTGCGATTTGAACCACGCCAGTGTGTCGCGCGCCGTCACCGCAAGCGGACGGAAGGTCAGTCCTTTCTCCAACGCGCGCTTGATGCTGATTTGATTGCCGCCCGCTTCTTCTCCGCGCGGCGGAATCCAAACCGGCATGTCCGACCAAGGTTCGACTTTGTGCGCTTCGAGAAAATCGGCGTCGACCCAGGTAAACGTCGCCTTCGAATCCTCAGCCGCTTTGATTCCATCGAGCATTCCGCCGATCCCGAGCGGCCGGGCCGGGCCGTCCGCGTTGTAAATTCCGGTCTCGCTCTTCTCGACCATGCGGATAGTCCACTCCGCCAGATCGCGCGCATCGATGAATTGCACCGGATCTTTCGGATCGCCCGGCGCCAGGACTTCGCCGCCGCGATCGATTCGAACCGGCCAGTAAGTGAACCGATCTGATTCGTCGCCGGGGCCGACGATCAATCCCGGACGAATGATCAACGTCTTCTTCGGAAACCATTTTTCCGCTTCCTGTTCCGAGAGCGCCTTGAGCGGGCCGTAGAGAGCGAATTTCGATGCAATGATGCTGTCACGCGATTCCTTCATCGCGTCCGGGCCAGTGTATTTCGCGAGTGGCGCGCTCTCGTCCGTGCCGGGCTTGCTCGTGTCGGCGTAAACCGAAATCGTGGAGATGAAAACGTAAAGACCCACGTTGCCTTTGAGAATTTGCGCCACGTCGCGGACCCACACCGGCACCGACGTCGGATTATCGATGACGACGTCCCACTTCCTTCCTTTCAACGCATCGAGCTGCCCGTTGCGATCGCCGATGAGCTGTTCGACTTCCTTCGGCAATTCGCCCGGATGCGTCTTGCCGCGATTGAAAACGGTCACCTTATGTCCGCGCTCGAGCGCATAACGAACCTGATACGGTCCGGTAAATCCGGTGCCGCCGAGGATGAGGATGCTCAGAGGCTTGTCCGTTTTCTCGGCAAACAAGCGTCCCGTGCTGATCGCAGTTCCAGCCACTGCGGCGAGCTTAATGAAGTGACGGCGCGTCGTGATGGAGTTCATGTTGGTGGACATCTTCTGCCATTCTGCGCGAGCGCGCCAGTCGCCACACGGATTCGGCCGGGAAGAACCGCGATGAAAAGGTCGACTATTTGCATCGCGAAGCTGGATGAGTTGGCAAAAGGTTTGCCGACATCTTCCCTGTGCCTGCCCAGTCGCAACTGCTCTAGCTCGGTGGAGCTCTCGACACTTGGCGCTGCAGGAGTTAATATCGACTGGTGAGCGTTATCCAATCGGTCGTAAGAATTGATCCTGAAATCATGAGCGGTGCCCCGTGTTTCGCTGGAACACGAGTCCCCATTCAGCACCTCATGGATTATCTGGAGGGCGGGGACTCGATCGACGAATTTCTCGAAGATTTTCCGACTGTTTCCCGCAAACAGATCGTGTCATTCCTCGAAGAGGCTAAGACGAGTGTTTTGGCGCAGATCGAGTGAATGTTCTGCTCGACGAGTGCGTGCCTGCTCGTTTGGCTGGATTTCTCACTGGCCACACAGTGACAACCGTTCCTCGACGCGGTTGGGCGGGCGTCAAGAACGGTGACTTGCTGGCGCTAGCGGAGAAGGAATTTGATGTGTTCGTAACAGTTGACAAGAAGCTCGGTGACCAACCAGACCTGATCCGGTTCGACATAGCGGTCGTGCTGATGCGGTCGCGATCAAATAAGCTTGAGGAACTCCGCAAGCTCACACCAGAACTTCTCGGAACACTTAGTCAAACCACTCCGCGACGGCTGGCTGTCGTTGGAAACTAGTCTTTTAATTGATTGCGGTCCCCTCCGGGCGAGAAGAATCTATCGTCTGGACAAAGGTGAGGGGTTGCGAGTTACCAGACATAGCGAATAGATGTCTGCTCCTTTGCAATTGAAGCAAACCAACAACGCGCGATGAAGAATTTTATGAAAACCACCCGATACGCCGCAGCACTCGCCACACTCGTCATCCTTACGACGGCCCTGAATCTAACCTACGCAGCCGAGAACGATCTCGCCGATATCAAAGCCGAAGTCACGAAGCGACATGATGAGGCGGTGAAGCGGTTGCAGGATTGGATCAAGCTGCCGTCGATCGCGGCGGAGAATCTCAATTATCCGGCGGGCGCGGAGTTGATGGCGAAGATGGCGAAGGATGCGGGCTTTCAGCAGGCGACGGTGGTGCAGACGGATGGGAAGCCGGGCGTGTTTGCGACGCTCGACGCGGGCGCGGCGAAGACGGTGGGGCTTTATTTCATGTATGACGTAAAGCAGTTCGATCCGAAGGAATGGACGTCGCCGCCGCTCGACGCGGCGTTGGTGGATAAGCCGGGGCTGGGCAAGGCGATCGTCGGTCGCGGCGCGGTAAATCAGAAAGGACCGGAAGCGGCGTTTCTCGCGGCGCTGCATGCGATCAAGGGTGCGGGCAAGAAAATGCCGGTGAACCTGGTGATGGTGGCGGAAGGCGAGGAGGAAATTGGTTCGCCGCACATCGGGCAGATCGTGCACAAGCCGGAAGTGGAGGCGGCATTGGCGAAAACGGTCGGCGTTTTCATGCCGTCGGCGATCGCAGGGTCTGGATGGCGTGGTGACGGTGAGTCTCGGCGCGAAAGGCGTGATCGAATGCGAGCTGACTTCGAGCGGGGAGAAATGGGGCCGCGGTCCGGCGAAGGACATTCATTCGTCGCTCAAGGCGATGGTGGACAGCCCGGCATGGCATCTGGTGCACGCGCTGAACACGCTCGTTTCGGCGGACGGGAACGACATCACGATCGAAAATTATCCGAAGCCGCGGCCGCTCACGGCGGAGGAGAAAGCGATGATCGCGAACGCGTCGAAGCGGCAGGATGAAGTGCAGCGAAAGAAGCAGCTCGGCGTGCAGCATTGGATCAACGATCTCCCATGGGAACAGGCGCAGGAGCGGCTGGAATCACAGCCGACAGTGAACATCGAGGGATTGGTCGGCGGTTACACCGGGCCCGGCGGGAAAACAATTTTGCCGCATCGGGCAATTGCGAAACTGGACCTGCGTTTGGTGCCGGGAATGAAAGCGGATGCGGCGCTGTCGGCGCTGAAAGCGCATCTGGCGAAGCATGGTTTCGGCGACATCGATGTGAACATGACGGGCGGCTACGATCCGACAACGACGCCTGCAAACGCTCCGCTGATTCAGGCGCAGGTAGCGGTCCTGAAGAGCGCGGGGATCGATCCGGTGATGTGGCCGTGGAACGCCGGTTCGTATCCGGGTTACGTTTTTACAAATCCGCCGCTCAGTCTGGCGTCGGGACATTTCGGGCTCGGTCACGGCAGCGGGGCGCACGCGCCGGACGAGTATTACGTGATCGAATCGACGAATCCGAAAATCCAGGGATTCGACGGTGCGACCATGTCGTTCGTGGAATATCTTTACGAGCTGGCGAAGTAGCGCCGGATTTTGCATGACGCAGTGATGAGCGCGGTGCGAAATGAGATCAGCCGTCGTGCGGCGGCGCGGTTGATCGGTGGCGCAGCCGCGGCGGCGTTTTTGCCGATCCCGATGACCGCTGCTGAAAAAGCCGCGGTCTCGATCTTGATGCGCTCGATTCCTTCCACGGGCGAGAAGATCCCCGCCATCGGCCTCGGCACATCGGGGACGTTCGATGTTGGTGATTCGCCTGACGAGCGCGCACCGCTCAAGGAAGTGCTCGGCCGTTTCGTTCAACTCGGCGGCAAAGTGATCGACAGCTCGCCGATGTACGGCCGTGCCGAGAGCGTGATCGGCGACCTAACCAATGAGCTCCATCTGCGCGATTCGTTATTTCTGGCGACGAAAGTTTGGACGACGGGCCGGCAGGCCGGGATCGATTCGATGGAGCGCTCGCTCACGCGTCTGCAAACGAAGCGCCTCGACCTCATCCAGGTGCATAACCTGGTCGATCTCGACACTCAACTCGCGACCTTGCGCGACTGGAAGGAACAGGGCCGCATCCGTTATCTGGGCATCACCCATTATGTAGAGTCCTCGTTTCCGGAGGTGGAAAAAATTCTCCGCCGAGAAAAGCTCGATTTTCTCCAAATCAATTACTCCATTCTCGAACGCGAGGCGGAGAAGCGAATTCTTCCGCTCGCGCAAGAGCGTGGTGTTGCTGTCCTGATTAACCGCCCGTTTGCGCGAGGCGATCTCTTTTCTCGCCTGCGCGCCAAACCGCTGCCGGACTGGGCGGACGAGTTCGACTGCAAATCGTGGGCGCAATTTCTCCTCAAGTGGATTCTCGCGAATCCCGCCGTTACCTGTGCGATTCCGGCGACGAGCAACGCGCGACATCTGGATGACAACATGCAGGCTGGCGTCGGCCGTCTGCCGGATGAAAAGACGCGACGGCGAATGATCGAAGCGGTTTCTGCCTAAAATGGCGTCCCTGCCGGGTTATGCTGGTTATGGCGGGACGCGGAAAAAAAGGTTGCGCGGAGGGGCAATTGCAGGCATAAGGGGGCCCTTGCGACGATTTTCCCTTCTCACTTTCCTTTGCGGCCTCTGTGTCGCCTTCTCGGTCACAACCGTGCACGCGGTTGGGTTGGCGCCATCGAAATTGCGTTTTGGCTATAAGGATCAGAACGGGAAAGTAGCCTCGGCTCCGATCATCGATCATTTTCGGAAAGACCGGATCGTGGCTCCGTTTGCAAAAATCGATAAGCACATTGATCCCAAACTTCGTCGGGCCGCCACGATTGCCGATGAGCGCGCTCGTGCCCATTCGCGATCGGCATGCTGGCGTTACGTGAAGGAAGCGTTGCTTGCCTCGGGCGTGATCTCTTCCTACCCGAAGACGGCTTTGGCGAAGCAGGCCGGTGATGAACTGGTGCGCAGCTACGGTTTTAAGAAGCTTGCGGTCCAGGATCCTTACAAAGCGCCGCTGGGCGCGGTGCTGGTTTATGGAGCAAGGCGCTCGGCCGGGCATGTAGAGATCCGAACGACAACCGGCTTCGTCAGCGATTTTCGCGCGAAGACTCCGTCGCGCCGCCCGCTGATCGGTGTCTACGCCAAGATCTGAGCTAGTCCGGGCGTGGCAAGCTGAGGTCGGGAGATTTCCCGCTTAACTGGCGCCGGCTTCTTAAATCGCCGGCGAATCTCATTTCGTTGGTCGCAACGAATCCGAAGTGCTTGTAGAGAGTGCGTCCTTCTTTCGAGGCATGGAGCACCAGACGGTCGAGGTGTTCCGCGCGGGCCCAATCAAGAATTCGTTCAAGCAAGCGTGCCGCGACTCCGCGCCGGCGCCATTCGGGTTCGGTGAAGACATTCAGAATAATGCCGTGCCTGCCTTCCGCGATCTGAGTCTCACCGTCCTGGGAAACCAGCGGATGAGGCAAAACATTGTGCAAGGCGACTCCGGCGCCTCCGACAATCGTGGCGGGTGACGTTGCGACCGTCGCGAGCCAACCCACGTAATCGCGGTTTGTCAGGGCCACCTCAAGGTGCGCGCGTGATTTGGCTCGCAGCGCGTCAAACAAATCCGGTGGCACCTCACCCATATCCTGGAACATCTGCGCGCGATGCCAGGCAATAACGTCCGCATCCGACGCAGTGGCGAGGCGAATTTGGAAAGATTCTGGCATTTCCTGGACTCAAGGGCTGCGGCGGACCCTCCATCCCGACCGGCCCAGTTGCAAATCAACCTGCCCACCGTCAGCGGGATCGCTTCGTACCGGAAAAAACGGTTGCAGGGAATGCAACTTGCATTCATAAAGGCCGCTCGTGCGAAGAAATCTCCTTCTCATTTTACTTGGTGGTGGCTTGATGACTGTCTCGGCGACGGTCCTGAAAGCCCAGACCTTTGGTCCTTCGAATTCGCAGTTTCACTTCAAAGACGCGAGCGGAACGGTGCGGTCCGCCCCGGTCATTCGTCATTACCGGAGTGTTCCAATTGTTCATCCCCTTGCGCATGTCGATCCCCGCATCGACCCAAGATTGAGGCGTGCCGCCACGATCGCTGACGAACGCGCCAATGCTTCCACCCGGGCGCGTTGCTGGCGCTATGTGAAGCAGGCGTTGTTCGCTTCGGGGGCGATCCCATCGTATCCCAAGACCGCATATGCCTATCAGGCGGGCGCGGAGCTGGAGCGCGACTACGGTTTTAAGAAACTCCCGGTGCGAGATCCTTATGCCGCCCCGCTCGGCTCGGTTCTGGTTTATAGCCATGGCCGCGATGGTGCGGGGCATGTCGAGATCCGGACGAGAGATGGTTTTGTGAGCGATTATCATTCGAAGAATCGCTGCCGATATCCGTTGCTCGCGGTTTACGCGAAGTAGCGCTCTCGCCAAATCGTTCTCGAATCTTGAGGCCCCCTGCCGCTTCCGAGTAGGCTTCAACATGCTTGAGAGCGACGCTCCGATTCGCATTGCGATGTGGTCCGGGCCGCGCAACATCTCGACCGCGATGATGCGCTCGTGGGGCAATCGACCGGATACAGCCGTATGTGACGAGCCGTTCTACCCGCATTACTTGCACGCGACTGGTTACGATCATCCCGGAGCGGATGAGGTGATCGCTAAGGGTGAAACTGATTGGCGGAAGGTGGTCGCGCAGCTAACAGGTGCAGTGCCCGGGGACAAACACATTTTTTATCAGAAGCAGATGACGCATCATCTGTTGCCGGACATCAATCGCAACTGGCTCGGAGCGGTCACGAATTGTTTTCTGATTCGCGATCCGCAGGAGGTAATTATCTCTTACATTAAGAAGAATCGTGATCCGGTGCTGGAGGATCTCGGGTTCGTGCAGCAGGCAGAGATTTTTGAGTGGGTGCGCGGGCACACAAATGCGATTCCGCCGGTGGTCGACGCGCGTGATATCCTGGAGCGGCCGGAACGAATGCTGCGCTTGCTCTGCCGAGCGGTAGGAGTGGAATTCACCGAAGCGATGCTTTCGTGGCCGACGGGTCCGCGCGCGACTGATGGCGTCTGGGCGAAATATTGGTATCCGGAGGTGGAAACATCGACATCGTTTCGTCCGTATCAGGTGAGGGAAGAGGATGTGCCGGAGCGGCTGCGAGAAATTTGCGAAGAGTGTCTACAGATTTATCGAAATCTTCACGCCTATCGACTCGCGTAGTCATCCCGAGCGCAGTCGAGGGATCCCGTGATCCAATCCTTAAGGTAACGCAACGGGATCCTTCGACTCCGCTGCGCTTCGCTCAGGATGACAGATTAATCGCGGCAGTTTCCCTAGCGCGTTGCCCCGCCAATCGCCGGGCATATTGCAACGTATCGATCGTATCAACCGACTTGTCCCGCCGGATTGCTTTGATCCGCGGGAAACGAAGCGCAAGTCCGCTTGCGTGTCGCGTGCTCGGCTGAATCGAATCGAACGCCACTTCGAGCACGATGTTTGGTTTCACTTCACGATACCGGCCATGATTGACGACGGTGTTCTGCTTGAAGTGCTCGGTCAGTTCTGCGATCTCCGCATCCGTCAGGCCGCTGTACGCTTTGCCGATCACCAGCAATTCGCCGCTCACGTCATCGCGCACGGCGAACGTATAATCACTCAGCACATGATTACGCTTTCCATGCCCAAGTTCCGCCGCGACGACGACGACATCGAGGGTAGCAAGCTCTTTCTTTAGCTTGAACCAGAACATGCCGCGCCGGCCCGGTGAGTAGAAACTGCGCGGGTCCTTAATCATGAGCCCTTCGTTCGAACGCCGTCGCGCGAGTTGAAACGCATGCTCGATTTCCTCGGCCGAATGCGCTGGCGAAACCTCTGCAATCCGAAACTGGCCCGGGAGCTTCACGCCACGCAGGAGATCGCGCCGCTCCTGTAAAGGAGTCTTCAAGAGCGAGCGGCCGTTGAGCCAGAGAAGATCAAAGGCGATAAAGACCACCGGCACATCAGCCGAGGCGGCCGCAAACAAATCAACCCCTTCGTTTTTGCGACCAAGCCGTCTTTGTAAATCGAAAAAGGTCAGCTTTTTCCCGTGCTCGAAAGCCATGATCTCGCCGTCGAGAATTAGTTCGTCGGAGAATCTGGCTGCTTGCTCCGCAATCTCAGGGAACTGCGCGGTCATTCGACGAAGATCGCGAGAGAAGATTTCTGCTCGCGTCGCGCCGCGATGAAGCTGCGCGCGAATACCATCGAATTTGTCTTCCACGTATACCGTCTTCATGGGCGCGGTTCTTGTAGCGAAGCGCTCCCAGATTGCCTCGGCGGTTGGCTCGGGACTCGCGAGCATGCTTTTGATCGGACGGAAAAGCGCCAATTCCGCACGATCCAATTCGGACTTCGATGCGAGGACCGCAACCTGCCCGATATCGCCGAGAAGCATGTTTGCTTCCCTGACGTCGTCGAGGGGTGCGTCGAAAGCGGCGGCGATTGCTTCTTCGACCAGACCCTCACGCAAACCGATCCGCAGATCGCCGGTGAGAATTTTGACGACATATTGTCCTTCGCGCGCGGATAGCTTCGCGAATCGACTTTGCAATAGTTCGGTCTTCGCGATTGGTCCCCGTGTTTTGTGCAGGTGCTCGAAGAATTCGCGCGATTGGTGAAGCGTGAATGGCTCCGGTGTCGTCCGACCATCAAGCGCTTCGAAGGCGGATTTGCCCGCGTCACCATGGGCTCTCGCGATGCGGCGGAGTTCCACATCGTTCAATTTTGTCGCTGCGGCGAGAGCGCGGTAAATGACTGCCCAGCCAACCTGGAGTGTGCGGAGATCGCTTTGCGGAAATGCGTCGCCCGTAAAATAAATCGTCGCGATCGGAAGTTGCTCCGCAGGGAGCGAGCGCAAATATTCCGCGAGCAGCCGTACTTTTTTCAACTTCGCCGGTGTAGCGCCGATCGTTTCGCCGACGCCCGCGAAGATCGCGAACTCAGAATCGGGGAGCCCCGTTGGAAGCGATTCATTCGCTGGGCCGGCCAACGACGCACGCGAGCCGCGTGCGCTCCCCGGATCCGAATTGCGCAGCCGCAGCTCCAGCTGATTTTCTTCGCTCAATGCCCAGGCTTCCACGCCCCGATCGCGCAAATCGCGGGCAAATTCGGCGGCGAAGCCGTGCAACGTTAGCACACGCTTTGGTTGCACTAACTCCACATAGCGCAGCAAATCCGTGTAATCGGCGTGGTCGGAAAGGGGGAACGCGGCATCTACCTGGTAGCGATAAACGGCATTTGGATCCACCGCCCAACCGCTGATCATCGCCACGCGTTTGCGCCGAATTCTTTCCAGCATCCGCGATCGGTTCGCACTCGGCGGACAGATCAGAACTTTCCCGGCCACCTCGTTGGCCTTGTAGCATTCGTAGTTGCAGAACGCCTGCCCGAATTGCTCATAAATTTTCGTCATGCGATAGACCGAGCCGTGGAGCATCGGTATAAGACCGGCACCGGCGAGGGAGCATAAGATTTCCTGCGCCTTTCCTAACGAGTAGCCGAGCAGAATCGGGACGGCATCATCCTCCAGCGTGTCGCGGCAAAAAGCGACAATCTGCCCGATCACGTCGTCGGTCGGCGGCAATCGGTAACGAGGCAGACCGTATGTCGTCTCCATAATGAGTGTATCCGCCTGTCTCCACTCCGCCGGCTCGGCCGATTGCCCATGGCGCAGCTTGAAATCGCCCGTGTAAAGCAGCGAGTCATCTTTGGTTCGAAGAAAGAACTGCGCCGAACCAAAGATGTGACCGGCCGGCAGCAGCATTATTTCCATCCCACGCACCGTCGTGAGTTGGTTGAAAGGCACGACCAATTCCCTTCGTTTTCCAGGCATCCGCGCTTGCATGAGACGCGCTGTCCGTTCCGATACGATGATCTCCGCATGTGGCGCGATGTGATCGCTGTGCGCGTGCGAAACAAAGGCCATCGGCTTGGCATCCCAGGGATCGAGCCAGAGATTTTGCTCTGGCAAGAAAAGCCCGCGCTCGTATCGGACGTCAATCACGCGAAAAATTTAGCATCAGGGAAAGACGCTTCCAAAAGTGTCTGCGGCGCGCCGCGGTTTTTGGGATCGGCTATTCTGTGCTGCGCATTGACACTCGTATCGAGAGCCCTTTTCATAGCGCGAATGATTTTTGTCTCAAGGCTGATGGCCGTCTTGCTCCTGTCCGCGGGAGTGGTGTGTGGGGCACCGGAGGCGAAACAGTTAGTCACGGTAAATCCACTGCCGACTGCGCTGAGCAATGATTTCCAATTCCGAAAAACAAAACTGTTTTTCTTGAGTGAAACCGGCATTGGTTACGGGAGGACCATCGGCAAGAAGGGGGCCCAGCAGAAGATTGCGAAGCTGAGCGAGGTTGGGACAGGGCCAAAGGCTGCGCTCGCCAACAGGTCCATCACCTTCGAGCGCCGATACCGCCTTTTCGGTGCGGTCACGCGGTTCGATCAACGCCAGCGCTGCGGCGATTATTTCGACTTCTTTTGGCGGACGAAGCGGACTGCGGATGTGACCGTTCGCTTGGAATATCAGCAGGAAAATCTTCACTCCCTGGTGCAGGCGCGCGAGATCTATTACCCGCAGGCACATGGGAGCATGAAAACGGAGTTTAAGATTATCGGAGATGATTATTTTGATGATGGACGGGTGATCGCCTGGCGTTGTGTGTTAATCGAGAATGGCCACATTGTGGCCGAAGATCGCTCCTATCTTTGGAAATAAGAATTGATCGGTTCCCGGGACAGATTTTTCGATGGGACTGAAAGCTGCTTGAGAGTATGGAGGTTTGACACCCCACGGCCCGACCTTATATTTTTCTAACACCTGTGGAGTCGTCGATTCAAGTAGGGGTAAATGGCTCGGCCGTTTGGGTAAAGGTCCTGGGCAAAGGCAGCTTTCTAAATAGCGGCAACTTCAAGGAGTTCGCCCACGAAATGGTCGAGCGCGGTTACCGCGAGTTTATCGTCGACCTTGATCAATGCGCGACCATGGATTCCACCTTCATGGGAACAATGGCGGGGATCGCCCTGCGTTTGAAAGAGCTCGGGCGCGGTCATCTTCGCGTCGTTCATTGTCCGCCGCGGAGCCACGAGCTGCTCACCGGCCTTGGTCTCGATCAAATCTTCGCCATTCAATCGAACGGCTCGCAAGCGCCTACGTGTAAGGCCCTCCAGCCTTCGGAATCGGTCTCGCGCGCGGAGCAGAAAAGCGAACAGAAAAAAGATATGCTCGATGCGCACGAGGCACTTTGTGAAGCAGCCCCAGAGAATTTATTGCGGTTCAAAGACGTTCTCGATTATCTCAAACAGGACCTCCGACACGAGATCGCGGTAAAGTAGTCTGGCCTCCGCCTCATGTGGCCATCCCTACTCTTCGGATTGCTGATTGCGTTCCTCATCGGGTGGATTCTGACCGCGTTGTTGCTTTATCGGCGTATTCGTCAGATCGAACGGGCCAAGGAAGAAGTTCAGATCGAAGAATCGCTCGTCTTCGATTTTCTACATGGACTGGGAGAGGCCTTTACCGAGACGATTCACGCAGCCGATCTGCATCGCCTGATCGTGGAAGGCGCGACTCGCATTCTCGATGCGCATGGTGGCGCGCTCTACATGGCCGACCGCACCGGGAGCCGGCTGGTGCCGGCATACATTTCGAAAGGTTGCCCGCCGCTGGTCGGAGTGCCGTCCGACGTTCTGCAGCGAGCTGCGACTTCTCCGGACGCTCTGACTAACTACATGCGCGTTCGTACCACTGGTCCGGGCGAGGGAGTGGTTGGCCGCGTTTGGCAAACCGGCGAGCCGGTTTGCCTAACCGATCTGGCGAACGTGCCGGAGCTGGCCCAATTGCGCGGCACTCCATTCGGCGCTTCGTCCATCATGGCGACCCAATTGCTTTACGGCAAACAAAACATGGGCGTACTTGCACTCGGCAACGGCCCGAAGAGTTTGCCCTTTACGCAAAGCGACTTCGTGGTTTTCAAGTCGATCGCCGAGCAATCGGCTTTCGCGCTTTACAACGCCATCATCTACTCCGAAGCAAACGAGAAGAAGCGTCTCGATCACGATTTGAAGATCGCGCGCGATATTCAGCGGATTCTTCTCCCGGCCGAGCCGCCGGTCGTGCCCGGCTTCGAAATCGCGGGCTTAAATATTCCTGCTCGCCAGGTCAGCGGAGATTACTTCGATTACCTCAAGGTCGACGACGAGCGCCTCGGCGTGGCTATTGCCGACGTCTCCGGTAAAGGCGTTCCGGCATCGATCATCATGGCCATCTGCCGCAGCGTGCTGCGCAGCCAGGCTCCCGGTAATGTTTCCCCATCCGACGTTCTCAGCAGAGTGAACCGGCAGCTCTACCCCGACATCAAGGAAGACATGTTTATCAGTATGGCCTACGTGATTCTGGATCACGTGAATGGCTCAATCATCCTCGCCCGCGCCGGGCACGACGCGCCCTTGGTTTACCGGCACGCCGACCAAAGTATCGCGCCGTTGAAGCCGCCGGGAATGGCTGTGGGAATTGACAGTGGCGACGTGTTCGATAGGATAACGCGCGACTTTCCCGTCCAGCTCGAACGTGATGATTGCCTGATCTTTTACACGGACGGAGTCACGGAAGCGCTGGATGCGGAGGGGAACGAGTTCGGCGCCGAGCGAATGATAGAATCCATTCGGACGAGCGCAAAGAACGGCGCTCAAGCCGTGATCACACAGTTGATCGAGGATTTGCGACGTTTCGTTGGTTCGCACCCACAGAACGACGACATCACTTTGATTGCCATCCGTAAGACATGAAAAAAATTCCAATAACCCGGACGCCGAACGAACCTGAAGCTCCATTGAAGGCGACTGATCCGAAAGAAGCGACGACGACGGAGCAGATTGAGTCCGACGATGAGACCGCCGGATTGCAGGCGGACCTTGATCGATTTCGCGATCTTGCCTTGCGCACTCAGGCGGATTTCGAGAACTACAAAAAACGGACGACGCGCGAGAAAGAGGAGGCGATCAAGTATGCCAACAGCTCGCTGCTTGAGCGTCTTATTTCGATCGTGGACAACTTCGAGCTCGGTCTTTCCGCAGCGCGTGACGAAGGCGAGAAATCGCCTGTCTTTTCCGGAATGAAAATGGTGCTGAAGCAACTTACAGATTTTCTGGCGGACAACGGGCTCAAGCCGATCGATGCCGAAGGGCAGAAATTCGATCCCAACCTGCACGAAGCGATCGCGCACGAAGCAAGCGATGAAGTGCCTGAAGGGGCCGTCATCCGGCAGACGCGTCGCGGATATCGAATGAAGGACCGCTTGCTCCGCCCATCCGCCGTCGTTGTTTCCAGCGGTCCGGCAAAGTGACGGAAACCGGAACGCGGAATGCTGGAATCCATCACCCGGTAGAGGTACGCGGAAGATTTCCTAGCAGCAAAACAGCATGACCACGAAGCGTGATTATTACGAAATTCTAGGCGTGGAACGGAACGCTTCCAGCGAGGAAGTGAAGCGCGCCTATCGCAAGTTTGCCGTCAAGCTGCATCCCGATAAGAATCCGGGCGACGCGCACGCGGAGGAAAAATTCAAGGAGCTCGGCGAAGCCTATGACGTCTTGATGGACGCCAACAAACGCGCCGCCTACGACCGCTTCGGTCACGCGGCTTTCGCGCAGGGCAGTGCCGGCTTCGGCGGCGGATTCCACGATCCCTTTGATATTTTCCGCGAGGTCTTCGGCGGTGCGACCGGGAACGCAGGTGGAATTTTCGAGGCATTTTTCGGCGGCGGCGGAGGAACGACCACGACCGATCGGGAAGGCCGGCAACGCGGATCTGATTTGCGCTACGACATGCAGATTACGCTCGAGGAAGCGGCCTTCGGGGTGGAGAAGGAAATCGAAGTTCGCAAATTCGACCGCTGCGAAAAATGCAACGGCAGCGGGGCCGAACCGGGGTCCCGCGCTGTCCACTGTCCCACCTGCGGCGGCCGCGGACAGGTCATCAGTTCGCGCGGATTTTTCCAGGTCTCGCAAACCTGTCCGCGTTGTCGCGGTGCGGGACAAGTCATCGAGAAACCGTGCAAGACCTGCGGCGGTGAAGGCCGCCTGGAAAAGGAAAGCCGGATCAAGATTAAAATTCCGCCGGGGGTTGGCGATGGTTCGCGTTTACGTTCGTCGCGCAACGGCGAAGCCGGTATTCGCGGCGGCGCGGAAGGCGACCTCTACGTGGTAATGCACGTGAAAGAACATGAAATTTTCCAACGCGAAGAAGATAACCTCTACTGCGAAGTGCCGATTTCGTTTACGGTCGCCGCACTCGGTGGAGAAGTAGCGGTTCCGACCCTGCTGGGTAAGGCTCACACCAAAATTCCGGCGGGAACACAAAGTGGCCAGGCTTTCAGACTGCGCGGCAAAGGGATCAGAGGCCTGAATGGCCGCGATCGCGGTGATTTGATCGCCCGCGTCCTGGTCGAAGTGCCGACGAAACTAAACAGTGAACAGCGGCAGAAACTGGAAGAATTTTCGGCTCTGTGCGGAGAAGAAAACACGCCGTTGCACAAGAGCTTTTTCGACCGCGCGAAGGAATTCTTTAAATAGCCGGTTCTGTTGGTCGATCTTCCGGGAAGATTACGTTTTTCCGTGCACCGTTTCTACGTTTCGCCTAACGATTGGAATCCCGATGCACCTTCGCTCGGCGGCGCCGAAGCGCATCATGCTCACCGCGTCCTGCGCATGCAACCGGGAGAGAAGGCCATTCTCTTCAACGGGCGCGGCCGCGAGATGACCGCTGAGATTACTTCCTTCGACGGCACAAGGGTACATCTGCACAAATTGCACGAAGCGGAAACGCCGCCTTTGCGTTGTCGAATCACGCTCGCCCAGGCGATCCCGAAAGGGAAAAACATGGACCTCATCGTACAAAAAGCGGTTGAGATCGGCGCGGCGGAAATTGCGCCGCTCATTTCCGAACGAACGATCGTTGATCTCGACCCGGCGGATGCCGCGCAAAAACAGCTGAAGTGGCAACAGGTTGCGATCGAAGCCGCCAAGCAATGCGGTCAAAATTGGCTGCCGCAGGTGCACACGCCGAGGAAGCTCAGAGATTTTTTTGGCGGGGCTACTGGCATCTGGCCTGTCAAGGAAAACGAAATGGCGCATGTCGACCCAGCTGCATTCGACCTTCGCCTTATCGGTTCACTTCAATCCGATGCTGTGCACTTGAAAAAGATTCTGGCCGAATATTCGACTGAACATTCCGCACCGCCGGCCAGTGTTCTTATCGTCATCGGCCCGGAAGGCGATTTCACGCCGGCAGAACTTTCGCTCGCGCGCAGTCACGGCTGTCGCCCGATCACGCTCGGCCCGATTATTCTCCGCGTCGAAACCGCCGCGATCTATTGCCTGAGCGTATTGTCCTACGAGCTGCTCGCGTAGCGGGTGGTTCCTGAACGGGATCGGGTTGGAGCGACAACCGAATTCCAGTCCGTCGGAATTCTTCGGTTACTTCGATGCTCTTCGGCGACGCATCACGCGCTGCGCACAAACCAGCAACCCGAGACCCAGCAGCATGAAAACTGGCGGCTCGGGAATCGCCGTCAGATCGATGCGGGAGAACAGCGACGTGTCGCTCTTCCGGGTGTCCGGAGCGTCCAGCGCTTCGGCGGCGATCCGCAAAGAATCGCCCGGGCCCTCCAAAGTCATTGTCGCCTTGGGCGCGGGAAACGTCTCAAATCCGCCGCTCGTCCCAGCGCACGCAACGCTCGCGATGTAGGCGAAGACAAACGCAAGAATGAGTGCGCTTTTGAGAGGTTTCATAAACGCCATTGAGGCTGGGATGGCAAGAATGTCCGTTCTGTCGGAGGAAGGCAAGACTTTCTTTGCCCTCGGATGACCAGAGCGTAACAGCCGCGCTGCGCGTGGTAAAGGAACCCGCTCTAGGGTTGTTGGTACTGTCCGGCAACGAGAGGGACTTGACTCGGTCGCGCCCCTGCTGTGAGAGGCATTAACTGTGAGGATTGACCATCCGGGCCTTCCGCGGGAGGCGCTGGCCACGTGTTGCCTGCCGTCATCTCCGATTGCGAAGCACAACCGCCGAGGAGAAGCCCGGCCGCAGCCAGAGCAAGAAAATTAGTAAGAGGTCTTTTCATGGCTCAATTTAAGAACAGATACCCGATGTTGGGCAAGATCATTCTGCCAAGCGACCAAGGTTTCCATACTTTCCACGCCCTGTGGCTCATCGATGCGACTCGACCAGCCGTCAATGAACCCAGAGCTGTGGCTGCGGGCCGTCCGCCCCGGAAAACTCTTAGTAGTGTCCGGCGGTAAGATCCTGGCTCGGCCGGGCGCCAGATGTGGGCGCGTGGACCGAACTTGTGCCATTGGTCTGAGTCATCGTTTCAGTTTGTGAAGAGCAGCCCGTCACGACCAATGTAGCCGCGGCGAGAGCGCACAGCGTAAGCAAATAGAATTTCATTTACGACAGAATCGCTGGGCAGCTTCTTCACGTCGAGATCAAAATCGTGATGTCTGGAGGCTGAGGTCAAAATGGAAAGACGGGACCATCTTAGCGGCGAAGCAGCGTACAGAGGTTTGCTTTCGCGCGACGCAATAGGTACCAATTGTTTCCTGTGAACGTTAGGATCGCACGCGACGGAGTCGAGATTGGCGAGTGCGATTGGGAAGACCTCGAGGAGCTGTTGAACGAAGGCCAGGTCCTACCCACCGATCATTACTGGTACGAAGGGATGCCCGATTGGCGCCTCCTGGCCGATCTCATTGCTCTCGCCGAATCGGAATCGGAGCCAGTCGCACCGCAACCACCTTCCAGTTGGGAGGCAGGCGAATTTACCACACCGCCTCCGTGTCCGGTCGAGCGGGATTCGGGTGAACTAGCGACATCGTTGCCAGTTTTTCGCCGTCTGAGCGTTGCGACAGTAACAACCGGATGCGTGATGGCCTTCGTCTTAGCATTGGCTTTATATGCGATTGTTCGATTTCAAGCAAACGGACCGGAAACGCCGCTTCCAGCCGCAGCTCCGAACCGAGATCTTGAACGAACAGATTCTACGTCGCGAGCTAGAGCTACCAATGAACTGATGGCGAGAGTCGATAAGTTACCTACTGTTGCGTCGCCGCCACTATTCACGTTTTACAGTGGTCTCACGATCGCGATTCAGGATCCGCCGGCGGAACTGACTGTTAGAATTCGAGGTGCAGAAAGCATTGTTGACCCGGCCACGCGAGCAATCACACAACACATGAACTTTGTGCTAGCGGCGGATTTCCGGCAGGATCGATGGTTTTTTAGATATTATCATGCATCGGGAAACGATCTCGTTCATGGGACGGCGATCGCGATCGGGAAAGACGATCACGATCGGGTGCCTCCGGCAATCGTTTCGCTTTTGGGCTTGGACACCAAGAGCGATTGACAGGCTGCCGATCTGTTTGGGAGTTGTTCCCGGGCACGAACTCCGAAATAACATTCTTGCGAAGCGATGAAATAAGTATTGTCACACGAGCAACCACTGTCCATAACTACGTTGTTTGGAGTCGAGAACACGAACTTTTCATTGAAAACAGAAGGCAAGCGCTATGAATAACCTGATGAGGATAGCGGTCGTCGCGCTAGTGATCCTTTTCGCTTCTACATCTGTACAAGCAGTAGTGATAGTCCACGAAGACTTCAGTTATCCGAACGGGAACCTCGTCGGCAACGATGGTTGGTCGAATCTTAGCGGTACGGGGACTTTCATTCAGGTCTCGGGTGGGGTCGTGACGGGACTCACCGCTGGCTCGGGGTCGAGAGAGGATGGCGGACTTACCTTCACCGCGACTCCGTCACTATTGTTCTACGCGTTCGACCTGCAATATACGGGATCGACGCCAGCCGGGAATGCATATTTTGCTGCTCTTCGTAATAGCGGAACATTTGTGGCAAGAACTTTTCTTGCCGCACCGACTTCGACCGGATTTAGACTAGGAATCGGAACGAATGGAACCAATGATGGTGCGGCAACTGTTTTTACCCCAGACCTCACCATCAACACCTTTTATCGCATCGTAGTCGGATATGATCCTACCACTGGGGCGTTGAATTTTTGGATAAACAACGGGAACGAAGGCAGTCCGGATCTATCCATTGCCGCTGCTGGAACAACGGCGACGCTGAACGGCTTCAACCTGCGCCAAGGTGGAGACGGCGCTAACAGTTACTTGGGCCTCAACATAGACAACTTCGAGGTTGCAACGACCTTTCAGGAGGCTTTTGACTTTACGCCAATTCCCGAACCAGCGACCTACGCGATGCTGTTCATCGGCTCCGGAATGCTCGTCGGTGTGCAACGGCTCCGCCGAAAGGCGAGCTAAAATCTTTCGGGTTTTTCGAAGCGCCTCTCCGTCGACGGAGAGGCGTTTTGTTGTACGCGAACACGCTTCAACTTTTTTTCGTCACGAAATTGTGACAGGGAAATCCCAGAAAAGATTTGTGCTGCTCGCGCGCGCCTGCAAATCTGGTGCTCTTACCATCCCCCTGCGAAGAAAGGAAAACATGAAACGACTTCTTTTTGCGACAGCGACCATCCTAATCACCATTTTCGGCCTCGCCGGAACCGTGAGCGCGCAGCTTTTTTGGAACACAAACGGTGTGAGCGCGACCTGGACTTCAACAAACTGGGGTACGTCCCCGGGCGGTCCTTTCACGTTAGGCTGGACAAATAATACGGATGCGGTCTTCACCGCCAACTCCCTGATTACTTTTGTCACCAATACCCAGATTGGAAATGTGACGGTGGCCGACGGCGTAACGGTGGCCCTGACGTCGGCGGGTACCTACAGCAATGGCGGCAATGTTCGGACGCTCGACGTTGGGACCGGCTCGATTTTGGATTACGCCAGTCAAAACATTTCCACGGCGGCAGGGAATGGTTTCATCAAGAACGGTGCGGGAATCTATTTCAGCGCGAACGGAAACCAATACACCGGCGGCTTTACGCTCAATAACGGGACGATCATCATGGGCGGCATTAATGCGATGGGCGCCGGCGGCGGCGCGTTGAACATCAACGGCGGAACGATCGCGGCCAACGCGACTCGGAACGTCACAAGCAGATATTCGGGCATCAACGTCGGGGGCGATTTCACCATCGGCGCTGTGACGACCGGGGTTCCGAGCGGCAATGGGAGCGCCTCTGCGAACATCACTTTTGCCGACAATGTGGCTCTCGGCCTGGCGGCGCGCACGATTACGATCGGTTCGAATGCTACTTACACCTTTGGTGGAATCATCTCCGGCGGAACAGGAACAGGACTCACCGTGGTTGCGGCCAGCGGAGCAACCGGCAGTCTGGCGCTGAACGGCGCGAATACTTTTGATGGCGGGACAGTCGTGAATAGCGGCACCCTCCTCCTTGGCAATACGACCGGATCCGCCACCGGAACCGGAGGTGTGACGATGAACGCCGGAGGCCGTCTCCTCGGAGGAATCAATGGAGGCACGACCTTCTTCATTAATGTCGGTTCCAACCAGGTTGACGTGAACAGTGGCGGAATCTTTTCCCCTGGTTCGACTCCGACGGGTGGGGGAATCATGCACATCACCGGAACGCAGACGGCCGCCACCATGGGTTACACTTCGACCGTTAATGTAAAAACAGGCGCGACCTTTCACGCCAACCTGACGACGGTATCAACCATGAGTCAGGTAAGTCTCACCGGAACGATGGATGTCACCGGCAGCACTCTGGAAGTAAGCCTGCCTGCCGGGTTCGAACCGATTATCGGAAGCACGTTCCTGATTGTGAACAATGACGGCTCGGACGCAATTACGGGGACTTTTGCTCAAGGCACTACCGTCACAGCCAACAACGGGCAGCAGTTCATGATCAACTACGCGGGCGGCGACGGAAACGACATCGTGCTGGTTACATTGACCGCTGTTCCGTCCTTCACGCTGGACAGTGTGGTTTCGCGAAAGACACACGGAGCGGCGGGAGATTTCGATGTTGATTTGCCGCTCACCGGGACGCCTGGGGTGGAATGTCGTAACACGGCGGGCAATCAGACGCTCGTCTTTACGTTTAATAACGATGTAGTGAGTGGCAGCGCGAGCGTAACGACTGGAACGGGCAGCGTCTCGGGCAGTCCGACGTTTGCCACCAACACCATGACGGTGAATCTGACCGGTGTCACCGATGTGCAGATGATCACTGTGACGTTGACCGGGGTGACCGATACGTCCGCGCACGTTCTGGCCGATACGCCGGTGAGCATGAACATGTTGATCGGTGATACGACCGGAAACAGGACAGTGAATGCCGGTGACGTCGCACAGACGAAAGGGCAATCTGGCGCCGTATTGACGAACGCGAATTTTCGCACCGACGTCAATGCGAACGGGACCGTGAATGCAGGAGACACAGCTCAGGTCAAGGCAAACGCCGGGCATTCGTTGCCGTAATCAATCAGCACATTTCGGCGGCGCCGGGTTGTCTGCCAGCCCCGGATTAGTTCATCGCCTAACGACTCGGATGCGTCAGGGTCGGCGACCGATCCAATGGATACGTGTTTTCTTACGCTCGAGTTCTTACCGCTTCTCCGTTCGACCCCGTATCTGCTTTCAGAACATAACCGACGCCGCGAATCGTGTGGACAAGTTTTGTCCGGAACGGATCGTCCACTTTCGCCCGTAATCGGCGCACCATCACGTCGACCACATTGGTTTCGGTCCCGAAGTTAATGTCCCAGACTTGCTCCACGATCTTGCTGCGGCTGACGACTTCTCCGGCCGAACGGGCCAGCTGAGCGAGGAGGAGAAATTCCTTGGCGGTGAGATAAAGAGGAACGCCGGCGCGAACGGCACGATGCCGCCGGGTGTCGATTTCCAGGTCTTCGATGCACAATTTCTCCGGGTGTTGCGTCGGGGCGCGGCGCAGCAGCGAGCGCACGCGGGCGAGCAATTCAGAAAATGCGAAGGGTTTGACCAGGTAATCGTCTGCTCCCATTTCGAGTCCTTTGACGCGATCGCGTACGCCGTCTCGGGCAGTGAGAAAGAGAATCGGCGTATGAATTTTTCGGCTTCGCAATTCCATGACCAGCGCCCAGCCATCTTTTTTCGGCAGCATCACATCGATAATGAGAAGGTCATATCGGGTCGCCAAAGCGAGTTCTGATCCCTTTTCACCATCCTTTGCCGTCTCCACGGTGAAGCCGGCTTCTCGCAGGCCCTTCGCCAAGAAGGCCACCGTCTTCTTTTCGTCTTCGACCAACAGAATCCGCATTTGCGAATTATACTATGTCCGGACGTTCGCTCAAGATTCTTGCCAGGTTTGTGATTGTGGTAAATCTGGAGATGACGGGCCGGCTCCTTCCCGTACCGGAAACAATCTCATCGTAAGTGGCAGGCTCAAACCTTCAGAGAACTTCTTACTGGTTAGGTGAAATGCCGCTGCGACCCTTCGATTAGCCCAAGTGAATTCAAAATGTCGCGAACCTCCTCGCCTGGGCTGTCATCCTGAGCGGAGCGAAGGACCTCCCACACGACGCTTGAGTCCCGCAAGCGAGATTGGAAATCATTTGTGTTTGTGTGAGGTCCCTCGCCGCGCTCGGGATGACCCATCTTTGGACCTACTCTTTCGATTTCGGTAGAGCCGGCGGCTGGGGCTGCCGGCGATCGACCGAGAGCCGCCAGGTTCCGCGTATGTTTTTTTTCCAGATTATGACGTAGTAACCGCGCTCCGGACCGCTTCCCCGCTCGGTCACATATTTGCCATATTCATAGGCGAGATCGCCGGACGCGCTGATGTCTCCGCCAGCGGACTTGAACGTTGTTTTGCCGTGCTCGGACTGGAGCATGAGCTGCACGCCATCTTCACCCACGGCCGGAAAGACTCCTTCTCGAAGAACGCGAATATCATCACTGGCAAAAGCGATGACCGCCGCGCCAGAATCCTTGGCGGAGGCCTCAACAAAACGATGTTCGACTTTCCGTACGTCGTTACGGGCGGCATCCAAATCGATCTTCTCGATCTTTGGCCTGCCCGGGGTGGGGGTAGCGGGTGTCTGCGCGGCCGCCGGTTTCCCCGTCGGTTTCGGTGTTTCGATGCCGGCATCGAGGACGACTTTCCAGATACCATCCTTCTGCTTCTTCCAGATGGACAGGAACCGGCCATAGGCCTTGGGATTCGTGTCATCTCGATTTTGTTTGAATTCCCACGGTCCGGTCGTGTAGCCGAGATCGCCCCCTTTTGAGACCGCAAGAAAATCCTGGCGCCAGGTGAGTAGTCCCGCGCCCGGTTCGCGTTTTTCCCACGTCTTTTTTCCGTTGACCGGAGCGGGTTCAAGAATGACGGCGACATCCGCCAGATTAGCGAGAAAGGCGTCTCGCGTTCCTTTTTCCGTCGCCATTTGTGCGAAGGCAGCCTCGGCATTCGCCAGCGATTGATAGTCGGTCGCGGTCGTGTTCTGCGCCCACACCGAGGGCGCGCCCAGCATAACGAGAATAAAAAAAAGCTTCGATTTAGACAAATTCTGCATTTGGCGTCGTCGTGAATATAAAAGACCGTGCAGAGGTCATGGAGAATGTCGTCACTCATGAAGATTGGAAAGCCTGTTTTTGCCAGCACGCCCCCGGCCTGGTCCTTTTCGCGCGACAATGGGTCCGCACCCCGGCCGATGCCGAGGACATTGTGCAGGAAGCCTTCGTCCGTTTCTGGCGCAAACAACATTCTCCCGAGAACCGCGCGCTCCTTTTCGCGACGGTGCGTTCCATCGCTCTGGATTTGCTCCGGCGAGACTCGCGACGCGCTCGACGCGAAGCGAGCGCGTGCCTCGAGGCAGAGCAAGCGGACGCTCCATCTTTTGAAACCGATGACGAATCGCGGCAGGCGCTGGCCGAAGCAGTGGCGCGGTTGCCCTGCGAACAACGTGAGGTCGTAGTCATGAAAATTTGGAATGAACTTACCTTCGCGGAAATCGGCGCTGTTTTGGGTATTTCGCAGAACACTGCCGCATCGCGGTATCGCTACGCCCTTTCCACTTTGAAAAAAAACCTCGTTCCCCATGAATGATTTCTCCGAGCTCGAAGCAGAATTGAAAAAGCTGCGCCCCGTCGCCGTTTCTAACGAGCTGACGGCCAGGATCGAGCGCGCTCTTTCGGAGCAGCCGGTGGCTTCCGCTCCCACATCCGCAGTCATCTCGCGGCGCAAACCATTCCAGATCAATTGGCGCATTCTCGGGTTGGGACTCGCCACTGCTGCTGCGCTGCTGGTTCTGGCAAAGGTTGGGGAGAATCGACCAGTGCAGAAACAAGAGAGAGTCGCCACTTCGCTTCCGGCGACACCGCCGCAACGGAATGCAACCGCGAGCGCAGGCAGGTTCATCCCAACCGGCATGACGCAGGTTGTCTACAACACGCGCAACGAGGGTCTGGTTTTTACCAAAGGCTCAGAAAACCCGGTTCGCCGGATGCGTTATCGAACTCGAGAGACGCTGCAATGGCGTCAATCTGAAACGGGGGCTTCGCTCCGTGTCTCCTACCCGAGCGAGGAAGTCGTTCTATTGCCGGTATCCGGCCAATGAAAATCCAAATCTAGAAATTCAACCAACAAACAAACCATGAACAAAAAATCGATCATCACGTTCGCTACCGCGACACTCATTCCGCTTGCCGGCTTTGCCCAGAGCCCGCCCGCTCCACCCGCGCCGCCTAACCCGCCCGGGCAGGGCGTGCCGCCGAATCCACCCACTCCGCCAAATCCCCCTCGGGACAAGAGACCCAGGGTGCCCGTGACTTACCTGGGCGTGGAAACCTCCGAGGTTCCCACGGTGGTCAGCGAACAGTTGGGTTTGGCCAAGGGCTTTGGTCTGGTCGTTGATTACGTGGTGAAGGATGGCCCCGCCGCTGCCGGTGGCGTTCAACAGAATGACATTCTAAAAATGTTGAACGACCAGATTCTGACTGACCCGGGCCAACTCGCGAAGCTGGTGCGCAGTTTTCCCGAAGGGACCACGATTACTCTGACCGTTCTCCGCAAAGGCGCCGAGACCAAGCTCACGATCAAACTGGCGAAACGCGATGTTCCGATGGGACACTGGATGGGAGACTCCGACAACCACTGGCATTTCGATCAGGATTTCGGAGCGCTGGGCGAAGAAATGAGAAACAGCATCCAGGAACAAATGGGTGCTAACCAGGGAATGATCCGTGAAGCAGTCCAGCGCGCTCGTCGAGAGGCCCTTCGCGCAGGCAGAGAAGCGCGCGCAGCCGCACGCCGCGCCGCACAGCAGGTCCGGGCGGTGACGAGGGAGAATGGCGTGTTGAAAAGAACCAGAATCGACCTGGCCAAAGCGCAAATCGTTTATTCAGACGCCGAGGGAGAAATGAGAATTGAGACCGTCGACGGCAAGCGCATCCTCACTGCGAAAGATCCGCAGGGCCGGTTGCTGTTTAGCGGTCCGATCGAGAAGAAAGAGGATCTCGACAAGATTCCGGCCGACGTCCGCAAGCGTTTCGACAAGCTCGAACAGAAAGATCTGGCCGCCCCGGCTCCTCCCTCTGTCCCGGGCATGAACGACTACACCTTCAATTACGAAGATAACGATAACGACAACGATAACGACAATGATAATGATGCCGACGATGATAACGATGCCGATGATGATGATGACGACGGTGGCAGCGGCGATCAGGCCCCGGCAGCCGCGATCTCGCTGGAGCAGGTCTCGTTTCGGCCCACGATTTATCGCGAGGGCATGGTTGTAAGCGCAGTCCTTTTGTAACGAAAAACCGCCGAGGCTTAACCCGGTCCGCCGATTTCGGACGGACTCGTCCCATGGCGAGTCTGGCCAACCCCGAAGGCTTTCGGGACGGCGACACCGCTCTGCGGATTTTCTTTCCTATTCCGGGTCCGCATAATCGCTTGTCGCGCGCATGGAAAAAATCTGACCATTTGTGAGATCGACCTTCATCTGATATGTTGATGGCGGAGCCGTCGATGTGTTCGATGCTTCAATTTAATTTGAGATTTTTTGCGCTGCTAAAGGTCAGCCAATTCGCTTGCCTGGCGCTGTTGTTCGGAGTTGCGGTCGTTTCAGCTCAGAGTGTGCGACATAAGCCGCTTCCGAAAGAGGAACTCGAAAAATACGGCGACCCGCCGGCCTACATTTGGCGGATAGATGTTTCAACCGGGATGGTCTCGCAGCACGGTCCCTTCACGAGTTATCAGGTGAATGTAGACGCGAACGGCCGGAACATTACCGGTGACGCCGCGAATGAGCCATCCATCTGTGTTGACCCAATAAACGGAAACAAGATGGCGATTGGCTGGAGGCAATTCGATAGCGTGGCTTCCAACTTTCGGCAGGCTGGCTGGGGATACACCAGCAACGGTGGCGTCTCATGGATATTTCCCGGCGTTCTTGAAAGCAACGTCTTTCGCAGCGATCCGGTGTTGAACTCCGATATCACGGGACGCTTTCTCTATCTCAGTTTACTCGAAACATTTTTTGATGACATGTGGCGCTCGACTAATGGCGGCCTTTCCTGGCCGCTCATCTCACCCGCGATGGGGGGCGACAAGCAATGGTTCACGGTCGATAACACCAACAGCACCGGGCACGGATTTCAATATCAGTGGTGGAGTACCGCCGGGAATAATTTCGGTGGCAGACAATTCACCCGTTCGACTGATGGAGGAGTGACCTGGCTGGATCCGGTTAACATTCCCAACTCGCCCGTTTGGGGGACACTCGATGTGGACACGACCGGCAATCTGTTCTTGGGTGGCGTGAATCTCGAAGCCAACCAGATTTGGTGCGTTCGCTCGAGCAACGCCAAGAATGCGGCCGTCATCCCAAGTTTTGATCGGAGCACTGCCGTCGATCTTGGCGGCGACATCGTTGCTGGTGGGCCGATTAATCCAGATGGGATAATCGGGCAGGTTTTTCTCGCAGTCGATCGTTCCGGCACTGCCCCAAATAACAACGTATATATAATGGCCAGTGTGGAACCGTTCGGTTTCAACAACGGCACCGATGTCATGTTTACGCGCAGTACCAAACGGCGGCCAAACCTTCAGCACGCCGCGTCGGATCAATGACGATCCGGTCAATCACAACAAGTGGCACTGGTTTGGCACGTTCTCCGTCGCGCCTAACGGACGTATCGACGCCGTCTGGCTCGATACGCGCGGCGCCGCCAACAACACCGATTCGCAGCTCTTCTATTCCTCCAGCTTCGATGGCGGCATTACCTGGTCGCCCAATATCGCGGTCAGTAATTCGTTTAATCCTCTCGTGGGTTACCCCGATCAGAACAAGATCGGCGACTACATGACGATCGTTTCGGATAATAGCGGAGGCAATGTCGCCTATTGCGCCACGTTCAATGGAGAACAAGATATTTATTACGCTCGCGTCGTTCCCATCATCCCGCTGCTGGCAGGGGACTTCAACCGCGACACCTTCACCGATTATTTGCTCTTTAACCCCAGTCTCCGGAGGACGGCCATCTGGAACTTGCAAGGGAACGTGTTTTTGAATAGCACACTCGGACCTGGTGTGTCCATTGGGTGGACGGTGGTTTGTGTGGCAGACATAAATCTGGACGGCAACCTTGATTTCGTTCTTTTTAATTCCCTTACCCAAAGAACGGCGATTTGGTTCCTTAATAATGCCACCTTCCTGAGCAGCGTCTACGGCCCCACCCTGCCAATCGGCTGGATCCTGGTCGCGACGGTGGACACCAACCGCGATGGACATCCTGATTATGTGTTGTTCAATCCGAACACGAGGCAGACGGCGGTGTGGTTTCTTAACGCCACGCCCGCCTTCATCGGAGGAGCTTATGGTCCGACACTTTCGGCGGGCTGGTCGCTGGTCGATGCATTGGATTTCAACGGCGACAACAAATCGGATCTTCTCCTGGTTAATGACACGACGCGCCGGACGGCGCTTTGGTATTTGAACGGCACCGCTTTTGTCAGCGGGGCCTACGGCCCCACCTTGCCGGCGGGCTGGATGCTTCAGCGCTCCGCCGATTTCAATAGTGACACGAAGCCGGATTATCTATTACTCAATCCGAGCACGCGACAAACGGCGCTCTGGTATTTGAGCAGAACTGCTCTGATCGGCACTGCCTACGGCCCGACGCTGCCGGTCGGCTATTAGGCTCGCTTCTCGGTTTAACCGGCCTGCCTAACGATGCGCCGAGGAAAACGCATTGATCGCAAACTTCGGTCCGTGATACCTTCGACACCATGAGCGAGAATACCCTTTGTTGGACAGATATTCCGATCGCGAACATCGACCGCGCGATCAAGTTTTACTCTGCTGTTCTGGGCCGGGAAGTGAGCAAAATGTCGGAGCAGGGATTTGAATACGGCTTGTTGCCGCACGAAGAACAAAATGCATCCGGCTGTTTGTGCGTTAGCGGCGACAGTGTCGGTAACGAAAACAAACCGTCGCAAACCGGACCACTCATTTACCTTTCGGTGGAAGGCCGTCTCGACGATGCGGTAAAAGCTGCCGGTGCGAATGGCGGGAAAGTGCTGGAGGCAAGACAACAGATCGGGCCGCATGGTTATCGTGCTGTGATTGTCGATTCCGAAGGAAACCGCATCGCGCTGCATTCGTCGACCGTGTGACGGGCGAAGAGTGAATTGTAGGGGAAGCTGTTAGCTTCCCATCAAAATGGCAGGGAAGGCAGCGCCTTCCCCCTGCAAGAATTTCGCTCGCGGATTGCCATTGCGCGCGGAATGAACTTGAATCGTGCGAATGAAGGAGGCGAAGGCAAACAACGATCACTCTTCAGTCACAATCAATGTGGCGGAGGCGCTGGCGGCGGTGCCGGAATCTGCGCCAGTCCGGTTCACGAAACTCTTCGAGCGCGGTGCGCTCACGGTCGAAATTTATGCGCCGCGCGGAACCGATCCGCAAACGCCGCATTCGCGTGATGAAATCTACGTCGTCATCAGCGGGACCGGAGAATTTGTCAGCGAAGGAAAGCGGCGGAGAATTGCGCCGCATGATTTCATTTTCGTCGCGGCCGGCGTCGAACATCGTTTCGAGAATTTCTCCGGCGATTTCGCGACCTGGGTTTTCTTTTACGGAGCGGAAGGCGGCGAACTTCCCGGTTAGATGAATACTCGCATTTTTCTCGTTAGGCATGGAGCCACTATTCTCACCGCCGAGGATCGTTTCGCCGGCGCAACCGACGTCAAACTTTCCGACGAGGGCCGGGAACAGGCGCGCCGGCTGGCTGTTCGTCTGAGCGGGGAAAAGGTGACCGCGATTTACGCCTCGCCACTTGGACGGACCGTGGAGACAGCGCGCATCCTGGCCGCGCCGCATACGCTGGAAGTGCAGACGCGAGATGGGTTACGCGAAATTTCCCACGGTCGCTGGGAAGGATTGACGCGACGGGAAGTCGAGGAACAATTCGCCGAGGAAGCGGCGGCGTGGGAGAAGAACCGTACACGTTCGCGCCCGTGGGCGGCGAAAGTGGATTGGCGGTGACTGCGCGCGCACTGCCGGTCTTGATGGACATCGTGCGCTCCCATCCGGCAAACTGCGTGCTCGTTGTCTCGCACAAGGCGACCATTCGGCTCTTGCTCAGTTCGATTCTTGGCTTCGATCCGCGCCGGTACCGCGACAGTCTCGATCAGGAGCCGGCCGCGCTAAACATTGTGGATTTCAAAGATCCAGCACGCGCGCGACTCACTTTGTTTAACGACACTTCTCATTACGCGGAACGCGGCCACGCGATTCCGGCGGTGCCGAAGGGGCGCTTATCCAAATGGTGGGACGGCAAGATCTGAGAATCCGGGGAAACAGCGCTGCGGTAAGCGGTCAATTTCTCTGCTCTTTGGCCTTCCGATAGACCAGATCGGCCGCCACAATATCTTCCACCGCGACCCCGACCGATTTGAACAGCGTGATCTCTTCGTCGGATCCGCGGCCACTTTTCGAGCCTGCGACTACTTCGCCGATTTCGGCGAAAATCTCCCCAGCCGCGATAATGTCGCCCGATTCCTTCATCGCTGCTTCGCGCGAGTCGACGTAAATGCGCGCCTTGCGCAGCGCTTCATCATCCAGTTCGCGCCAGTTTGGTCGCGTCGCGCCTACCGCGTTGATGTGCGTTCCCGGCGACAACCAGTCACCGAGCAAAACGGGCGTCGTCGCTGCTGTTGCCACGACGATCACATCAGCGCCTCGAACCGCTTCTTCCGCCGAGGCCGCCGCCGAGATATTGAACTGCTGTGCGAACGCGCCCGAGTTTCGCGGACTCCAAATGCGTACCTCGCGAAATTTTCTTACGATTCGCAACGCTTCCAGGTGACTCCGCGCCTGCACACCTGAACCGAGAATCGCCAGCACGGAAGCATCGACACGCGCGAGCAAATCCGTAGCCACGGCGGAGGCCGCCGCAGTGCGCATCTCGGTAATGAGCCGTCCATCCATTGTCACCAGTGGCTCACCGGTCTCCGGACGAAAAAGAAGAATCATCGCATGATGCGTGTGCACTCCTTTGTTGTTCGGAAAGTAAGTCACGAGCTTGGCTCCGAGCGCGCCGCCATAAGCTGGCATTACTCCGAAGAAGCCTTGGTGCTCTTTCACCGGCAGGATCACCCGCACCGGTTGCTCGACCTTGCCGGCGGAAAGGTTGCGCAACGCGCCAGCCATCGCGGGAATCAGTTCTTCCATCCGCAAAAGTCCGCGGACTTCATCTTCAGCGAGGAACATGTTGCCTCTGATCATGTCCGCTGAGACAGCGGCGGTTACAGCTTACGGTGATGGTGCCGGGGATGTCGCACTGGGAGCAGTCGATTTTTCCTCAGCCGGCGCCGCTTGATCCAATCCGCGTCGTTTCAGCAGGGGCGCGATATCAGGTTCGCCGCCGGTAAAGTTGCGGAACAGGACCATCGCATCCTGGCTGCCTCCGCGCGAGAGAAGCGTCTCGCGAAAATGATCGCCATTTTCGCGCTTCAATCCGCCGTGCTGTTTCATCCATTCCACGCTGTCCGCATCCAAGACTTCGCTCCAGATGTAGGAATAATATCCGGCCGAATATCCTCCAGCAAACGCGTGAGAGAAGTAGGTTGTGCGATAGCGCGGCGGAACCGGCTCGTAGTCGACACCCGCTTTTTTCAAAGCGGACGCTTCGAAGGCGAGAGCGTCAGTGGGAATCTCCGCCGGAGTGAGCTGGTGCCAGGCCTGATCGAGTAGCGTCGCAGCAAGATACTCAGTCGTTTTGAAACCTTGATTGAATTTTTGTGTCGCGAGCATCTTATCCAGCAACTCGGCCGGCATGGGCGCGCCGGTCTGATAATGCTTCGCGTAATTCTTCACTACCTCGGGCCAGACTGCCCACATCTCATTCACTTGCGACGGATACTCGACAAAATCGCGTGGCACATTCGTTCCGCTAAAGCGCGGATACTTCACGTGAGAAAACATCCCATGCAGCGCATGGCCGAATTCGTGGAAGGCCGTCCTCACCTCGTCGACTGTCAGCAGCGTCGGCTCGCCCGCCGGCGGTTTCGGAATGTTGAGGTGGTTCGCGACCACCGGTTTCGTGCCGAAAAGTTCGCTCTGTTCCACGTATTCGTTCATCCAGGCGCCTCCCCGTTTTGACGGACGCGCGTAGTAATCAACAAAAAACAATGCCAGCGGCTGATTGTCCTTATCGAAGACTTCAAAGACGCGCACATCCGGTTGATAGACCGGCAGATCGTGCCGCTCTTTGAAGGTGAGACCGTAAAGTTTCCCAGCCGCGAAGAAGACGCCGTCGATCAATACATGATTCAGTTCGAAATATGGGCGCAGCTGCGACTCGTCGAAGTCATATCGGGCCTTGCGAACTTTCTCCGAATAAAAATCCCAATCCCAGGAAGCCAGTTGAAATCCGCCGTGTTCCTGATCGATGATGGCCTGCATGTCCGCGCCTTCGCGACGCGCGTTGGCCACAGCCGGCGGTGTCAGTTGCGCCAGCAGTTTGTTTACTGTCTCGACTGTGCGAGCCGTCTGATCCTCCAGCTGGTAGGCCGCGTGATTCGCATAACCCAGGAGCGTGGCGCGTTCCGCGCGCAGTTTGCTGATTCGGAGCACGACGTTCCGATTATCGAACTCGCCGCCGTGGCTGTTCCGAGCAAGCGACGTTTTCATGATGCGTTCGCGCAACGGGCGGTTTTGCAGAGAGGCGAGCGACGGTTGTCCAGTCGTGTTCAGCAGCGGGAAAACGAATTTGCCTTCTTTGTGATCGGCTTTCGCGGCAGCAGTGGCCGCGGCGATTTCGGCATCAGATAAACCAGTCAAATCAGCACGGTTATCGACAACGATGGAGGAGGCATTTTTCTCCTTCAGCACATTCTGCTGAAATGTCGTCTGCAAGGTCGCCAGTTCCGCGTTCATCGCCTTGAGCTTCGTTTTGTCGGACTCGGAAAGCTTTGCGCCGGCGCGGACAAAATCCTTGTAGTAACGCTCGAGCAGCCATTTCTGTTCGGGGTCAAGGCCGAGTTTGTCGCGCTCGTCGTAGAGCGATTGAATGCGGGCGAAGAGCGCGCCGTTCAAATGAATGGCGTCCCGTTGCGCGGAGAGTTTCGGCGCCATCGCGGTCTCGATTTTCTGCATCGTCGGATTCGTATTCGCTCCGGTCAGGTTGGAGAAAATGTGATCGACTCGATCCAGGGTTCGCCCCGATCGTTCCAGCGCGACGATGGTGTTGTCGAAGGTCGGTTTTTCTTTGTTCGCGGCGATGGCTTCCACTTCCCTGAGCTCTTCCGCCATGCCTTGCGCGTAGGCCGGTTCGTAATACTCATCTTTGATCTGATCAAACGGCGGCGAGTGATACGGCAGCGTGCTCTCGGTCAGCAACGGATTTTTGGTCATGGAAGAATGCTTTTTGGCGCCAGCTGATTTATCGGCGGCGGATAGCGGCGAGATCAGAAGTGGAGCAATGACAAGCAGCGTTGAAAAGAGAACAAGCCGGGGGCGAGAGCAGAGCAATGATTTTCGCATATATAAACAACAGAATTTGGATTTGATGAACCGGAGCCTACGGGGCTCGAACCCGCAACCTCCGCCGTGACAGGGCGGCGCTCTAACCAATTGAGCTAAGGCTCCTCCCGAAAAAGAAAGAGCAGGGTAGGGCGCAGCGCAGATCGCTTCAACCTGTTTTTCTCCGTCTTGATCTGCGCCATTTACTTCGGCGGCGTCTCAGCCTCCGGCATGGACATGCCACCGATGATGCTCCAATTCTTGCCGCTCCTGAGCCATGTGTGCTCGATCCGGGTGGTGTGCGTCGCGCCGTTGCCATCCTTGTCCAGCCATTTGTAAGTCATCCAGTAACACGTCACGGCAACGTCCCCGGTGATTTGAATCGCAGCCGGTTTGAATTCAACGGACTTGAACGCCAGACCCTTGCTGGTTTGCGAGGTGATCCAGACTCCGATGTGGTCCTTGTGAACGGGTGCGGCACTGACTGAGGGCCAGCCGAGGAAGTTCTGGTGCCACAGTCCTGAATAGGCTGACAAATCGTTTTTCTCGACGTACTGCCAGTAAGCGTGTTCGAAATTCCAAAGGGTTTGCTCGTCTTCCGAGGTTTGCGATTGGGCTGTCACTCCGGATGAAACCGCCAACGCACCGACGAGAAAAAAAGGCATCATCCAAAGCGCGACTGCTGTCCGACAACTGCTCATTTTTGATTTCATTCTGTCGTGAGGCTGCCCGCCCTGTTCCACCCACACCAGCAAAATCTCCGGGAAAGCTGGGAGCTACCGATGGTGCGAAGTGGTACGAAGTTTGCACCGCCGTAGGGGAAGGCGATGTCGAAAATAGCAGTTTGCGAGAAAATGAGAGATCCCGTCGCATGTTTCTGGCGGGGCAAGGTCGGCACCGTGGCGTTGAACATTTTGTCGGGCGCGGCGTCGAACATTGCGAAGAGAACGCGATAAAGTTATAATCGGGGTCGGTTTGGCGGATTGATCCAACCAAAAGATGAGCGACGAACGCAGGGAAGAATTCGAAAATCAGGGGAGCGGGGCGCAAAATCCGAGCCTGCTCGAAATGTTCGATCACATGGTGTTGTCGCTTCCAGTGGGCGAACCAATCCGCGCTGAACTCTTCGCCTTGCGCCCCGAAATCGCCGAGCAGGAAGAGACCGTAACCGAAGCGCGCCAGATGATCGAGAAGCTCGAAGAAGTCATCAAGAAGGTCACGTCGCCCGCGAATCGCATCGGCACTTTTCTCGGAAGTCCGGCGAAGGATACCGCTCACATTGTAGTGGGCGGCGCGGATTATTATTGCAACGTTGATCCGCGGATTCCGCTGGCGAAGCTGAAAAAAGGAACCCGCGTTCTGGTCAACGAAGCGTTCGTCATCGTGGGCGATCTCGGTTTCGAAACAGCCGGGCCCGTCACCAAGATCACTGAAGTGCTGGGCGAGGATCGTCTGCGCGTCGGCGCGGAACACGGCACGCAATCGATGGTCCTGGAGCGCTCGTCCGAGCTGGAGGAAACCAAACTGAAAGCCGGCGACGAAGTGCGGGTCGATCCCAGTTACCGGATGGCGCTCGAGTTTCTCGCCAGCACCAAATCGCACGAACACTATCTCGACGTCGTGCCAGAATTGCCCTGGGAAAAAGTGGGTGGACAGGCCGCGGCCCTGGAGGCGATCAAGGACGCGATTGAAATGCCGCTCCTGCACGGAGAGTTGTTCAAGAAATTTCAGCACGCGACGCCGAAGGGATTTCTCCTCTACGGCCCGCCCGGCTGCGGCAAGACGCTGATCGGAAAGGCGACCGCCTACAATCTGACGAAAAAGCTGCGGGAAAAATCCGGCGTCGAAATGAAAGAATATTTCATGCACGTGAAAGGCCCGGAGATTCTCAACATGTGGGTGGGCGAATCCGAGCGCATGGTGCGCGAGATTTTTTCGACGGCGCGTGAGAAACGGCGCGAAGGTTTTCTCCCTTTTCTCTTCATCGACGAAGCCGAAAGCATTCTCGGCACGCGCCGCGCCTCGCGTTACTCGAATATTCTCTCCACCCTCGTCCCAATGTTTTGTGCGGAAATGGACGGGATTGAATCGTTAGGCGAAGTCGTCATTATTCTGGCTTCGAACCGCGCCGATCTGATCGATCCCGCGATTTTGCGACCTGGCCGGATCGATCGAAAAATCAAAGTAAACCGGCCGAACAAGGAAGGCGCGCGAGAAATTTACCGCATCTATCTGACGAATGACTTGCCCTATGACGGCGCGCTCGCGAAAGAGGTCGCAGGAATCGGTGAAGCCATCGACCGGTTGGTGGAGCGGATCGTGGAAGCGCAATTTGCGCGGCGGGACGAAAACAAGTTTCTCGAGGTGACTTTGCGCAGCGGACGAAAAGAAACGCTCTACCGCGGTGATTTGATGAGCGGCGCGATCATCGCGTCGATCGCGGAACGTGCCAAAGGCATGGCGATTAAGCGCACGATCGCAATGCAGGGCGGAGGCGAATCGATGCGATCGCCTGAGGGTATCAGCGAGAATGATCTTCGTTTGGCCTTCAACGCCGAGTTTACCGAGAACGACATCTTCCCGCCGACCGACATCACGGAAGAGTGGCTCAAGCTGATCGACTACGATCCAGAGAACGTGGTCAAAATCGCGCCGGTGCGCGCGACAGGAAAGCCGACCGCGAAGCCGGGAACGAGCGTCATCTGATCCGGGGAGCGCACGCGGCTCGCGTGCTGATTTCGGCGGCTCGCCGAAATGTTTTCATTTTCAGTAAGCCAGGAAAGCGCTCGACGAGCCGTCGAGCGCGGCACGCGAGCCGCGTGCGCTCCCCGGTCAGTCGGCGCTCTTTGAGCTTTCTCATCGCGCAGGTGCGGCTAGCATGTGTCCCCATGAAAGCTATGGATGTTTTGTTGAGCCTGTCGGTCATGACAATTTGGGTTGGGCCGATTCAGGCGCAGCCGACGCGGGAACACAAACCGGACGTCTCGAACAAAGCGCTGATCACGAACGCAACCCCGAACATGCGCGCGAGCAGGGGCGGCGACCCGGCGACACTGCATAAATTGGCCGACGATTACTACACATGGCGAAACGAAAATTATCCCGTTCGCAGCAGCGATTCCGGCCTGCACACCTGGGATGACAAACTGACCGATTATGCGCCGGCGAAAGTAGCCGCGCGCGCGCAACATGTGCGCAGTTTGCTCGACCAGGTGCGGAAGATGCAGACCGCGAAATGGTCGAAGGACGATCGCATTGATTGGTTGCTCTTCCGATCTCAGCTCGAAGCGGTCGATTTTGGCGACCGCGTGATGAAGTCCGACCAGAGCGATCCACAGACTTACGTCGGTGAATGCGTCAGTGGAATTTTTTCGCTGCTGAAAAAGGAATACGACACGCCGGAAAAGCGCGCACTGGCCGCGACCGCACGTCTCAAACAAATGCCGGCGATGCTCAACCAGGGAATGAGCAATCTCAAAACGCCGGTCAAGCTTTACTCGCAACTCGCAATCGCTTCCGCGCGGTCGATCGATTCGCTCTTCAACGACAGCTTGATGACGCTCGCGACCGGGCTCTCCGACGCGCAACGCGCCGATCTGGTGAAAGCGCGCGACGCCGCGCTCGTTGCTATTCACGGATTCGCAGATCAACTGGAGAAGCGGCTCGCGGGAATGGTCGACTTCAAAGCAATGGGCGAGGCGAACTACAACTACTACCTCCACCACGTCCTTCTGCTTCCTCTCGATGCCGCGCAGGTGGAAATGCTCGGCCGCGCCGAGCTCGCCCGTTATCGCGCGCTCGAAGCGCTCCTGCCCGATCCGTCATTGGCCGATCCCGATCCCGCGCGCAGCGCGAATATTCCGCCTAACCAGGCTGAGTTTCTGAAAGCATACGAAAGCCGCGAGGCGGAAATGATCGCTTTTCTCCGCGAGCACAAATTGATCACGCTGCCCGATTACCTCGGGCCATTTCAAATCCGCCAGTTGCCCGACGCGTTCAAGCCGACCAGTCCCGGCGGCTTCATGAATCCGCCCGGTCTTTACGATAAGGATTCGACCGGTTTCTATTTCATTCCTACCTACAGCCCGCAATCGAAGAACTTTTACATTCGCGCCGCGATCGAAGATCCGCGGCCGATCCTCGGACACGAAGGCATCCCGGGACATTTTCTTCAGATCTCGATTGCGAACCATCTGACCGACGAGATTCGCCGCCAGCATGGCGACAACGTCTTCGTCGAAGGCTGGGCGCTTTACGGCGAAGAGATGCTTATGCGGACCGGACTTTATCCGTTAGGCTCGGCCGCACAGGCGCAGGTCCTGCGGCTTTCGCGTTATCGGTCGGCCCGCATCGGAGTGGATGTGAACTTGCACACCGGCAAATGGACCTTCGAGCAGGCGGTCCAATATTTCATGGACGCAGGCGGTCTCGATCGCGAGGCAGCCACCGGCGAAGCAGCCGGCGCGGCCTCCGATCCCACCCAGAAGATCAGCTACATCGTCGGCAAATGGCAGATCATGAATTTGCTCGGGAAATATCGGGATAAGGAGGGAGCGAACTATCGTCTCGGAAAATTCCACGACGATCTGATCAAGAACGGCAGTCTTCCAGTCTCGATCATCGAATGGATTTTGCTCGATGATCCGTCGGCGGTCGATCAAGTTACCCGCTAGATTTTAGGAGGATTATCATGTGTCGAAACATCAAAACACTGCACAACTTTGCGCCACCGGCCACGCACGAAGAGATTCGGGCGTCGTCTCTGCAATTTGTTCGGAAACTGAGCGGCTTCGCCAAACCTTCCAAGGCGAACGAACTCGCGTTCGCCAGGGCGGTCGATCAGGTGACACACGCCGCGCACGAGCTTCTTCATTCGCTCGTGACAAACGCGCCGCCCCGCGATCGCGAAGTCGAAGCCGCCAAGGCGCGTGCCCGGTCCGCTAATCGATTTCGATCCGCTGCGTGAGAAGTCTTTCCGGTGCGATCATCGAAATAACCGAAAATTTTTCGTCTACTTCTCGTTAGGCCATATGCGCGTCTTCCCGTCAGTAGCTGCTGCGATCGTCACCGGATTAGTGGCGACGCCCGTGATGATCCTAGGTTGGACACTGATCGAGCAGCGAACACACAACCAGCTGCTTGTTCTCTGCTGGGTAGTCATCGCCTTTTTCGCCCCGGTGTTTTTCGCCACCGTTGACCGCGAGTATATGGCGAAGCGCCGTCGAGAGAGAGGCTTTCTCGCCTTCTTCACTCGGCCTGCGGCCGTCGAAGCCTTCCGCGAGTCTTACATTCCTACGTGGCTCCGCATGGGTGTGTGGTTCGCCTCGTCTGTGATTTCCGTTTTCGCGCTGAAGCTCTTGGGAGTCCGCTTGTGAATTTGGCCCCAAGCGGCCTAGCCAGGCAATGGAGCGAACGGTCACCCGCCACATGTCCACGCTTCGAGTGGCTAGTGCGTCTCTACGCCGAGCGACGCCCGCGTTCGGTGTCCGTCGCTCATGTTGGTCTCGTTAGGCGCATGGCGTAAACGAAATGCCAATGACACAAACCAGCACGCTTCCCCGCAATCTGTGGCGAAGTGCGGGCTCAGTCTTTCTTGGATTTGTTGCGGTCGTGGTCCTTTCGCTCGGCACCGATGAGATCTTGCATTTGCTCCGAGTCTATCCGCCCTGGAACGAGCCGATGCGGGATCCGGGGTTGAATCTTTTGGCGCTGTCCTATCGGATTGTCTACACCGTGGTGGGTGGCTACATCACCGCGCGGCTCGCGCCTCGCAATCCGATGCTGCACGTTTGGGTTCTGGCAGGTATCGGACTCGTTATAGGCGTAGCTGGCGTCATCGCTACGAGCGGCATGGATTTTGGCCCGCGCTGGTATCCGATCGCAATTGCGGCGACGGCATTGCCCTGCACCTGGCTCGGCGGCGTTCTCTACCGGATGCGGCGTCCCGAGCGGTGGAGAAGATAAGGAGAGAAGACTTGTAGGGAAGCCGCTGGCTTCCCAGATCTCAAGACAGAAGAGGGAAGCTGACAGCTTCCCCTACAAAATTGAAATAGCGGCACGCAGAGGGAAGTTGCGACGCCGAGAGCGCTTTCGACGACGCTGCTGCTGCGTTATGTTGGCCGGGATGGAAAGGGTGTTTGGGATCGAAACGGAATACGGGATTACGATTCAGGGGGCGGAATCGGTCGACGTCGTCGCGGAATCGATCGAGCTGGTGCGCAGCTACACCGAGCACGGCGCCCACATGAAGTGGGATTACAATCTGGAAGATCCGCATCGCGACGCGCGCGGGTTTCGTGCGGCGGAGCTTTTGCAGGATGCTGATGAATCGGCCTATTTCGAGATCGACAAGAACCGGCCCCTGAGTTTCGAGGAAATTAAGAGCGATCTTGTGCTTTCGAACGGCGCGCGTTTCTACAACGATCACGCGCATCCGGAATATTCGACGCCGGAATGCACTACTATCCGCCAGCTGGTCGCGCACGATAAGGCAGGCGAACGGATTCTGGCTGAATGCGCGCGGCGCCGGAACGAGAAGTTGGCCGCGGGCGAGGAGATCAGGCTTTACAAGAACAACACCGACTTCGTCGGGCATAGTTACGGGTGCCACGACAATTACCTGATGCGGCGCGACGTGCCGTGGGACCGAATCGCGGGCGGAGCGCTGCCGTTCCTGGTCACTCGCCAAATTTTTGCCGGCGCCGGCAAGATGGGCATCGAAGGCGAGAGCACGTTGAGTCAGCCGGGTGTTTTTCAAATTTCGCAGCGCGCAGATTTTTTCAGCGTCCTCGTGAGCATCGACACGATGAACAAGCGGCCGCTGGTGAATACGCGCGATGAGCCGCACGCCGACATGAATCGGTATCGGCGTTTTCACGTCATCATCGGCGACGCCAACATGAGCGAATGGGCGACGGCGTTGAAAGTAGGAACGACCGCGCTCATGCTCGCCCTGATTGAGCGCGAGGAAGCGCCGCAGCTCGAAATCGCGCAACCGATCCAGGCGCTGAAATCGATCAGCCGCGATCAAACCTACGATTGGATCATCGAGTTGCGCGACGGGCGGAAGATTTCCGCGATCGATGTGCAACGGCTTTATCTGAAGGCGGCGCAAAAATCGTTTGCGTCCGGGGACGAAGAAACAGCGTGGCTGCTACGCGAGTGGGAGAGCGTGCTCAACGATCTCGAACGCGACGTGGCGCTGGCCCGCGATCGCGTGGACTGGGTCGCGAAAAAATTCCTGCTCCGCGCGTTTCAGGAGGAGGAAAAACTGGCGTGGAGCGATCCGTGGCTGCAGGCGATCGATCTGGAATATCACAACATCGGCTTTGAACAGGGACTGTATTTTGATCTCGTTAGGCAAGGATCGATGCGCCGGGTGGTGTCGGAAGAGGAGATCAAGAGCGCGATCTTTTCGCCGCCGGAAACGACCCGCGCCTTTTTCCGGGGGCGATCGGTGGCGCGGTTTAACGATGCGATCGCTTCAATTCAATGGGATGAGATTGTGTTTACGAGAGGCGCGGGTGCATATCGTGTGACACTTCCGCAACCATCGGCTGATTCGCGTCTGGAAAAGCTCAATGCCGTGATGCGTGATGCCGGAAATTATGGCGAGATGATCGAGGCGCTGGATGGGCTTGAATGATCGGTTGTAGCCGCGCCTCTGCGAAGCGCGCGCACGCGGCGCACAGCGCCGCGGCTACAGCAGAGCCGCGAATGGAGAACTGTAGGGGAAGCTGCCAGCTTCCCTAACCATATTGCGGGAAGGCAACGCCTTCCCCTACAATTTCTCGTAACCGCGCCTGTGCGGCGGCTACAGCGACGCCACGGGTGGAAAATTGTAGGGGAAGTGTCAGCTTCCCTGTATTGCGGGAAGGCAACGCCTTCCCCTACAAGATCGGAATTCTCCCGCTCGCTGCTAAGATCGCACTAATCGCCTAACGGGACGCGCGCTTCAGAGGAGGGGTCCTTCACCCCGACAGCATTCGGGGTTCAGGATGACAAGCAAGGAACGCTTACGACCACGCGATCAATCGCAGCTCGTGCATCTGCATCAGATGCGGATGCGTCGGAACAACGCGCACGCTGAAGCCGTAGGTGCCGCTGTCCGACGCGGGCACTGATCCCTGGTAAAGATAACAGCCCTCGCCCTCCGTCGGATTGCTTTGATCGAGAACCGTGACCGTGGGATTTCGGATTCCGCCGTTCTCGGCTTCGCCGTGATACACTTCCACACGCACATGTTTAGGATCGACCGCGCCGAGATGGACTTTCGCGCTGATCTGCAATGAATCGCCGACCGCGATGCTTTGCCGATCGGGATTTCCAATTTGCACGTCGGAAATGCGGACCTGCGGCCAATCCTTTCGCATCCGCGCTTTCCAGTGGCTGAGTTCCCGGGCGGCGTTGCCGCCCTCGCGCGCGAATTCCGCGTGAGCTCGGGCGGCGGGGAGGTAGAGGCGCTCGGTGTATTCTTTCACCATGCGATGCGTGTTGAAAACCGGCGTAACGCTATGGATCGACTCGCGCATCAACTGTAGCCAGGCGAGTGGAAGTTTGCCGTCGGGCTTCGCGTAGTAGAGGGGAATGATCTGGTTTTCGAGCAACTGATAAAGGCTGCCGGAATCCACCTCGCCCTGAAATTCCGAGGTGCCATCTTTGATCTCGGCCCCGATGGCCCAGCCATTATTGCCGTTGTAACTTTCGCACCACCAGCCATCGAGAACGCTGAGGTTGAGCCCGCCGTTCGGTGGCAATTTCATCCCGCTCGTGCCGCTGGCTTCGAGCAGGCGCAACGGATTGTTGAGCCAAAGATCGACGCCCTGAACGAGGCGGCGCGCAATGTAGGTGTCGTAATCCTCCACGAACACCACTCGATTTTCGAACCCGGCTTCGCGGCTGATTTTGTAAACTTGCTGGATGAGCGCTTTGCCGCCTTCGTCCTGTGGATGCGCTTTCCCCGCGAAAATGAATTGCACTGGCCGGGTGCTGTCGTTAAGCAACCGGTAAAGCCGGTCGCGGTCGCTGAACAAAAGTGCGCCACGCTTGTAAGTCGCGAATCGCCGCGCAAAACCGATCGTCAGAATCTCGGGATCGAGGACCCGATTGGCGTTGCGGATCGATTCGGGAGATTCGCCGACGCGCTCGCGCGCGAGCCGGACGCGCTCGCGGACAAACTCGACGAGACGCAGTTTCAGTTTTTGGTGGGTCTCCCAAAGCTGGGCGTCGGGAATGTGGATGACGCCCCGCCAAAATTCCGGTTCGGTCTGATGCTCCTCCCAATCGCCGAGAAATTTCGTGTAGAGGGCGGAGAACTCCGGTGCCATCCACGTCTTGGTGTGAATGCCATTGGTAATGCTGGTGATCGGGACTTCGTGCACCGGCACGCCCGCCCAAACGTCTTTCCAGAGAGTCTGGCTCACTTCGCCGTGGAGTTTGCTCACGCCATTGGCGTGGCGGCTCATGCGCAAGGCGAGAATCGTCATGCTGAATGCCGACTGCGGGTCCACGCTCGTTTGACCGAAGCGAAAAAGTTCGTCGAACGGGATCTGCAACTGCGTGGCAAAATCGCCGAAATATTTCTTCATCATCTCGCGCGGGAACGCGTCGTTCCCGGCCGGCACCGGCGTGTGGGTGGTGAACACATTGGCCGCCGCCACGACCTGAAGCGCGGAATAAAAATCGAGATTCTGCTGCACCACTTCCAGCCTGATTCTTTCCAGCGACAGAAAAGCGGAGTGGCCTTCGTTCATGTGAAACACTTCCGCCTCGATCCCGAGTGCGCTGAGGGCTTTCACCCCGCCGATGCCGAGCACCATTTCCTGGCGCATCCGCATTTCGAGGTCGCCACCGTAAAGCTCCGCCGTGATCAACCGATCTTCCGCGCTGTTTTCCGGGATGTCGGTGTCGAGCAGGTAAAGGGTGACGCGGCCAACGTGGAGCTCCCAGATTTTTGCGAATACTTCGCGGTCAAGAATTCCAACGGAGATGAGCAAATTCGCATCGTTGCGGCGGACTTCGCGGATGGGAAGATGGTGAAAATTCTGATTAAGATTGACCGCCTGTTGCGTGCCCTCCTTGTCGATCTGCTGTTTGAAATATCCGTGGCGATAGAGCAACCCGATGGCGACAAAGTTGAGATCAAGATCGCTGGCGGATTTGCAATGATCGCCCGCGAGAATGCCGAGGCCGCCGGAATAATTCGGAATCGATTCGTGAAAACCGAACTCAGCCGAAAAATAGGCGATCGGTTTCTTGATCTCGCTGGCGGGGCCGGTTTTTCCGTAGGTGCCCTCCTGCCAGAGATAACGGCGAAAGGCTTCGTAAACATCCTTCAATTCCCGTAGGAAATTTTTGTCGTGCGCGACTTCGACGAGACGGGCCTGGCGCGACAGCTGAAGCATCCGAACCGGATTGTGATTGGTCCGATTCCATAGCTCAGGGTCGAGGTGCCGGAAAAGCCGGCGGGCGGAGGGCTCCCACGTCCACCACAAATTGAAAACCATCTCGCGCAGCGGCTCCAGCTCCGCCGGCAGAGTCGGAATCACATTGTAAATCTGGTAATTCGGCATGGAACGGCGATGAAGCGGCGGCGAGAGTTTGTCAGGAAAATTCCGCGCGGCAACTTTTCTGTCGGGCGAGCATGACGGTTGATCGTTGTCGCATAACGTGGGCCAGCGCGGACGTTATTCCGTGACGCGGGCCATCGCCATCCCTGCGCCGCCGCAAACGCTCGCGAACGAGCCAGTGGCCAGAGCGGTGGCAGCTATTGGTGGTAGGGTCGCGTCTGAAACTCCACTGGGCGGGAGGGCGTTTCACTACTGGCGATTCCCAATGGCTTCTTGTTTCGCGCTGGTCGCAGCTCGACCGGCCCGTCTGAAGAACAAACCTCGCACCAATGCCGCTTGGCCTCATTCAGGCGGGTTCGTGCCCCGCACTGATCGCAAACAAATACTTCGGTTTTCATGTACAGGCGATCTTCCCTTATGCGACTCAACTTCAGCAAGACTCAATGTCAACTGCGGCCCCAAGTGATCCGACCAAAGTCGAACATGCTTCGGAGACGAAATTTCACACCAACATGATTCCGATTTCTGGTAACGGCGGGTTCGGCTTGTCGTTTCCAGTGGTTAGGATTGGCGGTCAAAGTTATGATGGGGATTCGGTCGCATCGCGTGATTCCTGCTTATCTCTGGACCGAATCGTGTCATCCCGATTCTACGCTATAGCCGTGGGAACAGGTTGACCCCGCTCTCATGAACCAGTAGATAACCCCGTGCTTCGAAATTCGTCCTTCGTCGTCGTGCTCCTGGCTTTGGCCATTCCTGGTCTCGGCCAGGGTACGGCGCCGAAACCTGCCGACGCCCGTCCGGCACCGCCCCGCGTTCCTGCCCAGGTCGCTCCGGCGCCGGGACAGGACGACGTCACGCTGCAATATCCGAACAGCGACGTCGCGGATGTTCTCCATATTTACGAGCAGCTCACCGGCAAGAAACTCGTCATGGATAATGGCGTGCAGGGGAAGGTCAACATTTTCATCGCCAAGCCCCTCCCGCGCGAAGAAGCGATCAAGCTCATTGAAATGAATCTGGCGCTCAATGGATTTTCGCTCGTCCCGGTCGACAAGGACACCATGGACGTGATCGGCCTGGGGAAAAATCCGCGCGTCGCTCCGGTACCGATCATATCTGACGAGGCGGATATCCCGGACGGGGAGCAAACGATCAGTTATCTCTTCAAGCTGAATTACGCGGACCCGGTGGAGCTCCAGCAGGTGCTGATCCAGTATCTCGGCGGGGGACACACCTACGCATCAGTTTTCGCGCTCCAAAAATCTTCCAGCTTGCTCGTGACCGAAAGTTCGGGGGTGGTCCGGAAGTTGGCCAAGATCGTCGCTCAGGTTGACATCCCGCCGGCCGAGGTCGTTAGCGAATTCATCAAGCTCGAACGTGCCGATGCCGCCAAGGTGGTCGACATGCTAAAAGACATCTTCGAAAAGAACCAGCAGCAGCAGGGCGGGGTGACGTATCCGGGTGGCATTCGTCCCGGCAATCGGGTTCCGGTCCCGGTGCCTCAACAGGTCCAGGCCGAGAACGACATCGGCGCGTTGACCGCGCTTTCCGAAGAGTCTGTCATCGTCGGAAAAATCAAGCTGGCCGCGGATGTGCGCACGAACCGGATTCATGTCATCACGCGGCCGGTAAACATCCCATTTATTCGGAAGCTGATCGCGGAATTCGACGCCAATGTCGAGTTTGCCAAGCCGGTGACGCGGCCGCTGCGCTACATTTCCGCGAACGATGTCCTCCCGGTGCTGGTCCAGGCCCTGACCGAACCGGGAATGGAAGAGGGAGCTGGCGCGAACGCGGCCAATCCTCAGCAAAATCAGCAGCAGCAGCAGAACCAGCAGCGGCGCAATAATACCAACGCGAACAATCCGTACACCGGTAACGACAACACATCTCAAGGAGGCAGTCTGAACGTCTCCGAAGAGCTTTCGACGCAGCCGGTCGATACCGCGCCGAAGGCGGTCACGATCGGCAATGCCAAGATCATCGCGGACCAGCGTTCGAACTCGATCATCGTTCTCGGCAATCGGGAAGTCGTCGTAAAGGTGGAAAAGATTCTCGACGAAATGGATATCAGCTCGCCACAGGTTGCGCTCAGTACCGTGATTGGGGAGTTGTCCCTGAACAACGACGAAGACTTCGGACTCGATTACTTTGCCAAGTACAACAACAAGGTGGTGGGCATTTCGCGCAACACCGGCGCGCCCCTCCCAATTCCTACTCCTCCGCCAACCAGCGATACGGAACCCAACCCGCTCCGCCAATTCTCGATCCTGCCAGGCTTGTTGATTTCAGTCGGATTCTCCAAAGTGTGGGTACCGGCACGAACGTTTACATCGCGGCCGGCAATTACCTCGCGGCCATCGTGCATGCGCTCGATTCGACTGGGAAGTTCAAGGTGATTTCGCGGCCGATGGTTTTCACCAGCAACAACAAGAAGGCAATCATCGCTTCGGGCACCGAAATCCCGGTGCCTGTTAGTACGCTTTCTTCGAACCAAAACGTTGTCGGTGGACGAATCGCCCAACAATCAAATATCCAATACAAGAAAGTCGCGCTTCAACTCGAAGTTGTGCCGCTGATTAACTCCGAGAAGGAAGTCTCGCTCGATATCCTGCAAAAGATCGACAGCCTGGCTGGTTCCACCGTGGTCGATGGCAATGCGATCCCGAATATTGCGACACGTTACATTCGCACTACCGTATCTTCGCCGAACGGCGCCACGATTGTTCTGGGCGGACTGATCATGGATAACAAGCAAGACAATCGGACCGGAATACCGGTTCTTAGTCGCATCCCGGTGGTTGGTGCGCTTTTCCGGAGCACAACCAGAAGTAAGATTAGACAAGAGCTGATTATTTTGATGCGGCCCGAAGTATCCCTGACGAAATTGGACTTGCATCGCCTGCGCCAGAAGAACGAGGACCGGACGCATTTCGGGCCTGAACTGGAACAGGACGATTGCCCCGATTGCCCACCGCTGGCCGATGGGAAACAGCTGCCGCCGCCTGATCTTCCACCGTCGAAATAACCTCTTATGCCCATGAACCGCCTTTTGATTCTCGCACTAATTCTGTTTTTCCTTTCGCCCATCTGCGCCCGGGCTGATTCGCTCTGGTCTTATGCGCCTTGGGCTAATTCGCCCTTTCACTCCGAGGATCCGTTGGCTGCACGAGACGAATTTGGGCCGCTGCACCAGAGCCCGTCGCTCAACCGAACCGACTTCGATCGGCGCTACTCATGCCGTGTCGACTACTATTTTCACTCGTGTAGAAGCTTGTCCTCGGATCCTGCTTACGTCGGCGCACTCCAGACGGCCTTGCGTCGCCTGAGCTACTATTGCGGCCCAATCGATGGAGTTTTTTCCGATGAAGTCAGTGACGCGATCGCACACATGCAAAAGAATTACTCCCAGCATGTGACCGGCACCTTGACTGTCCCAGTTCGAAGAGCTTTGCATTTGCCTTAGATTTGGGAATGAGCGCTGCCGCCAGTCAATCGCTAATCGATCTCCTGCTCGCGAGCGGTGTCGCTTCGCAGGAAGAAGCGGCGCAACTCGCATCCAATCTCAACGGCGGGTCGTGGACCACGCAGGTGCTCGACTCGGGCAAAGTGGACGAGCATCGTTTTCTCAGCGCCATCGGAAACTACTTTCACGTGCCTGTGGTTTCGATCGACGCGAAAGCGATCGATCGTCAGACACTTTCGCTTTTGCCCAGCCGCTTCGTTTTCCAGCATCACATTCTGCCGATTGAGGAAAAGGAAAACGCGGTCGTGCTTGCCACCTACGATCTTTTTAATTCGGTTGGCCGGCAACTTGCCACGCAACTATTAAAGAAACCGGCGGAGTGGGTGCTCGTGCCGCGCGGACAAATCTTGCGCGCGATGAAGACGGTCTACGGCGTCGGCGCAGAAACCTTCGACGAGATCCTCAAAACTAACCGCGCCTTTGAATTCTCGCAGGACGTTGAATCGAGCACGGATCTGAATGCGGACGATCCGGAAGCATCCGTCGTCAAATTCGTCAACCAAATCATTCGAGAAGCGATTGTCGAACGCGCGACCGATATTCACGTCGAGCCGCTCGAAAACGATTTGCGCATCCGTTATCGAATCGACGGAATTCTGCATGAAGTCGCGGTGCCGCCGCAATTGCGCCTGCTCCAATCGGCCATCATCTCGCGCTTGAAAGTGATGGCACACATGGACATCGCCGAGCGCCGTCTGCCGCAGGACGGCCGGATCAATTTGCAGGCCAGCGGGCAAAACATCGACGTGCGCGTTTCCACCATTCCAACCGTCAACGGTGAATCGATCAGCTTGCGTTTGCTCAGTCGCACCGAACAGCATTTTGGGTTCGAGCGTCTCGATATGAGCGAGAAACAGACGACCACCATTCGGCACCTTCTCGCGCAGCCTAACGGCATCATCCTCCTGACCGGCCCGACCGGGTGCGGCAAGTCGACGTCGCTTTATTGCTTCCTCAGCAGCATCAACTCGGTCCAACGCCGCATCATTACGATCGAAGAGCCGGTGGAATATCGATTGCCGGGGGTGTCGCAGATCGACGTCAAACCGGAAATCGATCTCACCTTCGCCAAAGGTTTGCGCCACATTTTGCGGCAGGATCCGAACGTCGTCATGGTTGGTGAAATTCGCGACGTCGAAACCGCTGATATCTCGATTCGCGCAGCCATGACCGGCCACCTTGTTTTCAGCACTCTGCACACCAACGATGCGGTCGGTGGGATCACGCGTTTGCTCGACATGGATGTCGAACCGTTTCTGCTCGCCTCAGTCGTAAAGGCATTTATCGCCCAGCGCCTCGTCCGAACGATTTGTCCGGAGTGCGCGCAAATGGTCGAATACCCCAAGGAATATCTGGCCGAGATCAGCTTCCCGCGCGAGCTCGGCGTGCGTTTTCTGCGCGGTACCGGTTGCGATCAATGCCGGCAAACCGGCTATCAAGGGCGGCTTGCCATTTATGAAATCTGCGTCGTGACCGAGCCGCTGAAGAAACTGATCATGCAGAAACGCGATGGCGGCGAAATGAAACAGTGCGCCATTTCACAGGGGATGGAAACTTTGCGGCAAGACGGCTGGCGCCGCGTGGCGCAGGGCAAAACGACGATCGAGGAAGTGGTGCGGGTTACCCAGACCGACGAGGTAATGGCCGAAACGGAAGTCGAAAGCGGACGTGCGGCCATCGTGAGCGAGACACCGGTCGTATTGAGTTAGAGCGCGCGCGTCGGCTCGGTGAGGAGCGAGGGTGCTCTCTGTTGTCATTCCGAACCGCGCAGACGGAAAAAGAGAGCCTGCACTGAGCGAAGCGAATGTGGACCTCATTCACGGAATGAAAGCCTTCTTTGTTTATCTGGTGACCAATCGCAGCCGAGTTGTTCTGTACACCGGGGTAACGAACAACCTGGAGCGTCGCGTTTGGGAACATCGAAACCACGCAGTGAAAGGATTCACGAAAACCTACAAAGTGGATCGACTTGTCTACTACGAGAATTTTTCCGAAGCGCGCGATGCGATAGCGCGCGAAAAGGAAATAAAAGGATGGCGGCGCGAAAAGAAAAATGCGTTAGTGCGAACGATAAATCCGAAGTGGGAAGACTTGGGGCAAAAGCTCTTCAACACGGGTAGGTGAGGTCCCTCGCCGTCTGCGCGGCTCGGGATGACATGCATTACTCGCCGCGCAGATCGGCGATGGCGGCGCGATAATCCGTCGTTTTGAAAATCGATGTTCCGGCCACGAGAACGTTCGCGCCGTTTGCGATCGAGAGTCTGGCAGTCGCCGGATTGATTCCGCCATCCACTTCGATATCGAGCGAACTCGTTTGCGCCGATCGCCATGCTCGCGCACGCTTCACTTTTTCCATCATTTCTGGTCGGAATGCTTGACCACCGAATCCCGGATGCACCGTCATGACGAGCAGTAAATCAATATTCACGAGATGCGGTTCAACCGCATCGAACGGCGTTGCCGGGTTGAGCGAAAGACCGACCCGACAACCGGCCGCGCGAATCTCGCGCAAGGTTTTCTCGACGTCGTGTTTTGATTCCGGCTCGACATGAACCGTGATCGAGTTTGCACCGGCTTCGACAAATCGCGGCGCATAATGATCAGGATGCTCAATCATCAAATGCACATCGAGCGGCAACTGCGTTTGTTTGCGAATGGTTGCGACCACAGCGGGACCGAAGGAAATATTGTCGACGAAATGCCCATCCATGATGTCGAGATGGATCCAATCGGCGCCTGCTCCCTCGACTCGTTTTGTTTCAGCGGCCAGGTTCGAGAAATCGGCAGCGAGGATGGAGGGAGCAACAAGGATTTTGCGAAAGGTCATGATCAGGAGAAGAAAGAAAGGGAACGTTCAACGTCCAACGTCCAACGTCCAACGCTCAATTGAAGAGAGGAAAGCGCGGCGTCTTTGCAATCATGACCGCGGTTTCAACGGCCACTTTTCAAGAACAGATTTTCTGTCGTTGAACGTTGAACGTTGAACGTTGAGCGTTGGACGTTCCGGAGCAGGCCGGCAGAGCGTTGGACGTTCTGGCGAAGCCGGTCGACAGCTTTCCCTTGACGACGCAAGACTCCGTTTCTAGATACTACCCGATTCAGCCGGTCAAATCGCGCGCAGCGCACGGGTTGCTGCTATGATAGAGCCAGGATGCGCCTTGGACAGACTGAACAGGCGATCCATTTTAAAAAACTAACTTCCATGTTTGAAGGACTTTTCGGCTGGTTCTCCAGCGACATCGGTATCGATCTCGGAACAGCGAACACGCTCGTTTACGTCAAGGATCAAGGCATCGTTTTGCGCGAACCCTCCGTCGTGGCGGTGCAGGCCGGCACGATGAAGGTATTGGCGGTGGGCGATGAAGCGAAACGCATGCTCGGGCGCACGCCATCGAACATTGTCGCGGTGCGACCGTTGAAAGACGGCGTGATCGCGGACTTCGAAGTGACCGAGGCCATGCTCCGGCATTTTATTACGAAGGTTCACGGACGTCGCGTGCGGGCGAGACCGCGGGTAGTCATTGCGGTGCCCTCTGGAATTACTGAAGTGGAAAAGCGAGCGGTCCGAGAATCCGCTGCGCACGCCGGGGCGCGGGAAGTTTATTTGATTGAAGAGCCAATGGCGGCGGCGATCGGGGTTGGTCTTCCGGTGCAGGATCCGGCCGGCAACATGATCATCGATATCGGCGGCGGCACGACGGAAGTCGCGCTCATCTCGCTCTCAGGAATTGTTTTCAGCCGAAGCGTGCGAGTGGCGGGCGACGAGTTGGACGAAGCCATCGTGCAGTACATGAAGCGCGCGTATAATTTGATGATTGGAGAGCGCACGGCGGAAGAAATCAAAATCAAGATCGGCTCGGCCTATCCGACCGAGAAAGAAACAGCGGTGGAAGTAAAAGGGCGTGACCTCGTCGCGGGTTTGCCGAAAACGCTGATGATCACATCGCAGGAAGTGCGCGAGGCGTTGTTGGAACCAATTTCCACGATCGTCGATTCGGTGAGGATCACGCTCGAGCGCTGTCCGCCGGAACTTTCGGCAGATTTAGTCGATCGCGGATTGGTGCTGGCCGGCGGTGGCGCTCTCCTGCGCGGTTTTGACAAGCTTTTGAGCGAGGAGACGGGTTTGCCTGTCCATGTTGCAGAAGATCCGCTGAGCGCCGTGGCGGAAGGAACCGGCAAATGTCTCAATGAACTCAAATTTTTGCGTCAAGTCGCCTCGGCCGATCGGCAATGGCGGTAAGATTATTTCAGATTTTAGATTTCAAATTGCAGATTGGTGGCAGCAATTCTTCTTCATTGTTGCACGCCGTCGGAAGGTTAACTCCGCGCTCTGCGATCTGAAATCGGCAACGACATGAGCCGCACGAGCATCATCGCGCTGCTGCTCTTCGTGGCGATTTTAGGATATTTCCTGAGCATGGGCACGGAGAGCACCCGCAAAGTGCAGGCGGTTTTTTACCAGTTGATCTCCCCATTTCTCACGACCGGCTCAGGCGTGAACAAGCAAATCACCTCGCTCCCGACGCGCCTCAAGTCGCTCGAAGAACTGGAGAACGACAACGCGGCGTTGCGCGTGGAAAATCGATCTCTCCACGCGACGAATGAAGCGTTGCGTGATGTCGAGCACGAGGTGAATCGCCTCCGGCACGCCCTCAATTATCGCGAGCGTTCGCTGTTCAAACTCGTGCCGGCGGAAGTCATCACACGCGATGCATCGACCTGGTGGCGCACGGTCACGATCAATCGCGGGAAAGAGGATGGGATTGAATCCGAGATGCCGGTTCTCACTGATGAAGGATTGGTCGGGAAAACGACAACGGTCAGTGCAAACATTTCCGTCGTCCTCCTGATCTCCGACGAAAATTGCCGGGTTGCTGCTTCAGTTGAAGGCTCGCGAGAGCAGGGGATCGTGCTCGGTGAACGGGTCGCGGAAGGCACTCCCCAGCTCGATCTGAATTTTCTTTCGAAGCAGGCCGACCTGAAGGCAGGTCAAAAGGTTTACACTTCCGGGGTTGGTGGAGTTTTCCCATCCGGTCTTCTCATCGGCGCGGTGCGGAGTTTTCATGTTCGCGCGCTCGATGGCCAGGCCCAGATCGCGCCGGCGGTTGATTTGTCGCATCTCGAGGATGTTTTCGTAGTGACGGGGCGCAAATGATCTTTTTTGCCTTTCTCCTCATTCTCGTTTTCGTCGCACAAATCGCCGAGTTGTTCATCCCGCCGATCGAGGTGCTACACAACGCGCACGTCATGATCGTCCCGCTGATTGTTTTCTACGGTGCGATGGCGCTGCCGTTCCCGCTCATGCTCGCGCTGGCGTTCTTCGCCGGCTTCTTACTGGACGCGCTGACGGTGCAGGTAATCGGGCCGCGAGTTGAAATCGCCTTCGGATGGTCAATACTTCTCTACGGCGTGCTGGCGGGCATCATGCATGGCTTCAGGCCCTTGTTTGTTCGCGGGCGGTGGGAGGTCCATTGTCTTCTTAGCGGTATCTTCACGTCGCTCATTTTGTTGGCGCAATATCTTATGATCACATTCCGACGCGGCACGCTTCTCTTCACCAGCGACGTCTGGTGGCAGATCGGCGGTCCCGGCGTAATCGCTCTTTTGATTGCTCCGTTGCTCTTCTGGGGTTTGCATTGGCTCGGTCGCGTGACCGGCAATCCCTATCTTCCGCAGGAGGAGGCGTATCGATGAATCATCGGCTCAACCCCAGACTCCGTGTCCAGGTGCTTGCGCTGTTCATGCTCATTGGCCTGGGATCTCTCGTCCTCAAACTCTGGTGGGTTCAGGTCGCCCATGGCGCCGAATGGACTGCGAGAGTTCGGGGGAGTTCGGAGGTGACGGTACGAGTGCCATCGGTCCGAGGCGAAATACGCGACCGCAATGGAGTGACTCTGGTGCAAAATCGCGCGAGCTACGAAGTGGACTTCTACCTTCCGGAAATGGTGAAGGGTTATCGCCAGCGCGTGGGCCCGCCGCCACTGACGGAATACCGAGGTACGATCAGTGGCATGCCGAAGGATCTGAAAGAGCCCGATATCGTGAAGATCGTGAACGATGGAATCGTGCCGCGTCTGCACGATCTGGATCTGGCGCGCGATTACAACTCGAATCAGCTGCAGAAGCATTACCGCACAAACACAGAAGTTCCGTTCTCGTACATCAAGGACATTGACTTTCCGACGATGGCGAAATTTTCGGAACACGATGTCGGTCTTCCCGGAGTAGACATCGCGATCAAGCCGGTCCGCTCCTATGTTTATGGCGCACTCGCCGCTCACTTGCTTGGGTACGTTGGCGCGCAGGAAGACATCAATCGCGACGAAGCAAGAAAGTTCACCTTTTACCAGGGAGACGTGGAGGGGAAATCGAACATCGAAAAGATCATGGACGAATATCTGCGCGGCAAGCCGGGGGTGCGTTATTTGCGGCGCAATGCAAAGGGCACCATTGATGGCGTCCTGCGCGAAGATCCCCCGCAACAAGGCGCCAATGTTTTGCTGACGATCGACGCGCGCATCCAGGCGATTGCAGAGGAAGCGCTGCGCGCAGTGAGTCGGGCCGGCGCGGTTGTGATCGATCCGAACAATGGCAACATCCTGGCGGCGGCTTCGGTGCCCTCATTTGATCCGAATACCTTTATCCCCAGCATTAAGGCGAAGGCTTGGGAAGCGCTGCAAAAAGACGAGGGCGATCCGCTGGTTAACCGCGCAATCAGCTGCCTGCCGCCGGGCTCAACGTTCAAGCTGATCACGGCACTCGCTGGTCTGCGCGGCACAAAAAATCTCGCAAATGCCAAATTCAGCTGCGGTGGCGGCGTGAGTTATGGCGACCACTTTTTCCGATGCTGGGTAGCCGAAAAGCATTACACGCATGGTACCATCGGAGTTGCCGATGCGCTGAAAGTGTCGTGTGACTCCTTCTTTTATCAGTACGGAAACGCAGCTGGCATTCAGTCGATTGACGCGGTTGGCAAGATGTTGGGAATGGGCGAAGAATCCGGCCTGCAGCTGTCAGGCGAACAAACTGGCAATATGCCGGGGCCTGAGTGGATGCAGGTTCATCATCCCCAGGAGAGGTGGTCGCAAGCTCAAACCGCCAATGTTTCAATTGGCCAGGGCTATACGCTTGTTTCGCCCTTGCAATTGGCAATGGCATATGCGGCGATCGCAAATGGCGGCACATGCTATTACCCACGCCTGGTCGACAAAGTTTTGAAGCAAGACGGCTCTCCGGTGCTGGATGACCGAGGCAAACCAGCAGCGGCACCCCCGCGCGTGCGGTCGGATTTACGGGAGGAAATCTCCTCCTACGACATCGATCTGGTCCGCAAAGGCCTTTGGAAGGTTGTTAATGAAGACGGCGGCACCGGCGGCAGAGCACGTTTGAAAGATTGGGTGGTAGCGGGGAAAACCGGCACCGCGCAGGCCACTGAACGTGGACAAGAGGAAAACGTGGCGTGGTTTGCGTCTTTCGCGCCATTTGACCACCCGAAGTATGTCGTCGTAGTGATGGTCCAGGGCGCCTCCGGGCACGGTGGCGAAGTCGCGGGCCCGATCGCCGACAGAATCCTGGAGCGCTCGCTCGCGCTCGATGAAGGCAAGTTCGATATGCGGGTGGCCTGGCTCCCGCCCGCGCATCATGCCAATCCACTCCAATTGATTAAGTCTGTGGCTTATAACGACAAGGGCGGGAACCTCGGAGGCGAGGACGAGGAAAATGCACCGGATTCGCAAAATGCCACTGCCGAGATGGCGAGCTCAGATGCAGCGCCTGATGTGGAACCCGAAGCGGATGCGCGGGGCAAGGTTTCGCAACGACCAGCGCGTGTGGTGCGGGCGGTCCAGGTGCAAACACCGCCTCCGAAGAAACCAGGCTTTTTTGAAAGGCTTTTCGGCGTGAAACGTCCCGCGCCGCAACCCACACCCCAACGACCGGTGCGCCGGCCGGGGACCAGGTAAAAATTAACCGGAGACTTCGCGTGTACTACCTCAAAATTTCGCGCCCCGTCTCGTTACTTCACAAGATTTATGATAGACAAAGTAAAACAACTTTTAGGGCTCTCTTCCCGCAAGACCGGGAACAAGCTCGTGATCAGTGTGGAAAAACTCGAGCGCCGCGTAGCGCTGCTCGAAAACGGCCGGCTCGAGGAATATAACGTCGAGCGAAACACGTCGCGCAATATCGTCGGCAGTGTTTACAAGGGGAAAGTAAGGAACATTGAGATCGGGTTGAAGGCGATGTTCGTGGACATCGGCTTCGAGAAAAACGCCTTCCTCCATTTCTGGGACGCAATTCCCGCGGCGCTCGATAGCAGCATCGAAGAAGTCGATCGCCCGAAAAATCGGCGTCCGAAGAAGCGCATCACCGCCAAGGACATCCCCAACATTTACCCGGTCGGCTCCGAGGTGATTGTGCAGGTCACGAAAGGTCCGATCGGAAGCAAAGGGCCGCGGGTGACGACAAATCTGAGCTTCGCCGGTCGCTATCTCGTCTTCATGCCCTACAGCGAGCGCAGCGGTATTTCGCGGAAAATTGAAAATCCAAAAGAGCGCGAACGTCTCCGCAAGATTCTGGGTCAGCTTGAAATTCCGGAAGGGATTGGCGTGATCATTCGCACGGTCGGCGAGGGCCAGCGGGCGCGCTACTTCGTGCGGGACCTCAGTTATCTTGTTGAACAATGGGCGAAGGTTGAAGAGCTGATCAAGAACGAACCGGCCCCCTGCCGCGTCTTCGAGGAACCGGATCTGGTCGACCGAACGGTCCGTGATTTTCTGACCGATGAGATCGATGAAGTGATTTGCGACGATCGGGCCGCGCTCGATCGGATCAGCGAAAGGGTTGGTCAGATTTCCCGGCGCTCACGCAATCGCCTTCATTTTTACGATGGGACCACGCCGATCTTCGAATCCTTTGGCGTGCAAAAACAAATCGACGACGCGTTTCATCGCCAGGTCTGGCTGAAGTGCGGCGGTTACATTGTGATCGACGAAACCGAAGCGCTCGTTGCGATTGACGTCAATACCGGACGCAACAAAGGCGGACGCGACGTCGAGAAAACCATTTTGCAAACCAATCTCGAAGCCGCGGACGAGATCGCGCGTCAATTACGATTGCGAAACGTGGGCGGTCTGATCATCAGCGATTTCATCGACATGAAAAATCGCAAGGATCAGCAGGCGATTTACAACCTGATGAGAGAGCGGCTCAAACGCGACAAGGCCAAGACCCATGTGCTGCCTCTGTCCGCTCTCGGTCTGATGGAGATGACGCGGCAACGCGCGCAGGAAAGCCTGAGTGATTCGATCTACGAAAACTGTCCCTATTGTCAGGGACGCGGCGTGGTCAAGACATCCATGACGACGAGTGTCGAGCTGCATCGCACGCTCAATACCGTGATGCGAAAATATCAGGACAGCGTGCACGAGATTCGAGTCATCCTGAATCCCGACGTTCTGAAACGGCTGAAGGAGGAAGACGAAGAATTGCTCATCGAACTCGAACGCCGCTATGCCGGGCGTTTACTCTTCCGGGGCGACCCATTGTATCATCACGAAAAGTTCACGATCACGGACGCAAATTCCGGTGCGGAATTGAAATCTTGACAGTCTCTTTAGCCAGGATCGGTTGAAGGAGGGCGGAGTTTGTGCAAAAATCCGTCCATCTCGGACGTGGGAAACTGACCTCTGAAAGGAAGCGACTCATGCCTCGGGAGCTGCTTCTAATTTTGCCAGCGGGAGACAGGGGAAGTGAAAAAATTATTCCTTAGTTTGATCGGTGTGATTGCGCTCGCTTCCGCAGCATCTGCCGGGACCGGGAACTATGCTGTCAGGGACAAGGAAGTGAAACAGGCTCCACCGCTCCGCGAATGGTACGCCGATCGCGAATGGAATCTTTCGATCTGGGGCACATACACTTTCACCGGCAACGAATATCGGGAGGACCGCTATCTTGGTATCGATCATGGATGGGGCGGCGGCGTCGACGTGAAATATTTCTTCGCGCGTTACCTCGGCCTCGGGATGGAGGGTTATCTCCTCGATACGCATGACACGGCCGGAGCCGGCCTCGGGACGCTGACCTTTCGGTATCCATTGCCTCACTCGCGTTTTGCTCCCTATGTCTTCGCCGGTGCTGGCGCGATCGGCGGCGGCGACGATTCCGATCTCCGCCCAAATCGAAGAAGTCTTTCCCGTCACAGCGATGATGCCAGAAGCGTCGGCCAGTTTGGTGGCGGCTTCGAATTTCGATTGACTCCTCATGTTGGTCTGATGAACGACTTCAGCTGGAGTGTGATCGACGGGAGCGAGAACAATTTCGGAATGGTGCGGACGGGCGTGACCTTCTCGTTCTAGGTCTCCCATTTTTTGTCAAAAGAAAGCTGCCGGTCTGCACACGACCGCTCTTCAGAAGAGTTGCGCATTCGTCGGACGCATCGAATTTCGTATGATGTCGTTTGCCGAAGTTTTGGACAATTTACCTCTGAAAAAATCGACGCTCCTGCGGCGTTTCGAAGAACGCCTTACGCCAAAATCCGATACGGAACTGGAAACGATGGCGCGCCAGGCTCAGACACTCACGCGCCAAAACTTCGGGCGCACCATGCGGCTTTTCGCGCCGCTTTATCTGTCTAACGAGTGCATCAACAATTGCCGCTATTGCGGTTTCTCGCGCGACAATCCCATTCTGCGCGTCACCCTCAGCAGCGAGCAGGTTGCGGCCGAGGCCCGCCACCTCGCGGCCCAGGGGTTCCGGCAAATTTTGCTCGTCGCCGGCGAACATCCGAAATTCGTTAATCGAGAATATCTTGCAGAATGTGTTCGCACGCTCGCGCCCGATTTCTCCTCCATCTCCATCGAAGTCGGCCCGATGGAAACAGCGGACTACATCCCGATCGTCGCGGCCGGGGCGGAAGGCCTTGTCGTGTATCAGGAAACTTACAATCGCGAAGTGTACGCCGACCTGCACACCTCCGGCCCGAAACGTGATTTCAATTGGCGCCTCGACAGCGCGGTGCGGGGATACGAAGCCGGATTCCGGCGGCTTGGCGTCGGCGCGCTTTTGGGTTTGTCCGAATGGCAGGATGAAGCCGTGGCGCTGGCGGCCCACCTTGAATATTTATTGAAACGCTGCTGGCAGGCACAGATCACGGTCAGTCTGCCGCGATTGCGCCCGGCGGCCGGTGAATTTCATCCGCCATTTTCGATGACGGATCGCGAGCTGGCGCAGTTGATCTGCGCGTTTCGCATCGCGTTTCCCCAGGTCGGAATCGTCCTCAGCACCCGCGAGACTGCCGCCCTGCGCGACCGGCTTGCGCTCATCGGCGTCACGATGATGAGCGCGGGCAGCCATACCGAGCCCGGTGGTTACACGAAGCAGGGCGTGGACGATCTTCACCTCACCGTGCGCGGCCGGATCGTTGCGCCGGAGTTCCAGGATGGGGTCGATGAGATCGCAACGGGCCAGTTCGAAATCAGCGACGAACGCTCGCCCGCAGAAATCGAGAGCGTCTTGCGGCATGCCGGCTTCGACCCGGTTTGGAAAGATTGGGATCAGGCGCTGGCCGGGGTATGACGATCTCGCTCAACGGCGCTCCGGCTGATGCGCGCGGCGCGACGACAATTGCTGAACTGGTTGCGCGCTATGAATTGCCGCCGCAAGGAATCCTGATTGAACACAATGGCGTTGCCTTGCATCGGCGGGAATGGCCCGACCGCTCGCTCGCGGAAGACGATCGAATCGAATTCATCCGCGTAGTCGCTGGCGGATGAATGCTTCAATACCGCTGCCTGTCTCCCGATTCGCGTTTGACACAAGCGCGGCTACAAAAAAAAGCGCCGGGAGAATAATCTCCCCCGGCGCTCTTTCGACACTCAACCCTCAACCAATAACTCTCTCTCCACCCCTGTCCTGTCCGTCGCCCAGGCTGATAGGGAATATGGCAAAGCCAACCAGCCTCGCGGCCAGACGAACAGAAAATCGGGCGAGGTGGATCGGCCGCTCCGCGGGCGATGCGATTAGAACCAACCGCGTGAGGCGAAGCCTTTACGCGGTTGCTTTCGCCGCCCGATTCTGAAATCCTCTCTGCGTGCGCTCGGCCAGTGATTTACACCCACGTCTGCAACAAATCGGGCCTGAACATCCGCAGTCCGGTCGATCAATGATCGCGACACACGCAGTCGTGATAGGCGAAAAAATGTTCGTCTTTAAAGACGAACATTCGTCTAATTCTCGTTAGGTCTGAAACCATTATGGACACTCAATCGCGCCTCTTCAATACACTGAAGCATCCAAGTGCATTTCTTCCCATCGTGATGTCGCTTCTGGCGGTCGCTGTCGTGCTGGCCCACATCGCGCTTGTCGGCACCGCACGTCAGTCAGACGAAGGCACCGCTGCACACTTGTGGCAGCTCCTCATGGCCGGACAGCTGCCGATCATACTCTTCTTCGCGATCAGGTGGCTGCCGCAGGCACGATGCTACGTGCTGTCGGTTTTCGCGCTGCAAGCAGCCGGAGCAGTTGCAGCTCTTGCACCGGTTTACCTTCTCCATTGGTAAGCAAAGACCTAATTAGGCAATTGAGACAACGCCGTCCGACTTGCTTATGAGCTTTTTAGTGGTTCAATCTGTCGCCTGCGGTCAGCCGCGTCCTCGACGGCGGGGCTCATCTCCGGTTCGTTAGGTCTCAGCAATCGTGACGCCGTGAACTATCAATCAATCCAGCGGCTCGTATTGTGGATTGCCCTCTACCTCGTTGTTTATTCGATCGCGAGCTATCTCGATTTGGCTACGACTGGTTTGGCAGTGCAGGTGCCGCAGGTGCACGAGCGGAACGTGTTCGCAATCGATGCCCATGGATTCGCCGCTACCAAAGCGTGCCTGACGACGGCTGCGGGAGCGGTGATTATGGCAGGGTGCGTCGTTTTTAGCCTGCGCCGTGCAGGTGGCATCTCCGAGATTTGGCTGCGCCATCCGATGCGCTCTTTCGCAAAGTTTTATATTAACCCGTGGTCAGCAAGCGTGGGTGACCGATCTCCAATCCATATGTTGAGCTTCGCTCTGGCGTTTGTCGTTCTGAGGGTGCTCGCTGCTGCCAACAACCTTCTTCTCTGTGAGCATCGTTTTGCGCCCTTAGGAGCACTGGTTGGAGCGGTGGGCACGCGCACATCGCCGCTCATTGGATTTGTTGTGGTGATTGTGATTGTGTTCTATTTGCTTGCCGTGCTCATATCTCCCATTGCCGCAGCGGTGCTAGACAGATCACGTAAGACCTAACCCCTATGAATCATGCCATCTAATCGATGGAGCCGACCGCGAGCCGCCGTACCTGTCCAGCTTTCTATGACTGCAACCCGTCAACACACAACGAAGCGCGCCTTCGCTCGCGGCAGCTCATCTTGTTTTCGTTCGGCGTCGCTAGAGGTCCTAACGCTCGCTTTGAGGCATTGAACGCTGTGCCTCCAAGTCCAGACCCAACGTCAAGCTGGTTCATCCGTGCTCTATCACATTCATGGATTCATGTGTGTATGGGCGTCGTCATCCTGCTGTGCGATCTGGCGACCGGCCGGTTTCTGCTCTTCCCAATTCTATTTGTCGTCCCCGTATCGCTCTGCGGCTGCTTCTGCAGCGCCCGGCTGGCTTACACCTTGGCGATCCTGCTCCCTACGGGCCGTTTCGTAATTGCGGCGTTCGTGGAGCGGTCTTACCCGCTTCCCTACACCGTTGCCAACGCATTGATTCGGGTCGCGGTTCTACTCTTCCTGACGTTTCTCGTCGTACGCAACGCGCGACAGACCAAAGAGCTAAAACAGCGCGTCGCTGGACTGGTCACGATGTGTGCGTGGTCGCACACCATCAAATACCAAGGCGAATGGATTTCTTTTGAGGGTTATCTGAAGCGCCACTTCGGCATCGACACGACCCACGGTATTTCGCCAGACGAGGCGCAGAAGATTCTCCAAAACATCAAATCAAGAGAACGCAAGGCTGAACCATGCACTGCACCGAATGGCGGCCCAGCCACCCGGCTTGGCAATTCGGGAGTCACGGAGGGGCCGCCATCGGTGAGCTGAATCGTTAGGCATCATTTCATCACAAACAGGAACAAACGGAAATTGAATATGAAACTGAACATCAAATCATTCGCCCTGACTTGCGGCATATTCTGGGCATTGGGTCTCTTTCTTCTTACTTGGTGGCTAATTGCATTTGATGGCGCGACGGGAGAGGCCACATTCATTGGCAGGTTGTATCGTGGTTATACGGTCTCTCCCATCGGCAGCATCATAGGCTTGGTATATGCGTTCTTCGACGCCTTGGTTGGCGGTGCCATATTTGCGTGGCTCTACAACAAATTGGCAGGGGATAGTCGAGACAGGAGCGCGAGCCAACCATGATGCCTAATCAGGCGATGGATCGAACTCTGAAAGCATTCGCGAGCAGGCTGGCGGACCGTTGTACGCTTCGCTTGTGAGATGATTACCACATTTTCACTTCGATTCGACACGCGCTAAAGTTTACCCGCCGCGACGCGTCAGCCGTCGCTCATCTTGTTCTCGTTAGGTCTGATCAGATGACTGTTATACTCCGCGAAGTGATCGAGGAAGATCTTCCGATTTTTTTTGAACATCAGCTGGATGCTGAGGCGACGCGGATGGCGGCGTTCCCCAGCCGCGACCGCGACGCCTTTATGGCGCACTGGGCCAGAATCATGTGTCGCGAGACCAACGAGACCGGAATCCTCAACACCATCCTCGCGGACGACACCGTGGCTGGCAACGTCGTCTATTGGGAAGCGGCGGGGGAGCCGAACATCGGCTACTGGCTCGGCAAGACACATTGGGGGAAGGGGATTGCTAGTGCGGCCCTGGCCCAATTCTTGACCAAGATAAAGGCGCGGCCAGTTTACGCGCATGTGGCAAAGCATAATTTCGCTTCGATACGTGTCTTACAAAAATGCGGATTCCAACTTGCACGAGAGGAGATGTGCGATGGCGATGATGGCGAAGAACTTGTTATGGAGCTGCGCTCAGATCGTTGCGCCACGGCCGCCAATAAATCCACAAAGACCTAACCATGCCATGGAGCGAACTCCGAAAGCTTTCGGAGTTGCTGGGCTTGGATCGTTAGGCCGGGTTATGCGCATCGTCGTTCTACTATCCATCGCACTCGGGATTGTCGAGCGCGCCATTATGTGTGTGTAACACGGCGGCTGGGCGGACTTTGACCTGCACGACCATCTGAAGATGATACTTATTTTTCCTTGTCTACGGGACTGTTTAGTTCGGCATCGGTAAGACGCGCATGATGGCGGAGCCGTTCTCCATGACGAGCATGACCAAAATGTTAGGATATTGTCTTTGCGTTGATTAGCGGTTTCTCGACCGTTCCCCTGTACCATTGATTCAAACGGAGGACTCAAAAGTGAAGACTCGCGGATTTGTCGTAACATTGTTTGCAGTGGCGTTTGCTTTCGCTCTGCAATTGCTTAAAACCTCAGCTGCGGAGCCAGATAATCGGCAAGGCTTGTATGCTGCCAAGCTGATTTCGCCGCAGGCCGGAGATGTTGTCTTCCCGGGGCAGAAGGTGAGGATCGTGTGGGAGGCGTTACTTCCCAAACTTCCGGTGGACGTCTCGTGGTGTGAGTCGGAGATCCGCCTCTCGCTCGACGGCGGCAAGACCTTTCCTTTGCTCATTACACCGTGGCGGTACGGCCCTGGCTCCGGGATTCTCAGTTTCGATTGGACTGTTTCGAATACGCCTACCGACGCTGCGGTCCTGGACATTCGCTTCGGATGTGAGCAGTATTTCCCAGAGGCCCGGAGCGTCCAGGCTGCGTCGACTTTTGTGATCGGACAATCTGCTACCCATTGATCAATGGGCATTCGGTAGCCTGGGGATCGATGGCCGGGTGAAGGTCAGAGCCAGCTGTTGATACTTGCCCGGCGGACCTGCCACTATCGGTGCGGTGCCACGGACGGCGACGCAGCGCCGTGACTACAGCTGAAGCTCCGCCAGTTTTGAAGTCAAAGCCGCATGGCGGACCCGCGGCGGGTGCGGCTTTCTAGTCACGTTCGATTCCGCGAGAACCTGGCTGGGGCGCGATCCGAACTTTCGTTCGAAGGCGCGTTGAAACGCATCTGAGTTTCTGAAGCCGACCGACGCGGCAACGCTTTGCAGTGTTCTCTGCCGCTTGGATAAGCGACGTCGCGCTTCGTTCAGGCGAAGATTTTCGACAAAATCTGTCGGCGGTGTTCCAAAGAAACTCTTAAAGGCTTTGCTGAAATTTTCCGGAGACATGCAGGCTCTGCGCGCCATGATCTCCACCGAGAGATCGCCTTGTAGATTGCGGACGATCCAGGCGACGAGATCGGCGAAGCGATCGGTCCGATTGTTATCGAACTGCGCAGGATGGGCCGACAGATCCTGTCGGTCTTGCGGTGCCGGAGAAAGGAGCAAATCCCGGCTGACGGACGTCGCAACATAGGGACCGTAGTCCTCCTGAATCATTGCTAATGACAGATTAAGACCCGCGCCAAGCCCACTGGAGGTATAAAAGCGGCCATCCTGTACGAGCGGCTTCTTGTGATCGATCCGTAACATGGGAAAACGCCGCGCCACGTCGCGTGCGCATCGCCAATGAGTCGTCACTTCGCGCCCATCCAGCAACCCGGTCGGGGCGACGCCGTAAATGCCGCTGCAAACCGCTCCGATCTGCCCCTGCCCGTCAGCGCGTTCCAAAAGAAAATCAGTGATGGCTTCACTAACCTCGGGGCGGCGAATTCCTCTCCCTCCCGCGACGATGATGGTGTCGAGCTCAGGTGCGTTTTGCAGAGTGCAATGGGGAGTGATGGTGAGACCGAATTCGCTCCGAAACTGGCTGGTCGTGCCGATCGTGCACACGTCGTAGCACGGAATTCGGCCGCCATATCCATCATCGAGGGCGGCGGTGGAAAAAGCATCGGCCGGGCCGACCAGATGCAAGGCGGTGACCTGATCAAATCCGATAATTCCAACGCGCTTCGGGGCCATGATCAAATGGGAGAACGAGATTTCGCGGCAAAGACGGAGATCAACTCGGCCAATCCGCCAATCATTGGCCTAACGGATGACATAATTCGCAGCTCTGCGTCCATCATTTGTCGGGCAACAGCTTTTCTGGAAGCTGCGTGGAGTAATGCCAAGCCGGCGTTCGAAGGCGCGCCGAAAAACCTCGGTACTTTTGAAGCCGATCGCCGCGGCCACTCCTTCCACGCTCAGGCGCCGCGACGCGAGACGACGGGCCGCCTCGCTGATCCGGAGCCGCTCGACGAACTCGGCGGGGGTGCTGTTGAAGGTGCGTTTGAAAAGGCGGCTGAAATGCCGCGGACAAAGACACGCTCTCGCGGCCAGCACTTCGACAGAGAGATTATCGTGCAGACGGCTGCTGATCCAGGCGGGTAACTCCGCGAGACGGTCTTCCGGCGCTGCCTGCTCATGCGCCAGATCGACCTGTGGTTCGCTCCCCGCCGGTCTCAGGCTCATCACGAGTTCCCGCGCCACGATCAACGCGGCCTGCGAACCAAAATCCTCCTCGATCATGGCCAGACTCATTTCAATTCCGGCCGCTCCGCCGCCGCAGGTGTAAAAGCCGCCGTCGGTCACGAACGTCGCCGCCTCGTTCACCAGCAGGCGCGGGAAACTGCGAGCCACATCGCGGGCAAACCTCCAGTGCGTCGTGACACGCCGTCCATCGAGCAGACCACTGCGGGCCAGTGGATAAATTCCCGCGGAGACGGACGCAATGCGGTGCGTCCGGTCCGCGCGATCACGCACCCATTCTGCAATCGCAAGGCTGGTTTCAGAATTTCGCAAATCCGGGCCACCAGGAATAACGATTGTATCCAGGTCTGGCGCCGTCTGGAGAGTGTGTTGCGCCTTGAACACCGCTCCGGACGCGGCTTTGAAAGTCTTGCTCGTTACGCCAATCAGCACCGTCGCGTAGCTTCCGCCCATCTCGTCTCTTGCTGCTCGCATCCGCGCGGTCGTGAACGCTTCGAGCGGGCCGGTGAGATCGAGTGTTGTCATCCCGTCGAACCCGAGAAAGCCAACACGCTTCGCCGTCTTTCTTTCTGACGTGAGTTTAGAAAAGATGGTCATGACTGGGGCGCAGAACCAATCGGAGGGCAAGGCCATCTTGCGCCAGCCGGCTGGCCAAATTTCGGACTCGGCAAATCTCTTCCACATAAAGTAATGCAATACCGGCGATCAAAACGGCTCACGAAAACGGACTTTTTTGAAATGAATCCGGCTACGCCTCGCAACGTTCCGGCTGCGCCGCGACTTCGACCCGGGAATCTGCTGAGGCCAACTGGACGCTTTGGCTTCCCATGCATTAGACTTTGTCGCGATGGCAACGATTCAGGACGAGAGCTTAACGCAGCCACCTTCGGCCGCGTTGACACTTCCTCTTGTGAATGAAGTGAACCCGGTCGAGCGCGATGGCGCGGCCATCGCCGAGATGATGCCGGGAGTCTATGAAGATCTGCGCCGGCTGGCTGAGTGCTTTCTACGCGGTGAGCGGACGGCGCATACTCTTCAGAGAACTGCTCTTGTGCACGAAGCGTTCCTTCGCCTGATCGGCCAGGAGAATCTGGTCTGGCAAAACCGAAGTCACTTTATCGGGATGTTTGCGCGCGTCATGCGCCAGACACTAACCAACTACGCGGTCGCCAGACATCGATTGAAACGCGGCGGCTCTGATCCGCTCCGGCTGACGCTTGAGTTTTACGATAGCCGCAAGATTGATGTGACCGCGCTCGACCAGGCATTGCAGGCGCTGGAAGCCCTGGATGAACGGCAGGCGCGCATTGTCGAGCTGCGTTTTTTTGGCGGACTGACTGTCGAGGAAACAGCGGAGTTGTTAGGTATTTCTCCAGCGACAGTGAAGCGCGACTGGACACTGGCGAAGATTTGGCTTCGCCGGGAACTCACTACCAATTAGAAAGCCAAACTCTTAAATGACAACAAAGACTACCCGGCAGCACAGATTCGATCCGCAACGCTGGGATCGCTTGAAAACGATTCTGGGCGATGCATTGGAGAAACACTCGCCAGCGGATCGGACTGCCCTCGTCGAGAAAAGCTGCGGCCATGACACGGACCTGCTGGCGGAGGCGGAGTCGCTTCTGGCGGCGGCGGAAGCGCTTCTTGAAGAACCGACTGACAGCTTTGAGGACTGCGCCCAGAACGCTGCTGCCACACTCTGGCAGGAAGAACCGCCGCGCGGCGGGCAACGTGTCGGCGCGTATGTCATCGTCCGTGAAATCGGCCACGGCGGGATGGGAACGGTCTTTTTGGCCGAGCGGGCTGACGGTCAGTTTGAGAAACAAGTTGCGATCAAGATACTGAATCGAGGGGCCGACACAGCTGAGATCCTGCGCCGTTTTCGAGCGGAACGCCAGATCCTGGCCAAGCTGGACCATCCGAATATTGCGCGGCTACTCGATGCGGGCACGACTGACGATGGGCTGCCGTACTTCATCATGGATTACATCGTTGGCGTCCCGGTCACCCGGTTTGCGATCACGCAAAATCTGTCAATTCGTCAGCGTCTTGAGTTGTTCCACAAGATTTGCACCGCGGTCAAATTTGCGCATCGGAATCTGATTGTTCATCGCGACATTAAACCGAGCAATATTCTCGTAAACGCGGATGGGGAGCCGAAGCTGCTCGATTTCGGGATTGCCAAGCTGCTGGCGGTTGTGGATGACGCAGCGCAATTGACTTCGAACCTGGAGCAACAGCTCACACCAATCTGCGCTTCCCCCGAGCAGATAAAAGGAAATCCGATTACGGTCGCGACCGATATTTATTCGTTAGGTACATTGCTCTATGAATTGCTGAGCAATCAAAAGCCGCACCGTTTTTCCGTGGCCCGTCCGACACGTGAGGAACTGGCCCTGGTCGTTGGGGAGCAAGCTCCGCCGCCGCCGAGTGAGACTTCCGAAGCGCGAACCGCTCGGCTTTTACGCGGCGACCTCGACGCGATCGTCCTCTTCGCGATGCACAAGGCGCCAGAGATGCGATACGCGACGGTTGCGGACTTCGCAGCTGACATTCGGCGACATCTCGCGTGCGAACCAGTGATGGCACGTGAACCTACTCTGAGCTATCGGGCCAGTTGCCTGGCCCGACGGACGAGACCCCGTCTGGTCGTCGCGGCTGCCGCTATCGTAATTCTGGTGACCGGGATTCTCTTCGTGCTTTGGACTCGCGTTCAACAAAACGCCGGTGAGGCGACGGCTACAGCAGCATGGAAAGGCAGCGCGGCAGCTTCGGATCTCCGAAAAAGCATCGCAGTTCTACCTTTCGAAAGCCTGGGCAATAACAATCCTCCATCGTATTTCGCTGACGGTGTTCAGGACAACATTCTTACCGATCTTGGCAAGGTCGGGGATTTGAAGGTCATCAGTCGAAGTGGTGTCGCGGCCTATCGCGGGAAGAACAGAAATATCAAGCAGATTGGGCGCGACCTGGGTGTCGCGAACGTGCTGGAAGGAAGCGTTCAGGTTTTCGGCGACCGCGTCCGGATTAACGCTCAACTGATCGACACTCAGACCGACACGCAGATTTGGGCGGAGCAGTACGATCGAAAGGTGGAGGACATCTTCGCACTCCAGAGCGAGCTGGCGCAAACCATCGCGGCGCAGCTCAAGGCAACGCTATCCACCGGCGAAAAGGCCGAGATTTGGAAACAACCGACCCAGGATTTGCAGGCCTACGATTTTTATCTCCGCGCCCGTGCCATTTGGAACAGAATGCGGGGGCTTAATCCGAGTCCGAGTTGGGACGAAACGATCAATCTTCTGAACGAGGCGGTCGCACGTGATTCAAAATTCACCCTTGCCTACTGTTTTCTGAATGAGTGTCACGCCTTATACTACCGCTTTGGAGAGGACCATTCACCGTCGCACCTCGCGGCCGCAAAAGACGCGGCGGAGACCGCTTTGCGGCTCGAGCCAGACTCGCAAGACGCGCGCCTGGCTCTTGCCCGGTACTATTACCATGGGTTGAGCGATTACGCCCGGACGGAGGAGGAGTTATCGAGGATTCCTGCTTCCGTGCCGCACGAGGTTGAGTTTTATACTCTGGCGTCACTCGTCGAACGGCGCCTCGGCCAATGGGAGGCATCGATGCGTGATGGAGAAAAGGCGGTTGAGCTCGATCCACAAAATGCCGAACTCGCCGTCAATGTCAGCCAGACGTATTCGGGACTGAGAAGATTTGGCGATTCCGAGCGCGTGGCGAACGCGGCCATCGCTCGCCTGCGCGGCGCAGCGACGGAACGACTATGGTTGGTAAAGAACGAAGCGGCGCTCGGAATGGGGAACTTAGAGGAAGCGCGTGCCGCCCTCGACGCCGTCCCAAATGGGAAGGGCATGGACTTTCAGATGGGTCAGCTCTGGCTCGCTTTTCTTGAAAGAAACTATGGCGCAGCCAAAGCCATCGCTGCGGCGGCGAGCAAAGAGGTAAAGAAGACTTCGAACTTTTGGCTCACCGTCGCAGCCGTTGCCGATGCGGAGGGCGATGTGGAAGGAATGCGTCAGGCTAATGCGGAGGCAAAGCGCGTAGCATTGGACGCGCTCGTATCGCGGCCGGATAATCCGGAACTCCTGTCTGACCTCGCGGTGGCGGAGATCGCCCTTGGCCGAAAAGAAGAGGGCCTTCAACTGGCGCGTCGTGCGGCCGCGATGCTCCCGCTGAGCGCGGATGCGGTGATTGGTCCGATGTGCCAGATTCGTCTGGTGCAGGCGCTGGCCTCGACGGGAGATCGCGAAGGCGCATTTGAGAAATTAAGCGAACTCGTAAAGCAGCCGTTTAGTCCGAACTACGGCGACTTGAAATTGAATCCGATGTGGGATGATCTTCGAAGCGACGCCCGCTTCGATCGTATTCTGGCGGAGGCTGCTTTGCCTCCAGTGACGGGCACCAGCGACTAACACCCGCTCAAGCGCACCGTCAATGGTCGTTAGGTTCCTCACGATGGAACCTATGCTGACGAAACGGGGTCAGAGTTGGTGCTTGATAGCTGCATCTAGCTCGCGTCCGAATTCATCTGTTTTAAGTCCTAACGAGATTTGAACGGGTGGCGGTAAGAGTATCGGCGCAAGCAACTCACCTTAACCTATGGAGAAACTAATGATTAGAAACGTAATAAAAACGTTGGGATCTCGCGTGGCCCTTGTGGCCGCCGCCGGAATTCCTTTCCTGATAGCCGCGAGCGCAGATGCTCAAGCGCCCGCACCCTCACCCGCCGCTGGCGAAGCCACCGCTGAGCGAGTGATCGTAACCGGTTCCTACATTCCGACGGCGGAAACGGAAACGGCCTTGCCGGTCACCACGTATACGGCAGAGGTCCTGCAAAAGGCTGGCGCCAATACTCCGATAGAAGGTCTGCGGCAGTTGCCCTCCTTCGTCGGCAACGCTGGGACCGAGAATGATGCCAACGCCGGCGATGGCGCTGCCGGTATCAACCTGCGCGGTCTTGGCCAGTTCAACACTCTCATCCTGATCAATGGTCGCCGCGCCTTTCTCGGCATCGGCGTCAATGGCGCCCCCGACATCAACGCCATCCCGATCAGTGCTGTTTCCCACGTGTCTGTCCTGAAGGATGGCGCCTCGGCCATTTACGGTTCCGATGCCGTGGCCGGTGTCGTCAACTTCAGCCTGCTCAATGGCCCGGACGAAGTGCCCTATCAGGGAGCGGAGGCCTATTTCCTCTATGGAAACACCACCGATAAAGATGCCCACGTTCTCCAGGCCTATCTTAAGGGCGGTGTGACAGGGTTGGACGGGAAAATCTCGATTGCGGCCGCAGGGGAATATTATTTCCGCGCCGCGCTCTTGTCGATTGATCGCACAATCTCCCGGACGGCTAATCTGAGCAATTCGCCAGGTGGTTTGGGCCTTGGGGGCATCAACAACAACAGCCCGACTTTTTCGGGCCGGGTTTCAATTTCGGGTGCCGGCTCGACCATGGGGTTTCTGACGGGACAGCTGGTTCTTGTCAATCTAAGCCAGGGTGGCGAAATTCTTCCAGGCGATTATCGGCGATTTGAACCGACCGCGACGTCAAATCCTCCGGGTGGAACGCTCCCAGGTGACTTTCCCCCTGGAGCCGACCCGAGCCGATTTAACTTCCAAACCACCGGTCAGGGAACTCCTAGTCAGGAGAAGTCGAATTACTACGTTACGGGAAGATACAAGGTCTTCGGGGATGCCATGCAAATCTATGGCGACATCCTGTATTCCCATACCTATCAGGACAACCAGATCGCGCCCTCGCCGTTTGCTTTGGGCGCTGATGCTTCCCAATCCTCACCCTACAATCCGTTCGGTTCATTCATCACCCAAACGAGATATCGCCTGGTTCAGGAACTCGGGAATCGCAAATCCCAATATTACGCCGATTATTATCGGTACACGGCTGGGATTAATGGGAACTTCAATATCAAGGACAACCAGTTTCTCAGCAGCTTCGGATATGATACCGGATTCGTCTACGAGCAATTCAACTGGCAACGCATAGACAGTGGCGACGCCACCTTCACCGCGATTGCCAACGAAATAGCGGCGGGGAATTTCAATCCGTTCATTGGGGGATCGCAGGGCGCTCCTACGAGCGGCACGGCCCCGACCTACACGATCGACCCGGTGACCGGTGCGCCGGTACCTACGGGGCTAACCCAGGATTACGACAACACGGCTGCGGCCCAGCGCGCCTCCTATCTCGGCCACTCCTTCTTCTACGAGCGCGACTACCTGGTTGACTTGCACCTCAATGCCCACTTTTTCCCCGGGCTTTGGAACGGCGGTGTGGATGCGGCCTTTGGTTACGAACATCGTCAGCTCCGGCAGAAATCCGTTCCCGACCCGGTGCAGGCGGCTGGCGATCAGCTCGGTTTCAGCCAAGCCCCGAACACCTCGACGACTCAAAAGGTTAACTCGATCTGGGGAGAACTCCTGGTTCCGGTCGTGACTTCGACGATGAACGTTCCGTTTATTCGTTCGATGGACTTTGATTTCGCCTATCGCTACGAGAAATTTGATGATGAGGACAACTACATCAAGACCAATCTGTCGAGCTTTGATAATGGCGGCACGCCGCGCATAACGTTCCGCTATGAACCAATTGCGGACTTGACGCTGCGCGCTTCCTGGGGTCAATCGTTCCTGTCGCCGACTCCGTTGTTGCTCTTCAATCCGGTCAATCAGAACTTCCCGCTGTTGTTTGATCCGCTGATAGGGGCAAACATTCAGCCGCCTGAAGGTGTTTGGCAGGGTGGCAATGTCAACTTGCAGCCTGAGAAAACCGACACGTGGACCGCGGGCTTCGTCTGGACGCCGAAATTCGTGCCCGGGTTCACCATGACACTGGATTGGTACCAGATCTACACGCGGGACCTGCTCCTAACCGCTGCCAACAGTGCCCAGATCCTGCTCACTCAGAACGTGGCCGATCCGGACGGATACGGCAACGGCTCGGGGACGATTGACGGTCCAGGCGGTCCGGCCAATGGTGTTACCCGTGATGAGTTCGGGAACGTGGTAGCGATCGATGCGGACAACAGCAACGCCGGCACGCGTTTTGTTCAAGGCATCGATTTGACGGCGATTTATCAACTTCCGACCGACCATTGGGGCGAGTTCACTTTCACCCTGGCGTGGAACCACTTCTTCGATTGGAAGGCGCAACCGGGTGTGGGCGATTCCCACAACTTCCTCGGAGACTTTAGTCAGGCGTTTCCGCTGACCCCTGGCGCGATTCCCTTCAACAAAGCGCTCCTGCGCATGGAATGGCAGTGGAAGGGCTGGGATTTCGTTGTCACGGGTAACTACGTTGGGGATTACGAAGATGATCCCAACTTCATTCTCGGCAACGATCTGGTTCCGGGGACTCCGGGGACTGGCGATATTCCTCCATCAAATAATCCGAGCTACATATTGCATCGGCGCGTGACCGACTACGAGACAATGGATCTGCAATTGAGCTACACGTTCTTGAAACCGGAAGCGGCGCCTGTGACGGCCGGATATTCAAAGGACGCGAAGGACGCCAAGAGCATGCCGGTGGCCGGGGACAACAACGGCACGATCTGGCAGCGGATCCTATGGAACACGACAATCACGGCAGGGGTGAACAACGTGTTTGATCGTCCGCCGCCAACGCTGCTGGGAGCGTTTAACAACAACTACGATACATCGAACTATACGTTCCGGGATCGTTACTACTACGTGAGCTTGGCCAAGAAATTCTAAGCTGGTGCCCGTAGTAGAGAATTATAAGTGGCAGCGGCCCGGTCCGCTGCTGCTTCCTTTTTAACCGTCATCAGACCAACTTAAGTGAGACGAGATCTGCAAAGCCTGTCTTTGACCCTCGTCCTGGCGACTTCGATATTGCCCGCGGCTGGCGAACTCTCCTTCGATTACAGCCCGACTTCACTCGATCTCCGAGAATCCGGCGCTCGGCACGAAGGGATTGTGACCATACGGGAGGTTAGCTATGCCACGCTCGATGGCAGTCGCAACGCGGCCACGATCGTGTCAGCAGAGACGCAGTCATCTTCCCATCCCGCGATCCTTTTTGTGCATTGGTACGGGCCGCCTGCACCAACATCGAATCGAACGCAGTTTCTTCCTGATGCGATTGAGCTCGCCAAAAATAGCGCGACATCTCTACTCATCGATACACCGTGGTCGGATCCGGAGTATTTCAGCAAGAGGACACGAGAGGGCGATTACGCACGTTCTATTCAGGAGGTGAAGGAGCTCCGGCATGCTCTCGATGTCTTATTATCGCTGCCTGGCGTTGATCCGCAGCGAGTCGCGTTTGTTGGACACGATTTTGGAGCAATGTATGGCGTCCTCGCTGCTGCATCCGATACGCGGATCAAGGTGTTCGTTTTCATGGCTGGCACCCAATCGTTCAGCGATTGGTTCCTCTACGGAAAGCCCAAACTCGAAGGCGAAGAGCGGCAAAAGTTTGTCGACCAACTGGCGCCTCTCGATCCAATTCGTTACCTCCCGAAGCTAAAGATGCGGATCCTTTTGCAATTCGCGAATGACGATGAGCACGTTCCGAAGGAGCGGGCCGATGCGCTCGCGGCCGCGGCAAACGATTCAAAGATGGTTCGATTCTATTCCGGAAAACACGAACTGAACGAAGAAGCGACCAACGAGAGAATCGCATGGTTGAAGAAGGAGCTGTCGAAATGAGCCCAGCGAATTCGTTCGCACAACTCATTACCCGCCGGGAGCCGACTCGGCACTTACTTTGACACGGCAAGTCGCAGCCCAAGGAAAATAAACAGCGAACCCACCGCGCGATTCAGAACCGCTGAGATCGTATTGCTCGCGCGCAGTCTTTCGCTGAAGGCGGAAGCGAACCACGCCAGGATCAGGCACCTGAGCGTTCCGGTCGCGACAAAAGTGAGACCGAGGGTTAGGAACGCCGGGACTTTCGCGGTGGAGGTGGGATCGATAAACTGAGGCAGGAAAGCAAGAAAGCTAATCCCGAGAGCAGAAGCGATTCCAGCGGAGCGGCCCTGGGCAATGCTCCGACCGAGGATGTACGCTGTGTCCGGCCCAGGAGCGAGGTTAAGCAAGATTCCAGTCGTTAGGAACAAGACGAAATCGTGGATTCCGAACATTCTCTATCAACCGACCGGGTTGGGAGCGGCGCGGCGTTGTTTCACGACGACGCGCATTCCGTCGGTTTGAATAACGGTGAGCGAAGTCTCCGGCTGGATAAATTCACCTTCTGTCACGACATCAACGACGTGATCGCCAAAGCGTGCTTTGCCACTGGGTCGCAATATTGTGAGCGAAGTTCCCACCATCCCGGGAGAAATGGCGAGCGCATTGGCGAATTCTCTCGGTGCGCCGGTTAACGACGGACCGGATGGATTCGCCGTCATCAGCGCAAATTTTCGATAGAGACTCGTCTTCGGCAGGTAGCGGGCGAGAAGGAAAATTGCAACGATCGCGCCGGCGAGAGCGAGGGAAAGATTTCGCAGAGGAACAACGAGCATCCCCCTGGTTGGGAAAAAAGTCTGGCTGGGATAATGATCGATCATTGCCCAGAGCAACGATGCGAGCATCAGGAAAATACCAACGACGCCGAAGACAATGGTGGAATGCGCAAAAAAGAAGATTTCCACGAGAACGAACAAGATTCCGATGACGAAGAGTGCGACGGTTTCCCAACCCGCCAGACCCGCGAGATAGTGGCCGAGAAAAAAGAGCGTGAAGCAGATGGCGGAAATGATGCCAGCCAATCCAAAGCCCGGAATTTTGAACTCAATGTACGCGCCGATAATTCCGCCTAACAAGAGAAGCGGCGCCAGGGCCGTAATCCAAAAAGCAAGTTGCTCGAACCCGCTCGGATGAAAGACGACGGCCTCGCCTTTCAGGTTCGCTTTGCGCATCAGTTCCGCGATGGAATCCGCCACCCCGTCTGCGAGGAGCGGTTTGCCGTTGACTTGCTCGGCCGCTTCCTGGGCGTTGAGGCTGAGGAGGGTTCCTTTCGGATGGACCATCCGCTCCCCGATTTTCACCTCCTTCTCCTTATTCATGAAAGCTTCACCGAGATCCGGGTTGTGACCGTTGCGATTGGCGGAGCCGCGGATCAAGGCCGACCAGTATGAAATTGTCTTATCCCGTTCGGTTGGGGGGAGGTCCTCGCCAGTGGAGAGGACAGGTGCGGCCGCGCCAATCGCGCTGACCGGCGCCATGTAAATGTGCTTCGTCGCCAAGGCGACCAAAGCGCCGGCAGACCCGGCGTTGGTGTTGATGAACGTGTAGGTCGGGATGGTTGCATGATTGAGAACGCTGGTGATTTCCTCGGCCGAATCGAGCCGGCCACCATACGTGTTCATATCGAGGATGATGGCAGACGCGCCCTCGCTTTCCGCGGTTTTCAAAGCGCGGCGCAGAAACAAGACGAGAGACTGGGAAATCTCGCCGTGGAGCGGAACGACAACGACATCGCCATTGCGAATCCCATTCGCCGCCTCGATCTGCGCGAAAGGAACGAGGCAGCTGGCGATCAACACGAACGAGCGAATAATTTTCATCGGTTGGAAGCGCATTGACGCTGAGTTAGTTTGCCATCGTCCACAATCGCTGAACGAGCGAAAAATGGAAGGCCCATGGGAACGATTCCATCACAGAACATCGAACAAATCGCCGCAGCGAACGACATTGTCGAAGTGATTGGTTCGTACTTTCCTCTTCGGCGGGCCGGCTCCACGTTCAAGGCACTCTGTCCGTTTCATCAGGAGAAGACGCCGTCGTTCACGGTAAGTCCGCAGCGGCAGACCTTTCATTGCTTTGGCTGCGGCGCAGGCGGGAGCGTTTTCCGGTTCGTGATGGATTATGAGCATCTCGATTTTCCTTCCGCGGTTCATAAGCTCGCTGCCCGCGCCGGAATTCCGGTAATTGTAGAGAGCGGGGGAAGCGTTGAGGATGAGGATCGTCAGTATGAAACGCGGCGGACCCTGCTCAAGCTGCACGCCGAGGCCGCGGAATGGTTTCATGAGAATCTGGTGAAACGCGAATTGGGAGCGTCAGCTCGCGAGTATTTGAAGAAGCGAGGGATCGATCGCGGCGTGGCGGCTAATTGGCAGATCGGCTTCGCGCCCGAAAGTTGGGACGCAACTCTAAAATGGGCGTTGGATGGTGGATATCGACGCCAGCAGATTCTGCAGAGCGGGTTGGTCAAGCTGCGGGACGAGGATCGCGCGGAGGGGGAAGTTTACGATCGGTTCCGCGGCCGCATCATGTTTCCAATTTGCAACGATGTCGGTGAAGTCATCGCCTTTAGCGGTCGCGTTCTGAAAAATGATGCGGAGGGCGCGAAGTATCTGAATTCACCCGAGACGCCGCTTTTCCGGAAGGGAAATATTCTGTTCGGCCTGCACAAGACGAAGCGGGCTTTGATTGAAGCCGGCTCGGCCATTATTTGCGAAGGTCAGCTTGATCTAATTACCCTCTTTGAAGCGGGGATCACGAACGTGGTTGCGCCGCAAGGGACTGCGTTTACCGAGAAACAAGCCCGCGTCCTGAAACGATTCGTAAACGAGGTTGTGCTCTGCTTCGACGCTGATGCCGCGGGCCAGAAGGCGGCCGAGCGCTCGCTCGATGCACTGTTGGAGAACGATTTGATCGTGCGAGTCGCGGAGATGCCGCCGGGGGAAGATCCCGACTCGATGGTGCGCGGGAAGGGGAAGAAGGACTTCGAACAACGCGTCGAGAATGCGCAGGATTTTTTTGATTTCTGGATCGAACGAGAGGCCTCCTCGGTAAATTTGAGTTCGTTAGGGGCAAAGACTCAGCTAGCCCGGAAACTCGCCGAAACGATCGGGCGAGTGCGCGATCCGCTGATGCGCGGGCAGGTGATTAGCAAAGCAAGCGCGCGTCTGGGTGTGCCGCCAGCCGACCTGGAAGGTCTTTTACCCAGGAACTTTCGGTCACGTGCTTCCGGAATGGACGACGCGGCGCCCGCGACGAGAACGGCGCCCCGGCACGATGTCGCGATGCTTTGCCTCCTCGCCCTTCGAGATGAAGAGGCGCGTGAGTACCTGACCGCGCAAGATTGGAAGGAGATTCTCTCCCAGACGCCGCATACAGAGTTGCTCGTCCGAATTCTCGAAAGCGACCTGCGACCGAGCGATCCGGTCTCTCTTAATGTCTTCATGTCGGGCCTGTCATCGGAAGACGAGGCGCTGGTATCTTCGTGGTTGATGAAAAAGAAGCCGGACAATCCGATCGCGATCGCGAAGGATTGGTGGAACGGCCTGCAGCAGGCAGTTTTGCGCCGCCAGCTCCAGGTGGCGGAAGGCCGGATCAAGCTTCCGCAATTGACTTCTGGGGAAGTGGTCAGCCTGCAGAAACAAATCCTTGACCTGAGAGAACAGCTCCGCGAAATTTCGCAGTTTTCGTCCGCCCGCGTGCTCGACTCTTAAATATTGTCGCTGAGGGGGTGGAAAGTCGCGCGATGGCGCGGCGGAAAACGTTGCCGGTAATTTTTCCTCAACAGCACAACCTCTTGGTTAAAAAAAATTCGAAACGCAAGAAATCGCCTCGGAAGGCTGCGGGCGGGACGTCGAAACTGAAAGGCGGCGTCCGGCGCTCCGGGCCTAAACTTTTCATATCGGCGAGGAGTAAAAAGGACAAGGCGCGACCGCGGAAAAAGCCGCGCCCCGCTGCGACAAGGAAGCCGGAGAAAAAACTGCGGGCGGCAAAAAATACGGCCAGGGAGAAATTATTGGCGGTTCCCGATCTTGCGACTCGACCGGCCAACGCGCCGGATCTGCAAACGCGCATTCGCGAATTAATCAAGCTGGCGAAGGAGCAGGGTCACCTGACGTTCGATGATTTGAACGAAGCGCTCCCCGAAGGGATCACGGACGCGGATGAGCTGGACGCGATTTTGACACGTCTGCGCCGGATGGAAATCGATATCATCGAGGCTTCCGAGGTTGATCGTTACAAAGACGGGAAGAAGGATCCGGAGGAGGAGGAAGAAGAGAAAACCGAATCCAAGCTCGATATTCTCGATGATCCGGTCCGCATGTACCTCAAGCAAATGGGCCAGGTCCCGCTCCTGACCCGAGAACAGGAGGTGGAAATCTCGAAGCGGATCGAGGAAGCCGAGATCATGGTGCAACGACACATTCACCGCTTTGGCTTTATTGCCCGCGCGCATCTCGATCTGGCTGAAAAACTGACGGAAGGTGGAGAGCGATTCGACCGGGTCATTCTGGACAAGAAAATTGAGAGCCGCGAGCGATACATGAAAATGTTGCCGCGACTCTGCAAGCAGGTTGCGAAGCTGAGCGGAGCCATTGGCGAGCAGTATGCGCAGCTGCTGAAAAATGGAGCGAAACGGGATTTGAAGAAGGAGAAGGCTTTTCAGAAGGCAGCGGCGTCGCTTCAGAAGCTTTATCCGAAGTTCTACTTCAAACAGAAGGTCACCGAGGAATTCGTGCACCTTGCTGACGAGCAATACCTGGCTTTGACTCTGCTTCAGCGGGAGATGGCGAAACGTCCGCGCGAAAACGGATCGCGGTCTCCACTGGGCATCCGGGCGACTCAGTTGCAGGGCACGCTCTGGCTTTCGCTCGAGGAATACGCCCAGCAGTATCAGGCGCTCAAAGGCTGGTTGAGGAAAGCGTTGCGGGCGAAGACCGAGATGGTGGAAGCGAATCTACGGCTCGTTATTTCCATCGCGAAGAAGTATACCAACCGTGGTCTCTCTTTTCTCGATCTCATCCAGGAGGGCAATATGGGCCTGATGAAGGCGGTCGAAAAATTCGAGTATCGGCGCGGATACAAGTTTTCCACCTATGCAACCTGGTGGATTCGGCAGGCGATTACGCGTTCGATTGCGGATCAGGCGCGCACGATCCGCATTCCCGTGCACATGATCGAAACGATCAACAAGCTCATGCGCGTGCAAAAGCAGCTCGTCCAGGAATATGGTCGCGAGCCGACACCGGAAGAAGTGGCCGAGGAAATTCTTTTGCCGGTCGATCGCGTCCGTGCCGTTTTGAAAATGGCGCAACAGCCGATCTCTCTCCAATCGCCGGTGGGCGAAAGTGAGGAAACAAACTTTGGCGATTTCATCGAGGACAAAGGTGCCGAAAATCCGAGCGACATGACGGCAATCGTTTTGTTGAAGGAAAAAATCAAGGATGTGCTCGAGACTTTGACCGAACGAGAACGCCAGGTGCTCGAGCAGAGATTTGGTCTGGTCGATGGCTACAGCCGCACTCTCGAAGAGGTGGGGCGCCAATTTCGCGTGACGCGCGAGCGGATTCGGCAAATCGAGGCGAAAGCTCTTCGCAAGATGCGTCACCCTACCCGTATTCGGCAGTTGGAAGGCTTTCTCGAGGCGGCCGAGACTTAAGCGAGCGGCCTGCTGCGAGATCATCCAAATTTCGTTCTGTTCTACGGATGGCGCGGGCCTAACGAATGAAGATGAACCTGGCGATCGTTGGAACGAGCCTTGACCCGGATTCCCGCTCTCAACTTCTGGCGCGTTATGCGTTTAAGACGGCGGAAAAACGGAAAATCCCTGCCACGCTTGTCGATCTGCGCGAATTTAATATTCCGGTTTGCGGGCCGGCGGCCGGTTGGGAGAACGCCGATGTCGAACGTGTTCGGAAGGTACTAAAGCCCGCTTCGCACATCCTTTTCGCCGTGGCGATTTACAACTTCGCCGTCAACGCGGCCGCAAAGAACGTCGTGGAACTTTTGGGGAGCGATGTGTTCGAGGGCAAGACGATCGGGTTTGCCTGCGCGGCGGGTGGCCGAAGTTCCTACATGTCGGTGATGTCATTCGCCAATTCGCTGATGCTCGATTTCCGGTGCTGGATTGCGCCGCGATTCGTTTTTGCCACGGGCGAGGATTTCGAAGAGAGCGGGATCAAGAGTGTTGAAGTCAAAAAGCGAGTCGAGTCCCTGCTCGACGATTTTTCGCTCCACGCCTCGAAGCATTGAGCCAAAGCAAAAATTGGAGCTGGCTGGGAGATTATCTCCAAGCCAGCTCTCGTACCGCAATCAGATTAGCCTTAGCGGACGACGCGACCGTAATAAACCCGGCGGCCGTTGCGCCAATGATAGGGCCGGACATAACCAGCCCGATAATATGCGGGGCGATAGTATCCCGCTCGGTAATACGCCGGCTGGCAGTAAGTCCCGTTAGCCCATCCGTAACGGCCGAAGCCATACGGATACCATCCCGGATACCCGGACCAATATCCCGGGTAGCCGACCGGCACACCGATTCCGATTCCAACCGAGTAGACCTGGGCCTTCGACTCTGATGCCGTAGCAAAGACGAATCCCAATGCCGCGATTGCAATCACCAGAAGTTTTTTCCAGTTCATCTTAAGCCTCCATTCTTACCAGATTTCAACAGCAACCATACGTCTGACGGCGCTGCTTTCAAATTATTCGGACGCCTTTTCTGGGTAGCCGGTCACGCATAGATCGTGGCCAATTTTTCCAAAGTTGATTGGCCGGATTCGCAGCGCCATTTCAGTTGACGGGGCCCCTTTGCCCGAAAACGCCGAGTTCGGTCCGCCCGTCAACATCGGCGCCACGTAGAGTTGCACCTTGTCGATCAGCCGCGCGTCAAGAGCCTGACCGAGAACGTCGCCGCCACCTTCAATCAGGACGCTCGTCACTTCGCGTTTCCCCAAATCCTGCAAAACAGTTTTCAATTTCTGGTTGCGATAAATCAACGTACGGTCAGCCCACCGATCGGCAAACATCCTCGCGGCCTTTGGTAATTTCCCCGATCGTGTAAGCACGACGCGCCACGGTTGTGATGAACGCCGCGTTCCCCGCACGGTGAGACGCGGATCATCCGTGCGCAATGTTTCGGCTCCGATTAGGATTGCATCAACGGTTGCTCGTAATTTATGGACATGCCGTCGCGCCGCCGGACTCGTTAGCCACCGAGATTCGCCTGGAGGTCGACTCAATCTGCCGTCCAAACTCATGCCGCACTTGGCGATGACAAAGGGTTGCTGTGTCCGAATCCATTTGTTGTAAGCCTCGTTGAGACGCGAACATTCTTTTGCCAGAATTTCCGTCTCCACGACGATCCCCGCTTGTCGAAGCAATGCGCATGCGCGGCCTGCATGTTTCGGGTTGGGATCGAACGCGCCGAAGACGACTCTGGCGATGCCCGCGGCAATAATCGCTTGAGTGCATGGTGGCGTGCGACCGACCGTCGAGCAGGGCTCCAACGTTACGTAAAGCGTCGCCCGCTTTGGCACCCTTGCACCGAAGGATCGTAAACATTCAAGCTCCGCATGCGGGGCGCCCGCCCGACGGTGATGTCCTTTCGCCACGACTTTTTTCCCGATCACCAGGATCGCTCCGACCGCCGGATTGGGACTTGTAAACCCCAATCCTTTTCGCGCCTCATCGAGTGCGATTTCCATGAAGCGTTGATGCTCAGTTTTCATTGGCACAAGCAAGACATATCGGCAGGCGGAGAGCGCGGCAAACCTTCATTTCGATCGGGATATTAATGACAGGTTTCATTGTGTAATCCTGTCGCACATTTGTTCGCCCACAGGATAATAAAGATGCGACAAGTTGTTACTTTCTCATGCATATGAAGAACTGAAGGAGCAAATCGTAACAAGCTAATAATAAATGAGATATTAGTATGCTGATGCGACAGGATCTGGCTGGCATTCGGCTAGCTAAAGCAAAACGCACTATGAGTATTATTCGTTATCAAACTCCTGATTTGTCAGTTTGGTCCTCGCCGAATCGGTGGGCCAATCTTCGAGACGAGATCGATACGATGTTTGAGCTGCCGTTCTGGTCCAGTTTGGGTCGCCAGGCGCAACTGTTCAACGGTTGGTCGCCCGCGCTCGACCTTTACCAGAACCCCGACAGTGTCGTGGCGATTGTCGAACTTCCCGGCATGCGGAAGGAAGATATCGAGATCTCCCTTCATGATGGAACTCTCACCATCAGCGGCGAGCGCAAGAGCGAAAATGAGGAAGGGGAAAAGGCGGAGCGCACGGAGCGTGTGACGGGGAAATTCCGTCGCAGTATCACGCTGCCGGCTCGCGTGGAATCGGACAAGGTCAATGCGACTTACAAGGATGGGATCCTGACGGTCACGTTACCCAAGGCCGAAGAGGCAAAATCCAAGCGAATTCAAGTTGACGCTAACTAATCAACAAGGCGGGGCAGACTTGCCTCCGCTCGCGAAATTGAAAGGAATATTATGAACACTTTGGTCCGAGAAAATAAGAATGACCGTCGAAGCGATCAGTCTATTGCGCCGGCGGCCAGCGTTACGGAAAACGGTGACGGCTACACGCTCCAGGTCGAAATGCCGGGGGTCAGTAAGGAAGGTCTCGAGATTTCAATCGAGAATAACGAGCTGACGATTGTGGGTCGGCGCTCGATCCCGGATGTTAATGGCTCGCTGATTCATCGTGAATCGCGTTCGGAGAATTTCCGACGCAGCTTCGAGCTGGATCCTTCGATTGATACGGCGAAGATCGTCGCTCGGATCGACCAGGGCGTCGCAACGCTGACGCTGCCGAAAGCTGAGCGAGTGAAACCGCGAAAAATTGCGGTTTCCTGAGTTCGAAGCGGATTCCGGCTTAAGAAGGTCGCAGGCCCGCAGGTGCCTGCGACCTTTTGCTTTTCAGGGTTGGCCTTCGAAATCAAATTCCTTTTCTGCTTGGCGAATCTCTCACCGGGACGTACTAAACAGGAACTCCGTATGGCCACCAAGATCGAAGAAAAAACATCAGAGAAGGACAAACTCACAACCGCGCGCAACAAGAACCTTGATCTTGCCATTCAACAGATTGCCAAGGATTACGGCGACGGCGCGATCATGCGGCTGGGTGACGATAAGATCGTGGACATCGATGTCATTCCGACCGGAAATATTTTGATCGATCGTGCGCTTGGCGTGGGCGGTTTCCCTCGCGGCCGGGTCGTGGAGGTTTTCGGGCCGGAATCGTCGGGAAAGACCACGCTCACGCTGACCGTGATTGCGCAGGCTCAAAAAAGAGGGGGGCTCGCTGCCTTTATCGATGTGGAGCACGCGCTCGATCCTCAATACGCCCGAAAACTTGGTGTTAATCTGGACGACCTCCTCGTGTCGCAGCCAAGTTCCGGAGAAGAAGCGCTGCGAATTTGCGAAACGCTGGTTCGCTCCAATGCGCTCGATGTGATTGTAGTCGATTCCGTCGCGGCGCTTGTGACCAAAGCGGAACTCGAAGGCGAGATTGGTGATGTTACCGTTGGCGCCCAGGCGCGGCTAATGAGCGCGGCGCTGCGCAAGCTTACTTCGCTTATTTCGAAAGCGCGCACCTGTTGCATTTTCACAAATCAAATTCGGGAGAAGATCGGTGTGATGTTCGGCAATCCGGAAACGACGCCCGGCGGGAAAGCGCTGAAGTTTTACGCTAGCGTTCGGATCGACATCCGTCGCATTGGCGCAATCAAGCAAACGGATGGCGTCGTCACCGGCAATCGCACCCGCGTCAAGATCGTGAAGAACAAAGTCGCGCCGCCTTTCACGGAGGCCGAGTTCGACATCATGTATAACGAAGGCATTTCATCGACCGGTGCGCTGCTCGATCTCGCACTGGAAAAGCAGATCATAGAAAAGCGTGGCTCGTGGCTCAGCTACAAAGGGACACAGCTCGCCCAGGGCCGCGACGCCGGGAAGGAAGCATTGAAAAATGATCCTGCGCTTTACGAAGAGATAGAGACTGCGGTGAAAGCGAAGCTCGACGAAGAGAAGAAATAGGCATTGCCGTGGCGGTAATGTGGCGCCCGCCTTTGGCTCGAGGTCGCGGAGGTAGTTCCCTTAGGATTAGACATCCCCCGACTTTCGGTCAGAAGGTTATTGCTTGAGTTTCTAAGCAATATGTTTTTTCCGCGGCGGCTCTACTCCAATCTCGCCATCTTCGCGCTGGCAGCAGCATACGTGACATATACTCCGCTGGCTGATGCGCGGGGGCGTTGGGGCCTGTTCCTCGCCACTTCGGCGGAGGATCCGGTCCTAACGAAACGACTCGTTGTTCTCGGCCCGCGCGTCAGTCCAGACGAAGCTCGGCGCGTCACCTATATCGCCTACACAACGGGACGCGAACTCGCCCAGAAGTGGCAAATGGTGTCGTCGCCCACCATGCAATCTTTCCTCATAAACATCGGAGTGAAAAAAGGCGGCTACTGCTATCAATTCGCGGCCGAGTTACTGCTCCGGTTGGATGCGCAGAAGTTTCAAACGCTCGATCTCCACTGGGCCGAATCTGATGCGGGCACAGACACTGAGCATAATGTCATCGTCGTCACCGCCCGAGACCAGCCTTTCGAGCAGGGTATCATGCTGGATAACTGGCGGCGCTCCGGGCGCCTGCTTTGGGGACCGCTCCCGGGCGACCCCGACCACACCTGGCAGGAAAACAAAGATGAATTTGCTCGTAGATTGAACCGCAAATCGGTCACGGATGATCGCTCACGTTGAACGATGACGATAAAATAGTGGTGCCCGCCTTTGACTCGACGGTGGGGCGAACCTTTTGGACCGGACATCGGCGGCCAGACCAAATGTGAAGGATAATCATCGCGGGAAGCGCGAGACCGACCGCGAGATGCGACCAGCCCGTCCATGATCGGAGATGCTCATTGCTGAAGTAGTAAAGTCCGTATCCGCTCACGACGAGAAAGACAAAGAAGAGGATGAGTGCGATGCCATTCGGACGATTCCGGCGCGCGTGCCAGGCAAAGCGAATGTGGCTTGGAAGCAGCGTTCCGAGGATAACGAGAGTGACCATCGCTCCGGCGCCATGAAGTCTCATCATCCACGGCTCGGCGGCAGAGCGCGAAGCAAGTTCATCTGCTCGAGCGCCGAAATAATGCAGCCATGCCCAGGCCGCCCCGGTCGTGTAAACTAGGAACGTCACGCCATAGAGCCAGATCTTGTGCCGGTTACTGAGCTTAGCTGAGTTCCGGCGCATGTTTGGCAAGGACGCGGGGAACTTTACCGCGTTCAAGAATAACGGCGTCCGCGCCGTAGGTGTGCAGGAGAGCGCAAGATCCTTTGCTCCGCGTCAGCACGATCTTCGTCAACGCATCTGCCGTTAAACAATCCGAAGCGCTGACTGCGACGCTGATGTTGTCGACGAGCGGCCGACGTGTTTTTCCATCGACGAGAGGACTCACTAAGACGCCGCCGCGCGTTTTCCTGGTGAAATAAATTCCAGATGTGGCAATCGCTCGATTCTGCAAGCGAACAATTCCTCTCGCGTGGCCAGGCTTGCTCGGATCGCGCAGATAAACCTGTTGTGATTCTGCTCCGAAAGCCCGTAGATCGCCACCGGCATTGACGATTCCGCTTTTGATCCCTGCTGCCAGCAAGGAGTTTACCCCACAGTCGACCGCGAAACCTTTGGCGATGCCGCCGAGATCAATCGAGAGCGGCCGCGTGAAGCGAATCATGCAATCGGGTCCGAGAATGATATCGCGAAAAGTTGCTGCGGCATTGGTGGAACAACCTCGCGGCAGATAGCCCCACTTGCTCAGGAGCGGCGCGATCGTGATGTCGAACGCGCCCTCGCTTCTGACCGAGAATTCATGGGCCCGCGACAGCACCTGCCAGGTCCAATTGTGAACAAGGATCGGCTTGCGGAATGCTTCGCGATTCAGTCGGCTCACGTCACTCGATGCGTCGTGAAAACTCATCAATCGATGTACCTCGGTAATCGCGGCAAAAGCGGCGTGCACGCCGCGCCGGGCACAGGATTCGTCCCGCGTCCGCGCGAGAACTTCTACGTACGTGCCGAGCAGCGGGCGCGCGCGGCGTAATTCAATGAAGCGCGACATCGTACAAAGCAAGCAAGCGCCGCATGCCGTCGGCGATGTGACGAGAGGAGAGCGTTGCGCCGCTGATGTTCTGAATATCCCTATCAAGTTGGAGTGGCGCCGATTTTGTTTTCCCAGTGAATTGAGCGCGCCATTTTGGATCCCGAACTTCGCCCCCGTAGCTCTCGCGATATTCCATGATCTCAAGTCCGCGAACGGCCCCGTCTGCGTTCAGGCCCACGGCATAGGTGATGTATTCATGTTTGCCGATTACCTCATCGACGATAAACCAGCCGCCGCCGCTCACACGCCACACGCGCTGTTCATCGTGCAAAAGTCGCGCGTGACTTTGTTGCTCGATCCTTCGGCGTTGCTCCGCCGTCAGCTTGAGCGGCATAGCCGCAAATGTCTTGCCGGGAAAAATCTCCTTCTGTGCCTGTTCGGTCGAGAGATAGGTGACGGCGAAGGTCGGCGCCACGAGCGCGGTCAACGGCAACGCGGTGAAGAAAAATTGAGATTTGTTCAAAAGTTTATCCCGATCTTCAGTTGAAAAAGGTTCCGCGCTTCCTCCGCAAAAGTCAGGTGGTCCGAAGGTTCGCCCACGCCTTTGCCGAAGACCTGACGGCTCCAAGTCAGCGTCGCCCACCAATTCTTCTGTGAGTAGTGCAGGCTCGGGCCGGCGTAGATCACGCGGTGCTCGAAGAAATAAAGATCGAAGAGCGGATACTCCGCGCGCATGTGGCTCTCCAGACCGATGAACCAGTTCGGCGCGAAACGATATGCGCCCGCCAGCGCGACCTCGTAGGAAAACTCTCTCGAATATTCCTCCGCCGGCTGTTTCCCCCAGGCCCATTCGGCCGCGAGATCGAACGCGAGGATGATCGTGTCGTCGCGGAAATCTTTTTGCAAATCGAGTTCCGGTTTGATCAGAAACTCGCTCTGCGGCAAGCCGTCCACTTCGTCATTCCAGAGGTAGCCGCTCTCCAGGCGAAGGGCGAGGCCGATCGGATCTTTGAAGGGACTGAGCAATCGATATTTGCCGGAGAGGAGCACGCCGCCGAAGCGATAGGCGTCGGTATCGTCGAGCGCATCGCGGTCGCCATCGACACCTTTGTTGTAAAAATAATGCTGATCAATGGCGATGCTGGCCTGGAAACGATCGGTAAAGCCATATTCGAATTCCGACTCGAAATCGGAGCCGTAGTAGGTTCCCTCGGCCTTGCCTTGGTGCAGGGTGAAGAATTGGTAAAACTCCGAACGCTTCGCCGGCAGCGTCTCCGCTCCGCGCACGAAACCGAAGAGCTGTTCGTCCGCGCGCATCGTGGACGCAGCCCAAACGAGAATTGCTGCGGCGACCGCCGTGTGTCCGGATCGATTGCAGAATATTCGCATCTGCAGAATTCATAACAGGCGTCGCAGCGGCGCGCTGCCGACGGATTGCCAATTTTTAGCGGTTGCTTGCGCGGACGTGCGCGGATGAAAACTTCGCGATTCGCGCTAACCTCCCATTCGCCCCATGACCTCAGACGAAATCCGCCAATCCTTTCTCGATTTCTTTCGCGAGAAACAGCACACCATCGTGCCGTCGTCGTCGCTTCTGCCTGATTCGCCGAACCTGCTTTTCACGAACGCGGGCATGAATCAGTTTGTGCCGATTTTTCTCGGGCAGCAGAAGCCGCCATGGAATCCGCCGCGAACGGCCGACACGCAAAAGTGCATTCGCGCCGGCGGCAAACATAACGATCTCGAGGACGTGGGGCTCGATACCTATCACCACACATTTTTTGAGATGCTCGGGAACTGGAGCTTCGGCGATTACTTCAAGAAGGAAGCAATCGAGTGGGCGTGGGAACTGGTGGTCGATCGTTGGAAACTTCCGCCGCAACGTCTTTACGCCACCGTTTACAAACCGGGTTCGGGCGAGCCGAGCGAGTTTGATCAGGAGGCGCACGATCATTGGGCACGGCTATTTCGCGACGCCGATCTTGATCCGGCGATTCACGTCGTGAACGGGAACAAAGCGGACAACTTCTGGATGATGGGCGATACCGGCCCGTGCGGTCCGTGCTCCGAGTTACACGTTGATCTCACTCCTGCAGGCGACACGCGGGGATCACTCGTTAACGCCGGCGACGCGCGTTGCATCGAGATTTGGAATCTGGTTTTCATCCAGTTCAACGCCAATGCGGATGGAACGTTTTCTCCGCTGCCGCAACGTCACGTCGATACCGGCATGGGTTTCGAACGGGTGACCGCAATGATTCAGGGAACGAACAATTTCACCGATTTTTCTGGTACAATCTCGAACTACGAGACGGATGTTTTTCGTCCGATCTTCGACGAGATCGAAAAGCTCAGCGGCAAGCGTTACCGATCAACGCTCCCAGGATTGGGGAGCGCACCCGGCTCGGGTGCGGGCGACGGCGGCTCGCCATCGCGAACTTCTGCGGAAGGCGACCTCGCGGCGAGCCGCCGCGAGGGGCACGCCAGCGGCGTGCGCTCCTCAGATCCTGAACAAGAAAAAATCGACATCGCCTTCCGTGTCATCGCCGATCACATCCGCACGCTGAGTTTCGCCATTGCGGATGGAATCACTCCGTCGAACGAAGGCCGCGGTTACGTATTACGCCGAATCCTGCGCCGCGCCGTCCGCTACGGCCGCACGCTTGGCTTTCACGAGCCGTTCTTCTTTAGACTGGTTGACGCCCTCGCGCAGCAGATGGACGAGGTCTTCCCCGAAATCGACACGAAGCAAAAGCATGTAGAGGAAGTGTTGCGACGGGAAGAGGAGGCGTTTAACAAAACGTTGGATCGGGGGATCGAGGTATTCCAAACCGCGACTGCGTTCGCACCCGCAGACGACGATCGTAACATTGGGACCATCACGAATGTGGGATCGCCGACACAGCTGGACATCATCTCGGCAATGGACGGACGGAGATTAACCGGCAAGTTTGCGTTCAAACTCTACGACACCTACGGCTTCCCGCTCGACCTCACCGAACTCATGGCCCGCGAGCGCGGACTCACTGTCGATGTCGCGGAGTTTGAAAAACTGATGGACGAGCAGCGCGCTCGCGCTCGCGCCGCGCAAAAAAAGGAGGCCATCACTGTTTCCGATGAGAACCTCCAGGTCGCGCCGACCAAATTCCTTGGCTATGATTTTCTCGAAACCGAAGCGGTCGTTGCAGCTGTCACCCCGGGTAAAAAGGAAGGCGAGTTGAACGTCGTGCTCGACCGCACCGCGTGCTACGCCGAGATGGGCGGCCAAGTCGGCGATCATGGGCTGCTGCACGTGCCCGGCCATGATCGCACCGAAGTGGGGCGACTGACTGTGCTCGACACGCAGAAGAGCGGCGACGTTTTCATTCATCGCGCGAAAGTTACTGACGGCCGCGCACCCGAGGCTGGCGAAGCTGTACGCATCGCCGTCGATGCCGCCCGCCGCCGCGCGGTCCAGGGACACCACACGGTCACGCACCTCCTGCACTGGGCATTGCATCAAGTCGTGTCGCGCGATGTGGCACAGAAGGGGAGTTATGTTGGTCCGGAAAAGCTGACCTTCGATTTTTCGAGCGCCCCACTTACGCCGCAGCAAAAGCGCGAAGTCGAAAACCTCGTGAACGAAAAGATCACAGAGAGTGCTCCGGTTTCGTGGAAGGAAATTCCGTACGTGGAAGCGAAGAAGCACGGGGACATTATCCAATTCTTTGGTGACAAGTACGGCGACACGGTACGGGTGCTGCAAATCGGCGGAGAACGGCAAGCTCTGAACGGTTACTCGATGGAGCTTTGTGGCGGCACGCATGTGCGTGCGACGGGTGAGATCGGCCCATTTCGCATCGTACGGGAGGAAGCAATCGCGGCGGGAATTCGTCGAATCGAAGCGGTGGCGGGGGATGCGGCGCGCAGTTGGGCGCAACAGGAAGCGACAAAGCAGCAGGAAAAATTTGAGGCACTGAAGCGCAAGAAACGCGATGTCGCTGCGTTGCCCGCGTTTTCGAGCGAACTCGAAACAAAAGAAATGCTGGAGAGTGTGGACGCGCGGAACGCGCATCTCGAAAAGCTGGAGGCCGAGGTTCGTGAGTGGGAAAAGCAACGCGCAAAGGCGGCAGGAGCTGAAATGCAAAGTCGCGCGAGTACGATCGCGAATGGACTGGCGGAGTCGCACGCCGGGAAAAGCGCTTGTGTAGCTCTGGTGCGAGAGGCCGATGGCAAATTGCTGCAAGCTGTGGTCGATGCATTGAAAACAAAGTTCGCCGGTCCCATTTTTTTAGCGGGGGCAGTGGATGGACGCGTGGCATTGATCGCAGCAGTCCCGAAAGAGCTGACGTCGAAATTTCAGGCGGGAAAGTTGATTCAAGAGATCGCGCCCATCGTAGACGGACGCGGCGGCGGACGGCCCGAGCTGGCGCAAGGTGGTGGTACAGACGTCGCGAAAATTGAAGAGGCGTTGACGAAGGCGCGCTCTTTTCTTGAACGAGAGCAAGAGTGAGGACGGCACTTTCTTGCGAGGCCGCGGTGTCGGCGACCGCGATGAAGTCCCCGTCTCGCTACGTGTTCAGCTGGTCGATTGGCCTGCTCGTCTTTGTCCTCGTTTGCGCCGGCATCAACCACTTCTTTCCGCGGCCAGTGAGCGTGATTTCGCTCAAAGTGCATCGGTTTACCGAGGAGAAGGATGACGTCGATATCATCTTTGTCGGATCGAGCAGGATTTTCCATGGGATTGCTCCAAAGGTTTTCGACCAAACGTTGCTTGCCAGCGGTCACCAATGGCGATCTTTCAACGTCGCGATGGATGGAATGACGACGGCGGAAGGTTTCGCCATGGTGAGGCGGCTGCTCGCACTGCATCCACGGAAACTGAAATACGTTTTCTTCGAAGCGCAGTCCGTGATTACGGCGGGCACTCCGACAGACGAAAGCAAGGTGACGGAGCGGGACGTTTATTGGCGGGACTGGGAGTCGCTCTTGTCCGGCTTCAGGATTTTTGCCATGAGCCTGAGCGAGCCGAGTGTTGCTCTCCCGGGACGTCCTTTTTCTCGCAGACGCTGGCAAGATCTCGGGTCGCTCCTCTTCGCAAATGTTCGCCTTTGGATACGGAACGTAACGAATGTTGGAGTCGGAATGAAAATCCTGCAAAGCGCGGTCGACGCGCTTCCTCCCCGGCCGCCGCTTCTCCAGCGAAATACCGAGAAGTCTGATTTGCCGCCGAACTGGGACGGGTACTATGCCATGTCGAAGCCGATGTCTGGCGAAACGCTCGCGACCTACCGCAATGCCCTGGCCCGTGCACAGGATCATCCGATTCAGCAGGTGCCGAGACCTATGATGCGCAGCGAGCTGAGGCGGTTTGCGCAAGAGTTGATCGCCAAAAATATCGAGATTGTTTTTGTCGTTCCGCCTTCGCTGAAGGCGGGCCGGGGCTCAGGGGTCCATGTTCCATCTGGCAGCCTGCTTTTTTCCTATGACGACCTCATTCGCTATCCGCAATTTTACGAAGAAGAAAACCGGCTGGACATGGAACATCTGAATGTCCGGGGTGCGGAGATCTTCAGCCGAGCTCTGGCGAAGGAGCTCGTCCGCTCGCTCGACCCAGCAGTTCGTTAGGTCATCTCGATAGTTTTTTCCCGTGCTCTTCGTCGAGTCTCGTTTCCTTTTTTTCTTCGCGATCGTCTTCGGCGTGACCTGGGCCTTGCGATCGAATACCGCCCGGAAAGCCTTCGTTCTCGCTTGCAGCTATTTTTTTTATGCCTGCTTTTTTGTCGGTGCTCCCGTCCCTTTCATCTCGAACATGATGGCCGGGCAATGGGCGGCGCTGCCTCCCGGTTGGTGGTTTCCCTTTGTCCTGCTGGGCTCTACTTGCGTCGACTATTTCGTCGGCCTCAAGATCGAAGATGCCTCAAGCAATGCCCGACGCCGCAGCCTTTTGCTCGTTAGTCTAACTGCGAATCTCGGGACCTTGTGTGTCTTCAAATACCTGAATTTTTTCATCAGTTCGGCCGGCCAATTTCTCGCCTGGCTCGGATTCCCGACTTCGATTCACACCCTCCGCATTATTCTTCCCTACGCGGTCAGTTTCTACACCTTCCAATCGATCAGCTATACGGTTGAAGTCTATCGACGGCATCTTCGGGCCGAACGTAGTTTTCTTGATCTGGCGTTTTTCGTCTCCTTTTTTCCTCCACTGGTGGCAGGTCCAATCGTCCGGGCCATGCACTTTCTGCCGCAAACGAAAAGCCGGCCGCAATGGTCCCAGATCGATGCTCGGGGTGCGCTCGTTCTTTTCCTGGGCGGTTTCGTCAAGAAAGCCTGCGTGGCCGACAGCGTGGCGCCGTTTGTCGACCAGTATTTTGCCAGTCCGAAAAGCTACGGAGTGGCGAGTGCGTGGATCGGTGTGCTGCTTTATGCAGTGCAAATCTATTGTGATTTCTCGGGTTACACCGACATGGCGATCGCAGTGGCCCGTCTCCTCGGCTATTCCCTAACGATTAATTTCAATTTTCCTTACTTTGCCTCATCAATCGCCGATTTCTGGCACCGGTGGCACATCAGCCTGTCGAGCTGGTTGCGTGATTACCTTTATATCCCGTTAGGTGGAAATCGAGGTTCGCTCATGTTCACCTATCGTAATATCTTGCTTACGATGCTTCTCGGCGGGCTCTGGCATGGCGCGTCGTGGGTCTTTGTCCTCTGGGGAGGATTGCATGGTCTGGGTTTGATCGTGCACCGTCAGTGGTTGCAATTTCGGGCAAGATTGGTTCCCGTCTTCGAGAACGCGCCGCAGGTGGCCCGGTCGATTTATCATCTCTTTGCCGTGGCGCTTACTTTGTATTTTGTCTGCGTCTGCTGGATTTTCTTTCGTTCCATCGAACTCCACACGGCCGTGATTATCGTGCGCCGTTTCGTCCTCCTCAGAGGTCACGGTCCCAAAACGCTGGACCTGCGACTGTGGTGGCTTTTGGGTGGGTTGGCGTTTGTGCACTGGCTAGATTACAAGAAAGTGTTCGCCACTTGGTGGCGTCGCTTGCCGGATCCGGTTTTTGCTGCGGCCTACGGCGCCGGCTGGGCCGTCGTTTTGCTTTTCATACCGGCACAGTATGTGCCATTCATCTACTTCAAGTTTTGAGCAGATCTGTCGCCTAGCGGAAGGCTATTTCACGGCCGCCCACAGGCGATGCACGTCGTCGTGGTCTTCGAGTGCTTGTAGAAATTCGCTCACTTCCATGCGCTCGCCTTCGCTCAGGTCTGGAAAGGTTTTCGCGATGTAGCCAAGTTCGCTCGTTAGCACCGTCCAGCCGTTGTCGCTTAGCCATTGCGAGACGGCATGAAGCTCGGCCCGATCCGTGATGAATCGCGCGCCTGCATTACCCTCTAAAACCTCGGCATCATCAGTATGCGTGAGCGGTTCGAAATCCTGCGCACCGGCTTCGATCGCGGCCGCTTCAATGTCAGTCGTGGCATCTGGATGATGCGCTTCAACGAGACCAACGTGCTCGAAGAGAAATTTGTTGCTGCCGGGTGCGCCCAGTTGCCCGCGCTTGAAGAGGACGCGGATTTCCGGCGCGGTCCGGTTCTTGTTATCGGTCAGTACCTCCACGATCACCGGAACTTTGTGCGGCGCGTAACCTTCAAAAACGACGAGCTCCAGCTCAAGTTTCTCACTGCCGATTCCCGCGCCTTTTTTGATCGCTCGTTGAATGGCGTCGCGGGTGACGCTTTGCCTGCGCGCCTTCTCGATTACGGCGGCGAGGCGGGCATTCCCGGCGGGGTCAGCGCCGCCCATCTTTGCGGCGACCATGATCTCCTTCACCAGTTTGCCGACGATCTGGCCTTTCTTAAGACCAGCCACTTCGCGTTTCGCGTGAAGCCATTGGCGACCCATTGGCTCATCTAAATGCAGGTCCGACACGTCGCAAGTCCACTCAATTCCTGCTCGCGCCTCGCAAAGAAAGACGCTACCTACAGCGCATGTCGAGAAAAGTGGCTTTGCTGTTCGCGGGTCAAGGAGCGCAGGCCGTTGGGATGGGTCTGGAGCTGAGCACGGAATTTCCAGTTTCCGCCAAACTTTTTCGGGAGGCGGACGAGATTCTTGGCCGTCCATTGAGTGCGATCGCCTGGAACGGGCCGATCGAAGAACTGACTCGGACATCGAATTGCCAGCCGGCGTTATATGTTCACGGGCTGGCCTGTCTGGCGGCCTTGCGGGAAGTGGCGGGCAATTTTGCGATCGAGGCGGCGGCCGGTTTATCGTTAGGCGAATGGACGGCCCATGCCGCGGCCGGCACGTTCGATTTTGCGACTGGTCTGAAGCTGGTGGAGAAACGCGGCCAGCTGATGGAAGCGGCTTGTGAAGCAACCTCCGGGGCAATGGCCGCCATGATCGGAGCAGATGAAACGGCGGTGCGGACACTGGCGGCGGATACGGATGTCGATGTTGCGAACTTGAACGCGCCGGGACAAATCGTGATTAGCGGGGAAGCAGCGAAGGTCGAGATCGCTGTGAGTCTGGCGCGTGAACACGGCATTCGTCGCGCATCGATGCTGAACGTGGCCGGTGTGTACCATTCGCGTCTGATGAATGGCGCCTACTTGCAACTCGGCGATGCGCTTCTCGATGTTGTCTTACAATCCCCTCGTTTTCCGGTGATGAGCAATGTGACCGGACAGCCGGTGGAAAGCGGAGACGAGATCCGCCGCACCTTGCAGGATCAAGTGACTTCGACGGTCCGGTGGACGGATTGCATGGAGCGATTGCTCGAGCGCGGCTGCGATTTGTTTATCGAACTCGGGCCCGGTGGCGTGCTCGCGGGTCTATTGCAACGGACACGCAAAGGCGTGCAGGTTGTGAGTGTGAGCGATGCGGAAACAGTGCAAATCTGTGCCGAGACGCTACGCGCTCTCGGCTAAATTCTGCTTGGTGTTGCGCTCGGGCATCGTTGCTTTAGCCTCAATTCATGACGCTGGAGGAACGGATTGATTCTGATTTGAAGGAAGCGATGCGCGCGAAGGACGCAGTGAAGCTAAGCGTCCTTCGAATGCTTAAATCGGCGCTGAAATATTCCGCGATCGACAAGGCCGGAGCGGACGGAAAACTGGACGATACGGAAGCCACACAGGTGATTCGCAAACAAGTGAAGCAGCGTCAGGATTCGATTGAGAGTTTCGAAAAAGGCGGACGGGCGGAGCTGGCGGAAAAAGAGAAGGCGGAGCTAGCGATTCTTGGCGCGTACCTGCCGAAGGCGATGGCGCCTGAAGAGTTGGCGAAGATCGTACGCGAAACAATTGCAGAAGTTGGCGCGACCTCGAAAGCGCAAATGGGCGCGGTCATGAAATCTCTCCAGGCGAAAGTGGGGGGACGCGCTGACGGGAAAAGCTTGAGTCAGGAAGTGCAACGCCAGCTGTTGTGAGAGAAGTTTGAATTTTTCTTCATGCTAACAGCGATCATCGTGGCGGCAGGCAGCAGCCAGCGGATGGGATTCGACAAGTTGTTCGCTTTGCTCGACGGAAAACCTGTTTTCTTGCATTCGATCGCTGCATTTGAGCGAGCCCAATCGGTTAGCGAGATCATCGTCGTTGGTCGAAAAGATCGGCTGAAAGAAATCGAAGAGGTTGTTCGGATGCACCAGCTGAAAAAGGTGCGGGAAATTGTGGAGGGCGGAGTGCATCGGCAAGATTCCGTGCGCGCTGGTCTTGGCTCTGTGGGCAGTAGTGCCCAGTACGTCGCCGTCCATGATGCGGCGCGTCCGTTGGTCACGCCCGAGCAAATCGAGCGTGTATTTGACCTCTGCCGCAAACACGGCGGTGCCGCCCTGGCTGAGCCGATCACCGACACGGTCAAACGCGCCACCGAAGAATGCTTTGTCTGCGCCTCAATCGATCGCGATCAGCTTTACGCGATGCAAACGCCGCAAATGTTTTCGCGAGCGCTGCTTGATCAAGCCTATGAAGCGATCGTGTCGGCGAAAATATCAATCACAGACGAAGTCTCTGCATTTGAACATCTCGGTCGGAAGGTGGTCCTTATCCCTAACGAGGAGTACAATTTCAAGATAACTTATCCGGCTGACCTTTCGCTGGCGGAATTCGCTATTCGCGCGCGTCAGCGTCCGGATGGGGTGGGGGTTTGACCCGTCAGCCGCGCCTTTTCTTCCGTGGTCAGTCCACTGCGCTGAATCCAGGCTCCCGCTTCGGCCGGTTTCTGCGCCAGCCAACGACCGGCGATGCGATCGATACTTCGTTGCCGCAATTTTGAATCTTCAATCTTGATCGCCCAATCCAAGGCAGTGGCTGGAGATGTCCGTTCCAGCGTTCCGCTGTAGCTCACAATCGCAGCGTCGCGCGACGCGCCTTGCAGAGAGCCGATCCATTTTCCGGCTGCCGATGGATCAGTCTGCGCCCACATCGCGGCGACGATCCCAATTATCGAATTCCGATCGAGATCCGTCCTGCGCGCGGCCCATTCGCTCGCTGCGTTCGGATCGTTCGACGCCCAGATGGCAGCGATTTCAAGCTCGGCACGCCGGCGGACTTTCCCTTCTTCCAGCCATACCACCCATTCTGTCGCCGTGCGCGGATTTATCAGCGCCATTCGGCTCGCCATCGCGGCGGCCAATGCACGACCGGCCGCAGTATCAAGATGGGTGCTCACGTATGCGGCCGCAGCCTTCGGGTCTTTTCGCCACCAACCGCTCAGCACACGTTCCGTTCCGCCCGCCAATTCCAAAGCAGGGTTCTGCTGAAACCATGCAATCGCCGCCTGCGGATCTGTCCCGCCCCAGTTTTCGGCCACCGCGCGAGTCGCCTGCAATAAGACTCCGTCCACGCGCCCTGTTTTCGTCAATCGCTTCGCCGCGTCAGGGTAAAGTTGAGACAAGAACAACGCCGCAGCAGCAGGATCCCGCTGACTCCATTTGATAATCGTTAGGCCGAGAAGCCGGTCTTTCGTCTCGGTCGAGACAGTATCCGGTCGCAGCGTTCTCAACGATCGCGCCACCTTTTCGGACGATTCCGGCGTCATGCCGTTGATCAGCGCTTCGACCGCCACATTCCTGGCATCCTGGGTCTTCAGCTCGGTCGCATTGGTGAACGCTTCTTCCGGTTCCGCCGCGCCCCAGGCCCTAAAGAATGCATTGATCTTCGCGTTAGACGGACCGCCGGGCGGCAAGTCACGGATTTGCTGCGCCAGCTTCGCTTTCTCTTTTGCTCCGAGCTTTTTTAGCGAGTCACGATTCTCTTCGAATGGAATCGTCGCCACCGTCTCGACCGCGAGCTGTTTAGCTGGAGTGGGCGACGGGGTGGGGGATTCGGATGGGACGCTGATATCCGGCGGAAGCGATGGAGCAGGAGAGGGAGTAGACGCCGGTTCGCTCTGCGCAAAGATGTGCCGTCCGATTAGCAGACTCGCGAGCAACGCAATTCGCCAACAAACGTACGCGGAAAATCTCATCGCCCGAAACGTAATGATTCGTCGTCGCGTCGCAACGCAGTGGTCCGCGGTGGCAGCTTCTGTGCTCTCGATTTCTGCGACGCGAATTATTTGCTGGCGACGAGCGATGAGTGCGACCCGACAACCATCCATTTGCCATTGCGATCGACGAAGGTGTCGGTCCAGAGAAACGTGCGATCAAATGCCTTGCCGGCTTTGTCCTGGCCAATCTCACGGCTCCTGCCCGTCACGATTGCGACATTTGCCGCGGCCATGTGAACGGTCATCTTCATGTTCTTCGCGTTCGTGTAAGTGTCGGTATCCTTCTTGAACTCCGACAGCCACGCGCGCCGGTCCATCACCCTGCCTTTGAAATTCGTCACTACGCAATCATCGGCAACGAACGGCTCGATGGCAGCGAGGTTGTGGCTCTGCACTGCCCTCTCGTAGGTGTCCTCGATTTCTTTCAACTGCGATTCCACATTTCCTCTTGCGACCGATCTTTGCGCGGCGGTCGCAGCTGGAGTGGCCTTCGCGACCGGACTTGCTTTCGTTTTCTCGGACTTCGCGGCCAGGGATTTTTCCGAAACGGAGGCAGCAGGTGTCGGAGTCTTGGTAGCTTCGGACGGCTCAGTCGCGGAGGTGTTTGATTTGTCAGTCGGCGTCTCGGTCACCTGTGCGAAAACGGCTGGCGTTACGATGAGCGACAAGGCGATTACGGTTGCTGCAAAATTTGGTCGTTTCATGTGAGTCCTGCGTTTTCGAAGCTAGTGCAACCCGACGGATGGCGTCTATTGAATTGATTCAACCGGCGCCGAATTGATCTCGTCGATCAATTGGCGGAAGCGACCGAAGCTGCGGCGATGCGGCGTCAGGATAAGACGGGGCAGGTCCCAGATTTCGGGCTCGTTCTTTTCCTGACGAAGCGCGGTGCCTTGCACGATCCGGCCGGTGCGGACAATGTCGGAAAAGCTCTCGTTCAATTGAGCAAGCCCAGCACGCGAGAGTTTTGTGACTAAGACGGATAACGAGTTGTTCGCCAACCCAACGCGAGGATTGGTAAACGCTGTAGAAGTGGAGGATTTCCTGGACAGCCTCGGCCACGTTTGAGGCAATCTTGAAAAGATTGAAATCTTCCTCGTTGACGTACCCCAGCCGAAAAAGGTGCTCGGTCAGAAATTTCATCCAGGTTCCCCAATAGGTCCCGTCCGGTTTGTCGAGCAGGACAACGGGAATGATGCGTGCCTTTCCGGTTTGCATCAGCGTTAACACCTCGAAGCCTTCATCCATCGTGCCAAAGCCGCCCGGGAAAAGGGCGAACGCGTGCGTCTCTTTCACGAAATTGAGTTTGCGGGTGAAAAAGTAGTTGAAGTTAATCAGCTTGGAATCTCCGTGGATGATTTCGTTGGCGCGCTGTTCAAAAGGCAACCGGATGTTCAGGCCGAAGCTATTCTCGCGACCGGCACCGCGTTGAGCCGCGCCCATGATTCCGTCCCCACCGCCGGTGATAACCATGTACTTCTGGGCCACCATTTCGCGGGCGAAATCTTCCGCGACCTGATATTGCGCTTCGCTCGGCGAAGTCCGGGCCGAGCCGAAGACGCAAACTTTGCGGATTTGCCGATAACCGGAAAACACTTTGGCGGCGTAACGCATCTCCTTGAGCGACCGATTCATCAGCTTCAGGTCGCCGGTGCCCATTTTGTCGCGCGCCATCTTCAGGGCGGTGACAATCAACTCCTCGATTAACTCGGGCGATTTCTCCGCACCCCAGTCGGCTACAAGTTCCCGGATGCGGGCGTCCCACTCTTCGCCGAGCGTCGATTGACGGCGAGATGACTGGCTTTGAATTGCGCCGGCTGTGAAATCTTCCACCATTGAGTCTCTACCCTCTTTAAGCACGTCGCACACCACTAAATTTCGCGCTGGCCGATCCGGGTTTCAATTCCCCGTCCGTTCTCGCTCACCAAGTCCGCCAGAATTTCGTGCATGTAGCGTATCGGGAGAGAGTAATGGCCGGCGCCTTCGACAAAGTGAGTTTCGCAGTTCGATAAACGCGCAGCCACGATCTCACTCAAACGAAACGCGAAGCTGCGATCCGACTTCCCATGCCAAAGCCGTACCGGCACCTGAATTTCTTCAAGGGGAAATCCCCAGGGGCGCGCGTAGATTTCGGCATCCGCCATCACGCCATCGGCGGAGGCGCGCCAGGCTTGGCGCTGACTTTCGAAACACGCGGCGAAAGCCTTTGAATCGCGCAAGACAGTGGCGTCGCACGGTTGGAGGATCTTTAGCAGCATCGGCCGCAACCGGAATGGAATCCGTACCGACGCGAAGGGTCGCACCACATGAAAAAGGGTGCGCAACAGTTCCGGCCGTGTTCGGTGGAGGGCGAGCATCCAGCGATACAGGGCCAGTAATCCGCTCTGATCCGGCAGCTCATCAATGGGCGGTGCGCCGCTGACGACCGCGATCGCTTCCACCTGATCCGGCATTGCCCACGCCCCAGCGTAGGCGTAGGGCGCTCCGCCAGAAATTCCCAGCATCCGAAATTTTTCGATTTCGAGATTTGCGGCGAGCTCACGCAAGAGCGGAGGCCAATCGAGCAATCGACGTCCGGTCTGATGAGTGGACTGCCTGATCCCCGGCCGGTCTGGCGAAATAATGCGGACCCCAAGCGCGCGTGCCGCATCGTCGGTTAATTCCGCCATCGTTCGCGAGCTGGGCCAGCCGTGGCAAAAAATGACCGGCAGACCCTTGGGATCGCCATATTCGTCGAGCGCCAAATATCCTCCGTTTTGTAGTTGGATGATCCTGCCGCCAGCGTTTATCATCTAACGGAAGAGGAGTTGGATGCGAACAAAGAGTGTCTGCATTCCGTATTATTTCTTATGAGCGACTACTCACAACCGGGAACCGGCAAGATTTCCGTGCACGGTAATGGTTTGGGCGCCCCGTCGCCGGAACAAATAGAAAAGCGCGCGCGGGAGATCGCGATGATCGAAGAGCGCAACCCGAACGATTTTACCGACGAGGATTGGAATCAAGCCCGGCGTGAACTTCACGGCGCGGCAATCCCAATTCCTCCGGAGGAGACGGCGCAAAACGCGGAGGTGGTTGAAGAATGGGAGGTCGTCGCGCCCTCCGCTGGACACCGCGCGCCGCGGGAAGGATTCGACGATGACGAAACTCTTGGGGAACAATTGGTCGCGGATGGCCTCGAAGAGGCGACCCATGATCAAATGTTGGAAGCGCGTAAGGAAGAATTGGAACAGGAAAAAAACTAGGAATGCCTGACGCACTCGCAGTGGCCGAGCAACAAATTGATCGCGCTGGCAGTCGATTCCGTTCGCCGCCTGATCTTCGCTCCTCTTTGCTCAAGCGCTTTCGGGAAGTGCGGAGTTTTTCGCGGCGGCTGTGCGAGACGCTCTCGCCGGAGGATTACGTCGTGCAATCGATGCCGGACGTGAGCCCCACCAAATGGCATCTCGCGCACACCAGCTGGTTTTTCGAAACGTTCGTTCTGAAAGTATGGATGCCGAGCTATCGCTCGGAGGTCCCGCAATACGCCTATCTTTTTAATTCCTACTACAACGCCGCGGGCGATATGCATCGGCGCGATCTCCGCGGCCTGATTTCGCGTCCGACAGTGGAAGAAACTTTTCGGTTTCGCGCGTCGATCGATCAAGCCGTTGTCGATCTGGTGGAAAACGCGGGTGATTCGCTTCTCGCAGAGATGGAGCCGGTTCTCGTGCTGGGCTTGCACCATGAGCAACAGCATCAGGAATTGCTCGTTACCGATATCAAGCATGTCTTCGCCCAGAATCCGCTTCATCCGGTGTTCCGGGAAACGAGGGAGAGCGTGGCGCCGAAAGTCGCTCCTCTGCGTTTCGTCGAATTCGATGAGGTGACTGCTTTGGTCGGTCACGAAGGAAACGGTTTTTCTTACGACAATGAAGGGCCGCGACATCGCGAGCTTGTTCCTGCGTTTTCCATCGCATCGCGCCCCGTCACAAACGGGGAATATCTCGCATTCATCGAAGCCGGCGGATACACGCGTCCGGAGTTTTGGCTGGCGCTTGGCTGGACCACCGTTAACGAACAACGCTGGCAGGCGCCACTCTATTGGGAAAAACGTGACGGGACGTGGTGGAACTTCACGCTCTCTGGTTTCCGGCCGGTCAACGAATCGGAACCAGTCACGCATATCAGCCATTTTGAAGCCGATGCTTTTGCAGCCTGGGATGGCGCGCGTCTGCCAACGGAATTTGAATGGGAACATGCGGCCGAGGGTTTGACGATGGAAGGCAACTTCGTCGAGGGTGAGCGTTTTCATCCCTGCCCGGCTCGGTTTGTTTCGAATGCAAACGAGCTGCAACAAATGTTCGGCGACGTCTGGGAGTGGACGCGGAGCGCCTATCTGCCCTACCCTGGATATCGCGCCGCCTCCGGTGCGCTCGGCGAGTACAACGGAAAGTTCATGAGCAACCAGATGGTGCTGCGGGGCGGATCGTGCGCGACTTCGCGGTCGCATATCCGCCGGACCTATCGCAATTTTTTCCAGCCGGAGAAACGCTGGCAATTTACCGGCATCCGTCTCGCACGCGATCTGTCATGAACTATGACGTTGGGAGCGTGGCAGTCCTCGATCTCGAGCCTGCCAGTTCGGATTTTCTGGGCGAAGTCCTGGCTGGTCTTTCCGGCTCGCCGCGGACCTTGCCATGCAAATTCTTTTATGATGAGCGCGGCGCTGAGTTGTTTCAAAAAATCTGCGAGCTGCCCGAGTATTACATCACCCGCGCGGAAACGCAGATCCTCGCGCGTTACGGGCATGAAATGGCCGCTGCTCTCGCGCCCAATTGCGAGCTGATCGGATTCGGGACCGGGGCTGGGATCAAAACTCGAATGCTTCTCGAGGAACTGGAGAACCCGATCGCCTATGTGCCGGTCGATATTTCCAAACAACGCTTGTTCGAATCTGCTGAGGAATTGAGTCGCGCTATGCCCGCGCTCGAAATTCTCCCTGTCTGCGCCGATTATCTCCAGGAGCTGCGATTGCCGACGCCTTCGCGGCGACCCGATCGTACCGCAGTCTATTTCCCGGGCTCGACTATCGGCAATCTGGAGCCCGAGCCGGCTCGTGCGTTTTTGGAGCGGGTCGCGCGTCTGTGCGCGCCGCACGGCGGCATGCTCATCGGAGTCGATCTCAAAAAATCGCCCGGCATTATCGAACCGGCCTATAACGACGGCGCGGGAGTGACTGCTGCGTTCAATCTCAATTTACTCGTTAGGGCGAATCGCGAACTGGGGGCAAACTTCCGGTTGTCGCGCTGGCGGCATCGAGCTGTTTTTAATTCCGAGGAAAGCCGTATTGAGATGTATTTGATCAGCGACACTGAACAGGCCGTGCGCATCGCGGACCGCGAGTTTCATTTTGCCGCAGGTGAAAAGATCACGACGGAATTTTCCTACAAACATTCCCGAGAAAGCTTCATAAAAATGGCGGCTGCGGCGGGGTTCGAATTCCGGCGTCTCTGGACTGACGACGAGGGATTATTCGGCGTTTTCCATTTCCGCGTCCGGCCGTAAGCACAACGCTCGGTCGTCGCGCAATTATTATTCGCGGACATTAGAAGCGCGGTTAGTAGCAACCTGTGAGCGCATTGGTTCAACTGACAAACGTCCGCAAGGCGTTCGGCGACGCTCCAGCCCTTCATCCGACCGATCTCGATTTCGAGCGCGGCGACACCACGGTTCTGATCGGCCCAAGCGGTTGCGGCAAATCAACTTTACTCCGTTTGATTATCGGACTTCTCGAACCCGACAGCGGTACGATTGAGTTTGACGGAGAAACGGTGACTGCGGCGAATATTTTGAACCTGCGGCGGAGAATTGGCTACGTCATCCAGGAGGGCGGCTTGTTTCCACATCTCACCGCCCGCGCCAATATCCTACTCATGGCTCGCCATCTTGGGAGAGTCGAACCTGAAATGGAGGCACGTTTGTCGGAGCTCTGCTCGCTCACTCGTTTTCAGCCGGAGATGCTAACGCGCTATCCCATCGAATTGTCGGGCGGTCAACGCCAGCGTGTGAGTCTCATGCGCGCGCTCATGCTTTCGCCCGAGCTGCTGCTTCTGGATGAACCGCTGGGCGCTCTCGATCCCCTCGTCCGCGCGGCGTTGCAGAAAGACTTGAAGGAAATCTTCGTGCGCTTGCGACAAACCGCGATTCTCGTGACGCACGATCTCGCCGAGGCGGCCTATCTGAGTGATCGGATCGTGCTCATGAATGAAGGCCGCATTGCGCAAGTCGGAACGCTGCAAGATATGCGCGAGAAACCGGCGACCGACTTTGTGACCGAATTCATCAATGCCCAGAGAGCTCTCGCGTTGATATGAAAAGCTGTCTTCCTGCATTTTTGCTGTTTGCTACGGCTTCGTCTGCCTTCACCGATCCGGTTGTTGTTGGTTCGAAGAAATTCACTGAATCGTATGTGCTGGCGGAGATTGCGAGGCACGCGATCGAGGATGCGGGTGTTGCGGTTGAACATCGCCAGGGAATGGGTGGTACGATCATTCTGTGGGAAGCGCTTCGCACGGGGCAAATCTCCGCTTTATCCGGAATATACCGGCACCATCGCAGAGGAGATTCTCAAGCAACCGCAGATTTCTTCGACCGACGTTCTCCGCGATGAACTTGCGAAGATGGGAATCGGCATCATCCGGTGAACTCGGCTTCAACAACACCTATGCGCTGGTCATGCGTCGCGCGGAAGCCGGGCGTCTTGGGATTCGCACCATCAGCGATCTCAGGCAACATCCCGATCTTCGGTTTGGGCTGACGCACGAATTCCTTGATCGCCATGACGGCTGGAGACAACTGAGTGAGCGTTACCGGCTAATGCCGGGCAATGTCTCCGGGATTGACCACGGCCTCGGCTATGCGGCGCTGCAAAGCAACTCGATCGATGTAAAGGACGCGTATTCCACCGATGCAAAAATCGGCGAGAACGATCTGATCGCTCTGGAAGACGATCTTCATTTTTTCCCGCAATACAAAGCGGTCTTCCTCTATCGCCTGGACATTCCCTCACCGGCTCTTTCCGCGTTGCGCAAGCTCGAAGGGACAATTGACGAAACCCGCATGATTCGCCTGAACGTGGAGGCCGAGCGCACCAAAAACTATGCGCGCGCCGCTGCACTCTATTTCGGCGGAAAGAATTTCGCGGATGAACCGCTCGCGCACAAACTACTGCGCTGGACAGCCCGGCATCTGGAACTCGCGGGGCTTTCACTTCTTCTTGCCGTGATCGTGGGGGTTCCTCTTGGGATTGTCGCCAGCCGCGGCGGCGCGATTGGCCATATCATTCTCGGCGGAACAGGCATCTTGCAAACGATCCCGTCGCTCGCGCTTCTGGCGCTGCTTGTGCCTCTGCCATTTTTCGGAATCAGCGTGCGCACTGCGATCGCTGCGCTGTTTCTTTACGGCCTGTTGCCGATCGTGCGCAACACTGCCACCGGCTTGCAGAATATTGCGCCGCCCTTGCGTGAATCCGCCATCGCCCTGGGCCTTGAATCCGGTGCACGCCTTCGCCAAATTTACTTGCCGATCGCGTCGCGCACCATCCTCGCGGGAATCAAAACCAGCGCGGTGATTAACGTCGGCACCGCCACACTCGCTGCGCTCATCGGCGCTGGCGGATTGGGCGAGCCGATTCTCAGCGGACTGAACTTGAATGATCACGCCACGATTTTGCAGGGCGCGATTCCGGCGGCCGTTCTTGCGCTGCTCGTGCAATGGACGTTTGATTTGCTGGACCGCGTCTTGATCCCCAAAGGGTTGCGGTTGTAGTGGTCCACGTACCTGCCCGGCCGATGAAGCGGCCTTTTTGCTCTGATTTCTTGGCCGTCCTACGGTAACATAGTGCCGTGAGACACATTCTCATCGCAGCTGCAGCGATTGCTTTCGCCGCTGTGGATTGTCGCGGCAAGCAGCCGACGATCGAACATGTCCTGGAACTCAAGGGGAACGCACTTTGGGACGCTGCGGATAATCTCAGAGATGCAAATTTTTCCGCGCGCGATCTCATCAGGATTATCCAAAAACTCATTGCCGAACCATACGAAAAGCCGGCAGACGGCCTTAGCAGTTTCGCCCTCTCGAGTTGTTTCGAGGCAGCCTGCAACAAGGCGACCGCGGCGGAGTTGACGCAGCTGATCCAGATTTACGTCAATTTTGATCACGAGAGTTTCGAAAAACAATTTGAGTTCCAGCCTTTGGCCGCGCGTTGGATCCGCGAGGAACTGAAAACAGGTCATTTCAGACCGCGCAAGAATCTAGTTTCAGGGGAGACATCGGCACCACTCCCAAGGGAACTGGAAAATCGCGGGCCTGAGCTCGTGAAAGCCTGGAAGGCTTACAAGGCGATTATCCAACCAATCGAGCAAACTATCTATTCAGATTCGTCGAGACGATCAAGGACCAGTTTCCAGGCAAACCAACGTGCCTTCTTCAAGCTGCTTGATGACGTGCTTCTGAAACGCGGCAAAGGGTTAGCCGAACGTCTGATCGAGTTTGGGTGGAGTGGCATGAGTGGAACAGGCAGCGAACTCCTCTCCGAGCCGCGGTCCGTCGCGATCTTTATGGCTCTACTAAGTGAGCGCAGAATTCCCGAGGCGCTGGGTGCGGCTCTCTACGTGCGGAGCGATAAGCCGCTCATCACCGGCGACACTGACGTGCGGATTGAATTCTTGCGGATTTGCGGTGTGGATTGGGAGACCGTGTTGGCTGGCGCAGAGATTGAGACGGAACGCTCTGGCGTTTGGGCGACGTACAGCAACCCGATCCTCAAGGAACTGGCCGGGTTCGGGTCGGATCATGCCGCCACTTTGGTGGGAATGATGGCGCGACAGGCCAAGCCGGATCTTCGCGCAACCTATGCTCACGCCATTTCCGCGTTTATGACAGAGGGCTCACTCGCACAGCTACGCTTTATTAACGGAGCCTATGACCGCATCTCCAAACGGCCGATTTCACCGCCGGTCAAGCTCACTCTCACAAGGGTCCTGCAGGACTTCGTCCAGCCCGGTGTTTCATCCGACCTTGCAGGAGCAGTCCTTGATGGATTTGCCCGAGCCAAACTCGCCGAAACAAAACCTACTCTTTACCAACTGGCCAAACATCCGTCAGCCGAGGTTGCGGAAGAAGCGACCATCGTTTTACAGGCGATGGGCGAAAAGATTGCGTCTCCAGTTGCAGCTGCAGCTTCGCCAGTTCGATTCCGCCTCCTCGTAAATGGAAAGCCGATGCCACCGCACTCTGAAATCTGGTTGGAAGTAGGAGGCGTGTCCACGAGTCGTGAAATCAAGGAGAATGGAACACTCGGGATCGAGCAAAGATACTTCCTCGAAGCGGAACAGAAACCGACAAAAGTAAGTTTGAGCAGCAGCGGATGGAATACAGCTGAAGGACCGACATTTTATGTTGAGGTACCTGTCCCATCAAATCTCGATTCAGTGACAGAAGTCGACGTAAAGGTTTTTTCTTTCACACTGATTGTCCGCGCACCTGCTCGCGCTGCCAGTTCAAAGGATTCGAAGGCGTCGGTTAAGATAAGACAACGTCCGCCCGAAAAGTCGAAGGACACTGATCTGGTCGAGGATTCGTTCGACTCCCAGCTGAAACGCAACTTCGAGGTGTTCTTCGGTCAACCGGTTATGCTCTCCTTTCAGGGCGGTGACTACGATGTGGTCGTGACGGCTTCCGGCGCAGCGTGGCTTAGCCAACGGATTACGATTCCATCTCAAACAGCTTCTGTGGAAATTCAGCTCACGGCGGGAAGCGATCTTCACTACGAATTGATTCGCCCCGACGGTGAGCGACGAGCGCCCGTGGAACTCAAGAAGGCCGGAAAACATGTGTCAGACGATTACTACGATCGTGAAAAACGAACCTTTCGCTGGTTACCACCAGGGAGCTATGTCTTACACATTGCGTCGAGCAAGGCGCTTGAGTCCGAGGACAGAGATTTCGTGGGGTACGCGCCGGCCAATATCCCATGGTCGGAATGTGATATCCCCTTCGAAATCACGCCGGATTCCCAAGGGGTGATCGATTTGGGAAAGATCACCTTGGAACGGGCGTGCGATTGAACCCTTTTCACGGTTCCGCATTCTTGTGCCAGATTCGGTGATGGCGATCGCTTCTCTAAATCCCGCAACCGGCGAAACGCTCAAGACATTCGAGCCGCTCAGCAGCGATGAAATCGAGAAGAAGCTGGCGGCGGCATCACGCGCATTCGATCAGCATCGCCGAACTTCATTTCCAGAACGCGCGCAGTTCATGATGGCCGCGGCATCTCTTCTCGAACAGGAGAGGGATCGGCTCGCACGCATTATCACGCTCGAAATGGGCAAACTTCTTAGTGCCTCCCTGGATGAGATTTTGAAGTGCGCTCGCGGGTGCAGGTTCTATGCGGAAAACGCAAAACGTTTTCTCGATGATCAGCCTGCACAAACAGCCGCCGCGCGCAGTTACGTTCGTTTTCAGCCAATCGGGGCAGTGCTCGCCATCATGCCGTGGAACTTTCCGTTCTGGCAGGTCTTTCGCTTCGCCGCTCCCGCGCTCATGGCGGGCAACGTTGCTCTGCTGAAACACGCCGCCAACGTTCCTCAGTGCGCGCTCGCGATTGAGGACATCCTTCGGCGTGCTGGTTTTGCGGAAGGTATCTTTCAAACGCTCCTTATCGAAGCAGGGCAAACAGGAGCCTTGATCGACGATCCGCGCGTCAAGGCAGTAACGCTGACCGGCAGCGAGCGTGCCGGGATCGAGGTGGCCAGTGCCGCGGCGCGACAGATCAAGAAATCGGTTCTGGAGCTCGGCGGGAGCGATCCCTTTGTCGCCATGCCGACTGCGGATTTGGAAGCCGCGATCGAGACCGGCGTCAAAGCGCGCATGATTAATACAGGACAATCGTGTATCGCGGCGAAGCGATTCATCGTCCACGAAAAAATTTACGACGACTTTACGGCAAAGTTTGTTGAACGAGTCCGCGCTCTCCGCATCGGCGACCCGCTTGATGACGCGACCGAGATCGGACCGCTGGCAACGGAAACGATTTTGCAGGGAGTCGATCGACAGGTGCAAAAAACGGTCAGTGCCGGGGCGAAACTTCTGACTGGTGGCAATCGCATCAAACGCGCAGGATTTTTCTACGAGCCGACGGTTCTGACCGAGATCCCGAACGGTTCGCCCGCGTCATGCGAGGAGGTTTTCGGGCCGGTCGCTTCAATTTTTCGGGCGCGAGATGTTGCCGCCGCACTTGAAATTGCAAACAGCACCGCTTTTGGATTGGGCGCGAGCGCCTGGACGAATGATCGCGAGGAGCAGGAACTGTTCGCTTCTGAACTCGAAGCCGGGATGGTTTTCATTAATGGCATGGTCGCGTCCGATCCGCGGTTGCCATTCGGTGGCGTGAAGCGATCCGGTTTCGGACGCGAGTTAAGCGTGGAAGGCATCCGCGAGTTTGTAAATATCAAGACAGTGGTCGTGGCCTAACGACTGGCTCCAAATCGCTTTCCCTTTCGGCCTATCGCTTCGCTCCATGGCAGCTGACATCATCGCTCCTCATCCACGCGGATTCCGCCCGCGTCGCGGATTAAACTGGGCATTCATCGGTCTGCTCTACACTTCGTTTTACATGTGCCGGTACAATCTGCCGCTTGCGAGCGGCGCGATCAGCGAGGAGTTCGGATTCAGCAAGGCGCAAATCGGCAGCATTATTACGACCGCGCTGCTGGCATACGCTTGTGGACAGATAATCAACGGTCTTCTCGCCGATCGCTTTGGTGGCAAACGCGCAATGCTCATCGGCGCGACCGGGACGATTATTATGAACGTCGTGTTCGGCATCGCCTCATTCTGGGGCCTGCTTTGGTTGTTCGTCGTGATTCGCGGGATTGACGGATATCTCCAGGCCTTCGGCGCACCCGGGATGGTGAAGATTAACGCCGCCTGGTTTCGCCACACCGAGCGGGGTGGCTTTGCCGGAATTTTCGGCTTTATGATCAATCTCGGCCGGTTCGGAATAAACAACCTCGGCGCCGCTTTATTAGCCGGCTTTGTATTTCTAGGCCTGATCCGAATTCCGCCGTTGCATTGGCGATGGTTATTTTGGATCCCGGCCGGGATTGCGCTCGTCGTCGGCATCTGCATGGCGTTGATCGTGAAAGACACGCCGGAGGAGGCGGGTTTTCCGGCCGTAAATCCTGAGGAAGAAACTGGCGGCAAGGTTCAGGCCAACATCCTCGATGTCTTCAAGATCATCGTAACAAATCCAGTCGTCTGGATCGTGGCATGCGCTTATGCGTGCACTGGAGCCGTCCGCCAGGGCATCGATCAATGGTTCCCTCTTTTTATGCGGGAAGTGCATCATGTCGATTTTCGCTCCGCGCAATTTCAAATTCTTGCTGCGTCGATCCCATTTGTTGCATCCGCCGGCTCGCTCATTTCTGGCTTCGTCTCCGACAAAGTCTTTCATGGTCGCCGCGCTCCGGTCGCGGCTGTTCTTTATTTTCTCGAAACGATCATCATTCTGGCGGCGGCGCAATTTCATACGGTCAATGCCGCGATTTTTTTTCTCGTGCTGATTTCGTTGACCGCTAATTCAACACACTCGATTCTCGGGACGGCGGCCGCGATGGATATCGGCGGCGCGAAGATGGCCGGCTTCGCCTCGGGCGTGATCGATTCATTCCAATATTTCGGCGGAAGCCTGGCCGGTTATTTTCTCGGAGCGTTGCTGGACCGAAGCTGGGGTAATTATTTTTATTTCATGGCTCCGTTCGGAATAGTTGGTGGCGTCCTCATGCTATCGATTCTCGGCCGGGTCAGCCTCGCGCAACAACCGCGGGCGCCGGGTTAGAGTTGCTCGAACAAACCGAGCTGCTCGTTAGGCCGACGAAACGCCGCGGTGGAGAGTTTCGGGCGCGCGCCTAATCCGGCGCGACGGCAACTGACTTCGAACAGGGCGGCAATTTGTTCCGCAAATATTCCTTCGCCGGTCATGCGGGCGTGCCACTGCGAATTGTTCAGGCGCTCGCCGCCGCGCAGATGGCGGATCCGCCCCAGCACCTTTTCTTTTCGATCGGGGAAATGCTCTTCCAGCCAGCGTTCGAAAAGCGGCGCCACCGCCCACGGCAGGCGCACCACGATGTAACCGGCAAATTGCGCGCCTGCTTCGGCACAAGCGGTCAGAATAGCCGGCATTTCGTGGTCGGTTAACCCTGGAATGACCGGAGCAACCATCACACCAACCGGAATTCCGGCGGAACGCAAGCGTGCGATTGTCTCCAGACGCGCGTTCGGGGCAGACGTCCGTGGCTCGAGGACGCGCTGCAGATTGGCGTCCAGCGAAGTAACGGAAACATTCACCGCCGCGCCTTGATGCGAGGCGAGTGCGCCTAACAAGTCGATGTCGCGGGTGACCAGCCGGTTTTTCGTGATGATCGCGACCGGGTTTCGAAATTTCGCCAATACCCGCAAACAGCCGCGCGTAATTTCCAAACGGCGCTCGACTGGTTGATACGGATCGGTCACACCGCTCATCACGATGACCTGCGGTTTCCAGCGCGGCGAAGCGAGTTCCGCCTCGAGCAATTCGGGTGCATTCGTCTTCACCATGATCTTGCTTTCGAAATCGAGCCCGGCCGAGAAACCGAGGTACTCATGGCTCGGTCGCGCGTAGCAATAAATGCAACCATGCTCGCAGCCGCGGTAAGGATTAATGCTGGTCTCGAAACCAACATCCGGGCTGTCATTGCGCGCGATGATGGTTTGGGAGAAATCGCGATAAAATCGTGTTCGGGGAGCAGGCCGTTCTTCTTCCGGCCAATCGGGATCGGCAGGTTCCAGATGAAGTGCTTCGAATCGATTTGCCGGATTAGCCGAAGCACCACGGCCACGTAACGGCGCGCGGATTTCGGTTTCGTTCTGACCCGGAAACGACATCGATGACTTCAAATTGTGACTTATGTTCGCGTCGAACATGTTCGCACGAACATATTCGATGTCCAGCCCGGAATTCGGTGATTAAGATGAGCCGGACCGAGGCATTTCCACGCTTTTTTGCAAGTAATAAAAATTCCGTATTTCACGAAAAAACAATTGGACAGCTCATCGCTTCGCTGATCTCGTCCTCGCTTTCAAAACCGCGACAAAATTGATGGATCAAAAAATTTCTCACTCTTCTTACGCTTCTCGCCCTCGTCCCAGTCATCGTCCACGCCTCGGATTTTAACCATGACCGCCAGGCGGATATTCTCTGGCAGAACATCTCGACCGGCGAGCGCGGCATCTGGTTGATGAACGGAACGACATACACCGGCAGCGTCAGTCTTGGTACTGTTGCGCCGCCATGGAATATTGTCAGTTCGGGTGACTTCGACGGCGACGGCCAGCCAGACATCATCTGGGAGAACAGCTCGAGCGGTCAGCGTGCCATCTGGCTAATGGATGGCACCGCGCTCAGGACAGGCGTAAATATCGGCGTTATCCCGACACGATGGAAAATCGCGGAAACAACCGATTTCAATCGGGATGGCAAGGCGGATATTCTCTGGCAGAACATCTCGACCGGTCAACGGGCGATCTGGTTGATGAACGGAACCGTCCTGGCTGCCGTCGTCGTGGCTACCCACAGCTTCGACCGACTGGAACATCGGTGGCGCCTCGGATTTCAACGCCGATGGCAAACCCGATATTCTTTTGGAGAATCGGATCACAGGGGAGCGGGTGATTTGGTTGATGAATGACACAACATACGTCAGCAGTATCTCGTTAGGGGTGGTAGATCAGGGATGGCTGCTTGCAGGTGCTTGTGATCTCAACGGAGACAGCAACGCCGACATTCTCTGGCAGAACCTTTTTACCGGTCAGCGCGCGATTTGGATCATGAATGGAATCGTGTACCAATACAGCGTCTATCTGCCGCCCGCCCCGCCAGGCTAGCGGGCGACACAGGAATCACTTCACCTGACGCGCGCTCAGATTCTCGAGCTCACGTCGGTCGGCATCGGCTTCCGCTGTCAAACCGAGCCGGAGATAGCACTCGGCACGTTGTTCGAGGGCTTCGGCCGATTTGTTGATGGAAAGCGCGCGCGTGAATGAATCGATGGCCGCGCCATATTCATCGCGCGTCATCTCGAGTTCTCCGCGGTAATTCCACGCCGCAGCGGAGTTCGGGTCGAGTTCTGTCGCGCGTTTGATTTGCTCGAAAGAATCCGCCCCCTTTCCGACCTTCATCAGAGCATAGCTTTCTTCGGCGTGGGCCGCGGCCGAGCCGGCATCCAGCTGCACAGCGGTTTCTGCATCTTGCAGAGCGAGCGCGGGTTGACCGATCTCATTCAACTGCCAGGCGCGCGCGGCATAGAGTTCCGCATTCTTGCGTTCCGCCGAAATTTCGGAATCGAGACGGCTGATCGTTTCCAGAAATTCCGGCGAAAGCAGTTCGAGCCGAAGCGACTTCCTCACCGGTATTTTCTTCGCCTCGTCCACCTGCCCCAGCCCAATCAACGCCATCCCCTTGAACAATTTTGGCCGCATCGCCCACGGCGCCAGGGCCGCTGCGGCCTCACTATCTTCCAGCGCCAATTCCCAATCTTCGCCTCGTAGAAAAAGCAAGGCGCGATCACCGAGCAGCGCTGCGTCCTTGGGTGAAACAGCCAGCTGCGCATCGAGGTCGCGAATCCCGGCGACAAACTTGCTGAGTTTCGCAAAGCGTTTTGACCAGTTGCGAACCTCCGGATCACTCGGCGCGATTTCTTCGGCTCGGTGCAGGTCAGCCTGGGCTTCAACCCAGCGATGGAGGTGACGACGGGCAATGGCGCGATGGACAAATGCCGCGACGTTATCTTCGATTTGCAGAAGCGTTCCCCAAGCCGTTTCGCTTTCGCGCCATTGGCCTTGGGCTTCGTGTGCGCGAGCGATTTTCTCGAGGAGTCGAATGTTCTGTGGATCGGCCTGCAATGCGACTTTCCAGGATTGCAGCGCCAGCGGTACGTCATGTTCGTAGTAAGCGGCATCTCCGTTGTACTCGTCGACTTTGGCGGAAGGATGTGGAACCGCGCGGCGCCAAGCTGCCAGCGTTTGCTTTACTCTTTTCAAATCACGCCGACCGAATTGCGCTTGCGCGAGTCGATCCCACGCGCTGTTGTCGTCAGGTGCCAATTCCAGCGCGCTCCGGGCGATTTGCTCCGCTCTTTCGTACGAGCCTTCGCCCAGCGCTGTTTGAAAATCGCGCTCAATTTTCTTTTCCTCAGCCGCGTTCCTGCGATGGCAAGCCGGAAGAACGAGTGCGATCACTAGGACGAGGCAGACGCAGTTCAAAAAATGCATTGGCCGAGCGGCCTGAAATGCCGATGATGAATTCCGCGAGCTCTGGTTTGCCTTCGCCAGTCGAGAATCAAAAATCTGAAATTGCCAGTTCTTCGTCATGCCTTCGTTCGATATCGTCTCTGAAGTTGATAAGCAGGAACTCGATAACGCGTTGAATCAAGCCCGCAAGGAACTCGCCACGCGTTTCGATTTCAAGGGCACGACGGCGGAAATCGTTCACGAGAAGGATAAAATCACACTCACAGCCGAGGATGCGGCGCGCTTGCGTGGCCTGCGCGAGATCGTCATTGGAAAACTTTCCAAGCGTGGTGTGGATCTGCGCAATGTCGAACAGGTTGATCCGGCGATCTCCCCTTTGGGGCATGCCCGTCAAGAGTTGAAGATCCAGCAAGGGCTTGAGGGAAACAAGGCGAAGGAAATCATTCAGGCGATCAAGGGGCAGGGGTTCAAGGTGCAAAGCCAGCTCCAGGAACGGCAGATTCGCGTGACCGGAAAAAAACGGGACGACCTTCAGGAAGTGATTGCGTTTGTTCGCGGACGCGATTTCGGCGTCGCAACAGCGTTTAAGAACTTCCGAGATTGATATTCACCGCAGAGGACTCTGGGAGGGCGAGGCTCCTGCCGAGCCTTCATGGTGGCAACCGGGCGGCTCGGCGGGAGCCTCGCCCTCCCCTGGGATTCCGACGCGGAGATCGCAGAGGAGATGCTTAACAGCCACGTGTTGAAACCAACCGCCCTGCACCGGAGGCATGGTAGCAGGTCATCCCGAGCGAAGTCGAGGGATCCCGTCATGTAATCTTAAAGGTTGCGCATCGGGATCCCTCGACTTCGCTCGGGATGACTATCCTCCCTGCACCGGTGGCATGATCGCAACTGGCTCGTTAGGCTGAAGGATGTGATCTCGGCCGACGAATTCGACCCCGACGCCGATCAGGATGCTGTTGTCCCAGTCACGTAACGCGGGAATGCGCGCGTAAATCACTGCGAGCAAATCATCGACTGTGGCTCCAGCGGGTACTTCCAGATTAATGCTGGACATCCCGGCGGCGTCGCGAAGATGGGCGAAAAATTGGACGGGAATTTCCATCGACGATCAGACCGGCCCCACCATCAACTCTTTTCGAAGTACACCGATGCAGGAGAGATTGCGGTAGCGTTCCAGATAATCGAGTCCGTAACCAACAACGAATTCATCGGCGATGTCGAATCCAACGTAATCCGCCTCCACCTGCCGCAGGCGCGCCTTGTCCTTGCGCAGCAGGACGCAGATCTTCACGCTCAGCGGCTGCTCGGTCGCGAGTTTTTGGCCGATGGCCGCCAGCGTCACGCCACTGTCGAGAATATCGTCGAGGACAAGAATGTGGCGCCCCGCCACGTCCGGGAGCGCGACCTGCCGAAAAACAATCTCGCCGCTGGTCCTGGCGCCGCCGTGGTAACTGGCCACGCTCAAGCAATCGAGCTTTAGCGGAAGCGGAATCCGCCGCAAAAGATCGGCCATGAAAATCAGGCTGCCATTGAGGACCGCGATGACGGTTAGTTCACGATCGCGGTAGTCTTTGGAAATCTGCTCGGCGATTTCATCCAACCTCTTTAGAATGGTTGGCTCGTCAAACAGGACGCGCTCGAGATCGTCTAACATCGCAATTGATTAGGTCTTTGCCGCGGAAAGATCAATCAGCGAGTTAGTTTCAGTTGCACTTGAAGAATGCTGCCCTGGCACGCGGAAATAGATTCGCATTTCGGGAGCATTCGGTTTCAGTCCCTGCATGCGCGTGCACACCGCAAACATCGAAGTGCATACGCATGGCAAGCGCACTTACGAAATCACTCGCGATGTGGAAAAGGCGGTTGCTGCCAGCAAAATCGAAAACGGGATCGTCACTGTTTTCGTGTGCCACACCAGTTGCAGTCTGGTCATGATGGAAAATGCAGCGCCCGATGCGCGGCGTGATCTTGAAAAGTTCTTTGACCATCTCGTGCCGGAAGAGACGCCTTACTTCCAGCACAGCGACGAAGGGAGCGACGACATGCCTTCACACATTCGAATGGTGCTGACGCGGACAAGTGAGGTGATCCCGATCCTCAACGGCCAGATGCAACTCGGGACATGGCAGGGAGTTTTCCTTTTTGAACACCGACGCGCCGCGCATACGCGAAAGATCATTATGACAGTGATGGGCCAATAGTTGCAGCGGCGGTCTCCGACCTTCGAACCGACTACTAATTTCGGCGATCAGAGATCGCCGCTACAGAAGCGCGTACATCGCATCAACCAACCTGAGCGATTTTTCGTTAGGCAAGAGGGATCGCTCCATCTGGTTCATGACGTAGGCGAACGCGATCCCGTTCTCCGGATCGGCAAATGCATTACTGCCACCAGCGCCCGGATGACCGAAGGCACGCATTGACGATCCAAAGATTCGGCGCCCGGCATTTGCCGGATCTTTCATAAAGCCGGCGGAGAACGCGGTTGGGATTTGAAGAACGCGATCCATTCCGGACGAGAGAGTGGTTGTCATCTGCGCGATGGTCTTGCTTTCGAAATAACGTTGCCCGCCGATTTCACCATCATTCGCCAGCATCGCGTAAAATTTTGCCAGCGAAGATGCGCTCCCAATTCCACCAATCGAAACGAGGGATCTTGAACGCGCGGCATCGCTATTCATTGCGGTGACGGCGTGGAAACCGCGGGGAGAAGTGAAGGCTTTGCGCGCCAGTGTTCCGGGAGTGGCCAGATCGCGGTAGAATCCAGCCGGTTCCGCGACGTGGCCGGGTCTGGCGGCATAAATTTTCGCGACACGCCCATGCTCCGATTTCGGAAGGCCGATCCAAATGTCGAGTGCGAGCGGTTCACCGAAGATCGTTCGCCAATATTCGCCCAGCGTCTTTCCCGCGATGCGCTGCACGAGTTCGTCGAGGAGAAAACCAAAAGTCCGCGCGTGATAACCATGGGCCGTCCCTGCCGGCCAGAGCGGTGGTTGCTTTTCCAATGCGGCGATCACGCCAGCATGATCCAGCACATCTACGCTGGCATCGAAGGCTGCGAGACCGGCTTGATGCGAAAGCAATTGGGAGAGCGTTATTTCGCTCTTGCCCGCTTGCGCGAATTCCGGCCAGAAGTCCGCGACCCGTCTCGCCAGATCGATCTTGTGTTCCTGCAGGACGTGGAGCAAACACGCACTGCCCAGTCCCTTCGTCGCCGACCAAAAAAGCACGATGGTATCGGCGGTCCATTGCAGTTCGCGATGCGTATCGCGAAACCCGCCGTGCAAATCGAGCAAAGACTGGCCGCTCTGCCAGATTGAAACGGCTGCGCCCAATTCACCGAAGCGACTGAAGTTTTCTTCGAAGAGCGGAGTTATTGCGCTTCGCAGTTCGCCAGCGTTGAGCTTCATCTGTTTCAAAGTAGCCACAATCGGCCTCAATTGCCCTAGCGATAAATCGCTCGAACGCCAAAGGCGTTTCGGGAAGCCGCTTCGATCACAGAGCTGGCTGCTTCAACCGACTGGTCCGAAAAGACTGAAGAGAAACGGAGCTATGGCGCCGCTTCAAATCAGGGCCTGCACTGATTGCAAATCCGGATCGCGACTGGCGAGTTCGCGGAAGCTGGCGTCCATTTTGAAACTGATCTGCAGATGAACGCGCGCGTCGTGAGGATTGCCGAGGAGCGCTTCGTAACACCCCATGTTGTAGTGATAGATTGGTTCTTTGCGCAGAGCATCCGGTCCTCGCAGGAGAAGCCGTTTTGCCTGCGCGGTCTTGCCCAATTCGTGTAAACAAAAACCGGCATGTAGAAAACCGGTGCTGCAATCCGGCGCGACCCGGCAGAGCTTTCGACTGACCGAGAGCGCGCCGACCCAGTCTCGTTTCCGCATCAGGTGATGCAAGCGAAGCTGCAAGACTTCGGGGCGATTCTGCAACGCGCGTTCGATCGCGTTTAATTCTGCGAGCGACTGCCGAGTCATGCCAAGCTCGGCATATCCGCAGGCGGCGAGAATCTGGTGTGCAAAGGCCACGCCGGATTAATTAGCAAATCCCGCGCCCGGCTCGGTTCCGGGACGCACGTTCGGGCTTTTTCGCCGCCTTACTTGACCGCGTAAAAGTATAGCTTGTGCTGCCCGAAATCGATGATGATGTGGTTGGATCCGAGAATGTCCATCCCCAAAAGCCCGATGATTTTACCACCGCTCCTGGTGTAAAAATCAAAGCTTTCCAAGCGGAGATCGGGCGCACTTACGCTGACCCCACCGATTTTGAAAGACTGTAGATTGCGGATTAGTTTGCTCTCCATTTGCGCCCCTGAGGCATCGACGCCCAGTACGTGCGAACTGTAGCCGAGCGCTTTGACTTGCGGTAATATGCGAGGGTCCGCTCCGGCGAACCAGGCTCCGGTATCAACAATCATTTTGCCGGTAAAACCATTGATTTGCACATCGACCAAAGCAACCGGGAAGCAAAGGTGCTTCCGAGAGGCCGATCGCCCTTAGCGCTGGACCGACGATTGCGCGGCGACCTTTTCCGGGTGGTCGTAGATAAAGTCGGAGATTGTGCAAATCGATAATCGCCGAGCACGTGTTCAGGAACCCGGCGCCGATAAACCCATTAGCGCCCACCTTCTGCGCAGCCTTTCCCTGTAGACTTTGAAGGTTGCCGAAGAAGAGAGGCACTTGGGTGAGTTCGACGTTGCCCATCGTGACCCGGTCGGCGCGCGCCTTTCTGAAGTTCATCAGCTTCGCGCCGCTGGCGGTAGTGCCGAACTCCTTGACCTGCTCAGTCGGCGACTGCGACGAGGGCATGGAATCGCTCTGCAGGGTGATTCCGTCCTCCGACCAACCGGTGTCCACGATCAGACTCATCCTGCGTCCGTTTACGGTCGCCAGAACGGTGAGGACATTTGGCTGCTGGCCGTTTGATTTCGACCATACCGTAACCGTCGCGCTCCAAGGCATCGAAGGAAATGCGGGATTGCGCATCGGATGGTAACAGCCAAATGGCTCCGGTCGCCGCCAGCAACACCAAGCCATTTGTCGCTCTTCGCCAAAAGCGCGTTTGGATATTCAAAACAGTTAAGCACGCAGATAGTTGCGTTGCCCGCCCAGCCAGCAAACGAAATTCGGCATCGAAACACCAGAAGTGTTTTTCTTAATGCGTGAAAGTCGCAAAAAAAAGCGCGCGTCTAGAGGAGGGACTCGAGTTCAGCAAGGCGCTTCTCGAATAATCGCAATGTGCTTTCGATCGGCGCTGAAGTCGTCATATCGACGCCGGCAGCCAGCAGAGTCTCGAGCGGGAATTTGGAACCTCCCGACCTGAGAAAATCGAGATAAGAATCGACGCTGCCGGGGACACCAGCCAAAACGCGTTCGGACAATGCGACCGCGGCCGAAATGCCGGTCGCATATTTGTAGACGTAGAAGGCGCTGTAAAAATGTGGAATGCGCAGGCATTCCAGCTCCAACTGCGAATCGATGACAAAGTTCTCTGCAAAATAGGCGTCGAGCAATTTCCGGTACTCGGATTTGAAAACATCGAGTGTGAGCGCATCGCCGCGTTCCTCGATCGCGTGAATGACTTTCTCGAACTCAGCGAACATGGTCTGCCGGAACAGCGTGCCGCGAATATCGTCGATCTGGCGATTGATAATGTAGGCGCGCATTTTCGGATCGTCGGTTTGTTCGAGCAGATAATGAGTGAGCAGCTCTTCGTTGAAGGTGGACGCGACTTCGGCGAGGAAAATCGGGTATTCGTAATTCTGAAACGATTGAGTTTCCTGGGCAAACCACGTGTGCATGGAGTGACCGGCTTCATGGGCGAGCGTGTACACGTCGGAGAAAACATCGCTCTTGTAGTTCATCAGGATGTAGGGCGGAAAGCCGTAGCTGGCGGAAGAAAATGCGCCGCTGCGTTTGCCTTTCGTTTCGTAGCGATCGCACCAGCGACCGCGTAATCCTTCGCCGAGAGTTTCGACGTAGCTTGCACCCAGTGGCTTGAGAGAAGCGAGCACTTGTTCGATCGCCTCGTCGAAAGTGACATGCGTCTCGATCTCCGCGACAAGGGGAACGTAAGTGTCGTAGGCGTGTAACTCGGTTAGACCGAGCACCCGACGCCGCAATTCGTAGTAGCGAAAAAGAGGCGCGAGATGCGCGCGCACGGATGAGATCAAGCCGTCGTAAACCGCAATCGGGATATCATCACGGAAGAGGGACGCTTCGAGAGCGGATGAATAATTTCTCGCTCGCGCCCGAAAAATGTCCGCCTTCACCGAATAGGCGAGCGAGGAGGCAAGCGTAAACTGATGATCGGCGAACTCGTCGTAAAATTGATGGAACGCGCGTTTGCGCAGATCGTGATCCCGTTTCACCAGGAATGAGCCAAAGGAACTTTGCGTGAGCACTTGCTCGCGTCCTTCGTCGTCGAGCAAGGAGCCAAATTTCATGTCGACGTTGGTTAATTGCGAGAACGCGTCGTCGTAGCCGTCGAGCGCAGAACTGCCGAGCGCGAGGAGACGTTCTTCCGGCTCGGGCAGCACGTGTGGTTTCATGCGCCGGATCTTGCGAAGCTTTATCCGCCACGCGGCGAGAGCGGGATCATCGAGGAAACGCGCGAAGTTTTCGTTATCGATCGCCTGGATTTCGGGAACGAGGAATGCCGCACTCTCGCTGATCCTGGTGAGTAAATTGTCGAGTTGCCCCATGCGCGCGAGGTATTCGGGATTCGCACTGTCTTCAGCGAGCTGAAGCGAGGCGTAGTGATAAACGCGCTCGATTTTTTGATCGAGCATCTTTTCAAATTCCAGACACTCGGCCAGGGTTTGCGCTGATTCGCCGACGCGTCCCTTCCAACGCAGAATCTCGGGATAAGTGCGTTGGAGAAATCCAAAATCCTCCAGCCATTTTCCGACGTCGGCAAACAAATGGGTTAGATCCCATTTGTCTTGTTCCGGAATTTCGGTGCGGGTCGGGACGTGAGATGTGGTCATGTTGAAAGAGCAGTCGGACTTGTTTTGCAGCAGATTAACTCAGATTTGTGCAGCCAGCCTTACCCGCTTGTTGCCGGCTACGGAGAATGCGCGAGCGAGATATTAGCAACTTTTTCCACGCTGAGGCATACGGAGCCGGAATTCTGTCCACTCTGCGTCCGAGCGCACGAGTTCGAGTTCGCCTCCCTGCGCCTCGGCCAGCTCATGGGCAATGCTGAGGCCAAGTCCATGGCCCGAGGTTTGGCCATCCCCGCGCGCCCGAAAGAAACGCTCGAAAATGTGTGATGCCTGTTCGCGTGGAATTGGGGTGCCATTGTTCGCAACTGTCATCTCGAAATTTCCGTTCGCCAGCCGCGCCTCTACTCGAATACGGCCCCCGGGAACATTGTACTTCACTGCGTTTTCGACGAGGTTTTCCGCGATGACCGCTACCGACCAGCGATCCGCTACGATCGGGAGATGGGTGGGCACCTTGGTCTCAAGCGTAATGTTGCGCGGTTCGGCCACGGCGCTGATATCATCGATTACCCCGTCCAGGACCTCGCGCAAATCGAACTCCTTGAAACGCAACTCGAGCCGGCCGGCATCGGCGCGTGCGAGCAAGAGGAGGTTCTCAGCTACGGAGGTGAGCTGATAAGTTTGATGGAGCAATTGCTCGGCGCGGGCCTGCTGTTTTGGCGGACTCTGCGGGTCGGTCAGAATTTCCTCAATCCCGGCGCGCAAGACCGAGATCGGCGTTTTGAGTTGATGCGATGCATCGGCTGAAAAACGGATTGATTGTTCGAAGCTGCGTTGCAACCGGTCGAACGTGGTGTTCAAAACCGCAACCAACCCGGCGATCTCGTCATTGGCCAGCGGAACGGGAAGACGTTGGTCGAGATTTTGCACGGTGATCTCGGCAGCCGCCTGACGAATCGCCTCTACCGGAGCAAGGGCCTGGCGTGCGACCCACCATCCGCCTACCACGATCACGAAGAGCACCGTCGGAATGGCTGCGAACATTCCGAGCACGATATCACGCGCGATCTGGTTGATCTCGCCCATGTCTGCGCCGACACGCAGCGTCAATCCACTCTGGTGAAATGTGCCGACGCGGACGCTTCGTCCGTTAATGTTTCGGGTGTGAAATTCATCGATCCCGTCGTCGAGCATCGGCTGACGAAGATTCGATGAAAGATAAAGCAACTCGTTATTCGATCCGCGGATTTCGATCATCCGACCCTTGAGCGCGAGCGGCACGAAGATTTCCCTGATGGCGCCGCGGTTGTTGGCAAATCCTCCTTCGAAATTTTCAACGTCACGAAACAATTCATCTGCCTGGGTTGCAATCCGCCGATCGAACGCCACGATTTCCGAATGGCGCATCACACTCCAGGTGGTTGCAGCGCCTGCCATAGTTGCGATAAGCGCGAGCGCCGCCGCATAAAAAGCCAGCTTCCATCGCAAAGGCCAGCGTTTCATCATGGTTCGTGCATGGTGTAGCCGGCGTGGCGGACGGTATGAATAAGCGGCGGCGCATCGATTTTCTTGCGCAGTCGTCCCACGAAGACTTCGACCAGCTTCATGTCATACTCGTGCTGGCGTTCCCAGACACGCTCGCACAACTCGGTGCGGGTGAAGACCCGCCCGGGCTCACGCATCAGTTACTTTCAGCAACGTCAGTTCGCGCGCTGAAAGTTCGATTCGGCGATTTCCCCGATGTGCTTCGTTATTGGCGAGATCGAGAGTCAAATCGGCGACGCGGAGATTTAGGGCCGGTTTTTCTGGATAGCGCCGACCAAGGGCGCGCACCCGGGCGAGCAGCTCCTGCATCGCGAACGGCTTCGGCAAGTAATCATCCGCACCGAGCTGCAATCCGGTGATTCGGTCATTGAGCTCGCCGCGCGCCGTCAGCATGAGGACTCGACTCGAAACTCCATTTCCGCGCAATCGGCGCAGCACCTCGAAGCCATCGATTCCGGGGAGGCCCACATCAAGGATGAAAAGATCGAACGCGGTTTGCTCTGCTTCTCCCAAAGCGGTTTCACCATCGCGAATCATCACGGGATCATGGCCGGCTTCGGTGAGGGCCGATGCCACATGCCGCGCAAGACGCGCTTCATCTTCAACAACGAGAATCCGCATGCCGTTTGGCTAGATCGTGCCATTCGCATCGCAACGAGACAAGTCTCCCCTTATCCAGTGGGACAGTCGCGCCTGGCAGGAAAGTTTGGATGTTGGGCGATTAATTGCATGGCTCTGCCTAACAAGCTCTTTCCCGGCGAAACACGGTGCCAGGGTGATGCCCCGGAGGGATGCGGCAACGGAACGAGATCGTAGCAGGCGCTGCCGCGCTTCATCCTGAAGGTGTGACCGATGACTTGGTCGAGTTTATTAACAGGGAGGAATTGAGCAATGGCCAGTTTGCCGACGGGAATGACAAGGCGCGGCCGAAGAATCTCAAACTCATCATTCATCCAACTGGAGCAGTTGTGGATTTCGTCGGGTGCGGGAACGCGGTCACCGCCGACAGATGTTTTGCCGGGGAAGCAACGACAAACAGCAGCGAAGTAGATCCTTTCGCGCACTTCCGCCTCGTTCAGACCGCAAAACTTTTCGAACCACGCAAACAGCGTTTTGCCGGCGGTCCAGGCGAAGGGCCGATCGAGGACTGGTTCTTTTACGCCGGGCGCCTGGCCAATGAGCATGACGCGACTAGCGACCGGTCCGCCGGAGACGGGCCATGGATGCATACGCGGGCAACGCCGGCATTGCCGAAGCTGCGCAACATGAGTCTCGAGCAACGTTTGCCGGCGCGATATCTTCGACATTCTTCAAACAGCCTAACGACGAAAGAGCGAAAAGATCAGGCTCAACGCGATGCTGACAATGATACAAGTAATAATCGGAAAATAGAACGTGGAGTTGCCGCGCTCGATCCGAATGTCCCCCGGTAATCGCCCCAGCCACCCCGTCCCGAGGCCGCTCCAGAGCGCGAAGCCGATCAGAACGGTGAGGCCGCCGAGAACAACCAGCAATTTTCCGAGTTCGGGCATCACTTGAGGTTATCTCGTCTCTGCCGGAATACGAAAGAAATTGGTCAGGTTGCGCAACGCGCCCGATGCGAAGAAGTTCGAAGCCAATCCGATGGCAGTTCAATTTCGAGATTATTACGAGACGCTCGGCGTTTCCAAGACGGCGAACGACGACGAAATCAAAAGCGCCTTCCGCAAACTCGCGCGGAAGTATCATCCCGACATGGCCAAGGCGAAGGACAAAGCGACGGCCGAGGAGAAGTTCAAACAGATCAACGAAGCGTACGAAGTCCTGAGCGATCCAGAGAAGCGGCGGAGGTATGATCAGCTCGGCGCGGACTGGAATCAGGCGGGAGGCGCACAACCACCGGGATGGGGACAACCGGGCGGCGGCTTCCAGCGTTTCGGTAAGGACGGCGGTGTCGAGTTCGAGTTCGGTGGAACGGGCTTCAGCGATTTCTTCGAAGCATTCTTCGGCGGCGGTCGCGGACAATCGGCTTTTGGCGGCGGCTTCGGTCGCAGGCCGGCGTCGGCGGAGCGCGGGAACGACGTTGAAGCAGACATCATGGTGACGCTGGAAGAGGCGCTCCACGGGTCGACGCGCCAGGTTTCTTTGCGCCGGAGCGGCGCCAACAAAGTGGAAACGTATCAGGTTAGAATTCCGCGCGGCGTGCACGAAGGGCAGCGCATCCGTCTCGCCGGGCAGGGCGAAGCGGGAGCAGGCGGCGGAAAGAGCGGCGACTTGTTTTTGCGTGTTCGTCTCGCGCGTCACCCGGATTTTACCGTTGAAGGCAGCGACTTGATCTATGAAGCCCGGATCGAGCCATGGAAAGCTGTCATCGGAGGACAACTCGAAGTGCCGACATTGGAAGGCACCGTCCGGTTGAAAATTCCGCCAGGCACTCAAGGCGGTCAGCGTTTTCGGATTCGTGAGCGTGGTCTTCCGTCGGCGAGTGGCAGCCGTGGAAACCTTTATGTAACCGCCCAAATCCAGGTTCCCAAGAAACTGACTGAGCGCGAGCGTGAGATCTGGAAGCAGCTGGCGGAACTGCACGGTGACACGTGATCACTGTTGTTTGCTCGACACTGGGGCGGCGCGTTTGTAACAACTCTTGCGATGAAGATTGCGCTCGGTACCGATCATGCCGGTTTCCGCCTCAAGGAGAAGGTGAAGGCACTCCTCGGCACGCTCGGTCATGAGGTGAAGGATTTCGGGACATTCAGCGAGGAACCGGTTGACTACCCGCTTTTCATTCGCCCGGCCGCTGAAGCCGTGGCCCGCGGTGAATGTGATCGCGGAATTGTTTTCGGTGGTTCTGGAAACGGGGAAGCAATGGCGGCCAACAAGGTTCGCGGCATTAGGTGCGCGCTCTGCTGGAGTGAGGAGAGTGCCCGGCTTTCGCGGCAGCACAATGACGCAAATGTTCTCTCGTTAGGGGCCCGGTTGATTCCGGAAGATCTTGCCCTACAGATCGTGCGCATCTGGCTTGCGACACCGTTCGAAGGCGGGCGCCACGTCGCACGAATCGCCCAGCTCGACGGCCCCTAGTGGCGGAACCAAACGTCTGCGCAAACCGCGCAAATGAATACGAAACTAACGAAGGCGTTGCTCTGGAAAAAGGCGCGATTGATTCCGGCCAGATCGAGTTTTCGCGCAATGTGGTGCTCATAAAATAGCGCTCCGGCTACCAGCGCGAGGGAGGAAAAATAAATGACGCCAAGTTTTGCGGCGAGACCGAAGAGGAACAGCGCGATAAACATCGCGAGGTGAAGAAGCTGGGCCATCCGCAAACTCCGGGCGATCCCAAATCGAACGACCAGCGATCGCAGTCCTTCACGCCGATCAAAATCGTAATCCTGCGTCGCATAAATCAAATCGAAGCCGGCGACCCAGCAGATAACGCCGGCTCCGAGCACTAGCGGGGGAAAATCAAGCTGGCCGGTTTGGGCGATCCATGCTCCGACCGGCGCGGCAGCCAGCGCGAGACCGAGAAAGAAATGTGTCGCGTCGGTAAATCGTTTCGTAAGCGAGTAAGAGAAAATAAGCACCAGAGCAATCGGGGATAGGATTGCGGTCGTCGAATTGATGGCGACCGCAGCGGCAACAAAGGCGATGCCATTCACGATCAGGAGGGCAGTAGCAGTGGGCTTTGAGACGAGGAGGTGGCGCGATGCCGTTCGCGGGTTCCGCTGGTCGAGCGACCAATCGACGACGCGGTTGAAGAGCATGGCTGCGGTTCTGGCGAAGATCATGCACACCAGCACGAGCGACAGAGTACCGAAGTGACGGTCGCCCGTGCGCGGCGACTACGAGCGCTCCAAGCGCGAAAGGCAGTGCGAAAATGGTGTGTGAAAATCGGATCAGGCTAAGGAATCGCGCAATCGCGCTTCCCTCTGGCGTTGGGTTTGACGAGATCACCAGAAAATCAACGGCCGGAACTCAACAATTGTTCAAGCCGCCGGCGAGCGGACTTGAGGATCGGCAAGCCGTGGGCAAAGACCATCCGCTCGAACTCAAAATCCAAAAGTTGCCGCAGGGAGCGGCGCATCTGTTTCGCGTTTGAGCAATATTTGGCCGGGAGAAAAGTAAAGCCATAAGGGTCGAAGTTAATCAATACGTCACCCACAACCATCGTCCCGCCGTCGCGTTGCTGATACAGAATAATTTCTCCAGGAACTGCTCCTTCGATCACAATAGCAAACAGTCCGCCGCCAACTATATCGCCGCTTACAACGTTCCGAAGCAGCTGTACCTTGGGAGGGATGGCAGCGCCGGGATGCGCGAAAAGCGGCAATGAAAGGCGATTGGCCTGGCGAACCGAGTCCCGACGATGGTTCGCATTCGTCACGATAATCCCGGCCAGTTGGCGTGAGCGGGTAAGCTCATCGAGTGCTTCGGACGCCAGAGGAATCGGGTCGATCAGGAACAAGCCGGTCTGAGTTTCCACCGCGCTTGAAGAAAGCTCAGCTTTGACGCTGGAATCGTAATGTTGCCAGACGAAAAGACCTGGCCGGATCTGAGTTATCTCGGTTGCTGAAGACATCGAGAATCCATTATCGGCTGGGCGCTGACCCGGCTCAAGCAGATGAGAAGGCGGCAGTTGGCACCGCAGTTGCTATACGGAGTAGAATTACTAGAATATGAATACCTTCTCCTATCAAGCTCGAGATGTCTCTGGAAAGATCGTTTCCGGCATTCAAGAAGCGCTAAACGAAGATAATGCGGTAAACAGTCTGATGGGGCGTGGGCTGATGGTCCTCTCCCTGCAGCAAAAGGCGACCGCATCTCGCTCTCGAAACAAGGTCTGGAAGGTCAAGGAAACCGATCTTGTCCTTTTCACCCGCCAGCTGGCCACAATGATTGAGGCGGGCATCTCGCTCGTTCAAGCCCTCACGGCGCTTTATGAGCAATGCGATCCAAAGCGTCAGCGCAGCATGCGTCACGTCATCAGCGATGTCATTGCTCGCGTGCAGAGCGGCGAAACCTTTAATGAATCGGTCGCGAAACACCCGCGCGTCTTTAGCCGGCTCTATGTGAGCATGGTCAAGGCGGGCGAAACCGGTGGTTTGCTTGCCGAGATTCTGGATCGACTGGCGGGATTCCTCGAAGCGACCGCACGATTGCGCAAGAAGGTGAAGTCCGCGATGACCTACCCGGTCATTGTTGTTTGCATCGCTTTTGCGATTACAACGTTCCTGATCGTCAAGGTCGTCCCGATTTTCGGAGAAATCTTCAAAGACTTTGGCGCAAAACTCCCGGCGCCGACCCAGTTCTTGATCGACGTCAGTGATTTCATTCGTTCCGAATGGTACTTCCTTATTCTCGGCATCGGCGGCACGATCTTCGCCGCCCGCTACTTCCTGCGCTCGAAACGCGGCAAACAGATCGCTGATCGCTGGAAATTGAAGCTGCCGGTCTTCGGACCGCTCATGAGCAAGATCGCGATGTCACGCTTTTCGCGGACGTTCGCACAGCTCATTCGCAGTGGTGTCCCGATTCTTGAAGTACTCGATATCGTCGGCGGCTCCGCCGGTAATCACGTTGTCGAAGAAAGCATCCGATCCGTTAGCACCGATGTCGAAAAGGGCGACAACCTTTCAGTCGCGATGTCGAAGAAACCGATCTTCCCACCGATGCTTCTCCGAATGGTGGCCGCTGGCGAGAGTACCGGCAAGATTGACACCATGCTTGAGAAAATGGCCGATTTCTGGGACGAAGAGATCGAAGCCATGCTCGATGCGCTGACCTCCCTGATCGAACCGATGCTCATCGTCTTCCTTGGCGTAATCGTTGGTGGCATCGTGATCGCGATGTTCCTGCCGATCTTCAAACTGAACGAAATAGTTTCAACGAGCAAAAGCTAGGAGAAGCCTCGCTCAGAAAACGGAAAGGGGTGGGTCGCAAGACCTGCCCCTTTTTGTTTTCTGGAATTGGGTTCTGAATTGCGCGTGTCGATCGACTACGCTGATGGGCACGGGCGTGAATACGCCGTGGCAGTGCCTTGGGACGCCGCCGTGGAAAGTAACAAACGTGTAACTTTTGCCGCGTTGCACCGCATGCACAACGCGGCGACGCATGCACTATGAAACAGACGCTTCCTACTCCGTTTTGGCGATTACTGATGTCCCTCTTCGCCGCATTCATTTTTAACGGTATTGCATTCGGCCAAGGGACGCCCAGCCTGACTTTGAACAGCAACGTCAGTTTGTTCAATTTCGGAAGGTTCAACGTTGGGGCTATCTCGCCCGAAACGGTCATTACCATCTCGACCGACAGCATCGCCGTCACTACCAGTCCCGCCAGCGTTACTATCTCCAACATTGCCATTACCGGTGCCAACGCGGGCGATTTCATTTTAACCGCAACCACCTGCAATAATGCAACGCTCGCAGTTGGCGAGACGTGTACCGCGACCGTCAGTTTTAGTCCGCTTCTCGTCGGCGTTCGCAGCGCGAATCTTACGGTGACGGACAGCGCGCCTGGCAGCCAGCACCTGATTCCACTCAACGGCACAGGTCTTGACCCCGCTTTGCCTAACAAAGCAGTGGGACCTGTGGATCCGCGGATTGGGTTCCCACGCTGGTATCAGGATGAATTAGGTGTACGCCTCACGATGTGTCTCGATAACAGTGGGTATTGCTTGGCGTTCCCAGCCGGTTTCGATCCGAATCTGCCTGCTTCCGTCACCTCGGCGTCTGTCAATTTTCCAGAGGAAGCCTTTTACTGGTACGCTGACGCGCGCATCACGAATGGCGGCGGTGGAGTAAGGCGCCTGGTCATTGCCAAGGAAGGTGCCTTCACAACCGCGGGAGCGGCCGTGGGGAAACAGATTACCTTTGAGCGTGTCCGTATTATCCTCGATCAATTAACGCCCGGTGCGACCTATAGAATCACCCATCCCTTTGGCGTCGTAACCGCCATTGCGAACGCGACAGGCAACATTGCAGTTATCCTGCCGCTTGATCGGCGTTCCTCGGCGGTCGATGTCGTCGCCGGCGCGAATCCTCTCCCCGCCAGGCATGGCGGCGGCGCAGGTCAAATCGACATGACCGAAGACATCGGGTGCGGTGCATCGCCCTGTGATTTCCGCGCCGCTCAGGATGGCCAGATTAGCCGATTTCTAAGATGGGATCCCGCAGTCGCCCCGGCGGCGCCAGCCGGCTATCTTGGCGACGGGGCCGTCACTCACACCGTTACCGGAAGCCCATTCAATACAAACTTCTTCAGGGTGGAGGGCCCTAATGTCGGGGGAAACGGTATCAACATGGTCCAGACCGATCAGTTCACCGTGGCCGGCAAGCTCTTTCAATAAATATTGCGCGTCGACCTCACTCCAATGGGCCAGGCTGTTTCCCCCACCTACGCCCGAGTGACCAATCCGCGTTCGCTTTCCGTCCGAATTCTCCGGAGCCCGGCTAGCGGTCGCGTGACGCGAGGAGTCGGTCCTGCGTTGCGATCCTTGCGCTGCCGACAAAGGTGGTCTCCTCGTCGACCACCAATTGCGGCGCTTCGATGTCGCCCCGTAACGTGCAACCCGAGCGGAGTTCACAGCGTTCACCAGCGGTGACATTGCCATCAATCGTTCCGTGCACGATCACTGAGCCGGCCTTAATTTCTCCGCGGATCTCACCGTTTTTTCCCACCGTGAGCCGGCCGACGGAATCAATCGTTCCTTCCACGTTTCCGTCAATTACCATTTCCGTTCTAAACTTCACCTCACCTTTGATGGATACGCCGCTGGAAAGAATTGCCAGCGAAGAGGAGGCAGAAGGCGTCGTGCCATTTCGCGGTATTGAGGGAACCGGTGGAGGAGCCGCCGGTTCAACTTTGCGATTTTGCGAAAACATCGAAATAAAGTTGATCTTTTTCCCAAGAGCTAATTTGGGGCCAGCGGGATCAATTTCTCATGCCACCTAAAAGGCGATAAGAATCACATTACACACACCAGGCGGACAGAGAAACTCGAAGGATTGTTCAGTCTCCGACTTTCCGAAACTGATCGGCCTCGTCGGATGATTCGATCACTATGAGAATGCGTTGATAGGATTAGATAAAGATTCCAATCGCCGGCGTCTGTCTATCATGGAGACGAGTGTGCGATGCGATTCTTGAATCCAAATCGCCCGATTGCGCATCTCAACAAATGGAAGTGATGCGTGTCCGATCCCACGAGCGGGACATCAAAGTCCCAAGACCGGAAGATTCTCCGACAAATCCAATCTGATGCAGTCAATTCAATCCATTCAACATTAATCACTTATTCGCCGCACCCAAGCCTTGGCACGACCTTTGCAACACGTCCACTCGCTCAACCCAATGCCATATGTTTGATACATTCTTTCAAGACGCCCGCATCGGTCTCCGGCTCCTGTTTAAGGACAAATCGTTTTGTTTTCTCGCTGTCCTGGTGCTCGCTCTCGGCATCTGCGGTGTCACGACACAGTTTACCATCGTCAATGCATTCGTTCTGCGCGGGTTCTCGTTTCCGCATCCCGAGCAGCTAATGAGCGTGGGATTAATCGATCCGCAGGCGACGCCGCAAAACAATAACTTTGGCGCGGGCAATATTCCCTCCGGGCAGGATTACGAAGACCTGCGCGCTGCCCAGCACTCGTTTGCGATGATGGCTGGATATCTCAATGGATCGACGATCAATGTTACCTATCACGGCGCCCCGCAGCGTTACACGGGTGGTTATGTAACGGAGGATTTCTTCCGGATCGTTGGCGTGGCGCCCATCATGGGTCGCGACTTTACGGCCGAGGACAACAAACCGGGCGCGGAAAAAGTTACAATCCTGGGTCACGAAATCTGGCAACGCGATTTTGGAGCCGATCCTAAGATTGTTGGGCAATCGGTCAGAATCAACGGGCGCGCGGCCACGATCATCGGCGTTATGCCGGCAGGTTTTAAGTTCCCAGTTTCCGAGCAACTTTGGGTTCCGCTTTACAACGAGTTTCCGCTCAAGCCGCGCGGCGATCCCGCCAGTATTGGTCCCGCTGTCATGGGCCGGCTGAAGCCGGGCGTGAGTCTCGATCAGGTCAACGCCGAATTTGTCGGGCTGGCAAAACGGATCGCGAAAGACAATCCGAAATCCAACGGGCAGCTGGTGTCGGCCAATGTGCAGTCGCTTCTAAACACTTTTACCGGTCCGCAACTGCGCCAGACCGTCTACGCAATGCTCGGAGCGGTCCTGGTCGTTCTGCTGATCGCGTGCGTCAATGTGATGAACATGCAATTTGGCCGGGCGGCCTTACGGGCGAAGGAATTCGCGATTCGGGGCGCGCTCGGCGCAACCCGGTGGCGACTCGTGCGCCAGATGCTGACAGAGAGTTTGCTTGTTGCGATGATAGGAGCGGTGGTCGGCGTGGCGATGGCATTCTGGGCCGTCGATTTGCTTGTTCGTGCCACGAACGCGTTGCCGTTTCCGCTGCCCTATTGGGTTTCGTTTACGATCGACGGGCCTGTCCTTGCATTCACGGTTGCAATGGCGCTACTGGCTACGCTTGCTTCCGGTCTCATTCCTGCCTTGCTCTGCGTGCGGGCTAACACCGCGGAAATAATGAAGGAAGGCGGGCGAGGGAACAGCAACCGTCTGGTCAATGTTATTACCCGCGTTCTCGTGGTGGGCCAGATTGCGCTGACTGCCGCCTTGCTGATCGCGGCGACGCTTCAAATCAAATCGATTCGGAACCAGACCACGCTCAACTACGGCTACGACGAGAACGGCGTTTACACTGCGCGAATGGGCTTGATGGACGGCGATTATCCCACGCCGGAGGCGCGCCGGCAGTTTTTTGTTCGAGCCGTGCGTGCTCTTCGAACGAACCCGGCTTTCGAAGGCGCGGCGATGTCCGACCGTTTTCGCATGACGTTCGCGAACTTTGGCCAATACGAAGTCGATGGCCAAACCTACGTCACCGATCGTGACCGGCCGCGGGGCAATTCCGAATCCGTTTCCGACAATTATTTCTCCACCCTCGGTCTGAAAATTTTGGAAGGCCGCGACTTCACCATTGAAGACACGGATGACAAGCAACCGGTCGCAATCGTTAATGCCAGCTTTGCCCAAAAATATTTTGGCCATGAAAGCCCGCTCGGACGTCGCGTGCGCCTGTTTAATCCGACTCAACCGCAGCCATGGCGCACGATTGTGGGCGTCGTGCCCGACACGCTTATGCAGGGACCATTTAATCAACAAACAGACAGCGTCGGGTTTTATGTTCCCCTTCTCGGCGCGAACCCGGCGCCACAATTTTGCACGATCGTTGTTCGGCCGCGCCCGGGACAGCGCGCCGAAACGCTCGGCCCAGTGCTGAGCAAGGCCGTGGCCGCTCTCGATCCCAACCTGCCCACTTATTTCGCGGGAACGCCTGCCCGATTGCACGACGAAATTCTGGGAGTCAATCGCATCACCGCCACGCTGTTCACACTCTTTGGGGCCGTAGCGTTTGTTTTGTCGGCGGTCGGTCTTTACGGAGTGATGAGTTTTTCCGTCAATCAAAGAACGCAGGAATTCGGCATCCGCATGGCGCTGGGCGCGGACGCAGCGAGAATTTTCCGGATGGTGATGACTCAGGGTGCGTGGCAATTGGGAATCGGACTTTTCCTTGGTATAGGCATGACCGCGCTTCTGCTCGGAGCTATTGGCTCCGCCGCGCTTCAAAACTTTCTGTTTCATGTGAACATGCTCGACACTCTCTGGATCTACAGCGCAGTCGGGGCAATTCTGACTGCGGTCGCCGCGGTATCCTGTTTTGTTCCGGCTCGTCGCGCGACGCGCGTCAATCCGATGGTCGCGTTGCGCACCGAGTAGCAGGGCAGCTGAGCCGCGCGCCTCGTTGGGCTGATCGGTTACGGCAACGAGTGCCCGGCATTGGCCTTGACTTGGGCGGTATCTCCAGCGTTCACGCTTCCGTTGGCATTAACGTCCTCGCGGAAATTGGCGGCCGTCACTGGTGCGCCGGATTGCCCTTTGGTTTGTGCAACATCGGATGCATTCACCGTCTTGTTCCCGTTGGTATCGCCGATGAGCATGTTCATACTCACGGCGGTGTCCGGCAGGACCTGAGCGAAGCTGTCGGTTACGTTGCTCAACGTGACCGTGATCATTTGCACGTCGGTCACCCCGGTCAGGTTCACGGTCATGGTGTTACCGGCGAAGCTGGGACTTCCGGAGATGGTCCCGGTGCCTGTGATCACGCTCGCATTGCCACTGACGAGATTGTTACTCATCGCGAAGACGAGCGTGTGATTACCGCCGCCGCTCCGGCATTCCACGCCAGGTTCACCGCTGAGCGGTAAATCAATATCGAAGTCTCCCGCGCCGCCATGCGTCTTGCGCGAAACCGCGTTCCCGAGGGTAAGCGGGTTACAAACGTCCGGTGTCGGCGCCTGAATTGCTACGGTAATTGGCGATCCCGTCTTATAGAAGCCAATCGTCGCGTTTGCGGTCTGCGGAGGTTTGTTGGAATCGAAACGGAAGTTATACAAAGTGCCCCAGCGAATCGCATTCGCGTTCTGGTTCTGCGCAAAAGTCTCCGTGCTCCAACTCACATCGCTGGCGGTTTGATTCGAGGTCCACTCCGCGTTGCTAAATCCCGCGTCTCCTTGTGTTCCATCGTTTGGAAATCCAGGATGATTAGGCGGAGCGTGAAACCCAAGGTTGGTCACCGTGATCCCGCATCCCAGCGGAACGCTGAAGGATTGAATGGCGCGATCGAGATTCTCATTATAGACGGCGTATTCATAATGCCAGACACCCGCGGACGGGTTAGTCACCTTGTAGCCAACCATCCCGATTCCATCGACGCCGGGATCAGGCTCGAAGGGATTGATGCTCGCCCCCGTCCAGGCACTGATCGCGGGAAGGGTTCGCACGGTCGAGTCGACCGCATCGAAAAAGAAAACCGTCGTGCCGGTTACGCTAAACTGGCGATAGGAGACGTTGTTGTACAGATTGCATTCGCCGGGATGACCCTGGCACCAGAGTACTCGTGCGGAGTGACATACTGGCCTTCGGCGAAATAGGTCGCGCCAGCGTTCTGCGTTGTGCTCAGATCGCTCATGGCCACGAGGAGGCGGTGTGATGTGCCTGTATGAGTGTGGCCGGTGTGGTTTCTTGCCGTGCTCGGATACGCTCCGGTAAAGGGATTTACCCATGCGCGCGAACCCAACGCGTTTTGGTTAGAGTTTAGCACTGTCGAATAGGTATCGGAGCATCCCGAGTCAAGATGATCGGTTTCTAGGCCGCTACAGCCAAAACTACAGAGGTCCTCCGCTACTACCATGAAAGCATGTTTGAGCCACGATTGCCCAATCTGTTCGAAGCGCTCGGTGCTAGTGGCTCCGCCGCTCATCCGATATAAATTTTGCGCGATAACCGGATGGTCGGTATTCGGCAGCCCAAACCAATTCAGATTCACGACCCCGGGATTGCAAGAGATCGTTCCTGCAGCGAGCCCAACGAAGTTTCCGCTGCTTCCAGCCTGGACGACACTGGGTAGATCTCCCACGATCACATCCGGGCCCGGGACAGTTCCAACAGAGGGCTGACCGGGCGCCGTGCTGTTGCTCAAAAGCAAGAGCAATGGGAGTATGATACGCGTTAACATTTTCGTGAACATCTGATGCTAGTCTTTTTCCAAGGTTGGTTGTTTTGTGTTTGCTCGTTAGGGCAAGACCGTGCCTGATTGCGCTTTTACCAATCCGACGTCTCCGGCGTTGATCGAGCCGTTCGCGTTCACATCAGTGCGGAAATTTGCTCCCGTCACCGCCAGACCCGACTGTCCTTTGGTCTGACTGACGTCGCCCGCGTTCACCGTCCCGTTGCCGTTGGTATCGCCGGCCAGCAGGCCCATGGGAATGGTCACATCGCCGATGGCCGTGCCATCATTCACGTTAGCCAGCGTGACCATGATCCTCTGCGTGTTGGCCACGCCAGTCAGGTTGACAGTGACCTCCGCCGCGCTCGCGCTGACGCTTCCGACGCTTCCGACGCCACAAGTCACCGATGCTCCGCTGAGCGTGACCGGATTGGCGAAGGTAACAACCATCGTGTGATCGTCTGCGGTGCTGCGGCATTCGATCCCCAGGCTCCCAGTAAGGGGCAGCGCGACGTCGAACGTGCCTGCTCCGCCATGGGTCTTTCGTGAGACGGCGCTTTGTGCCACGGGAGCAGAAGGTACGAAGATTTCCATCGTGTTCACTGGTGAGCCAGACGGATCGAAGCCTCCGGCCAGCCAGATGCGACTACCGTCGGTGTCGGTCGGGAAGAAGCGCCGTCCGGTGGCGAAGGATGGGCCGAGCCTCCAAGTATTGCTGCACGGGTTGTAGATATCTACCTCATTAGGATGAGTCGGATATGCCGCCACCCAAAACCCACATTTCACTATTGATGACAACCCCACGCGTCTCGCCTGTCGCCCTCGGTATGTTTGTAATCGCGGTCCAGGTATTGGCCACGGGATCGTACCTGAAGGAGTCGTCGCTGTCCGTAAAGTCGATCAAGCCGCCGGCGGTGTAGATGAACCCGCCGATGGTGGCCGCTGCCACATAACCGCGCCCCACGGGGTAATCCTGGCGTTGGAGCCAGCGCGATCCTACCGCGGCGTTGGGATCGAACTGCCAGGTCTCCGTCGGACCTACCGGCCCGCTGAGGTCAAAGCCGCCGATGATGTAGAGCTTGTTCCCGGCAACAGCGGACCCGCCCGGGATGACGAGGCCGGTGGTGCCCGGCCAGTAGTCGGCTGCCGTCAGGGTGGTGATCGTGTCGGTTACGGGATCGTAGCTGAAGACACGAGCCGTAAGGATGTCGCCGAAAGACGCGTTGCCGCCCACGCAATAGATTTGCGGAGTGCCGCTGACGGTGAGGACACCGCAAGCCATAAGGCCCACTTTGTTATCCGGGTAGGTGGCGGCCTTGGTGATCCAAGTGTTGGTAGCCGGGTTGTACTCGAACGGGTGATTGAAGGAGTTGCCGGGTGTGTCAGCGCTGCGCCCTCCCATGACGTAGAAACGCCCGTTGGCTGGGAAGTAGATGCCGGTCGCGCGGACCACGGCGGCGGCTACGAAGTTGGGACCACTCGACCAGCTAGTCGGTGCCGAGGGACCATTCGTCTCATCCGCGATAGCTACTGGTGATTGCCCCTTGATGTTGCCGATGACGACAGTCAGTGCCAGCGCGAAGAGCGCCTTCCAGGCGAGTCGCCCGGGCAAAGACAACATATTTCTCGCCGTGGCTGAGAGGATCAAAGTCCAAGGTCGGCGAAGAGATTTCGAGGAAGCCGAAATGTGGGTTTTCATTTTATGGGTGTCGTTTGGATTGAACGAATTTTGGTTTCACTTCCTTCCAAAGGAGAAAAGGACCGGCCATTGCAAAAAAATTGCAGTGGACTGAAGAAACTGCTCGTCCAATCACTGACCCTTCAGTGGGGATTCCCCCTCACGATGATGGAGCCGTCGAACGACCCGGACGTCGCGCCCGTGATCCTGTTCGCCAATCGGTTCACGGTGAAGCTGCCTTTAGCGTCAGCGTACCGGCCCGTTCCGCCTATGATGTCGTTCGTTTCGACAATGGACACCACGTTGGGGTCTGCTGTAGCACTACCTTGTCCCCAAAAGCAGGTGAAAATAGTGTCACCGTTCGCTGCTATGAAACGAGTAACCCCGTTTCCCCCACTGGTGGCAAAGTCCACCATCCCCGCATAAACCAGGGTGAATTGACCAAGTTGCGTGGTGGTTGCCGTGCCGCTCCCGTTCACGTAAAACATGAACGGCGGAGCGCCAAAAAGTTGGTGACTTTCACTCCCTGCGATAGTGCCATTAAAGGCTATACGTCCAGCTTCCGCCGCAGGGCCAGCGAGCGCCGCGGTCAGGAACATTGCTGCTAATAGGCTGATTGTTTTCATGTGGTGATTTCGATTTTCTATTGGTTGGTCGTTTGTGCTTGCCTCGTTCGGATTGAACGAATCTGTTTTCACTTCCTTCCAGAGGAAAAAAGGACGCGGCATTGCAAAAAAATTGCAGTGCCCTGAGGAAAAGCGACGCGCGGCTCCCCAGTCGCGCTCCGTCTCAGAACTTCTTATTCAAGCCGATGTAGTAATAGCGGCCGCGGATGGAGTAGAGCGAAGTATCGTAGTTGTCGTTCACTGCACCGGCGTTGAACGGCGGCGGCTCGTCGAAGATGTTGTTCATGCCAATTCGAATCGTGGTCTGATCGAGCCATTGCTGCCATGAGCGCAGGCTAGGCATAGACGCCGTCGCCTTCCCAGTCTCTTTGGCGTCGCGTTCAACAGCCTGCGCTCGCGGCGCCACATAAGTGTAAGAGACCTGTGTATCGAACGTCAGATACGCTTTCACGTCGCGAGTGCGCGTGAAGGAGATGTTTGCCGGGTCCGGCACCCTGCCGAACTGATCGGTGACGAGAATGCTCTGGTTCAGCAAGCCCCCAAAATCCTTGTAGTCGCCGATATAGTTGAACGTGTTGATGAGTTGAAAGCCTTTGTAATCCCATTGCGTTTGCAGGTAGCCCTTGTTGTAGGGAAGACTGCCCGGCGCATACGGTGCGCCGCTTTGGAAGCGGCCGAGTTGGTTCGTGAAGCCAGCCGCCGCGATGATCTGCGCGTTGAAGCGCAGGAGGTGGTTGTAAGCGCCCGCGATGGTGAATTTGCCGAAGTTGTCCGTCGGAAACTCATAGACCGCCGTGATGTCGATGCCTTCGACTGCTTTGCGCGAGGCATTGAACGGGAAGTCCAACACCTGCTGGAGCGCGCCGCTGGCGTCGCGGATGACGCGGTCGGCGAATGAGCCGTCGGCGGCATTGCGAACGATGGCTCCTTGCGAAAAACCGGTGATGATCACGCCCTCGGAATTCAGCTGATAGTAGTCGGCGGTGACGGTGAGGTTCGGGATTTGCCGCGGGGTGAAAACAAAACCAGCGCTGTAGTCGTCGGTTCGTTCCGGTTGAAGATCGACCGAGCCGCCGATGATGGTCCCGCCCGGTGGTTGGACGAAGGCCCGTCCGCCCGGGTTGAGAGGATCCAGGAGAAGGCCAAACACGCTCGAGTTCTCGGTGCGTGGTTCGAAGAACTCAAAGAGCGTCGGTGCGCGGAAGGAGCGGCTGTAGGAAGCGCGCAACGTTAGATCCCGCACCGGCGCCCAGCGAAGGGCAAATTTCGGTACATCGGTTTGCAGGGTCTGCTTTGACTCCGTGATTCCATCTGCCGGATCGATACCGCTCATCGTGAACCGCTCGTAGCGGTAGGCGAAGGTGAAATCGAAGTTGTACACGAGCGGCACATTCATCGTCGAAGAGACGAACGGAATGTTGAGCTCGAGGTAGGCCGCCGCGACCTTCTGCTCGGCCTTGAACTTGGTGTCGGCGTCGAAGCCGAGCCCATCATCTGCGACGAGAATTGGATCGGCGTTTTGCGACAATTCCTGACGGCGCAATTCAAAGCCGACCACGAAACTTACGCCTCCCTGCGGCAGCCCGGTGAAGGTGCGACCGCCGATCCTGCCGTCGAGAAGTTGATTCTGCGTCTCAGTTTTCGAGGTGGCCTGGTAGCCGGCAGCGCGAAGCGCCGCGGCGTTGTCGTAAGTGAAACCATTGAGCGTCCCCTGCCTCGGCGCGTTGAGACCGACGAATGGATTGAAGCTGCCGTTCGCGACCGCGGGCGCCAGCAATGAAAATCGCTGATCGCCCGTGTCGGTCCTGACCAGATCGTTCTGATCGAAGACGTAGCCGATCTCCCAAAAGTAATCGTTCGCGAACTCACCGTTCAGGCCCGCAATGAAGTGGAAGAAATCGCTGTTGTAGGTGCGTTCGCGGTTGCCGGCCTCAATCGAAGCGTAGCTGACGGAATCAAGCCGCTGGCTGAAGACCGGCGCGTGCGTGATGGGATCGAGTGCCTGAAGGCCCGTCGCCGGATCGATCTGCGGAATCGTTTCGACCGGGTTGTAAGGGCTGCTGCGCGCCACGTCGCCGGGCAGCGTGAAGACGGATGGCGGGAGCGCGTTGAGTTGCTTGGTGTTCGAGTAAATCGCGGTGACGAAGAACGTGAGGTGGTTTTGTGGGAGAAGCCTGTATGCGCCATCGAGAAAAAAGCCGGAGCGTTCCTGCACCGGGATCGCTGGTGTAAATTCGCGGAAATTGAATCCGTCCTCCGCCTGAATGTAAGGGCGATAATCGTTGATCTGGTCCGGCGTGTTGGCCCGATCGATCAGGACCAGGTCGAGACTCGCATTGCTGAAAGTGCCCGCTGGCCGGCCCGGCACGGCACCGGTGTTCGCAACCGAAATGTTTCGCAAAATGCGTCCCGGAAACTGGAAACTGCCGACGTTGTTCCCCCCGAGCTGGCGTCGATCGGCGATCGAGGAGAGAAACGTGTCCCGCGCGAAGATCGCGCCTCGGTCATAGTAACTGGCACCGGCGGTGAGGTTATATTTGTCGCCCGCAAGACCGCCGACCAGATAGCCAGTCCTGACGGCGGCATCATTGGCCACGCCGAGATTGGTGTTGCCGTAAAGCAGGTCGATCTCGCCGCCTTTGAAGACATGCCTGATCTTGAAGTTCACTACACCGGCAACAGCATCCGCCCCATAAGTGGCCGAGGCGCCATCTTTCAGGATCTCGACGTTCTCGATGAATCCAAGCGGCAGCGCATTGATGTCCTCGAAACTAAAGGCGCGCCGGCCATTGATCATCGTAAGCGTGTTCCTGCTTCCTAACGCGCGCAGATTGACCTGCGCAGCGCCTGTCCCGCGCGCGCTGTTGTTTTCTGTCTCGGTGTTGCCGACCCATGACGGCACGTGCCGCAGACCCTCGGCCGGAGTGTTCGCGCCGAACGTGATCAACTCCTCGCGCGAGTAATTCGCGACCGGCAAAGCGCCTTCCGATTCAGCCGTCGGAACCGGGATGTAAGTTCCGGTCACCACGACGCGTTCGGTTTCCGGTTCGTCAGGTGCTGCGGGCGCGGCGTGCTTTGGCGCGCGGACCGCGTCCTGCGCGAACGTCGCGATGGCCGGAAACACTGCACCGGCAATGATTGCGATACGCCAGCCAATACGGGCGAGCGTCTTCATTTATCCGCCGGTTTGCGAAACCTTTCTCGTTGCCGACAGGTCTAACGAATTGGCTTGTGCGGACAAGCTAAAAGTGGCGTCCGGCGCGGCGAAACGCCGAGGCCGGGCTTTCAAACGCGCTACAAATCTATTTTTGCAGACCGACGCGCTTGAGGATGGCGACGAAACGGGGATCGGAGCGAAGTGAGTCCCACTTCGGAGCGATTTTCAGAGAGCTCAGTCGGACATCACGTTCCTGATATGCCTTTTCCAGCCACGCGATCGCTTCGTCCTGCTCGCCCAGAGCTATATACACCGTGGCGATATTGGAGGCAGGAATGTAGCGTTGGGCGGAAAGGGATTTCAACTCATCCAACACCCCTCGCGCCTTCACCGCATAACCCGCGCGAGCCCAGGTGTAACCAGTCATGGAGATGGCTTCCGAGTTTCCTCTGGAAAATTCTCTGGCCATCCCATACTCAGCGAGGGCCTCCGGATACATTCCCTTTTGCAAACAGACCGCCCCTAAGGCGAGGTGGGCGATCCAAAAGTTCGGATCCAGATCGACCGTCTTTTGCAATCTCTCCCTCGCTTCGTCAGCGCATCCCGCCGAGAGGAGCGCCCCTCCTTCCCCCACGTTCGCGAGCAAGGAGACCGGATCGAGCTCTCGGGCTCGCGCCGCTTCGGCGATAGCTTCCTGATGACGTCCCAGATTCGAGAGCAAGAGCGCGTATACCAAATGAGAAAATCCGGAATTCGGATTCAGGCTGATGGCGCGCCTGGCCTCCCTGTCAGCTCCGACCCAGTCCCAATCGAACCACATGTGAATGGAGGCTAGAGCAGCATGAGGTTCAGCAAAGGACTTATCAATCTGCACGGCCTTTGTCGCGGCCGTCTTCGCTTGCGGGAATACCTCTTTGGCAGGCCGATCGCTCGTCAGTGCAAGAGATCGACAAGCATCAGCCAATCCGACAAAGGCCAGCGCGTAACTCGGATCCAGCTCGATTGCCTGGTTGAAGAAGCCAATGCTTTTCGTGATTTCGGTCGGAGTGACTCTGCTCAAATGAAATCGCCCGGTGAGATAACGTTGATAAGCCTCGACGTTCTCGGTGTCACGTTTGGTCAAGCGCTTCTCCTCTTCCCCGCTCAGCCGCAGCGCGAGGGCTTCGGCTACTTTTTGGGAGATCGTGTCCTGCACCGTGAACACATCCGTAAATTTCTCATCGAACGTGCCGGCCCAAAGCGAAGATCCATCGGCCACTTTGATCAGCCGGGCGGTCACTCGGATACGATCGCCCGATTTTTGCGCGGTGCCTTCCAGAATCGAGTTAACGCGCAAGGCGCGCCCGATGGTGACAGGGTCCTGCTTTCCATCGCCGTACTTCCGCACCGAGTTCAGCGAAGACACGATGATTTCGCGGCTGTTGCTCAGCTTTGTGATCAAGGTATCGGCCATGCCGGCTTCCAAGACTTCGTCACGGTTGGCTGCCACCAAAGGCTTGAACGGCAACACTGCAATGCTCTTTTCAGGAATGGCAATTATTGCAGTTTCGGCGTGCTGCCGGCCGGAAAAATAATTCGTTATGCCAACCGCGCTTACGATCAGCAGGCCAAGTGCAAGCGCGGTTAGTTTTAAGATTCTGCGGTGACGAGGCGCTGCTGCCACCGATTCGCGGCAACTGCGGAGCGTGACCAACAGCTCGCGGGCCGATTGTGGTCGATCGGCCGGGTTGACCGCCAACATCGAGCGGAGAAGCGCGGCCACGGGCGCCGGTACTTTCGCGGCAATAAGTTGCTCGAGCGGCAGTGGCTGGTGAAGCTGCTGCCCGTGAAGTTCCGCCGGCGATCGCCCGGTGAAAGGCGCCCGGCCACAGAGCACGTACCAGAGAGTCGCGCCTAACGAATAGATGTCCGACCGCGCGTCGAGCAATACGTTTGCTGCGTTGAATTGCTCCGGACTGGCAAAGTCCGGAGTACCAGAAAAACCCGCGTGGGAGTCCGAACGGCTCTGCAGCGCGGCGACGGCCTTGGCCAGGCCGAAGTCGATCACTTTGACCACCAGGGAATCCGCGCCGCCCGGATCACTTGCGAGGACCATAAGGTTGCTCGGTTTCAGATCGCGATGCACCAACTTGTGCGACTCCGCCGCCATGAGCGCCCGAGCGACTTGGGTCGCGATCTCCAGCGCCGCCGCCGCCGACAGCGGACCATCGCGGCGCACACGCGTTTCGAGCGTCTCGCCTTCGATCAATTCCATGGCATAGAAACACTGGCCCGAAGCGGTTTCGCCGAAGTGAAAGACACTGGCCACATTCGGATGCCGCAACTGCGCGGCGGCGCGAGCCTCACGCCGAAAACGCTCCCGCGCTTCGGCCTGATTGGAATAACGAGCGCTGATGACCTTGAGCGCGACAGCCGATCCGAGATTCACATCGAGCGCACGATACGTGATTCCCATCGCGCCACGGCCAAGCTCATCGAGCGCGCCGTCCTCGCGCAGGCAAACCTCGTAGTGTTGGAAGCTGCGGCCCTCAACTCCGGGTTCGCCCAAGCCAGCGCGGAGGAGGCAGTTCACGCAGCCTAACGAACTAATTCCGCTCTCCAGCGTCGCACCGCACTGCTCGCAACGGACGAGTTCTTTTTCGGCCAGTAACATCAAACACTTCCTTTTTCGTCAGGCGGCAGCGATCAAAATTCCGCAGAGATGACGCAGCTCCTCGTCTACGTCATCCGTGATGGCAATGGTGCGGGCGACCTCCTCGCGCAGCAGTTCGCGATAGCGCGCGCGCAATCGTGAAAGGTGGCTGCGCAAAGTCTCGACCGGCATCTCGAGCCGCGCCGCAGTCTCTTCCTGACTGGGCAGACCCACGCCACCGCTCAGAAATGGCTGCAATCCGCGGAAGAGTTCGGCCCTCCGCCCGTTCTCAAACTCTTTTCGGAGACGCTCCAGCGCGCGTGCCACCAGCGTGGCGGCCCACCGCTTTTGGTACCTGTTGTTCCTCGTCCAGTGTCGCGGCGACGGACTCGCTCGCATACAGCGTTTCGGCGGCATCCATTTCGTCGTCCAACAGCACAAACCTGTGATCGCCGCCACGCTTGAGCGCGCGTTCCCGATCCCAGACATCCGAAAGATAATGCTTGAGGGACGCAAGCAAGAAGGAGCGAAACTTGCCTTTGTTGCGATCCGTCCGCGCGTACGCCTTGCTTTGCAACAGATAGGCAAAGAAGCCCTGAACGAGATCCTGGGCATCAGCCCGGCTGAAGCCGCGCCGGCGGACAAAGCTGTAAAGCGGCGGCCAATAATCGCGGCAGAGCTGGGTCAAAGCGGCGTGCGCTGCTCCCGTCGTCAGGTCGCTACAGGCAGCGACCACGCTCCAATGGGTCGTGAGAAAAGGTGCGCCCCCGTCCTGTAAAGTCCCGGGGACAGCTTTCACAATCGAGCAGCTTAAAAAATGACGCGGGAATCAGCAAGATCAATCCAATCCTACCCGAGAATGAGCCGGGCGATGCTATTGACCGCGATTTGCAGCCGGGCTTTGGATATCTCGTTAGGCAATACTGCCGGATCGAAGGACAGTGATCTCGCTTCTTCGACGCCCTATTCTTCGATCGCGCCATCGATCTTTCGCAAGTGTTGTCGAAAGGTGTAGGTCGCATCCTTCGATCGGTGCTCGAGATACTCAACAAAACGCAATTGACGGCGCAGAGTGTGACCGGTCTTGATCGCAGCGGCTTGCTGCCTTTCTCTCTGCCAGATTGTCTGCGCGGTTACGATAAGATCATCCACCGATGCCGCAGTTGCAAAGACACAGCCGTCATCATCAGCGAAAACGACGTCACTTTCGCTGACATTGAAATCGCCGAAACGCGCCGAACGAAGCGCGGGCTGGTCGCGAGAATCAAGTCGCTGTGGTCCGGACGGCCACGAACCGTAACTAAAAACCGGAAACGCAATTTGCCTCAATTCCGGTGTATCACGATGTACGCCCCAGACCACGATTCCCGCCAGTCCGCACGCTTGCGCTTCCAGCACCGTTAGATCGCCAATGCAACCTTCATCCCTCCGGCCGCGGTTATCGATGACGAGAACGTCGCCGGATTGCGCCTCCTGCATCGCCTCAAGAAACACGTCCACACTTCCGAAGTGCTTTGCCGGCCGTGCGTGACCCGCGAGACGCTGGCCGGGACTCACAGGCGAAATGCCCGGACTTGCAATCCGCAGCGGAATCTTCAAACGCAGGGCTGCGTCAGCAATAAGCGGCGTGGAAAGCGCCGCGAAGCGTTCGGCTATGAGCTGGTTCTTCACATCTCAATCTTGCGCGACGATAGGTGGCGTTATGGTTCGCCCTAAATCTCTGCGGTTTCCCACTCCATGAACGCATCGAGATCTTCTCTAACCGTTTTTAGCGCCAGGCCCACAACCAATGCGTCGTCGATGTAGCCCAGGACGGGAATCCAGTCCGGAATCACGTCCAATGGACTGACAAAATAGATCATTGCGCTGACAATGATGAGTAAGCTTCGTTCCGGAATTTCGCGGTAGACGCCCTCGTGGTAGGCGCGAATCAGGCGGATCATCGCCAGAAGATACGCCCACATGTCGGCAAACGGGCCGCGCGGCATGTCGCCGATTTTGTGCCGGGCTTGCTCGAACAAATTCCGAAGTCGATCCGGATCTTTCGCATAAGCCTTGGCCGTTAGCGCGGCCTCTCGGAAGTAGGCGCTGCGCGTGATGTCGGCGCGCGTTAGTGGTTTGGCAATTGTGCGCGGGTTCCGTCGCGCTGCCTTCTTCGATGATTTTCGTTTTTGCATGACAGACGTTCAGGGGGGTGGGGAAGATGCAGACTGAATGGTCAGGAGCAATTTTACAATCCGTTTCGCTACTTGTCCGAATCAAGAGTCTCCGAATCGACCCGCGAATTCCGCGATAGTTTTATGTATACGCCGATCGACTTCCTCCTGGGTTTCGTTTGCTTCTCGCAGTTGGGTTTTGGTAACCCCTAACGAATGATCTCCTCCCCGAACAACGTGGAGAGCGCTCGAAATCTTCATTTCACTGCGGACGCGCTCAAGGAGATCGAGTGGACAAAGCGGATCTCGTGTTCCTTGCACGAACAGGATTGGTGTTTGCAGGGCGCGCAGAACTTCGTCGCGAAGTTTTGTGCGATCCCCGGCCGCGCAGAGCGGGTATCCAAGACAAATCAGGGCGTCCACTTTTTCCTCCAACGCAACATGACACCCGATCCGGCCGCCCATGCTCTTGCCTATCAGGATTATCGGTCCATCAATTCCTGATCGCGCGGCGGCCAGCGCCTCCCGATGGGCCGCCACGAGTTGCGGCAAACGATCCGGCCGTTTCCTGCGTTCGAGCATGTAGGGATAATCAAAAACCGCGACGCGGCCAATCGTGCTTAGGTGATCCTTCCAGCGTTGCATCCATGGGTGCGAGGAAGGCGCACCTGCTCCGGGAGCGAAAAGAAAAAAGCGCTTCGGCATAAGGGAAGGTTTACTGTAGCCGCGGTCACTGACCGTGGTATCGGATTTTGCCGAAGACAACGCCAGCGTTTACAGCTAACGGGCCGGGCCCAATCGATTTATTATCATGAGTACTCGAAAACCTCCCTTCACTCTCGGCGTTGTCGGTCATTTTGGGCTGGCGGTTCGCGATCCGAAGAAAAGCGCGAAATGGTTTTCGCGCGTGCTCGGATTGGGCAAAGAGTTTGAGTTCGAAGGAGGGATTGCTGTCGGAAATGAGAACGTCACAATCGCGTTGTTCAAGGGCAAACCGTCACCATCAACGTTCGAACACATGTCATTTCATTTGCCAGATATGACGACGTTGCGAAAGGCGCTGGCGCATTTGAAGAAGAACAAAGTGAAGATCGAAGATCCCGGCAGCGAAATCGGGCCGGAAGCGCCTGGTTCGAAGCATATGGGAATATGGTTCCACGATTCTGATGGCTACCGATGGGAGTTGAGCGTGCAGGGTGGTGGTGAGTAAACGCGTGTTCTCGCTCGTTGCACGAGAAGATTCGGACACTGCTCGTTGCATGCGACTCGTTCCTCGGGAACATAACGGCAACCAACCCGCTCACGCACGAGAGGGAAACCACCAATGCCAATGACGCTTGCAGCTATTCGTCCAATCGAACTGAGCGAAATACGAGAAGCCCGAAAGCGAATCGCAGGGACGATTGTGCGTACTCCGCTGGTCCGGCTGGAACTCGGACCGGAGTATCCTGACATCCGTCTCAAGCTCGAGAATCTGCAACCGATCAACGCTTACAAACTGAGAGGTGCCGCTAACGCCGTGGCCATGTTGTCGGACTCCGAACGCGAGCGCGGTGTGTGGACAATCAGTGCGGGAAACGCAGGGCAGGGCGTAGCTTATGCGGCGAGACAAGCGGGCGTGCCATGCACTGTCATCGTGATCGAGACCGCGCCGGAATCAAAGGTCGAGCGGATGCGTGCGCTCGGCGCAACGCTCATCCCCGTGCCGTACGAAGTCGCCTGGCAAGCGCTGGAAGATCGTTCCTTTCCCGGAGTCGACGGCACATTTGTGCACCCATTCGACGATCACAATTTCGTCGCCGGTCATGCCACGATGGGTCTCGAGATTCTTGAAGACGCGCCCGAGACTGCGGCTGTCATGGCGAGTATTGGCGGTGGCGGGCTCATCACTGGTGTAGGCAGCGCGATCAAAGCGCTGCGTCCCGAGATCACGGTTTGGGGCGCGGAACCGGAGACCGCCGCTCCGGCCGCGCTCTCGTTCGCGAAAGGATCACCACAGGTTTTCGAGGATTGGAAGGCCTCATTCGTGGATGGCGCCGGCGGACGCAGTCTCTTTCCACGCATGTGGGAGCGAATGAAACCCGTCGTGGACGATTACATCGTTGTCACATTGGAGGAGACGAAGAAAGCGATGCGCTTGATGGCGGAGAAAACGCGCATCATTTCCGAAGGCGCGGGCGCGCTGCCGCTTGCGGCAGCATTGACTGGCAAAGCCGGGAAGGGTCCGATCGTCTGCATTGTTTCCGGCGGAAACGTTGATCTAAAGAAATTTTACGAATTGATCCTGTAGCTGCCACTGTTTGCTGCGACCGCCAAAGCGGAAAACGATTGAATCCAGATGGATATTCGTCGCATCCTAATCGGAGATTATGACTAACGAATCTGCTCCCGCATCCAGGCTTTCCCGCGCAACTTGGCTTGGTCTGTTTCTGTCACTCTTCGGAATGTTGCTTATCCGGCAAGCGGTCTCGTATTTTTTGCCTACCCCGACTTTTACCGCTGCGATTTGGAAAGAATTACTGATTTGGCTCAGTGCAGCTATTTTGCTTGTTCTCGTTCGTCGCGGTGAAGGCATGCCGTTGCAGTCGATCGGTATCGGAACGTCGCGCTTGTGGAAATCGATTCTTTGGGGATTTGTCATCGCAATAATGTGCGCCCTGGCCGGCGGGGTTCTGGTTCACCTCACGGGCTATGGCCATGGCCCCGCGTCTACCGCGTTCGATAAACTTCCCCTTTGGTTGATCACGCTAATCGTAATCCGCGCGGGCGTGGTCGAGGAGTTGTTTTACCGCGGTTACGCTATCGAACGGCTCCAAACCCTCGGTCTGAGTCGCTGGGCATCGGCCGCAATTCCATTAGTTATCTTTGCGGTCGGTCACTGGACAGGAGGATGGGCAAACATCCTCATCGCTTTTGTCCTGGGAGCGATCCTGGCCGGTTTCTATCTCTGGCGCCGCGATCTGGTCGCCAATATGATCGGGCATTTCCTGGTGGATTTCGTCAGCAACGTCCTGCCCAGATTGTTCTCCTGATTGAAGACAGTCAGGCAGATCAGTGATGAGGCTGCGCGTGCCCGTCGCCGCCGCGGCGGCGAAAATAAATGAGAAGCAACGTGCCGCCCAGAACTGCGGCCGCGATGTCCAGCCAGCTGGTGTAATTCCACGAGATCATTGCGTGTTGCACTGCGCTCGGTGGCCGCGGTCCAGTTGGGATCAATCCAAAGGCGCTAAAGATGAGATCGACAATGATTCCCGACATCACCATTGCCGCATAAAAGATGACTGTGATGTAGATCGTGGCGCGGCCGCCATAATATTTCCCGTAGATGAAGATGAGAGGAATGACGAGTAGATCGGCGTAAATGAAAGAGATGACGCCGCCGAAACTAATGCCATTGGACCAAAGATGACTTGCAAGCGGAATGTTGCCGACTGAGCAAACGAAAGAAAGGATCGCGATGATCGGACCGACCAGCGTGTTCTCAATCAAACGCAATGTGAGCTGGGACCGGTCTGCAAGAACAAAGCCTGCCACCATGAATGCGGAACCAGCGTGGCAATAAACCCCGCAATGACAAACCCGGCGAGGAGTTCCTTCCAGAGCATCATCCAATCCATCACGAACGCGTTCGCCATTGCGCTCCATTTTCCTTTCGTGCCGCCGGCCTCATGCTCGTGCTCATCGTGACAACAGCCTGAATCGCCGCCCTTTTCTTCGTGCGTGTTCGCGGGCTTCATCCTCGACGCTTTTTGGCAAGAGCAAGCGGACCATCGACCAGACCAGCGCGATCAGGACGAACGCGCCAATGAACTCAGCGAGTACGAATCGCCATCCCATCAAGATCCAGAGAACAGCGCCGAGTTCGATCACCAGATTGGTTGACGCAAACATGAAAGCGAGCGCTGGAATGAGCGCGGCACCCTGCTGAATCGCGCTGCGCCCCGCGGCGGCGGCCGCGTAGGAGCAGGAACTGCTCGCTGCGCCGAGGCCGGTCGCAATTGCAACCGACTTCAAATTCGTTTTCCCAAAGGCGCGGCTCATCTGCTCTTTGCTCACAAAAACCTGCAACGCCGCCGAGATTCCAAAGCCGAGAACGAGCGCCCAGAACGTCGCCCACAGCATTGCGAGCGCGTGATACAAACTCGTCCAAAGCCAATTCATCTTGTTCCTTTGTGTTCTTACTTTCCGTCTTTGCTAGTAAATGCCTCCCCGTGCTATAGCAAACCCGAGCCAATCGCCGCACGAGGGACCTTGATGAAATCGCTGCCCGTTCTCGATCCGCAATCGCCTGAGGCGCGCGCGATTTATCATCTCGCGATCGTCTCAGGAATTATTTTTGCGCTCATCTTCATCGTCGTCGCCGGGATGATTGTTTTCGCGCTCATGCGCTATCGCTGGCGTGAGGGCGCGACGGATCCCACTCAGGTCGCCGGAAACAAAACGGTGGAGATTGTTTGGACGGCGATTCCCTGTCTGATCGTGGTCGCGCTCGTCCTTCTCACCTGGCAGTCGATGAACGCTTCCGACCCGCCCGCGCCGGCGACGCCCGACATTGTGATCACCGGTCACCAATGGTGGTGGGAGGCGCGTTATCCGAAATCAGGCGTGATCGCAGCAAACGAGATTCACATCCCGGCGGGCACTCCGTTGTCAATCCGGCTCGAGTCGGCGGACGTGCTGCACGAGTTCTGGGTTGCGCAGTTGACGAGAAAAATGGCGACAGTGCCGGATCATCCGAATCATATCTGGATCCAGTCGGATCGGCCCGGGACGTATCTGGGGGTCTGCTCGGAATTTTGCGGGACGCAGCATGCATGGATGCATTTTCTCGTCGTGGCGGAAACGGCGGAACAATTCGCGGCCTGGGAGCAGGCACAGTTGGCACCGGCGAAAATTCCGGTGAGCGGGAGTGCGGCGCAGGGGCTCGCGCTTTTCCAAGAAAACAGCTGCATGAATTGCCACGCGATCAAGGGCACTGCGGCAGCGGCCCGGGTCGGCCCGGATCTGACTCATCTGGCCAGCCGGAAAATACTGGGCGCCGGGGTGGTCGAGAATACACCGGCCAATCTCCACCGTTGGTTGACCGACCCGCAGCAGGTCAAGCCTGGGGTGAAGATGCCCGACTATAAGTTTAACCAGGCACAGGTGACGCAACTGACCGATTACTTCGAGACCTTGCAATGAACGAGATCGCCACAGCTCTGGACCGCGCCGGAATCTTGTCTCCGGAACAGCGGGAGCATTGGAAGATGGCGTGGCTCTCCACGGTCGATCACAAACGGATCGGCATCCTTTACATGGTGACGGGGCTGGTCTTCTTCGTCTTTGGCGGGATTGAGGCGCTGCTCATTCGGCTGCAATTGGCCGTGCCTAACAACACCCTGTTGCAACCCGACACTTACAACATGGTGTTCACGATGCACGGCACGACGATGATTTTTCTCGTCGCCATGCCGGTGCTCTTCGGTCTGGCCAATTATGTCGTGCCGCTGCAGATCGGAGCGCGCGACATGGCCTTTCCACGTCTGAATGCTTTTAGTTTCTGGCTCGTTCCGTTTGGGGGCATTTTGCTGCACTTCAGTTTCCTGGCGGGCGGTGCGCCTGCGGTCGGCTGGTTCGCCTACGCGCCGTTGAGTGAGACCGCCTACTCTTCGCAGCCCGGAGTGGATTACTGGGCGCTCTCCCTCCTCGTCCTCGGGATCGGATCGGTTGGCACCAACATTAACTTCATCGCCACCGTCCTTTGCAGTCGCGCACCGAACATGACCCTGCGGCGACTGCCGCTCTTTTCCTGGATGATTTTCGTCAACGCCTTCCTGGTTATCATCGCGTTGCCGGTGTTAAACGCGGGACTGGTTATGATTCTGATCGACCGCCTGCTTAACACTCACTTCTTTCTCGTGCCGGGCGGCTCCGCCATCATGTGGCAGCATATCTTCTGGGCCTTCGGACATCCGGAGGTCTATATCGTGGCGATCCCCTCCTTCGCCATCCTGTCCGAGATCATCCCGGTCTTTTCGCGCAAGCCGATTTTCGGTTACGAATTTGTCGCCGGTTCAACGGTCGCGATCGCGTTCCTCAGCCTCGGAGTCTGGGCCCACCACATGTTTACGACCGGGCTGGGTCATACGATTGACCTCTTCTTTGTCGCCTCGAGCATGCTGATCGCGATCCCGACCGGAGTGAAAGTGCTGAACTGGAGCGCGACCATGGTTGGCGGCCGTCTTCGTTTTGATGTGCCCATGCTCTTCTGCGTTGCGGCGCTGGTGCAATTCCTCGTCGCTGGCCTAACCGGTGTCAGTCACGCTTCCGCGGCGCTCGATTGGCAGACGAAGAACAGCTACTATCTCGTGGCGCATTTCCACTTTGTCTTTGTCGGCCTGATCGTCTTCGTGATCCTCGGAGCGCTCCATTATTGGATCCCAAAAATGAGCGGTCGCATGCTCTCCGAGCGGCTGGGCAAATGGAGCTTCTGGCTCATGGTCATCGGGTTCAACATGACCTTCATGATCCAGCATTTCCTCGGGTTCGCCGGCATGCCGCGCCGTGTCTACACCTATGCGGATCTGCCGGGCTGGGCCTGGATGAACATGGTCTCGACCATCGGCGCGTTTTTCATGGCTGCGGCCTCGCTGATTTTCGTTTGGAACCTGGTCGTTAGTCTGCTCAATGGACGCAAGGCGAGCGACAATCCGTGGGATGCCTGGACGCTGGAATGGGCGACCACATCGCCGCCGCCGCATGAGAATTTCCATTACCTGCCGCCGATTTACAGTCGCCGTCCGCTCTGGGATGTCGCGCATCCGGATCGGCCGGATCCAGTCGTCGGCAGCAGAGGAGATGTCGATCAGTTCAAGCCGGAAAAGAACAAGACCAGCATTGTTTCCTTCATCATCTCCGAGACCGGCTTCTTCGCGGTCCTGATCCTGGCGTTTCTCTACTACAACGCGACGCCGCAACCCGGACCCAATCCGCACGAGCTAGACCTGGTCAAGACCGGTTTCTTTAGCATTTGTCTTTTTGCGAGCAGCTTCACCATCTGGCGCGCGGAGGCCGGGCTTCGCCACAACAATCAGCGCAAGGTGATTGGCTGGCTGAGCGCGACGATTATCCTCGGTGGAATTTTTATCGGCGGCCAGGGGCTCGAATACTGGCATCTCTTTGAGAGCGGCGTCGATGTAAACACGAATCTTTTCGCGACGACCTTCTTTACCCTGACCGGATTCCATGGACTGCACGTCTGCGTTGGACTGATCGCATTGCTTGTTCTGCTGGGCCTGGCGATCGCCGGTGACTCGAAGAAGCGGCCCTGGCCGGCGCTCGACGCGGTCGGGCTTTACTGGCACTTCGTCGACGTGGTCTGGGTTTTCGTCTTGTCCGTCGTTTACATCCTGCCTCGAATCCGATGAGCACTGAACAATTCCTTCTCTCAGCCTGGACCTGGAATCCGGTGATTCTCTTCGCCGCTACGGTCGGGCTCACAGCCTATCTCCTTGTCTTTCGCGCCGGACGCCGGCTCGGCTGGTTCCTTCTCGCGCTCGCGGTGTTCCTTCTTACGCTCGTGTCGCCGATGAACGCGCTCGCTGACGGCTATCTGTTCAGCGCGCACATGCTGCAACACATCCTGCTGTTGCTCGTCGTGCCGGGGTTCCTGCTCCTCAGTCTGCCGCGCTCGCTTTCGTTAGGCGGGCGGGCGCGTCTTCTCGCGCATCCGCTAACCGCCTGGCTTGCCGGGGTTGGCGCGATGTGGTTCTGGCATTGGCCGACACTCTGCAACGCCGCGGTCACGTCGCGTTCTGTCTATGCTGTGCAAACCGTTTCGCTGCTCTTCTGCGGGACGCTCTTTTGGAGTCAGATCATCGCGCCGCGCGACGAGGAACGACTCTCGCCGCCCGCGGCGGTTCTTTATCTTTTCAGCGCCTGCGTGGCCTGCAGCGCGCTCGGGATGATTCTCACTTTTTCGCCCGTGACCGTCTGTTCGATTTACGCGATGCCGATCGGCGATCGGCTCGGCATGTGGGAGACGATTCGCACCGGCTGGGGATTTACGCCGGAAAAGGATCAGCAGATCGGCGGGCTGCTCATGTGGGTGCCGATGTGTTTCATCTATCTCGGCGCCATCTTCGCCCAGATCGCGCGCTGGTTCGGCGAAGCTCCCGCCACACGACAGACTACCTAACGAATCTCATGGAACAAAACACCGAACAATCGCACGAAGGCTGGGAGCTGCTCCCGGAAGAGCATTTGCCACGACCAAACTATTTCCCGGCTGGACTGGCCATGGGAACCACCTTCTTCTTCTGGGGGTTCGTCACCTCGTGGGTCATCCTCGCGGTCGGCGCCGGCCTTTTCATCGCCTCACTTGCCGGATGGATCACCGAAATTCGCCGTGAACGAAACCACGCCTAACGAATCCCAGTTCGGCACGGCATCGCCGGAGGAGATGACGCGCCGGCATTTCTTCGAGAAAGTCTCGATCGCGCTCGGCGGTCTTTGTGCGGCGGTTCTTGGCGTTCCGCTCGTCGGTTTTATCGTCGCCCCGCTCTTTCGAAAGGCGCCTAACGAATGGCTCTCACTCGGCAAGGCCGCTGATTTCGAAATCGGCAAGACGGTGAACGTCACAATCGCCGATCCCTCATCGCTGCCCTGGGCCGGTATTTCCGCCAAGAGCGCCGCCTGGCTCCGCCGCGTGAGCGAGGAGGAATTCATCGCGTTTTCTGTTCATTGCACCCACATGGGATGTCCGGTGCGCTGGCTGTCGGACGCGGAGTTGTTCATGTGTCCCTGCCATGGTGGCGTTTACTATTCGGACGGAAGCGTCGCAGCAGGTCCGCCACCCAATCCCCTCACTCGTCTTGCCGTTCGAGTCGCGAACGGTGAAGTACAACTCAAAGCCGGCCCGATCCCGATCACAAACAAGCTATGAAACGGCTCGTAATTGGAGCCTGGCAATGGATCGATGACCGGCTCGGCATCGTCGATTTGATCGGCCCCGCCGCCAAGCATCTCGTGCCGCACGATGCGCGCTGGTGGTACACCTTTGGCAGCGCCACGCTGGTGGCGTTCATCGTTCAAGTCGTAACGGGCGTGGCGCTGAGCTTCTCCTACGTCTCCTCGTCGTCGCAGGCCTATGAGACGCTGAAGTTCATCACCGACCAAGCGCCGTTCGGAAATTTCCTCCGCGGCATGCACTACTTTGGCGCATCGGCCATGATCCTGATGGTCGGTGCCCACATGGCGCAGACTTTTCTCTTCGGCGCTTATAAGTTCCCGCGCGAGATGAATTGGACCACTGGCGTCCTGCTTCTCGCCTTCACTCTCGTGATGGGATTTACCGGACAGCTTCTGCGCTGGGATCAGACCGCCACCTGGTCGGTAGTGATTGCGGCCGAACAAGCCGGGCGTGTTCCGCTCATCGGCGACTGGCTGGCACACTTCATCCTCGGCGGTGCAACCATCGGGGGCGCCACTTTGAGTCGCTTCTTTGCCATTCACGTCTTCCTCGTACCGGCGCTGATCTTCTTATTCATCGGAATCCATCTCTGGCTGGTGTTGCGCCATGGCATTTCAGAACCGCCCGTCGCAGGTAAACCTGTTCACCCGGATACCTACCGAAAGGAGTATCACGAAGAGCTCGAGAAAACCGGCGTCCCCTTCTGGCCCGATGGCGCGTGGCGAGATTTTGTCGTCGGCACGATCCTCATCGTGGTCATCGCGTTTCTCGCCATCTATTTCGGGCCGCCCGCCCTCGATAAACCCCCGGATCCGAGCATCCTGAAAGCGGATCCCCGCCCCGACTGGTATCTGCTCTGGTATTTTGCCGTGCTGGCGCTGATTCCGCCCGCGCTGGAGGGCTACGTCATGATCCTTGCCCCAGCGTTGATCGCCATTCTATTATTGGTTGTTCCCATTATGAATAATCGCGGGGAACGCGCGGCCTCGCGCCGGCCGTGGTCGATCGCGGTTGTCCTCCTAAGTGTGATCATGATCGGTTCTCTTTGGATCGCGGGCGCCCGATCTCCCTGGTCGCCTAACTTTGATCCGCAGCCCCTCACTCCGAAAATTGTCGGGGCAACGAGCGGACCGGTGTTTGAAGGCGCGCGCCTCTTTCAGGAAAAAGCATGCCTCAACTGCCATCTCATCGAAGGCCACGGCGGCCGGCGCGGGCCTGATCTCACCTGGGTCGGTGACCGCCTCACCCACGGCGACATCGTCATCCGGATCGTAAACGGCGGCGTCAACATGCCTGCCTTCAGCAAATCTCTTACGCCGGACGAGCTCGCCAAAATCACCACCTTCCTCGAATCTCGGAAACAGCCGATGCCAGGCGTCACTCCGGTCGGGAAATGAAGGTCGCTGTCCAAGCCGGCCGACTGGGGAGCTCGCGCACCTGGATTCACATCCAGGCGCCTGTCTCTTTCTAACGGTGTCGCAGTAAACCAACCAACCTCAACAATCCATCTCTTCTCTTTACTTTTGTCTTTCGGTCTTGCCAGCGAATCGACGTCAAAAATGCTTTTGATACTTTAATCCCGCCAGTCCCGAATCGCTTCGCGGCACTTGCGATTTGGCGACCGCTTCTTGCGGGCAACCAACGCGTGCTACAAAGCGATCTCGGCCAGCCACTCGTCTGCGGTCTCTTGCTCAAGCGTGAAACCAATCTCGCGGCTCACCTCGAGCATGGCGGTGTTTTCGGCCAAGATGCGTCCTCTGATGCGATGGACCTTTTCCGCGCGGCCGACTTGGACGAGCAACCGCAGCAACTGCGTGCCGAGACCCCTTCCCTGCCAGGCATCGGCGACCACAATCGCGAATTCTGCTTCGTTCGCGATGCGCGCTTTGATCAGACGCGCGACGCCGATGATGTCGTCGTTCAGTTGTGCGACGAGGGCAATCTCACGGTCGTAATCGTTGAAGCAGGCCCGGGCCAGTCGCTCGTGCCCAGTGCGATGCTCGAGGCTGAGTGCACCGAAATAACGAAAACGCACGCTGCGCTCGGACAAGCCTTGCTGGAGTCTCGCGATCAACGGCTCGTCCTCGGGACGGATCGGCCGCACCGCGACCGAGGTGCCGTCCCGCAGCGTAATCGCGGTCACGTACTGCGCCGGGTAAGGGCGGATGGCCAGACGCGGCAACTCGTTAGGCGAAAGATCCGCTGGATGCAAGACAACCCGGGCATCGAGCGCAGTCAGGCCTTCGGGGCTGGCGAGAAGCGGGTTGATATCGATCTCCTTGATCCGCGGCTGCTCGGCCACGAGCTGGCTGAAGCGGACCAGAATTTCCTCCAGAGCCGCGAGATCTACCGGCGGCCGCCCGCGCACGCCTAACAATGCGCGGTAAATGCGGGTGCGCTCGATGAGACGGCGCGCCAGGGTGCGATTTAACGGCGGGAGCGCAAGGGCGCGATCTTTCATCACCTCGACCAATTGCCCGCCCGCACCGAAGAGCAGGACCGGTCCGAGCTGGGGATCGACGCTGCTCCCGAGAATCAATTCGTAGCCCTCGCGCGCGATCATCGGCTGCACGACGACGCCGAGAAAATCTGCCTCCCGGCCGCGCGAGCTGACGGCTTCTTCGATTTCGCGATAGGCCGCGCGCACCGACGTCTCATCGCGCAGATTCAACTTCACTCCGCCGACGTCCGTTTTGTGCGTGATCGTTTCGGAAAGCAATTTCAGCACGACCGGGCCGTCGAATAGCGCTGCTTTCGCGACCGCTTCGTCGGCGCTGGTGGCGACTTCCGTGGGCGTGACCGAAATGTCGTAAGCGGCGAGCAACTCTTTTGATTCCGGCTCGGTAAGCAGGGTGCGGCCAGTTGCGAGGACCTGTTCGATCACGCGCGACGCGCCCGCGCGGTCGGCGGCTTCGGCACCGGCCAACGCCGGCGTCTCGTAAAGCGCGCGCAAGGCGTGGGTGTAGTGCCAAAGATAACAAAAGGCGCGCGCCGCCGTATCCGGGAATGGAAAGACCGGAATGCCGGCGCGTTCCAGGATCGCCGTGGCTTCGCGCACGCCTGCGCCGCCCATGAAGCTGGCCAGAATCGGCTTTGGGCCGAGTTTCGCGAAGCGTGTTAATCCGGTCGCCACCTCGTTAGGCTTGGTCACCGCTTGCATGGTCAGAACGACAAGCAGGCCGTCATTGCTGGAATCGCGCGCAATGATTTCCACCGCGCGCTCGTAGCGTTCCGCATCTGCGTCCCCGATCAGGTCGATCGGGTTGCCGTGGCTCCAGTGCGGTGGAAGCACCTTGTCCAGCGCCGTCATTGTCTCCTCGGACAACGGCGCGGTCTGTCCGCCGTTGGCGATCAGCATGTCGGTGGCGAGCACGCCCGGGCCGCCACCATTGGTCACGATGGCTAGACGAGGACCGGTGGCGCGCGGCTGCTTGCCGAGCAGTTCCGCCATGTAAAAAAGCTCCGCGATCGTCTCCACGCGCAAAACGCCGGCGCGGCGAAATGCCGCATCCACCACTTCGTCGCTCCCGGTCAACGCGCCGGTATGCGAAGCCGCCGCTTTCGCCGCGGCTTCGCTCCGACCGACCTTGATCACGATAATCGGTTTCGTTAGGGCAACTTCCCGAGCCGCGGAAAGAAACGAGCGGGCGTCGCCGATCGATTCCATGTAAAGCAGGATGCTGCGCGTGTGTGGATCGTCCCCGAGCTGATCGATCAGGTCGCCCCAATTGACGTCGAGCATCGAACCGACGGAAATGAAGGCGCTGAAGCCGAGTTGCGCCTCCAGGCTCCAATCAAGAATCGCAGTGCAGAGCGCGCCGCTTTGGCTGATGAATCCAATATTGCCCGGGAGCGCGAGGGGCTGGGTGAAAGTCGCGTTCAAGCGCAGGTGCGGGAGCATCACGCCGACGCAGTTCGGTCCAATGATGCGCATATCGCCGCGGGCCTGCGCGATCTGCCGTTCCAGCTCCTGGCCGCGCGCACCGATCTCCTTGAACCCGGCGGAAATAATGATCGCGCCCTTAGTCCCGGCGGCCGCGCAATCGGCGATAATTTGCGGTACGGTTTTCGCCGGAGTCACGATCACGGCCAGATCGATCTCACGCGGCGCGATGCTGATCTCCGGGAACGATTTGATTCCAAAGACTTTTTTCCTTTTCGGGTTAACCGGATAAACCGCGCCGGGAAACGATTTCAGGTTTTCCATCACCGAGCGGCCGACGCTGCCTAACGACTCGGTCGCGCCAATCACCGCGACGGAGCGCGGTGCGAGCATGGCAGTGAGATTTGGTTGCCGCTCGCGATCGGTTTTGGTCACTTTCGTCATCGGATTTTATATCGTGCGTCCTGCGCACTCGACGCTTGGACTAGCCGAAAATTAACACGTTCTTCGCCTTGGCGTTGTAATAAGCGATGGATGACGGCGCACCGGCACTCGAATTCGCGCGACCTAGATTGACAGCCAGGCACGTGTCTCTCTATAACGGTGTCGCGGTAAACGAACCAACCTCAACAAAGGAGATATCATGTTAATTCGGATTCTTGGCGTATTGGCCTCAACCTGCCTGGCAAGCGCGACGTTGCTTGCGGCGGACAGCTCGATGGTCGGCAAATGGAAACTCAATCCCGATAAGAGTACCCTCACCGGCCTGCAGGAGAAGATCGAGGACCTCGGCGGCGGCAAATTCAAATTCACTTTCGGCGACGATGAAGAAACCATCGTCATGGATGGGAAGGAACATGCCGCCAAGTACGGCGGCATGTGGTCGGTCAAGAAAGAGGGACCGAACTCCTGGAAATCCGTCCGCACACGGGACGGCAAAGTAACTTCCACTTCCACCTGGACGGTCTCCGAAGACGGCCAAATATTTACCTCAACCACTGATGGGACGCGGGCCGATGGCTCGACCTTCAATTCTGTTTTCAAGGCCAAGCGCATTGCCGGCAGCTCCGGTCTGGCGGGAACCTGGGAAAGCACGGAAATGAAACCGGGCTCTCCGACCGAATGGGAAATCGCGACCTACGACGGCGATGGATTATCCTTCATCACGCCGGCCAACAAGGAGCGCCTCGACCTGAAATTCGACGGCAAGGATTATCCCGATAAAGGACCACGTGTGGCCGAGGGCACGACCGCTTCCGGCAAGCGGATCGATGCGCGCACAATCGAAGTCTCCTACAAACTCAAAGGCAAACTCGTTTCGACCGAGCGGACGGAATTGTCCGAGGATGGCAAGACGCTGACAACGACCGTCACCTTTCCTGGTGTGACCAAATCGGAAATCGACATTTACGAGCGGCAGTAGCGCGCCTGTTTCGGATTTTTCTCAGCGGCGCCGCGTGTGATTCCGCGTGGCGCCGCTTTTTTTTGGGTTAATGCGACCTCCGTGCGCCGAGTTGCTCCGGCAAAATTCAAGCCGAACGCAGGAGGCATCGGTGCCGGCAAGGGCTCACAGGCCGGTCATGAACCGAAGAAAAGAAATCAGCACGCCGATGGTCACGAGTGCGAGCGGGGCGCGCGCGAGAAACTTCGTTACCCCGTCCAGACTCTGTCCGCGCTGTGACCTCATGAAGGCGATCAACGCCAGAACGAGTCCCAAGCCGTAACAGGTTAGCGTGACAGTGATGGCAGCCTTCGGCGTCCAGCCAATCTTGGAGCGTGGAATCACGCCGCTTAACAGGGCCACGCCCAGGAAGAAAAACGACGCCAACCCAAGTCTGCGAAGGTGATGCATGCAGCTGTTTACGCAATTTCGTTCATTCGGGCAAGGCTTGAGCCGATCCCTGGGCCGGAGCAGCTATTTGCTCCCGCCGCGTCTCTGCGAGAGGCGTCCAGATGATAAAACTCGTTAGGGATGGACAAGCGTCTGCATCAGCTTCGCGATTAACCCGCATACGACGACAAGGAAAAAAATGCGGACGAAGCGGCTGCCCTGGCGGATCGCAAGATGAGAACCAAGAGTCGCTCCGATGACATTGCTCACGGCCATGGCGAGACCGACTTTGTAAAGTAGTTGCCCGGTCGCGGAAAAGTAAATGATCGAGGCCAGGTTGGTGCACCAGTTGATGGTTTTCGCAGATGCCGAGGCAGAGAGGAAATCGAATCCCAGAATGCCGACGAATGCGAAGATCAGAAAACTTCCCATCCCGGGTCCGAAAAAACCGTCGTAAAAGCCAAGAACCGACCCGATCGTGATCGCGATCCAGCGAGTCTTGTGCGGCGCGTGTTTCGGCTGATGGATGAGACCGAGGTCCTTAATGAAAAACACGTAGAGAGCGACAACGACGAGGAGGACAAGGACAAGCGGGCGCAGAATCGCCGGATCGAGCAGCGTGACCGCACGGGAACCAAGAAAGGCGCAGAGAAAAGCTGCCGTCGCCGCCGGGGCTACAGCCCGCCAATCGATCGCGACATGCCGCGAGTAGCGGTGCACCGCCATCGAGGTTCCGAAAAACGAGGCGAACTTATTCGTCCCGAGCAAAGTCGGGAACGGCACTCCGGGCAGCAGCAGGAGCGCAGCCGGCAACTGAATCAAACCGCCGCCGCCAACGACCGCGTCGACAAATCCCGCTGCCATGGAAAAGGCGCAGAGAACTAGGAGCGATGTCATCGGCGGCCTTAGATTGGATGAAATCGCGCAGCGCGCGAGCGCTCTTTAGGCTGTAGCCGCGTCTCTGCCAGACGCGCCGGGAGTTCGCCAGCCGTGGCTAAGATCTTGTTGCGACAATTCTTCTTCGTCGCGGAACGGAGATGACGAAATGAAGCCGTCGCACGAATGCCTCGTCGATGTTGGTGCGTTTGTTGTTGGCGAGGATCACGAGGCCGGCGTGCTCCTCGATTCGCTGCCGCAAACAATTGACCTCGATGTTGGCGTAACGGTCGTGGCTATCATGCACCTCGGAGCGCTTTCCGAAAAGCGCATCCGTTTCGTCGAAAAAGAGAATCGCCCCGCCTTTTTTCGCCGCATCGAAGATGCGATTCAGATTTTTCTCTGTCTCGCCAATGTATTTGGAAACGACGGCGCCCAGATCGATGCGGTATAGATCCTGTCCCAGATTGCGGGCCAGAGTTTGAGCGGCAACGAGAGCGCCCGTCCGGTTTTTGCCGGTGAGCAGAACGCGAACGCCTTGCCTGTGCCTGCGCCTTTTCCCAGTATCACATTTTGGACAGATGAATTTCACCACATCCCGCAACGATGCCCGAAACAGCGTCGGCAAGCGCAAGTCCGGTTCGATCCAGTTCTCCGGATAAGTGAAGATCTTCCAGTTAGCATCCCAGACCCGGTACCGCTTTCGCCAATCCCATTCCGCTTTCATTTTGCGGAGCGGCGGTCTTTTCTTCCCGGCCTGTTTCCTCGGCATCGCGAGAGAATCAACTACGTCCGCGCGCTTCTAGCGAGCACTACTTCTTCAAGTCAGACGCGACGTTGGCATTCTTTGTTTGGCAGGAAGTTGCGATGTCCAAAGAGCCGTGCGAACGAAATTCGGCCTTCGCCAATTGGGGCGGGGCGTGCGATAGCAACAGACCTGACTGTTAGGTGCCAGACTGAACTACCATGTTACAGAGCATTCAAAAACGATTCGGGGAGAAACTGCGCGCGACCGACGGCGAAATCGGTCACGTAAAAGACTTCTATTTTGATGATAAAAATTGGACCGTGCGCTATCTGGTGGCCGACACCGGCGGATGGCTCAGCGGACGTTGGGTGCTGATTCCCACTCCGGCCTTGGGCCACCTTTATCCAGAAGGAAAAGTGCTGCTGGTCAATCTGACCCGGCAACAAATTGAAAACAGTCCCTCCATTGACCAGCACAAGCCGCTCTCCCGCCAGCACGAAGAGGAATTTCACCGGCATTACGGATTCCCTTACTACGCCGAATCATGGCCGTTGTGGGGTCTGGCTGGTTACCCGGTGGTTGCCCCGCCGCCGCCCGAAACCGATGCAAAAAAGCAGCGAGCCGATGCGCATCTTCGCAGTGCTCGCGAACTAGCCGGTTATCACGTTGAAACCGGCGACGGAGTGGTGGGCAAGGCCATCGATTTCTTGATCGATGGCAGGACATGGGGAATTCGCGAGATCGTAGTGGAATGCGGCCATTGGTACGCCGGTAAGCAAGTGGTCGTGCCGACGGACAAAGTTTCCCGGATCGATTACGATCAATCCACCTTTTACGTGGACGCGACGAAGCGCGCGATGGTGGATGCCTCGGAACGAAGAAACGTCGAGGATGAAGGCGGCTCGCCCGCAAAGGCGCAGGTTCACAGCCCGGCGATCGAAAATAGGATCGGCATCATCCAATCAACGATCGATACCGCCCCGAATATTTCTAGCGAGACAAAGGCGAAACTCTTGAAGGAGGTCGCGGGGCTGAAATCCGAGATCAAGACTCTTTCTGAAACTCATCCCGAAGAAGCCTCCAGCATCGCGCGCTTTGCCGATGCCTCTGCTCATGAGCACGCCCGGACGCAGAAGAACCCGCAGCTCGTCGAAACAGCATTAGCCGGTCTGCGTGCTTCGATCCAGGGACTCGAAGAATCGCATCCCGAGCTGGTTAATACCGTGAATCGGTTCGCCACAACGTTGGCTAATATCGGCCTTTAACTTTCTAATTCGCCGGCGTGGCGATTTCCACTGTAGCGGCGGTCTCTGACCGTCGACGCATCTGATTTCGACGCTGGGACAGCGCCGCTACATGAAATAACAAATTACGAAGTCCGGAAAGGGACACAGGTGTTAGTCAAGCGTCGACGCAGAAAAGTAGAAAGTAGAAAGTAGAAATTAGAAATTAGAAATTCGGAATCAGAGGACAGAGGACACTTCAAAGTAGGAATTAGAAAGTAGAAAGTAGAACTGGGAGGGCGGAGGGGCAGCTACTGGTCGTCGCTCCCTTTCCGGACGCCGGCGAACTTTCGAGTGACTTTTTGCGAAGTGAATTTGGCCTGGGGAATATCCCAGGTCGCTTCGACCGCGCCGTCCCATGCCTTTATTCCCGGAATGTCTTTCGGGTCCGTGGTCGCGGTCCCGCGAATGCGCACATGTGTCGAGTCGGCGAATTGACAGAGGGGAGTTTCTTCGACCACGAAAGTGAAATCGAAGTTGTCGTTGTACGGGTCAGCTTTGGATTTCTTGAAATCCGGGACGAGCAGAGCATCCACTTTCCCGAGCAGATTGGTCGATCGAGTCAGCTTGCCGTCGCGGATCTCATACAAAAAAATGTCACCCGGCCCCCATTTGCTGTCGAGCGTGACCAGCACCGCCGTGCCGTCTTTCGACCAGACAACGGTCATTCCGCCATGGTTTTTGTTTTGAAAATCCGGCCACTTGGTCTCGAGCGCGGTCAGAATCTGAAATGGTTGCAGCGCGACGAGATAATCTTTGCATCGGTTCTCGGTCCCGTTTTCTGGTTCGTCGGTGCAGACGGTCATCTTCGGATAAATGACAGCGATCTTCTTGTCGGGTGAAAGTGACGCCGAGGCGATCAGGAAATCAGCATATTGCTCGGGCAACCCGGCGGAGGTGTCTTCGGCCTGGGTGGAATCCTCCTGCGCGAGCAGAGTGCTCAAACAAATGAAAACGGAAGCAATGGCCAGAGTCGTTCGCAACATGCGGTTATCCTAGCCACCGCTTAAGAAGGAGGAAGTAGAAAGTAGAAATTGGGAAGTGAGAGAGGACAGAGGACACTTCAAAAGTAGGAAGTAGAAAGGAGGAAGGAGAAAGTGGAATCAGAGGGCAGGGGGCAGAGGACAGAGGGCTTGTCGCGCAGGTCGTGCTCAAGTATGTTGGCGACGTGACGTTAAAGGTGTTGATCCATAAGGCCGAGGAGGGCGGTTTCTGGGCAGAGGTTCCGGCCTTGCCCGGTTGTGTTTCACAAGGTGAAACGATCGACGAAGCACAAGCGAATGTTCGTGAAGCGATCGAAGGTTGGCTACTCGCGGAAGATGGCGAGTTAAGGCCGGGGGCAACTGACAAAATACTCGAAGTGACGGTGTGAAACAGGTTTCGGGCCGCGAGCTGGCGCGTGTCATACAAGCGCGCGGCTGGAAGTTGGCTCGCCTCCACGGTAGTCATCACATCTTCACGCTGGCAGGACGGCGGGAGCGCATTGTGATTCCGATTCATGGCAATCGGCCGCTGAAGATTGGGTTACTGCGAGCGTTGATGAAGATCGCTGAGTTGGAAGAGAAGGATCTCTAGCTCAAAAGATGAAGATGATCCAAACACGTTGCGTCGTGGTCGGCGGCGGGCCGGCGGGAATGATGCTCGGGTTTTTGCTCGCGCGCGCTGGTGTCGAAGTCGTGGTGATGGAGAAGCACGCGGATTTTCTTCGCGATTTTCGCGGTGATACCATTCATCCATCGACGCTGGAGCTGATGCATGAGCTCGGATTGTTGGATGAGCTTTTGAAGCTGCCGCATCAGCAGACGCGGGAGCTTCGCGGGATGGTCAACGGTCACACGGTAGCGATCGCTGATTTCTCCAAGCTCCCGACGCATTGCAAATTCATTGCCTTCATGCCGCAGTGGGATTTCCTGAATTTTCTCGCCGCGCATGCGCGCAAGCTTCCGGGATTCACTCTCTGTATGGAGCATGAGGTGACAGATTTGTTGCGATCAGATGTCAGCGATCAGAAGTCAGATGTTAGCGGCCCGGGACGGGGGAGAGTAGTGGGGGTGCGTGCGACGACGCCCGAGGGCGAAATGGAAGTGCGCGCCGATCTGGTCATCGGCGCCGATGGACGACACGCGACGACGCGATTGCGCGCGCATTTCGAGGTCGAGGAATTCGGGGTGCCGATCGATGTGCTCTGGATGCGGATCTCGAAATGCGAACCCGATCCGGCCCAGACATTAGGTTTTTTCGATCGCGGCAAGTTGCTCGTGCTGCTCGATCGCGGCGATTACTGGCAATGCGGTGTGATTATTCCCAAGGGGGAGCTTGATGAAATCAAAGCGCGCGGGCTGCCGGCCTTTCGGGACGATTACATTGTCGCGATGGCGCCCTTCCTGCGCGAACGGGTTTCAGAGCTGGATGATTGGTCGAAGATGAAGCTGCTGACGGTGCAGATCAATCGACTGCGGGAATGGTGTCGCGAAGGGCTGCTCTGCATTGGTGATGCGGCCCATGCGATGTCGCCGGCTGGCGGCGTGGGAATTAATCTGGCGATTCAGGATGCGGTGGCGACGGCGAACCTGCTGGCAGAGAAGCTTCGGCGAGGTCCGGTATCGCTCGAGGATTTACGGGCGATACAGAGGAGGCGGGAATGGCCGACGCGTTTGATTCAACGGATGCAGGTTTTCGTCCATCGACGAATCACGACCGGGAAGGCGTCCTCGACTGAGGAGAAAGGGAGGCTGCCGTTCGTTGTGTGGCTACTGAAAACGTTTCCGGTTCTTCGTCAGATTCCGGCGCGGTTCATCGGGATCGGACCGCGGCCGGAGAAGATCGAAACGTAGTCACGAGTGACGAGGGACGAGGGAATCAGAGTGTCCGGAGTGGCTTTAGCAGTTTGCGCAAACGCCGGGTGGTGGCATCGCGATCGAGTTTGCTCGCGGCCACATCGAGCACGAATTGCTCCCACTCGTCGACCGGTAATTTCACATCGGGGCGCAAGCCGTTGCTTTCCAGAAATACAAGGGCCGCGGCCAGCGCGGTTCGTTTATTGCCATCGATGAATGCGTGATTGCGGCAAAGATAAAACAGATACGCCGCCGCGATTTCAATCAGATCGGATATGAGCGGCTTCCCCATCATCGTGGCTTGAGGCGCTGCCACTGCAGATTCGAGCAGCGTTTCGTCGCGAATACCGCTCGCTCCACCGTGTGCGGCCAATGCTTCAGCGTGGATCGCCTTAACGGCGGAAACGGTCAGATGGCGAATTGCCTTACTCAAGACAAGCGCTTGAACAGTGCCGAATTCTTTTTAATCAACCGCCTGGCGGCGGCGCCTGCCTCCTTCGGATCGAGCGCCGGTTGGATCGGCGTCAAAACAATTGAACCCCCTTCATGCACCGTCACCGTGACTTGGTCACCGACTTTCACGCGTGCCAGGTCCATCAGCGCCGCGTCGAAGATGATTCCCTGCGAATTGCCGATCTTCGAAATCGTTTTGGTCATGCCGTAATACTATGTTTTACGCAGTCGCTTTGCAAACGCGATTTCCTTTTTTGTGTGCGCAATGCGGTGAGCGAAGGAAGCGCGGAATTCTGCCGCCGAGGACGGCGGCAGCTACAACCGAAGCCAGAACTTCGCGATGGTGATCTTGTCATCCATTTTGCTCCTCCGGCCGGCCGGCTTCGCTCGCAATCGAAATACCGAGCCACTAATCGCAATCAAGATCGGGCCGAGGTATGAGCCCTGCTTCTATCGATCTCTCGGGAGGACTCTAACCTTTGAATATTCTGGCTGTAGAGGACGATTCGGCCGTGGCTCAATTTCTGGCCCTGCTCTTGGGCGGGGAGAACTGCAAAGTCGCAACTGCTTGTAACGGTGAGAAGGCCCTGGCGAAAATCGGCGCCGCTCCTCGGCCTTTCGATGTCGTGATCACCGATCATCGGATGCCGCGCATGTCCGGTCTGGAACTGGTGCGTCAACTGCGCGCGAGGAAATTCGGTGGCAAAGTTGTCGTCCTGTCCGCGTATCTAACGGAGAGCAATAGCAAGGCCTACGAGGAGCTGGGCGTGGACATGATGATCTCAAAGCCGTTCGATGTGGACGAGCTTCGCCGAACGATCGACGTGCTGGCGAATGCGAAGCCGAGCGCCAATGGAACAGGTTGCAATTGCTGCACCGCCGCTGATCAGACCAAACCGGCGCAGTCGGGGAGTCGCCTTGGTTCGCGCGAGAATGGGTTGTCGGAGGCTGGTGCTGACAATGGCGATCATCCGCGTGGACACTCCAGGCGAAGCGGAACGGCGAAGGAGAACACCGCCGGAAAAGCCAGCGGCCAACATTAGCCAGCTGAGATCCGAATTTACTTCGATTCCCGCAGCAGTTGCTCCGCGGTCACGAACTTCGGTTCGATATCGATCGGGATGTTTTTCATCTTGTCGAGCGCGTGTTGCACTTCGGGACGGATGACGCCGAGGCGGGTCTGCATTTCTTTCGCTTTCTCGTAGTTGCCCTCGGCTTGAATGGTCATGAACTCGTGGGTGAGCGACGCCACGCCTTCTTTGATCTTCGCCGGCACAACCGCAAACGTCCCGTCGGGCCGGACGGTAAACGCGCCGGCGTCGAGCAGATAGTTCAACTGCATGGCCTGGCCGCGGCCGTGCGCTTCATTGAGTCCGAAGCGGATGGAACGGAAAGCTGACGTGAGATAGGTAGTGTAGAGCGGACGCTCGAGCGTTTTCGGCAGGACACCTTTGTCGATCATGTATTGGATCGCAAACAGGCTGGAGATGTCAGCCTTGGCTTCTTCCTGCGCGCTCCCGACTTCCTTCATTTCCTGACGCACGGTGGTTTCGTGACCGTTGACGGTGATATTGTGCGGTCCAAGGCCGTGCATGAGCTCATGGACAAGGATGTGGGTGAAGAAAGCGTCGAACGACAAATCCTTTTGGTCCGCCGGGCTGAGGACGATCTTCGAAATCGGTACGAGCGTTTTGGCGAACTTCGCGTCCTGCACGTTCTTGAGCATCACGCGCTTCGCTCCCTTTTCGCGAGTGATGCGTTCATCGTTAGGCAAATTAAACGCAGCCGTCTGAACGCCGTGATCGGCGTCACCCGAGCAGTAGATTTCGTTCACAACCACGATGGGCGCGAGGGCGCCGAGTTTCGGGTTGCGGTATTTCGGATCGATTGGGAGATGGTCTTCGATGTCCTGCAATTCGCCGGAGAATTTCTTAAGCTTGGCGGATTCGGCTTCGTCCTGAACGGTAATGAACGCTTCAAAGGCGGCTTTGTAATTGAACCAGCCATCCTCGTAAACTTCGTACGGGCCGATGGTCGGCTCGATCGCCCCGTTCAATTCCATCCACGCGACGTCGCTGGCGTAATAGTCGTTTGAGAGAAAAGCATCAGCGCGCGTGGTGAGAAATTTCTTGAGAGTCGGCTCGGTCGCAGCGTCGGCGGCTTCGCGGAGAAGTTTCGCCGCCGCGAGCAATTCGCCCTGATATTCGAGGTTGTACGGAACGATGGTCAGGCTGCGGCCATCGGCGCCGTGCTTGATGACAGTGAAGAATCCCTTCGCCTGGGTTTGTTCTGCTGCGGGGAGTGATGCGATCCATTTCTCGATCTCGGCTTTGGTCGTGTCGTCAGGATAAAAGGCGGCGTTCTGTGGTTTCTCCGGCGCACCGAAGACGAACGGCTTGTCTTCGTCGAGGCGCGACCATGGGCCTTTGTTGATGCGGAAATAATGGAGGCGAGCGCAGCCTTCGAGTGTCAGGTCGTGTGCGAGGTCGAGCAGCATTGAAACGTTGCCGGTCCAAACCTGGCGCAGGAAAAGGCCGTCGATGATTTTTGAGGCTTCAACCAGTTTAGCGAGAACTTTCCGATCGTTAGGCGAGAGTTTTGAGATGTTGGCAGTGAGATCGGTCGGTGCGAACCGCGCCGTCATCTGCTCGAGGCGGGCGGTCTCGGCCGTGGCGGCAGCATCGGACCCGGAGGCGCGGACGGCGCAGCGCGCCGTCCCAGCCAAGATGATCGTGAACGATAGAGCAATAAACAGAATGAGGAATTTTGTGCGCATGAAGTGAAGAGGAGAGTCAGTCAAAGCGGAAACGCGAGCAACTGAAAGCTTGCGAATGGGAGCAAAGCGGTTGCCTGGACCCCGCCTCTCCATCGCTGGCTGCCAATCGGCTTTATGGACAGCCTCGTGGCGATCTGTGCGACTCGCCTACCAGATTTCTAAGCAGTGGAAAACGTGCTTTTCCGTAGCATGAACGCGGCGACCAAACCGGCGCAGAGAAAGCCGACAAGTTGGATGAACATGTATGCAGCGGTATAGACACCGGGGAAGCCGTACCAGTTCCAGTACCAGACGTTGGTTGTGATCGCGGCCAGGATTCCGGCGACGAAGAAGAATCCGACGCGGCCGGCGAAGCCGCCGATCCTGGTTTGCGCGAGCAAAAAGACGACAAGGAGGACTTCGACCAGTTCGGTCACGAATTCGGTTATTAACAAGCGGGCGAATTCGAATTTTCGCCCCGGCGGATGATAAATCACCATCCCGGAGGGATTGGTTGCGAATTTTTCCTCCATGTGTTTCATCGCTTCGCTTCGTTGTTCCCGCGTCGGATTATCTCCCAGACCAAAGCTCGGAAAGACATAAAAACCTTTGTTTTCTCCGATGCTTGATTTCATGGCGTCGACCACGGGCGCGTCGTTTGGCATTTCGCGGATGCCGGCTTCGCCGAGGGGAAGCAGATCGTGCCCGATGAAACTCCAGATGAACATCGCAATTCCACCGACGACGCCGGCGAGAAGGATTCGTGCTGTCATAACCCGAGGCTACAAAGCGAGACCGGGAATAGGAAGCACAAAGATGGGAAGCGATAAGGCAGTTTGCAGGTCCGAGATTTCATGGTGAAATGAATCGACGCCCGATCTGACCAATGCGCCCATTAGTTCCATGAAGAATGCATTGATTTTCGGCGCGGTTTTGTTGGTGATCGTTTGGGTCCTCGCGCGGGTCATGCTCGCCGCAACAACTGTTGCGCTGCACCTCCTTTGGATCGGCGCCATTGTCCTGGCGATCGTTTTGGGAATCAGAAAGGTAATGAGCTAACGAGTTAGCAACTGAGCTAGTCGCCCGGTTTGCCCTCGAGCAATGGCTCCGATTTCAACGTCGCCGGCCCGTCTTCCGTGCACAGAGCGTATTCGCTTCCCGGATATATCGCGACACCGGCGTGTTCGCCTTTCGCGTTCAGGATGTAGAAGTTAACATTGAAATTTGGATCGCCCCGGCTGTTGAGCAGTCGTTTCTCGATCGTATTTGCCTTGATTCGGCGGCATGCGTCGAGCCCGGCATCTTTCGGGTGCATGCCGCGCCGCATGTTTTCCACGATCAGAAACGAACAGAGACCGAAGAGATTGGCCTCGCCGCGTCCAGTCGATCCGGCCGCGCCGATCTCGCCGTCGACGTACAGTCCGGCGCCGAGAATGGGTGAGTCACCGACGCGGCCCGGAATTTTCCACGCCAGTCCGCTCGTTGTCGTCACGCCGCAGATTTCACCTTTGGCATTGATGCCGTTGCAATTGATCGTGCCGTAAATGTGGATCGGGTCGACTTTTCCTTCCGCGATCATCTCGCGCATGACGTGGTGACCGGCTTCGGCTCGTTTCTGCGGATCGAGATAATGCGATGGATCGGTCCGGCGTTTCCATTCCAGCCATAGCTTTCTCGATTCTTCGGTGTTCAAATCGTCCTCGATCTTGAATCCCATCTCGCGGGCGAACCTTTGCGCTCCCAGACCGACGAGAAGATGATGGTCGGTCTGCTCCATCACGGCCTGGGCCACGAGCGACGGCGTACGCACTCCTTCGATGGCCCCGACCCCGCCGGCACGCTTTTTCGGGCCATGCATGCAGCATGAATCGAGTTGCACAATGCCGTCCGCGTTCGGCAATCCGCCGTAACCGACGCTCGTGTCCAGGGGATCAAGCTCGACGATGTTTACGCCGGCGATGAGCGCATCGAGCACATCGCTTCCCTGCGTCATCATGGTGAAAGCCTTTTGCACGCAAGTCATGTCGCCGCCATTCTTGAAGCGGTTGCCGTTGGCGGAAGAAATTACGAGAGGTTTGACGGATTTTTGAGTCATAATGTTGGGCGCCTTTGCGAAGAGAGTGCGTCGAGCTGCCACCGCCACGGTAGCGCCAACGCCGGTGCAAACGAAAGTTCGGCGATTCATGTGCTGATTTTACACGGTACACCGGCGCCATGGAAACCACGTTCTTTTCGCCGTCTTATTCTAGCTTTGCCGATCGACAAACTGCGACGGCACGAGGATCGCGTCGCTCATTCCGTGGAGAAGTTTTTTGTCGGCCGGAACGACGGTGGCGAGCACACCGCGCATTTTCACCTTGTCCTTTTCGACGAAGTAATAGGGACAGAGCCGAACTCGGCCGCGCATCGTTTTCAGCTCGTCCGATTCGGAATCCCAATAGCGCTGATCGACGAGCCGGCCTTTGTGGAAACGCTGCACGAGGGTGGGAGATTGTTCGAAAGTTTTCAACGCGTGCTCGATTCGCTTTTGCCATTCGCTGTGCGGCAAGTCGGCCCCGAGGGCGACGCCTCTGCTTCCCCATCCGAGTGGCGAAAAGCCGCTCACCTTCAACAGGAGATCGCGCTCTTTCTGACTGAATCTGGCCGCTTCGCGCCAGTCGTGAATTTCGAGACGCGGGATGACGGCGTGTTGCGGCAACGGCGTCGGATCGAGGAGCCAGGTGTAGGGAATGATCTGCTGCAGTTTCAGGAAATATTTTTCCCCTAGCTCGCGTCGCCAGAATTCACGCAGCGGCTGCATCCAAAAAAGCGCGAACCACATTTTCTCTTCGAGATACGGCTTGAACGGGGGCGTGACCGAAACGCGGCCTTCACTCGCCGCCTTCATCAAGTCGCCGACGCGTGGAAGATTCGGCAGATCGAACAATTCGAAGAATCGGTAAACGCTGCGCCCGTCTTGCGGTTCATAGTTTTCCGCATCGAAGACTCGCCACGCGCGATCGGAATGGAGTGCATTCAGTTGCGCGGCGATCCATTTCATTTCCGGCCGATAGGTCTCGGATTCATTTGAAATGACGGTGTCGCCGCCCTCAGGCAAGACGCTTTCGAATCCTTCGAGCATTCCAGCGCCGCCGCCGATCACGTCGTAGCCGAGATTCGCGTACGTCTGATTCAGCCATGCGGTCAGGCCGATGCCGCCGGGGACGGAATCGATTTCCGCGATCGTGTAACCGTCATCGGTCAGGATGAGGTCAGGACGGATGACCATCGGCAACGCGTCGCGGAATTCTTTCTTGCGCGAGAACTCGATCAGGTCCGCAGGCTTCCCGGCATCGAGATAGCGCGCGACCCACGCCGGCTGTTTACCTTTGGCGCTGAGCTGATAGAGCTGATTGCAAGCGCGTTGAAAAACGAAAAGCTGATGCCCGAGTTGTTCCAGTTCTTTTTCGAAGCTGGGATCGATGGCGAAGGGCTCAGGTGATTTATGCCAATCTTTTTCCGCAAAGAGACCGTCCGCCGGATAGGCATCGCGGATGGCGGTGAGTTTTTCGGAATCGGAGAGCATTTGCGGAAAAGAGAGGCGCTGCGCGCTAACGTCCAACGTCCAACGTCATCAACGTCCAACGCTCAAGTCAGAACCCCTCGGCATGGGCGTCGCCGTCAATGGAATTCGCGCGATGAGTCGCGCCGTCTGTCAATTGAACGTTGAATGTTGAGCGTTGGACGTTGGACGTTCCGCCGCAGGCGGCTTTCATCTCCCCGATGCCATGCGCTTGAGCGCCAGTTTCACCAGATCTTCCGCACTCTTGATTTTGCCTGTCGTCTCTTGTAATTCGCGCACTGTTTTATGCGCTTCGACTTGCTTGTAACCCAGGGCGATCAGGGCGAGCACTGCCTCATTTGCCTGTTCCTGTTCTGGCGTCGGCGCGTGCGTCGCGCTCGCGGCTTCCCATGCTGCCGCGACGCCGACCTTGTCTTTCAATTCCAGAACGATGCGCTCCGCCGTTTTCTTTCCCAACCCGCTGATTTTCGAAAGCGACACCACGTCTGAATTTACAACCGCGCTCTTAAAATGGTTCACGCTCATTCCGCTCAGGACGGCGAGCGCGAGTTTCGGCCCGATTCCGCTGACGTGGTTAACGAGCAATCGAAACAAGTCGCGCTCGGCGGCGGTCATGAAGCCATAGAGAATCTGCGCATCTTCGCGGACGTGAAGATGGGTGAGAATCTGCACCGGTTGCCCGGGCGAGGGGAGCTTGTCGTAACTCGAAAGCGGAATGAAAACTTCGTAGCCAACGCCGCCGACATCCACGATCGCCTGCGTCGGCAAGGCGGCGGTCAGTTTGCCGTTGAGGAACGTAATCATCTTCGCGCAATTCCTAACAGAGCGTTCGCCAACTGCAAACGATGCGATTGTTCCGGGGAGCGCACGCGGCTCGCGCGCTGCATCGGGCGGCTCGCCCGGTGCACCGAAAAAAGAGGAAGAATTGAAGGCGAGCCACCTTCAACAGCACGCGAGCCGCGTGCGCTCCCCGGACGGAGATTATCCCCGCTTCCAACCGTTGCCGTTGCCTGCTGTCACCAGCTCCGGCGTCAGCTCGCCTTCACTTTCGATTTCCGGTTCTGGTTCGATTTCTCCGAGGCGGCCTTCGTGATGCTCCTTCGCGATCAACATGTAGAGGCTCGGCACAATGAACAACGTAAAGATCGTTCCGATCGTCATCCCGCCGACAAGCACAAGACCGATGGAATTTCGCGCGGCCGCGCCGGCGCCAGTCACCAGCGTTAAAGGAAAGTGACCGGCCACGGTCGCGACGCTCGTCATCATGATCGGTCGCAAGCGGATGCGGGCGGCCTGCGCCACGGCAGCCAGTTTACCCAAACCTTGCCGCTGTAGTTCGTTGGCGAACTGCACGATCAGAATCCCATTCTTTGAAACCAGTCCAACCAGCGTAACGAGTCCGACCTGCGAGTAAATATTCAGCGTCGTCGTCCAGCCATCGGTCGGAAATTTTCCGAAGGGCATTTTCAAAAAGGTAAATAGGAGCGCGCCGAACATGGCGAGCGGAACCGAACCGAGCAAAATGATGAACGGATCGCGGAAGCTGTTGAACTGCGCGGCCAGAACCAGAAAAATCAGCACCACCGCGAGCGCGAACGCCGGGAGAAATTTGTTCCCTTCTGTCCGCATGACTCGCGCCTCGCCCGTGTAGTCGAGCACATAGCCCTTCGGCAAAATCTTGTGTGCTTCGTTTTCGAGAAACGTCAGTACGGTGTCGAGCGATTGGGTCGGCACTCCGTTGATCGTCACGGCGTTGAGTTGCTGCATGCGATTGAGAGATCGAGCGACCGTCTTATGCTCGATCTTCGCCACAGTGCTGAGCGGAATCAGCTGAGAGTTCGGTCCGGTCACATAGATGTTTTCCAGTTGTTCTGGATTCAATCGTTCGGTTCGCTTGATCTCCGGAATTACCTTGTAACTGCGACCCGCGATATTGAAACGATTGACGAAATTCCCACCGATGCTGGCGGCCATGTCCGCGCCGACCTGCTGCATGTCCAGACCCATGGAGGCGACCTTGTCGTGATCGAAAACAATCTCGGCCTGCGGTTGGTCGATCTTCGTATCGATATCGGCAAAGCGAAACATTCCCGCCTGCATCGCTTTCATTTGAAGTTGCTTGGCGAATTCGAGAATGCGTTCCGGGTCAGCTGTGGAAGCGATGACGAAACTCACCGGGAAACTGCCTGCTCCGGGAAGCGCCGGCGGCATGACCGGAAACATTTGGATTCCGCCAATGGCAGCGAGTTTCTGCTGAACCTGCGGCAGATAGGCCGCGGTCGGCGTCTTGCGAACGCCCCAGGGCTTCAAAACCATTCCGCCAAATCCGCTGTCCGGAAACGTCAGTTGGAACGTGAAACGTGTATCCGGAATATCCATGAAAATTTTTCCCGCCGCATCCGCATAACGAATTGTATCGTCGATCGTCGCATTGGCCGGCGCGGTCATGATGCCGAAGATGACGCCTTGATCTTCCGTCGGCGCCTGCTCTTTCGGCGACATGATATAAAAGAGAACCGCGAGCAGGGACAGTCCGATCCATACGACGTAAACCGCCGGGCGCGCATTTAACGTGCGATCAAGATGGCTGCCGTACCAGTCGCGAAAGCGGTCGAATGTGCGGTTGACTCTGCCGCTGAATCCCTGATCCACGTGCTCGGCGCGCAAGAGGTGGGCTGACATCATCGGTGACAACGTCAGCGCGACCACACCGGAGATCGCGACCGCGCCCGCAAGGGTGAGCGCAAATTCGCGGAAGAGCGCGCCGGTTAATCCACCCTGGAGCGCGATCGGAGTGTAAACGGCAGCCAGAGTGATCGTCATTGCGATAATCGGGCCGATCAGCTCACGCGCACCCTTGAGCGCGGCATTCATCCGCGTCATGCCTTCGCGAATATGTCGCTCGACGTTCTCGACAACGACGATGGCATCATCCACCACTAATCCGACCGAAAGCACGATCGCGAGGAGCGTGAGGAGATTGAGCGAGAAACCGAAGACCTGCATGAGAAACAACGCGCCGATGAGCGAAATCGGAATTGCGACCACTGGCACGATCACGGATCGGAAGGATCCAAGAAACAGGAAGATCACGACTATGACGATGAGCAGCGTGTCGAGCAAAGTCTTTACGACTTCGTGAATGGCATCGTTGATGTAGGCGGTAGCATCGTAGGCGATCTGACCGGTCATGCCGCTGGGCAGTTCCTGTTGGATTTCCTCCATCTCGGCACGGACGCGTTTGATCACATCGACGGAGTTGGCGTTCGGCAAAACATAGATGCCCATGAACACGGCCTGCTGGGCGGAGAACTTCACGTCGGTGTTGTAATCCTCGGCCCCGAGCACGACGTCAGCGATGTCGCTGATCCTGACGAGATTTCCCTTGTCCTGGCGCACGACCAATTTTTTGAAATCGTCTGCCGTGTGCAAGTCGGTGTTGGCCGTGAGGTTGACCTGCAGGAGCGAGCCCTTCGTGTTGCCGACGGCCGCAAGGTAATTGTTTCTCGCCAACGCGCTGCGCACGTCGGCCGGACTGATATTTAACGCCGCCATCCGATCCGGTTTCATCCAGATGCGCATGGCGAAGACCCGGCCGCCGAGAATGTCAGCTTTTTGCACGCCGCCGAGCGCGGTCAGGCGCGGTTGGACCAGTCGCACGAGATAATCGGTCACCTCGTTAGGCGCAAGAATATTCGAGCTAAAACTGAGATACGCCGAAGCATACTGGGAATCGGCCGGCTCGATATTGATCACCGGGATTTCTGATTCTGGCGGCAAGTCGCGCCGGATCGCGTCAACCTTCGAGCTGATGTCGGAGAGCGCCTTGTTCGCGTCGTAGTTCAATTTCAGGCGCGCAGTGATCGTGGAGATGCCCTGTTTGCTCTGCGATTGGATGTAATCGATGCCATCGGCGGCGGCGATCGCGCGTTCGAGCGGAGTGGTGATAAATCCACGAACGAGTTCGGCATCGGCGCCGACGTAAACCGTGTTTACCGTGATCGCGGCAATATCACTGCGCGGGTATTGCCGCACCGCCAGGCCGCCGAGCCCAGACATGGCCGGGAAGAAAATGGGAATCAGCGCCTTCGATCCGGCAATGAGAATGACAAAGCTGACCACGAGCGCCAGTACCGGGCGTTTGATGAAGAGGTCAGTGAACGATTTCATCGCTGATCCGGAGCGCACGCCGCCGGCGTGCTATCGCTGGCGGCTCGCCAGCAGCCTTCTTCGGGAAGGGCAGGGGCATTTCGCGCCGAGAGCTTGCCACGGGACGAGTCCGTCCGATTGGCGGACACGCGAGCCGCGTGCGCTCCCCAGAATCAATGGGCTTAATCGACCTCTCATCAGGTGTCCGCGGGTTTGGGGTTCAGTTCCGGCTTTGGCGCGAGGTCGTTGTTGATCGTCACGGCCATGCCGTTGCGCAGTTTGAAGACGCCGGTGCCGACAACGGTTTCGCCCGCTTCCAACCCCTTCGTGATTGAAACAAAATCGCCGCGAGCTTCGCCGACGCGAACAAATTGCTGGCGGATTACTTGCGACTCCTTCCCGGTCTTCTCATCCTTCTTTTTCTCGATTACAAAAACCGAATCGCCGTACGGCGCATAGGAGATCGCTGTCCCCGGAACGACAAGCGCGGAATGTTTTTCTGGAAGAACCACATCAACCTTCGCGAACATTCCCGGTCGCAGGACATGCTTTGGATTTTCCAGCGTCGCTTGCAAGGTGACATTGCGCGTCGCCGGATCCACCATCGAGTTCACAGCGGTGAGCTTCCCGACGAAGATCCGCCCGGGTACCGCATCTGTCGTTACGCGCACCTCGAGACCGGCAGATAATTGCGCCACGTGCTGCTGCGGCAACGCGAAGTTGACATAGACCGGATCGAGCGATTGAAGCGGCACGATCTCCGTACCTTCCTTGATCATCTGACCCACATTAACTTCGCGAATGCCGGCCGCGCCGTCGAAGGGCGCGCGAATCGTTTTCTTCGCGATCACCGCGCGCATGTTCTCAGTCATGGCGGTTTTCTGTTTGAACTTCCCTTCGGCCGCATCCAGTTCGGCTTTTGAAACCACTTTGCGCGCGGCCAGGTCTTTCGTCCGCTCCAAATCGGCCCGCGCCAGTTCGGTGTCGGCGTCGGCGGATTTCAATTGCGCTTCCTCGGCCGACGTATCAAGCCGCACGAGAAGATCATTTTTCTTGACCATCGCGCCCGAATCAAAGGCAACTTCGGCAACAACGCCGGGTAGCTCGGTGCTGATGACGGCGCCTTGCACCGCGGCGACGGAACCGACCGAGGAAAGCAGCGGCGCCCAATCTTCTTCTTTTACGACCACGCTTGTCACCGTCGAGGGAGGCGGCCCGCCGGCTTTGCCAGCCGCCATCATCTGGCGGATTTGGAGCGCCTTGACGCCGGCCAGCAGCAGAACCAGCAGAATTACCGCAAAGATCGCTTTGATGATTTTCATAAAAATGGAATCTGCCTGGTCATGCGAGCGCGGCCTCGGCATTCGCGTCCGAACAAAAGTCTCCACAGCCTCCGCACGACATTCAACTGCCGCTCACGACGCTCGCTATCGGAAGCGCGCGACAGATCGAGCACTTCGCGCATTAACATTCCGTCGTTCACCGCAAAAATTAATTCCGCCAGCTGACGCGGCGTCATTCCGTGCATCGCTCCCTGGCCTTCCGGCGATTCGGCGATCAAATCAGTCACGCCGCTCATCACAGTTTGCGACACGTCACGAACCAATGCGGCGACGCGTGGATTTCGTCCGGCCTCAGCGAAAAGATCGACGACGAACGCCGCTTCGACCTGTCGCTCATTCTTCGAACAATGGGCGGTGAAGAGGATTTCCAGCGCTTCGAGTAAACTTGGCGCGTGTCGCGCGCGCTCAAGCACCTGCTGAATCGTGGTTTTGTGGGTGTCGGCCATCGCCGAAATCACGGCGTCCTTGTTTTCGAAATAGCGGTAGATCAGGCCAACGCTGATGCCGGCTTCGGCGCTGATATCGTGCATGCTGGCCTGGTGAAATCCGCGCTTGGCGAAACAGACCATCGCCGCCTTCAGGATTTGCTCCCGGCGATCGAGGGTGGTGGATTCTGTTCTGGTAGATGACATGGGACTGGAATAATGAATGAACGTTCATTCATTGTCAAATCCTCCTCGGAAACCTTCGGGAGCGCAAGCTGCCAGCCTGCTAAAGTCGGTTGCTCGATCCGGCTCTTCATTGAGCGTTGGACGTTGGACGTTGAGCGTTGGACGTTTCCTGGTGAAGCTGCAATGTCCTGGGACCTTGATCCAATCAGATAAGCTCCTTCACGAATTCCCGACCGCTCAACGCTATCTCATCGGCGTTTCCGGTGGTCGCGATTCGGTTGCCTTGCTTCATAGGCTGCGAGAACGCGGTTATCACAGATTGATCGTCTGCCATCTGGAACATGGACTGCGAGGGGTGGCCGGACGCAGCGACGCGCGTTTCGTCGCAAAGCTGGCCGAACAGCACGATTCGATCTGCGAAATCGGGGCAACTGATGTTCGCGATTTGGCTGCGCGCGAAAAACTTTCCGTCGAGACCGCCGCGCGAGTCGCGCGCTATGCATTTTTTGCAAACGTTGCGGCGCGCCGCCGCTGCCACATCATTTTCCTGGCGCACCACGCGGATGATCTGGTCGAGACATTCCTGATCAATCTTTTTCGCGGCGCGGGGACCGCCGGTCTCGCGTCGCTGCGCGAAATTTCTTCCCACCGCATCGGTCGAATGGAACTCACGGTTGTTCGGCCGTTGCTGCCGGTCTGGCGGCGGGAGATCGACGCATATGTCAGGACCCATCGGATCCCATTCCGCGAAGATCAGACGAACAAGGAACTCGGTCCGCTCCGCAATCGCGTCCGCCATCGCGTGATTCCTTACCTCGAAAAAGTCTTTGGCCGTAACATTCAGCAAAGCATCTGGCGGGCGGCCATGATTGCCGCCGATGAAAACGAATGGACCAACGCCTTGATTGATCAGGAAACGCCCGCCAGCGCAGAATTGTCGGTGGAGAAAATGCGCGCCCAGCCGATCGCGGTGCAGCGGCGCGTCCTGCAGAAATGGCTCCGCCGACACGGAGTTGCGGATGTCGGTTACGATTTGATCGAGCGTGTGCGCGAGTTGCTCGAACCAGCGACCAAAGTCGCAAAAACAAATCTGCCCGGCGCGCGGTACGTCAGGCGGCGCGCGAAAAGAATATTCATCGAGTAGCTCGCTGTTGCTTGATTTGCGAGATCCTTCGCGTTCGCTCAGGATGACAAACTAATGAATTCAGACATTCGCGTTCGCTTCGCTCCTTCACCGACCGGCATCCTGCACATTGGTGGCGCGCGGACGGCCTTGTTCAACTGGCTTTTCGCGAGGCATAACGAAGGCACGTTCGTCCTTCGGGTTGAAGATACCGACAAGGCGCGTTACACAGCCGAAGCCATGCAGGCAATTTATGATGGACTGCATTGGCTTGGACTCGATTGGGATGAGGGCCCGCGGGCTGGCGGCGAGTACGGTCCCTATTTCCAAAGCGAGCGCGAAGAAATCTATCAGCGTTATCTCGACAAGCTGCAGGCCGCCGGCCGCGTTTACGAAGATCAAGGCTCGATTCGTTTTCGTTTCGTCCGCGAGAAGGTCGTGGTCGACGACATCATCTGCGGCCGGATCGAGTTCGACATGACGAATGCGGAAACGAATCCGGACATGACGATTCGCCGGCCCGACGGCACCTGGATTTTTCATTTCGTCAACGTCGTGGATGACACCGAGATGAAAATCAGTCACGTCATGCGCGGGGAAGACCATCTTTCGAACACGCCAAAGCACGTCCAGCTCTATCGCGCGCTCGGCGTAACCCCTCCGCACTTCGCTCACATTCCGCTCATCTTAAACAAGGACGGCTCGAAAATGAGCAAGCGCGATCAGGGGGCAAGTCTCAACACCTATATCGAAGGCGGTTACCTTCCCGAAGCCGTCCGCAATTATCTTTGTCTGCTCGGTTGGTCGCCAAAGGACAATCGTGAAAAAATCGAGATCGAAGAAGTCGTTAGGCTTTTCGATCTGAAGAAGATCCATCGCAAGAATGCCTCCTTCGATCTGGATAAGTGCACCTGGCTTAATGGCGAGTACCTGCGCGATCTGCCCGACGCGCGTTTCCAGGAACTCGCGCTCATGACTCTTTCCCGTGCGCACATCGACACGACGCGATTTTCCGAAGAGTACATCCGCGCCGCGCTCGACACCTGCAAAGGAAAGGTCAAGACCCTGAATGAGCTGCCAGCCTACTGCGGCTTTTATTTTACCGACGAGGTTGCCTATAATCCGGAAGGCGTTGCGAAACACTTCACGGCCGAGAACAAGCCTTGGCTCCTCGCGTTGCGCGAGGCTTTCGCCGCGCTGGAAAATTTTGATGCGGCCACGATCGAAGCAACCCTCAAAGCCTCGGCCGCGCAGATGGAACTCAAAGTCGGCGCTCTCGTGCATCCGACGCGGCTCGCGGTCACCGGGAGCAATGCCGGCCCGAGCCTTTATCATCTTCTCGAAATTCTTGGGAAAGAGAAGGTGCTCGCGCGGATGGATCGTGCGTTGGGGATGTTCTAGCCGTCATCCCGAGCGAAGTCGAGGGATCCCGTGATGCTACCGTTAAGCTTTCGCGGCGGGATCCCTCGACTTCGCTCGGGATGACTAACCCTTCCTCACTTCCTTTGCCCAGGTGTCACGCAGCGTGATGGTGCGATTGAAAACGGGCTTGCCCGGCTTCGAATCCGGATCGAGCGCAAAGTAGGCGAGGCGCTCGAACTGATAACGCAACTTCGGTCTGGCTTCGGCCAAACTCGGTTCGCATTTTGCCGTTACGATTTCGAGCGAGTTCGAATTGATGAACGATTTGAAATCGCCCGCAGCGTCAGGTTCCGGGACGGTGAAGAGCCGGTCATAAAGCCGCACTTCGGCATCGATCGCGTGCGCAGCGCTGACCCAGTGAATCGTCCCTTTCACTTTGCGATTGGAAGTCGCGCCGCCCGATTTGCTCTCAAGGTCGATACTGCAACGAAGCTCGATCACATTTCCCGGAGCGTCCTTAATCACTTCCTCGCATTTGATGATGTAGCCGTATTTCAATCGTACTTCGCCGCCCGGTTTGAGCCGGAAATACTTCGGTGGCGGTGCTTCCATGAAATCGTCACGGTCGATGAACAGCTCGCGACTGAATGGAATCTCGCGCATGCCCGAACCTGGATCTTCCGGATTGTTGATTGCCTCGAGCTGCTCGACTTTTCCTTCCGGATAATTCGTTAGGGTAACCTTGATCGGCCGCAGAACGGCAAGCCGTCGCACGGCTGTGCGATTGAATTCATTCCGGACGACATGTTCGAGGACCGCCATCTCGGTCATGCTCGGATACTTCGTGATGCCGATGTTGTAGGCGAAGGTTCGCAGGGCGCTCGCGGTGATCCCGCGCCGGCGCAATCCGGCGATGGTGATCATGCGCGGATCATCCCAGCCGCTCACCAGATTTTCGTTCACGAGCTGGATGAGCTTCCGTTTGCTCATGACGGTGTAGGTCAGATTGAGTCGGGCGAACTCGTATTGATGAGGATGCGGTTGAGGAAGATCGAGTGCATTCAGAATCCAATCGTAGAGCGGGCGATGAACTTCGAATTCCAGCGTACAAACCGAATGAGTAATTCCCTCGATGTAATCGCTCAGCGTGTGGGCCCAATCGTACATCGGATAGATGCACCATTTGTTTCCGGTTTGATGATGTTCGGCGTGGCGGATGCGATAGAGCACGGGATCGCGCAGCCAGACGTTCGGCGCGCTCATGTCGATCTTCGCTCGCAGTGTGCGCGTTCCATCCGGAAATTCTCCGGCCTTCATGTGCGCGAGCAGGTCGAGATTCTCCTCGACCGGGCGATTCCGAAACGGACTTTCCTGGCCGAGACGGCGAAACTCGTCCGTCTGATCCGGTGTCATATCATCCACGTACGCCTTGCCTTTGCGCACGAGTTCCACCGCATAATCGTAGAGCTGGTCGAAATAATCCGACGCGTAACCCGGCGCCAGCCCGAGATTCTTGTCCGCCCAACCGTTGATCAGCCATTTCACATCGGCCATGATCGAATCGACGTACTCCGTTTCCTCTTTCGTCGGGTTCGTATCGTCCATCCGAATGTTGCAAATGCCACCGAACTCGCGCGCCATGCCAAAGTTCAGGCAGATCGATTTCGCGTGACCGATGTGGAGATAGCCATTCGGCTCGGGTGGAAAGCGGGTGCGAATCCGCGTGTGCTTCCCGGTGCGAATATCTTCGGCGACGATGTCGCGGATGAAGTCCGAAGGAGTTGGATTATCGGCGGGGGCACTCATTTTGCACTCGCGGACAGTAGCAGACGAACGCGCAAAGAGACAACTCACGACCGTCATCCTGAGCGGAGCGACGGACCTCACACTCCTGGCATGGTCACGCTCACTTGATTGCGTGTGAGATCAGCTTGTGCGAGGTCCCTCACATTCGTTCGGGATGACATGAAAGAGAAACACGCGGAAAAAGTCTACACGCTCGATCACCTGCGGGATTGGCGAGCGGTCAGTCGCGATGTCGATCCGCCGATTCGTCTCGGCGTATTGGGTGATCCGGTGGCACATTCGCTTCTCCGCGCAAATGCAGAATGCGGCGCTGCGTCATTGCGAGTTGCCGATGAAATATGCGCGCTTTCAGATTTCGGCCGCTGAATTGGGAGAAGCATTGAAGCTGGTTTGCGAGCTCGATTTCGTGGGCTTAATCTGACCGTGCCGCATAAGATCGCGGCGTTCACTCTTGTGGACGAACTCGACGAGAACGCGAAACGGATTGGCGCGGTGAATACCGTGCTCGTGCAAAAGAAGAGGTTAATTGGCTTCAACACCGACGGACTCGGATTTTCGCAGGCCATTCGCGAAGTATTCTCGGTTGATCTTCGCGATCTCGGCGTGCTTTTGCTCGGGGCTGGCGGCGCTGGACGAGCCATCGCCATGCAATGCGCGAGGGAAAATTGCGAGAGATTGGTCATCGCCAATCGCACTTTCAAAAACGCGCAGACGCTGGCCGAGGAACTCCGCGAATTTTTCGTGGAGCCCCGGGTCCTGGGTCCGGTTCCGCGTTTGCAGGCAATCAAGTGGGAGGAAGCGGCTTTCCGATCTCAGATTGCCCACGTCGATCTTGTGGTGAACGCGACTTCGCTCGGATTGAAGCGGACCGATCCGCCCGCCATTCCCAGTTTTCTCCTCGCGCCGCATTTGATGGTTTACGACACGGTCTATTCAAACGGCCGCACATCACTCGAATCAGCGGCAATGGAAGCCGGCGCGAGAGCCGCGAACGGAGCGGCAATGCTGCTCCACCAGGGTGCGCTCGCGTTTGAGATTTGGTTCGGCCGCGACGCGCCGATCGATGTGATGCGTGAAGCATTGCGTCGCCCATAGGGCGACGGCTACAGGTTTTCCTGCGCCATCTCGCGCCCGCGTTTCGCCGCGGCGTCGACGGCCGCGCTTAAACTTTCCGCTGTTCCGTGTTTTTCCATTACCGCCAAACCAGCTGCCGTCGTTCCACCCGGCGTGACCACCATCCGGCGCAGTTCTTCCGGCGAATGTCCCGAGTTCTGGACCAGTTCGGCTGCGCCCTTCAGAGTTTGTGTTGCCAGCTTCAAAGCAACGTCGGGTGAGAGGCCGGTCTTTTCTCCACCCGCCGCCAGCGCCTCGATGACGGTGTAAACGAACGCGGGTCCACTTCCGGATAAGGCCGTCACTCCGTCTATTTGTTCCTCCGGCACTTCGACCACGATGCCGAGCGCGCTGAAAAGTTCATGTGCGAGCGTCATATCTTCCTCAGTCGTGCGCGAACCGCGCGCGATCGCAGTCGCGCCGCGGCAGATCGACGCCGGCGTATTGGTCATGGCCCGCATGAATCGAGCATCAGCGATCGGTTCCATGCTCGAGAGGCGAATGCCGGCTGCGAATGAAATAACGAGTTTGCCGCGAAGGAAGGCCGCCGTTTCCTGAAGAACGGGGCGAACAACAGACGGCTTCACTCCGATGAAAATTGTTTCCGCTTTTTGCGCGACCTCGATATTGCCCGCCGTGACGGTGATGCCGGTCTCCTCCTGCAAAAAACGGCGTAGATCGTCAATCGGCTGGCTCGCGATGATCTCCTGGGCCGAACAAAACTCAGACTGAAGCAGCCCGCGAATTACTCCGCCCGCGAGGTGCCCGGCTCCGAGGATTCCGAACCGGTATGTCTGGTCTGATGTTTGTGTATCCAATGGAATCCGCCGATATTAAACGATGGCGACGGCCAGTGTAAACTTCGCTCTCGATCTCGCGGAGGAGATCACCGAATTGAAGCGCGAACGCAACGCCGTCATCCTCGCGCACAATTATCAGGTCCCGGAAATCCAGGAGGTGGCCGATTACGTCGGCGACTCGTTAGGCCTGAGTTATCGCGCAGCCGAAACGGATGCGGAAGTGATTTTGTTTTGCGGCGTGCACTTCATGGCGGAGACGGCGAAAATCGTGAATCCGAAGAAGCGGGTGTTGCTTCCCGACCTGGACGCGGGTTGTTCGCTCTCCGAATCGTGCCCGCCGGAAAAGCTGGAGCGGTATTTGAAGGATCACGCCGGGAAGAATTATTACGTCATCGCCTACATCAATTGCAGCGCGGGCGTGAAAGCGCTTTCCGACGTGATCTGCACCAGCGGCAACGCCGACAAGATCGTGCGCAGTGCGCCGCCCGATCGCAACATCCTGTTCGTGCCCGATCAAAATCTGGGGGGCTGGGTGATGGAAAGGACGGGCCGGAAAATGGATTTGTGGCGGGGGACCTGTTACGTGCACGTCGAGTTCACGGCGCGCAGCATCGGCAAGATTCGTGAGCAGTATCCCAATGCACCGGTGGTGGCGCACCCCGAGTGCACCTACGCGGTGCGTATGCTCGCCGACGAAGTTTGTTCAACCGAAAAAATGATCGCTTTTTGCAAAAATTCGCCGGCCCGTGAAATCATCGTTGTGACCGAAGCGGGCATGTTACATCGGTTGAAGAAGGAAATTCCCGGCAAGACGTTTATTCCCGGTCCAACCGATAATTGCTTCTGCGGCGAGTGTCGTTTCATGAAAATGAACACGCTGGAGAAGGCGTACGATGCGCTTCTCAATCTCGAACCGGAGATCATCCTGCCGGAACCGCTGCGGAAGCGGGCGGAAGTTCCCATTCTGCGGATGTTGGAATTGAGCAAACTGTAGCGGCGGTCTCTGACCGTCGCATTTTTTCTGTAGCGTCGCTCTCTGAGCGCCGCATCCTTTCTTCGGCGGTCAGAGACCGCCGCTACAAAACTTGTGGAGACCGCCGCTACAAGATTTGTAGGGGACGCCGCTGGCGTCTGGGGGAAGTGGGCCGCCTCCCCTACAAGGGGCGAGCAACAGATCTCCATTTTCCACTTGTCACTTCTGGCATGTGCCTCTTTCCTGCCGCCATGCGCAACTTCTCGCTCTGGCCCATGCTCGCGCTGCTCCTGCTGGGCATTCTCTTCCTCCGCGAGCCGCGCGTCCAGCGATCGGAGGAAGGATTTCTGCATTGGCTCTTGCAGAATTCGCAAACTCGCGGCACGGGCGTAGCCCTCACCGTAGTTGAGATTGGCAACGATCCGTTGCAGGGGAAAAAGCAACCCGATACGAAGCAGGCAACCGAGGCGTTTCTGCATGGCAGCGGCAGTACGATCTCGCCGCTCGAATACGCGCTCTTCCTGCAATCCGCGCTCGAATTTCAACCAACCGTAGTGGCGTTTGAAAATATCCTGAAATGGCGGGAGAGCGACAAGGACCAGGAGCAGGTTTTTCTGGATCAGGCGATGCGTGTGCCGAAACTTTTGCTCGGTGCGGAACTGACCGACACGCCTGACCCGGACGCCCCGGTCACTGAACTCACGACCTTCAAGCAGGTAACCGGACGCCGCGGCGATCTTCCGGAGTTTTCGGGAATCGGCCGGCAACCGATCGAAGACCTGCGGCTGATTTCCACGCTCGGTTTCATCAACCTGACTGAAGAGGCCAATTCCTTTCACGTGCCTTTGCTCTTTCAATACCGCGGCGATGTCATTCCGTCGTTCGCGCTCCAGGCGTTCATGCTCTGGCTTCGAGTAACTCCGGCCGAAGTGAAGATCGAACTCGGCTCCCGAATCGTGTTGCCGCATGGCCGCAAGATTCCCATCCGGGCTGACGGCACGATTCTGATCGATCCGAAAGCGGCGACAAAAGCCCGCCGTATGAGTTTGAACGAATTCCTTCTCGCCTCGCAACAGAAGGGAAAGGACGGCCTCACCACCGCTCATCTCGAGAATATTCACGACCAAATCGTCCTGGCGCGGACGCCGTCGAATCCGCTTTCACCGCCGGATGTTTTCGCCGCCACCATCGCCACCATGCAATCCAATCGTTACGTCCGGCGTGTCAGTTGGATTTTCGATTGTGCGGTGATCGTAGTGGTGATCGCGCTGGCCGGAATTCTGCCCAGGATTTCCAAGGATCTCCTCCTTCTCGGCGCCATCGCATTGACGGCGGCGTATTGTCTGGTCGCGCTCACCATTATTTCGCGCTGGGGGATTTGGATTCCGGGCTATCTCCCGCTCGGCGCGATTTGGCTGATCGTTTTGATCAATTGCCTTACGCCACGGCGAAGAAAATGACTGCCGTACCGGAGTCGATCGACGCGCGGGTCCGAACGGCTTCAGGCCGGCGGAATCGTTGATTTGCATTGGGATCTTCCAATGGATCTCTTCGAAAAGCGTGGCCGGTCCGACGTGCTTGCGACCGAGTTTCTGCCTGAACTCGAAGAAGGCGGCGTGATGCTGGTGGGCACCGCCATTTACATTGAGGACCGCTACCTGCCGGAGATGGCTTTGCGTGTTGCGCTCGATCAAATCGCACGGCTCCATGCGGAAGCTAAGCGATCAGGCCGTTGTGCGGTTTGCAAGAGCCACGACGAAATCCTGCGGGCGCGTGCGGCGGGGAAGATTGCGTTTCTGATCACGATGGAAGGGGCCGAACCGCTTGGCACTGATCTGGATTTGCTTCGCGCGTTCTACGAACTTGGAGTGCGAGTCCTTGGGCTGACACATGCGCGCCGGAATGCGGCCTGCGCGGGCGGGATTTTCGCGGCCGGTGGTTCGCCGAGTGATGGGTTGAGTAGCTTCGGTCGCGAGCTTGTTCGCGAATGCGAGGCGCTCGGCGTTGTGGTCGATCTCGCTCACATCAGTCCGGCCGGGTTCAAAGACATCATCGGGCTGACGACAAAGCCCGTCATCGTCTCGCACACGAATGCGAGGAAATTTTACGACATCGAGCGCAATGTCGATGACGAACAGATCAAGATGGTAGGCGAGCGACGCGGCGTCATCGGTGTCAATTCCGTGCTGGTCAGTCCGAGAAAGGAAGAATCGACCCTTGATCGATATGTCGATCATATCGAGCACATCGCTGGTCTAATCGGGATCGATGGCGTGGGAATCGGGTTCGATTTTTTCGAATTCATCTACCGGCAATGGTCCGAGGCCGCGAGGCAGGAATTGAGTGCCAAGCTGGCCACACCGCATTTCATTCCCGACCTAACGAATCATTCGCACTCGCGCAATTTGACCCGCAAGCTGGTGGAACGTGGATTCAGTGACGCCGAGATCGAAAAAATCCTGCGCGGAAACTGGATGCGAATTTTCGAAGAGCTGTTGTAGAACGCGGTGCAGGTCTCGGCGCCCTTTGTTTTGGTTTCCAGGATTTGCTTCGAATCGATTCTGGACGCGGAGGAGGTTTCACTGCAATGTCAGCGCCAATGTCCAAGGACACATCAAAAGCGATTACGATTATCGTTGTGGCGCTTTTCGTTCTCGTCGGGCTGCTCGTGGTTGCGAATCATTTTCGTCCGCACTAGCGCGCTGCCGTATTGATCCCACAGCGCCGGACGTGTTCTGCTAGGCTGCGCCGATGTTGCCATTCGCCGATCCTCTCTACGTCGGAACGGTATTGTTCCTCCTGGTCGCGCTCTCGGAATGGCTCTGTCGCAAACGGTTCTTCCGCGCGATGGGATCGGCTCTGATCGTCATCCTCGCGGCTGCCGTCCTGGCCAACCTCCGCCTCATTCCTTCCTCGTCCAACGCACCGCCGCTTTACGACGGAATCTTCAACTACATCGCGCCGCTCGCGATTTTCTTCCTCCTTCTCGATGTCCGCCTCAAGGACTTGCGCCAGGCCGGTCTGCCGATGCTGATCCTTTTCGGATGCGGCGCGGCTACAACCATCATTGGGACGATTGTCGGCTATCATCTCGTTGCGCCGCAGAATCACGGCGTCGACCAGGCCTTTGCCGTTGGCGGGATGTACACCGGCACCTACATCGGCGGGAGCGTAAACTTGAATGCCATTGGCCTTCAGTACGGCGTGACGAAGAACGGCACGCTCTACGCCGCCATTAATGCCGTCGATAACATTATCACGACGATCTGGATCGTGGCCACGCTTCTTCTCCCGCGGTTTCTACAAAAGTGGTTTCCGCGCCGAACGAGCATTGAAGGTCGCAGGATCTCAATCGTCGCCGAAGCCGAATCCGTTGGCGGCGGCGAGCAGATCAATGTCGTTAATCTCTCGCTCCTCATTGCGCTCGGAATCGCCAGCCTTTTCGTTTCGCAGCTCGTCAGCCGATTCCTGCCCGCGCTCCCGATGGTGCTCGTGCTCACTACTTTCGCCCTTCTCCTCGCGCAGGTACCCGCGGTCCAAAAGCTCCGCGGCGCGCACACGCTCGGTTACCTTACGGTTCTGCTCTTTCTCGCCGTCATCGGCGCCTATTGCGATATTCCCGCGCTTATCGCCAACGGTTCGGTTGCGATGACCCTGCTCCTCTGGGTTAGCATCATCGTCTTCATCCATGGTGCTCTCCTCTTCGTCGGCGCTGGATTTTTGAAGCAGGATTGGGCGATGATCGCGGTCGCATCGAACGCGAACATCGGCGGCGCCACGAGCGCGGGCGTGCTGGCGACGGCGATCGGACGTGACGACCTGCGTCTGCCCGGTATCCTGGTCGGGGCGGTCGGAAACGCCATCGGCACGTACGCCGGCATGTTGGTCGCTGAATACCTCAAGTGAGTTTTGTCGAAAAGGGGCTGCAAGGTTCGAAGCCCGCTTACTGCGGACGCACCATTTCGAAGCGATCGCGCGTTCGGCAATACCAGTTCGGACTGGCCATGCGTCCGATGACGTGGAGGCGCTCGCCCCGGATTCGCAGCGTTTCCCGATCGATCAATTCGTCGCGAACATGAACCCGTTTCACCAAACCGATAATCAGGCGATTCCCTCCGATCTGGAGCGTGCCCCATTCCGCGCATTCGAAGCTGGCGGGCGATTGGGCAATCCGCGGCGGCTTGACCGCCGAGGACGGCAGAGTCGTTAGGCCAGCGGCTTCCAGTTCGTTCGTGCCATAGGGCAATGATGCGGCGGTTTTGTTCATCGCTTCGGCCACCGCTTCGTCCACCAGATTCACAACGAACTCGTGCGTCTCGCGAATATTGCGCGCGGTATCTTTCGGTTCGCCATTGTCGCGATCACCCGGACAAAAGCCGACGATGGGCGGATCGCCACCGAGCGCGTTGAAAAAGCTGAACGGCGCGGCGTTCAGTTTGCCGTCGCGGCTGAGCGAAGTCACCCAGGCGATCGGACGCGGCGTCACGAGCGAGACCAGCATGGCGTAACCCCGGCTAGCATGTTCACCTTCGAGATCGAGTTCCATGTGAACCCATAAGCCAGTGCGAGCGCGCAATGCAAATGGTCGATTGGATCGGAAAAGGCGGCCTGCTATCGTCCGTCGATGACGCTGCCTGGATCAGAGCGGATCGCGCTGGTAGCGCAACGGATTTTTCCGAAACTCTGGCGCGAAAGGAAGTAGAGGCGAACAAAGAACGACAGGCGATGTCTTCACCGGCCTCAATGGCGAGCTGACTTGTTACGCGCAGCCTTCGCTTAACCCTTTATCTGTTGCGCCCGGACGAGAACGTTCTCGACAGCGAGATGAACCATGGGCAATCTCACGACATATGCACTCCTCTAAAACCCGAGTAATCCTCACTCTCCTCACGTTGACCTGCCTCTCCTTCGCCATGACGAGGACGAGCGTTGCTGGAAAAAGGATCGAGTTCCCCTACAACGATCCGACGTTCAGTCTCGAATTCCCTTCCAAATGGACCTTTGAGGACGAGAAAGATGGAAGCATCAACTGCGATCCGGGCGACGATTCCGGTTACGCGTTTTCAATTCTGATTCTTGATAAGATTCACGACCAAAAGGAACTAAAGGCCGCTTTGCCGAAGCTGGTGAAGGGGGCGGCCGAGATTGCCAAAATCAAGGATCTGAAACTCGGCGACATCGAGACGGGCAAAAACGGCGGCGGCATTTCCTTTACCGGGCTGCGCGGCGATGGCAAGTTTGAGGGCATCGATTTTGTTGTCATGATCCACGCTTTCGAGGCCGAAGAAGGGAAAGTTTTTCGCGATCGTAAGCGCCGGCTCGGCCAAAGAGGATAAAAGGCACGAGAAGCAATACGACGATATCACCGCTTCGATCGACCCGGTGGACTGACGAGAGGAATAGCTCCGCCGGAGCTACTGACGTTCGCGGACTTGGCGTAGGATTTGCGCGATGACTTCGTCGCGCGGCTTCGCGCCGAGGTTGCCTTTGCCGTGAACACGAACGCTGACGGCGCTTGCTTCCATGTCGCGGTTTCCAATCACGAGCATGGTGTGCACTTTCATCTGCTCGGCGCGCTGGATCTTGCCATTGATCTTGTCGCTGGATTCGTCGATCTCGGCGCGGATGTATTTGGCGCGGAGTTCGTTCAGGATTGCGCGCGAATATTCGAGCAGCGGCGCTTCGTTTCCGATCGGGAGGATGCGGACCTGTTCGGGCGCGAGCCAGAGCGGGAAATTGCCGGCATAATGTTCGATGAGGAAGCCGATGAAACGCTCGTGCGTGCCGAGCGGGGCGCGGTGAATGCAGAGCGGCGTTTTCTCGGTGTTGTCGCGATCTTTGTAAACGAGATTGAAACGGCGCGGCTGCGCGAAATCGACCTGATTGGTCGCGATGGAAAACTCGCGGCCGATCACGCTCCAGACCTGGACGTCGATCTTCGGGCCGTAGAAGGCGGCTTCGTTAGGCACTTCGACGTAGTTGATGCCGGATCTCTTTAGGACGTTGCGCGTCATTTCTTCGGTCTGCTTCCATAGCTCAGGCTCATCGACAAATTTTTGCCCGAGCTTGCGCCGGATCGTGAGTCGAGAAGCGCATGAGATATTTCTCGATCCCGAAAAGCTTGAAGTATTTCAGATACATCTCGTTGACGGCGTTGAACTCGGATTCAAACTGCTCGGGCGTGCAGTAAATGTGGGCGTCGTTCATCTGCAATGAGCGCACGCGCATGAGGCCGAATAGTTCGCCGCTCTGTTCGTAGCGATGGCACGTGCCGTACTCCGCCAGCCGAAGCGGCAAGTCGCGATAACTGCGCGGCAGCGCGCGCGTAATAGCTTGTGGTGATGCGGGCAGTTCATCGCTTTGAGGTAGTAGCGTTCAACGTGTGAGCCATCCTCCGGCTCGGGGAGCGCACGCGCCTCGCGTGCTGGTTTCGGCGCCCCCGCCGAAACATCGGCCGTCCACAACCACGGATAATCCTCATTCGCCTCGACCGTTGCCGAATCCCAGGGATTTCGACAAATGTCGGAGAACTTTTCCTCCAGATCCTTCTCCGACCGAATTACGCGATCGAATGATTCTTTCTCCCAAACAACGCCGCTCGTGCCTCTGGTTCTATTAATGCGATGCGCGGTCGCCGATTTCAAAGACTGAAGAATCTCGTAAGCGACCAAAAAACCGGCGTTCCGCTCGCATCGTCTTCCTTGATCTGTGGTTCGAGTAATAGATGCACATGATCAGGCATGACGCAGGCGGCGTAGAGTTCGTATTGGTTCTGCTCGTGGCCGTAAAGAATGCTGGTTAGGATGAGGTCGCGCTCCGATGGCTTAGGGCTTGCCGGTCGCGTGTGGCAAAAGTGATCGCGTACTTGGCCCATGGACGCTCAAAGTGGGGAAGTTGACGTTTTGAGTAGTTGATATCTTTCGCGCTTTCCGGCGAGGCGCCGGAAACAACACGCGGGGGCGCGTGCGCTCCCCGATCCTCGTGCAACGTCATCGGCGGAAACATCGACTCCGCGTAATAGGGAAGATGGCCGCTCTTTTTGTACAAGCTTTCGCGCGCTATGTTAGTTGTCCGGACGCGTTGATAACCTGCGGCGAACTCCGTTTCCTTCGCCAGCTTTTCGAGTTCTTCGATGATCGCAGTGCCGCGCGGGAGCCAGAGCGGCAGGCCGGGGCCGACGTCGTCGTCGAAGGTGAAGAGTTCGAGTTCCTTTCCAAGCTTCCGGTGGTCGCGCTTCTTCGCTTCCTCGAGCATGGCGAAGTAAGCGTCCATCTCGGTCTTGTTCTTGAAGGCGGTGCCGTAGATGCGCTGGAGCTGCGGATTCTTTTCGTCGCCTTTGTAGTAGGCGCTGGCCACATTCGTTAGGCGAAACGCGCCGATGTTTCCGGTGCGCATGACGTGCGGGCCGGCGCAGAGATCGGTGAACTCGCCGTTGCGATAGAGAGAAATTTCTTCGCCCTCGGGAATATTTTCGATGATGTCGAGTTTGAACTTGCTCGGCTGAGGCCGCTCACCAAGGGCGCCAAGTTCACCACGTTTGGCCATCGCCAAGGCTTCATCGCGCGACAAGACCACGCGCTCGAACGGATGATTCGCTTTGATCTCCTTTTTCATCTCCGCCTCGATCTTCTCGAAGTCCTCGGGCGAGATGCGGTGTGGCAATTCCACATCGTAATAAAAGCCGTTCTCCACCGGCGGCCCGGCGGCGAATTGCGCTTCCGGCCAGATCTTGAGGATGGCCGTCGCGAGCACGTGCGCAGCGGAATGACGCAGGCGTTCGATGTCGGTCATCTGTCGCGTGCATCTCAGGAGTTTTTCGTTCGTCGGCCATGGGCTTGTCAGAAATCTGCACTAGTTTGTGGCGTGCTACGAGTTTGGCAATGGCTGATCGTTGTGACGCTCGCTGCCCGGGTCGGCTGCGGGCAGGCGCAGACGCCGGTTGCCGATTTTGCGACACAACGCGAACGAATGGTAAAAGAACAAATCCTCGCGCGCGGAATCGCCACCGAACGCGTGCTTGCGGCTATGCGCAAGGTTCCGCGCGAAGAATTTGTCCCGGAACGATTCCGCGAAATGAGCTACGCGGATCAAGCGGTGCCGATCGGATACGACCAGACCATTTCGCAGCCGTACATCGTCGCGTTCATGACGGAACAGTTGCGGCCGCAACCGCAGGACCGTGTTTTGGAAATTGGAACCGGCTCAGGTTATCAGGCGGCCATCCTGGCCGAGCTCGTCGCGGAAGTTTATTCGATCGAGATCATCGAGCCGCTCGCGAAAACGGCGGAGGCGACGTTGCAACGGCTCGGTTACAAAAATGTCCACGTCAAAGCGGGCGACGGTTACAAAGGCTGGCCCGAGCACGCGCCGTTCAATGCAATCATCGTGACCTGCGCGCCCGATCACGTGCCGCAGCTGCTGGTTGATCAATTGAAAGAGGGCGGGCGGATGATCATCCCGGTCGGCGATTCGGGAGAGCAGGAGCTTTATCTTCTGGAAAAGAAAAACGGCCAGCTCGAGCGGCGGGCGGTGTTGCCGGTGCGCTTCGTGCCGATGACGGGCGGCGCGGTCAAGAAGTGAGGAGGTACGCCTTCATGGCGTCCCTCGAATTCGCAGAGCGGACCGAAGGGTCCGGCTACTTCATCTCCGCGAGTTTCTTGACGTCGATCCGCTTGAGCCAATCCTGAAGATCTTTCGCCTCCTGCCCTTTCGTTTCGATCTCAAGGAAAAATCGCTTCCCGACCAGCATCCAGAGTGTGCCGTGTTTGCCATCCTTCTCGAAAGTTTCAAAACCGGGTTGGCCGTCAATCGTGAGCGGCTTGCCGTAACCCTCGGGCGTCTCGGAGGTCGCATTCCACGCTCCGGTCGTGGCGGCGATGTATTCCTGGTTCGCAAAGGAATCGATAATGTTGATTGTGGTGCTGGGCGCGTCCTCGGCAGTCCCTTTTTGATAATCGCGATGGACGTTGGTGATCTTCACGCCGCCTGCATCTGTTGTCGCGCCGTCGGGCTTTTCCGCCGTCCAGCCGGCTGGCGCATCGGGCAAAAACGGCAGCAACTTGGAAGCATCGACTACTTCGACTAACGACGGCGTGTCCTGCGCTCGCAGATTCGATGGCCCCGACGCCGAAGAGGAAGGAAAGCAGAACCAGACCCGCAATCGTGCCCCGCGCATGGACGATCGGCGGGACTGTTTTCATAGGAGGAGATGGTGCGCTCGTAGTCGATTGACTTTCCCGGGAGGATTTGTCAAGACGCGATTCGAAGCGCGAGCGGAAAATCCTCGATATTTCCCTTGCGGCGGGTTGGAAACGGTCGCTCCTTGCCCGACGTTCCTTGAATCTTGTAGGGGAAGCAGTTTGCTTCCCGAAGATGGGACGCTAACAGCGTCCCCTACAATGAAGGCACTTTCGAATTTCACAATTGAGTACGCCAAGGTGGATGATGTCCCGATCATTCTCCGTCTGATTCGCGACCTGGCGGAATACGAGCGTGCGCCAAACGAGGTGGTGGCGACGGAGGAGGGTTTGCGCGAAGTGCTTTTCGGCGAACGACCGGCCGCGGAAGTCTTGATTGCCCGGCAAAGCGAGGTGCCGGTTGGGTTCGCGCTGTTCTTTCAGAATTTCTCGACCTGGCTGGGCCGGCCCGGACTTTACCTCGAAGATTTGTTCGTTAGGCCAGAAGATCGCGGGAAAGGTTACGGGCGCGCCCTCCTCCTCCGTCTGGCGCAAATCGCGGCGGAACGCGGCTGCGGGCGAATGGAATGGGCGGTGCTCGATTGGAACGAGCCGGCAATCGAGTTTTATCGCACACTTGGGGCGACTCCGATGAAGGAATGGACCGTGTTTCGTCTCACGCGCGACGAGATCGCGAAGCTGGCCGCGTCGTAGAAGGCAGCGTAACGGAAAAGTCTATCCCTGCTCCTGATCCTAATCCTGATCCAGCCGCAGTTCGTTTTCGATTTGAATAAGGAGCAGGAGCAAGATCAGGAGTAGGAGCAGGAAGAGTATGCGAACGGCTGCCAGGATCGAAGACTACGCGTTTGTCGGTGACACGCAGACCGGCGCGCTGATTAGTCGCGACGGCTGTGTCGATTGGCTCTGTTTCCCGCGCTTCGATTCCGGCGCATGCTTTGCCGCGTTACTCGGGACCGGAGATAATGGTCATTGGAAATTATCGCCTAACGAGGAGGTAAGAAACACCCGCCGCCGATATCGCGGCGACACGCTGATTCTGGAGACGGAGATGGAAACCGCCAGCGGCATGGTGCGTTTGATCGATTTCATGCCTCCGCGTGGGACCAATCCAGATATCGTTCGAATCGTTGAAGGCGTGCGCGGGAGCGTGTCGATGCGGATGCAGCTCATCATCCGCTTTGATTACGGACAGATCGTGCCGTGGGTGCGGAAGCGCGATGGCGGCCTCGAAGCGATCGCCGGGCCCGATGCTCTGATTCTGCGCACACCGGTAAAGACGCGCGGCGTCGACCTGACAACCGTCGCCGAATTCACTGTGCGCGAGGGCGAACGGATTCCACTTGTCCTGACCTGGTTCGCGTCACACGAGAAGCCGCCGAGGGCAATTCATCCGGAACACGCGCTGCGACAAACGGAGGATTACTGGAATGAATGGTCGACGCGTTGCAAAATTCACGGCCCGTTTCGCGAGGTGGTGATGAGGTCGCTTATCACGCTCAAGGGACTAACCTACGCGCCGACCGGCGGGATCGTGGCCGCAGCGACAACTTCGTTGCCCGAGGTGATTGGTGGGGTCCGCAACTGGGATTACCGCTACTGCTGGCTGCGCGATTCGACCTTTACCCTCGTCGCGCTGATGGAGGCGGGTTTTCTGGAGGAGGCGCGCGCGTGGCGCGAGTGGCTTTTACGGGCGGTTGCGGGGACACCCGCGCAAATGCAGATCATGTACGGCGTGCGCGGTGAGCGGCGTCTCGAAGAGTACGAACTTCCGTGGTTGAGCGGATATGAACGCTCAAAGCCGGTCCGCGTAGGCAATGCCGCCTCAGAGCAATTCCAGCTCGATGTCTACGGCGAGGTAATGGATTCAATCTATTGCGCGCATCAGGCGGGTATCGCCACCAACGAAAGGGAATGGTGCATACAGGTCGCGCTCATGAAATTCCTCGAATCACATTGGGAGAAGCCCGATGAAGGAATCTGGGAAGTGCGAAGCCGCCGGCAGCATTTTACCCATTCGAAAATGATGGCCTGGGTCGCTTTTGATCGAGCGGTCAAGTTGGTTAGGGAATGCAACTGTTCAGCCGATCGCCACCTGGAACGCTGGGAGAAAATCCGCGATCAGATTCACGCCGAAGTTTGCGAGCACGGCTACAATCGGGAGAAAAAAGCCTTCACTCAATCGTATGGATCGGATGCGCTCGATGCCAGCATTCTGATGATGCCGCTGGTCGGCTTCCTGCCGGCGACGGATGAGCGCGTGCGAAGCACCATCGCGGCGGTGCAACGCGAGCTGACGATGGATGGCTTTCTGATTCGATATCGGCCCGAAGAAAAAAATGTGGACGGACTTCCCGGAACCGAAGGCGTTTTTCTTCCCTGCACTTTTTGGCTGGTGGATTGTCTCCATCTGATTGGAAAAACCGACGAAGCACGTGAATTATTCGAGCGCCTCCTGGCGGTGCGGAACGATCTGGGGCTTCTGGCGGAAGAATACGATCCGCATGAGAAGCGGCAGCTTGGTAATTTCCCGCAAGCCTTTACCCACGTCGCACTCGTAAATAGTGCTCTAATGCTTGCCGGCAACGGAAGCGCAGCAGGGAAAACGTGAAATATCTGTTGAAAAAACGTGACGAATCCCCGATAACATACGCCCTACGTGCGCTAACGGAATCAGCGCGAATCTCAAAGATCAATTTTCCGAGGTCGTTGCTCTGGTCGTGACCGGCGAAGATCAGGCTTTGGCAACTTCATCCACGTGATATCACAATTTCCATTTTCATTGACTAACCGGGCAACGGTGTGGGCGGGTGCACTGGTTCTGGCTGGATTGCTCGTTCCGGAAGGGGTCGTCTCCGGCCAGGCAAACGACAGTTCCAAAGCCGAACCAACGAGTGCGACCATGACTTTTGGCCGGCCGTCGGCGGGAGAACGAGGTATGGAGCGAGCGACTGCCCAGCTCATGGCAGATCAGAGCGCGAATCATCCGCGATCGCAGGTCATGGTCCTGCCGCGGCGAAAAGTTCCACACCGGAAGAATCGACCGCAGGACCCGAACGCACCTTTGGCCTCGCAATTTCCGGCGCCCGAGGCTTCCCAGAACGGTGACAGTCCGGTCGCGCATGCGCCGCAGCCGATCGGGACAACTTTTACCGGCGCTACTCTGGCCGATACGGGATCATTTCCTCCCGATACGATGGGCGCAGCGGGTCCTTCGCAATTTTTTGTCTTTGTTAATGGCCGGCTCAGGACTTTCGTAAAGGCGACTGGTGTTGCAGACGGCGTGGTCAATGCCGATCCCGATGTGTTTTTCAGTTCTGTCATGAGCCCGCCACCCACAGGCGGTTTGAACTTCACGAGCAGTCCGCAGATTCGCTATGACCGTTTGTCAGGACGCTGGATCCTGACCGCGATCGATGTGCCAAGCAGTTCCCCCAGCAATCTCGGCGACAATCCGAATCGAATTCTCATCGCGGTTTCCGATACCGACGTTATCACCGGAGGCACAGTCTGGACATTTTATTTCGTCCAACAGAATACGGTGGGCGGTGGTGATACGGGAGGCTTCTTCGCCGATCCTTCGCTCGGGGTGGACAACAACGCACTCTACGTCGGCGGAAACGAATATAACGCGGCCACGGGCGCCTGGGTGAACACGGATGCCTACGTGATTCGCAAGAGCTCGGTTCTGAGCGGCGGTCCGGTCGTGACAACGCCGTTTCGCGGGCTCATCACTACCGATGGACCCGATACGCCGCGGGGCGTGGATAACTACAATCCAACCGCCAACGAAGGATATTTTATTGGAGTGAGCGATGCCGCCGCCGGCCGGCTGATCATGCGCCGCATCAGCACTCCGGGCGGCACACCCGGCATTTCCGCTGATATTGCCATTACCGTTAATGCAACGTCGTTCCCCATTGCTGTGGATCACCTTGGCAATACCGGTGGTGTTGGCGGGAACCTTGATGCGCTCGACGATCGCCTTTTCGCAGCGCATATCCGCAATGGCCGCTTGTGGACGGCTCATAATATCGCAGTTCTTGCCACCGGCGTTGCCTCGGACACCGGCGCGACACGGCGCGACGCTGTTCGCTGGTACGAGCTGATTGTTCCCGTCGGCACCGGAACACCGACGGTCAATCAATCGGGCACGATTTTCGACAGCGCCGCCACGACCGCCGCGGCCCGTCAGTATTTGATTCCAACGGTGACGGTTTCCGGTCAGGGACATGCTGCCTTTGGTTTTAGTACGGCCGGGACCCCTTTCCACATCGACGCCGCCGCGAATGGTCGCCTCGCCGGCGACACTCTCGGGACTTTAGGTGCGCCGACGCTCTATAGCGCGAGTGGCACGGCCTACAATCCGGCGGGCGACCCGGGCGGACCGCTCGGACGCCGCTGGGGCGATTATTCCTTTACCAGTCTGGATCCAGGTGACGATATGACGATGTGGACCATTCAGGAATTTTGCGATAGCGCCAACAGCTACGGCGTGCAGGTCGCCAAATTGATCGCGCCACCGCCGGCTGCGCCCGCGTCGGCCAATCCGCCGAGCATTGCGTCCGGTCAGGCATCGGTAAGCGTCACGATTACCGGCACGGTGGCTTCCGGTTCCGGCTTCTTTGATCCGGGGACTGGATTTGCGAATCGCATTGGAGCGAGCGTGACCGGCGGAGTCGTCGTTAATTCCATCACTTATACGGACCCAACTCACGTCACACTCGATCTCAATACGATTGCTGCTTCGGCCGGGGCAAAGAACGTGACCGTGACAAATCCGGATGGCCAATTCGCCACTGGAACCGGAATTCTCACGGTCACCGGTGGCGCGCCGGCGTTGACGCTCTCGAGTGCGGTTTCGCGTAAAACTCACGGGGGCGCGGGCACATTTGATATCAACCTTCCGTTGAGCAGCCCCTTCGGCGTGGAATGTCGCAGCGGAGCCGCAGGTCACAGCTTTGTCTTCACCTTCAGTAATCCGGTAACGAGCGGGAGCGCGAGCGTGACAGGGGGGACGGGCAACGTTTCAGGCAGTCCCACCTTTGTCGGCAACACCATGACCGTGAACCTGACCGGCGTCACGGACGTGCAGCAAATCACCGTTACCCTAACCGGTGTGACGGACACGTTTGCTCAGGTCCTGCCGGATACGCCGGTGAGCGCGAAGATTCTCCTCGGGGATACGAATGGGAATAGTTCGGTTAACGCCGGCGACGTAGCCCAGACCAAGGGCCAATCGGGAAATGCAGTTGGGGCTGGTAATTTCCGCAATGACACCAATGCGAACGGCTCGATCAACGCCGGCGACGTTGGTCAGGTAAAGGCGAATTCAGGGCACAGCCTGCCGTAAGAAAAGCGCCGCTTTTTTTTGCGCTCCCAACCGTGCTTTAGTGAAAACGAAGCCCAAGACATTTCCCGCCGTGGGAGCCCACGACGACGACCTTACTGATTTGTAAGGAAAAAAAGGCAAAAAAAGACAAAAAAAATATTGACGGACCTAAGAAAAAAACCAGAATCACGGCATTATGCGATCCGAAACCAACTCGACGGGCCGAAAGGCGAACAAGTTCTTACTCATCACTGCGCTGGTTCTTTTCCCGCTTCTTGCGGCTGAAAAGGCCTCCGCGCAGAACGCGACTGCAACGCTATTTAATGGCGGGAATCCTTTCATCAACATTGCGGCTGGGGGGACATTCACGTTGGACATAAACATCGTGACGACGTTCTCGTCGGTTGGCATGACGTATTTCTTGCAGTCGAACGACGGCAACGGATTTTTCACCATCACCGCCCGTAATATCGGCGCGTCCCCTTTCAATGATTTGATCACCAATGACGTCACGGCATTCACGCCGCCGGCCGGGGATTTGAACCCGGTTAACGACTTTGATCTGGGTGCCGTTATTGCCAATCCCAATATGCCGCTTGCCGCCGGTAATTACTTCATTGCCACGCTTACCCTCACGATCAGCGGCGCGATCTCGCCCGGGACCTACCACATCTTCTTTGATAGCCGGACGATTGTTGCTGATGGTAGCTTTAACGACCACGGGGTCACGGCCAACATGTTCACGGTTACTATCATCCCCGAGCCGGCCACGACTGGTCTGGCGGTGTTGGGTGGCGTGATGCTGCTGGTGTTTGCCTGGAGAGCACGCCGGGCGATGGCTTAATTTTCGGATCGCAGTTGTTCAGTTGTTAATCCGCCGGGCCCGATGGCCCGGCGGATTTTCTTTTTCCGGGGAGCGCACGCGGCTCGCGTGCTGGTTTCGGCGGCTCGCCGAAACGAACCCCGGCAGCGCCAAACGTGATTGACCCCGGTAGGAAAAGTTCGCGATGGCGGGCCGCCATCGCCAGCACGCGAGCCGCGTGCGCTCCCCAGAATCAGGAGGTTGTCCACGCGGCGGACAAAACCAGCCTTTGATCAGATAAGAGGAATTGCATGACCAGAAAGCTTGCCGCATTAGAACCGGTCACGAACGTGACCCTGGACCACGTTTTCACTGGCTTCGATTCTTCAATCCCCTAACGAATCATTGTCGATTTGCCGGCATCACGCAGCGGCTGTCCAGATTCCCAGAGCTTCAGATCATCTTGGAGGAGAGCGGCAACGCCGGCATTGTCCTGGGAAGTCGCGAGCGCAATTGCGCGCCGCGTCGTTTCGATCGCTTCGACAAACTGCCCGGCCTCGGCATAGGCGGCGGCGAGAACGCGAAGGAGCATCGGATTCGATGTCGTTTGCGCGAGATGCTGTGAAATAGTGAGAGCTTCGGCGCCATTCCGGAGCGAGGGATCCGGGTCGGTCGCGAGCGTCCAGGCCAAAGCAGCCTGGGCCGCAACGTAATCAGGATTCATTTTCAACGTTTCCCGCCAGTCCCGAATCGCTTCGGCGCGATTTCCATTCTCTAATTCCGCCAGTCCAAGGTTGTACTCGACCTCGGCAGATCGAGGCTGCAGCTGGAGCGCAATTTTGAATTGGGCAACGGCATCAGCGAGACGTCCTGCGCGCAGATAGGCAGTGCCCAAATCCAAATGAGCCGGCGCGAAGTCTGGCGCAATTTCGAGGACCTTTTCGTATTCCGCCGCCGCCTGGACGGCGCGACCGCTCTCGAGGAACGCGGCGGCGAGATTAAGGCGGTATTTGAGGTTTTGTGGATCGCGCGAAAGGACACGCCGGAACTCCTGAATCGCTTCCGTCAGATCTCTTTTCTGTAGCAAAGCCAAACCCAGGTTGTTGCGAGCGATGGAAAACTCCGGCGCGATTTTTAGTGCGGTTTGGAACTCATGAATGGCGTCTCCAGTGCGTCCATTCTTCAACCACGCCTCGCCCAGTCCATTGTGGGCAACGTCGTTGTTCGTTGTCACCGCGAGGGTGTGCAGCCAAAGCGATTCGCTGTTTTGCCAGTAATGGGTTTGATGGTGGGCACACCACGCGAGCGCGATCGTTACTGCGACGGCGGCGAAAGCCATGGATTGTTGCAACCGTCGAACGCCGGCGGTTGCATCGGCGGCCGCCCACGTGATTGCGAGAACAAGCCCAATCTGCGGCAGATAAGTATAACGATCGGCCAGCGCCTGTCCTCCTACCTGGACGAGGCCAATCACCGGCAGGAGCATAACCAGGTACCAACCCCAGCCCGTGATAAGATAGGGAAGCTTGCGGCCAAAACAGAGGGCGACCGTTGTCATCGCGGCGAGGAAAAAAAGGGCTGCGACTACCAATGCGAACGGAAGTGGCCCGTGCGGATAATACAGAGCGAGATCGGCCGGCCAAAGTAATTGCCGAAGATAGCGGACGTAACTGACGACCGCGTTTTCGGCGCGCAGCAATAACGGAATCTCGCTGAACGATCGCATCGCGCCGCGCTGAGCCCGCACGGTGAGAAGCGAAGAGCCGAGGCTGAGGAGGAAAAGAGGAATCTTTTCCATGACGAGGGGAAATAACGTGGAGCGGCGCGCGGCGATTGCGGCGTTTCCCGTGGAATGCGAACCGAAGCGGCCGAGGGGCCAGTAATCAAGCAGCAACAGGACGCAGGGCAGGGTCACCAGCATCGGTTTTGCCATCAGCCCGAGAGTGAAAAGACCCGCGACCAGCAAGTACCGAAGAAGCGAACGTTCGCTCGAAACATAGCGCACATAAGCGAGCAACGTGAGCATGAAGAAAACACCGCTGAGCACGTCTTTCCGTTCGGCAATCCATGCCACCGATTCCACCCGCAACGGATGGATGGCGAACACAGCCGCGACAAAAGCGCTGCGCCAGCGCGCACCGGTCATTTGTAACAGGACCAGAAAAAGCAAAACCACCGCGAGCGTATGGAGCAGGACGTTGGTAAGATGGTGACCGCTGGCGTTAAGCCCGTAGACCTGGCAATCAAGCATGTGGGAAATTGAAGTGAGCGGATGCCAGTTGCCGGCATGAGCGTGCCGGAAGGCCCAGAGAATCGCCGGACGGGTCAGACCGCCGCTGACGTTTTGGTTCTCAGTCACGTAAGTTGCGTCGTCGTAACCGATGAAATCGTGGTGCAGTGTCTGTCCGAAGACGGCCCAGGTAAGCCCGACCAGGGCGAGACAAATCGCCACCGTGGAATCGGAAAAGCGCGATGCTTGTTTCATATCATCTTCCGCAACCGTCTAAAGATCGCGTTTATACACGGCTGCCAAATGAATGCGAGAAACACTATGCGGCAGATGAAACAAGGCGCTTAATGATCTCTTCGCCAGTCGCGATGCCAATCACGTTCTTTTGCGCATCCACCACCGCGGCGAGCCCGAGGCGCGCGGCGCGAAGCCGTTGAAACACGCGATACGCCGGTTCGTCCTCGCTGGCGAAGATGATCCGCCGGATGTAATCGCCTAACGAGCACGGCGGGTTCTTGTCGAACAGGACATCGAGGAGATTGATCAGGCCTCTGGCCTCGCCGTTCGCTGTGATCACCGGGAACCGCTCCACGTTCGCCTCGCGGCCAAGCTTGAGAAAGTCTTCCAGCGAGGTTTCGGGCCGCACGACAACCAACTCCCCGAGCGGGACCATGACATCGCGCACCTTCACCACGCTGAAATCGACGACATTGTGAATCAGAGCTCGCTCAGTCGAGGTGAGCGAGCCTTCGCGTTCGCTTTGCACCGCGATCTGTTTGAATTCTTCCCGCGCGGCAAACAAACGCCGGCGGTCCGCCGCCCGGCGCGGAACAAACAGACCGCCGATCCACCCTCCGATCTCGAGAATTGGCCAAAGAACAATGGACGTGCCTTCGAGAATTCCACCCAGTGCGGCGAGGGCGCGGAAGGGAAATCGGCGAAAGAGTGACTTCGGCAAAACGTTGAGGAGAAAAAGATAAATTGGGAGCGCGATCACTACGGCGATGAAAAATCCGGCGTAGGCAAACGAGGCTACGAGCAATTTCGTGAGCAAGAGGAGGCCGAGAATGTTGGCCAGGTTCGTGACCAGCAAGACCGTGACGAGCAGACGCTCCGGGTGTTTGAGCAATCGATCGAGCCGAGCCGCGCCCGCCTTCCCGCGCTTCACATGATGACGCAGTCGCACGGGGTCGACCGAAAGGAGTCCCGCTTCGATGCCGGCGAAAAGAAACGAAACTGCCCACGCTCCGAGAATGAAAAGCCAGACGATCATTGCTCGACTCCAACCTCTCCGTTCGTCTCCGATTCGCCGCCCAAGTTACGGCTCTTTTCCAGCTAACATCTCTTCGATGCGCTTCCGTCCGGCGCGCCGAATCGTAATTTTGAGCCGTGGAATCTCGACCTGCGTGCCCGATGCCGGCAAGTATCCCAACCGATTGAAAACAAAGCCGCCGATGGTGTCGATTCCGTCGGCTTCGATTTCGAATCCGAGGTGTTCACGCAAGTCGTCCAATCGGGCGTTTCCGCTCACAAGGAATTTTCCGTTCTCCAACGGCTCGATGTAAAGGTCCGCATCTCCCAGCGGGGCGGCGTCGCTCATGATTTCTTCGACGATGTCGGACAAGGTAATGATGCCTTCCGTGCCGCCGAATTCATCGACTACGATGGCCATGCCCTGGGGATGCGAGAGGAACCCGCGGAGCAAATCCAGCGCGCGCATGGTCTCGGGCACGAACGAAGGCGGCGCCAGAGTCTCGGTGTAATGTTCGCTCGGATCGAGGAGGAACCGCTTCACGTCGATGATTCCCAAAATCTGATCTGGCGTTTCCGCATAGACCGGGACCCGGCGATGGCGTTTCTCCTTTAAACGGGCGATCGCCTCTTCGTTAGGCAAATCGTCCGGCAGGGAAAAGGTATCCACCCGCGGCGTCATACAATCCTTGGCCGTTTTGTCGCCGAGCTTGATGATTTCCTGGATCATCTCCCCTTCGGACTCGCGCAGCGAACCTTCCTCCTCTCCGATTTCGACCAGTGTTTCTAATTCCTCATCGGTCATCCTCGTGCGCGTCCGCAAGTGGGCCGGCGTCAGGAAATCGATTACTGATGCGCTGGTTGCTTCGAGTGCGTTGCCGACTCGATCGAGGAGTGGCATGGAAAGCTTGAGGGTGAAGACGCCGAGGGTGGAGAGTCGAGAAGAGGCCGAGAGCGCGAGCAGTTTCGGAATCAAATCGCAAAGCAGGACAACGATGGCGAAGATAAGGGTGGTGGCGACCCATTGCGGAACGTGTCCCGCCAGCGGCCCTTCCCAGAGGAAAAACAGGCAAAGCACGACGAGCGGAACATTCACCAGAGTGTCAGCCAGCAGCAGGACGTTCAGGACCCGTCGCGGATTATTTCGGAGGACCTGGATGAATTGGGCGAGCGAAGGATGCTGTCCCTCCAAACGCCGAAGCTGGTGCGGTTTGAGCGAGAAGAGTGCAGTCTCGAGTCCGGAAAAAAGCGCGGAACAGAAGACCAGAGCCGCGATGACTGCGAGGAGAATAACGAGACTGAGTGGCGTCATCCTTCGCCCCGAAAACCTTCGGAGTCACGCAATCGCGCTCCCTCCGAAAAATCCAAGCGTGCTCGTTTGCCGATCATCTCCGCCGTGCTCAGGTTAAGCCCTTGAAAAGTAAAGGCGAGCGGATTTCGCATTTGGTCAGCCAGCTCCAGGGAGAAGCGGCCTCCTCGGCGCGTGTCGGACAATCCCTGTTACCTTGGATTCTTTCAGTGTTGGAATGAGCAACGTTATTACGAGGCGCATGATGTCCTGGAACAACTTTGGCTGAAGACGAAATCGGAGGATGCGAATTTTTTCAAGGGACTGATTCAAGCCGCCGGCGCGTTCGTTCATTTGCAAAAGCAATTCCAGCATCCCACCCATCCTAAACATGGCCGGCGATTATCTCCTGCCGTCCGGCTGTTTCGATTGGCCAACCGCAATCTCGAGCAATTTGTTCCCACCCACCATGGCCTCGACGTCGCGGCTCTACGCGCGAAACTATCCGCGCACGCGGAAATAATTGTCGCATCCCACTACGAGGTGAACCCTTGGTCTCCCGAGGCAGCGCCAAAGCTGGAGTTGCCCCAGCGGACATAAGAAAGCCGGTTAGAACACCCTTTTGCTTTGCGCGTTTGGCGGTAGGATGACGGGTGACGCCCCCGCACATTGTGGCCGAAGTTCAGCCCGGACCCGTGCAAACCGCGAACAGACTCGCACACGAAAAATCGCCCTACCTTCTCCAACACGCGCACAATCCGGTCGACTGGTATCCGTGGGGCGAGGAAGCATTCGCGAAGGCGCGTAAGGAAAACAAGCCGATCTTCCTCTCGATCGGGTATTCCACTTGTCACTGGTGCCACGTCATGGCGCACGAGTCTTTTGAAAACGACGAGACGGCGGCCATCATGAACCGTGAATTCGTGAACATCAAAGTTGATCGCGAGGAACGGCCAGACGTCGATCGCGTTTATATGACATTCGTCCAGGCGACCACTGGTGGCGGCGGTTGGCCGATGAGCGTCTGGCTTACGCCGGATCTGAAACCGTTTGTCGGCGGGACTTATTTTCCGCCGGAAGATCGCTACGGTCAGCCCGGTTTCAGGAAGGTGCTCGAGAAGATCGCCGGGGCGTGGAAGGAGAACCATGAGAAGATTGTTGAGCAGGGCACGAAGATCGTAGAGGCGTTGCGTGAGGCGCAATCGGCACAGCCGGCCAGGGGCAATGCGCTCGGCCATCGACATTTTCGAACAAGCTTACGACCAGCTCTCCCGCACATTCGACGACAAGGAAGGCGGATTCGGCAGCGCCCCGAAGTTTCCCCGGCCGGTTGCGCTCAATTTCCTGACGCGGTTTTACGCACGCAATTGCGAAATGGGAGGGCGAGACTCCAGCCGAGCCGTGGATGCAGCGAAGCCCAACGGCTCAGCGGGAGCTTCGCCCTCCCGTGCGGATGCGGATGCAAAATCGGAAGAGGCCTTGCGGATGGACCTTGTCACGCTTCGAAAAATGGCAGCCGGTGGAATTCACGATCATCTCGGCGGCGGTTTTCATCGCTACTCGGTCGATCGTTTCTGGCACGTTCCGCATTTTGAAAAGATGCTTTACGATCAGGCGCAACTCGCGGTCGCTTATCTCGACGCGTTTCAAATTACGCAGGATTCGCAGTATGAGTCGGTCGCCTGCGACATCCTCGATTACGTCGAGCGCGACATGACCTCGAAAGGGGGCGGATTTTATTCCGCGGAGGACGCCGATAGTTTGTTTGAAGAGGGCAAGCCCGAACATGGTGAAGGCGTGTTCTATGTTTGGACAAAAAAAGAAATCGACGCAGCCCTGGGTGACGCCGCTGAGATTTTTGATTTCCATTACGGTGTGCAGCCGCACGGCAACGCGCCGGAAGGGAGTGATCCGCAGGACGAATTCCGCGGCAAGAATGTCCTGATCGAACGACATGCCATCGCGGACACCGCGAAACATTTTGCCAGGAGTGAAGGCGAGGTCCGGCAATCGCTTGCGCGCAGTCGTGAAAAGTTGTTGGCCATTCGAAACAAACGCCCGCGGCCGCATCTCGACGACAAGATCATCGCGTCGTGGAACGGCCTGATGATTTCGGCGTTTGCGCGTGCGGCTCGGGTCCTGAACGATTCCCGTTATCTCGAGAGCGCGGTTCGAGCGGCGGAGTTTGTTCGGGCGAATCTCTGGGACAAATCGCAATTGTATCGAAGCTATCGCGAGGGTCGCGGCGGCGTGACAGGGTTTGCCGACGATTATGCGTTCGTCACTCAAGGACTCCTCGATCTCTACGAGGCGTCGTTCGACGTCGAGTGGTTCAAGTTCGCGGTCGAACTGCAGCAAACGCAGGACCGATTATTTCTTGATGAAAAGAATGGCGGCTATTTCAGCACCAGTGGCAAGGACAAGAGCGTTGTCTTGCGCATGAAAGACGATAACGACAGCGCCGAGCCGGCTGCAAGCTCGGTCGCGGCGCTCAATCTTCTGCGGCTGGCTCAGATTCGTGACGACGAGACGCTGCGGAAGCGCGCAGAGAAATCGATCGCTGCATTTACTCCACAGATTTCGCATTTCCCGAGCGCAATGCCGCAAATGCTGGTCGCGTTCGATTACAGCCTGGCGAAACCGAAGCAGATCGTGATTGCCGGGAAGCGGGATGCGCCGGACACCCATGCGCTCCTTGGCGAAGTTAGCCGGCATTTTCTCCCGAACACGATCGTTCTTCTTGCCGATGGAGCTGAAGGGCAGAAGTACCTTCAAGAAAAACTGGAGGCGCTGACAGCCATGTCGCAATTGGATGGAAAAGCAACGGCTTATGCATGCGAAAACTTTGTGTGCCGGGCGCCGGTGAACAGAGTGGATGCCCTGCGAGAGTTGCTGATGAAACGTTAGTCAACGATGCGTGGTTCGTCGACGTCATCCTGAGCGGAGCGAAGGACCTCGCCCAGGGTCGATCGCGTTCGACGACTGCGTGCGTAATCGAAATAGCCCTACTCCTCGAATTTGGCCGCCGAATCCGGCAAGCGCTTGCGGCGCTTCAGGCGCATCCAATTGTTCCAGGTTTTTCGCACACTGTCTTTCGGGGTGAGATAACGCTGGTTCAGTTCGTTGCCTTTCAGGATCTGCGTCAACACGCCTTTCACCGAGAAATCGTCGGTATCAACAATCGTGTACGCGGTCCCGACCGCCGCTGCGTGATGGGCGTCGCTCGCTGCCGTCATCGGCAGACCGCGGACTTGCGCATATTTGAAAGCGTAACGGTTGTAGCGGCGGAGCGTGGTGGCGGCGTTAAAAACTTCCAGCGCATCGATCGGCAGCGTCTCCAGCGTTTGAAAGCGAATTCCGGCACGAAACAAATCGTAAGGATGCGGCGGAATGGCGATTCCACCCCGGTCATGAATGATCTGACAAACTTCCCGCGCCGGTCGTCCTTTCAGGAATGGCAATGTCGCGCCGATGCACAGGAGATGTCCCTCCGCGGTCGTGACCTCGACGCCCGGGATAACCAGAAATCCGTCGACCGGTGTGCCGTCTTCGCACATGAAGCCTTTTTCCAGCATGTAATCGACTGCCTCGCAGGTGTTGTGATCGGTTATGGCCAGGCCGTGCAGCCCCTTCTTGCGCGCGGCAGCGATCAATTCCTCCGGGCTGGAAACGCCGTCGCCGGAGAAGAATGAATGGGTGTGGAGATCGATGTTGAGGGGCATCGCGTGGAGGCTAGTTTGGAGTCTTCGAAATGCAAAGTGTCGCTTTCAAGGAGTGGGCTCTCGTCTGCGAGGCGCTCGGTCGCGGAGCGCAGAGCATTGTTTTGCGCAAGGGCGGCATCGCCGAGGGCCGCGCCGGTTTTGCTTTTCGCCACCAGGAATTCTTTTTGTTTCCCACTTTTTTCCATGAACAACTTGAGAAGACGCGTTTGGGCGAGGCCGATCTTCCGGCGCGACGCGAGAACGAAATAGAATTGCGCTTTCTCGCCAAACTGGAAATCGTAAAATGGATCACGTCACGTGAGACCGCGGATTCGCTGCAATCGTTGCACGTCCTGAAGCCAGAAGTCGTCCGGGAGCGATTTCAATACGACGACCCTCCCGGCTTGCATGTGGCTTTTGTTCGCATCTTTCGCCTGCAGCCAGCCTGGGTTCTGGTGGAGAAAAAATCATTCGGCGGTTGTCGTTCCTGGGTTGATCTCCCTGAGCCGCCATCCGGACTCAGTTTTCATCCGGTGCTGAATGATTCGGCACATGACGCGAACAGGAAACGGTTTCTGGAATCGACCAAGGAAGCCGTCGCGCAAACAATCCAGTAGCGTGTGGTCGCTCGCTAACCGATCGCTTCGACCAGGACATTGTTTTCGGCGGTCGTTTCTCCATTCGGATTAAACTGCATGTCATAAAGGCGCCGGTAGTAACCCGATTTCTCGAGCAACTCGCTGTGCGTGCCGATCTCCTTGATCCGGCCGCTGTCCAAAACCACGATTTGATCGGCAGAGAGGATGGTGGAGAGCCGGTGGGCGATGGCAATGACGGTTTTCCCGGCTGCCAAACGATCGAGCGCCATTTGAATCTGTTTCTCTGATTCGGAATCGAGCGCCGAAGTCGCTTCGTCGAGGAGAAGAATGGGTGCGTTCTTGAGCAGCGCACGGGCAATGGCGAGTCGCTGCTGCTGACCGCCAGAGAGCAGGCAGCCCTTGTCGCCAATGACGGTTTGGTACTTCTGCGGCTGCGCGACAATGAAGTCGTGCGCATAGGCGGTGCGGGCCGCCGCGTAGACTTCTTCCTCGGTCGCGTCGAGTCGTCCGAACTGAATATTTTTGAAGATCGTATCGTGAAATAGAAATGTTTCTTGTGTGACCAACCCGATTTGGTCTCTCAGCGAATTTTGGGTCAGACTGCGCAGGTCGTAACCGTCGATCAGCACCTTGCCGGCGGATGGATCGTAAAGACGCAGGAGAAGGGAAAGAATCGTGCTCTTGCCCGCGCCACTCGCGCCGACCAGCGCGTAATTTTTCCCTGGCTCGATGCGCAGGTTCAGATCCCTGACCGCATCCGTCACGCCGCCAGCATAACGAAGCGTCACATTTTGAAATTCAAGCAAACCTTTTGAGTGCGGAAGCTCGATCGCGGACGGCGCATCTCGAACAGTCGGGGTGGAATCGAGGATTTGAAAAATTCCCTTGGTCGCCGAAACCGAGCGTTGCATCACGATGTGAATGCGGCTCAGGGTTTTGATTGGCTCGTAAAGAAGAAAAATGCCGCTGATCAGGGCAAAGAACCGCGCGGCACTGAGGCCGGATGTGTAAACGTAGAGGAGGGCCAGGCCGACACCGAGCGCCGCGATGATTTCCACGAGCGGCCCGACAGCTTCCATCGATTTGATGATGCGCATCGCGTTTCGGAATTGCAGCATCGTGCTGCGATTGAACGACGCCTCCTGGTGGCCCTCGCGCGAAAACGACTTCACCACCCGGATGCCGGCAAACGTTTCCTGCATCGTCACGACCATCTGGCCGAGGTCTTCCTGTTCCGATTGGACCGCCCGCTGCGTCCGCCGGCCATAAATTCGGAGCGGGATGAGACAGGAAGGGAAGAGGATCAGCGTCACAACAGTAAATTTCCAATCCATGTAAAGCAGCACGCCGACAGTCCCGATGATGGTAATAGGCTGCTTGAACAGATCGCTGCTCACGGTCGAAAGCGCGGCCTGCATCATCCGGGTATCGTTGGTGACGCGGGACATGAGAAACCCGGAATGCATTCGATTAAAAAAATCCATCGATTGCCGGATCATCTTCGCGAAAAGCTCGTTCCGAATGTCGGTCACGACTTTGTTACTGACCCACGACATGTAATAGGCGTTGCAGTAGGAAAAGATGCTGCGCACCATCATGACCGCCGGAATGGCCAGGCAAATTGACGCGATCGAGTTGACCCTCGGCCCGGCATCAAATTCGGAAACGTGCCCCAAAATTGCCTTTGGGTTCGGCGCGGCGCCGTGAAAGACAAAATTCGTCACCCGGGCCAAAACGAGCGGCAGCATGCCATTGACGATTCCGAAACCGACACCGAAGGCGAGACCGAGGAAGAAGCGGAAGCGATATGGCTTTACGTAACCAAAGAGCCGCCGGTAGGGATTCCACGCCGCGCGCGCCGTGTCCCATAAGGAGGGCTTGGATGGAGTGGATTTCGAATCGGTCATACGGGAGAGGCTGCCGGAGCCGACAGCAGTGAGTCCATAGCATCGATCACCTGTCTCGTCGAGATTTCCGACATTTGCCTGTGAGGTTCGTCCGGCGAAAAGGCGGTCCGTGGTCCGCTCTCGTCGCCAAGGAGAACAACGGCCGGGCTTTCGCGTGGACGCCAATGGAAAGGATTCGTCGGGCCATAAAGAACGACCTGCGGCGTCTGCATGGCGGCGGCGAGGTGGGTCGGCGCGGAATCAACTCCGACCAGCAGCCGGGCTTTCTTGATGATCGCCGTCAGGGTCAGGAGATTCACCTGACCCGACAGGTCAATGACCGGGCAATCGAGTCCGCCTTTGATCTTTGCGATGTGCGTTTGCTCCATCTCCCCCGGACCGCTGGTCAAGACGCAAGCGAGACCGTGTTCTGCCGAAACATGCCCGATCACTTCGGCCCAGCGTTCCGCTTCCCAAAATTTTTCAAGCCGGGCCGAGCCGGGATGAAAAATGACAAACTCTGGGAGAGCGCCGGCCCTGGTGAGAATCCGGTCTGCTTCAAGTGTGAATTCGTTAGGCAACCGGAGCGTCAATGCCGGGGCAGGGCCGCGAATTCCAAGGGAAGCAAGATACGCAAGATGATGATCAACCGTGTGCATCGAACGGGCGGAGCCTGCGATAAATTCATCGTACGCCAGCGGCCGCCATTTGTTTTGCGCGTTGGCCCGTTCGTAGGTGATCCGTTTGCGCGCATGCGATAGAACGGTAAGGAGCGTCGACCGATCGGTCCGGGTGAAATCGACGCAATAATCATATCGTCGGAGCATGATCTTGAGCCAGGCGCCAACATCGCGGAGGTGGCGGCCGGCAACGAAGATCCGTTCAACTCCGGGGATCGCGGAAGCGAGTTCCGCGCCGGTCGGAGAAACGACGAGATCGATTTTGGCCTCCGGAAATCTTTCTCGAAGCGCGGCGATGGCGGGCGTTGTCAGAATCAGATCGCCGATTCGCTTGAGTTGAATGATCAGAATTTTCACGGGCGAAGAAAAAATTGCAGCGGTCCCGGAAGAATTCAGAACCGCCAACGAGAAAATCAACTTCGATAGACTATTGCCTCGTCTTCATCGCCAGTTCGTAAGCATCGAGCAAGCGCGTGCGGAAATGGTCCCACGTAAAATTGTCGACGACCCGTTTCCGCGCGGCGATTCCCATTTGCTCGACGGTCTCGGGACGTTGATACAAATATAGAATTGCGTCGGCCAGCTGATCGACATCCGCCGGCGGCACGACCAGACCTTCCACGCCGTTGTTGACCACATCACCCGCTTCTCTTGTCGTGATTTGAGGCAAACCGCAGGCCGCGGCTTCGTAGGTGACTTTCGCGCTTCCTTCCAGTTGCGAAGGAAAAATATGGACCGTGCTTTGGCTGAGATACTTTGCCACGTCACGAGTAAATCCGACGACTGTGATGTTATCGCGCCAGAATTTCTTCAAATACGGCTTTGCCTCTTCGTGCACCGATCCGACGAGCCAAAGCTCAGCGTTTTTTAGATCAAGTCGATGCCATGCTTCCAAAAGATGATGAATGCCTTTTCGCTCGATCAAAGCTCCGGAAAAAACTGCTCGAAAGACCGGTGGCCGTTGCCCGGGCTTAAACTGCTCGATGTCGACACCGCGGGGCAGGTAGAAAAGTTTCTCCCTTGGAAAGCCCTGGACGCGAAATGTCTCCGTCGCCTTGCTCGAAAGCACAACGAGCAGATCGGCCAAATCGTATTCTTCGATGTAACGAGCCCGTTGCAGCAGCAAATTCTCTTTCCATTGGCGATAAAAGGGCAGCGCCGGCATCGCTTCCGCTGCCGGATCCGGGCGCGGCGTTCTGCCCTGATCACGATGCCAGGTTGGAATTTCCACGAGCGAGGGAATCCCAAGCTTGTGCGCCACCCTTAGGGATTTGAGACAATCGCCCGACCAGCTATGGAACAAGTCGTAACGCCTGGTTGCCAGCTGCCGCGACGCGATCCAATCGAGGTATTTCTTTTTCGCTCCGTAATAATACGGCCGATCGAGAAAAGAAATCAGCCGGACCGGGTGCCAGCGAAGCGAATGAATGAGCGCGCTCGGAATTTCCGTCTGGCGATTATCGTAGGCGATGGCTTTCCCGAGGAATCCGCCACGATGAGAGGCGCGCAATGTCTCAAACGCGTCAGTGTCCAAACCCGAGCCGCCGATGCGCGCGAAGATCGAGTAGAGCATGTTCCGCGGCAAAAGACGCGGCGTGGCTCGCGCCGATTGCGGCGGGGGAGGGGCGTTTAGAGTTTCACGCACCATGGCGTTACAAGTATTGTGACGAATGTGGTCAAGTAAAGAGGGAACCGCTGCCTAACCGCAATGTCGAAGTCTATTTGCCAGATCGGATTTGTTCGACGTGGTTTTTCCGCGAGTGGAGGCGCGGAAGCTTACCTCAAACGGCTCGCGCAAGGTGTCGTTGAGGCCGGCCACGGGGCGCACCTCTTCACCACAGCTGACTGGCCGGCGGAGGAATGGACGTTCGGACCGATCACGCGCGTGGGCGGATCATCGGCGATCGCTTTCGCGAATGATCTGGAACGATTGCGCCCGGAAGCGTCCTGCGATGTTTGGTTGAGTTTCGAACGCATCTGGCGTTGCGATGTTTTCCGGGCTGGAGATGGTGTGCACCGAGTCTGGCTGGAGCGGCGCGAAAAATTTGGGACGGCATGGCAGAAAATCTCCCAGGTGCTAAACGGAAAAAATCGCGACCTGTTGCGTCTCGAGGAATCGCTGCTTGGCCAGGGCGGCGCCGGCCGCGTTATCGCGAATTCCAGGATGGTCGCGGCTGAAATCAATCGCACTTATGGATATCCCGCCAGCAAGATCGATGTCGTCTACAATGGAGTTCCCGTGGACGCTTTTGCACAAAATGCCGAGCGCCGTGCCGGCCAGCGCGCGACGCTGGGTCTGAAAGCCGATGATATCGCGCTCCTTTTCGTCGGCTCGGGCTGGGAGCGAAAGGGACTTCGCTTTGCCATCGATGCGATCGAAGCAAGCGGCAACCCAAGGCTAAGATTGTTCGTCGCCGGCCGCGGCAATCAGCAAACGTACAAATCTCGTTTCGCGCAATTTCTGGGCGTGGCCCGCGATCTCACCGCGGTTTACTCAGCTGCCGATATTTTCATTTTGCCAACAATCTACGATCCGTTTTCAAATGCGAGCCTCGAGGCGCTGGCGGCAGGTTTGCCGGTTATCACGACCCGCGCGAACGGCGTAAGCGAGGTGATTGAGAATGGTGTTCACGGAAGCGTGGTCGAAGATCCGCGCGAGATTCATGCTCTTTGCGGCGCGATTCAAATGTGGAGCGATGCGGCGAGACGGGCGGAGGCCCGGCCGCGCATCCTTGAGCGCGCCGCTCAGTTCGATATCTCGATCAACGTCGCGCGGACGCTGGAGATCTTGCTTCAAGCCGCCAGTTGAACTTCCCGCTCTTGCTTGTCATCCCGAGTTCGGCCGCTGCCGGACGAGGGACCTCTCTTTGCCCCAACGTTTCCTTCGACAACTATCCTTCCAATACATCACAGGCGTTCTTGCTTGCGAGGTCCCTCGCTACGCTCGGGATGACAGCGGGGTATACGCGCGGATTGTCTAGATCCGACCTCTAACCCGCCAGTGCGGCTTCCACGTCCGGAAAAAGCCGGAACACCTGATCAAGGCGGGCAATCTCGAAAATTGGGCGGACGGTTTCCTGCAAGCCGGCGATGAGGAATTTCCCGCCGTAGGCCTCGACGTTTTGCATGCCCTCGATCAACACAGCCAGTCCCGAGCTATCGATGTAACTCACCTTTGATAAATCGATGATCAACTTCTGCGGCTTCCCCTTCACTACCGCACCGAGTGATGTCGCAATTCGTGGGGAAACGTGGAGATCGATTTCGCCCTCGAGCGGGAACACGTTTGGTTGATTAATTTTTGGCATTTGATCAGAAGCTTCGGCAAGATGTCACTCTGCGGTCGCTCGTCAATTTTCACCACCCCAGCGTTGCGATGACGTGATCGACGTCGGACAGATCGTCGAATAGAAAATCTGGCCCATGTTCGGCCAGTTTTTCGCGGGACCACGTGCCCGTAGCGATGGCAACAGTACGGGCGTGGAAGGCTTTTCCGCATAAAATGTCGCGGGGGGTGTCGCCGATCACGTCGATCTCACTCGCGAGGAATTCCCGTCCGTGCGTTTCCTTTGCCCGCGATTTGGCGAAGGTCCCGAGCTGGTTGCGGTCCTGGTGATCATCTGCGAATGCACCGAATTCAAAAAAGTTCCAGACGCCGTAGTGCTCCAGTTTCAACTGTGCGCCGCGGGCCAGGTTGCCAGTGAGCAAAGCGAGGACGAGATGCGACCGCGTTTTTAGTTTTTCCAGCAACATCAACACGCCCGGCAGAAGGGAGCCTTTGCGCTGCGGAAGTTCCAGCGCCAGAAAGCGGACGTAGCTGTCGAGAAATGCCGCCACATTCTCCTTAGTCGTGGGCACGCCATGTTTATTCAATATGGCCACGACGATGCCTGAATCCGTCATGCCCGCGATCTCGATGTCACTCAGATCATCCGCGATCCTGAATCGCTCATGGAGCGCGCGTTTGAGGGCTTCGATGCCCGCGCCGCCCGAAGTGATGAGTGTTCCGTCGATGTCGAAGAGGAGAAGGCGCTTCTTGGTTGGGGCCATTTCGAGGCGACAAACAGAACAGCTGCGTTACATCGGCGTGTGCATCATCAGCACCGCGATCATACTCCCCACGAAAGCGAGAAACGCGATCACCGCGGCGGCCAGGATGGCTTGCCGCGTCGGGTCTCTGTCCTTCCTCCTATGCGGAAAGGGCGACGCGTTGGCGAAATCTGCCGGGCGGGCGCTCGATTCTGCCGGCCGCGCGGCCAAAGCCTCAAGCTCAGGAAGCGGTTGGGCGTGATCGCTGACATCGGATTCGAACAGCGCCTCGACTTTTCCAAAGCGAAGGCGATCACCGAAACGCAAAGCGGTTTCGTTCACTTTTTGTCCATCGACTGACGTTCCATTCGTGGAGCCGAGATCTTTGAGGCGATAAATGTCTCCGACGCGCTGCAATTGTGCATGCCGGCCGGAGACCGAAGGATCATCGAGCCGAATCGCGTTATCCGGGCCGCGTCCGATCGTAATCAGTTCCTCCGCCAGTTCGTGCGCGACCTTTGCGCCGCCTTCCGTTTTGATAATCAACTTGGGCATTTCTCATCACCTAACAGCCGCACCCGTGAAGAGCAACGCCGGAATACTTTGCGCGGGCCTCTCGATTGACCATCCCAGTGCACGCCCGCATAGTGCAACGCTTCATGTCGATCGAGCTTACCCGGAATTTTTGCATCATTGCGCACATCGATCACGGGAAGACGACTTTGTCCGATCGATTGCTCGAACGCACCGGCACGATTCACGACCGAGAGAAGCAGGATCAGCTCCTCGATTCAATGGATCTGGAGCGGGAGCGCGGGATAACGATCAAGGCGCATCCGGTCACGATGAGTTACACGAGCAAGTCGGGAAAGACCTACCGGTTGAACCTGCTCGACACGCCCGGACACGTAGACTTTGCCTACGAAGTGTCGCGCTCGCTGGCAGCATGTGAAGGAGCGCTCTTGATCGTGGATGCGGCGCAAGGGGTCGAGGCGCAGACGGTGGCGAACATCCATCTGGCCCACAAGCAGGGCCTCACCATTGTGCCCGTGATCAATAAGATCGATTTGCCGAATGCGGATATTCCCGCCGTGCACAGGCAGTTGGAGGAAATTCTCCAGATTCCGGCGGAGGAAGCGATCGAGGCCAGCGCGAAAATGGGCATCGGCATCGAAGAGATTCTTGAGGCCGTGGTGAATCGGATCCCGGCGCCCCTGAAGCCCAAAGATGAAACACTGCGCGGCCTCGTCTTCGATTCCGTCTTTGATGTCTACCGCGGGGTCGTCGCCTACGTTAGGGTCTTTTCCGGCAACATTGAGCCGAATCAGGCGGTGAAGTTCATGAACAACCCAGCGCGTTACGAGATCAAGGAAGTGGGCGTGTTCACTCCGAAGATGTTTGCGCAGCCGAAATTGCGGGCAGGGGACGTCGGCTACTTCATCGCCAACATCAAGAGCACGGCTGAGATCAAGATCGGCGACACCATCACTGACCAGCGCAATCCGGCGCGCGAAGCGTTGCCGGGATTTCAGGAAATTCATCCGATGGTTTTCAGCGGGATCTATCCGATCAACACTGCGGATTTCGAGCACTTGAAAACCGCGATCGGAAAATTGCGACTGAACGATTCCGCCTTTGTCTATTCGCCGGAAAGCTCGGTCGCGCTCGGGTTCGGCTTTCGCTGCGGATTTCTCGGCCTCCTCCACATGGAGATCATTCAGGAACGCCTGCGGCGCGAGTACGACATGCATATCATCGCGACCTCGCCCAGCGTCATCTACCAGATTCTGACGACGCGCGGTGAAACGTTGCTCATCGACAATCCGGCGCACTTGCCCGATCCGAGCGTGATCGATGAAATTCGCGAGCCGATCGTGAAAGCGTACGTGCTTTGTCCGAATGAGAACATCGGCGACATCCTTCAGCTCATTCTGGAAAAGCGCGGCTTGATGGATCACACCGAATCGCTCGATACCCGCCGCGTCATGTTGCATTGCGAGCTGCCCTTGAATGAAATTCTCGTCGATTTCAACGACAAGATTAAGAGCATTACGCGTGGCTACGGGTCGATGGATTACGAGCATGCCGGTTATCGCGCCGCGAAACTGGTGAAACTCGATTTGCTCGTCAACGGTGAACCAGTCGATGCGTTTTCCACCATCGTGCACCGGGACCGGGCGGAATCGCGCGGGCGTCAGCTCGCTGCAAAACTCAAGGAAGTGATTCCGCGCCAGTTGTATCAAGTGGCGATCCAGGCGGCGATTGGCGGAAAGATTATTGCGCGCGAGAGCGTCTCGGCCTTACGCAAAAATGTCACCGCGAAATGCTATGGCGGGGACATCACGCGAAAACGCAAGCTGCTGGAAAAGCAGAAAGAGGGAAAGAAGCGAATGAAGAGCATCGGTAAGATTAACATCCCGCAGGAAGCGTTCATCGAGGTGTTGAAGGCGCAGTGATGACGTGCTGAGTGTGTCGAGCATTTATTCAGATGATCGAGCCGCAATCATCGGTTAGCATCCCGCCGCATGTTTACACCCCGTTACATTAAGCACAGCAAGTTGCTCCTGCGGCACGCGCAAAAATTTGTTCGCTATAAATCCGATACCCTGGACGCGCCGGTGCGCGAGTCGCTCGAATCGGGGATCAGCGTGTTAGCGTCCGCTTTGCGGGCGCGAGATCACGATCGCATCACCACTGCCGCCGAATCGCTCGACGCGCAGTTGCACAAACTCACGCCGGTGACATGGGAATCGCATTGGCGGGAAAACGTCGAAGTCATTCTGGTCGCGATCGTGGTGGCGGTCGGGATCCGTTCGTACTTTCTCCAGCCATTCAAGATTCCGACCGGCTCGATGCAACCGACGCTCAACGGAATCATCGGTCATCGCAGCGATGCGCCCGCGCCGAATCTGCTCCGGCAGGTGGCGGAGTTTTTCATCCTCGGCCGCAACTACATCAATGTTGTATCGACGGAGAACGATCAGGTGCAGCAAGTAATCCCCAAGAAATTCGGTTTCTTTTTCACTTTCTCTCGCATCATCTGTGCGCATCAAAAGTTCTTGGTCTACGCGTCGCCGGAAACGCTGCGCGGAGATTTTGGCGTGGTGCCGGGGCGAGAATACGGACCCGGCGAGACGATTGCGCGCGGCGCCGTCGATACCGGGGACCAGGTTTTCGTCGACAAGTTTTCCTACAACTTTGTCAAGCCACACCGCGGCGACGTCTTTGTTTTCCGGACGGACCACATCCTCGGTATCCCGGGTGATCCCGAGACCGGTGCGCCTTTCTATATTAAACGGCTGGCCGGTGTCCCAGGAGACACTCTGCGGGTTGATCCACCGCTCCTTTACGCGAACGGGAAAATTGCCGAAGGCCACGGCTTCGCCAAGGTGATGTCGGCCCGGAACGGCTATCGCGGTTATTCGCCGGGCAGCCTTTATCTCGGCGCTCCTGACAAGACGTTTACTGTCCCACCGCGCAGCTATTTCGCGATGGGCGACAATAGCTACAACAGCTATGACAGCCGCTGGTGGGGTCCGGTACCGGAGGAAAATGTCGTTGGTCGGGGTCTTCTTGTTTACTGGCCTTTCACCTGGCACTGGGGTTTGATTCGTTAGGCCACATATCATGCTCTCGAGCGTGTCGCGAGTGTATCCACTGGCCGGTTTGCTCGGGGGATATGTGCTGGTGATGTACTCGAACCCGATCCGCCTCGCTCTCCGCGACGGTTTTCGTTGCATCGCGAGATTCAAGCGGATCTGGCTGACCTTTGCTTTGCTCGGCCTCGGCTACTCAATTTTTCAGTTCGCCACGTTTACCCCGATTCAGCGGGAATCGGATCTGGACTTTGGCCAGATCGCTTCTTTGGCCACGTGGCACTGGCCGAAACTAGTCGACGTCTGGCGCGAAACTCCATTGCCCGCGCTCGAAGGTGTCGCGGGATTATTCGATAACGCGACGACAACCTATCCGCTTTCGGTGATCGCGGCCGTTCTGTTGGCGATTAACTGGCGTGGATTGCATGGCGCACTCGTGCGAGCGCTCTGGAAGCGTTACCGGAGCTGGGGCATTGCGATTTATGCGGTGGTGCTGCTCAGTGCGCTCGCATCGCTTTTGAAACCAATTGTCTTTTGGCGATTGCCGCAGTGGGGCGAACCGCTCCCGGCGGCGCCCATCCTCCAACTCTGCGCGGTCGTGGATACGGTTTCATTCATCTTCGAATATTTTTTCGGCGTTTACATTCAAGTATATCTGATCACGGTCTGTCTGGCCTGGATCAAAGGCCTCAGCTTCACGGAAGAAGGGCTCTTTCGTTTTGCCATGCGCCGTTTCAGCTACGTGCTGAAATGGGCTGGAATCGTCATCGTCGTGAGCACGTTGATCGTCCGCATGCCGCTTCTGCTCGCCTATTTCATGAACATCCCTGATGTACTCGATTACCTTCCGCTGGAACGTCTGGTCATGAGCGTACTGATCATTGCTTTCAGTTCGGTGCAGATCTCTCTCGCTCTGCACAATGAGAAACTGCGGGAGGCGGTCCACGCCCACTTGTCTTTCTTACGCCGAAACCTCGGACGTTTCGGCTGGTTTCTCCTGATCGCCGCGATAAATTTTTACCTGCTCATAGCAGCTGACGCCATTATCCGGGGAGCGATCGCCGATCGCACGATGGCCTTTATCATCTGGAAGCTGCTTTATGTTTTTGCACGCGGGTTGATTACTGGCTGGCTGCTCGCCGCGTGGGTTTGTCTATTCCGCCAATGCGAAACAGGGCGGATAGGTCAGGAAAGTTGGATTCGGGTACTAATCGCGAATGAATGCGAAATTTCAGGGTAGGGACGCCGCGCTGCGGCGCCCGTCTTTCGTGGAAAGCGGCTGGCAAGACCTTCACATTCGAACGGCGCAGCGCGCCGTCCCTACCAGCGTCGACGAAAAGTGAACGCTGAAAAAATCACGCGCCAGAGCAAATCGAATCTGGCGCTCGCCTTCGTCGCGCTCGGACCGGAACGCCGTCGCGATATCACGATTTTCTACGCCTTTTGCCGCGTGATCGATGACATCGCGGATAGCTCGACGCTCGGTCTCGAGGAGAAAGCGCGCCAGTTAACTAAATGGCGCGCGATGCTGAGGGCGCCGCGCGACCACGAACCCTCGATCGCCGGGGATGTTCGCGCTCTCATGAAAAAATATGCCCTTCAGCCGGAGATGCTCGACGAGATCATCGCGGGCGTCGAAATGGATTTGACCATTTCCGAATACGCGACCTTCGAAGATTTGCGGGTTTATTGTTACCGGGTGGCCAGCGCCGTCGGGCTCGTTAGCATCGAGATTTTTGGTTACCGGAATCCGGCCTGCCGCGAATATGCAATCGAGCTCGGGCTCGCTTTGCAGACGACCAACATCTTGCGCGATGTCGGAAAGGATTTGGACAAGGGGCGAATCTATCTTCCGCTGGCTGATCTCGCGCGGTTTGGGTATTCGGCAGAGGCATTGCGGTCGCGCGTCTACGACGAACGTTTTGTCGCGCTCATGCAATTCGAGGCCGAGCGCGCTCATCAATTCTTTGCCCACGCCGCGGCGTCGCTCCCTCGGGAAGATCGACGCTCGATGATCGCCGCGGAAATCATGGGCTCGGTCTACCGCGCCTTGCTCCGACGAATGGAGCTGGACAAGTTTCGTGTTTTCGAAAAAGAATACCGGCTCAACAAGTTGGAGAAAATCGGCCGGGTTACGACAACACTGCTGAAGTTTATTTGAATTTCGGCTGTCCTCGTCCGTCCGATCACTCCATTCAAACCGTTTAACATATAACTATGAAATTGAATTATTTGGCTATTTCAGCGTTGGCGCTCAGCTCCCTCGCTCTCAGTTCATGCGACACCGCAACTGGTCAGGGTGCCGGCATCGGTGCTGCCACTGGTGCGATTATCGGCGCCGCCGCCACCGGTAATGTGCAGGGTGCTGCGATCGGTGCGGCTGCTGGCGCGGCCAGCGGCGCGATTATCGGCGCGGCCATCGAGGCCGACCAGAACGGATATTACAACGGACATCCGGCTGGCTATTACCCGTACGGCACCCGGACGGGCACGGCTGGTATTCTTCGAAGCCCGTATGCTCCTCATAATCTGGTCGACGTCCGCGGAGTTCCACACGGTGCGCTGGTGCGCGATCCTTCGACGGGCCGCATCTTCCGAAAACCGTAGGCCGAAGCGACGGCGCTCTGTTGCCGTCTCCCAGTGCGGAGAGCGCCTCGACAGAGCGAGGCGGCTACAGTTCCTTCGAAAGAGTGGTTAGCGGGTTGATTCGGCGGAAAGCCGGATCAACCCGCTTTCTTTTTCAGTTCGTCGACCAGGCGTTGCGCTTCGTCCGTCATGCGGACAAGCTCCGGCCATTCTCTGGGATATCCTTCGCCGCGCAGCTTGCGGGTGGCGTCGAATCCCATGTGTGAACCGACGTTTTGCTCTGTCGGCGCATGATCGAGCGAATCGCTCGGGTTCTTGATGACGGTGCTGTCGCGCTGCGGATCGGTGTTCGCGCACAGACGAAACAGCACCTCGCTCGTGTTATGCACATCGCAGTCTTCATCGACAACGACAATGTATTTGCTGAACATCATCTGGCCCATGCCCCAGAGGCCGTGCATGACCTTGAACGCCTGATACGGATACTGCTTGCGAATGCTGACGAAAACGAGGTTGTGGAAAACGCCTTCCGGCGGCAGTGCCATGTCGACCAGTTCCGGGAAGTTCATTTTGAAGACCGGAAGAAAAATTCGGACACTCGCATCGCCGAGATAGAAGTCCTCCATCGGTGGAATGCCGACGATGGTGGTGGGGTAAATTGCATCGCGGCGGTGGGTAATGGCCGTGAGGTGGAAGACGGGATAATCCTCGACCGCGGTGTAAAAACCGGTGTGGTCGCCGAAAGGTCCCTCCGGCCGCATCTCGCCCGGCTGGACGTAACCTTCGAGAACGAAATCAACGTCCGCCGGGACCTCGAGGTCGATCGTTTTGCATGGAACCAGCTCGACGGATCTCTTGCGCAGAAATCCAGCAAAGAGGATTTCGTCCAACCCATCGGGCAAGGGCGCAGTGGCCGCGAAGGTATAGGCGGGATCACCTCCGAGCGTGACCGCAACCGGCATCCGTTCGTTGCGCTCGTAATAACGCTTTCCATGTCGCGCGCCGACCTTGTGGACCTGCCAATGCATCCCGGTTGTGTGTTCGTCGTAAACCTGCATTCGATAGACGCCGACATTTCTTGCACCGCTGTCGGGGTCGCGTGTGTGCACATTCGGCAACGTAACGAAACGCCCGCCATCCTGCGGCCAGCATTTTAGAATCGGCAGATTGCCTAACGAGGTTGCGGGCGCACTCTCATCGAAGCGGTGAACCACCTCCTGACATGCACCCTCTTTCAAATGTTTCGGCCGCGCGTGGAGCAGATGAATTCCCTGCTTGAGCAAGCTCCAGCCTTCGCGCAGGTCAGTCGGAGGTTTCGCTTTCAGAATCAACTGAATCTCGCGTGAAATTTCGTCCACGCTCTCGACCTTGAGCGCGAGAGCCATGCGCCGCGACGATCCCATGGTGTTGATAGCAACCGGAAATTTCGATGGCTTTCCGTCGATCAGTGGTTGTTCGAAGAGCAGCGCTTTGCCGCCGCCCGGTGATTTCATTTCCCGATCCGCCCATTCTGCGATGAGCAAATTCGTCTCGACCGGAAGCGAGACGCGTTTCAGCTCGCCCGCTTGGTCGAGAGCTTCAACGAACTGAGTGAACGAGCTGTAGGCCATCGGAAAGTCGCCGGATCACACGCGCCATTCTAGCCCGCGCTCGAAAATTTTCCTCGTCTAATAAAAGTTCGGCCGTGCCAGGAATTGAAAAGCAACGACGCGCCGGTGTTCAAACGAGATGGTTTTGTATGGGTAATTAACAATTTGGGTTCCGCCGATGAAGAACGGGTCCCAAAGATCGTAACCCCATCCGTAGTACCGGTGTCCAAAGCGGCGATAATACCGGCCGCGACCATAGAATCCCGCCCCGAAATAAGGACCGTAAGCCGGATACGGATAGCCCCAGTAACCGTAACCCCCGGTCGCCGTCGAACTATAATAGATCCACGTTTCCGCAAACTTTCCGCGAATGTTCGCGGTCGACTTCTGCTGCGGTCCGCCCCAGGCCAGATAAACGGCGTCCTGCGACATTCCCGGACGGATTTGGCCGTTTTGCACCAGTTGCTGGTCGGACGGCGACAGATGTTGATAGATTTCCGGATGCTCGGAAATTCTTGTCTCAACCGTCGAGCAACCACTCACGAGCAACCCGCCGCATGCGGCAGCCGCCAGCGCCCAACGGGAATATCGACGCCTCATGCGCGAAGATACAGCGGCCCTTTTTTGCGTCAACCGAGCGCTCGCCGCCGCCCGCCGCTTCCTTGATTCACTGGCGCGATGCCGTTACCCTTTCCCGCCATGGAGGATCGCTTCGGCCACAGAATTTCGTACCTGCGTGTGTCGATCACCGACCGTTGCAACGAGCGCTGCAACTATTGCATGCCCCATGAGCTGCAGGAATGGCTCCCGCGGGAGGACATTCTGAGCTACGAGGAGACGCTGCGGATCATCCGCATTTCGGCGCAGCTCGGCGTCTCGAAACTCCGCATCACGGGTGGAGAACCGCTGACTCGCCGCGGAGTCCTGGATTTCATGCGCGCTCTGCCGGCCATTTCGGGGATCAAGGATATCGGAATTTCGACGAACGGAACATTACTTGCGCGCGAAGTCTCACCTGGTGTTTCAATGGCTCGGGCATTGCGGAAGGCTGGGGCTCGGACGGTGAATATTTCGCTCGATACGCTCGATCCCGACGTCTACGCCGCGATCACCGGCCGGGATTTCTTTCGGCAGGCGGCAGCTGGAATTCAAGCAGCCATCGATTCCGGATTCGAACAGATCAAGCTGAATGCCGTGCTCATGCGCGGACGGAATGAAGATCAGCTTGTGCCGCTGGCGGAGTTCGCGGTCAGCCACGGCCTGCTTTTGCGTTTCATCGAGTTGATGCCCGTTAGCACGAGCGAGGTGCTGAGCGAAGACAACTTTCTGCCAGTTCAGGAAGCGAAGCGCAAAATCGAAGGGCATTACGGAAGCCTGATTCCGGAACCGACATTTCGAACGAATGGCCCCGCGACGTACTATCAAATTCCCGGGCGATCGCAGCGGATCGGTTTTATTGGGGCGATGACGAATCTCCATTTCTGCGAAAGCTGCAACAAGCTGCGGCTGACGTGCGATGGGAAATTGCGTCCGTGCCTCGGCAGTTATCTGGAGTTCGATATCATGAAACCGCTGCGCGCCGGAGCGAGCGATGAGGAGTTGACTCGTTTCTTCCTCGATGTGGTTGAGCGCAAACCGCAGCAGCACGACTTTCGCGACAACTACAAACCGGACCGCAAGATGGTTGCGATTGGTGGCTGACGATGAATCGGCTTTCGCACGTCGCGGCTGACGGAAGTGCGCAGATGGTTGACGTTTCAGCCAAGCCGATGAGCGCACGGGTCGCGACTGCCGCGGGAAAGATCCGATTGCGGCCGGAAACGATGGAGCTCATTTCGAGCAATCAGATAGCGAAGGGAAATGTCCTCGCGACAGCGCGCGTTGCGGGGATTCAGGCTGCGAAACAAACCGCGCAGTTGATTCCCCTTTGTCACAATCTCGCGCTCAGCCAGGTGGAGATCAGGATCGATCGCGTTTCCGATGGCCTGGAAGTTCAATGCACGGCGCGAACGGCGGCGCAGACCGGAGTGGAAATGGAAGCTTTAACCGGCGTATCAGTGGCCTTGCTCACGATCTACGACATGTGCAAAGCGGTAGACAGGGAGATGCAAATTTCTGAAATCCGGTTGCTCGAGAAAACAAAACGGGTCATCCCGAGCGACGTCGAGGGATCCCGAAATACCACCTGACCGCGTCGCCAAAAACTAATTTTCCATGAGACAGCTCTTACGAAACACTGCGGGATTCCTCGACTGCGCTGCGCTTCGCTCGGAATGACGATAACGGTCGGCATTCTCACCATCTCTGACCGGGCCAGTGCCGGCGAATATCAGGATCTCGGCGGGCCGGCGTTGAAAAAGGCGGCGGATGGCTACGGCTGGCACGTTCAGGCCGAAGCGATCATTTCGGACGACATCCAAAAAATTCAGGAAACGCTGCGTTCGTTTGCAGCTCAAGGTTGCGGTCTGATTCTGACCACGGGTGGAACCGGCATCGCCGCACGTGACGTCACGCCGGAAGCAATTCGCGCGTTGATGCGCGTGGAGTTGCCCGGTTTCGGCGAAGTGATGCGCAGCGAATCAATGAAGATCACGCCGAACGCCATCTTATCGCGCAGTCTCGCTGCAATCATTGATCGTTCGCTCGTCATTGCCCTGCCCGGGAAACCAAGTGGCGCAGTGGAATGTCTCGGATTCGTCGCGGGCGCCATTCCTCACGCTGTTGCTCTGGCCCAGCGCGTGCCAACCACCTGCTAGAGCTGTAGCTGCGCCTCTGTGAGACGCGCGGCGTCCCTGGTCCGATTCGCCTAACGAAGTGACTACAGTTACGTTGTCACCACTGTGATCTCCGGCCGGCAGTTGAACCGAAAGGGGAGGTAATATGTCCCGACGCCGGCGTTCACATTCAGCGGTCCGCCTTTCGTCTCGTAGTAGCCGTAATCGTACGGTCCCACTCCGGGAGGGACGATGATCGAGCCGAAAAATGGCAGGCGCACCTGGCCTCCATGCGAATGTCCGGACATGATCAGGTCGAAGCAATTTTCGCCGAGCTGATCGGCCACAGCCGGGTAATGCAGGAGAAGAAAATGCCGCTCCGCTTCCAGGCGCGCCATCGCGCCGAATCCGCGGATGCCCATGCCGGCGAGTTCGAGATTGTGCCGGGGAAGAAAAACGGAGCGGTCCTCCAGCCATGCGCCACCCGTGGCGGCAAAAGCAGCCTCGTATTCCACGAACGATGCGTGGCACAAGTAATCGTGATTTCCGGGGGAGCCGTAAACCGGAGACTTGATTTGCCGGATAAAACCGAGCGCTTCCGTAGCGAATCGCCTGTCGTCGACCAAATCTCCGGTGAAGCAGACGAACTCGGGCGCGAGGTTGTTGATCGTCTGCACGATCTCTGCGGCGTAGCGGGTATCGCCTCGATGATGGAAATCGCTGAAGTGGACGAATCGAAGGTCGCCATCCGCCTTCAACGTCAAATCGGTCACTCGAAGCGAAGTCGGCTCAATCCATCGCCCGTCGGCCCCAGCGAGAGCGGGCAGCGCCAGCGCGCCCAGACTCAGGAATTTGCGTCGGGTGATTCGGGACATGTCTTGCGATCTTGTGGAAGCATAAGACATTCTCGCCGGTGCCGGCGTTCACTCTGGATAGGTAAGCAACTGCATGAACCGCTTCCCGCTTTCGGTCAAGGTTGGGTGCGCCCCGCGGCCTCCGATGATTCCTCGTGTCAGATAGGAGTACTCGATCCCGCTCCGTCGCACGTAAGATAGCTCCGGTTCGCGAACGGTCCTCGAGGCTGACTCAATCTTAAGCGGCACGCCTGCGCGATTGAAAAAAACCTCCCATGAGCCCGCATTTTCACCGGCTCCCCGTGCGATCATCCAGGGGTAAAACTTTCCCAGATCGAAATACTTCGATTTCGGCACGATCACCTTGTAAGACACCTCCTCTTCGGAAAGAAATTCCGGAATCGTTAGGCCGGGGCGTTTGCGCAATTCCAGATAAAATCGTGCGATGTCAATTCCGGCGAGATTCATCCCGTTGTAAATGCGGTGGTGGTTCGGATCGTTTTTGAAGGTGGCGTCGTACCATCCTTCGAACCGGCGGCTGAACATCAAATTCAATTCCAGGTGCAAGTGCGCCCGCGCTTGATTCAGACCTTCACCGGTATGACCCATGATCCCGAGTAGATCGCCGCGCCGGACTTGCTGGCCCGGTCTGACCGCGATCGAACTCAAATGGCCGTACAAACTGAAATAGCTGCAACCATCCCAGCGGTGCTCGACCACCACGTACCGGCCATAGTTGGAAAATCCGGCAGCGAGGCTGATGTGCACGACGGCGCCGTCAGCGATGGCGTGAACTTCATCGAGCGGCTCGCCGCGCGGATCGCGGTGTAGCGCCCGGATGTCGATGCCCTCGTGAAAACGCGTGTAGACAACGCCTGCTGAAGTCTCAACCGGATTGCGAACAAATCCGTACTGTCCGCCTTCCCACGGCGTCGATTTCTCGCCTTTGAAATCACGCTCGATGTATTGGTAAAATTCGGCGCCGCCGCCGCGGAACAACGCATCGTTGTCGGTCGGCAGGGCCAGATTCAACGGTTGATTTTGATCCTGACCCATCAAGCCGAATGCCGAGCTGAAGAGGCCGAGCAATGCTCCGACGAGCGGCCTCATCGCTTGCTCTTGCGATCTCCGATCAATCTCCAGTCCCTCCGCATCAATTCGATATCTGCGGCGGTCAGGCCCGCAGGAAGGTAAATCTTGCCATCGGAAATTCGACGATCGACTTGCAGTTCCGTGATCGGTCGTCCGTTCACCAAAACGAAAAGAGAGGTTCCGCGCCGTTCAATACTCAGCGTCTCGAGCACGACCGTCCCGTGATCGTCGAGTTGGAGCAGAACCGCGTAGCTGCCGTCGGGCCGCGCATAAGGACGGAAGGCTACGACATCACGCTCCGAGATGGCCGGAATTTTCTCGATCGTCATCTCTTTTCCGGAGAATTGTGAGCGAACAGGAATCGAAAACGTGGCGCCGTCATTTGCGTTCGCTTCCGCGTGGATGCGCAGGAAGCAATGGCGCGATTTTGCCTCGCCGGACGGAATGGCAATCCAGATCAGGGCCAGGCTCGCCAGAAGCGGTTTCATGGCCGATTGATAAAGGGTTTGACAGGATTTGCAACGTTTGGTGTTTAACCCGCTAATGAGATACATCGCAGCGTGGATTGTTCTCACCTTTGCCATCTTGGCAAACCTGTTTGCCCAGAGCACGCCCACTCGCTCGCAGCCGGAAAAGCGGAGCTTCCTCAATCGGATATTCCATCCCCTCAGCTCTCAGCCTCTGCCGGAGTACAGCGATCCCCGGTTGCGTGGATTGGTAACAGAGATCGCAGTCTCTTCCGAGCCAGTGAAGTTATCGGAGGTGCGTCAGCTCCCAGTCAGGGCAACTCTGACCAACCGCTCCAAACACGCGATAGAACTCGATTTCCCTAACGAACAAAGAATTGAAATTTTGCTGCTCAACTCAAGCGGCACGGTCCTGACGAGATGGTCAGACAACCACGCCTTCGCCGAAAAAGTCGGCACGGTTGTGATCAATTCGCAGGAGCACATCGAGTACAACGAATCGATCGCGACGCGCGATCTTACACCGAACAAGGTTTTTATCGCCGAAGTTTTCTTTCCGCGGTTTCCGGAATTGCGCGCGCGCCAAAAATTTCTGACCGAGCCGTAGGAGATCGCGGCTGCCGTGCATCTCTTCTCCGACTATCATAGCCACCCGCAGGGCCATCGGGTGCAGCCCTACAGCCAGAAGTTACTTCAACCCTGGGCCGATCACGCGCGGCGGGCGGGACTGGTGGATATCGCACTGACCGATCACGACCGTTATCACGGCGGCATCGATTTCGACAAAGTTGCTCGTTTGCGGGAGGCGAACAGCGACCTGAAGATTCGCGCGGGCATTGAGCTCGACAACGATCCCGAAACTTCCGTGGCGGGTCGCAAGTGGACCGAGAGGAATTGGGACAAGCTCGATTTTGTCCTCGGCTCCGTTCACTATCTCAGTCGGGACGATCAAATGTTCGACAGCGTGCCGGCGGGCGCGGAGCAATTCGCCGGCCGCGACATCGACGAGATTTACCTCGACTACTTTCGTCGGGTTCGCGAAATCGCAGCCAGCGGACTGGTCGATTGTCTTTCGCATCTCGACTTGATCAAGATTCACGGACATCGTCCAAACGCTGAAATCGAGACCCTGGTTGGAGAGACACTCGATTTTATTGCCGCGCGCGGTCTTGCCATCGAACTCTCGACCGCCGGTTGGCGCAAACCAGTAAACGAGCTTTACCCGTCCGATGAAATCATCCGGCTCGCGATGGCTAAGGGAATCCGGTTCACGACCGCTTCCGATGCGCACTCACCGGTGCAGCTCGGGGAAAATTACGACCGACTTGGCCGAGAAAATGGCATTCGCTAGGCATTCGGCGAAGTCTGCGTTTTCGAGAAACATCAACGCGAGATCCGCGCTTTGCCGTAGCGTCATCCCGAGCGAAGCCGAGGGATCCCGCAATGTCACCCTAAAGGTATGCAACGGGATCCCTCGGCTTCGCTCGGGATGACCGCCGCTACAACCCCAAACCCGTCATCCCCATCCCCCCGGTGATTTTGTTCATCTCCGATTGCGCGAGTGCCTTGCCTTGTTCGATCGCCTGTTTCACTCCGCTGAGAACAAGGTCTTCGAGAATCTCCACGTCGTCGGGGTCGACAATTTCCCTCGCGATCTTGATCGAAACAACATCACCGGCGCCATTCGCCACCACCGTGACCTTCCCGCCGGCCGCGCTGACCTCGACAGTTTTTTCCTCCAGCTCAGCCTGCGTTTTCGCCATTTGCTCCTGCATCTTCTGAGCCTGTTTCATTAATTTGTTTATGTTCATGGATCGCGGTCAGTCGGTCACGGGGTTGATTTCGCCTTTGAAAATTTCCAGCGCTTCCCGAATCAGCGGATCGTCCTTGAATGCCGCGCGCGGATCGGTCTTTGTTGTTGGTTGAACCGCAGTTACTCCGTCCTCCGGGAGAGCGGGTTGGGGCCTAACGACGAGACCTTCCTGAAGGCTCATCTTCAAACTCCATTCGCGCCCAGTCCCTTCTTTGAGGAGCTCCTCCAGGAATTCCCGGTTGGCTGGTCGGGCGAGCGACTCCATCACGCTCTTTTGCTCGGGCGCAAATCCGATTCGGAAGGTACGACCATCAATGCCGAGCGGTTTCGCCTGTTCGATCCAGGTCCGAATGAGCGGACGGCGAGTTCGCGCCGCTGCGATCACCTTTTGCCAGGCGGCTTCGAAATCAATCGCCCCTTCGCCGCCGGGGTCTTCCGCGACCTTCACGCTCTTCGATTGGCTTGGCTTTTCTGTCAGCGGTAACTCGGTCGGTTTGGCTCGCGCCGTCGGCGAGATCGTCGCGGAGATTCCCTTCTGCGCGGACGACGATCTTTCTCCGCCGCCTTTCGTCGCTCCATCGCGGAGGGCTGAAAGATTCTCGATGACTTCGTCCAGCGTCACCTGACTGAGCGTTTGGATTGCCTTAATCACAGCGACTTCGAGATGAAGTCTCTTGTCAGGCGCCCATTTCATTCTCGACTCGGCAGCGGCGAATTGGTCGATCAGCTCGAGCAGCCGAGCCATCTCGATCATCGAGGCCTGTCTCTCGAGGGATTCCTGCAACTCTGGACTCGTGTCTTCGGCGAGCGCTTCCGGCTTCACTTTGTACACGAGCAAGTCGCGCAAGTACGAGATGAGATCGGACGTGAGCTTCATCATGTCCTTGCCGATCTCGGATTGCTCATGCAGCAGCTCGATTGCCTCCGAAGTCGCGCCGCGCAGAATCCGATCTGTGAAACTCGTTACGGTTTGCTCGCTGGTGAACCCAAAGACGTTCAACACATCCGGTTCGGTGATGGTGTTCCCACAAAACGCAACCAGCTGATCGAGCATCGATTCCGCATCGCGCAAGCCGCCTTCCGCACCGCGCGCGATTGCGTGCGCCGCCGCCGGCTCGAGCGTGATTTTCTCTTTGCCGGCGATGAATTGGAGATGATCGGCGATTAGCTTTGCCGGAATACGGTGCAGATCGAAGCGTTGGCAACGGCTCAGGATGGTCGAGAGAACCTTTTGCGGCTCCGTCGTCGCGAAAATGAACTTCACGTGCGGCGGTGGTTCCTCGAGCGTCTTGAGAAGTGCATTGAAGGCTTGCGCCGAGAGCATGTGCACCTCGTCGATGATGTAGATCTTGAACTTCCCCTTCGCCGGTGCGTAGCGGACGTTGTCGCGCAGTTCACGCACCTGCTCCACGCCGTTGTTACTCGCGCCGTCAATCTCAAGAACGTCGAGGCTGTTCCCGCCCGTGATCTCCTTGCAGCTATCGCATACGCCGCATGGCGTGACGGTTGGTCCTTTAATGCAATTTAGCGCCTTGGCCAGAATGCGGGCCGTCGAAGTCTTTCCGATCCCGCGCGGTCCAACAAAAAGATACGCATGCGCCAGGCGGTTTCGCTCGACCGCATTCTTGAGTGTACGCGTGACGTGCGCCTGCCCGACCAGATCGTCGAACGTCTGCGGCCGATATTTGCGCGCGAAAACTTCGTAACTCACGCGCTCAATCTAACGCCGAGGTGCTCGATGCAAAGACAGAAAAGTCCTGCCTTGGATGCTTCGGTGAAGGGCGACGGTGATGGGCACCGCGTGTCTCGGTCGCGTCGACTTTGTGCGGAAACTCGCTGGAGCGATGGATGACAATTGACCCCGCATCAACATTTTGACATTCTCGGGCTGTGAAAGCTGCGATGTGTTTCGCTCTTTCGATATGCCTGCGCTGGCATTCGTCCGGGCCGACACGCTCTTGCCCGCCTCCGCAGGCATGACTTGGAAATATCAGATGATTCAGGAATTCGGGGAAGGGGTGCGACCCGGCGCGGATGAGCATGTAACGTTGGATCCAGACGGAAAGCTACGTCTGCCAGCGGTCATTTTCGCCGCGGGTAAGGAGAATATCGATGGGGTCGAGACGACGCGATATGACCTCTACCGCCAGGGACGCATCCAGCTGACCGAATTTCTCAAGGTGGATGAAGACGCGGTCACTGCCGTGGCGCGCTCGGCTGAAGACGGCGAGAAATCCAAAGTTGATCCACCGCAGAAAATTCTGAGTTTCCCGCCGCGCGTCGGCGAAAAATGGAACTACGCCGGCAAGGTCGGCGACCTCGAAACGACGCAGAGCTACGAGATCGTGGCGCAAGAATCGGTCGAGGTTCCGGCGGGGAAATTTGATGCGTATCATCTCCGCCTCACGCAGCTCACGCCGGCACCGCCGAAAGTAGTCGAGGACCGCTGGTTTGTGCCCGGCGTGGGTTACGTCGAGATCGTAACGGAGGTGAAACGCGGGGATGACCAATTGCTCCAGCGGGTCAGCCTCGAACTAACTGAGATGCCGAAGATGGGCGAGCGCCCCGTCGTGAGTTCGACACCGGCGGTAAAAAAACCGTTACAGGCCACCCTGGCGAAAGAATCAACCGGCGAACCGACTACGACTTTTTCGTCTGACATCCCGAAAATTTATGCGCGCTGGCAAGGTGAGACCTTGCAGAAAGGGGACAAGATTCGCTGTGTCTGGATCGCCGAAGATGTGGGCGATGTCGCGCCAAAGAATTACAAAGTGGATGAAACTTCCACGACAGCTGACGGACCGCGCGGATCCGGCACGTTCACCTTATCGAAGCCGAACAAAGGCTGGCCGGTCGGCAAATATCGCGCGGAATTTTATCAAGGCGATCAACTGGTCGAAACGGTAAGGTTCGAGATTGCGAAATAGCAGCGCGCTGGGACGGCCACCATCTTTTTCTGCATCTCAGTCGCCTTTCATCTCAACTTTTCGGAATGGCTAGCGTTACCTGCGAGCCCGCGGCGGTGAGCCGCCCTCACTTACAATCCGCACACTAAGCTCACCTTTTCCCAGATTCACATAAATCAATGTCGTTCTTTGTCATTACTGAAGCCTGTACCCAGATTCGATCGCGGACTACTGTTTGGCGCGGTGAATCTCGATCGTGGCATCCACTTGGAACTTCCCCCCAAGGTTTGTGTGAAACGAGTTCGTCGCGCCGTCCTGGGCCTTGACTTTCGGGTGGTAGGAGGGCTCCGACACGAACACACTCCTGGCACCCTCGGTCGTCCCGTTATCGCTTGTGATATCGACCTTTAGTCTTTGACCTTTCGGAACCTGGAGCTCGAGTTGAAATCCGTCGCCGACGCGCTTCCCGCTGATCGGAAACTCAGCTTCGTCCGGCTTGACGTGGAGCGCGCGCGTAATTGTGTAGCGGTTGAAGACCACCGGCTCGCTCGTCATCCCGGCCACGCGACCCGTTCCCTTGATCGTGCCGTCGCGCTCTTCGTTGAAACTGAAGTGCACCTCCACTGTGTCGTTGTAAATATTACCCTGCGCGTGCTCCCGCAGCGTGCCGTACCACTCACCAGTGGGGAAGTCACCGCAGTTGCTCGCTTCGTTCCCGACATAGTCCTCAGCCAGCGCGCAGATTTTGATGATCGGAGGTGGGTTGTTCGGCACGGTGTAAGTAGCCTCGTACTTTCGCTCCCAGGTTTTCTGCTCACATTTCTGGGAAAGCGGACTGGCACTATTGACCCAGGGCTCTCCGACCTGGCCGCCGGGCAGCGCAATCACCTGGATCATTTTCACACCCGTCTGCCACGGGCCGCCTTTGCGTCTCTCTTGCGCGGTGACTTTCAGATTAATCTTGTCGCCCGGCTTAACTTTCGAGCCGCGTGCTGGAGTTGAAACGACGTAGACTCTGGGGGCGAGCGTGTCATCGCCAAGCGTTACATAATTGTTCGCTGACTTTTGACTCCTGACTTCCTTATACCAAGTGGAGGCGTTTAGCTGTATTTTGGTTCCGGGCAGGTCAGAACCGCCGGAGAGCCGACACGGATCCAGATAGAAAGTCGCGCCCGGAAAACCGTGTTCGCCAGCGGAGTACTCGCCTAAAATCTGAAGAGAGCCGGCATTCATGTTTGCGCCGACGTTATATTTTGGGATAACAGAGACCCGCTCAATAAAGCTAGAGGTGCATCGAGCCCAGGAGTCAACCGGCACTGTGTCGGCAGTCCAACAAATGTTGTTGGTTAGCTCCCCAGCCAAAACGCCAATGAACACCTCGCAATCATCTGCATCGGGACCGAGGGGAGCACTCGCGGATTGCGGAGCGGTCCCGCTGGACCCGACAACCGGCGGCTGGCCTGGTGCGGCGGTGGAACCAATCGACTGCGCAGCCCCGCTTTGCGGCGACGCAACTCTTCGCACCTGACTTTGGTCCGAGACCGGTTCGTATGAGATTGGCTGAAGCAATCCACCCCAGTTTGTCGCGGCTGCAACAACGCGATCGTCCTTAAACTCAGTTTGACCCGCGAAATGCCTCTGCTCGCGAGTGTCTGATGTCTTCTTCGGCGCGGCTCTCGGTGGCGTGATATCGAACTCCATGTCCTCCGTTTGACCGTCAAGGGTCGCAACCACTTTGTAATTGCCGGCCGAAAGAAACATGCCCGGGTTTTTGGCGACGGAAAAGGCGCGCTCATGACTCTTGACCTGAATTTTTTGCTCAAAAAGCCTCTCGTCGCCGTCATCGAAAGTCTTGTACCACGTGACCGTGAGTTGAGAGCCCTTGATGTTTCCCAGTTGCACGATTGCCGTGATTTGCTTCTCGGTTTGCGGGAAACTGAATCGCGGATTCACCAGCTTGCCCTTGGCATCGATCGACGTCGCCATCATCATCGAGATGATTGGATCCTTAATCTCGCCAGAAGGAGACGGCTTGTCTTTGGCAACTTCGGCCGCAACAGCAATAATGACAGCACACGCGAAAAGCAAAGCGGCAACAAGATTGCGTTTCATGTTACGTGAAGCGGTTCATTTTTTGATGGTGATCTCGACACGCCGCATGCGGCGCGTCGCCTAATGCTTAGATTCCAATATCTTGCGCAACTCTTGCAGTTGGCGCTCCATTTCGGGCGTGAGTTTCGGTGGCTCGCGTTTTTCGCCGCCCATCTGCTTCGCGCTCCAGACGATGGAGTAGTTCTTTCCTTTTTCTTCAAAGCTTGCGGCGTAGGGCCCGCTCGGCCGCTTCTCAACCTTCGCCGGCGAATCGTTAAATGGACTGAAGGGCGTCATCGGAACTTGAATGACGGTCTCACTCATCTTCTCGTTCACGTCCGGCGCCTCGGTCGAGAATTCTCCGCCGCCCTTTGTTTCAGCGGTCAATTTTCCATCCTTGTAGTTCATCTTGCCGGCGGCCCCTTCGAACCCGCCACTCACGCCTGGATCTGCGCGAATGGTAAACTGCAATGGCCGATCCGATGCCTGCTCGCCTCGCGCTTCCGCATCCAGCTTTTCGCGAGCACTCCCTTTGTCCGGGCTGCTTACTTTTTGTAAGATTAGCGTACCGGCACCGTCCTCGCCTAACGAGAGAACTCCGATGATCGGGAACTTCCGGCGCGGGTCCAGCTCGGTTAATTTGCCGCCTATCTCCGGCTCAAACTTAATGCTGCCGCCGGGAACGGGCGCGGTGACTTTCGGCAGGTTTTCCACTTTCAACTCTGCTTCGTAAACCGCTTCCGCTTCGCCGGCTACAGTGCCGGTGTGATTGATAGGCGACCATTCGACCACGAACCAGAAATCCACATCCGCGCCGCGCGTCAGCGTGCGGAAATGATCTTTCATCGGGACTTCTTTTGCTGTCCCCTTGCCTTCCCAATACCCCGCCGGCGTCGGTTTGCCACAACCAGCCAGAATCGACAAGCTGCCGAGGCCGATTACGAGCGTCTTCGCTGAGGACATATGTCCGTGCTGCCTATTTCTTAATCGTAATCTCGACGCGGCGATTTTTTTGCCGGCCCTCCGGATCATCGGCGCCGTTTGGTTTTGAATTCGGAGCAACAGGTTTCGCCGCGCCCCAGCCGCGCGTCCAGATGATCTGCTCGGAAATGCCTTTCCCGACGAACCACGTCTTCACGGACTCGGCACGACGCTCGGACAGTTTCTGATTGTAAGAAGCCGAGCCTTTCGAGTCGGTGTGTCCTTCGATGAGCACATTCGCGTTGGGATAATGTTGAATCATTCCAACCACTTGCATGAGCGTGGGTTCAGCCGCCGATCGAATGTCGGCCTTGTCATAATCAAACAAGATATCGCCGAGCAGATTGATCTTTAGCTCGGTCGCGGTCTCTTTCACTTCCATCGCCGCGGGAGTTGGTATCGGCGTCGGTGTGGGTGTTGGGGTCGGAGCTGGGGTGGGTCTGGGGGTTGGGGTTGGGGTTGGGGTCGGAGTTGGAGTGGGCGTCGGCGTCGGCGTCGGGGTCGGGGTTGGAGTAGGTTTTGGTGTCGCGGTTGGTGTTGGCGTAATGAATCCCAGATTTTTCCCTTTGATCGTTTGCTCGGTGCCTTTCACGCTGTCGGAGGAAGCTTTCAAGTTTTCGACCTTGTATTTTAGATCGAGCACCAGTCCGGCAACCGGGAGCGAACGGTAAACGAGATCGAAGGATTTTGGTTGCTCCGCCGCCAGTCCGGGTGTGGCGCAGAGCAAGAGCAACAATAGGATTCGGCGGCTAACGCCGAACGGGTTCATATTTGAAATAAATGCACGCGGTTACTGTGCGATCGGGACGTTCTCAAATGGAGGTGCGCCCGGAATGTAAACGGAGATCGTCGTCACATCGGCTGGCGGCGCCGGGAACTTTGCCCAACCGGCCTTTGCTTCTCCGGCTCCGACTTCGAAATAATCCAGATTGCTCGACAACGGCTTGTTCTCGGTATCCTTGATAATGGGATACTTCTTCTTGTTCTTGGCATCGACGTAATACATGGCGGCGACCTGCTGGCCGGATTCGGTGTCAATCCTGGTGGGCTTGTCGCGCGTGCTGATGTATTTGAATCGAACCATGATTGTATCGCCCGTTTTTTGGACAGATGTGAGTTCAAGACTAATGCCGCTGATGTCGCTATCGACTTTGATCGGCAATGTGACGGCCGACTGAGCAGCCAGGTGGCCGAGCGACGCAACTCCGGCGAATAGAATGACAGTCAGAGCGGCTACGAGATGATTTAGTTTGGAAGCAAGTTTTGAGTTCATATTGAATCTATTTCTTGCACGATACGCTCGATGCCTCTCCCCGATATACCGTTCGTGTGAGAAGATCGGCCGGATCGTGCGTGTATTTCGTTAAGCCGATTCTGGGGATCATCGCTCATTAATGTCAAACGCATTCCTAGGGTGAAGGAGGGAATTTTTCTGTAAGGAAAAGCCTGAGCGCCCATTTGCAGGCGGATTGGCCCCATCGCTTTCATCTACTTTCACGATTTTCCCTCTCGCTCATTGAGCGTTGGACGTTGGACGTTGGACGTTGGACGTTTCTCCCTTCGACATGAATCCAACTTCTCTGCGCGTCATTCTCCTCGCGCTCTTTCTCGTCTCTCCGCCTCTCCAGGCTCGAGAGCCGCAAACTTCTCCGCCTCCCGTTCACCCAGCCATCCGGGCCCGCGCGCTTGGCATTCCATTCGATGGCACGCCGGGAAAATTGAATGCGATCACTGACGTCGTCGGGCGTCGAAGTGGGCTACACCACGCTCGTTAGCGGCGACGGCAAACTCGAGGTCGGGAAAGGTCCCGTGCGGACGGGCTTAACCGCGATCATTCCGCGCGGCCACGATTCCCTCAACGATCCGGTTTACGCCGGTGTCTTCAGCCTCAACGGCAACGGCGAAATGACTGGCACCGCCTGGGTCGAGGAAAGCGGATTTCTCGAGGGTCCGGTTGTCCTAACGAACACGCACAGTGTCGGCGTAGCGCGCGACGCGGTCATCGCCTGGCGACTTGCGCACGGCGCGGCGGACAAGACCGGTTATTGGTGGAGCCTGCCGGTCGTCGCCGAGACCTGGGACGGCTGGTTGAACGACATCAACGGTTTTCACGTCAAACCGGAGGATGTCGCGCATGCGCTCGACACCGCGCACGGCGGTGCGATCGAGGAAGGGAGCGTCGGCGGCGGTACCGGCATGATTTGTTATGAGTTCAAAGGCGGCACGGGCACGGCTTCGCGTCTGCTCGACGAGAAGAGTGGCGGCTACACTGTCGGCACGCTCGTCCAGGCCAATTGCGGACGTCGCCCGCAGCTGATGATTGCAGGCGTGCCGATCGGAAAAGAAATTCCCGGCTCGGTTTATCCGAAAGAGACTGGCTCGATCATCATCGTGGTCGCAACCGACGCACCGTTGCTGCCGGGACAACTGAAACGTCTCGCGCGTCGCGCCAGTCTCGGCCTGGCGCGCACCGGCAGCGTTTCCGGCAATGGCTCGGGCGATTTATTTCTCGCCTTCTCCACTGCCAATCGCGGCGCGGCCAATCCCGAGCAGCCGACGCAGAGCGTGCAAACTGTCCCTAACGATCGGCTCGATCCGATCTTCGAAGCGACCGTTCAGGCGGTCGAGGAAGCGATCGTAAATGCCCTCGTCGACAACCAGCACCATGACGGGCCGCGATGGCCATCGGGTCGACGCCCTTCCACACGATCGTTTGCGGATCGCGTTGAAGAAATACAATCGACTAACGAATTGAGCTGCCGGGATTAGTTCTCCGCGCAACGGTCATGGATTGGCGACCAATTGTGGCGCCGGTTTATTCGCGTCGAGCCGTGCGCTCACTTTCTGGATTTGCGCGGCCTGCTCTTTCAGCTGCGCCGTGAGAACCTCCATTCCTTTTTGCTGCTGGGCGACGATCGCCGCCTGCTTCGCTATTTGGGACCTTAGTTGCGTGATCTTGGTCTGTTGTTCCTCGACCTTCTTGTGCTCCTTGAGGAATTCGTTGAGCAGCATCGCGTTGACTGCATCGTAGCGCACGGTGAAAGGCTTGCCCTCGGCGTCGCGCACCACCAGGTCGGGATTCACCTCGGCCACGTCTTCGGCAATCAAACCAAATTGTGGTGTGTTTTCGGCCTTTTTAGTGTCCTGATTCCTGTAATGAAACGTGACCGGTTTAAGCGCCAGGATAGCTTCGCTGGTTTGCTCTATCGGTCTAATGTCTTTCTTAAAGCGGCGCGAGGAGTTGGCCGTACCGAGCTGGCCGTCCGAGTCTACGATGACACTTATGCCATCGCCGTTCCCTACTGTAACCCCGCGAATGTTGCCGATAAAGCATCTGTTACTTGTTGCGAAGGCAGTACCATCGCCTGGGGAGCCGATGGAAATAACGTTATCAGCCGTAGTCATGTTGGTGCCGGCGTCGACGCCAATGCCGATGTTTCCGGAGCCTGTGGTAGTGTGGGAAAGCGCGTCCTCGCCCACGGCTGTATTGCCGCTGCCGGTAATGACAAGGCCGGCTTCCTGGCCCACAACTGTGTTGTCGTCGCCGGTGGTGTTGAACGCGAGCGTTCGCTGACCGATGGCCGTGTTATTGTTGCCCGTTACATTGCTAGCGAGCGCATTGGTGCCGGTGGCCGTGTTTTGGAAGCCGGCGACGTTGGACTGGAGCGCGCTTTCCCCGGTCGCGGTATTATTGATGCCAGTAGTGTTCTGGTGGAGCGCTTCATGACCGATGGCCGTGTTAAAGCTGGCAGTGGTGTTGCTGAAAAGGGCAAACGCCCCACTGGCAGTGTTCTTGAAGCCCGTAGTGTTTTGGAAGAGCGCTTGATAGCCGATAGCAGAGTTGTCGTCCGCGTTATTATTACTCAGCGCCTGAGCGCCAACGGCCGTGTTGAAGCTGCCACTGGTATTGGCGTAGAGCGCATTCAAACCGTTGGCCACATTCGAGCTGCCGGTCGTGTTATTAGCGAGCGCATAGTAGCCGTTGGCGGAGTTGAAGCTGCCGGTGGTGTTGTGAAAGAGCGTATTCAAACCGATCGCGACACTGAAGCTGCCGGTGGTGTTGAGGTAGAGGGCTTGATAACCGATGGCGGTGTTGCGGGTGCCGGTGGTATTGTTCCGGAGAGCGAGGAACCCTGCGACGGTGTTGAAGCTCCCGGTCGTGGTACTAAAGAGCGACTGATAACCAATCGCCGTGTTGTCGAGCCCGGTGGTGAGGCTTTGGAGGGACTGGGTTCCCTCGGCCGTGTTGCCGCCCGGATAGCCACCATCGGGCGGCGGATTCACCGCCTGCATTGCCGGTGAAAACCCAAAGCAGGCGAGGACGAGCGGGATAAGAAGCAGGCCGCGTATAATCCACCGCGCCTGCGTATGCTGCAGTTGCTCTTTACGCGGCAGGCTGCGCCGCAAAGGCAGCAGGCGACTAATCGAATTTGGAATTGTCGTTTTGAATTGGATTGGTTGATGCATAGGTCTTTCCTTCTTCCTGCTGATTGGTTTGCCGCTGCCGATCTGAAGAAGGAGAAGAAGCCATCGGGAGGGACGTCCTCCGCTGGATCAGATCGAAATTGTAATGCCCTTTTTCAACAAATCTTCGCCGATCCGTCAATGGAGAAATACGGGGAAATTTGGTATATCCGACGTAACGTTCGCAACCGTTTTCGCGCGATTGTCTTTCGTGAGGCTAAGAAATTACAATCGACTAACGAATTGAGCTGGCGGGATTAGTCATCCCCGCAACGATCACGGATTGGCGACCAATTGTGGCGCCGGTCCGCCATGCTCGGGACGGACTCGCTGCGGCGAGCTGAGCGCTCACTCTTTTGAATTTGCGCGGCCTGCTCTTTCAGCTGCGCTGTCAGCTTCGCGACAGTGGCTTCCAATTCCTCAACTTTGCGATTGAGCATGGCTTGCCTGGCGGCGTCGGGAACGGCTTGGGGCTGGATGCCTTTGGGAGAAAATCCGCCCGGGTCGGGTCCATCGGCGACGGTGAACGTGCCCAATCTGCCATCGGAATCGATGAGCACGAAAGCGGAAGTCCCCGAGGAAACCGGCGCACCGTAGATGTTGTCGATAAAGCACCTGTCACTTACCTGGCCAAAAACACTGTGCACACCAGACAGCTGGCCAATGATGATATTATTATTGGCGGTAGTGATACCATCCCCGGCGTGTCTGCCTAAGGCCACGTGGTTGCTGGTGCTCACGCTACTATCGAGCGCTAGATTACCGATGGCCGTGTTGTTGGTGCCATCGACGTTACTCTCGCATGGCACGAATACCGAAGGCCGCGTTGTTGAAGCCGGTGGTGTTGGCCATCAGCGCGTTAAAGCCAACTGCCGTGTTGGAGCCGGTGGTGGTTTGGTTCATGAGCGCAGAATTACCGACGGCCGTACTGCCGGTGCCGGTCGTACCATTTAAGAGCGCAGAAGTGCCGACAGCAACGTTGTTCTCGCCGGTGGTGTTACCAAAGAGCGCTTTGAAGCCCATGGCCGTGTTATTGCTGCCACTGGTATTGGCGTAGAGCGCATTCAAACCGTTCGCCACATTCATGCTGCCGGTCGTGTTATTAAAGAGCGCATAGTAGCCATTGGCCGAGTTGAAGCTGCCGGTGGTGTTGTGAAAGAGCGTATTCAAACCGATCCCCACACTGAAGCTGCCGGTGGTGTTGGTGTAGAGGGCCTGATAACCGATGGCCGTGTTGCGGGTGCCGGTGGTATTGCTGCGGAGGGCAAGGTACCCTGCGGCGGTGTTGAAGCTCCCAGTCGTGGCACTAAAGAGCGACTGAAAACCAATCGCCGTGTTGTCGAGTCCGGTAGTGAGGCTTTGGAGGGCCTGGGTTCCCTCCGCCGTGTTGCCGCCCGGATAGCCACCGTCGGGCGGCGGGGTCACCGCCTGCAACGCAGGTGAAAACCCAAAGCAGGCGAGGACAAGCGGGATGAGAAGCTAAGCCGCGTATAATCCATCGCGCCTGCGTACGCGGCAGTTGCTCTTTACGCGGCAAGCTGCGCCGTAAAGGCACAGCGACTAATCGAATGTGGAATTGTCGTTTTGAACTGAATCGGTTGATGCATATTTTTCTTTCCTCCTCCCGATTGATTGGTTTGCCGCTGCCGATCTGAAAAAGAGAAGAAAGCCATCGGGAGGGACGTCCTCCGCTGGATCAGATCGAGTGTAGTGGCCTTTTTTGAACAAATCCTCGCCGATCCGTCAATGGAGAAATGCCGGGAGTTTGGCTCGGGCGAAATCCCGACCAGCCAACGCAGACCGTGCAAACCGTGCCTAACGATCGGCTCGATCCGATCTTCGAAGCAACCGTTCAAGCGGTCGAGGAAGGGGGTGGATTTGATTCGATGTCGCCACTTCTCAAATTCCGGGTGAGCTGTATATTCCATCGAAGACGACTAAATGATTACGAAATATTCTCGGCAAGAGTAAGGCTTGGAAAAGCCACACCGCACAAATGATTATTGTGAGATATTCTCTGGCCCTAATGTCGATTTTGGCCCTGCTCGGTGCGATTGCAGGCAGAGGAGACGACGTTCTTCCGTCGCCTTCTAACTTTGATCGTTATGCAGTGATGATAGACCATTCCCCGTTCGCAATTGCCACGGCGGTGGCTTTGCCCGCGGCAACACCCGATTTCGCCAAAGACCTTTACGTGGCCAACGCCGCGCGCTCGCCCGAGGGTGACATGGCTACCATTGCTTCGAGCTCGGATCGCAATTTCAAGAAATACCTTACCGCCAGACAGCCTGTCGACGGCTATCATCTCGTCAGCGTTGAATGGTCGAATCGAGTCGGCGCCACGAAAGTAACCATTAGCAAGGATGGAAAATTTGCGACTCTCACATTTAACGAAGCGCTTCTGTCACAACGAGCCGCGCCTAACGTCCCGCCAGCTCCTGGTCAAATGCCTCAAAGTACGCCCCCGCTGCCGTCTTCAGGCCCAATTCAGGCGCCTGATGACGTCGCGACCGACAAGATTAAGCAAAAGCCGGGAGCAGCCGTACTTCCGCCAAACCCGCAGCAGCTCCAGCGGCGGTATCAGCAGGAGCAGCGACATCAGCGGGTAAGGGAACAAAAGCTGGAGCTGTCGCGTAAACAAAGGGCTGATCCCGCACGACCCTAGCGCAATCGCAGCGTTGTGAAAGGTGTGCGAGTGGGCGTCGGCTGTTTGGCGTCTTGTTCTTTGAATCCTCGTTCTGTAACCGTTGCTGAATAATGCGCCCCGAAAGCTTTCGTGGCCGCTACGCAGGAAGACACGTCCCGCGAAGCTGTCAGCAAATCGCATAAAACAAAAAGCCGCCACGCCGGTGAGGCGTGACGGCCTTTCGCTCTTGTATCGAGATCCTCGGTCTCGGGCCGCGGTCAACCCCGAACGCTTTCGGGGTCAACGACCGAGGCTGCAGAGTCTATTACTTGTTAGCGACTGTTCGCGGTTCGCGTTTATTCAGTTCAAGTTGCGCACTCACTTTCTGAATTTGCGCGGCCTGCTCTTTGAGCTGGGCAACCATCGTGTGCATTTCGCTCTTTAGTTGACTGATGCTCGCCTGCTGCTCCTCGACTTTTTTGTGCTCTTTAAGGAACTCGTTGAGCAACATCTGGTCGATCTGCTCATAGTGGACGGCCGTGACTTCACCATCCTTGCCATGCACCACGAGTTGGGGATCCACTTCGGCCACCTCCTCGGCGATCAAACCATATTGCGTCGTGCCCTTCAAGTCGCTGTTGTATTTGAAGGTAACTGGATTGAGCCGGTAAAGCGTTTCACTGCTCTTGTCCATTGGTTGAATGTCGTGTTTGAAACGCCGGGACGAGTTGTGGATGCCCACGACGTTAAATGTATCGACAAATACTGCGACCTGGCTCGCGGGGTCGCTAACTGGCTCATCGAAGATGCTGCCGATAAAGCAGGTGTTATCGAGGACAGCAAAAGGGCCTGCACCAGGTGCGCCGATCGCGATGCAGTTATTGACGTCTGTCCCCAAACCGGTGCCGGCCTCGTCACCGACTGCGACGTTAAAACTACCGGTCACGTTGTTACGGAGCGCATCGTCACCGATGGCTGTGTTACTCTCGCCCGTCGTGTTGTCTTCCAGGGCAAGATCGCCGACCGCATTATTTTCGCTGCCGGTGCTGTTGAAGAGCGCCTCACGACCAACCGCGTTGTTGTAGAAGCCGTCGGTATTTGCGAGGAGTGCTTGGAACCCGACTGCGTTGTTTTCTTGGCCCGTGGTGTTGGAGAAGAGCGCTTTGAAGCCATTGGCCGTGTTTTCGCTGCCACTGGTATTGGCGTAGAGCGCATTCAAACCGTTGGCCACATTCGAGCTGCCGCTCGTGTTATTAAAGAGCGCATAGTAGCCATTAGCTGAGTTGAAACTGCCGGTGGTGTTGTGAAAGAGCGTATTCAAACCGATCCCCACACTGTAGCTGCCGGTGGTGTTGAGGTAGAGGGCTTGATAACCGATGGCGGTGTTGCGGGTGCCGGTGGTATTGCTCCGGAGGGCAAGGTACCCAGCGGCGGTGTTGAAGCCCCCGGTAGTGGTACTAAAGAGCGACTGATAACCAATCGCCGTGTTGTCGAGCCCGGTGGTGAGGCTTTGGAGGGCCTGGGTTCCCTCCGCCGTGTTGCCGCCCGGATAGCCACCGTCGGGCGGCGGGCTCACCGCCTGCACCGCAGGCGAAAACCCAAAGCAGGCGAGGACGAGCGGAATGAGAACCAGGCCGCGTATAATCCACCGCGCCTGCGTACACGGCAGTTGCTCTTTACGCGGCAGGCTGCGCCGTAAGAACAACGGGCGATGAATTAAGCTTTGGTCTGTCGTTTTGAACTGAATCAGTTGATACATATTTCTTTCCCTTTTCCCGATTATTTTTTGCCGCTGTCGATCTGAAGAAGGAGAAGACGCCATCGGGAGGGACGCCCTCCACTGGATCAGATCGAGTGTAGTTGCCCTTCTTTGAACAAATCCTGGTTGATCCGTCAATCGAGAAATGCAGGAAGCGATTCGTTCGAGCCGATCTTCGACATGATCGTTCAGCCGGCCGAGAAAACGATCGTCAACGCCCTTCTTGAGAACGAGACCATGACGACGCCGCGATCAACCTCGAATGCATTCGGGGTCATTGACCGCGGCTGCAGTCTATTACTTGTTAGCGATTGTTCGCGGTGTCCGCCTATTCAGTTCAAGTTGCGCACTCACCTTTTGGATTTGGGCGGCCTGCTCTTTGAGCTGGGTCGTGAGAATCTCTATTTGTTTCTGTTGCTGCGCGACTGTTGACTGCAACTTCTCAACTTTGCGGTTGAGCATGGCTTGCTTCGGGTCGGGGCCAATGGCGTGGGGCTGGACGCGTTGGGGAACGGCTCGGGGCGCCCCCTTGTTTCCAATACCATCCACCGTCACCGTGCCTAACTTTCCAGTGGCATCGACGAACACAAAGTGAGCGGTGCCCGAGTCAACGTCCCGATTGTAGACGCCGGCAATATAGGTGTCATACGGAAAAGTAAAAGCCGTGTCGTTGCCGATGCGGATGAATTCGAATTCACCAGTACCACCGGCCTGCACTTGTGCGCCGATATAGATGTTACCTTCGCCACTTGTTAGGTTACTTCCGGCGGAGCTGCCGAGACAGGTATTCGAGTTTCCACTGATGTTATTGCCAGCTATCTCCCCAACCGCGGTGTTATCGTTGCCCCCGTTTCCAGACTCGATCGCACCAGCGCCAACGGCGGTGTTTCTGGTGCCATTAACGTTAGCTTTGAGCGCAAAGCCGCCGACAGCCGTGTTGAAGTCGGCGGTACCGTTTCCGCTCGAGTCATTATTCTGGGCCGCGAAAGTACCCAGGGCTGCGTTCGTGACGGCTGAGACGTTCGACTGCATCGCTTGAAAGCCGACCGCGGTGTTGTCCGCGCCGGTGGTGTTGCTGAGCAGGGCTTGATCACCAGTGGCCGTGTTCAAGTCGGCGGTGTTGGAGAAGAGGGCTTTGAAGCCAATGGCCGTGTTCTGGCTGCCACTGGTATTGGCGTAAAGCGCATTCAAACCGATCGCCACATTCTCGCTGCCGGTGGTGTTATTAAAGAGGGCATAGTAGCCATTGGCCGAGTTGAAGCTGCCGGTGGTGTTGTGAAAGAGGGTATTCAAACCGATCCCCACACTGAAGCTGCCGGTGGTGTTGCCGTAGAGGGCTTGATAACCGATGGCGGTATTGCGGGTGCCGGTGGTATTGCTCCGGAGGGCAAGGTACCCTTCGGCCGTATTGAAGCCCCCGGTAGTGGTACTAAAGAGCGCCTGATAACCAACCGCCGTGTTGTCGAGTCCGGTGGTGAGGCTTTGGAGAGCCTGAGTTCCCTCGGCCGTGTTGGCGCCTGGATAGCCACCGTCGGGCGGCGGGCTCACCGCCTGCACCGCAGGTGAAAACCCAAAGCAGGCGAGCGCGAGCAGGATGAGAAGCACGCCGCGTATAATCCACCGCGCCTGCGTATGCGACGGTCTCTCTTTACGCGGCAAGCTGCGCCGTAAAGGCAGCCAGCGACTAATCGAATTTTGAATTGTCGTTTTGAACTGAATCAGTTGATGCATATTTTTTTCCTTCTCCCGATCATTATTTTTTGCCGCTGTCGATTTGAAGAAGGAGAAGACGCCATCGGGAGGGACGCCCTCCCCTGGATCAGATCGAGTGTAGTGGCCCTTTTTGAACAAATCCCCGCTCATCCGTCAATCGAGAAGTGCAGGAGATTTGGCTCCGGCGATTTCTCTCTCGCCGTCTCGATTACAAATTCCGCAGCGGCCGATTTCTGCTCCGCTGCGGAATTCCGTCAGCATTCCCAATCGACTCGATCCGATCTTCGCAGCGACCGTTCAAACGGTCGAGTCTATCATTTGTTAGCGACTGTTCGCGGTGCTCGCGTATTCAGTTCAAGTTGCGCACTCACCTTTTGAATTTGGGCGGCTTGCTCTTTGAGTTGGGCCGTCAATACTTCCATTCCTTTCTGTTGCAGCGCGACCGTGGCTTCCAAGCTCTGCACTTTCTTGTGCTCTTTGAGGAACTCGTTGAGCAACATCGCGTTGATCTGCTCGTAGCGGACCGTGTACGGCTTACCCTCCCTATCGCGGTTGACCAAGTCGGGATTTACGTTTTCCACTTCCTCAGCCACCAGTCCAAACTGCGGGATGCCTTGTGGATCAATCTCTTTCTTGTAGCGAAAACTCACAGGCTTAAGCGCCAGAATCGCTTCGCTGGCCTTGCCCATTGGCCTGATCTCATTCTTGAACCGGGCGGAAGATGTCAATGTGCCAAGCTTGCCGTTCACATCGATGAAAACACCCACGCCACCGCTGGCGGTTTGCCCCGTGATACCGGCGATGTAGCAGGCACCCACAAAGCTCGGGTCGCCGATGCGGATGGTTCCGTCCTCGCTTATGACACCGCTACCGGCGGTTGCGCCGATATAAATGTTATCGCCGCCGCTGGTGAGGTCGGCGCCTGCCTGGTAACCGACCATTGTATTGAAGGAGCCGTGTACGTTGCTGCCCATTGCTGTGTCGCCTATGGCTACGTTTGCAGCGCCGTTCACATTACTACCCAGCGCAAAAACGCCCATGGCTTGATTAAATAAACCAACGGTGTTGGAATTGAGCGCCTGAAACCCAACGGCATTGTTCGAATCGCCATCAGTGTTAGCAAAAAGTGCCTGAGCGCCAACGGCTGTGTTGAAGTTGGCCGCGCCGGCTCCGGTACTATCGTTATTCGACAGCGCGAGATCGCCAACAGCGGTGTTTTCAGCGCCGTGAACATTAAAGAAAAGCGCGGAATCGCCGACGGCGTTGTTGCCGGCCCCGTCGACGTTGTTATTCAGCGCAAAGGCGCCGACAGCATCGTTGAATGTGCCGGTGGTGTTGCGAAAGAGCGCTTGCGAACCATTGGCCGTGTTTCTGCCGGTCGTATTATGGAAGAGCGCTTGATAGCCGATAGCAGAGTTGTCGCTTGCTTCAGTATTGGCACTCATCGCCTGAAAACCGACGGCGGTGTTCTTGTTTCCGACGAGGTTATTTCTTAGGCATCCGCCGCCAACGCTGATATTGCTGGTGCCAGTGGTATTGAACAGGAGCGTATTAAGACCGAACGCTGTGTTGTGATTACCGGTCGTGTTAAATCGTAGCGCATTAAAACCAACGGCGGTATTGTACTGGCCGGTGGTGAGGCTAAAGAGGGAGAAATCTCCCTCAGCGGTGTTGAAGTTCGCGTAGCCACCGTCGGGGGGCGGGCTCACCGCTTGCATTGCAGGCGAAAACCCAAAGCAGGCGAGCACAAGCGGAATGAGAAGCAGGCCGCGTATAATCCGCATGGCGCGGGTACGCGACGGTTTCTCTTTACGCGGCAGGCTGCGCCGTAAAGGCAGCAGGCGACTAATCGAATTTGGAATCGTCGTTTTAATCTGAATCAGTGGATACATATTTTTCTCCTCGTCCCGATAGATTGGTTTGCCGCTGCCGATCTGAAGAAGAAGAAGAAGACGCCATCGGGAGGAGCGTCCTCCGCTGGATCAGATCGAGTGTAGTTGCCCTTTTTGAACAAATCCTCGCCGGTCCGTCAATAGGGAAATGCAGGAGATTTGGCTCCGGCGATTTCTCTCTCGCCGTCTCGATTGCAAATTCCGCAGCGGCCGATTTCTGCTCCGCTGCGGAATTCCCGCATTCCTAATAATCGACTCGATCCGATCTTCGCAGCGACCGTTCAGAGGGTCGAGTCTATCACTTGTTAACGACTGTTCGCGGTGCTCGCTTATTCAGTTCAAGTTGCGCACTCACCTTTTGAATTTGCGCGGCCTGCTCTTTGAGTTGGGCTGTGAGAGTCTCTATTTGTTTCTGTTGCTGCGCGACCGTTGCTTCCAGCTTCTCAACTTTGCCAACTCTGCCATTGAGCATGGCGGGTCGCTGCGTAGGCGCGCCAGGCGCGCTACGACGTAGAGGTGCGCTACGAGGCGCAGTTGGTGCGCCACCACGCTGGCTCGGGCCAATATCCCAGCCAAGGTGGTCGTTCGCAAGATCCAGAGTAACTTCAACAACGGTGCCGCCAACAGGCTGGAAGTTATTGAAGATACCACCGATGAAGCACTCTTGGGCATCGCCCCCGGAGAGGTCGTTGATGCGGATCGTACTGCTTTCGTCGCCAGCGCCGGTACCAACGAAGTTGCCGAGGTAAGTGTTATTGAAGCCAGTGACCAATTCTTGTCCTGAGCTTGCACCCACGACTGTGTTCTCACTGCCATCAACGTTATTGAGGAGCGTCGCAGCGCCAACTGCCGTGTTGTTGTTGGCAAAGCCGTTTCCATCAGAGTCATTAAACGCGAGCGCAGTATCACCAATGGCGGTGTTTGCCGTGCCATGAATATTAGAGAAAAGCGCGGAATCACCCATGGCGTTGTTGCTGAACCCGTCGACGTTGGCACTCAGCGCATTGCCGCCGACAGCATCGTTGAACCTGCCGGTGTTGTTGGCAGAGAGCGCTCTATAACCGGCGGCCGTGTTGAAGCCGGTGTCGTCGTTCTGGAGCGCATTAAAACCGATCGCCGTGGCGCGCGTCGCGTGCATCCCGTTCGCAAGGGCGGACTCTCCAACGGCTGTGTTCTTGGATCCGTCAGTGTTATCTAAGAGCGCGTGAGCGCCGACAGCAACGTTGTTCTCGGCGGTAGTGTTGGAGAAGAGGGCTTTGAAGCCCATGGCCGTGTTGTTGTTGCCGCTGGTATTGGCGTAAAGCGCATTCAAACCGTTCGCCACATTCATGCTGCCGGTCGTGTTATTAAAGAGCGCATAGTAGCCATTGGCCGAGTTGAAGCTGCCGGTGGTGTTGTGAAAGAGCGTATTCAAACCGATCCCGACACTGAAGCTGCCGGTAGTGTTGAGATAGAGGGCCTGATAACCGATGGCGGTGTTGCGGGTGCCGGTGGTATTGCTCCGGAGAGCGAGGAACCCTGCGGCGGTGTTGAAGCTCCCGGTCGTGGTACTAAAAAGCGACTGATAACCAATCGCCGTGTTGTCGAGTCCGGTGGTGAGGCTTTGGAGGGCCTGGGTTCCCTCGGCCGTGTTGCCGCCCGGATAGCCACCGTCGGGCGGCGGGTTTACCGCCTGCAACCCAGGCGAAAACCCGAAGCAGGCGAGCACGAGCGGAATGAGGAGCAGGCCGCGTATAATCCACCGCGCGTGCGTATGCGGCAGTTGCTCTTTACGCGGCAAGCCGCGTAAAAGAGGCAAATCAGAGAAAGACCAACAACCCTCGTTTATACGCGGCAAGCTGCGCCGTAAAGGCAGCCAGCGACTAATCGAATTTGGAACTGTCCTTTTGAACTGGATTGGTCGATGCATATTTTTTCCCTTTTCCCAATGATGGTTTGCCGCTGTCGATCTGAAGAAGAGAAGGAGCCATCGGGAGCAATCTCCTCCGCTGGATCAGATCGAGTGTAGTGGCCTTTTTTGAACAAATCCCCGCCGATCCGTCAACAGAGAAATGCAGAAAGCGGTCGTCAACGCTCTCGTTGACAGCCAGACCATGACGAGCCGCGGTCAACCCCGAATGCTTTCGGGGTCAACGACCGAGGCTACAGAGTCCATTATTTGTTAACGACTGTTCGCGGTGCTCGCTTATTCAGTTCAAGTTGCGCACTCACCTTTTGGATTTGCACAGCCTGCTCTTCCACGCGCGCAGTGAGGGCTCGGATTTCTTTCTGTTGCTCCGCGACCGTCGTCTCGAAGTTTTTCGTTAGCTTCGCCACTTTCTTGTGTTCTTTGAGGAACTCGTTGAGCAACATCGCGCTGATCTGCTCAAACCGGACGGTCTGCACGGTACCGTCCTTGTCGCGGAAGACGAGGTCGGGAGCCACCTCGGCCACCTCCTCGGCGATTACGCCATATTGCGTCCTATCTGCCTTGTCGCTATTGTATTTGAAGGTGACTGGCTTGAGCCCGTACAACACTTCGCTGGCTTTGTCCATCGGTGCAATGTCATGTTTGAAGCGCCGGGACGAGGCGACGAAGCCCAACACGTTAAATTGATCGACATATACGTCTTGGGCGGTGGCGGAGTCGCTAACAGGCTCATTCCAGATACTGCCGATATAGCAGGTGTTATCGAGGTCAGCGAAAGGGCCTCCACCATTCACGTCAGCGCCGATTGCAATAATGTGACTGCCATGGATAACGGAGGTGCCGGCCTCGTCACCGATAGCGACGTTGGAATCACCGTCGATGCACTGATCGAGCGCATCATCACCCATGGCGGTATTATACGAGCCTGTGGTGTTGAAGAACATGGCGTCATCACCGAACGCGTTATTTTCGCTGCCGTCCACATTAGCTTGGAGCGCGTTACGGCCATGGGCGTTGTTGAAGTTCGCCAACCCGTTACCACTTGATCATTGTTCAGGAGCGCGTAATCACCGACGGCGTTGTTGTCCGCCGCGATCTTGTTGCCAAAGAGTGCCTTGAAACCATAGGCCGTATTCGTGTCGCCAGTGGTGTTGCCATAAAGCGCATTCAAGCCGCACGCCACATTGTAGCTCCCGGTCGTGTTATTAAAGAGCGCATAGTAGCCATTGGCCGAGTTGAAGCTGCCGGTGGTGTTGTGAAAGAGCGTATTCAAACCGATCCCGACACTGAAGCTGCCGGTAGTGTTGAGATAGAGGGCCTGATAACCGATGGCGGTGTTGCGGGTGCCGGTGGTATTGCTCCGGAGAGCGAGGAACCCTGCGGCGGTGTTGAAGCTCCCGGTCGTGGTACTAAAAAGCGACTGATAACCAATCGCCGTGTTGTCGAGTCCGGTGGTGAGGCTTTGGAGGGCCTGGGTTCCCTCGGCCGTGTTGGCGCCCGCATAGCCACCGTCGGGGGGCGGGTTCACCGCCTGCATCGCGGGCGAAAACCCGAAGCAGGCGAGCACCAGCGGGATGAGAAGCGAGCCGCGTATAATCCACCGCGCCTGCGTACGCGGCAGTTGCGCTTTACGCGGCAAGCTGCGCCGTAAAGGCAGCAGCCGACTAATCGAATGTGGAACTGTCGTTTTGAACTGAATCAGTTGATACATATTTCTTTCCCTTCTCCCCGATGATTGGTTTCACCGCTGTCGATCTGAAGAAGGAGAAGACGCCATCGGGAGGGACGCCCTCCGCTGGATCAGATCGAGTGTAGTTGCCCTTTTTGAACAAATCCTCGCCGATCCGTCAATCGAGAAGTGCAGAGGAATCTGGCATCTTCGAAGTAACCTTCGCGGCCCTTTTTCGTGAGATTGAAAAATACAATCGACCGGCACAGCCCGTTTCTGCCATTATCGATTCAAAGACCAGCGCATCAGCTTCGATTTCTCCCACAGCACTTCGCAATCCACCGGTAACGTGATCATGCCTGAAAGTGAACCAAACGATAAGGCCGAACGAGCGACCGGACCGCCGGACGAAACGCCGTCCTCCGCTGAACAGGCGAAGCGAACCTTCCTTACCCCAGAGCAGCGTCGTTTCCTGGGTTCTCTCCCTCCTTTGCGGGGTCGCCCGGAAAAAGGGAAGGAAGTCAAGCCTGCGGAACCTTCCCCGAAAACGGAGGAGGCCGCTTCGGAACCGCGTCGTCCCACCGCTTCGGAACCGCGTCGTCCCGCGCCTCCACGGACACCGCGGCTTCTCCGAGCGGCCAAGGAACCGCCTCCGAAAGAACAACCTGAAAGCGAACAATCCGACAGCGCGAAGAACAAAGGACATCGGGAACGCGGGAAGCCGGCTGCAATTGTTGCAGTGGGTACAAGAGCATCGCGAGCGAGTGAAATGCAGCGAGTCTTCCTTGCCATCGGAGCGATCTTCCTCGTCTGCCTCGCGTTTTACGCCGGCAAGAAGTTCGATTACTTCAAGTATCTGCTCATGTCGCGCAAGATGCCGACGCTGGCAGACAGAGGACTGGACAAGTTCCCCGGTCTGTCTGCCGATGAGCTCGTCAAACAGGCGCTCGTCTCCGAGAATGCCGGAAAGTGGGAGGACGCCGCGGACCGACTAGTCGCAGCTAAGAACAAGAACACCGATTATCGCGGGATTCTCCTCCATCTCGGAAAGCTTCTTTACGACCATCGCGACCTGAAGAGCTCGGACGCAGTCTTTGAACACGCAATCACTTTTGGTGAGGATGCAGATAAGGCCAACTACTTCCGCGGCTTGATTGCCGCTCATAACCGTGATCTTCCAGGCGCGGTGCGTTTTTTTCAAGCGGCCGCGAATGCCAATCCGTTTGAGCCCGAATACTACTACTTTTGGGCCGAAGTTCTCCGGATGGAACTTCACCCGCGGGAAGCAATTCCGCATTATGAGGAGGCCATACTCCACGGTGACAGCGCGCTTAAGGAGAAGGTCTACCGTTTCAAGATTCGCATGGCTGAGGCCGAAGCTGCCGATAGCGCGAAGGTAAGTGCGGAGCTGGAGAAGAAAAAAAGTGCGGGGCCGCTGTCAGTTGATTGGTTGATGACTGCGGCCGCCTTGAAGATTCGCGAAGGTCATATTGACGACGCTGTCGGACTCCTCTCCCAAGCTCGGGACGGCACCGATCCAGGGTTGTTTGCAGCCTGCGCCAGGGACCAGGTTTTTCGCGAAGCGTCAACGAAACATCCGGAGGTGGCAAAGGTGTGCCAGCTGGATCTCAATCTCCCATCGACCTTTCCCTAACAAGGCTACGTCAGCCTTAGTAGTCACCTCGCAGACAAGCAGCAACATTGCCATTAGTGGTAGAAGCGACGACAAGCGAGCTAAAGTCTAGTTTGGCGCGACGGCAATCGGAGATTCGCGCCCTTACATCGCAGATCCAGAAAGTGAGCGACCAACTTGAAAGAGATGGAGGCGCATCAAGGCTGGTCGTCGAGAATCCGTAGCTGCGGAGAATGGGAGAGGCGGGGGCGGGAATCGAACCCGCGAATAGAGGTTTTGCAGACCCCGACCTTACCACTTGGCTACCCCGCCCCTTGGAGCAGCCAGCGTAGCGCGAGCAAATCGGGTGTCAATCGGTGGGCGTCCCCAATTGAACGTTGAATGTTGGATGTTGAACGTTGAGCGTTCTGCCGTGACCTCTCGCTCATCCGAATTATTTCGCGCCGCGCTGAAGCGAATTCCCGGTGGCGTGAATTCTCCCGTTCGCGCATTCCGCGGACTGAATCGCGAACCGTTTTTCGTTGAACGCGCCGAGGGCTCAAGAATCTGGGATGTCGATGGCAATGAGTACATTGATTATGTCGGGACCTGGGGTCCGGCGATTCTCGGTCATGCACCGAGCGTAGTCGTCGAAGCGGTTCGCGAGGCGGCAGGGCGCGGCGTCAGTTTTGGAATCCCGAATCCGCTCGAAGTGGAAATGGCGGAACTGATCTGCCAATGGGTACCATCGATCGAGAAGGTGCGGATGGTAAACAGCGGTACCGAAGCGACCATGTCCTGTGTCCGACTCGCCCGCGGGGTTACTGGCCGCGACAAGATCATCAAGTTCGAAGGCTGTTATCACGGACACGTCGATTCTCTGCTCGTGAAAGCGGGTAGCGGGGCATTGACTCATGGCCGACCGGACAGCGCGGGCGTGCCGGAAGCATTTGCTGATCTGACGATCGCGTTGCCGTTCAATGATATTGCCGCGGTGCGAGCAGCGTTTCGAGAGAACGATGACATCGCGGCCGTGATCATCGAGCCCATTCCTGCCAATGCTGGATTGTATTTTCCGGCGGAAAATTTCCTTCAATCGCTCCGGGACGAATGCTCGAAAAATGGAGCGCTCTTAATCTTCGATGAAGTCATGACCGGCTTCCGCGTCGCGCGCGGTGGAGCGCAGGAGATTTACGGAATTCGACCCGACCTGACCGCGCTCGGAAAAGTGATCGGTGGAGGTTTGCCGGTGGGCGCATTCGGTGGCCGCGCGGAAATCATGGATCGACTTTCGCCCAATGGCCCGGTTTACCAGGCGGGAACGCTATCGGGAAATCCGCTGGCGATGGCAGCCGGTCTCGCGCAGCTGCGAGAACTGGATCGGATCGACGGCTGGGCGTTGCTGGAGAAACTCGGAGCCCAATTCGAGGAAGCAACTCGAGCGACACTGCGCGAACTCCGAATGCGATTCACGTTTCATCGCATTGGCTCGATGTTCTGTTTGTTCTTTACCGCCGACCCCGTGGTCGATCTGGCGAGCGCGAAGAGGAGCGACCTGAAAATGTTCGCCAAATTCTTTAACGGCTGCCTCAATCGCGGAATCTACTTTGCGCCTTCGCAGTTCGAAACCGGCTTTCTCAGCACGGCACATTCGCCCGCGGACGTGACGCAAACCGCGGAAGTTGTTCGGACTGCTTTGGCCGAGGCAGGCTCGTAAAACGCGAAAGGTCATCCCGAGCGAAGTCGAGGGATCCCGTGAAGAAACCGTTACGGCAGCGCTGCTGGATCCCTCGACTCCGCTCGGGATGACAGGTATGAAGGTGCCGCCCGATTCGATAAAGGCTTTGCGTCCCCATGGCGCCTAGACTAGGAACTTCGGCTGTGAGTTCGGGCCCGATCCGCGCGGTCGCAAAATTTTTCTTCGAAGGGGAGCGCAAGTTTTTCGTTAAGGGCGTCACCTACGGACCGTTCAAGCCGGACGCCGCCGGGCATTACCTTGGGTCTCCCGAACAGGTCGAACGCGATCTCGCCCAGATGCGTGAGCTCGGTCTGAACGTCGTCCGCGTTTATCATGTCCCGCCCTTATGGTTCCTCGATCAGTGCGCAGCTGCCGGCATGCGCGTGATGATCACACTGCCGTGGATGAAGCACATCGAATTTCTGCGGGAGCGAGCTGCGCGTGTTGCAATCGCCGATTCGGTGCGGAAAGCGGTGGCGGAAAACGCCGGGCATCCCGCGATCTTCGCCTACCTCGTCGGAAATGAAATCGCGAGCACAATGGTGCGCTGGCTTGGCGTACGCCGGGTCACCGAGTTCGTCGAACATTTGATTCGGCTCGGACGGCAGATCGATCCGAACGTTCTATTTTCCTACGCGAGTTATCCGCCGACGGAATACCTCCTTCCGCAAAACGTCGATTTCTTTTGCTTCAACGTCTATCTGCATAATCAACGCGACTTCGAGCGTTATCTTCTCCGATTGCAAAATCTCGCAGAGGAGCAGCCGCTCATCCTCGGGGAATTTGGCATGGATACGATCCGGCATTCGCAGGAGGAACAAGCCGAGATGCTGGGGTGGCATGTTGACAGCGTGGTCAAGTGCGGTCTCGCCGGAACGATCTTTTTCGCCTGGACAGATGAATGGTTCACCGGGGAGCAGGAGATCACCGATTGGGCTTTTGGCCTCGTCACGCGCGAGCGAAAGCCGAAGAAAGTTTTCTTCACCCTGCGCGAGAAGCTCGGCCAGGACGACGCCGCGCTCCCGCACCGGGCTTTGCCGCGCGTCCCGTTCGTTTCGGTGATTGTTTGTTCCTACAACGGCGCCAAGACACTGGCGGCCTGTCTTGAGTCGTTAGGCAAGATCAACTACCCGACTTATGAAGTGATTCTGGTCGACGATGGCTCGACCGATAACACCGCCGAGATCGCCGCCCGATTTCCGAACGTTCGCTACATTCATCAGACCAATCATGGACTCAGTCACGCGCGCAACACCGGCGCGGCCGCAGCGAAAGGCGAGGTCTTTGCTTACACGGACTCCGACTGCATGGCCGATCCGGATTGGCTCTACTATTTGATGAACACGCTTCTGAGCGGCGATTACGCGGGGGTGGGGGGACCAAACGTTTCGCCCCCGGCGCGCAATTGGATTCAGGCGTGCGTGGCCGCAGCTCCCGGCGGTCCGAGTCACGTCCTTCTGACGGACGTCGTTGCCGAACACATCCCCGGCTGTAACATGGCGTTCTATCGCTGGGCTTTCGAAGGTGTTGGCGGCTTCGATCCAGAATACCACAAGGCGGGCGACGACGTGGATTTTTGCTGGCGGCTGCAGCAGGCAGGACGCGTCATTGCTTTCAGCCCGACCGCGATCGTCTGGCACCATCGCCGTTTCACGCTGACCGCCTTTCGCAAACAGCAGGAAGGGTACGGCGAAGCCGAATCGATGTTGCGCTTCAAGCATCTGATCTTTTTCGGGCCGACCGGCACCGCGAAATGGCGCGGACAAATTTACGGGACACCGCGTTTCAGCTGGTTCATCAACCGTCCGATCATTTATCATGGCGTTTTCGGCGAAGGTTTCTTCCAATCGATCTATCCAACGCCTCAGTCCGACCTCGCTGCCTATCTCAGCAGCGTGGAATGGTTCGCGCTTTCGGTCTTTCTTTTTGGTCTTGGAATTTTTCTGCCGGGCTTGCGCATCGTTCCCTATCTGATGTTTGGCGGCACTCTGTGCGTGGCGCTCTCTTACATGCTCCGGGCGCGGATTGAACCGAAATTCGACACCATCCCGGCCCGTTTGCTCGTCATGTTTCTCGCATTCGCCCAACCGCTGGTCCGCGGCTGGTCGCGCTACTTCACTTGGCTGGATTTCAAGCGGACGCCGCGATCCGTGATCAGGACGCATGAACAATTGCCGAAGGGCTCAAAATTCGGGCGTGGTTTGCGCAGGCGAAATTATTGGAGCGAAGAAGGGAAGGATCGTCATCATCTGCTTGGCTCGATCTTCGGACTTCTGGAGGAGGAAGGGTGGCGTTATTCCGTGGACGGCGGTTGGAACGAGTGGGACGTCCAGATTTACGGAAATTTCTGGTGGAGTGTCGTGCTGCAAACGGTAACCGAGTATCACGGAGGCGCGAAGTGTCTCACCCGCGTCAGGCTTCGTTATCGCTTCGTCCCGACCACGGTCATCATCAATCTCTTCCTCCTCAGCATCCTGATTTATCGCCAGCTCTATCATCATCACGCCGATCTTTGGTTCCTCGTTCCCTACGCCGGCTTCATTCTCTTTTTGTTCGTTAGGGCGCGCCGGCTCAAAAAACGCCTGGCCGAGCTGATCGATGTCGCCGCCGATCGAGTGAATTTGCAACGCATTCTGCGCCGGCAAAAAAAAGGCGACGCACCCAACCTCGCTCCGCAGCGCAGCTGATTAAGAGATGGACAAAAAGATCCCGCTCCTGCCAATCGTGCGCTTTTCCGTCGCGCTCCTCGCCGAGATCTTGCTTTTTGCTGTGCTAAATCGGTTCGACGATTGGACCCTCGAGGTGATGCCGGTGAAGTTCGTTACGGCCGCTCTCTTCTGCGGAGTGGCTTTTCTGGTTGCGGTTACGCCTTTCGCAATTTTCGAGAATTTCCGTGGCCAGGCGGTGATTTTTTGGAGCGTCGCTGTTCTTCTTCGCTTGATCGCTCTTCCGCTTGCTCCGAGCGATGACTTATGGCGTTACCAATGGGACGGCGAGATTCAGGGCGCGGGATTTAATCCCTATTTGAATGCGCCTGACGATTCCAGACTGGAATCAGTTCGTGCGAGATTTCCGAAATGGGAGCGGATCAATCATCGCGACTATCAGGTAGCCTACCCGCCGGGAGCCGAATTGCTCTTCAAAGCTCTGAAGCTCGTCAGTGATCGCCCGCTCCTTTACAAAATTCTCTTCGCCGCAGCCGACCTCGCAACAGCCGGCGTGCTGCTTTTGCTGATTGGAGGCAAGAGTCGTTATTCGCAGGCTGCCTGGTATGCGTGGAATCCGCTGATCGTGTACAGCTTTGCCGGTGCCGCACATTTCGACAGCCTCATGATCTTGTCGATGATGGCCGGGATCCTGTTCTTATCGAGAAGTGTGGTGGCGACGGAGGCGCGTCGGAAATGGCTGTTCGCGTTCGCAGCCGCGACGGCTTTCGGCCTCGCCATTTCGCTCAAACTAATGCCGGTGCTGCTCTTACTCGTCTGCATCTGGCCGCTCGGAGTTCGGGCAGTCACACTCTTTGTCTCGCTCGCCATTCCCGCCGCGCTCGGTTGTTTCTACGGATTGTCGAATGTCGTCGAGTCGTTAGGCCGTTTCGTCCCGGTGACGCGGCTGAACGATCTTTTCTGGTGGTCGATCGAAGACCTCTTCTGGGCGAATACGCACCAAAGGAATTATCATTATAATGTCATCCTGGTCCTCTGCGTCGTGCTCATTTCGATCCTCTTTGTTCGCAACTGGACGCGTGGAATGCTCTGGGTGCTGGGGGCGGTGCTGATTTTGAGCCCGGTGCTTCACCCCTGGTATTGTGCGTGGATTCTGCCGCTTGCCACCTGGAAACGGGCTTACGCCTGGCACGTCTTGTCGGTCACGCTTTTCGTTTATTATCTTTTCTGGAACGAACGGCTCTTTGCCCTGCCTTGGCACGCCGAACTCTGGATGCGCGGGATGATTATCATTCCACCCCTTCTCGCCCTGCTTTTTGGATTGGCGCGAAGGGACACAACAAGCGACGCGTCCGGCTGACGGAACTTTACGCCTCCGTCACCGCGCGAATCGCCAGCTTAAAATCATCAGGCAACGGCGCTTCGAATTTCTGAAATTTGTTCGTGCGCGGATGACGGAAGCCTAATTTCCATGCGTGGAGCATTTGGCGGGGAAATTCGTTCGCCAGTTTCGGTGCATAAACTTTGTCGCCGAGGACAGGATGGCCAATGTGATGGAGGTGAACACGAATCTGGTGAGTGCGTCCGCTGTGAAGCGCGCATTCCACCACGCTCTTTCCGCCGCCGGAATGAAGAACGCGATACGACGTTTTCGCAACACGCCCGCGTCCTGGCATCACCGCCATCTTTTGCCGATGGACGCGATGCCGGCCGATCGCCGCGTCGATGACGCCGGCATTCTTCTTGAACGTGCCGTTGACGACCGCGAGATAAATCTTCTCCACTTCGCGCGAGGCAAATTGCTTCGCCAAATCCTGGTGCGTGAAATCATTTTTCGCGACGACGACGCAACCGCTCGTTTCCTTGTCGAGTCGATGCACGATCCCGGGTCGTTCTTTCCCACCGATGCCCGAGAGGTTCGTGCAGTGAGCCAGCAACGCATTCACCAGCGTATGCTCGCGATTCCCCGCGCCCGGGTGAACGACCATGCCCGATGGTTTGTTGACGACGAGAAGATCGCCATCTTCAAACAGAACATTCAGTGAAATGTTTTCGGCCTCGTTCTCAATCTTCTCGATCGGTGGCAAAGTGATTCGAACAAGATCATCGCGGCGGACCAACTCACGCGGCCGCGCGACTTCGCCATTCAGCCTAACGAAGCCCGTCCGAATCAACGTTTGCAAACGCGCTCGCGACAGCTCAGCGACTTCGACGGCGAGATAACGATCGAGGCGCATCCCGGCTTGCGCGCCGGGCACTCGCAGTTCTATCGTCGCTTCCATCCGGTCCGAGAGGGTCGGCCTTTGCTCACCGAGATGCGAATGTTAGAATCGCCCTGATGTCCGAAGCTGAAACTGACGCGGGGATTTTGTCGTGTCCGGCATGCGGCACGAGGGTCGATGCGTCGAAGGCCGAGCCGCTGGCCCGGGTCGCCTGCCCGCAGTGTGGCGAGAAACTGCGGGTCGAACGTTCCTTCGATAATTTTCTCCTTCTCGAAACGCTGGGCACGGGCGGCATGGGCACGGTTTACAAAGCGCGGGACACGCAGCTCGATCGTCTCGTCGCGCTCAAGCTTATTCGATCGGAAGCGGAATCGGCCGCCGATCCCACCTTGCAACTGCAACACGAAGCCCGCGTCACGGCATCCATCAATCATCCGCATGTCGTGAAGGTTTACTCGTTGGGCAACGATCATGGTCAACGTTATGTCGTGATGGAACTGGTCGATCACGGGAGTCTCGATGATTTGATCGCGCAACTGAAACGCATCCCCGAGGAACGTGTTCTCGATATCGGTATCCAGATTGCGAATGGCCTGGCCGCGGCGCAGGAAAAAGGGCTCATTCATCGCGACATCAAACCGGCGAACATTCTTTTTTCCGACGAACAGACCGCGAAGATCGTGGATTTTGGACTGGCTGGTGCAGCTGACCAAAAGACGGAAACGAAGGGAGAAATATGGGGCACTCCCTATTATGTCGCGCCAGAAAATTTAAACAATGAGCCCGAGGACTTCCGGAGCGACATATACAGTCTCGGGGCGACGCTCTTTCAGGCGCTCGCCGGTCGACCGCCCATCGAAGGTGAAACGAATTCCGCCAGTGCGCTGCGGGAGTTAAAGAACCAGCCGCTCGTCCTGGCGGAGGTCGCGCCGGATATTTCTGACGAGACGTCCCGGACGATCATGCGCATGCTCGCGCCAAATCCGGCGCAGCGCTTTGGCTCCTACCAGGAATTAATCAAAGCGTTGCAGCGCGCGAAGCAGGCCCTTCATCCTTCTTCTGAACAAGTGACCTCCATCAGTCGACGACGTTGGCCGGCAATTCTCGCGCTGATTGTGTTTCTCGTGGCTGCCGGTACCGTCGCTTTCTTTTGGTGGCAGAAAAATGGCGATCGCAGTGCCGCCGTAGTCCCTGCTGAGACGAGTCAACTTGAAAAACCGGCGCCTCTCGAGCATCCCGAGGCAGCAGCACAACAAGAATCGCCGGCCGGGCAGATGAAAGAGAAGCAGATGGCTTCCGAAGTCGCCGCTCGTGAAAAGGCCGAGAACGAAATGAAGGAACGTCAACGGCGCGAGTTGATGGAGAAGGAAAGTCCCGGCTGGAAGGCGATGCTCGCGGCGTATCGGCAAAAAGTAGGGGCTTACGATTTTGCCGGCGCGCGGGATGCGATTGCGAAAGCACAGTTTTCGGAACCATCCTTGAAAGAATCGCAAGAAAACCTGGCGAAAAAGGCGCAGTGGCTGGTCGATTGGAAAACGCATTTCATCGAAGATTTGAATCGCGTCAGATTCACTGGAGCGATTTCCGACGTGACGGGAATGCAATACACCGGGATCAAGCACGCGTCAGAGGCGCGACTCAACCTGATGATGCCGCACGGCTCCACTGAACTCAATTGGACGAAGTTTTCTCCGGCAACGCTGCTGGCAATCGCGAATTGGCTGATTGCAAAGGTGCCGGCTGCGGAGGCCGCCGATCGAGAATGGCTTTCTGCGGTTTTCGCTAACGAAACCGGACAGCCCGAGCCTGCGCGCTTCCTCGCCAACGCGGCGGCCAAGGCCAAGCCCGAGTATGGCGCTTACCTGCCGTTGATCATTCCCGAAGCGGGGAACAAGGCACCCTAGGCTGGCGCATCTTCTGCTCATTCAAGAACGATGCGCGCCCTTTGCATCGTCCTCCCGGTTCTTCTTTTCGCCTCCAGTCTTCCCGCGCGGCCGATTCCCCTAACCACAAAGGAAATCGGGCTCATGCTGCGCTCCGGATATTCCAGCGAAGCAGTCGCGGAAGAACTGGCCGAGGCGTCATTTCGTCGATGTGCTGGATGCCACGGCCGAGAAAAATCTTGTTCAATCCGGGGCGAGCGCCGCCTTGATCGCCGCGCTGAAAAACGGCACCTACTCCGTCTCGCCCGACGAAGCGATTCAGGCGCAGGCGGAAATCGCGGCGCAGGCGCAACGGCGCGCCATGCAAGCGGCGGAATCCCGCAAATTCAATACGCTTTATCAGAGTCAGCTCGCCCAGGAACGGGCGCGGGCAGCCTCGCAGCCGGCAACGGCGAATGCGATCTATCCCATGCTCAAAGGCGATCTGGTTCAGTGGAAGAACGGCAGTCTGGCTCGTTTCGATGACGCACCGCTCGAGAAGAAAGCGCTCTTCGCCCTCTACTTTTCCGCCCACTGGTGCGGGCCGTGCCGGAAGTTCACGCCGCAGTTGGTTGATTTTTACAATCGTGTCGCGCCCCAGCATCCGGAATTTGAACTGATCTTCATCAGTAACGATCGCCAACCCTTCAATATGGAAACCTATATGAAGGAAGCGAACATGCCGTGGCCGGCGATTGATTTCGCGAAGATCGGCAGCAAAGAGGCGCTGAACCGGTACGAGGGGAAAGGAATTCCCTGCCTCGTTCTGGTGGACGCCAGCGGGAGAGTCATATCCGACAGTTACCAGGGCGAAAAATATCTCGGCCCCGCGAAAGTCATGGCCGATCTCGAAGCGATCTTTGCCGGACAGACTGCCAGTCAGCTCGCGCTGGGCCATTAGCTCGGTAGGAAATGTCTACCGGTAGGGACGGACCGCCGGGCCGTCCGTCGTTGCTACATTCGTCGTGATTGATTACGGCACGGAATGGCCGGCGTTGGCCTTGACCTGGGCCGTATCTCCGGCGTTGACGGTTCCGTTCGCGTTGACGTCCTCGCGGAAATTGGCCGCGGTTACCGGCGCACCCGATTGCCCTTTCGTCTGCGCGACATCGCCGGCATTCACGGTTTTGTTCCCATTCGTATCGCCGATCAGCATGTTCACGCTCACATCGGTGTCCGGCAGGACCTGGGCGAAGCTGTCGGTGACGTTGCTTAAAGTCACCGTGATCTTCTGCACGTCGGTCACACCGGTCAGGTTCACGGTCATGGTGTTGCCGGCGAAGATCGGACTTCCTGCAACGCTGCCTGTCCCTGTGGTCACGCTGGCGTTGCCGCTGACGAGATTGTTGCTCGCCGTGAATTCGAGCGTGTGATTGCCGCCGCTGCTGCGGCATTCCACGCCAGGTTCACCGGCGAGGGGCAAGTTCACCTCGAAGTCTCCCGCGCCGCCATGTGTCTTGCGTGAAACCGCAGTTGTTAGTTGCAATGGGCTAGCAGAAAGAAACGCATTCCGCACGGATTCAGCGATGCTCTCCGAGCCGTTGTGGTAGCCGCTGCGATAATAACCGCGAGCGCGGATGTAGAAGTTCTGTCCTGTCGGTAAGGCTAAACCAGTCAGACTCCAGTTGCTTCCGGTTGCTGTGCCGACGCCTAACGAGGAGTAGCTCACGTTGTCGGTTGAATACTCAAAGGTGACGCGCGTGAATTGCGGGCTTGAGCCGCCGCGTGTCCAGGTAATGATGGTTTGCGTCATGGTCACGTTTTGCAGCGCGGCGGTGTCGTTACTCAAACGTGCGAAAAGATTGCGCGTCTGTCCGCCGATGCTGCTGAAATCGCCGCCCGCTAAAATTTTGCCGTCCGCCTGCACCGCGATTGAACCGACGCCAAAGCCCAAGCCACCAATGTTCGCGTTCGGGTCGAACGAATCTGCCAACCCGGTGGTGGCATCGAGGCGGGCGATGCAGTTGCGCGTTTGCCCGCCGATGCTTGGTGTTCCGAACTGTTGATTGAAAACCCCGCCCACCAAAATTCGCCGTCCGCCTGCACCGCGATTGCCTCGACACCGCCATTTGCGTTCGGGTTGAAGGCGGCGTCCAGCGTGCCGTCCGCGTTCAGGCGAGCGATGCGGTTGCGCGTCACCTCCGCTCCGCCGTTCGGCGCGAGCAAGGTGAAAAGGCCGCCCGCTAAAATCTTGCCGTCCGCCTGCACCGCGATTGAAAAGACCCAATTGCTCGCGTTCGGATCGAATGAATCAGCCAAGCCGGTCGTGGCATCGAGGCGGGCGATGTGGTTGCGCGGCAGTCCACCGATGCTGGTGAAAAGGCCGCCCACTAAAATCTTGCCGTCCGCCTGCACCGCGATTGAAAGGACATCATTGTTCGCGTTCGGATCGAATGAATCAGCCAAGCCGGTCGTGGCATCGAGGCGGGCGATGTGGTTGCGCGGCAGTCCACCGATGCTGGTGAAATTGCCGCCCACTAAAATCTTGCCATCCGCCTGCACGGCGATTGCATTGACGCCAGCGTTCGCGTTCGGGTTGAACGAATCCGCCGCTCCGGTAGCACCATCGAGCCGGGCGATGACGAAGCGCGTCGCTCCGCCGATGGTTTGGAAGATACCGCCCGCCAAAATCTTGCCGTCCGATTGCACCGCGATTGCATGGACAGAATTGTCCGCGTTCGGGTTGAAGCCGAGGTCGAGCGTACCATCCGTATTCAACCGGGCAATATAGTTGCGCGTCATGCCCAGAACGGCGGTAAAGCCACCGCCGATGAGAATCTTGCCGTCCCGCTGCACGACCGTGGCGCTAAGATAGGCGCCGGCGATGCTGAGATTGAGCGTCTGGTCGAGTCTCCCATCGGTCTCCAACCGGGCGATGAAATTGCGCGTCTGCCCGTCGATGCTGTTCGCTCCGTTGAAACTGCCGCCCGCTAGAATCTTGCCGTCCGCCTGCACCGCGATGGCAAGGACGTTACCGTTCGCGCTCGGGTTGAACGAATCAGCCAATCCGGTAGCGACATCGAGCCGGGCGATGCGGTTGCGCGTCTGTCCGCCGATGCTGTTCGCTCCGCTAAAAGCGCCGCCCACCAGGATCTTGCCGTCGGCCTGTACCACGATCGAGATAGACGGTCACCGTTTGCGTTCGGGTTGAACGAGTCAGCCAGGCCCATGCTGGCATCAAGCCGGGCGATGCGGTTGCGCATCTGTCCGCCAATGGTGGTAAAGAGACCGCCTGCCAAAATCGTGCCGTCCGCCTGCACCGCGATTGCACGGACAACATTGTTCGCGCTCGGGTTGAACGAATCAGCCAGGCCGGTCGTGGCATCGAGCCGGGCTATGTTATTGCGCGTCTGTCCGCCGATGCTGTTCGCTCCGCTAAAATCGCCGCCCACCAGGATCTTGCCGTCGGCCTGCACCACGAGGGAAAAGACCTGGCCGTTCGCATTCGGGTCGAAGGAATCCGCCGATCCGGTGACAGGATCGAGCCGGGCGATGCGGTTGCGTGCCTGTCCGCCAATGCTGTTCGTTCCACTGAATTCGCCGCCCACCAGGATCTTGCCGTCGGCCTGCACCACGAGGGAAAAGACCTGGCCGTTCGCATTCGGGTCGAAGGAATCAGCCGATCCGGTGACAGGATCGAGCCGGGCGATGCGGTTGCGCGTCTGTCCGCCAATGGTCGGGGTGCCGATCGATTCGGCGAAAAAGCCGCCCACTAAGATCTTGCCGTTCGCCTGCAAAGCGATGGTATTGACGGAACCGTTCGCGTTCGGATTAAAGGCGGGGTCGACCGTTCCGTCCGGGTTCAAGCGCGCGATGAAGTTGCGCGTAACGGTCGCTCCGCCATTGGGCGAGAGCGTGGTAAAATCGCCGCCGATGAGAATCTTCCCGTCCGGTTGCATGACGGCAACGCGAATCGCGCCATTCGCGTTGGGATCAAAACCGTCGAGCGCGGATTGCGCGCGCACCGCCCCCGCGCCGCCGAGCAGGAGCAACGCGGTAGAAAGGAGTGACAAACGCATTTTCATAAGAATTGAAAATGTCGCGTAACGGTAACTGAGAATCGTTCTTAAAGGGTGGCCTTGCGAATGTCGAGCTTTGTTATGGCAACGCCTTCGGCGGCGCGTCGCTATGGAACACGAGCACTTCACTCCAAATCGCGCATTAACCCTGTCGTTTTATTGATTCAACGCCGCGGGGCCGGAAGAGTCCAATTTACACATCAGTTTGCGCTGTTAGCTTTCACGTGATACCGCGCTCAGCCTTTTACATGGAACAAGAACAAAACCCGCCATTCCCTTCACCGGAGGAATTGAAATCGAAGCTCTCGGAGTTCATGAAAACGAACTTCGGGGACAAGGTTTCCTTTGCCACCTTCATGCAGCCGGAACCCGCCGAGGCCGGCGCGGATGAGAAACCCGAAAAGCATTCGGACGACGAATTCGTTTTCAATTTTCTGCCGCGCGATATCAAGGCGCATCTCGATCGGTTCGTGATCAAGCAGGACGAAGCGAAGAAGGTTCTCTCGATCGCCGTTTGCGATCACTACAACCATGTCAATTATCAGCGTCAGCTCGAGAAGGAAGATGCGCGGCGGGCCGACGAGACCGAATACGCGAAGCAGAACGTCATCCTGGTCGGGCCGACCGGCGTCGGAAAAACTTATCTGATCAAGCACATCGCCGAGCTGGTGAAGGTGCCGTTCGTGAAAGCGGACGCGACGAAGTTTAGCGAGACCGGTTACGTCGGGGGCGATGTCGAGGATCTCGTGCGCGAGCTGGTGCAGAAAGCCGATGGCGACGTGAATCTGGCGCAGTTCGGAATCATTTACATCGACGAAGTGGACAAGATCGCTTCCGCGGGAAACATGATCGGTCGCGACGTGAGCGGGCGCGGAGTGCAGACGACGCTGCTCAAGTTGATGGAGGAAACCGACGTGCCGTTGCGGAGCGGGAACGATTTGCAATCGCAGCTCCAGGCCGCGTTCGAATTTCAAAAGAGCGGCGGCAAAGCCAAGCGCGAAACCATCAGCACGCGCAATATTCTTTTCGTTGTCAGCGGCGCGTTCGAGCGATTGAAGCAGCAGGTCTCGCGGCGCGTTCAGCACGGACAGATCGGGTTCAGCGCCGAGCCGGTGCAGGTGATGGACAACGAATTGTTCCAGCACGTCACGACGCAGGATTTCGTCGAATACGGATTCGAGCCGGAATTCATCGGCCGGCTGCCGGTGCGCGTTGTCTGCGAAGAATTGGCCGCGAACGACCTCTACGAAATAATGAAATTTTCGGAGGGAAGCATCCTGCGCCAATACGAGCGGGCTTTCCGCGCCTATGGTATCGAGATCAGTTTCGATGATGAGGCGCTGCGGTTGATCGCGGTAGATGCGGCGAAAGAGAAAACCGGCGCGCGTGGCTTGTTGACGGTGTTTGAAAAACTATTTCGCGATTACAAATATTACCTGGCCGGTTCGGGCCTGAGTCAGTTGCGGGTTTCGGCTGAGCTGGTCCAGGAACCGAAGCGCGTTCTCGACCGTTTGCGGGCCGAGGGCCACAAGCACGAAGAAGTCGCGATGGCGCACGACGCGCCGACAATTTACCGATCGATTCAAGAACGAACACGGGATCGAGATTAATTTCGACGAAGGAGCGGTGCGCCGCCTGATCGAACGCGCGAAAGCGGAACGAATGACGATGCCGGATCTGTGCGCGCATCTGTTCAAGGATTACCAATTTGGCCTCAGCCTGATCCAAAAGAATACGGGACGGAAATCGTTCGTCCTGACAGACGCGGCGGTCAGTGCTCCCGATAAATTCTTGAGTGAACTGGTGGTGCTTTCGTACTATCCTTCGAGTCAAGGCCAGGCTCAGGTCTGATACGGCCGCAGTTCATGAAACGCTCCCTCGTCGTCACACTTATTGTTGGAGCCGTAACCACGGCGATCATCTGCCTGCTTCAGGCGAAGGGTCTGTTCCTCTTCGCGGAAAAGGCGATCGATGGATTCGCTTCGCGTCACGCCAGCCTAACGAAACAAATCGCTGCGCCGTGGCAATATGTTTTCGTGGCACTTCTATCCTTCGGCATGGCCTGGGTGACAATCGCCTCGAAGCGAGTCGGGTGGGTGCGCTGGATCGTTGCCGTCCTCCTTATCGAACTGTTCGTGGCGCCGTGGGTTTTCGCTATCTATCACGTTTTCTTTCAGCCGCTGCCCTCGATGCTCGCTGTCGTGCTCGGTTTCGGGCTTGGGCTCGGCGGGCGTATCGCTGGCCCGCGGCAGCCTGGCGCGAAGAACCGAAGGGCTGTTCTCGGCCCATTTGTCACGGGAACAACTCGACCGCCTGGCCGACCGTGAATTTGCCCTGGACGCACCGGCCACGGTCCACGAAGCGTCAGTCGTCGTGTGCGATCTCGCGCAAAAATACGAACGCGCGGAAGATTCTTCGCCGGAAGCACTGGCGCGAATGGTCGATCAGTTCGTCCGTTTTGCGACCGAGTTTTTTTTGAAGGAAGGCGCGTATCTGCACGCAGCAGACGGAGAAGGCGTCGTCGCGATCTTCGGGTTTCCGGTCAGTGACACTGATCACGCGGTCAAGGCGGCGGGCGCGGCGCTGCGGTTGGTTAGTGCATACGAAGAACAGCAGAAGAAACCCGACAGTCCGTTCGAAAATACCGAGGTCCATCTCGGGATCAGTTCCGGCTCGATCACCGCCGCACGTTTTGAAAATGGCGACGAGGTCGAGATTGTCCCGATCGGCGAATCGCTCGAGTTATCGCGGCGTTTCGCGATGGCAAATTGCGCTTATGGTTCGCGGATTCTGATGGGGCCGGAGGCGTTTCAACTGGCGCAGAACGGGATTGTGGCGCGCCCGATCGATTTTCTCGGTGGCGCGGGCGTGCGAGAATGGCTGGAAGTTTATGAACTCCTTTCCCTCGCGGGAGATGCCACGGCCGAACAGATCGCGCGGCGCGACAACTTCTGGAACGGGGTCGTTTACTATCGCGAAAAACGATGGGGCGAAGCCTATGCGGAGTTTCAGAAGGCGTTCTCGGAAAATGGAACGGACGATGCGCCGCTCCAATTTTATCTGCGCCGTCTCGAGCCGCTCGTGCTGCACTTGATGGAATCGCCTCCGAGCGAAGCGGTGCCCGGGCTTTGAGAAGGACGGAGTATCCGGCAGCGATCCGGGATTTGATCGCGCAACTTCGGCAGATGCCCGGCATCGGCCCGCGTTCCGCCGAGCGCATCGCGTTGTGGATCGTGCAGGCGCGCGGCGAACAACCCGAACAAATCTCGCGCGCGATTGCGGCGACGCGGGAAACGGTGCGCCCCTGTGCGCGATGCGGTTTTTTTACGACGGAAGAAATTTGCGAAATCTGTGCCGACAGTTCGCGAGCTGTGGACCTGCTTTGCGTGGTCGAGCAGGCAACTGACATTCTTCCACTCGAAAGAACCAGCGCATTCCGTGGGCGCTATCACTCGTTAGGTGGACGGATCTCACCGCTTGATCACGTCGGTCCGGAAGATTTGCGGATCAAAGAACTGTTGGAACGCGTCGAAAAGGAGGATTTCTCCGAGATCATTTTCGCTTTGGCCGCAGACGTGGAAGGCGAAGCGACGACAAATTATCTGGTCGAGATGTTGAAAGGTAAGCCGGTCGCTCTCACTCGCATCGCGCACGGGTTGCCGGCAGGCGGTGGACTGGAGTCGGCGGACGAACTGACGCTGTATCAGGCGCTGTCGGGTCGAACGAAATTGTAGCTGCCGTCGTCTCGGCGGCGGATCGTTCTTACAGCGCTGTCATCCCGAGCCGCGCAGACGGCGAGGGACCTCACTTTGGCCGAATAGCTACGTTATTGACCCGATGGAAGCATCGTGAGTGTAGGCGAGGTCTCTCGCTTCGCTCGGGATGACACGCTCCAAGCAAAATGTCGAAAATTGTACGTTTGTTGCTTTGCCATTCGTGCTGACTAATCTTGATCGACATGTCCTGCGTCAAAATCGATCCTGCCCTTCACCAGGCGCAAAAGCCGCCCTGGATCAAGGTCCGGCTGCCGTCGAATCCCGTTTTCTTTTCGACAAAGGCGCTCATCTCCGACCTCCGGCTGCACACGGTTTGCGAAAGCGCGCAATGTCCGAATCGCTGGGAATGCTGGAGCCAGGGCACGGCGACTATGATGATCGCCGGCGAGCGCTGCACGCGCGCCTGCGGATTTTGCGCGGTCCAAACCGCGAAGCCGTTCGCGCTCGAAGAAGACGAGCCGCAACGCGTCGCCGAGGCGGTCCGACGGATGGGCTTGAAGCACGTCGTTGTCACCGCCGTCGCGCGCGATGATCTCAAAGATGGCGGCGCGAATCATTTTGCCCGAACGATCAACGCCATTCGCGAGATGGATCCTTCCATCATCATCGAAGTGCTCGTTCCTGATTTTCACGCTCAGGATCGGTGCATTCAAATCGTCCTCGATGCCGGGCCCGATATTTTCAATCACAACATGGAAACGGTTGAGCGCCTCACACCGGTAGTTCGCTCACGCGCCACGTATCCGACTTCGCTGCGAGTGCTGCGGCGTGCGAAAGAACTTTCGCCAAAGATCGTTACGAAAAGCGGCGTGATGCTCGGCTTGGGCGAAATGGAGCCGGAACTTTTCCAAACGATGGACGATTTGCGCGAAGTCGGCTGCCAGGTGCTGACTCTCGGACAATATCTTCGGCCAACGCCGAAGCATCTTCCGGTCGTCGAATACATCGCGCCTGAGCGCTTCGATAACTACGGCGACATCGCGCGCCGCAAGGGCTTCGAGCACGTTGCTTCGGGCCCGCTCGTCCGCAGCTCGTATCACGCGGCCGACTTTCATCCGGTCGTGCGCTAAAGATGGAATCCGTCGCGCGCGGCGAGAACGAGGCAAGCCGCGCGAGTGTCGGGGCGATCATTCCCGCCTACTTCGAAGAAAAACATATCGGCGATGTTGTTCGCGGAACGCGCGCGCAACTCGATCATGTGCTGGTGGTCGATGACGGTTCAACGGATGGGACGGCGGACCGTTCCCGAGAAGCCGGCGCCGAAGTCATCGTTCATCCGCAGAACCGCGGGAAGGGAGTGACGATCCAGACTGGCATGCGGCACTGGTTCGAGCGCGGGCTTGAGTATGTGTTAATTCTCGACGGCGACGGACAGCACCTGCCGGAGGAAATTGTTCGCTTTCTCCGTGCCTCCTCCGGTGGCGCGAAGCTCTTCATCGGAACGCGGATGAACGACGTGAGCTCGATGCCGCTTCTGCGACGTCTGGTCAATCGTTACATGAGCAGCCGGATCAGCCGGCTGTGCGGGCAGAAAATTCCCGACACGCAATGCGGTTTTCGCATGTTGCACCGTGATTTGATTCCAGATCTCCTCAATGGCGCGGACCGCTTCGATTACGAGACGGAGATGCTGATCGTCGCGAGCCGAAAAGGTTGCCGCATTGAATCCGTGCCGATCACGACCGTCTATTCCGACGAAGTGAGCAGCATTCATCCTGTGCGCGACACTCTTCGCTTTTTCAAATTGATGCGGCGGTATAAGAAATCGTAGCGACGTCGCTGCGAGATTGTTTGGGCGCGTAGCGCAGCGACGCGGCTACAGTGCTGATGCAGCGATCGACGACAATGTCAGGGTTGCTGCGTCGCCGGCAACGGTTTCTCGCTCTTGAGGATGTCTTTTTCCGGCGTGAGCGTCTTCGGCTTGCCGCTGAAAATGATGCGGTTTGGTTTTTCGCTTAACGCATCCACCAGCGCTTTCGCATGCGTGCTGATCACTTTCAAATTCAGCAAGATCACATGCAGCTCTTTCATCTGATCCTGAAGTTGTTTGTCGGTGGAAGTGACAAACTTGCCGGCTGTTCCAAGAAAGGTGTCCGCCGATTTCTCGATCCCATCCAGGCCCTGGATCGCTTTCTGCAAGTCGGCGAGATCCGCTTTCATGGTGTCAACCAGCGGGGAGAGCTTGTCGACCAGCGGGGGAAGCTTCGGTAGAAAGTTACCGAGGTCGCCTTTTACGCTCGTGACCGTGCCATTCAGGTTGTCGAGCAACTTGTTGGCGTTGTCGAAGAGGGGGCCAGCCGCCGCCGTGATCTGTTCGATGCCATAGGCGGGATGGCCTTCGATGGAGGCATTGTTGGGGAGGATCTTTCCTCCCGGTGTTCCGGCGGAGAGGGCGACGAATTTCGGCGCAAGCAATGTGTCGGCGCTCAGAGTTGCCGCGACATCTGCGGGCAACGGCGGAATATCGTCGTCGAGACTGATCGTGACGCGCACCGCGTCTCTTTTGTTCTCCGATTTCGCACGCTCCGCCGCGGTCAGATGGCGAATCGCGATGACGCGTCCCGCCGGCGCACCGGCGTAACGGACTTCAGAATGAATTTTGATTCCCGTTACGTCCTCGTAATTAATCTGCAAAGTTCGCGATGGCTTTTTCAATCGATAGCCGGAAAGCGCGATGGTGAGCGCGGCCAGCAATACGATGCTGCAGGCGATGACCGAGAGGGCGACGAGGTAGTCGGAGATGTTTCGCTTCATTAATGCTTGTGATGAAATCTTCCACGCGCGGTCGCGAGCGGGCGAGGTTTTACGTGGGGGTGATGCTCATGTTCGTCGTGTGAAAGATTCAGCGGGTGGGGGCCATCAGGTTCGCCATTGATAAATTGTTGCACTTCGGGATCGGGGCTGGTCCGGATTTGATCGGGAGTACCTTGCGCAATAATGTTTCCGCGTCCGAGCATAATCATTCGAGTGGCAATGCGGAAGGCGCTCGTCATGTCGTGGGTCACCACGACCGCGGTCATGCCGCTGTCCCGGGTGAGTTTTAGCGTCAATTGATCCACCACCGCCGTCATGATCGGATCGAGGCCCGATGTCGGTTCGTCGCTAAACAGCAGCTCAGGATCGAGCGCGAGGGCGCGCGCGAGGCCGACGCGTTTTTTCATGCCGCCACTGATCTCTGCCGGTTTCAGATTCTCGAAACCGCTCAATCCCACGGTTTGAAGTTTTTGCTCGACCAGATCGTCGACTTCTTCGGGGGAGAGGTCGGTGTGCTGCAAGAGCGGCAACGCAACATTTTCGCCGACGGTGAGAGAGGCAAGCAGGGCGCCGGATTGAAAGAGCATGCCGAATCGGCGCCGCACGCGCGTGATCTCGCGGTCGTTCAAGGTGGTAATTTCTTCGCCGAAAAGTTTGACCGAGCCGGTGGTCGGCTTCATCACGCCGATGATGTGTCGCAGCAGCGTGCTCTTACCGCAGCCGCTCCCACCCATGATGACAAGCGTCTCGCCGCGATCCACTTCGAGTGAGATATCGTTGAGCACGGTGCGATCCCCGAAAGTTCGGGAGAGGCGATTGACTTCGATGATGGGCTCGGCTGGCATGATTAAAATGACGAAGCTCGAATGACGAATGACGAAATAATGACCAAGCGTGAATAACGAAACCAAGAGCGCATCGCGCGAATCATACCTTCGACGTTTGTCATTCGAGCTTCGTCATTCATTTCTCCCGCTCCTCCAAATTTTGGAAAAGATCAGGTGAAGCTCTCTCGCTTCCAGCCAGAGCTTGCGAGCCTGCGGCTTCAGCTCCGGCACGGCACGCACAGTCATGCGCAGAAAATGCTTGGTTTCGCGTGCTTCTTTTCGACAGGTCCCGATGTTTTTCAGAAATTCCTTCTTCGATACCGCGTCGTCAGCTTCGACGTAGTTGGCACCGACACTGGTTCCGGCGCCGACTAGTTGCGCGATGATTCGATTCGTCACCGGCCCCTGCGGGATTGTCTTTGCAAAGTCGATTACAGCCTCGCCAAATCGCGCCGTCCGTTCCTCCAAATCGTAAACGCGCTTTTCACTCGGTTCCTCCCGAATAACCGACTCGGCATCTTCATTCCAAAACACCTCATCGAAATCGTCGCGACTCTTTTCGTCTTTGATCATTCCTTCGGAATTCGTCATTCGTGCTTCGACATTCATTTCATGTTCCAAAGAAGAAAATTCCGGTGAGGATGGCGTTCATGACGAGCATCGCAAGCAAAGCCTGGACAACCGAAGCCGTTGTCGCCTGACCAACCCCCTCGGCGCCACCTTCCACCCGGAGCCCGGCGTTGCAGGCGATCGTAATCACGATCCACGCAAAGACCACGCTCTTGATCATTCCAGTATACAAGTCCCAGGTGTCGGCGCTTTCCAGTGCGCGCAGGATATAGCCGGCGGTATTGAAATCGAGCGCGAGCGTGCATACCGCCCAACCGCCGAAGACCCCGATGTAGTCTCCCATGATGGTGAGCGCCGGTAGCATGACCAGCATGGCGAGGAAACGTGGCACAACCAAGAAACTGATCGGATTGATCGCCATCACTTCGAGCGCCTCGATCTCCTCTGAAACTTTCATTGTCCCCAGTTCCGCCGCGACGGCCGAGCCGCTGCGCCCGATGACGATGACGGCAATCAAGACCGGGCCCATCTCGCGTAACAGTGTCACCATTACGAGATCGGGAACGTAGATTTCCGCGCCGAGTTGTTTGAGCGAATGCGCTGCCTGCATCGCGAGCGTAACGCCAACGCTAAATGCAGTGAGGGCGACCATCGGCGCCGCGCGCACGCCGATGAAAACCATTTGCCGGAAAATCGGGTAGAGTTTGAAGAAATCGCCCTTGAACGGGGCGATGAAGACCCAATAGAGCAGGCTGAGATTGAGCTTGAGGTAATCTTTCAAAGTGCGGCGGTTCGAACCACTGAACCTGCTAGAGGCGAATCACGGACAAACCAGCCACCCTCGAAAAGTGTGCATCGCGAGCAAGGATCGGAAGCCTGGCTTCGAGGGCAAGTGCTGCGATCCAAATGTCGTTAATCGGAATCATCAGTCCGTGCTGTTCAAGATCGAAATAGATTCGTGCGTAAATCGCGGGAGTAATACTCGATACGTGAAACATAATCCTATCGCGGATCAGTTTTTGTATGCCGATCCACGCAGCTTCTCGCTTACTCGATTTAAGAACACCTAGATTGAGCTCTGCGAGCGTGACGAATGTGATCGCGAAAGTCTTTCCGCGAACTCGTTTCTCGACTTCTGGATCACCACGAAGCAAACCGATAATCGCACTCGTATCGGCGATGAAATCGATTTGTTCATGGTTCATGGAACTTGTTCAAAGGCGTCTTCGATGTGCCTCTCGAACTCATTCCAGTCCTCTCGAGTCATCTTTTCTTCAGGCGCGTCACTCTTGTGTTCGCGAATCTGAATAAAGAAACGATTTGGCCGTCCCTCAATCGGAACAAATTCCAGACCTTCCTTGAAATCTTCGATGAAGGTAGCTATGCCCATTGCTGAATGTTAATGCATTGACGAAATGGTCGCAAGGTTTCTGACTTCTCATCGAATCCGCGCCTGTTAGCTGCGAAACCGGCGGAGCTTCCTCCAGGCGAAACGCTCGATTATTTCGATGCTGATGATGCACTATGACCGGCGCGCAGAGTGGCGAGCAAGTCGCGCAGGGCCTGCATGCCGGCTTCACTGCAATAATCCCGAGTATCGGAGGGCGGAAACTCTTCGCGGACGGAGACGCATTTCTGCCTGATGGCATCGAGTTCGGAATCTTGAAGCCTTATCGAAACGAAATCATCCCAGTCCCATTTGCCACCGGTTCCGTTGACGAAATTCTCGATTGTTTTTGCGACTTCTTCCCGGGTCATCTTCATATGATTTCCTCGAGCCCGACATCATTGCGAAAAGCGTCCTTCAAAGCAATCCTCGTTTGCGAAAATCGCCGAAGTTTCCTCCGGCGGACCGCTCAATCAGGTCGATGGTGAACTTTAGCAGGCAAACTTCCCAGGCGTCGTCCACACCCTGAATCACGGCGCTGAGCGGTTCGTCCGCCTGTTGAACCCGCGATTTTGTCCTCGCCACCACCTTTTCGATCGAATCGCGGAATTTCTTTTCGGTGACGTCGGTCTTGCGGAACTGAAATCCGTAACGCACCACCGTTGCGTTGCGCATCCGTTGGCGGAGTTGCTCGGCGTATTTTTGCGCCTTTTCGCCAAAACCTTCCAGCAACAGCCGGCAGTAATGTTCCGGAGTAAGAATCTGCGGGCGCTCGGCGTGGATCCGGCCGTCGCGTACCCGAACTTCATTCACCTGATCCATCAGTTCGGAGATGAGATAGAATCGGAAGCTGGTGTTTCCGAAAGTGGCGATCTGCCCCGCTGGCTCGAGGATGACCTGCGTATTTTCGATGGCGTATTGAAAATTATCTTCGCTCCACATTGGGAAAGTCAGGATACCATGGGAAGCCAGCGGCTTCCCCTACAAATCTTAAGGGCCATTCTACCTGGGTGAGAGCGCGATGGCGGCCGGCGATTGCGCGCGAATGGAGCGCCACCGAAAGAGTGCCTCGCAGGTAAAGATGGCAAGCCCGATCCAGATCAAGCCGAAGGTAACGAAATGGGCACGCGTGAAGGTTTCACGATAAAAAAACACGCCGAGAAAAAATGAGCAGGTCGGCGCGAGATATTGCAGAAAGCCGACCGTGGTCAGGCGGAGGTGACGCGCAGCATGTCCGAACCAAACGAGTGGCAGACCGGTGACGACGCCAGAGCTGATGAGCAGGAGTGAGAGTGAGAGATGCGGGCGTCCGAAAATCAGTGCGCCCTCGTGTTGCAGCGTCACGAAATAGATAAGAGCCAGCGGCACGAGCATGATGGTTTCGAAAAACAAGCCGGGAATGGCGGCCGTTCCCGATTGCTTTCGCAGGAGACCATAGATTCCGAACGAAGTGCAAAGAATGAGCGCGATCCAGGGGAAACGTCCGTAGCCGAAGGTGAGATTGAAGACGCCGCTCACCGCGAGCAAAACGGCCACTGCCTGCCATCGCGTCAAACGTTCCCGGAGAAATATTGCGCCAAAGAGAATGTTGACCAGCGGTGTCATGAAATAACCGAGACTGGTCTCGATAATCCGTCCGGCGTTCACCGCCCAGATGAAGAAGAACCAATTGATCGCGATCGCAAGACCACTTGTTAGGCAATAAAGCATCGCCCGGCGGGAGCGGAGATTGTTCATGACTTCGGGCCAGCGCTGTTGCCAGCTCAAGAGGAGAATCAGGAACAGCGCGGTCCAGACAAAGCGATGAGCCAGGATTTCCAACGCTGGAACGGAGCTAAGCAGTTTCCAATAGACCGGGACCAGTCCCCACGTGATGAATGCGGCGAACCCGGCAATCAGGGCAGACCGTTCATCGTGATCCGCGGGAGAGCGTTCTGAGGGCACGCGCATGATCGCCTTCTATTTCATGCTTCGAAGGCGTGGGCAACCTGCTAGGGTAAGGGACGTCGCGCGGCGGCGTCCGAATTGATGTTTCAAATTTCGAGAGACAGGGAACGAGCCGCAGAACGACTTTTCCTTGCGGTCATCGTCTGCCCGGCGGCGATTATTTGGTCACCGGGCCGAGTGGCAGGACAGTTTTGCCGAACAATTCGTTAAGCACCTGGGCGAGGCCGGTGTAAATCGCGGAGAATCCGCAGAGGAGTCCTTCATAGCCGGTGGCATGTTTGAATCCGGCGCTCGCTGCGGTGAAATCACCGAAGGCGAGAAGGAAGAACAGAATCGTGAGCGTGGCGAAGACAATTTGCAGCGCACGGTTCAGGCGCAATGTGCCGACAAACATAACGGCGGTGAATAATCCCCACATCGCAAGATACGCAGCCATCGCCGTGTCACTGGATGGGGCGCCCCATCCCAATTTCGCGAGAATGATCAAGGTCACGAGCGACAACCAGAACCAGCCATAGGAAATGAAAGCGGTTGCGGCAAAAGTGTTCCCTTTCTTCCATTCCATGATGCCGGCGATGATTTGCGCGGCGCCGCCATAGCAGATACCCATCGCCAGAATCATGCTGTTGAGTTCGTAGAAGCCGGCGTTGTGCAGGTTAAGCAACACGGTGGTCATGCCAAAACCGAGCAGCCCGAGCGGAGCGGGATTGGCGGTGGTATCCTTGATTTGCGTGATGGAATCGTTCATAAGCTGTCTACGGAAGGTTGACGGTTGGGAAACAAATCAGACTCTATTCTGACAGTCGTGGGCAAGACCGATCTTATGAGACTCTTGATTTTGATGCGATCGCCATTGCTGGCCGCTTTTTCGGTAAACGGGCACCTACACCCACATTCCTAACTATGAAATCCAAATACTTTCTTCCGCTCGCGTTTGTTGTTTTTCTGGACGCCGCTCTCGCGCTGGCCGACGCCGCGGAGGAGACCTACACGCCCGAGCAGATTCTCTCGGAATCAAAGCGCGCGAACGAATTTTTCGACAAAGCCTTCGATAAATACGTCTCGCAACATCCGCAGTTGGAATCGCAGCTCGGCATCAAGACACATTACGACCAGTGGGATGACCTTTCCGATGCACAGGCGATCGCGGATCTCGCAAACGAATTGGACGATCTGGCCGCGTTGAAACGCGATTTCGATTTCGCAGCGCTCGATCCGCAGACGCAAATCAGTTACCAACTTTTCGAGCAGCAGGCGCAGCGCGATGCCGAGGGCTTCCGGTTTCGTTTCGACACCTACCCGGTGAATCAGATGTATGGGGTGCAATCGCAGGTCCCAACCTTCCTGATCAATATTCACCGGATCGATTCCGTGTCAGACGCGGAGGCCTACATCGCCCGGTTAAACAAGATTCCCAAACTCTTCGATCAAGTGATCGTCAATTTGCAGACGCGAGCGGAAAAGGGAGTCATCCCGCCGAAATTCGTTTTCCCACTCGTGCTCGATGCCTGCCACAAGGTCCTGAAGGGCCCGCCGTTTGAAACAAGCGGTGCGGACAGTCCGCTGCTGGAAGATTTTTCCAAGAAGATCAACGCGCTGAAAAATCTCGACGCCGCGACGCGCGATCGGTTGCTGGCCGATGAAAAGAAAGCGCTGCTCGATTCGTTTCAACCCGCGTATCGAAAACTGATCGCGTACCTGGAGGAGCTGGAGAAAAAGGCCACGGACGACGCAGGCGTCTGGAAATTTCCCGATGGCGGCCCATTCTACGAATATGCTCTGCGGCGCACGACCACGACCGATCTATCCGCGGAACAGATTCACGCGCTCGGCCTAAAGGAGGTAGCGCGCATTCAGGGCGAGATGCGCAGGATCAAGGACAAGGTCGGCTTCAACGGAGACCTGCAGGCGTTCTTCAAGTTCATGCGCGAGGACAAGCGGTTTTATTTGCCCGACACCGACGAGGGCCGGCAAAAATATCTCGAGAGCGCGGTCAAAATCATCGCCACCATGAAAGCGCGGCTCAATGACCTCTTCATCACCAAACCGAAAGCGGATATCGTGGTGAAAGCGGTGGAGAAATTCCGCGAGAAATCCGCCGGGAAAGCATTTTACCAGCGCCCCGCGCCCGATGGATCGAGGCCGGGAATGTTTTACGTGAATCTGGTCGAGATGCACGACACGCCGACGTACGAGCTGGAAGCGCTCGCGCATCACGAGGGAATTCCCGGGCATCACATGCAGATCGCGATTGCGCAGGAACTGACCGGCATTCCGAAGTTCCGGAAGTTTGCCGGCAGATATACGGCCTACTCGGAAGGGTGGGGGCTCTACAGCGAGCTGACTCCAAAAGAGATCGGAATGTATCGGGATCCTGTACTCTGACTTCGGCCGACTGTCGCTGGAACTCTGGCGCGCGGCGCGACTCGTCGTCGATACCGGCCTGCACTCGAAACGCTGGACGCGGCAGCAAGCAATCGATTATCTCAAGCAAAACACGCCGAATGCCGAGACTGATTGCATCGACTCGATCAATCGCTACATCGTCATGCCGAGTCAGGCGACCGCTTACAAAATCGGCATGCTGAAGATTCTCGAGTTACGCGAGAAGGCCAGGAAACAGCTCGGCGACAAATTCGACCTCCGTCAATTTCACGAAGTCATCCTCACGAACGGTGCCGTGCCGCTCGATGTTCTCGAGATGCTGGTTGATCGCTGGATCAAAGCGAAGTCGGGCGGATAGACCTAGTTTGAAGTTTGCAATTGGCGGAACCAGCGCAACGCGTCGCGAACCTGCGACACTTTGACCACATGGCCGCCGGAGAATGTTTCAAACCGAATGTGCTGAAAGCCGGTGCGTTCCATTGAAACTTTGACTTGCGATTGCTGGCTGTGCGTTGCGATTCTGTCAGAATCGCCGCTGCTCACGAAGATCGGTGTGCGCAGGAAGTTCGCTCCCGGCTTGAACTGGTGGTAGCCATCGCTGAGCCGGTCCACATTTATCCCCGTTAGAAAAATACCGATGAGCCGGCATCCATCGAGCACGAGCAAGGGGGCGAGTAATCCCGCGCGCTTGGCGCCTCCGGAATAACCGGCGCAGGCGACTGGCCATCGGTTTGAGCCGGGGAAACTGCGGTGGAGCGCATCCAATGCCGCGAGGGTCATGCCGGCGCGCCAGCCGGAAGTGTCTTTCTGTGGAAGATGGGGGCCATCGCCAGCGAGAACCACCCAGCCCTCCGCCAGCCCGGGCGCGCGATAGAAATCGACGAGATCCGTGCGATTCTGACGATTGAAATCGCTGGTGGAAAAAACAACCAAAACCGGCCAGCTTTTTTGCGGATCAAAACCGGCCGGGACCGCGATCACGGCGAGCGCATTCTCTGGCACTTTGTTGCCGGCCTCGGCCACGTACGATTTTTCCGCGCTACTAAGCGGCACGTTTGCCTGGACTGTCGCGCCCGGTGCAAGAGGAACGCCCGCGAAACTTAGACCCGATTTTCCCGCCGCCGCCGGAAGGACAGAGGCGAGACCGAGCGCGATGGTCGCGCTAACGAATAAGAGAGACCGATTCATTATCTTTCCTCGCTTTTTTGAATTGTACCGGCGGAGGGGTTCGAACCCACACACTCTTGCGAGTACTGGATTTTGAGTCCAGCGCGTCTGCCAGTTCCGCCACGCCGGCTATGTAGGTAAATTAGACTTCGGCTGCCAAATGGAAAGAGAGAAGTCTGGTTCGGCGACTCTAATTGGGACGCGGTTCAATCCGAATGGCAATCAACTCCGGGCCGGAGGTCGTGTGCACTGATTGACCGAAGGAATAATCAGGCGTGTGGGCCTTGATCCATTCCAGTTCCGCAGGTGGGAGAACCAGCCAGGCCGGCGCTTTGACCCGCAAGGCATCGACGGGCCGGGCCAGATGAATCGGTCGCGAGAGGTAGAACAACTGATTGCAGTGTGGCCCATTGACGTCGAAGACCGGCGTCGACCGGCCAACGGCTTGAGCGATCGCGCGACCTGCCGTCCGGCTCGCTCCAAAACGCCCAGCGAAAATCGGCATGACAATCCAGACAAGGGCAAATTGGTACAACATCAGCGCCGCCAGAAGAGCGATCGTCAGTCGCGCGAAAATGCGTCGCCGTTGCCAAAGATCATCGAACACCAATCCGGCCATCATCGCGACAGCGGGAGCTGCCGGCATGGCATAACGAGTGTTCGCTCCGGGCCAGAAAAAGAGCACAAGCATCGCGGCTCCGGCATACCAAAGAAGCATTTCCCATAGCTCGCGCTTCTCTTCATCCAGACTTCCTTGCAGCTGCTTCCAGAAAAATGGCGCGAGCAGAATCGCCGGGATCAAATCAACCGGAATGATTCCGCCGAAGCGCGCCCGCTCGAGCAGATAGGGGGCGATCTCCGTGCGCGGAGTGAAGCGCATGTATTCCAGCCAAACAGAAAGATCGCCCGGTTGATAAACCGCGTGCGCCCACGCGAAAACGGCTGCCGCAGGGATGATCAAGGTAAGAATGAACTTGGTAAACTCGCTCCATCTCTTGTGCACAATGAGATGGCCGCCGACGCCGAGCGCAAAGAAGGCGAGCGGCTGTGGTCCCTTTGCCATGGCGGCCGTGGCAAGAAGCGCACCGCAAGTGAGACAACGCCAGATGCCGATTTGCAGTTTCGTTTTCGACCACCAAACCGCGAACGCGCCGAACACCAGCGCTGTGATGATCGTATCAGGTTCGGCAATCGTCAGTTTCCGAAGCAGTAACGGACTGAAAATGAAACATGCGGCGGCAAATAGCGCGGCGCGATCGCTGGCGAAACGGCGCGTTAGTTGAAGCACAACCAGAGCGGTGAGGAGCACAGCCACCATCGCCGGAAGTCGTGCGGACCATTCGTTCACTTCGCCGGTCAGACGCGCCACGCCCGCGATCATCCACGGCAGAAGAGCGGGCTTTTCCACCCACCGCTTTCCGTAGATCGAGGGTTCGAGCAGGTCGCCGCGCTCCAGAATGTCCCGCGCGAGTTCCGCATTTCTTCCTTCTTCCCAAACGAACGACCGAACCGTTAGGTTCGGCAGGACGGCCAGTGTCCAGACGAAGATTAAGAGCGCCACGGCTGGCACCTTCGGAAACTTCATGGTCTAAATTTGTTCCGATGGCGTTTGCTCGTGACCAGGCGGTCGCGCGGTTTGCTGCAGCTGCGGGCAACCCAGCACGACGGCGAACAGGCCGAGAATCGAGAATGTTTCCACATGATAGCTATTGAGCAAGAGAGAGAGGTCGCGTCCGACAAGATCGCGACTCAACAACGGGACAAAAAGGACATAGGCCAGAATGAGCACCATCATCCAGCGAGATAATCTACCGCCGGCCGCGATTAGCGCAGAAATGAAGTACCATGCCGGGAGGAGCGCCACGCAATGCTGGCCCCAGGTGATCGGCGAGAACAACAGCATCAGAATCGAGACCGCGGCAAGCTCCCACAGGAGTTGTGGATCATCGCGCCTAACAACTGGCTGGCGCGACCACCACAAGAACATTGCGAGGAGAGCGAGCAGAATTGTCTTTATCGTCCAGTTGGCGGCGGCGGGCCGCAGGTTCAGAAAATCAACGTAGAGCGGATGCGATACGCGGCCCGGATGCCCGGCAGGTAGCTGAATGAAGTAACGCGCGAGCGCGGGCCGGAGTGCCATGTTTTGGAGCGGCTCGGGACCGAGTACCCCCACCGAAGGGTTCGCACTGCCGAAACCTTTCCACGCGTTCATCGACCACGTCGACATGTGGTTCCAGTAAGAGGTCGGTCCCTGCCAGAGAATGGGCGCGAGCGTGAAAAGCAATGCGGCCACGCACGTGGCCGCAAACATTCGCCATTGTCGTTTCCAAAGAAAATAGGCGGCAAAGATTGCGGGCGTGCACTTGAGAGCGATCGCCAGCCCGAGACTCATCCCGCCGAGAAAGTCCCGTCCCCGCGTCCAAAAATAAATTCCGAGCCATGAGAGTGCGACGAGGGCGGTATTGACTCCAAGCTCCGCCATGTCCCTGAGGACGAACCGGCTCACCAATAGCAGAGCCAGGGTCGCTACCCAGAAACTGTGCATGCCATCCAGCGCGAATACGCGACTCGTTAGGCGACGCAAGATCCAGAGCAGACCGTAAAGTGCAGCTACCCCAATCGGAAAAAGAAGCGCTTTTGCCATCGGCATCGGCAGGAGCGCCGCGGGCGCGTGTGCCATCGCCCAAAACGGCGGATACGGAAGATCGTGACCGCCAGTGTAAAGAAATTCTCCCCTCAGGAATCGCCGGCCAAATTCCCAGTGCAGTTTGAAATCTCCGTCCCACGATTTGGAAATCGCGCGGAAAGCGCAGGCGAGCAGGATTAGCATCGCAGCGGCGATGACGAACCTCCGCCACAAAGGCTCCCGACTGAGAGTGGCTGTCGCGATCTGCGTCAAGAATTTCTCCGATCAGGGATTTGCTAACGCGCCCGTCTCGATTCGGAAGAGCGTGAAGCGGTCCGCAGGATTCTTCTCCTTCCGCGTGTACTTGCTCTGCGCGACTACTCCGAGATGTCCGAGTCTCGTTAGCTGTGGTTCCACGCTTCGCCGCGCGATCAAATAGAAGATTGGTATTTTGGCGAACCGCTTTGCCAGGTCCGCCGGGTTCTGTACACCTTCGGGCGGCGGCTCGATGTAGAAGATGTGGCGAGCGATCTCGGGACCGCCTGTCGCAGCCAGCGGCACGGTCGGCGGAACGAGGCTTCGGACTGACCGCAGAAAATCGCGATCATAGCGCGCCGGATCTTGAGCGGGCAGAACGCGCGCGTGAACGTAAAGGCAGCCCGCAATCGCAAGAACGATGCAGGTCGTCGCAATGCGCGGTCCGCAACGCAGGAGACCGAGTGCGATCAGCGGACTGAAGGCACAGAGGGAGGCGATGATGTAATGATGGTGCTTACCGTGCGAGAAGGAGAGCAGAGCGATGGGAAGAACGGCCCAGCACCAAAGAAATCTGTCGGGCGAGTCTGGCTGGTGCTTCGCCCGTCTTAGAGACCCTCCGGCCGCAAGGAACAGCGCCATTGTCCAGGGTAGCAACTGCCATATCCAAGTCGTTAGGTAATACGACCAAGGCTGGCCGAAGCCGGACCCGGTGAGCGCGCGTCCCACGATCAACCTCCGCCAAAGTTCTAGCGCCTCCGGGCTGCGCGAAGCGGCCACGAGAGGCCACGAAACACCAAGAGCAATTGCCAGTGCGAATCCCGGCCACGAGACCATTCGCCGCCAACCGGCTCGGTTGCGCTGCCAGGTGAGGAACCCGACGCAAGGCGTGAGAATAAGCAAGGGACCGAAGCCAGGACCCTTGGCAAGATTGCTCAGTCCAACGAGCCCCCAAAAAAGCACCGCCAGGTGACGCGACGGCTTTAGCCAGGCTCCGCCGATGGAGTGCAGCCGAACAAAAACAAAAAGTGCGCTCACGACGACCAGCGCCAGAACCATATCAGCCTCCGCCAATCGGGCGTAGGTGATGAAGTAAACGGCGGTGGTTTGGACCAGACCGGTAACGAGAGCTACGCGCGTCCCGAACCAATGCAGTGCAAGGGAAGTCATCAACACAACGACGCCGACGCCCGCCAGAGCCGAGGGGAGACGAACGGTCGCTTCCGTGAATCCGCCGAACATTGTAGCTGAAATGGCGACCAGCCAATGGAGCAGTGGCGGCTTTTCCAGCCAGAGCTGGTCCCCGATTTTCGGAAAGAGCCAATCGCGATCGAGCATCATCTGCTTCGCTCCGCCAGCCACATATATCTCGTGCTCGGTCAAAGCCCTCGCATCCCCCAACTTAAAGCAGCAAACCGTCATCGACACCGAGACGACCAGTAACCAGCCGCGCCAGCCGAGCGACGGATGCTGGTTGCGCGCAGGAAAATGGAAGCCCATTAAACGACTATTATCAGCTGAGGCGTTCAAGGGAAGCCTCTCAGCATTTACTTCGGATTCTTCGCTAATAACCCAGTCGATATGCCTCCCGCAATCGCTGCTGTAAAGGTTTGAGGTAGCTCGCCCGCGTTACAGCGCCTTGCGTCTCGCGACCGACAGTGCGCGTTTCCTTTGAAAGCCGGGTCCCGTACCAGGCGTGAAAGACGCCGGCCGCTACCGTGGGAAAATGAGGATGGCCGACGGAAAAGCGCTCACAGAAGACGAGCGGATAACCGATGACGCCAAGATCCGCCTCCAGCAAACGGAGTGTCGCTTCTTCGCCGGTGTCGACGTTCGGGCGCACCTTGCGCAGGACGATGTAACGGTCGAGATCCGCCCGATGAAAGGCCATGAAGTGTGGATGGATATACCAACCGTGAGGATTGCCCTCGTGCCAGTCCTTAAAGAGGGCGCCCGCGAGTCGATCATGCGTGTCCAGCCGATCGACAGTGAGCTCCAGCCAACCCGGTTCGATCGGATGAGCATCGGAATCGAGCAGAACAATGTTTTCGTGGCGTGCGGCCCTGGCGCCTGCTTCTGCCGCCTCCCCATGGCTATGGCCATTCTTCTCCGGCGGCGCGTTCAGGATCCGAACATCAGTTTGGGCGCGGAGCCACTCCCGCGTTCCATCGCGACTGGTGCGATCCACGGCGATGATCTCATATGCTCGATTGCCCACAAACTCGCGCACCTTTTCCACCAGCAGACGAACGAAGAAGAGTGTATCGTATGTAACCGTGATGATGCTGACCGGCTTCGGCATATTTCTTGTTTAACTCAGCTTTCCGATCGACCAAAGCGAAGGCTGAAAAAGATTGGCGAGGCAGTCCATCCTAACGAGTTAAAAGGCGCTTCGCAAAATCTGTCAGAGAACTCTCCGCCTCCTCCCGGGTAAAGGCTGCGCGGCGATAAGTCACGTCGACAAATATGCGACCGTGGAGCGTCGTGATCATGAAAACCAGCGGCACGACGGGACCGGTAGGCCCGATTCTGCGGAACTCAGCGATCCGTGATTGCTCGATCCAACTCCCGGTCAGATTCACATTCGACAGGCCTGCGGCGAGGGGAGCGCCGCGTGGGAAAAAGGTCGCCCGTGCGCGACGGGTGCGGGCGAGCCGCCAGAGCACGAGCACTGGCGCAAAAGGATCGGCACAGGGAACGGCCTTCCAGTGCCGGGTGCGTGCACCGATGCGCGCGCTCAGTTCCGCGATGGAAATTTCCTCCGGCCGCCGTTCTACGATAGTGTAATGACTAATAAGAAATCCGAATCCGGTTTTCGCTTCGCCGGTTTCGAAGCGTCGCAGATCCATCGCGGAAGCCAGTCCCACCGCATCACGGCGATCGCCCTGCTGCCGTGTGCGGGCAGCGCCGAAGGTCTGCGCCGCCGCAGCCAAAAACACATCGTGCACTGTCGCGTTCTGTTTCTGCGCCAGTTTGTGGATGGACGCAAGCGCGCCCGAAGGCAATTCCGTACGGAAAATACCGGCCCTGAAATCCAACGGATCGCGCAGCGGAACACGGCAGGCCCTGCGCATCGTGGCCGTCTGTTTGAGAAAACTGGTCCACTCGCTCAGCCAGCCGCGCTTCGGCGGACAAACGTTCGTCCATTGTAGGGTCGGCCACTCCGTCGGACCCGCGGGCGATTGATAGGTCGAATACATCTGCTGAAGCAATGCCCGGCAGGAAAAATCGTCAGCTACCCAGTGATCGACCACAATCCCGAACCAATGTCCGCCCCCGGGCGCTTCCATCGCGAAAAAGCGAAAGGGCAATTCCATCGCGGAGAAGGACCGATTCAGTTCCGCTTCGAGGTGCGTTTCCAAATCCATCGCCGGTTGTTCGATTGGAATCGGTGCCGGTGGGAGGGCGAGTGCCCGCATTGCTACGGCCGCCGCGCTCTGCCAACGATCAAGCTCGACCGGTCCAGGCAGGCGCATCGCATGGATAAAGTTATAGGGCGCGAGCACCGACCATTCGCGCATGAGCGACTGAAACGCCGTCAATCGCCGCGGTGGATCCGACATTATCATCGATCCATGGACGATCTGGTCGAGACAATCTCGCGGTATAACTCTAGGAACTGCATCGTCTGTCCCTCCAACGTGTGTTGCATCGCCAAGGCACGGCCGGCGGCTCCCATCTTCTCGCGTAGCGCGAGCTCCAGCAGTTCCTCCATCCGCGCAGTCAGAGTTGCGACGTCAGCCGGATCAGAGAGCACAAATCCCTCTTTCCGATCAGTCATCAACTCGGCGGCACCATTGAAGCAACTCGTGATCACCGGTAATCCGCAACTCAGCGCTTCCAATGTTACGAGACTACACGGGTCGTACCACGTCGGATGGACGAAGACATCGGCCGCTGCGTAATACGGTACCGGATCAACCAGACCGAGGAACGTCACCGCGTGGGCGATGCCTAACTTCTCCGCCAGCGCGACGAAGCGTTCAGGTTTTTTCCCGCCCGCGATCACAACCCGCACTGCGGCTCCGGCCGCGAGGAGTTTCGCGGTCGCGCGAATAGTCGCCTCGGCATTCTTCAAGAGAAGATTGTGCGCCAGCATAAAAAATAACACCTCGTCGCGTACTCCCAATTCGCGCCGCGTCGCATCGCGATACTTCTCCCTGTGCAACGGCGTAAATCTTTCCACGTCCACGCCGTTGTAAATCACTCTCATGCGCGCGGTCGGGAGATGGTGGAACGACTCGAAATGGTGCGACACCATGCGCGAGACCGCTACGATCGTTGCCGTACGATTGTCGTGTTGGCGCCGTTCGATTTCAGCCAATTCGCGGTAGCGCTTCTCCCGCCAGAAGCGAATCTGTCGCCACTTCGGGATGCGGAGGAGATTGTGCTCCCAGAGCGCTTTGGTTGAACCGCCATGCGGGTGAATAATGTCCGCTGCCCAACCGATTCCCATGTCGTGCACGAGATCGAAGCCCATCGCCGGCAGTTGGGCGGCGAGGGCTGCGGCGCGATCCAAACGGGAACGCGGCATTTCCAGGCGATGGGCGATGATGCCGTTGTTTGTCGTTTCCGCGTAAAATTCAAATGCGACGACATGGACCTCGTCGACGCGTCCCACCAGGCGGCGCGCGAATTGCCAGGTCCAATGTTCGAGCCCGCCGCGCGCGGGGTCGAAACGTTCGAGGACCAGTGCGATTTTCATAAGAAATTTTCGTTACACTTCTTGTTTACCATCAGCCATTATCAACCTACCATGTTCCTGCGTGGCAATTCATCCGACGGCGGTAATTAGTCCTCTTGCGGAAATTGCGTCCGATGTACAGATCGGGCCTTACGTCATCATCGAAGGTGGCGTCCGGATTGGCGCGGGATGCGAGATCGGCGCGCATGCCGTGATTAAGCGCTACACTACGCTGGGCGAAAGAAATCGCGTCTTCGAACACGCCACGCTTGGCGGGGAGCCGCAGGACGTGAAGTTCAAAGGCGAACGCAGCTACCTCATGATCGGCGACGACAATCTGATTCGCGAAGGCGTGACCATTCATCGTGCGACGGGCGAGCACAAAGTGACGCACATCGGCTCCCGAAATTTTCTCATGATCGGAGTCCACATCGCGCATAACTGCCGGCTCGAAGACGATTGCATTTTTGCCAACGGCACGGCCCTGGCCGGCCATATCATGGCAGAGGATCATGTTTTTCTCTCGAGCGAAGTCGGCGTCCATCAGTTCGTGCGCCTGGGACGTTACGCCATGGTCGGAGGAAAAACCGCGATTCGGCAGGATGTCATCCCGTTCGTGATCTCGGATGGGAACCCAGCCCGCGTTCTCGGCTTGAATTCAGTCGGGCTCCGACGGGCCGGTTTCTCGCTCGATGCGCGACTTAAGTTGAAGCGTGCGTGTCACCTCCTGCTTCGCTCCAGGCTCTCCCTGGAAAGCGCTCTCGAAAACATGGAGCAGCTCGATGATGAAAACGTCTCGCATCTCATTGAGTTCGTCCGGGGCTCGCGGCGTGGATTTTGCCGCGAGCCGCGCCGTCATTTCTCTGTTCCGTTGAATGGAAAGAGATTTGACGGTGCCGCGACAGTTGATTTTTTCGATTGAGAACAACGGCGGACGTCACCGGCCGCTCTCGATTTTCTCGATCCGCTCGCCCAGTTCCTTTATTTTTTGCGCCAGCGTTTTGATGCGTTTGACCTGCATCAGGCCATTCAGAAATTGTTTCCGTGGTTCCGCCGGGCTCCCGCCCACGTAAGACCGCGGCGGCAAATTTCCCGTCACGCCTGCTTGCGGCATGATCATGGAATCTTCCCCAATCTTTGCGTGATCAGGGATGCCCGCCTGCGCCGCGATTACTACTCGATCGCCGATCGTCGCGCTCCCGGCCACGCCCGCCATCGAGACAATCAGGCACTTTTGACCCACTTGCACGTTATGCGCGATTTGGACCTGGTTGTCGATTTTTGTGCCGCGAGCGATGCGCGTCTCGTGCAGCGTCGCACGATCGATGCACGTGCAGGCTCCGATCTCGACGTCATCTTCGATGACAACGGTGCCGGCCGAGTTAATCCGCACGATTTCCGAATTCCGTCGGCTGCACCCGACCGGTTTGTCGGATCAGTTCAGCGCTTCCTGGTTCGATTGTCTGAAAACTGAAGCCGTCGTTTCCAATTGCTGCGTTCGCCTTGATGATCACGCGGTTCCCGATCGTCACCCGATCGCCCACGCAAACGCCGGCGAAGAGCACGCATCCCGCGCCGATCTGCACGCTGGCGCCGATGTGAACCCCGGCAATCAGCGTGGTCCCGGCGCCGATTTTTGTTCCGGGCCCGATGGAGCACTGCGGGCCGACGCGCACATTGTCGGCCAATTCTGCCGTTGGATCGACAGCGGCGGTGGGATGAATTCCCGGACCCACTGTCGGCAGCGGCGCGAAGATTTCCATAAGACGAGCCAGCGCAACGCGGGGACGGCCGACTTTGATTTGGTTGGGAATCCCGGGCACTTCTGGTTGTGAGGGAACAAGCGCAGTCTGGATCGCGCGCTCCTTCACGATCGGTGCCACCGACGCGCTGTAGACGAGGGCAAGATCATGTTCGTCTTCCGCATGCGCGGGATGCACCACCCGCCGGATTTCAATTTCGGGATTTCCCAGGAGTTGACCGCCAAGTTCAGACGCTATCCAACCAAGTTTTTTCGACATGCTGTCATGATCAAGTTCCGGTCTCAAAATAGCAATACCGATCGAGCGGGAGGGCTAACGAGTTGTTGTTCGTGCTTCGCCCATCGCGAGGTTTGCGGGAGCCGAACGCGATGCGTTCGAGTGCCAGCCCGCCGTCTTCGGCAAACGCATTTTCCGCGGCAAGCGCAACGGCGAGCAGGACTGCTAACTCTCGCGCATTCGTTAGACTTTGACTTCGGACCCGGCAAGCTCGGCTTCGACAATTTCCTGTGGGGCGAGACTCAGTCCCTGCTGGCGCGCCATGCGCGCGAATGGGCCATCGCCAAAAAGCAACTTCCGATACGTTCCTTCCTCGATAATTCGGCCGGCTGACAGAACTACAATCCGATCCATCGAAGCCAGAGTAGAGAGGCGATGCGCCACGCAGATAACGGTTCGGTGTTCCTCCAGTCGATCGACCGCGGCCTGGATATCCGCTTCGGCGCGCGCATCGAGCGAGGCTGTCGCTTCATCGAGAATAATGATTGGCGCGTCGCGGATGAACGCGCGCGCGATCGAGACGCGCTGCCGCTGGCCGCCGGACAAACGCACCCCGCGCTCACCAACGCGCGTCTCATAACCTTGCGGGAGTTGCGTGATAAAATCGTGGCAGCCCGCCGCTCGCGCGGCAATTTCGATTTCCGCTCGCGTCGCTCCCCGTTTCGCGCAGCCGATATTCTCCGCGATCGATTGGTCGAAGATGACAACTTCCTGACTAACGAGCCCAATCAGGTTACGGAGGTCAGACACGCGGACATCGCGCAGGTCGATTCCGTCGATTTCGAGCGCGCCTCTCGTCGGATCGTAGAAACGCAGAAGCAGATTCACGAGCGTGCTCTTGCCGGAGCCATTCTCGCCCGCGATTCCGATCTTGATCCCGCGCCGGATTTCGAGATCGATACCTTTGAGAACGGTCTGCTTTTCATAGGCAAAACTCACGTCACGAAATCGGATGGCAGATGAAAATCCCGGGAGCGGCCGCGCGTCCGGTTTCTCTTTCACGCTCGGCTTTTCGGCAAGGACTTGCGCAAGACGGTCGACGCCGATTTTTGATTCCTGCAAAAGGATATGGAGCGCCGCCAATTTCTTCACCGGGACGAAAAACAGAATCATGCCCGAGAGAAATGCGACCATCTCCGGTGTGGTGCGGTGGGCGAAGAAAACGTAGATGATGAGCAGGCCCAATCCGAACATTGATAATGTTTCGATGATCGGATTGATCTGTTCGCGTGCTCTGACGCTTTTGACGCTCGATCGCACCAGCTCCTTCGAGAATCCGCGGAAACGTTGCGTTTGTTCGTCCTCCAGATTCAGAGCTTTCACGACTCGGATCCCGGTCAGCATCTCGACCAGCAGGCTCGACTGGGAGATGGTCGCTCTCGTGCCGGTTGCGGCGGCCTGGCGGGCCCGTCTTCCGAGCGAGGAGATCGGGATGAGGCAGAGCGGCGTCAGGACCATCGAGTAGACGGTTAACTTCCAATCAATCGCACAAAGAGCGATGACGATGCCAATCATCGTGAAAGGCTCTTTGATCGAGTCGGTAAACCCAACGCTCAAACACTGATTCAACGCCGCCGTATCTCCGTTGATCCGCATGAGGAGATCGCCCATGGTCGAGCGATTAAAATAATCCATCGAGAGGCTCTGCAACTTTATCAGCACGTCGCAGCGGAGATCGTTGACCACTCGCCCGCTCACCGATGCCATAGCCCACGCACTCAGATAGCGGCTAAAGCCGCGCAGTCCCACCAGCAACGGAAGAAAGAGCAGACCGCCCACGACCTGTCTCGTGTCGATCTTGCGTCCGACACGCGGCAGCCACGGATCAACCACATGATAGGTGGCCTTCTCGAGCCGGGTATTTCCTTCACTGCCGCCGGCGGAGTTCGCGTGCGCCGGCGGCGGATTCAGCCGCTCGAGGATTGTCTTGGTGCCCCATACGAGAGTGCCATTCGAGAGACCGAAGACGATCGAGAACCAGATGCCGGTGACGAGCGCCGGCCAGTACCGTCGCAGATACGGCGCGCCAAAGCGGAGAATATCGATGATGTAGTGCAAGGCGTTTCTGTGTTTCGAGGGCGGCAGACAATGCCATTGCTCGGCCGCTTTTCACAATATTTCCCTTGGAAATCAATCTTCCAGTTGGCATGGAAGGAAACGCACGCATCCCCGCGTCTTTCTCCATGTCGAACGTCAAACTCTCCCGTCCTTCCATTCTCCTGATTGCGGGTGATGTTTCGGGCGATGTCCATACCGCTGCGCTCGCGCGCGCACTGCTCGCGCAGGGTCCCGACCGGACGTTGCATGCTCTCGGCGGAAGGCGGCTGCGTGAGATCGTTGCAAAATCGTCAGGTGGACAATTTCTCGCTGATACGACGAATTGCAGCGCGATCGGCATCCCGTCGGCGGTCAGAATATATTTTCGTTGCCGCAAACTGGCTGACCAGTTGTGGGAATTCGTGCGCACGCACCAGATCGATCTTGTCGTCCTGTGTGATTGGGGCGCTTTCAACGGGCGGGTGTTGCCCCGGCTGCACGCGCTTGGAATTCCCATTCTCTATTATTTTCCTCCGCGCTCGTGGCAACGGGCTGGTTCGTCCGGGCTCGGAATCGTTCCGTATGTGACGCGCGTGGCCACTCCGTTTCAATGGTCGGCCGAACGACTTCAAAATGCGGGGGCTCGCGCGGAATGGGTGGGGCATCCTGCCCTGGAAAATATTCGTGAACCGGGAGAGCGGTCGGCACTTCGGCTAAAGTTCGGGATCCAGCCTAACGACAGGCTAGTAGCGTTGCTCCCCGGTTCGAGACCGAGCGAAATCCGCGTCCTCACGCCGCGCATGGCAAAAGCGGCCTCCATCGTTGGCGCGCAGCCGCGCGTGCAATTCATCGCAGTTGTTCCCGGAGAACTTGCCGACGATGCCCGCTCGTATCTCCCCCTTTCCATTCAGATCGTGAGTGACTGCGCGCAGGAGCTGTTGCTCGCGTCCGACGCCGCGATAGTTAAGACGGGCACAGGGACGCTCGAAGCCATGCTCGCGGGGACGCCGCAGGTGACCGTCTACGACGTTTCGGCGATGGCCCGGATCGAGTGGTGTCTGCTCTGGGCGTGGCGGCGCATTCCATTTATCGCGATGCCGAACATCATCCTCCAGCGTGAAGCCGTCCCGGAATTGATCGGTCTCAATTGTCAGCCGGAGAAAATCGCACGAGCGTTGGTCCGACTTCTGAACGACGAAGCGGCCCGCGACAAAATGCTGGGGGATTATGCGCTCATCCGGCAGGCGCTCGGTTCCGAGTTGGCGACGCCGCCGACGGAACGAACCGCACAAATCGTGGAAGAAATGTTGAGCGAGGCGACGGGATGCGTCGCGCCTGGGCGCGTCGCTGTCTAGATGGTGCGACACGCCGGAAAGTGGTGATCATGCCAGCCGCGTTGCGTGTTTTTCATTTTTGTTCTTATCTCGGCTTCCGTCTCTGCGAACGCCTGATGCGCCTCCTCTCGCTCGACTGCGCTTTTGTAGTAGGACGAGCCGGCGGCGAAATTGCCTATCGGATTCTTCGCCGCCGCCGCTCTCTTGCACTCGGCAATCTCCGTCTTGCTTTTGGCGCGGAAATGTCCGAGGCCCGACTCCGCTCGCTCAACCGCGAACATTTTCGGCTACTCGGCGCGAACCTCCTCGCCGGTCTCAAGGCATCCACGATGCCGCACGAAAAAATCTGGGAGCGCATTACAGCAAACGTGCCTGACGAACGCACCCAGTCAGGCTGGATTGCACTCATCAGTCACATCGGCAACTGGGAACTTTACAGCCATCTCGGAGAAAAATTTCCGGAGTATCGTTTCGGTGCGCTCTACCAGGCCCTGGCGAATCCTTTCGTTGATCGCTATGTTCGCGCGACGCGCAGGAGATCGGGAATCGCACTTTTCGATCGACGCAATGAACTGCTGAGTTGCGTGCGGTTTCTGCGCGAAGGTGGAGTTGTCGGCGTGCTCGTCGATCAGGGTGCCGGCTATGCAGGACTTTGGACGCCGCTTTTCGGCCGGCTCACTTCCTCGTCCACTCTCGCGGCTACGCTCTCGCTTCGGACCGGCCTTCCGGTCGTTCCAATCGCAATCAACACCTGGGGCCGAGCGCGCTGGAACATGACCGTCTCCGAACCGCTTTATCCCAAGACCGATGACGCCGAACTTCTCACGGCGCAGATCAACCGTCTGGTCGAGGAACAAATTCGTCGCGCGCCCGCCGACTGGCTTTGGGCGCATAACCGCTGGAAACCGCTCCGCCCTCATTTCCTTTTCGCGCGCGACCAGCGGCGTGTTTTTTTTCCACCTGAGTTCGACCGCTCCACGCTCGACTCATTTCGGATTCTAATTGTCTCTCCCGTTTCCGCCGATCAAGCGGCGGCGACTTTCCCGGCCGTGCGCGCAATCAAGCGGGGCCGTCCCGACACCTGGCTGGCGGTGCTAACTCCGGCCGCACTAGCCGAGATTTGGAAAAGTAATCTCGCGATTGATTGCGTGCTCGAGTGGCGCGGAGAGGAATCCGTTATCTCGCTCGCTTCGAAGATTCGCGGCGCTGCACGATTCGATGTCGCGATTTTTTTCGCGGGCAATTGGAAGACGTTGCTCGCGGTCTGGTGCGCCCACATTCCTCTTCGTGTCGGACGCCGCTCCGGCGCGAGTTCCTGGCTTTGCAATCAACATCCCGCCGAACCAGACGAATGCCTTGACTCGGTCCGGATGAATTTGCACATCGCGCAGAGCGTCGGCGCGAATATTAACGAGCCACTGGTGTGAGCGGTGCGGCGCCCCAATGGGAGCCGGATAATTTGAAGGCGAAAAGCCGGCGCGCCGAATGTGGGCCGGTGGGGGCGTCAATCGGCGCGAGAGTCTCGACTTTGGCATAGTGTTCCGCCAAACGCTCCGGCACGGAACGGTCGGAAAGGTAAAGAACCGGTTCGGCGGCGGCAGAGGTCAACGGCCGACCGAGGTCGAACTGATTCGCGGGGGCTGCTTCAGGTGGCCACGACAGAATCGGCCAGACATCCTCGCGCAGATAATAAAGCAGCGAAGCCACCACATCGCGCTGATCGGTAGCAACGCTGTGCACGCCGTTTGTTTGCGCTGCGTCCCTAACGAGTGTTGACATGGCCTTCCACCCCATTGTGCGGTGATAAACATCTGGCTTTTCCAGGAACGGCAGGCTGACCCGATCGGCAAAGGCGTCTCCCACGGGCAGGATTATTTGCAGGACGAGGCCAAGCGCGACGGAGGCTTGAAGCCAGCACCATTGCCTTCGCCTAACGAGTAGTGCAACGGCAACAACGATAATCGGGATGGCGGAGGGCGCGGCCCAGTTTGCCTTCACGCTCGTGAACAGACCGGCTAACGTGACGAGGGCGAGGGGCGGCAACGCGAACGCGATTAGAATCCTGTCGGCATGCTCCAGTTGGGCGTGTGACGGGCGCAGGAGCGCGAAAAGGAAGGCAGCGAAGACGATTGGTCCGCACACCGCGAATTGACTGGCCACAAAACCGAGCGGCCCCAGCGGATTCAATTTGAATCCATCACCCTCGATGTTGCCTTGGGTGTGCCGGAAGGTAACGAAATTGTGCGTTGCATTCCAGACGAGATTCGGCGCAACGACGAGCAATGCGATCACAATCGCGAGCCAAATCGCAGGCTGGCGCCACATCGCGCGTGCTCGCGGATCGATCCAGCCTGCAGCGAGTGCGCCGAGGAGAAAGTAAACCATGGCGTACTTGGCCAGGAGTCCAAATGCCAGCCCAAGACCGAGGAGGACCCACCACCGCGAGGCCGGTGCATCCAATAGCTTGACGTAAGCCAGAAGCGCGAGCGCCCAGAAAAAAAGCAGGGGAACATCGGTCGACATGATCCGCGCGGAGAAGACAACGCCGGTGCCGAGCGCAATGCACAAGCCAGTCCAGAATGCGGCGCGTTCACCGTAAAGGTGGCGCGCGATAAAGTAAGTAACCAGCGCGGTCCCGGCGTAAAACATTGGAGCCGGCGCGCGCACGCACGCTTCCGAACTTCCGCAGACACGACCGGCTCCAGCGATCATCCAGGCGATGAGCGGCGGCTTTGAGAAGTAGCCGAAGGCCGGCGCCTGGGCCCACGCCCAATATCGCGCCTCGTCCGGAAACAGGTCTACGACGGAGAACCTCAGCGCGACGAGCCTAACCACAGTCAGTGCCGCGAGCGCCGCTGCCAGCATTCCCAAGAATTTCGCCGATCTCAGCTTGACGGCCATATCGCCGAGCGACTGATCGATTTGCTCGTCGGTGAAGCGCGTGGTCCTCCAGCGATAAATAACACCATGCATTAGCCATGTAACCAAAAAGGCCGCCACGCCCGCCGCCAGCACATCGCTCGCGTAATGGGCGCCGAATGCCATGCGCAGGAGTCCGGTCGTTAGGCCAAAGAGCGTCGCAGCGACAAAAGCGAGTGGCCGAAACGACGGCGGCGCCAGAGCAGCCGGCGCATAGATCCAGAAGGCGGTCGCGGCTTCGCCGGAAAAGAATGAGCCGTTGTGCGGGTTAGTGCCGCGCGGATCCCACCACGGTTTGAAGGCGTGTGAGCCGTTAAATTCGGTCGTGGCGATTGGTCGGGGACGACCCCAGTGTTCCTTGAAGATCAGATTGGGCAGGACGATGGCGGTCAGAAAGATCGTGGTCAGGAGAAAGATTACCGCGCGCCCGGGGATTATCAGCGGTTTGTCCGGCCGAATCATTTTAACGATCGGCGCGACAATCGCCGGGACGACGAACGCCCAGGCAATCCACATCGCGGCGCGACGCACATATTCGGTCGACCCGAAGGAGCTCAATGCAAATTGCCGCGAACGGCTATCGTAGAACAAATGCGCGAGTGTGAGATCAAGTTGTGGGAAAACCGCGAAGAGCAGGCCCGCCAGAACCCCAACGGCGAGCGCGATAAGAAGACCCGTCCGATTCATGAATGCCGGTCGCTCATCGTTTCGCGAGCCAATACCGGCACGCATTTCGCACTCACGAAAGGCGTCAAGCTTCTTCCCATCGTCGAAAAATCGCGGCCACATTCGTGCCTCCAAAACCGCTCGAATTAGTGAGCGCGATGCAAGGCGCGTGATCGGTTGGTGTTGTCACGACCGCGACGGACTCAAACTCGGGATCGAGTTCAGTGATATGCGCGGAAACTGGCGTGAACCGTTCTTCCAGAGCCAGACAACAAAAGGCAGCCTCCATCGCGCCAGCCAGGGATAGACCGTGTCCGGTAATCGATTTCGTGCTGCTCACGTACAGGACTTTTCTGGCCGGTGAAGACGCGTTTGATCGCACAAATCTCTGCCGCATCGCCCGCCGGCGTTGAGGTGCCGTGCGCATTAATGTAATCGACGTCGTCCGCCGAAATGCCCGACTCGCCGATGGCTGCCTCCATCGCCCGCGCGAGACCGTCTCCCTCCGGTTCGGGGGCCATCACGGTGTAGCCGTCGGACGCTTCGCCCCAGCCCAAAACTTCCGCCTGGATGTGCGCGCCGCGTCGCCGCGCGTGCTCCAGTTCCTCGAGGACAAGAACCGTCGCGCCCCCGGTGACGACGAATCCGTCGCGCTTCCGATCGAAGGCGCAGGGGCTGATCGCAGGGTCGGTCTGTGTGGTCAAGGCACGCATTCCGACAAAAGGCAGGATGCTGAAGAGATTGCAGTCCTCCGCGCCGGCCACAAAGACAATGTCCTGGCGATTTGCCCGAATCTTATCGAACGCCGCACCGAGCGCGTGCGCCGAGGAGGAGCACGCGCTGGAAAATCCGAGCGAGGCGCCCTTGATGCCGAAGCAGGCGACCAGGTTCATGTTCACGGTACCGGCGATGCTCGCGACCATCGCCATGGGATTGCAACGCTGCGGACCCTTTTTTAACATCATGTCCAGATACTCATAAGTCAGCCACGGGGAACCGTTCGACGCGCACATCAAGCCGGTCCTCGGATGAGAAACCATGTCTGGCGGGAGTTGCGCTTCGGCAACGGCCTGTTGCATGGCGCAGAATCCGTAAAGGGCGTTCGGCGACATCGAGCGCAAGTGTTCCCGCCGGATCTTGTACTCATCGGGGTAAATCCACTCGTCAGCGCGGAGTTCTGGAAAACTGAACTCCTTTACTGTCCCCGCCAGACGCACGGGAACGCCAGGCCGTTCCAACTCGGGATAATACTCGATGCCGGTACGGCATTCCCGAAGGTTAATAAGTACCTGCTCGCGGTTATTCCCGATGCTGGTGATGAACCCAAGACCGGTGACGACGACGCGTCGCGTTTCTGGCAAACTTTGCGTGGGCATGGCGGTAGGACTCTATCGTGCGACGTTCACTCGATCCATGACCAATGCGCTGGTCATGATTCTCTCCAGGTGCACACGTTCGTTTTCAAATTCTTCATCCGTTTCCGCGTGAACCTGGAAGGGCGAATCGAAGGTCACATCCACGCGTGCGAAAGGGAGAGCAATCGCGAATCCGTCCCAGGTTTTGAACCGCCGGTAGCGCGAATACTCGATGTGAACCGGAATGATCGGGCAGCCGCTGCGCCGCGCCAGATGAAGTGCTCCCGGCTGCAAACGATAACGCGGGCCGCGCGAACCGTCGGGTGTGATAATGATGTCGTGTCCTTGTGCGAGGCGTGCGCTCATCTCGCGTACCGCGGTCGAGGCGCGGCGCGAGGTGGAACCGCGCACCGCTCCCACCCCAAAATAGGACATGAACAGGGCGAGGAGCGAGCCTTCCGGGCTGGCGCTGGTGAGCACAAAAGCGGCGGGTCTTTGATTGGGGCGGGTGCGTTCGAAGATGAACGGCGCGCTGAAAATCCGATTGTGCCAAACTACGAAGATGACCGGACCGGGAAGTTTGCCGGCCAGATAACCCGCTTTGTCCTCCACGTGATAGCGCAAGGTCCATCCGTGCACGCGATTCAGCCACACCAGGATCGCGATTCGCCACCGCCAGGCCCGTCCCGGCTGCGGTTCCAGGCGCAATCGCAAGAGATATCCAATTTTCCGGACGCAGCGATACGCCAGCGACATTCGGGGGCGACTGGCGTTTTCTTTCACTCGCACGCGCAGCGCAGAGCGCGCTAGCCGTCCTGGTGAGTTTGAGTATAGCGCTCCTGCAGGAACGTGATGACATCACCGATGGTTTGCATGCGTCGCAAGTCCGCGTCTTCGATGACGAGGTCGAGCGCGTCCTGTACATCCAGCACGACCTCGAGCATCATGAGGGAATCGATCCCCAGGGCGGCAAGCGGCGTTTCCAGAGTGGCATTGTCGACCACTTCGCGCGCGTCCGGTTGCACGTATCGCCAAACGATTCCGCGCACGATCGTCGGAATAAACTCAGGGTCGCCGGTGCGCTGGAGATTGATGATCGCATCGACGGTTCCTTCGCGACAGCGTTTGAAGTTGCGCCGGATTTGTTCTGTTTGCTCTTCAGTCGGTGGGGCACGCATAGGTGATGAATCTCAAACTCGCGATTCGATTCGCATTTTGATGCCGTTTCGCGCGCGCAGAGTCAATTGCGGCTGTAACGCGATCGGATGTCCGGGCACGAGCCGGAGTTTCCATTTCTGCGCCAGGGCGGCCAGGCAAAGGACTCCTTCCATTTCGGCGAAGGCTTCACCGAGACACGCGCGACTGCCAGCGGAAAATGGGAAATAGGAAAACCGCGGACGCGCCGATCGCGCCTCCGTTGTCCATCGCTCCGGATCGAATGCATCGGGATCCGGGAACCAGCGCGCGTCGCGGTGCGTGACGAATTGGGAAAGAATGACGACCGAGCCTGCCGCAATCGTGCGGTCCCCAATTCGACATTCCCGGATTGCCCGTCGCCCAGTCGCCCACAATGGTGGATAAAGTCGGAGCGCTTCGGCGAAGACACGTGCGGTTACTTTGAGGTTCGCGACATCGTCCATCCGTGGAGTGCGTCCATTGAGTGTGCGATCCACCTCGTCGTGAAACTGTGCTTCCGCCTCCGGATGCTGCGAGAGCAAATACCAGCTCCACGCGAGTGCGTTCGCGGAAGTCTCATGTCCGGCGAGAAAAATCGTCATCGCCTCATCGCGCACCTGGAGATCGCTCATTTTTCCTCCACCGTCTTCCGCGTCTTCCACGAGCAAGAGCATCGAGAGGAGATCTCCGCGATCCGCGCTGCTCGCACGTCGGTGCCCGATGATCCGGTAAATGACCGCATCCAGTCGGCTCATCGCGTTTTTGAAATCATCGCGATCAGCATGAGGCAGAACGGAACGCTCGAACTGATCGAGGATTTCGCTCAGCGCTGCGCGGATTTCCGCGGCATCCGATTCGACATCGGCGCCGAATAGCGTGCTTGCGACAATCATCATCGCGAGCCAATTCATTTCGCGGCAGACGTCGACGATGGTGTCTGCCTGCCAGCGATCTCGCAAGCGGATCGCGAGCGAAGTCATCTGGTTCGCGTAAGAGGCAATTCGCTCCCGATGAAAAAACGGCTGCGCCAGGCGACGTTGCCGCATGTGAAAATCACCTTCGCTGACAAAAAGGCCCTCGCCGAGCACCTCTTTGATCCGGTCAACCGAGAACCATTTCGTGAAGTTACGATCCTGCGTTACTAGAACTTCCCGGATGTAATCGGGATGGTTGAGGAGATAGAGATCGTGTTCATGGTGGCCGAGCCGGAAATGCGCAATGTCGCCTTGCTCGCGTGCGAGCTTTGTGAAAAACGTGAGCGGATCGCGGCGCATGGCATAGAGCGTTGCGGCGGGGAGAACGACGCTCGGTGTGGGCGGCTCGGGGCTCCTCATTCGCATGTTTGGCTGGCATCCACTCTCTTTAATAGGCGCAGAGCGACGTCGCTACAACAGAGCAGCTTCGCTTCGCTGGCGGCGTGTGTCGTCGTGATCCGGGGACGACGGAGGACAAATTTCCTGCCGAAAGTTCACGCGCCGCGAAGTTCAGGTTTGTCATGCCGATGGGGTTGCTGTCATGATATGATTAACTGATTGCAATGCGATTCCAAGCTTGTACCATTATTGCTCGCAATTACCTTGCGCAGGCGCGTGTGCTTTACCACTCGCTCCGTCAGTTTCACAATGACTGCCCGTTCAGCGCGCTCGTGTTCGATGCACCGCGCGGTACCGTCAACGAACCATTCGATGTGTTTGCTCTCGAAGAGATCGGTCTTCCTGCGGGGGAAGAGACGCGCATGCCAATGCTTTACGATGTGACCGAACTGGCCACGGCGCTGAAACCATGGTTCTTCCGCCATCTCCTCGCCCGGGAGCAGACCGAACTGCTCTACTTTGATCCTGATATAGAAATTTTTTCGCCGGTCGATCGGCTCGCGCAATTGGCGAGTGAGCATTGCCTTGTCATCACGCCGCACACGACACGACCAATGAGCCGCGATGATGTGCGGCCGAGCGAGACCGACATCCTTAGCGCCGGCGCGTACAATCTCGGATTTCTCGGGCTGAACTCCATTCGTTGTGGCGATTTTCTTGATTGGTGGAGCGAGCGTCTTTTGCGCGAAGCGATGATCGACGTGGCGAACATGCGCTTCACCGATCAGAAGTGGATGGACTTCGCGCCGGGATATTTCGACACCTGCATCCTGAAAGACGAAACCTGCAACGTCGCATACTGGAATGCGGATTCACGGCCGTTGAGCTGGACTGGAACTCAATATGAAGTAAGGGGACAACCGCTGTGCTTTTTTCATTTCAGCGGGTTTAGACCAGAAATACCGTTCCTGCTCAGTGCTCATCAAGGAACCAACCCGCGGACACGCCTTAGTGAGCACCCGGGCCTGCGACGTCTTTGCCAACACTACGCAGCAAAACTTCGCGATGCCGGCTATGAACAGCTTCGAAAAATCCCGTACGGACTCGATAAGACGCCCGGGGGACTGAGACTGACACTGCCAATGCGTCTGGCCTACCGAGCCGCGCTGCGGAAACACGAAGAAACAGGCGCGCCGATCCCACCGGATCCGTTCTCGCAGTTGCCCGAATTCATTGACTGGTTGAACGAGCCTCTCCGACCCCGACTCTGCCCCGAGATCACGCGTTATTTTTGGGCGATTTACTCCTCGCGTCCCGATCTTCGCGCCGCGTTCCCGAATCTTATGGGCGTGGATAACACCGCCTACCAGGCATGGCTGCTCACCTCCGGACGCCAGGAAATGGGAATACCGGATGAGCTAATTCCACGGGCGGTGTCAAACGACCCGGTTGCGACGGGTCGCAATGGAACATCGCTTGCGGTCGCTGGCGTTAATTTGATTGGCTATCTTCGAGCCGAGGCGGGCACGGGAGAAGCCGGTCGGTTGATGGTCGCAGCGGTCAAGGAATCGGGGGAAAGCTACGCCACGCATCTCGTTTCGGAAACGATGAGCCGTCAGAGCCATCCATGGGATCACGAATCGCGAACGGCTTTGGGATTCTACGATACGAATCTGCTCTGCGTTAATGCCGATCAGCTTCCCCGCTTTGCAGAAGAGGTCGGAGTAGAGTTTTTCAGGCGCCGCTACAACATCGGGCTCTGGTTCTGGGAAGCGGAGATCTTTCCGCCCTCGATGCATGGCGCCTTCGACCTTGTGCAAGAGATTTGGGTGACGAGTGAATTCGTTCGCAAGGCCATAGCCAAGGTCTCGCCGGTGCCCGTCTTGACGATACCTTTCCCCATGAACATCCCGGCGAGCCTTCCTCCTCCGGTTTCTCGAGACACACTGCAGCTTCCGGGCGGATTCCTCTTTCTCTTCTGCTTTGATTTTTTCAGCGTCTTTGAACGCAAAAATCCTATCGGCGTCATCGAAGCGTTCAAGCGGGCCTTCGCTCCGGGCGAAGGACCCGTACTTGTCATCAAATCAATCAACGGCTCTCGAAAGATGGTCGAACTTGAGAGGCTGCATTATGCGTGCGGCGACCGATCCGATATCATCATTCGCGACGGTTACCTGACCGCCGCGGAAAAAGATGCACTCGCCGCCGCGTGCGATTGCTACGTCTCGTTGCACCGCGCGGAGGGATTTGGCCTGACCATCGCGGAGGCGATGTTACTCGAGAAGCCGACAATCGCGACACGATACTCCGGCAACCTGGAGTTTATGAATGACGCGAACAGTTTTCTCTGTGGATATGAACTCAGGCGCATCCGTCACGAAGCCGGCCCGTATCCCCGCGACGCACGATGGGCGGAGCCGAAGATTGCCGAGGCGGCGAAGCTGATGCGCTTCGTTTATGAGAATCCCGAAGCCGCGCGGCGGCGCGGAGAACAGGGGAGGTTGGATCTTTGTGGAGCGTACGATCCGCGGATTGTTGGTGCATTCATTAAGAGCCGTCTGGCTGAACTGCGACGCAAACCTCCCGTGATGATTCCGCTTCCTGCACATCACCCGGAAAGGCCGTTGGTCGCGAAAGTGCGAGCGGTTTTTGAGCAGGGAGTAAACGTGCGCGCGACTGTGCCATCGCTCCTGACGTGGATTTTTCAGGGGCCGCGACGGACAATGAAACAATTCCTGCGCAATTACGACCAGCACCAGCGTCGGATCGGACTCGTGGCGCTCGATGCGTTCAAGGAAATCGACGCGGAGTGGTTGCGTGAACGAGCTTCGCTAAACGAGCGCGTGTCCGCGCAGGAAGATGAGGTCCATGTTCTGAAGGAAGAGCTGAAAGAAGCGCGTCAGCGGTTGTCGGCGATGGAAAGGGAGCCACAGGCCAGTCAGCCGGCGCTGCCTTCGGAGCGAACGAACGCGGTGGAGCGAAGCGACACCTCGAGCCTGTCGCAGAAAAAGGGGGCGGCCTGACGAGGAAGCGTCGCGAGGATGGCTGAGCCGCACAATTCGGAATTTTGCTGCGGCCGTGTTGTCTACACCTGTCTTTTCGGCTACTCGGAAGAATTCAATGATTCGGCTTACGAGCGCGATCCAACCATCGATTTCATTTGTTTCACCGACATGCCGGAGCTGCAGTCGGAATTTTGGCGGATCGAGAAGGTTGAGCGCGGCGAGCTAGATGCCGCGCGTGCAGCGAAGCAGCGAAAGATCTTGCCGCATCGTTTCCTGGCGCGTTACCACGCCAGCCTTTACGTGGATAATACCGTGCGGCTGAAAATGTCGCCGGCCGAGATCTTCGATCGGTATCTGGATCGCTCACCCTCGCCCTTCGTTTGTTTCCGCCACCCCTGGCGTCAATGCGTCTACGACGAGGCGCGCGAAGTAATTTCTCTCGGTTTCGACAAACCAGAACGTGTCAACGCTCAGATGGAGCGTTACCGGCAGTTGGGTTACCCTGAGAGTAATGGGTTGTCGAAAGGCGCCTTTTTGCTCAGACGCCACAACGATCCCGCTGTCATTCGCGTGATGGAAACGTGGTTCGAGCATGTGCGGTCGCATTCCCACCGCGATCAACTATCGTTGCCGGTTGCGGCGTGGTTGCACAAGTTCAAGCCGGAGTTCATCGAACTCGACTTTACCGACAACGACATCCTCGAATATCCCTATCCGCCGAACCCGATTCGTATCCCACGCGGGTTCGACGACGAGCTTTACCTTCGGCTTAATCCCGATGTGCGAGCGGCAAATATGGATCCTCGCCGCCATTACCTCCTTCACGGCGCTGCTGAAGGCCGACTCTTCCAGTGAAGCCGCCAGGCTTGTATTTGAAAAAAGATCTGGTTGGGGGATTGCTGATCTTTCTCGCGACCTTCGTCGTTTTCATCATTTCCCCTGTTCGGACAGTGTTCGATTCCAAGTACTCGATGCTCTTCAGCGAGCAACTGTTGTGGCATGGCAGTTTTAGTTTGGATCGCCACGCGTTCCCTGAGCTTAAAGAGAAAGATCCCGCAGAGGTTCTGGTCCAAGGCGAGAACCTGACCTATCAGCTAGTACCGGTAGGAGGGCGGCTCTATTACTTTTTCCCTCCCGGTAGCTCAGTGCTCTCGATCCCGTATGTCGCGCTCATGAATGCGATCGGGATCTCCGCGGTTGATCAAGGTGGGACCTATAACCCCAGGGGTGAAAGCAGAATTGAAGGAGGGCTTGCTGCGTTGCTCATGGCAGGTCTGGTGGTCATCGTTTTCCGCATGGGTCGGCTCCTGCTTCCCTTTGACTGGAGCTTGCTTATCGCGGTGAGCACTGCTTTTGGCACGCAAGTCTGGAGCCTTGCCTCACGCGCACTCTGGACGCAAACCTGGGGGATTTTCATTCTTGGTCTCATCCTCTGGTTGATTCTAAGAACGGAAACAAAGAAGACGCGTCTGCGCCCGGTCTTGCTCGCCACATGTTTGTCGTGGTTGTACTTTGTCCGGCCAACTTTCAGCAGCTCGATTGTCGTGATCGCGCTTTACGTACTCATTTTCCATCGCGCGATTTTCCTGCCCTTTGTCCTGACCGGATGTGGCTGGTTCGGCGCTTTCATCGGCTACTCGCAATACCATTTCGGTGACGTTCTGCCGCTCTACTATCGAGTGACCCGGCTTCGCTTCACAAACTCCTTTTGGGAGGCGTTGCCCGGCCACCTGATTAGTCCATCGCGTGGTCTGCTCATCTATGTCCCGGTGCTCACGTTCATCGCCTACCTGTTGGTGCGGTATCGCAGCAGCTCCCGGACAAAGTTGGTTGTCATGGCCCTCAGCGTCATTCTCATTCACTTGATCGTTGTCTCTCTGGTCGCGCCCTGGCAAGGCGGCCACTGTTATGGACCACGCCTGAGCACTGATCTGGTTCCGTGGTTTGCATTGCTTGGGATGCTGGCGGTAGAAGCCAGATTGCGATGGCGCGACAAGAATCCAGCTCAGGATTCGGTCTTCCGAATACGAACCGAATTAGGTTTTGCGGTGCTGTTGCTCGTGTGCGGCATCACGCTCCACGGCATTGGCGCCGTTTCGCGCGGTGCCTGGTTGTGGAATGTGCTGCCAACCAATGTCGATCAGGACTCGAGCCGTCTCTGGGATTGGAGACATCCCCAGTTTTTGGGCGTGCCTCGGGATTCGGCTACTCGAGGTCGCGAACCCGCCGGCTGATCTCCGCTGCCGTCGTATTTGGATCGAGAGTGCGCCGGATGTCCGTTGCGGCGCGCGCGCCGAGAACCTCACTTTCCGCTCGGTGCTCGTAGACCCACCGCATGAGATTAGCGGCGTGCTCCACGTTTGGCTCGGCCCAGCGGGTTCCCCGTTCGTATGGACCAGAGTCCTCGTTCAGCTCCGTCATGGTGTAATCCACGAGCAGACTGTTCTCGGAATTCATGAACTCGAGGTTGCCCGAGTAATTGGTCGCGATCACGGGTTTGCCCAGATGCATCGCCTGAGCCATTCCGAGGCCCAATCCTTCCGAGCGGTGGAGCGAGACATAACAATCCGCCGAGGCGAAGAGCGCGTTCATTTCGCCTCCCGAAATGTGTGTATCCATCAAGACGATCTTCGCGCCTTCGCTCGCCTGGCCTAACGAATTTCGTCCCGCTCTATCGTGCTCCCAGTTGATCGACTTTATCACCAACACCACCTCGTCATCCCGCCGGAATGCCCGCCGAAAGGCATCGATCACCGCGCCCGGATTTTTTCGGTGAATGGTACTGAGGAAATCGAAGTTAAACAGAAAGACACAGGCATTCTCCGGCAGGCCAAACCGGCCGCGATCTGGGACGGCTTCGGTTTCGTTGAAATAAAGCGGATACGTGATCTTGTGCACTGGGATCGGCGAAACGGCCGCAATCGCCTTTCGCGTGAAGCACGTCGGCACCCAGATTTCGTCGTAGTAATCGAAGGCCGAATGCCACCGCATCGGGAAATGTTCCTGCTCCCAATACCAGAGACCGACGTTGTGACGCCCGGCGAAGAAACGCGGCCCCATATCGCGATAGAATCGGCGCGAATAATCGAACGAGAACGTCATCAGATTAACGCGAAATGGATTGTCCCGTGCGAACTCACCCAGGCTCGCGTCGGCATTGCTATGCATCCGGCTGCGCACGTTGAGTAGCACACACGGCAGTCCGGTGGCTTGCACTGCCCGCCATATTGCGCGGGACGATTCGCCAATTCCGTAGACGCTCTGGGCAAAGCCCGCCACGTTAATTCCAAGGGGCCGTGGCCGTCCGGCACGACGGACCGGCCGGCGCAGGTGTCGCTCGTACAACCGTCGTACCTTCAGCAGCACCTCGTGGTATCGATGCCGCACCGCTTGCGCGCGATACTTCCGCCAGCCGCCAAACTCTGCCATTGCCGCCGCTGCCTCATCTTCGCCCGTGTCCAATTTCCGACTCCGCCGCACCATCCGGCGCACAGCATCGTATTCGAGATATTCCCTGATCCATCGCCGCAGCCGCACGTAGGCTTTGTCCAGATACCGGCGCAGGAGCTCGCGATTCTCGAGCGCCGGCGCGAGTGCTGAGCGGTCCTTCTCCGTTTGCTGGTAACGATGTTTGCGGAACGCGCAAAGCGGCTCTTTGATGTACGAAAAGCAACCCTGTTCAAGCAGGTGAAACCACATCTCCAAGTCGGCCATGACGAAAAACGCTTCGTCGAAACCGCGGCCCGACAATGCGCGGCGGAACATGACCGCGCTTGGTCCACCGATCAGGTTACGCTGCTCGAAGAGGCAGCGATTGATTACGCTCGTTCCGGCGATGGGTCGGCGCTGCTGTTCGAAACACGACCATATCGCAAGCGGCTGCGATTTTTCGTCGACGGTCTGACGTGCCGACGCGACCAGGCTGACCGCGTCATTGTCATCCAACGCTGCCGCCATTTGGCCTAACGATTCAGTCGAAAAAAGAAAATCGTCAGCGTGCAACCACTTCACATATTCCCCCCGTGCCTGAGCCAGGCAGGCGTTGCGATTCTTTACCATTCCGAGATTATCCGAATTCCGAAAGGCCTTGATCCGGCTGTCCTGCGCCGCATACTGCCTTGCGATTTCGAACGAATCGTCGGTCGAGCAATCATCCGAGATGATGATTTCGAAATCGTGAAAGCTTTGGCCGAGGACCGATTCGAGTGCTTCCGCAAGGAAGCGGCCATAGTTAAACGAATCGAGACAGACAGAGACCTTGGGCGGTTTCGTGCTCGGGATCATCTTCTGTGGGAAAACTCCCGGCTCGGCAATTTAGTTAGGGCGCGCTTGAAATCCGGGGTCGAGTTCGATCGCCCGCCGGAAGTGTTTTTCAGCAAGATCCGTCATCCCGAGGTTCTTTAGCCTGAGACCGATCAACCAATGATAAAGCGGATCGTTGGGAGTAAACTGGTCTGCTTGTTTTTCGTATGCCGTGGCCTCTTCGAATTTGCCTTGTGCTCGCTTCGCGCCGGCCAGTTGATTGTTTGCCAAAGCAAGGCTGGCGTTGCGCTGGACGGCATCGGTCCAGACTGCGACCGCTTCTTCTTTGCGACCGAGTTGCCAGAGAGATTCGCCTTTCTCCTGACGCGCAAGAATCAGATCGTCGCGCTCCGCGAGCGCTTCATCGAGATTCACCTGCGCCTGTTGATACCGGCCCAGGCGATTCAGTATCGTGCCGCGGTAATAAAGGCTCAGGGCTTTGGCCTGTCCTTTTTGGTGGTCGGCCGCCTGACCGAGAAGCTTGACGGATCGCTCCGCGTCACCAGAGAGATATTTGAACCAGGCGAGCTTTGATAGCGCGTCGCCGTTTGCGAAAAGGCCAAAGCTCGAAGCCGCCTCAAAATTGCTTTCTCCCACGCGGATGTTCTCGCGATCGAGCAGGTTGAGCCAGGAGTCGGGGTTCGGCTGCGCCAGCGCCAGTTCGTCAGGGATTCGAATTCTCTGAAATGCCAGGTCGCCCTCATATTCATGAAAGCGGATCCAGCCGCTGTGCGCATTCAACCCAATCCAAATGATCGAGAAGGCGAGAAATGCCCAACCCGCCATGCGAATTTTCGCCGCAGATTTCAACGCGAAACGATGAAAGAACACATCGTTAGGCTTGAATAATCGCCATGTCTTAAGGGTCAGAAACGTCGTGACCGCGGCACAACCGAGCGCCATCAGGAACGGAACAAGCCCATAAACGCTCCGGACAGCCAGAAAACTTCCCAGAAATACGACCGCTCCAAGAATCTCTTCCGGCCACGTCAAAGAGTAATTTCTCGGAATCGTTTTCGATTTGGAAACGGCGACCGTCGGCTTCCCGAAGCCCAGGTAGAGGGCGTCGTTTGGACAGACGCTGATGCAATCCATGCATTTCATGCAGCCTGGATCGACCACCATTTTGTATGCCTTTACCTCGGCATGGACGAGGACGTTCGAGGTGCAGGTCACTGTGCAGTGTCCGCATTGATTGCACGCGTCGGTCACGCGGATTTTCCAAGGCGACAACTTGTCAGCGAGACCAAAAAATCCTCCATAAGGGCAGGCATAGGTGCAGAAACCTTTTTGTCCGAGAAAATAGACGGTTAGGAATCCGCAGATGAAAAGAAAGGGGATCGCGACTGCGACGGACGGGAAAGTTGCCCAAAAATTATCGGTCACGAGGTGGTTGGTGAATTTCGGGATAAGCGGACCGGGATCTGAATGGGAAAAGAACCGGTATGCCGTGGGCCAAACGAACATATAGAGCGCGGCGATGAGCGGGACGTAGATCAGCAGCCGCGATCGAAATGGCTTCGGAGTGATTCCCATTTTCTTGAGAATCCACCCGCAGAAATCCTGCAGCGCAAGAATATGACAACCCCAGCCACAGACGAAACGCCCGAAGATCAACGTCGCCAGGATGGCGAGAGAAAAAAAGATGAACCCGGCGTTGATCGCCCCCTTCTGCAGCGTGTGCATGGTTTCAGAAGGCTCGATCGGCGAAATCGTCCTGCCCATGATCCGCCACTGGATGATGTGGGCGATCATAAACAGATTAACAAGGATGAGCACTGTTGCGCGCCAGCGGCTGGTTCGTGATTTCCGGATGCCGTTTTTCTGGGCCGGAAAATTCTTGCGGGCAGAGCGCTGAATCAATGCCCGATTTGGCGCTTCTCGACTCTCACAACCGCTTTTCACAATTTCCTTGGGTGCGCGACGGACGCAACAAAACCTACATTAGTCCACGTTATTGAGATCGCTTGGGAAAACTGAAAAATAGTTCTACTTTTTGAGGAAAAGGTGTGCAAGAATTCCCTCTTGCAGCCCACGGCGTGCGATGGTCAAGTCGCATCTTTGCTCGGTTGGGCTTCATCAGTAACTCTAGGGAAAGACGGCCGCAAATTGGAGGATTAGGAATATGTTAAGAACCATGCTGAGTCATTTTACGCTCCCGCTACTTTTGCTTTTCGGCATCAGTTCGGGAAATTCACAATTGCTGGATAAAACCCCGGATGGACAGACCGGGAATCTGGAAAAGATGATTGTCGCGAACGGGAACATCGCGATGGATCTGGATTTGGACCGGCTCAATGGGACCAATTCGGCGAGGAAGGAATCGCACTTGGAGAAGTTGCGTTTCGAGGCGGGCCCGAATTCCTTTTTCACGATTCTTGTCTTCAACAACGAATTACGTGGTCCTGAGCCGGGCTCGATGGGACTCATCCGGAAAAACGCCGTGGTTCTTCCGGAAGCGTTGAACGCATCCTCAAACCAGCTGGTGGTCGAGAAAATCGATTCGACTGAACCGTTTGATCTTGTTGTTCGTGACGGGAAAACAGGATTCCGCTTTTTCAATATTGAAGGGCATCAATATGAGTACGATGCGGCGGCGCATTTACTCCACATTAAGGATGGCAGGCTTTTGATTTCAGAGGAGTTTGCCAGGACGCTTGGACGCCCCGCGGAAGCTGGTTCGACCGTTGGCAAGATATCGATCGCCGCGACGATGTATCCGATCGAGGTCGACAAGATGGTCAACGGCGCGGTGCAATCAGCGGTGCTACCAAAGCTGCGAAATGCAACTGGCGGGGGAGCAGAGGCTTCTCAACCCGCCGTGGGGACCGTCCCCGGGCCCGATGTCATCGTCGGAGATCTGCCGGCCGTGACGGAACCCTCAGGCGCAAGCAGCGGAAGCTTTGTCGGACTGGGAGTGGGAACGACTTCCTGTAATCAAGGCACGATAGACCTGGACTGGTTTCAGTTGTCGAATACCGACCATCCGGTCATTCCGCAGAATATGTATCGGATGAGCGGCGGAGCGACCAACGACGAACGCTTCGAACAGATTGGCCAGTCGTGGCTCAAACACGCCTTCACTGCATTGACCGAGAACATCTGCAACCTTGGCTGTAACGGCGTCGGCGGGTCTCATCTTGGCTCGGGCTGTTCGGACCCTTATTCGTCGGGTTTGAACGCCCAGCAGAGTGGCCTGGGTTCGCGCGCATGGGTCAATCCCTTTACCGGTTCCTTCCCGTCCACCGCGGCCAATCACGCGGGCCACTCACACACGGGCGTGTCTCACCGAGTTCTTGTGGCAATGAGCGATCTAAATACAACGCTGAATACAGGTGCGACGTATTACGCCGAAGGTCAGTACGTCACTCCGCACGAGTACGTTTGGTGCCAGGCGCATGCGGGACAGTGCAACATGTACAACAACGTTTCTTACCGTCAGTTTAGCGTTACTGGCACGACGAGTTTCACTTTTTCCCCGGTTGGCTCGACCCAGCGAATGAGGCCTGCCATCAATGCCTGGACGGGAGCGACCACCAACCAGATCGAGCCGGATCCAGGAAACGATGGCATTGGATTCGTGGCCTACAAGGTGACCAATCCTTCAGCTGGCGTCTGGCATTATGAGTACGCGGTCTACAACGAAAACCTCGACCGCGCGATTCAATCGTTCAGCGTTCCCTTGGGGTGTGGAATCAACGTCAGCAATATCGGATTTCACGCACCGCCGCAGGAACCCGGATGGGCGAATGATGGAACTGCGGGCAACGCGGGCTTTAGCAATACTCCCTGGGCCTCGAACCAAACAGCGACCGACCTGACGTGGAGCTCGGAAACGTTCGCGCAAAACCAGAATGCGAACGCGATTCGCTGGGGAACGTTGTATAATTTCCGGTTCGATTCCGATCGACCGCCGCAGGCGATGAATGCGACGGTCGGCTTCTTCAAGACCGGAAACCCGATTACGGTAGCCATTCAAGGCCCGACCCCGGACACCTGTAACCCGCTGCAAGTGACGACTGTGGTATCGCGGCTGACGCATGGGGGAGCGGGAGACTTTGATATTGATCTGCCGCTTACTGGTGAGCCTGGAGTGGAATGCCGTAGTGGCGGGGGCAATTACACGATCGTGGTCACGTGTAGTAACACCTTGGTGAGCGGAGACGCGAGCGTGACGACTGGCAGCGGAAGCGTGGCGGGAAGTCCCACTTTCAATGCCAATACGATGACGGTTAGCCTAACCGGCGTCACGGATGTGCAGCAGATCACGGTTACTTTGAGTAACGTGACAGACAACCTCGCCCAGGTTCTGCCCGATACGCCGGTGAGTATGAACATGCTGATCGGCGATACCAACGGGAACAAATCGGTGAACGCGGGGGACCTGGCACAAACCAAGGCGCAATCGGGGGTGCCGGTGACAGGCGCCAACTTCCGTGAGGATGTCAATGTCAGCGGAACCGTGAGCGCTGGAGATACGGCATTGGTCAAGGCAAACGCCGGACACACCTTGCCGTAAATATTTGGCGTCAAGTGGGAGCGGGCGGCAGTCCGCCCGTTCCACCTTGCGCGGGATTGAAGAAGCTTAGAGACCGCGGAGGTCGTCCACGACCGGCAAACTCCGGGCGCGCCGAAGATTTCGCCTCGGAGGCAATTCTTCGATTCTCGCGATCGATTTCAGTGCGCGGCCAAGGCACTGCCGAACGCCGTCCGCCCCTCCTGAAATCGAAAAAGTTTGAAAGAAATCTGTTCACTTTCTCAGGAAAAGATTTATATACACGCTCATCTTGCAGCCCCGCGAAACGCAAAATTCATTCACGTCTTGATTGAAGGGGCTTATTCATGCCGTTCGCGAGGCGGCTCTAAATTGGAGGATTAGGAAAATGTTAAGGGCAATGTTGAGTCATTTCACGCTCCCGCTCCTGTTGCTTGCCGGCATCAGTTCGGGAAATTCACAAGGGCCAGAGAAAAGCTCGGATAGACCGACCGGGACTCTGGAAAAGATGATTGTCGCCACCGGAAGCGTGGCAATGGATCTCGATTTGAGCCGGCTCAACGGGATCGCTTCGGGAACGAAAGACTCAAAGCTGGACACTTTGCGTTTCGAAGCCAGTCCCAATTCTTTCTTTACCATTCTTGTCTTCAACAATGAATTGCGCGGTCCGCAACCGGGCTCGCTGGGACTCATCAAGAGGAGTTCTGTGATTCTTCCGGAAGCGCTGAACGCATCGTCAAACCGGCTCGTTGTCGAGAAAATCGATTCAACTGAACCTTTCGAATTGGTGGTTCGCGATGGAACGACCGGGTTCCGATTCTTTAATATTGAAGGGCATCAATATGAGTACGATGCCGCAGCCCATTTGCTCGCGATCAAGAACGGACGGCTTCTGGTTTCACCAGAATTTGCCGACAAGCTTGGTCGACCTGCGGATGCGGGTCAGAGCGTTGGCATGATTTCCGTCAGGGCAACGGTGGCTCCGATCGAGATCGATAAAGTGGTCAACGGCGCAGTGCAGTCCGCCGAAATGCCCGCGATGCCTCAGCCCGATGCTGGAACTGTGCCCGGTCCGGATGTTCTTGTGGGCGATCTTCCCTCGATCCAGGAGCCATCCGGTGGAACGGTTGGAGGCTTTGTCGGCCTCGGCATTGGAACGACTTCATGTAATCAAGGCACGATAGATCTGGATTGGTTTCAGTACCCGGACAATGACCACCCGGTTATTCCGCAAAATCTCTATCGGATGAGTAGCAATGCTGACCGATTCGAACAAGTTGGCCAGTCCTGGCTCAAACATGCTTTCACTGCACTCACGGGGAACATCTGCGCTCTGGGCTGCAACGGAGTTGGGGGTGCGCATCTGGGCTCGGGATGTTCCGATCCGTACGACGCGAGTTTAAACTATAGCCAAAGCGGACTCGGTTCACGCGCCTGGGTCAATCCATTTACCGGTGCCTATCCGCGGGGAGATTCACAGACTCCTCCTCGCAACCACACTGGTCACACTCATACGGGGACTTCGCACCGCGTGCTTGTGGCAGTGAGCGACTTGGACACGACGTTGAATGCAGGTGCCACGTATTATGGAGAGGGTCAATACGTGAATCCGCATGAATATGTCTGGTGCCAGGCGCATCCCGGCCAATGCAACATGTACAACAACGTTTCCTATCGTCAGTTTAGCGTCTCCCAGAGCGGCAATCCGCCTTTCTTCACGTTTGGCTCGGTTGGCTCGACCCAGCGAATGAGGCCTGCCATAAATGCGTGGACGGGAGCGACCACCAATCAGATCGAGCCGGAGCCGGGAGTCGATGGCATTGGATTCGTGGCCTACAAAGTGACCAATCCTTCGGCTGGAATCTGGCATTATGAGTACGCGGTCTATAATGAGAATCTCGATCGCGCCATTCAATCGTTCAGCGTCCCGTTGGGATGCGGAATCAATGTCAGCAATATCGGATTTCACGCACCGCCGCAGGAACCTGGGTGGGCAGCGGACGGAACCGTCAACAATGCGGGCTTTAGCAACACTCCCTGGGCGACGAACCAAACATCGACCGATCTGACGTGGAACTCGGAGACCTTCGCGCAAAACCAGAATGCGAACGCGATTCGCTGGGGAACGTTGTATAATTTCCGGTTCGATTCCGATCGACCGCCGCAGGCGATGAATGCGACGGTCGGCTTCTTCAAGACCGGAAACCCGATTACGGTAGCCATTCAAGGCCCGACCCCGGACACCTGTAACCCGCTGCAAGTGACGACTGTGGTATCGCGGCTGACGCATGGGGGAGCGGGAGACTTTGATATTGATCTGCCGCTTACTGGTGAGCCTGGAGTGGAATGCCGTAGTGGCGGGGGCAATTACACGATCGTGGTCACGTGTAGTAACACCTTGGTGAGCGGAGACGCGAGCGTGACGACTGGCAGCGGAAGCGTGGCGGGAAGTCCCACTTTCAATGCCAATACGATGACGGTTAGCCTAACCGGCGTCACGGATGTGCAGCAGATCACGGTTACTTTGAGTAACGTGACAGACAACCTCGCCCAGGTTCTGCCCGATACGCCGGTGAGTATGAACATGCTGATCGGCGATACCAACGGGAACAAATCGGTGAACGCGGGGGACCTGGCACAAACCAAGGCGCAATCGGGGGTGCCGGTGACAGGCGCCAACTTCCGTGAGGATGTCAATGTCAGCGGAACCGTGAGCGCTGGAGATACGGCATTGGTCAAGGCAAACGCCGGACACACCTTGCCGTAAATATTTGGTGTCGGGCAGGAGCGGGCGGCAGAAAATCCGCCCGCTCCGGTCCGCCCCATGTCCAGGAGCTAGAAGCTGGAGAATTCGCCTAGTCCCTGCAAACTTCGAGGCGGTCCGAGGATTTCCCGCAGGATTACGGCCTGCCGCAAGCCATTCGGTGAGGTCAGGAGTTCCGATAACGAGAATGTCGGCAAAAGGCTGCGGCCCATTGGCGGGACATCCGCGGAAACCGCGATCGGATCACGCAGCGAAGGCGACGGCGCGCGGGGAATCTTGAAGCCCGCGGGTCTGGCGGGTTCCGGTTTGGATTCGTTAGGCTCCGAACCCGGCAGTGGAGGCGGAAGGACAACGCTGGCTGGCGAACGTGGCTCGACAGGCGGTTGAGTGGTAAGAGGCGGCAGCGGCGAAATCAATGGGCCAACGGGCTGCTCCGTCCGCTTTGGGAATGCTTTCTGCCGCGGTGTCACTTTCGGAGGCGGCGACGAGGAAGCCGGCTGTCCAAGTGCTTCGAGAAAACGTCGAATGCGTTCCTCCTCCGATCCCGCAGCAGTTGAATGTCGCGTCGGCTGTTGCCTGGATTGATCCGAGTTCTTGCGCGACTCTTGACTCTTTTGCGAAAGCCACTTGAAGAAGGCGGCAACGCCCAACAGAACAAGGAAGAGGATGTTGTCGAAATGCATCAGGGAGATGAATCGTTAGGATGTTATGGCGACAGGGGTTCGATTTCTCACGTTGTCGCCGGCTTGTCTCCGCCGGCGATCGACTCGCGCATCGTCGTGTCGGCTTGCACGTTTTTCATTCGCACGTAATCCATGATCCCAAGATTGCCGGCTCGAAAAGCGTCGGCCATCGCCTGCGGGACCAGGGCTTCGGCTTCCACGACTTTGGCCCGCATCTCTTGCGTCTTGGCCCGCATTTCCTGTTCGACAGCGACTGCGGCCGCGCGGCGTACTTCTGCCTTGGCCTGTGCGACCCGTTTGTCCGCTTCCGCTTGCTCAGTCTGAAGTTTTGCGCCGATGTTGTCGCCGACATCGACGTCGGCGATGTCGATCGACAGAATTTCGAAAGCGGTTCCGCTGTCGAGTCCCTTGGCGAGCACAGTCTTCGAAATGCGGTCCGGGTTTTCCAATACATCCTTGTAGCTGGTCGCCGAACCGATTGAACTGACTATCCCTTCGCCAACTCTGGCGATGATCGTTTCTTCGGTCGCACCGCCAACGAACCGATCGAGGTGCGATCGCACAGTTACGCGTGCTTTCACTTTCACGCCGATACCATCTTGCGCGACACCATCGATTGTCACGCGTCCCATGTTTGGGCTCGGCGCGTCAATTACTTTTGGATTGATGCTGGTGCGGACCGCTTCGAGGACCGTTTTGCCGGTGCCCTTCGTGGCCAGGTCGATTGCGCAGGCCCGATTGAAATCCAGCGAAATCCCGGCTTTGTCCGCCGCGATCAGCGCCAGGATGACATGATTGACATCGCCTCCCGCCAGATAATGCGCCTCGAGGGGATCGCTCGGGATATCAATGCCTGCTTTCACTGCGGTGATTCGATTATCAACAATGAGCCCTACCGGTACCTTTCGCAGACTCATTCCGATCATTTTCCCAATGCTGACGGGCGCATTTGCGACGCGAGCTCTCAGCCAGGTTGTGAAAAATTTGAAAAAGATGATCGCGAGAACGAACGCAAAGACTGCGAGTACTGCGAAGCCGAAGAAGGTAATTGATTCCATAACCCGGCTAGACTAGTGGAGCGGGAGATCGCGGCAAAGATCAATCTGCAGTCCCGCGCCGAGCGTGACACGGTCAAACTCCGGACAAAGTCCGGCCGCGGTTTAGTACGTTGGGGCGTTTGTCCAGAAAGCGGTTTGGCCCGCGGTGGTCGCCGCCTTGCGAATCACGATCGCGCTTCCCGCCGGGATCAAATCGTCGCCGTGATCGGTTAAAGCGTCGCCAGATAATTTCCAGCCGGCGCTTCTGCCCGGGCCTGACCGATAATAATAGATCGCGCTCGGCGTCTTGTTGAACCCGACCTGAGTGTTGTCGAAGAGGAGCAATTGATCTTTCAAATGCGGGAACCGGTTTCTGATAGTCGGTGTAGGAGGGGTCGCGACGAATGAACCATCGCTCGGTGTCAGCCCAGTATTCCTTAAAGAGACATCGACGGGCCGTATCATGGAAACCGCATTATCCTGGGCGTGACTTGCAGAAGTCGCGAGCGGGACGGCCAGCTTTTTCGTCAGGACCGCGCCGAGTGACGTCAGCGGGAGCGTTGGCTCCCCGTTCTGATGTCGTACGACCATGTAACCATCGGGCAGCAGCGGATCATCACCGCGATCAGTAGTGTTGTTACCAACAGCACGCCAACCCACGTTATTTGTCGTGCCATCAACGTTGTTGCTATAGAAATAGATTGGCGAGTACGGAAGGTTAATTCCCGAGGCGGCATAGTCCGGGATCAGTAATTGTGTCTTATAGGTTGCGGTCGAAGTGGTGGCCGTGAAAGTAACATTGAGATCACCAGCAGGAAAGAGGGTCGCCGGCGTCAAATATGGAATCACGATGATCTGTGTGTTGGCGACAATCCCGGTGAGATCGTTGTCCGGAGTGGTCGTAACTGTCAATGTGTTCGTGCTGTTCGCGCTGATGAAATACGTATGGCCCTCTTTTGGATTGGTGGTTCCCGGGCCGATCAAAACATAGTAGTGTTTCGGCTGAGTACCGCTGACGTACACAAATTGGTTCGCCGTCCAGGGAGCGCCGCCGACGGTAATAACGCTACCGGCAACCGATTGAATGGCTCCGATATATTCTGAAGGTCGGGTGAAGGGAATCGAAGCGAACGTGTCTGAGTTGGCCAGACACGAAATTGTTGTAAAGCCGACCGGGTCGGTCGCAACCGATACCTGCGCGAGAGCGCGAAATGACGGGAAAGACAAAAACGCTATGACGAGAGAGCGCTGGATTAGGCGGCACATAGAGGGGATGTCCGGCCAAGAGCATGACATGTCGCATTATTTGGAGCAAGATTAATTCCGTGCGGTTCGGTCTCTCCAGCGAACTCAAAAAAGCCGGGGTAGAAGCGGGAACGCCACCAAAGAATCTGATCTAGCAAAAGCAGAAAAACACTCTGTCTGCGCCCCGATTTGTCCATTCGAGACGGTGCTATCAGCTCCTGCAGAAGTGCAGTTGTAAAAAGAGCTCACGATTGCGATGCGCAACAGGCCCAACGTGCGGGCATCGAACCCTCCGCCGGAAGAGGCTCGCTACCGTACAGGTAAAAAGTTTAATTTATTTATGGAAATTATAAGATGCCGATGTAAAATTGCTATATTCTCCCAGAGAAAACTGCGGTCCGAGAGCGTCAACGATTGGAGGAAATTAGGGATGTGTTTGGCACTTTATTTAGCGAGTTCACGACCATTATCAGTAATTGCATGGGATCCTGCGAATCCCGCTTTCCACGTAATCAAGCCGCCGGAAAGTGTGCATGATGTGCGCAGGCATTTTAGTTACGAAAACGTATACTATGCCGGTTCACATCAAGGCTGTTCGTGCGCGTTCAATTACGAGCATGAATATGAATCCATTTTACACCTGAGAGATTATCTGCGCGATGCGCTGGCATCTCGAGCGGAGCTTGAGGCTTTTGCTTGCCGAATTGGCAACGAAACGCACGCCATGCAACATGCCTTGGTAACCACGCCGGACGGAGTTGCTTTGCCTGAGTTCTTCTTTAGGGATGGCCAATTTCTCATCATTCGTTCAGGAAAATCGACACAGCCGATTGAGGCTCGCCCGAAATCCTATTTCGCGGCCGCGATGCCTGATGCTGAAGAGGTATTGGAATCGTACATAAGTGGATGGCTCCTGCGAAACAGCCGGGCAGAAAGATGAAGTCGCGCACGTTGACGCGGATCAAGCTCAACAATATGCAGAAGATTACTGCCGTCAGCACACCAACGGAAGAGGCGCATATCCTCAATGTGGCGAAGGCGCTGGCCGAGTCGGAGGTAATGCGCCGTTATCAAATCAGCGTTGGCGTTGTCGCGCGAAAAGAAGATCGCGCCACCTTTCTTCTCCAGGTATCCGGTCGCCCGGTTGCGCGATGTCATCTCTGCTGGAGCGCGGATGCGCGCAGGCAGAGAGAGTCGTGGGCAACAGCCAATTGGCAATATCTCAAAGCGTGTGATCGCGATGCGCATTTCGATGCGGGGGATCGCAAGAAATTGCCTCCAGTCCCGTGGCTGGCCACTGCTCTTCTAGAGGAGGCCGCCACGTTGGAGACAGCACAAACGCTCACGCTCTCAATTCTCGAGATCAGTACGGCCTGGGCGCTAATGGATCTCGCTCCTTCATCGGCCGAGTAACGTGTATCCGCAGAGAACGCAGAGCGCACTGCTGAGTAGTCACCTCGTTCTCCGCGCCGCCCCGTAAGAAAAATTTCTTGCAAAATCATCTGGGCGCGCGGCAAACCTTCCGTTTTAATCAGCGTCCCTTCGACAAACTACTGTGGACCACTTTCTCAAGGTACTAAAACCCTACCAAGACGCCGGGTTCATTAACGCGCTCGGCGTTGTTGCGATATTCGCAGTCGTGCTGGTTGCTTTGTTGCCGCACTTCCTGCGATGGTGGCGACGGCCCAAACTCCACATCGCGATCCCCGGAAATTATTTCGCCCCGAGACAGGATTTTTCGACCGAGCAAATTGGCGTTTATACCATCGCAGCCTTGTTTATCCTGCGTAATACGGGACGCTCAGATGCTTCACGCATCCGTGCCGTGGCGACGGATTTTTATAAATTTCTCCCTGGGCAATACAGTTGCGAACACGTTCGGTCAGCGCAGAATGCGCTCGAAGGATCGGAGATCGATCTCGCAGCAGGATTTTCGGCTCCCATCTTACTCTGCAGTTTTACGAGCGCCGGACGGTCGAAGAGCGGTTTTGTCGTTGGCCGTTCGATCAAGTGCTCGTTTTCTTTCGCCAGTCCGACCACTTCGGGCGGTGTCAAGTTCACCCCGCCACCCGATCTTGACGCCGGCACCTATATTGCCCGAATCGTTATCTCTGGATCGAACGTTTTGCCGACTGCGAACTTTATTATTATGATGCTGAGCGAAGAGACGAGTCCGGAACTGGGCGAGGAGATCAGGCTCGGAGTCGCCGGGCCCCGCGAGCGCCGTGCGGTCAAACAAGCCGACAAGCGTCGCCAGAAATTTCAGGTGAGCAAGGGCTGACCGCGACAATGCAATCGGGGTTCGACGGATAAAGATGTTCGTGGCGCGCCAGCTGGATTTAGGTGATTGCCTCGAAATTTCGTCCTCGTAGTTCAACGGATAGAACGGAGGTTTCCTAAACCTTAAATGTGGGTTCGATTCCCGCCGGGGACAGACTTGAACGCGGAAATTGTAAGTGCGCGACCTAGTTGTCCGAATTGTAGTTCCAGATCCTAACGAAATCAGACAACTTAGCTCGCGTACGTGCGTCGGTCCGGGCGATCCCGAGACTCGTACTTCTCACGTCACTGCGTCATCGTAGTAATCGTCAGAGTCCACCCGCCCGCAAAGCTGCCGCGGTCTCCCGGTCCGTCGTCGAATACATACAACGACCATGTCCCGTTGGCGCCCATCCCGTCGAAGGTAGATAACGCCGTTCCATACGGTCCCGCGGGTGCTGGCGTCGGATAGGTGTCCGCCGGCGCATAATCAGTCGGCTTGTAAGTCCCACTGACCAGTGACCCCGTCTGCGGCAATATACCCACCGCTGCATCCGCAAATATCAAATTCGCGTTGCTGACCCCTCCGGTGCCGGCATCCGACATCACCGTCACCTTTTGTCCACCAGGCCCCACTAGCAGCACGTCGATGTCATTCCCCCAGGTGTGGGTAAGACCCTTCAAGTTCACCGTCACGTTAATGATTGTGCCTCCCATCCCGCTCACACTGATCACTGAGGGATACGGGTCGGCCTTTCCAGAATCCGGGATCGTGATCGCCGCCGCGTTGCTGAAGGACTGCGCTCGCCGTTGGAGTCGGTGTCGGGGTTGGTGTTGGGGTCGGAGTCGGAGTAGGCGTCGCTGTTGGAGTCGGAGTCGGTGTTGGCGCCGTCGTAATCGTCAGACTCCATCCACCGGCGATACTCCCCGTTGAGCCTGAGCTATCGTCCACGACATACAAAGACCACACTCCGTTGGCGGATTGGCCGTTAAGTGTGGCCAGAGTTGCCCCATACGGTCCAGCGGGCGCCGGCGCAGCAAAGGTATCCCCGGTTCCGCTGTTCGTCGGTTTGTAGGTACCCGAAACAATTGTCCCCGTGCCGACAGATGAAGCGGCCGCGTCCGACAAGGTCAGCGTAATGTTGCTGACGGCGCCATTGGGGCCCACATCCGACAGAGGGATCATTTTCTGACCTCCAGGGGAGACAAGAAGAATGTCGATATCGCGCATGCGCCCGTGGGTGATGGCGTTCAGGGTCAGCGTCACATTGGTGATCACGCCGCCCATTCCCGTCACATTGATTGTAGAGGGATAGGGGGTCCCAGCTCCCACACTCGGGATGGTGATCGCCCCTGCGTTGGTGAAGGACTGCGTTCCGGCTGGCGTAGGAGTCGGTGTCGGTGTCGGTGTTGGAGTTGGGGTAGGAGTCGGTGTAGGGGTAGGCGTAGGAGTTGGAGTTGGAGTAGGAGTAGGAGTCGGTAAAGGTGTAGGGGTAGGTGTAGGTGTAGGGGTAGGAGTAGGAGTAGGAGTAGGAGTAGGAGTTGGTGTTGGTGTTGGTGTTGGTGTTGGTGTTGGTGTTGGAGCTGGGGCTCCAACTGGGGTATTCATGTCGGCCAGCACCTCGGATGCGCTCAACGCTCGGTTGTAGATACGCACCTCATCAATGATCCCGTTAAAATAGTATCCGCTGCCCCCTGTCCGCCGCCCGATGTTCACATTCACCGCCGCATTAAGCTGAGACGCCGGGATCGTCCCGCGCAAAGTGCCACTATCGAGCATGCCGTTCACGTAAACGTTCAACGTCCTCGCCGCAGCATCGTAGACGCCAGCAACATGATACCAAACGTTTAGGGAACGAATGGTTGTGCTGTACCGCTGAGTACGTGAATTGATTCCGCTGGAAACCCCAACGCCAAAGGTTTGTGGTCCGGTGTCTGGACTCGTCTTTAACTGCCAGCCGGAGGCGTCATCCGATTTGGCGACGATTTGTCCGTCATCCGCTGGGTTGGCCGCAGCCTTAACCCAGGCACTCCACGTCATACTTCCGGTAAGCTGCAATGCTGTGGGATTACCGAGGTCGACGTAACTGTTCGATCCATTGAAACTCAAGGCATTGCCATATTTGCCTCCGGTGGTCCACGCAGTTCCGTAAACGGTGCCAGTAATGCCATGGCCGGAGGCATCGGTCACCGTTGTCCCGGTCCCTTCATTGAAATTGTAAGCGGCGACCAGACCGGCGGGAGGCGTTGGAGTTGGTGTGGCGGTAGGTGTAACTGTCGGAGTTGGAGTTGGGGTTACAGTTGGAGTCGATGTAGCGGTAGGGGTCGGAGTTAAAGTCGGCGTCGGCGTGGGTGTGATGTGTGGGTATGGGTGTGGGTGTGGGTGTGGGTGTGGGTGTGGGTGTGGGTGTGAGGTGTGGGTGTGGGTGTGGGTGTGGCTGTCTCAATAATTAGGACCCAATCGGTCTCACCCGCGCTGTTGTTCCCCGGAGGGGTAAATGGCCGCGTGCCGGTGTTGGGCAGGCCAGTTCCAATGATGGTGTAGGCTCCATTCGTCGGATCGAACCAGCGCGCCTGTGACGGAGCGCTCATGGCGGCCATGTCCACAGTGATCGGCCCGCTGTGGTCGGGCGGGATGTAGGCCACCATGAGCGTCCCGTCCGGAGTGGCCGAAGCAGCCACGTAGCTGCTCGAACTCGGGGTTGAGCCGCCGGCCGTGATCAGCGTCCGCATCCCGTTGAGCCCGGATGGGACCATGCTATACCAGGCGATCGATCTCATAAAAGCGTTCAGACGGGTCATGTCGCGGGTACATTGCGTGTCCAGGTGGTTTTGCCAGTCGGGTGAATTGAAAGGCCAGACATAGCCATTCCCCAAGACATAACCCCCAATAGTGGAGAGCCAGGACCACCATTGGAAGCGACGCACGGGTTGGGTAGCTGCGTAGTTCCAGCCGTTCCCGTCCGAGCCCTCCTGATCATATGGCCCTTCGAGGAGGAAACTCGGTTCCGTCGGACTATAAGCATAGGCGCGGCGCCCTTCGGTGTTGACGTCCCCGCCATGTGCATAGGCGCCATTAAGCGTCATTTGAGACCCGAAAGTGGGCTCATCTGTGGCAATCCCTGCGCTCCACTCTGCACTGAAAAACACCGATTGCTGCCCTGTCACACTCCTGAGGCCGTTGAAAAGTGCACTCTCCACGGCATTCTGCGGTGGGTTGAAGTTGCCCAGGTCCCCTCCCATCATCCAGACGAGGTTCTTCTGGTTCCTATACCGAGTCGCGATCCACGCACCGTAGGACTGCATTCTTGTAGGACCATTCGCCACCATCTCTTGCATCCAGCCTTGGTCGCCGCCTTGCCAACCCGCATAAGCGGGGAACATAAAGACCAGGATTCCGTTAGATTCGCAATACGAGAGGAGCCCGTCCACAATGCTCCAGTACGCCTCATTGGGGGTGGTGAAGTCGGGCGCTTCGTTGTTGATGTTACCGTAGGTGAGCGATCCGTTCCAAGTGGTTCCGTTTAGTCGGTTGAGGAAGGGCAGATCACCGTTGCCGTTGAAGGGTGGGTGATTGCCGCGCGGGTCGTGATTGACGACGTGCAATTCGATCGCATCGTAGCCACGCGCCGCGGTATCGTCGATGAAGGTGCGGTAATCGGCGACGGACAGCGAGGTAACGAACCACGCCGTCCGGCCCATAATCGGGAACGGCGTGCCATTCTGATCCACGAGATATCGTCCGTTCGGGCTGTACTGAACAGGGAAAACAGCGATGCTTGGCGCCGAGGTCGCATCGCCCTTGCTTGAAGCGGTTGTGTGCCACTTTTGTTCTTGCCCTTGCGCTAGAGCGGAGGCGCCGGAAAAAGGGTGAAACGCGAAGAACGCCAGGAAAGCGCCGACGAAGCAAAGAGTGCCGACTAATGCGCGTGGATTGCAGAAAGCGGATTGTAATGCAGATTTTTTCAAAAGGGATTTTTTCTGTTTTTGTATTTTGTTTCGTATCGGTAACAGCGATCGGCTTCTTTGCGTGTTGTCTCGTTTGGGATTGCTGAATGAATATTCGTTTTTCGGCAGCGCGCTGCGCGTCCGTTGGCATTTGCTGCCCGCATATTGCGCTTGTAGGATGAAGGATTTCCTGATCGTCTCCGATTTGACGGTTGCCTCGTTTACGACATTCCCAACGAGCGGAGCGTTGGCTCATCAATCGCCTCGGTCGTGTAGAGACCGTGGTCGCCTTGATAGTTAGCGAGGGCCGCACGGGTCTTCGGTCCGAGCAAGCCGTCTACCTCGCCCCGGTAATAACCCTGCGTTTGCAGCGTTGACTGAACATTCGCGACCACCTGATCGGGCGGCAGGTTGTTGTAGGCGTAAATGGGGCCATTATATGGATAGTAGGCGGCACCCGAGTTATAACCCCATGCTGGAGCCCAATAGCCTGCATTCCAGAAATACCAGCCGCCGCTAATTAGAACGATGCGGTTGTAGTGATTGTTCCACCATCCTTGATCGTGCCATTCGCCCCTGTAGTTCTGGAAAACGGCGTACTGCTGGCCTTGCCAGTTCTGACTGTCCTGAATGCGATAGTTCTGGTTGAACGTTGCGCTCGGGATCGCGGAGTTAGGCGAATTTGAAAGGTTAAAGTGTCTAGTCTCCACCTTCCGCCTCGTGTTCGACTGTACGGCCGGCACGTTGTTGTTTTGAGCGTTCAATACCTGAGCATTCCTTTGGTCTTTCACGTGCGAAGGATTGTTTAGTTGCGCAGGCGTGTTCGCGCCATGGTGCTTGGTGGCCACTTTTTTCTGGGCGTTCGACTGTGCGGCCGGCAGATTGTTGTTTTTAGCGTTCAACACCTGGGGATGCCTTTGGCCTTTCACTTGCGAAGGGTTGTTGAGTTGCGAGGCTGCGTTCACGCTGTGGTGTTTGGTGGCCACTTGTTCCTTGGAGTTCGAGTGGACGGCCGGCCCGTTGTTGGTGTGAGCGTTTAGTGCCTGACGATGCGTGTGGCCTTGTACTTGCGAAGGATTATGTAGTTTGGCACTCGTGTTCGCGGCGTGATGTTTGCCTTGGGCCGTGGCCGGCTGCTGCCTTTGCTTCTGCTGATGCTGACCCTGCGTCGTCTGCTTTTTCTTGGCCTTGTTATTCTGATCTGCTGCGCTGGCGACCAGTGGTATCGCTAAGCAGCAAACTAATACAAAAAATAATCTCATAAACTTTATGCTTTCTGTTTGGTTTGACTTCGCAATCAGATACGGTTCCCGTCCCCATCCAGCCAATACTTCGTAAGCAAGACATCATACTCTTTAGATATGGGGAGACATGCGGTTTGCAGATCGATTCGTTTGGAACCCCCTGCAGCCGCCCGGCATTCGGGATTTACGTCCATGATCTCCCAGCTATTGGCACCGAGAATTAGGATCCCGTCCTGAGCCGTTTCAAACAAACGGTGATAACGCAGTTCGGACACCCGCAAAGCTTCTGTCGAAATAATCTTCTTCTGCTTTGCCTGCGTGTTTTCTAAGCCCGCGACCTAATTGGCCGAGAGCGGGCGATGTGTCGGGCATTTGCTAGAAGTCGCACTGTGGACGACGGATGATATGCCATGCGAGCGATGAAGAATGCCTCTACGGCCGCGCTCTTGGGGATCTGGATGATTTTGCTGACGGCGTTCGTCGTCACGATTCTTTACGTCGGACGCCAACTACTTATCCCGCTCGCGCTTGCCGCGATGCTCACCTTCCTGCTCGCACCGCTGGTTGGCTACATTGAACGCTGGATCGGACGTATCGCGGCTGTTCTGATCGTCGTGGCGATGCTCTTCAGCGTCGTCGGCGGAGCAGGTTGGTTTTTAACGCGTCAACTGATCGACCTCGCGGCGAAGCTTCCCGACTACCAGACGAACATCGACGACAAATTGCACGCGATCCGGCTTCCCACCGGCGGCGCGTTTGGCCGCTTTTCGCAGAGCGTCTCCGAGCTGCAAAAGCAATCACCGGACTCGTTGGAGCCGCCGGCGAATGCGGCCGGTCCGGTGCCGGAAACAAAAGCCGCTACTGCGATGCGCTCTCGCAATGTGCCTGCGGCTCAACAGCCGATGCCGGTTCGGATCGTCGAATCGCAAAGCCGCCTTCCGCAAATCCTACAAACCACCGCAACCGGATTGCTCGGACCGCTCGGGACGGCCGGCCTCGTTTCATTGCTTGTCATCTTCATGCTGTTGAAGCGCGAGGATCTGCGCGGCAGAATGATCCGCTTGATCGGGCAAGGCCGGATCAGCGCGACCACGCGGGCGATGGACGACGCGGCGAGCCGCGTCACCCGTTACCTTGCGATGCTGCTTCTGGTGAACGTGAGTTTTGGCTCGTGTATTGCGATCGGACTCTACTTCATCGGCGTGCCGAACCCTGCGCTCTGGGGCGCTTTCGCGGCGATCATGCGATTCGTGCCCTACGTGGGAGTTTGGATCGCGGCCGCATTTCCTGTTCTGCTTTCGTTTGCAGTTTCGACGAGCTGGCTCGGTCCGCTTCTGACGCTCGGTCTTTTCGTCGTGCTCGAACTAATCAATGCAAATGCGCTCGAGCCGTGGCTCTATGGATCCAGGACCGGCGTCTCGTCCATCGCGCTAATCATCGCGGCGGTTTTCTGGACGTGGCTCTGGGGACCAATCGGTCTCGTCCTCGCGATCCCGCTGACAGTGTGCGTTGCCGTGATGGGCCGGCACGTGCCGAAACTGCAATTCTTGAGCGTGCTCCTCAGCGAAGAGCAAGCCCTCGCTCCGCACGAGGAATGTTATCACCGACTGCTCGCGTTCGGTTTGGATGAAGCGAACGACCTCGCGGAAGCGTACGTGAAAACAAATTCACTCATTTCTCTTTACGATTCCGTTCTGATCCCGACGGTCACACTCGCGGAAATGGACGCGCAACGCGACGAGTTGGACGCCGAACACCGTTCCGCGATTCATCGTCACATCCACGATCTTATCGAAGATCTCGGCTCGGCCCCGCCGTCGAAGTCGCAGTTGCAAGCGGACAAGGAGGTCGCCGAACACACTCCCTTTCCTCTCTCCGGTCCCGCGTGCCGCGTGCTTTGTGTGCCGGCTCGCGCCTACCGTGATGAACTCGCGGGTGCGATGCTCGTGCAGCTGCTTCGACAACAAGATTTCGATGCCGAGAACGCCTCGGCGGCGCTTAGCAGTGGCGAGCTCCTCGAGATGGCGGCGAAGTCGGACCCCGAAGCGATTTGCATCTCGGTTGTCACACCCTCCACTCTGATTCATGCGCGCTATCTCAGTGCGAAACTTCGCGCCCAATTGCCACGCGTGAAGATCGTGGTCGGAATCTGGGGCGCGACCGAAAACATGGCGGGCGCGGGAGAACGGCTGCGGTCTTCCGGTGCGGACGAAGTGGTGACGTCCCTCGCCGAGGCAGTGGTGCAGCTCGCGAAGTTTTCCGTTTCGATTGCCGATGAGATGATCCCCGGCGCGATTCCGGACAACGAGGAAAAGCGCCTCGAAGAACTGGCTCGTTTGCATCTGGCGGATGGCGGCCGTGAAGAAGTTTTCGATCGCATCACGAAAAAACTGGCGCGCATTTTCGAGGTGCCGATTGCGCTGATCACATTCATCGATCGCGATCACCAGTGGTTTAAATCGCAGGTCGGGCTGCCCGAAGAAATCGCCGAAGCGCAGCAGACGTCGCGCGAGCTTTCGGTCTGCGGCCATGTGATCGCAACCGACGAATTACTCGTGGTCGAAGACCTGGCTCGCGACCGAAGATTTGCAAATAACCCCTTATTAAAAGAGCGCGGCCTGCGCTTTTACGCGGGCGTTCCGCTCCGCAGCAACAGCCTCCCGATTGGCTCGCTCTGCATCCTCGATGTCAAACCGCGCCGAATGACCGAACGCGAAAGGCGTTTGCTGGAAGTCATCGGCGAAGATGTGATGGAGGAAATTAAACGCCGCGATAGTGCAGGTCCGCCGAGCGCGCTGGCAGCTGAGCGGTGATCACACACGCCGGCCGCGATCGCTCGCGACAAATCAATGTCGAGCGAACGTTCCATCTACATCGCGCACCTTACAGGCGACCGAGCAAATACAGAATCAAAACGATGACGAGAATGGTTCCGATTATTCCGTGCGACGCGTAGCCGAATCCATAACCGCCTGTCGGGAAAGCCCCGACTAACAACAGAATTACAACGATAAGAAGAATTAAACCCATGCAGTGATTTCTACTTTTACCCGCACCCTTTCACAAGTCCCGAAGTTACAAATTCCTAGATATCGAGAGGCGCCCAGGATCCAGTACAGTGAGATGACAATTTGGCCAGTGCACGATCGCCTGTGTTCCAGCGACTCAGCGTACCGATTTGAGTGGTAGCTGTCCTGCGTTTCAACGCATCCCACGTGCGGAAACCCGTCCTGCGATTTTTCACCGCTCGGACAGCCGCTTCACTGGTCCCATACAATCCGAGCGGCCAACGAGCATCGCCGAGGAGGAGCTGGAGATGACAACCGAGTGCAGTTTGTTGAAACGCAAATTCGCCGACAGACGTTTGCAAGGTCGAGGTTGCCTTGGGGGCGTTCGCGATGCGTGCCTCACAGGACGGGCGACGATTTCTTTGCGCGGACCTTTTCGCTGACCTGTGTTGGGCGGCGAACAGGCCGCCATTCTGTGTAATAGTTGGTTCCATAATTTGAGTTTCACGCTTGTACCAGGTGTGGGCCGGCTTCATATGCCGCGATAGGATATTCATCCTCGCGGGCTTCAGTGGTCGAATCGTCTATTTTGAAACGCGCGGTAAACTTCGCGCCTCTATCTAATCCCTCGCTCGCCACTTCCAGAGTGGCACCATGCGCTTTTATCAAGGTATTCGCGATCGAAAGGCCGAGACCGAGACCGCCGTAGCGTCGATGAACGGACGAATCTCCTTGCTCGAACGGTGAAAAAATCCGGGAGAGTGCGTCTGCTGGAATGCCGATCCCGGTGTCGCTCACTTCGACAACCAGCTCGCCGTTTGCCTCATTGCGGGTGACGATTGAAACCTTGCCCCCTCTCGGCGTGAACTTCAGCGCGTTCCCAATTAAATTCGAGAGAATCTGTTCGAGCTTGAGCGCATCGGCTCGGATGTCGCTATGCCGAGCCCGCAATTGGAGATCGATCCCAATTCCAGCTCCTTTCTGCTGGCCCTCGAGATTCCTGAGGGCAAAGCGGATCACTTCGTGCGCGTCTACCTTAACGAGCTCCAGTCCCAGGGCCTCGTTTGCGATATGGGTGAAGGCGAGAAACTCGGCGACTAGACGCACTAGACTTTGAACATTGCGGCGCATGAAGGCCAAGGCGGACTTATCGAACAGTGGTGGCAAATCCATGTGGGAGGACGTGCCGATGCCATCGTGACCCAGCTCGAGCACCTCAATCATTGACGAGATGGCCGAGAGCGGAGTGCGCAGCTCGTGAGAGAGCACAGCGATTAGTTCATTTCTTGCCTGGCCTGCGAGCTCGAGGGTGTCGGTGTGGCTCTTGGACGCCGCCTGAACTGCCGCCCGCACGCGCACACTGATATCGCGGATGTTGCATTGGATCACTTTAGCTGAACCGACAAAGTAGACATTGCTGACGAACTCGACTTGGATTTCCTTGCCGGTTTTCGTGCGGAGGGGCAGGTTTTCATATCGGATGTACTCGTTGGTTTGAAGAGCTTCGAAAGCGGCCTGATTCGCTGCGATGTCTTTGAACTGGCCGATTTCCCAGAGCCGCAGGCCTATCATGCTTTCAAACGGATAGTCGAGCAGATCGAGCAGAAATGGATTTACATCGATGATCTTTCCGGTATTCGCGTCGAGAATCAGGATGCCATCCTGCGCAGTCTCGAATAACCGGCGGTAGCGCAGCTCCGATACTTCCGGGGCAAGCTCCAACGAGTTTCCTCTCCCGCTGGCCGGCATGAGGTTCGCCTGGCTGGTGAACGTTTTTGAGGTCATGGGTTGAGACTCGCGGTCATGGAGATGTTGGTGTTGAGCAGACGAGCGATGGGACATTTGGCTTTTGCGGCGATCGCGGCATCCATGAAACGCGCTTGAGAGGCGTCAGGAACGTCGGCACGGACGTCGATTTGCATGTGCGTGACCGTCCAGCCCGCGGCCAAATCTTCCAGGGTCGCGGTCGCAATCGTTTCGATGCGCTCGGGGTGAAAACCGCGGAGACCGAGCTCGCTCGACAGGGTCATGGAAAAACATCCGCCCAGCGATGCGGCGATGAGCTCGTCGGGATTGGTTCCGATCCCCTCAAGAAAATAAGTGCCAAAAGAATACTGGGATTCCGCAAGGACGCCGCTGTCGGTGGTTAATGTCCCTTCGCCTTGACGGAGGTTTCCTTTCCAAACGGCTGAGGCGTGTCGGTTCATGAATGAGCGGCCAGCAAATCCAAAGATCAGCCGGCGTGGAGCAGATACGCTTCCAGTCGTTGTCCGGCCAATATCTTCTGGGTAGCACGTCATACTGTTTAAGTATGTCCGTTTGCCTAAAGGCGAGCAGCCTGTCAGAATCGGAGATATTTTTGCGTTAGCATGCTCGGTAAGTTTAGGTAGATGTCTCAGCACCGATGGAACTTCGTCATTTGCGCTACTTCGTCGGCGTCGCGGAAGCGCTCAGCTTCACAAAAGCGGCCAAAAAGCTGCACACCGCGCAACCTTCACTGACCCGGCAGATTAAGGATCTCGAGGAAGAGCTGGGCGTCCGGCTTCTAAATCGCACAAAGCAGCAGGTCACGCTGACGGATGAGGGCCGCTCATTTCTCACCGACGCCAGGCGCGTTCTTGCTCTCGCAGCCACAACTGTCGAGTCGGTCCGGCGATTTCACAGCGGCGAGATCCGCGCACTCAATGTTGGTTACGTCAGCAATCTGTTCTACAATTTGCTGCCGAAGACTCTCGCTTCTTTCCATCAATTGTTTCCCACCGTTTCGGTAAATCTCTTCGACATGTCATGCGGTGAGCAGTTTCGCGCGCTTGAAGATGGCAAGCTCGATCTTGGTTTCGTTGGATTACATCAGCCGATCGCGCGGCGCGGATTGGAATTCCGGGCTATTGCGTCCTACAAAACCGTCGCCGCCTTGCCGAAAGACAATCCGCTGGCGGGCAAAACGACGGTCGAGTTGAAGGCTCTCGCGCCCATGTTTTTCATCGGAATGTCCGAACCAAGCTATCCGGGCTATCGCGAGTGGCTGACGACGACGTGTGAGCGTGCCGGATTTACCCCCAAGGTGTTGCAAGATGTCGATCTTGAACGAACGATGATTCACGCCGTAGCTGCAGGATTGGGTGTTGCTCTCGTGCCAGAGCAACTAAAAAGACTTGAGCATGATAATGTCGTGTTCCGGTTGTTCAAGCCCCCTACGGTGGCGACGGAAGGCTGTGTCGCGTGGAGGAGCGAGGATCCATCGGCTGCTTTGAAAGCGTACGTCCAGGTCGTCGAGCAAGTGGGCCGCAGCCTCCGTTGATCCACGTAATAGCCGCATCCAAATCGAGCTCCCGATTTGGAACGAGGCTCCCGCTTTTTGCTTGGCCGTCGCGAAATCGCACGATATCGTCGAAGTTATTATGAACAACACGGTGTGCCATGGTTTGCTCCTCTCTGTTTTCTTTGCTGCCTCCACGATTTACGCCGGCGCCAATGCTCCCGGAGTCGACGTGACTGTGAAACAACGGCCCAGCGGCAAAATCGTGAAGCAGCTGAAGACGGATTCCGGCGGCAACTTCGCCATCGGAAGTCTTCCGCCCGGCGCTTACACGCTCGAATTCCGTTCCAAAAGACCGATGGACGTAAAAAATAAGCAATTCTCGATTGCGATCGCCGGAACCAAGGCGTCGGGAAAGCAAAATGTCGCGGGCGACAGCTTGGTTGGCGGGATCGCACTCAACGTCGACGTTGGGCCGGGCGCGAACGTCTCCGGCCAGATTGCGGCCGGACCCAATGTGGCGGAGAAAAAGAAAATGGTTTGGATTCCACGCAAGATAGGCAGCAATTTGCCCGGTCACTGGGCGGAGGAAGGGTCATCCGACGCACTCGAGGCCAAAACCCAGGGCACCTTGAGCAGAGACAAAGTTCAGCAAATGCAGTCGACGGCACAGGGGCATGGCGGCGGGTAAACTGAAGCGGGATCAATCCGCCGGGGCTCCTTCTGCCAACAGGAGATCAACCACCGAAGCGGTTTCATATTGGTACAGGTCCGCTGGTAGATCGCATGGAGAACCCTGAGTGGAACTCCGATAAGGTAGAGCGCAGAGATTAACGCGTAGGCGAGCGTCAGGCGCATCGCTCCCGCTTGTTCGAAGCGCCGCGGACTCGTTAGGATCGGAGTGCTCACCACGAAAACCCGGCCCCGGTGGCGCAGCGCCCGATAAAACTCGACGTCTTCCATCAGGGGCACAGTTGGAAACCCGCCGATTTCTTCGAACGTTGCGCGCTGACAGAAAATGCCGTGATCGCCGAATCGAATGCGTGTGATCAAACCGAGATAGTGGGCCAGTGTATCCGTGACGCGATAGATCCAGCGATCGGACGGCAACCGAATGCGAAAGAATCCGCCGACGGTTCCTCTGTGCTCAAGGGCCTCGCTTATTGAAATGGCCGCTCCATCAGGAATGCACGAGTCGGCATGCAGGAACCAGAACACATCGCCACGCGCAACCCGCGCGCCCGTGTTCATTTGCTCCGCCCGCCCTTTGGCACTTGTGACAACGTGTGTGCAAAACGGCTGCGCCAAGTCGACCGTGGCATCGCTGCTTCCGCCGTCCACGACGATAATTTCTGCGCCGAGCGCGCGCTCGCGAAGGTGGTGGAGGAACGGTTGGATCAGGCTGGCTTCGTTGAAGACCGGAACGATGATGGAGATCTCGGCCCGCATCGGACCGCATTCAGTGCACCGTGTCTGGGAACTGCCGGTTGATATTGTCGAAACCTCGTTCATAACGAACCGTGCGCGTGATTCCACTGATGGACACTCTCGGCCAACCGCTGCTGGTTGGTGTGTTCATCGGTCTGCTTCTGCTGCAATGGCGCTTTCCGTTGCGCCGCCAGCATTTCAACATGCTGCGTCGGCTGGTGCGCAATTATGTCTTCGCCATCCCGGGGTTTGCCATCATTCGTCTGGCCATGTTGCCGATCCCACTTGGTTGTGGCTGCGTGGGCAAGCGAACGTCATCTTGGTTTGCTGAACTGGCTTTCGTTGCCGGGATGGACGAAGTTGTGCGCGACATTCTTGGTTCTGGACTACGCCTATTGGTGGTGGCATTGGGCGAATCACATCGTTCCAATTTTCTGGCGCTTTCACAATGTCCATCATACCGACCTTGATCTGGACGTGAGCACGGCAGCGCGATTCCATTTTGGCGAAATGTTTTTCTCGGTCGGATTCCTCTCGCTGGCAGTTCTCCTCTTTGGCATCGCCCCGATGACGTTTCTTATTTTCTTCCTCGTTTTCGAAGCGGCAACGCTCTTTCATCATTCAAATTGGAAGTTGCCTATCCGACTCGAGCGCGTTCTGGACGTGATCCTCGTCACTCCGCGCATGCACGGCATTCATCATTCCATCGTGAAGCGCGAAACAGATTCGAACTGGGGCACGATTTTTTGCTGGTGGGACAAACTTCACGGCACATTGCGTCGCGATATTCCCCAGAACGACATCACGATCGGGGTCGCCGCCTATCGCGACGAACACGAGCTAACCCTGGGAAAGTTGCTCGCACTCCCCTTTCGAGAGCAAAGGGTGTGGCGACTGCCAAACGGAGAGCGACCCGAGCGACCGGTGCAGCCCGCGGATAGACTGACGGAGTAATTGCGATCCCGCCTGGATTATTGCCTAACGAGTCGGCCCGGCCCCTCAGAACCGGCAGGCTACTTCAATCCGATTGAGGAAAAGAGAGCATGCTTGCGGCATCACATATAATGTTCAGTGTTCGTGTTCGGAAATAAGGGTTCTTCAGCATGCTGCTCAGTCGCACGTTTAAATCGGCATTATCGATCGTCGTCGTCGCCGGATTTTCTGTCGCGCTTTCTGCCGAAGGAAGCGAGCTCATTTTGACGAGCAAACCAACGCGAACGCATCTTTTGGAGCTCTTCACCTCGGAAGGCTGCAGCAGCTGCCCGCCGGCGGAAACCTGGCTGAGCAAATTGAAAGACGCGCCGGGGCTCTGGCAGGATTTTGTTCCAGTCGCCTTTCACGTCGATTACTGGGACCGCCTCGGCTGGCGCGATCCATTTGCTTCCAAAACGTGGACGGCGCGGCAATACGCCTACTCCGCCAGCTGGAATAGCAGCAGCGTCTACACACCGGGTTTTGTTCTCGACGGACGCGAATGGCGAAACAACGGGATCCCATCTGCCTCCGCCGAAACACCCGGGATTCTAAAAATCTCGATGACCGGTCCCGACCGCGCCATGGCAACATTTCAACCGACCAAAGCCGATGGCCGTTCCTTTGATGTTCATGTCGCCCGGCTCGGTTTCGGACTCAAAATCGATGTCAAGGCGGGAGAAAATAGCGGGCGGCAATTGCGGCATGACTTTGTCGTTCTCTCTCTCGTTGATGCGCCGCTCGCTTCCGGTTCAATGGAAGTCCGCTTGCCTGCGAGCACAGAGGCGAAGACTTCGGATTCCCGTGCTGCGATCGCCGCATGGGTCACTGAACTCGGCAAGAAGGAACCGATTCAGGCGGTTGGCGGCTGGCAGCCGTGACGTGAAATAGTTGCCGCGCCCATTCTAGTTGGGATCAACTTCCGCGCACCATTCCTCAATCTTTGCTTTGATTGCGTCTCGCACCAGCCGTGTTTTCTCCAGCTTTGTTTCCCGATCACCTTCGAAACCCGAGGGATCATCGAACGGCCAGTGCAGTCGATGGGTAACACCGGGAAAGATGGGGCAGCCGGCTGCTTCGGATTCGCTGCAAACAGTGATCACGTGGGAGAAAAGCTGGCCGGATTTGTAAACATCGAACACCGCCTGCGTCTTTTTGCGCGAGAGATCGACGCCGACCTCGCGCATCACTTCGACGACATTCGGATTGAGAACGCCCGGTTCCAAACCAGCGCTCTGCGCTTCGAACTTGGCGCCACAGATCTGATTTAGAAACGCCTCCGCCATCTGGCTGCGTGCGCTGTTGTGGACGCAAATGAAGAGAACCTTCTTTTTTTTCATCGAGCAGCTTTGACGGTTGGTTTTGAGTTTCGGGCCGGCAATCTGCAACGGGAGCGAGCCGCGTTGAGCTATCTCAGGTCGCGTTGGAATTGCGGGTGCGATTGCACGCAATCCTGCAAGCATTTCATATTCGTCTCCAGTTCCACCGCTCGTTTGGCGGGCAAGGAATAGATCATCCAATTTCCCTGCCGCTTCGCTTCCACCATTCCCTTGCTTCGTAAATAGGCGAGGTGTTTTGAAACCTTTACCTGCGGCTCCTTCAGGACTTCCTGCAAATGACAGACACAGAGGGGGCCCTGCCCGAGCAAATGCAAAATGCGCAACCGCGTCTGATCGCACATGCATTGGTAAATTTGAATGAGCTCCACAAATGAAAATACCTTAGCAGCACGCTGCGACGCCGCAGCAGGCGGGCTCGGCTGCGTCTTTCCGGCGCTCACGTGCAAGGCATTGAGTCTGTTTGTTCGCGAGAAGCAAATCGATGTATCCGGCAGCCGCTTTGGTTTGCGCGACCGAGTATTGTCCAACGACGCAGCAGTCGTATTCCACCTCGACCTCCAATCGATCGTGCGGCAAGACGCGGTCGCCGAGCTTCAGGATTTCAGCAAGGCGTCCCGCCATCAGTTTGTGGTCGGTGTCGTCTCCGACCCACGTTTGCAGGAGGCAAGACTCGCTTTCGCCGAGCGCGCCGCCGCAATCGATAAAGTTCTTTCTGACGTATCCGACTTCTGTGACATGGAAATGCGGCGGTATTTCGTCTCCGTCAGGGAGAATGAAGCGAACCCGCTTTTCGGCATTGGTTGTGAGGACCGCTTTTAGTTCGTGCGCTTTCATGGTTGAATCTATATGCTTATATGGGTATATAGTCAAGATGCAGTCGATTTGCTTCGCTCTTGAACGATTCATTTTTCCTGTCGCCAAGAGCCGTTGTCGCCAGGGCCGTTGAATTTTGACTCATGGACAATTCTCCAAACACCACGCCCAAACGCCTAGCGTTCTTCGAGCGTTATCTGACCGTCTGGGTTTTCCTTTGCATGGTGGTCGGCATCGCGACCGGAAAGTTCGCCCCCGGATTCACAACCACCGTGAGCAGGCTGGAATTCGGCCAAGGCTCGCACGTCAACGCGCCCATCGCCGTGCTCATCTGGCTGATGATTTATCCGATGATGCTCAAGGTGGATTTCACCGCGCTCGGTGGCATAGCCCGCAAACCCAAGGGTCTCGCCGTCACGCTGTTTATCAACTGGCTCGTGAAACCCTTCAGCATGGCGTTCCTCGGTTGGTTGTTTATGCAACACGTTTTCAGCGCGTGGATTTCGCCGGAACTCGCGAAGGAATACACCGCCGGCCTCATCATCCTCGCCGCCGCGCCCTGCACCGCGATGGTCTTTGTCTGGAGTTATCTGACCGACGGCGACCCGGTTTACACACTTGTGCAGGTCGCGGTAAACGACCTCATCATGCTCGTGGCCTTTGCGCCCATCGTGATGTTTCTATGCGGCGTGGCCAACGTCGTCGTGCCGTCTAAAGTGCTTATCACGAGCGTCGTGGTTTTCATTGTCATTCCACTAGCAGCGGGCTGGCTCACGCGAACCATCCTGCTGCATTCGCGCGGCAAGGACTGGTTCGAGGAAAAGTTTCTTCCGAAGTTCCATCCCGTGACAATTCTTGCGCTGCTGTTAACGCTCGTTCTAATCTTCGCCTTTCAGGCGGAGAATTTGACGACGCGCTGGCTGGCTGTGTTGCTGTTGGCGGTGCCGATTGTCATCCAGGTTTATTTCAACGCGTCGCTTGCCTATCTGTTGATGCGCAAACTGCGCGTGCCGCACAACGTCGCGTCGCCTGGCGCGCTCATCGGCGCGAGCAATTTTTTTGAACTGGCCGTGGCCGTAGCCATCACGCTGTTCGGCGCCGGTTCCGGCGCGGCGCTGGCAACCGTTGTCGGCGTGCTCGTGGAAGTGCCGGTAATGTTGTCCGTCTGCAAGATTTGCAGCGAATCGCGCGGCTGGTATCAGCGAAAGCTCAATTGATTTAATGTCCACCCAATCCAGACCGACCATCCTGGTCCTTTGAATCGATAACTCCAGCCGCGGGACTCGATTTCCCGAACGATCTGTTCTGCCGACCAAGGCGTCCCTCAATCCGGCGCGCCATCTCGTTTCAAATCAACGGTCCCCCTGGCCGCCGGTTTACCTCATCGCTCCAATGTCAGCGGTTTGTTAGGGGGTGCGATTTATCGCGTTTTCTTTCGGACCGGATATCGTGCCTGAATGGTTCCTGCTCCGGCCACGAATCGTTTCGCGCAAAAGCTGGCCGAGCATTCGCGGCCCCTCCGTCACGTCAAAACCGAGATCTTGCAGATCAACGTTGGCAAGCTTTGCAATCTCACTTGTGTCCATTGTCATGTGAACGCCGGGCCGAAGCGGAAGGAAATCATGACTCGTGGGACGATCGATCGGGTCATTGACTGGCTGGAAAAGACGGACATCATGACAGTTGATCTGACCGGTGGCGCGCCGGAGATGATTCCAGATTTCAAATACCTCATCGAGCGGTTGAAAGGGTTGACGCCTCGGCGTCAAATCATTGATCGCTGCAATTTGACGATCCTGCTCGAGCCGGGTTACGAGGACTACGCAAATTTTCTCGCTGAGCATCAGATCGAAATCATCGCGTCGATGCCATGCTATTCGCCCGAGAATGTGAATGCACAAAGAGGCGAAGGGGTTTTCGACGGAAGCATTCGCGCGCTTCAGCTTTTAAATTCGTTAGGCTACGGGAAGGATTCGAAGTTGCCATTACACCTGGTCTACAACCCGGTTGGTGCGTTTTTGCCCGGATCGCAAGCCGATTTGGCGGCCGATTACAAACGCGAACTACGGGACCATTTCGGCATTGTCTTCAACAACCTCTACACCATTACCAATCTGCCCATCGCGCGTTTCGCTTCCTATTTGAAGAACAACAATAAACTCGACGAGTACATGCAGCTATTGATCGAGAAGTTCAACGCGAACACGGTCGACGGATTGATGTGCCGCAACATGATCAACGTCAGCTGGCGCGGCGAGGTCTTCGATTGCGATTTCAATCAGATGCTGAAGATGCAATGGCGCGATCAGCTTCGCCCGCTCAACTTGTGGGATATTGATCCTGCGACCGTCGAGGAACGCGAAATTTTGACAGGCGATCACTGTTTCGGCTGCACTGCCGGCGCCGGTTCGAGCTGCGGCGGCGCACTTGTTTAGCGGCCGACCACCGGGATCTTGGCCGCAAACTGCTACGTGTCCCTGGGTTTGAGGATCAATGTCAGATCGACGTGTTTCCCTTTGGCGATATTGAAACCACTGATTGAAAAACGTTTCCATCCCGTCGGTAATGTCGGATAGATTTTTTCGACAAGCTTTGTCGGCGCGATGACGATACGCGGACCGGATTTTTCCATGAAGGCTCCGACGCTGGCAGGATTGAGGGCAGAATGGAAAAAACCCCGAACGCGACTGCGGAAGTACCAAACGAGGCTTGGCTCGTTGTAATCCACAGCTCCGAATTCCATCTCTGGCCGGAGATCGCCCTGCGACGCTTCGAGCAACTGGATCGCTGGTGAGTAATGGCGGGCGAAAGGAAAGACGAAGAGCGCGATAGCGATCCAGACGCAGGTGGTCGCGGTCGCTATGCGCAAGAACGACGTTGTAGCAGCCGATTCCAGTCGTGACCAGTGTCGCGCCAGCAAAAGCGCCAGAAGTGGGAACGCCAGCAGCGTGTAGTGCGGCAGTTTTGTTTTCACCAGGGTGAAGACGAGAAAGATGATCGCGCTGCCGGCGATCAGGTAGCTATCGGTCGCGTCGCGTTGATTCCGCAGACGCTTAGTCAACCAGGGCAACTTGATCGACCACGGGAAAAAACTGACGAAAACACTCACAAAATAAAATGGCAGTGTAAGCAGATACCAGCCTAACGACTTACCGCCATGTCCCTCCATCGTGACCAGGGACCGCTCGACGACATGATGTCCGATGCCGACACGGAAGAAATCCCCGTGTGTTCGAAGGAGCGCGGGCGTGGCCCAAAGCGCGACAATTCCAAACATCAGAACCATTCCGCTCAAGGGCGCGATGCGGTCGGCCAGACGAAGATCACGGAACAGAAGCTTCATTGCGATGACGGTGAGCAGCGGCGTCCAGCCGATCGGACCCTTCGCGAGAAAAGCGAGAGCAAGCGCGAAATAGAAGAGCCACCACCATGCAGACGAAGGCCTAACGTCCACCTCGTTGAACGTTGAACGTTGAACGTTGGACGTTGGACGTTCTGCCCTAGCCCCGATCCGGTCTCTCAGCAACTCATACGCCGCCCAATGCGCGGCCGTGACAAACAGGACCAGCCACATATCCGCGACCGCGGCTTTGGCGTGAACAAATGTCTGCAAGCAAAGCGTGAAAATGATGGCGGCCCACCAGCCGGTCCGTTCGCTTGCGAGGCGTCGGCCCCATGCCAGAAGCAGCACCGCTGCGACGGCAGCTGCGATTGCGGACGGAAAGCGCGCCGCAAAATCATTTTCGCCGAAAGCGCGATAGCTCAGCGCCTGGCACCAGTATGTGAACGGCGGTTTGTCGAACCGATATTGATTGTTAAAAAAAGGAACAACGTAATCACCACGTTCCAGCATCTCTCGCGACGCTTCGGCAAATCGCGGTTCGTCGCGATCGATCAACGGAAGGCTCCAGGTGCCCACGAGGTGAAAAAGCAGGCAGCCGAAGAAGAGAAGCACAAAACTGCGGACACCGGCATTCGCCGCGTGCTCGCGATTTATCGGAGTTGCAGAACTCAAGTCCTCGATTCAAGAATACCCGCTGATGAAAGACAAACGGGAATTTTGCGCGTGACGAAGAAGCACTGGCTTTGGTTGCTGCTTACGTTCGCCGTCGGTGGACTGATTCTTGTCTGTGCGTTCCATTTCGATCCGCAGGTGCAGCGTTGGATCGCCGAACACCAAAGCCGCGGCGTGAAAACTCTCATGAGGAACGTCAGCCGTTTTGGAGACTGGCCGGAGCACGCTGCGCTCGGGTTGATGTGTCTTGGAATCGCCTACTGGCGTGGCAACAAAAAGTGGATTCGCATTTTCGCAGCGATGCTCCTGGCCTGCGCGATGGCCGGAATCTCCGCTCGAGCCGTCAAGATTGCGACCGGTCGGGCGCGTCCATCGGTGAAAACGGAAGCAACCTGGAGCGGGCCTCGCTTCAGCTCAAAATACAACGCATTCCCGTCCGGTCACACCGCGGCGTCGATGGCTTTCTTCGCGACCCTCCTTCTCGCGAGCTGGCGAATTGGTCTGGCGTGCGCGCCGATTCCAGTACTCATCGCAGTGTCGCGCATGTACGTCGCCGCGCATTATCTCTCCGATATCGTCTTCGCGGCGATGCTTGGAGTTCTTTGCGCCGTTCTCGCGGCCCGCCTGCTTCAAATCGGAAATCGCTGATCCCCTGGCTTGCGCCTAGTTCTTTCCGCTCTCGAGCGAGCCAAAAAAGGCGGCGAAGACTTCGATGCCGTCCCAGAGGTTCTGGAGACGGAGGTTTTCGTTGGCCGCGTGCTGATTGTCGTCGTGGTTCGCGATTGGAAATGCGATCACGGGAACGTCGTTACCTTGTTGGAAAAGATCCATCGGCAGGCTGCCGCCGGCAGTCGGCAAGCGGACCGGTTCGTGCCCGGCGATGGTCATGATGCTCTCGAGTTCGCGCGAGAACGGCAGATCAAGAGGAGTGCGTGAGGGCGGGTAACCGGCGCCCCAATCGATTTTTACCAATTTTGCTTTCGCGAGTCGCGTGGCGGTGTCCGGCGTCTGATGTACGATCGTATAACCCTGTGCTTCAAGGTGGCGTTCGACCAGCGGTTTGGCGGATTCCGGCGTTTCGTTTGGGACCAGACGAAAATCAATCGACGCGCGGGCTTCAGTCGGGATGGTGTTCGACGCCTGGACGCCGACATGTCCTGATTCAATTCCGCGCAGGTTCAAGCCCGGACGCATGAGCAATTCATTCAGCGGCGTTCCTTCGCCCTCCGCTGCCGCAATCTCAAATTCGCGGCGCAGCGCCGGCTCGACGTTCGGAATCTTCGCGACCGCTTCTTTTTCGGTTGCCGTCGGCGTCCTGACGTCGTCGTAGAAGTTTTTGATCAAAATCCGGCCGTTCTCATCGCGCATTGAATCGATCAAATGTGTGAGGCGAACAATTGGATTCGGCGCCCAATTCCCGTAATGGCCGTCGTGCAGGCCTTTGACGGGGCCGTAAACGGTAAGATCGAGACCAAGTGTGCCGCGTGCGCCGAAAACGAGCTCCATTCGCCGGCTTTGATGCACAGGGCCATCGCAGAAGACCCAGGCGTCCGCACGGACGGCGTCCGCAAATTTTTTCAGATAATCGGCCAGGTGTGGCGAGCCCGCCTCCTCTTCGCCTTCGAACACGAAGCGGAGGTTGACGGATGGCTTAACATTCGCCGCGCGGAGGGCATCGAGGGCCGCGAGCATTGCCATGATGGGTGCTTTGTCGTCACCAGCCGAGCGCGCGAAAAGACGCGACTCCGGATCGATCGATTTCGCTGTATGCCAATCGATTTCCCGGCCCGCGTTATCGCGCAGAATTGGTTTCCAAGGATCGCTTTTCCATTGCGAGGGATCGAGCGGTTGCCCGTCGTAATGCGCGTAGAATGCGATCGTCCGCGTCGAATCCGTCGCGAAGAGATCGGCCACGACTACAGGAGGGACTCCTTCAATCGTAAGCAGCTTCGTGGCGAGTCCGCGCTTGTCGCACATGGCGCGAATTTTCGCGGCGTTGCGATTAATATTCGGTGCGTCCGTGGCGAGATTTGGGATCGAAAGTAGATCGACGAATTCGGTCAAGATTTCGCGCTCATTAGCCGCACGCCAGGCGCGGGCGTGCCTTGCCACGGCGGCTGGCTCCGCAAGCGCGGACGACTGGATGAGCAGTACAGCTGCGACAAGGGCGATTTTCATTTCAGATTGATCGAAAAGGGACGCAACATCAGATGAGCCTCAGGGTTTGCCTTCGGTTTTGCGAGGCGGAAAAGGCGCGTATGGTGACGCATCATGGCGAATCAGGTTTTGGCAGGCAAGGTCGGTGTCGTTTTCGGGGTGGCGAACAAACGCAGCATTGCGTGGGCGATTGCCAAAGCATGGGCCGCGGCCGGCGCGAAATTGATCTTCAATTATCAGGGTGAGCGACTGAAGGAAAATGTCGAAGAACTGGTGAGCGAATTCGGCGAAGGGACGCCGCTTCATCCTTGTGACGTCTCGAAAGACGAAGAGATCGCAGATTTTTTTGGCAAGGTTCGAAGCGAAACGGACCGGCTCGATTTGTTGCTGCACTCGGTTGCCTTCGCGCCGAAGGAAGCGCTCGAAGGCGACTTCGTGAGCACGACGCGCGAAGCCTTCCGGACCGCGCATGATATCAGCGCTTACTCGTTAGTCGCGCTCGCGCGCGAAGCGACGCCGCTAATGACCAACGGTGGCAGCATTCTCGCGATGACTGTACTACGGAGCGGAAAAAGTGGTGCCTCATTACAACGTGATGGGAGTAGCCAAGGCCAGCCTGGAAGCGAGTACGCGTTACCTTGCCTACGATCTTGGCCCCAAAAAAATCCGTGTGAATTGTATTTCCGCCGGGCCGGTCAATACGCTGGCTGCGCGGGGGATCAGCGGATTTTCCGCGATGCTGAAGCATTATCAGGAACGCGCGCCGCTGAAGCGGAGTTGTGATCCAGCGGAACTCGGTGAAACCGGAGTGTTCCTGGCGAGTGACGGCGCGGCTGCCATTACCGGGCAGGTCATCTACGTGGATGGTGGTTATCAGATCATGGGGATGTGATCGCACCCTCTTGCTCTTGCTCGTGATCTTAATCGTGATCCAAAACCAGAGCCGCGGATCAGGAGCGAGATCATGATCAGGAGAGAAAATTGAAACTGGCGGAGGAATTGCGGGAGCTGCTCGGGGCGGAGGTTGTGGGGGACGACGCGGAGGCGCTCGCGCTCCACGGCGGTGACAAGTGGGTCGCGGTGCGTGAGCCGGAGGTTGTTGTTTTCGCAAAAACGACCGAGCAGGTGAGCAAGCTGCTCCGTTTCGCATCAGCGAAAAAAATCCCGGTCACGGCGCGTGGCGCCGGCTGGGGCTACGTCGGCGGCTGTGTTCCGGTGCGCGGTGGGATTGCGCTTTCGCTCGCGCGGATGAAGCGGATCAAGGAAATCCACTTTGCCGACGCGATTGCGATCGTGGAACCGGGCGTGATCACCGGCGACCTGCAGGATGCCGCGCGTGCAAAAAAACTGTTTTACCCGCCTGATCCGGCCAGCCTGAAGGATTGCACAATCGGCGGCAACATCGCGACAAACGCGGGCGGTCCGCGATGTTTGAAGTACGGAGTAACGCGTAATTACGTGATCGGCCTCGAGGTCGTGCTCGCGAATGGCGAGATTTTGCGGACCGGTGGCCGCGTACACAAAAACAAAACCGGCTTTGATCTGATCGGACTGTTTGTGGGATCGGAAGGGCTGCTCGGGATCGTCACCGAGATCACAGTTCGGTTGCTCCCACTGCCACCGGCTCGAGCGACGTTATCGGCAGCGTTTGCCACAATGCCACAGGCGGCCGAGGCGGTTCAGGAAATTTTCGCTGCCGGATTCCTGCCCTCGTCGCTTGAAATCGCTGATGCTTTTACGCTGGAGGCAGCGCGAGCCGACCGCGGGATGGCGCTGGTCCCGCCCGGCCACGCTCATTTGCTGATCGATGTGGATGGTCAACTTGAGTCGGTACGAAGTGAAGCGGAGGCTTTGCGCGAATTGCTCGCTCTGAAAAACCCGAACGCGCTGACGACGGCAACGACCGAAGAAGAATGCGAGAAACTTTGGGCGCTGCGCCGCGAATTCAGCAATTCACTGCGTGCCACCGGCCTGACGAAATTGAACGAGGACATTGTTGTTCCCAGAGGACGCCTGGTTGAACTCATCGAATTCGCGCAAACACTGCAGAAGCGGCACGGATTTCCGATCGCTTGTTTTGGTCACGCGGGGGACGGGAATATTCACGTCAATCTCATGGCGGCGAACTACAACGATCAAAGCGTGCAAAAAAAAGTCGAGCACGCGCTCGACGATCTTGTCGCGCAGGTCCTGGCGTGGGGCGGCGTAATTACGGGCGAACATGGAATCGGCCTCGCAAAGAAGCGCTGGTGGCCAGAGGCGACGAGCGAAGCCGCTCGGGCGTTGCATCAGAAGCTGAAAGCCGCTCTCGATCCCAGTGGAATTTTGAATCCGGGAAAGTTCCTGGACTAACTGTAGCCGTCGCGCTATGCGCGACGACGATTCTTGAATGCGTTTCGCATGTCGAAGCGTCTACAGGTCGAAGATCGCTTCAATGGCGCGATGATCGCTCGACTTCGGGGACGTTTCCGCAACCCACGCCCTCTGCAGAAAGAGATCGCGGTAGAAGATATGATCGAAGCAGGCCGCAGGATAGCGTTGGTCGGCCGGAACGGTAATGCGTTGCGGGAACGGAATGTCCTTCCACGACCAATGAAATCCACCGGATAAGATTCTTGGAATTGTTTTCTCCGTTGCGAAACGTTTGTCGTCGGGCGCCGTATTGAAATCACCGCCCACAATCCAATGCAGCTTCCCGAGAGTTCCGTAAGCGTTGGCCATTGCTTTCGTATGCGCGAGCAACTGACGGATCGACTCCTCGCGCAAGGGCATGTTTTCCAAGATCTCACCGCGATTGCTCTTTAGATGCACAACATAAACGAGGAGCATTTGTTTGGGTGCGATCTGGTAGGCGGCGAAGGCAAATCCGCGCGGCGGAATCATCGCGCCGCGTGGCGTCCACATTTCAGACCAGGCGCTGACGGGTTGCAGACGACTGGCGATTGCGACTTGCTGGGTTTCAACCTGTCCCTCGCGCGGCGGGAAATTCGAACAAACGTCGATCTTGAAATCAGCCAGCGGTTTGATCGCGAGCTCGGCCCGATGAAAATCGCGCACTTCTTCCATGCCGATGATGTCAGCCTTGAGTGCGACGAGATCGCGATGAACGGCTTCCACCTGGTTGATCTCTTCGCGCTGACTGGCGTTCGGACGCCGTCCTGGAAACCATTGGATATTCCAGAACGCGACGGTGAGTGAATTTCCGCGGGGCGAGCTCGCGGCGAGAGTAGGGGACGGTTCCGCGTCTGCGTGAGCATATGGATTGGCGACAATCAGTGTCGCGCAAAGCCATAAAGCGACGAGAAGGCTGCGTGTCGAATTCATAAAGGCCGGGGGCGAGCCAAACAAAATTATCGCCAGGCCAGTTTTGATTCGAACAAAAAACGTGTATAGTAGTCAAAGAAGGCACGCGCAGCTTGGCGCTCGCCCGCACTGACCAAAATCGTCTGTGCACAAACATTTCGGCCCGGAAGGTCGAATCCCTTACACAACCCTCGTCTTGGCGGGTCCTTGCCGAGCAACCTCCGTTGAATATGAAACCAGGAACTATCACTCACACCGTGGCCGTCGTGTTGTCGTCGGTCTCATCGCTTTTCTCGCAATCGGCCCCGGCTAAGACGCCTGGCGAAAGCATCAAGGTAAGCAAGAAATCGAACAAGCTGACCGACAATGCCTTGTTCAGCTTCAATCCGTTTGTGTTTGCGCCGCCGCCCAGAGGCGATCGGCCACCGAAAGCGGGTGAGCGTTTCCCTTGGAAGAAAGATATCGTGACGACGGTTTTCTGGATTGGCGAGACGCCCAGCGGCAATAATCCGGTCCCGAATCGGTCTAGTTCCTGGGATGCGAACTGGACAAGAAGTTATGGTGGATTCGACGATCCAAACCGCGCTCGACGCCACGACTTCAGTCCGGTCAAGTTTACGCCGCGGCAGAATCCATTTTATTGCGCATTGCCGTATAACGACAAGGCGAAGAACGGACATCGGGCGGAGGCACCGCACGTCGTGCCCTGGTTTCAGGAAGCTTATCAAGGCCCTGGAGTTTCGGTGTGCAAGGATCGCTGGATCGCCATTCGCAAAGGGAGTCGAACAGTTTATGCGCAATGGGAAGATGCCGGGCCGTTTCGCACCGATCACTGGCAGTACGTGTTTGGCAATGAACGACCAAAACCAAATTTAAACCGTGGCGCGGGGCTCGATGTGTCCCCGGCAGTGCGCGATTTCTTGGGTCTTCAGGATACCGATGTCACGGATTGGAAGTTCGTGGATTTCAAAGACGTGCCGCAGGGACCATGGGCAAGGTTGGGCGACAACAACACCTTTGTCTTGAATCAGAGGAAATCGAGCGAGCGACTGGTGAAGCGCGGGGCATTCATCCCGGCGATCGCTCAGTAGGGCGGCGATTCAATAGTTACGCGAGTTGGACCTGCGCCGGATCCCGGGACCGATCAGAAGAGTCGTGGCTGATCGTCATCAGCTTCAGGCTTGCCCATGACGCCGTGGATTTTTTCCAACAGCTCGCGGAAATCGTACGGCTTTTGAATCGTATCGACAACGCCGGCCTTGAGAATTTCGGATCGCATCGTCGGCTCCAGATAACCGCTCGCAACAATAACGCGCACGCCCGGCTTGCTCTCTTTCATTTTCATGAAGGCATCGCGGCCACCCATGCGGGGTAAGCCGAGATCGCAGACGACCAGGCCGACTTCATCGCGATGCGCCTGGAACAATTCTACGGCTTCCACGCCGTCCTTCGCAGCGATGACGTGATAACCCTCGCCCTCAAGAATGGTAATGCCGAGGTCACGGAGCATTTCTTCATCTTCAACCAACAGAATTGTCTGGGCGAAGGAGGGCAGGCCGATCGGTAGCACTCCCTGGCCGTCGCCTTTCTCCGGGTGCGCCGGTGCCACTGGCAGGTAAACACTGAAGGTTGCGCCTGCGCCGGGCTCGCTTTCCACCTGCACGAAGCCGCGGTGATTATTCACTACGCCGTAGACGACCGAGAGACCCAGTCCCGTGCCTTTGCTGCGTTCCTTTGTTGTGAAAAACGGTTCAAAAATGTGGGCTTTCACCTCCGGTGCAATTCCAGTCCCAGTGTCACGAACCCGGACCCGCGCGTATTCCGCCGCGTTGGCGCCGGTAAAAAATTCGCGAAGTTCTTCTCCCGGCGTGATCGACGTATCCAAAGTCATAATGCCGCCATCGGGCATCGCGTCGCGCGCGTTTACGCAAAGGTTCAAGAGAACCTGATCGATCTGGCTGCGGTCGGCCGTGACTAGCGGAAGATTCGGATGCAGGCGCAGATCGAAGGTGATTGTTTTTGGAAACGTTGCCCGCAGCATTTTCTCCAGCTCACTCACCACGCTGTTTACGTCGAGCGAGGAAAGAAGAGCTTCCTTCTGGCGCGCCGAGGTCAGCAACTGTTGGACAAGTGCGGCCCCGCGCTCGACCGCTTCGCGGATGACTTTGAGCGCGCCCGGAATTTCTTCCGGATTCGCGCGCCAGTTTTCCAGCCGCGTGGTGTAGCCAAGAATAATCGCGAGAATGTTATTGAAATCGTGCGCTATTCCGCCGGCCAGGGTCCCGAGTCCCTCCATTCTCTGTGCTTGCACGAGTTGCTCTTCGAAACGCTTGCGCTTTGTGTCATTGAGAACAAAGCCCGACAGCTCGACTAATTCCCCTTGATCATCGAAGCGCCCGGTAAACCGTCCGATGACATAGAGTGGTTCGCCGTCGCACTTGCGCATTTCGATTTCGTGCAGCTCGATCGTGCCGCGATTGCGCAATAACTCAACCAACTCCGCGCCATCTCTCCGATTTTGAAGCAGCGAAGTGAAATTCACCTTTTGAGCCTGATCGGGTGAATCGAAGCCAAAGATTCGCGCGAAGACGGCGTTGCAGGACGCTAGCTGTCCATCGGGCAACATCGCAAAACTACCGGCGGCCGATTCATCTTCGCCGTTGGCATTTTGGAAATCGACTGTTTTCACAAGAAGAACTCCATCGTTGACGATCCGAATTTCTCCTATCCCGGGCTAGCGCTGGGCGCGCTCGCCGGAGGCTCGGAGGACTTCCGCGGCATTATCGTCATAACGTAATAGAGTGCAAAGAGGGCCCCCATGATCACGACGAAAAGAAAGAGAAAAGCCGCGCTTCGCCGGGAGCTGCGCCGCGATTGCGCCTTTTTCCAACCGGCACGTTTCTGAGCGAGCTCGATTTCCAGCGCCTTCATCAGAGCTTCGTCTTCCTTCCCTTGCGATTCGGGCTTGCGCTCATCGTTCGAATTCATCGAGAAAAGGGTAGCCGAAGCCAAAACATTGAAAACCGAATTTCACGTTCCCGCCAGTCTTCACACGAAACGCGCTCTCGCAGCGTACACGCTGCCGATGTTCTCGTTCCTGCTTTTGCTCGCTCTGAGCGGCGGTTTAAAATATCTCGGTTCGGCGTTTTGGCTGGCTTCGCCGGAATACTGGAGCTTTCCCGCGCAAACCGTTCTGTGCGGAGCGCTCGTTCTCTTCTTTTGGCGGGTATACGAATTTCGGCCGCTGCGAGATCCCTGGTTCACAATCGCCGTCGCGATTGTCGTATTCATTATTTGGATCTCGCCCCAGCAATTTTTCGGATTCGCACCTCGCCCTACCGGTTTCGATCCGGATGTCTTCGCGGCGCCGGTCGCTTATTGGAGCACAGTCTTTTTTCGATTTCTCCGGCTCGTCGTTGTCGTGCCGCTGGTGGAGGAAATATTTTGGCGCGGTTTTCTGCTGCGTTATCTTATCTCAGAGGATTTTGAGGAAGTGCCGCTCGGGAAGTTTTCCTGGCTCTCATTTTCGGTTGTGAGTCTCGCCTTTTGTTTTTCGCATTCAGCTCCCGATCGCGTCGCGGCCCTGATCACCGGCATGCTCTACAATTGTGTTGTCTATCGTACGAAAAGCCTGACTTCGTGCATTGTCGCCCATGCTCTCACCAATCTGCTCCTTGGCCTCTGGATCATGAAGACGCGGCAGTGGGGATTCTGGTGAGCGAGTGGCACTCCGTTTGCTCAATTCGGAGTCGGATGCAGGCCACATTTTATCAGAAAGTCATCATTTGCATAGTCGCGGCCTTCCTGGCGGCGTCACTGGTTCAGTGGGGGAAAGTCTTTGTTACCGGCGCGGACGACGCACTCAACGCCGGTTATAAGCACAGAGCTCCGTAAGCTCCCGAAGGTTGGCAAAAGGGATTGCTGCTGGCTGCGGCGCGCATAACCTGCGTGACCAGCATGAAGATCGGTTTTGCCCAGCTCAATACCACTGTCGGCGATTTGCCGGGCAATTTCGAAAAAATTGTCGCTGCGTATGAACGGCTCGCCGCTGCGGGGGCTGAGATTGTTCTCACACCGGAGCTGGCGATCACTGGCTACCCGCCTCACGATCTCGTCTTCAAATCGCGGTTTGTTCCGCAGACCCTCGAAATGCTGGAACGCCTGCATGCCCGTATCGGTCAAGCTGCGCTTCTGGTCGGCTTTGTCGACCACAACAGCGGACGAGGCAAACCGTTTCACAACGCTGCGGCGCTTTTGGAAGCAGGGCAGCCGATCCGCAAGACATACAAGTCGCTCTTGCCGACATACGACGTCTTCGATGAGGACCGTTATTTCGAGCCGGCCCTCGCTGTTCAGCCGCTGACCTGTCGCGGCAGGAAAATCGGCGTCACGATCTGTGAGGATATCTGGACCGAGCATTATCTGCCCCGCCCGCTATACGATGTGGAACCGGTTCGCAGCTTGGTCGAGCAAGGCGCCGAGTTGATTCTTAATCTCAGCGCATCGCCATTTTCTCTGGGCAAGCCGGCGATCCGGCGCGAAATGGTCGGTTCGCTTGCCCGGGCCTATGCGCGTCCGATTTTCTATTGCAACGCCGTTGGGGGAAACGACGAGCTGCTTTTCGATGGCAACTCAATCGCGACCAATTCTGCCGGAGATCTGATCGCGCAGTTGCCCGCCTTCGAGGAAGCCGAGGCGATCATTGAGAGCGAGGCTTTCGCATCGATCGAATTTCACGAACAGGATGTCTCAGCCGACTTGTTCGCCGCCCTTTCGTTAGGCGTGCGCGATTATCTCGCCAAATGTAACTTCAAGTCTGCCGTCCTCGGATTAAGTGGCGGAATCGATTCGTCGGTGGTGGCAGCTATTGCAGTCGATGCCTTGGGTGCGAGTAACGTATTGGGCGTATCGATGCCGAGCCCGTATTCATCGCGCGGGAGCATCGAGGATGCGCTCGCGCTCTCGCGCAATCTCGGAATAAAATGTCTCGAAATCCCGATCGGGCACGCGTTCGAATCCTTCAAGAATCAATTCCGCGAGATTTTCGCCGGCCTGCCGGAAGACACGACGGAGGAAAACATGCAATCGCGTTTGCGCGGCATGATCCTGATGTCGCTCTCAAACAAGTTCGGACATTTGCTCCTTACGACGGGAAACAAGAGCGAGCTGGCAGTTGGCTATTGCACCATTTACGGCGACATGGCCGGCGGTCTGGCGGCGATCAGCGACGTGCCGAAGACGATGCTCTATCAGCTCGCGCGCTGGATCAATCGAGAACGCGAGATCATCCCTCGCTCGACCATCGAAAAACCGCCCAGCGCCGAGTTGAAACCAAATCAAGTCGATCAGGACACGCTGCCACCGTACGAAATTCTCGATGAAATTCTGCGGCTCTATATCGAAGAAAACCTCAGCGCCCGCGACATCGTCGCGCACGGCTTCGACGAGAAGACGGTGCGATGGGTCCAGCGCCGCGTCGATCTCAACGAATACAAACGGGCACAAGCTGCGCCGGGACTCAAAGTGACAAGTCGCGCTTTTGGTTTGGGACGCCGGATGCCGATTGCGCAGCGCTACGTCGATTGAATCATCACAGCCGCCGCGGCGGTGCTTTCTCGGTTGGGCATCACTCCCGGGTCGGAAGGTGGAAGCGGCAGGATAGCGCCGAAGGTCGTGCCGCGACCGAGCGCAGTCTCGAACTGCAGTGTGCCGCCGTGTTGCTCCAATATGCGCATGGCGATGGAGAGCCCCAGACCAGTGCCAGCGGCCTTCGTGGTAAAAAAAGGATCGAAAAGGCGCCCTCGCACTTTCGTCGGAATGCCGCCTCCAGTATCCTCGACTTCCAGCACGACGACCTGCTGTTGTCGCGCACGCAGGGTCAAACGACGCTGCCGCGAGCGAAGCGTGACGCGGCCATTTCGCCCGATGCTCTCGGCCGCATTGCGAACGAGATTGATGAGCACTTGTTTGAGTTGCTGCCGATCAGCGCGAAGAGGCGTTTCGTCTGCGGTTGATTCGACGACAAGCTCGATTTCGTTTTTCGCCAGTTGAGGCGACAGCAACCCGCGGACTTCCCACAACAGTTCATCGGAAGCGAACTCTGAAAGATCCGGATCACCCGGACGGGCAAAGAGAAGGAAGTCGTTCACGATGCAGTCGAGGCGTTCGATTTCGTCTTCGATGATGGTGGCATCCTCCAATGCGGGCGCGTCGGGATCGAGTTTCCTGCGCAGAGTGAAAACTCTTGTCTTAAGCGCAGTCAGCGGGTTGCGAATCTCATGCGCCACTCCGGCCGCCAGAACGCCGAGCGATGCCAGTTTTTCGCGCCGCTCAGCCAGAGCATGAGTCTCGATGAGTTGGGTCCGGAGGGGCGCAATGGTGTCGCGGAACAAAACCCGTGTGCCCCACGTCACCGCGGCGAGCATGGCGAGACATCCCGCCCCGAGAATCGCCTCCAATCTTTGCAGCGACCGCTGACTTTCCCTGAGGAAATCTCCCAGGGCACGTCGATGCGCGTCGGCCAGCCGGGTGCCGAGCATGAGCATCCGCTGAGCGGCTGCTTCGAGTTGGCGCAACCGATCTTTTATCGGTTCGGTCTGGTCGGTGTGCTCGCGGTGAATCTTCTGAGCAACAGCCAGGTAGCGGTCATACTCCGCGTTGATTTCGTCGAGCGCTCGCTTTTCGCCTTCGGTCTTGAGGGCGTCGCGCTGGAGGTCAATCCATTTATCCAGGGCATGGCTCTCGGTTTGAAAGCGGTCCCAATCCGTTGGCTCGCCGCTGATCTCGTAGGCGAGCAGTCCGGAGTCGAGGCTCAGCACGCTGGACTGGAGTTCGCCCGCGATGCGGAAGCTCTCGAATTGAGCGTCTGTAAATCGGTGACGCAGAATCGTGAGGTCCTTCCATGCGGTGATGGTGGACCATGCAACGAGCGCGACGAGTGCGACAAGGAAGGCACAAAATAGCGTCAAACGGCGGCGGAGAAGAGGGGTCATTCGGAGGACGCAGCGCCTCGCCGCGGTCCTTCATCGACCTGCGTGTGGCGCGCTCGCGCAAATATCCCGAGAGTCGGTGGCTTCATGCCGGAGATGAAGCGGGGTGATGCGCCGAAGCTCTGTCTTGCGGTTTGCTCAAGAGCGCGGCGATCCGTTGCAAGAGGAGCGGCAGATCGAGTGGTTTCTCCATCAACTCGAGCCCGGCCTCGCGCGCAATGTTTCGCTGGTCGGGGCGGGCTGTGATAATGATTGTCGGCAATCGAGGTTTTAGCGCGCGCAGATCAGCAATTGTGCCCCAGCCGTTGCGCAGAGGCATGTTCATGTCGAGCAAAGCGAGGTCGCATGGGTGCCGCCGGAAAACCCGAACAGCTTCTTGCCCGTGGCGCGCGACGATGACTCGATAACCTTCCGAAACCAGAACTCCGCGCAATCCTTTGCGGACTGCGTCGTCGTCATCCACGACAAGGATGGTGTTGCAAGGCAGTTTATCGGACAATCCGACTGGAGTGGGTTTGTGCATACTAATCATTTTTGTTTTTCTGTGGATATGACTTGAGGCGCTTTGCTCCTGCATTGTTCTGGCCGGTTGTATTGAGCCCGGAGATCGACGCTGCGGTATGCGCCTTGCGCCACTCCCAGGCGACCGTCGCGAAACCCAGCGCTAAAACGGCGAGAGTCGCCGCGAGCCAGACCAAATCGACCAAGCGGTGTCTCTGAGCAGCTTCCATCGAAAGCCGCTCAGGCTGCGGCGCTGAGCCTTGATCGAATGGGAGGGAGCGCGGCATAAATTGCGGCGAGCATTTCCGCGGCGCGGATTGGTTTTGAGAGGGCAGCGGAAATTTCCCGCGCCACCTCGGCGTAAAGTGGCGATGGTGCCAGCGAGCCGGAAATCATTATTACCGGGACCTGGATACCCGCTGAGCGCAGCGCGAGCACCAGCCCTTCGCCATCGAGAATTGGCATCTGGCGGTCGGTGAAAACGAGATCGAAATGTCCGGTCGTTAATCGCTCGAGAGCCTCCGCTCCATTCTTCGCCACTTCGACTTGGTACCCTTCGAGGATAAGGATCGCAGCTCCGAGTTCGCGGATAGCTTCGTCGTCATCGACAATGAGGATGCGCGCGCCAGGATGGAATTGGTGGCGCGTAGTGCTGTCGATCTCGCGGCGTGCCGTCTGGTCGCTCATAGTGTTTTGGTATTCGGTGTTTTGTTGGTCTGCCTTGGCGGAGGGGATCATGCTCACTCCGCTCTGCTCCGCGTAATTGGCTCCGCGCCCGACCGTAAATAGGCGCTGCGCCTATCCCCTGATAAAGACGGCGGGCACCGGCGAACCAGGTGCGAAGTCCGCACGCCTGAAATTGGTTTGGCCCAAATGCGCGAAGGCTCCTTCAAGCGGCGCGCTCCCCGTTTTACTCGTGCACCAGCGCCAGTCGTGAGCCTGCGTTTGGTTCGCTAGATTTGTTAGATTTGATGGCGCGCTGTCGCGCCGGCTCCAGAACCTGCGCAACGAGTGCGGCGGGTGTTATTAATATGATCCAGAGGTCGAGACCCAGTGAAGAATTTCTCGCGTAAGAGAGATCCATTTCGATCATTTGTTGGAACGTGGTCCTGTTTTTGCCGTTGACCTGCCAGTACCCAGTTAGCCCGGGAGGAGCGTTTACCCTTGCCCTCTGCCATTGGTCGTATTTCTCAAATTCGATTCGCGTGCAAGGCCGCGGACCGACGAGACTCATTTCGCCGCGCAGGACATTGAAGATCTGCGGGAGCTCATCCAATCCCGCAGCCCGCAAAGCGCGACCCCATGGAATAATCCGCTGGTCGCTGGCGTCCAGTTTCGTCATCGGTGCTCCGCCGCGCATCAGCTGTTCGACGTACAATTCGTGCGACGCGGTCGGCGCATGTACTTTCATGCTCCGAAATTTGAAGATCATGAAAGGCCGGCCCCGGAAACCGACGCGCTCCTGTCGATAGAAAATGGGACCGCGAGAAGAAATCTTGATCGCCGCCATGATGAGAAGCATGAGCGGCAACCAAATCGGACACGCCAGCGTTATCAACGTGAGATCGAGAGTTCGCTTCCAGACGGGCACCCGCGTCAGGCGCGCACCGGCCGGTTCCAAAGATTCGAACGCGGTAGCCTGAAGCGCGGCAGATGAAATCTCGGGAGCCCACGCTCGCAGTTGATAAGTGGGATTCATGGCGGCTGCGGTTCGATTCGTCATGCGTTCGAGGATGCCGCATCGGGGCCTGCCGCGAAATCGGCCCGGTGCCTAACGCAGATAGGCGAAGAGCCTACTCGGCTGCGCCGCCGAGGTGCTCGGTCTCCACGTAACGCACTGCCTGGCGAATCATCTCCGCGCTCGTGTGGAACTCGAGCTTCTCCCGAATGTGATCGCGGTGCACCGACACCGTCTTCGGGCTGAGGTTAAGCTGCCCGGCGATTTCCTTCGCCGTCTTGCCCTCTCCGAAAAGACGGAACACTTCCAACTCGCGGTCGCTAAGTTTTTCCAGGAGCGCCTGGCCCTCGCGTTGGCGCGACCCGGCAAAGGCGTCGAGCACGCGAGCGGCGAGCTTTGCACTCATATAAAGTTGCCCACCGAGCACGCGACGGATGGCGGCGAGGAACGTAGGGCCGTCAGCGTCCTTCATCACGTATCCTTTCGCGCCGGCTCGCAGCGCGCGCTCGGCGTAAAGCGTTTCATCGTGCATCGAACAGACGAGAATGAGCAGCGTCGGGTACAGCGCGAGGAGATCCTTAATCAAGTCAATGCCGCCCCGCCCCGCCATGGTCAGGTCGGTGACGACGAGGTCCGGCCGCGTGCTCTCGACGGCGGCGAGCGCCTCGGCACGCTCGTAGCAGTGGCGCAGACGACGAGGTCCGGTTCGGCTTCGAGCATGAGTTTGTAGCCGTTGAGCACCATCCGGTGGTCGTCCACGAGCAGGATTCGGGATTTGGCGGACGATTTCGATTTGCCTTTGGCAGTACTTCATGCGGGCAATTTCACACGGCAAGAGATACGCGTGCCCCCGGCCGGTGGCGAGCCGATTCCCAGATCGCCATCGATGAGCCGGGCGCGGTAACGCATCACGCGCAGGCCAATGCCGTCGGCCAGTAGCGCAGTTTCGTCGAAGCCGCCGCCGTCGTCGTCCACCTCCAGCATCAGAGCGTGGTCGCGGCATTCGAGAGCGATACGAATTTCCGAGGGGGCGGCGTGCTTGAGCGCGTTGTTCACAGCTTCCTGCGCGATACGGTAGAGGTGGTCAGCGATCTCCGTATCCGTTACGCTGCACCGGCTCCGCGCAATCGAAGACGCAACGCACGGCTCCGCCGCGGCTCGTGTCTTCGGCGAGCGAAGTGAGCGCAGCCATCAGCCCGTCGTCCAACAGCGCCACTGGTGCGAGGCCATGCGATAGCGAGCGCACTTCCGCGATGGCCTCGCGCAGCTGCCGCCCAATATCCTCGCCGCGCTCCGCCAACGCGGGCGCGTCCGCTTTCAGCACGCCGATGAACGCGTTCGTTGTCATCGAAGCGGCGGTGAGCCGCTGGCCGAGGCTGTCGTGCAAGTCATGGCCGATGCGGCGGCGTTCGCCTTCCGAAATCTCCAGCACCTCGCGCTCGAGCCGCACTTGCTCCACCTCGCGCTCGCGCAATTTCGCCGCCATCGTGGAAATCGCTCTCGGACAGTTTGCCGACTTCGTCGCCACCCGAGAGTCGCGGAGGCGCTTCTGTTCTTCCCTCGCCAAACGAGAGGACGCCGTCCGCGAGTCGGCCGAGCCGCGTCGCGAATGTGAAGTGCAACACCGCCCACAACGCGAAGCTCAACAGTGCCATGGCCGAGGCCATCCAGCCAAGTTGCGTGCGCGCGTCCGCCCGCGCGGCGGCGATGGCTTCAGTCGCGGTCGAAGACCTGAAGCGCCCAACCCGTGCCGCGCCCGCCGATCCGGAACGGATGCGCACTTGCCACCGCCTGCGTCGTCCTCACGATGCTGAATCGCGGGCTCGTCCGGCTGCGTTGATCAGCGCCGCCGCCGGAGCCAACGATGTGCTCTACCGCAGGTTGTCCGCGCAAGGTGCCGGTGCTGTCCGCCACGATCCGTCCGCTTTCATCGACGACGCCGACGATTTGGACTTGCGGCACATCCGGGAATCGCTTCCACCACCGCCTGCAAACCGTTTCGGTCACCCGAGACAAATAGCGGACCGCTCGCACGCGCGAGACGACTGCCACTGGATTCCGCACGTTCGCGGATCTCCTCGAAGATGTCGGGCAAGGTCGAGGTCCAGATTCAGACGATAATCAAACCACGTCGTCACCAGTCCGAAGATAAGCGCGACCAGAGGAGCGGTGATTCGGATGGGCGGCGGCCAGCGCATCAATCACTATTTTATAGCCGCGCCGCGACAAACGCGAGTGATGGCATAGGCGCGATGCCTATCTCAGTTCGGCTCTGAAGCGGATACCGCCAGCCGAAATGTCGCTTAGGGAGTGGGATCCATCAATACCGACACGATTCGTGAACGCGATCACTAGTCCGCTACCGGCTCTCTTGAATATGGACCACAAACCGGCTCGCATCTCGCGAGGCTACCGTCACTGCGCTGGCCGTTGGACTCGTGGCCATGATCGGCTGGTTCGACTACGTCACGGGTGATTTTTCGCTGGCGTTATTTTATCTGGCGCCAGTGGCCATCGCCACTTGGTACGCGGGCCGGGTGGACGGCTGGTTCATTGGACTGCTGAGCGCAGCTGCCTGGCTCGTTGGCGACTCGGCACTGAGCCCCTCCGAACTACACCCACTCCTGCCTTACTGGAATGCTGCGATGCTCGCGTTGATCTACGGTGTCGTCGTTCAGGTTTTGTCGGCGCTCCGCCGGCTTCAGGCCGAACTCGAAGAGCGGGTCAGGCAGCGCACCGCTTCGCTGTTCAAAGCTAACGCGGAGCTCGAAGCCGCCAGGATGCACTTTATCGAGGCGGACAAACTCGAATCAATCGGACGCCTCGCCGCCGGGGTCGCCCACGAGGTGAAGAATCCGCTCATGACCATCACCATGATCGCGGATTATCTGGCCGAGGTCATTCCGCCAAGCGAGCCCGATGGCGCGGCAATGATGGAGAACTTGCGGATACGCCGTCGAGCGCGCCAATCGTCGTGATCAGCGAGTTGCTGGAGTTCGCCCGTCCCGCTGCGCTTTCGCTCCAGCCAGACGATTTCCATATCGTCGCCGAGCGAGCTCTTCGCTTCGTCAAACACGAAATCGTGCGCAAGCATTTGCCGTCGTCTGCCACTGGTGTGGGCCATCGCCGCGAGCTCTTGCTTGATCGGAACAAGCTGGAACAGGCGCTCGTGAACGTGCTCTTGAATGCGATTCAGGCCACCCCCGAAACGGGCACGATCTCCCTTGCGGAGCCAGCGTCGAGCGCGGCGGGGTTTCACCGCCGAGATCGACGACACCGGGCCCGGCATTTCCGTATCGCACCAACCAAACTTTTCGAACCCTTCTTTACCACCAAGCCGGTCGGACGAGGGCACCGGCCTCGGCCTCTCCGTCGCCCGGCAGATCGTCCAACTTCACGGCGGCACGCTGCGCCTGACCAACCGACCCGAGGGTGGCGCGCGTGTCACCATTCACTTCCCAGCACAGCCAACAACAACCAGGCAAACATCCATGAAAACGAAACGCATCCTCGTCATCGACGATGAACCCAGCATCACCCGCACAATGAAAATAAATCTCGAACGCTCCGGTGATTACTCAGTCTGCACCGAAAATCACGCCAGCCGCGCTCTTGCGACCGCTCGCCACTTTCATCCCGATCTCATTTTTCTCGACGTCATGATGCCAGAGATCGATGGCGGCCATTTAGCCGCGCAAATCAAATCCGACCGGGAACTTCAGAGCGTTCCGGTGGTCTTTCTCACCGCGATCGTCTCGCCGGAGGAAACGACCGCGAACGGAGCGATGATTGCCGGGCACTTCTTTATTGCAAAACCGGCCAGCCTGACGCGCTGACCAAGTGCATCGAGGAATTCACTGGCAACTAAACCGCGAGAGGCCATCAACGCCTCCCGCTATCAATTGTGCAAACTTCAGAGGCGGTACCGGCGCGACTGCGAACCGACCAACCCGAGCCAGGTCGCCTCCGGCGATTCTTCGCCTTTCTCGGACCAGGATTAATTACCGGTGCAGCCGATGACGATCCTTCCTCCATCGGTACCTACTCTGTCGTAGGCGCGCAGCTTGGCACTTCGATCCTGTGGACCGCGTTCATCACCTGGCCGCTCATCGCCGCGATCCAGATGATGTGCGCGCGCATCGGGTTGGTCACCGGCCGGGGCCTCGCCCGCGCACTCACTGAAAAATTTCCACGACCACTCGTGGCCGCAGTCGCAGTCGCATTATTGATCACGAACACGATCACAGTCGGTGCCGATCTCTCGGCCATGGCGGACGCGGGCGAGATGCTGAGCGGTCTGAATTCCCACTACTACGTCGTCTTCTTCGGCGTCATCATCGGGCTCGGCACCATCTTCCTTCGCTACCGCAGGATCGCGAATATCTTGAAATGGTTCGCGCTCAGTTTGCTCACCTACATGCTGACGGCGTTGGTTATTCGTCCGGACTGGAATTTCATCCTGCACGAAACCTTCCTGCCAAGCTGGCCCACGGGGCGTGCCGCATGGGCCGGGCTGGTGGCCATCCTCGGAGCCACCATCAGTCCCTATTTGTTCTTTTGGCAGGCATCGCTGGAGATGGAAGAAAAGCGCGACCCTTGTCCTGTCGCGCACTCCGATGGATTCGAGGAGGACGCGAAACGATTGAGTGCACGCCGGCTGGATGTCGGCTTCGGCACCCTGTTCTCAAATCTCGCGATGTATTTCATTATCCTGACCACCGCGATAACGCTGCATGGTAATGGCATCACCAATATCGATACCACGCGTGATGCGGCGGCCGCTCTGAAACCGCTGGCCGGCCCGTTGGCGATGACGCTTTTCACGATTGGAATCGTCGGCGTCGGCCTCGTGGCAATTCCGACTCTAATCACTTCGTCCGCCTATGCGCTCGCGGAAACTTTTCGCTGGAAGGACGGGTTGCACAGACGATTCCACGCGGCGCCTTCATTTTATAGCGTAATCATCCTCTCCAGCCTGACCGGCATCGCCCTCGACTTTACAGACACGAGTCCGATGAAAGCCCTCTACTGGGCCGCGATCCTTAGCGGTCTTGTCGCTCCCTTTCTGCTAGTCGGCATTCTGATCGTGGCTTCCGACCGGAAAATCATGCGGGAGCAGCCGAGTCCGCTGCTCGCACGGCTGGTGGTGGGAATGACAGCAATCGCCATGTTTGGCGCAGCGATTGGAATGTTCATTTTCTGACGGCGAGCGCAGTTCTCTGCGAGAATATCGGCGACTGATTCGGCGATTCGCGCCGTTCGATATCGAGAGGCCAGACAACCCGCGATTGAGCGTCCCAGCGGAGGAGGAAATGTAGATGGCGCCAGATCGCCGATCGATTTTCCGATTGCGATTTGGGAACAGTGTAAGAAACTTCACGCCGCGACCGACGCTAAAACGTTTTGCACCGCTAGCTCAATTGGCAGAGCAGCTGACTCTTAATCAGCGGGTTGTTGGTTCGATTCCAACGCGGTGCACTTTCGCAGCCTCGTGGGTTGGATATCGGCAGCGTCGCACTTGGGATCGCGGTTTGTTTCGCGATCCAGTTTGTGAATCACAGCGCGAATTGCACCGAATCAAATTGGGGTCTTCGACTGCACTGTTCCAAATTCGCTGTTTCCAAAGCACTGCTTGCGTCACCAGCACCACTCGTCCAGCTTAATCGCCGTAAGCCCGATGAACCTGAAACAGAAATGATTTATGGCGCATGTCGTTACCAATAAATGTGTGGGATGCAAGTTCACCGACTGTGTAGAGGTATGCCCGGTGGCGTGCTTTTATGAGTTGGATCGTCAACTTATTATTCACCCGGAGGAGTGCATAGATTGCATGGCTTGCGTGGACGTATGTCCGGTGCACGCCATCTACGCCGAAGGAGACCTTCCGCCGGAATTTCAAGCGGACATTGAATTCAACGCGACTGAGGCCGGACGGGTAAAAGAGGCGGGCCAGGGTGCGATCGAGACGAAAAAGGATCCCTTGCCGACCGCCGCGCAAAGGAAAGCGGAATTGGGTTACTGAGGTAGGGATGAGCCGCCGGCTCGTCAGGTGAATCTAAATTTTCCGCTCCAACACGGATTTCAGAATGTGACGATGACAATGCGGTTGATCCTCTGCGCAGTGGCAGAGCAGTGTCACCGGCATGCGTTGCGCCATGGCTTGCAGGAGCCGGAGGGTAAACTTCTGGCCATGATTTTTTATCACTCGGTTTCGCTTGTCTATGGCCGCGGGTTCAAGGAGTTCTTTTCGGTAGCGTTTGGAGAATTCGGCCCGAATCAATCTTGCCGCTCTTGAGCATCGTGTAACAATTTTTCCGTAGGACCAAGACTCGCTACCCACGCATCGTATCTGTCCTTCGGCAAACCGCGTCCACGAAAGCGCGTTGCCAACACTCGAAGGCCATCGCGACGAGGGTCATAAGCAGAATAAACACACTTCGTTCTAACCGTAGTTTTCATAGATCAAGACACGGCGATTTGTGTCTCATCTGGGGTCACGCTCCTCGATCGCATAATATTTTTGGGAGCGACTGAAGGCTTTGCCGATTTCCTCCGGTTTAGCCAAGTCAGCAACGCCAACATGATCTCGTCGTATTTTGGAATTGGCATGGGGCGCCTGCTAGGCTGCTTTCGGCATTTCGTCGTAGGTCCGTCCGCCGAGCGACCGGCCCGTGCGATGTTTTTGCACCCCGCCCCATTGTTTGAAAAAGAACGGCACATTCTGCTTCCGACAGGCGCGAAAGATTTCCCGCACCCATTCAATCTTCATTGGGCGAGAGTGCGAATCCTGACTCGCCGCCCACGATCACCCAATGAATGTCCGTTCAAATCGATCCCGGCCAGTGACCCGATGAGCGGCTCGCAGGAAAGAAACCGGACCGCCGCTGGCACTTCCCGCAAGATCATCGATGCGCTGGAAGACTCGGCTATCTTCCACGCTCACACCCATCCAGACATTCTGCGGCCAGGAAAAAGCTTTGCGGCTCAGCTCTCGCACTCGATCGCTTCGCTTCGTCAGAATCTGAAATGTATGTTGCGGACAATTCACTCATCGTTTTGAAAACTCGACGAATGAAATCAAAGGGGGACATCCGGATGAAACAAGATCGCTCATCGAGTTGACGAAAATCCTTCGCGGCGTCTTCCAAGGACTCGGGCAGATCGAGAACATCCTCATGCAACGTGACGCTGAAATCCGCGCCGGTAACGATGATTTCCCATTGCGTGCAATCGCAAGCGCGAGCCGCTCCGCGTAACAATTCTTGCAGCCAGCGCTGACCTTCGTGCAGCCCGTTACCGGATTCCACGTCGCCTCAGTCCATTCTATGTTAGATCGATCCGCCATTCAGGATTCAGTTCTTTCAGCAAGTGATCCGCAATCTTCAATGCTATCGGTGCACCCCTCGGATTCGCCGATGCAAAGCAAAATAGATAAATCGGAACGTTTTGCGAATTAAGTAGGATGCCTGGCTTTTTTTCGATAGCGTGAAACGCAGTTTTCCCACCGTTCGATCATGAACGCAGCGACTGCTTGCCAGATTGGCAACGCGGCATGTCGAGATGATTTCGTCCTCGAATAAAGTCTGCCTATTCCGGTCCGTGACATAAAATCGTGCATACCAATCGTGTGTCCCGAAGATTCGGTCCGAGAGCTTGTCTGCCATTCCAGGCTGATGGTTCAGCCCTGTTTACTGCAGTAAACGCATCACAGCTTGGCCTAAGAGGAAATAACGAAGCCACAGATCGATCAGCCTTTGTCCCACCGAGTATTTGCAATCGTGCTCCAAGCTCACCTGCATCCCGTAAGGATCGAGAAAGACAACAGCCCGGGTTTTTTTCAATTAGCAGCTTTCCTTGTGCAGGCTCCTCTAGTTCGGAATTTGCATCCCCTTTTCGAATGACGATTGAGTCCCGCAGTACTGATTGTGCCCTCAGCTCCTTCAGCTCGACGATGCGTGCGTCCGACTTTTCGATGAATATGTAGCGGTCGAAATGATGCCGAAGCGCACGGACAGCGCTGCCCTCCAAAAAATTCGCCGCATCGGGTTCGGCAAATTCCCCAAACAATCTGGATTTGGCAGCCGGCGACTGAATCAAGCCGCCACCAGCAAACGCATCGACGTAGATCGTCTCGAAATGCCTCGCGGCAGGATTGGTCTGAAAAATTCTGCAGTAGGCAGTAAGATATGATTGAGAATTTGTAGCTTCTGCTCAGTCCACTCGCCACCGAATGATTGGTTAGGCATTTGTTCTGCGGAAAACTTGTACGTCCTAGGAGTCCTTCAACTCGTCAGGCATTCAGAGAATAAATCAGAATGACCTCTCCTCGACAAACATCTTCCGTGCCTCCGTGGCATGGAATCCGCAGCGTTCCGGCTCATGGTGTTCACAAAGAAGAAGAGGTCGGAGTCGCTTCCACAGGTTCGGCGGAGAGCGGGGCAATCGCTCCACGAAAGATGGTCTGCACTCGTTGACGATCAGTTGACTGGGATTGTGTTTGGGCCGCTGATGCTCTGGGCCATGTGTCTGGCAATTTGGGTGGAGACGACGGCGCCGCATCCGCTATCGCTCCGGATCTGGGTAAGCGCCGCAATCATCGCGACAGGCGTTGCGGCGATAAAGTTCTTGAGGCTGATTCCGAGAGCCCGTGCGCTCGTCCGCGGTGAAACGGGTGAGCGATTTGTTGCTGAGCAACTCGAGGAGCTGCGGTCGGCGGGCTACCGCTGCTTTCACGATATTCAGCGAGACAGCTACAATATTGATCATGTTCTGGTAGGGCCGGCGGGGGTTTTCGCGATTGAGACGAAGTTTCGGAGTACGTGGGGGGGAAATCGAATTTCGGAACGGCGAAGGGATTTTCATCGGTGGGCACGCCGAAGAGAAAGATTCCCTGAAACAGGCCCGTGGGAGCGCGCTTGAGGTCAATCGCATCATCAAAGAAAATTGTGGAATTGATCAGTGGGTTAAACCGCTGGTGGTCTTTGTGGGACGCGGCAAGATCAAGAACAACTGGCGCAATACTGAAGCGCGAGTCTTCACTGCAGATCAAGTAGCTCGCTATATTCAAGAACAGCAACCGGAGCTGAAGCAAAGCGAGATTCAGCTAATCGCATCGCATCTCGAACGCACGGCGAAGAGCCAAGGCTGAAGAGATACCTCGTCATCCAAATCTCAAGAGAATCTGAATTCTGATTGGCGGAGTTGGCCGGCTCTCTTCTCTTCGTTAATCGGAGCCGGAAGGCTCGCAGACGAAAAAAGATTATTCGTGCGAACCGACGGAGCCGACCGATGGGCCAACCCAGCTGCCGCGAACAATGATACCATAACCAGCGGAGACGATGCGCCGGATGGTTTCGCCGGTGGCAGGATCCGTGTGGAGCGGGGCGTCATGGACGCTTTGCCTGATCTCGATCTGCCGGAGTGGCCTGCTGGTATCGGTCGTCTCGTAAATGTAAGTGGGCATCGCGCTCCTGATGGGATCAGCGTTTCCTGTAACTATTTCGCCAGGCGATCTCGGCGCTGCTGGCATCTCTGACCAAGGCAGCTCTCATGTGGCTGCGCCGGCCATCAGCGAAAATACCGGTAACGAACAGGCCGGTAGGATGTGTGCCCGCGGATTCAAACTGAAAGAAATCGGCCAGGTCGCGTGCTCTGCCTTCCTCGCGGGTAATGCGCATGAGTTTGCCGTTATGCGCAAGGTTGTAATCGCGCGCGGTAGGCTCTGCGGCGACGGGAGGAGTGGGTGTGACAGACATGGAGGTGAAAAACTGGGCGCCCCTCGGTGGGGATGACGTTAGGCGGCTTTCTTTTTCAAAATGACGCCGGGGAAAACGGCGATAGGAGTTTCCGCACCGGGGTCGAGCTTTGGCTCGGAGACCAATTTCCCTCCGGCGATTTCGCTGAGCGCGATATCGGCGAACCCCATGCCGGGAGGTGTGAGAATCACGGGCCGGGCGCCTTGAACTAACTGACGGACCCGGAGACGGACCATGTTTACAAGAAGTTCGCTGTCGGGAACAACGCTGGTTGCGCTGGCGAGGATAATTGAATTCATATTTAGAAGCGGGAAAGCCGGCCGCCTTGTGACCGCGAGACGTTCGCGTCAATCGCAAGGCTCGGAGCAGGAGACTATAACCGACGGGATGGTTTCTCCTAATGGTCATTTTGGTGGATCGGACAGTCCCTTGTCCGATGTTTGGACTTATCAACGAGCCTGGCCCGAAGTGTTCCATCCGCCGGCTGCCTCGCACGGAAACTGACGCTGAATCGGGGTTTAGACCCGAATGGGATGGTGTAATTAGATAGCGTGAAGCGATCGGTCACCTGGCGTCATTTACATTTTTTCCGCTGGCTGGTGTGGCGCTATCTCACGCAGCATCGCCTGCTTGCCACGTTGAATATCGCCAGCGTTGCGCTCGGGGTCGCAGTTTTCCTGGCGATCCAGGTTGCGAATCACAGCGCGAATCGCGCGTTTGCTGCGTCGGTCGATGTGGTGGCGGGGAAAGCGGAACTCCAAATCACCGCGCCCGCCACTGGTCTGGCGGACGAAGTTTTTCCACTCGTGGCGCGCCAGCCCGGTATCAGCGCGGCGACGCCGCTGGTTCGTGGTCTCGTCACGCTGCCGGATTTTCCGGGCGAATATCTGGACCTTCTCGGGATCGATATTTTTTCCGATGGGCCGTTCCGCACGTTTGACGTGACGGACGCCCGAGCAGGCGCGGCGACGCAGCGCCGCGGCTACAGTTTCGACGTTGAGCGCTGGTTCGGTCGCGGCGGTTCAATAGCGGTTTTGGAAGAATTCGCAAAGCGTCATCACCTCGGCAGAGGCGATTCGGTTCGCGTGCAGATTAACGGAACGACGCGCGCCTTGCAGATCGGTTTCATCTTGCGGACACGCGAGGCGGCCATTCCTCCACAGTTTGCGGCCATGGATATCGGATGGGCCCAGGAATTTCTCCAGCGTCGCGGAAAAATCGACGCCGTGCAGCTGCGCCTAACGAATCCGGACGATAAGGGAAAGATGGTTGCGCAGCTGAAAGCATTGCTCCCGGCGGACGCAATCGTCGCACCGCCGCGGCAACGGAGCGAACAAGTGGGGAAAATGCTCTCGAGTTTTCAGCTCAACCTCACCGCTTTGAGTTTGGTGTCGCTGCTGGTTGGCGTGTTCTTGATTTACAATACGGTTTCTGCATCGGTCGCGCGCCGTCGTCACGAGATTGGAATCTTACGTTCGCTCGGTGTGACTCGCGCGGAAGTACGGACGCTGTTCCTGTCCGAGGCGGTCTTGCTCGGTATTTTCGGTTCCGCGTTGGGCGTTCTCGCGGGTCTGTTTCTGGCGCGGATGCTTATTGGAACGGTTTCCGAAACAATCTCGTCGCTTTACGTGCTGATTCAGGTTCGTCAGATCTTTGCTGCTCCCTGGATATTTCTCGCTGCTTTCAGTATCGGCATGATTTCGGTGATCACTGGAGCCTGGCTTCCCGCGCGCGCGGCAGCGCAGATGGCTCCGATTCGCGCCCTAACTTCGAGCGTAGCCGGGGATCAATCGGTTTATCGTTCCGATGCCTGGTTTTGGAGCGGCGCAGCCTCCCTTCTTGTGAGTATTCTGTTTAGCTGGGTTGCTCTGGCGATCGGTCCGGCGTGGTTAGGCTTCGTCGCGGCCTTTTTCGTTCTCGCCGGGTTCGCGCTTTTTGCTCCGACGGTGACAGCCAGGTTCAGCAACGCTCTCAGTTCGATTTCCAGACGACGAATTTTCATTGAGATCAATCTGGCGGCGAGCAATCTCTCGCGTGCGCTCTGGAAGAATTCGGTCACGATCGCCGCGCTGGCGTGCGCAGTGGCGATGACGGTCAGCGTCGGTGTGATGGTCTTCTCGTTCCGGCAAACGGTGAAAGCATGGATCGACGAGACATTGATCGCGGACTTGTTCATTGCTCCCGCCTCGAATGAAATCGTCGGTCCGTCCTCGTTCCTGCCGTCCGAAGCGCTGAAATTCGTCGAGCAACTACCGGGCGTTGCCGCGGTCGATACTTTTCGCCAGGTGACGCTGCCTTTTCGCGACGGTACCATCGCCGTGGCGGCGGTGCGGGGTACAGAGCAGCGCCGTCTTCACTTTGTTCGGGGCGATGGCGAGTCCATCCTGCGCCGTTTTTATGGCGAGCAATCTGTCATCGTCTCGGAGAGTTTCGCGCGTCGCCAACGCGTGCATGAAGGTGAGGCGTTGTCCCTTCCGACGCCAACCGGCATTCAGCAATTCCAAATCGTCGGAGTGTTTTACGATTACAGCCGGGACCAGGGCATCGTTTTCTTGAGCGAGAAAAACTTCGCCCGTTTCTGGAAGGATGATCGCATCAACAGCCTCGCGGTTTACTTGGACAAGAATGGCAACGCCGACGCAGTGAGCGATGCATTTCGCGCGAAGTTTGGGCGGACAGGTGAGTTCGGCTTTTATCTGAATCGCGATTTGCGCAGCGTGGGTTTTCGAAATCTTCGATCAAACGTTTGCCGTCACCTACGTGTTGCGCAGCATCGCGGTGATTGTGGCCGTGGTCGGAATCTTTTTCACGCTAACAACCTTGGTGACAGAACGAACACGCGAGCTTGCCATCCTGCGCGCGATCGGGACTTCGGCTGCGCAAATTCGCCGACTCCTCCTTTGGGAATCTGCCATGATCGGTGTCATCGCGTCCGCGCTCGGACTGGCGGCCGGCATCTCTCTTTCATTTGTCCTCACGGATGTAATCAATCGCGCGTTTTTCGGATGGACCATCCAAATGGCGTTTCCATGGCTGACGCTGGCGATGACTCCGCTGTGGATCGTGGTCACAGCGGTCGTAGCGGGTTGGCTTCCAGCGTGGCGCGCCGGCAAATTTTCCATCGCGGAGGCAGTGCGAAGCGAATGAGAGGAATCACGAGCTGTCTGCTAGTCGTCCTCGGTGCAGTTTGTCTGGCGGCGGATTGGAAAAATGCTGAGCCGGGCTGGCACTATGAGTTTCCGCGCGATCACCATTCGCATAACGAGTTCAAAACCGAGTGGTGGTATTTCACCGGAAATCTCTTTGATGCCGCGGGCAGGCGTTTTGGTTATGAGCTCACTTTCTTTCGTCAGGGAATTCTGCCGCCGGGAGAACGCGACCCCGCGGCTTCTCGCTTCATCGTCAATGATCTGAAGTTTGGACATTTCACCATCACCGACGCAGCAGGAAAACGCTTTCGGTTCGAGCAGCAAACCAGCCGCGGAACATTTGGCGAGGCTGGCTTCGATGATGGCGACAGGATTGCCTGGCTGAACGCGTGGTCGCTCAAAATGACGGCGGATGGATCTTTCGACTTGAGCGCGGAGAGCGCGGACGCGGCGATTCGGTTGCATTTGAAGCCGGCGAAGGCGCCGGTCGTTCACGGGCAAAATGGAATTAGCGAAAAAGCTTCCGGGGATCAGCACGCGTCCCATTACTATTCCGTGACCCGGCTCGGAACGAGCGGCGAACTGCGATCGGGGAATTCTGTTCACGTCGTCCACGGCGAAAGCTGGTTCGATCACGAATGGGCAACGAACCAACTCGCCGGCAACCAGGTCGGTTGGAACTGGCTCTGCTTGCAGTTCGATGATGAGACTGAACTCATGCTGTATGAAATGCGCCTGGAGAACGGCGAGATCGACCCGGCTTCGAGCGGCACTTTGATCGCAGCGGACGGCACGACGACGTTTTTGCCGAAGGCTTCGTTCGAAATGAAGCCGGCCATATTTTGGACGAGCAAAACAAATGGCGCTCGCTACCCGATCGGTTGGAACGATCGAAATCCCGAGCCAGCAGCTAAAGTTCTCCGTGCGTCCTGTGCTTAACGACCAGGAGCTTGCGCTCGGGCCGCTCACGTATTGGGAAGGAGCGGTCGACGCCGCGGGAACTCGCGACGGCAGCCCGATTACCGCGCGAGGCTATCTGGAGTTAACCGGATACGCCGGACCGCTTCAGGAACTACAACGATAACGCGGTGACGCTCGCCGCTTACGCTTGCGTGTGCCGGGCGAAGTGAACTTCCACGCCCTTGGGCAGAAGACGCTTGCGACCGCGCTGCCGCCGGCGCGCGAGAGTGGCTCTGCCGCCCTTGGTGCTCATGCGCGCGCGAAACCCATGCTGTTGTTTGCGAGTTCGCTTGGATCGTTGAAGTGTGCGTTTCATAAGCCAGGACGTGAGCGCGGGGGGATTCGCGAGCGGCTACATTAGGGGGGCGCGCTCCTTTGTCAACGCACTCGCGTCCGCCGATTTCGCGCTCACGCGCATAAGCGGATTGCCACGCTCACGTTTCTGAAATAAACATCTGGCATGAGCGACGTGGTGATCGAACCGGCGACCCTGGAAGATCTGGATGAATTATCCGGTCTCCTCGGGGAACTCTTCAGCGAGGAGAGCGATTTCCGCCCGAACAAAGAGAAACAGCTCAAAGGCTTACGCCTGATCTTCGAACAACCCAATCGCGGACGCGTGTTTGTGCTGCGCCGCGACCGCAACATTGTCGGGATGATTAATCTTCTCTTCACCATCAGCACCGCGGAAGGGGGTTTCGTTATTCTGCTGGAAGATTTGGTGATTCACAAAACTTACCAGGGCCACGGCTACGGCTCGCAGCTTTTGGATTATGCGATCGACTTTGCCAAAAAAAAGAACTTCCTCCGGATCACGCTGTTAACGGACCGTCCCGAAATCCGGTCGCAGAATTTTTTCCGTCGCCATGGATTTCACGATTCCGCGATGGTGCCGATGCGCCTGCTCCTTCCGCCCGAGAACAAGCAGGGGGACATCTCTCTGTAGAAAGACGCCCGCCCGGCTGCTGCAATAATTTGCTTCCCAATCGCGGCGAACGCCGCGACGTTTGCAAATGCCAGGCGGCACATTTCGTCTTTTCCGATTCGCGGGTATCACGGTTTTTCTGCATTTCACCTGGTTCATCGTTGCCGCGTACCAGCTGACCGAGCGGTCGTCTCGCTATTCTTCACCGGTGTGGGCGGCGTATGAGTATCTCGCTCTTTTCGCGATCGTTCTGCTCCATGAGTTCGGACACGCTCTCGCTTGCCGCCAGGTGGGGGGCGAGGCTGATCGCATTGTGCTCTGGCCATTGGGAGGGATTGCGTTTGTCAATCCGCCGCCGCGGCCCGGTGCCGTCCTCTGGAGCCTCGCTGCGGGCCCCCTCGTCAACGTCGCGCTCATCCCGGTTTTTGGCGCGCTCGTTTTCCTGGCTCGAGGCGCGAGCGCGAATCCAAATGTTCTGCAACTCTTCGAAATGATTCGATACGTGAACTACGGACTGCTCATTTTTAACCTGCTGCCGATTTATCCGCTTGATGGCGGTCAAATTTTTCGCGCGCTGCTCTGGTTTCCGTTAGGTCCGATTCGAAGTCTGAAAATCGCGAGCGTTGTCGGATTAGTCGGGGGCGTCGGATTGGCGATGCTTGGTCTTTTGTTCAGGTCGTTTTGGATCGGCCTCATCGCTTTTTTCCTGCTCAGCCAGGCGGTGAGCGGATGGCGACATGCGAGAACGCTCGCGCCTGAAACCGGGACCGATGTTCCGCCGGGCGACACAGCGCGGTAGCGAGAAAAGTCAGGCGCGAGTCTTCAGCGCTGCTCCGATCTGGAAGTCCAAGCCATCACTTGCGGAATGAGTCGGGCCTTGAGTTCAGCGCGGAAACCGATCTCATCCACTGCCTTTGCCACCTCCCTGGCGCTCTCGGGAGGCAGTTTGGTTTTGGCGTACTCTTTCAGTTCTTCGATCCGTTTAGGATCCGAGAAAAACGTAAACAGACTGGGAGCGTAACGATTGACGCCAAGGGCGTCAGCCTTGGCCAGCAACGGCTTCATGTTGGCGCGGGCGAAATCCCAGGCGATTTCGGGCTGCCCGCTTTCTCGCGCAACCTTGGCAACCAGCGCAAGCGCGCGGCTGGTTGGCAACTCATCGGTGAGCGCGATCTGCATCGTCCGCTTCATGAGTTTCGGATCAATCGCGCAGGCAAGCGCATCATAGTAAGTCTGCTTTTCCTCGATGCTGGTTGTTTTCAATCCGAGTTCGTGGATTTTCTTCCAGGTCGCTTCGTCAGCGTAACGGCCAACGACTTCTAAAACGGGCGGCCGCAAGTCGGGTGGGATCGCCGCCGGATCGGTGAGAAATTTTTGAAACCGCTCGCGGCAATCCTTTATTATTTCCTCGTCCCCGAGAACGCCGAGCGCTGAGACAAGACTAACCCGCAAACTCGCGAAACGCGCCGAGTCGTTAGGCGTGATAGCCAGGCCAACCTGATCAAAACTGCGTCGCAGGATCGATCGGGCATAGATCTGGAAGGGCTTGGCTGCCTCCGTTCCGGCGAGCAGTCCATCGATGAATTCGAATGTGTTGATGATTTGCTCGCACTCCGCCAGCTCTGTGGTGGAGGGTAATTTCCCGACTAATTCGAAGTAGAGGGAGAGTGACGCGCGGTTGGCCTGCACGAGCGCCCATGCATCGCAGAGCAGGTTGACCCGGTCCGGCACCGTGAGCTTGGAGAGATCGGCAAAAAGCAATTTCCAGGAAGTCGCGTCGTATTGAACGCGATAATTTCCAGTTCCATTCGCATTGAGTTTTAGAGGAAGATCGCCGGGAATATCAGTTAGCACGGCGGTCTTCGTCGTCATCAAGAAATCGGTTGGCGATTTCGCGTCCGGCAACAAATAGGTGAGGGGAATCTCCCATTCGAGTGCAGGAGCGTCGTGAAAGTGCACTGTGAAACGTTCCTGCCCGAGCCCGACCTTGGCGCTGTCGTGCCGCATCACTTTCACAACCGGAAATCCTGGCTGCTCGGTCCAGCCAGCGGCGATCTTGCCCACCGGTTTTCCGGAGGCATCGGACAGCGCATTCCAAAGATCGGCGGTGGTCGAATTCGAATATTCGTGGGCGGCAATGTACTTGCGGATGCCATGGCGAAATACGTCCTCGCCCAGAAAACCCTCGAGCATGCGGATGAAGGACTCTCCTTTTTTGTAGGTGATGTCGTCGAACGCGCCATTGGCTTCCGCTTCCGTCTTGATCTCCTGTTGAATCGGATGCGTGGTTGATCGCGCGTCGCCTTCCATCGCAGTTTCCCTGGCAAAGCCGACGCGGCGTGTTGGATCGCGCGACACTTCTTTTTGAAGCCAAACGTCCCATTGCGGATTGAAATGTTCGGTGCACTTGCTCCCCATCCAGGATGCGAATCCCTCATTCAGCCAAAGATTATCCCACCACGCCATCGTCACGAGATCGCCAAACCATTGGTGCGCCATTTCGTGCGCGAGCACTTCGTAAATGTGCTGCCGCGTGGCATCGGACGATGCCTCCGGATCGAAAAGCAACACCGATTCGAAATAGGTGATGGCGCCCCAGTTTTCCATCGCCCCGCCGAACCCGCCGGGGATGGCGATCTGATCGAGCTTCGGCAACGGATAGGGAACGCCGAAGTAATCGTTGTAGTATTGCAGGATCTGCTCGGATGCCTGGAGAGCGTAACGCCCCATTTCGCTCTTGCCCTTCGTGGTGATGACGCGGATTTGCGTGTCGCCGCTTTTCGTTTCGACAAAATCAAGTTCGCCCGCAACGAACACATTCAGATAACTCGACATCGAAGGCGTTTGGCCGAACCGCACCTCCTTTCCGCCGGGGACCTTGGTCTCGCTTTCGATCGGCATATTCGAGACGGCGAGAAAATTCTCGGGCACGACCGCGGTGAGTTGGAAACGCGCGCGAAAACTGGGTTCGTCCCAGCACGGAAACATGCGGCGCGCATCGGTCGCTTCGAACTGCGTGCCCAGCATCACTTTCTTCGCGTTCGTTCCCTGTTCCTGGTAGGGCGCGTAAAAAAGCCCCTGTCCTTGCTGATTAATCTTTCCGGCGAAGCCCAGCGTCAACGTGTGGTGGCCAACTCCGAGTTCTGTGGGAAGCGAAACCGTAAGAGTTTCCTGCTTCGGATCGAGATTGATTTCCGAGTTCGGAATCACATTGTCGTCGACGGCTGCGCTTTTAATCTCCAACTCGTTCGCATTCAGCGTCAGCTGACGAACGGGCTTTTGAACATTGAGTTTGATCGTCTCAGATCCGGCGAAGCTTAGCTTCGCCATGTCGGGTGCGATGTGGATCGCGTACTCCTCGGGCACGACCTCCTTGGGCAACTTCCCCGGCGTGCTTGCAAAATCGAAGGGTTTCTCTGCACTCAAACTGGCGAGCAAACTAAACCAGATCGCCGAACACGAAAGCAGACCGCGAGCGCGCATGGGCCACTAAACGCGTATCTGTGTTTTTTGCACCTCGATTTCTCAAAGTGGCGCGGAGTTTCGCGATAAGGAATTACCGAACAACCAGCAATAAGAGCAACTGGCCATCACCAACCTGGGGACCGCGGATGATGAGAGGCGTGTGCCTGCTAAGCTTCGCCTCTGTTTCGAGAAGCAGCTTCTTTTCCTGGAAGAGTTGCAGGTCGAGGAAATAGCCGGCGGCGGTCGCGTTTTTTGAATCGACATGCAGAGAAAAGTATTTGCTCGACGCCATCCAATCCTCTTCACCGGTCTTCAGTGTCTTCTGCGACTGGCCGATCACTCTGAATTGGTTGTAGCCAAAAAGTCTCTTGAGCGTTGGCTCGACCTGTTTGATTTCCGCCGGGCAAGGCTCCGGCTGCGCCGCGTTGTTGGCCATGACCAGGCCACTCCAAACGCTTTCGGCGGCGCGCGCCTGCGACGTTTTACTCCAGATGAGTGCCAGAAACACGCCGAGAAATATGAGAAGGCGGCTTTGCATTATCAGGTTACTTCGCGGCGTACTCCGCCGGTAGGGATTGCAACCCGTCCACCCAAAGCACGGTCACTTTGTCTTGCTTCGTTTCAAACATTGAGATCGTTGCATTCGGACTGACAACGGGGTCCACTCGTGCCTGCAGGATTTGAGTCAGATACTCAGATTGATCGGCCGGACTTCTTTCCCGGATCACAAAGACGGCGCAGATAACGAACAGTGCCATGGCAGTGGCGCCGCTCCAAATGAGCCGCGGAATTGTCCACCATGATGAGCGCGAGCGTTTGCTCACCAGAGCGGGTGTACTTTCTCGAGCAATCCTTTCCCGCAGCTGGTGGTTGAAAAAGTCCGCGTTGCTCAGCGCATGGGCGCCCAGTTGCTCTTTGAGCAACGCGCCAAGTTTCCGGGCATCCCGCTTCTCATCCTCCGCGGCCGCTTTGTCCGCCAACGAAGCTTCGAACGCGAGACGATCCTTTTCGCTCAGCTCTCCGTCGAGCCAGGCGGTCCATTTCTCTTCAAACGTTTTCATAAACATCTCGTAGCGAATTCTGCAGCTTCTTTCGTGCGTAGAAAAGACGCGACATGACCGTTCCGATAGAGCAATCAAGCGCTTCGGCGATCTCGTGATATTGCATGCCCTCGGTTTCCTTCATCAAAATGACGGCGCGGTGTTCGGGCGAGAGCTGGGCAATCGCGGCATCAATTCGCGCCCGAATCTCGTCGCGTTCCATGCGCTCGTGCGGCAGCGCCTCCGATTTCGGCGACGTCCGCGCGGCCGGATCGATTTCTCGTAGTTGCACCGAATCGTCGAACTCCGTCCCGGTTCCTTTGACCTGCTTCTTCCGCAGCCAATCGATGGTCACGTTCATCACAATCCGGTAGAGCCAGGTGTAGAAAGACGACTTGGCGCGGAACCGACCGATCGACGACCACGCCTTCACAAAACTATCTTGAGCAAGGTCCCAGGCGTCCTGCTCGTTGCGCACCATATTGTAAATCATACCAAAAACCCGCGTTCGGTAACGACTAACCAGCTGGTCAAAAGCCCGCGTGTCGCCGGCCTGGCACTGTGTGACGAGTTCCAGCTCCGACACATCGGCTTGAGCCGGAGTCGCTTCCGTTTGCATAGTTAGACGGAGCAACGCCTAATTCATTCAACAGCTTTGTGCTATCTGCTGCCGAAGCGGCGCCGCCACTCTCCGCGATACTCTCCCATCAGAGTAATAATGCCGTCGCGCACTTGGAAAAGCCGCTGTTGCAGCGCCGAATGTTGCAGGCCGGTGATTCGCTTCTCTGCCTGGAGTGCGGCTCCCGCCTCCATTGAAACGGTGATCGCCTTCAAAGCGCGCTTCAAATAGGCGATCGTCATTCCGATTTCGTCCACATCATCATCGCTCAGGGCGGCGGCCAGCTTCGCGCTGGCCAGGGCCGAATGAGTCGCCAGCTTGACCGCCGATGGTTCATTTTGAAGCGACGCATCCGAATCGAAAAGTTGATCGATCCAAATGGTTAGGGCAAAAGCCGCGCGATAAAGGCTGTGGTCCTCAAAATTCTCCGGGGAGGACATGAATTGCGACACGCACTGCGCCTGATCGTCGCTCTCGCCTCCGCGCGATTCCTCGTCGAGCAGGGCATCGACTTCATCGCTCCACTCCTTCCCATCGAGTAATTGCGACCAGCCCATTTCTCGCGCGATGATCTGGTCCCGCTGTGGATCGTCCAAATATTTTTCCAGCAACTCCATGTACCTTTCCGTCTTGTGGTCCTGCTGCTGGAGAAAGCGTTCCCAGTCGTACTCGTCCCAGGCGCCACCGGACTCGTGTTCGTAGCCAGGCATGATTTCAATCTGGGCCAGCTTCAGCAGGCGCGCAAAAAAGTTTTGCACTGTGGCGGCGGTCTCTGACCGCCGTGGCATTCTGGTTCGGTGTCAGCATCGGTCAGAGACTGCCGCTGCAGGTGAAACGAACTCCTCCCGCTTCGTCTGCAAGCGCAGTTGACCGCAGGCGGCCTCGATGTCGTGGCCCTTTTCGCGGCGCAGCGTGGCCACGATTCCCGCGCTGCGCAGGATGCGGAGAAACTGTTCTTGTCGCGTGTTTGGGGGGCGTACCCAAGACAGGCCTTCGACAGTGTTGTAAGGAATCAAATTAATCTTCGCTGAAATGCGCTTGGCAATCTTTGCCAACTCATGCGCTTGTTCGTCAGTGTCGTTGACGCCTTTGATGAGGATATATTCAAAAAAGATATGCTTCCTCTTTCGGGCGACGTAATCGGCACATGCTTCGAGCAGGGTCGCCAGATTGTACTTGCGGTTGACCGGCATGATCTGATTTCGCACTGAATCCGTCGCGCCGTGCAGGGAAACGGCCAGACGCACTTGTAGCGATTCCTGCGCCAGTTCGCGAATCTGAGGTGCCAGACCGCTTGTCGAAACCGTGATGTGGCGTGCGCCAATTCCCAGTCCCCAGGGCGCATTGATGATTCGGATTGCGCGCATGACGTTTGCGAAATTGGCCAGCGGCTCGCCCATTCCCATGAAAACGACATTATCGATCTTCTCTCCGCTTTCCGCTTCCACGGCGAGCAGTTGATCCACGATTTCGTCCGCCTTCAGATTACGCGTCCAACCGTCGAGGCCGCTGGCGCAGAACTTACAGCCGTAAGCGCAGCCGACCTGGGTTGAAACGCAGATCGTCCGCCGATCGGAACGCTGGCTGTAGAGCGCGGGCGACGCCGGGATCAGGACCGATTCGATCAGGCTGCCATCGGTTAGGCGGAACAGGAATTTTTGCGTCGTATCCTCCGATCCGAGCACGCGGGCCGTTTCCAATTGAGCCAGCGAAAACTCCTCCGCCAGGCGCGCGCGCAGTTCGCGCGGTAAATCGCTCATCGCGTCGAAGGAAGGGACACGCGCCCGGTACAACCAATCCGCGATTTGCTTTGCTCGATACCGACGCTCATTCGTCGTGGCCAGATGCGCTGCGATCTCTTCCAGGAGAAGCGATCGGATCGATGGTTTAGCGGCCGTCTGCACGTTCGAAGTTACGTCAGGGGGTTGATTCATCAAAGCGCTCCGAGACAAGCTTGTCATCCTGAGTCGCGTAGACGGCGAAAAAGCTCTCAGCTGGAGCCCACGCGTTCGATTGATCGAGTGTCGCAAGTTGCAACGGCGAGGTCCTTCATCGTCTGCGCGATTCAGGATGACGGGCAAAGAGAATTGAGCGTGCTGACACATCGCTGCACGGCAGCTTGCGGCGATGTTGATCGCTTCGCACAAAACAAAGCGCACTCCGTGCTCACCTGGTTCCGGGGATGACCGAGGTGGACACCACAAGACCGCGCTCGTCACACGCCGGCCGGCTCTCGCATCGGACGAGTCACGGGCGCGGGAAGTTCCTTCCCCGCGCTCACGAGTTCTTCGATTTCCCTTCGCACCATTTCCCGAAGTTCTCGATATGTCTGTTCCTCATCGTGACCGTGACACACGGCTCCCCATGGAAATAAGTCAGGGCAGTAACCGACGTAGGCAGCGTCGTCATCGCTCCAGCGAACAAACTTTAGATATTGATCTTCCGTTTTCATTTGCGCACATCCCGCAAGGCGTTCCGCACCTGCTTCTCTTGATAAGGAAGCGCGTCGTCGCCTTCTTTTCCACTAAGAATTACTGAGCCAGCGAACCGAGGGTGGCGAAACTTGCGATGCGATCCCTTGCCGCCAGGCCCAATTTGAAATCCGCCCGCTTCAAGATCGGCAATCAATTGACGAATCTTACGCGGCATATCTTGCGGAGATGATCGCAACCCGAGGTCCTTCCAGCAAGCAAACCCTGCGTCGTCGATTAAGACGTGCCGGAAGGCTGTGCGATTCAGGTAACAGGCAAAGAGAATTGAGCTTGCTCACAATTCGTCGCACGGCAGCTTGCGGCGATGTTGATCGCTTCCGACAAAGCAAATCGCACTCCGCTTGCACTGGGTTGGCAAGCAGCGCGCGCGAATGCTGTACCCGCGTTCATTTTGCAGGCGGCGATGATCGCGCTTCTCGTCGCATATTACGTCAGTCCGGCTGCCGCAGCTGCCCTGAATCGTCTGGCCGAATCCAAACAACAGCATGGCATCGTGTTTGTAATCGTGGCGGCGATCGCCGCTGGTGCTGTGCTCCCCGAGCTATTCGTCATCTGTTTTTTTCAAAAGGGGCGGCCGCGCATGCAGAATATGCGCAATCTCGCCTTTACCATTCCGACGTGGGGCATCGACGGAATTTTGGTCGATCTCATGTATCGCGGGATGGCGGCCGGATTCGGCGACGTGGTGACATGGCCTGTCGTGATCGCAAAGGTTTGCGTCGACATGTTTGGCTATAATCCGTTCGTTGCCGCGCCTGCCGAAGTTCTCGTTTACGAATGGAAAAACACGCGCATTTCATGGTTGTCGGTGCGGCGCGCCCTGACCTGGGACCATTATCGCGATAAAATTGTGCCAACGCTGCTGGCTACCTGGGCGGTCTGGATCCCGCTCGTTGCAGTCATCTATTCGGTCCCGCTGGCCTTGCAGTTCCCGCTTTTCAGTCTCGCGCTCACTTTCTGGGTACTGTTGCTTACTTATATGACGAACCGTTTCGCGGGGAAAATCGAAGCCGATGCGCCGCCGGCACTTTCCGTAGCCGCATCGCCGAGAGCATGAAAGCGCACGAGATTTTTGAGAAGATGTCTCCGGCGACTGCAGCCGAGATCTTTGGTTTTCTCCAGAGAGAAGAAAGGCCGGTCTTGAAAGCCGCGATCCAAGGGCTGGCCAACCAACGTAACTTGCGCGCCGTTTTCATCGAACGAAAACCACCCGGCGAGCGCAACGCCTGGATGCAGTCGGCTCTCTCGCGCAAAATCAGCGACGGCGTGGCGACCCACTTGATGCACACTTGGTTGCTCGGGTCGCAGAAAGCAATGCTCTGCGATTTTCTCGATGCGCTCGAAATTCCGCATGACGAAAACGGGATGGTGGAAGATATCCCGGCCTCGCCTCCGAAAGAGAAAATCGCGGGTGCTGTCTCAGTTCTTCTCGGGAAATATCCTGCGGAGTTTGTAGCGATCTATTTGCGCGTTTTCCAGGCGATGGATAGCGCCATGAATTGGCAGCCGCTGGAAGAGATTCTGAGCGAAGAGGCGCGGCTGAAGTTGTAGCTGCCGCCGTCCTCGGCGGCAGAACGATAGATCTTCGCGGCCTCGACGAACTTGCGACTCTGCCTCCGAGACGGAGGCAGCTACAGCCCAATGAAATGCCGCAAGGCCTCGTGCACGCCGGCTCCGTATTCGTTCGTTGCGACATAACCACCGGCATCACGCACCGCTTTCTTCACTGCCGGGATCGCATTTGCCGGACAGGCCGCGAGCGCCGCGTAACGGCCATCCAGCATCGAGACGTCATTGTGATGATCGCCGGCAGCGAAGATTTGCTCGCGAGGTATCTCCAAGAGGCGCGACAACTCGGAGAGCGCGGCGCCCTTGTGATAATCGGAGTGACAAAAGCGCAGATAGACCGTGTTCCGCTGGTAATTGAATTTCGGTTGCTGGGTGCGGGCCTCGTCGATGAAGCGAGTGACAACATCCATTTCCTCCTCGCTCTGAGCGATCAGGCCGGCGGGACCGTTCCCTTCGTAAATAACGCGGGCTTTTGTTTTTTGATTCACGAAATCGATTACCTCCGCGAGAACGGACGAGGCTGAATTGAAAAGCTCCGAGTGGTCCCGGGCGCAGCGTTCGTTCCAATCTCCGAAAGCTTCCCACGCGCCTCCGTTTTCCGTCGGTCGAAAAATATCGCGCTCGCTCGTGAGAATGAAATCGGGCCGAAAGGGAAAAGAGAAATCGGTGAGACCGGATTCGAGAAGGTCGACGGAACGGCCGGTGTTAATCGCCCAGAGCGCACCATCATCCTGAAGTTCCTTGATCGATTGCATGCATCTACGATCGAGCACCGGATCGCTACCGTGAGCGACCAAGGTACCGTCGAAATCAGTGCTAAGAAGCCGGATTCTGGCGAGCATGGGAGCGCTAACTTAGGAATTGCTTTCGCAAACGCAATCCGCAACGGTTTCAAAGCACGACGATCGCGATCACGATCAAGAGCAGGAGCAGGAAGGAGCAGGAGTAAAATGAAATCAGCCTACGAACTAGCGATGGAGCGCTTGGAAAAAAAGACGCCGAGTGTTGCGTTGACGGACAAGCAGAAAGAGCAGATTGCCGAAATCGAATCCACCTACAAAGCGCGGATTGCAGAAAAGGAGCTTTTCCTAAAGGGCGAAATCGAAAAAGCACGCCTGGCGGGAAAATACGAAGACCTCGAATCGCTCGAAAAACAGCTCGGCGTCGAATTGCGCCGGTTGCAGGAAGATTGCGAAGCGAAAAAGGAAAAGTTGCGGGCAAGTTTCACCGCGTAACGAGGCGTTCTCGACACCGGGCACGTATGAAAATTATAGACGAAATCTCCCGAATTTGGTAAGAAATAGAACTGTCGCGGCTCGTTCGTAGCCCGTAGTCGATCGGGCTGAATGTGATCGCGGTTACGAACAAAAAAGTCTCATTAGCTTAGTTGTTTTGGTTTAGCGGAGGCGATGGTCACGAGCTGTCGCCTCCCTTTTTGTGTGTCTCGAAAGAATCAGCGATTGCCAACGTCGCTCGGGCGCGCCTAAGGTAGCGCCCCGCAACCATGTTTGCTCTCCAGCCCGAACTGAAAGTCTTTAGCGGCTCGGCCAATCGCGAATTGGCCCAGCGCATCTGCGATTATCTCGGCGTGCCGCTCGGGCAGGCCACGATTAGCTCGTTCCCCGATGGGGAAACCTACGTCAAGATCGACGAAAATATCCGCGGCCGCGATGTCTTCATGATTCAACCGACCTGCCCGCCGACGAATGAACATCTGATGGAGCTGCTTATCATGGTGGATGCCGCGCGTCGTGCCAGCGCCGATCGCATTACAGCGGTGATTCCGTTCTTTGGTTACGCACGACAAGATCGGAAAGACCAGCCACGAGTGCCGATCACGGCCAAGCTGGTCGCCAATCTACTTGTCGCCGCCGGAGTCAGCCGGGTGCTGACGATGGATCTGCACGCACAGCAGGTACAGGGATTTTTCGATATTCCGGTCGACCACCTTTATTCGATGCCTGTCCTGATCAAGTATCTTCGTCAAAGATTAACTCGAAAGACGGTCGTCGTTTCACCCGATATCGGCGGTCTGAAAATGGCGTCCGCTTATGCCCAGGCGCTTGGCGCCAGCCTTGCCATTGTGGCGAAGCAACGGAAGAGCGCGACGGAGACAGAAGCTCTCTATCTCATTGGCGACGTTGAAGGCTGTGACGTACTCCTAGTCGATGATTTGACCGAGACGGCCGGCACGCTCGCCTCCGCGGCGACAATTTTGAAAAAGCATGGCGCCTTACAGATTTACGCGGGAGTTTCCCACGCCGTGCTCGTCGATGTGGCGATTCCGAGGTTGCAAAATTCGAAAATCGAGGAATTGATTACGACGAACAGCACTCCTGTGCGGCCGGTGGAAGGTTTTTCCACGACGGTGCTTTGCGTCTCCGAGCTTCTCGGTGAAGGCATGAAGCGAATTCATGGGGACGAGTCGGTTTCGTCGCTGTTCAAAATCGAAAACGGCACTCAATAGAATTTCAACATGGCTACACAGGTTAAACTTACGGCAGAACGACGGACGGGCATCGGACGGTCCGCCGTGCGCAAGATCAAGGCGAGCGGCGCCATCCCCGCCGTGATTTATGGAGCGAAAACCAAGCCCGAATTGCTTCAGGTTTCGAAACGCGACATCAGCGCGATTCTCAGTCATTCCGCCGGCGAGAATATTCTCGTCGAACTGGAGATTGCCGGGGAAAGCGGGAAGGCGTCCCGTCTCGCGCTCGTGCAGGAAGTGCAACATGCGCCGGTTGGCGGTCATGTTCTCCACGTCGATTTTCACGCGGTCTCGATGGACGAAATGATCGAGGCGGAGGTCCCGGTGGAAGCGACGGGCACGGCAAACGGCGTGAAAAATTTTGGCGGTCTGCTTGAGCAGAATTTGCGTTCGCTCGAGATCGAATGCCTTCCGCGCGATCTGCCTGATCGCATTATCGTCGACGTCTCCGCGCTGAATATCGGCGACTCGATACACGTCCGTGAGATTTCTTTGCCGCCGGGTGTGACGACGAAAGTGCCGCCCGATCTCACCGCATTTTCAGTTTTGGCTCCGACCGTGGAAGAAGAACCGGTCGCCGAAGTGGCCGAAGCTGCCGCGGCTGGGCCGGAAGTCATTCGCGAGAAGAAGCCGGAAGGAACGGAAGCCGCCGCCGCCGCGGCTGCCGCTGCGCCGAAGGAAAAAGAGCAGAAGAAATGACGTTCTCGTCGTTGCTTTCTGCCTGAACGAACTTGGAGTCGGAGCCGGCACGCATTCGATTGGTTGCCGGACTGGGTAACCCCGGGGCGGAATACGCCGGCACCCGCCACAACATCGGATTTATGGTCGTGGATCGCCTCGCCAAAGAGTTTGGTTTTCGCTGGGAACACTCGGTCAAGTGGGGTGCGCTTTGGGCAAAAGACGAACGCGTTCTCCTGGCCAAGCCCGCTACTTATATGAATCGCAGTGGAGAGCCGCTCGCCGCCATTGCTCAGTTTTACAAAATTCCCAACGAACAAATTCTCGTCGTGCTCGATGATTTCGCTCTCCCGCTCGGGCGATTGCGTATTCGCCCGGACGGGAGTTCGGGCGGGCACAACGGTCTTGAATCGATTTTTCTTCATTTTGCGACGGAAGAGATCGCGCGTTTGCGGATTGGAATTGGCGCAGCACCGCGCGAGGGCGCCGTCGATTACGTCCTTGGCCGCTTCTTTGAAGAGGAGCGGGAGGAGGTGGAAAAAACGATCGTGCGCGGGGCCGAGGGGGTGAAATGGGCAATTGACAAAGGCGTCCTTTCCGCGATGAACACATTCAACAAAATTCCCGAATCATGAAGAACCGTTACGAAGCGTTGCTCGTGCTGAATGCGCAGGGCAAGGAAGATACCATCAAGGACATCGTCGATCGCCTCGAGTCCGAATTTCAGAAGGAAGGCGCCGAAATTGAGCAGGTGCAAAAGATGGACAAGCGGCAGTTCTCCTACGTCGCGGGAAAGCTCGATGCCGGCCACTACGTGAATTTCGTTTTTCACGCCGATCCACAGCTGATCACGAAACTGCGCTCCAAGTTCAAGCTCGATCCCGAGGTTTATCGCCAGCATTATCAGCGTCTCCGCGAGAAAAAGGCGGCTCCTGCGAAAAAGTTGGCAGCGGCCCGATAAGGCTGCTACAACGGGCGCATGGCCAGTTTCAATAAAGTTCTCCTGCTTGGAAATCTCACGCGCGATCCCGAGGTGCGCTATACGCCGAAGGGCAGCGCCGTCGCCGATCTCGGTCTCGCGGTAAATCGTAACTACACCACTGAAAGCGGCGAAAAACGTGAAGAGGTGACTTTTGTCGACGTGACCTTCTGGGGCCGGACGGCCGAGGTTGCGGGCGAATATTTAAAAAAAGGACGCTCGGTTTTTATCGAAGGCCGGCTGCAACTTGATACCTGGGACGACAAGCAATCGGGCCAGAAGCGAAGCAAGCTCAAAGTCATTGGGGAGACGATGCAGATGCTTGGAGGCCGGCCCGGCGGCGGAAGCGGGGCAAGCGAAGGAGAAGAGGGCGAACGGTCCGCTCGTGCAGGAAAAGCCGCACCGCCGCCAAAAGCTGCGTCGTCCGAACCGGACGACGACGAGATTCCGTTTTAGGAGTCCAACGGCTTGTCATCCTGAGCGTGAGCGAAGGACCTCCCTAAAGGAGTGTGCGTCTCTGGGCTTGCGAGAGGCCCTTCGCCGCGCTCAGGATGACAAGCCGTGATTTCGTCGATGCCTCATGAACGCGACTGAAGCATGCATTGCGCTCAATATGCTCGCGACGATGGGCCCCGTGCGCCTGCGGAAGCTGCTCGAAGTTTTCGAAACGCCCGAGAAAATTTTGAGCGCGCGAGGCAGCGAACTCCGTGCGGTAGAGGGAATCGGGCGCGAAGTGGCGGATCAAATCGTCAACTGGGAGAAGACGATTGACCTTCAGGCGGAACTGCAACGTATCCGCGACTTTGGTGCGGAGGTGATCACGACCGCTTCGCCCGCGTATCCCCGACAGCTGCGCGAAATTCATTCCGCGCCCATCGTCCTTTACGTTTGGGGCGAATTGACCGACCGCGATCAACACGCCATCGGTATTATCGGTTCACGCCGCACCACTCATTATGGAATGGAGTCGGCCAAGAAGCTTTCCTATCAGCTCGCGTACGCGGGGCTCACCGTAATCAGCGGTCTCGCCCGGGGAATCGACACTGCAGCGCATCAGGGCGCTCTCGCCGCCAAAGGCCGGACGATCGCGGTGATCGGCTCCGGTTTGATGAAACTTTATCCGCCGGAAAATGCCGCACTCGCTGAAAAGATTCGCAGCGGGAACGGCGCGATCGTTTCAGAATTCTCGATGGAAATCGAACCGGACCGCCAAACGTTTCCGATGCGCAATCGAATCATCAGCGGATGGAGTCACGGAATCCTTGTTGTCGAAGCGGGCATCAACAGCGGGGCGCTCATCACTGCGTCGCAGGCCATCGATCAGGGCCGATCGGTTTACGCCGTTCCCGGCCACATCAACGCTCCGAGCGCGCAAGGATCGAATCGCCTCATCCAGCAAGGCGCGAAGCTGGTGATGGATGCGAGCGATATTCTGGACGATCTCCAGATCCTTCTGCCCGAGACGAAACCATCGGCCGAGGCCGCAGCCCGCCCCTTGCCTGAGCTCACGGCAGAAGAGCGCTCTGTCTACGATGCGATCGAGGCGACCGAAACGTCAATCGACGCGATCTCATCAAAATGCCATTTGCCAAGCGCGAACGTCTCCTCTACCCTCCTGCGCCTTGAGCTAAAGCGGCTGGTCAAACAGTTGCCCGGCAAGTATTTCGTGAAACTCGGGTAAGCTCGTCCGTAAAGTGCTGCTGGTTTTTTCAGGGTCCCCTATCCGAGATAGCCATGTCCAAGTCCCTCATCATCGCCGAAAAGCCCAGCGTCGCGGCTGACCTCGCCCGCGCTTTGGGCGGCTTCAAAAAGGTTGACGAGTATTTCGAGAACGACCGCTTCATTATTTCCTCGGCCATCGGTCACCTGGTGGAATTGTGTCTGCCGACTGAACTCGATGTGAAACGGGGAAAGTGGAGCTTCGCCAATCTTCCGATCATTCCCGATGAGTTCGACCTAAAGCCGATCGAGAAAACAAAAGCGCGGTTCAATCTGCTCAAACGGCTCATGACACGCAAAGACGTGGCCGATCTGATCAACGCCTGCGACGCCGGGCGCGAAGGCGAATTGATTTTCCGCTACCTGACCAAACTCATTGGAACGAAAAAGCCGATACGCAGGCTTTGGCTGCAATCGATGACGACAGAATCGATTCGCTCCGCGTTTGCGCGCTTGCGATCCGATGAGGAAATGCAGCCGCTGGCCAGCGCGGCGGTGTGCCGCTCCGAGAGTGATTGGCTCGTTGGCATCAACGGCACGCGAGCGATGACCGCTTTCAACAACAAGACAGGTGGCTTTCAGTTGACGCCGGTCGGGCGGGTGCAGACACCGACGCTGGCAATTCTGACGGAACGCGAGCAGAGAATCCACGCCTTCAAATCGCGACCATTCTTCGAAGTCTTCGCCGATTTCGAGGTCAAGGCAGGGAACTATCGCGGCCGCTGGTTTCGCGACGATTTCACCAAGAATGGCGATGAAGACGCGCGCGCGGAACGGATTTGGGATGCGGCGACTGCCGAGGAAATCAAGGCTCGTTGCCTCGGCCGGACGGGCATTGCGACCGAGGAACGAAAGCCGACGACGCAAGTCCCGCCGCTCCTCTACGATCTGACCAGCCTGCAGCGGGATGCGAACGGACGCGGGTTTAGCGCCAAACGAACATTGCAACTCGCGCAACAGCTTTACGAGAAATTCAAAGTCATCACCTATCCACGAACGGATTCGCGCTACCTCCCGGAAGATTATCTCGCGACGGTCAAGTCGACGTTGGGAAAAATATCGGATCCCGCCCTGGCGATCCACGCGCGCAAGGTTCTGGATAAACAATGGGTCAAGCCGACGAAGCGCGTTTTTAACAACGCCAAGATATCCGATCACTTCGCCATTGTGCCGAGCGGCCAGGTCCCGCGCGGCCTCGATGAGGTGCAGCAGAAAATTTACGATATGATCGTGCGGCGCTTCATCAGCGTCTTCTTTCCGCCGGCGCAGTTTGAAATCACAACGCGCATCACGCGCGTCGAAAAAGATGCCTTCAAGACGGACGGCAAGATCATTATCGATCCGGGCTGGCTCGCGGTTTACGGACGTGAAGCGGCGCTGGTCGGAGCCGAAGGTGACGAGTCGTTGGTTGCGATCACGCCTAACGAGGCGGCCAAGGTTCTCGGCGTAGAAGTGAAGCAAAACGAGACAAAGCCTCCGGCGCGTTTCAATGAAGCGACCCTTCTCACCGCGATGGAGGGCGCGGGCAAGCTGGTGGAAGATGAGGAACTGCGGGAAGCGATGAGAGCGAACGGGCTGGGAACGCCGGCCACGCGCGCGGCGACGATTGAAGGTTTGATTTTTCAGGAATACGTCCGGCGCCAGGGGCGGGAGTTGATTGCCACGGCCAAGGGAATGGCGCTCATCACTCTGTTGCGCGGCATTGGTGTGGCGGAGCTTTGCTCGCCGGAAATGACGGGCGAATGGGAACACAAGCTCAAACAGATCCAGGCCGGCGCAATGCAGCCGAAGGCGTTCATGGCGCAGATCAAGGATTTCACTCGCGAGATCGTCGAGAAGGCGAAGAATTTCGAGGGCGACACTGTTAGCGGAGATTTTGTCGAGCTAAATGTGAAGTGCCCGAAATGTGGCGGCGGCCCGTTCGAGGAAGATTACCGCACGTACAAATGCCGCAATTGTGGGCTGATGATTTGGAAGACGATGGCCGGGCGTTTGTTCGATGCGGCGGAAGTAGAGGCCTTGCTGACCGAAGGCAGAGTCGGGCCGCTCGAAGGATTTCGGAGCAAGATGGGCCGGCCGTTTAGCGCGGTCGTTAAGCTCGGAAAAGAAGACTTCAAACAACAGTTCGATTTTCCGGAGAACGATCAGAACGCTGCGATTACCATCGACCCTGCGAAGCACGAAGCGCTCGGCCTCTGCCCGGTTTGCGGGAAGGGCCAGGTTTACATGCTCGAGAATTCGTTTGCCTGCGAGCGTGCGGTCGCAGCGAAAAAGGAATGCACTTTCCGGATGAGCAAGGTGATCTTGCAACGCGAGATTCCGAAAGAGCAGGTCGTGAAGTTAATGGCGACCGGCAAGACTGATCTATTGCCGAAATTCATTTCGAAGAAAGGGCGCGCCTTTTCCGCGTACTTGAAGCTGGAGAAGGGCAAAGTCGGATTCGAATTCGCTGAACGCGCGGCGAAGCCCAGGAGATCAGTCACGCGAAAACCTGCTGCGACCACAGCGTCGTAGATAAACGCTAGTTCTTCCCCTCCTGGACGATTTGGTTGAGACGGAAGCCGTCGATGTCGGTTTTGATCTGGATCCAGATCGGAAGGTGGTCGGACATTTGGAAAGTAAATTTGTCGCGGCTGTAGTTTTTACCCGGGAAAAGCTCGTCGATGTGAGCGTTGTCGATAAAGAAGTCGAGTGCGCCGCCGTGATTGGTGAAGTTTTCCGGGACGGTCGGGAGGTGGAGGATTTGATCGTACCGGGCATCGTAACCAAGGTTCGAGCCGCCGATGACACGATCGCCGACGGTGAGCTGGATCAAAGGCTTGGGAACTTTCAAGCCGTGACTAACGAGTGCGCCGAATATGGGATCGGTCAGTTTGGGCGTGTTGAAGTCGCCCATGACGAGGAGGTCATGGTCTTCGGCGAACTTATTCTTGAAACGCGCGTCGATCCAATCCGAGAGCATTTGCAGTTCAGCCTGGCGCGCTGCAAGACTATCGCCCCAACGCGCATGGGTCGCGATCGCGACGAAATCGAAATTGCCCGCGCGAAAGGCGCACATGTACGGCGCGCGCCAAAAAGATTGCGTCGCCAGATACTCCTCGGTTTTTTTGGAGCGCCGGGCATCGATCTCGGCGGCGAGTCCGTTGTGCGTGACGGCGCGGCGGTCGAAGAGGAACGCAATCCGCTCCTTGTTGCCGCCGCTGTCGTCAATCCAGTCGGAATAAACTACTCTCCAGCTCGTGCCGAGATATCGGAGGACGCGACCGAGATCCTCCAGATTATCGCGCAGCTCAACGATGGCGATGAGATCGAACTGGTTGAGAATTTCGGCGATGTAATGAATGGCCGGCTCCGTCCGCCGGACTTTGCCAAACTCGCGAATGTTCCAGACAGCGATATTGATCGATTCGTCGAGTTTCGAGGGTGGAATTTTTGCGGCCTCGATGCGCTTTTTTAACGCGAGCAGACCGGCCGCAATTTCTGGAGTAACGGGTCCGTGATGCATGGCATAATTCTTAAGAGAATGTCTGCCACAGTCGAGCCGCCGATTGCAGCGCGGGCGAGAAAACAAGGCGCAAAATCGTTTTCACAATTCCAAGAATATTCTCGCGAGAAGCATTGACGCCACAAGTTATGGTGTGTTAGTAGGAGCTCCGACACTATGCGTTGTCCCAAGTGCGGATTCAGAGATGACAAGGTCATCGATTCCCGCCAATCGCGAGACAGCTCCAGCATTCGCCGTCGCCGGGTTTGCTTGCAGTGTGCTTTTCGGTTTACGACTTACGAACAAATCGAGCGCTCTGATCTGCGCGTAATCAAACGCGACCGCACCCACGAAGTGTTCGATCGCCGCAAACTGGTGAGTAGCCTGGCCAAGGCTTGCGAGAAGCGTTCCATCAGTCTGGTGACGCTTGAACAGGCGGTCGATGCAATTGTCCATGAGCTCGAGACGAGCGGGCGTGAAATTCCTTCGACCACGATCGGAGCCAAGGTGCTCGAGAAATTGCGTGAGATCGACGAGGTGGCGTATCTGCGGTACGCGTCGGTCCATCGGCGGTTTGAAGATGTCGATCAATTTGTCGATGCCATCCAAATGCTCGGTCGCCGGGTCAAGCCGAATGCGCTGCAGCGTGAACTATTCAACGAGGAAACTCATGGTCGCGTTTAAAGAGGAATTTCCCTATCTTCGCTGTGCCTCAGGACAGCTCTTCGAGTTCAATCAAAAATGGTTGCACGCGGCGATCACGCGCGCGGCTGACCAGGCCGGTTACCCAAGCTGGTGGCTGACCGACCATATCACGGAGAGCATCGCGTTTTATTTGCGACTGCGAAACGACGAGCCAGTTGTCGCCTTCGATCAGCTTTCGCAGACCGTGCGCTATGTTCTGAAAGTCATCGGTTACAAGGAAATCGTTCCTTACTTTTCGCCGCCGCCGCCGCCGATTGCCATCTCGCTTCTGGAAATCGCGATTGAGGCGGGATCCGGTTATGAACTCGCGTTCTTCGACGGTCTTGAAAAACGCATGAGCGCTTTGATTCGAACCGGAACCAAAACGGTGAACCTGTTTGGTCTGCAGAGCGTGCGTGAAGCATTTGCGCGGAACGAAAATGTGGAGCCGATCGTGCGACGGTCTTCGCGAAGAAATCGTCTGTTTTATTCGAGAGAAACTCAGCTCGTTAGGCGAGCCGACCGAGCTGAACTGTTCGCTGCAATAGCTTGAACAGGGGACGGCATGACCGTTTTCGAAAAAATCATTCGCCGTGAGATTCCCGCGAAGATCGTTTACGAAGACGATGACGTGCTCGCCTTTCATGATGTCAATCCGCAGGCACCCGTGCATGTCCTCATCATTCCGAAGCACGGCATTGAGCGACTCGCCGAGGCGACCGAATCCGATCAGTCTTTGCTCGGGAAATTGTTGCTCACGGCGCGAATCGTAGCCGAAAAACTTGATCTCTCGAAAACGGGTTACCGCGTGGTCATCAACAGCGGACCCGATGCAGGCGAAAGCGTTCCGCATTTGCATCTGCACGTCCTCGGCAAACGTGCGCTCGCCTGGCCGCCGGGATAGGCTCTCGCCTACTCTTTGACAATTACCGGAGTATTCTCGTCCGCGGCATCGAAAAAATGCTTCGCCATTTCGGCGGGCATGCGGATGCATCCGTGCGAAGCCCGATAGCGCGGAACGAAGCCGGCATGCATTCCGTATCCGCCAGTGAAGCGAAGAAAGTACGGCATCCTTGCCCCGCGAAACTCCGTCCCCTTCGGTTGGGGATCCTTCGTCACATCGACATTGTTTTCCACGATTTCACCCTCCTTGTTGACGTATTCGCCGTAGAGATTCGACACATGATGTTCATCCTTCTGGATGACGCGATATTTTCCCGGAGGCGTTTCGAAGCCCCTGCGGCCCGTGGAAATATTCGATTCGCCAATCAATATTTTCCCTTTGTAAAAGAAAGCGCGCTGTTCCGTCAGATGAATGACGATTTTCGGAGCGCCGGACGTGTCGTCGCCGTTCCAATAAGCCGGCATCGGCCTGGGAGCGGCCTGCCTCGTTTTCATCATGTCTGCTTGTGCCTGTCTTTGGGCTTCCTCGAAATCGACGCAACTGGAGCAAAAGAGAAGGCCGGAAGAGGCGACGGCGAAGAGTGCGAGACGCAAGACCTTCATTTTGGAGATGCGGATAAATAATGTCGCTCTCTCCGGATTCAATCCAAAAGCTGGATCGAGAAGGGGACGCGACACTGGAGAATCTCTTTGTTGTTAAGAGCGATGCAGTTTTCGGCGATCACAGACCACCGACATAGCGGCTTCTAGGCCACACGACCGCAGCAGTTCTTGTATTTCTTCCCGCTGCCGCACGGACACGGATCGTTCCGGCCAACTTTCGGCATTCCGCGACGGACGGGTTGTAGTTCGAGTTTCACCTCTGAGCCATCTCCATTGCCTTCCATGCTGGAACCACTGGGCTCTGGCCGTCGACCCGGTGTTGGTCCGGTTGCGGTCGGCGCCGCGGGCGCTTGTTCGCGCAGAAGGAATTGCGGCAGAGTCGAGAGAAAAGTCTCGAAGGCCTGCAGATTCGACGTGCTGCGGAAAAGATTATGCAGCACTTCGTTCTTAATGTTCGCCATCAGCTCGACAAACATGTCGTAGGCTTCGGTTTTGTATTCCACGAGCGGATCCTTCTGCGCGTAACTGCGCAGGTAGACACCCTCGCGGAGCGCATCCATCGCATAAAGATGCTCCTGCCAGAGGCGATCGATCGCGTTGAGAATGATGTAACGCTCGAGGCTCTTCACCGCCGTCGCCTCTTCGTGACTCGACTTCCGCTCGTACGAGTCCTTGATCTTCTCAATCAGGAACTGCGTGTTTTCCTCAACCGTCCGCGTTTCAAATTGCGCTTTCTCTTTCGTTAGGCCAAGCGGAAAGGTGGTGTTGATCCAGTTCAAAAGCCCGGTGTAATTCGTCTCCTCACCGGCGTCGCCCGAGCCAAGGAATTCCTTCACCCTCACTGGAACCGCTTCGTCGATGACTTCGAAAACGAGTTTGCGCGGGTCGTCCGAATCGATCGTGTCGTTGCGATAGGTGTAGACGACTTCGCGCTGATTGTTCATCACGTCGTCGAAGTCGAGCGTGCGTTTGCGCGCGAGATAATTGCGCTGCTCGACGCGCTTTTGCGCCGTCTCAACCGATTTGTTCAGCCACGGATGTTCCAGCTCCTGGCCTTCTTCCAGACCGAAACGCTCCATGATTTTGGTCATGCGATCGGCCGCGCCGAAGTTGCGCATGAGATCGTCCTCGAAGCTGACATAAAATCGTGTCGCGCCCGGATCGCCCTGCCGCGCGCAACGGCCTCGCAGTTGTCGATCGATCCGGCGCGATTCGTGGCGCTCGGTCCCGATGACGTACAATCCGCCGCGCCCGGCCACGCCGTCGCCGAGCTTAATATCCGTGCCGCGCCCGGCCATATTCGTGGAAATCGTGACTGTGCCGGCCTGTCCCGCGCGCGCGACGATCTCCGCTTCCTGCATGTGATATTTCGCGTTCAGAACGTTGTGCGGAATTTTCTCCCGCTTCAGCATTCGGCTGAGCAACTCGGAAGCTTCCACGCTGACCGTACCGACGAGAACGGGCTGTTCCCGCGCGTGACATTCTTTGATCTCGTTAATGACCGCGTTGTATTTTTCCCGGCGAGTTTTGTAGATGCGATCGTTTGCATCTTTTCGCGCCACCGGCCGGTTTGTCGGGACGACTGAGACATCCAGTTTGTAGATGTCGTGAAATTCGCTCGCTTCCGTCTCGGCGGTGCCGGTCATGCCGGCGAGTTTGTGATAGAGTCGGAAATAATTCTGAATCGTGATCGTAGCGAGCGTTTGCGTTTCGCGATCGATCTGCACGCCTTCCTTCGCTTCGACGGCTTGGTGCAAGCCGTCGCTCCAGCGGCGTCCCGGCATTTTGCGACCGGTGTATTCGTCTACGATAACGACTTTGTTTTCCTCGACCACGTAGGCGACATCCTTTTCGAACAGGCAATACGCGCGGAGCAACTGCGAGATGTTGTGGATGCGTTCGCCTTGTACATCGCAATGCTGCTGCCGCTCCGTCTTCATCCGCTCCTTTTCTTCGTCGGAGAGCGTGGCGTTGAGATCGATGTCGGTGAATTCGCTGATCAAATCCGGAAGGACGAACGCATTCGGATCGTCGGGATTCATGAAGCTTCGGCCTTGCTCGGAGAGGTCGGTTTCGTTCGATTTTTCGTCGATGGTGAAAAAGAGCTCCTCCTTCAAGGCAAAGAGATCTTCCTTCCGCGAGTCCTGATAGAACTGAAGCTCGGCCTTATCGACTGCCTTGCGTTTCTCGGGGTCCTCCATCATCCGCAAGAGTTGCTTGTTACGCGGCTGGCCCAGTTTCACTTTGAACATGAGCAAGCCACCGGCTTCGATATCGTTCGCGTCGAATTTTTCCTTTGCCTCACTCGCGAGCCGGTTGCAAAGCATGTTCTGCTTGCGCACGAGCTGCTCCACCAGCGGTTTCCATTTGTCGTACTGATGGGTTGAAACCGTGGCCGGCCCGCTGATGATCAATGGCGTGCGCGCTTCATCGATCAGAATGGAGTCAACTTCGTCGACGATCGCGTAATTGTATCCGCGCTGGACCTGTTGCTCGCGTGTCGTCGCCATGCCGTTATCGCGCAGGTAATCGAAGCCGAACTCCGAGTTCGTTCCGTAAGTGATATCCATCGCGTATTGCTCGCGACGAACTTCCGGCGATTGATCATGCTGAATGCAACCGCAGGTCAAGCCGAGGAAACTGTAGAGCTGGCCCATCCATTCGGCGTCGCGCCGGGCGAGATAATCGTTCACCGTGACGAGGTGCGCGCCGCGGCCGGTGAGCGCGTTCAAGTAGAGCGGCAACGTCGCGACCAAAGTCTTGCCTTCGCCGGTGGCCATTTCCGCGATGCGGCCGCGATGGAGAACGATCCCGCCGACGAGCTGCACGTCGAAGTGGACCATGTTCCACGTCATCGGCTGATCGCAGACCTGAAACGAATGCTGGCGTTCGGTTAATCGCCGGGCGGCATTCTTCACCACCGCGAATGCCTCCGGCATGATCTCATCCAGCTTCGTCCATTGGTCCGGCAACTCCGGGATCGCGGCCAGCTGCTGCTTCCACTCCGCCGTTTTCGCGCGAAGATCGTCGTCCGAAAGCGCCTTGAACTGCTCGTCAAACTCGTTAATGCGCACGACAAGCGGCCTCAGACGCTTGATCTCGCGCTGATTTTTCGATCCGAGTATCTTCTTTAAAATCCAGCCAACCATCGGGTTTTTAATATCGACGAGATTCTCTTACGATCAATTGCCCACGGGATTTCGCACACGGGACGCGAAGCGCGCGAAGTCCCAAAGTGTTTTCTGTGTATCCGTTGTGTCCATTGTGCGAAATGCTTTTCCAGCTAGAATCGAGCGCATGAAGCAAGTCATTTCCACGAAAGACGCGCCCGCAGCGGTCGGACCTTATTCGCAAGCCATCCGTGCTGGCTCGATGGTTTTTTGCGCCGGCCAGATTCCACTCAATCCACAGAGCGGGCAAATCGAGACTCAGGACGTCGGCGAGCAGGCGAAGCGTGTGCTGGAGAATATCGGCGCCGTGCTCAAAGCGGCGGAGCTCAATTTTTCCAATGTGGTCAAGACGACGGTTTTTCTGACCGACCTGGCTGATTTCCAGACTGTGAATGAAGTTTATGCGGGCTATTTTCGCGAGAATCCCCCCGCGCGATCGACCGTTCAGGTTTCCGCTTTGCCCAAAGGTGCGCGAGTCGAGATCGAGGCGATTGCAGTTGCAGACGAGGGTAGAATGAGTGGTAAGACGGTTGGCGATACATCCGGGTAGATTTTCTGTAGCGGCGGTCTCTGACCGTCGCTGAATTCAAGGAAAAATCGCAGAGATTGGCGACGCTCAGAGAGCGCCGCTACAAGAATGAGCGAAGATTTGTTGAAACTGTTTCGTGAGACGGGAGCTCTGCTCGACGGGCATTTTGTCCTGCGCTCCGGATCGCACAGCCGTCAATTCTTCCAATGCGCGATTCTTCTTCAGCATACAGATATCGCCGCCCGCGTCTGCGGGATGCTCGCAGATAAAGTGCGCGGCGTTGGTTGCGACGGGGTGATTTCTCCCGCTCTCGGTGGGATCATTGTTGGTCAGGAAGTTGGCAGGGCCCTGGGCAAGCGGCACATCTTTGTCGAGAAAGACGCCGGAGGTCTCGTCCTGCGGCGCGGCTTCAAAATTGAGCCTAACGAAAGATTCGTCGTCGCCGAGGATGTGGTGACGCGCGGCGGGCGCGTCCGGCAGACAATCGACATCGTCCGCGAGAAAGGTGGCGTCGTCGTCGCGGTGGCCGTGATCGTTGATCGCAGCGGCGGCAATCGCGCCGACTTCGGTTGCCCCTTCTTCAGTTTGATCGAAATGAATGTCGAGACATTCGAGGCGGACAATCTGCCTCTCGATCTGGCGAATACGCCGGCCATAAAGCCGGGAAGTTAGAGTCATCCCGAGCGGAGCGCAGCGAAGTCGAGCGATCCCGCCGTGAGAGCTCTGAGGTTGGCCGCGCGGGATCCTCCGATTTCGCTCAGGACGACCTCACGTTGTGTTTTGGCGTGACACGGACGCGGATTTCTGCTTTTCGATGTTGATGCTGTTAACGACCCACGGGCGGAGTAGATGAAAATATTGCTTCGAATATTCGCGGCGGCGCTTATTCTCGCGGGACTTGGCTGTCTCGGCCTTTTCTTTTCCAAAGGTGGGGGCGCGGGCAAGCTGGTTTGGGACGATCCGATCGTCCGCAAATCTTTGATGACGTTCGCCTACAAGATTTACGGCGATCCGGCGGCGCAAAATGGCCGGTATTTTCTGAGCAAGATTGTCTTTCGCAACGAAGGCACGGGACCGGTCCGTGATTTTTCGATTAGCTATCAAATCCCCGATTACGTTTCGTGGACGACTCCGGAAACGCACACCGAAATCCCGCCCGGACAAACCGTGGTCCAACTCTATTATCCGCAGTTGCCCGCGAAGGTAACGCAACTGACCAGTCAAACGACGACGACTTTGGAAACGAAGATCCAATGGTCGGATCAGCAGGGAAAGCCGCAGCAACAAATTCTGCGATCGAACGTCCAGCTCCGCGGAGTGAATGAGATCGAATATACCGATCTGCCGTCGAACGAGCTCCTGACCTGGTATGACATGTTCGCAACTGCGCCCTTCGCGACTGCGATGGTCACGCCTAACGATCCGGTGGTTAAGGAATTTGTTGCCGAGGTGACCAAGCGGACCGGAGGCACGATGGCGGGAATCGCGGGCGGCCCACAGGAAGTGGCCCGTATCATGAAGGCGATTTACGACTACATGTGTGAGACCGGGATGCGCTACACGAGTGACGCCGGGGTGCCGACGAAGATCGGTGATGTCCAAACGACCGTGCAGACCGTGCGACTGCCGCGCGACGTGATCATCACAAATGAAGGGCTTTGTATCGAGCTGGCATTGCTTTGGGCGTCAGTCATGGAACACCTCGGTCTGCAAAGCACGGTTGTTTTCATACCTGGCCATGCGCTCACGGTTGTTCGTTACGGCGACGGCCAAAATGATCTGATTCCAATCGAGTGCACGGCGATCACGCCGATGGCGGTTGGCGCGAAAGAATCCGTCTCATTTGAAAAGGCGGTCGAGATGGCGAGCGGCGAATTGTTTCCACAGGATTCATCGAAGAGGCCGCCGGAAATCTGGGTGAACGTCCAGAAGTATCAAAAGCAGGGGTTTCGCGCGCCTGAGCTCCCGAATATTGAGATCGACAAGATCAAGAACATCCTCGCCCAGCGATCGAGCCATACGGCCGAGGCTTATGCCCAAAACGCCGGTACCGGCAAAACTGGCGCCCAGACGACGAACGCGCCGGTCCGCCAGGGGTACTACCGCTGGGTTGGCGCGAACAACATGGTGTCGGTCGATGTGCCGGAAGGATGGACGCGCATGGAAAACGGACCGATTCCCGGGATGGTCTTCACTGCTCAGGATGCGCAGACCTCCGTCGCGGTGAACGTTTTTCACTATCAGACTTTGTCGACACCGAACGAGGCGATGCAGGCGGCGAAGAAAGGTGTTGCGCGAAACGGTGGCACGGTCAGGATCCAGAGTCAGCAACAAAAGGGGAATTCGATCGTCTATACCGGGACGACCTCGTATCGGAACGGCTCCACTCAATGGGTGGGAATTTTCGCGCCGTCGCCCAATGGCGTGATCGGGATGTTCGTCGGCGCAGCGAAAGGATATTTCGAAAGAAACCAGCCAATCATTCAGGATATCATCAGCTCGGCCAGAATGGGTGGCGCGGAGGGCAACAACGAAAATAACGGGCAGCATGAATAGGTCGGCTTCAATCATATCCGGTTCGAATCTTCGCCGCGGGCTGTTTGCCGCGATCACCGTCATCGGCGTCGGCGCCGGGACACTGCATGCTCAGGATGCGAGCCGGACTCTCGAACGCACCTATCAATTCGACGAACGCGGCGATGCCAACATCCAGTTCACTTTCCAGCTCGGTGCATCGCAATGGGCGCAATGGAAAGATGAGTTCGGCGATCACCCCGATATTCTGCTCCGCAATCTCAAGTACCAACTGGCCGCGGCGGTGATCGATGACTTTTCGCTGGAGCGGAACGACGTTCATCGCACCGCAGTCGCAAAGATCAAAGCGCGCGCGGTCGCGAGCTATCGCAACGGCGGACAGTTCGCAATTCAGGTACCGAAAAACATGAAGCTCGTCTCCGGCTCCGGATCGGACTGGGCCTTTACCAGCAGCGAGCTGGAGCAGGGTGGAATCGTCAATATTACCGATCGCGCGAAACTTCCGGCGAAGGCGCAGAACGCTCACATGACCACGGGCAACGACTTCGACCAGCTGGTCTATTCGATCGATCTCTCGCCGGCGAAACCGAAGGCGCTACTTTATGCCGGGGCCTTCTTCCTCCTTCTCGGAGCGGTCATCGGAATCATTTCCCTCTTTCTGCCCGGCAACAAGAGCGCGGCGCCGCCTCCGTTGCCCACGGCGTAAGCCTTCCCCTTTGTAGCGGCAGTCTCTGACTGTCGTCTGTCCCTTTCCGCGAGAGTGAACGGCGACAGCCCGAGACCGCCGCTACAGTGCCTAACGGGACACCGTCGGGCTGTTGGCGTTTTTCAAAATCGGTTTCCGATTCTTTTCGGCCAGCGTCATTTCGCAGATTGACGTTTGCTTTTCGTTGGCTGTTTGGCTGGTGAAGAGAATCCGCTCATTGTCCACCCAACACCCGGACCAGGCCATGAGTCCGTTAGGGGTTAGACGAGTAGCTTTTTTCGACGCGATATCCAGCGTCCACAAAGCTGGCGGCGGCCCCTCCCAATCCGGCATGTTCGCTGCCTCTTCATCCATGTCCACTTCCATAAGAAGCGATTTGCCATTCGGCGAAACGGCGATGTGAGTATTGCTGCTGAAGGATCCGTTCGGAAAGAGCGTCCTCAGATCCCAGCTCTTCAGCTCCTTCCCTTCCAGCGAGAACTGGTAAAGCTTGCTCATGTCCTGTGCGTAAAAGGATTGGCCATCGGTCGCCCACACCGCGGAATTAAAGAAATTGCGGTTCGGCCCGGCTTTCTTCACGTAGCGAAACCCCGAGCCGTCCGCCTTGATCAAAGCGAGATGCCACTCATTCCCCGTCCAGATCTTGAAGATAATCTGGCTGGCGTCGGGCGACCAAACGGGACGGTAACAATTCTCGCTCGGGATTTCGCCTTTGAATACCTTTACCCGTTTGGTGGCCACGTCGGCGATCGCGATCTGTCGCTTCGATGTGTCGGTGTTAAACGTGATTCGAGCCCCGTCGCCCGACAGGTCGGGATACGATCCTCTGGTGATTTTCTTTGCACCCGCCCCGTCGAGATTCGCGACCCATATGTCCGAGTCACGTTGGAAGGCAATCAATCGTTGCGGTGAAGCTTCCGCAGGAAAAGACGACGCCAGGAAAATGGCCAGTGCCAGCAATGTCCGGTTCATGGCCGGAACCGTAGGTGATGGGCGCGCGTTGGGGCAAGCCAGAAGCGAACAGGACCCCCCGGGAATTTCGAGATTGTCGAAGAACCTGCGCTCGTTACGCTACTGACATGAAGCCCGCGTTGCGCATTCTGTTGGGACTCGTTGGCTTGGTCCTCATTTTCTTTGGGATAAGACAAATGATGACGGGAGTAGGGGAATTGACTGGAAAAGCTCCCGCGACCCATCCGCAGATAGTTGGTGAGATATTTAACGCCGCAGATAATGCCTACGCCTATAAGCGTCCCTCAGGGTTGGGAAAACAAGCCCGGTCCGCAGGCCGGATTCACCATGTTCGTCGCACCGAAGTCAAGCGGCTACACGGCTAACATCGTTACCAGTGTCGAGCCGTTTGACGGCACGCTTCGGGCCTACGCCGATGCCAACCTCAAAGCGGTTCAGGCAACTTTTCCAGACGCGAAAGTGCTGAGCGATACGGAATTCTCGACCGACGCGAAAACCACCGGCTACAAGCTGAAGTTCCAGAACAAGATCAAGGAGGCCGATCTCATCCAGACGATGTACTTCTTCGAGGGACAACCCGGTCGGAAAGTCGTGGTCACCTGCACCGCTCCCTTGAAGGTGGGACCGGAGCTTGATTCGCTTTTCGATTCATGCATGAAATCTTTTGTGTTCCGCCAAAGTAGGGAATATCCGTGATTCCGCCTTTGCCGACCCGGGACGATAGACGCATTCGGATTAGGCCGAATTATCCCGCAAAAAAAGGCGGGATTTTCCGGCCCACTCCTCGTTAGGTCCTAGCGGCGCGACGTTATGAAACTGTTGGTCTCTCTCTTCACCGCAGTTGGCTTGGCAGCCGCAACTCTCGCTCAGGACTACCTCACCCCTGAAACTGGAATACTCGCCGAGGAGAACGAGTACCACGCCAAGCTTCGCGAGCTATTCGCGGAAACATTTCGCTCCGACATCGTACTTCAGGCCGTATTTCTCCCCTCATTTGAGCCGGAAGCAATCGCCGGCATTCGCAAAACAAGCAGCGGCCTAGAGGCATTCGCCTCAAGGCCGTCCTATCACATCGCCGAGAAGATCGAGGCCGCACGGTTAAACAAAGAATCCCGGGCAGATTTTCGTGATTTAACCGTGCATACAGAGACCCGAGCCATCTCGGCTGCGTTCACAGAACGTATCCGACATGTCTGGGAAAACATGCTGCTCAGCGCGAGGTACCCGAAAACTACCGTGATCGGTTTCGATGGCATGGATGTCCACTTTTCGATGTGGGTCGATGGCCGCGGCATCATCAGCGGGAAAATTTGGTCCCCCCAGAGCGGCAAGGCAGCCGCTCTGGAAGACTTGGCCGAGGTTCTCGGTGATTACGCAGAGGGAAAAGCCGACGAGAAAAAACTGGCAAAGTGCCTGAAACCTCTGGAGCGATGAAAAGACCTAACCCCTATGAAGGCTGTCAAAGGTGAATTGTGGTTTTTTTGCTTACATGGGCTTGGTGATGGGAAGAGGGTTGGTCTTAAGCTTGGGAACGTTTCCGCTTTGATTACGCGCTGAAGAACTTTCAGCGGCTGATACTCCTATCCGCGCATGTCCTGTTTTATGGCAGCGCAATGTGACTTATGCCGTCCAACTAAAAGCGGAACGTGGGCGCGGTCCAATCTAAAGCGACGGTGCGAGCCGCACGGGCAGCATCGGCAACCAGGTTAGGCCCCGGACACACGCCACGTTCCAAAGCGTTCTCTTTGAGTTGCTCGAGTTAGCTCATCACTGTTCCCCTCGAACTCATTTACTTGATGATTAAGCCCAATTGTTGCGCCGTGAGCCGTCCGGTATGCACTCGCCACAGATCCACCGCCAGTCGGCGCGCCACGGCCACGATCGCTTTTTTGCGCACCGCTCCGGTGGCCTTTGCTCCTTTGGCCAAAACGGCCAGCCTCTTTTTGACCGGTGGATATTGCGGCTGGAAACGGACCATGCGCCAGGCACATTCGACCAGGGCTGCTCTTACCCGCGGGTTACCTCGCTTGGTCACACTGCCTGGCACCCGCTTACTGCCGCTGCTGCGTTCCCCGGGACACAACCCGGTGTAGGAACTGATCGCGCGCCGATTGTTAAACCGATGCCAGTCGCAGATCTCGCGGGTGAGCATCACGCTAGTCAGCTTGCCCAGTCCGGCCGGAATATGGGGCGGAGCGGCCGCTTCCAGTTGGCTCGTTAGGCTATCAATCTGCCCCTGCAAGCTCAACAGCGCAGGTCGAGCCACCGCCAGACGCGTCGTGATCCACCCCGGTAGATGTTTACCCAGTCGAGTCCAGGTTTGCTCTTTCCACCAGTGCGCCGGCGCCGGCAGACTGTGACTAATCAACAAACTGCGTCCCTGCGCCTCCAGCTTCTGCCGGTGATGCACCAGCTGCTCTCGCTGCCGCGTGACATGTCGGGCCTGTTCCTCTTCTTCGCTCGGCACCCGGATCACCGCCAACTCCCGCGTGTTGCCTTCCAGATAACGCGACAACCGCTGGCACAGGGTGGTGGCATCGCGCGGATCGGTCTTCACTCCCGTGCGCTGTTCATCGAGTTTACGTGGAGCAATGACGTAGCAATGGGCTCCGGCCACACGCAACTGCCGATACAGCCCGAAGCCAAAACCGCACGCTTCGTAGACTACGTGGACCGTGTGCCCCTGCCTTAACAACGACTCCACCCAGGGAACAAACTCCCCAGGCCAAAAGCGCCGCGCTGCCTTCGGCAGCAACTGATCGTATTGCGCCACCACCACGTACTGCTTGAGGTGGATGTCCAGTCCGAGCTTGATGAGCGAACTGGAAAGTTTTACTTTACCAACGACGCCCTCGAGTGAGGTCGTCCCTTCGTGATGAACGATTGTATTTTTCATAGAGCGGGTGAGTTTAACAACTCGCCCGCTCCCTTACATGCCATCTAATTCGATGGAGCCGACCGCGAGCCGCCGTACTACCTAGCTTCACATGAGTTCAATCCGTCAATCCGCAGTTACGTGCGCCCTCGCTCGCGGCAGCTCATCTTGTTGTCGTTAGGTATCATGACGCGCGCTACTGTCTGCCTCTTGCTGTTGGTCACGGCCGCCGTGGCCGGAGCAGCTACGCCGGAAGATGACGCGAAGGCGCTGTTTGACCAGTACAACGCGGCTTGGAAAGCGAGAGATGCTGACGCAATGGCGCGATTACTCGCGCCGGACTGCGTCATCATCATGACCGAACCTCTCGCAAGCGCGAAACGCGCCCGCTTCTTCACGCCGGAGTCATACATTAAACTCGTTCGAGAGCGATTTGCCGCGATGAGCACTGATAACGGAGACAACACTCTTCACGCGGTTTCTGCCGCAGACACCGGAGACGTTTTTATCATCGGGGAGGCGAGCGAGCAGGCCCAGGTTGGTTCGCGCACGGAGTCCTTTCGCTACAGCTTCTACGCAGTCACACACCGCATCAGCGGCAAGATGCTTTTTCGTTTCATCATATCGCAGCTTGTGGCATACACGCCCGATCAGGCTAAGCCCCAATGAGCACCAAACCTGCACACCCCTCACATAAGCGAACGGCGAACCGCTGCACGCTCCACTTTTAAGATGACTTCAACACTTCCAATCCGAGCGACGCGCGCTCTCGTCCGCCGTCGCTGATCTTGGATCTCGTTAGATGGTGAAGTCAATCGCGAGATTGACGCTGGTCATTGGTCGGCGGTTACGTCCCGATCAATCAAATCCCCAGATCTTGACTGTAGCCGTGGGTGCTTTACCGAGGATCTTGTACTGGATCTTGACCGATGTCAGGCGTCCCTTAAGTCCCGGAGCATCTTTCGGGGCCGTCTCTCCCCCTGCCTTTACGGTTCCCACGGTCAGCGTGTCGTCCTGACGATTATCCCAGCCAAGGACTACCTTTATCATCTGGACGTCAGCGCCCTCGACAGAGAGCTTTACGCGCTTGACGTCTTTCTTCCATCGACTCCCTGTGGTCTTGATCTCCACGCTGGGATCGGTGGAATTGATGGTCTGCTCGCCCATCACAAACCACTTATTAATTATGGCGCCGTCCACAGTCCCCAGCAGGAGGACGGATGCGGCGACAGCGATAGACGCTGCCATATTTTGGATCTTTATTTTCATATTATTTTACTCCTTTTCGCCACGATTCTAGGTGCCTCCCAGTCGGGAGGCTATAGGACCTTAGTCGGTACTCCTAACGAATCGCCTAAAAGAGAACCGCGAAGATGATGCTGACCCTTTCCGCAGATGGCTTGAAGCGGGCCCAATCATGATGACAGACGATCTGGAATGATTGCGGTGGATCGCCTGGCGATGCGGTGGATCGCTGACCGACTAGAAAACTACAAAGGTAAAATTAGAAAGTAGAAAACTGAAAGCAAAGCTCGCCTGCCAGCGGTCGCTGATCTTATTCTCGTTAGATGTATGAACTCCTCCGGCGTGGAATCTCGAGTCGATGGAGTGGAAAACTTTGACCCGAACCTTCATTCTGTCGTTAAGCGAAAATAAGGGAGTAGCTCGGTGACGGCAGATACGTTTCGCAGTTTAGCGCTACAGATTCCGGGAGCGTCGGAGTCAGCACACATGAGTCATCCCGACTTCCGAATCGGGGGAAGGATTTTTGCGACGCTTGGTTATCCGGGCGAAAATCATGGAATGGTGAAACTCACCCCAGAACAGCAGCGGACGTTCATGAAGAAAGCGCCGGGTGTGTTCGATCGTTGCGCCGGCGCGTGGGGCAGGCGTGGGGCGACCAGCGTCCGCCTGAGTTCCGCCAGAGCCGATTTATTGCGCGCGGCGCTCGACGCGGCATCGAAGAATATCACCGCGAAAAAATGAAAGTTGGCGCCGCCGGTAAAGCGACGGCCAAAAAGTTGCAGATGCGCCCGGCGTGACATCCTTGGTAGGATACGGGCATGCCTGATTCGAGCGCACAGCCGCCGCCGCCGCCGTCGTCCGGTCCGCGGGGGCCGGGCTTGCGCTCTTTTGGCGGCTACGAAATCGAAGGCGAGCTCGGGCGCGGCGGCATGGGCGTTGTTTATCTGGCGCGCCAGATCAAACTGAATCGACGCGTCGCGCTCAAGATGTTGACCGGCCATTACGGTTCGGACGAGCTCCAGCGTTTCCTTGCTGAAGCGGAAACGGCCGCGGGACTGCATCACACCAACATCGCGCACATCTATGAAGTGGGGGAACACGAGGGCGCGCCGTTTTTCTCGATGGAACATGTCGAGGGCGGGTCGCTGGCCGACCGTTTGCGCAAAGGTCTGCCCACACCGCGGGAAGCGGCGCAGCTAATGATCGCGATTGCGCGTGCTCTGCATTTTGCCCATCAGAACGGCGTCGTCCATCGCGACATGAAGCCGGGGAACATCCTGCTCGACGCCGACGGCGTTCCCAAAGTCGCTGATTTCGGCATTGCCAAACGCCTGGCGGATGAAACCAAGCTGACTCTTTCCGGCGCAGTCGTGGGAACGCCGACCTACATGGCTCCGGAACAGGCACGCGGGTCGAGCCGCGACGCCGGCCCGGCCGCGGATATTTACTCGTTAGGCGCGATCTTTTACGAAATGCTGACCGGACGTCCGCCTTTTCTTCCGGAGGAGAGCGCAACTGCCGTGACCGTGCGCGTGCTCACGGAAGATCCGGTTTCGCCGGCGTGGCATCGCCCGGAGATTCCGCGCGATCTTGAGGTGATCTGCATGAAGTGCCTCGAGAAGGAACCGCGCGATCGCTATGCGAGCGCGGCTGCTTTCGCCGAAGATTTGCGGCGTTTTCTCGATGACGAGGCGATTGTGGCGCGGCCACCGACGACTGCGGTCCGCACCATCAAATGGATCCGGCGGCACCCGTGGAAATTCGTTACCCGCGCAGCGCTCCTCTTGGTGCTCGTCGCCGGCCTGGCGCGCTTCTGGCAATGGGAGTTCTATCAACGTCCGCACATCGAAACCGCGATTGGAATGGACTACCGTTTTGGCGGTCCCGTCCCAGTTGGGTTGCTTTCCGCCAGCGAAGCAAGACATCACGGCGTGAGCCTGCGTTTCACTCGCCGCGGTCGCTGGGGATCAGTCGAGCGCGTGGAATCACTCAATGCCCGCCACCATCCCACCAATATGCATCATTTTTTCGATTACGAACCACTGCCGAACTTGATCGAGGGTGGGCTGGGCGTTCGCGACAGTCCAAGCAAGACCCGTGAAACCACGAGTATCGATTTTCTCTATCAAGACCGGGTCGCGATCGAGGCGACCGGGCGCGACTGTAACGGCACAATCAACTGGCGCGTGATTTACGATCGCCCTTCCGCGAAGGCGCCGGCGCGGGTGCATGGGCGTTACGTCACCTATCGCGGTTTCGATTTTGCCAGCAGCGGCGGTGCTTCGCTGATCGAGTCCGAGCGCAATGCCGCCGGATACGATACGAAGGTTACATTCTTCAATGGCTCGGGTCAGCCCGCAACCAACAGCGAGGGGGTCTATGGTTATGCCCTGGAACGCGATGGCCAGGGGCGAATCGCGCGCCTAACGAATCTCGATAAAGACGGAAAGCCGGGTCCGAATCGCGCCGGGCAAATCGGCCTCGTCTTCCAACGCAATGGGCGTGGCCTTCTCACCCGGAGTGAGTTCCGCGATGCCGCTGACAAATCTGCCAGCTGTCAGGGTATCGCTGCTTTCACCACCGATTACGACGCGGCTGGAAACGACGTGCGAGTATCGCGGCTCAATCCCGAAGGACGCCTAACGAATGGAGCAGGGAACGATTGGGCGGTGCGAGAAACCGTTCGCAATGATCGCGGGGAAGCGGCCGAGATTCGCTACTTGTCGGCTGACTCCGCCGGGCAGCTCTCACCCGTTTCGACCAAGACAATCGCATACGATGAGCACGGATATCCCGTCGACATCCGATTTAGCGGTCACAACAGCTGGCGAACCGCCTTGCAGTGCGATGAGCGGGGTAATCTTCTCGAAGAAAAACTCCTCGGTCCCGACGGCCAGCCCGTGGCCGGTCCGCAGGGTTGGGCGATTCACCGTCATGCCTGGCAATTTTCCGCCGATGGCGTGCGCGAGGAAGAGACCTGGTTCGATGCCCATGGCGCTCCGACTTATGACGAGTACGGCGAACACCGCCGGATCAGTGAGATCGACGCCGCCGGCAATCTGCATCGCCTAACGACTGAGGAGCACGATCCGGCGCGTTACACCTACCAGCGCTATGTGAGCGAACCCGACTACAACGCCCAGGGAAAGCTCCTGCACATGAGCACCCGCTTCGAGGACGCCAAAGGTCAGCTCGCCAGCAACGCGGGCCTGCCTTACACCGCGCGTGAGATCACGATGGACGAAAACGAGCGCGAGATCCTCGAATGGAAACTCGGTTGCGATGTCAAAGAAGTGGGCGCTCCCGTTCTTCGCACCGACACGGAATGGCATCGAACCGGCGCCCATAAACGAACCGTTCGTCAGGCGTGCGACGAGAATCGAAAACCGCTCTCCGTTATCTCCAACGGCACGGCCGCGCGCTTCGAGCAGGAGTTCAACGAAATCGACCGATTAGAGCGCATTTATGAAACGGGGTTCGATGAGAAACTGGTTGGGTTCAGCAGCCGCGAAGCAAAATTCGCCTCTGGCGAATTGCAAAGTGTAACGCATCGACGGAGCGACGGGAGCGCGCTTGCTTCTGTCCGCGTGATGATCAAATCCGTCATCCCGCAGCAGACGAAGGCAAAAGAGTTGCGCGCGGGCGATCAGCTGTTGGCCGCGAATGACAAACCGGTGACGAGCGCCTACGCATGGGTCGCAGCCGGGAATTTTCCCGGCGGCTGGATCGAAGTCTTGCGCGACGGCAAGCGGCTTCGCATCGAGGGATTCGAAGCGGGCGCGCTCGGTGTGGTGCTGGAAGATCGGGAGTAACTCGGGAGGGCGAAGCTCCCGCTGAGCCGGTGGCCGCTCGACGTGACCGATTCACGCCTGCGCTTGACGTAGCATCGGGCATTCGTCACAAATGGCGCGGCTCTTCCATACGTTATGCCCGATCCCGCTGAACCCTCGCACGCCAGGAGTGAAACGGATTTGCTCGACATCCTGCGACTGCTGATCGAAACGAAAAAGGCCAGGACCACCGCCGATTTGCTCAAATACGCCACGCAATATGGCGCGCCCGAAGCGGAGGAACGTCTTCGCGTTCTCAATGCGGAAGGCATTCCGCTCGATCTCGCTTTCGATGCGGTGAGCGTGCAACTCCGCCTCCTCGCTTACAAAAGAAACAGCGACCTGCTGGTTTCCTGCCGGGGCAAAAAGACGGGACTAGTCCTGCCATTGCCACCACATGTGCCGGAATTATTCCTGCCGGTCGCCGAGGTGGAATTCCTGCAACCGGCTGAAGGCGCCCTCATCGGGAGTCTGCACGAATACGGTCAGCGCGCAGTGAAAGGCGCCCGCGCCTGCCGGACCCGCGCGCAGGAGATGGCGGTGCTGGTCTTCGAAGCATTTCGCGAGAAGGAACAACTTTTCGTCGATCCCAGCGTGGCCGATGTGCTCGAGCCGAAGCTGCTCCCCGCTGGCGTGCAACTCATCGCGCATTTGCGTCCGCACCGGAATCCCGGCGACGTGGAGTTTACGGCACCGGGCGCGGTTCATTTCATATGAGTCGTTCGTATTTCGCGCGACTCCTTGGCGCGATTGCTCTTCTTTTTGTTTTTTCGGCCTTGACGGCGTTCGGAGCCGAACACGATGTCGCGCCTGCGGTTGCTTCCGGCTGGCAGATGCATTGGAGCGCCGGCACTTTGATGCTGGTGCTTCTTTTTACGGCGTTTTTCGCGATGACGCGTTACGACGTGCCGTTGCCGCTGGCGATGAGTCTGGTCGCGTGCGCATTTCTTATCATTCAATGGGAGAGCGCAGCCGCGATTCTGCGCGGCGGCTTCGGACATTACGCGGACATCACGATTCTTTTCACCGCTGTCGCAATCCCCGCGCACATGATCGAACGGTCGCAGGGTTTCAAGTGGGTGGCGGCATGGCTCGGTCATCAACTCGGCAAAGTTCGCCTGCGTCATCCTCGCCTAACAACTCCGTTGCTGGTCGGGATCATGCTCGTGGCGACGTACGTGACGGCGGGCCTGATGCACAACGTGACGTCCATTTTGATCATGACGCCGGTGATCATCCGGTTATGCGCGTCGTATCAGGTACCGTCGCGCTGGCTGCTCAGCGCGGCTCTCGTCGCGAGCAATCTTGGCGGCTTTTCCACACGCTGGGGAGACACGCCGAATATCATCGAATCCGGAACGTGGGGCCTCGAAGCCGGGGATTTCATGAAAGAAGTGTTGCCGGCCAATCTTCTGGTCTTAACCGCGCTCATCATCGTGGCGACGTACCTCACGCAGCGCGGCATCAGTTCGCGCAGTCAGGCGGCGGGCGCGCAGACAGTGCCGCTTTACACTATCCAGGTCGCGCAAACCGCCGCCGATTGGAAGCGGGCGCAGGCAGATCTCAACATCGACCGCCGCCTGCTCGGAATCGGGGTAACGGTTCTCGCCGCGTTTATCATTCTCCACGTCGTCTTCCACACTGTGGCCATCGCCATTGGCTCGGCGGCGATTCTCGCGGCGGTTTTGCTCGAGCGAAAAAGCGAACGCTATCACACGCTCACGTCGCTCGGCTTCGAGGTGTATCTCGCGTTTGCGGCGATTTTTATTCTCGCGGGCTGCGTCTCGAATTCATGGATCGGCCATCAACTTTTCCAGCAGCTGATGCTGGCGGAGGCCGCGCCGTGGGTCATCTCGACCACGGGTTATCTCGGAACCATGTTCACCGAAGCGGCTTCTTGGGCCACCGCCGTCTCCGTTCCGATCCACGGACTCGATGCTTCGCATGCGGCGGCCTGGGCACTCGGCGGCGGCATTTGCGCCGGAAGCAGTTCGCTGGTCACCGCGGCTTCAGCGGGAATTATTCTGGCCGGCGAGAGCCAGCGCTTTAACGATCCCGATCACGCCATCACGTTTCGCCGATACATCGCCTTTGGGGTGCCGTTCTCGCTCTTCATGCTCGCTTTCTACAGCGTCTATTTCACATTTGTTCGTTAGGGCGATGAGTCATGCCTGAACCGCAACGATCGTTTTTCGGTGATGTCGGCTCGGTTTGGTCGCGCCGAAGACAAATTTGGAGACTGGTCACCCGCGCTGACAAAACCGGTTTCATTTCGGGCGTTCTCATCATGGCTGCGGTCGCGGCCATCGAGACCGGGATCGCAATTCTCATTGGCATTTTCTTCGACCGCGTTTCCAGATTCGGCGGCCGCGCCGCGTCGGAATGGATGCGTTTCGTTGTTGTCGCGCTGGCTATTCTGGCCGGCGCTTACATTCTGAAGGAATCGCTGAACTTCCTCCGCCGCTGGATCGTCACGCGCACGACCACGCGCATCGAGCGCAAAATGACGGTGCGCCTCGTCGGCCACCTCTTGAAGGTCGATCTCGGCGCGCTGGCCAGTGAACGCATTGGCTCATTGCATGGCCGGATTTCGCGCAGCGTCGAAGGCTTCGTCAAATTTCTCCGAGTCAGTTTTTCCGACTTCGTGCCTGCAATTCTCACGGCGATTTTCGCGCTCGGTGCCGCTCTCCAACAGGAATGGCGCGTCGGTCTCGTCATGATCCTGGTCGTGCCGATTTCGATTCTCATCACCGTTTGGCAGGTCAATTCGCAAAAAGGAATCCGGGCTGCGCTACTGCACGCGAAAGAAGGACTCGACGGGACGGTGGTCGAGCAGCTCGGCGGCCTCGAATACATTCGCGCCGCCAACACTTATCCGCTCGAAGTGGCGCGGGTCGAAAACGCGGCGCAATCCCGGCAGGAACGCGAAACGAAGCACAGTGTGGCGATGGCGCGATTCGATTGGATGAAATCCGTGAACGAGGGGTTGTTTCATGTTGCCATCATCGGCTACGCGGTCTTGCTCGCCGCCCACGGTGAGATTCCGTTCGGCAAAGTGCTGACCTTTTCCGTCCTTTTCACCAACGTCATGCGACCGCTCAAAGAAGTGCATCGCATTCTCGATGAGACCTACGACAGCAGCATTCAAGTTAACGTTCTGCTGCAAATGTTGAATCAGCCGTTGGATCAGTCGTACGGCACCGTCACGCTGCGTGCGCCGCGACTCGATGGCAGCCTGCCCTTGCTCGAATGTCAGGATTTGGTTGTTGAATATCCGATGCCGCAAAGCGGGCACCGTCGCGTCCTTGATGGGTTGACCCTGGAAATTCGCCAGGGCCAGACGATCGGCATTGCCGGCCGCTCCGGCTCCGGCAAATCAACCTGGCTTCGCTGCATGCTTCGTTTGCTCCATCCGACTTCCGGCGATGTGCTCGTCGGCGGCGTCCCCATTCGCGTGCTCTCACGCGAAGACATCGGCAAGAGCATCGGTTATGTGAGCCAGGTGCCATTCGTGTTTTCCGGCACGGTTGCCGAAAATATCGCGTATGGCTGCGGGGAAGTTACCTCAGAGAAAATCGCGGACGCTGCGCGACAAGCGCATATCCACGAGGAAATTCTCGAGATGCCGAACGGTTACGAAACCGTCCTCAACGAACGCGGTTCGAATCTTTCCGGCGGTCAGCGTCAGCGCATTGCCCTCGCCCGGATGTTTCTGAAAAATCCGCCGGTCCTGATTCTCGACGAGGGAACATCTGCGCTCGACAACATCAGCGAGCGTCGCGTCCGCGCCGCCATCGATCACGCGCGTCAATCGCACACCGTCATCATGGTGGCGCATCGTCTCAGCACCTTGAACGCGACCGATTGCATTTTCGTTTTCGATCAGGGCCGAGTCGCGGAGCAGGGAACCTATGACGAACTCGTCGCGAAGAACGGTGTCTTCGCCGAGCTGGTGCGAAGCGCCGAAGCCGGATAACAGGAGTTAACATGCGTAATTCGATATTCATTATTTTGCTTTTTTTATCGCTTAATGTTCGCGCCTCGGATTCGGACTGGAAAAGATACGCCAATGCACGGTTTGGTTTTGTCCTGATTTATCCAGGAACTTTGATCGCGGGACCGGAACCAGCGAACGGCGACGGCCGCGAATTTCATAGCACCGACAAGGAATTCAGCGTCGCCGGGTTCGCACACTTCTTCGTGCCCGACAGCGGCGATTCATTCGAAGCGCGCTGGAAGGAGGAGCTGGAGACTCCGGACGTTACCATCACCTACAAGAAGAAAGCAGCCACGTGGTATGTGGTCTCTGGCGTGGCCAAGGATGGAACGGAATATTACCACAAGCTCTACACCAAAGGTTCGAATTGGGCGGCTTTTCATATCACCTACCCGCACGCCAAAAACAAGAAATACGATCCGTGGGTTTCGCGGATCGAGAAGAGCTTCATTCCTTTTCGTGAAGGCGATTTCGATCGTCTGGAGTGACATATCATTCCGAGCGGAGCGCAGCGAAGTCGAGGAATCCCGTGATGTAACCTTTAAGGTTGCGCACCGGGATGTCTCGACTGCGCTCGACATGACCGGGGGATTGCGCCACTACCGGCGCATTCGTTGAACCGCGCGTTGACGCATTCGACTTGCGACTGATAGAACATTCCGCATTACCGATGAGCACAAAACCAGTTGTCTTCGTTTGGCCGGGCGATCTTCATCTCGAATCGTCGGATCGCCCTAACTACAAGACCGCGCAGTGGATGGCGGAGGAAGTGAACGAATTGATCAAGCCGAACTTCGTTCAGTTTGCCGGCGACAATGTGCAGCATGCGCGGGAAGGCGAATGGGCGCTGTTCAAAAACATCACCGAAAAACTGAAGGTGCCGTTCCATGCGTTGGTGGGAGATCATGACGCGCATCACGATCCCGGTTGCTACGCCTATCAGGCGAATCTCGGCGCGCCTTATCATGCGTACACCGTGAACGGTTATCGCTTCATCTGTTTGAACACGATGCAGTATCGCCCGCTTGGTATGAGCGAAGAGCAGGTCCTTTGGTTCCGCTACGAAGTGGATGCCGCGCTTGTCCGCAAAGAACGTATCGTCGTTTTTCAGCATCACTATCCCTTCCAAGTTTGGGAAGATTTTGGAAATCAGCCCGGCATGGCGGCGTGGCGCGCGATTGTGCAGACGCGGCCGATCGTCGCGCTCTTCGCCGGACACACGCACTACGGTCAAATCGCCAACGACGGTCATCATGTTTATGTCGCGACCCGATCCATCGGCGATCCGGAAGGCGGACCAGCCGGTTACGCTGTCGTTCATCTTGACGAAGAGGATCTCGCCCTGACTTATCGCAGCGGCGAGGATCGCGGGCCAGTCGCGCTCATCACGCATCCGCGTCGCTTGATTCTCGCGACCAAAGCTGCACACATCGTCACGGGTCCGGATGAATGCCGGGTTCGCGCATGGTCGACTGCGCCGATCACGTCGGCTAGGGCGCGCATCGATGACGGCAAATGGGAGAAGATGAAGGGAACTGGCGACATGACGTGGAATTTTTCCATTCCGGGCGATAGGCTGGCCAAAGGCGAACATACTCTTGAGGTGAGCCTGACAGACGCGAACAAAGTCGAAGGCGTCGACCGCATTACTTTCGCCTGCGACTTGACTGGGCGTTACAATCCGTTTCCGATCGTCGAACCCGTCGTGTGCGAGACGAAGTTTTGCTAAATGCGGCTGTTGTCGATACCACGGGATCCAGTTCAAATGCGTCAACAGCATGCTCACCGCTGACGAGATTAGCGGAACTTGTTTGAATGGCAGATTAATCGAGACAACTATGGTGCGATTGTGATCGCTTTCTTCCGCTCCTCGATTGGGAAAAAATTTGTCGTCGCGCTGACCGGGATCGTCCTGATCGCTTTCGTCATCGGTCATCTGCTGGGCAACCTGCAAATTTTCATCGGACCGGATTGGATTAACGGATACGCCGAGCATTTGCGGGAGCTGGGACCGTTTCTTTGGGTGATTCGTTCGTTTCTTTTGGTCACCGTCATCCTCCACATCTACTTCACTGTTCTGTTGGCGATCGAGAACCGGCGGGCGCGGCCGAAGGGCTACGTCAAGAAGGAAAACGTCAAAGCGAGTTTTGCCTCCCGGCACATGGTCATGAGCGGCCTGATCGTGTTCGCGTTTCATCGCTTATCACCTCGCGCATTTCACCCTTCGTGTGACCGATCCGCGTTTTGCTCTGCTCAAGAACGATCCGCTCAATCACTACGACGTTTACTCGATGATGGTTTACGGATTTCAGAACTACTACGTCTCAGGTTTTTACGTTCTCGCGATGTTCCTGCTCGCGCTCCATTTGAGTCACGGTTCGTCGAGCTTTTTCCAATCGTTAGGGCTGAACGACAAAAAGCTCACGCCGCGACTCGCGCTCGGGGGTCGCATTTTCGCGTGGCTGATTTTTATTGGCTACGCCTCAATTCCTGTGGCCGTCCTCCTCGGGTGGGTCCAACCGGCGCAACAGCTATGATTGGTCACCTGGATTCCAAAGTTCCATCGGGACCGCTGGCAGCGAAATGGTCGAACCACAAAGACCACGCCAAGCTGGTTGCGCCGAACAACCGAAGGAAATTCGAGATCATCGTCGTCGGGAGCGGGCTCGCCGGCGGATCGGCGGCGGCGACTTTGGGCGAGCTCGGTTACCGAGTAAAATGCTTTTGTTATCAGGACAGTCCGCGTCGCGCGCACAGCATCGCGGCTCAAGGCGGAATCAACGCGGCGAAAAATTATCAGAACGATGGCGATAGCGTCTTCCGACTTTTTTACGACACGATCAAGGGCGGCGATTTTCGATCGCGCGAAGCCAACGTTTATCGCCTGGCCGAAGTCAGTAATCTGATCATCGACCAGTGTGTGGAGCAGGGCGTGCCATTTGCCCGCGAATACGGCGGATTGCTCGCGAACCGCTCGTTCGGCGGCGCGCAGGTATCGCGGACGTTTTATGCGCGCGGTCAGACTGGCCAGCAGCTTCTGCTCGGCTGCTACCAGGCGCTCTGTCGCCAGATCGCCGCCGGCACTGTGCAAATGTTCCCGCAAACCGAGATGCTCGATCTCGTTCTCGTCGACGGTCACGCCAAGGGAATCGTTACTCGCAGCCTAACGAACGGCAAAATCGAGCTGCACGCGGCGGATGCGGTCGTTCTCGCTACCGGCGGGTACGGCAATGTTTTCTATCTTTCGACCAATGCACGCGGCTGCAACGTTACCGCGACATATCGCGCCTACAAGAAAGGCGCGCTTTTCGGCAATCCCTGTTTCACCCAGATTCATCCCACGTGCATTCCGGTCTCAGGCGACTATCAATCGAAGCTCACTCTGATGTCGGAATCGCTCCGGAACGATGGGCGGGTCTGGGTCCCGAAGAAACAGGGAGACAAACGCGCGCCTAACGATATTCCCGAGAGTGAGCGCGATTATTATCTGGAGCGGAAATATCCCAGCTTCGGCAATCTTGCCCCGCGCGACATCTCCTCGCGGAGTGCGAAGGAAGTTTGTGACGAAGGCCGCGGCGTCGGCGAGACAGGTCGCGGGGTCTATCTTGATTTCAAGGACGCGATCGCGCGTTTGGGCGAAGAAACGATCCGCGAGCGTTACGGAAATCTTTTCGAGATTTATGAAAAAATCACGAACGAGGATGCCTACAAACAACCGATGCGGATTTACCCCGCTGTCCATTACACGATGGGTGGACTCTGGGTTGACTACAATTTGATGAGCAACGTTCCGGGTCTCCATGTGATCGGCGAAGCGAATTTTTCCGATCACGGCGCGAACCGGCTGGGCGCGAGCGCGCTCATGCAAGGTTTGGCGGACGGGTATTTCGTCCTGCCCTACACGCTGCCGATTTATCTCGCCGGTCAGATCGGCAAACGGCCGTCGACCGATGATCCGGAATTTCGCCGCGCCGAAAACGAAGTCCGCTCCCGGGTGCAGAAACTTCTTAATGTGAAAGGGACACGCACGGTGGATTCATTTCATCGCGAGCTTGGCCATCTTCTTTGGAACAAGTGTGGAATGGCGCGGAATGCGGCCGGGTTGCGCGAAGCGCTGGCTCGGATTCCCGAACTGCGCGAGGAATTCTGGCAGAACGTGACCGTACCGGGAGACGAACAGGATTTTAATCAGGCCCTCGAACGCGCGGGGCGCGTTGCGGATTTCCTCGAGTTCGGGGAACTAATGTGCACTGATGCGCTCGCCCGCGACGAATCGTGCGGCGGGCATTTTCGCGAAGAACATCAGACGCCCGACGGCGAAGCGTTGCGTGATGACGAAAACTTTGCCGTTGTTTTCGCGTGGGAATATCAGGGGAACGGCCAGACGGCGGCGCCGAAGTTGCATCTCGAACCGCTGGAATTTGAAACGGTCGAGCTTGCGCAAAGGAGCTACAAGTGAAGTCTGGCGCCCATGGTCATTCCGAGCGCAGCGCAGCGCAGTCGAGGAATCCCGCGGCGCTACCCCTGAGCTTCCGCGACGGGATCCTTCGATTTCGCTGCGCTTCGCTCAGGATGTCAGAAGGCCCTAACGAGCCATGAATTTTCGCCTCAGAGTCTGGCGCCAGAAAGACCGGAAGGCGAAAGGGAAATTGGTCACGTACGATGTGAAAGACATATCGTCCCACACTTCGTTTCTCGAAATGCTCGATATTGTGAATGAGCAGCTCATCAGCCGAAACGAAGAGCCGATTGCGTTCGATTCTGATTGTCGGGAGGGAATCTGCGGAACCTGTTCGCTCACGATCAATGGGGAAGCGCATGGTCCGGATCATCCCGGGGCAGCGTGCCAGGTTTACATGCGCCGCTTTAAAGATGGCGCGACGATCACGGTCGAACCTTTTCGGGCCAGACCGTTCCCGTTGATCAAGGACCTGGTGGTCGATCGCAGTGCGCTCGATCGCATTGTCCAGGCCGGGGGATACATCGGCGCGCGAGCGGGGTCTGCTCCGGAAGCAAATTCGATTCCGGTGCCGAAACACGACGCCGATCTGGCGATGGAAGCGGCGGCCTGTATCGGTTGCGGAGCGTGCGCCGCCGCCTGCCCGAATGCGTCGGCGATGCTCTTTACTTCGGCGAAGGTTTCGCATCTCGCGCTTCTGCCGCAGGGCGAACCCGAACGGACGCGCCGCGTCCTAAAGATGGTTGCGGCGATGGATGCCGAAGGTTTCGGCAATTGCACAAATACCTACGAATGCGAGGCAGTGTGCCCGGTTGAAGTTAGTGCGAGCTTCATTTCAAAACTGAACCGCGAATACGCGAAGGCGAGCTTGAGCCGCAGCGTGGGGGAATAGAGCCTCCGGACGGAATTGGTTTCCCGCTCATCGTCTCCGATGCGCCGCTGCTCGCCAGCGAACAAGAGCGACTCCGCTCAGACAGAAAAGCAGCCACACCGTGCCCTCGATCACGGCAGCGAGAATATCGCTGAAGTAGTAGGCGCCGAGGTAAAGCCGGCTGAAGCCAATTACGAGCAGGAGAAAGATTGTTATCAGTGCGACGAGCACTCGCCACGTCCATCGCGGTACGCGCCAGAGCGCGAGTGCGGCGAGCGTCCCGTAAAGGGCGGTCGCGGTCATGGTATCGCCGCTCGGAAGCCCAAACGTATTTTCGGCGTGAAAAACGCCACCGAACTGCGGCCGCGGACGGCCGAACAATTGGGTGAGGAGAACATACAACAGCGCACCGCCTGGCACCGCGAGCAAAAGCAAGAGCAGGCGATACCAGCGGCGATGCAGAACCAGAATCAGCGCGGTGATGCCGCCGAGGAGCGACAACCAGGCGATTGATCCGAGGGATCCGAGCCAGAGCATGGCCTCGGTCCATCCCGTCGTGGTGCGACCCTCGAACCAGTGCGCGACGCGCAGGTCAATCGAGACCAGGGCATCACGCGTCAGAATTCTCTGAACGAAACCGCCAAAGACGGCGGCTGCCGCGATGAGTAGGAGAACGCCGACGGTAAGATGAATTCCGAGAAATCCTTCCGCAGAAAACCGCTGTTCGATCCAATCGATTTCCGCGGCAAAATGTTGAAGGAGTTTCACCACTTGCGGCCGGCGGCAAAACGCTGTCCACCACCGGCGAATCTCCAATTCACGACTGGTTAACCAGCGCCAAAACCAGATCGTCGCGATGATCAATCCAGCGAACAGAACAACGAAAGTGCTGGCGCGCCCGATCCATCGTTCGAGGAAATGCCAGCTTTGACCAAACCAGTAGCCGATAAGGGAAAATGCGGTGGCCCAGAGAACACAGCCGGTCGCGTTATAAAGAAGAAACTGAAGATAAGGGAGGCGAGCCGCCCCTGCCAGGAACGGCATCAACGCTCGGCCGACATGAAGGAAGTGCGCGAAGAGCACACTCAGTCCGCCATGCCGCTGGAAGAACGCGTCCATCCGATCGAGGCGTTCGGGTCGCAGCCAAAAGGTCGGACCGTGCCGTCGCAACCAGTCGCGGCCCAGACAGCGGCCCAGTTCATAACCGATCGTGTCGCCGATGATCGCCGCCACGCTGACGATGGGAATCAAGAGCTGGAGATCGAGCACTTGTTGCGCGGCTAGAAATCCAGCCAGCACGACAAGACTCTCGCCCGGCATGAAGAAGCCGAGGAATGCCTGGCATTCCAGCACCACGATCACAAATACGATCGCATAACCCCAATACTGCATTCCCGAAAGCAGCTCAGTCAGGTAATCGATCATCGTGGAAAATTTCGCGGCTCCGCGCAGACCTTACGGGATTGTCTGGCCGGCATACGTCCAGATTTCGGGATCGAGCTCGGTCCGCGCACGGGCGGCGAGAGATTGAGCGGAGTTTTCACCGCGCAGAATCGCGAAGACGGTCGAACCCGAACCCGAAAGCAACGCGGCGCCGACCTCCCGTTGATTGAGCAACCACATTTTTGTCTGAGCCAGAAAGACGAATTTCTCGAAGACCGGCCGTTCGAGATCGTTAACGAAACGGATTCCTTCGAACTCCTGGGGATCGTAAACGACTTCGGGAATCTGTCTTGAATCCGTCCATCGTGAGTACGCCGACGGAGTCGGTACGCCGAAGGATGGCTTGAGGAGCAGGAGAGATAGCGTTGCAGCAAGTTTCGTCGGCTCCACAATTTCGCCGCGTCCGCGGCAGGTTGCGGCCGATTGAAAAAGAAAAAAAGGAACGTCCGATCCTATCTCCGCGGCCAACCCGGCGAGTTCCGCCGGCGGCAGATTCGTCTGGTAAAAACGATTCAAGCCAAGCAAAGTTGCAGCTGCGTCGCTGCTTCCGCCGCCCAGACCGGCCCCGTGAGGGATTTTTTTTCGTAGCTGAATGGTGGCGTCAATCTTTTGGCCGGTTGTGCGCGAAAACAGCGCCGCCGCGCGGATGACCAGATTATCCGAGCCCTGGGGGAGGGAAGGATCGTCGCAGCGAAAATCGATTCCCAAGGTGTGCGCTGCTCCCGTGATCGTGATTTCGTCACAGAGCGAAATCGGCGTCATCAAAGTTTCGATTTCGTGAAAGCTGTCCGGACGACGGCCGCGGATTTCAAGAGAAAGATTGATCTTCGCGGGCGCAAGAAGCTGCATACAATCCAATCTGTTCGGAATTTCTCGAGAATTACAGGATGAACTCGCAACTGGCCAATCGCGATCGATTGATTGTCGCCCTTGACGTCGCGACGAAAGAGCAGGCTCTTGCTCTGGTTAAACAACTTTCGGGTGCGGTTTCGTTTTTCAAGATTGGTCTGCAACTCTACACCGCGCTCGGTCCCGAAATTGTCGGTGCCGTGAGACAGGCTGGCGCCAATGTTTTTCTCGACCTCAAACTTTACGACATCCCGCACACCGTCGCGCGCGCGGTGGAAGCGGCGGACAAGCTCGACGTGCAAATGCTGACGGTTCATTTGAGCGGGGGTCGCGAAATGATTGAGGCGGCGGTATCTGCGCAGGCCTACGGAATAATGCTCCTGGGCGTGACCGTCCTCACCAGTTCGACTGCGGAGACGCTGCGCGAAGTTGGCATCGAATCGTCAGTGGAGGGACAAGTGCTGCAACTCGCTGCTTTGGGTGCGGCTGCGGGGATCGACGGCTTCGTCGCCAGTCCGCAGGAAGTTAAAGCGTTGCGCGCGCGGCTTGGCGAGAAGGCGAGACTTGTTGTTCCGGGAGTGCGTCCGACCTGGTCGGAGCCGGGCGATCAAAAGCGATTCATGACTCCACGCGAAGGCGCTGCAAAACGGCGCTGATTATCTTGTGATCGGCCGGCCCATCACCGCGCATCCGCGCCCATTGGAAGCCGTTGAAAAAATTCTCGAGGAACTTGCCATGTCATCCCGAGCGCAGTCGAGGGGTCCCGTTGCGTAACCTTAAACTGCCGCGTCGGGATCCTTCGACTCCGCTTCGCTTCGCTCAGGATGACAAGCTTATTTCGCATGTTCGATGAGCTCGACGTTTATCGAGATTCCGAGCGGCGGCATGCGCCGCTCAACATGGCGATTGATGAGGCACTGCTGGAAAACGCCACCAAGCCAACGCTTCGCTTTTACGGCTGGAAGCGGCCTTCGTTATCGTTTGGATATTTCGGCCGATACGATGATGCAGTGAGAGAGGGTGGAAGCCGCGATCTCGTTAGGCGTTGGACCGGGGGAGGCATTGTTCTGCACGGCCACGACTTGACGTATTCGCTAATTATTCCCATTGGGCACGATTCGTTCGCGTCGGTGCCGGGCGCGATCTACGCCGCGGTCCATCAGGCGATCCGCGATGCGCTTCTAAAAGAAGGAAAACCTGCGCTGATCGCGACGTCCGCCCGTCCGAAGATTTCGGAAGCCTGCTTTGCCAATGCAGTGGTGGCTGACGTTTTGATTGGCGAAACAAAAGTGGCAGGCGCTGCCCAACGCCGAACACGAAGGGGCTTGCTTCAGCAGGGAAGTATTCAGGTTCCACAGCTCTCCGCAGCGTTTTCGGGAAACTTTGCGCTCGCACTTTGTTCGAATGATCGAATCAAAAATCTTTCGTCGGAACTCGTGCACCGTGCGGAGGCAATTGAGGAAGCGAAATACGCGACCGAACAATGGTTGCGGCGGCGGTAAATTGGTAGTCACGGGGCGACTGCGCTCCGCTTTGCCCGAAACGACGATAAAAACTATGCTTATCTCAATCGATGCCTTGCTTTGACATTGGAAAATGGGCCTTCTATTCTGACTTTGTGGAAGTTTTCTCGCCGTCCGCCGCCGCTGCTGTTCCCATCGTTTCCGAGGGACCGATTGCCCGAGTCGCACGACTCGTGCAACACCAGCTCGACGAAGTCGAAGCACAAATTACGCGGCAGGCGACAGCGTTCGATCCCGCGATTGAAGGTTACGTCACTTATGCTGTGGGCAGCCGCGGGAAACGTCTCCGGCCGCTTCTCGCCCTGCTCAGCGGCGGAGCGACGGGCGGGGTGACACCCGGGCACATTGATCTGGCCGTCATCGTCGAGCTCATTCACGTGGCCACGCTCGTGCATGATGACATTATGGACGAGGCGGAACGGCGGCGCTCGCAGCCGACGGTGAACGCGCGCTGGGGAAATTCATTAAGCGTTTTGTTAGGCGACTGTCTGTTTGCGCAGGCGTTGAACCTGTCGACGAATTTCGACAACGCGGAGATCAGTCGTGCGATCGCGCGCGCCGCCCGGGATGTTTGCTCGGGCGAAATTATCCAGACACAAAGGCGTTTCGATCTGCACCTCGCGATCGACGATTATCTTCGCATCATCAAGATGAAAACCGGTTCGCTCTTCGCCGTCGCCGCCGAGCTCGGTGCCGCGATCAACGGAGCCGACGCGGACACAATTCGCTCGATGAAGGTGTTTGGACTGAAGTTTGGGGCGGCCTACCAGATTTACGATGACTGCCTCGACATCGCGGGCAGCGAGAAGGCAACGGGCAAAACCCTGGGGACCGATTTGCGAAAAGGGAAAATGACACTCCCGGTGCTGACGCTGCTCAAGAACACTCCGGCGGTTGAACGCGAACATTGCTGCGAACTGATTCTCGACGGCAGATCGGATGAAATTGCAGCGCTCATGAAAATGGCTTCGGCTGATGGCGCGCTCAGCGCTTCGCTTGATGCGGGCCAGGAGTTGATTCGGGATGCGCAATGCAATCTGGTCGGCCACGCCCCGACCGAATATTCCGACGCTTTGATCCAACTTTGCGATGCGCTCCATGATTTGTTCGAACAACTGCGATCGTAAATGAAATGTGGGAGCGACCTGAGCGTCCCGACTTTCAGTAACTTGATCGCGGCACTAAGGCCGCTCCCACATTAATGCCTCAGCTGAAAATCCGTGAAATGCCGGAGCAGGAACGGCCGCGGGAAAAGTTGATCGCCCGCGGCGCGGCGGCGCTGACTGATCCCGAGTTGATCGCGATCCTGCTGCGGACGGGCGTGCGCGGCGCGAACGCGATCGAGGTCGCGCGTGAACTGCTGGTGAAATACGGATCGCTCAGTGGTCTGAGCAGATGCACGGTGAAGGAGCTGGCCGCCGTCCGCGGGGTCGGGAATGCAAAAGCGGTGCAACTCGTCGCGGCGTTTGGCCTCGGGCAAAGACTGGCGCGGGAATCCTTCGCCCGGAAGAAAGTTGATTCTCCGGAACTGGTCTGCGATCTGGTTGGCGCCGAGTTGCGCATGCTGCACAAGGAATCACTGCGCGTCATCTTGCTCGATACGCGTTATCATCTGGTGCAGATCGAAGAAGTTTCACTGGGCAGCGTGAATGAAAGCATCGCGCATCCACGCGAGGTTTTTCGTCCGGCGATCATAGCGTCCGCCTACGCCGTCATCGTCGTGCACAATCATCCGTCGGGCGATCCTTCCCCCAGCCAGAGCGATCACAGCCTAACGAGACGACTATCGGAGGCGGCCGAGCTCCTGCAGATCAAGCTGCTCGACCACATCATTATCGGCGCGCCCGCCGAGGGGCGGGCGCCGTATTTCAGCTTTCAAGGAGGCGGGGGTGCTTTGAAGATTCACCCGACAGCAATTATCGATCCGGCCGCGAAAATCGGAGCCGGTGTTGAGGTCGGACCGTACTCGATTATTGGAGCGAAAGCGAAGATCGACGAGAAGACGATCATCCAATCGCACGTCATCATCGAAGGTGACGTGAAGATTGGTTCGGGAAATTTCATTGGTCATGGAGCAATCATCGGGGGCGGACCGCAGGACCTCGCTTTCTCGCCGGAACGAAAGACCAGGATCGAAATCGGCAATGACAACGTCATTCGGGAATACTGCACGATTCATCGCGGCAGTGCCGACGGAAGTGCGACGAAAATCGGCGACAAGAATTTCCTGATGACCGGAGTTCACATCGGACACAATTGCCAAATCGGCGACAAAGTGATTATCGCCAATAATTGCCTGTTGGGCGGACATGTGCGCGTTGACGATCGGGCGTTTCTTGGCGGCGGATCGACATACCACCAGCACATGCACGTCGGACGTCTCGTGATGGTGCAAGGCAACTCAGGGTTTGGGAAAGATTTGCCGCCGTTCACCATCGCGGCAAAACGCAATTCTATTTTCGGAATCAACGTCATAGGTTTGAAGCGAGCAGGCTTCAGCCAGAAAGACCGCGACGAGATCAAGGCAGCCTTCAAGCTGCTTTACACCAGCGGGCTCAATATTTCACAGGCGCTCGAGCAAGCTGCAAAAATGAATCTGGGCGGGCCCGCACGCGAATTCTTCGATTTCGTCGCAAACGCGAAGAAGCGCGGGATTTGTCCGTACAAGGGAAGCAGCGACGACGGAACGTCGATCTAAGAGCGCATTTTTCTTTGCTAGGGTCGGCGCGCCGCGCTGACCGCGAACGCCGCACTGCGGCATCCCTACCTATTAAGAGCAAGCAGGGCGAGCATTCGACCGGTGCGCCCCTTCTCCGCGCGATAAGAATAGTAGCGATTCAAATCGCAAGCCGTGCAGATGTTGCAATCCTGGACCGCGATCACACCGGCGGCGCGACATTGCCGTGCGATCTCCGCCGCGAAATCGATTTCATAATGCGGCGGCCGGATACAAGGACTCAATTGCACTACTAGATCCGCCGCGAGCGATCCAAATATCTCGCGCATCTGCTCGATCGCGCGGCTCGCGATTCCGAGTTCGGTCCCTTTCTTGCCGGAATGCACCAGGCCGATGCACTTGCGAATTGGATCGACGATGGAGATTGCACAGCAGTCCGCAACGTAGACGCCGAGACAGACTCCGGGCTGATTTGTGATTAGCCCGTCAGATTCGGAGAAACATTCATCGGACGAAGTCGACCGGTCGATCACCGCGATGCGATCGCCATGAACCTGTTGCGCGGTGAGAAACGGGCCGCGGTCCATCCCTTGCGATCGGCGGATTTCGCGATGGGCCGCGTCGAGTCGCGCGAGGACCTGCGCTTTATCGTAGGAAACTTCGATCCCGGGAATGCGTCCAACAAAAGCGTGGCGGCATGCCGGAATCGCAGCGAGTGCGGAAAACTCTTCGACCGCAGATGAACTCGACTGCACTACTTTGGTGCCGCTCGTTTGAGACTAGGCGCCTGAATGGCAGGCTTTGTCGTCGGTCTCGAGCCAGGTAAAGATCGAAGTTTTCTCCGGATCGAGTCCGAATTTTTGGCATTCCTCGATAAAAAAATCCTGCTTCTCGGGGTTATCCAACAACGTGGCTCGTTCCATTTCGTCGGCCCAGCCTCGCACATCTTCCGGGGTGTGCTGTTCGCCGTGATTGTCGAGCCATCGAGCCATTTCCATATCGCTCGCCCCTTTCTCAATCTCGGCTTTGAAATCGGCCCCCTTCACGCTTTTGAATCCGAAGAGCACGTTGTCCAAAAGGGAGTCAAAATGATACGGGCCGATATTTCCGCCGATCAACGCGCGACATTTATCGATTGTGCGTCCGAGAATCGCATATCCGCCGACGCGCACTCGGGGACTGCGCGGCGCGACCTTGGTCAAGTCCAAGCCTGCAACCTTTGTCTCCATGTGAAAAAGGCTAAGGAGAATTGATCGGGCTGCAACTCTCGGAAAGAAATGGCCGGACCGGAGATTCGAAAAGCAGTGAACGAAGAAGTGATCGCGCTGCTCTATGCTTAAGCTTGTCACATGTCCCGGCTATTTACGCTCTGTCTGACGATCGCGCTCGCCGGTCAGCGATTAGACGCTGCGCCGCCCGTCGCCGCGCCGCCACCGGGGAAATTGTATCACGGCTTCTACTACGATGGAGCCGCGACGAACGAACACGATGTGACCGCGAGCGACGTGTCGCGTTACGAAGAAGCAGTCGGAAAAAAGACGGCGTGGGTTTTCTTTTCCGACAATTGGTTTGAATCGAGGAAATTTCCCGCCGCCATGTGCGGCTGGATTCGCGACCTTGGCAAAGTTCCGTATATCCGGCTGATGCTGCGCTCGGACCTCGACCAGAATCACGTCGAAAAGATTTTCAGCCTGGAAAACATCATTTCAGGAAAATTCGATGAAGACCTGAGATCGTGGGCGCGAGACGCAAAAACATTTGGTTCACCCATTTTGATCGAGTGGGGGATGGAGCCGAATGGAAAATGGTTCGCCTGGAACGGGACATGGAACGGGGGCGCCAAGATCGGACCGCAGCGCTACATCGCGGCCTATCGGCACATCGTCGATCTGATGCGGGCAGAGGGCGCCGATAATCTGCAGTGGGTCTGGCACGTCAACTGGTTCGATGAACCGGAAGCGAAGTGGAATCATTTCGAGAATTATTTTCCCGGGGAAAACTACTGTGATTGGATGGCGGTGAGTGCTTATGGCCCGCTCACTCCGACCACGAGAGACGGCCTCGAAAGTTTGCGTTTCAAGATGCGCGAAGCCTATCCACGGCTGGTCAAGCTCGCACCGGGGAAACCGATTATCTTCGCTGAGATCGGTTGCGATCTGCACAATCACCACCTTCGCGCCGATGAGTGGGCCAAGTCTGCTCTCGACGACTTGTTCTCTGGGCGCTGGCCCGCCGTGATCGGTTTCTGCTGGTGGAATGAAGCGTGGGAAAACGATGATCACAAAAAACACGACACCGATATGAACATTCTGCACGATCCCACCCTAACGAATGTCTTTCGGAGCGAATTCGAGGAGAACGCGGACAAGATTCAGGAAAGGCCGATTGTTGCTCCATGACAAGAGCCGCAACGCATCGCACATTCTCTCATGGTTAACATCTCCGTCGAGTACACGGGCGGTTTGCATTGCAACGCCATTCACGAACCATCAAAATCAAAAATCGATACCGATGCTCCGACGGACAATCAGGGAAAAGGCGAAGCATTTTCTCCGACTGATCTTGTCGCGACTGCGCTCGGAACCTGCATTGCGACGACCATGGCGATCGTAGCCGAACGTCATCAAATCGATCTGAAAGGAACGACGGTGCATGTGGCGAAAGAAATGGCGAATGACCCGCGCCGTATCAGTCGCCTCGTGACGGAAGTGCACTTGCCGCTGTCTCCCGATCATCCGGAACGCGAGCTTTTAGAAAAGACGGCGCTGGGCTGCCCGGTCAACCGGAGCCTGCCCTCCGAGATGAAACGACCGACCGAATTCTTTTGGGAAGGTTGAAGCCGCCACCACGCGAAAACTCTCACGTGTCCGACATGCGGGTCAGGAAAGCAGTTGAGGCGGATGTTCCGAACCTCCTTCCCTTGATGCGGCAGCTGGCCGTGTTTGAAAAATACGCAGACGCTTTTGCCGTCACCGAAGAAGTCGTGCGCGAACAGGGATTTCGACGTTCACCGCCTGATTTTTACTGTTTTGTCGCCGAAGAGCGCGGTGAGTTGATTGGCTTCCTCGTTTATTATTTCGTCCCGTTTACCTATCGAGCCAGGCCGAACATCATCATCAAGGAGCTGTTCGTTGCTGATCGACACCGGAGCAAAGGCACCGGCGAGCTATTGATGAAAGCTGTGGCAAAGGAAGCTGAGCGGGCTGGTTGCGGAATGATCAAGTGGTATGTCGCAAAATGGAATCTGCGCAGCATTCAATTCTACGAACGGCTCGGTGCCAGGATCGATCACGATTGGCACGAATTCCAAATGTCCGAGGATGCTTTTCGAGATCTCGCGGCCTCGTAGCGTGGACGCCTAGACGAGCGGCGACGAGTTTCTTTTTTGTCGCGGTCGCAGGCTGATCAAGCAGCCTGGTGTATTCGCGGGCCTGACGATTTTTCCAGCTGCCCTTGTGATAGGCGTAGCCCGCAACCAGCGGCAACGCCAGGGTTGCTTCCGCGTAGACCATCTGCTCCGCGCCCAGATCCACTTTGCCCCATGAATTTGCCTCCTTCAGCGTGGAACCGGAAAGCGCTCCATCGCGATCGTCCGCGACCGTGATCTGAATCGCGTATTTGTGCATGCCGACGTCGAATCCGAGATAATCACCAGCCACGACCGTGTCCTGCGCAAAGTTTTTCGGCACACCGCCGCCGACCATGAACAGCCCGCTTTGTTTTGATCCAATCTTGATCCTGGTCAGTTCGAGAAAATCCTTCGCCGAATCAATGCTGAGATGCTCGTCGGGATGATGCCATTGATGATGGATCAATCCGAAGCCTGCGCTGCAATCGCTGAAAGCCGGGCAGAAGATCGGCACGCCTTTTCTCGAACGCGGAGAGCACGACTGAATCGCGGTTCTTTGCATTCTTCACCAGGTATTCACCCATCGCCCTGATGAATTCTCGCGAGGAGTGCGGACGCGGCGGCAACTTATCGGCGATCTCGCCGGTGGTGGCGTCGCAAATGCGCAACTGATCTTCGTCGATGTAGGTGTCGTAGATCCGATCGATGGCGAGTTTGCGGAGCGTGTCGTCGCTCATGAAAATATCGCCCTTGTAATGTTTGAAGCCGAGCGCTTCGAAAAAATCCTGATCGACGATGATTGCGCCGGTCGAGACGATGGCGTCCACCATGTTGTGACGAATGAGATCGACGACCACGTTTTTGAGCCCGGCGGAGAAGAGCGATCCGGCGAGACAAAGAATGATCGCGCAATCCTCCTCGCGCAGCATTTGATCGTAGATGTGCGCGGCGCGGCCGAGATCGCGCGCGGAGAATGCCATTTTGCTCATCGCTTCGACGAGCGGAACAACGTTGTGTTCCTTGATATCGATGTGTTCGACGACTTCGACCAGGAGATCGGATTTTTGTGGTTTCATAAGGCTCCGTTCTTAATGCGCCGTCATCCCGAGCGAAGTCGAGGGATCCCGTCGCGTTAGCTTAAAGGTTGCACCGCGGCGATGCCTCGACTCCGCTCGGGATGACACAATTCATTGCGCGGTTCCCGGATACAACCATTTCAGATAGTCGGCCACACCCGATTCGAGTGGATATTGCGGCTCGTAGCCAAGCGCGTCGCGTACCTTTGTTAAATTCGCCTGTGTAAAATTCTGGTAGTGGGCGTGCGGGTTATCGATGTAATCGGGCTGCAACTTCGTCCCGAGACATCGGTTCAAGACATTGACCAGTTCGTTGAACGATCGCGCCTGGCCGGAGCCGAGATTGTAAATGCCGCTCTCCTTTGCTTCGAGCGCGCGGATGCTGCCTTGCACGATGTCTTTCACGTAAACGAAGTCGCGCTTTTGCTGGCCGAGCTTGAAAATGCGCGGCCGCTGGCCGGCCTTCATCTGCTTTGCCAGATGGTAAACCATGCTTGCCGGGACGCCCTTGTGCGCTTCGCGCGGTCCGTAAACATTGAAATAACGCAGGCCGACGATGATCCAATCGGGGAATTCCTCCGCCGCGCGCCGCGCCAGATTGTCCATGATGACTTTGGAAAACGCATAAACGTTCGCCGGGGCGGCGCCGTTTGATTCAACGCTCGCGCGACTGACCGCACCGTAGGTCGAGGCCGAGGAAGCAAAAACAATCCGCGTTCGATTCGGTCGCGCGAAATTCAGCAGCCGCCGAAAACTCTCCACGTTGTCATGCACCTGGATAAATTGATCGTGCAGGGTGGTATCGGTGATCGATGCCAGATGGAAGACGGCGTCGAATTTTTCGTCGCCGAATTGTTCGCGCCAATCGAGTGTGGCCAGATTTTGGGCGACGAGATCACCGCGATAGCCCACAAGATTCTTGAAGTCCCCGGACCGGAAGTCGTCGATCACGGTCAGCCGCGCCTTGGGAAATTGCTCCTGCAGCGCGAGCACGAGATTCGAACCAATGAATCCCGCGCCACCGGTAACAAGCAGATTGAGTGATGAGGAAGGGTCTGGCATAAAGCGCACGCCATCGGCGTAATTGATTAAATAATTCTTGAGCGGACAAGCGCAAGCGGCTATTGCTCGCGACAGTTCTTTGCGAGTTTGATCAGTGGATCGGCGCGAGAAATCCCGTGTGAATCGGGAGCAGTTGCGCTGCTGTAACTGGATACGACTTCCCATGAGCCAATCGGTCGCCGCGGGTGACCGGTGAAGGCGGGAAGAAGGTGTGCGAACGTCGTTAGGCGAACGCCAGAAACCAGAAGCCAGAATATTTGCCCGCTCCACCTCATTCGAGTCGCCGCGTGTGCGAACGACCCGAAAAAACTTCTTCGCGAAAAAGAAGAATGAGAGCTGTGGACGATCTGGTGCAACCGGCCAAGTCCGCCTCTCTGTCATTGGAGGAAACTTGTTATGCGGCAGATCAATATTGGAGGCAGTGCGATCAGGCTTCCGGGGAGCGCACGCGGCTCGCGTGCGGGCGTTGGCGGCTCGCCAACGCGAACTTCGGTCGAGTGGCGGACGGCGGGGCTAGGTCTTGAGATTGGACGCGCCACGGATGTGATTGCGGCGAGTCGCCGCAATCGACACGCGAGCCGCGTGCGCTCCCCGGAGTTCTGCTGCGCGACGATGCTGTGTTGCATCCTCGTGCTCCTCCTCAATGTGGCCACCCCATCTCCTTGCCGCGCGCAGGATGCGGCTCCATCCGAGATCTCGACCGAAAGCGAACCGATCGTGGTGAGCGCGACCCGGCTTCCCATCCCGGAAGATGAATCGCCTTCGAGCGTCAGCGTGATCACGGATGAAATTATCGAGCAAAAACAAATTCGGCGCGTGGCGGACGCATTGCGTGAGGTTCCCGGATTGTCGGTCGTGGAAACCGGGACGGCGGGACAGCTGACCTCGGTCTTTCTTCGCGGTCTGCGCAGTGAACATACCCAGGTCTTGATCGACGGTATTCCGATCAATCAGGGACTTCAGGGAGCGTTCAATTTTGCCGACTTAACCACCGATAATATCGCGCGGATCGAAGTTGTCCGCGGACCACAGAGCACTTTGTACGGTCCACGCGCGCTCGCGGGGGTGATTCAGATCTTTACCAAACAGGGAAGCGGACCACCAACCGGCGAGTTCAGCGCCGAAGCGGGATCGTTCGACACGTTTCGCGAAACCTTCCAGAGTTCGGGTTCATTTCGTCAGTTCGATTATTCCGTCGGACTGAGCCGGCTCGATACGGATTATGAGCGGCCGAACAATCAGTATCGCCTGAGTAACGGCCTCGTGAACATCGGTTGGTCGCCTAACGAACAATGGAGAATCAGCGCTTTGTTTGCCTATTCGCTCGCGGACACCGGCAACCCGAATTCGATTTTCGATCCGAAGCCACTCGATAATCTTTTGACCGAACGCTGGCTGGTCGCTCCCCGGGTCGATTTCAAGCCGGTCGATTGGTGGGACCACAAGTTGATCGTCAGCTACGATCACGAGCGGCAGGTAAACGATCCAAACGACGATGGTTTCGTCGGTCCGACGCGCGCGCTGTTCAAGCGTTTGACCATCGATTATCAAAATGATCTCAAAGCGGCATCGTGGCTCACGCTGACCTCGGGGTTTTTCTACAGCGATGTCGACGCAGGCCAGGAACGGCCATTCGTTTCACAGGACTTTGGGCCGCAGCCGACCTTTGTCAGCGATCACACGGAAGAGACCGCCGTATTTCTGCAGGCGAGCATCACTCCGTGTGACGGCTTGTTGCTCGTCGCCGGTGGACGCTACGACCATTTCAACCAATTCGGTGGCGTTTGGACTTATCGCGTCGCCGGCAGTTACCGAATCAAACCGACAGACACGATCTTGCATTCGAGCATCGCGACCGGCTTCAGTCCGCCGAGCAGTCAGGACAAGATTTTCGGCAATAACTTTGGGCTGGAGCCGGAAAAAGATCGCGGGTTTGACGTGGGAATCGAACAGCATTTTTGGGGAGGACGTGGCACCGTTGGCCTGACCTATTTCCATAACGATTTGTCGAACCTGATCGGGTTTAGCGGGCTTTTTGACACGTTGAACCTGGGCGCCGCGCGAACGCAGGGACTGGAAAGCGAGATTCAAATTCGACCGCTGACCGACCTCACTTTCTCGGCGACATACACCTACCTCGACGCAGAAAAAACATCGTCGGCTGATATCAATCAACCACAGGGCGCGCGATTGCCACGGCGGCCGCGCAATGAGTTTTATGTTTCGGCCTCGTATCTGTGGTGCAAAAAATTGCGGACGACGGTGGAAGCAAAATTCGTCAACGCACGGGAAGAGCTGAGTTTCGGTGTGCCGAACTTCGATATTGAAGATTACTCGTTTGTGAATTTCGCGGCCGAATACGAAATCAATCCGCACCTCACGATCTTTGGCCGGATTAATAACCTGACGAATGAGCAGTACGCCGAGGTCTTTGGTTTCCCGACGTTGGGCCGAGCCGCGTATGGTGGGGTGAAGGTGCGGTTCTAATTGTGCATGTCATCCCGAGCCGCGGAGACGGCGAGGGACCTCACATTCCTTTATGGCAGGCGCGTAGCGTGAGCCGCGACAATCTGCTTATGCGAGGTCCTTCGCTCCGCTCAGGATGACAGCGAGAGGGCGATGGGTGTCTCTGGCTTGAACATGCGACGCACTGCTGGTAATCGCTAAGAGTGCGCCCGGAACTTTATCTCGCGGTTGGTTTGATCGTTGGCGCGGCGCTAGGTGTTTGCGTTTTTCTACTCTCACGTCGTCGTCGCTCGGGCGAAGCAGAACTCATTCAGCGTTTGGAACTACTTGATCGCGCGCAAGAGAGGGCCGAGCGCATGTTGCGAGAAGAAATGTCGCGCGGCCGGGAAGAAAGCGCTCAATCGGCAAAGACACAGCGCGACGAACTTACTTCCTCGCTGGAGAGCGTGCGCTCGATTGTCGATCTGCGCTTGAAACAATTGCAGGAAGATAATTCCCGACAGATCGAAAAAATGCGCGCGACGGTTGACGAAAAATTGCAAGGCACACTGGAAAAGAGGCTGACTGAATCGTTCAAGCTCGTGAGCGAGCGGCTTGAGCAGGTGCATCGGGGACTCGGGGCCATGCAGCAGCTTGCGAGTGATGTCGGTGGATTGCAGCGTGTCCTGACAAATGTGAAGACGCGTGGCGGCTGGGGCGAAGTACAGTTGGGTGCGCTCCTCGAGCAAGTCCTAACGACGGACCAATTCGCGTGCAATGTGAAGACGCGCGACGAGAGTGGGGAGACGGTCGAATTTGCCATCAAATTGCCGGGCGATGAAAACGGTGCGCCGGTTTGGCTTCCGATCGACGCGAAATTTCCGATCGAAGATTATCATCGGCTGATCGCGGCGCAGGAGAATGCGGACGTGCCGGCAGTGGATGCTGCGATGCGCAGTCTGGAAACGCAATTGAAAAAATGCGCAAAAGATATTTGCGCGAAGTACATCAACCCGCCAAGGACGACGGACTTCGCTCTCATGTTTCTGCCGACGGAAGGACTTTATGCCGAAGCGATCCGCCGCATCGGCCTGGTCGAGCAAGTGCAGCGCGATTGCCGGGTGGTTTTTGCTGGACCGACGACTTTGGCGGCGTTGCTCAACAGCTTGCAGATGGGATTTCGCACGCTCGCCATTCAAAAACGTTCGAGCGAAGTCTGGAATTTGCTCGGCGCGGTGAAGAATGAATTCGGGAAATTCGGCGATGCCTTATCGAAGGTGAAAGATAAGCTCGATCAGGCATCGAGCGACATGGACAAAGTTGCGATACACTCTCATGGAATTACGAAAAAGCCTGCGCGACGTGGAAGAACTGCCAACGAATCCGCAGCCACTCTTGCCGGAGCTGCTAGCGGAGCCGGAGGAAGAAGAATCGGATTAGCGCGCACGTTTGCCCAGAGCGCCGCCGTTTTGAATCAATATCGCGCCCGAAGCCAATTCGAAATTCGAATCCGACCGACGCGATGGAACAATCGCGGGAAACAGAGCAATCAGAGTCGCGATCAGGGTTACAACCAGATCTTGCTGCCGCTCGATTGCCTCAAGTTCGGATTCGATGTTTCCGATCACTCCATTGATCCACGCGCGTAATGGCTCAAACGCTAAACCCAAATCGAGTCTGGTTCCAAATACGCGCGGAGGAGGTATGGCCTCTCGTAAAATCCATGCGGCCCTGACTTCTGCTATATACTCGGAACGTTCGATCACGCGATCTCGAAAGAGTCTTAATTTCTTCTCTGCCGCGTCTCGAGTGCCTTCAGGCCCGATCCAACTGGATTGCAGTGCGTCCAACTCCTTGGGCAGTTCCAAAGCGTCGAGAAGCAAACCATCTAGGTTTTCGATAGCGCTGTCCAAGGCAACAGGTCGGGGAACCTTCGCGGCCATCGGCGTTTCATCGGAAAGGTATCATTAACCTTTTTGGCGGCGAGCCTTCAATGCTGATTGTAAACGTTGCGCCGCCTGAGCTCGGCCAAGAGGTTAATCAGACGCACTGCTTGGTTTATCCGAAAATTTCACGGATCCGTCGGCCACTTTACAACACTTCGTCCCACTTCGCCTGATCCTTGAGCATGATCTCGCGCAACAACCGAATGGGCGGCATGCCGTGCTTGAGCATCTCGTCGTGGAATTTTTTGAGCGAGAAATTCTCACCTTCCTGCGCCTTGTAATCGTCGCGCAGTTTCAGGATCTGCCATTTGCCCAGCGTGTAGTTCAAGTAGCCCGGATCGAATGTTCCGCGCATCGCTTCGGCACGCGCCGGCTTTTCCTCGTAGTAGCAATTCTCCTGGAAAAATTTGGTCGCGTCATCCACCGACATGCCCTGAGTGTGCATCTTGATTGAAACGCAGAGCCGGCACAGGCGCAGCAACGCTTCATCCGCCTGGGCCATCCGATACTTGGCCGCGCGAACTGTCTGTTCGGGCGTTGGATGAGAGCAATTACAACTGCCGAAACCCTCGTCGAGCATCATTTTCTCGGTGTAGTGCGCCCAGCCTTCGATAAAGGCGTAGCTTCCAAAAATCTTTTCCAATTTTGTCGCCGACGAGGCGTTCAAGTGCAGGAATTGAACGTAATGGCCCGGATAAGCTTCGTGAATCGAAACCAGGTCGCTCGTGTAGTAATTGAACGAAGTGAGCCATTCCTCTCTTTGTTTCTCGGACCACTCCTTCTCCGGAGGGGTGACATAATAATAAGCTTCGGTCGCTTTCTTTTCGAAAGGCCCGGGCGTGTCCATCGATGCAAAGCTGGTCGCGCGCGAGAACTTGGGGGTCTCGGCAACTTTCGCGCGCACGTCGGAGGGAATCGCGATGATTTTATGCTCGACCAGGTATTGACGGATCTTGTCCAGATCCTTTGCCACGTCCGGAATCAGCTTATCCGGTTTGGGGTGTTCGTTCTGAATCTGTTTAAAAACCTCGATTGGCGATTTCTCCGGGTCGATGATTTTTGCGGCAGCGGCAAAGACGTCCTGTTCCTCTTTCAATTTTTGCAGGCCCATCTCGAGGATCTTTTGCGGCGGGAGATCGATCAGCTCCGTGCTTGCAAGCAACCGGCGATACTTCTCTTCACCAAGCGCGAAGTCGGGAGTGGCCTTCGGCAGTTTTTCTTTCGTTAGCCAGCTGGCGTAGTCTTGAAGCGCCGCCGCCGCTTTTCGGTTCGACTGGCGAAATTGAGCGCTGAGCTGTGCATCCTTCACGTCCTTAAGCGCCTCGACCAAATCTTTCCGCAGAAAATCCGCGGCGCCTTGCGCGATCTGGATGGCGAGCTCGACAAGAGGCCTGGGCAGTACGTCCTGCAGATTGGTCCTCGCGGCCAGCATGATATTGGGGACCTGGTTCTCGATCGCGATGATACTGCGGACGCGATCTTCGAGCGGAGCGAAGTTTCGCTTGATATAAATGGTGGGGTCGAAGTCGGAGACATAGATCATCGGATTGCGCTCGTAGGCGCTCATTTCCTGAATCTTGAAAAGCTCGCCTTTGACCGCGGCAAGCAAGATCTGGAGGTCGATTGAGGCACGAGGGCTGAGTTTGCTCGGATCGAATTTCTGGAGGCGATCGGCGAAGCGTTGCAGTCGGTTAATCTCGGCATCAATCGCCAGCCGGCTGTAGTCGGTAATCTTGCCATCATATTGGTGGAAACCGAGGGCAGTCGCCTGGAGCGGCCTTGCTGCCAGATAGCCCTGGATATATTCCTCAGCGACTTTGTCGAACAACGCATCTTCGTTCTCCGCCGCGCCGAGATTTCCGAAGCCGGCAGCGAAGCAGGCCAGGGAAAGGATGAGTAATTTCTTCATGGTCAGAGTGGCGGGGGGGAATCTAGGAAATGAATTCCGTAGCGCATCTCTTATTTGCGCCAGCCTCGTAGGTAGCGCGAGGTCTCAATTGATAAAATTTGGCCGTGGGCGATGATTGCTTTCCCGAAGAATCTTATCGCATGAAGCGCCCCCTTTTCTTTAGCACGCTCGTTTGCCTGGTCGGTGTCAGCGTTTTTTTTGCCGTCCGTTTCAATAACGCGCTCGGCGCGGATCCAGCCGCGGACGCCACCGACGATTCCGGTTATCCGCAGATCGCGGTTTTCGCCCGCGCCGTGCAGTTGATCCGGCAGGATTACGTCGATGGCAACAAGGTCAGCTACCAGGGCTTAATCTACGCGGCCCTGAAAGGAATGCTCTCGTCCCTCGATCCCCACAGTCAGTTTCTCGATCCGAACGACTTCAAGGATATGCAGGATGACACGCGGAGCCGTTTCAATGGGCTCGGCATCGAGGTCTCTGTGAAAAACGGAGTGCTCACCGTGATCACCCCGATGGAGGGCACGCCGGCCGCGAAGGCAGGAATTGTCTCCGGCGATCAAATTCTGAAAATCAACGGGACGTCGACGGAGCGGATGGAGCTGCAGGACGCCGTCAACATCCTGCGCGGGCGTCCGGGCCAGCAGGCCGTCCTGACCGTTCTGCATCCTTCGACCAGGGAAATCAAAGAGTACAAACTCGATCGTGCCGAGATCAAGATCGAGAGCGTGAAGGGAGTGCGGCTGCTTGATCCGGAACTAAGTGGACAATTCAAGATCGGCTACATCCGGCTGGTGCAATTTAACGATCCGACCGCCGACGAACTTTCGAAGGCGCTCGATGAACTGCAGAAGCAGGGAATGCAAGGGCTCATCCTCGATCTGCGGAACAATCCCGGCGGCCTTCTCAATAGCGCGGTGGATGTCTGCGCGCAATTTCTCCCGCCTGGAACCCAAGTCGTTTCCACGCAAGGACGCGCTGCATCTCAACAGCGCGACTATTCTACGTCATCCGGCACAAAGGAGCGGCCGCGTTTTCCGCTGGCTGTGCTGGTGAATGAAGGGAGCGCGAGCGGCGCGGAGATTGTTTCTGGTGCGCTGAAGGATTTGCACCGTGCCGTCGTGGTCGGCGAGACCACATTCGGAAAAGGCTCGGTCCAAAACGTGATGCAGTTGCCGGATGGATCGGCACTTGCGTTTTACGACCGCGAAATATTACACGCCGGGCAACCAGGTCATTCAGGGCAATGGGATTGTCCCAAACATTCGCGTGCCGATGACAAACGAACAGGAACGCGCGCTTTTCTCGATCAGGAGTTCGGGCAATATCAAGCCGGATGAGGAAAAGAACCTGATCAAAAGCAAAGATCCGCAAATGATGCGGGCGATCGACGCGCTCAAGGGCGTCATGATCTATGCCGAGCAAACCGCGCCCAAAGTGGACGGAGCAAAGAAGTAGAATTATTCGTTAGGGATCATTTCGGCCTGCCGTCATTCCGAGCAAAGTCGAAAAATCCAGTAGCCTTATCCCTCGACTTTCGCTCGGGACGACAACTTAGGATCACAATTGTGTCCACCATTCTTGCGATCGAGACTTCCTGCGATGAAACTGCGGTGGCCATCTTGCGCGACCGCGAATTGCTTGCCAGCGAAGTAGCCTCACAGATCGCGGCGCACGAACCGTACGGAGGCGTGGTCCCTGAAGTTGCTTCCCGGAACCATCTCCGTCATGCGCCGCCGCTTCTTGAACGCGCGATCAAACAAGCAGGAATTACTTTAACCGAAATCGACGGCTTTGCCGGGACCAGCGGACCGGGCCTGGCCAGTTCGTTAATGATCGGAGCGTCGATCGCCAAAGGTCTCGCGCTTGGGTTGAACAAACCCTACCTCGCCATCAATCACCTCGAAGGCCATTTGCTTTCGCCTTTTTTCGGAAGGGAAATGGAAATCCCACGGAATGTTTCCTTGATCGTGAGCGGCGGGCACACGCTCCTGATCGAAGTGAATGGGCTGGCTGATTACCGCCTGCTCGGCCGGACAGTCGACGACGCAGCAGGGGAAGCCTTCGATAAAGTGGCAAAAATGCTCGGTCTTGGTTATCCGGGCGGACCAGAGATTGAAATGCGGGCGCGTGCTGGTGACCCGGCGCGTTTTGATTTGCCGCGAAGCATGCTCGATTCCGGCGATCACAATTTCAGTTTTAGCGGATTGAAGACAGCCATGCGCTATCTGTTGCCGAAAGTAGGACTAAGCGTTCCCACCTGTGTCATCCCGAGCGAAGTCGAGGGATCCCGAAGCATTACTGGAAGCTCCACGGGATCCCTCGACTTCGCTCGGAATGACAAGCTGCTGAGCGATCTTTGCGCGTCATTTCAGCGCGCAGTGATCGAAGTGCTGGTGCGAAAAACACTGAAAGCAGCGCGCGCCTGCCGCCTAAAAGTGGTGACAGTGAGCGGAGGCGTAAGTTGCAACCAGGAGTTGCGGACGCAGATGATCGCGGCCTGCGAACGCGAGCGGATCGAAGTATTCTTCGCCGCTCCCAAACTTTGCACCGATAACGCGGCGATGATTGCGTTCGTCGCAGCGCTACGTCTCAAGGCAGGATTCCATTCAAGCGTTACAGACGAGATCGATCCGAATCTTGCGCTGGTACTCGTGATCGGGTGCGACCTGGCAGGCTGTTGTGGCTTTATCTTGAAAGCGATCCACGCACTCGATTAGTCTTGCTGCCCTATAATGGAAGAGATTCTCAAGCGGGTTCTCGACAAGCTGGAGGGCTTCGATCTCTGGATTGCTCTACTTTTCCTTGCCGCTGCAATCATTAGCTGGAAAGTGATCGGCGCAACCAAAGTCGAGGAGAAACGCCTGCTTTATAGACGTCTCGGCGTTGCAATCACGCTCGCTGTCGCCGCAATAAGCATCATCGCGCTTCGGCACTATTTTAACCGTGAACACCCCTTTCCGGAGAATCTCACGGGCATTCTTGTCATGCGCATTGCTGGCGATGATGCCAACGACTCGTTTCAGAAGGAATTAATCGCTAATCTCAATGCGGAGAAGCAGGTGGAGCCCACTGGCCTGCAGATCGAAGTTCACGCGAGCCGCGAAATGCTTGATGAGAGTTATGGTCTTGCCGATGCGCACAGCCGCGCACGGCGAATCGGCCAGCGGAGCAAAGCAGCACTCGTTTTATGGGCAAAGGATCGGTGATAAGAAATTCTTTCCAAGAATTACTGTCATTACGAAAGAGTGGATGCCGATGAGCAACGCACACACGATGTCCAAAGCATTACCGAACTGCGTCTGCCGGAAATTGTGGTGGATGAGCCGTTCTATTTACTCGATCTAGCTGTCGGCGTTTCTTATTACCGTGAAGGCAGTACCGCGATGCTTTACCGCGTTTTAAGGCCGCGCTACAGCGGAAAGGCGCTTCGCCCAACGAACTTGCGGAGGTGCATTCTTGACTGCTTTTTGCGACTGGTCGCTCTGCGGCAGCCAAAAGAACGAGGCTCGTATCTCGAAGAAGCGATCGAACTCTTTGAAAAAGCAGCAAAGCGTTCGAACGAGTCGACCAAAAAAAATCGGCTATGACTCAAAACAATTTGGGCGTTGCTTATTTCTATTTGCCGACTGGCGACCGCGCCGCGAATCTGCAAAAGGCGATCACGGCGTATGAGGCAGTGCTGCAGGTTCGAACCAGAAAGACTTGCCGGTCGATTGGGCCACGACCCAAAACAACCTCGGCAATGGCATATGCGATTTCCCCGGCGGCGATCAGGCAGTGAATGTGCAAAAGGGGATCACGGCGTATGAAGCAGCGCTGAGGGTTCGAACTGAGAAAGACTTGCCGGTCGATTGGGCCATGACCCAAAACAACCTCGGCAATGCGTATCACGATTTACCCACTGGCGATCGGGCCACGAATCTGCAAAAGGCGATCACGGCGTATGAAGGAGCGCTGAGGGTTCGAACTGAGAAAGACTTGCCGGTCGATTGGGCTAGGACGCAAACCAACCTCGGCAATGCGTATCGCGATTTCCCCGACGGCGATCAGGCAGTGAATGTGCAAAAGGGGATCACTGCGTACAAAGCAGCCATGAAGGTGCTAACTCGGGAGGAGTTCCCAGTCGACTGGGGGATGACCCAGAACAACTTGGGCCTCGCATATCTGGCCGATGCCACTGGAGATAGGGCAGCCAATCTGCAAAAAGCGATCGCTGCGTTCGAAGCAGCCCTGAGCGTTTATACAGAAAAGGACTTCCCAGTCGAATGGGCCAGAGCCCAAGGCAACTGGGCGTTGTATTATTTGAACACGCCGAATGGGAATCGGACGGTCAATCTGCAAAAAGCGATCGCTGCGTTTGAGGCAGCCCTGAGTGTTTATGCAGAAAAGCAGTTTCCAATCGAATGGGCCAAGGCCCAACTTAATCTTGGGCTTGCGTACGGTTTTATGAACCACGCGGGTCGTACAAACAACCTGATAAACTGCAAGAACGCTTTGGAGGCTGCTCTGCGGGTCTTTGATGAGACTCGTTTTCCAGAGTATCACCGTGTTGGTGTCGAACCTGCTGCGGTGGACCAACAACTTCGCACTGGTAAATCGACGAAATTTCAGCGCTCAATCAATACTCGCGTTCGAGGAGATAATTCGATAACGCATGCAACGCCTCGGCTCTCGCGCCGAAGATGGATAATGAATTGTGCGCCTGTCGCGTGAGTTTCCTTGCCTCCACGCGCGATTGTTCAAGCCCGATTACCGCCGGATACGTCGCCTTCTTCGCGGCGACGTCTTTCCCGGCGCTCTTTCCGAGTTTCTCGGAAGTCTGGGTGACGTCGAGAATGTCATCGATCACTTGGAATGCCAAACCGAGCGCACGACCAAATTTTGTGATTGCGGCCATCTGCTTTTCGTTTGCGTTCGCGCTCATCGCCCCGAGCCGGACGGACGTCGTCAGGATCGCAGCTGTTTTGTTTTCGTGGATATAACGAAGTTGTGCGCGATCCGTTTTGTGCCCTTCGGCTTCGAGATCAGCCACCTGACCCGCAATCAGTTTTTGGCTGCCTGCCGCGACGGCGATTTCATTCATGATCTCGTGAAGTATTGTAGCGCCGCGTCGGTGTTGCGCCTGCGGCGATCTCGAATGCAATTGTCAGGAGCGCGTCGCCCGCAAGGACCGCGATGCCATCGCCGAAAACCTTGTGACATGTCGCACGGCCGCGTCGGAAGTCGTCATTATCCATGCTCGGCAAATCGTCGTGGACTAACGAATAAGTGTGGATGCATTCCATCGCGCAGGCGAGGGGAAGCGCGGCGGCGACTCGCCCTCCGCACGCTTCTGCCGCAGCCAGGCACAGGATAGGCCGCAACCGTTTGCCACCGGCGAACAGGCTGTAACGCATCGCCTCGTGGATGGTCGCCGGTTTCGTGGAAGCCCTCGGCAGAAACCGGTCGAGCGCACGATCGACCTTTTTCTGACGCGTGACGAGGTAAGCGGATAAGTCCACGATTGGCGCGAGTCTCGAAATTTTCTCGCCTCTGCGCAAATCGAAATATCATTTGGTCGTAGCGGCGGTCTCCGACCGTCGCATCCATCCTCGGACTCGCCTCAACTCTCGGGACGGGGCGCGGACAAGCGCTGCAGCTGCCGCCGTCTCCGGAGGCAGGATCGGCTGCTGAAACGTCGGCGGTGCAACGCGCTAAATATTTTCGGCTGATTCTGTGAGCGCGGCGGGTTTGACGCGCATCGCCAGGAACGCGCCGAGGAGCAGAATCGCCGCGCTCCAAAGTTGAGCATGCGTGAGGCGTTCCCCGAAAATCAACGCTGAGAGCGCGAGCGCGCCCGCGGGGCAAAGCAGCTGCAACGTTTGCGAAAGTGCGACGCCGATCTCGCGAATGGCAACGTAATACAAGACGTGCGCCAGGCTGATGCAGGTGACGGCCGAGATCACGAGGATGAGGTTGACGTGCGATGCAACATGGAACGGTGTGGAGGTGTCGCCAAAGGCAACGGTCAGCGGAAAGAGCATGGCCGACGTGAGGAAACTGACGATGCCGAAGGTGCGGACGGAGCCGAGCCGCGCGGAGGGACGTTTCACGAGAACCCCGTAGAGCGCCCAGCAAAAACTGGCGCAGAACGCGATCGCGAGACCGCGCAGCGAAATATGTCCCGATTCCCAACCAGCCTGAAAGAGAACGACCCCGACTGCGCCGAGCAACCCAAGCACGGTGCCAACTTGAAACCGCCACTGCCGAATGACCCAACGTTCCTCGGGGAAAAAAATGAGTGCGAGCAATGCAGTGATAATAACGGACGACCGGATGAAGATCGTGTACACGCCTGGACCCATGTAATAGAGCGAGACGGTTTGGGTGATCTGATGGACCACGTTTGGGAGCGAAGGGATCAGGCACAGTCCGATGATGCGCCAATCGAGAGCCGGCCCTTTTTTCCGAAAATGGTGAATGACGAAAGGGGCGACTGCGAGGAATGCGACCGCGTAGCGATAGAAGTTTTGCGCCCACGGATCGTAGTAGCGATTCAAGTAATATTGGAAAAGCGACGGCATCGACCAGATGGCGATCGTCGCGAGGAGGGCGAGGTAACCCTTCGAAAGATTATGCTCCTTTCGCCCTGCGTTTTCCGGTTGAATTGCGGGCGGAATTCGCATCACCGGGAAATACAGCAGTTTAATTTGCTCGCTTACAAACGATTAATCGCAGAGAAACGAAGTTCTTAAACGGAGGACAAAGATGCACACCCATATGAAAACAACAGTGTCACTGATCGCGTGCGCGCTCGTTTGGATGGCGCAAAGCCAATCGAGTTTTGCCGAGAAGGAGAAAGCGGGAGGGAACGAAGGCGGGCACCGCCAGCGCGGGATCGAGCTCGCGACCGCCGGCAAGTTCGATGAAGCGGTCGCTGAGTTTACCAAAGCGATCGAAGCAAGCCCGACTGCTGTCAGCTATAACAATCGCGGGAGAGCTTATCGGTCCGCCGGGAAAATGCCGGAGGCGCTGGCCGATTTCTCGAAAGCGATCGCGCTCGAACCGAAGGAACCCAATGGCTATTTCGAGCGCGGCCAGACCTACGTCATCATGAACCAGTTCACGCCCGCGATCCCCGACTTGGACAAGGCGATCGAGTTGAAACCCGACTTCATACCTGCCTACAAATTTCGCGGCTTCGCCGAGATCGGCCTGAGCGAGTTCGACAAAGCCATCGTCGATTTCGACAAGGCGATCGAAAAGAATCCGGACGATCCCCAGCTCTATGAGCGGCGCGGGTTTGCCAAACGAAGCTTGAAACAATGGGATGAGGCCCTGGCCGATTACACGATCGCGATCGAGAAGAACCCGAATGATCCGAACGTCTATAACAAGCGCGCTTACACGTATGCGCTCATGAATCAGTTCGCAAAGGCGATTCCGGACTTGGAGGCCGCGCTGAAATTAAAACCCGATGACCCCGATACGATTGACCGGTTGCGTTTCGCGCGAGCTAAGATTGCGCCACCGCCGACGCAGCCTGCGTCTACTCCGACGCCGGAACCGACGCCAGAACCTGCCGGTCTCCTGACGCCAATGAACATAGGAATTGCGGTGGCGGTGCTTCTCATCCTTATCGTCGTCGTGCGCATGGTTACGCGAGGAAAGCCCGAGGCCACGAGCGGCAGAATCCGCTAGGAGTCTGCAACCACTACTTCGATGAAAGGATTGTTCGCGCCGGCCGGAAGCTCCATTCCCGCGGCCAAGAAATTTCTTTGACAGAGAAAAGGTGGCTGATAGCTTGGCGACGCTTTTTGCAGAACGAGAAAGGTCCCATGGTCGTTCAAATTGCAAGTTTGACGCGGCTCTGGGACTTTTAGCTCTCTGGCGGGAAGCAACCGGTTCGCCGTCAGGCTCCGCAACGGAGATGAGGGCGAGCAACGAAATGACGAAAAGCGGCCCATGTAGCTCAGTTGGTAGAGCACGTCCTTGGTAAGGACGAGGTCACCGGTTCAATCCCGGTCATGGGCTCCAGAGTGAGCTTAGGACCGGCAGTAAAACGTAACTAGAAAGACGCAGTATCTAAACCAGGAGAATCGAAATGGCTAAGGAAGCATTCAAACGCGACAAACCGCATATCAATGTCGGTACGATTGGTCACGTGGACCATGGCAAAACCACCCTCACCGCAGCAATCACGACTGTGCTCGCGAAAAAAGGAATGGCGGAAATACGCGCCTACGATTCGATCGACAATGCGCCGGAAGAGAAAGAGCGCGGCATCACGATCAACACCGCGCACGTGGAATATCAGAGCGACAAGCGCCACTATGCGCACGTCGATTGCCCCGGCCACGCCGATTACGTCAAGAACATGATCACGGGGGCGGCGCAAATGGACGGCGCGATTCTCGTTGTCTCGGCTGCTGATGGCCCGATGCCGCAGACGCGTGAGCACATCCTGCTGGCGCGCCAGGTCGGCGTCCCGGCGATCGTTGTTTTTCTGAACAAAGTCGACATGGTCGATGATCCAGAACTGCTCGACCTCGTCGAGATGGAAGTGCGCGATCTGCTTACGCAATATGAGTATCCGGGCGACAAGATTCCAATCGTTAAGGGGAGCGCGCTCAAGGCGCTGGAAGGCGATGCCGATGCACAGGCGCAAATTCTCGCGCTCGTCGCGGCGGTGGATGATTACATTCCAGTGCCGGATCGTCCGATCGATCAGCCATTCCTCATGCCGGTAGAAGACGTCTTCAACATTGAAGGTCGGGGCACGGTTGCGACCGGGCGTGTCGAGCGCGGCGTCCTCAAGAAAATGGAGGAAGTGGAAATCGTCGGCATCAGACCAACCTCTAAAACCGTGGCGACCGATATCGAAATGTTCCGTAAGCTTCTCGACGAAGCGCGCGCGGGGGACAACGTCGGCGTCCTGCTGCGTGGCGTGAAGAAGGAAGACGTCGAGCGCGGCCAGGTGATTGCCAAGCCGGGCAGCATCACGCCGCACCGCAAGTTCAAAGCGGAAGTTTACGTGCTGAGTAAGGAGGAAGGCGGCCGCCACACGCCGTTCTTCACGAATTATCGGCCGCAATTTTATTTCCGCACGACCGACGTGACCGGCAGCGTAAAGCTGGCGGAAGGTGTGGAAATGGTCATGCCGGGCGATAACGTTTCAGTCGAAGTCGAGCTCGGGACGCCGATCGCGATGGAGAAAACAATTCGTTTCGCGATTCGTGAAGGCGGAAAAACCGTCGGCGCTGGTCGCGTAAGTGAGATTCTGGACTAAGATGTCATGTCGAGCGAAGCCGAGACATCCCGTTGGAGCCTGAAAGCGGCGGGATTCTTCGGCTGCGCGGCGCTTCGCTCAGAATGACAACAGAAATTAGGTCAGTAGCTCAATTGGTAGAGTAGCGGTCTCCAAAACCGTCGGTTGGGGGTTCGAGTCCCTCCTGACCTGTTTTTTGAGGCTCTAACATGATTTTCGAATTTATCCTTTCTCCATGATCTCCCGAACGAAAAGTTTTCTCTCCGAAGTGAAGGTCGAGCTGCAGAAATGTTCCTGGCCCTGGGAATCGAAAGAGAAGGGAATTCGGCGCTACAAAGAACTGACCGATTCAACGCTCGTCGTCATCATCGCCATGTTGCTGCTCGGCGGTTACGTCGCGCTCTTTGATTTTATCCTCATCAACTTCATCCATTTCTTTACCCGGGTGCACTAATATATGGCGAACGTTCTCGCACCAAAGGATCAGTGGTTTGTCGTTCACGTGCTTTCCGGCCAGGAAAACAAAGTGCGCGAAAACATTGAGCGCCGGATCAAGACGGAGGAGATGGGCGATGTTGTTTTCGAAGTGCTCGTTCCGACCGAGCGTGTCTCCGAAATCAAGCGCGGGAAAAAAAGCGAGACGACCCGAAAGTTTTTCCCCGGTTACCTGATCGTCAACATGCATCTCCTCGACGAAAACAATCAACTCGTTGGGCGGACCTGGTATTTTATTCGCGATACGCCCGGCGTAATCGGATTTGCCGGCACGAAAGATCGTCCGATCCCGATGCGCCAAGCCGAGGTGGACAACATGCTGGCGCAAATGCGCGAGCGCGAAGAGAAGGTAAAACCGAAAGTCAGCTTTGAAGTCGGCGAGACCGTCAAGGTGGCCGACGGCCCATTTCAAAACCAGAACGGCATTGTCGAAGAAATCGATCCGGATCGCGGCAAACTGCGCGTCTCCGTCACGATCTTCGGCCGCGCCACGCCGGTGGAGTTGGAGTACTGGCAGGTGGAAAGAGGATGAAGTCATCCCGAGCGAAGTCGAGGGATCCCGGAATGCAAGCTGAACGGTAACGCCACGGGATTCTTCGACTCCGCTCCGCTTCGCTCAGAATGACGAAAAATTTATGGCAAAAGAAATCGTAGCTCACATCAAATTGCAGATCCCGGCGGGACAGGCGAATCCGGCGCCGCCGGTCGGCACTGCGCTCGGACCGCGCGGCGTCAACATCATGGCGTTCTGCAAAGAATTTAACGCTGCCACCCAGAAACAGGCTGGCGACATTTTGCCGGTGGTGATCACCGTCTTCAAGGACAAGTCGTTTACCTTCATCACGAAAACGCCGCCGGCTGCGATTCTGTTGAAGAAAGCGGCCAACATCGCGGCAGGCTCGAAAGAGCCGAACAAGACAAAGGTCGGCAAAGTCACGCGCAAGCAGGTGATGGACATCGTGAAGTTGAAGGGCAAAGACCTCAACTCGCGCAGCGACGAAGCCGGGTTCCGCGTCATCGCGGGGACTGCGCGGCAGATGGGCCTCGAGATCGTCGACTGATAGTTCGCGATCTACTTCGGCCTAGATTCGCTTCCCCCGAAATACTCCCACTGCTGCAGCGCGATCGGGACGTTGCCGTTCTTCCAAACGAAATCGTGGAAGGCGCGGAGATTGAATTTTTCTCCCTGCTGCATCCGTGCTTCGGCGAGGAATTTCATGATCTGAAGTTTGCCGATCTGGTAGGTCAGTCCCTGGCCGGGAGCTGTTGAAAATGCGATTGCTTCCTGGCGCGCAGTGGTGGCGTCCATCGGAACTTTTTCTTCGAGATATTTTGCCGCTTGTTCGAGCGTGAATTCGCCGAGCGCGAGCTTCACGTCCACTTCCACGCGGAGCGCGCGCAGGCGCATGAAGTTGTAAATGATTTCGCGTGTGTGCGGGCTGTCGTCGAAGAGACCGGCCTGCAACATCATTTCCTCGGCGTAAAAACCGATGCCCTCGTTTGCGCCGGAATCGTAGTAATGACGGCGGATCGGGTCCTCGTGTTTCCACGAGAGGCAGAGTTGAAAGTAATGCCCGGGAATTCCTTCGTGAACGCAGATCGGTCGCGAATCCATCGCGGTCGCGCGCCAGAAATACCCGAGGTTCGGTGAAGGCGGGCTGACGTAACGAATGCAGTTCTCTTTCAAACGCGATGGCGAAGTGAAATCGTCTGTTTCGCTGAAGCCCAGTGCGGCCAAATATTCCGGCATCGGACGCAGTGTGTAATGCTGAACCCAGTCGGGCACGGTGAGAATGCCTCGCTTTTCCAGAAAATCGCGAACCTGCAGTTCCTTCGCCGCGGCGTCTTTTATCCAATGCTCGGTATCCTTCGCCATTTGCAGCTGGCGGCACGTCCCGGTTGCGTTGCTTTTCATAGGCTTCAAAAGCGACCGCGCGATTCCATTCCTGGCGGCCCATGGCCAGAAGTTCCTCGGGCGAGTAGGGGTAGAGCGCGACATTTTTCAGAAAGAAGACGAAAGCATCACGGCCCAGAGCAGTTTCCTTCGGCAGCGATGGCAAACGTTCCTGCAGTTTCGCGCGGAAATGTTCGAGCGCGTCAGCCGCGCGCTCGCTCGCGGCGTTTAGTTCTTTTTCGTTGAGAGTCGTGGCCGGGCGAAGCGACACAGCCATTTTGCGCAGACGTTCGCGGATGCCATCGAGCGCTTGAATCGCGACCGCGGCAAATGGCGCCGGCGGTTTTTCCAGATTCGTTTCGCCCTCCTGCAAGATGGCTGGAACGTTTTCAATGCGCGTGAGAATTTCTTTGCTTTGGGCTTCGTCGTACGGTGCGGGCACGGTCAAGGCCTCGACCAGAGCCGTGAGTGTCTGCTCGATGTAGAAGTTGGGATCGCGTTTCCAACGCGGATTGATATCGAGTTCCCAGCGGACGCGCGACAATGCCGAACCGATCAACCGGTAATCGACCTGCATTGGAATCGGCCACGCCGTCAGATCAATCTTCTTCCACCGCGCTTCGAACTCCGCGAGATCGTTTCGACGATGGTCGATCGCGCCTCGCGACCAATCGCGTATTCCGCCCGGTCGCTCGATTCGATTCACATCGTCACCCGTGAAAGGCGCATACCTTGCGCGCCACTGTCCAAAAATCATCGGCGAGCTTTTCCAGTGATCCGACTTCAGAACCCGCCAGCGGCGATTGGGCGCGGACAGCAATCGGGCAGACGATCAAGACGCAAGCCAGGATGACTGATTGCCGCATGAACGCGGTTTGTCGGAAATGATTCAGTTTGTCAATGCGGACGCTCCCCGGCGCCAAGAACTAGCGCCTCACGCGCATGGTCATCCCGAGCGCAGTCGAGGGACCCCGAGATACTACCCTCAAGGCTTCGCAACGGGATCCCTCGACTGCGCTCGGGATGACGGCTGGTTGGATTGCGTGATCTTGGCCCACACCCCGGCGTCAGGCTGAACGGATATTCGCGAAGGTTGTGCCTTGCCCGATCAGATGGCGATCTGATATGGGCAAGCATGAACATCGCTCGCAAGCTTTCGTTTCTTGCCGTCGCGATCACGACGGCGTTCGGATTCCAATTCAAATCGGCGATTGCAGCCGATAGCGGCGTCATCGCGCTAAAGGCGGCTCGTCTCTTCGACGGCAAGTCGAAAACGCTCATTACCGATGGCGTCGTGATTATCGAAGGGAACCTGATCAAAGACGCGGGCAATAATTTGCCCATCCCACCCAATGCACACGTGATCGATTTGGGCGACGCGACTTTGTCGCCCGGTTTCATGGACGCGCATACCCATCTGACGCTCGATTACTCGGGAAATTATAATGAGCGGCGTCTGAGGGAGCTGGATCTGAATGTTTCGGAGATGGCTTATGAATGTCTCGCTTTCGCCCGCGCAACGGTCGAGGCTGGATTTACGACGGTGCGCGATCTCGGCAGCCGCATTACCAACACGCATGATTTTCCCGACGTGTCGCTGCGCAATGCGATCAATCGGGGATGGGTCGTCGGCCCGCGCATGCTTGTGGCCACGCACGGTATCGGCGCGACGGGCGGGCATTTCGATCCCTTCAACGGCTTTCGCGACATGTTGTTCGGGCGCGAGCCGGATTGGACCGACGGCATTGCCGATGGTCCGGATGAGATTCGGAAAGCGGTGCGTTACGAAATAAAAAATGGCGCGGATGTGATAAAGGCCGCGGTTTCCGGCGGCGTGCTGTCGTTAAAAGACGAAGTGGACGTTCCGCAGTTCACACCGGCAGAGATGGCGGCACTGGTAGATGAAACGCATCGGCTACGCAAGAAAGTGGCGGTGCATTGTCACGGCGATCAAGCAGCGCGTGAAGCGATCACGGCGGGAGTCGACTCGATTGAACACGGTTCCTTTTTGAAACCGGACACGCTCAACATGATGAAGAGCAAGGGGACGTACCTCACGCCAACTTTGCTGGCGACAGAATACATCATGCCGCGGGTGAAGAGTTACCCTCCGGAAGTGCAGGTGAAGGCACACGCAGCGGCCGAGGCGCGCTCGGAGATGTTCAGGAACGCGGTGAAGATCGGCGTGAAGATTTCGTTCGGGACAGACGCAGCGGTGTATCCGCACGGACAGAATGCGAAAGAATTCGCGATCATGACGAGCTTCGGCATGACCCCGATCGACGCGCTGCGCTCGGCCACATCCGTAGACGCCGAACTATTCGGCGTTGCGCAAAAGCTGGGCACGCTGGAGAAGGGAAAGCTGGCGGACATCGTTGCAATGCCCGGAGATCCGACGAAGGACATCACGGCGACCGAGCGCGTTTCGTTTGTGATGAAGGATGGCAAGATTATCAAGAACAGACCGGCGACGGCAAACACGGCAGCATCGACAATTTCTCGGGAGATTATCGAGCCAGCCGATTGAACTGTAGCGGCGCTCTGTGAGCGTCGCCGTCTTTTGACGCGCGAATCAACTACTCACAGGCTGGCCAGAATACGTTCACGCGCAATTTCCCACGGCGTTCCCGATCGGGGCTGTAACTCTAATTCATTCAAACGCCGATCAAGCTCGGCCACATGCTCTTGGCTCAGGCCCATTACTGGCGACTCCTCCGCGATGCTGTCCCAGAGGTCCTCAACGAGCTGAATGCGTTCCGAGAGAGGGAGTCGTTTCAGATCTTTGATCGCAGCATTCAGAAGGTCAATCATATCGCCATGGGCATCATTGGCAAGGAGCGAGAATAACGCTGCTACTTCTTCGCGTGTAATTCGCGGGTTGGCGGGCGTGAACTTTTGTCAGAGTTTTTCTGGACTAACGAAGGCGAGTCTGATGTGATCGACGCACCAGCGACGGGCCGCTTATGAAACGATTCTTCAAAAAAACATCGTTGCTTCGGGCGGGTTTCCCGTGGTCGAGCGGCAAGCTCTCTGTCCTCTTCGCGCTTCCGTTCCTTCTGGGAACGGCATCGGTGCTGACGCCGTCATCCGGCGATGGCGAGTTTACATATACCGGCAGTCTCAATATGGGACGCGCGAGCCACACGGCGAGCTTACTGCCCAACGGGAACGTACTGGTTGCGGGGGGATCTAATAGCAGCATTGGCGATCTTAATAGCGCGGAACTGTACAACACCGCGAGCGGGAGTTGGACTGCTACGGGCAACCTGAACAGCTTCCGCGGCGGTGGTCACACGGCGACATTGTTGTCCAACGGCAAGGTGCTTGTTGCGGGCGGATATCATTTCGGTGTCGGTGCCAGCGCGGAAGTATACGACACGACGAATGGAATCTGGACTGCCACGGGGAGCCTCAACATCGCACGCTATGTTCATACTGCGAGCTTGCTGCCCAATGGAAAGGTCCTGGTCGCAGGCGGACTTGATAGCAATGCATTTTCTTTGGCGAGTGCGGAGCTCTACGACCCGAGCAGCGGGATCTGGACTGCTACGGGCAGCCTCAACTCCGCACGCGGTAGTCATACGGCGACGTTGCTGCCCGACGGAAGGGTGCTCGTTGCGGGCGGATATCTTAATCACGTCGGGCTCGGCAGCGCGGAACTGTACGACCCGGCTAGCGCGAGCTAGAGTGCTACGGGCAGCCTCAACTCCGCACGCGGTAATCATACGGCGACGTTGCTGCCCGACGGAAGTGTGCTCGTTACGGGCGGATATGATAACGAAAACGGCGCCGCTCTTACAAGCGCAGAACTGTACAACCCGGCTAGCGCGAGCTGGAGTGCTACGGGCAGCCTCAACTCCGCACGCGGTAATCATACGGCGACATTGCTTTCCAACGGCTTGGTGCTGGTTGCGGGCGGATATCCTAATCACATCGCGATTAGCAGCGCGGAACTGTATGACCCAGCCAGCGGGAGTTGGACGGCTACGGGGAGCCTCAACACCGCACGCTGGATTCACACGGCGACATTGCTCTCCGACGGCAAGGTGCTAGTTGCGGGCGGAGTTGACGGTGCCGCTCTTAGTAGCGCAGAACTGTACGAGGCTGAGGGCAGCTCGGCAATCATGCTTGCAATCCACGCCGTCCAGCTGACCGCTTCTCCGAGCCGAATTGTCAATCTCAACGATGGTGTCGATGAGCCATTGCGACTTGTGGCGAACGAGGCACTGCTTCGCAATCAACCAACCGTGACGGGCGGTCTCGTCGCAGATGGTGTGACGCCGCTCTTGATCCAACTCGATCCCAATCCGGCACCGACACAGGCAACCACGTTCACATTTAATACGGTGGTGAGTGGAGGTACGGTAGCGATGGCAAATAATCTGAGTGCCTATCTGCTTGTTCTTCAACAATCTGGAACGCCGCAGTTTGTCTCCTGCAATTCGGTCGTGCTCTCATCAGCGCATCCGAGCGGCTTTGCTTACATCAGCGGAATCAAATCGGAAGATGTGCAGATCGATCCGCCAAACAATCAGCTGTCAGTCGTGCTAACGGCTCAGCTAGATGGGACGACGGTTGCGACAACGCAGTTCGCCATTCGCAAGCCGCCGGTTGCTCTCGTGCACGGAATTTTCTCAAGTAATGACGCGTGGTATTTCGACAACATGCAGATGATGCCGAACGACTTCCTTGGTGTCCTGCTCGAGAAGCGACCGCAAGACTTCGTCGTTCCCGTCGAATACGGTGTCGAGCGACTAAACGGTGTTGTCACTGCAAATGGAACCATGGACAACGGATATGATGAGTTCGAAGGGCTTGCTCCTTTGTTGGATCAGCAGCTTCGGGAGAAAATCGAAGGCGAGAATTCGCCGCTGCGACAACAATGGGCATTCACGCGCTATGACATCGTGGGACACAGCCAGGGCGGCGTTCTGACGCGAATGCTGTGCACGAGCGATAATCCGGGCTGGCCCGATCCGAACAGTCCATTCAGGCCTTTCCGATCGGTCAACAATGCGAACCGCGGGCGCTTTCGTCGCGTGATTACGATCGGTTCGCCTCAGAATGGAACTACGGCAAGCTACTACCTTTCACGCCTTCTCACGACTCCAATTGCACGGGTAATTTCCGACGCTATTCCCAATAAGTTGGGAATCTTATCTCAGAAATTTGACCCATTCGGGGCGCAGCTGCGCGAGATTAACGTATGCCACTGGTATGTCGATCCTGCGGCGAAATTCAATCTGATCGGAACTACGATTTACGGTGGTAATATTCCGCCTGCACCGTTCGTGTTTGGCGTGCCAAACATTTACAGAGCGGCGCTGCTCTGTTTTCCGGCGTTTCCGCATCTATACAGCGTTGGGAGTATTGTTCTGCCAGACGGATCGGACGGAATTGTCGATCGTGCCAGCCAATTCGCCGGAACGTTGCCCAGCGGTGTGGCGCCCGGCTACACGCCGATTCTTGGCGCGGATATCGCACATGCAAATAAGGATCCCGCTTTCTGGTTCGGTGTTGGTGATCCGATCAATACAGATACAACGAGCAACGTTCTCGCATCAGCAGTAATCGATTTGCTCGATGGACCGGCCACAAACTTCACTGCCTTTAATCGGCAACCACTCCCACCGGGAGCACGACAAGCAATCGACAGTGTCATTCCAGCGGTTGTTTTCGAAGAAGACTTAATTCAGCTGTTGATTCCCTCGGAGCGGGGGCGAGACCGGCAAGGCTCGTTAAACCGTCCACGTTCTAAGCGGCTGCCGCGTAGCGCTCGATCTAGAACATCAGAATGGATAGCGCGTTCTTCTTCTGCAACAACTTTCCAGTATCATGTCGTGCCACCACCTAATCAGCCTCCAGCAGGCGCTCCCAACTGGGATGCTCAGGTGTTTGGACCGGGCGGTGTAAACCGAGAGGGCGTTACAGTTACTCCGGACAACAATGATCCAGATATCGTCGCGGTTTCTGTGGATGATAAGCTCGTCGGCGACGTGGTCCTTTACGCGAACTACAATGACGTGAATGGAAACGTAGTCACCGGGGCGCCGGTGCTTGTTGTGTCTCACCCAGCTGGCCCCACGGTTACCGCAATCGAACTGGTTCCTGATCTGATCACACTGACGACAGGCAGCAGTGTTGCTTCAGAAATTTGGGCGGGTTACGACAATTCTACCCGTAGTCGCCTATTCGTTCCCGAAGGAGCTAACATCAATTACACGTCAGATGATCCCTCCATTGCCGGCGTCGATTCGATGGGAACGATCACGCTGAACTCGCCGGGTTCGACGAACATTCACGTGTCGTATTTGGGTTTTTCAGCACAATCGTCAGTCAGCGTTTCAGACCCCCCGCCGCCGCCCGTCATAGCGGCGCTGCATGCTGTTTCGCGAAAGACACATGGCAGCGCAGGTGATTTTGATATCGATTTGCCATCTCTGGCACTACCGGGATTGAATGTCGTGCCGGCGGCGCGTCAAATGATTATCAAGTGGTTGTTACGTTCGCGTCCCCGATTGCTGCGCAAAGCGCAAGCGTTACGAGTGGTGTTGGTGGCGTGAACAATTTCGCCGTGGGCGGACCGGAAATTACCGTCAATCTCACTGGAGTTGGGAATGCGCAGACGATCATTATCACGCTCTCGGGCGTGACAAACGGCACGACCAGCGGCGACGTCACGGTGCCCATGAGCGTGCTTGTAGGCGATGTGAACACAAACGGCACAGTGAACGCGTCGGATGTTGCGCAGACGAAATCGCGAGTCGGTCAGCCGGTTGATCAGACAAATTTCCAATCGGATGTAAACGTGAACGGCGCGATCAACGCGTCGGATGTGTCGTTCGTCAAATCGAGAGACCGGTACGGGCTTGCCTTGATTCTGAAGAGATCGACTAACTTGGGCTGACTGCGAGTTTCATTGAGTCGGCTGATTTGCCGATGCATTTTGGACGGAAGACAGTTTCGGTTTTGACAATTCCGGAATAGCCTTTAGCTTCCACGTCCCAGCCCTCAAAAGGGGCTTAATCAGGAGCTCGATTCTTCACAAATGTACGGGCGTTGGAACTGAAACCATTCATGCAAAAAAACCGTAGCAAACGTTATCGTGCCGCCGCCGAACAGGTGGACCGGACCAAAACCTATAATCTGCCAGACGCGGTTTCGACGTTGAAGAAACTGCCGCCGACGAAGTTCGATCAAACCGTGACCATGGCATTTCGGCTGGGCGTTGATCCGAAACAATCCGATCAGATGGTTCGAGGGACTTGCCCGCTTCCTCATGGCAGCGGGAAAACCGTGCGCGTGCTGGTTTTTGCCGAAGGCCAGGCGGCCAAGGCGGCGAAGGACGCCGGAGCGGAGTTGGTTGGTTTTAAGGACATGGTCCAAAAATGCCAGGAAGGTTTTCAGGATTTCGATGTTGCAATCGCAACGCCCGCGGCAATGGCGGAAGTGCGCAAGCTCGGCAAGGTCCTCGGTCCGCGCGGATTGATGCCGAACCCGAAAACTGGGACGGTGACGGACGATACGGCCAAGGCCGTGGCCGAAGTGAAAGCGGGTCGCGTTGAATTCAAACTCGATAAGAACGGCAATGTCGCGGTGCCGGTTGGAAAATTTTCATTCGATGAGAAGGCGCTGGTGGAAAACGGGACGGCTGTGATCGAAGCGGTAGTTCGCGCTCGTCCGGCGACGGCGAAGGGGAAGTTTGTAGAAGGGATGACTCTGAGCGCGACGATGTCGCCCGGCCTGCACCTTGATCCTTCGCCCTATCTCAGCACGTAAAGGGGTCTCAACTTAACAACTCGTAACTTTCCTTATCATGAGACCTGAAAAAGCCCTGATCGTTTCCGACCTTGCGGAAAAACTAACGGCCTCGCCCTTTTTGTTGGTGACCGATTACCAGCGAATGAAAGTCGACCAGTTTGGCGAGTTGCGGAACCGCCTCGCGCCGACCGGCGCGGAAGTCCATGTCATCAAGAATAGTTTTCTGAAACGGGCGATGGCGGATAGCGGTTTCCCAGATGTGGCGGACAAGCTAACCGGCCAAACTGCGGTCGTAACCGGGAAAGCCGATGTGGCCCCGGTGGCAAAGGTCCTCAAGACTTTCGCAGCGGAATTCAACATCGCTTCGCTGAAGATCGGAGTCATTAATCGCGAGGTCTTGTCCATTGCCGATGTCGAGGCGTTAGCGGACCTGCCCGCGCGCGACGTTTTACTTGCACAACTTCTGGGCGTTTTGCTTGCGCCGGCGACGAAACTCGTTCGCGTGCTGAATGAGCCCGCTTCGTCCCTGGCGCGGCTCTTGAGCGCGAAGGCGGACAAAGGCGATGTCAAAGATAGCGACCGAGAAACCAAGTGCGGCTGCTCAGCAGGCGCAGATACCAGTTGAGCCCGAATGGTAGCGAGTTCAAGCGCGGCCGAACCGAAAACAGAATCAACCGAAGGAGAAACGCCGGCTGCCGAAGCACCCGGTTCATAATCAAAGATTTCACTGCGCCGCGATTGGCGTGGAGAAGAAAAACAAACAACCGTCCGGTCCGGCAGCTGCCGGGCTTAATTTTCCGAAGGCTTTCGGAGGCGGCGACTGGAGGAAAATAAAAAAATGGCAGATACAAATGCAATTGTGGAGCAACTCAGCGGCCTGACCGTTCTCGAAGTTGCCGGTTTGGTGAAACAACTTGAAGAGAAATGGGGCGTGAGCGCAGCGGCGCCCGTCGCCATGGCGGCCCCGGCAGCTGGCGGCGGCGGTGGCGGCGCGGCGGCTCCGGCGGAGGAGAAAACGACTTTCGAAGTCATTCTGAAAGAAATGGGCGCGAACAAAATCGGCGTGATCAAGGAAGTCCGCGGCGCAGTGCCCGGTCTTGGTCTCGCCGAGGCGAAAGCGCTGGTAGAAGGCGCGCCAAAGACTCTTAAGGAAGGCGTAACCAAGGCCGAAGCCGAAGAGATCAAGAAGAAGATTGAGTCGGCGGGCGCAAAAGTCGAAATCAAGTAAAATCTCATTTCTGATGGAGGGACGGCCTCAGTGTCGTCCCTTTATCGGAATGGACGCGACGGAGCGCATCCCTCCATCAAGAAAAGAATTTGCGCGGCGGAGAATTCTCTTTATCGTTCTTTTTCGTTAGAAGTAGTCAGCCTTATTTTTAACCCTTCACTCGACGGCAGAAGCACGAATCGGCAACAAAACAGCGGAGGTCAATTTGACAGCCTGCTGTTTTGCTGTCATTTTTGCGCCCCTCGCTTTCGGTTAACGCCGTAAAATCCTGCACCCCCGCGGTCCCCGTCCGCGATTCGGCAAACGGTGCAACTATTGGTTAGTAATTATGTCAGAACGTATCTACTTCGGAACCATTAAAGAGGGAATCGAGCCTCCCAACCTGATCGAGGTTCAACTTAATTCCTACGTCGATTTCCTACAAAAGGATGTTCCGTTTTCCAAGCGGAAAATGACCGGTTTGCAGGCTGTCTTTAAGGAAGTTTTTCCGATCGAGAGTTACGATGAAAAAGCAATGCTCGATTTCAGTCACTACGAAATCGGCGAACCGAAGCTGAGCGCGCTCGAAGCGCAGCGCGAAGGGCAAACCTATAGCGCGCCGTTGCACGTCACGTTCCAACTCCGCGAAGAAAAAGGGACGAAGGAGGAAAAGGTTTACATGGGCGAGATCCCGCTCATGACGCCGCAAGGCACGTTCGTAATCAACGGCGCCGAGCGTGTCGTCGTCAGCCAACTCCATCGCTCACCGGGAATTGCGTTTGAGTCGAGCATCCACTTGAACGGGAAAGTCCTCTACAGCTTCCGCATTATCCCAGATCGCGGCTCCTGGATCGAAGTGCAATTCGATACCAGCGATCTGCTCTATATCTACCTCGATCGCCGCAAACGCCGGCGCAAATTCCTCGCTACCACTTTCCTTCGCGCTCTTGGTTACGGCCCGGATGAAGATGTCATCAAACTTTTCTACACGATTGAGAAGCTGAAGCTGAGCGAGAAACTGGAAGAAGAAGCGCTCGCAACCAAGGTTTTGATCGCGGATGTGCTCGATGGCGAAGTGACCGTCGCGCGCGCCTTTGAACCGCTAACGTTGGCGACTGTTCGCCAAATCATGGCTCTCGGGATTCATGACGTGCAGGTGATCGATATTTCCAACGACGACTCCGTCGTGAAAGCGTTAAAGAAGGATCCGGCGCATGACCAGGAAGAAGCGCTCAAGGATATCTACCGCAAACTTCGCCCCGGTGATCCGCCGACGGTGGCGAACGCGCGCGCGTTGTTGAAGCGCCTGTTTTTTGATCCGAAGAAATACGATCTCGGGCGCGTTGGTCGTTACAAACTCAATCAGAAGCTCGGGATCGATGTCGATCTCGGTGAGCGTATTCTGACGGACAAAGACTTCATCGCCGCGATCAAATACCTGATCAATCTGCGCCGCGGTGAGGGGACGCTCGATGACATCGACCATTTGGGCAGCCGCCGCGTGCGGACGGTTGGTGAGTTGCTCGCGAATCAATGTCGCGTTGGGCTCGCGCGGACGGAGCGTTTGGTGAAGGAGCGGATGACGTTGTTCGACGTCAATATCGACGGCATGACGCCACAGAAGTTGATCAACCCCAAGGCGCTGAGCGCGGTGGTTCGCGATTTCTTCGGTCGCTCGCAGCTTTCGCAGTTCATGGATCAAACCAATCCGCTCGCGGAATTGACGCACAAGCGGCGTCTTTCCGCTCTCGGACCCGGCGGTTTGAGCCGCGATCGCGCCGGCTTCGAAGTGCGCGACGTTCATCCATCTCACTACGGGCGCATTTGCCCGATTGAAACTCCGGAAGGGCCAAACATCGGACTGATTAGTTCGATGAGCACGTTCGCCCGGATCAATGAATTTGGCTTCATCGAAACGCCATACCGCAAAGTGGAAAAAGGCCGCGTCACCGATCAGATCGATTATCTGACGGGCGATCGCGAAGAGAATTTCCTGGTCGCCCAGGCGAACGCGCCGATGGACGCGAAGGGCCATTTCACCGGCGAAAAGGTTTCCGTCCGTTATCGCGGCGACTTCCTCGAAGTCGAGCCGTCAAAGGTCCATTACATGGACGTGTCGCCGAAGCAGTTGGTTTCGGTCGCGGCTGGTCTGATTCCGTTCCTTGAGCACGATGACGCTAATCGGGCGCTGATGGGTTCAAACATGCAGCGGCAGGGCGTTCCATTGATTGTCTCGGAGGCGCCGCTCGTCGGAACAGGCTTGGAGGGCAAAGTCGCGCGGGATTCTCACGCGGTCGTGTTGGCGACAGAAAGCGGGAAGGTCGCGTCGGTCACAGCGGACCAGATCGTGATCACGAAAGATGGCCACATGCCTGAGGGCCGGAAGAAATTAAAGACCGATCACGAATCCGGCATGCACGTTTACGAGATGCGGAAATTCATGCGTTCGAATGCGGGCACGTGCGTGAACCAAAAACCGATTGTCAAGAAAGGTCAGCACGTGAAAAAAGGGCAGGTGATTGCCGATGGTCCGAACACGGAGCACGGCGAACTCGCGCTTGGTCGCAATGTGCTCGTCGCGTTTATGCCGTGGAACGGCTACAACTTCGAAGACGCGATCATGATCTCAGAGAAGGTCGTGAAGGAGGACATTTACACCTCCATTCACATCGACGAATTCGAGATCGGAGCCCGGGACACAAAGCTTGGTCCGGAAGAAATCACGCGCGATATTCCTAACGTTAGCGAGGAAGCGCTGCGCAACTTGGGCCCCGATGGCGTGGTGCGGGTGGGTGCCGAGGTAAAGCCGGGCGACATTCTCGTCGGTAAAATTACGCCGAAGAGCGAGACGGAGCTTGCACCGGAGGAACGTCTGCTCCGCGCAATTTTCGGCGAAAAAGCCGCCGACGTGAAAGACACTTCGCTGACAGTTCCTTCCGGGACCTACGGCATCGTGATGGACGTGAAGGTTTCTTCACGTCGTGAAGTTGCCCGCGAAAAACTGACGCCGACTGAGACGAAGCGTCAGCTCAAGTCGATCACGGAAGAGCATCGGAAGAAAAAGGACGAGCTGACCGAGCAATTGACCGATTCGCTTTCGAACATTCTTCTCGGCGAAAAAATTCCGCTCGATGTGGTCAACGCCGAGACGGGAGAGATCATTATTCCCGCCAACCGCAAGATCACGAAGACGCTGCTCCGCAAACTCGCGAACGTTTACGATCACATCGAGATCGATCCGAGCCCGATCCGGAACAAGATTCGCGAGATCATCGCATCCTACGAACACAAATTCGCCGAGCTTGAACTGGAGCGGGAGCGTTCGATGGATCGCGTCGAGAGCGGCGATGACATTGACCCGGGCATCATCAAACAGGTCAAAGTTTTCATCGCCAGCAAGCGCAAGCTAAGTGTTGGCGACAAGATGGCCGGCCGGCATGGCAACAAAGGTGTCGTTGCCCGAATCGTTCCCGGAAGAGGACATGCCATTTCTGGCGGACGGAACGCCGGTCGAGATTGTGCTGAATCCGCTTGGAGTGCCGAGCCGTATGAACGTCGGCCAAGTTCTCGAAACGCACTTGGGCGTGGCAGCGAAAGCTCTTGGCTTCAAGGTCGCGACGCCGGTGTTCGACGGAATTTCGGAAGCGAAAATCCGCGAGTATTTGAACGACGCTAAAAAGATTGATGGGTTCACCTGGGTGCAGGAAACCGGCAAAGCGAGACTGAGTGACGGTCGCACTGGCGATCCGTTCGATCAGGAAGTTGTCGTTGGCTATATCTATATGATGAAGCTCGGCCACCTCGTCGCGGACAAGATCCACGCCCGCGCGGTTGGTCCGTATTCGCTCGTGACGCAGCAACCGCTCGGCGGGAAGGCGCAATACGGCGGCCAGCGCTTCGGCGAGATGGAAGTGTGGGCGCTCGAAGCTTATGGCGCGGCCTACACTTTGCAGGAACTGCTGACGGTGAAATCCGACGACGTGCAAGGACGGACGCGGATCTACGAGTCAATCGTTAAGGGCGACAACTCGCTCGAAGCGGGAACACCTGAATCTTTCAACGTGCTCATCAAGGAAATGCAGTCGTTAGGCCTCGACGTCAAAGTCGGCGGTCAGGCGCCCAGTTTCCTCGAGAGCGTAGCTTAATTTTTTCGAAACAAGGATCTCAAAAAATCATGAACGAACATTCCTGGCGGGAACTGGTGGGCGAAGAACGCTCCGTTGGATTTGATCAGGTTGCGATCGGTGTCGCCTCCTCAGACACGATGCGGTCGTGGAGCAAGGGCGAGGTGAAAAACCCGGAGACGATCAATTACCGGACGTTCAAGCCGGAAAAGGGCGGTCTTTTCTGCGAACGCATTTTTGGACCGACGCGGGATTGGGAATGCTCCTGCGGAAAATACAAGCGGATCAAGCACAAGGGCGTGATCTGCGATCGCTGCGGTGTCGAAGTCACTCTGGCTCGCGTCCGGCGGGAGCGCATGGGCCACATCGAATTGGCCGTTCCGGTCTCGCACATCTGGTTTTACAAGTGCATGCCGTCGCGGCTCGGTCTGATGCTCGACATGAGCGCGCGCCAGCTCGAGCGCGTGATTTATTACGAGGATTACATCGTCATCGATCCGGGCAAGACGCCGTTGCAGAAGACGCAATTGCTCAACGAAGTCGAGTATCGCGAAGCGCAGGATCAGTACGGCGAAGATTTTGTCGCCGGCATGGGCGCGGAAGCGGTCAAGAAGCTCCTCGCCGAGGTCGATCTGGCCAAGCTCAACAAGGAGCTGGAAGAAGCGATGGGAAACACGAAGAGCAAACAGATTCGCAAGAAATTGGCGAAGCGGCTCAAGCTCGTGCAGGGCTTTGCTTCCTCGCACGCGCGACCGGATTGGATGGTTCTCGATGTCCTACCTGTGATCCCTCCTGATCTTCGGCCGCTCGTCCCGCTGGAAGGCGGACGCTTTGCCACCTCGGACCTGAATGATCTCTATCGCCGCGTCATCAACCGGAACAATCGTCTCAAGAACTTGCTCCAGCTCAAGACGCCGGATGTCATTATTCGCAACGAGAAGCGGATGCTCCAGGAAGCGGTCGACGCACTCTTCGACAATGGCCGTCATGGCCGCGCTGTTACCGGTGCCGGGAATCGCCCGCTGAAGTCGCTCAGCGACATGCTCAAGGGCAAGGGCGGACGGTTCCGTCAGAACTTGTTAGGCAAGCGTGTCGATTATTCCGGCCGCTCGGTCATCGTGATCGGGCCGGAGTTGAAGTTGAACCAGTGCGGGCTGCCCAAGAAAATGGCGCTCGTTTTGTTCGAGCCGTTCATCATTCGTCGATTAAAGGATCTCGGCTACGTCCACACTGTCCGAAGCGCGAAAAAGATGATCGAGCGACAGACGCCGGAGGTCTGGGATATTTTGGAAGAGGTCACGCGAGGTCATCCGGTGCTGCTAAACCGGGCGCCGACCTTGCATCGGCTTTCGATCCAGGCTTTCGAACCGCTCCTTATCGAAGGTGAAGCGATTCGCATTCATCCGCTCGTTTGCACCGCTTACAATGCCGACTTCGACGGCGACCAGATGGCTGTGCACGTTCCGCTGTCGGTGGAAGCGCAGATGGAAGCGCGCATGCTTATGCTCGCGCCAAACAATATTTTCTCGCCCTCCAGCGGAAAGCCGATCACGACGCCTTCGCAGGACATTACGCTCGGCTGTTATTATCTGACGCAAAATCCACGGCGCGCCATCGGAGCCGGCGGCGGAAACCCGGCTGCCCCTTTTCGCCAACGCAACCGAAGTCGAATTTGCCATGGCGGACGGTGCGGTCAAAACGCACGATCGAATCCGGTTCAAGAATCCGGACTTGGGCGAGCAAACGATTTACGGTGATTCGAATGCGAGCGTGATCGAAACAACCGCGGGCCGGGTGCTTTTCAATGAGATCTGGCCGAAGAAGCTCGGCTTCTTCAACAAGGCCGCGGGCAAGAAGCAGCTCAGCGATATCATCTGGCGCTGCTACCAGGTGGCGGGGCAGCAGGGGACGGTGGAAACGCTCGATCGCTTGAAGGAACTCGGGTTTGCGGAAGCGACGAAAGCCGGCATCTCGATCGGAATCTCGGACATGATCATTCCGAAGGAGAAGGAAACCGAGCTGGCCAACGCCTACAAGCAAATCAAAATGGTCGAGCAGCAGTACCGCAAGGGCATCATTACCGATGGCGAACGCTACAACAAGATCATCGACATCTGGACCCATGCCGGTGACGAGATTTCAAACGTCATGTTCCGCACCCTCGAGCACAATGAGGGTCGCAAAGAACTGAACCCGGTTTACCTGATGGTCGATTCCGGTGCGCGTGGAAACCGGCAGCAGGTGAAACAGCTCGCCGGAATGCGCGGACTCATGGCGAAACCGTCGGGCGAAATCATCGAACGTCCGATCACGTCCAATTTCCGCGAAGGCTTGAGCGTGCTTGAATATTTCATCTCCACCCACGGCGCGCGCAAAGGGTTGGCTGATACCGCGCTGAAGACGGCGGATTCCGGTTATCTCACGCGCAAACTCGTCGATGCTTCACAGGACGTGATCATCAACGAAATGGATTGCGGCACAGTCAACGGCATCACAGTCAAATCGATTTACGAGGGGGACGAGGAAGTTGTCGATCTCAGCACGCGCATCATCGGACGCGTCAGCTGCGAAAGCGTGGTTGATCCCGTGACTAAGAAGAAAGTGGTGAAGGCAAATCAACTTATCGACGAGTCGATTGCCGCCGCGATCGAACGGGTCGGCGTGGAAAGCCTCAAGATTCGCTCGGTTCTTACCTGCGAATGTGGACGCGGCGTCTGCGCACAGTGTTATGGGCGCAATCTGGCGACCGGACAGTTCGTCAAACTCGGCGAAGCGGTCGGCATCATCGCAGCGCAGAGCATCGGCGAGCCGGGAACGCAGCTCACCATGCGGACGTTCCACATTGGCGGAACGGCGAGCCAGACTTTCAAGCAGCCAATCATCAAAGCGAAGAATGACGGCACGATTCAATTCAACGACCTGCGAACAGTCCAGGCGCTCGACGGCAGCTGGATTGTTCTGAACAAGAACGGATCCATCAGCGTGCACAATACCGAAGGCCGCGAGCTCGAGCGTTACAACGTCGTTGTCGGCTCGGTCATCTCAAAACCGGATGGCGCCGCGGTCAAGAAAGCAGAGACCTTCGTGCAATGGGATCCGTACAACGTCCCGATCCTGACGGATAAGTCGGGCAAGATCGAATTCCGCGACATGATCGCGGGTGTCACGATCAAGCGCGATGTGGACGAAGCGACCGGCCTTATGGGCACGGTCATCATCGAGCACAAGGAAGATCTGCATCCGCAGATCGTGGTTGTGGGCGAGAAGAAGGAAGTGCTGGCGAGTTATTCCATTCCCGCTGGAGCGCACGTCATCGTGGAGCAGGGACAAAAAATCCGGGCCGGCGCTTTGCTCGCGAAGACTCCCCGAAAGATTGCCAAGACCAAAGACATCACCGGCGGTCTGCCGCGGGTGGCGGAGTTATTCGAGGCGCGCCGTCCGAAAGACGCGGCCGAGATCGCGAAGATCGACGGCATTGTCGAAATGGGCGGAACGGTTCGCGGCAAACGGAAACTCATTCTCAAAGATGCGGCCACCGATGCGGAGGAGGAACATCTGATTTCGCTCACGAAACACATCATCGTCTTCAAGGGCGACTTCGTGAAGAAAGGTCAGCAGCTGACCGAAGGTCCGGTCGTCCCGCATGAGATTTTGGAGATCTGCGGACCGCAGGATTTGCAGGAACATCTCGTTAACGAAGTTCAGGAAGTTTACCGCCTCCAGGGCGTGGAGATTAACGACAAGCACATCGAGATCATCGTCCGCCAGATGTTGCGGAAAGTGAAGATCACCGATCCCGGAGATACCTCGCTCCTCTGGGGCGACCAGGTCGACAAGCTCGATTTCGAAGCCGAAAACAAAACGGTTGTCGATCAAGGCGGCAAACCCGCCGAAGCCACGCCGGTGTTGCTCGGTATCACCAAGGCTTCGCTCGAGACCGACAGCTTCATCTCGGCGGCTTCGTTCCAGGACACGACTCGCGTCCTGACCGAGGCGGCGACGCTGGGCAAGATCGATCGGCTCCGCGGCTTCAAGGAAAACGTCATCATGGGTCACCTCATCCCGGCCGGCACCGGATTCCCGGCCGTGCGCGAGATCAAACTGGTGGAACTCGGCGAACAGGTCGGGGCCGCTCTCGTCGATGAGACCGAAGTGCAGCCGGCGTTGGGATGACGGGTAGTCGCTAGGCAAGGATTGAGAGAGTTGCGCGTCTGATGTCGATCGCTACCAAGACCGGCGACTCGGGCGAGACCTCGCTCATGTATGGCCGGCGGGTGCGAAAGACCGATCCGCGGGTGGAAGCCTACGGTTGCGTCGATGAACTGAACGCAGCCCTGGGAATGGTGCGCGTTACGTCTGATGCCGGTTTCATCGCAGGAGAAATACTCTCCGTGCAGAAGGAGTTGATCATCATCATGGGCGAACTGGCGACGGCACGCGAAGATCTTCCGCGTTACACCAAGGATGGATTCCATCTCACGACGGCAGAAATGGTGGATCGGTTGACGTCGCTGATTGATGACTTGGAAAAAGATAAACTTCTCCATTACAAAGGATGGGCGATTCCCGGCAGCACGCTTATTTCCGCTTCGCTCGACATCGCGCGCACGACCTGTCGGCGCGCTGAGCGCCGCGTGGCGACGTTGGCCGAGAGCGACCCCAGTTTCAACGGAGAGATCCTCCGATACCTGAATCGTCTTTCCGACCTTTGCTGGCTTCTCGCCAGGTATTCGGAACACCTGAAGAACAAGGCCGATAACGGCGCCGCAAACTCATAACATTGTGTTTGCCTTTGCTAATGGCGTGTAGCATCTTCCCCGCTCGCTTCGCCACGGCTCGTGGCCGGCGAGTTCCCGTATGCCCACACCTACAGAATTAGTCCCCGAATTACTCGAAGCCGGCGTCCATTTTGGCCACCAAACCAAACGCTGGAACCCGAAGATGCGCCCCTACATTTTCGAGAAACGCAATTCCATTTACATCATTAATCTCGACGAAACCGTCCAGCAATTGCATCGCGCGACGGAATTTTTGAAAGAGGTCGCGCGCAACGGCGGCAAGATTCTGTTCGTCGGTTGCAAGAAACAGGCGCAGGAGGCGATCAAGGAGGCGGCCCTGGCGTGCGGACAGTTTTACGTGAACCAGCGCTGGCTCGGCGGAACGTTGACCAATCTGGCGACGATCCGGAAAAGCATCGGCCGCCTGAAGTATATCGAGGAGATCGAGCAATCCCCTGATTTCAAGAAGATGGGCAAACAGGAATTAGCGGCGCTGAATCGGGAGGCAGCCAAGCTGCGCCGGAACCTCGATGGGATTCTGGAGATGTCGAAGTTGCCTGATGCGATGGTAATCATCGACACCGCGCGCGAGGTCTCGGCCGTTAACGAAGCGCGCCGTCTCGGAATTCCAACCGTCGCGGTGGTCGATACCAATGCCGATCCCGACATCATCGATTATCCGATCGCCGGGAACGACGACGCCATCCGGGCGATTCGGGTGATGCTGCAAAAGCTGGTGGATGCGATTGTTTCCGCGACCGGCGAATCGCGGATGCGCGAACAGGTCGAGATGGCGGGCGTTTCGGCCTAACCACTCGACCTTCACCCGAACGTTCAACGCTCAACACCCAACGTCCAATTAATGCAAGTCATGGAAATCGATTCTCAACTCGTTAAGCAGCTGCGCGAGAAAACGAACGCGGGTTTCATGGATTGCAAGCGCGCCCTCGCGGAATCCGGCGGCGATCTGGAAAAAGCGGAGGCGATTTTGCGGACGAAAGGAATCGCCGGTGCGAGTAAGAAATCTTCGCGCGCGACGAAGGAGGGCATTGTCGCATCCTATATTCATTTGCAGGGAAAAGTTGGCGTACTCGTGGAAGTGAATTGCGAAACCGATTTCGTGGCGAAGAACGAAAACTTCCGCGCGTTCGTCAAAGACATCACGCTGCACATCGCGGCGGCGCATCCGTTATATGTCAGCCGCGAAGAAGTCCCGGCCGCGTTGATCGAGAGTGAGCGAGCGATTTACAAAGAGCAGGTCAAAGGCAAACCGGAAAACGTTGTGGGCAAGATTGTCGAGGGAAAGCTGGATAAGTTTTTCGGCACGGTTTGTCTGCTCGAGCAGGGCTTCATCAAGGATCCCGATCATACCATTAAAGAATTGGTCGCGGCCAAAATCGCCGAGCTCGGCGAGAATATCGTCATTCGGCGCTTCACGCGTTATCTCGTCGGCGAGCCCCTCTAGTCTGCGATCCCTCGTAATTCTTTCGGGTAGCGACATTCCACCTCTCGACGGTCAGAGACCGCCGCTACAGAAGAGCTGGAACACGATCTCCGCGAGAAGTGGATCGAGCAGCCCTTTGCTCGATATCAGAAATGGCAGCGAAGCCGCATCCGTTTAGCATCGCCCGCGGAGCGGCCGATCCACCTTGCGCGAAATCAGTGTAATCCACGAAATCCGCGGCTAGATTTACTGCGATGGCGCTGGAGAAATACAAAGCGAAACGAAACTTCGCGGTTACTTCAGAACCGAAAGGCAAGCCGTTGCCAAAGAAAGTTCGCGGCGCATCGCGGTTCGTGATTCAAAAACACGACGCGAGCAGGCTGCATTACGACTTCCGGTTGGAGATGGACGGCGTGCTCAAATCGTGGGCGGTGCCCAAAGGATTGCCGTGGGGGCAGGGCGAGAAACATCTCGCCGTCGAAGTCGAGGATCACCCGATCGAGTACGAAGATTTCGAAGGGGTAATCCCGGAAGGCAACTACGGCGGTGGGACGGTGATGGTTTGGGATCGCGGGACGTACTACGTTTACGGCGAAGATCCGTCAGGCGCGTTGAAGAAGGGCAGGCTTCATCTTGTGCTCGATGGGGAAAAAGCGAAAGGCGAGTGGGCGCTCATTCGCATCCGTGGCAACCAGGAAAAGAATCAGTGGCTCATTCTCAAAGCGACAAAGAGCATCAAGCCAATCTCGAGGAAGCGCGACGATCAATCGGTCAAGAGCGGGCGGACGATGAAGCAGATCGCGGCGGATCGCGATGCGGAATGGGAAACGGATCGCGACCAGCCGACGAACAGGAGCGCGGTCTCGAATTTGAAATCGCGCATCAGCGCAGCGCTTAAAAAAAAAGAATCGCGCGAAAATAAAATTGTAGGGCAGGCGCATCACCTGCCGAAATCAAAGCGTGGTAGCCGGAGCGGCCGCCCGACAATTCCCGCTTTGCTGAATCTGCCTTTGGCGAAGGCGCGCTTCATCGAGCCGATGAAACCGCGCCTGGTCGAGCAACCGCCGACTGCGGGCGACTGGCTGTACGAACTGAAGTTTGACGGCATTCGCGTGATCGCCGTGAAGGATGGCAGCAAAGTAAACTTGATTTCGCGCAACGGAAACGAACTGGGCGCACGCTTCCCCGACATTGCCGACGCAGTCAAACAGCTTCCCCCTAACGAATGCGTGGTTGATGGCGAAGTGGTTGCGCTGGATGAGGAGGGCCGTTCCTCGTTTCAACTTCTGCAAGGATTGGAAATAAAAGGGCGGGAGGCACCCGTTCGCCTTTACGTTTTCGATTTGCTTCAACTCGACGGTAAGAGCCTGATCAATCTGCCACTCGCTCAACGGAAACAGGTGCTCAACAAGCTCTGCGAAAGCGTCGGCGATCCTATCCGGTTTTCGGGCGAACTCGGGGGCGATCCGAAAAAACTTTTGGCAGCGGTAAAGGAACGCGGCCTCGAGGGTATCATCGGGAAACAACGCCATTCGGTTTACGAACCCGGCCGGCGGAGCGGGGTTTGGATCAAACTGAAGTGCGTGAACGAACAGGAGTTTGTCATCGGCGGTTACACGCCGCCGCAAGGCGCGCGGAAATATTTCGGCGCACTGCTCGTCGGCTATTACGAAAAGAAGAAATTACTCTTCGCCGGAAAGGTCGGCACGGGTTTCGACGAAGAGATGCTGGCCGCGCTCTATCAGCGATTCCAAAAGGAAAAGCGGAACGATTGTCCCTTCGCCGATCTGCCATCGAGGCAAAACGGCGAGTGGGTGCAAGGCATTACGCCTTCAATGATGCGAAAGATGCATTGGCTCAATCCGGTCTTCGTTTGCCAGATCAAGTTCGCCGAGTGGACGCGCGACGGAAAATTGCGGCAGCCGGTTTTCCTTGGGTTGCGCGAGGACAAAGCGCCGGCTGAAGTTAGACGCGAACAATAAGCAGCCCCGCAATCAGGTTTGGCACGTTGCCTAACGCACATTTGCATTGCCTGCCCTGACTAGGAATGACAAAATGCAAGTGCACGCGACGCGGAGTAACGGAGGTGTTCCAAGTCGGTTATTTGCCCCGAAAGCTTTCGAGGTTGCTCTAACATTTTGCGTTCAGTCAGGCTTCGCGTAAAGCTATAGCGAGAGAGGCTACGGCGTGACAAGTGGCACCGGATTTTTGTAACAGTTATTTTGTGAAGTACTCCAGGGATCGCTGAATTGTGATTTCCTTGGGGTTACAACAGGTGGCAGATATCTCTATTTCGTCTTTGCCTCCCTTTCCTCCGCCCGTCCGTAGAGTGATCTTCGCATTCTTCAAATCTTCAGCGGTGAATCCGTTTCTAAGAAGGACTTGGCTAGCCAAGGGTACCTCGTTAAGCTTGACCGCTCTGATTAACTGGTCGCGGTCTTCTTTGTTTCCGTTAATCCGCGCCTGGGCGTGACTGGCTTTTTTCTGTAACGCTGTGGCGTCACTTCCTGATAGTGCGTCGGCAACGGGGCTGTTTTGTTCTCCACTATTCGTTTGCCCCGGCGTCGTGGCCGGAATAGCCATGAGGCCGAGTGATACGACAATCGAGAGTATACTCCTGCTCAGGAGGTTTATCACGGAGAGGCTAACAATCTCACCCCGGCACGCCCCCGAAGAAATCAATTCACCGCCGGACCGATCACAAAAGCGGATTGAATCTGAAGGCTTGACGTTTCCGGGTAGAGATTCAGACACCCGAAGCGAATGTCCAGCACCGCTGTGCTGGTGGGCGTATTCGGGACGGTCCAATCGAAATATTGAACCTCCGGATTACGCTGCTCTGTAAGAAGCGCGTAGATCGTCTTGCCGCCATCGAGCGAAAGGAGAAGTTCCGTCTCACACATCGTTAGATCCACGTCTGGAAAGTCCGCCGTCCATGCAATCCTCACAACTTGTCCAGGAACCAAAACCTCTCCCGGTCTCGGCGAAATCAGTCTGGCACCGTATTTCTTTTTGTCACCCTGCGCGCATGCGGTTCTAGGCAATTGCGGAGTCAAAGCAAATGTCAGCGCTAACAGTGTCAAGACCAACGATCGGGCTTTCATTCTTTCAGTCCATCTTAGTTGCCGTTAACTGTCAATGCAGTTTGCTGAGAACGCACGTTACAAAAAAGCAAGGGACCTTGCGCCAAATACGGCTCGACATTCGTAGGGAAATCGCTCAAGACTCGCGGCCCACTACGTCATCCGACGTTTTAAGCGCACCTTCGGCCGGGCTGAATTTGCGAGTTGCTAATTCAATCCTGCTTTTACTCGCCGACATCAATAATATGAACATACGCCTAACGACGCTTGCCACCGCTTTCGCCCTTCTCGCACCTATCGCGCACGCGCGAATGCTTGGACCCGAGACCATCGAGGTGCCCGATGGCACCCGCAAATGTATCAAGCCGAAAGAGCGTGTGCCGTTACGCCCCGATGGGTTCGTGCCGCTATCCTGCCTGGTGCCAGTGGTAAACGTCAGCGCCACGACCGGCAACCAGGCTGAGAGTTTCATTAACGTCAACCCGACCAACCCAAACAACCTCGTAGCCACCTCGAACACCAACTCAAACAGCATCTTCCGTGCGTACTCAACGGATGCCGGCGCAACCTGGGCGCGCGGCACGATCGCTACCGGCGTGGCGTGCTGCGACGGACAAGCGGCCTGGGACACGTTCGGCAACCTGTTCCTCGTGTACATCAACAATAGCGTGAACCAAATCAACGTAATTTTGAGCACCGATGGCGGTGCCACATTCAGCGCACCCGTAACGGCGGGCACTGGCAGCGTTGACCAACCCTCGATCGCTGTAGGCAACGGCAGCGTGTGGGTCGACTGGAATTCGGGCGGGAGCATGGTTGCGCGCGGGGCGCCAGTCACGGGTCTCGGTGCTTGGGGGCCGTTCAACGCGCAACAGTCGATCCCGTCAGCGTCGGGCAGCTTCGGGGGTATCGCCGTCGGGCCTGGCCCGAACGGCGGCAAAGTCATAGTGACCTATCAGAGTCCGACTGGTGGACAGGGCCCGGCGACGATCTATACCAATGTAGATGCGGACGGCTTGGGAGCGGGCGGCTTCGGCGCCCGGGTCACCGTTACGACGACCAACGTGGGTGGCTTCGACTTTATCCCGGCCCAGAGCGGACGCTCGATCGACGCTGAAGCGGGCGTTGTATGGGACGCGACGGGTGGGCCATTCAACAATCGCATCTACCTCGTGTACACAGAGGAGACTGTAAACGAGAACAACGACACTGACATTGAGATGCGCACGTCGACTGATGACGGCGCGACCTGGACCGCGCCGGTGCGCGTGAACGACGACCCGGCTACGCCGATCCGAAGCCAGTTCCTGCCGTACGTCACGCTCGACCGCCTGAGCGGCGCGGTAGCGGTGGGCTTTCACGATTGCCGCAACGACAATGGCGTGCCCGGTTCCGGCGGGACGAACAATATTCCTAACGACGATGCGGAATACTACGGCACCTACAGCACCGACGGGGGTGTAACGTGGGCGCCGAACGTGCGCTTGAGCGGCGGGTTCTCAAACGCGGCGGCGGCAGGCAACGGCGTGGACTATGGCGACTACGTCGGTCAAGACCTGCACGCTGGCAAGTTCTACACAATGTGGGCGGACAATGCGAACTGCGACGGCACGAACCCGAATGGCACGTTGAGCGCGTTTGACCTCTATACGAACACACTCACACTAACCCTTGGTTTCTCCGTGACGACCACCGTCCCCGCTGTGGATAGCGTGGTCTCTACTCAGCCAAATGACTTCGTTGTCAACCTGAACGACCCAGTCGATCCGGCCACCGTCCAGGCAAGCGATTTCACCGTGAACGGGACTCCGGCGGACTCGTTCATATTAGGCGGTGGCAATACACAGATCACCTTCCACTTCAACAGCACGCCGGTGACGACGCAGGGCGTGCAGACGATGCATATTGCCGCTGGCGCGTTTACTTCAGGCGGCAATCCGGTATTGGAGTTCACGGGGACGTTCCGTTGGGACGCCACGCTGCTACAGGTGACCACCACGGTTCCGGTTGTCGGCGGCACTTTCACCCCGCCAGCGCCGGGCTCCTATCAGTATGACGTGAACTGGAACGAAGCTGTTGATCCAGCCTCGGTCTCGATGACCGATCTGACACTGAGCGGCAGTGGCGGCAACGTGACCGGGGTCAGCGTAATCAACGCCAACATGACTACCCGGTTCACGCTGAATCTGCCCTTCGGAGGGGCCTTGACGGCGAACATTGCGGCCGGGGCAGTGACGGATTCATTTGGCAATCCTGGCGCGGCCTTCACGGGAAATTACACCGTACAGGGTTGCCCTCCTCAAGATCATTACGACATCGCGCAGATAGGCGACAGTATCGTGCCGGGCACTACAGATACAGGCAACCATGTAGACGATGGCACTACGAACGTGGTGCTGCCCTTCTCTTATACTCTGTATGACCAGACGTATACCTCGGTGAACGTGGACTCTAATGGCACGCTGCAATTTGTGAGCCCGGCGAGTGTGTTTACTAACACCTGCCTGCCCTTTACCGGCCATACGTATGTTGTGTTGCCTTACTGGGATGACCTGCGCACCGATGTGGGCCTGAGCGGCTGCTCGACCTTTGGCGAATGGTTGCGGTATCTTTACCTCGGTATCGGGAAGTGCGCCCAATCGCATCTTCAACATCGAGTGGCATGCCGTTTACTTTGCCAACAACGCGCAGACGGCCAACTTCGAGGTGCGTCTGTATGAGGGACAGTCGCACTTTGATGTGATCTACGGGTCAACCTCTCTCGGGCAACACCAGCGCAACCGCGGGAGTGCAGAAAGACGCCGCCACCTCTGACCAGTATTTCTGCAACGGCTCGGGTGGTGCGGCTAGTGGCGGGCAAAGCTACATCCTGCAGAGCTGCACGGCGCCGGCGGTAAGCAGCGCGGTTTCGCGCAAGACCCACGGGGCGGCGGGCGACTTCGATGTCAATCTGCCGCTGACCGGGACGCCGGGAGTGGAGTGCCGTTCGAATAGTGCGACGAACGACTATACGATGATGGTAACGTTTGTCGCACCGGTAACGGTCAACGGCTCGCCCCAAGCCGACGTGACACTGGGAGCGGGCACGGTGGGAAGTGGCGGAGTGAGCAACGGCGGCATGGTGACCATCAGTGGGAACACAGTGACGATACCGCTGACCAACGTGACCAACGCCCAGACGATCAACGTCACACTCCACAGCGTGAACGGGGTGAGCGATGTGGTCATACCGATGAGCGTGCTGATCGGGGACACGAATGGGAACGGGGGAGTCAACGCCGGGGATGTGAGTCAGACCAAGGGGCAATCGGGGATTGCGGTTGGAGCCGGGAATTTCCGGAACGACGTGAACGCGAGCGGCGCCACGGTCAATGCCGGGGATGTTGCCTTGGTCAAATCCAAATCGGGCACCGTACTGCCTCCCTGACGAGTATTGAAGGACAAGACGCGTCGCGAACGACGCGGATTAAACTGGATGGTGGAGGGGACGGCGCACCAAGCGCCGTCCCTTTCGATTTACAGAGCTGCGCGCGCGAAGATTCTTTTGGCCCGGGAAAGAGCGACGCTGGAGATGTCCGTCGGTGAAATCACGAGCTGGCATCTCGCTGCCACAACGCCTGAGTCATGCAGGGAAGCGTCAGGATAAGACGCTCAGTGAGCGAGGAGTATTTGGCAGGCTGTCGTAACGGACAATTTTCTGATTCCCAAAATATTTTAAAAATAATTCGAATATTGATTGACATGCGCAAAGCGGAATTCCTACGCTGCCGCCGACAGCGAAAGGAAACCTATGCAAATCTCTCAATCTTCTGCTCAAACGAAAAATCGGTGGCGACTCGGTCTAACGACACTTGCCGGATTGGCGCTGGCCGTCGCTGTCTCGGTCTCGAATGCCAAAAATCCGGCTCAATCCAAGAAATCACCGGCGGTCGATGCCGCCTCATCCGCGCGGGTAGCGCAATCGTCGAAGACGATGCCCGCGTCGCCGCTTCCTCAAACCACAAGCAGTTACCTCGGCGTGAGGGCGGTTCGGGTTCTGCCAGCGCCGAAAGGTGCGCAGGTAGTCCTTTACGATCAGTACAATAACGCGGGTGGCACCGGCACCTTGTCCGCGACGTTCGATGACTTCCCCACCTTCAGTGCCGATCTCGCCGACGACTTTGTCGTGCCTGCAGGTGAGACTTGGAATGTGGAGTCGATCGATGCCGACGGGGTGTACTTCAACGGTACGGGACCTGCCACCGACTGGAATGTCTTCATTTACGCGGACAACGCGGGCCTTCCTGGCATGCAAGTTTTCAGCGCGACCAACCAGCCGGTTACGGTAGTGGGCACCACCTTCACGGTAACTCTGCCGACTGCGGCGGTCCTTACTGCGGGGACGTACTGGGTCGAGATCCAGGCCAACATGGACTTCGCTACGCAGGGCGAGTGGGGCTGGAGCGACCGTACGGTGCAGTCCGGCAACAGTGCAGCGTGGCAAAACACCGGCGGCGGCTTCGGGGTCTGCCCGAGCTGGACAACGAAACTGACCTGCGTTCCCACCGCAACCGGCCCCGACCAGGTGTACCGGCTGAACGGGACGATGGGGGGAGCCTGCACACCTGGGCCGTGGGCGCAGGCCACCCCGTACCCCATAACGGATGTGCGCTATGGGTTCGCCCAGACCGCCACCCACTTCTATGTCTTCGGTGGAGTGTCCGGCGGCACGCGTGTGAACACCGTCAACCGTATGGACATCGCCACGGGAATGTGGCAGTCGCGCGCAGCGATGCCCTTTGCCAGTGAAGCGCCTACCTGTGCCCTCGATGCAGCTACGGGCATCGTCTACTGCACGGAGGGGGACACCGGCACCGGGTTCGCATCGTACAACATCGCGACTGACACCTGGACGCCACTGGCTTCCATACCTGGTACAGATCACTACGGCTCTGCATCGGGCGCGTTCAATGGCAAGGTATTTGTGGCGGGCGGCACCACCGGCTTCGTCAACACGGTACAGGTATACGACGTAGCCACTAACACGTGGTCGGCTGGGACACCCGCGCCAAACGACTTCCTACTGGCGGGCTACCAGCAGGTGGGTCAATACCTGTACGTAGTGGGCGGCTTCGAGGCAGCTGGGCCTAATAGGGCCGCGGGACAGCCGAGCTCCGTGCTATACAAGGGCCAGCAACCGGCAGTGCCATCGGCGAACAACCTAACCACCTGGCGTCTGGATATGACGTCGGCACCCGGGGTATGGAGCACAGGGCCGGCATTCACCCCGGGTAGGGCAGACTTCGGCCTCGCCTATGACGCGGGAACGAACAAGCTGTACGCGTTAGGTGGAGACGCCACGGGAGGTGGTTTCTTCGACTCGACCAACGAGGTAGATGAGCTCGATGTGGCAAGCTGGCCTGGTGGAACCTGGATGGCCTCACCGCCCAACCTGATACTGCCCAACCGCCAGGCGAACCAGGCAGGGTTCTATGGAGCAGGAAAGATCTGGAGTGTTGGAGGCTTGGTAGGACAGACTTTTCAATTCCTCGCTGAAGTGCAAAGTCGTGCCAATTGCGGCGGTGGTTCCATCACCTGTCCTCCGTGTCCCCTGTATGTCACTACTACTACGGCGGGTAACGCCATCGTGCCGGGTGTGACAGACATAGGCAACCACTGCGACGACTGCCCGTCGCCGGTCACTCTTCCATTCGACGTCGTCCTTTATGGGACGACCTACCCCGCCGGCACGATGATCCAGGTCAGCTCGAACGGCAGTGTGGATTTCATTGGCAGCGCGTCTCCGTTTGGCGACGTGTGTCCGTTGCCCGATACGAGAATCGATCGGTCGATCCTTCCGTTCCAAGGCGACCTGTACACGATCAATGCGGGTTATGGGATCTTCACCGACGTTGTCGGCTCCGCGCCAAACCGCGACTTCATTATCGAGTGGCGCGCTCAATATTTCCCCGGAACCGGCAACGCCAATTTTGAGGTGATACTCCATGAGAATACACCGTGTTTTGACGTCATCTATGGCGCGACTGACTCGATGGGGTCGACCGAAGAAAGCGGGGTGCAGAAGAGTACGTCGGGCCCGGCCACTCAATTCTCGTGCAACGCAGCCACGCTTACTCCCGGATTAAAGGTCACCTACTGCCCGAACACCTGCCCGGCACCGGTTCCGACTTCCGCGGTCTCTCGCAAGACCCACGGCGCAGCCGGTGACTTCGACATCAATCTCCCTCTGGTCCCCATAGGCGGGGCGGTTGGGATTGAGGATCGCCAACAGGGAGCTGCTGGTCCAGTCACGCTTTGGTATAATGGCGACGCTAATGGCGTTAACGGCCTCGCGAACGAGCAGGACACCTCCCTCGGCGCCGGCCAATTCGCCAGCACGTATGACAATTTCCTCGTGCCCGCCGGACCTGGATGGGATGTAACCTCGGTATTCTCTGACAATTTGGAGAATACTGTCGTTACGGGGGCGAACTGGGAAATCCGTAGCGGCACGACCTTGCTTGGCACCGGCGGCACACTGGTCGCCAGCGGCACTACCATGACACCGACGGTTACTCCGACAGGCCGGAGCTTTTTCGGGCTTACCGAATTCCAGATCCTAGTCACCGGGCTAACCGTGCATCTGCCGCCCAACAACCCGGGCGAATTCTACTGGCTCAATGTCACGCCGATCGGCGACGGGGTGACGGGGCGTTCCTTTGACTCGTCTACCTCCGGGGCTAACGCGATAGGCATGCCTCCGGGCAACGATCAGAACGCGTTCTTCAATAGCAACTTCTTCGCCGCCAACTGGACGTCTACCGCTGATCAAGGTCAACCCTACGACTTTTCCATGGGCGTGAAGGGTTTGGGAGTCGGTGGTGGCTATGCTCATCAGATAGTGGTTACTTTTGCCACTCCTGTCACAGTGGACACGGCAACGATAACCGCGGGCAGTGGGACCGTCGCCAGCTTCACAGGCAGCGGGACGAACACGATCACTATTAATCTCACCGACGTCACAAACGCGCAGAGACTGGGCGTTACGCTCGGGAACGTGTGCGATGGAACCGTTGCCGGCGATGTCCTGATCCCGATGGGAGTTCTAGGAGGAGACACGAACGCGAACGGGAGTGTCAATGCCGGGGATGTGAGTCAGACCAAGGGGCAATCGGGGAGTGGGGCTACGGCTGCGAATTTCCGGGAGGATGTGAATGCGAACGGGTCGATCAACGCTGGGGATGTCGGTCTGGTCAAAGGCAAATCGGGCACAGTGCTGCCTCCCTAACGAGTATCGAACGGACAAGATGCGTCGAGAACGACGCGGATTGAAATTAGATGGTGGAAGGGACGGCGCAGTGAGCGCCGTCCCTTTCGACTTGATCTTACCGGCGTAACAAACGCGCAGACTGCGAACAGCGTCTCTGTTGGTCTTCTCGTTTCTCGTTAGCCGCGTTTATTTTAGCTCGGACAAAAAATAGATGGCGCTCGTCCACCAGATTGCGCCCGAAGGTGCCTTCCGGTTTGGTCCTGAGGTCGCTAAAATAAATCGTGACAGCTTCGGGCGTTCCCGATAATCTCGCCGCGTAAGCAAAAACCGTTCATTCATTTAGCATCAATCAGGAGGTTTTATGAAGAAAATGTTCTCTTCTCAATCGGCCTTCCTTAAAGCGCCTGTTTTGACAGGTCTTTTCCTGGCCGGCATTTCACTGGTGATGGTTGGCTTTGGCATGTTCGCCACCGTCTCCGCTCAAACAAAACGATCAATGGTGGGGCCCCAGGCTGGACCGCCCTCCGATGGAGCAGCCGGCGCTGCGCAGTCCGCCGACGGCGTTTATCGCAGCGCGCAGGTGGTTCCTAACCAAACCGGGTTGCCGCTTACTCCGACGGGGGCGCCATGCACATATGCAATAGCGCAGATTGGCGGCAGTATCGTGCCGGGCACGACCGACACGGGCAATCACCAGGATGATGGAGTAGTCACCATCGCGCTGCCTTTCCCTTTCACCTTGTACGACCAGACCTTCAACAGCATCAATCTGTCGTCCAACGGCAATGCCCAGTTCACGACCACCGACACCACCTTCACAAACTCCTGCCTGCCGTGGGCCACCCACAACTACACCATCTTCCCATACTGGGACGATCTGTATTTGGTCAATAGCGGGTTCGGTATCTTCACATCGATAAGTGGCACTGCTCCCAACCGCATCTTCAACATCGAGTGGCGGGCGCAGTACTTCCCTGGGAGCGGCAATGCCGGCTTCGAGCTGAGGTTGTACGAGGGACAGGCACGCTTCGACGTGATCTACGGTACTGTGGACAACGGCAACACCAGCGCGACGGCAGGGGTGCAGCAGAACGACACCAACTTCCAGCAATACTTCTGCAACGGCACGGGCGGTGCGGCTACCGGCGGGCAAAGCTACACGCTGATACCTTGCGGAACTCCAACCCCCACGCCAACGTGCACGCCATCTGCAGCCTGGTCGCAGGCTAGCCCGTACCCCGTCACGGACGTCCGCTATGGTTTCGCCCAGACCGCCACCCATTTGTATGTCTTTGGTGGGGTCTCCAACGGCACGCGTGTGAACACCGTCAATCGCATGGACCTCGCTACCGGAATGTGGCAAGGCCGCGCCCCGATGCCCTTTACCAGTGAAGCGCCTACCTGTGCTCTGATGGCATCGACGGGCATCGTCTATTGCACGGAGGGAGATACCGGCAGCGGCTTCGCATCTTATAATATCGCCACCGACACCTGGACGCCATTGGCTGCCATACCCGGTGGGGATCACTACGGCTCTGCCTCGGGTGCGTTTAATGGCAAGGTGTTTGTAGCGGGCGGCACCACAGCCTTCACCAGCGCAGTACAGGTGTATGATGTAGCGACCAATATGTGGTCGGCCGGGACGGCAGCGCCAAACGACTTCCTGCTGGCAGGCTACCAGCAGGTGGGTCAATACCTGTACGTAGTGGGCGGCTTCGAGGCCAGTGGGCCTAACGCAGCAGAGCAGAGTTCGGTGCTGTACAAGGGCCAGCAACCGGCAGTGCCATCGGCGAACAACCTAACCACCTTGCGTCTGGACATGACGTCGGCACCCGGGGTATGGAGCGTCGGGCCGGCATTCACCCCGGCCAGGGCAGACTTCGGCCTTTCCTACGACGCGGGAGCAGGCAAGTTGTACGCTCTGGCCGGAGACGCCTCGGGTGGTGGTTTCTTCGATTCCACCAACCTGGTAGATGAGCTCGATGTGGGAAGCTGGCCTGCTGGAACCTGGATGGCCTCACCGCCCAATCTAATACTGCCCAATCGCCAGGCCAACCAGGCGGGCTTCTATGGAGCAGGGGACATCTGGAGTGTCGGAGGCCTGGACGGATCGACCTTCACATTCCTCGCAGAAGTGCAACGTCGCACCAACGTGTGCCCGAGTCCGACCTGCACACCGAGCTGGCGAACCGAACCGCCCATGGCCAATACGCGGCGCAACGCAGCTACGGCGGTGGTCGGCTCTAACTTGTATGCTATCACCGGGTTCGATTCTGTTGGACCTTACACCACTGCAAACGAGCGCTTCGACGGCACGACCTGGACAACCATGGCTCCCATCCCCGTAAGACATGCGCAGAGTAGAGGAACGGCTGTCGGGACCAACATCTACGTGCCGGGCGGGTTCAACAGCATAGACTTCGCCGGCCCGCTCGATACGATGCAGATTTACAACACGACAACCAACACCTGGAGCATGGGCCTGAATTTGCCCGCAGCACGCGCGGGCGTGGCGACAGCAGCGTTCAACAACCTTGTGTACGTGATCGGCGGTTACAATCCTACCGGCACGGGCCACACCGAGGTTTACATTTATAATCCGGGGACCAACATGTACACCACCGGCGCACCGATGCCCGCGGGTCAGGGCAACGTGTCTGGTGTTCTCTACAACGGAGAGATCTACGTCGTCGGTGGCGGCACGGCGCCGGGCGCGCAATACGCGTACAACCCGACTACCAACATGTGGCGTACCATCGCTCCACTGCCTACGACGGGCGGGACGTGCCAGAGCGATAACGGGTTCGTCCAGGACGGTGAGCTATGGGTCACGGGCTGCCTCGGTCTGCCGATCAACCAGCAGGTCTGGATCTACAATTCAGGCACCGATATGTGGCGCGCAGGGCCGACCTACAACGTGGACCATCAGGGACCTGGAGCAGCGTTGTTTAATAGCCGTGGGTTTGTGGTAGGCGGTGGCGCCGCCAGCGGTGGTTCCACCGCAGTTGAGTCCGTCGGTAGCTGCGCCGCCCCTTGCACCACGATGATCAACGGAAGCATCACCAATAGCGATCCCACACAGGTTGATCGACTCTTCCGCAGCGGTATCCCCCAAACCTGTCCGGCGAGTACGACGTGTGCGATCTTTGGTGATGTGATGCCGCGCCATTACGATGCCTACACCTTGACCAACACGACGGGCTCGCCTCAGTGCGTGACGGTGGATACCAATACCGCTTGCACGGGCACTAACTTCATCTTCGTCGCTGCTTATTTGGGCAGCTTTGATCCGAACAACATCTGCACCAACTGGATCGGAGATTCAGGCTTCAGCCCGAATCCGGATCAAGCGTTCTCGTTCGACCTTGCTAACGGTCAGACCGTTGTTCTGGTGGTAAGCGAAATCACTCCCGCCGCGGGTTGCCCTTCTTATACGATGACCGTTACGGGACTATGCGCCGCGCCGGTGCCGAGTAGCGCGGTCTCTCGTAAGATGCACGGAGCCTTTACCGGCGATATCAATCTGCCTTTGGTACCGATCGGTGGGGCGGTTGGGATTGAAGACCGCACTGGCGCAGTGGCGGGTGCGCATCAGGAGGTGATAACCTTTGCCAGTCCGGTCACAGTGGGCGGGGCATCGGTCACGTCGGGCACTGGGGCCGCCACCTTCAGCGGGAGTGGCACGGCGGTGATCACCGTTGATCTCACTGGGGTGACCAATGCCCAGCGCTTGGGCGTTACGCTCACAAACGTGAATGACGGAACGACGGCCGGCGATGTCCTGATCCCGATGGGCGTATTGTCGGGTGACACGAACGGGAACGGGAGTGTCAATGCCGGAGATGTGAGTCAGACGAAGGGGCAATCGGGGATGCCAGTTGGGGCGGGGAACTTCCGAGAAGATGTGAATTCGAACGGAGCGATTAACGCCGGGGATGTGAGTCTGGTCAAATCCCGATCGGGCACGGTGCTTCCTCCCTAACGAGTCTCGAACAGACAAGAGGCGTCGAGAACGACGCGGATTGAAATTCAATGGTGGAAGGGACGGCGCGGTCAGCGCCGTCCCTTTCGTTTCTCGTTAGGGGTTTTATTTCAGCCCGAACGAGGAATAGATTGCGCTGGTCCACCAGATTCCGCCTGAAATTGCCTTCCGGTTTGGTCCTGGCGGCCGTCAAAAATAATCGTGACAGCTTTGGACGGTCCCGATAATCTCGGCGCGTAAGCGAAACCGTTCATTCATTCAGCATCAATCAGGAGGTTTTATGAAAAAAATGTTTTCTTCTCAGTCGGCTTTTCTGAAAGCACGTTTTTTGACTGGCTTTTTCCTGGCCGGCATTTCACTGGTGATGGTTGGCTTTGGCATGTTCGCCACCGTCTCCGCTCAGTCAAAGCGATCAAGACCGGCCCTGTCGGGAGTTGCGCCGCGGGTTGTGGCGCCCTCAACTGGAGCGGCTGGCGCCGCGCAGCGCGTGCAGGGTCAAGCCGTGACTGATCAGTCGCTTTTTCCCGATGACGTTCAGGGTCAACCCGGGGCCGCGCAGTCCGCCGACGGGGTTTTTCGCGGTACGCAGGCGCTTCCGGCCAACCCGGCTTCGATTCTCGGGGCATCTAACTATACCTTCACGGTTGGGAGCGGCAGTATCGTGCCAGGTACGACCGATACCGGCAATCACATAGACGATGGCACAACGGCCATCACGCTGCCGTTCCCGTACACCTTGTACTGCCAAACCTTTACAACGGTCAACATCTCGTCCAACGGCAACCTGCAATTCGTCAGCAATAGCAGTCTGTTGACGAATGCCTGTCCGCTGCCTTCGGCGACGTTCAACATGCCGATCATGCCGCACTGGGACGACCTGCGCACCGACCAGGTAGGCACGGGCTGCACGGCGTACGGCGGCGTGGGCTGCGGTGTTTTCACCTCGGTATCGGGCACGGCACCCAACCGGATCTTCAACATCGAGTGGAGGACGGTGTACTTTGGAGCCAATACGACGCGGGCCAATTTTGAGCTGCGCTTGTATGAGGGCCAGAATCGCTTTGACTTGGTTTACGGCGAGGTAGCCCAGACCGGCTCAAGTGCGACGGTTGGCGTGCAACAAGGCACAGGCGCCCAGTTCACTCAGTTTGAGTGCAACACGGCCGGCACGGTAAACAGCGGTTTGCAACTGGTTTTCACCGAGCCCCCATGCGGAACTCCAACGCCCACGCCGACGTGCACGCCATCTGCAGCCTGGTCGCAGGCTAGCCCGTACCCCATCACGGACGCGCGCTATGGCTTCGCCCAGACCGCCACCCATTTGTATGTCTTTGGTGGGGTCTCCAACGGCACGCGTGTGAACACCGTCAATCGCATGGACCTCGCTACCGGAATGTGGCAAGGCCGCGCCCCGATGCCCTTTACCAGTGAAGCGCCTACCTGTGCTCTGATGGCATCGACGGGCATCGTCTATTGCACGGAGGGAGATACCGGCAGCGGCTTCGCATCGTACAACATCGCCACCGACACCTGGACGCCATTGGCTGCCATACCCGGTGGGGATCACTATGGATCTGCCTCGGGTGCGTTTAATGGCAAGGTGTTTGTAGCGGGCGGCACCACAGCCTTCACCAGCGCAGTACAGGTGTACGATGTAGCGACCAATATGTGGTCGGTCGGGACGGCAGCGCCAAACGATTTCCTGCTGGCAGGCTACCAGCAGGTAGGTCAATACCTCTACGTAGTGGGCGGCTTCGAGGCCGGTGGGCCTAACGCAGCAGAGCCGAGCTCGGTGCTGTACAAGGGCCAGCAACCGGCAGTGCCATCGGCGAACAACCTAACCACCTTGCGTCTGGATATGACGTCAGCCCCCGGGGTATGGAGTACAGGGCCCGTATTCACCCCGGGTAGGGCAGACTTCGGCCTGGCCTACGACGCTGGAGCAGGCAAGTTGTACGCGATAGGTGGAGACGCCACGGGTGGCGGTTTCTTTGACTCGACCAACGCGGTAGACGAGCTATCGGTGGCGAGCTGGCCTGCTGGAACCTGGATGGCCTCACCACCCAATCTAATTCTGCCCAATCGCCAGGCCAACCAGGCGGGATTCTATGGAGCAGGGGACATCTGGAGTGTCGGAGGCCTGGTAGGACAGACCTTCCAGTTCCTCGCTGAGGTACAACGTCGCACCAACGTGTGCCCGAGTCCGACCTGCACACCGAGCTGGCGAACCGAACCGCCCATGGCCAATACGCGGCGCAACGCAGCTACGGCGGTGGTCGGCTCTAACTTGTATGCCATCACCGGGTTCACCGCTGCGCCCGATTACACGAACGTCAACGAGCGCTTCGACGGCACGACTTGGACAACCATGGCTCCTATCCTCGTGCCACACGCGCAAAGTAGAGGAACGGCTGTCGGCACCAACATCTATGTGCCGGGTGGATTCAACAGCGTGTCGTTCGGGGGTCCGCTCGATACGATGCAGATTTACAACACGACAACCAACACCTGGAGCATGGGCCTGAATTTGCCCGCAGCACGCGCGGGCGTGGCGACAGCAGCGTTCAACAACCTTGTGTACGTGATCGGCGGTTACAATCCTACCGGCACGGGCCACACCGAGGTTTACATTTATAATCCGGGGACCAACATGTACACCACCGGCGCACCGATGCCCGCGGGTCAGGGCAACGTGTCTGGTGTTCTCTACAACGGAGAGATCTACGTCGTCGGTGGCGGCACGGCGCCGGGCGCGCAATACGCGTACAACCCGACTACCAACATGTGGCGTACTATCGCTCCACTGCCTACGACGGGCGGGACGTGCCAGAGCGATAACGGGTTCGTCCAGGACGGTGAGCTATGGGTCACGGGCTGCCTCGGTCTGCCGATCAACCAGCAGGTCTGGATCTACAATTCAGGCACCGATATGTGGCGAGCGGGACCGCTGTACAACGTGGACCACCAGGGACCTGGAGCCGCGTTGTTCAATGGCCGTGGGTTTGTGGTAGGCGGTGGCGCCGCCAGCGGCGGTTCCACCGCAGTTGAGTCCGTCGGTAGCTGCTCCGGATGTCAGTTCCGGGTGCTGATCGTTTACGCCGATACCGCCGCGCCTGCAACATTACAGACCGAGATCATGGCCGAGCCAGGGGTGACGGCAGTTGACCTCTTTGATGCGCAAGCAGGCACGCCCACTCTTGCTCAGCTTCAGCAATACAACATCGTTGTGCCTTACAGCGATAACCCATTCCTGGATGGCGCTACGCTTGGCAACAACCTCGCCGACTATGTCGATGCCGGTGGGATCGTAGTCCAGTACGGCTTTAGCCACTACGGGCCCGGCCAGCCCTATGGAGTCAACGGCCGATGGTTGACCGGCAACTACAACCCGTACAATTACTCGACGAATTTGCAACCCAATGCATTCTCGCTGGGCACCCATAACGCGGGACACCCGCTGATGGCCGGTGTCACCATGCTGAACAGCAACTTCGCAAACATCGTAACGCTGGCTGCTGGAGCGACAGAGGTAGCGCAGAACAACCTCGGCAACTCACTCGTGGCGTACCGTCCGGTGAGCGGCGGGCACACGACAGTGGGCGTCACAGCTTATGTCGGCTCCGATGCTGCGCAGAGCGGAGATTGGGGAAAGGTTATCGTCAACGCCGGGCGCTGGCTGGGTGGTAGCTGCGCGCCGGTGCCGAGTAGCGCGGTCTCTCGTAAGTTGCACGGAGCCTTTACTGGCGATATCAATCTGCCTCTGGTAGCGATCGGCGGGGCGGTTGGGATCGAAGACCGCACTGGCGCAGTCGCGGGTGCGCATCAGATGGTGGTAACCTTTGCCAGCCCGGTCACGGTGGGCGGCGCGTCGGTTACATCTGGTACTGGGGCCGCCACCTTTAGCGTCGCAGGAGCGGTGGTGACCGTTGACCTAACCGGGGTAACCAATGCCCAGCGCCTGGCCGTTACGCTCACAAACGTGAACGATGGAACCACCGCCGGCGATGTGACGATCCCAATGGGTGTTTTGTCGGGCGACACGAACGGGAACGGGAGTGTCAATGCCGGGGATGTGAGTCAGACCAAGGGGCAATCCGGTGCTGCCGTTGGGGCGGGGAATTTCCGGGAGGATGTGAATTCGAACGGAGCGATCAACGCCGGGGATGTGAGTTTGGTCAAATCCCGATCGGGCACGGTGCTACCTCCCTAACGAGTAGCGAACGGACAGGACACGTCGAGAGCGACGCGGACTGAATCAGATTGGTGGAAGGGACGGCGCAGTCAGCGCCGTCCCTTTCGATTTGACCTCAAAGAGAAGACAACGCGTCCGACCTTGCACAGGCAAACATACAACTTGCGGGAAAAACATTGACGGCCCTCTGCGCTTTGTCTTAAGGCGTTGTTTTCGGCGTCCGTCTACAACCAATTAAACAATCCAAAACGCACCGACAATTCCATGATCACAAACTCAAGTCCCACACCAATGTTTACGTTATCGAGATGGCGGCGTATTTTCGGTTCGCTGTTCCTTATTGCAGCAGCTGTGGCTGCCGTAGCAGCTATCGCTTCCTCACGTTTGCCCGCCGAAGCGGCTGCGAAGGCTGGATCGCCGGAGGCGGGCGCGTCTGTTCCTGCTGCACAGATCACCAAGATCGCACCGTGGGTGACAGAACATACAGCCAATGGACAACAGGCGGAATTTTTCGTTGTGCTGGCTGACCAGGCCAACCTGAGCTCGGCGGCCACTTTGCGAACCAAGACGGAAAAGGGCCGCCACGTTTATGCCGCCTTGCGGAACAAGAGTGAGACGACGCAAGGCCCAATCCTGCAGTTGCTGCGCGAACGCAACATTGAGTATCGCTCCTTCTATATCGTTAACGCAATTTTAGTGAAGGGCAGCCGGGAGACTGCCGAGACGTTGGCCGCGCGCCCGGATGTCGCCCGTATCGAGGGCAACCCGCTAATTCACAATTTGCTTCCTCAACCGGGCCCGGTAGAGCAAGCGCCTTTGCAACCCGGCGGTGTCCGGACACCGGCGACGATCGAGCCGGGGATTGCATATACGCACGCGCCTGGTGTCTGGGCGCTCGGATTTACCGGGCAGAATATCGTGATCGCGAGCGCCGATACCGGGGTTCGCTGGACGCACAACGCGCTCAAGCCGCACTATCGCGGCTGGGACGGCGTGGTCGCCGATCACGATTACAACTGGCATGATTCCATCCATGATAGCGTGGGGAATCCTTGCGGTAACGATTCACCGTTTCCTTGCGATGACTTCTTCCACGGTTCTCACACCACCGGCACAGCGATTGGCGACGATGGCATGGGTAATCAGATCGGTATGGCGCCTGGCGCGAAGTGGATTGGTTGCCGTAACATGGACGAGGGCAACGGCACACCCGCTCGTTACATGGAGTGCATGCAATGGTTCCTTGCGCCTACCCGGATCGGCGGCGGCGATCCCGACCCGACGAAGGCGCCGGATATCACGATTAACTCTTGGGAGTGCCCGCCGGCGGAAGGGTGCTCGGCAAACACGTTGCAGGCCGCCGTGGAAGCACAGGCTGCTGCTGGTATTATGATGGTATCCGCCGCACAGAACTCCGGATCGAGTTGTTCAACCGTACAAAATCCGCCCGGAATTTACGCGGCCACCTACTCGGTCGGTGCGCTGAACACCGGCACCGATACGATCGCTTCTTTTAGTAGCCGCGGCCCGGTCGTAGCCGACGGGAGCAACCGGATCAAACCGGATATCACTGCTCCCGGCACTGGTACGCGCTCGTGCTCCAACAGCAGTGATACCGCATATACGACTGCCAGCGGCACCTCCATGGCAACTCCGCACATCTCCGGCGCCATGGCGCTGCTATGGTCTGCCATTCCAAGCTTGCAGCACCAGATCACGACAAGTCGCGACGCGTTGGATAACACGGCAGTCTTTATTTCTTCGACCGACTGCGGGTCGGCGGGCCCGCCAAACAACGTTTATGGCTGGGGCCGGGTCGATGTCCTGGCGGCAGTAAATGCCCAGGCATCACATCTCCTTTATGGCTCTACCGGCGGCGCTAATGCCAGCGGCGGTGGGCGACTCTGGCTCATCAACGTCACGAACCAGAACGCAACCCTGATCGGGAATACTGGTTTTGATCGCCTCGGCGCCATCGCGTTTGATAGCCAGGGTACGCTTTATGGCGTTTCCGGAGGAAGCGATGCCCAGGGCACTTTGTTAACCATCGACCCCACGAACGGCACGGCGACTGTCATCGGGTTGTTGTCTGATCCCAACGCGGCTGTTGACGGTCTCCGATTCAACTCCCAGGGCGTCCTTTATGGATCCTCGTTTGATGCCAGCCAAAGTGTAGGCAAGCTCCTGACAATCGATCCCTCGAACGGAAACGTCCTTGGCTCGCTGACACTGGTGGGTTCCGGGAACTCATTCTGTGCGGGAATCGCTTTCGATTCTACGAATGTCTTATTTGCTTCGCGCGGGAATGCCTCGGGTCGACTGGAAGATATCGATCTAGTTAATCAAGTCACCGGCGTCCTGACGCCTGTGGGACCGATGGAAGCGGTGATCTCTGACATCGCCTTCTCTTCTGATGGTACCTTTTATGGCAGCTCTCCCACGGGAGAGCTCTACTCAATCGATCCCGTCACCGGCGCCAAAACGCTTTTGTTCAACACAGGTATTCCGCAATTGTCCGGCCTGGCAGTAGCGCCGGCCGCACCGACACCCACGCCGACGCCGACACCTTGTCCTGGTGATCAGTACACAATCGCCGCGGGAACCGATCCGATCGTGCCCGGGACGGTCGATTCGGGGAATCACTGCGACGATTGCACTACCAGCGTGGCGATACCGTTCCCATTCCATTTGTATGGGCAGACCTACAACTCGGTGAGTGTGGTTTCCAACGGGTTCCTTGACTTCGTGACGCCTAACAGCAACTTCACGACAAGCTGCCTACCCACGCCCGGTTATGATTACACCATCTTCCCGCTCTGGCACGACCTGCGCACTGATGTAGGCCTGAGTGGCTGCTCGAACTTTGCCAGCGGTTGCGGTATCTTCACCTCGACGACAGGCAGCGCGCCAAACCGTGTCTTCAACATTGAGTGGCGCGCGGTGGAGTTTGCCAATAATGCGAACACGGCAAATTTCGAGGTGCGCTTGTATGAGAACGCGGCGAACAAGCGCTTCGACATTATTTACGGGGCGAGCCTCGCCATTGCCGGGACGGATACAGCTGGGGTGCAGGGAGATTCAGCGACCGCATTCTATACGCAGGACTTCTGCAATGCTGCGGCGCCGCAGAATGTTTCGCGCACTTACACCTCGACAGGCTGCGCGCCGGTGCCGAGTTCTGCAGTCTCGCGAAAAATGCACAGCGCGGCCGGCACCTTCGATATCAATCTGCCTCTGGTACCGATCGGCGGAGCGGTAGGGATAGAATGCCGGACCGGCGCAGTCGCGGGTGCGCATCAGATGGTGGTAACCTTTGCCAATCCTGTTACGGTGGGCGGCGCGTCAGTCACATCGGGCACTGGGGCCGCCGCCTTTAGCGTCGCAGGAGCGGTGGTGACGGTTGACCTCACGGGAGTGACCGACGCCCAGCGCCTGGCCGTTACGCTCACAAACGTGAACGATGGAATGAGCGCGGGTGATGTCACGATCCCAATGGGAGTATTGTCGGGCGACACGAGCGGGAACGGGAGTGTCAATGCCGGGGATGTGAGTCAGACCAAGGGGCAATCGGGGGCGGCGGTTGGAGCGGGCAATTTCCGGAACGATGTGAACGCGAGCGGCGCCACGATCAATGCCGGGGACGTTGCCTTGGTCAAATCCAAGTCAGGCACAGTGCTGCCCCCCTGACGAGTGTCGAACGGACCGACTGCATCGAGACGATGCGGATTAGATTAGATAGTGGAAGGGACGGCGCAGTCAGCGCCGTCCCTTTCCCTTTAGAGCAGGTCGTACGGCGTGATTCTTATTCGCCGTCCAACAATCAAGTATCGCCGAAAAATCGCCGGAGCCAGTTCGGTGGACTTGTTCATTCGCGAGGCGTGCGGTCAGACGAATCGCCAAGCCGCCTCAGCCTTGCCGCAGATTTTTCGACACGAAAAAGATGATTGACGCATTGTTGATGGTCCGAATACGCTCGCGTGTGAACACCGATTGCAACCTCGCGAAAGTCGATTTCGCGTCGCTACTTCGGACGAAATAAAGGATAAAAATATGATCAAAAGCAAACTAACTTGGTTTTTTGGGGCAGTTCTTCTAGCCGTTTTGTTCATCTTTCTACTCTACGTTAAGCCAGCATTGGCCCAAACGAAGGGAGTGAAGCCGGATCAAGGTTTCAAACAAGTGCCAGCGGATGCGGCGCAACCGGGTCGCGCGGTCAGCGCCACGTCGCCTCAGGTTAAGAATCAGAACTCCGCGACCTCTTTGCCGTCCATTGTCTGCGCACCCGGAACTTGGAATACTTCGACCACTGGGCCGGCCGCGCGCTATCGCGGAGGTGCGGTGAGCGATGGAACGTACGTCTACGTCTTCGGTGGTGGGGATTCCGTTGGCGGCTATTACAACGACCTCTGGCGCTGGGATCCGGGAACCGAGACCTGGACACAGCTTGCTAACATGCCCACTGGGAAACAGAACATGCAGGGAGCCTATTGGAATGGGAAGATCTATGTCCCCGGGGGTTATAACGGCGTTCATATTACCGAAAATGCGATCTACGATATCGCGACCAATACCTGGACGACCGGCGCACCTTTGCCGGCGGCGCAGACCGGAACGAACGTCGCCTACAACGGCAAGATCTACAACTTCGGCGGCAACCCGGGTCCACAAACTACGACCGCGATATACGACATCGCGAGCAACAGTTGGTCGACCGGCGCGCCCATGCCCGTTGCCACGACCTACGGCCGGGCTGCGGCAGCGGGCCCGTATGCTTATTATGTGGGCGGCATCACCGCCGTTACAACCAACGCGGTCTATCGCTACGATTTTGCGGCTAACTCCTGGACAACAATGAGTCCGCTGCAGACGGCTCGCACGAGCGAAGAACTGATGACCTCGTCGGACGGAAGTAAACTCTTCGCCGTGATGGGTGGCGACTCGACTTTCTTCACGGGAGTGCCGTTGGCTCAGTCCGTGGAAATTTATGACATCGCCGCCAACAGTTGGAGCTATAGTGACCCCGTGGTGACAAAGGCGGCAGCCCCGGCCGGTGGATTGGCAGGCAGTAAGGCGATGGTGCAGGGAGGGGTGGACAACGTCACGTACTACAACACCGTTCAGGTTTCGGTCGTGACCCCTTGCGGTTTTTCCGTGGCCACCGCCAACCCCGCCTGTAGCAGCATAATCTTTTCGCAACCTACGGACTTCGTTGTCAACCTGACCGACCCGGTGGATCCGGCAACTGTCCAGGCGAGTGATTTCACGGTGAACGGAATCGCAGCGAACTCCTTCGCGTTAAGCAACGGCAACGCCACGATTACCTTCTCCTACAATAGCACGCCAGTAACGACGCAGGGCGTGCAGACGATGCATATTGACGCCGGCGCATTTAATCGCTCTTCCGACAATAGTCCGAATTTCGATTTCACGTGCACGTTCCGTTTCGACGCTGTGCTGCTTCAGGTGACCACCACGGTCCCGGCAGTCGGCGGCACCTTCACCCCGCCGGCGCCGGGCACATATCAGTATGACGTGAACTTCAACGAAGCGGTTGACCCGGCCTCAGTCCAAACCAGCGATCTGACGGTGAGCGGCAACAGTGGCCCGAGTGTGAGCGGAGTCAGTGTGCTCGCCGGAAACATGACTGTCCGGTTCATGGTGCATATGAATTTCGGTGGGGCCTTGACGGCGAACATTGCCGCCGGGGCGATCACGGATCAATTTGGCAATAGTGGGGCGGCCTTCTCGGGCAATTACACAGTCGGCGGTTGCCCGCCTCAAAATCATTACGATATCGCGCAGATAGGGGACAGTATTGTGGCGGGCACTACAGATACAGGCAACCATGTAGACGATGGCACTACGAACGTGGTGCTGCCCTTCACTTATACTCTGTATGACCAGACGTATACGTCGGTGAATGTGGACTCCAATGGCACGCTGCAATTTGTGAGCCCGGCGAGTGTGTTTACTAACACCTGCCTGCCCTTTGCCAGCCATACGTATGTTGTGTTGCCTTACTGGGACGATCAGCGCACCGATGCCCAGAGCGGCTGCTCGGCTTTCCCTGGGGGAGTCTGCGGTATCTTCACTTCGGTCACGGGTAGTGCGCCCAATCGTATCTTCAACATCGAATGGCGCACCGTGTACTTCGCCGCTCCGACGACGACGGCCAACTTCGAGGTGCGTCTGTATGAGGGACAGTCGCACTTTGATGTGATCTACGGGTCAACCTCTCTCGGCAACACCAGCAGCACGGCGGGAGTGCAGAAAGACGCCGCCACCTTGGACCAGTATTTCTGCAACGGCTCGGGTGGTGCGGCTAGTGGCGGGCAAAGCTACATTTTGCAGAGCTGCACGGCGCCGGCGGTAAGCAGCGCGGTCTCGCGCAAGACCCATGGGGCGGCGGGCGACTTCGATGTCAATCTGCCGCTGACCGGAGCGCCGGGAGTGGAGTGCCGTTCGAACAGTGCGACTAACGACTATACGATGATGGTGACGTTTGTTTCACCGGTGACGGTCAACGGCTCGCCCCAAGCCGACGTGACACTGGGAGCGGGCACGGTGGGAAGTGGCGGAGTGAGCAACGGCGGCGCAGTCACCATCAGTGGGAACACAGTGACGATACCGCTGACCAACGTGACCAACGCCCAGACGATCAACGTCACACTCCACAGCGTGAACGGGGTGAGCGATGTGGTCATACCGATGAGCGTGCTGATCGGGGACACGAATGGGAACGGGGGCGTCAATGCCGGGGATGTGAGTCAGACCAAGGGGCAATCTGGGATTGCGGTTGGAGCCGGGAATTTCCGGAACGATGTGAACGCGAGCGGCGCCACGGTCAATGCCGGGGACGTTGCCTTGGTCAAATCCAAATCGGGCACCGTCTTGCCTCCCTAACGAAAGGATAAGACGCGTCGCGAACGGACGCCGATTAAATCAAGTAAAGGGGCGGCGCGATGAGCGCCGTCCCTTTCAATTTGCACAGGGTTGTGTGCGGGAGCATTCTTTGGCCTGGGTGCGATCTTTCGAAAGAGCAGCACCGGAGGTGTCGCGGTCACAATACTCGCTCTATCTCTGGGCGGCAGCGCTGATGTCAGCTGCGCTTGCTGCGAGCAGGACCAGTAGCAATTTTCCGGAATGTGGAGCCATGTCGGGTAGCGTTCCAGCGGTCGTCTTGCTGCGAAAGACTTTTGCACGACGGTGTAGGTCGTGAAGCGCGGGTATGGCAGGAAAAGGCAGGCTACGAAAGGAGAAAATGTCGTTAGGCCAACGTCTGTTTCTGAGGACAAGCGCCCTCCCGCGCGGCTAACCTGTGATATCGGAGATCCTTTTTCCCGGACGAGGTTGATTTGCGCCGGGAGCGTGTTTCTGGTGGCCCTGATCCTTTACAGCCGCACCCTGGCTCCGACTGTGACACTGGTCGATAGCGGCGAACTGATCGTTGCAGCCCAATGCTCCGGAGTGCCGCATCCGCCAGGCTTTCCGCTTTGGGTGATGCTGGCCCACGTCGCCTCGCTTGTGCCTTTTGGCAGCATCGCCATACGCGTCAACTTCGCTTCGGCAGTCTTCGCGGCGCTCGCGTGCGGGGCCTTCACTCTGGCGGCAGCAGAAATAATGATTATCGCTTCTGACCGGTCGAGCATGAGCCTGGGAAAGAAGCGCAAAACGAAGAGTGAGATAGCATCGCAAAGTGGTATTGCTGGATGGCTCGGTAGTGATGCGACAAACAAGCTCCTCTTAGTCCTCGCACCGGCAGTCGCCTCCGGCCTGCTTATGGCTTTTTCTCGCACGCTTTGGTCTTACGCGACCATCACAGAAGTATACACGCTGAACACGCTTCTGATCGCCGTCGTCATTTTCTGTATGGTCCGCTGGCGTCGGCGCGTCCTCGAGGAAACGAGTTACCGGAACGGGGTAGCACGATCTAACACGCCTCCATTTGCCACCGTCTACCACGACTCCTGGCTTTATGCTGCCGCCTTCGTCTTTGGTCTTGGTCTCGGCGTCCATCACGTCACCGTAGCGTTGATACTTCCCAGCCTCGCGCTGCTTGTTTATAGAACGCAGGGGGCAAGCTTCTTCTTGAGTAGGAAACTGTTATTCGCCGCCTTGTTTTCGGTGATAGCTCTCGTCATGGTTTATATGTACTTGCCGATCGCGGCTTCGCGCGCACCTATCCTTAATTGGGGGGATCCGCGTTCGCTTACGCGGGTTTGGTGGCATGTTACAGGCCGGCAATACCAGGCATTCTTCTCCATGGCGCCGCAGGTCGTGGGAGAACAGCTGGCCCAATTCGGCAGAATGTCATTGCGCGAATTCGGTCCGAAGTGGATCCCTTGCACGCTCGTGCTAGCCGTCGCGGGTTTTCGTTATGCGTTTAAGCGCGACCGAACCACTTTCTGGCTGCTTGTGCTCCTCATCGGCGGAAATCTCGCCTACGGCCTCTGCTACGATATTGCCGAGGACAAGGATGCCTACTATTTGCCCACCTTTATTTCTCTGGCCATTGCCGCCGGATTAGGGTTGCGTTGGCTGCTCGAGTTTCAGTCGACCAGGTTCAAACTCGTCCGCGCATTGCCAGTGCTTCTCCTGCCGGCTGTGGCGCTTGTTGGCAACTGGCCCTTCAATGATCGCAGCCGTTATTTCATTGCTCACGACTATGTCGAAAATATTTTCAGCACGATAGCGCCCGGCGGTTTGCTGCTTACTCTCGATTGGCAGGTCGCGTCGCCGATGTTGTACGCGCAGGAGATTGAAGGACGCCGCCGCGATGTGAAAGTCGTGGACGTGCATCTGCTGCGGCGCTCATGGTATTTCGATTATTTGAAACGAGCCTGTCCTCAAGTGATTGCGCGATCACAGAGAGAGGTTGACGCATATCTCGCGGAGCTGAAGCAATGGGAGCGTGACCCGCGAGCGTACAAGGACAGCGCGGTCCGAACAGAGCGGATTAATTCCGCGTACCGGGAGATGTGGCAGGCGCTTGTGACGAACGAGACCAGGGATTGCACCAGTTTACGTTACTTCCGATATGGCATTCGTGGCCGGAGAGGAAGACAAAGAGATTACTCAGTGGCTTCTGGCAAACTTTCAGTTCGTCGTGCGAGGGCTCGTTTTTCAGCTCAGTCAAAACGGCAGGTTTGAAGACCCGGGCGACGTGCAACTGGAAACACGAGGACTCGTGGACGGGACGCTGAGATTTGAGAAGGATGACGTGGTGAAGCTGAAGGTGTTACCGGCTATATTAACATGCTCGTTAGTCGCGGCAGGTATCTCGCGCTGCTAAACCAGCACGAACGCGCGGCCGCGGCATTCGAACAGGCGCTCGCACTTGATCCGAAGCTTGAGGTTGCGCGGCAGGGGCGCGACGACAGCATGAGTATCCTGCGGAAGCGATAAGACTCGAATCTTCCTGCTGGTAAACTGCGACGTAAACAGCGGAGGGGCGTCGAGGAGGTCGGGAATGGGGCTTGTCGAAGATCGATACTCACCCATAGTCTAATCGGATGAGAGTTCGAGTCGTTGTCATGCCCAAGGCGGCGGTGCTTGATCCGCAGGGAGCCGCGGTCCGCGATGCGATGCAACATCTCGGCATGCCGGAGGTGCGGAGCGTTCGCATCGGGAAGTATCTGGAAATTGAGCTCGAGGGTGACGATGCGGATCTGGAGGCCAGGCTTCATCAGGTTTGCCACGATCTGCTTTCCAATCCGGTGATCGAAGACTACAAGCTGCAGAGAGATTGAGAGGCCGATTATCTGGTATTGACGGCCGCTTGCGCGACCGCCAACAACAGCTTATCGTCCCGCTCCGCTGATGAAACGATCTCTTCCTTTTATTATTATTGTCGGGGTTGCACTGCTCGCGGTCGGTGCCGGGGGGATGCTCTATCGCGCCAAACAGCACGCGCCGCCAAGTGCGAGTGCTGTCCCCGAATCCAGTGCGAAGCTCGACGAGAAAGAGGCACACATTCTCGGTGATCCAAAGGCGCCGGTCACACTGGAAGAATTCGGTGACTACCAATGTCCGTCGTGCTCGCTGGTCGCAGGCGCAATACATGATCTTGAGCAGGAATATGGTTCGCGCCTGTGTGTGATCTTTCGCAATTTCCCTCTCAAGATGCATCGGCACGCGGCCGAAGCAGCTTTCGCGGCCGAGGCGGCAGGCTTACAAGGGCGCTTTTGGGAAATGCACGATTTGCACTTTACCAGGATCAGTTGGCCTGGAGCTATGAAACTGATGTGCGACCGCTCTTTGAGGAGTACGCCAGAAAAACCTCGGGTTGGATGTGGAGCGGTTCAAAAAAGATTTCACGACCCCTGAAATCAATTCACGCGTCGCTTCCGATACGAAACTTGGACTCGATCGTGATGTGCAAAACACTCCTTCGATTTTTATTAATGGTCGCTTGCTGCCGCCCCCTTTTTCTCCGGATCATATGCGTGAGGCGATCGAGGCCGAGCTTGCGAAAAAGAAAAGTCCCTCACCTTGACTGCTCCCGACAAAGATTCAGCAGAGACGACAGCGCTGGCCCCGGCCGGCGCGCGCGCGCGAATCATTCTTTATTCTATCGCGGCGCTCATTTCTTTGCTGGGGCTGGCTGACGCAACCTATCTCACGGTGACCCATCTCACCGGCGACGATCTGGTTTGCGGGGCGCCCGGGGGTTGCTCCGCTGTGCTCAGCAGCGTCTATGCAAGTGTGGCCGGGATTCCAACGGCCGCCTTCGGAGCTCTGGCCTACTTCGCCGCTTTTAGCGCGGCCACGCTCGCCGTTTTTGGGTACGCGCGCGCTCGGATGTTCCTGACGCTTATTGTCGCCGGGATGTTTGTCGTCACCCTCGGATTACTCTATCTGCAAGCGTTCGTCCTCCATGCGTTTTGCCCTTTCTGCCTGCTCTCGGCCGCGCTGATTTTTTTGCTTGCCGGCATCGTCGTGGCCACGCCTTCCTCTTCTTGAGAATTCCGGAATCTTTATCTCTCCCGTCGCCCTAACGAGAAAAGTGCGATTCGTCCGCGCGGGAACCAGCTCGTGAAGGTTTTCCAAGAAAAACCGTTTCATTTATGCGGATGTTCCGATAGTCTTTATGGAGAGCTGACGAGCATCGTGATAGCAAGACCGGCATTGATTCTGATGGTATTTGCCCAAATATTCGGCGCTGCCTTTTCGCAGGCACAGTCGTCGAACATGATCGGCAGTTGGAGAGTGGAAATCACGTTTAGCAATGGGGAGAGCCGTTCATTGCGTTTTGAGGCTCGAGATTCTGGGAAAGGCTCTTTCCGGCTGCTTGTCCCGAGGGGGATGATGGTCGAGCCGGCTGAGCCATCGGCCGCAGAGTGGACTCAGAGCGATGATCACTCGGTCATGTTGTCGGGCTCTGTGCAATTCCCACTCGGCAACGTCGGTATCGACCGGGGAACGCTGGTGTTGAAAGGGAAATTTGGAACCGAGGGCTCGATCACGGGAGAGGCCATATTCTTTCCGCTCGATCAGGACCCAAAAGACCCCAAAGCCAAACCATCAAAGAGTGGCAGCTTCAAAGCGAATCGTGTCACGGGTGGGTGATCGTCAGCGCCCTTCGACGTATCGGACAACATTGCCAAATTGTAAGAAAAAACTGACTGACAATTGGCTTGTTGTTGATAATCTCGCCGCATCCAAGACGTTTTTTTAACGTGCAGTAACAACTCCATCGTCACCAACATCTCATGAAAAAGAAATCCGCTTCACAATCCGCCTTCTTTCATCTCCGTCTCCTCACCGGCCTGTTTTTGGCCCTAACCGGCGTCTTTCTGGCGTTGTTAGGCCTTGGCGGGTTCTCCGCGCAGGCGCAGCAGAAGGATGACACATACACCAAGTCCACCGACCCCCTCGTCCCTGCGGGATTTGACTGTTCCAAAATTCACCAGCTCGGCATCGACAGGCAGGAAAACCACCGGGCTGGCGCCATCATGATTTTCTGCCACGAGGCACAGGGAGGTTCCGCTTCCCCTTCCGTCGTATCTTCCAAGATTATTCAAAAAGCGTTGGCGCCCCTCGCGTACGGCGCCACGGACGTCGACCTGATCACCGGCGCCGAGACCTCTCCCAACATTACGCAGTCGGAAACATACACAGCGGCTAACCCGGATAACCCCTTGCAGGTTTTCGCCGCCTACAACGATTCACGAGGCCGCAACGCCAGCCCGATCAACATCTCCGGCGCTTCGATCTCCACCGACGGCGGCACGACCTTTACCCGCATCACCACTGCTGGTGGTCAAAGCCCCTTCGCCGGCACCGAGGGCGACCCCGTCGCTCTGTACAACCGCCCAACTGGCACCTGGTTCACCGTCTGGCTCGACACGGGCTGCGGCGGTCAGGGTCTCGGCGGGTACAAGTCCGCCACTCCCGAGAATGCTGCTAGCTGGACCCATTTCTGCGTTCACAGCGGCAGTTCGGACGACCGCGAGTCTGGCTGGGCCGATAACAACCCAGCGTCTCCGTTCTACGGGCGGATGTACGTTTCTTGGAACGACTTCGCTGTCGGTGTCGGCGCTACCGAAGTCACCTTCTCCACTGATAACGGCCTCACGTGGCACGCCCCGGTAGTATTGAGCAACACCGCTACCTTCATCCGCGATGTCCAAATCACCGGCGACATGTCGGGCAACGGGACGATATACGTCGCAGGTATGAACGAAGGCGGCGGTGGCTTCCCCCACAACAACAACAACCTCATCTTCAGGTCCACCGACGGGGGCGTCACCTGGATGAACACCTACACCGGCCCCGCCTTTCCCGGACCGGGCGTCACTTCTTCGGGTTACTTTGCCTGCATGTTTTCCCCTGCCTACTGGCGGCACGAGGGCTGGGGTGAGCCTGCTGCTTTCAACAACGTGGTTTCCCTGGTCTATGCCCAGCAGGGCGGCGCTGGCGATGCTGGCGACGTCTATTACATTCGTTCAACTGACAGCGGCGTGACTTTCGGTGCGCCACTCAAGTTGAATACCGATGCTACGATTCGTCCTCAATGGCAGCCTAACATCTCGGCCAGCGGGACCGGCACCCTCTTTGCGACGTGGTATGACGCGCGCGAGAGTGCTACCTGCACCGTTGGTAGCACGGGCGTTCCGTGTTACAGGATGTGGTCGCGTAAGTCTAACGACAATGGCGCAAGCTGGCTGCCTGATGACACGTTTTCAGACGTTGTCAGCCCGCTCCCAGCCCAGCCCGATCCTGGCATCGTGGCGGTCTATGTCGGCGACTACGACTACGGTTCCGCGACAGCGACGAAACATGTCACTTCATGGGCGGACGGGCGCGTGGCGATCAATAGCCAATCCCAGCAGGATGCCTTCACTGATCGGGACCTGGTCGGTTTTGCCGTGACCACCGCCAATCCCACCTGCGGCAGCATCGTCTCTATCCAGCCGACTGACTTCGTTATCAACCTGACCGACCCCGTGAATCCGGCAACTGTCCAGGCAGGCGATTTCACGGTGAACGGGACTCCTGCGGATTCGTTTATGTTGGGCGGTGGCAATACTCAGATAACCTTCCACTATAATAGCACGCCGGTCGCGACCCAGGGTGTGCAGACGATGCATATTCCCGCCGGCGCGTTTAATAAGGCTGCTGACAATGCGCCGAATTTGGATTTCACGTGCACGTTCTGTTACGCCGCGATGCCGCTACAGGTAACGACCACAGTTCCAGCCGTCGGCGGCGCCTTCTCGCCACCAGCGCCAGGCGACTACCAATATGACGTGAACTTCAACCAGGCTGTTGACCCGGCTTCAGTCACAACAAGTGATCTGACGATCACTGGCAATGCAGGCGGCAGCGTGACCAGTGTCATGCTCGTCAACGCCAATATGACTGCCCGGTTCATGCTGCATTTCAGTTTCGGTGGCAACGTGACGGCGACCATTGGCGCCGGTGCGATCACCGCTAATACTTGCAATAGTAACGTGGCCTTTACGGGGATGTACACCGTCGGTGGCTGTCCGCCGCAAAACCATTACGACATCGCGCAGATAGGGGGCAGTATCGTGCCAGGGACGACCGATACGGGCAATCACATCGACGATGGCACCACTGCCGTGGCACTGCCCTTCCCTTATACTCTGTACGATCAGACGTTTAACTCGGTGAATGTGGACTCCAATGGCACGCTGCAATTTGTGAGCCCGGCGAGTGTGTTTACTAACACCTGCCTGCCCTTTGCCGGCCATACGTATGTTGTGTTGCCTTACTGGGATGACCTGCGCACCGATGTGGGCCTGAGCGGCTGCTCGACCTTTGGGAATGGTTGCGGTATCTTTACCTCGGTGTCGGGAAGTGCGCCCAATCGCATCTTCAACATCGAGTGGCATGCCGTTTACTTTGCCAACAACGCGCAGACGGCCAACTTCGAGGTGCGTTTGTATGAGGGACAGTCGCACTTTGATGTGATCTACGGGTCAACCTCTCTCGGCAACACCAGCAGCACGGCGGGAGTGCAGAAAGACGCCGCCACCTTGGACCAGTATTTCTGCAACGGCTCGGGTGGTGCGGCTACTGGCGGGCAAAGCTACATCCTGCAGAGCTGCACGGCGCCGGCGGTAAGCAGCGCGGTATCGCGCAAGACCCACGGGGCGGCGGGCGACTTCGATGTCAATCTGCCACTGACCGGGACGCCGGGAGTGGAGTGCCGTTCGAATAGTGCGACGAACGACTATACGATGATGGTAACGTTTGTCGCACCGGTAACGGTCAACGGCTCGCCCCAAGCCAACGTGTCACTGGGAGCGGGCACGGTGGGAAGTGGCGGAGTGAGCAACGGGGGCATGGTGACCATCAGTGGGAACACGGTAACAATACCGCTGACCAACGTGACCAACGCCCAGACGATCAACGTCACACTCCACAGCGTGAACGGGGTGAGCGATGTGGTCATACCGATGAGCGTGCTGATCGGGGACACGAATGGGAACGGGGGTGTCAATGCCGGGGATGTGAGTCAGACCAAGGGGCAATCGGGGGTTGCGGTTGGAGCCGGGAATTTCCGGAACGACGTGAACGCGAGCGGCGCCACGGTCAATGCCGGGGACGTTGCTTTGGTCAAATCCAAATCGGGCACCGTACTGCCTCCCTGACGAGTATTGAAGGGATAAGAGGCGTCGCGAACGACGCAGATTGAATCAATGGTAAAGGGGCGGCGCGATGAGTGTCGCCCCTTTCCTTTTATGAAGAGGATCGTCCGAAGTAGCCGCCGCGAAATGGAAACAAAGGGCAAAGGTTATGATCAAAACTAAAATATCCTGGTTTTTGGGGACAGTCCTTCTCGCCGTGCTGTCCCTTTTTCTACTGCCCAACGTTGGGCCAGCGTTCGCGCAAGCGAATGGAGTGAAACCGGATCGTAGCTCTAGACAGAAAGAAAATCTCTCTCGAAGCCGGCTGCCAGCGGACGCAGCTCGACCAGGCCGTGCGGCCAACGCCACGTCGCCTCAGACTAACGACTCCGCAATTTATTTGCTGTCTGTTGCCTGCGCACCCGGAACTTGGAATACCTCGACCACTGGGCCGGCCGCGCGTTATCGCGGGGGTGCGGTGAGCGATGGAACGTACGTCTACGTCTTCGGCGGCGGGGATTCCGCCGGTGGCTATTACAACGACCTCTGGCGCTGGGATCCGGGAACTGAGACCTGGACACAGCTTGCAAACATGCCCACTGGGAAACAGAACATGCAGGGAGCCTATTGGAACGGGAAGATCTACGTCCCAGGGGGTTATAACGGCGTTCACATTACCGAAAATGCAATCTACGATATCGCGACCAATACCTGGACGACCGGCGCACCTTTGCCGGCGGCGCAGACCGGAACAAACGTGGCCTACAACGGCAAGATCTACAACTTCGGTGGCAATCCGGGTCCACAAACGACAACGTCGATATACGACATCGCGAGCAACACTTGGACGACCGGGGCGCCCATGCCCGTTGCCACGACCTATGGCCGCGCAGCTGCGGCAGGCCCGTACGCTTATTATGCGGGCGGGATAACAGCCGCCACAACGAACGCAGTTTATCGCTACGATTTTGCGGCTGACTCCTGGACAACAATGAGTGCGCTCCAGACGGCTCGCACGAGCGAAGAACTGATGACCTCGTCGGACGGCAGCGAGCTTTTCGCCGTGATGGGTGGCGACGCGACTTTCTACACCGGGGTGCCGTTGGCCCAGTCAGTGGAAATCTATGACATCACCACCGACAGTTGGAGTTACGGCGACCCGGTCGTGACAAAGGCGGCGGCCCCGGCGGGCGGATTGGCAGGTAGTAAGGCGATGGTACAGGGAGGCGTGGACAACGTCACGTACTACAACACCGTTCAGGTTTCGGTCGTGAATCCATGTGTCCCGACCAACGTTATCAGCAGTGGCGGTAAGTCGATCGTCAACGCAGGCCCTGATGGCGTTCTCGATCCGGGTGAAATCGTTACGGTCTCGCTCGGTGCGAAGAACATTGGAGGCCCGGGGGTTATTTGTACGACGGCCGCATTGACTGGGACCTTGCAGGCAAGCGGTGGCGTGACTGTTCCGTCCGGTCCTCAGGTCTATGGCTCGCTTTGTTCGGGAGGAAGTCCGGCAGTCTTCCTCGATTTCACTTTTACGGTTGATCCGGCTCTGCCATGCGGCGGCAACGTGACCGCGACGCTGCATATGATGGATGGGGCGACGGACTACGGTAATATCACCTATACGTTCACCACGGGCAGTTCGGCGACGGCTTTTGCCGAAAACTTCGATGGCGTGGTGGCACCGGCGTTGCCTGCGGGGTGGATGTCATCGCTCGGTCCCACAAATGTGGTGGGGGTTCCCTGGGTGACCTCGACGACCACGCCGAACAGCGCGCCTAACGACACATTTGCTCCCGATCCGGACAACATCGGAGACATGTACCTGGACTCGCCATCGTTCGCAGTGCCGGCGAGCGGAGCGACGCTGACGTTTAAAAACAACTACAACACCGAGCCGACGTTTGACGGGGAAGTGCTCGAGATCAGCGTCAACGGCAGTGCCTACGGCGACATCATCACGGCGGGTGGGACGTTTGTAAGTGGGGGATATACCGGGCCGATCTCGACTGACTTTATGAGCCCGATCGCCGGGCGACAAGCCTGGAGCGGCAACTCCAATGGCTACATCACTAGTGTGGTTAATCTGCCGCCTGCGGCCAACGGACAGATGGTGAAGCTGCGTTGGCGGATGGCGTCCGATACCAGCGTCGCGGCGACGGGCGTGGGAATAGATGACATCTCGATCGCGATTCCGGTGTGCGGCGGGAGCGCGCCGACGGTGAGCAGTGCAGTGTCGCGCAAGACGCATGGGGCAGCAGGAGACTTCGATGTTCCGCTGCCTTTGGTGCCGCTGGCTGGCGCAGTCGGAATAGAAGATCGTACCGGAGCGGTGGCGGGTGCGCATACGCTGCTAGTGACCTTTGGTAGCCCGGTCATCGTGGGAGCGGCGGCGGTATCAACCGGGACCGGGAACGCTACCTTCAGCGTGGCGGGAGCAGTCGTGACCGTCAATCTGACCGGAGTAACCAACGCGCAGAGACTGGGGGTGACGCTGTCGAATGTGAGCGACGGCATCAACCTCGGCAGCGTGATGGTGCCGATGGGAGTCTTGTCGGGAGATACCAACGGGAACGGCTCGGTCAATGCCGGGGACGTGAGTCAGACCAAGGGGCAATCTGGGGCTGCGGTTGGGGCCGGAAACTTCCGGAATGATGTGAATGCGAATGGGTCGATCAATGCGGGGGATGTCAGCCTGGTCAAATCCAGATCGGGCACTGTGTTGCCTCCCTAACGAGTATCGAACGGACAAGACGAGTCCAGAACGGCGCGGGGTTAAATCAAAATGGGGAAGGGGCGGCGTAGTGGGCGCCGCCCCTTTCTATTTTTACTTTGCGACGTCATTTCAAGGCACATTACCAAAATGTAACTAGGGACAATCTAACGATTTCGGATAGCATCGCGCACCGGCAAGAGATTCTTGCCTGCAACACTCAAAATCCAATCCAAAAATCCGCATGAAAAGAAAATCAAATAGTCGATCCGCCTTCTTCAATCCGCGCGTCCTGATCGGTGCCATTTTTTGCATCGCCGGGGCTGCGCTCGCGTTTTTTGCGTTTCGCAGTGCGTCGGCCCAGCCCCGGAACCCTTCGGGGCAAGCCGGCAATTCGCAGCCAATTATCCAGGCCCAATATCGCGGGGTGCTTCAGGTAGTGAAGTTCGATATCTCGCCGCCGTTGCGCAGCATGACGCCATTACCCTGGAAGGAATGTACGCTGCGCGAAAACGAGGAGCAGGGCCCGATTCCGCTCGGACCTGTCGGCCCGGTCGTGCCGGATCCGGTTGTGCAACGGTTGGTTGGCACCGTTGGAATACACATACCGAATCCGATCGTTTCATTCGACGGAAACAGCAATTTGTGCGGCTGCTCTCCGCCCGACCCCAACGGAGATGTCGGTCCCAATCATGTCGTCACGATGGCCAACCTGCATTTTCAAATCTTTAACAAGACCGGGACATCGCTTTTCGGTCCGGCGGCGAACAACACGCTCTGGAGCGGATTTGGCGGCGGTTGTCAGACGCAAAACGCGGCGACCCGGTAGTGATATACGACCAATTGGCCGATCGCTGGTTGCTAACGCAATTCACCGCCGCGGCGCCGTACCTCGAGTGTGTGGCACTTTCACAGACGAACGATCCGACCGGAAGCTTACTATCGTTGGGCGATTGCGACCGGCGGCGGAAATAATTTTCCCGACTATCCAAAAGCTGGGATGTGGCCCGACGCCTATTACTTCAGCACGCGCGAGTTCGCCGGAGGGTCCACATTTGTGGGCGTCGGTGCGTACGCGATGGATCGTGCCCAGGCGCTGGTCGGCAATCCTAACCCGACAGTGATTTCGTTCCTGGCTCCGCCAAGCCCGGCCTATGTGGTCGGCGACGGGTTGCTGCCGAGCGATCTCGATGGGATGACGCTGCCCCCTGCCGGAAGCCCTAACTACTTTGTGGGTTCGGAGGATAACAACGGCCCCTATGGCGCGCCAGCGGATGCATTGAGTCTGTGGAAGTTTCATGCCGACTTCAACATTCCTGCTAATTCGACTTTCATTCTCACCAACACGCTACCGACAGCCCCGTTCAACTCCATATTGGCACTCTGCGCCGGCGGTCGTGCGTGTATCCCGCAGCCGGGTACGGCAAACCGGGTCGATCACCTTGGATATCGACAACGGCCGTTGCACCGTCTTGCTTACCGGAATTTTGGTGACCACGAATCGCTGGTCACCAATCAATCGGTCTCTGCCGGGACAGGGCCAAACGGCGAGGTGTCAGGCATCCGGTGGTGGGAACTGCGCAGCCCCAATGCTGCGCCTGTGATCTACCAGGAGGGCACGTATGCGCCTGGTCTTACAGACGGCATTCATCGCTGGATGGGCAGCATCGCAATGGATGGCGTGGGAAATATGGCCTTGGGTTTCAGCGCCTCCAACGGCACGAGCCCGTCCGTATTTCCCAGCGTGTTTTATACCGGGCGACTCGTCGGCGATCCGCTCGGTACCATGCCGCAAGGTGAAGGATCCATCATAAACGGAACCGGCTCACAAACAGGCTCAAACCGCTGGGGTGACTATACATCACTCTCGGTTGACCCGACGGATGATCTGACTTTCTGGTATGTGAACCAATATGTTCCAACGACGAGCTCGATTGGGTGGCGATTGCGCGTCGGCAGTTTCAAGGTCTCCCTGGGTTTTTCCGTGACGACCACCGTCCCCGCTGTGGGTAGCGTCGTCTTCACCCAGCCGACTGACTACACTGTCAACGTGACCGATCCCGTGCAGGCCGCGACTCTCCAAGCTGCCGATTTCACTGTAAACGGGACCCCGGCGAACAGCGTGATGTACACGCCGGGCGCAACCACGATGATGTTCCACTTCAATACCACGCCTGTGAGCGACGCAGGGCCTGCAGACGATGCATATTGCCGCTGGCGCGTTTAATAAAGATCCAAGCGGCGATCCGGTGTTAGACTTCACGGGGACGTTCCGTTACGACGGCGTGTTGCTACAGGTGACCACGACGGTCCCGGTTGTCGGCGGCACCTTCTCCCCGCCAGCGCCGGGCGCATATCAGTATGACGTCAACTTCAACGAAGCGGTCGACCCAACCTCAGTCCAGACGACCGATCTGGCGCTGAGCGGTACCACTGGTGCGACCGTGACCGGGGTCAGCGTAATCAACGCCAATATGACGGCCCGTTTCACACTGAATATCAGTTTCGGGGGCGCCTTGACGGCGAACATTGCCGCCGGGGCGATGACGGATCAATTTGGCAATCCTGGCGCGGCCTTTACGGGCAATTACACAGTCGGCGGTTGCCCGCCTCAAAATCATTACGATATCGCGCAGATAGGGGACAGTATTGTGGCGGGCACTACAGATACAGGCAACCATGTAGACGATGGCACTACGAACGTGGTGCTGCCCTTCTCTTATACTCTGTATGACCAGACGTATACGTCGGTGAATGTGGACTCCAATGGCACGCTGCAATTTGTGGGCCCGGCGAGTGTGTTTACTAACACCTGCCTGCCCTTTGCCAGCCATACGTATGTTGTGTTGCCTTACTGGGACGATCAGCGCACCGATGCCCAGAGCGGCTGCTCGGCTTTCCCTGGGGGAGTCTGCGGTATCTTCACTTCGGTCACGGGTAGTGCGCCCAATCGTATCTTCAACATCGAATGGCGCACCGTGTACTTCGCCGCTCCGACGACGACGGCCAACTTCGAGGTGCGTCTGTATGAGGGACAGTCGCACTTTGATGTGATCTACGGGTCAACCTCTCTCGGCAACACCAGCAGCACGGCGGGAGTGCAGAAAGACGCCGCCACCTTGGACCAGTATTTCTGCAACGGCACGGGTGGTGCGGCTAGTGGCGGGCAAAGCTACATCCTGCAGAGCTGCACGGCGCCGGCGGTAAGCAGCGCGGTCTCGCGCAAGACCCATGGGGCGGCGGGCGACTTCGATGTCAATCTGCCGCTGACCGGGACGCCGGGAGTGGAGTGCCGCTCGAATAGTGCGACGAACGACTATACGATGATGGTGACGTTTGTCGCACCGGTGACGGTCAACGGCTCGCCGCAAGCCAACGTGACACTGGGAGCGGGCACGGTGGGAAGTGGCGGAGTGAGCAACGGCGGCATGGTGACCATCAGTGGGAACACAGTGACGATACCGCTGACCAACGTGACCAACGCCCAGACGATCAACGTCACGCTCCACAGCGTGAACGGGGTGAGCGATGTGGTCATACCGATGAGCGTGCTGATCGGGGACACGAATGGGAACGGGGGTGTCAATGCCGGGGATGTGAGTCAGACCAAGGGGCAATCGGGGGTGGCGGTTGGAGCCGGGAATTTCCGGAACGACGTGAACGCGAGCGGCGCCACGATCAATGCCGGGGACGTTGCCTTGGTCAAATCCAAATCGGGCACCGTGCTGCCTCCCTGACGAGTATTGACCTTACGACGGTCTGTTAGATCTGGGCCCTGGCGGCACGCGCAGCCGCCGGGGCCCGATTTTTTGTGTTGGCTCCTGCATGGGTTTATCCGAATTCGCGGATGAATTGTTCCGACTTCTGGTTTAGAAACAGAGGATGAAATTCGCGGTCATTCAATTTCCCGGCTCGAATTGCGACCAGGATTGCCTGGCGGCGTTGCGGGGAATTAAGGGACTCGAGGCCGAATATGTCTGGCACAAAGGAAACTCGTTAGGCGGATTCGATGCCATCGTCCTGCCGGGCGGCTTTTCCTACGGCGATTATCTGCGCTGTGGCGCGATCGCACGTTTTTCACCGATCATGCGGGCCGTCATCGACGAAGCACGTGCCGGCACACTCGTGATCGGAATCTGCAATGGCTTCCAGATTCTCTGCGAAGCCGGCTTGTTGCCCGGTGCGCTGGTGCGGAACCGCTCGCTCCACTTCGTTTGTGAGATGGTGACGACTCGAGTCGAGGTCGCCGATTCCGCCTTCACGCACGGCTGTCAGTTGGGTGACTTGCTTAGATTGCCGGTTGCGCATGGCGAAGGTTGTTTCTACGCCGATGAAAAGACACTGCGTGAACTCAACCGGCACGACCAGATCTTGTTGCGTTATGTAGATGAGAGGGGCCGTGTCGTTCCCGAAGCAAATCCGAATGGTTCAGTGGAAAACATCGCCGGAATATGTAATCGCGCAGGCAACGTTTTCGGTCTGATGCCACATCCTGATCGCGCGTGTGACGCACGCTTGGGTAGCGCAGATGGATCAAAGATTTTTCGATCAATGCTGCATGCGGTTGAAACGATTCGTGCCCGAGCTGCGTGAGATTTGCCTTTCGCTGAATTAGCGAGAGATCAAATTGCCAATTGCCTGGCTGAAGATCATCGCAGCCTCCTTGTCTCTTTTGACGTCGTGAGACGAACACATGTGTAATGGATCGTTACACGTTTTTCGTCCTCCAAATGTCACTTCCCCTCGACGAAGCGTAATGGCATTTCGACTGCTCGAAATTGCGCCATGCTACTTCAGAAAACGTTGCACATGAATCAGTCGCTTCCTGAATGCAAGTCGCGGCTAGGGAGCATTCATTCTTATCGCCGCCAGTTCTTGAAGGTCACAAGGGCCACAGTCACTTCTTCCAAGACGGTTGACTTCAGTTTTCGGGAGCCGTGGGGGTTTGAAGCACAGACGGTTCTCATGGCCGTCGAAAGCGATTCTGCGGACCGATATGCGTTCGAATCAGTCGGTGGAAACATCGACCTCATGGGTATTGTCGAGTTCACGCCGGTGCGGTCGAACTGCACGGAAATAAGTCTCGCCGTGCATTATGAGATTAAGAATAGACTCTTCGCATGGCTGGATCGCCGGTTGCATTTCGTCGATGCATTCGTGACGTCGGAGCTTCGTAGTATTCGGTCTCATTTTGAAGGCATCGCGGCACCGTATGTCGAGCGTCCGGCGTCGGTGGGTGTGCTGGGAACTGCGGCGGCGTAAGAGAAATATCTTCGAAGTTCGCGGCGGTTGATGCCTGCGCCTTCCTAAGCCAGGCAGATTACGTGATTCGAACCGCCCGGGTTTTGTCCAAGCGCAGCACCTGGCCTGGTTTCAAACGGATTCGTATCATCGGGTATAAAATCTTCTTGCCGTCGAGCTGAATACTTCCCTGCTCAATAAGCCGGCGAATTTCGGTGCGTGATTTCGCCACGCAGAACGCTCGCAGATACGCCTCGGCGACCACCGAAACAGAATCTGCATCCTTGCCTGAAAACGAGAACTCGGGCAGCTCGGCGTCCGCAAGTCGTTTTTGGCTGAAACGCTGGTTCCAATTTTCCAGCGTGCTTTCTGCAATCGCACGCGAGTGGTAGGTCTCGACGATTTCCCGTGCCAGCTCCTTTTTTGCTTCCAACGGATGAGCCGTCGGCGAAACCGCGCGTCCAAGCAAAAGCGGATAGTACCGCGCCATCAGTTCGTCTGAGATGCTCATCAACTTCCCAAAAATTTCGGAAGCCGGCTCGTTTACACCGACGAAATTTCCCAGGCTCTTGCTCATCTTCTGCGTGCCATCCAGGCCTTCGAGAATCGGCAGGAGAAACACTACCTGCTGCGCCATGCCTTTGTCTTTTTGGAGATCGCGCCCGACAAGAATGTTGAAAAGCTGGTCGGTGCCACCCAGTTCAACATCCGCTTTCACCATTACCGAATCCCAGCCCTGCATGATCGGATATTGAATCTCGTGAGCGTGAATCGGCTCCTGCCTTTCGATCCGCGCGCGAAAATCTTCCCGCTGCAACATTTGCTGCAGAGTGACGCGACTGTTTAGACGAATCACTTCGCTGAAAGACATTGAGCTAAACCAATCGCCGTTACAGACAGTTTCGGTTCGAGCCGGATCGAGAATCTTAAACGCCTGCTCGCGGTAGGTCTCAGCGTGTTCCATCACCTGATCGTGGGTGAGCTGTGGCCGGGTAACAGAACGCCCGCTCGGGTCGCCAATCATCGCGGTAAAATCCCCGATGATGAGAACTGCCTGGTGCCCCAGGTCTTGAAATTGGCGCAGTTTGCGAAGGACCAGCGTGTGGCCCAAATGAAGATCGGCGCTGGTTGGATCGACCCCGAGCTTGATTCGCAGGGGGCGCTGTTGCTTCAGCTTTTCGCGCAGCTCCGCCTCGCTGATGATCTGAGCGGCGCCCTGCTTGAGAAATGTGAGAGCTTCGTCCGGTTGCATAAGCCATCGCGCGCTATCGCGCGGACGAACGGTTACTTGTTTTTGTTCAACAGCTCACGCACCTGCTCAATGGTGAGCGGCTTGCTCTGCTGACTGAGCGCCTTCTGACTCTTGCCCTGAACGAGAAACGGGCGGGAGCTCGCGAAATCGGACGTTGTCACGGTTTCGCCCGCTTCCCATGGCTTTGCGTGTGGCGTTCGTTGAGTTTGTTGTGACGTTTGCCGTCTTCGTCAGGCGCGCGTTCCGGGGAATGCTGGGTGTGGCATCGCCGTCACGGAAGTGATGGGTCGCAAAGTTCGTCGCGCTGAATTCGTGTTCGGCAGGGAACTGTCGAGTGATCGACTTTTTCTGATCCTGAAATGAAGCGACCACGGCCTGCTTGTTCACATGACTTCGGCCGCCGTCCGCGATGAACTCTTTGTTCTGGGCCGCATTCTGCAGTTTCATGTCGGGCCGAAGCAGGCGATCGAGCAGTTTACTTTCCTGTTCTTGCGCGAAAGTAGGGAGAGCGCAGGCCAGCAGTGAAAGAGCAATGAAGATCCGCACACTCCGACCCTGCCGAAACGACTGTCGCGTTGTAAAGAAAATTGTCGGAGCTTGCTTTAGTCCCAATGGCGCAGCTGAGAAATAAGGCGCGCCGCGCCGCGCGGTGGAGGAATACGACCGGTCAAGATGTCGTGGGCGCGCACTCTCCGGCCATAGTACCGCGCATTTGAATCTTTCTGCGTTGCGATTACGGCGCCTTCCAGAGAGGCACCTGCGAACAGGCCCTGGCTGCGGCTGTACGTATAAATGGCCGCGGTCGGAGTCACGCCAGCTTGCAAATCCCGACCGACCGGACCTGCCGCCGCGCTCACGTCAGCGCCGATCGTCACATTTCCGTCGCGGGAAAAGGCGCGGACCGCGGCACTGTTGTTGAGCACGAAAACGAAGTCCGTTACTTGCGCGCCGATCTGAAATCCGAAGCCTGCGCCCCCGGTCCCGACAAAGGAAGGCCCGGACCATTCGCCGCCATTGCGCGCGATGACCACGCCTTGGCCCCCCTTTCCGCTAAAGGCAAAGCCTATTTTCAAGACAGTCATGATCGCGAGGCCTTTGGCGTGGCGGATTACGCTCTTAGGAATCGCGGTTTCGGGCATCGACCGAAAATTCCGAATAATATGTGTGCAATCGTCAACCACTTCCTGTTCCGTCGCGGCGTTGGTTCCAGTGAGAATCAGAGTGAAGATTGCGATGAGGAGAGCGAATCGTTTCATGTTTGCTAGTTATTCGCGACGCTCCCGTGCCCCGGACGTGCAATTGCGTTGCAACATGCAGCTCCTTTGCCAAAAACTCTCGCCTGTTCTTTGTTCATCCTGAATAAGCAGTCTTCTCATAATGGATCACATTTCCGATAGCCAGAGCGATGAGCATTTCATGTGGGAAACTTTGCGTCTCGCGCGGAAGGCCTACCAAGCGGAAGAGGTGCCGGTCGGTGCGATCGTCGTACGCGAAGGCAGAATTATCGCACGCGCTTACAACCAAGTCGAGCTCTTGAAAGACGCGACTGCGCACGCTGAAATGCTCGCTATAACTCAGGCGGAGGCAGCGATTGGCGATTGGCGGCTGAACGAGTGCGATCTCTACGTAACCAAGGAACCTTGCCCAATGTGCGCAGGAGCGCTGGTCAATGTTCGGATGCGACGGGTGATTTTCGGATGCCGCGACGAGCGGGGCGGGGGAGCCGGCGGTCTGGTCAATCTTTTGCAGATGGCCGGCTTGAATCACCGCTGTGAAATAACGTCGGGCGTTTTACAAGATGAATGCGCTGTTCTTTTGCAGAGTTTTTTCCGCTCAAAACGCGAGCGTGAACCGCCACAACCGTGACCTGGTCTGCTCAGGAGCACTGCCTCGCAAGGACTTGAACCTTGACAAAATGATTCAGAGTCATTTGTGCTACCATTACACCACGAGGCAAAGATCGCTGATGATCTAAGACCGCATTTGGCGGTGCCGCAAGTCGCGAAGGGAAGATTATCTGTTTTGCGGCAGACCGCTTAGCCAAACCTCGGTGCCTTCCCGCGCGGCCTCGACTTCGAGCGGGCGGCCGCTCTCCACGACTAAGAGTCGTGCGCGCTCCAGCATTTCATCGATTTTGCGATCGTCGTGCGCGGGGTCGTGATGAAACAGAAATAACTTCCGCACTCGGGCCTCTAATGCGAGCGAGACAACACGGCTGAGCGCGCCGTGGCCCCAGCCGATATGCTCCTGATATCTTTCATCGGTGTACTGCGCATCGATAATCAGCACGTCCGTATCCTTCAAGAATTCGACCAGTTGCGATCGATTCACCGCGGCCTGTGCGCGCGCTCTCTTGGGAGACGTCTTATTGTGCGCAGCCAGTTTCAGGCAGAGCGGCTCGAATGGTTCGTTGTCGGGCAAAAATGCGATCGAACCTTCGTTCGTGAAAAAGCGATAACCGACGCAGACGCCGGGATGATTCAGGCGCCTTGCGTGCACTCGCAAATCGCCGATCGAGAATTCCATTTTCTTGAGTTCTTTGATCTTGATGGTCCCGGGAAGATCCCGCCAGCTGACCGGAAAAAATGGAACTTCCATTTGTGTCGCGAGAACGGCCGCGAGACCGGCGCGCGCGCCTTCATATCCCAATACGCGGATGGTATTTTTGGCTTTGTAGGCCGGAAGAAAAAAGGGCAGGCCCTGGATATGGTCCCAGTGCGTGTGCGTGAGCAGCAAGGTAAGATTGATCGGCGCGGCACCGAACTCTTTCTCCAGCGCCAGGCCCAATTCGCGGATGCCGGAGCCAGCGTCGAGAATGATGATTCGGCTATTCGTGCGAAGTTCCACACACGTTGTATTTCCGCCGTAACCAATGGTTGATGGACCGGGAACCGGAATCGAACCGCGCACTCCCCAGAACTTCAAGCGCGTCCGGGTCGACGGCGAACGGAATTTGACTGCGGGCGATCGCTTGGCGGGCAATTTCTGAGTCGGGCGGGGCGAACGTTTGATGGCGACCGCGAGCTTCTCCCACCTTAATGGTTTCACAAAATAATCGTCCGCGCCTGCTTCCAAAGCCGCCGCCCGAGCAATGTCGTAATTGCGGCCGACCATGATAAAAATCTTTGACGACGGAAGTTTTTCTCGAATCGCGCGGCAGACCTGCAAGCCACTCAGTTTTGGCAGGAGCAAATCACAAACAATCACCTTTGGCCGACGCTCCAGCGCGAGATGGATTCCTCGCACACCATCCCCTGATTCGATCACCTTCCACCCATTCCGAGTGAAAAGACGCCCGACGCGCTTTCGGCTCTTGGCGTCATCCTCGACGATCAGCACATCGCCCATTTGCGGCACAATTTTACAGCAGGCTCGACCCGAATGCCCCTTTTTTCCCTCGCTTCCACCGCAATTCTGGATTGAGATTGATCTCGTCTCCGCGCACTTCGAACCCAGCCGCCCTTAAGAGATAATCGACTCCCTCGCGGCTCTCCATTGTCTCCCGCAAGCTGCGCGCGAAGAGTTCGATGTATTCCTTGTAGGATTCGAGTTCGAGTTTGTCTTCCGCGAAATTTTCCGCCAGTGCTTCATCATGGTAATCGATCAACTCGATCAGCGCCCGCTTCAGCTTCATTCGCATTTCCGGATCGATCACAATCTTGAACGGACTCGCGCCCGGATTTGAGATCGCGAGACTCTTCTGGTTGGCGCCGGTCGGGGCTTCGTTGACCGAGACGAGCTGGAAGTCCCGGGGTTCGTCCATCGCAGCTGGTTTCGGATTATCGGCCGGCAATCGTTCCACGCCTGATCCTAACGTTTGCTCGCTCAAAAGAAAATCGGGATGATTAGGATCGCGACGATGTTCGCCACTTTAATCATCGGATTGATCGCCGGGCCCGCGGTATCTTTGTAAGGATCGCCGACTGTGTCGCCGGTGACCGAGGCCGCATGGGCGAATGATCCTTTGCCGCCAAGGTTGCCTTCCTCGATATATTTCTTCGCGTTATCCCAGGCGCCACCGCTCGATGTCATTGCGATGGCGACGAATAGTCCGGTCACGATCGTGCCGACCAGCAAACCACCCAGGACAACCGGGCCGAGCGGCTTGATCATTGCCACCGCAACCACGAAAACCACGGGGAGCAGGGCCGGGACAATCATTTCCCGCAATGCCGCCTTGGTCACGATATCGACACAGGTTCCATATTCTGGAACATCTTCGCCGCGCAGAATTCCGGGTTTGGCTGTCAGCTGCCGGCGGACTTCACGGACCACTGCGCCCGCCGCTTTTCCGACCGCATCCATGCTGAACGCGGTGAAGATGAACGGGAGCAATCCCCCGATAAACAACCCGATGATGACCTTCGGTTCCGTCAGGGAAAACTGGAAGGCAGAAGGTTTCCCAGCCGCGGCCAGGTGAGCCCGCAGTTCTTCCGCGTAGGATCCGAAAAGCACGAGAGCAGCCAGCCCGGCCGAGGCGATCGCGTAACCCTTCGTCACTGCTTTCATGGTGTTGCCGACAGCGTCCAGTTCATCGGTGACTCCACGCACTTCCTTCGGCAGATTACTCATCACCGCGATGCCTCCCGCGTTATCCGTGATGGGACCAAACGCATCGAGCGAAATGATGATGCCGGCCATCGAAAGCATGCTCATGACCGCGATCGCGATGCCATACAGACCGGCAAAATGAAAGCTGAACAAAATTGCCAGACCGATAAATCCCACCGGCAGAGCCGTGGCATGTTGTCCGATGGCGAGGCCAGCGATGATGTTGGTGGCGTGACCGGTCTCGGAAGCCTTCGCGATTTTCCGCACCGGGGAGTAACTCATCGACGTGTAATAATTCGTAATCACGACTACGATTCCCGTCATCAGCAATCCGATGACCGACGCGAAATAGAGGTCGTTTGCCGAACGAGCAATTCCGGCCACCGTCACCCCTTGAGGAAAGAAATAATGCGTCGCTGGCCAGAAGAGCACAGCAGAAACCAGCGCACTCGCCATAACCGCACCCATTAACACCGCGCCCGGCTTTCCGTTGCTCACGTTGACAAAAAGAATCCCGCAAACGGCGCCGAGCACCGAAATGCCGCCGAGCACGAAGGGGTAGATGATCGCGGCCGGTTCCGTCGCCAGCGTTAACGCACCCACCAAAATCGCGCCGATCAAGCTGACCGCGTACGTTTCAAAAACGTCGGCCGCCATGCCGGCGCAATCACCGACGTTATCGCCGACGTTGTCCGCGATCGTAGCTGGGTTGCGCGGGTCGTCTTCTTCGAGATTGCTCTCGATCTTGCCGACCAGATCGGCGCCGACATCAGCCGCTTTCGTGTAAATTCCACCGCCGAGCCGTGCGAACACGCTAATCAGGCTCGAACCGAGCGCCAGCCCGACGAGGCTGCGCACCGCCGCCTCCGAGCCGATCATCTTGCCTGCTACCAGATAGAAAATTCCAACCGAAAGCAGTGCCAGACCCACCACGAGCAAACCAGTCACCGCGCCGCCGTTGAAAGCGATCCGCAGCGCCGCTCCGCGTGATGTTGTCGCCGCCTGCGTGGTTCGCGTATTCGCCAGCACTGCGATCCGCATTCCAATGAAGCCGGCCGAGAGCGAACAGGTCGCCCCCACCAGAAATCCGACCGCAGTTGCGTGGTCCTTGAAAATGAAAAGCAAAACGAAAATGACCGCAGCGATCATGCTGATGGTCATCACCTGCCGATTGAGATAGGCCTTGGCGCCTTCTTGAATGGCGCCAGCGATCTCTTGCATCCGGGCGTTTCCGGGCGAGGCGCGGAGGATCGCCGCAATCAGGAAAAAAGCGAAAACCAAACCGGCGACGGCGCAACACATGGAGAGCCATACGCCGGAATTTAGCATGGTTAGGGCAAGCAATGTCATAAGTGGGTTCCGGTGGAAAGTGCAGGACAGTAAGGAGATTTCCACCCGTGGCAACGCCTAAATGGCCATGCCCACATCCTCCCCTTTGAAAGGTTTCACGCCGCCAATCAGGCAGCTTTCGCCTCCACTATCGTCCGGACAAGTGTAATCGGATCGACCGGCTTGGACAGATGCTGATTGAAGCCGAGTGCGAGCGCGCGATTGCGATCGTCAAGACTGGCATAAGCCGTTAATGCGATAACCGGGATCCGGGTTCCATTACTCGCAGGCAGAGCTCGAATTGTTCGGATGAACTCGTAGCCATCGATTTCGGGCATGGCAATATCGCTGACCACGACGTCGAATTTGTGTTCGCGCATCGCCTCGAGCGCATCGCGCACCGCGCAGGCAACCGTGACTGAGGCGCCACACTTCGTGAGCGTCGTCGAGATCAGATCGCGGACGGACGCCTCATCATCAACTACGAGGATGTGCAATCCCCGCAAAGTATCCGTTGATAAAACGCTACCACCTTCATCTGGTTGAACGCGAGGGGAGACTGGCTCTCGCGTATCCACCGCGACCATCGGCAGCAGGACAGTAAAACGTGCACCTGTATTCTCTCCCTCGCTTTGGACTTCGATTTGGCCATCGTGCATTGCCACCAGATGATGCGCAATCGCCAGTCCGAGCCCCAATCCCCCGTGCCGGCGGGTCGAGCTGCTGTCGCCCTGGCGAAAACGCTCGAAAATATGGGGCAGCAGATCTGCGCTGATCCCTCGTCCAGTATCGGTAATCTCAACCGAGGCCCGGGCGCGCTGCCGAGTGAGACGCACTTCCACGCGCCCACCGCGCGGAGTAAACTTCATCGCGTTCGTCAGGATGTTCAGAATGACCTGTTGTAATCGCCTCGCATCGGCGTAGACGAGCATCCCACCGCCATCGGTGGCCTTGCTCAGTGTGATCCCCCCGGCATCGGCCAGAGGTCGAACTGCATCCGTCGCCTCAGCAACAATCTGCGCCAGGTCATGAACACTTCGGTCGAGATGTAATTTCTGATTCACGATCCGAGTGATGTCGAGGACGTCGTCGATCAGATGCGCCTGTGCTTCAGCATTGCGCATGACCGAAGCAGCGGCGACAATGCGTTCGTCCTCGGTGAGCAAGTTCTGCTGGATGAGCCGGGTCCAGCCAAAGATGGCGTTAAGCGGTGTTCGCAATTCGTGGGATACCATCCCCAGGAACTGATCCTTTCGCCCACTCTCCTTAGCCATTTCATCTCGTGCCTCTCGCAATGCCTGCTCATTTAGCTTTTGCTCGTTAATGTCTGTGGAGGTTCCGAACCAATTCATGATTCGGCCGTCAGCGTCGCGATGGGCCAGGGCCCGGCCGAGGAACCACCGGTAGCTCCCATCGGAAGCGCGCCTGAGGCGATATTCAATGTCGTACGGCTTGCCTGTCCGCAACGCCTCCTTCCAGGACCGATCAGCGCGCTCGCGATCATCGGGATGGAAAAGGCGGTTCCAACCCTCATCGGTCGATTCCTCAAACGTCAACCCGGTATACTCATACCAATGCCGGTTGTAATATTCGTGGTATCCGTCCGGGCGCGTGATCCAGACGATTTGGGGAAGAGCATCCGCGAGTCGCCGGAAAATTTCCAGTTCGTGGGCGAAACGCTCGTTCGGAGGGGAAGGATTCTCGCTCATTTCAAGACGTGTTCTGGGAAGTCACCATCCTTATTTGCAGCATCAATCTTAACGTCAGTCCATCCTTTTGGAGCAAGCGCTTCTTTGTCCGAATTTACCGCGAGAACCAACTTTCGCACTGGCTTTTTCCCAAGCCAGGCGGCGCGGGGACCTGATTACAGTTCGAAGAAAGCGCGCAACCGCCGCAGGAATTTCGCGCTGTATTCCCGTTCCTTCGTCGAGATGTCTTCCGAAGGTGCGACGTCTTTCACCACGCCCTCCGATTCGAGCTTGCGAGCCGCGAGCAAGTCGCTGAGCTGCTCCAGACATTCTGGCGCCTCGCGAAAGAGTTCGGCCATGACCGGCTTGTCGATCTCCAGGACTTCGCAATCCTGCTCCGCACGGACGGTGGCCGCCCTGCGTTCACCAGTGAGAAGGGACATCTCGCCGAAGCAATCTCCCGCGCGCAAAACGCCCACTCGGAAGACAGCGTCATTTTTCGCGACGGAAACCTGCGCCGTGCCACGCAGAAGGACAAACATCGAGTCGCCCTCGGCTCCCTCCTCGATGATGCGCTCGCCCCGGCCGAAGTGATTGTGCTGCGATCGTTTGATAATCCCCTCAAGTTGCTCGTCGGAGAGACTGCGGAAAACCGGTTCGTCCTGCAGGATCACGCGCGCTTCGTCGATGCCTTCGTAGACGGGACGCAGCGATTTGCGCTCCAAATGCAGCGTGCGAATCGGAAACGGAATCGTAATTCGTTGCCGCTTTAACTCGTACCAAACATTCGTCCGAATCGCATCGTTGACCTCGTTGATCTTGGCATGGTTGCCCATGTAGAACTTGATCTCGTAGATCACGGCCGAGTCGGCGAATTCGACGAGGAAAATTTTCGGCGGCGGCTCGTGCAACACGAGACTGGCGTTGATGGTGGCCCGATAGAGTGCGTCTTTCACGCGATTGGGTGGATTGCGATACTCGACCCCGACGCGAATGCGCATGGCGTGGACCTGAGTGGGATAATGCAGATTAACGATCGTCTGCCGGACGATCTCGTTATTCGGAATGTCGAGATAGATATTGTCGTTGGTGCGCAAGCGCGTAGAACGCCAGCGGATTTCCATCACTTCGGCGAAGCGCTCGTTCACCTGCAGCCAGTCGCCCACCCGATAAGGCCGGCTGATTTGCAATGACATGCCGGCGATAAATCCGCCGAGCAGGTTTTGCATCGCGAAGCCGACGAGGATTACGCCGGCGCCCGAGGTGACGACCAGACCCTTGAGTTGTCCTTCGACATGATAAATGAAGCTCAACACCAGGAGCAGGGCGGCGAGCAAAATGAGAAACGCAACGAGCTGTCGAATGAACTTTGGGATCGGCGTTTTCCGGTTCTTCTCGAAGTAGATGTCCCACAGATAATGATCGATCAGGGAGATCACGACTCCGCTGCCGAGCAAGGCGAGCGCGGCGACCAAATGATTTCGCCATTCTGCGCGTACGCCGTAGGTCCAAATCGCGGCGTAAAATGCCAGCACCAGGCTAAAAAGTTGAAATGGCAATCCAAAACGGATGCCGGCGCGGCGCTTCAGCAAGCGGCCAACAGTTAGCACGACAAAAAATGTCGTGATGAAGACGGCAATGGTTAGAGCTGCTCTTTGCGTCTCAGACAGGGTGGTGAACATCGGCTTGGCCAACAGAATAGCAGCGCTGGGGCGTGGGCAACAAGTTCTGTCCGCCGCGAGATCTACAAGCGCGGTGGCGCGATGATCAACCATGCCCAACCTGCAAGAAAGCAAAGGCCGCCGATGGGCGTGATGGCCCCCAACCAGCGCACATTCGTCAGAGCCATCAAGTAAAGGCTGCCGCTGAAAAGGACGATACCGGCGAGCAGCAGATAGTAGGGCCCGCGACTACCCCTCCCGTAGAGCGCCAGGGCGACAAGCGCGATGCCATGCAGAAAATGGTAGAGGACGGCTTTGTTCCAAACATCGAGCATTCCGGACGCGGTGAGTGTCGCCTTCAATCCATGCGCACCGAAAGCGCCGAGCGCGACGGCGAGAAAGCAGAGAGCGGCGGCTATCCGAAAAAGGCCGGGAAACATCGTGCGATGTTAATCGTTAGATCATCTCCAAGGCCAGAAATCTTCTCACATTCCGTTTGACCGGGCTTTTGCTTTGAACGACCCCACGGAAGTTTCTAACTTCCATTCGTGAAACCCGTAGCCCCAACCGTCATCTTCTGCTTGTTGGCTGCCATTGTGCATGCGGAATCCCTGCTCCCTACCGCCACCGGAACTACCTGGGAATATCGCATGACGCCGGAGATGGACGAGGGGATCACCAGCCGAAATCCGAAAGGCACGCCAGCGGCCGACAGTTCCATTCCGATCATGGATCGAATCGAAGGCACACAGGATTTTGGCGGGCAAAAGTTGATCAAACTCGTTCGGATTCGCGCCGGGGTCTTCCTCCGAACGGATCTGATCGCGGTGAATGAACAAGGGATCACCATCCAGGCGCGGGCGGGAGAGGACGGCAAGCCGTTCGTGGTCAATCCTCCGGAGAGGATGCTGGCAACGCCGGTTCGCGTGGGAACCAAATGGATTAGCCGCACGGAAGTAGCAGGAGTTGCGCTTCAGGAAGAGTGTGAGATCACGGGCGAAGAAGACGTCCAGGTGTCTGCTGGACGATTCCACGCCTATCGCATTCATTCGGCGCCGTCCTCGGCCATTTCCAGTTCAATTGACCGCTGGTTTGTGCCCGGCGTCGGTTTCATCAGGGAAATCACAACGAGCCGGGGGCCGACAGGCAATCTGCTGCAACGAACTTCGCTGGAACTTCAGAAAGTCGCCGGCGCTGCCGGAAATAAAAACATCGACCGGATCGAAACGAATCTCGGTCGACGTATCGAGCACACCGGATGGAACCGCGGCCACGCGTTTTAGTTCAGCCGTGGCCAGAATTTGTGCGCGTTGGAGCGGCAAGGGATTGCGTGCTCCGGCGAAAGTGCGCGCCGTCTGGATCGCGGAAGATGTCGGGAACATTGCGCCGCCTAACTACAAGATTGACGAAGCCACGACAGTCGTGACTGATCCAAATTCTCACGGAGTCTTCACGCTCTCGCGTCCCGAATCAGGCTGGGCCGATGGGAAATATCGCCTCGAATTTTATCTCGACGAAATTCTCGTCGAAGCGGTGGAATTACAAATAGGGAGTTAAGCCGGGAACACGGTCAATTTTACCGCGCCGGCTTTGTTTTGTTTTCCGCTGCTTTTGGAGCGATCTCATATTCCGGCTTCGATGCTCCCCGCAACCAGTGGTCGAACCAACCCACGATGTGCTGCAAACGTTCCACCCGATGCCAGGGCTTGCCTGATCGCGACAGTTCGTGGGTTTCATCCGGGAACTTCACCATGACGGTAGGGATTTTGCGAAATTTCAAGGCCCGGAACATTTCCTCACCCCCGGCCCCGGGTGGTGTGCGCGTGTCATCTTCGCCTAACACCAGCATGAGCGGCGTCTTCACGTTGTTGATGTAAGTGATCGGCGATCGCGCTTTGAAATCTGCCTCGTCTTTGAAGGGTGGCGCCTTGAACCAGTTCGGTTGAAAGAGGGTAAAGTCAGCCGTGTACCACCAATCAGTCCAACTCGCGATGTCACGTTGGGATACAGCCGCAGCGAAGCGGTCGGTATGTCCGACAACCCAATTTGTGAGCAACCCGCCGCCGCTGCCGCCCGTCACCCCCAGCTTCTTCGAATCGACGTAGCCGCGCCTAACGACTTCGTCTACGCCGGCCATCAAATCTTTGTAATCGTCGCCTGGATAGTAGTACTGAATGACGTTCCCAAACTCCTGGCCATAGGTCGTGCTTCCGCGCGGATTCGGATAGAGCACGACATAACCTTTTGCCGCCATCCATTGAAATTCGTGATCGAAAACAAACCCATAGGCGGCGTGCGGTCCGCCGTGAATGTTCAGGATCAGTGGATACTTTTTCGCAGCGTCGAAGCCGGGCGGCTTCTGCACCCAGGCCTGGATGCGTTTCCCATCGAAGCTTGGATACCAGATTTCTTCCGGCTCGGTCAGGTTCAGCCGCCCGAAAAGTTTGTCGTTGCTGTGCGTCAGCTGGCGGGGTTCTCCGCCCGGTCGATCAAGCACGAAGAGATCGTTGATCCGTGTGGGCGTTGAAATCAGACAGACTATCTTGCTTCCATCTGATGTGGCGCGAAAACGCATCACTGCATGATTCCCGTGCGTAATGTCGGTCTCCGCTCCGGTCGCGACGTCAAAGAAGCCGAGATTGCTTTTTCCTTCCCGGCCATAGAGTTGGATGAGTTTGCTTCCATCGGCTGTCCAGATTGGAACGTTGCCGCCAAATCCTCGCGGCGCAGCATTGTCGCCGAAAACACCGTTAGCTACGTCCCAGTCAAAATCTGAGGTTAGATTCCGCGGCTTCGCATTCGCTGTCAGGTCGACCACCCAGAGATCGGGCTGTGTGTAGGAGTTGATCGGTTCGGTCGTCGAGGCGACGAAGGCGAGCCGTGTTCCATCCGGGCTGAGCGAGAACGCGCCCGTCGCCATGTCGAACGAATTGATTTTCGTCGGCTCCCCGCCGTTCACTGCGACGGAATAGAGATCGCTCCTGGGCCTTTCGTAATATGGTTCATCGACGTGAAGGGACGAAAAGTAGAGGTGCGTCCCGTCCTTTGCCCAGACCAGGTCTCCGTCGTCGAAACGCCCGGTGGTCAATTGCTTCGGTTTGATTTTTTCGTCCGCCGTATGCGGCGCTTGAATCACCCAAATATGCTGAGGGCGTTTGAAATCGAGATAGCCTTCCTCATTCGAGCGATAAACCGCATGGGTGATGACGTGTATGTCGCTTTCGCGTTCGCTCTCCTCCTCTGCCTTCTTCGCGGGAGATTCAGCTGCTTTTTCTGCTTCGCTTCCAGGGGTCGGTGAAGTTGCGCCCTTCTTCGCCTCTTCTTCTTTGCGCTTTTTCTTGGCCTGCTTGGCCAAATCTTCGGCATTTGTCGTGCTCGTGAATGCAATCCATTTTCCGTCCGGCGACCACGCGGCGTCGCCCGCTCCTTTCGGCAGATCGGTGAAGGCAAAGGAATCACCGCCGCCCATTGGAAGCAGCCACAACTGGGGCGGCTCGGGTTTGTCCTTCTCCCCTTTCTCGGGCGCGCGCATGAAGACCAGATACTTTCCGTCCGGCGACCAGCGAGGCGAGCCATCATGTTCACCGTTCGTCAGCTGATGCGGCTCGTCATTGCCTGCCGTGGTAACCGTCCAGATGGACGTCTTGTAACCCTCCTTCTTTTCATTCACTGTCACGCGCACGTACGCCACGCGTGATCCGTCCGGCGAGAGTTGCGGATCCCCGATCCAGACGAAATCGAACAAGTCTTTCTCGGTGATATTTCGCTTCGTCGCAGGGGCCGCATCGACGCTCGTGTTGGCCGTTAGGCTGAGGGCGAGGAATGAAATCAGCGCAAGCCGAGGCCCAATATCGAAAAGTGGAGTTGCGATTTTCTTCATAAAGTTGCTTCTATTAGAGGTTATCTTGACGATCATTCCGGGCACAGTCGAGGCTGCAACGCAGCCGATGCAGTCGACGAGGCCAGGCTTGGAATCCCGTATGCGGGCTTTTTGGTGGCATCATGGGATCTCTCGGCTGCGCTCGGGGTGACCGGCGTAGTGTGTTCCGCAAAGATTCTTGAATCCAATCCATCTGCCAATCGCGTCTTAACGGAAAGAAAGGCATTCTTTTTCATGAACAAAATTACGATCCCCATTCTCGCCGCGGTTCTTATTATTCTCGGAGGATGCGACTGGGCTGGCATCCGTGGGAACAGGGTCATTATCACCGACCAACGCGCGGTCGGCGAATTCGCGAATCTGGACGCTAGCGGCGCGTTCCGGATCGAGTGGCAGAGCGGACCGCCGACGCTGACGATCACGACCGACGAAAATCTGCTTCGTTACATCAAAAGTTACGTCCGCGGCAACAAGCTGATTCTCGACTCCACTGAGCACCTCTCGCCTTCGCACGGAATCAAGATTCTCGTTTCGAGTGCCACCCTTAATGGGGCGCAATTCTCGGGAGCGACTCGCTTCACGGCCCATCAACTTTCCGGCACGAACTTCTTCCTCGATTCGCGAGGAGCATCAAAGATCATGTTGGACGGAAAGGTGATCGAACTTACCGCCGGAATGACCGGCGCGAGTCGCTTGGACGCGGAGGCATTGCAGACAGAGAAGACTGGCCTTTCCCTGACCGGTGCCTCTCGCGCTGAGGTCGCGGTTTCCGACGTCCTCGAAGTCTCAATCACTGGAGCAGGTAAAGTCATCTATTCGGGCAATCCGCGCACAATCGAGAAGAAGATCTCCGGCGCCGGCTCGATCCGCCGTCGAGATTAACCGGCGGACTGCGATGATCCAACAGGACGGCAGCGGGAGCTACCTGTCATCCGGTTTCGGGCTAGCGCCTCCGGAATTTGCAAACAATGGAAGATATTGCCCGTAACCCTCTTTTTCGAGATTTTCCTGCGGGATGAACCGCAACGCTCCGGAATTGACCGTGTAACGTAGACCGCGCGGCGGCGGTCCGTCGCGAAAGAGGTCCCCAAGATGTGAATCACTTTGGCGGGCACGAATTTCGGTGCGTCCTGTTTCTGGCGACAAATCAGGCTTCTCAACAACGTGAGCTTCCTCAATCGGCTTGGTGAAACTGGGCCGTCCGGTATGGCCATCGAACTTGTCGAGGGAACAAAAGAGCGGTTCGCCGCTGATAATATCGACGTAGATTCCGGCGCGGAACGTATCCCAATATCGATTATGGAACGCGCCTTCAGTGCCGTTCTGGCGGGTCAATCGGTATTGCTCCGGAGTCAAACGCGAACGCAATTCGGCGTCGGATGGAATCGGTTTGGTGTAATCGAATCTCATCGCCGCCTTGTTTTTTCCGTTGGCCTCTGTGTACAAAATCAACCCCGCTCCGATCAGTACAGCCCCCGCTAACGCACACCAAAACGTCAATCGGGACCCATGCTTGGATGGATGATGAATTCTCATTTTGTCAGCTTCTCCTGCTCAGCCATCGTTGATTGTTTTCGCAGGAGAGCCGGGTGATGTGCGCATCCAGAAATGGTCTACGCGCGCCTCAGTTTCCTGTCTGGGTCGCCGTTTCCGTTTTGGAAAAGAGCGACAAGTATTGGCCGTACCCTTCCTCCTGCAATTTCTCGACGGGAATAAAACGAAGCGACGCAGAATTCATGCAATAGCGCATGCCGGTTGGTTGCGGGCCATCATCGAAGACGTGCCCGAGGTGCGCGTCGCTCTTGCGCGCGCGGGCTTCGGTTCGGGTCATCCCGAGAGTTCGATCACTTTTTTCGACGATGTGATCGCCGGGGAGCGGCTTGGTGAAACTCGGCCAGCCGGTGCCGCTATCGAATTTGTCGAGCGAACTGAAGAGCGGCTCACCGCTGATCACATCGACATAAATGCCGGCCCGATGATTGTCCCAATACTCGTTCTGAAATGGCGGTTCAGTTCCGCTTTGGCAGGTCACCCGATATTGAATCGGAGTGAGCTTCTTCTGCAGGTCGTCCCGAGAAATTCCAGTGTCATCCGAGCTGTTCATTGTCGCGAGTGATTCTGTTGCGATTCCATTTATTGGTGAAGCATTACCTTCAATTTTCCGGTGCGCCAGCGTCCGATCGAGGAAAAACAGCGCGGCCCCAATAATCACACCTGTGATTGCGGCAAACGAAATCTTTCGGGAGAGATTGTGTGTCCGAATCATTTTCGCACAGCATTATTTTTCTTCGACAGCGGATGCCGCCGCTGCGTTCACTGTTGCAAGGCCAAACCCTACTGGACACGAAAGCACGCTGAGTACCGCCCTGAAAAGACTTCTTTCAGGACGATTTCGGACATGCTGGGTCACATCGCGCGCTCATGACGAGGCGCTAGCCGAAATCCTGCCGCCCCGCCTCGGGTACCCGAATGTAGCGGCGGAAAACGAGCAATCCAATGGGCGCGACCGACGCGGCCAGGGCAAAAATCAGCCACATCGTTCCTGAATGCCGCGGTCCGTGTTCCGGGCAAAAGGCAGCGAGCAACCATCCCGCGCTTCCAACCAGAAGCTTGCCGATCAGGAATGGAATGTAAGAGAGAGCACCGTACGAGGCCTCCTGACCTTTTGGAGCAATCGCGGCTGCGTACTCGTAAACCCGGGGTGAGTAGAAAGCCTCGCCGACGGAGAAAACGATGATGTAGATCGCGGTCATGACGTAGTAGGGATGGATACCACCTTCTAATCCGAGATAGCTGTGACCGAGCCATTGGCCAATCGTGCCGTTGGCGGAGGCCTGGAACCAGGCGGTTGGCAAAGCCATGACGAAGACCGAAGCGGCACAGATCGCTCCACCGATTACGACCATTCGATAAGCGGAGAACTGTTGCGTCAGCGCGCCCACAATCGGCACCAGAATGATGATGAGGATATAATTGATGGCTGAGAGCTGACCGATCGGAGCGCCATCTCCCATTTCGCGAATACCGAATTTTGGAAACACGTAGTCCATTTGCAAGAAGATGAGCTTCAGAAATCCGATCAAAAGAAGGAACGCGAGAAGCCGGTAAAAACCGGATTGACTGAGCAACCGTCGAAATAGCTGGATCGTATCGTGGGCGCTGTCACGAACTGTCAGCCAAATACGCTCCAGGAATGTCCCGGTAGCATGTCTCACCGGCTCGGCGTCGAACATGACGCCGTCGTCCGTCGCTTCCGCGCCTCGGCGCAGAAAATAGATCGCCGGAAAAAGCAGTATCTCGAAGCCGAGACTTACCAGGAACAGCGTGCGGTAAGAACTGATGTTCAAACCGAAGAGATCCAAATGGCCGTGTTCGCCTAACGTCTGCCGGATGTAATCGAAAATGCGCGCCGCGATCAGGTAGCCAATGTTCATCACCATGTAGATGATGGAGAAGGCGATCGAGCGTTGTCGGGTTGTGGAATAGCGTCGCGTCGCTGCGATCAGCACTGGCGTACCGAGTGCCTCGCCGATGACCAAAGGAAACAAGCCGCCCGCCAGCGCCAGCCACGGGGTCGTAGCGAACACCATCACGGCGCGGGCAACCAGGCACACCGTGACACCGAGGAAGAAAGTTCGTCGAAGCCCGAGCGCATCCGTTAACGAACCGGCTAACAATGTGAACACGGTCATCGCTGGCGCCCAAACCCATCCGATTAAGGCGCCGGCCGCTTGATCGCTGTACCCGAGGTCGGATGAGAGCCACAAGATCAGCGTCTTGTTCGTGATCGAGTAGGCCGAGATGATGAGCAGCTTGATCAGGAACGTGAGCCACAACTCGCGTTGCGCGCCCTTCAGGACCGTGAACTTCGCGAAAAATCCTCCCGCAGTCACAACCGGCCCTACGGGTTCCTCCGGCGAGGAGATGTCGGTTGTCTTCAAGCTCATCTCCAAAAATTTGCCATTGGTTACACCATGTTGGCGATAAAGTCCTTGCCGTCGAATGGCGCGAAATCGTTCAGCTTTTCTCCCGTCCCGATGAAGCGCGTCGGAATGCCGAGCTCATTCTGAATCGCGATCACCACTCCGCCTTTGCCACTTCCGTCGAGCTTGGTCACGATCACACCGGTCAAACCGATCGCCTGATGGAACTCACGTGCCTGTGCCACAGCGTTGCTGCCGGTGGTTGCGTCCACTACGAGCAGCGTTTCCTGCGGAGCATCCGGGTCGCTCTTTGCGATACTGCGTTTCACCTTGTTCAACTCCGCCATCAAATTGCTCTTCGTGTGCAAACGCCCGGCGGTGTCGCAAAGTAGAAACTGTGCTTTCTGCCGCACCGCCGCCTGATACGCTTCGTAGCAGAGCGCCGCCGGATCGGCGTTGTATTGGCCGCGGATCATTTCAACTCCAAGTCGCTCCGCCCAGATCCCGAGTTGCTCAATCGCGGCCGCACGAAATGTATCCGCCGCTGCCAGCAGAACGGTGTGGTGCTGATTCAGTAAATACCGCGCCAGCTTCGCGGTCGAGGTCGTCTTGCCGGTTCCATTCACGCCTACGACGAGGATGACTTTCGGTTTCCCCGGCAGTGGTTCGATCGGGGGCGATGCGGTCGGCAGAATTTCGAGAATTTCTTCGCGCACGATTTCTCCCACATCATTCGCCGTGATCACGGAATACGTCGCGCGGTCGCGCAATTCGTTCAGAATTCGAATCGCCATCGGCACGCCGATATCGGTCCGAATCAATGTTTCTTCCAGCTCGTCCCAATCAACCGGCTTCCCCGTGAATTTCTGAACGAGTGATTTGAAAAAATTCATCTGATTGCGAAACCGTGGCGATCGAGTGGGGCGACTCTATCGCGTCAACCGTTCGAGGCCGGCTTTGATTGAGCGGTGGGCGCGGCTTCGCGCAGTGGCCGCGAGAGATCATCCTTCACCCGGTCGAGAATCCCATTTACGAAACGGCCCGAATCCGGTCCGCCAAACATCTTGGCCAGTTCGATTGCTTCATTGATTGAAACGACGGGTGGAATGTCATCGCGGAAGAGCATTTCATAGATGGCGAGGCGGAGAACATTCCGATCGACCGGCGAGATTCGATGAAATTCGTAGTTCTCACAATAGCGCCGTATTCGCTCATCGATTTCCGGCAAATGCGCGACCATCCCATCGATAAGCGGTTGCGCGAATTCCCGGATTCGCGGAGTCGCCGGACAGAATTCCCAAAACTCATCCATGCGTTCGGGTGCGTCACCGCCATGAAGATCACGCCAGAAGTGATATTGTACCGCAGCCTGCCGCGCGACTCGCCGTTTTCCCATACTTACTTTCCGCGCACTTCCTGTATCACATTCGCCATTTCGAACGCGGCGCGGGCGGCCTCCGTTCCGCGATTAATCTCGTCACCGAGACAGCGTTCACGGGCTTGCGTTTCGTTTTCCATGCTCAGGACGACGTTGATGACCGGGACGCCGTGATCGATCGCAATCCGCTGCAAGGCGTCAGTCACGGATCGGGCCAGATGTTCCGCGTGTTTGGTGCGTCCTTTCAAAATGACGCCGATCGCGATGATTACGTCCGTCTTTTTCTGTAACGCCAGCTCGCGAACTACTATCGGAATCTCGAACGCCCCCGGCACCTGATGAAGAAGGATTGTCGCCGCTGCGGAGATCTCGCGCAGTTCTTCAGTTGCGTGATTAACCAATCCCTGCACGAACTCCGCGTTGAATTTGCTCGCGACGATCGTGAAGGTGCGCTTTCCGCCGACAAAGCGCGGGCGTGGCATGACGAAGTTCGACATTATTCTACGGGATTGCAGCATCCCTTTTCTACGCACTCTCGCCTTGCCATGATTCTTCAGAGCAAATGACCCATCTTCACTTTTTTGGTTTCAAGATATTTCGCGTTGTGTCGATTAACTGCTCCGCGAATTGGCACCTGTTCAACCATTTGAATGCCGTAGCCCTCGAGCCCCACGACTTTCTTTGGATTGTTCGTGAGGAACCGGAACTTGCGCACGCCGAGATCGAACAAAATCTGTGCGCCCAAGCCGTAATCGCGAAGATCACTGGCAAAGCCGAGTTTGGCATTCGCCTCCACCGTATCGAGCCCACCCTCCTGCAATTTATAGGCGTGAATTTTTGCGGCGAGTCCGATCCCACGGCCTTCCTGGCGCATGTAGACGAGCACGCCATTGCCTGCCTCTGAGATTTGTCGGAGCGCCGCGTGCAGCTGGTTCCCGCAATCACAGCGGCGAGATCCGAAAACATCGCCCGTCAGACACTGGCTGTGCACGCGCACCAGCGTCGGGCGTGTCTTCGAGATTTTCCCTTTCACCAGCGCGAGATGATGCGCGCCATCAAGCTTCGAACGATAGAGATGGAGATCGAAGTCGCCATAGTCGGTCGGCAATTTCACCACCTGCTCAAGCTCGACCAGTTTTTCGCGGACCCGCCGATGCGCGATCAGGCTCTGAATCGTGCAAATGCGCAGGCGGTGTTTCTTCTTGAACTCCATCAGTTCAGGGAGGCGTGCCATCGTGCCGTCGTCGTGCAATATTTCGCAAAGCACGCCGGCCGGCTGAAGACCAGCCATGCGCGCGAGATCAACTGCTGCTTCGGTGTGGCCCGCGCGTCGCAACACGCCGCCATCCTTTGCCCGGAGCGGAAAGACGTGGCCCGGCTGTACGAGATCGTCAGGCGAACTTTTCGGGTTCGCAATCGTTTGGATGGTAGCCGCGCGGTCGTGCGCACTAATTCCGGTCCGTACTCCGTGCGCCGCATCCACTGAAACCGTAAAATCGGTCCGATACATTTCGCGATTTTGCGCCACCATCCGTTGCAGCCCGAGTTGCTCTGCGCGCTCGCTCGTAATGGGCACGCAAATCAAGCCGCGTCCGTGCATGGTCATGAAATTAACCGCCTGTGGCGTCGCCTTCTCCGCCGCCATGATGAGATCGCCTTCGTTCTCCCGATCGGCATCATCAGTCACAATCACAATCCGGCCACGGGCGACCTCGCTTACGACATCGTCAATCGTGTCGAATTCAAACGTTTCTGCCGTTGGCGCCTGCGCAATCATGGGGGAATACAATTACCGTCCGCCACCGCTATCGGCAACTCTTACTCATCCGGTTGTAGCTGCCGCTGTCTCAGCGGCAGATTTAGGCTATGGCGCCAGGGCGGCAGCCGGCGTCTGACACAAGCGATCTATTTCGCGCTCGTCGCCACAATCGCTTCCGGGCGATACATGTCGCGATTGCTGCCTTGAAACTCGGCCTTCAGTTTTACTCTAAATTGCGCGAGATCGACGAGGTCCCAACGTGTGAAGTTCCAACGGTCGCCACTTCGTTTTTCATGCTCGAAGCCGACGATGAAATGGACCGCGTCATCGCGCACTTTGTTGGTCGTACTTTTCGGTTCGAAATAGAATGCGCGGAAACTGCTGTCGCGGCTTCCGACCGCATACAGTTTGGGATCGAGATAAAAAACACGCTTCGTTAGCTGATCGACGAGGCGAAGATCGGGATAACCGGAGCGCTGCACGCGGTTCTCGGCCGTGTGCGGGAAATCACAGCTCAGCCCGGGCGCGCGGTTGAGCAGCTCGCGGATGGAGTCTTCAAAATGGCTGCTCACTTCGTTGATCCGTGGAATGCGCTGGATAACGCTGTCCGGTGCGTTTAGCCGCCGCATGACTTCGTCCAGTACGCCGCTGATTTGTTTAATCACGCGCTGGTCCGTTTCGTTTTTCGAATCGATCGGCAGAACGTGTTTTCCGGTAGCGGCAAAAATCACTTCGCTGAACGGGATCCCGCGTAACTCCTTTCCTTCCTGCAACAGCCAGGGAATCAGTGCGTCGACCGGCGATGTCGGAGTGGGCGCAGTTGATGGCGCGCTTGATTGCGACCAGCTCAGACTCGGTATTAGGAAACAGAGAGCGAGTAGTCTCGTGAGAAAGGACGTTCGCCAATTGCCCGTCATCCCGAGCCGCGTAGACGGCGAGAGATCCCGCGACTTCCGGTTACTGCTTCTGAAGCCAGGAGATCTGCCACGCAGCTGAGTGATGACATCTTTTTGAGATGAGTAGCGCAAGGCTTCGATGGGAGGTCCTTCGCCGTCTGCGCGGCTCAGGATGACCGCAAGAACTCTGTTCATTCAATCACGATCGCCTTTTCCAACATGGGCAATACGAGAGCGAGAGAGGGCTCGGTTCGGGCGTGAACAAACAGCACCGGGTCGTTGGCCTGAACCTGTTCACCGACTTTCTTGATCTGAGATAAACCGACGGCGAAGTCGATCGCGTCGTTAGTGCGCTGCCGGCCTGCCCCGAGCAAAACCGAAGCGCGTCCAAGAATGGCGGCATCCATTTTCTTCACTATTCCAGTAGTGGCCGCAAGTAGTGGACGAATAATCGGCGCCTGATTGACTGCCTCTATTTCCTCGAGCGCGGAGGCGTCGCCATCCTGCGCGTAAACGAGGGAGATGAATTTCTTCCACGCCGTGCCATCGGCAAGCCACCGGGAGAGTTTTGCACGCGAGACGGTCGAAACCTTTTCAGCCAGATTGAGTACGAGATCGGTGACATCCTGCGGCCCACGGCCTTGCAAGACTTCGACGCATTCCGCGACTTCCAGCGCGTTCCCCACGGTGCGCCCGAGCGGTTCGTCCATCGGGGTGAGCAAGTGCGAAATCTTCACGCCCATCTTATTGCCGACACTGGTCATCGCGGCGGCTAACTTCTTTGCCGCTGCCCGCGTTTTCATGAACGCGCCGCTTCCGAATTTCACATCCAAGACTAACCGATCGAGACTTTCCGCCAGCTTCTTGCTCATTATGCTCGCGACAATCAATGGCTGCGACGGGACGGTGCCGGTGACGTCGCGCAACGCGTAGAGTTTCTTATCAGCGGGACACAGGTCAGAGCTTTGCCCGATCATGAAGACGCCGATGCTCTCCAGCTGGGCGATGGCCCTCCGATCATCGAGGTTGACGTTGAATCCGGGGATGCTCTCGAGTTTGTCGAGCGTGCCGCCGGTGATGCCGAGGCCGCGCCCGGAAATCATCGGCACCCAGAGCTTGTCGCACGCGAGCAAGGGCGCGAGCACGAGCGAGACCTTGTCGCCCACACCGCCGGTGGAATGTTTATCCACCTTCGGGGGCGAGCCGTCCGGGTATTTAAGGACCCATCCGCTCCGCATCATTGCGCCGGTCAGCTCCTGCGTTTCGCGGGCAGTCATCCCCTGAAAGAAGACCGCCATCGCCCACGCACTCATTTGGTAGTCTGGGATCTTGCCATCGGTGTATGCCGAGATAAGGAACTCGATCTCGTCCGCGTCCAATTCGCGACCATCCCGCTTTTTTTCGATCAGGCTGGGGATGTGCATTGTTCTATGATCCTAAGCAGCAATCGAACCCAGGAATGAAGTCCCGATTGGCCAGGGGTGCGGCAGGTCAAAATAGTCGCCCAAGGCCGCGGCAACATCGGCAAAGGTCGAGCGCGTTCCGAGATTGCTCGAATCGCCGTGGTGCAGGACGAGGAGCGGGACTTCCTCGCGCGTATGGTCGGTGCCTGGATAGGTCGGATCGTTTCCATGATCGGCCGTGATGATAACAAGATCGTCCGCGGAGACCGCCGGGAGAAAATCACCTAACCAGCGATCAAATTCCTCCAGCGCGCGTGCGTAACCGGCGACATCACGTCGATGCCCATAAAGCATGTCGAAATCGACTAGATTGGTGAAGAGAAGGCCGGTTGATTTCGCTCTCCAAAGCTCGCTCATGCGATTCATGCCGTCGCGATTGCTTGTTGTAGGATATGATCCGGTGATTCCCTGATTTGCAAAAATATCGGCAATCTTGCCGACACCTGTCACAGGAAATCCTTTCTCAACCAGCGCGTCCAAAATGGTTCGCGGCGGCTGCATTGAAAAATCGTGTCGGCCCGATGTTCGTTCGAAATTTCCTGCGCTGCCTCGAAACGGACGGGCGATCACACGTCCAATTCGAAAACGATCGGCCTGCCGCCGCGCGATACGGCAAATTTCGTAAAGCCGCTCCAGTGGCACGATCTCTTCGTGGGCGGCGATCTGTAAAACGGAATCGGCCGAGGTGTAGAGAATCGGGTGCCCGGTTTGCACGTGCTCGGCGCCAAGCCCTTCCAGAATTGTGGTGCCGCTCCCGGCGTAGTTACCAATGAAATGGACTGCCGCTTCGCGTTCGATTGCGCCGACCAATTCGTCGGGGAAACGCTCGAACGTCGCGAACGGTTGATCGAGAATGACGCCCGCGATTTCCCAATGGCCGGTGGTCGTGTCTTTGCCGGCCGAACGCTCTTTCATTCGACCGTAGCTGGCCTTGTAGGGCCGGTGGCGGAAGGAGGCACTTCCGGAGATAACTTCAAAGAGCCCTAACGAAAGGAGATTCGGCAGCCTCAAGTCTTGCGTCTGCTCGAAGATATGCCCCAGCGTATTGGCGCCGGCATCGCCGTACTGAGCCGCATCGGACGCGCCGCCGATGCCGGCGCTATCCAGGACGATGACCAGCGCGCGCACCGCTGCTCAAAGCCCGATCGGATGCCAGGCCGTTTTCATTTCTACCGTGTCGAGAATCCAATACGGATCCTGCGCAGCGCCCGTTCGATACATCGCCGGCGTCAGTTCGCGGCTGATGTAACGTTTGACGTTGAAGCCGCCGCCGCGCTGCAATTCGCGAGTAATTTTCCCATCACCGGCAGCGTCGACGATGGCATTGACGTCCATGTGACTGGCGAAATGTGGCGCCAGCTCGGCTCGATCTCCCGCCAGAATGTTGACGACGCCTCCGGGCAAGTCACTTGTTGCGATGATTTCGGAAAACGTCAGGGCCGGTAGCGGTTTCGTCGAGGAAGGAAGAACGATCACGGAATTGCCGCCGACGATTACTGGCAGGACCAACGAAACGAGCGCGAGAAGTGGCGGGTCATCCGGACAAACGACGACGACCACTCCGGTCGGCTCCGGCATGGTGAAGTTAAAATGCGAACTCGCCACCGGATTCACGGTACTGAAGATCTGAAAATATTTGTCGGTCCACCCGGCGAAATGCACCAGGCGGTCGATCACGGACGTCGTTTCCTGACGGCTTTGGGCCATGGTTGCGCCCGGCGTTCGCGCGATCTCCATCTCAAGTTCGCTCTTCCTCGTCTCCAGCATTTCCGCGGCCCGATACAGAATTTGGCCGCGCAGATACGCGCTCGCTTTCGCCCAACCGGGCTGAGCATTCCGAGCGGCCAGGACCGCATCGCGGAAATCCTTGCGCGATGCGCGACAGTAATTGGCCAGTGCGGCGCCCTGCGAACCGCGTGCCGGCAGCACACGTCCATTTTCTCCGCGTACGAACTTCCCGCCGACAAAGAGTTTGTAGGTTTTCTGGACCCGAATCCTTTTTTCTGTCCCTGGCACAACTGACGATTGCGTAAACGCTCAAAAAAGAAAATGCTAAAGCGAACGGAATCCCATGGATAAAACGGAGAGAATATTTGTTGCCGGACCCGGCGGTTTGGTCGGCAGCGCCCTCGTGCGCACGCTGGAGGCAAAGGGATTTACGAATTTACTGAAGCGCGATCGCTCGCAGCTCGATTTGGCGGACGAGGCGGCGGTTGCGAAGTTTTTCTCACGGGAGCGACCGGCAATCGTAATCTTCGCGGCTGCACGTGTCGGTGGGATTAAGGCGAACAACGATCTTCCGGTCGAGTTTCTCCTCGATAATTTGCGGATGCAAAACAACGTCATTAGTGCGGCCCATGAAGCCGGCGCGCGGAAACTTTTGTTTCTCGGCAGCTCCTGCATTTACCCAAAGCATACGCCGCAACCGATTCCGGAATCGGCCCTGCTCACGGGCCCGCTCGAACCGACGAACGAGCCGTATGCTATCGCCAAGATCACCGGGATCAAACTCTGCCAGGCCTATGCCCGCGAGCACGGTGCCAATTTCATCTCCGTAATGCCGACAAATCTTTACGGGCCTAACGACAATTTCGACCTTCTTTCTTCGCATGTTTTGCCGGCGCTCTTGCGGAAGGCGCACGAAGCGAAAACGAATACGCGCAACCTCGTCGTCTGGGGAACGGGCGCACCTCGCCGCGAGTTTCTGCATGTGGATGACCTGGCCTCCGCCTGCCTGTTTCTTCTCGAAAACTATGATTCACCCGAGATCATCAACGTCGGCTGGGGCGAGGACATCTCGATTCGTGAATTAGCCGAATTGATTTGCGAGATCGTTGGCTTTCGCGGGGAGGTTTCCTGGGACCGCGACAAACCGGATGGCACGCCCCGAAAGCTTCTCGACGTTTCCAAACTGCGCGCCTTGGGTTGGGAGCCGGCGATCACATTGCCCGACGGAATCCGTTGCACCTACGAGTGGTTCCTGGCACAGTCGGCGCGCTAGAGGCTGGCGCTACAACTCATGGGGTGCGCGCCGCCTTTCCCTTACTGAGTTTCGCTGCGTCGGCAGGCCGCCTCCCAATCAGTTTGCGTTTGTTTCACGCTTGCGGTTCACTGGCACCATTCCGCATGTCCGCGAAAAACTGCTCCGCCAAAGACCGATGAAAAAGCCGCGAATCGGAGTGGTTGGTGTTGGGCACATCGGGAAAAATCATGCTCGACTTTATGCCGAGCTGCCATCCGCCAGTTTCACGGCCATTTTCGATACCGATCCGCGACGGGCCAGGCAAATCTCCGAGGAGTTTCATGTTCCGGCCGTGAATTCGCTCGACGAATTTTCGAAAAATGTGGATGCCGCCTCGATTGCGACGCCGACCAATACGCATGTCGAAATTGCGCGCGAATTACTCCGCCGCGGCAAACACTTGCTGATTGAAAAACCGATCGCCGAGAACACGGCGAGCGCGCGGGAGTTGACTGAGCTCGCGGCTGAGCAAAATCTGATCGTGCAAGTCGGGCATGTCGAGCGTTTCAATCCGGTGTTAAGTGCGCTGGAGGAGCGCCTGAACCATCCGCGTTTCATCGAGGCTCATCGCCTCTCGCCCTATCCCGATCGCAGCACTGACATCGGCGTTGTCCTCGATCTCATGATTCATGATCTGGAAATCATTCTCCATCTCGTGCATTCACCGGTGGCTACGATCGATGCCGTCGGGGTCCCGGTTTTGAGTCGAGGCGAAGATATCGCGAATGCACGTTTGCGTTTCGAGGACGGCTGTGTCGCGAACATCACGTCCAGCCGGATCAGTCCGGAGCGAATGCGAAAGATTCGGGTTTTCCAGGAGGACGCTTATCTCTCGCTCGATTATCAAAATCAGACCGGCGAAATTTATCGGCGGTCGGCCGGCGGAATTTCGCGGGAAGCGGTGGCGATCGAACAGGGGGAACCGCTTCGCCGGGAACTTTCCGCTTTCATCGAGTGCGCCATCACGGGCCGGCAGCCGAAGGTTTCTGGATTCCAGGCGACCGCGGCGCTCGAACTCGCAGTCGAAATCACAAAACGCATGGAGGTTCCACAGAATGAGGGGCGCTGATTCGCATCGTCGCCACGGATGACCATTTATTTCGTAGCGGGGGAGGCAAGCGGCGACAACCACGGCGCGGCCTTGATGCAGTCGCTTCGCCAGCTCAATTCCGATCTTGTCTTCATCGGCCGGGGCGGACCACGCATGGCGGCGGTCGCCGGAAAGAATTTTCACAACTGGGTGGACGAAGCCGGCGTGGTTGGACTGTGGGAAGTCGTGAAGCACTACGGATATTTTCGTCGTCAGTTTCATGAGGCGCTGACGGAAATCTCGCAGGCGCAGCCGGCCGCGGTCGTGTTGATCGATTACCCCGGATTCAATCTTCGGCTGGCGCGGGCGTTGCGTGCGCGCTCGTTAGCGAAAAAAATTATCTACTACATCAGCCCGCAGGTCTGGGCCTGGAACCGCAGCCGGATTTCGAAGATGGCGAAATGGCTGGACCTGATGCTCTGCATCTTTCCGTTCGAAGCCGAGCTCTACCGAAAATCGGGACTGCGGACTGTGTTCGTTGGGCATCCGATGGTGGAAAATCTGGAGGCCGAACGAATCGACACAACGCGCGATCCGGATTTGATCGGCCTTTTCCCCGGCAGTCGCGTGCGTGAAATTCGAAAAATCCTTCCGATCATGATCGAGGCGGCGCGGGAAATTGTTCGGGTCAAACCGGCCACGCGATTTGAAGTGGCCGCGGCGTCCGAACGCCTCGCGGTCGAGATAAAGGCGAGGTTGAGCGAGTCAACGTCCGGCCCGAAAATGTTTCGGGTCGCGATGGGTGAAACCGCCGCGTTGATGCAACGAGCCTTTGTTGGGATCGTGGCCTCGGGAACGGCGACATTGGAAGCGGCCTGGTTCCGGTTGCCGTTCGTTCTCGTTTACAAGGTTTCGTGGCTTACCTATTTCGCGTCGCAATTGGTGATGAGGGTAAAGTACCTCGGCATGCCGAATGTTTTGGCGAACAAGGAAATCGTGCCCGAGTTTCTTCAATATCGGGCCCGTCCGGAAAAAATCGCGCACGCTGTGTTGACGCTGATCAACGATGCAGACGTCAGACGGCAACTCATTTCCGAATTCGATGCGGTGATCGCAGGGCTTGGCGAGGGCGGAGCGGCGTCGCGCGCGGCCCAAACAATTTTGGCCGAGATAGGCGCGTAAGCCAGAGAGCGACGCGTCCCACCGAAGGGATTGGTTTGACGCTGCCCTCGGAAGGAAATAGGAATTGAATCATGGCTGAAGTGCAACCGCCCATCAATCTCAACAACTGGATCGAAGAGAACCGGGACAAGTTCAAGCCGCCGGTGAGCAATCGCTATCTATACGATGGCCGGGATTTTTTCGTGATGGTGATCAAAGGTCCGAATGCCCGGAACGATTTTCATCAGGTCGATTCCGAAGAATATTTTTATCAATTGAAGGGCAACATCAAGGTGCGTATCCGTGAAGGCGATCGGATTGTTGATCACCTCGTGCGGGAAGGCGAAACGTTCTTTATCCCGCCGAATGTCCCGCATGCGCCAGTCCGTCCGCCGGACACGTTGGGCGTTGTCGTCGAACGCCGCCGCCCGCCCGGAGAGCATGAACATGTCATTTTCTATTGCGAGAATTGCGGAGCGCTCGTCGAAGACATTGATTTCGACTGCGGCGATATCGTCCAGCACTTCAGCCAGGCGATGCTGGACTTTTGGAACGACGATGCGCGGCGCACTTGCAAGAAGTGCGGCACCAAGGTTCCACAGCCGGGACCGACAAAGCCGTTTTAAGGTGGATCGTCCTGCCTGCTCGCGAAAGCTTTCGGAGCTCCCTCGGGCGATTCTGATTCGACATGGGGCTGTGCCGCATCGTTCTATCATCGAGCAAGGGACTGCTCGATCCACCCAATGATTTCCTACAAATGAAGATCGATCTCCACACCCATATTCTGCCACACGAAATTTTGGGCTTGCGCCGATTTGGAGGCCGGTAAGCTGATCAAATATGCAAAGCAGCGCCAGGACCGTTCAGGAATATTTGAAGGAACTGCCCGCGGATCGTCGCGAGGCAATTAACGCGGTGCGAGGCGTCATTCTCGCGAATCTGCCCAAGGGGTACGAAGAGTGCATGAGTTACGGCATGATCGGATACGTGGTGCCGCACAGCATTTATCCCAAGGGGTATCAGTGCAATCCCAGGCTGCCATTGCCGTTCGTGAATCTGGGTTCGCAGAAGAACCACATGGCTCTTCATTTGATGTGCTGCTACGGCGATCCGAAGTTGAAGGCGTCGTTCGAGAAAGCGTGGAAGGACGCGGGCAAGAAGTTCGACATGGGCGGAGGTTGCGTGCGGTTCAAGAAGCTTGAGGATGTGCCGCTGGAAGTGATCGGACAGTTGGTCGCGAGCATGCCGGTGGATGTTTATATCCGCCGGATCGAGAAAGTGTTCGCGGAAAACGCGAAAGCGAGAGCGGCCAGGAAGACTGCAAAATCTAAACCTTCGAAAACGAAACCCGCCAGGAAGAAAGCAGCGAAATAAGATTAAAAACTTTCCTGGCACACCCGGATGCTCGCTCGGTCCCCGCACTGAAATGAGCCGCGTGGACGCGAAGCGATTTACGCGGCTTGAGAGAGTTGCGTGGTCTCGCTCGGCGCGGAGAGTCGGGGCATGAGTGACAATATCCTCTCACGGTTCCTGCGCTACGTCCGCGTCGATACGCAGTCGGACGAGACCAGTAACACATTTCCGAGCACGCCAGGTCAATTGGTGCTGCTGAAGATGCTGAAGCAGGAGCTGAGCGAGTTGGGAGCGGCGGACGTGCAGATGACAAAGCACGGTTACGTCATCGCCAGCATACCCGCTACCACGCGCAAGGCCCGCGTGCCGACCGTGGCCTTTCTCGCCCATGTGGATACGGCGCCGGACTGCTCCGGCAAGGACGTCAAACCCATTCTTCATCGCAAGTACAATGGCAGCGTCATTAAGTTCCCGGATAACCGTGGTCTGACTCTGGATCCAGCGACGTCGCCGGAGCTTCGAACGGCCCTTGGCAAAGACATTGTTACCGCCAGCGGCACCACGTTGCTTGGCTCCGACGACAAGTCAGGTGTGGCGGTAGTCATGACTTTGGTCGAGAGGTTGCTCCACGCGACAAAACGCAAACACGGACTGATCCGAGTCTGCTTCAATCCCGATGAAGAAATCGGCCGGGGCGTGGACAAACTGGATCTGCGAATGCTCGGGGCGGATGTGGCTTACACCCTGGACGGCGGTGCGCCGGGGGAGATTTGCTGGGAAACTTTTTCTGGCGATGCGGCCGAGGTCATCATCGATGGCATCACCACTCATACCATGGAGGCGCGGGCCAAAGGCATGGTGAACGCGGCCTATCTCGCGGGCAAACTCCTGGCAGCGTTGCCGCGCGAGCGCTGCGCGCCGGAGACAACCGAGGGCAGGGACGGCTTCATTCACCCGACCAATGTGGAGGGCCGGACGGAGCGGGCCATCGTGAAATTCATCCTGCGCGATTTCGAGCTGAAGGGGCTGGCAGCGAAGGGCCAAATTCTGCGGGGCCTTTGCCGAGGGTTACAAGCCACCGAGCCGCGGGCGCGCGTCCGCTGCAAGATCCGCAAACAATATCGCAACATGGCTTACTGGTTGCGCAAGGACATGCGCCCGGTGGAGCTGGCTCGTCGAGGCGTTCGTGGCGGCCGGCCTCAAACCCTATGATCACGTCGTGCGCGGCGGTACGGATGGCTCGCGCCTGACTGAGCTAGGTCTTCCGACTCCCAACCTGTTCTGCGGTGAGCACAACGCGCATGGGCCGCTGGAATGGGTTGCGGTGCAGGATATGGAGTCGGCCGTAACGGCCTGCACCCACCTGGCTGAGTTGTGGGAAAGAAAAAGCTGAATTGCTGCATGTCGTCCGCGTATTGAGACAAGCCGCGTGGAGCGAAGCGATTTACGCGGCCTGCACCCACCTGGCTGAGTTGTGGGAAAGAAAAAGCTGAATTGCTGCATGTCATCCGCCTTTCATCCGCCGTAACGCTCGCTTCCTAATTCCCTCCTTTCCGCCTTCCTACTTTGATCGGTAGTTCTGGTGTTTCCCGAACCGGGCGTATAGAACGCAGCATCGAGGAAAGCGCAAACATCAAAAGTGTTGTCCGCCGGAAGACGTCGACAATTGACTTCGAAAGACAATCGAACAAGATGCGGCGTGCGACAGAGGGTTCTGCAGATTTACGTCATTCAAGTTCGCTTGCATTATTTTCGCGAAGACGGTTTCACCAACGGGATCATCGACCATTGAAAATTGAACGCAGCGCGATCTGGAACGCGAAAAACGCCTTGTATCCTGGAAACACGCCGTTCTTCGCGACGAATATGGGAGTCTTGCTTGAGGGGGACTGCTGTCAGTTGCTCGGAAGCATCGAGATGACGTAATCGACACTGTGTTCGCTGACCCACCATTCAACCTTGGTAGAAGTACGGCAGAATAGTTGACGATAGGCGACCGGATGACCAGTTAGTGCTTTGGTGCAAGCGTTGGATCGACGAATGTATCCGTGTTCTGAACCCAGGCGGTGCGTTTTTCATTTATAATATTCCAAAGTGGAACATCGTTCTTGGTAATTATCTCATGGAGCGAGGTCTCATGTTTAGTAACTGGATCGCACTCAGTCTTACTTCTCGCCCACCGATGCCTGGCCGGCTTTACCCTTCACATTACAGTTTGCTTTACTATACTAAGGGGAAGGCTAAGACGTTTCGCCGTATCAGGACTCCCATAAAGGTTTGTCGTCACTGCGGCGGCGACATAAAGGATATGGTGGCTATGGAGACACAATGCATCCTGGTGGTGTCAATCTCCGGGATGTCTGGGATGATATTCCTCCCGTCCGACATTTGAAGTTCAAGAGTAAGAAGCGTAGGCCAACCAGCTGTCCACAAAACTCGTTCGGCGCGCGATCGAACTTACCACGAAGAAAGGAGAAGCTTGGTCCTGACCCATTCGGTGGTGCTGGCACAACGTTCGACGTTTGCGAAGCCATCGGGCGGCGCTGGATTGGGATTGAGTTGCTAGATTGCGAAGTAATCGTGGAGCGACTGACGACGCTAGCCGTCAATCACCACGTATACGACGACTATATTGAATCCGATCACGGTAACGCATCCCCAAAACCGAAGCGGGAAAAACATGGAAGGGTCAAGCCGGTTGGGATCTCGGCAAGAAATCTGACCGACTTGCCCAACAGAGTCTCCCCCTGGAGTCTTGAAAGACATACGTCATGAACAAACTTCTACATGATGTCCACGTGCTCCCAAGACAGTGCCTTTTCAAACACTTGAAGAGCTGCTGTTTCCTAGGGGATACAAGCTCCTCTTGGGGACTAGTGACGTTTAGAGTTAGAGCTTGTGTCGCCGAGGCCAGTGCGCTAACTGCAGCCGAGGTGATCTCTCGGGGGGCTTATTTCGCTTCAGTTCAAGGCCAGGAAACAAATCACGTCAAGCTATGCGGGGTGACCCCCGTTCAGGTCGATCCATCTTCATCGGCCCGGCGAAAAGACTTCTTTGCGCGAATATGTTCAACAGGGATATGCGACCCATGGGCTCCCTTATCGTGGGAAGTCCCATTCCCAGATGGTAAAGGCCAGTATCAATATCATCGGTCTCAAGGCCGGCGAAACACTTCTTGATCCGATGATGGGGAGCGGCGAGGCATGCCTTGAGGCAAGTCTTGCGGGAGTGGACGCCATAGGGGTCGATGCCAGCCCATTTTGCGTTCTCATGGCAACGGGCAAACAGCAAGGGGCCACGGCGCCTGCCAGTCACATCGCGGCGATCGCGGATCGAGCCGAGCACCTGTTCGACGAACTCGACCATTGTGACCGACAGCGTCCACTGCCCAGCGGCAACGGAAGGTCACCGGGCGCCAAGGAAAGCAGTATTACCTCTTCAATTCAGCAATTTGCACAGCTCTGCTATTTGGACGCCATGGGTTATGCGGCAAGGCGAGCGTCAAAGATTTTGAAGACTTATTCCCGGTCGTGTTACAGCGATACGTTGCAGCCGCTGGCAATTTTGCCAGGGTGGCGAGCAACTGGAGATCCGCGATTGGGAAGACCTCATATTTTCGGGCCAGCAACGCACGCAATCTCTACACCATTGGGATTGAGGACGTTTCCATTGATGGAATTGTCACTTCGCCGCCTTACTCTTTCGCAATCGACTACTTGGAGAACGACGCAGCGCAGCTTAGATACTTGGGCGTTGACGATGCCAGTCTACGCGAAAGAATGATCGGCCTCCGCGGTCGCTCGCTGCGAGACGAATCGCAAAGTCCCTTGGCGGATATGGAGAGCGTATTCGCTGAGTGCGCCCGCGTGCTAAAGCACGGAAGGTATGCTGTTTTTGTAGTGGGGACTAACAGTAACCAACTCAAGCGGGCGCTCGGAAGTGATGCAGAGGAGATCAGAATTGACGAGGTGTTTGTCAAGATTGCGGCTGAGCATGGGCTGAAACTTGAAAGGGATGTCATTCACCCTATCGAAGGCATTCATAACACAATGCGCGATGAGCACATTTTGTTTTTCCGGAAGTCGTAGCGTCTCAGTAAAATAATGTTCAGGAACGTGCGCACGGATAACTTCAATCCAGCGATCGTCTTTTGAGTGAACACGTAGTCTGAAGCCGCAATGACGTTGGCGAGCGCTTTGCCCCCGCGTGCAATCCAGCCTACGCCGTCCGTTACCCGAACAATCACGCAATCCGGATAATGCTTCGCCGCTTCCTGTTTCAGATCTGCCTCGATAAGGCCTTTTTCGCTGCAACTCTCTGCAGTGGTCGCAAACACTCCGACCTCGATGAGCACTTCCGGGGCACTTGGCGTTGGAATCGCCGCATCAAATTTGCGGGATATATTAGGAATCAGACAATTCTTGACGATATATTTGACGCGCAGGCCCTGCAGGATTAACTCGACCTCATCGACAACGGGTTGACCTTTTTTCGCATCATATGAGCCTTTGAGTCCGGTGCGCACAAGTCCGTCGATGCCGCCATCGCCGATCGAAGCTAAGCGTGCTCCATCCAACTTCTCTTAGGAAAGCCGGGATTCGTTCTTGACTAAATCGACGTCGGCGAACCAGAAAGGAGCAAGTCAAAAAGTCATCCGCAAAGCTTTTGTCACTCTTGATCTCTCGAGATGATCCTACCGATCTTCCATTCAGAAAAGCTCCCTGCGTTCGGTCAAGCTTGTGCTGTTCCAGTCGAGCCAAGGTTACGTGTCGATAGAACTCCTCTTGTGAAATACCAGCAGCGAGATGAGAACATTCATAGTCGACTCGTTTTGTCGGACCAACGCGGTGAGGGATGTGGCGTCTAGAGTTCCGCCCACAGCTGCGGAGCAGATTTTCTTCGCTAAAGCAACACGTTCCTCGAAGCGCAACCGAAACTCTTCCTCGTGCTTGTCGTCACTTACGAATGGCGTAATTTGATCGAGAACCTCTGAAACCGATGGCTTCGGAAAGACAACCTGAGAGGCGTTCAAGCGCGCCTCCCTTGGGAGAAGTCGAGCAGATCCTTAGGTTCTACTCGGAGCGCTTTTGCGATACGTGCCAGACCAGAAAGTGAAGGCGCATTTCGACCGCGCTCAACGAGACTGATGAACTCAACCGAGTAGTTTGCGCCCGCCGCAAGCTGCTCCTGAGTCATTCCCGCCGACTTCCGGATTTGGGCGATTCGTAGTCCCACTTGCCTTTCAATCACCCTCTGAACGTAGAGAAGATGAGGTAGCTTGAACACGAAGTGAGACTCTACGGGCAAGCGGCGGGTATGCTGCCTGTTCGCTTTGCAGCACGCTCGACGAGGCGGCGACTTCCCCGGCCGAGATCGCGGCCTTTTCTGCGAGCCGCGCCGCCCTCGCGGGCCCCGAAAGGCGTCAGAGCTTAACATCGAACAGTCGGATCGGGCGGATTTGAGTTGTCGACAAACTGGTATTCGTCTAAATCGCCGCTTTAGGAGCGCTCATGCTTTTGCTGTAGAACCCAGAGCGGTCGAAGCCACGTAAAATCTTCGATCACGTGGCGGGCTCAAGTAAACTCTGCGATCACATGGCAGAATGCTGTTGCGACAAGCGGCGCGCGGTGACCAGCTATTTTTGATCCGGCGAGTGCGGAAGATTAGATTGTCCGATAGATTTCTCGCCGGTGACCGATCGCGAGTAGGTGAATCGTGTTTCGTTCGACGTCAAACGTGTAGATGATCCGGTAATCTCCGATGCGCGCGCGGAAACGAGTCGAGCCTTTCAAGCGGTGATGAGAATAGTTTGAAAGGCGCAAGCCGATGCGATCGATCTCTGCCTGGACGCGGGCACGAATCGCGGGCGGTAACTTAAAAAAGACTTCGTCGAACCTGGCGTAATAGATCTGAGTCGCTGCGCTCACGAGCCTTGGTCACTCACGCTCCCGCGCTCATGCCAGCTGCCCTGGCTGCGTTACCGCCTATCCGCATGGCTCCCGCTCAGTCGTGTTCCGGCTCGCGCACGCGTGCCGTTCTACCTTCGGTCATGTCCCGTTCCGATTGCTGGATAGCCCGTTCAAACTCCGGGGTGAATTCCAGCTCATCTTCGATGATGTCGTCGAGCCAGGCACGAATCTGACGAAGCTCAGTCTGCGAGAGCTTGCGCAGTTCAGCTTCCATCTGCTCGATCTTGCTCATGCGTGTGAGATTCTACCGTCCGCCTCGAGGATTAGCAATGCGTGTTGCACGATCCACGCGCGCAGTGGCCCGCGTTCAGTTAACGCGAAAATTGGGCATGCATCTAAGTCGCCGCTTTAGGAGCGCTCATGCTTTTGCTGTAGAACCCGGATCGGTCGAAGCAGCAAACGCGTCGCTTTCCGGCAGCGAGCATCGAGCAGGCATTTTTGATCCGGCGCGCGCGCGTCTCTTCCTGTTTGGCGGAGGTGATCCAGTGGATCCAATCCCGGCGCGCATTGGGCGTGATGTCCGACCACACTGCGCGCGTTTTCGGCGCGGCGGCGGCGAGAGCTTTCCTCAGATCGGTCGGCACCTCGGGTTCCGTGTCCTTTCCCGCCGGCGCGATCTCGAGCGTGACGATGTCGCCTGCGTCTGCGCCCGCAGATTTGCTTAGCTTCCGGTCCACTTTGAGCCAGTGGCTTTTCTCGCCGTCGGGTTCGAGCGCGGCTTGAAAAGGAAAGCCATTGATGGTGCCTTCGATCGGTGTCATGCCGCGCGAGGGAAGTTTGGCGCTGGCGTTCTTTGGCAGGATGAGAAAGGTCCAGCCCCGAATGCTTTCGGGGTCGCTCTCCGCCGGCCGGAAGAGTTTCGCTTTGAAACGGATCGATGCGGTCTTCGTCATTTGGCTGGTATTACTCAAATCAACAATGTGTAACCTCAAGTCAAGGGAAGGTCCGGGCAGGTTGCGGCAGTATTTTGCTGATGCACGATTAATCAAACCAGAAAAATCGTTTCTCTGGTTTGATGAATGATGTTCCCTTCCTTTTTAGGTGGATCGGCCGCTCCGTCGGGCGATGTTGATTCGACATGCGGCCTTGCCGCATCATCCTATCATCGAGCAAGGGACTGCTCGATCCACCCAATGATTTCTTGCAAATGAAGATCGACCTGCACACGCACATCTTGCCGCGCGAGTGGCCCGATCTCGACGCCAAGTACGGTTACGGTGGATTCGTTAGGCTGGATCATTACCAGCCATGCTGTGCGCGGATGATGATCGGCGACCGCGTCTTTCGCGAGATCACCGATAGCGTTTGGGATCCGACGCGGCGTCTCGAAGAGTGCGATCGCGACGGCATTTCCATGCAGGTTCTTTCGACCGTGCCGGTCATGTTCAGTTACTGGGCAAAGCCGGTCGACGCGCTTGATCTTTCTCGACGGTTGAATGATCACATTGCCGAAGTCGTCCGCGCTTATCCAAGCTCGATTCGCCGGTCTTGGCGACAATCCCGATGCAGGATCCGGATTTGGCGGCGAGCGAACTGGAACGATGTGTCCGCGAATTGGGGCTGCGCGGAGCGCAGATCGGCACGCACGTCGATGCGAACCCGCATTCTGGTCGCCTCGACAGCTTGAATCTCGACAACGCGTCGCTCCAACCCGTCTGGAGCACAGCCGAGCAACTCGATGCGGCAATTTTCGTTCATCCCTGGGACATGGTCGGTAAAGAGCGAATGCCGAATTACTGGTTGCCGTGGCTCGTCGGCATGCCGGCCGAGACGTCGCTCGCGATTTGTTCGATGATGTTTGGCGGAGTGTTTGAGCGTTTCCCAAACCTTCGTGTCGGTTTCGCCCACGGCGGCGGCGCGTTTCCGATTACCATTGGCCGCATCGAACACGCCTTTCATGTCCGGCCGGATTTGATGGCGATCGATAATCATCACAACCCAAGGAAGTATCTTGCCAACGGCGACGCGCCCGCGCGGTTTTATGTGGACTCGTTAGTCCACGATCCCGATGCGCTCCGACTGCTGCTCAAGTTGTTCGGAGCGCGACGGGTTGCGCTCGGGTCGGATTATCCGTTTCCGCTGGGCGAAGCCCATCCGGGAAAGCTCATCGCATCGATGAAAGAACTTTCTGCGAAGGAAAGAGCGCAACTGTTTTCCGGCACGGCGCGCGAATTTCTCGGCTTGAGCTAGGTGGGTCGAGCAGTCCCTTGCTCGACGGAGATTCGTGCGCCTTCCAGCGCCAGGGGAGCATCGCCCGACGGAGCTCCGAAAGCTTTCGCGAGCAAGCGGGCCGATCCACGGATTTACGGGAACGTTCCGCGTTGACGCTTCTTTCTAGCCAACGTGCCGCAAGTACTCCCGATCCCACGCCGCCGGAATACTTTCGCGCGGCGAATATGGTCCTGGCTGATACGCGCGACGAAGCAATTCCCAGCTGACTCAACTCGCACACGTGCCAGTCCTGCTTGTTGGTCATATCCCAGAATTCGACCGCATCGTTCGGACGAAAATCAGAGCGGTCGAACGCCTCCGGATGGAAGAACCAGTCACACCTGATCAGCGTGCGTTCCGGCGATTGCGGCCAGAGCTGATGCACCATGACGTATTCCGGATGCATGCTCAGCAGCATATTGGGAAAAATCGAATAATAGAAAACGCGCGCGTGATCCTCGCCCTCGATGTCACCCACCGGCAACGCGCAAGCATTGCCGCTCATGGTCAGGCTCTTCCCTCGGTTGATCTTCATGAAACCGCCGAGAAATGGGCCTTCGCACAAATCATTCTCCGCTGAATCATAGGGCGACACTTTCGAGAGAGTCGGGTGCACGCCCGGGCAATGATAACACTCCGAATAATTCTCGAAGATCAATTTCCAGTTGGCGCGAACGTCGTACTCAATCCGCTTCGCTGAGCGCAGCCGCGGCAGATTCCAATGCGAGAATTTTTCGGCTAGCGGCGCGAACCATTCATCGAGGGGCTGCGGCGTCTTTGCCAGATTCACGAAGATGAATCCTTCCCATAGGGAAAGTTTCACCTCGTTCAGCGAGTAATCGGCCTTATCGAAACCGGGCACATCATCCATGTGGGGCGCGCCGATCAATCGCCCATCGAGACCGTACGTCCAGGCGTGATACGGACATTGAATCGCGGATCTGTGTCCGGTCTGGTCCTCGCACAGCTTCGTCCCGCGGTGACGACAGACATTGTAAAACCCGCGCAGTTCGCCGCCTTTGTCGCGCACGACAATCAGACTTTCGCCAGCCACACTCGCGACAAAATAATCTCCCGGCTTCGGAATCTCGCTCTGATGTCCAACCAAATGCCATTGCCTCGAGAAGATCTTCGATTGTTCCTCGGCAAAAATTTCCGGAGAAACGAAATATTTCTGTGGAAGCGTCTTCGCCCCAGCCGTGAAAGTCTCAGCGGTCTTGCGAAATGCGGGCATCGTTCTCGTATGCATTGCTGGAGATCCAACGTTACCGATGATGAGACTCGAGCAATTGAAGATATTGATCGATCAACTCAGGCCCGTGCAGTGGCGACCAGTGGCCCGCGACAATCGTGGTGAAACCGAGATCGAGCTTCTTCAATTTTTGCAACGTCCTGGGATATTCCGCTAGATCGGCGAAGTCGAGATTGCCAAGTTGCTCTTTTAGAATGCAATTGCCATAGAGCACTTTTTCCTCGGGAAAATAAACAAAAATGCCGTCGGGCGTGTGAGACGGACCAAGATAGATGGCCCTTACGCGGCCACCCTGCAGTTCGAAGTCGCCCGCAAATGTCTTGTCCGGCAGGACCAACGGCAGACTCGGATAGCTCGGCATCGCTTTCTGCATGTAACGAACCATCTCGTCCCAATGGTGTTCGAGCAGGTCGCGCGTCATCGCCGTTGATACGATCGTGGCGCCGATGCTTTTGAAATATGCGTTCCCGCCGGCGCGATCCGGGTGGTAGTTCGTATCAATCACTTCCGAAATTGGTCTGGGAGTAACCTTGCCGATTTCGGCGGCCAACAATCTGGCGGTCTCAGGACTCCATGTCGCTCCGATGATCGTGACAGAATGATCACCGACATAGACGACTGAATTTTCCTTCGCGTAGAAATAATCTTCGACGACGTAAACGTTGCCCCTCAAATGGGTGAGCACGATTTTCGGATTCTCGGCAACGGCGAATGACGCCACCAGACCGAAGAGCACGAGCAATACTGAAACATGTTTCACGTGGTGGAATACGTATCCCGCTTGAACAATCTTTCAATGCTCAGCAAATTCACGACACGGCACGATCGATTTCACGACTGATTGGCCGGATTCGTTGGTTTTATGTCCTGTTTCCTCTGTGGCTTTTTCTATAAGGCTACGCTTTATGAAAAACGCCATTTCCTTTGCCGCATTCTTTTCCTTTCTCATCCTGGCAGTCGGCTTTGCCGGGGCTGCCGACCCAACCGAGGAAGCTGCGCTAAAGGAACAATTGGTGAAGCTGGAAAAGCAATCGTGGGAGGCCTGGAAAAATCGTGACGGCAAATTCTTTCAGGAATTTCTCTCCGACGATCACGTCGAAGTCGGGTTTGGCGGTCTGAGCACGAAAGCGGAAGTGGTAGCCTTCGTCGGCAGCCCGGTCTGCACGGTCAGGAGTTACGACCTCGACCATTTTGAACTGAAGATGCTGGACAAGAACACGGCGCTGCTCACTTACCACGAGGCGCAGGATACCGTGTGTCATAATCCCGTGCCGTCGCCGTGTTGGGTAAGTTCGCTCTACATGAAGCGCGGCGAGCGCTGGCTCAATGTGCTCTACCAGCAAACCCCGATTCCGAAGTAGGGTGGGCGACGCGAGGGGGTACGCTTCCGCGTGTTCTCCGATTGGCCGGCCTTATTTCAGCACCGCCTGATGAAATTCGTACCAGTCGTCCAGATTGTTCAGGTTCACCGCATCCTTTGCAGCGGAAGCGTCGTCGGGGATGCCGCACGCGCTCAGGATACCCTTGCGCGTCTCGTCATCGTGATTGTAACCGCGCACCGCAGCGTTGTGCTTCTCGATCGATTCGCGATTCAATGACTTTGCATTCTTTTTCACCCACGCTTCGAATTGCGGATAGGTCGGCTTGCTTTGCTTGATGTAATTCTTCACCGCCTGTTCGTCGAGCCCGAGCGCGGCACAGGTCATCGCATCGTAGCCGCGACCGATGCCGGGATAGCCGGGGGCAAGTTTACCCTGCGATTCAAGGGAGACTTTTTGCCAAAGGCGCGGGAGGTGAAGAACGCCGAGTGGTCCGGCCGTGCCGGAGCTGATCATGGGGACATAGGTTTCGCTCATAATACTGATTCCTCTTTTGTTTTCGTTTTTGTTTATACAGCGACGCAGCCGCACGCATGCGACTGACCATTTTCAGGAAAGTTAACGATCCTGAGGCGCGAAGACAAACCGATTCGCTCTCAACTCCGCGCAAAACACTCGATTCCCGAGAAGCTCGATTGAATAGACTTGAGAGCGTACGCCGCCTCGCCAAGAGTTCCTGATTGGTCGAATTGACCGAACGAATTCCGTTTTGACTCAATGATCTTAGCCACGCACGTTCCGAGGCCGCCGCTCAACCAATTCATCGAGCTGCTTTGGTTTCATGAAGGCCTCAACGCCGATCATCGTCTGGAGCGTGTTCTCCCGGATGGCTCGACGGAGCTCATCATCAATCTGCGCGACGAGACGCGACATGTGTTCGATCCAATCAGCCGCCAGCCGCGCGAAACTTATCGTCGCAGCTGGCTCTCCGGGCCGCACTCCGAGTTCATCGTCATTGACAACGCGCCGAATGCTTCAATGATCGGCGCGCATCTGCGGCCGGGTGGAGCGAGCGCTTTTTTTGGGCTGCCACTGCGCGAATTGCGGAACAGCGTCGTGGAACTCGACACGCTTTGGAACTGCGACGCGCAGAATTTGCGCGACCAACTACTCGAAGCGCCCAGCCCGGCGGCCAAGTTCCGGATCCTCGAGAATGCGTTGCTCGCGCGCTGGCGCGGATTTGCCCCGCGGCATCGCGCTGTTCTCCACGCGCTCGAATCTTTCACGCGCGAACCGGACGGCGTCACCGTGGGTAAAGTCACCGCGGATGTCGGACTCAGTCGACGTCGTCTTATTGAAATCTTTACCGAACAGATAGGAATGACGCCGAAAATATTTTGTCGCGTGCTTCGGTTTCAACGCGCGATCAACGAGATCCAGCGCCGCCGCGCTGTATCGTGGACCGATATTGCGACTGGTTGCGGCTATTACGATCAGGCCCACTTCATCAATGACTTCAGGGAGTTCTGTGGCCTAACGCCCGGTGATTATGCGGAAGCGCATCCTGAGTATCCGAATTTCGTGCCCATCCGCGATTAGGTAAAATTCTTCCAATACGGCCCTCTCCTGGCTGTGGCAGAATCCACAGCGCATCGCGCAATCCATTAATACAGCATGAACAAATATTCTTCTCTTCGCATTCTGGTAAGCGTCTGTGGAATCGCATTGAGCGTTTCGGCCGTTGATTCGCCACATCTGGATCCGCATCTCGAACCACTTCGCCCGTGGCTCGAGAAAACCTGGAAGGGTCAACCGAACAATCCCAAACCGGAAAAAGTGACGATCGATGTCGCGCACTGGGAACGAGCTTTGAATGGTAATGCCATTCGCATTTTACACTCAATTAACGACGGAGCTTATGGCGGCGAGTCCGTTGTCATGTGGGACGAGAAAAAGCAGACCGTCGTTTACCATTATTTTACGACGGCCAGCTTCAGCACGACTGGCACAATGACATTCAAAGATGGAAAAATTCTCACGCACGAAGTCGTCGCGGGAGACGCCGAGGGCATTAGTGAAGTTCGGGCGACGATTGAAATGAGCCGGGATGGAACATCATACCAACAGAAAACCGAATTTCTAAAAAACGGGACCTGGGAACCGGCGAGGGAAACGACCTATCGGGAAGAACCGTCTGCAATTGTCGTGTTCAAGTAACTGGCTTTGCACTGGTCGCGAGTCGATTTTTGTCTCGATTAGCACTCGGGTAAAATTCTTCCAATACACTTCGGCGACGCTCCTCTAAGGAGTGGAAGAATGAACCCAAATCAAATCAATTGGCTGGCCGTTTTCGCGGCGGCTCTCTCTACGTTTGTCATCGGTGGCCTGTGGTATTCGCCGGTTTTGTTCGGCAAAGTCTGGATGCGTGCGAACGGTTTTACCGAGGAACAGGTCGCCCGCTTCAACAAAGCCCGCGCCTTCGGTGGCTCATTTATTCTGGCGCTCGTCATGTCGGCAAACCTGGCCATGTTTTTGGCTGACCCGAAAACCACGGTCACGTGGGGAATGATCGCCGGGGCGCTCGCCGGCATCGGCTGGGTAGCAGCGGGGCTCGGTATCATCGCCTTGTTCGAGAACCGTTCGTGGACCTACATCCTGGTCAACGGCGGCTACCACATCGTGGCCTTTGTCGCGATGGGCGCCATCCTCGGCGGGTGGCGGTAGGAGTTTCTGGCTAATGGGCAATCTATGCTTGAAGCAGAAGGCGAATGACCTGGCCGCAATCTGAGTCGATTCGCGCAAAGCATTCGAGGGCGCCTATTTCATCTCCAAGACCGAGCTGTAGTTGTAGCGGCGGTCTCCGACCGTCGATTCCCGCTGGCGGTCAGAGACCGCCGCTACAGGAAGAAACAGTCGAGTTGCGTCGCTTGGCAAGCGTCGTGAGATGCGGCAGGCCGGTCAGAGGCGTCCTTCGACTTCTGCTTTCGTCACTGGACGATAATCTTTTCTCGGATACTGCGCTCCGCGCTTCACGGTGAGCGTGACGTTTCTGACGGCGCCGATATCCTGAAGCGGATTCGCTGCAAGGAAGACGATGTTCGCCAGTTTGCCGGCTTCCAATGTGCCCATTTCAGTTTGCTGGCCCATGCTCATCGCGCTGATGATCGTGGCCGAGCGAATGGCGTCCATCGGAGTCATCCCGACTTTGCGAACGAGGATTTCGATTTCTCCCTGCAACGCCGAATAGGGATCGTCGGCCGGCGCAAAGCTGTCGGTCCCGGCAGAAATCAGGACGCCATGCTTGTAGGCCTGCGCAGTCAACAGCTCGGCGAGTTGCGACGAGCAGAAAGGAGGGGGCGGCGCATTTTTTGGATCATGCGCACGCATCTGCTCGATCGTTTCATAAACATAGTTCGTCGCATCGAGAATGATCTTTCGCTCTTTCATGAGATCAAAAAGTGACGACATGATTTTATTGTCGCCCGTGTTGAAGGGTGCGGGATCGATCGGAAATTTTTCTCGTTCCTGATATTTTTGCGGACGCTTGTCCATCGCTTGAAATCCGAAATAGCCGATGTGCGAGACCGTGTCCGGCTTGGCGTCGATCACCTCGCGCGGAGTTGCCGGAAAAACCATGCTGTGCGCCCAGGCTTGCATTCCCTGCCGGTGAGCTTCGGCGACGATCTTCGCAACCAACGCGGCCGACAGGTTAGCGTAGATCTTGATCGCGACCGCACCGGTGCCTTTCGCGAGAGTGACAGCGTTTGGCAGATCGGTCTGTTCGTTGATGGCCTGTATCCACGGCGTCGCCCCAGTCTTCGCGCCCTGGCAGCAGGCCATGATCCGCGGGTCGCTCATGAAATCTGGTCCCGCGAACAAGGCTGCGTAATAGAGGTCGGGCCCCGGAATTTCCAGGACGCGTGACGCACGGGCCAGATCGGCCAGCGCGCGGAGGTCGTCACCCATGCAACGCGCCGCCGTCACTCCGGCATAGAGATCGCGGCGCATCATTGCCTCGGCAAATTTCCGATCCGGCGGCGTGGCCAGGTGCTCATGCGAGTTGATGAACCCGGGCAACGCGTATTGATCTTTGACTTCGACCACTGCCGCGCCCGGCGGAATCTTCAACTCGGCCCTGCTCAAGATGGCTTCTATCCGTTCGCCGCGTGTGAGGATCGCCATATCAGGTCGAAGCGCCCCGCCCAAACCGTCGATGACCGCGGCACCGGAATAGACAACGACTTTGTCTTTCGCCGGCAGCTGCGGTGACGGCGACGGAGAAAGAATCGGCGAGCTGTCAGGCTTCGATTCTGCGGCGGCTTGCAAAGCGCCAGCGAAAAGGAGGAGAGACGCTGCGATGAGAGGGAGATGCCAATTCATCTGAACACGAGATCAAGTTCAACGTCCCGCACCCTAACGAGATTTTGCATTTTTGATTACGGTACGAATATCCACGGCCCAGGCGTCGGCATCATCCGGCGGTCGGAAGGACCAGCTCAGAGCGGATTTGCCACTCCCGGCGCGCAGACTGAGACGGTCGTGGTCGCGGTGTACTTCGTAAAAACCAGTGGAGCGCGGAGTAATCTCGACCAGTGGTTTGCCGTTGACGTGGAGGAACACGCTCTCGCGAGTGACAATGATGGAAGCGCGCTTCTCGTCCCAGCCGGAGTCGCGTTGACCGGCGGGACGCGTGCGGCGGAAGATGAGATTGTCGGCGCGGTGTGTGATCCCTTCCTTCTCGAAGCGCGCCTGCAATTCCGGCGAAAGCTTGCCGGTCTTCTGGCACCCTGCACCAAGCAACGCCGAAGCGAGGCAGGCGACGAATCCGGTTCTTGCGATCCTAATCTTTGTCGGCATCGCGCGTCTCATTCTATCGATTAGACGGTGGAGGATGAACAAATATGGGAGCTAACAGCTTCCCCTACAAAGGATGATACGGCGCTAATCGTCGGTGTCTTCGCCCGGCTTGGGCAAAACCGATGCGATCTCGATCTCGGTAATCCTGGCTTTCTGGGGACGGCTGGCGTACATCCGCAGTTTCTCCCGGGGACCTTCGCGGGTGTCGAGAAAAAGAGTGATGCTCTTATCCCCATTGGTGGTGTTGGTGCTCAGAACGTGATTGATTTTCTTGTCGGCGATAGCCGCGACCCAGGCCTCGCCCAATTCATCAGGAGTCAGAGTCGTCGTGCCGGTCATGACGATCCTGACCTCGTCGTCGACGATTTTTTTGGCGGGCGAACTGGTTTGGTGAAATTGCGGGGTCGCCGGCGTCCAGTCGGGTAATACAACCGGTCCCGGAGCTTCGAGTTGTTTTTGTAAAGCGGCTTGAAGCTTTGCCTTCTCCTGTTTTTCTTCCTGTTCCTGTCGCGCTGCTTCTGCCTTGGCCTCAGCCTGGAGTTCTGCGAGCGTCTTCTTCTTCCCCGGAGCGGTCGGATTCTTTTTCTGTATGTCCTCGGCTTCCTTTTGCATTTCCTCCGCTTCTTTCAGCATCTTTTTCAAATCCGAATCATTCGCTTCATCTTCCTGAGCCCGAAGCAACGGTGAGAAGAGGAAGCAGATCGAAAGGAGAAGAGTAAGCGAGCGAAGTGTCGATTTCATTGTCGGAGGTTAACAACCCCGCGCTATCCGGCAAACGGAATCAGGCCAACCCCGCCGATATGCAAGGCGACGGCTCCTGGTCGAGCTGAAGCTGGCGCAGCGAATTGCTAAGGTTTCACCACAACCGATGTCCCGATGTGCGCGGCATTGAAAAATTGGCGCGCTTTCCAATAGGGCATTCTGATGCACCCGTGTGATGCGGGCACGCCCGGCAGGTAACCCTGGTGCAATCCATAGCCGGGCGAGAATTCGAGGAAGTACGGCATCGAGGCGCCGACAAAGTGTGAATGCGGCGGTTTGCGATCGCGCCTGACGTCGACGTTAGCCCTAACGACCCGGCCAGAAGCGTCAACGTAATCGCCGTAGAGACTGGAGCGATGATTTTCTTCCTTACGGATAACGTGAAAATGACCAGTCGGAGTGCGATATCCTTCGCGCCCGCTCGATATCCTCGATGACGCAGTTCTGTTCTTTCCGCGGTAGAGATAGGCTTCCTGCTCCCGCAACCCCACGACGATCGATGGCCGGCCGGAATGTTTCTCCGGCAGGTTCGATGTGACCAGGTCGGTCATTGTGCTGCAACTGCTCAAGGCCGCAACGGCCGCGCCGAGCACACAGAGTTGCGTAAGTCGATTCGTCATTGGCTCGGGTCGAGGACAAACTGGGAATCGGTTATCAACGCCATTTTGCGCGGATCAGGATTTGCCAGATTGCGGATTGACCGCTTTTACACGATTGCTCTCTGGTGGCCGCGTATATCCTATTTCTCGCGACCGATCCGCTGATGCCGATTCGAGTTTTGGCGGTGATCGCGCTGCTAGCGGTCATCGCGTCTTTTGTTTATGTCCTGAGGCACTTGAAAAGGATCGAGCGAACAGTCGCGGCCGACAATCTTGTCCCGAGGGAACGCGGTCCGCGCAATAATGTGGTGCTGATTATCTGCGCAGTGCCGATCGTGGTCGTCACGCTCTTGCTGTTCCTTATCTGCAACACGTGACGTTACGCTGGTCGCGAAATTCATATTGCCGAAGATGATTGCCATCGAACCCGGGCATGTGGCATGACGGGATGTGAGTGAACGAGCGGGATGAAGAGATTACGTCGGCGCTGCCGGCGGAGCTGGATTCGCTGCCACGACTGAGAGGGTTTCGTTTGCGCGGGATGGAGATGACGCGGCTGGAAACGTTCATCGACGCGGCGTTTGCTTTCGCCATCACCATGCTGGTGATCGCGGCGCAGCAGATTCCCGATGACATCGCGTCGCTGCTGGGGGCATTCAGGAATGTTCCGACCTTCGTTTGTAGCATCGCGGTGATTGCGATTTTTTGGCGGGGACACTGGCTGTGGAGCCGGCGTTATGGTCTCGAAGATGGCGTGTCGATTTTCATTAGCTGGTCGATGCTCGTCACCATCCTCATCTACATCTACCCGTTGAAAGCGGTCTTTGGAGCGATGTGGTATTCCCTGAGCGACGGCCGGGTAGGCCAGCAACTCGGGCGCGTCACCGAATCACAAGGGAGGATGCTTTTTGCCATGTACGCGATTGGTTTCACCGCAACCGCCCTCGAGATTCTATTGCTTAATCTGCGAGCCTGGCAGTTGCGTGAACCGTTGCGATTGAATACGTGCGAACGGTTGAGGACGCGTGCCGAACTGGTGGGGTGGAGCATTCCGGTGAGCGTCGGGATCGTATCGCTCGTTCTGGCGTTGATTCTGCCCAGAGCCGAGCTGGCTTGGAGCGGCTGGGTTTACTTCTCGATGGTCATTCTCGTTCCGCTTTATCGCAGGCGTCGCCGGCGGACCCTGGCAAGAGTAATGCGGGATGAGAATCAGGCGCGGCGAATCACAAGCGACTAGCGTTCGCTGATCGCGACCTGCGCGCGCAGGACATCGTGCAGGGTAACGATGGCAAGCACTTTCCCGTTTACGTGGTCGGTCAGAAGGACGGTACCGGTAGGCGATTCGATGAGCGAGGTCTGCGAATCGCGAATTGAATCGGCCGGGCGGCATTCGCGTGCTTGCTGCAGCGTCGGCGGACGGCGTTCGGCGATGGCCGCTTCCAGTTCAAGGCGGGGAACAATGCCTTTGACACGGCCATTTTCGATCACGGGAAAATGGCGATATGGATGTTGTTCAAGGGTAGATTTCAAAGTGGGCTCGCTCAGGTCTTCGAGAACGACAGGGCGGAAGTTCGCAATCGCGGAGATGGGAAGATTGTGCCAGCTCCGCAAATCCCGCGGCGGGATGACATGTTCCATTTGGTGGCCATCCTGGACCAGAACTTCGTCGTAAAAATTATGCCTAACGAGACGACGGGCGATGACCTGACTGACCAGCCCCGCCAGCATGAGGCCCGGGACAACGGAGAACTGGTGTGTCATTTCAAAGATGATGAGAACGGCAGTGACCGGCGCCTGCACAACAGCTCCGAGACAGGCGCTCATGCCACCGATGGCAAGAAGAAGCCCGTCGGATTGGTTGAGGGCGAGGAAGTGCGACGCGAGTCCGGCGACGAGCGAACCGCACATCCCGCCGAAGAAGAGATTGGGCGAAAAAATTCCGCCGCACCCGCCGAGGCCATAGCTGGCGATGGTCGCGATTAGCTTACCGATGAGAAGGAGAGCGGCGAGGCGCCATGCCATGCCGTGCGCGAGCGCGTCGGACAAATCATCGTAGCCGAGCGCGAACACTCCGAGGCGGCCAGTAGCGGAAAAGATCGCAACGCCGGCGATCCAGGTGATGATTCCGCCGGCCAGTGGATGCAGCCATCTCGGAACCAGCTTGAATCTTCGCGACCTTTGTCGCAGCCAAAGCGAAGCGTGTTGGAAGAAGATGCCGATCAGCGCTGCCAGAGCAGCGACAATTGGCATTAGCAGATAAGCACGCCAGGTCGGCTCGTTCACATGCGGCAATTCGAAAGCGGGTTGCGCGCCGATGAAGGCGTGAACAACAAACGCGCCGATGACCGAAGCCAGCAGCACACTGCCGAGGGCGCGGCTGTTCAGGTCGCCAATGATTTCTTCCAGAACGAAAGCGACGGAAGCGAGCGGCGAATTAAACGCGGCGGCCAGTCCGGCCGCGGCTCCGGCTGCACTCGCCCCCCGCCGGTTCTGTTTCGAAACGCCCAGGAATCCGGCGAGACTCGAGGCTAGATTGCTGCCGATCTGCACGGTCGGGCCTTCGCGCCCGAGGCTCTGTCCGCCGCCGATCCCGACGACGCCCGCGATAAATTTGATCCAGGCAATGCGCCTCGGCGCGAATCCAAATTCCTTCCAGTAGGCGAGCTTCACCTGCGGAATGCCGCTGCCCGCCGCTTCCGGACAAAACGAATTCAAAAGCCACCCAACGATGAGCGACGCGACGACGATGACCGCCAGACTCAGCCACGCGAAATGCCAGAATGAGCCGCTGCTGGGAACGAGAAAGAAACTCCAGTGAAGCCAATTGATCGCCAGTTGAAATGCAACCGCCGCCAGGCTGGCGATCAGGCCATACAAACAGGTGCTGACGACCGGGCGCGATTTGCCCTGAAATTTTTGGAATTGGGCGAGGAAATTAGCCATCCGGCGTTGCGTCAACGTGTGATGAAACGAAACAACATGATCGCGAAGGTGGCGACCAATATCATTATCGTCACGATCAGGCTGGCGTAAACGATCCGGTCCTGGCGACGTGCGCGTCGGCCCGCGTCCGCGTACGGAATGCGGGTGAACGTGACCATGGTGTAAAGCGGCAGATACTTCCCGGGTAGCAAGCCTTCGAGCGTGTGATCGAGTTTCTTTTTCGCCCGAAATAGACGAGAAGCCGTCTTGTCGCGCATCTCAATAAAATTGGCGACAGCAAGATTGGCGAGCGCATCGGCGTTCTCTTTTCGCCTAACGAAATATTCGGAGAAAGCGCGCTCCCGATCATTCGGAAATTCGGCCAGGCATTTGTCGAGCACGACGCAATCTTCGAAGGCGGCATTCATGCCCTGGCCGTAAAAGGGTACGACCGCATGGGCGGCATCGCCTACGAGCACGACCTTGTCTTTGTACTGCCACGGCGCGCAACAGATGGTCACGAGCGAGCCGGTGGGATTTTCGCGAAAATCTTCCAACAGCGTCGGCATCAGCGCCACAGCGTCGGGAAATTCTTCATCGAAGAACCGGCGGACATCATCGTCAGTCCTGGTCGACTCAAAACTGCGCGGGCCTTTGAATTCCCAAAAGAGCGTGCAGGTGAACGAACCGTCAGGGTTCGGCAGCGCGATCATCATGAAACTCCTGCGCGGCCAGATATGGAGGGCGTTCTTGTCCATCTGCCACGAGCCGTTCCGTGCGGGTGGAATGGTGAGCTCCTTGTAGCCGTGCGGGAGATAACTCTCGTCGGTACTCGAACTGCGCGAGTTTCTTCTGCATCGACTGGCGCACAGCTGAAAAGGCACCGTCGACGCCAATGACCGCGTCGCCCGACGCGCTGAGCAATTGGGAGGTTGAGGTATTGAGAAGCTGAGCGGTTGCGGAATCAAGATCAACCTCGGTGCAGCGATGATTGAAATGCGCACGGACGTTTGGATAGCGCTGCGCAGCTTCGATCACGGTCGTGTTTAGCGCGCCGCGGCCGATCGAGTTGATGCACTTGCTCGGATCCCGATCGTAAGGTGAGAAATGCAGGGTGCCGGTTTTGTCGTGGATCATGCGACCGGGCATCGGAATTGCATGACGCAACACTTCGTCGGCAATGCCGAGCTGCTCGAGGGCGTGAATTCCGCGGGTCGAGAGGGCAAGATTGATCGAGCGCCCGCCGACGGTGTTGCCTGCGCGAGGATCGGCCCGGCGTTCGTAGAGATCGACCTCGTACCCGCGCTTTCCCAAGAACGCAGCGAGCAATCCCCCGGCCAGGCCGCTGCCCACGAGCACAAATTTCGACATGCCTCAAGAATCGACGAATCGGGAAGCCAGGAAAGCAGGAAAATATTCTCCTCTGTTTCCGAAAGTTTGGTTGGGATTATTTTGGTAAGCCGACATAGTCCCATGTCAGACAGTCGTGAAAATTCTGTCAGTAAATGTTGGATTGCCGAAAGAAGTGACCTGGCAAGGCAAACAAGTCGCCACGGGAATCTTCAAGGAGCCGGTCAAGGCTCCGGTGATGTTGCGCACGTTGAATCTGGACGGCGATCGACAAGCCGATCTCACTGTTCACGGCGGCGTGACCAAGGCTGTTTACGCCTATCCGTCGGAGCACTACGGCTATTGGCGAACCGAATTGCCGGGAGTCGAACTGCCCTGGGGCATGTTCGGCGAAAATCTTACGACCGAGAGCTTGTTGGAGGACGCCGTTTACATCGGAGACAGATTTGGAGTCGGCGAAGCGGAAGTCATGGTTACGGAACCACGAATGCCCTGTTATAAATTGGGAATAAAGTTTGGCCGCGCGGATATCATCAAGCGATTTCTCGCCAGTCGTCGGACAGGTTTTTATTTTGCCGTGGTGCATGATGGAATGATCGGCGCCGGAGATGCCATGCAATTGATCGGGCGAGAGCAGGAAGAGATCACCGTCGCCGACATCACCCGTCTTTATGGTTTTGATAGGGACGATGCAAAAACGATGAGCCGGGCGATTGCGGTCGAGGCGTTGCCGGAAAGCTGGAAAGGCTATTTTCGCCATCAGCTCGAAAAACAAACAAATCGGTAACCGCGTATCACGTCGATCTTGGAAGTGCGAGCATAGCTAATCGTTTTGCTCGACGAGCCCGGTACAAATCTGACAGGATGTGAATATGAAACGTAAAACATGTGTCGCGCTCCTGGCGCTCTCCAGTGGTTTGATGATGGTGTTCGCGGCTACCACCGCCGACAAGTGCACCGAAAAATATGACGCCTGTAAAGGGTCATGCGAAACTCTAGGGAGGAATTGCAAGACCCATGGAAACAGAGACGATTACTGTGCGGCCCGAGTCAGCGAGTGTATGGCGAACTGCGAGAAAGACCTTAAAGCCTGTCAGGCCAAAAATAAGTAATCAAGGCGGGATCGGCGGCTTGAGTATCGAGCCGCTTCCGCCCGCAGGTTCCAACTCGTAGCAGCGGCGTATTGACCGCTACGCGCGTATTGCTCTAAGCGAGGAGCGATTTCGCCAAGACCTCACTCTACCCGCCGCGACGCAGTCGATTACCTTTTTGATTTTTCCTACAGGAAAAATCCCCGGTGTGGTGTGCCTGCGGATTCGCCGGGCAGCCGGCAAGTGGCGCCCAACAAAAGGCAGGTTGGCCCAGCTTGGGACTCCTGATTGTGCATGATCCACGTTCCGGATTGTTGTTCGGAAAATGGCTGGCCGGTTTGAGTAGCGAGGGCCAGCGCACGCGGTATCGTGGCACGCGAATGAGTTCTTTTTTCGATGAGCTGAAGAGACGCCGGGTTTACCGCGTCGCTCTCGGCTATGGAATTTTTGCGTCGGCGATGATTCAGATCGGTGGAACTATTCTTCCCATCTTTGGTGCGCCGGGGTGGACGCAGCAGATATTCATTGTGCTCATCGCGATCGGTTTCCCGTTGTCTCTCATCTTGGGCTGGCTTTACGACATCACGGCTGAAGGCATTCAGCGAACTCCCAACGCACACGGCCTGCATGTCTATAGCAAGAGACAGCTGTGGTTGCTCGGTATTGCCGGAACGTGCATCGCCGCTGCCGCACTTGGGGTTTACTTCTGGCATCCCTGGCGAAATCCGCCCGGAGAGAATCTGGGAAGTGTTATTACCTCTCCGGCAAAGAGCATTGCGGTTTTACCGTTCCAAAACCTAAGCCCGGACAACGCAGGCACTTTCTTTGCCGATGGTGTGCAAGACCAGGTCCTGACGAATTTGGCCAAGGTCTCCGACTTGAAAGTGATCAGCCATACCAGTGTCCAGCAATACCGTAATGAAGCTGGCCGCAACGTGCGTGAAATCGGCCGGCAACTCGGGGTCGCATACGTCCTCGAAGCGACTGTCCAGCGCGCCCCTAACCGCGTGCGAGTGAACGCGAAGTTGATCGATGCCCGCACCGATTCACAAATCTGGGCCGAGAGCTATGAGCGGGATGTGGCCGATTTGTTTGTGCTACAAAGCGATCTGGCCCAGGCGATCGTCAACCAGTTGCAAGCCAAACTTTCGCCGCAGCAAAAAGCCGAAATTGAAGAAACTCCCACGCGAGATTTAGAGGCATTTAATCAGTATCAGCAGGCCAAAGAGATCGTCGACACCTATCTGGAAGCGCCAGATACCGAGGCGTCATTGCGTAAGGCGGTTCAATTGCTCGATGAAGCGATCAGTCGCGACCCGAAGTTTGTCCTCGCTTATTGTTATGCGGCCCGCGCGCACGATCTGCTTTTTTTCCTCGATCTTGATCCCACACTCGAGCGCGACCGGCTGGCCGAAGCGGCTGTCGCCAACGCGTTGCAATTGCGGCCCAATTCCGCGGAGGCGCATCTGGCTCAAGCCGACCATTTGTTTCGTTGCCACCGCGACTACGCGCGCGCGCAAGAGGAGCTGGCGATAGCACGGCCGGGCTTGCCGAACAGCGTGTCGTTCTTCAATCTCTCCGGCTACATCAATCGGCGACAGGGTCATTGGGCGGAAGCGGAAAACGATTTCGCCACAGCGGTGAAGTTGGATCCGCGTAATCCGAATGCGGTTAACCTTCTCGTCGACACGTTTGTCCTGGAGCGTCGATTCCCGGAAGCTAAGCTGGCGTACGATCAGGCGATCGCGGCGGGAATGCGCCAGTCGATCGCTTTAATCCGGCGGGCCCAGATCGATTTCGAGGAGACGAGTGATCCCACAACGCTGCGGGCGGCGTTGGCTGCAGCTCCAGAAGTCGACGTAGGTGGCGGGGAAACGCCCATGCGAATTCTGATCGCGCTGATTGACCACAATTACAAGGAGGCGCTCGGAATTCTGGCAGCCTCTCCACGCGACGAATTTCAAGATGTCGACTTCAGCTTTTACTTTCCGCGCGCCTGGTACGAAGCGCTGATCGCTCGCGCGGAAGGCGACAAGATTAGGGCCATCGCGGCGTTCACGGCAGTTCGAGCGATCATCGAATCCCGATTGAAGACCAAGCCTAACGACCCGCGCACATTGGCAGTGTTGGCGCAGATTGATGCAAATCTCGGCAACAAGGAGCTGGCGTTGCAGGAGGCGCAGAAAGCGGTTTCACTGATGCCGGTTTCGAAGGATGCCTACGACGGCCCCCTCATTTTGCAGGGACTCGCCCAGGTTTACACCTGGACCGGTGATTACGAGCGCGCTCTGGATACACTACAGAAGTTGCTTGGTCTGCCGGGCTACATTTCATATGGCTACTTGAAAACAGATCCGGCGTGGCAGCCATTGCGTGCGCACCCGCGTTTCCCACAACTCCTTGCCTCGCTGGTTTCCAAGAAGTAGCGGGGCCGATCTAATTTTAACTGCCACAGACTGTCTGATGACCAAGCCTCGAATGAAAATCATCGCTGTTTTTCTCGGCCTGCTCATCGCCAACGGCATCTCGGCCGCGGAGTTAACCGTACACGCGGCGGCCAGTTTGACTGACGCGATGAAGGAGATAGGAGCCGTTTACGAAAAAGAGAGCGGAGACAAACTGCTGTTCAACTTCGGCGCGTCGAGCATGCTGGCGCGGCAAATCGAAGAAGATGCGCCCGCTGATCTCTTCTTTTCGGCCGACGAAGCAAAGATGGATGCGCTCGAGAAGAAGAGCCTGCTGCTACCCGGCACGCGGCGCAGTTTGCTTTCCAACTCCCTCGTCATCGTCGTCGCTACGGACGCGATCGAAATGCCTAAGTCAGCATCGGACCTAACGAAACCAGGATGCAAAAAGCTTGCGCTGGCTGAGCCGGAAACCGTTCCCGCCGGCATTTACGCGCGCGAATACCTCCAGAAGGTTGGTCTATGGGGCGCGCTAAAGGAAAAAGTTGTGCCAACGGAGAGCGTTCGCGCGGCGTTGGCCGCGGTTGAATCGGAAAATGTGGACGCAGGGTTCGTCTACAAGACTGATTCGCTTATTTCTAAAAAAGTGAAGATTGCTTTGGAGATTTCAGCTGTGGAAGGACCCAGGATTTCATACCCGATCGCAGTCCTGAAATCTTCGAAGGAACCTGAACGTGCCAAAAAATTTGAGGAATATCTCGCCGGTCCAGCGGCGCAATCGATTTTCGAGAAATTCGGTTTTGTCGTAAAGAAATAGCCTAACGAGATGACGGCCGAAGCATGGCAGATCGTTTTCTTTACAATCAGAGTTTCCGCACTTAGCACGTTATTGATCCTGCCGTTCGGGGTCGCGATCGCCTGGTTGATCGCTCGCCGTGATTGGCGAGGGAAGGCAATAGTGGAGACCGCTGTGATGCTGCCGTTGTTTGTGCCACCGGTGGCGACCGGGCTTCTTCTTCTCATGCTTTTTGGACGGCGCGGCCCGATCGGTAGCGCACTGCAACGCGATCTCGGCCTGGAGATCGTGTTTACGTGGCGCGCGGTGGTGCTCGCGTGTGCGGTGATGTCATTCCCGCTGCTGGTGCGTATGGCGCAGAGTGCCTTTCAAGAAGTGAATCCGCGCTTCGAGGATATCGCGCGGACTCTTGGCGCGAGCGAATGGCGCGTGTTTGGGACGATCAGTCTGCCGCTCGCCATGCGCGGCGTTGTCGCTGGAGCAGTGCTCGCGTTCGCCCGCGCAATGGGAGAGTTTGGCGCCACTGCTGTCGTCGCCGGCATGATTCCGCGCAAGACGATGACGATTTCCCTCTCCATCTATCAGAAGGTGCAGCTTGGTCAGGACGCGGCGGCATTGCCTCTTCTTTTCGTTTCGATTGCCGTCGTCTTCATCACTGTTTTGTGTGGCCAGATAATCTCGACATCTAAACGTCCTCGATGAGTCTGAGACTTCACCACATTCGGCTCCCGCTGGCCGGCTTCACTCTGGAGATCGACACTACTTTCGATCAACCGATCGCCGGCGTTTTCGGTCCATCCGGTGCCGGAAAGACTTCACTCCTTGATCTGATTGCCGGCCTGCGCCGGCCAGCCGACGGAAGGGTGCAATTGGATGAGACGATCCTCTTTGATGCGGCAGCGCCGTTAAATCTTCCCCCGCGCCTCCGCCGGATCGGTTATGTTCCCCAGGACCTCGCGCTTTTTCCTCACCTCAACGTCCATGCACAATCTCGTCTACGGTTATCGGCCGCCGGTTGCCGAGAACGAGTTATTCGCGCTCGGACACGTCACGGAAGTGATGGAGATCACGCCGCTGCTCGAGCGGAATGTCACAACCCTCTCCGGCGGCGAGCAACAGCGCGTCGCGTTTGCGCGCGCCATCCTTTCCGCGCCCCGCCTGCTCTTGTTGGATGAGCCGATGAGCAGTCTCGATTCACGATTGAAGAAACGGCTCATTCCATTCTTGCTGCGCATTCGCGACGAATTTCAGATTCCGCTGATTTACGTCACGCACGATGCCGGCGAACTAACCGAACTTTGCGGCGAAGTCCTCGTGCTCGAGAATGGCCGTCTCATTGAGCGTGGCTTGCCGACCGATGTGCTGGCCCAGTAGAAACTGAAATTGAACGCTTAGGCGACCAATTCCAATACCTTCTGATACCTGGGATGGCTCCGAAGGGCGTCGAGACTGGAGTCCTGCTTGACCCACGCTTTCGTCTCGTGATTCGCGCGTGGAAGGATGCGTTCCAACAAATCGAAGGCCGGCTCGATGTCACCCAGCTTGGTGTAGGCGCAGGCGACATTATATTGGGTGAGAATATCGTCAGGGTCGACCGCCAACGCCCTCGATAGCCATTCCCTGGCACGGTCCGTTTCCCCAATCTCGAGGAGAGCATTGGCGCCGAGGTAAGCCGCCCTCGAATTCTCAGGATAGAGGGCAAGCTCACGCTCCGCTCGATCGAGCCCTCTCCGTGCGGCACTCTGTTTATCCCGATCACGGCCCAGCGAGCGATATATCTGAATCAGCAGGACCAGACTCTGATAGTCATCCGGCTTTGTTTCCGCAGCGCGCTCGAAAAGCGCTGCCGCCTGCTCGAGCTGACCCTGGGCGAAACAAGCACGGGCATAGAAGTAATGACCTTCGAATGAATTCGGATCGAGCACGATGGCCTGTTCAAATTCCGCCATCGCCTCGTCGTATCGTTGCCCGAGCGAGAGCGCGAGCCCGCGGGAGGCGTGCGCTTCAGCGAGCCCATCCTCCAGAGCCATTGCCTTCGCGCTGGTGGCCAGGATGCTGTCGAGTGCAACGTCCACAAAGTAGTGGAGAAAGAGAAAAGAATCGCAGTCGGCAATGCCGGCGTAGGCGCGCGCATAGAGGGGATCCAATTCCACGGCCTTGGCGAACATTCGCCGCGCCAATTGATAATAAGACTTCGAGTGCCGGTGCAGAAATTGCCGACCTCTCAGATAATAAGTATAAGCCTCGACGCTTTCCGTTGGGGTCCGCCCTATCGATTTTTTCTCCTGCGGCAGCAGCTTGACCTTCAATTGCTCCACGATTGCGTGGGTAATTTCGTCCTGGATGGCGAAAATATCAGTCAGTTCGCGATCGTAACGATCGGCCCAAACATGTCCGCCGTCCTTGCAGTTGATGAGCTGGCCCGTGACGCGCACTCGAGATCCAGCCTTTCGCACGCTTCCTTCCAGCACAAAGGCGACGCAAAGCTCCTGGCCTACCTGCTGCACCTTTACTGGTTTCCCTTTATAGGTAAACACCGTGTTGCGGGCGACGACGAAAAGCCCGGACACCTTCGACAGATCAGTGATGATATCCTCGGTGATGCCATCGCTGAAATATTCCTGCTCGGGATCGCCGCTCATGTTGTTGAACGGGAGAACGGCAATCGACGGCTTTTCCTCCTCGAGCTTTTTTTCCGCCGCTAACGGGATCTCTGGGCTACCCAGAGAGACACTGTAAGCGCGAACCGGTTTCTCGATGTTCTTCAGCGTCTGCTCGCCCAGGTCCTCGAACTCGAGATCGAGACGGTTGCCCACGTGATCGCGCACGGAACCCGAGATCGTGACCCCGCCGGGCTGTGCGATGCTCTCCAACCGCGCCGCGACGTTGACCCCGTCGCCAAAGATATCTTCGCCTTCCACAATCACATCGCCAAGATTGATCCCAATCCGGAACTCGATCCGGCGCTCTTGTGGAACGTCAGCGTTCCGATCGCGCATCCCGCGCTGAACCGCGGCTGCGCAGGCTACCGCATTCACCACGCTCGGAAACTCCACCAGCATCCCGTCGCCCGTCAGCTTGACGATGCGCCCCTGATGCTCGGCGATCCTACCGTCGACGAAGTCGGTCCGATGTGCGTTCAGCGCAGCGAGCGTGCCAGTCTCATTCGCGCCCATCAACCGGCTAAATCCGACTACGTCGGCGGCGAGGATGGCGGTCAGACGGCGTTCCATATCGGTTTGGGTTCCACAAAATTATCTCGGGAAAATGATCGGGCAAGATTACCACTTACCCGGCTGCACGCCATGTCGAATCATATCATTCGATAAGCAAGTCAAAGCCACGGCCCGCAAAAACTTCATCGCAGCATTGAGTCACTCTTGCGAAAAAATGGGCAACTTACACTCTCAACAAAGCCGCGAAGCGATCGCGGTAGGCCCAGATAAGGAAAAGTGTGAAGATGGAGATGCAGACAGCCATCCCGAGCCCGCTTCGATCGAGAAAGATGTGATAGAGCACGATGTTCACGATGACCGGGCCGAGCAGAGCAAGGCCGAGCGGAACGAAGCGCCCAGCGAGAAGAATTAAACCGCCGACGACCTGAAGCGCGGCGATGGCGTAAATGTAGCCGCTGCTTATGAGCGCACCGATGAACGCGCCGGCCTGACCTTCCATTGGCGGCATCGGAATGAAATGCAGAAAGGCGTTGGACCCGAAGACGGCGAACATGAGGCCGAGCAAAACTCGGACGATGATGATGGCGTATTTCATAGAAGTTTGTGATTAATAGCGTTATCCCAAATGAACAGAGCAAATACCGCAGAGGTGCGTGTGCATTCTTGGATGGCAATACTGACCGCGCATTTTCATTCCGTGCAATGTCGAGAAAGGATTTGCTTCGAAATTTCCCATGTCATCACATGTCTCGCAGTCTTGATTTGTCTTTCCTCCTGTGAGGCTAACTTTTTCGGTCCTGAGTCGAGGGAGATAGCTGGCGGTTACCGCTTGAAATTGACCGGCAGCCCCAACCAATTTGCGTTAATCATCCCACACGAGAACGGTGGTTTGATCATAGATGAAATCGGCTGGCACGAGCCACTCATCGTGGCGCGAAGCTCGGGATCGGAATATTGGGAAGTTATCAATACCGCGCGCGCCGAACACATTCGTGTCAGTGACCGGCAGCGAAAATCGGATCCGGCTTATCAATCCATCGAAACAAAAACTGCGGAAACAGCCTGGAAAGAACTAGACCGGCACAAGCGACTCTGGTAGCTCGGCTGATACAGAGACGATTTGAAGGTTAGTTGAGCCGGATCGGGTGAGCCGCAGCGGGACTGGCGCCGGCTCAGACCAGATTTCGTTTGCGGAAATCGCGATTGGCACCGTGACTGCTAGCCCTTCCACTTGCCTACATGAAATCCAAGCCGCGACCGGACGACGCCGAGGGCCATGGCGGCACGTTTGAACTCAAAGCCATCCTGGTGGTGGATGACGACAAGCAACTCGCGTCCGCCTTACAGTGGATTCTGGCAGACGACAATTTCCTCGTCGACGTTGCCTTCGATGGCGAAGAAGCCCTCCTCAAAGTAAAAGCCCACCAGTACGACGCGATTATCTGCGACTTGAAGATGCCCAAGCTGCGGGGCGATGAATTCTATCTCAAGGCCAGAGAAATGCGCCCGTCCCTCGCCGACTCCTTCATCTTCATTACCGGCTTCGCGACCGATCCCCACGTCCGGCATTTCTTCACCAGAAACGAGGTCAAATTTCTCGTAAAGCCTTTCCCGATTCCGGGCTTGATCAAGTGCGTGAAGGAATTGCTCGGCTGAATTTGTTAGGTAATCGGTCGCCAGGGCTGTCGTGTGCAATCAAGCAAAGCTCATGGCTAGTCACTGGTGCCCGGCCAGAATCTTCCCGAGGCGCCAGACTTCGTGGAACGTGTTGTAGAGCGGCGTCGGCGCAGCGCGAATTACATTTGGCTCCCGGAAATCGCATTTCACGCCGGCGGCTTCGAGTTTGCCAAACAATTCCTTCGGACGTTCGTGGACAAGAATCGATAACTGACAGCCGCGCCCTTCTATTTCGCGCGGCGTGATCACGGTAAACTTCCTCGATCCCGCATTCTCCAGCAAAAATTGAAGGTAACCGGTGAGCTTGATCGATTTCGCGCGCAGCGCTTCCATTCCGCCGGCTTCATCGAAGATCGCAAGCGACGCGCGCAGCGGTGCCATCGAAAAAATCGGCGGGTTGCTGACTTGCCAGCCGTCGGCGGAGGGAACGGGAATGAACTCCGGTTCCAATTGCATTCGGAAGCGCGTGTTCGGGTCGTTTCCAAACCACCCAGCCAGCCGGGGCAACTTCGTGTTCGTCGCGTGCCGCTCGTGCACGAAAGCGCCCGCCACTGCACCGGGACCGGCGTTGAGATATTTGTATGAGCACCAGACGGCGAAATCGACGTTCCAATTGTGCAGCGCCAGCGGGACATTGCCGGCGGCGTGCGCGAGATCGATTCCGACCGTGATGCCGCGCTCCTGCGCCGCCGCCGTGATTCTCTCGATGTCGAACAACTGACCGGTGAAGAAATTAACACCGGCGAAGAGCACTAACGCAATCTCGTCGCTATGTTTTTCGAGCACAGCCTCGATGTCATCCTGTCGAACTGTGAAATCGCCTTCGCGTGGCCGTGCCAAAATGAGCGCCTTCTTCGGATCCAATCCGTGATGAACGATCTGCGTTTTGATTGCGTAGGTGTCGGAAGGGAAAGCCGGGTCTTCCATCAGGATCTTGAAGCGCGATTTCGTCGGCCGATAAAACGTGGCCATCATCAGGTGAATGTTCACCGTCAGGCTGTTCATGCAGATGATTTCGTTAGGCTGCGCGCCAACGAGCCGCGCCGTCGGTTCACGCAACGTCTCGTGATAGGAGTACCACGGTGTCGCAGCGCCGAGATGCGCATCGACTGCGAGTTTGGCCCAGTCATCCAACTCCTGTTCGACGATTGTTCTCGCCGTTCTCGGCATCAGGCCGAGCGAATTCCCGGCAAAGTAAATGAGCGGCTTTCCATCTTTTCCGAGCGGCAGATGAAATTTCTCCCGGAACTGGCGGAGCGGATCTTCGGCATCGAGCTGAAGCGCGAAATGCTCTTTGGCGGAAAAGGTCATCGCGCAATGCTCCACGCAGCACATGCCTGCGTCAAAGGTGGATCGAGCAGTCCCTTGCTCGATTGATTATCCGACCGCTGCGATGACTTTGAGCTCGATCGCGATCGGCGTCGGCAGCGAGCCAACTTCAATCGTCGTTCGCGTTGGGTTTGGCTTGCCGGGTCCGGAGAAATGTTCCGCGTAGATGCGGTTATAGGTTGGAAAATCTTCCTTCATATTCGTGAGGAAGACCGTCACGTCGATGATGTCCTGCCAGGTTGCGCTCGACATCTTCCAGGACGAGGCGGACGTTTTCGAACACCGCACGGCATTGTGTCTCGATGTCGTAATTCACAATGTTTCCGGCAGCATCAAGAGTCACGCCCGGGATTTCTTTGCTGCCCCGTGTGCGCGGTCCGATGCCGGAAAGAAACAGGAACTCACCGACACGCTTCGCGTGCGGAAATGCACCCACCGGCTCGGGTGCACGGAAGCTTTCAAACGACTCGCTCATAAATTGGAAGAAGAGGTTGGAAGTCAGAGTGACACATTTGGACGCTCTCAACAATCAACTGCTTCAGGAAACGGCGATAGGTGTTTTCGGGGCCCGTTGCTGCAGTCCGTATTTTGCGCTTGATTACTGAACAGTGTTCATTACAGTGAACTATGTTCATAGCAGCGGAAGCAAGAAGAGAACGTTACCGGCAGGAGACGCGATCACAGATTCTTGACGCGGCCCGCGAAATCTTCGTGCGTGATGGATTCGAAGGCTTCTCGATGCGTACCCTCGCGCGCTCCGTCGGATGCTCGCTCGGTGCCATCTATCTGTCCTTCAAAAACAGGGAGGATCTCTTCGACGTTCTGGTAGAGGAAAGTTTTGCTCACTTGTACAAAGCGCTCGGTGTTCTGTTAAAGGAGCAGATCAAGGATCCTGTGCGTCAGTTGAAGCGCGGGTTGCGGCTCTATGTAGAATGGGGATTGAAATATCCCAGCGAATACCAAATCGCCTTCGTCGTGCGGAATCCGGCGAAGAAACCATACCGAACTCATCGCGCGTTCGACGCCGCGCGCGCTCTCGTTAAAGGCTGTCTAGGCAACTCCAAGACTGCCGAGCGCGAACTGGAGTTGCGCACCCAGGCGTTATGGGCCGCGATCCACGGGATCACGTCGCTCCTCACTCAGAGATCCTCTTTCCCTTGGATCTCGAAGGAACGCGTGATCGATCAGGTGATTGAAAGCGCCGTGCAAGGTGCCATTAGACCAACGAAGCGAGAAAAATCGAAGGGGAAAAACTAGACGGGCACCTATGCAAGCGAAACTCGAAACCCAGACAGAAAAACTTCAAGCAATATCTACAGCCGGTGCGGCGAGAACTGGATCGTGGATTCTTTTACTCGTCGCGATTCTTCTTCTGCCGTTCGCCAACGGAGCGAACGCCATCGCGCTTGCCGCATGGCTCGCGCCGCTCTTTTTGCTGCGGTTCACTCGCGCATACAGGATCGTCGTCAGCGTGCCCGTCGTCCTCGCGGTGCAAATCGCAACACTTGCGATTCAGTATCGCGGCATGGTGCCTCTTCCAACGCCGATCTACGTAGCTGTGATGATCACGTATGGCTTCTGCTTCACTCTCCCATATCTGGGCGACCGTCTCTTGTCGCGTCGACTCTCCGTGTTTTCGGGCACGCTGGTTTTTCCACTGATCTGGACATCGGTGGAATACCTCTTGTCGCTGGGGCCGTTCGGAAGCTGGTTTGCAACCGCCTATTCGCAGTACGGTAACCTTGCATTACTTCAAATGCTTTCGGTCACCGGCTTGTCGGGCGTTACATTTCTGATCGGATGGACGGCTTCGTCGGGAAATGCGCTGTGGGAAGAGTGGACCATTTCGCGGCGCGTGCCGCGCGCTGCGGCGATGTGCGGTCTGCTTGTCATCGTCGCAATGGTCGGCGGTGGCGCCCGGCTGGCGCTCTTCCCGCCTACGGGAAAAACAGTCCGGGTGGCGACGCTTTCACGGGTCGATCGCGAATTGCATCCTGATCCGAAAGTCGTTGGGCGTTTCTTCAGCCACGAACCGCTCACCCCCGAAGAGATCGCGACGATTCGGGAAAGCGCGGCTGCGATTGACAATGACTTGCTGAACCGGAGCGAGCGCGAAGCAAAAGCTGGAGCCCGCATCATCTTCTGGGGCGAGGCGAATGCACCGGTGATGAAGGAAGATGAGAACGATCTAATCCGGCGCGGCGGGATTCTCGCGAAGCGCAACGGAATTTATCTCGGAATGGTGCTGGCGACTTGGCATTTGGAGACAACACCGTCTCTCGAAAACAAGATCATTCTCGTTCAACCAGATGGCACGCCTGCCTGGGAATTTCTTAAGGCGCACCCAGTGCCCGGTGGTGAGGCGGCGATCTCCATTCGGGGCGATGGAAAGCTGCGTGCGCTTGATACCCCATATGGGCGGTTAAGCTCAGTCATTTGTTTCGACGCCGACTTCCCGCGACTTCTCGGGCAGGCGGGACGACTGCGAACCGATCTACTGCTCGATCCGTCGAACGATTGGAAAGCGATCGATCCGTTCCATACAAGGATGGCCAGTTTCCGGGCAATCGAACAGGGGTTCAATCTGGTACGACACACGAGAGGTGGTCTTTCCGCAGCTTTCGACTATCAAGGCCGGCAGCTTGCCACGATGGATCATTATCTCGCAAGCGATCGAGTCCTCGTCGCACAAGTTCCGATTCGAAGAACGCAGACTCTTTACGCGCTGCTTGGAGACTGGTTTGCCTGGCTTTGCCTGATTGGGCTGGCTGGCGTGGGGATCGCGGGAATGAAATCTCGCCGCTAACTGCGCTCACTTGTTCCTGGATCTCGAACGTGAACACTCGGCACATCGGCCTAACGAAACCAGCTGAGATTTGTCAGGGATCTCCAAGAATCTTTCCGTTGCATCGCAACGGTCGATTAATCGCGGCCAAACGGCGAAAGGCAGGCACCGCAGCGATCCCGAACGTCACGACGATCAGAACGTAGATAACAAATTCCGAGTCGATTCCACTTTGCCAGACCGGTGAAACAGAAAAATGTCCAACCACCCCGAATTGTATCGGTATCACGACGGCGTCAGCGACAGCGTGCAAAACCACCGACGGGAGGATCGATCGTGTCAGATACACCAAAAGTCCGTGCAGCGCGCTGACGATGAGAAAGAACGGCAGAAAGGCAATCGTGACATAGGCATGACTCGTGTGCGATACGAAGAACATCAACCCAGAGAGCAAGATCGCGAGAATCCACCCATGCCGCCGCTCAACTTTCGAGATCAAATATCCTCGAAAGGCTGCTTCTTCTACGACACCAGCGACGGCACTGATCGCGAGCAACACCGAAACCGTCGTCCAGATCGGATAGCGGGAAAGATTGATGGGGAGTTTAAAGGCGTCCCGCGGAAGGTTAGCCAATCGCGCCGTCATGAATGCGAATGTGGCCACACTGACCATGCCGAGGCCGCCAGCGAGCAGCGACCAAAGCCAGACGCGCGCCGAGAGTGCGTGCCCACGCAGATCCCGATGGCGAGATTCCGCCGTCGCGCGCGGCCATCCTTCACCGTCGAGATAACGCCAGAAGAGCCAGAGCCAAAGCGCGGTTGCCGGGAGCAACCACGGGATGGTGGGCGAAATCTTCAAATTGGCGACCATGAATACCGAAGGCAGCAGTCCACCGACATCGGCGATCAACTCCGCCAGAACGAGGGCGCGCACGATAACGGGAAGGCGATTCCAGAACCGAACGGCGATTAACCATACTTGGTTCATGTGCTAACGACGCGTCGGCGCCTGTTTCCCAGATCAGCCGCTCCGGTTTTGATCAATCTGCTGCGATCGCATTAGGCCTCGACCATTACCTTAAAACCGCCGTAAACCATGCGCTTCGAATCGAAGGGAATCGCCTTCATGTCCATCATCTTGGCGAGACGCGGGTCTTTCATGACCTTGGCGTTCACGGCATCGCGATGCGCTCGAGACTTGAATACAATCCAGGAGAAAACCACCGTCTCGCCGGGCTTGAGTTTGATCGTTCGCGGGAACGACGCGGTCATCTTCGTTTTGAGGTCGTCGCCGACACACTCAAAGAACTCTAAGGCCCCGTATTCCCGCCAGACCTTGCCAGCCTTCTGCGCCATGCGGCGGTAAGCCGGCAAGTTTTTCTTCGGAACCGGCAGGACATATCCATCGACATATTTCATAAGACGTTCCTTACCTTGTTTTGCATCCTAACCACCTGCAATCGCACCCATGATAAAAAAAGGCTCAGTACCTTTCACGATTGCGTCTGGCAACGGCGTATCCGGCGGCTCATGCGAAACATCCTCTTCGCATGCGAAAAATCGTACGAAGGCCCGGCGTTTGAGCGTGACGTGATCGCGAATCGTCCCGCGCAGCATCGGATATTTCGCCTCGAGCGCGTCGAGAACCGATTGCAGCGTGGCTGAACCGTTCAGCTCGAGTTGCACTTCGCCGCCGACGCGCGCGAGCGTGCGCAGATGATGCGGGAGCACAACGCGAATCATGGCAGCGTCTGCGCCTCGACCGAGAGGACCGCTGGAAGATCGCGCACGATCGCGTTCCACGTGTCGCCGGCATCACTTGATCCGTAAACCTGTCCGCCGGTCGTGCCGAAGTAGACGCCGCATGAATCGAGCGAGTCGACCGACATCGCGTCGCGCAAGACGTTCACGTAGCAATCGCGTTGCGGCAGACCTTTCGTCAGCTCTTCCCATTCGTTGCCGCCGGTTCGGCTGCGATAGACGCGCAGCTTGCCCTCCAGCGGGAAATGCTCGGAATCGCTCTTGATCGGCACGACGTAGATCGTTTCCGGCTCGTGCGCGTGGATGTCGATCGGGAATCCGAAATCGGTCGGCAAATTCCCGCTCACCTCGCGCCACGAATCCCCCGCGTCATCGCTCCGCATGATGTCCCAGTGTTTCTGCATGAAGAGCGTGTTCGGACGCGACGGATGCATCGCGATGTGATGGACGCAATGACCGACCTCCGCGTTCGGATCGGGAATGTATTGCGAATGCAAACCCTGATTGATCGGCTTCCACGTTTTGCCGCCGTCGTCGGTGCGAAACGCGCCTGCTGCCGAGATCGCGATGAATATTCGTCCCGGATTTTTCGCATCGAGCAGAATCGAGTGCAGACACATCCCGCCCGCGCCCGGCTGCCATTTCGGACCCGAATCATGGCCGCGCAATCCCGCGAATTCATTCCACGTCTCGCCGCCGTCTTTTGATTCGAACAACGCGGCATCTTCCACGCCCGCGTAAACGGTATTCGGATCGGTCAACGACGGTTCGAGATGCCAGACCCGTTTGAACTCCCATGGATGCTGCGTCCCATCGTACCACATATGAGTCGTTAGGGGCTTGCCGGTCTTCGCGGATGACGTGTCGTAGACGAATTTGTTGCTCTCGCCCTTGGGCATGCCGTCGGGCGTGGTCGTCGGTTCGCCCGGCGCCGTGCCCGGCTGTATCCAGGTTTTCCCGCCATCATCGGAGCGCTGAATGATCTGTCCAAACCAGGCGCTCGTCTGCGACGCGTAAATCCGGTTCGGATCAACCGGCGAACCTTTGACGTGATAAAGTTCCCAGCCCGCAAAATGCGGACCGTCCACTTTCCAATCCTTGCGCTTCGCATCCGATGTCAGGACGAACGCGCCTTTCCGTGTGCCCACCAACAATCGTACTCCGCTCATGTTTTAGCTCCTTCTTGGAAGCTCGACTCTCAACAATCAACTCTCAACCAGCAACTTTTCTGAGCAGTAACCGCGGATTACGCGGATGCACACGGATTTTGTAATCGAAGCCTTGGCAATTGTAGGGCGGCTGCTCCTGGTTGAGCTGCAGAAATCTTACTTTGCGATGCAGACGTTTTTCGGCTCGGTAAAGAAGCGCGGAGTTTCTTCGCCGCCGACGCTAATGGTTTTCATGCCGCCGGCACGTTTCGGCGAATTAATTTCCGGAGTGAAGCATTTACACTTCTTGAGGTGGGGAATTTCTTTGCGACATCGGGGTCAAGAACCACAACGTTTGTTCCTTGCGCATAACGACGTGCGTACTTTCCGCGTTCCCCTCGCGAGAACTCATATTCGTCTCGCATTCCGTTCTGCGTTGGTTTACCCGACTTCTTCATAGATGCCGTCCGCAGCTACGGCCTCGTTGAAAGCTTTCGCAGAATACTCCGGGCGAGATATTCTTTGATTTCATTATGGCGCGGCACCGGTTGGCAAACTTTGGTTGCCGGATTCTGATACCAATCGTGCTTCCCGCCATGGCGAATCAGAACGGCACCTTGCTTCAATCTTGCTGATCAGCTCGCGTCGCTTCACGCCAGCTCGAGCTCGGAATGCTGGCGGACATTTGGAATCGCTCCTGACGACAAATCCTTGTAGAGGTCGAGCAAATGTTCCTTTAAGTCATCAAGTGAAGTGCCTTGCGTCGTGTAGTCGGGATATTGATCGAGATAGCCGAGCCACATCTCTGCATCCTGCCAATAGGTGAATCCGAGCGACGCCATCTTTGGAAATTGTAGTGATCTTGTTCGAGTCGGTCAATCAAACCGATTCGGCCTCGGGTCAATTCATTCCATCCGCGATATCCGCGGTTGATTTCATTTTGCGATGCAGACGTTCTTCGGTTCGGTGAAGAAGCGAAGCGCTTCTTCGCCGCCTTCGCGGCCGACGCCGCTGGCTTTCATGCCGCCGAAGGGGACACGCAGGTCGCGGACCAGCCAGCAGTTCACCCAGACGGTGCCGGTGTGGATTCGTTCGGCGACGCGATGGGCGCGGCTCAGGTTTTGGGTCCAGACGCTTGAAGAGAGGCCGTAATCGACATCATTCGCGTAACCGATCACTTCCTCTTCGCTGTCGAACGGCGTGATGGTGACGACCGGGCCGAAGATTTCTTCGCGATTGGTGCGGCATGCGACCGGTAATCCCGTGATGACCGTCGGCGGGAAGAAGTAACCCGATTGGCAACGTTCGTTGATCGACGTCGGGGCGGAACCGCCGAGCGCGATCTTGCCGCCTTCCTTCTGCGCGAGATCGACGTAGAACTTCACTTTATCGAGTTGCGTTTTGCTCACGATCGCGCCCTGCTCGGTTTTTTCATCGAGCGGATCGCCAACTTTCAATTGAGACGCCTTGGCGATGAAACGATCGACGAAATCCTTGTAGACAGAGCGTTCGACAAAAACGCGCGATCCGCACAAGCAAACCTGGCCCTGGTTTGCGAACGACGAACGCACGCTGCCGGCAATGGCGGCGTCGAGATCGGCGTCGGCGAAAATGATATTTGGATTTTTTCCGCCGAGCTCGAGCGAAATTTTTTTGAAAAGCGGCGCTCCGGCTTCGGCAACTTTCTTTCCGGTGACAGTTCCGCCGGTAAAGGAAATCGTGCCGATCTTCGGATGCGCGGTGATCGGTGCGCCGACGTTTGGGCCGGTCCCGTGCACGACGTTGAGCACACCATTCGGTAATCCGGCTTCCACACAAACTTCACAGAGCAAGTACGCTGTCATCGGGGTCAACTCGCTCGGTTTGGCTATGGCGGTATTGCCGACCGCGATGGCGGGCGCGATTTTCCAACTCAACAAGTAAAGAGGTAAATTCCAGGGCGAAATTAATCCGGCGATGCCGCGCGGCTGACGCAATGTGTAGTTGAATGCGATGCCGTCAGTAACATGCGCTTCGTTTTCCGTGTGCAGGATCGCAGTGGCGAAAAAGCGGAAGTTGGCGACGGCGCGCGGAATATCGAGTGATCGAGCGAGCGAGAGCGGTTTGCCCGTATCGATTGATTCTGCCCGGGCGAATTTTTCGAGATCGCGCTCGATCAGGTCGGCAATGCGCAGGAGGAGACGCGAGCGCTCACCAGCGGGCGTTTTCGACCAATTGCCGAACGCCTTCTCCGCCGCGGTTACGGCAAGATCGACATCGCGACTGTCGCTGTCCGCGACCTGCGAGTACGGCTTGCCCGTCGCCGGTTCGATGTTGTCGAGATATTTCCCACCAACCGGCGCAACAAATTTGCCGTCGATAAAGTTGTTGATCCGGAGTGGTTCAGTGGGCACGGAATCTTTCGCGTCGTTTTGGCGAGTATACATGAGCCTTTCCGATTGCGGCAAACCAACTCATTATACCGGCATGGAGATTATCGATATCTCGCGCACGCTCTCAAATGATCTGGCGCCGTGGCCGGGCGACACGGCGTTTCGTTTCGGATTGAATTGGAAAATGGCGGCCGGCGCGACGGTAAATGTCGGCAAAATAGAAATGGGCGTGCACAACGGCACACATGCCGACGCGCCTTTCCATTTCGAGGCCAACGGCGAAACAATTGATCGGCTTTCGCTGGAAGCTTTCATTGGTCCGGCGATCGTCGCGGACCTGACAAACATTTTTCCCGCCGGCATGGAGCCGCGCGAGATAGGTGTCGAACATCTGGAGCCGTTCGCGATGAATCTGGCTGCGGCGCCGCGCCTCTTGTTGAAAACGGATTGGTGGTGGGACTCCGCCATTTTCCCGACGCGCATTCCCGTTATCGCACGCGACGTTCCGACATGGTTAAAGGCGAGGGGAGTGCTGTTGCTGGGATTGGATTTGCCGTCGGTCGATCCGATTGATTCGAAAGATCTGGCGAATCATCACGCACTCGCGGAAGGCGGAATTGCGATCGTCGAAAGCCTTGATCTTTCTCGCGTAGCGACCGGCCGATACCATTTCGCGGCTCTGCCGTTGAAGATTGCCGGAGGCGACGCCGGTCCGGTTCGCGCAATCCTGTGGCGGGATTAACGAGTCAGCAGTTGTGATCGGAACGGAACGTCTGCCAGCGATTTTCGAAAACAAACGCATGGTTTGGATTGTGGGCGGGCTCGCCGCCTTGCTTTTCGCGATCGGGAATCTTCCATGGACGCTCGACGATCGCGACCAGGCAAAGCAGGCATTCACTTCGTTTGAGATCGTAACGGAGGGCCATTGGTTTTATCAACGCGCGCCGCAGGGTGAGCCGGCGAAGAAGCCGCCGCTCGCCGGTTGGATTTCGGCCGTCGAGTTTTTCCGTCACCCGATCCTGGGAGATCGCGTGGCGACTTCCCTCTTTCCTGGCGGCGCTGGCTATGATGGTCGCAGTCGGGCAGGCGGCGGCGAATGCCTACGGCCAATCGGCGGCGGTGATTGCTGTCGGCGCCGTCGGTCTGAATTTGATGACGACGCGACTCGCGACGCTGGTGCGGACCGACATGCTACTCGCGTTTGTGATCTTTCTTCTCGGGCTGCAAATCTGGAAAAAGATTCGATCCGGCACAGGCTGGAATACTCGCGATCGTTGGATTGCCTTCGTTCTCCTTGGCGCGGCCATGATGATCAAAGGTCCGATCGTCGGCGCGTTCCTTCTCCCCGGAATTGTCTTGTTCAATTTGGAAACGCGTCGGCGAAAAAGCGATGCGACGGCATGGTGTGGCGTCTGGCCGTGGATCCTTTCGTTAGGGCTTTTTCTTCTCTGGATCATCGGCGGAATTTTTGCCGTCCCGGATTTTTATCAGGTTGTCATTCTTCACGAATTCTTCGGACGATTCGGGGAGACGGCTCATCGGCCTCAGCCCATCTATTTCTACCTTCCGCATCTTCTCCATAAATTCGCGCCCTGGAGCATTCTTCTCGTTGCCTTCGGCATGTTACGAATTCGCTCCGAGAAGATCGGAGTGCTGGCTTGGTGGCGGCGCGCAGCGCCAGAAACAATTTGGCTCGTCTGTTGGAGCCTGGGCGGTCTTCTTGTCATGTCGCTCATTCCATCAAAACGGGTCGATCGAATTTTTCCCATCATTCCACCGCTGGCTTTACTGGTCGCAGTGTTGTTCGCGCGCTGCTGGTCGAATGCGGTGCTCCGTCCGCGCGTTGTCCGATGGTCGGCCGTGGCTCTGGCCTGTGCGATCATCTTCACCGGCGGCTACGTCGCCACTAGCGTCGTTTCCGGATACCGGAGCAGTCAGGGCGCATTGCACGATTTCGGCGGAGCCGTTCGTGAGGAAGCAGTCGCCAAACATTGGCGGTACGAAGTGATCGGCGGCGATGATGAAGGCCTCTTGCTTTACTTGCGTCGCGGCAGTTTTGTCGAAGCAGAGGATGTGATCGAAAAATGGAATGCCGGCGAACTCGATGCAGTGGTCGCGCCGGAAGCGGAGCGCCCGCGTTTGCTGCGGGATTTGCAGGGTTCGATTTCTTCACGCCTCCGATCGTGGAAGGAAGATGACAATCGCACCCCGCGGTACGTTTTGCTGACGAGATCCTGAACATAGCTTGCGCTGCGTTTCTCCAGGCCCTACGCTCGCGTTCGTTTTTTCAATGGATTTCCCGCGAACAGAGATGGCGACACTGTGGTGTCCATGGCGCGTCGAGTATTTCGAGCGCGGGAAACCCAGTCCGGATTTTCTCTTGGAAGCGGCGCGCGCGCAGAACGACGCTGAACATCTTGTTGTTACCCGGCGTAAGAATGCTTTTCTGTTGATGAACCGCTATCCATATGCCGTCGGTCACCTCATGGCCGTACCGTATCGCAAGACGGCCGATTTTTCTTCGTTAGGCGAAAATGAAGTGCTTGAACTCTGGGCCCTGGCGACGCACGCCCAAACTCTTTTGCGCGAGGTCATGAAAGCGCAGGGTTTTAATGTCGGCTTTAATCTCGGAGAATGCGCCGGCGCGGGCGTAGCGGACCACCTCCACCTGCACATCGTCCCGCGATGGAATGGCGACACAAACTTCATGCCCGTCATCGCCAACACACGAACCATCTCCGAGGGCTTGCAGGGTCTCTACGATAAATTGATGACCGCGCAGGATCTTCTCGGCGCCAGAGGAGCCGCCGTTTCATGAGCACCTGGATTGAACCTCCTCCGCGTCCTTCTGGGATGGGCTGCTTTGCGAAGGGATGTCTGACGGTGCTCGTGTTCCTGATCTTCCTCCTGTTTGCGCTCTCGTTCGGGACCTATCTCGGGTTTCGTTATTTTCTTACCGCCACTTCCCCGAAGCAGATCACGGAAGTGACGGTCTCGCCGGATGAAGCCCAAGCGTTGCGACAGCGGTGGGACGACTTTGAGAGCGCCCGTAAACACCATCAAGCGGCGCGGGTCGAATTCTCCGCCCAGGAGATCAACCAACTTATTTCCGCCGACCGGGATCTTCGGGGCAAAGCTTTTGTTTCAATCGAAAACGACGTGTTTCGCTTCGTCGTGAGCGCGCCTCTGAGGAAGCTGGGTTTTCGAGGGCGATATATCAATGGAGAGATCGCGCTTCAACCTCCTCCCGACGGCAACCCGCGAGGAGTGGAGATTAAGAAAATCGCGCTCAGTGGAGTGGACGTTTCCGAGAGGGTTCTCGATTTCATCTCGGGTGGACATTCCCTGCGCTCGTACATCGACGAGGTACAGCGACGACAACGAAGTCACGAGGGTGCAGATCGAGGGCGACAAGGTCATCCTCGAATGCCGAGGCGGGAATTGATCACGGTTGCATGATCTCGCGGACAAAGACGTTCAGCCGGCCGTCACTCTGTTTGCGAACATCGGTGATCTCGTAAGGTCGTGCTTCATCCCGATTAACGGCGGACCCTTGCGCCGGCGGCACATAGCCGGCCGGAAACTCCACGATGATTCGAATGGACTTCGCCGAGCCACCGAAATGCAAAACGGAATCCGCCAGGCTCGTGCGTGGTCGCAGAACAGCGCGATTCGCGTCGGCGAAATTGACGACGAACTGACCACGCAAATAATAGCGTTCTCCGGCAAGTCCACGATCCGCGACCTCTTTCAAATCGGATGTTTCAATGAGCCGGCCAGCCGGCATCTTTCCCGGCTCAAAGGTTTTCCAGTTTCCGCCGCCCGCTGTCGAAGCCAGCGCATTCTCCGCTTCCGTCCCGGTAGTGGGGTTTGGGGGCAAAACCGTTGGCACCGCAGGTGACGGAACGGTTGTCGCCGGCTGAGCGGATAAAATCGCCGGCGACGACGGAGCTGGCGTTGGCACCGTGTTCTGCGCGACAACTCGCGTCGGATTGGATGACGGAGGCGGCCTCTGATCGCCGTGTTGCTCTGCTATCGCAACCGATGTTGGAATCGGAGTAACCACCGGTCCTTTCTGCGCAACTACTGGTTGCGGAGCTTGGGCGGATGGCGTGGAACTGGGCGCTCCCTTTGTTCGTTTCGCATTCTTCCCAACCTTCGACTCCTGAGTTGGCTCGAGTGGAGGCGACGGATTCCTTGTTGTGGCAGAAGCCACCTTCGGTGCTTCCAGGGCAATCGCAGGCACTACGCGGATCAGTTCATTCTCTGGCGGTGTGCTGAAAGCTGGCGCGCCTGCGGTCAGTGGCGGGCTGCCTTCAGCGGAGGCAAGATTCGAGCGGTAGGTATTGTAGCGGATTTCGGCTTTCCGGCGCATTGGCTCTTTGAAGAGCGGCCATCCCGCCGCCAGATTGAGATCGTTCGGCGGCTCGAGGGTAAACGTGCCGCTGCCCTTCGTCACAGCGTAGCTTCCGTAAAGCAAAGGAACTGCCGTCACCAGAAGACGCCCGTCTGGCAGTCGTTCTGCATGAATGATTGCGGAGATGTCGTGCGAGCGTTCCAGCTTGATCTCAAGCCCGGGCACCAATGTCTGCTTCATCAGAGGGGAGGTCGTGTGCGTCCGCCGGGTAAATGTGTTCCATCAGCAGTTCCCCTCGATCAGCGGCGCGCGTGAGCGCCACCATGCCCGACGTGAACAAATCGCTTTGCCCCAGCTCATGCGCTTCAAGCACATCGAAACGACCCACTACATAAGGAACAAGGCCGGGCACGTGCTGAAAATTGCGGATATAATTCCGGGCCAATTCTGCGTTGACCAGCGCCAGCTCCGCCGGCCGCATTCCACCGTAGCGGTCATAAATCTGTTTTGGGTTGAGGAATTCGCCGGCCGGCGCCGCCGTGAGTTCGAATCTTTTCGGCGGATCAATCTTGTGGAGCTTTTTCAGGATGCGATAACTGTCGGGTCGCTCCGGTTGACCGAAAATGTAGAAGCTTCCGAGCCAGGCCGCGAAAGCGAATCCGGTCAGGAGCAGAATCGTAATTGTCCAGCCGAACAGATTCGATTTCTGCCGGGGACGGCGATAGGAATCCTCGAAGCGAAAGAGACTGTTATCCATCTCGAATCGGCTCCGTGCCGACTTCACTTTCAAGCAGGCCGGGCCGGTTCGAAGGACGTCCCGCAGCCACAGGTGCGCGCTGCATTCGGATTGACAATGCGGAAACCGGAGCCGGTCAAACCGTCCTGGAAATCAAGCGTTGCATCCTTCAGGTAATCCGCGCTTTCCTGATCGACCAGAAAGGAAACGCCATCGCGCTCGACCACGGTGTCGTCCGCTCGTTTTTCGTCGAGAGACATTTCGTATTGGAGACCGGAGCAGCCGCCTTTCGCGATTTGGACGCGCAATCCCCGCTGTTCGGCCCCATTTTCTTTCCCGAGCAAGGTCCGAAGCTGCTGCGCGGCACTGTCCGTTATGGTGATCATCGGTTCCCCTCGAAATTATCGCGCTCCCCAGGCAAGTCAACCGGGTGGCCTCTCCGTTGAAGGCGCGTCTCGATCGAACTGGGTCGAAGCGCTTTTTCTTCGCAATCCAAAATCGAAAATCTACAGTCAAAAATTGCATGAGCCGTATCCAGCTTCTTCCTGAAATTCTCGCCAGTCAGGTGGCGGCGGGTGAGGTAGTGGAACGACCTGCGTCGATCGTTAAGGAATTGGTTGAAAATAGTATCGACGCCGGGGCCCGCCGAATTGAAACGGTCATTCACCGCGGTGGTATCTCGCTTGTGCGCGTGATTGATGATGGCTGCGGAATGGATCGCGATGATGCATTGCTTTCTCTGGAACGACACGCGACCAGCAAGATTCGATCGGTCGCTGATCTGGCGGCGATTGCGACGCTCGGATTTCGAGGGGAAGCGCTCCCGAGCATTGCCAGCGTTTCGCGCTTTCGCCTAACGACTCGCGAACAGGATGCGGTCGCCGGGACCGAGATCATCGTCAACGGAGGTCGGATCGAGACGGTGCGGGACGGCGGCGAAGCGCCCGGCACGCAGGTGGAGGTGCGTTCGCTTTTTTACAACATGCCGGCGCGGCGGAAATTCCTGCGGACGGAAAATACCGAGAGCCGCCAGGTCGAGCACCAGCTCCATTTGCAGGCGATCGGGCATCCGCAGGTCGCGTTTGCTTTCGTCCGGGACGAGCGGATCGCATTTCAGCTGCCGCCGGTGTCGAGCCTGCGTGATCGAATTCGTGATTTACACGGTGGGGAGCTGGTCGACCAGCTGCTCGAAGTGAAAGACGCGGCGGGATCCAACATCCGAATCGGCGGTTTGATCGGCAAGGTCGGCCTGAGCCGGCAAACGCGCGCCCAGCAGCTCGTCTTCGTCAACGGCCGTGCCATCGAAAGTCCGGTCGTGAATGCTGCTTTGCGCGAAGGTTATCACACTGCGCTGATGAAGGGGCAATACCCGGTAACATTCCTCTTTCTCGATCTTGATCCGGCAGCGGTCGACGTGAATGTCCATCCCGCGAAACGCGAAGTGCGATTTCGAGATCCGGCCGCGGTCCGGGAAGCAGTCGTCGACGCGGTGCGCCGGTCGCTGGAACGTGAGCGGAAAAATTGGGAGCGAAGTTTCGAAGCGCCCGCCTCGCCGGTGAGATCAGTGGTTAGTCAAGCGGAGGTACCTCGCGCTTCGATCGGAAATCTTCCAATTGGTGTTCGCGTGCCGAGCGAGGAATTGCAGCAAACATTCCCGACCCATGGCGCGGCTCCTTCCGTCATCCCGAGCAAAGTCGAGGGATCCCGTCCGCCTCCGAAAAACGCGCCAACTGATCGAGACTTGTCGACGAAGAATGCGCCGCAGCAATTCCAGATCATCGGTGTTCTCAACAAGCTCTATGTGCTGATGGAAAATTCCGATGGCCTTGTGCTGGTCGATCAGCATGCCGCGCACGAGCGAATCCTGTTTGAAGAACTGCGCCGGCGCATGGAAGACGAAGGCGTTCCCTCACAGCGATTGCTCTTGCCCCAGACTTTCGACCTGCCCCCGCGCGAGGCCGAATGGGTCGAACGAAACATCGGCACGCTGCAAAAAATGGGGATCGGCGTGGAAGGTTTCGGTCAAAACACATTCAAGATCGATAGTTTGCCGACCTTCCTCAATGCGACGGATGCCGCCAGTTTCATGCGCGAAGTGATCGACGATTTGCGCAGCGCGAGCCAGAACAGTTCGGCGCTTCGCCTTGGAGAAGACATGATCGCGAAAACGGTTTGCCGTCACGCGGTCAAGGCGAACGATCCGCTGCGCTACCTTGAAATCGAGAAACTGATTCAGGACCTGCTCGCCTGCGATCTCCCATACTGTTGTCCGCACGGCCGGCCTACGATGATTCAAATTTCGCTGGGTGAACTGGAGAAGAAATTCGGGCGAAAGGTGTGATTGCGGTCTGTTCTTCTCGCCTTGCACGCCTGGAAGCGATAAAATTACTTTGAATGGAAAGAATCGTGCATAAGAGCCGTAGCGCACGCCAGGCGAAAGCTTGGGAGATTGCGCAATATCGAAAGATGACGCCGATGCAGCGGATTCAGGTCGCTCACGCCCTGAAGCGCCGGGCCTATCCCATGCCGCAACCTGATGTTCGTGCATGCCACCGCAAACCGTAAGCGCGGTCGGATTTTCGGCCGATGTGGTGGAGTTCATTCGTCTCCTCTCTCGCTGCCGGGTTCGTTATGTCATCGTAGGCGGCGAAGCCGTCATTTTTCACGGATATCCGCGACTGACCGCGGATATCGATTTCTTCTACGAGCGTACACCGAACAATGCGGCGCGTCTTTTTAAGGCCCTCGAAAGGTTTTGGGACAAAGATATTCCCGGAGTGAAAGCGGCGAGCGAGCTGCTTAAACCCGGGATTATCATTCAGTTCGGGCGGCCGCCAAATCGAATCGATCTTCTTAATCAGATTGACGGCGTTTCGTTTACCGGTGCCTGGAGTTCGCGGATTTCTGTTCGGTTGAAAACTCGCAGCGGCCCGGTTCGATTGTTTTTTATCGGAATTGGTCCATTGCGCCGGAACAAGCGGGCGACCAAACGCTTCAAGGACCTGGACGACTTAGAGCATCTTCCTTCTCGACAAATGAGCGCCCGGAGGAAACAGAAGCGCGGGCGGAAAGCGTGACTGGAGAAGAAATTCGGGCGAAAAGTTTGATTGAACCTTGTCGATCTATGCGATCGGCGAATTGCCCGCGCTGCCTCGCTTGAAGAGCGCGTCTTTGCAAAGATAAAAAAGGAAAAGCGTGTTGTAACGCAGATATCGCATCGCCAGGCGCTGTGGCTCGCTTACGGTGCGGAAGAGCCAGGTCAGACCGCGACGCTGCATCCAGTCGGGCGCGTCGGGCTTTGTCCCCGCGTTGACGTCGAAAGCGAAACCAACGGCGAGAATGACGCCGCGTCTGATGCCCGCTTTGTGCCGGTGAATCCACGCTTGTTGCTTCGGCGTTCCAAGACCGATCCAGATGAAATCCGGTGAAAGCGAATTGATCTCTCGAACGATCTCTTCCTCGTCCTCGGCTTTGAAATATCCGTGCTGGCTTCCGATAATCTTGAGCCCCGGTTGCTCCGCGAGCAGTCGCCCCCGAAGGGCCGCGAGACATTCCGGCGAACCGCCAAGAAGATAATGCGTGAACGGAGCCGGACTGTGAAGGAGGCAATGGCGCATGAATTTCGGACCGTAAACACGATCCGTTAGCCCCGCGCCATGGCGATTTAAGCTCCAGATCAGAGGCATGCCGTCCGGCACGAAAAAGTCAATGCGGCTGGTTAATTCCCGAAAGGTCGGTATGTGCCGGCGCATCGTGACGATTTGCGTGTTCGTAAGATCGATCGCCCAGGGGCGGTCGCTCCGGGCGAGCTTCTGGCATTCCTCGCTGAGTTGTTCGTAGGTCGTCACGACCAACGGAGTTCCGAGGATATCAATTGCTCTCATGCGGCGAGGAACCATCCGCAGAAGCTTCCGCTGGTAAAGCGAGCGTTGCGCATCCGTTGCTTTTCTGGCCGGTTCGCTTTACCATTGCCGCTCCTCATGGGCCAGGGAGTTTCCACCGCGGTTCGACAAAGTCTCGACTGGATGAGACGCAATCCGCTCCACGCCTTGCTGCTGGCCACGCTGCTCGGGATATTCGTCTATTTTTACGGACTTTTGCCGCTCTATGCCAATCTGCCGATCGCCCACTGGGCTTGGATCCGGTGGAAGCCCGAATACAATCAGGAGCACAGCAAGCTGGTTCCGTTCGTTTTTCTTTTCCTCATCTGGTATCACCGCGAGGCGCTGGCCAAGGCGAAGAAAGAAGGCAGTAATTGGGGCCTTCTGCTCATCGGTCTGGGGGCGCTCCTTTATGTCGTGGCAGCGCGCGCACTTCAGGCCCGGATGGCCCTTGCGGCGTTACCGCTGCTTTTTTCGGGCGTTCTGCTCTTCGTCTGGGGCAAACAGGTCGCTCGCATTCTTGCCTTCCCCTCGGCCTTCTTGATTTTTCTCATCCCGCTTTCGGCGATCGAGCAAACCAGTTTCCGGTTGCAATTCATGATCACCGGCATCGTTGAGCGCCTTAGCGGACTTCTCGGTATCAAGGTGTACGCCGTCGGCACAACGCTGCGAGCAATGGACGGAAGCTGGGGCTTCGACATCTCCGAAGGCTGCAGTGGCATTCGATCGCTGATCGCGATGATGATGATCACTGCGATCTACGTGCACATCGTCGAGAAGAAACTTTGGAAAAAGGTAACGATCTTCGCGCTTTCCATCGTTTTCGCGATCATCGGCAACGCCGGACGCATCCTAACCATCATCGTGATTGCGAAGCTCGGCTTTCCCGGTTTCGCCGGCGGGCTCTATCACGAGTATTCCGGCTTCATTTTCTTTCCGATCGCACTCGCGGTCATGGTGCTGACGAGCCGATTGCTGAACATGTCTTTCAAAGGGGTGTCGAAGCGTGCCCTCAAGATGCCGGAGAAAGTAACCTATGACTATTAAGCGCCTGCTTCTTGTTCAGGTGATCCTGGTCGTCGCGCTTGGCTCGGTGTTCTTTCTGCCGAAGGTCGCCAACTCCACACCGCAGGGTATCGAGTTGAACCTGCCGACGTATGTCGGTGACTGGTTTGGCGAAGATCAAAAGATTAGCGATCTCGAACTGCCAGATGTTGGCGAAGGACACGGCTTTTGCCCGTAAATTGTACACCAACGGCCGCGGCGGGCAGATCTTCGCCTCGATCGTGCTTTCCGGACAGGATTTGGACAATAGCATCCACCGTCCGGAACGATGTCTCCCCGCCCAAGGGTGGACCATCGCGGATTCCCGCGTAGTGACAGTTCCACTTACCCACGGTCCGCTCCATGAGTTGAAGGCGACCCGTTTGCACAACGTGCGGAAGGTGCCGACGAAACAGGGCGGGACAATGCCGATCTACAACCTGAATTACTACTGGTTTGTCGGCTGGAAGGATATTACGCCGTCGCATTTTGAACGGACTTATATCGACATCAAGGACCGAATTCTTTACGGATACAACCAGCGCTGGGCCTACATCACGGTTGCCGCGACCATCACCGACGGTTTGCAACCGTTTGGAAGAAACGAAGCAGAGACGGACGCGATGGTGCGCGACTTCATCCAGAAACTCCTGCCGCAGATCAATACTTCAGCAAACGCAACCGCGAGCCGGTGAAATTTTAGTCTGATGATCTAGCGTCCCGTACCGGCAGGGTCGCGTGTCGGTTAGAGTTCAATTTTTCGATTTGTGTGATCGCAAGAAACTGAAGCGACCTGCCGAAGAGAAGATTTACCACGGGCGGGTACAAGTTCATTTTGTTCAATCTCAAAATGGGCTTCAGCTCCAGGCGGGCGAGACACTCGGTCCATTCCCGCGGGGTGTTATAACGATAAAGGCAGCGAACGCCATAGGGCGCGTTCGCGGCCCAATCGATAAGACAGATACGCCGGTAGGCGAGGGGACCGCTGATCTGATGATCCTTGATGATAACAAGCCGGCGCGACACTCGAATGCATTCGCGCAGCAATGCTTCCGAGTCCTCTTCGTGATGTAAGACATCAGCGACAATGACGACGTCGTAAGTCGCATCCGCGAAGGGAAATTCCTTCTTGTCGTACGGCACGACCTGAATCGGCTCTGCGCCACGGGGATATTTTTCCAGTCCGTGAACCACAATATTCCTGCCGCGGTTCGCTCGGATCAGAGCTGCCCCGAGAGCCCCGCCCCCACAGCCGACGTCCAGAACCTGGTCGTTAGGTTCCAGATGCTGGCTGATGATTGCCACCAGCACCTCCAGGCGCTTGTCGTAGATCGGCCGGTGCAAGGCGGACAGGAACTTCGCGATCATGAATTGGGAAGCGGTTTCTTCACCCCGGGTTTTTCCAGGATGCGGAAGGATTGCAGCACGTGTGTCACGGCAAAGCCGTGTTTCTCGGCATAAATGGCAATGGCGCCAGACGGGTCGTAAACATCCGGCTTGGAGATCACGATCAGCGTCGGCTCCGCTCCGCCTTCCATTTCCTGGGTGGTCGGAAAAGTCACGGAGCCTTGTCCCGGTCGGCGGCCCGATTCGGCAAGAGGAAGCCGATAGTAACGACCGGTGCTTTCATCAGCTGCCCACCACACGGTTCCATCCTGTGCGATCGTTTGGAGAGCGAGGAGAGCCGCCCCACGGTAATCATCTCGCGAATGCCGCCGAGCGAACCTCACTTGTAGCGCGGAGGCGAGAAAGATGAGCGGGATCACGATCAGGGCGACAAAACTCAGGCGCGGATTTTTTGTCCTGCAGTCTTCGCATGCCGAGAGCCAATCCGAAGAGCAGGATTGGAAACAGGGGCATCAGATGCCGGCCGAGGAGTCGGACGTGCGCGACGTGGCCTGCGAATAAGACCGCCACCAGAGGAACCACGATCCCTATAAAGAGCACGAGAGCCCGCCGTCCCGTCCACCAGGAGCGAGGGATCGACCGAACTGCCTCCCAGGAAAGCAGGAGTGATGCAAGTAGCCCCAGACATAAACTGAAGGCGTATGGCCGCAGGCCACTCGCCCCGGTTACGCGCAATTCAGTTCTTCCCGGTCCGAGTCCAATGAGGCCAAGTTGCTCGTAGATGACGACGAAGAGATTGGAAAAATTAGTGGTGCCAATACCGGAGGCGCGCGCACCCAGGCGCAATGTCCAGGAGTAATAGGCCGCCAGCCCGATCATCCCCGCGACGAAGCAAACGCTCGTTAACACGTTCCTTCGAACCATCGCCAGAAAATTTGGAAGTCCCACCAGCAAGACACAACAGATGACCCATGCGATTGCCCACGGAACCGCGATCAGACTGGTGGCGGAGACCAGAAAAATTCCTGCGCAGAAAACCGCAAAGGAAAATTGCGAAGGAGAAGAGTCGTCCAGCTCTTCCGTCATTCGGATTAACGAACCCAGAGCGATACAGGAAGCGGCGAACAGAAGTATATATGGGCGCGCTTCTGAGATGTAGTACCAGGTGAAGGAATTAATGAGTGCGAGCAGACAAAACCACAGTTGTAGCTTCGGTCGATGTTGCAGTGCCCAAAGAGCGGCCGCCAGTCCCAGAAACAAGAGTGGCAGGTTGGCCGCGCGCAAAGCGACTTCGCTGGGTCCGAAAACCTTTTCCCATGCCCAGAGATAGAAAAGATGCGGAAGGAGTTGGAGATTCGAATTGCCTTCCGCCTGCAACGACCCCCACCAATCCCCCACCGTGGGTTGAATCGCCTTGAGCGCGGCGGCGCCTTCGTCGATCCAAAAACTCTGGTTTGAAATTGCGAGCGTTCCCACCAAAAGCGTAGAGATCGCCAGGATGAGCAGCTTTAATCGCTTGGACATGATCTCGGGCCGGATATCCTAGGTCTCTGAAAAATGAACTAATGCAAACGGCAGCCGCCAACATCACCGAGGCAATGCGGGTTACGGGTCCCGAGGCTCCGCCGCTGTGTGTCGACCTCGATGAGACGCTGCTGCGGATCGACCTGCTTCATGAATGTCTCCTGCTCCTGATCAAGCGTTCGCCATTTTCGTTGTTCCGTGTCCCGTTTTGGTTCTGCAAAGGTCGAGCCTTCCTCAAGCGACAGCTCGTGGACCAGGCCTCTCCGAGTGTGGCGCATCTGCCTTACCGGACGGAGATTGTTCAATACCTCCGTCGCGAGCATGAGCGCGGTCGACGGCTGGTCCTGGTTACGGCGGCGGATGAACGAATCGCGCTCAAAGTTCAAGAGTACCTCGGGATTTTCGAAGAGGTAGTGGCGAGCGACGGGAGCGTAAATTTGAAAGGAATCACCAAGGCGCGGGCCCTTGAAGAGAAGTTCGGAAAGAATCAATTCGATTATGTCGGAGACTCTCGCGCCGATCTCGCCGTTTGGCGCTCCGCGCGTTGTGCGGTTGTCGTTTCGAATAGCGCGAAGTTCATCGCCGAGGTAAATGCGATTGCACCCGTGACGGCTTCTTTCCCTAAATCAACAGGTCGCTTTCAGGCTCTTCTTCAAGGATGCCGCCCTCATCAATGGGCAAAGAATTTACTCGTTTTCGTTCCAGTTCTCACCTCGCACAAAATCACTGACCTCGGCACGATGCTCGCCGGAGCGCTGGCGTTTGTGAGCTTCAGTCTAATTTCTTCGAGCGTGTATTTGTGGAATGACATGCTCGATTTGGAGGCCGATCGAGCGCATGTCACGAAAAAATCCCGCGCATTGGCGACCGGGCAGTTTTCAGTTCTCTCCGCCGCTCTTGTGTCTGCGTTCCTCCTGCTTGCCGGTCTCGGTCTGGGATTCCTTTGTGGCTCCGTCTTCCTCGCCATCGTTGGAGTTTACCTTGTTGGTAACATTGCCTATTCGGTTTGGTTGAAGCGGGTGGTCATGCTGGATGTCGTCGTGCTCGCCTGCTTTTACGCGTTACGCCTGCTTGCCGGAGGAGCTGCGACGCGCATCGGTGTTTCCGATTGGTTGCTTGCGTTCGCGGTTTTTTTCTTTTTTGGCCTGGCGATGGTCAAGCGTTATTCAGAGCTGCGTTCGCTCGCCGTGCTCGAGGGTTCGCCCGCGACAGGGCGGGGATACTTGCGAACGGATCTTGAGTCGGTCGGAACGTTCGGCGTGGCCAGCGGAATGATCTCGGTTCTCGTCCTTGTCCTTTACGTGATGAGCCCGGAGGTTCGTCTGCTCTATCGGCATCCGACCGTCCTGCTATTGCTCTGTCCGCTCTTTCTTTATTGGATCACCCGGCTTTGGTTTAAAGCTAACCGCGGAGAAGTGCCGCAGGATCCTGTCGTCTTCGCCTTAACCGATCGAACCAGCTACATCGCAGGTCTGCTGGCCGCCGCTGTCCTGTATGTCGCCACGGTCTGATTCGGGCGATTGTATCGCGGCGGCGATCTCGGAGACAGAAGGCCAGCCCGGCAGCGCCTCATCTGTCATGTAACGCGGATGTGGCCGGTAGCCGCGTGGGGTTATCGGCGAGCGCACGATGCGGGTGGCGGGGGGCAACCATTCTTCGATGGGAGAGGTGCGGACCACTGTAATTGTTCGGCAGCCGAGGAATGCGGCGAGATGCATCGGCCCGGAGTCATTCGTAATAACGTGCTCGGCCGAGCGAAGCAGTCTGATTAGTTCCTGGTCGGCCGCGCGGGTGACTTCCGTCTCTGTCGAACGCGCGGGCAAAAGATCATTCGGCGCGGCAACAAGGATGACCTCACGACCAGATTTCCGCAGATGATCGCGCAATCCGGGAACATCGGGGAACTGCTTGGAACGCCATTGTGCTCCGAGGTGAATGACTACCCGGCCGTTCCTCGGCGCGAGGGATTGCATGCGGCTGTATTTCTGCTCGATCTCGGAGTACGGCACACCGGAAAGTTCCGCCCACGAGCGGTACCGGTTCTGCACGGCCAGAAGACCAAGCGCATAGGGCAGATTAACAAGCGCACTTTTCCGCCCCAGGAATCTGATCCAGCCTTTCATTCGGATTTTGGCTCGGGGAAATAATTTTCTCGCCACAGAGAAATCGCGCGGATCGCCGCGTATGCTTAGCACCACTTGGGGATCAAAGGCTGTGGCTTCCATGTCTCCTCCACTCGCATCGAAAGCATGCCCGCGAGTTCGGGTAGTGTAGGGGAGATCGACCGGAATAAGATCTGGCGGCGGATGATCGACGAAGGCGGCCCGCACGATGGAATGCCATGAAGAATGGCAGGCAAGCGCCGCTCCAACTGGGCGTTCCCGCAGGGCGGAAGCGGCGATCAGGACGTCGCCGAGGCTCCAGGGTTCGAAAAAAACTACGTTGGGACGCGATCCGCCCTTCATCTCGCGCCTAACAACTCACGCCGCTGTCCGTGGGGACGAATTTCCCGCGCCGTTGCCGGTGCGATGAGCGGGCGACGTGCATTCTTCTCATCCTCTAAGGCGAAGAGTGCCAGGAACCCGAACATGATTTCGGTGCTCGGGAAACCGCCGGTCGTCCATCCGAGCCCCAGCCAAATAATGATGTTGAAGACCGCGAGAAAGGCGAAGGCGAGGCGATGGTCACGCACTTTCTTCTTCAGCAGGACTGGAAGAAGTCGGCGGAGCAAATAAAGGAGAACGCCTAGATACGAGACAATGCCCACCAAACCCGTGACGGCGATGACCGTCCACCAGCCGGACTCATAGGCGCCCACATTCGCGGACGAATGCAGGAAATCTTCATTCGTTGTCGCACCTGGCCGAAATTCAGCGATCGCCGAATCGTAAGGACGAATCCCCGTTCCGAAGAAGAACGAGTTGTAATCTTTGGTCCACCTTTTGAAGCCGATCTCGCGCAGTCTTTCGTGCCACTCATCGCTGCTTACAGCCTTGCCGTATTGAGCCGCTTTGGCCTGGTTCACGAGAAGAATGGAAGCACTCCGCTGGACTGGCCAGGGCATGTTATCCAGGACACCAGGGAAGGCGTTTAGAGCGAAGAGCAGGCTGCCTACCACTAGAACCGACAGGACGAGTGGGATCACCTTACGGTATAAAAAAGCCGCAAAGATTGGAACCAGACAGACGAAAACCAACGCACTGCGACCGGAGCCGAAAAGAACGGCGACAAAACTGGCGGCGAATACGGCGCCATGGAACAACTTCTGGAAGAGGCCCTTCTTGAGCAGAAAGTAGCATGCTGCGAGCGTAGCGAGCGTTAGCCCGGAAGCGCGTAAGTCACCAGCTCCGGAGTGGGTGGAGCCCGGCAGGACGTAGTTGACCACCGGAATGTAAGCAAAACTCTTGGACAGATAGATGACGACGGTGATGAGGACGCGGGCGAAGCCGCGAGATAGGTCAGGAGCAATGCCGTGCTCATATACTTGCTCGAGCCATAGCGACGAAAGGCGAACACAAAGAGGATGACGTAGAGCGCATTAAGATAGGCGCGGGTAACGTTGCCGAAGCCACCCTCCCCGTTTAGCCGGTTATAAAGGTTGCTGCCGAACCAGTGTGCGAATAAATAAAAGCTCAGGACGTACATCGCCAGGGGGAAGGGCGACCGCTTCTTTTCGAGCTGGGTCGGGGGCGCAAGAGCCCGGGCGATGAGGAGCGGGACAAAGCACAGCACTAACGCGACTTCGTGCGGATAGAGCTTAAATCCGAAGTAAAAATATCCTCCGATTGTCCCCGCAACCGGCATGAGCAGCCACCAACGGTTTCGGGCAAGCACCAGCCAGACGAGTGAAAAACCAACAGCCGCAATCGTGACTATTGTAACGATGGGGTCACTCCCAATCATGGCCCCGAGAAAGACCGCGGTGATGAGGCCCATCGCGATCACCATTACGAGGTAGATTTTTTCCCCTCCGATCCTTAGCGCAATGGTCTCCATGGTGCGATGGTACCCTTGCGAACGCGTCTAGGCAATTGGCGAAAGGTGCCGGCGTGAAATCTTCGCGATTCCCGGGCGGAAACAGGAAACGCGCGAGTCGCCACTTTTCGGCAAGGTGATAGGGTTGGCCCGGTCATGCTCCCAAACCGCAAACGCTTTCGCTCTTCTGGCAAGTATGCGCTCGCCTGCGGGAGCGAGGTTCTCTCGCCGTTGCTCAGAGCCTTATCGAGGTCGGACCGCGAAACGCCGCCGCAGGCCTGGCGTCGTGGACTGATCCTCGGCGCCGATCACATCGGGGACGTGCTTTACAATACCGCCAGCCTCGCTCACCTCCGTGCGGGCCTGCCGGAATGCCACTGGTCCTACGTGGCCGAGCCGCCTGCGGTGAAGTGCTGGTGGGCAATCCAAACATAGATCGGATTTTGAGCCGCTCTGCTGCAAAACGAATGCCCGCCGATTCATTCGACGTCGCGCTTTGCTACAACAGCAGTTCGACCTCGCGCGACTTGCTCTTCGCGGCCCGGCTCAAAATTCCGAATCGGATCGGCTACCCTGACAAGGGATTTTCCGGTCTCGTGACGTTTCCGATCAGGATTCAGTATCCGCAACCATACCCCGCCTATTTCCGGGATCTTGTCGGCCAGGTGACGAGCTGCGTGCCAGATTGGTCGCTCCGCCCCCAAATCTTCCCCACTTCGGAGGACGAGGCCGCAGCGGAAGCAGCCTGGGAGCATCTCGAATTGTCTTCGGGTGGTGCCGGTCGTTGCGTGTTTCGCGACCAGCCGGCAACCGTCAGGTGTCTGGCCGGCGGAGAAGTTTGCTGAGTCGGTTGCTCACATCGAATCGTTGTCCGGTGCGCGCACCGTCCTCTGCGGAACGGGAAGCGACGCCGAAGCTCTTCGAGGCCTGAAAAATAAATTTGGGCTGCGAGCTTCGATCATGGCCGGTGATCTCCGCCTTCTGCCGCTGGCCTGTTTTCTTCAGCGATGTGCCGTCGTCCTTTGTCCGGACTCCGGGCCTCGTCACCTCGCGAACGCGGTTGGGACCCCCGTTGTGTTTGTTCGGAACATTGCTGTGGGCAAAGTCGAGACGGGTGTCTACTGCGAGACGGAAATTGATGTTGCCCCTGGCTTGGAGCGCGTCAGTCTTTCGAAGCAGCAGACTGCATTTGCCATGTTAACTCCGGAATCTGTCGCGAGCCGCGTAGCCTTGTTCCTGTACCGTTCAGCTGTCCTGGATCTGAGACTTCGGTGTGAAAGTATAGATTCGCTTTTTTCCTAGCAAATGAAATGACCGCCCAGTCCCCTCGCATGCGTGAGCCTCTCCCGCTAGATGAAAGGTTGTCGGGCTGTCCGGTTTGTGGTCACGAGAAATGGGCCTTGGCATTTCCTCCGGACGTCGTGAGTTGTTTGTGGTGCACAACGCTATTCCGGCATCCGCGCCCAACGCAAAGCATCATCGCTGAATGGTACAATACGGGAAACACCTATGCGGAATGGAAGACCCGCGGACAATCGTGGGAGGCCCTGTGGGATCGGCGCGCAAGTTATGTTCAACGACTGCATAGCGCCGGCGATTTACTCGATATCGGCATCGGTGACGCGAGCTTTCTCAAACGGATGGATGCTGCCGGCTTTAATGCGCGAGGAACGGAGCTTTCCGGAAAGGCCAGGCGCACAGTATCTGCGCGCGAATTGGGATTGGACACGCGCGTGGGACAATTCACGGAGTTGCCGTAGACGATGAATCCTTTGATGTAATTACCATGTGGCATGTACTTGAGCATGTGCCCGATCCTCAAAGAGCTGTGCAGAAGGCCCTAAGACTCTTGCGATCCGGTGGATATTTTGTCATCGCAGTTCCAAACGAGACGCATCCTTTGCTTCGCCACCGCCTTTTCCCGTGGAAATTCCCGCGAGCATTTGAACCGCTGGTCTGGGGCGGCGAAATCCACCTCACTCATTTTACGCCGCACACGATCAGACGCCTTCTGGACGCGGAAGGATTCGATGTTCTTCGCTTCGAAGTGGATGATTTCTATCCCAACCGCGGAGCACGCGATAGGTTGAAATTTTGGACGCACCAGACAATAGCGCGCGCGCTTGGGTGGCATAGCGCTGTTGCGATGCAATTGGTTTGCCGTAAACCGCGGCTGCCCTAACCGAACAGCGATCAATTATTGAGCAGAGCCTCTTCGATTGAATCGGTCATGTGTTCAGTCGAGAACTTAGCTCGTGCCGTCTCGTAGCCCTGATGTGCGACAGATTTGCGCGGTCTCGGGATCCGCGAGCGCGGAAATGATGAGTTCCGCAAGCGCAGAGTGATTACCGGGCGGAAACAACCAGCCGTCATGCGTGTGTGTGATTATTTCCTTTAGCCCGCCGGTGGCCGAAGCGATTACAGCCGTATTTTCCGCCATCGCTTCGATAGCTGTCCGGCCGAAACCCTCCTGGGTAGACGGCACCACCACGATATCGGCACAGCGCATGAACCGGCGCACATCGGTACGAAAAAACCGAGCTGCCGAACGGCGTCGCGGATGCCTTCTCGGTCTATCAGTTCTTGCAGGTCATTATGAAGCCCCAACCCTTCGGGAGTTGCTGATTCCAAGCCCAGGATCGCGAAGATCACGTCGGGGAACACGTCGCGGACGGCCCCCACAGCGTGCAAGAACACTTCATGACCCTTCAGCCGGTTCATCCGTGCTGCCATTAGCACGATGGGTCTCGAGGGCGAGGCATCGAGTGCTTCCCATATCGCGCGCAATCCTCTGGGGCCGCGATTGGCGGCGAACTCGCGACTGGAACGCCATTGTGTATGCGCAGGACTTTCTGCGGTTGGGCGTGCGCTCCTTCGATAAAGAGAGTGCGTACCGCATCACTGATCGCGAAGAATCGTTGGATGCGCGGCGATAAATAACGGGCGCGCCGCGAGCTGTAATATTCGTACGAGCTTTCGTGCAGGTGACAAAAAACGCGGCCCCCATAAGGTCTGCGCGATCACCAGCCATTTCAGGGTGACATAACCGTTGCCGTAAATGACGCAATCGCGGAATCGTCGGCTGAATAGCATCCAGCGCGCGACGGTAATGGTGAAGGCGGGATCAGTGATCTTCTTGGAAAGATCGAGGGGGTGCCATGACACCGCCTCGCCAAGCATGGCATGGCGAAAGAGCGGCCCTTGCGGCGGCGCGACGACATCAATGCTCCAGCCGCGCTTCAGCATTTCGGCGAGGAACTCCACTGCGAAGAGTTCCCCGCCGCCGGGCGTTCTGGCGGGCCCGAATCCCACGGATTCAGAAATGAAACAAGAGTTTTCGAGCCCCGGCCTTCGACATCAAGAAACGGCGAGGTTTTGCCGCTGGCGCAAGACGAGCCATCGCATCCCAGGCGACCGGCTTTCTGAGAGGGCGAAATCGAGCTCGCCCGAACGCCAGGAGCCATTAAGCAGGGGATATTGCGCAGCATCACGCGGCTGGCTTGTGATGGTCCGATGGTCGTGTGAACCGCCGAAGCGCCGGACTAATTCGGCACTGACGGACGAATCGCCGCCGTACTGGTACGGCGAAATCCACCAAAAGATCAACCGAGGCGGCGCGGGGAAGTGTTTCAGGATAGAGCAGGTCAACTTCGGCACCCTCGCAATCAGACACGAGCAGGACGCGGGTATTCACGACAAGGTTTCGCAATTGTTCTGCATAGCCCTCCGCGACCGTGACGCGCTCGCTCACATTATTGAGCCGAGCGAGATCAACCGTTGCCCGCAACGCCACCGGATCAATGTCATAGGCGTGCACGTGGGAACGCGGACTGCGCAGAGCTAGGCCGACAGCGTAATACCCTTCGCCGCAACCAATATCCACGACATCGGTGTAATCACGGGAGAGCAGAGACTCGATCTCAGCGTGCAGTTCCTCTTCATAACTGCCGAGGAGCTTGGGCAGAATCATGCTGCTGCTGATCTTTCGCATCGGATAAATCATATTCGCGAAGGGACCGCTACAGACGCATTGCGCTGGCGCCAAGCGGTGCGCGAGCGAAGTCTCAAACGATTCAAGGCGGCGACTCAGAGCATCGCGCACCCGTCTCGGCGATTCTCAGGCCGGTGGCGAAACGGAGTACACATCCGAGCCACTGTGGGTCTTCTTCAGCGCGCATTGGATCGTTCATTCAGAGAAGTTCAAAAATGGCTCGCGAACCGCCCTTGGAGGACCGCCGCGCGACGAAAGCTGTCTCGCGTGTCGATCGCCGATGCGACCGCTCTACCGGCCCTCGATAGAAGCTTTCCTCAGCTCGCGCAGGAAGAGGTGCCCGGCGCCGAGATCGACATCGCGAAGTGCCCGTCGTGCGCATCGAGCAACAAATCCTCACCCGGAGAGAACTGGAATGGGTTGAAGTTGTTTTTTCCGAAATTCATTAAGCTCAGTAGGCCTCAAATCGTCGCGGGTGCCGAGAACCTGCGCGCCGGCGGAAGTGAAGAACAAAGGATGCGCCAGCACGTCGTCGGCACCAGCCAAAACGTGGTCAGCCCCTGACAAAGAAGCGGCGCGGCGAGAATACCCCAAACGCCAAAGCGGCTCCCGAGGACGAAAGCGCAAACAATCGTAGCGATGCCAACAAAGAGCATTGGGCGCATTTGGGGGAATAGGTTGCAACTGGTGAGCACGGATGAGTGCAGCGCGACGAACAAATCCACCCCCACGACAAGTAGAAGTGTGCCGAGCTCTGGCCGCGGCAAGGCTGGAGTTTTTGAACCGATGATGTGTAGCGCGTCTGGTAAAATGATCCATGCCAGCAAAGCTCCCCGCGGCGAAGGTTGTCATGCAGAGGGCGATTCGGTGCAGTGCAAGCCGCGCGATCGCAGACCGATCGCCTGCTGCCCACAATCCGCTAATTGTCGGGTAACGCGTGAGCAGCCAACTTTGCGCGGCGAAGTGAATCGTGAACTGCAACGGTGTTGCTGAGCGAAGCTGGCGGAAGTGCCCAAGCCACCCGTTTGTCCCGCTGCGAGAACGAGGCCCCACGTCCCGAGCCATGAGCCAAGAAGAACCGCGCCCGCGCGCCACGTAGAAGACCAGATCGGTTGCCATTCGATGGGATCTGGCGTGGCGGAAAAAATGTCACGCATTTGGGCGCGCACAATCCATTTCCCAAGCGGTAAAGGGGATAAAGCAGGACCACGGCCTGGCCGCCCGCGAGTGCAAGCAGTTTACCACCGGCTAAAAGACCGCCTAACGAGACAACATAAGAGAAAAGGATGCCGTTGAATTGAATGCGTTGTGAATCACGCACATCGCTGCATGCCAACAGGAGCGGGTTCCAGAAGAGCCCGCGCATGCGCAAAACTCCTCGCCATACGTAGATAACCAAGGCACCCAAAGGCTCTGGGCGACACATTTCGTGCGGATGGGTATAAACTAGCCAACCACCACCACCGAGGCAGCCAGCAAAAGCGCGGCCCAACCGAGCCACGCATAAATTTTTCCGGCTAGCGCCACCAAACCGCTTAAGCCCGACCAGTTCGGCATGTTCCGGCTTTCTCCCAGTTCATTCGCGCCGGCGCCTGCCCAAAAAAATGCCGCCTGACGCGAGATCGCCGTCGAAAGACCGAACTCCACGAGAGTTACGAGCCCGACCACGTTGAGCATGAGATACCAAAGGCCGAGAAGGTCAGTCGGCAGAGCAACAATGCAGCGCTATTCGGGCAGGACTAAGAGGAAGTTTGCCAGCCGCAAGGCAGTAACTGCCCAAATCCAGATGACCGCTGAACGGGCGAAGCGGCCTGGCAAACTGCGCACACAATCGAGCGCGACTGGGAAGAAGTTCATGTGACGCGGCGAAGCGCTCATTTAATAGGGGAGAAGGGAAGCCTTTGCAATTGCATGCCGCTGCCTACGTTTTGGCCGCACTTGAGAGCTTTTTTGGCATAGCCCCGCACTGCGACAACTTTTTGGCAGATCTTGCTGAGTCTAATCATCAGCTTCCAAACTCTCCGCGCAAAATCGATTGCTCCGCGATCGGTCTGATAGCACGGGTAGCGATGACGGATCGAGATATTGGCCGCGCAGGGTCGCAATTTCTCTTTCAAGCCGGGAGGAAGAAGAGTGCGAAGGAAATTCCGGGCCGGTTGGACGGGCGATCCACCAGCGTCGCCTTCCTGCTTCCATCGGCGTGCGTAATCGCTTTGTTGGGGCGGGCGCAGAAAAATCTCCCGTTGCTCAATTCTCTCGGCCAGCACGAACAGATAGGTAGGCCGGTTGTTCAGCAATTCGACCCGGCCACCGAAGACCTCCGGATCGGTGATGCGAAACCAGCGTTCCTTTTCTTTTGTGAGGACCACGCGGACGGCGAAACCGTTTTCGGTTGAGAAGACACGGAAGAAAAGTTCCGGACTGAACTGGTAGAAGCCGTGTCCGCAAAAATTGTTGGCCGGCGTGATGCCGATGAAGTGCCCGCCGACGGTGAGCATCTCCATGCAGTTGCGAATCGCCTGGGGGAAATTGAAAACGTGCTCAAGACAACCGCCGTCGACGACGGCCGAAAACCGGTTTCTCAGGGTTGAATCGATCGGAGCGTTCATGTCGGCGACCACGCCGGCGCCCTCGTAGGCGGAATTATCAATGGCGACAACTTCTTTGGCGCCCAGAAATTCAAATAACTTTTCCGCGTAATTTCCCGACTCGGCCAGGAAGCGATCGGCAGAGTGACCGGGCTCGCGCGAATCCAAAAGCTTCTGCAGAACGCCGGCGTCGGGATAAAAGTTCTGCCTTCCGAGCATTGCCGTCTTGCCAAACGATGTGCCGGCCGCGCGGGCCGCGAACAAGAATTTCGTGCCGGTATTATCGATTCCCACAGTCCGATTTCGCGTGCGAGCTCACGAGCCGCTTTGCCAAGAGGTTCATGGATCTTGGAACCGATCGTTTACGGTATCGAGCTGAATAATGCAAACCGGGTGGAGCCAATCTCCGCGGTTGTCTTTGTAAGTGCATAACGTTCTTTTGGGAAAGGATGGGACCGAAACGATGCGCGATCACTGCGTTTGTTCTGGCCGCAGCCATGTTGCCTCTGGCGAGCCGCGCCCGGGAGCGGCGAGCCGATGTCTGGCTCGCTCTTCGTCGAGGATCATGCCGCCGGAACGGGAACGAAGAATGATCCGTTTGATGCGAGCACCGCCGAGAAACTCGATGCGCTTATGCGCGCCATCAGACCGAACACGAGGATTCATTTCGGTTTCGGCACGTTCCTCACACGGGGGATTCAGGCAAAGGAAGGATGGCGCATCAGTGGCCGTGGAAAGGATCGAACCACGATCAAGCTGGCGGACGGCGTCGCCACTGAAAATAACGACACGAATTATACCGTGATTTCGAAATACTTCGATAACGATTGGCTGCGGTACTTTGAACTCCGTGAGCTGACACTCGATTGCAACCGCGCGAACCAACCAGTTTTTCAGCACAATCGAAAGGGAGCTGCATTGAATGCCTACACCATTGCCGCCAAGAACGCGAAGATCACAAATGTCCGCGCGCTCGGCACGTGGGCCAACCCCGGCGAGGGCTTTCCCTGCATTATCATGCACGACGGTACGAGCAATAATGATGACCGAATTGAGATCTCCGGGGTCGAGAATATCAACCCAATCGGATATCTCACTGCGATCGGGGCGTTGGATCAGATCCGGAGGAGCTGTCACTGGATTCATCAAAGATTGCGTCGTGACCAATCACCTCCTGGGCGGCGCCTTCGGCGTGGGCGCCTCTCGGAATTTCAAAATATTCCACAACTACGCCCGGAATGTGAACATCGGGATAAATTTCGATACTTATCCGGCGCGCAATCTCGATATTTTCGGCAATCGCCTGGACCACGTGATTGTCTGGGGCGTCCTCTTCAACAACGGCAGCGTGTTGAAGAACATAAAGATTCACGACAACGTGATCAAAATGTCGCCCGGCGCGGGACCGGTGTTCCTCCCCGGCCAGGTGAGAGCTTCGGTGAAAATTTACCGGAACAGAGTCGTTCAACCAAATCCTTCGGGCGGGATCATCAGTGGTAGCCCGAAGTTAACCGGAACATTTCATGACAACGAGATTCAATCTGCCGGACCCTTGGAGACGAATTCGGTTCCTAATCTTGCCGTGTTCGGAAATTGTGATCGTTAAGGGACGGCTGGTCCGACCGACATTTTCCCGGAGCAGAATGACCCACCACAACAAGAGATCGACCGGGGATGGCAGGTGATTAGTGGACGCGAACGTTCTGCTCTCGGTGAAAAACGAGGATGTTGCTCGCGAAATGATCCGGCAGTGATCGGTATTTCTCGGAATTTTCCGCATCGAAGGCAAATCCGCGTTCTCTCATCAAAGCGATCCAGTACTCGAGCGGTTGCTCGTTCAAATGCCCAAGCCCGCCCTGTCCCGGCTGCGCGGCGGAAAGAAGAATTCGATCTCCGTGGTTCGTGAGAGTTTCGAGAAATTCCGAGACATATTTCGGGTGAATGTGTTCCGCGACTTCGAAACACCAGACGAGATCAAATTTCTCATTGAGTTGAACGGCGACGTTCAAATCACAAAGCGAGATCAGACTGGGATTGCGCGCTTTGGAGATGGCGAGTTCCGATCCTTCCAAACCGAGCACCTTGATGCCCTTGCTCTTGAAATAATCCAGACTGATGCCGGTGCCGCAGCCGACGTCCAAAATCGAGCCCGGTCGATATAAGGCCAGCGTGAGATCGAGAATCTCTTTCGGAAAGATGGAACACATCGACATCTCTTCCTCGAGAGTGAAGATCGAGTTTTCAACGATCTGGCGAGGCGCCCTTTGTCTTCGAAAGACTTCTCCCTGAAGCTTCAGCAAAGTTTGATAAATCGCGCGGCTGACCCGGTAAACGAGCGAGTCGCGCCGCAGCCGATTCTTGAGCCAGATTCTAAGACGGGTGAGCCACATGATCAGCGCACAAATTCCAAGAAGGAGACGCGGACGAACCCGCCTTGCGGGGAGCACCGCATAACCTATGATCGAGAGCGCACGGTCTTGCGGAAGTTCTCATCGCTGAACCACACACCCCAATTTCCTCATGAGAAAAGTGATTCGAATCGTTCTCGACGGCCTGCTGCGATTGCCCTTGTGGCTGTATTATAAATCTCGCACCGTGCGAATTTTCCTGAGAGCGAGACTGTCTCCAAAGGCGCGCGTCCTGGACATTGGGAGTGGTCACAATCCCTGGTTTCGGTCCAATGTCCTTGTCGATCGATTTGTTGATGATGTGACGGAGCGAGGCGCCCCACTGAAAAAGGCGGGCAAGGAGTTCGTTGAGGCCGATGCGACCGACCTCCCGTTCCCGGCGAAGAGCTTTGATTTTGTCTATTGCTCGCACGTCGCGGAGCACATTGGGGACATCGCCAAATTCTTCCGCGAAATTCAGCGTGTTGGAAAAGCCGGATACATTGAAACCCCCAATTATTTGCTCGAACAAATGGTTGGAACTACCACCCATACCTGGGCGCTTTGGGTGGAGAACGGCGTCTTGCATGCGGAAAAAAAATGGGTAGCGGGCGCACCGGCACGGGTCTATCACACGATGCATGGGCTAATCGGGAAACATCCGGTTTTTGCCTTCGCACTTTTGCTCCTGCCGGAGTTCGATGTCATGCAATTTTGGTGGAAAGATAGCTTCCAATTCGAACTTCACGAAGCGCCTGCCCCGTCGCTGCCGACAAAATCCGCAGCATCGAGTGGTACGACCTGCCAGTAATCTTTGCCCCTTTTCACTTCGACAAGTGGCGCTCGTTTAGCCGCGATAGGTAATTACTTACCTTGTCGAGATCACGTTTGGCCCCGGCCGCGTGGATGAACCAATTCTTTTCGCAGACCTCGCGAACAGCCCGACGGAGCGGCGGGTAGCGAAGTCGCCAAAGCAGTTCCTTGAGCGGTTTGTTCGTCACGATCCACCGCGGCGCGTAATCGAGCATCAATGTTCCCAGGAGCGCGTTGAAACGCGGATCAAGGTGGTAACCGACATCGGCTCGGCTTACGCAGGAGGAAAGAGCCGGCATCTCATACATGCCCGTCTCCGGGTAATCAACGGCACTTTGGAGAATCCGGTGATGTTCATGTTCAAGGCATAATACCCCACCTTGGACAATGTCCGGTGCGGGGGGAGGGAAAACATCGCGTACCAACTTTCGATGCTCCCGGTGAAAGGAATTTCCTGCACATAGCCCAGCCGTCCGGAAGGGACTTCGATCGGTGGCGCATCGGATTTGATGATGATATCCGCATCGAGCCACACGATTTTTTGAAAGCCCTTTAACTCGGGCTGCTCCAAAATAAACAGCTTTTGCCACGAAGGGCTTTTACCGGGCAAGGCCTTCAACAGCCTGCGAAACACGATCAATTCGTAACCGTGCCTCGCGCAGTATTTTTGCCAGCCGTCGAGGACATATTGATCGAAGAGCCGCTCAAAGCGGTCTCCAACGACCAGTGTGCACACCGCGGTTTTCATCCGGGAGTCGCTCGATGATCTCGGCGCGTGGCAGGGCGGCGCTGGTAGATGCCGCGGAGTTTGAGCAGCAAATTGCGCGGCATGATTAAGACCGGGAAGGTTTGCAGCCAGAAGCGCAGGTATCGCCAATAGGTGGAGACGCAGAGCGTGGTTGCTCCCCAAAAGAATGAAGCGGAAGCACCGGCGCGTTTGGCGGTGACGATGTGATGCCGCGCATGCGTGACGGCGACTTCACCCATCGCTCGGCGATAAACAGGAGAGCCGCGCCCGAAAATGTCGCCGACGATTTTCTCGTAGCCGCAGACATCCATTTTCAAACGACCCAGCGCGCCCAGGACGCGGAAGGAATCGTTGTCGCTGCGGAAGCCGACGCACTTTCCGCCAAGAAACTGCCAGCGCGGCGCCTCCGTGATCATGCGAGCGATTACATAAAGCTGGACGTAGTTGGTAAAGTACGGCTCGAGATTTTCTGCTGCGACGACTTGGTTCCAACGCGCGCGATTGACGATTTGGCAGGAAAGAAAGCCGAGGCGGTCAAGCAGTTTGAGAAAGGCTTCGCTCGGGTCCGTGAAGGTGCGGGATTCGTTTTGCGTCAACTCGCGGACATAAATGCGTTCCGAGAGCGCGTGGTCGTAGGCGATCCGGTCGGTGGTCAGCCCGGTCAGACGTTGGATCGGCGCGGAGCGCGGCTATCACTGACGCGAGACCGCCTGGCTCCATCTTGTCGTCATCGCTAAAAAGCCAGCAGAATTCGCCGGACGCTTTCGCGACGACGTTGAGCACGTTGCGATCATATCGCAACGCCGGATCGCGACGCTCGGAGGTGAGATGGCGAAAGCGATGGCGAAACTCTTCGACCACTTGCGCGGTTTCGTCCGTCGAAGCGTCGTCGGAGATGACGATTTCTATCTCCGGCGTCGCCTGAACCGCGATGCTTTCCAACATTTCCCGCAAACATTGTGCGCGGTTTCGCGTCGGAATGCAGATGGAAAGAAATTGGCGGGAATCCACGGGCGCGGAATGCTGGATCGCGATATCTGCTCGGAGGAGAGAAGCTACCCAAAGAACTTTTCTTCTACCTGGACGCTGATCGAAACGTGACTCATGGGTTCGGCCAACCTTCCGCAGGAATAAGCGTGGGACAAGACAGTTCTTGGAATACGCTTCCGGAATTCGGCGGGCGAGCGACCTGGCGGTTCTCGTCAAGCTCGCTTCGCCGGGCCGGCCTCCGCGGAAAAACCGCGAAAACAACGGCAACTAGTCTACAATCGGAGCCGGTGAATATTATCGTTACAGGAGGCGCCGGTTTCATCGGGTCGCACCTGGTTCATTCTCTGCTCAACCGGGGAGACAAGGTGCTCGTGATCGACGACTTCTCGACTGGGATCCGGGAGAACCTTCCGGCTAACCAACAGTTGCGGGTGATCGATTTTCGGTTAGGCGGATCTTCGCCGCCGGTTCTTTCTTCAAATGCCTTCGACGCGGTTGTTCATCTCGCCGGGTTGCCTTCAGTATCGGCGTCGTGGGAAAATGCGATTGAAGCTCACGATCGTAATCTGACGGCCACTGTTTCCCTTCTTGCACTCTGCCGGGAGATCAAGATCCCGCGTTTTGTTTTTGCAAGTTCGGCTGCCGTCTACGGATTGCCCGACACCCTGCCGATTCGGGAAGACGCCGTCGTGTCGCCCTCTCTCTCCCTATGGCCTTCAGAAGCTCGCGAGCGAGAAATATCTGAAGCTTGTTTGCCGAAGAGAGCGGTCTCTCTGGCATCGCGCTAAGATTTTTCAACGTTTACGGTCCTCGCCAACGGCCGGGCTCGGCATATTCCGGCGTGATTTCGATTTTCGCGGAGGCTCTGACAAACGATCAGCCCCTAACGATTTACGGGGATGGTTCCCAAACACGCGACTTTGTTTTTGTGACAGATGTGGTGAACGCAATCTGCGCCTCATTGGATGTCCCGATGCGCGCAGGCGAATCGTTGACTTTGAATATCGGGACCGGCACGAAAAGCTCTCTTAAGGACGTTCTGGCGGCGCTTCTCTCGAATTTCCCAGGGAGAACGCCAAGGATCAACCACCTGCCGGCTCGGGCCGGCGATATCTTGCATTCCCAACCGGATATTTCCGCATCCATTCAAAAATTGAGAGTGCAACCAGCTCAATCCTTGAACGAGGGTCTACGGCTCTTGACCGAATGGCTGGATTCACGGGAGTAACGGCAGCCTGCGGCATCCGAATTCGCATGGCTTCCTGCGGAATCACTGCGGCCGTCTCAGCGACAAATGGACGGACGGCGGCAGCAGAGGAAGAGGAAAACTAAGAGCGAGATAATTTGGCAGCGCGTCAGCCGCCATCTGTGCGGGCCGAGATCTGCATTTACTCCACAATTATTGTTTACATGATCGTCACACAAGTGTAACAGAGTTGTAACAAAGGCACGACTGATGCTGGAGAGGAATACATGCTTATAATGGGTTTTCTTATCGTCTTTATTGGGATCCCAGCGTCGGTAGCCTTCTATTTCGGCCGAACCAAACCCGCCCGGTAAGAGCGTCGGCTGGTCGACTGTTTCACGCTCAGCGAGCGGGTGCGGCGCGCCGTCGATGCCAACAATAATCCATGCTGCGCGCGGAGACAGTGCGCTCTACAGATGGAAAAGTGTGGCAGCGCGTATCGCGACGACGGCAGATGGTTCATCGTTGACGCCGACGAAAAGTTGACCGCATTTCTCGAATTGCAGAAGCAGACGAGAGACCTCCACGGAACGGCTTATCAAATAACGTCCATCAAATCCTCAATCGTAATTCCTGCTTGCCTTAGCACGCTTTGAAGGGTCTTAGGCAGGAGTGCAGGACGATTGGGAATAGTGACACTACGCTGGCCATTCGAGACACGAATGTGCGATCCCTTTTGCCTCTCCACATCAAATCCAAGCCGGCCTAACCCCTTTACAACTCGCTGACCAGAAAGGTCACGCGGTAGCTTCACGCAATCTGCAGCTTCAGATCACGCTCGAAATGGAGCATTGCTTCTCTCGGCGCAAGCCGATCGACAAAATGACATCGAATGGCCTCGTTGATTGCGTTGTAAAGTTCCGCCAACGTTGAAGCTTCGGTCGTGATACCGCCGCCGTCAGGATCGTCCCAGGATGCCGTAAAAGCACCGGTTTCGTCGTCTTGTTCGATGGTAAAAACCAAGTTCATTCTCGTCTCGTCTCTTTGGTCTGTTAAAGCAGTAATTAGACCGATCCCTTAAGGGGATCTCTGTCTAGCCATCTAGCATACCGAAAACGTTTTCGCGTTCAAGAGAATCGTAGCGCAAAGGCGTTCATACCTCTAGGGCGGGCGCGGCAAGTAACCAGCGGGAGCCCCCGGCGTCATAACCACCAATCGGCGGCTGGCGCAAGCGGCGAACTGTTCGCCTGGCAGCGCATGAGATTAGCTGCGTTCTCGCGCAAATGTGGCCAATACGGATTGCGCTGCGTGGAGAAGAACTTCTGTGGATATGTCTTTCGACGTACCATCGGAGAACTCTCGCATGCTGAGATAAGGATGACCATGAGGCACGAAAACCTCTAGCACTTGCGGGACTATCTTATCTGAATCCACGAAAGTGAACGTTGCAGCCGGAAACGTTTCGCGCATGGCGGTGGTGATGGCCTCGACGTCGCTCGGGCGCGCTTGGATTCTGAATTGGACGGATTCGTTCGCACTGATAGCAGAACCTATCATAGAACGCGCCAAGATGCCCGCCAGACGAGCGTTTGTCATGAATCTGACATGTGAATTATTGAGGCGCGGCATGCTCTACAGATGGGAAAGCATGGCAGCGCGTACGGGGATCGAACCCGTGCACCAGCCTTGAGAGGGCTGTGTCCTAACCACTAGACGAACGCGCCATCGTGTTCGCGGGGAACCTAGCATGCCGCCGCCGTTCCAGGCAAGCTGCTCTTGAACAAGAGAACTCGTTAGGCGATTCCACGGCCGACGGCATTCAATGCGCGGGACTTTTTGCCACGGCTGGCGTCGGGCGCACACGCGGTTGGGCGAGGAGCGCAAGATGTGCGGCTTTCTCCTTATCCACGTAGGCCTTTAGCTCCGGAGTGGAGGCCAGCGCCGCCATGCGGCCGTAATAAAGATTGTAGTACACTCGCAACCTCTCGCGTTTTTCCCGATCAGTCTTCACGACTTTGGCGGCGGCTTTGGCGGCGACGATCTCGGGATCTCCCACAACTTGATTCGCGAGTTTGCGCCATTCCCGATGACGCTTGAAATCGTCCGCTTCATTCCCCAACGACGGTTGTTTGAATAGTGCATCCAGTTGCGACAGATCCGGGACATTCTTCGCCGGTGGGGGAATGGGGATATCACCAATGGGGGGCGGCAGCGGCGAAGGAATCAACTGCGGCTGCGGAGACGGCGTTGGGCTCGGGGTCGAGAGCGAAGAGGGGAGAGAGTCCTGCCCCATCAAAACCGGAGCGGCAAAAAAACATGCGCAGCCGAGAAATCGAAAAAGAAATTTCACCGTCGAGTTTCTGTGGTCGGGCGTGAGTCGCCGCGGCGATCGCTCAATAAAGTTGATCCAGTTCATCGCGCCCGCGCCCCGTCTTATAATGGTGGTCGGGGTGACAGGATTTGAACCTGCGACCTCGTGGTCCCAAACCACGCGCTCTACCAAGCTAAGCTACACCCCGAAAGTGCGGGTGATGCTTAGCACGTCGCGCGAGGTCTCGCACCCGAAACTTCGCCGGCCGTCGATCGTTTGGTTCAAGTATCGACGATCGAAGAAAGGAAAATCGATGCTTGCCGCTTGTGGAATTTCGCACCAGACTGCCTGAACGCGCTCGCGTCCTCTCGGTTATCATCGTTACTTCTCTGATTCGTCTCCATGTTTAAGCACGAAAAACTCAATTTCTTTATTTTCGCGATCCTTATTCTTTTGCAGGTGCTCGGTGTCATCGGATTGCTCACGCGGTTTCACCTTTCATATCTGCCGGTCATGTTGGTCCTTTATTTTTGGGGCGGCATGAGCACGACGCTTTATCTCCATCGTTATCTCACCCATCGCGGTTTCGAGATGTCGGAGTGGCTCAAGTTTGTTTTCGCGACTGGTTCGGCGGTGACGCTGGCGGGCGATCCGGTTACGTGGGTTGGCGATCATCGCTACCATCATTTAAAATCGGATACGGACGAGGACATTCATAGTCCGCTGCACGGATTTCCCTACGCCCACATGATGTGGTTGATCCGCAAACCCGAAAAGTTCCGCGGACGTTCGTTGCGCTACGCGGCTGACGTGCGCAAGATCTGGTACTGTCGGTTGTGGGAACGCAGCTACCTTTACGTCCTGCCCCATCTCGCAGTCGCGACGACGCTCTGGGTCGTGTTCGGTTTCACCGGAATGCTGTGGTGCCTCTACGTTCCGATGCTCGTCATTTACAACATGACCTGGGCTGTGAATTCGATCTGTCACATGCCGAAGCTGGGCTATCGGAGCTTTGATACGTCCGATCAGAGTCGCAACAATCTTTGGATCGGGGTGGGCGCGTTCGGCGAAGGTTATCACAACAATCATCACGCCAAACCGCGCTGCGCCGCGCACGGATTGAAGTGGTGGGAAGTTCGATCTGACGCGTTACTTCATTCGCTTCCTCGAAAAATGTGGATTGGCGTGGAGCGTGCAATGGCCCAAGGCGGATGCGGAAACCGCAGAACCAGATGCGGTTTCAGCTGATCAGGCGGGCGCGCTGCTTCTTTTCGGCGCACAAATCAACGATCAATCCCCGCCGCCGGAGCCGTCGGAAACCGCCTGACCTTAATAGTTCAGATTCGGAGCCAGCCACTTTTCGATGTATTCGTTAGGCTGGTTCTTCCGTCGCGCGTAATCGACGACCTGATCGCGCGCGATCTTTCCGACCGCGAAGTACTTGGAGTCGGGATGCGAGAAGTAGAGACCGCTTACGCTTGCGCCCGGGTACATGGCGAAGGATTCCGTCAATGTGATGCCGGCATTTTTTTCCGCACCGAGCAGGTCGAACAGCGTTCGCTTTTCCGTGTGGTCCGGAGATGCCGGATAACCGGCGGCGGGGCGAATACCGCGGTAGCGTTCGCGGATTAATTCCTCGTGTGAAAGTTTTTCGTTGCCACCGAAGCCCCATGCAATACGGGCCTGCTGATGCAAATATTCGGCGAACGCTTCCGCGAGGCGATCGGCCAGCGCCTTGGTCAGAATCGCGTTGTAGTCGTCATGATCGGCTTGGAATTTCTTTGCCAGTTCGTCCGCGCCGATGCCGGCGGTGACGGCGAAGGCGCCGATATAATCGGCCAGACCGGTTTCCTTCGGCGCGACGAAATCGGCCAGGCAATGATTCCATTGCCCGGCCGGTTTCTGCATCTGCTGGCGAAGGAAATGAAAAGTGGTTAGGCGCTCGGTTCGCACTTCGTCCGCATAAATCTCGACGTCATCGGCCACCGAATTTGCCGGCCAGATTGCGTAGACGCCACGGGCGGTGAGCAATTTCTCCCGCACGATCCGATCGAGAAGTTTCTGTGCATCGTCAAAGAGCTCGCGCGCTTGTTTCCCGACCGTCGGATCATCCAAAATGGCCGGATATCGCCCGCGCAATTCCCACGTGTGGAAAAATGGCGACCAATCGATGTAGGGAACGAGTGTTTCGAGCGGCATTTCAGTGATTCGGGGAGCGCGCGCCGCTGGCGTGCTCATCTCGGCCGCTGGCCGAGATGCTTCCGATTTTCGATCACCCGGATACCACACCCAAGGATAATCCTCGCCAGTCGTCACGATTAGGGCGTCCCACGGATTACGCGTGATGTAGTCAAATTTCTCCTGCAAGTCGCTCTCCGATCGAATCAGGCGATCGAACGATTCCTTTTCCCATACCGGGCCACTGGTATTCTCTATCTTGTTGATCTCGTGAGCGGTGAACGATTTGATTGTGTGCAAGATTTCAGAGAGTGAAAAAAAGACCGGGTTGCCGTCGGCATCGCTTTCTTTGATCTGTGGCTCAATCAAAAGGTGAACGTGATCTGGCATCACGCACGCGGCGTAGAGCTCATACCGGCGATTCTGCCAATACACGATTGAGTCGAGAACAATCTGACGCGCGGCGGGAGAAAGCGGATTCCGGTCAACAGTGCTCCACGTGATCGCGTACCTCGACCAAGGGCGCTGGAAATGTGGAAGGCGCCGCTTGGAGTATTGGACGGAGTCAGGGGGTGTGGCCGGCGAGCCGCCGGCCACAGCACGCGAGCCGCGTGCGCTCCCCGGATCGGTGGCGAAGACGCGCAGCCCGAAACTCGCAGGCTTCGGCGGTTGATATTTTTCCCACACAATCGGCTTTCGGTTTGCGCGCGCCTGTTCCAGGGTGAGCAGCTTTCTCTCGGTGGTCCTTGCCGCATGCTCTTCTCGCAGACGCGCATGTTCGGCACGCGTTTCCAAATCAAAATCGGTTCGCAGCTCTTCGCTTAAGAGTTTGCTCACCACGCCAACGGCACGCGAGGCATCGAGCACATGAACCGTGCTCGACTGATAGTGCGGCGCAATCTTTACCGCCGTATGTGCGCGGCTGGTGGTGGCGCCGCCGATGAGCAACGGCAGCGAGAATTTCTGGCGTTCCATTTCCTGAGCGACATGCACCATCTCGTCGAGTGACGGTGTGATCAATCCGCTCAACCCGATCAGGTCGGCCTTCCGTTCGCGGGCCGTGTCCAGAATTTTCGCGGCCGGCACCATCACGCCGAGATCGATGACCTCGTAATTGTTACATTGCAGGACCACGCCGACGATGTTTTTGCCGATGTCGTGCACGTCACCTTTCACGGTCGCCATCACGATGCAGGCGCGCGGTTTGGCGTCGACTGCCTTTTCCGCTTCCATAAATGGCAGGAGATACGCGACGGCCTTCTTCATGACTCGCGCGCTTTTGACCACCTGCGGGAGAAACATTTTCCCGGCGCCGAAAAGATCGCCCACTACGCTCATCCCGGCCATAAGCGGACCTTCGATCACATCGAGCGGCCGTTTGCTTTTTTGTCGCGCTTCCTCGGTATCGGCGTCGATATGATCGATAATGCCTTTGACCAATGCGTGAGAAAGCCGCTCCTCAACTGGCGCCGAACGCCAGGCTTCATCTTTGACCGCGACTTTGCCGGCCGCCTTAACCGTCTCGGCAAATTCGACCAGCCGCTCCGTCGCATCGTCGCGGCGGTTGAGCAGCACATCTTCGACGCGCTCGCGCAACTGTGGCTCGATCTCTTCGTAAACGGCGAGCTGGCCGGCGTTGACAATGCCCATGTCGAGCCCGGCGCGAATCGCGTGATACAAAAACGCCGCGTGCATGGCTTCGCGCACGGTATTATTGCCGCGGAAAGAAAAGGAAATGTTGCTCACGCCACCGCTCACTCGCGAGTCCGGCAGATTCGCTTTGATCCAGCGCGTCGCTTCGATGAAATCGACCGCGTAATTGCGATGTTCCTCCAGTCCGGTGGCGACGGTCAGAATGTTCGGATCAAAGATGATATCGTTAGGGCAGAATTGCGCCCGTTCGGTCAGTAATTTGTAAGCGCGACTGCAAATTTCGATTCGCCGTTTCAGAGTGTCGGCCTGCCCCTGCTCATCGAATGCCATCACAATGACCGCCGCACCGTAGCGCCTAACGAGTCCGGCCATGCGCAAAAATTCCTCTTCGCCATTCTTTAGAGAAATCGAATTGACGACGCATTTGCCCTGCACGCATTTCAATCCCGCCTCGAGCACGCTCCATTTCGAGCTGTCGATCATGATCGGAACCCGCGCGATTTCCGGCTCGCTTTGAATCAAATTCAGAAAACGCGTCATGGTTGCCTCCGAATCGATCATTCCTTCGTCCATGTTGACGTCGAGAATGTTGGCGCCTCCCTGCACTTGCTGGCGCGCCACCGCGACTGCGCCGTCGAAATCGCCACCCAGAATCAACTTCGAAAATTTCGGCGACCCAGTGATATTGGTGCGTTCGCCGATGACGACGAATCCTGTGTCGGGCGTAATAACGAGCGGCTCGAGGCCGGAGAGCCGAAGTGGGCGCATCAGTTGAATTGGCCGTTCCCGTTATTTGATCCAGCCGGAACAGAACGCGGCGGGAACGGGCGCACGGCGGCTGCGATAGCGCGAATATGGTCTGGCGTTGTTCCGCAGCAGCCACCGACGATGTTAAGCCATCCGTTCTTTGCCCACTGGCCCAACTTCGGCGCCAGACTTTCCGGCGTTTCCGGAAATCCTGTCGGTGAAAGCGGGTCAGGCAAACCGGCGTTGGGATAGGCGCAGGTGTAGGTCGCGGCGTTGTGCGCCAGTTCCTCGATGTGCGGACCCATCTCGTTAGGCCCAAGTGCGCAGTTGAGGCTGAGCACGAGTGGATTGGCGTGCGCGACCGAGATGAGAAATGCTTCCACCGTTTGTCCGCTGAGCGTGCGCCCGGAAAGATCCGTCACAGTTCCGGAAATGATGAGTGGAACGTTTTTGCCGGCGCGCTCGAAAACCTGAGTGATCGCCGATAGGGCAGCTTTCGCGTTCAACGTATCGAAGATGGTCTCGACTGCGAGCAGATCGACGCCGCCTTCGATCAACGCGGTCGCCTGTCCCATATAGGCATTTTCGATTTGATCGAAGGTAACGGCGCGAAAACCGGGATCGTTCACGTCCGGTGAGAGGGATGCAGCGACGGGCAAGGGCCCCATTGCGCCAACGACAAAACGCCTTTGGCCACTTGCATTCGCCGCACGATCCGCTGCTTCTCGAGCGACACGGGCGGCGGTTAAATTCATTTCATGCACCAGGCTGCGCAGATCGGTGTCATCGACGACGCCTTGATAAAACTCGATATCCTTGCGCGGGCCTTTTGGTTCACCCTGAAACAGGAAGTCGTGCAGGCCGATCGTCGTGGCACTAAAGGTGTTGGTTTCGATTAAGTCAGCGCCGGCCTCCAAATATTGGGTGTGGATTTCGCTGATCACCTCCGGCTTGGTCAGGAGAAGGAGCTCGAGACTGCCTTTGAGGTCCTTGCCTTTCCAATCGCGAAAACGCTCGCCGCGATATTCGGCCTCACTCAATTTGCGACGCTGAATCATCGTCCCCATCGCGCCATCGAGAATGGCAATGCGTTCGCGCAGCAGTTCTTCCAAAGGATGCGATGGGGGAGTGATCATGGCGTAGGCAGCTATTAAACTCCAGTTTGCTCAAATCATCAACTAACAAATTGACGTATCATGATGCGTAGATATGTCTGAAATACGACTTGTGCCCGGGTCGACATTTTTCGCGGCGGGCAGCGGCTGACGAATCGGAGCTTTCCAGTTCGCCATCGCGAAAGTTAAATGCGGCCATGGAAGCGTGGCGGCTTTTCAAATCGTTGAATCGCGTTCAGCGCAACACTTTCGTTGCCTGCTTTCTCGGTTGGGCACTGGATGCGCTCGATTTCTTCTTGCTTACGTTCGTCTTCTCGGCGGTGGCACGCGATTTCGGAAAGACGATTCCCGAAGTCGCTTTCACGAGCATGCTCACGCTGATGATGCGGCCGATCGGCGCGCTGCTTTTCGGAATGCTGGGAGATCGCTTTGGCCGGCGCGTGCCGTTAATGATCGACATCATTTTCTATTCGGTGATCGAGTTGCTCACCGCCTTCGCGCCGAACTTCACGGTGTTTTTGATTTTGCGCGCGCTCTTCGGGATTGGAATGGGCGGAGAATGGGGGCTGGGCGCGTCGCTCGCGATGGAGACCTTGCCGGCGAAAGCGCGGGGCCTATTCTCCGGCATCTTGCAACAGGGTTACGCTTTCGGCTTTCTCCTGGCTGCAATTGTTTACGCGCTCGTTTTTCCGCATTTTGGATGGCGCGGACTTTTTATCGCGGGCGTGATGCCGGCGTTGCTTGTCATTTTCATTCGCGCGCGCGTTCCGGAATCGGCAGTTTGGGAGCGTCACCGGGCAAGTATCGCGGAAAAAATCACCCGACCCTTGTCGGAGACGCTCCGTGAGCATTGGCGCCTTTTTCTCTACGCGATTCTGTTGATGACGGCGTTTAACTGCATGTCGCACGGCACGCAGGATCTCTATCCGACATTCCTCCAAAAAGAGCGCGGCCTCGGTGTGAACCAAGTCCTGTTGGTCAGTATCATTTACGCCCTGGGTGCGATCTTTGGCGGCACCACTTTTGGATTCTTATCCCAAAATTGGGGGCGTCGGCGTTCGATCATTATCGCAGCAGCGGCCGGTGCCTTCCTCATTCCGGCGTGGATTTTGTCGCCGCCGCTGACTCTGCTCATTGCCGGCGGATTCTGCATGCAATTCATGGTGCAGGGCGCGTGGGGCGTTGTCCCGGTCCATTTGAACGAGCTGTCGCCGCCGGAATTGCGCGGCACGTTCCCCGGATTCGCCTATCAGCTGGGCAACCTGTGCGCCGCGCCCATCGCTGTGATTGAGGCGAAATTGGCGGAGCATTTTACAAACGCGACCGGAGTCGCGGGCTACGCGACGTCGCTCGCGATCGTCACATCGATCGTCTTCATCGCGCTGATTGTTCTCGCAGCGATCGGGCGCGAAGCCCGTGGAATCGAGTTTTAGGGCGGAAATGGTTTGGGTGAAATAGAACCAGGAGCTTCCGCTATCGACGCAGATCGCGATTGATAGATTCCGGAACCGAAACGCTCCTCGACAATCGCTGCGGCAATCTTATCGGCGAGCTGCTCGCGATAAGTCTCGCTGCCGGCTTCATTGCGGTCCGAACGATTGCTGAGGAAGCCACATTCCACGAGCACGGATGGATAGACTAAATTGCGGAGCACGCGGAAATTCGCCCGATGCACTCCGCGGTTCATCGCACCGGAAGTCCCAGTCAAATGTGTCTGAATTCGCTGCGCCAGGTCCAACGAAGCAGCCGAATGATAATAAGTTTCGAAACCGTGAATCACGCGACGCGGAGAATCATTGAAGTGGATGCTGACGAAAATGGAATTGGATTGCGCGTTTCCGATCGCGACTCGCTGATCGAGCGGAATGAAAACGTCGCTCGAACGCGTCATCACTGTCTTTAATTGCGATTCACGCAGCTTCCGATCCAGCCGACGCGCCACATCGAGCGCGGCGACCTTTTCGGGCAGGCCGCCACGACGAGACGCCCCGCTGTCCTTTCCACCGTGGCCGGCATCGACCGTTACCGTTTTGAAAGTGCGGCTCGTATTGTTGGTGACGGTCCCGCACCCCGCCAGGAAACCGGCGAGTCCGAAAATAACAGCGAGGCGAATCAGTCGCGGCATGTGGGACTGGATAAACGAGAACGAGCGATCTGCAAAAGTTTTTGGATTGAACATCTTCGGCGGTTGACTTGTCACTGGCAAAGAGCCTTTGCGTCTGTCGTTTCCTAAAAAGCGCTTGTGTTTTGCGTGACCAGAACTAAAGGCGTTAGCTTATTTATGCTCACTCGATTCGCACTTGTTCCGTTGCTTCTGGCGCTCAGTTTTCCGACATGTAAGAAAAGCGCCAAACTGAGCACCACGGCCCAGTCTTCCAGTCCGACCCCCGCATCGAGCGCTGTCGCCACGCCTGTGCCCCAGGCCACTGCGACCCCGCAAAGCACCAAGCCGCCAATCGACCAAACGGCGCAAGTTGTCGTCTTCGGCTATCACCGCTTCGTCAACAAGGTGAGGCGGCCCGACACGGAGATCACGCCGGCCGCGTTCGAAGCGCAGATGAAGGAGTTGAAGGACAAGGGCATCGCCGTGATCGGGATGCAGGATTTTCTGGCTTGGAAGCGTGGAAATAAAACGATTCCGCCGAAATGCGCGGTCATCACCTTCGACGATGGTTGGAAGTCTCAATATGAAGTGGCCTGGCCAATCATGAAAAAATTCGAATATCCGCTAACGATGTTTATCTACACGGAAGGAGTTCGCGGCGGAAAATTTGGCGGTGGTGAGGCGATTTCCTGGGAACAACTGGCGGAGATGCGCGATGCTGGCGTCGATATCCAAGCGCACTCAAAGACGCATCAAGACTTGCGAAAACCCTACGACAAGGTGACGAAGCGGAGGCTCGCTCCTGCGGAGTATGAACAGTGGCTGGAAGGCGAAGTCGCGGGCTCCAAAGAAGTCCTCGAACAAAAACTCGGCATCAAAGTGAATTGCTTTGCCGTTCCTTACGGCTACTACAATGAGCACATCAAGGAAGTTGCCCGAAACGCCGGTTACGAGGCCATTTTCACGGTTTACGGCCAGGCGCTTCCGTTTAATTCATCCATGGATAATCTTGGTCGTTATTTGATCGAAGCGAACAAGCCGAAGGTTTTTGAAGACGCGATCAAGTTCGGGGGCAGTTCAACCGCCGGCAGCGTCCCCGTCACGGAAATCGCAGCGGCGAATATCACGACAGAGCCGGCCGATGGTGCAACGGTCACAAGCTCGCGACCATTGCTGAAAGCGAATCTCAGTCCATTCGGTGCGGTTGATCCGGGCAGTATCCAGCTGCGTGTGAGCGGGCTCGGTCTGGTTCCGGCAAGCTATGACGCCAAGACGCAAACTGTCTCCTATCAAGTCACGCAAAAACTTCGGGATAAATCGTGCGTCGTGATTCTCAGCGCGAAAGCCGGCGGCAAGAAAGTCGAGGCGCACTGGTCGTTCACAATCGATGAGAATGCGAAGGCGAGCGCATCGCCGGCTCCGTCCGCTTCGCCAATTAGCGCCGCCCCAGCAAAAAAACCGTGACGGCGGATTCCGGGGAGCGCACGCGGCTCGCGTGCCTGTTTCGGCGGCTCGCCGAAATATCCTTTTGTGCGCGAGAACTAGCATTCCTCAGAAAAAGTTGGCGGCGGCGGGCCGCCGTCACCAGCACGCGAGCCGCGTGCGCTCCCCGGATTGAATCTCGTCGTTCCGTCATTCGTTAGTATTTAAGTATGTTCTCGCAACTTGGCGACAAGCTTCAGGATATATTCAAGGATCTGCGCGGTCACGGCACGATCACTGAGACCAATATCAACGACGCCCTGCGCCAGGTGCGCCTGGCTTTGCTCGAGGCTGATGTCGATTTTCAAGTCTCGAAAAGCTTCATCGCGCGCGTCAAGGACAAGGCCCTCGGCGAAGACGTGCTGCGGAGCATCACGCCCGGCCAGCAGATCGTTAAGATTTTTCATGATGAATTGACGGCGCTGCTCGGTGGCGACGCCGCCCCGCTGAACCTCGAAAAGCCGGCTCGCATTTTGATGGTGGGATTGAATGGCGCGGGCAAGACGACTTCATCGGCCAAACTGGCAGTGCTCTTGAAAAAGCAGGGACGGATGCCGCTTTTGATCGCCTGCGATTTGCAGCGCCCGGCTGCGATCGAGCAACTAGCGACTCTCGGTCGTCAGGTGGGTGTACCGGTTTACTCGCCGTCGCCTAACGAGAAAGATATTCGCCGCGCCGCCGCCGCCAGTCTGGAGTGGGCGGAAGGTCAAACCGGCAACGTTCAGATTTTCGATACCGCGGGCCGGCAGGAGATCGACGACCGGGCTGATCGAAGAACTCAAGACGCTCCGTGATTTTCTGAAACCGCAGGAAATCCTGCTGGTGGCTGACGCAGCGACGGGACAACAGGCCGTCAGCGTAGCGACGCATTTTCACGAAGCACTCGGCATCACCGGCATCGTGCTGACGAAACTGGACGGCGATGCGCGCGGCGGCGCCGCGCTGTCGATGCGCGAAGTGACACAACGGCCGATCAAGTTCGCTGGCGTAGGCGAGAAGCTGGATCAGTTCGAGGTCTTTGTGCCCGATCGGCTGGCGGGCCGGATTCTGGGAATGGGCGACATTGTCGGACTCGTTGAGAAAGCCGCCGAGGCGATCGACGAAGAAGAAGCGGCCCGGATGGAGCGCAAGCTGCGTACGGCATCATTCGATTTCAACGACTTCCTCGCCCAATTCAAAATGATGCGCAAAATGGGGCCGCTCGAGAATGTCCTTGGCATGATCCCGGGGATGAGTAACGTGCAGGGCCTCTCCGTTGACGAGAAGCAGCTCAAACGGACGGAAGCGATTGTGCTTTCGATGACCAGCGAAGAGCGGACGCGGCCCGACATTTTGAATGCTCGGCGCCGCCAGCGCATCGCCCGGGGCAGCGGCAGTACCGTCACCGAGGTGAATGATTTGCTGCGGCGGTTCAATCAGATGCGAAAGATGATGAAGAACGCCGGCAAAATGAAAAAAATGATGGCGCAAATGGCGCGAATGAAAAAATAAGAATATGGCAGTTTCAATTAGATTACGCAGAGAGGGCGCAAAGAATTGCCCCTTTTACAAAGTTGTGGTGGCCGACAAACGCAGTCCACGCGACGGCAAATTCATCGAGATCGTTGGGCACTACGATCCGAAGAAGCGCGATCACAACAGTGCGTTGAAGCTTGATCGCATCGAACATTGGATCTCACGCGGCGCCCAGCCCTCCGACACCGTGTGGAGTTTAATCAAGAAGAACCGGAAGCGACCAGCGGTGTCTCCGGAACCTGCGCCCACGCCGGAGCAGACGGAACCAGCAGCGAGCCCGGCCTAGATCTCAATCTCGCTCGGGATGACTGCGAGATTAATCGACAATTTTTTCTCGATCGCTATTTTTCACTCTGTGAAACAATTTCTCGAGTTTGTCATTCGTCAGCTCGTCGAGTTTCCCGACGAGATCATGCTTTCCGAAATACCGAGCGGAAGGATGACCGTTTTCAGGCTGCAAATGCGGCGGAGCGATGTTGGCCGGATTATCGGTCGCAACGGCCAGACCATCCAGGCGATCCGCGCGCTGCTGGCCAGTTCGGCTGCGCGCCATGGGCAAAGAGCGACGCTCGAGATCGTGGAATAGCCATCCGGTCATCCTGAGCGGAGCGTAGCGAAGTCGAAGGTCCCGCAGTTAGCTGGTAGGATTCGTTACGCTACTTGATTTCGTTACGTTAAGAATATCTCGACGGGATCCCTCGACTACGCTCGGGATGACAGCTTGATCGAGCGATCCATATTCTTGAAATGCGCATCGACATATTGACACTTTTTCCGGAAATCTGTCGCGCTCCCCTCGGTGAAAGCATTCTGAAACGGGCGCAGAGCAGCGGAGTGCTCGATTTGCGCATTCATAATCTGCGCGAGTGGACGACGGACAAGCATCATATTGTCGACGACGCGCCGTTCGGCGGCGGGCCGGGAATGGTAATGAAACCGGAACCGATCTTCGCTGCGGTTGAATCGTTGCGAACCGACAAGAGCGCGATTGTCCTGATGACCCCGCAAGGAAAGAGATTCAGTCAATCCGTTGCGTCCGAATTTTCCAAATGCGCCCATCTGATCGTGATCTGCGGACATTACGAAGGGATTGATCATCGCGTCGTCGCGCATCTCGCTGACGCGGAGGTTTCGATCGGTGACTATGTGCTCACGAACGGAGCGATCGCAGCGGTCGTGTTCGTCGATGCGATTGCGCGCTTATTGCCCGGAGTTCTTGGCCACGAACAGTCGGCAACAGACGATAGTTTCAGCGAAGGATTGCTCGAAGCGCCGCAATACACGCGTCCGGCCGAGTTTCGCGGTTGGAAGGTTCCCGAGGTTTTACTCTCGGGAAATCATGCTGAGATTGCAGCCTGGCGGAAAGAGCAGGCCCGGAAAAGGACACGGGCGAATCGTCCGGACCTGCTCGAATGATCAGAAAATTCCTGTCATCCTGAGCGAAGCGAAGGACCTCGCAAGCGGTCAATTCATTGCCATTCTTCTTCCGAGCCGCTTCGTTAAGTTGCTATGCGTGACCGATCAGCGGCTGAGAGGTCCTTCGCCGTCTGCGCGACTCAGGATGACACGCTCGCGGTCACTCTCGCGTTCGTCCGAGAATGACGCAGGAATTGATTCCACCGAACCCGAACGAATTGCTCATTACGTAATTCAGCTTCGCACAGCGCCCGTGATTCGGAACAACATCGAGATCGCATGCCGGATCAGGGTGGTCGCGGTGCAATGTCGGCGGAATCCATTGCTGATCGAGGGCGAGGGCGCAGAGTGTCGCTTCGACCGCACCGGTCGCGCCTAACGGATGGCCGGTATACCCTTTCGTGCCGCTTACCGGAATCCGGAAAGCATGATCGCGGAAGGTTTCCTTAATCGAGAGCGTTTCCGTGCTGTCGTTCAATTGTGTCGAACTGGCGTGCGCGTTGATGTAATCAATTTGTTCCGGTTCCACTCCGGCATCGCGCAAAGCGTCCCGCATCGCGCGAATGCAACATTCGCCCGTCGGCAGCGGTGAGGTCATATGAAAAGCGTCGTTGTTTAAACTGTAACCAAGGACCTCCGCGTAAATTTTGGCGCCGCGCGAGCGAGCGTGTTCCAACTCTTCAATGATCAGCGAAGCGGCGCCCTCGCCGATCACGAAACCGTCGCGCAAAAGATCAAATGGCCGGCAGGCCAGCTCCGCCGGATCGCCCGTGAACTGGCTCATCGTCTTGATGATGGCAAATGCGCCAAAGGTGAGGGGACTGAGCGGCGCTTCCGCTCCGCCGGCGATGACGACATCGGCAAAATCATCGCGGATGTAGCGGAGCGCTTCGCCGACGGCAATCGTTCCGCTGGCGCAGCTGTTCGAGTTCGTCGTCCCGACTCCGCGAAATCCGAACTCAATCGCGATGTTGGTGTGGGCAGAGCCGCCAAATACCTGCAGAGCCAGGGTTTGATTGACGCCGCGGGTTCCCTTTTTCAAGAAATGCGCATGCTGTATCTCCGCATTGGAAACGCCACCGAGCGCGGTGCCGAAGCTGACGCCGATGCGGTGTTGCGGTTTTTCGCGCGAACAGACGATGCCCGCATCTTCCAGCGCCAGTTTCGCGGAGGCGACCGCGAATTGCGCATAGCGATCAAGGCGCTTCAATCGATGCGGCGGGAAGTATTCTTCCGGTGCCCAATCGGGAATTTCTCCGGCACAGTGCGCGTTGAAAGGCGAAGTATCGAAACTGGTGACACGGCGAATGCCGCTTTGCTCCGCTCGCAATCCCCGCCAAAAATCTTCGCGACCAACGCCGACGCAAGTCACCGGTCCGACGCCTGTGATCACCGCACGTCGTCTCGCGCCATTCCTCATTTGCTTGATCCTTCCAAATACGCCTTCATGCAGCGCAATGTCTTGTTTGCGATATCGTGAATGAAAAAATCGCCGACGATCGGTTCCATGATGGGCGCGAGCAGCGGCACGCGAAAGTGAAGATCGTGTAAAATTTCGACCAGCACCCCTGCGGGCGTTTCCTTAAACGTCCAGACCACACGCATACCTTTCGTCCACGCTTTCAAATGATGAAAGCGAACTTCCATTTCTTCCCGATCGATCAACTGCTCGGAGGTCCAGGAAATCGGAATGCCGGAGCGGGTCGCAGCCATTACGACGATGTTGCGGTCGGGACTTCGCTCGAGATAACGGATGTATCGGTAATGCGGCAGGATTTTCGGCCACAACTCCAAATTGGCAGCCGTCTCGAAGATGGTCTGCCGCGGAGCGTGCATGATAATGGAATTGCCTTTGTGCATGAAACAGGCGTCTGCGGGCGGAGCGGAGAGGATAAGCTCTCCCGGAGGCATCGCAACGGAAGGGAAGAATTTTGGCATTGGATCCGGGAAGCGCACGCGGCTCGCGTGCTGCCTTCGACAGCCCGTCGAGGGCGTTCGGTCGATGAGAAGCGAGAATTCTGTTCTTTGGAAAGCGTTTGGTAGGACCGACAAGGACTCAGGGGGAAAAGCTCGTCCCGGCGAGCCGCCGGGACCAGCACGCGAGCCGCGTGCGCTCCCCAGAAACTGATTCAGCGCCTCCGCTTGATCCGGTAGGTTACGAAACATTCGTCGCCTCCGATTCGCATATCGACGAGCGAACATTGCACGCTGGCCGGCAGGAATTCTTTGCTCAGTCCCGTCAGCGTCGGAGCATCGCGTCCGCCGAAGAGGAAAGGCGCGATCGTAAGATTGAGCTGGTCGACCAATCCCTTTTCGAGCAACGCGCGGAACAGGGAGGCGCCGCCCTCGCATGCCAGCGTGCGGATTCGATAATCACGCCAGAGCTGGTGAAGCATCCATTCCAGATCGACCGCGCGCGCATCGCTTAAGTGCAGCGTGGCCTTTTCGCGGAGCGCCATTTGATATTTCCTCGGCATTCGTGTCGTGGAAAAAATGACGATGGGCGAAAAATCCGCTTGGAAAATATTAAGTGCCGGATCGATTCGGCCCGCATTCGACACGATCACGCGCAGCGGAAACGGTGCCTGACCACGGGCCACTCGTTCCTCCCGAAGTTCCTTTAGCGGTAATCCGAGTCGGACGTTGTCGCGCTTGAGTGTCGTGTGTCCGATCAGGACCGCATCGCCCAGTGCGCGCTGTCGGATGAGATGTGCCTTGTCTTCGCGCGAAGTAAAATCGACGGGCGAAAAATTTCGTGTCGTGATTTTTCCGTCGACCGTCATGGCAAACGTGGCCGCGACAAATGGACGTTTGAGAACGCGGGAAGCGCCTTTGCGCTGCGATCTCGATCGGGACGCTGAGGTCCCTCTCACATTTTTCCTATTCTTTTTCGCTGAGTTCATGCTCGAGCGTGGCGACCTCCTGCTTCATCTCGCGCAACTTCACGTGACCGATTGCTCCGCTCGGCTTGTAGAAGAAGTAGACGATGCCGCCGGGCAGACAGCAGACAAGAATGATGAGGAAACTCATTGAGCCAATCAGGACCGCGACCGCTTCCGGAACTCCACAGAGCTGATGCAACATGGTCTGGAAAATTTTTTCCCGCAGGCCGACACCCGCAAAACTGATGGGCAACGCCGAGATGGTGCGTTCGATCGGCATGACTGCAAAAAAATCGATGACCGCGACACGTGCCCGAAAAGCATAAGCGACGCAGAGGAAGGTCGTGAAGGTCGAAATGTGCGCGATCAGGGAGACGCCAAAGGCAAGGAGTGTTCCTTTCCAGTGCCGCGCGTAAAGATGATAGGCGGCCGATAATTCGATCAGCTTGTCGCGCCCGGGAAAATGTTTGGGCAGAAAATGAAAAAGATTAAAGCCGCTGACGACAAAGCTGGTGAGCAAGGCGAAGACGGCGCTTCCGAGGATCACGAGCAACATCCAAAGCAGGCGGCGTGTCTCATGGGTTTGGGCGAGCCAGTGATATCGGAGCGCGATGAGCGTTCCGGTGAGGGAAATCAACGCGATCAGTCCAATCAACCGGTCGAACACGACCGCGAGGAATGCCCCGACTTTCCGGTCCGGTGTTTCCTTGAGAAGAAGATATGTCTTGATGATGTCACCGCCCGTGCCGCCGGGGAGGAATTGATTGTAAAACATGCCGATGAGAAAAAGGCCCGAGACGCGCGGCAGACTCAGGCGGATTCCCTGCACTTTGAGAAGAATGTGCCAGCGCACAGCGGCAGCAATCTCGACGATGATGTAGGCGAAAATCCCGGCGGCGATCCAGCGGTAATCGGCTGCGCGTAACGCGACTCCCATTTGCGCGCGTTTGGCGGGATCGCGAAAGACCCAGTAGAGAACTGCGACGGTGACGAGAAGCTGAAAGAGCGTGAGCAGGATTTTTTTCATCCGCCGAAACGCGCTTTCCAGGTCACGACGGAGCGCCGGATTTCCTCCGCCGTTTTGCGTGGGCTCATCTCCCAGACAAATAAGCAGCTTGGCGGCAGAAGCGGAACAAGTTTCTCCAGATCGACATCTCCGGCGAATGGCGGTTGATGATCCTGCGCCGGCCAAATGCAATCCTGCAAGTGGCAACCGAAAGCGCGGCTGCCGATCTTCTGGAGCCACTCAGCGTGATCGAGAAACTTCAGATTCTCTTTGATCTGAATGTGGCCCATGTCGTGCCAGTAACCGACGTGTGGCGAGTTCAGTTCATCGAGAATGGCGGGCAATTCGCGTTCGCTTGGAATTTCTTCGTAGCCGCGACGTCCTTCCACGCCAAGGCGAATATTCTTTTGTGCCGCGTAATCCGTGATCCGGCGCATGCATTCCTTCACACGTTCGAGGTAGCGCGGCGCGATCGCTTCACGCTTCTGCACCGCCTTCACTTTCCTGCGGACGAATTCTCGCGAGAGCAGTTTGCCTGCTTTGGCCAGCTCGATGAGCGAGTCGGTGATGGGTGACATCGGGACGGCACCGAGATGCATGACGACGAAAGGCGCGCCGAGCCGCTTGGCGAAATCGATCGTCTGAAGAGTTTGCTTTACCGCGCGCTCCCGCTCTTTCGGATCGAACGCGGAAAACTTGTAGCAATCGGGTGAAGCTGCCATCACCTCGACAGGCAAGGGGCAAAAATTGTGCAGACTGCTGAACTTAATTTCACCTGCATCGTACATCTTTTGAATGCCCGGCATGAGCGAGATGCGAATGCCATGACCGAGTTCGACCAAATCGAAGCCCAGTTCGCCCTTGATCTCATGCAGCATTTCATCCCCGGCCTGGTGCCGGCCGGAATTCCAGCAGGTCGAGAATGCGATCATTGCGACACGCTCAGACCACTGCGGCAGGCTGCACGCCTGGTTCCGGAACCGAGCTGACAACGCTTGTTTTTTCGCATCCGCTCCGGCCCGCTGCATTCATCAGGAGGACTCCCAGAATTCCGTAGATGCCGGCGCAAACCGCGAGCGCAAGACGAATGCCGACCAAATCAGCAAAGGCCGGAGTGAGCAGGCTGCCGATAGGTGTCAACCCGAAGAAGCTGAGACCGAAGATCGCGGAGATGCGTCCGCGCAGGGCGGCTGGAGCGCGTTCCTGCACGATAGTATTGGCAAGGCCGAAGTTGGACGAGAGACCGATGGCCAGGATCCCCATCGACATGGCGGTGAAAAGAAAGCTATTGGATTGCGACATGCCGAAGAGAGCGAGGGCGACCAGGACAACTGCGCCGGTCATGAATTGAAAACGGTGATGACGTGCCACGCTTAGCAAGCCGAGCGCGCCGAAGAGCGATCCTATCCCGGAAACGGCCATGAGATATCCAAGTCTGGTTGCTCCGAGCTGGAGAGTATTTCGGACGTAGAGCGGCAGCATGACCGAAAGGAATGGAAAGATAAATATGGTCGTTAGGGCGATCAGCGCGATCATCGCCAGAATCGTCCGGTCCTTTCGAACGTAGTGGAGACCTTCTTTGAAACCGGTCCGGCGTTGCGCTTCCTCTTCGGCCGTACCGATCGGACGGGGCGGCAGCGAAGCCAGTGCGATCACGAGTGCGAAGAACGACCCGGCATTGGCAAAAAAAGCGGAGGCGGCGCCCCACCATCCGACCAACAGCCCGGCGACTGAGGGACCGATCAAACGTGATCCGTGAAAGACCGAGCGATCGAGTGCAATTGCCGTCGCGATTTCCTCTGGTTTGACCAATTCCGGCACGAGCGCATTGATCGCCGGCATTTCGAAGGCGATACAAACTCCCAGACAGCCCGCGAGGACGATCACATGCCAGATATGGATTCGGCCAGTCAGAACCAGAGTGCCGAGAATAATCGCGAGCAGAGTCTGCACGATCTGCGTCCAGATCAGAATCTTGCGTTTATCATAGCGGTCCGCCGCCTCGCCGCCTTTCATCGCCAGCGCGATTGTCGGCAATCCGGCCGCCGCGCTCGCCAATCCGAGAAATAATGCGCGGTTTGTCAGCGTGCTCATGACCCAGCCCTGCGCCATGACTTGCATCCACGTCCCGGTGTCCGAGATGGCCGAGCCCAAAATGTAGCGCCGGAACGGTCCCGGCCGCAGCAACGAGAGCATTTTCTTGCGCGAAGCGGGTACGTCCGAGTTCATGGGCAGAGACTCATACGCGGAGAAATCAGCCGCCGCAACGCGATGCCTCGCGGCGCGGCGAAGGGTGAGGGCGAACTTGAAGCGCCAGCCGTCGGTTCCGTACTTGAACTGGCGTCGTGATCGGCGCTCCGATCACGACACTCCAGGGAATTAGGGAGCTGCGTCGTGTTGCCGCCGCAGCGTTTGCTTTACAGCGGTCGGGAACTCGGCCCCGGCGGGGAGACCATCCCGGTCGATGGCCTTGGCGCATTTCCCGTCGCAGCCGCGGCTTCTGCCGCCCTCTTGGCGACCCATCGGGCTTTCATTGCCGCCGCCAGTTGAGCGCGGCGTTCTGGGGTGAGATTGAGCTTTCTCTTCACCTTCTTGGCTGGAATTGGGCTCGGCACCGAGATCGGTCGCATTTTAGACTTCTTTCCTCCGCCGCCCCCCTTGGCTTGGGCCGCGAGTTTTTGTTTCAGTTTGGCCAGTTTCTTCGCACCCTTTTGCAGGCGAGCTTCTAAACTCCGGATTTTCTTGGTGAGATTCTTATTCTTCATAGGGATTAACGACCAGAATTGGATACCGACAGTGCCTCCGTTCACGAGATCTTCTCGTAGTGGCGCGCTGTCAGCCCCGGCCGGATTGTTCGATTCGGCCAGGGAAAAGGAGACCAGCTGTCGCCGGTGAAGACAAGCAAAATTCCAGCGGAATTATCGCAGGGAACCTTGGGTCTGCGTTTTGGCGCAGTCGGGGCACAAACCGTGGCTAAAATCGGCTTCGGAATGGTTTGCGATATACGTTTCGAATCGCTCCCAGCCGCCATCCTCGGTGCGGACGCGTTTGCAAAACATGCAAATGGAAAGCAGTCCTCGGAGGACTTTGATTTCCCGACCTTGGCGGGCTGTGCGGGCGACCAGCAACGCCAGCAGGCTGAGGACTCCGACTCGGATGAGCGCATTGGTGCCATTAACGCTAATGGCGGCGGCGGTAGTATCTCTAAAGACCGCAATCAAGAAACGGCCAACTGGCAAAAATACAGCGAGCCCATAGGCCAGACGCGCGTTGCAGAACCAGGCCGACAGCACGACCGGGATGACGAAGAGTATCGGGAAACTCAGGAACGGCCCGGTGAGAAGATCCAGAAGCAGGATCGTGATGCCTGCGATAATGTGAATTGCCGGGTTCGCGAGCAAACGGTTCGAGACGCGTGCCAGGGAGCGGAGGGGCGCCTCAGGCGCGATGCCGGAATTGCTCATAAACGTCAGTTGGATGGGGTGCGCACACGCCTAACGAATCTAGGAACCAGCTACCGCTGCAATGAGCGAGTGTCAAATGTGTTTGCGGAATCATGGACTATCGATGGCGATTGAGACCGGCGCGCGGGGGCAACGTTTAATGTAGCGTCGGATTGCTCACGGGACTGCGCTCGTTATTCTTACATGATGCGAGTCGAGAAATTTACCCAGAAAATGCAGGAGGCTTTGCAGGCGGCGCAGGACATGGCCTCGCAAACGCAGAGCAGCGAAATGACGAACGAGCATTTTCTGCTCGCGCTCCTCGAGCAGACCGATGGAGTGACGCGACCATTGTTGGAAAAACTTGGGGTAGCGCCATCTGCGTTGGAAGGGCGCATTCGCGGGGAACTGGAGCGCCGTCCGAAGGTGAGCGGGGCCGACGTGCGGCTCGGGAATGAATTGCGCAAGACGCTGGACGTGGCCGAGCGCGAGATGGCGAAACTGAAGGATGAGTTCACCAGCGCCGAACATTATCTTCTCGCCCTAATTAGCGAGAGCGGAGCAGCAGCGAAGGCGCTGAAAGATCTCGGTGTCAATCGAGACAAGTTGATGCAGGCGCTCCAGCAGGTGCGAGGTTCGCAGCGCGTGACGGATCAGAATCCAGAGGGAAAATACCAGAGTCTGGAAAAGTACGGACAGGATCTGACCGAGCGCGCGCGGCGGGGGAAGATCGATCCGGTGATCGGACGAGATAACGAAATCCGGCGCGTGATGCAGGTGCTCTCTCGCCGAACGAAAAACAATCCGGTGCTAATCGGCGAGCCGGGCGTGGGCAAGACGGCGATCGTGGAGGGTCTGGCGCGTCGGATCATTTCGGGTGACGTGCCGGAATCGCTTAAGCAAAAGCGACTGATCGCGCTCGATATCGGTTCGATGGTGGCCGGCGCAAAGTTTCGCGGGGAGTTCGAAGATCGTCTCAAAGCATTCCTCAAAGAAGTGACCGATGCGCAGGGGCAGATTATTTTGTTTATCGACGAGCTCCATACCATCGTGGGAGCGGGCGCAGCGGAAGGTTCGGTCGACGCGTCGAACATGCTCAAGCCACAACTGGCCCGCGGCGAGTTGCGCACGATCGGCGCGACCACGCTCAACGAATATCGCAAGGTACATCGAGAAAGACGCGGCGCTGGAACGGCGGTTCCAACCGGTGATGGTGGATGAGCCGAGTGTCGAGGACACGATTGCGATCCTGCGCGGATTGAAGGAGCGCTACGAAGTACATCACGGTGTGCGAATCCAGGATGCGGCGTTGGTGGCGGCGGCTGTGCTCTCGCATCGCTATATCAGCGACCGGTTTCTTCCGGACAAAGCGGTCGATCTGGTTGACGAAGCCGCATCGCGTTTGAAGATCGAGATCGAATCGATGCCGACAGAGATCGACGTGCTCGAGCGCGAGATCATGCAGCACGAAATGGAGCGGCAGGCGCTGAAGAAGGAAAAAGATCCGGCGAGCAAGGAGCGGCTGAAGAAATTGGAGAAAGAACTGGCCGATCTGAAGGAACAATCAGCCGCGCTCAAGGCAGAGTGGCAAAAAGAAAAGGCGACGCTGGACGAGCAGCGGAAGTGGAAAGAGCAGCTCGATGCGGCGCGCACCGAATTGGAGCGCGCTCAACGCCGTGGCGAACTGGGGAAAGCGAGCGAATTGCAATATGGCAGAATCCCCGAGCTGGAACGGAAACTGGCTGCACTGGCGGCAGAAGAATCGAAAGAGAAAAAACCGACGCTCCTCCGCGAAGAGGTAACCGAGGACGACATCGCGGAGGTGGTTTCAAGCTGGACGCATATACCGGTGTCGCGTTTGCAGGAAGGCGAGCGACAGAAGCTGGTGAAAATGGAGGAGCGCCTGATGCGGCGCGTCATCGGGCAGAAAGAAGCGATCACTGCGGTGTCGAACGCAGTGCGCCGCGCGCGCGCCGGATTGCAGGATGAGAACCGGCCGATCGGCTCGTTCATTTTTCTCGGGCCCACCGGTGTCGGGAAAACGGAACTGTCTCGCGCGCTGGCGGAGTTCTTGTTCGATGACGAGAACGCCATGATTCGCATCGACATGAGCGAATACATGGAGAAGCACACGGTCGCGCGATTGATCGGCGCGCCGCCTGGATATGTCGGTTACGAAGAGGGCGGACAACTTTCCGAAGCCGTCCGCCGCAAGCCGTATTCGGTTATTCTTTTCGATGAAATCGAAAAGGCGCATCACGACGTTTTCAACGTCCTGCTGCAAGTGCTCGACGACGGTCGGATCACGGACGGGCAGGGGAGAACGGTCGATTTCAAGAACACGGTCATTATCATGACGTCGAACATCGGATCGCAATTCATCATGGAAGAATCATCGAGCGAGGGGCGCACCCGATTGGTGATGGACGCGTTGCGGCAACATTTTCGTCCGGAGTTTTTGAATCGCGTCGATGAGATCATCATTTTCGACCGGCTAAATGAAGAGGAGCTGAAGCAGATCGTGGAAATCCAACTCCACCGCCTAACGAAGCGTCTGGAGCAACAAAAAATCATCCTTGAGTTGACCGATGCGGCGAAAGCGTTCATCGCTCACGAAGGATACGATCCGGTTTACGGCGCGCGTCCGTTGAAACGCGCGATCCAGAAATTCATTCTCGATCCGCTTAGTCTCGACATTCTCGAAGGCAAATTCCACGAGGGCCAGACCATCCGGGTGGATGCGAAGAATGGGGCAATGCAGTTTCAGACGGCCTAGAGCGCGACATCATCCCCGATCGCTCGGGGCCGAAAATGATTTGAACGGTTTGTGTTGGCCGGCTGTCTGATTCCGTTACTATGATCAAATTTGCAGGCTTGGCTTTGGTGGTTGCGGCAGCGTTTGCGGTAACGTCGCTGCAAGCAGGCGACAAGAATGGATGCTGCGCCCAGGGCGCGAATAGCCGAAAGGCATGTATCAACGGCTACGCGAAGTTGAATCTGTCGCCGGACCAGAAGACGAAACTCGATGCCCTCCAGGCTGAGTGCCAGAAGGAAGGTTGCACGAAGGAGAGCATGGAGAAATTCATGAAATCGGCGGAAGGCGTTCTTTCGAAAGAACAATTCGCGACTTTAAAGGCGCAGTGCGACAAGCCGCACGATCGGAAAAGCCAGAGCTAACAATTTTCAGGTTAGGGATCGCCGGGCGGGAGAGAAATCTCTCGCCCGCTTTTTTTGTTCTCAAAAGTCTGCCGGCCGCACACGCTGCGGTCGCCCGAAAATCTTGCGGACTGTTTCCTGAATTCGATCGATCGCCTGCGCGACGGTGCATTGGAAAAGCCGGAACGCGTAATTTTGTCCGGCTGCTGGAAGACAGGCGAAGGTCGCACCGTAGGCGCGCCGAACCGCGTCCCCGGATGGGAGCGGAAGTGGCTTGCTCGAGTCCAATTTCGAATAGCGCCGAACCCACTCTGGGTCGTCACTCAAGAACGCGCCAGGCAGGTGGCGATCAACGAAGTGCCGGGCCGGCAGGCCGAGCCAAAGATCATGCACGAAAACCGCGCGCGGTTTGCCGGTGCGGAGAAGTCGCAGGGCCAGCTTGAGCGCGCGAAAATCCTTCGGGCCGTCGATCAACACGACATCACCCGGTTGTAACAATTCGGGCAGGAGCCGTCGTGAATCGCCGAAGCGGCAATCTACATTGGCGTAGGGTTTCAATCGCTCCGCGGCAACTTCGACATCGGGCGATGAAGCATCGGACTCGATGCTGATGATCGCCGTCTGCGGAAACAACCGCGCGAGGACGAGCGTGCTTTGGGCGCGCGCCCGGCCCGATTCGAGGATCCGTTGCGGCGCAGCGTCCGCGATCGAAGCATAGAAGAAAAACAGCTCGCTACTGCGAATCCCTTTCTTTTCGTGCGAAATGCCGGTCGTACGTTGCAGGTAATTCGCTTCGTGATCGCTGGCGCGTGCCAACAACCCGGCCAGGCTGATTGAGTCGCCATTTTTTCCCGTGTTCAAAGGCATAAGCGGAAAATCGCGGGAGCGAAGTTTCGCGCCGGCAATCTACTGTCGATCGTGGAAACCGTCCGCCGCGATGACCTGTCCGTCATGAATCAAAGCGGCATGCGCCTGCATTTTTCCAGTGAGACCGGCGCCGTCCTTCGAACTGAGTCCAAAGGTAACGAGATATCCGTAGAGTCTGGCGCCGGATCCGCCCGGTAGATCAGCCGGCTTGGGTTGGGCCTGCCATTGGATCAAAGTATTGGCAGGATCGGGCAACCTGGATTTCAGCCAGTCTTTCACGATCTCGCGATAGTTCTCGGGATACGCGCCGTAAAGCGAACCAGTCGTTAGGGACGCCGGCGGCGGTGTCGCGCTTGTCATCGAATCCGGGGAGGGGCTCGCCGTTGCTGCCGGCGGCATCGGAGATGAAACGGCCGCGTTTGGATTAACCCCGGAGGCCAATGCTTTCTCGAGCAGATCGGCGAGACGCCATCCTGCTTTGTGCAATTCAGTGCGCACGATGGCCGCGGCCCAGGCGCGGTAGGAAAGGTGATCGGGCATCGGTTTTTCGCGCGCGGCACCGGCCGCGATGGTCGGTCCGTCCTCTTGCGGAGTGGGAACGACGCCTTGAAAGGCCAGACGTTCATGGGCTTCACGCGCGATCGGTAGAATTTCGTTCGCCCAGGCTTCGGCGTAGTCTTTTAGTGCCAGGCCGGCAGGGAGTCGCCAACCTTTTGGTTCCTGCACAGCAAAGTTGTGAACGAGGTTCTTTTCCGCGGCATCCATTTGTATCCTGCGCGCGTCTTTGTCTTCGATCGCGGCAATGTTCTCCGGAAAAAGCGCGGTCACCGCGTCGCCGTCCCAAAAGCCATGAAGTTTTTTTGACCTCCCGGAATCGGCACCGGTGAGCTCCAGTGTAATCGAGTTGCCGCCCTGATCTTCCAGAGCCGGTTTGCCGAGATCCGGATTCACCGTGTGCCCATTTTGATCAAAATATTCGACGCCGACATGGAGGGGTTGATGGATATCCCCGACATAATGAGCGAGCAGGATCACCGCGACGGTTTTCGTGATCTTGCGCGGATTCTCTTCGGGAATTTCTCCTCTGATGACGGCGATGCAATAAGACATCATGTGGACGATGTCCCATTCGTTTCGCCCTGTCTTGCCGCTGGAGTAACTTTGCGCCTCCACCGGAACATCGGTGTAATGAAACCAATGATGCGAGGGCATCGGTGACTTTGGATCGTGGGTCGGCTGATTCGCTTTCCAGAATTCGCGGAGCTGGGCGGCGACCCGCGGACGAGACGAAAAATATTCGGCGTTCCTGGGGTCTTCGACGCCCTTCTTGTCCCAACCTTTAATGGTATCGGGAACTTGCGCGGCCTCCCGCAGAGTCATGCCGTCGAGAAGCTGCGCCACTTTTTGGCCGGTGGGCGTATTCGCTAATTTTTCATCCGCGATTGCGCCGATGATGTGATGCCCGTCCGGACCATAAGCGCAAGATTGCTGGACCGGGATCGCCAGTATCGCAATGGCAATGAGTGTCTTCGAGAAACGGGCAGGCATCATGTCCGGTGGCCACGATACGGAGAGGCGCGCAAACGTCGCGGAGAAAATGGCAGATGCCTTACTTCTGTTCGAAGATGTCTGCGCGCGCGACGCGTTCGCCTTTCAGCATAACGAGCGAGATGGAAGAAAGAGCGTGCACATCCTGGAGCGGATTTCCGTCGACCACGAGAAGCGTCGCTTCCTTGCCTTTCTCCACCGTGCCGATTCGCGAGTCCGCGCGCAGGAGTTTGGCTGCATTGGACGTTGCCGCTTGCAGTGCGACTTCGGCGGGAATTCCAGCCGCGACCCAGAGCTCGATTTCGTGCTGCACGGTCGGCCCGTGCATGACCAGAAAATTTCCTGCATCGGAACCGGTCACAAGCATGACGCCGGCGCGCCAGGCCTTCAGCAAATTGTTGCCGCCAGTTTGCAACGACATCGGATAATGACCCAGACCTTCGCGCAAACTCTTGAACTGATCGCTCTTTGCCGCCTTTTCCGTTCCGTCCAGCAAGTCCTTCGGCGTTACCTGTTGGACAAGCGAACGTTTGAGTAACGCGGTGTCGCCTTTCGCAAAATCAGTGAAGCCTTCGACCACGCTCAAGGTTGGATCGTAGGCGATGCCTTTCGCTTTCATTTCCGTCATTGCCGCGTCGGGAATCTCATCGATGAACGAACCGTGTTCGACCGAATCAGTCCCGAGCGCGATCGCATCGAGCACGTCCTTGCTGCTTCCAGTGTGAATGGCGACCGGGAGTTTTTGGCGGTGCGCCTCGTCCACGACCGCGCGCAGAATGTTTACGTCCATGCGATTAAAGGAATACCCGGGCACGCCGGCCTCGAGTACGCCCTTGATGGCATCGACGTGTTGCGTCACCAATTCATCTACCTCCTTGCGAGCTTCCTCCGCCGTCTTCGGCGTGCGCACGAACTGCGCGTTGAAGGAGGCGCGCATCGCTTCCGGCATGTACTTCGCATACTCGGTTCCGTGCCCGCCTTCGGCTGTGAAAAGCGGTCCGCAGAAGAACAGTTCCGTGCCTAACTTCTCGCCTGTCCCAAATTTTCCCCGCAGCTTCAGCATGTAATCAAGCCGGTCGCCCACACTGCGGATGGCGGTGGCGCCGCAATACAAATATGCTTCCAGGGCATGCTCGGCCGCTTTGGCTGGATCGAACTTCGTCCAGTCCGCCGGGAATCCGCCGGTCGCTCCCAGATGCACGTGCATGTCGATCAAACCCGGCAGCACGGTCTTGCCGGCAGCATCGATCGCCTCGGCATTCAGCGATTTCGCATCCGGAGAATTTCCCTCGTAGATCTGATCGATCTTGCCGTTGCGCACCAGGACGGCGCCCGATTCGATGATCTTGCCGTTGCCGACGAAGATGCGCGCGTTCTGGATCAACCAGGAGTGACTTCGAGCCCGGTCGCGCGCGAGAATCTTGGCCTTGGTTAATTCCTGCCGGCTCCATGCCTGATAGGTGCCGAGCAGAAAAAACGGCAACAACACAACCAGCACCCAGAGTTTTGCCGAGGCTCGGAGCTTCTCTTCCTTTTCCCAGCGGAATAGTTTTGTCGCGATAAAAAGGGCGACCCCAAGCGTAACGATCAGTGCGAAGACCGATTTCGAATTCTGCAGGATCGATTCGCCCCGTTGCAGAATACCGGACATCCCCGTCACCAGATAGCTCGCGGGAATGAACTGGGTGACGATTTGCAGCCAGGTCGGCATGAACGAAAGCGGGAAAGTCGCGCCGCTGAGCAGGAGCATCGGCATGTAGACGATCTGGATCAGGACATTTGCCTCCTGCGTGGAATTGACGACCGCCGCGATGATCAGCCCGAGGGAGCGAAAAGCCGCCGCGCCGCAACAGACGAACAAGAAAAGCGAAAGCAGATTCCCCGGCACCGCCATTCCGTAAAGGTTGTGCGCGAGAAGAAGCATCAACGCGACGGTGGGCAGATAAAGGATCACGCCGGTCGTGATGGAAGCGAGGAGGAAAGGCACGGGCGTGATCGGCGTCACTTTGAAACGCCGCAGAATGTTCTCCTCTCGCTCTTGGACCGCGCGCATGCCCGCGCCGAAGAACCCGCTGCCGAGAATGCCAATCGTCGTCACCATCGTGACCACGATCACCGCGGTGCTTCCCTGTTTCGCATCAAAGGCGTAGCCAAAAATGAAAAAGAACATGAGCGGAAAGAGATAATTGAAGAAGAGCACGGCCCGGTTCCGCATCGCGAGCTTGAGATCGATCTTGAGGAAGGCGAGAAAGGCTTTCATCTCAGTCGCGTAGTTTTTGCTTCTCAATCTCGATCGGCAAGATGGTGTGCGATCATTTGGCAGAGAAGCTTTCCCGACCGATGCCCCCATTGCAAGCGAGCTGCCGTACTTCGAGTTTGAGCGGCAGTTTTTGCCAGACAACAGATGGACAGTGCCGATCCACAGGCTTACTTATTATCTCGACGACGCGGGCAATCGAAATAGTGTCAACGGCAACGGGACGGTGACCGGCTACACCCCGAACATCTTGAATCAATACGGCGAAACCGGCAACGGGAGCCAGCATGAAATCAGCGGCTATAACGGAGTAAGCTATGTCTACGTTGCTGACACGCGTCTGGCTTCGGCCAGTTCCAGCGCGGCCGGGACTTACGAGCTGGGATATGACGCCCTGGGGCGTTGCGTCCGGCGGACGAGCAACGGCGTAGCCAGCTATTACGCCTATTCGGGGGAACACTCGATCCTGGAGTACGACGGAACGGGCGCGTTATTGTCCTACACCCTGTATGGGAACGGGATGGATGAGGCGATCATGCGCTCGAACAACGGTGTCTGGCAGTTACTCTTCCAGGACCGGGTGGGGAGCACGACCGCGCTGGCCAACATGAGCGGCCAGATCATCGAACAATACCGTTACGATGTCTTTGGCACACCGGAATTCCGGAGCAGGCCACCGGCGACCGGCAACCCGCGCGGGACGCTGCAACCTCTCGGGACCTTGTGCAACAACAGGATTCTGTTTACCGGGCGCGAGTGGACGGCCAAATATGGGTTCTACGAATACCGGGCCCGGGCCTATCATCCCGGTCTGGGTCGCTTCATGAGCGAAGACCCGATGGGCTTCTCCGCCGGTGATAACAATCTTTTCCGCTACTGCGGCAATGATCCGATGGATCGCACCGATCCGACGGGGCTCATCGATGGCATCCTTGATCGTAGTGGTTATCTGGAATATCAACTTGTCCAGGATACCAAGATTGACTACGGCGGCGACGGTTGGCATGTTGAAGGTCTTAAGGGAACCGAAAATAAGCCAGGCGACCGTGTGCATCTCGAAGTCGACCGAACCGTAAGCACTGGCCGTGGCGGGGCGCCAGGCGCGACGACACACGACACAACAGCTTCAACTGTTAACGGCACGCCTACCATACATGAGCAGATCAATGTTCGATATGCATCCGATGCGGGCCCAAAAAACCAAACGTTCGCGCGCAATAACGAATTTACGCATAGCAACGATCTGATCAAAGACGCTAATACCTATCGCGGCAAAGCGGAGGCTTTCGCGACGGCAAGCAATCTGTCTCCAGCAAACACGCTTAGAATGCTTCAAAACGGCGGACGGTCTCGGGGGTCCGGGATGTTTGATTCAGTAACTGAATTCAACCATAGAGCCTTTTACCGGAGTGCGGAAAAGTGGGACCAGACCCCGTTGAAAACGATGATTAAGACAGGCGGTTGGAAAGCACCAAACGGAACTTACGTCTGGCCGCACACCCCGATTGACCCTGAAACCGGATATCCTCTTAACTTCAAAGATTAGAATATGAATAGAATCGAAAAAGCGATCGCTAGGCTGATTGTGCAAACTACGTGCATATCCATGATTGGGTTCGCCTTATTAGCGACGCGTTCCTATGCTGAGATCGCTCCGATCGAGGATCTTCAGCCCGACCAACTCATCGGCCCGTGGGAAGCCTTAGAAGATCGAGAAGGGATGGCGGGTCCTTGCATCTATCAAATGTTCTTCGTTTCATCGCAGGAAGCATGGCTGGCCCGGGCGGTAGCATCCGCTTCAGATTTCGCAGACATACAGTTTCTTGGTCGACTGGTGTCGGCACACTTGGCCGAAGGGCAAATCAAGGTTGAGTTCGCTCTATTGCCGGGACAATCGGAATCCAAGTATACCTCGATCCGCCTCGAAGGAAAAGCGACCCGGGCGGGGAAATTGAAATTTATCGAGGGGAAAATAATACTAAGCCAAGAAAATGGCGAGGTGAGCACTCAGCCGGTGATCTTTATGAACACTCTCTGGACCCGGTGGATACGAAACGCTTCGGTGGCCGCGGAAAAAGCCATAACTGAGGCGCGCGGGCAGAGTCAGACGAAGGGGGAAAGGAAAGGGGTCGGACCTAAGTATTGACACAAGTAAATCCCGATCCGGCCGCGCGGCGCGGCGAGTTATAATCTGGACGAGGCTGGCAATCGAAATAGCGTCAACGACAACGGGACTCTGACCGGCTACACCCCGAACAGCTTGAACCAGTACGGCGAAACCAGCAACGGGAGCCAGCATGAAATCAGCGGCTATAACGGAGTAAGCTATGTCTACGTTGCTGACACGCGTCTGGCTTCGGCCAGTTCCAGCGCGGCCGGCACTTACGAGCTGGGATATGACGCCCTGGGGCGTTGCGTCCGGCAGACGAGCAACGGCGTAGCCAGCTATTACGCCTATTCGGA